>OY969563.1:4800000-7004543 GCA_963701055.1 Candidatus Acidiferrales bacterium | reverse complement strand
CTGCGGGAGATGCTATCGTCCTATACGGCTGGCGACGTGCAAGGAGATATTTTTGTCCGGTTACTCAGATGAGGCTCCTGGCCAACAAGCGGAAGCCGAGTCATGGGCCTGGAATTGCAGCTATGGTTATAATTAACCTCGATCAGAAAAATATCCCCAACAACCCATTTGCGGGAAGCAGTGAAAAACCTATCGCGAATGGTGACGAGTTCGCCAAAGTGCGGAGCGGGTCCTACCACGATTCAATCGGATCAAAGATGAATGGTGGCTCGTGAGGTTCGAACCCCAGAGTCAATTTACGAATTGGGAGCCAACGAAGTTGAAAGCATACGTCCCGTTTGCCCAGGCGATTCCACCTCTAACTCTTAATGAGTCAACCAAGAATAACTGCTTCCGTTGTGGCACAGATAACCGCTGCGGTGACTGCGCCACCGCTCCTGTACGCAGTCATGTACGTCGGACTGGTAGCATCGCTGACGACTGCCGTTGGCCTTTGATTTTCGCTTCGCAGGTGGGCAGCGGTGTCCCTGCCGCGCTATAGATAATTGACGGGGTGAGGCTTGGCGCGTTTACAGAGTCTTTGGTGTAGATGGGATGGCCCGTGACATTGCAGACCGATCCGACAGGGCAGTTTGCATCCTGCGAGGCCATGGCAGCCGCAAACTCAATCACTTCGCTGTCGCTCAAAGCACCTTTGGGTATGGTGAAAAGCACCGGACCATAGAAAGTTGGAGTGTCACCCGCGGCAGTCAAGGCGTTGAAGCAGGTAGGACCGGTGCTCGCAGAGACTTTCCCGGCGGTCCAGATAAATTGCCAAGTAGTCGCGTTGTTCCCCAATTCGCCTTGATTGTAGATGGAGGTGCTGAAAGTTTGCCCGCCTGCGGTTGGGCAAAATCCAATCTGTAGGCCCGTTATACTGTGCCAAGTGTTGACCCAAACTCCGCCAACAATCCAGCCTCCCTTACCTCCCGTATAAGCCACGCCACCACCATTAAAAGATATGGTTTGTGTTCCCGAAGCCACTTTTATCTGTGCCGCCTGCGTCCCGCCCATTGGATCAGTTTTTCCGGTGGTGACGGCCACTCCACTCGAACCGGACGCAGCAGCCCAAAGAGACGGATTGCTATAAGCTAAGTTGGCATAGCGAGCAGGCGTAACTCCTCCGATGCGCCGCGCCACATCGGTCTTGGCGATTACGTAACCATGCAAGAATCCGCTTTGCTGGCTGAGTAATGGACTGGTAAGCGTTGAACTGCCGGGAACAATTTCAGGATTAACGAAAGTCGCAGGGCCGCTCGGCAGACCTAGGGAATTAAACACGGTCGGGCCGTAGCCCGAGGTGTCATCGTTCCTGATAATTGCTTCGGTTGCACAATCGGCGGTGTACAGATTACTTAATCTAGCGTCGCTATCCGTCCCGAAGCCGGTAAACCATACGGTCGCTGGGCACGGGCCACCGGCGCCTTCTTGCAATGTGTCATCCACATAGACGCTAGTTCCATTCGCGCCGGGGATGACTTTCACCCCTCCGTTGGCCAAATTGGAATGATCAATGAATATCAGCCCGGTGCCGTAGTTTGTACTGCCATCGAGAAGAATCGCTGCGGCATTGTTGGCGAGATACCCTCCCGTGGCGCGCGAACCCATTCCCGAGCAGCCGTAGTGGTACATGTAAATCCAAAACGAAGCTCCGGTGATATCTGTGCAGGGACCGTTTGTACCGATAGACTGATTCAAGGCCGCCGTCACGTTGTCAAGCGTGATCGTTGTTGATTGGCAAGTGGTTGTACGTGTCGCGAAGTCCGAGCACTCCCCTATGACGATGCCCCGGCCAGGATAGCCAAAGGCTAGATTTGAAAAATGCAGCGAGCTTTGCGTTGCGGAAAGATCGAGGCCGGGATGGTTTCTATCTGCTCCACTCCCCCCTACGATGAAAGCCCTGGGTTTGTGTCCATTTGGGCCAGTTGTAGCATTCGCAATACCGATAACATCAAGACCTGTAGAGCCGCTTATTTTCAGCCAGCAAGGCGGTGGCCTGGAATAGTTTGGATCGGCCAGTCCCATCAACCAAATGCCACAACTTGACCTTGGCGCTGCGGACGTTCCAGAAATCACATAAACGGTGCCTGAACCAGCAATCTGTCTCGAGCAACTCCCTCCCGGCAAATTGCAAATTGCAGAGTAAACATCAGATTTGGCGAGTCCCCAAGAAAGCCCAGAGTTTAAGTCGTTACCATTTGGAGAAGCATATTGAATCGCATTCGAGCTTACCGGATTACTTGAATCGCCAAACGAAATCCATCCCGCTTTGCTGCAAACGAAAGTTTGCACAGGGTTTTGGTCTGTCGCAACGTAGAAGTCTCCAAGCGCCGGATAAATATGCGCTGTCGGGCAAGTCGTCGGCCGTACGGCCAGCGTACCGCGCTCAATGCGCACCGTACCCTGCGGGAAGAGAGCAATTGGCGAGAGCAACAAAAGAAAAATAAGTTTTCTTAGTAACATTTCTACACCAGCCGTTCGAGAATGCCAAAGCCTTGTTCATCGAACTTCACATGCAGGTCCGCCCTTCTGCACTGACCGTGGTCGAATTAGTCAAATACGCTACATCCGGATTGGACGACGCGGAAGGCAAGAAAATCACCAAGTCGATCTAAGATTACAGCGGCCGTAGCGCCAGTTTCATCAATTCATTTTCTACCTCTACCCGTGGGTTGTGGGCCCGGCGCGAAGAATCCGCCATTGGTTCAATGTCCTTGGCGGCTTAGAGGACAGCCGCTGTATATCCTCAGTCAGAACCTTCCTGCTGGTGCTGTGTGCAGCGATTCGCCGGGGTCGCCTATGGGTGCGGTCTCAGCACCATCTTGCGAATCAAATCTTGGCGACCGCGGAATCCTGGGTTGATGAGCTTTGGAGGACCCGGTTGCCTGTTTCACTTCGTCAGTCCGCTTACGCCCGCGGTCCATCTCGCGATTCTCGCGGGTGGTGTTGGCGGTAGTTAGGAGAGCAATTCGATTGCTACACTCTCCCACTTTCACAAAGAGGATATCTGCTTCCAGGTGTGCCGCGACGGCGAAAGCAAGACGGACATACATGCCGCTGGAATAGTGCTTCACGGGTGTATCGATGAATTGTTCGAGCTCGGCGAAAGCGACAATTTCTTCAAATTTGCGCTTGATCTCGCTCTTGCTCATGCCGAGGATTGCACCGCTGCGGAAGGTGTTCTCGCGACCGGTCAATTCAGGGTGAAAGCCGGCGCCGACTTCCAGCAAGCTACCAACTCGCCCGTCAATCCCCGCCCATCCCGTCATCGGTTTTGTAATTCGCGAAAGGATTTTCCGCGGGGTAGTCTTACCGGCCCCGTTGCGGCCGATCAGCCCCGGTACCTCTCCCTGCCGCACCTCCAGATCCACGTCCCTCAGCGCCCAGAAAGTCTCTTCCGGTGTCAGTTGGAAAACTTTCCACGGCGCTCGCAGCGTCCGCGTCAGAACGTCCCGCAGAGAACTGTATTGCTGCCTTTCACCGCGCCGGTTGCGCTTGCCGAGCCCTTCGACCTCGATCACGACGGTGCTCATTAATCGTTGGCCTCTACGGATGAGGTCGAATGGCACGGCATGTCGGTCTGTACTCTCATGGGCGGAATTGTACGCCGGTTGCCTGCTTTCGCGCCAATCTGCCCCCGGTCGTCTTGCAAAGCCATACAAACTAGACTTGCGATCGTCATCAACTTAAAATCAGGTGTCAATGAATAAGAACCCTTGAGGTGGCCGATGACCGTATCCAAGCTGCAACAGCATGATGTTCGCTCGGCAGTTGCGGATTTTTGGACTTCGATCGCCTCTGAGTTGCTGTCATGTAGCCATAATTACTTTCGACACACTATAGATCGTTATCTCCGGTTCCCGGGAGCACGTACCCCATTTGTGCGTGCGACGAAGGAAAGGTTCCTTCAATTAGCAGCATCGAAGCGATGGTCGCGGCGTCCAATAGATAATTCATACAAGGTGGCCGAAGTTTTGGGTGTTGATGGCTTGGCGGGAACATACGGTTTACTCGAAGATCCTCAATCTCGGGATTTATTCGTGAAACTACTGCTCTATCGCATGCTTGGCTCCCAGAAAGTTAAGCTGCCCACTAACTCACCCCTTTATTGGAGGAAGGTGGAAGAAGCGAAGCGATGTCTCCGTAAACCGAACGTAGTACAGGGTGTGCCTATAGTTGGTTCACTTGACCTCTGTGAGTTTGAAGAGTTGAAGTTGATTTGCCATTTGGGGACGATCATAAATATCTTTCTTTTGGAACAGTATCGTTGTGATCGCGCTGGTGTCCGCATCGAACCAGGAGACGTAGCTATAGACGCTGGCGGCCGCTGGGGCGACACCGCACTGTACTTCGCAAGGCAAGCTGAAAGTGTTTATTGCTACGAGTGTGTTCCAACCAACATAGAGATCCTGAAGAAAAATCTGGACCTGAATCCCCAACTAGCTCAGAAAATCTCTTTGGTCCCAAAAGCACTGCACCGAGAGCCGGGGCGAACGCTGCACTTTGCAGATTCTGGTCCTGGCAGTCACACCGTGGAAAAGGGTTTTCAGGTACATACGGACTCAATCGACAACTTGGTGGACACAAACCGTCTCCGGAGGGTGGACTTCATTAAGATGGACATAGAAGGCGGGGAGATGGATGCGCTCATCGGTGCAGAGCGCACAATCCGTTCCCATCGGCCACGACTCGCAATCTCCGTTTATCACAGTCTTGACGATTTTGTCTCGATCCCCAACTGGATTGCTGGTTTGAAGCTTGGATACAAACTCTACCTTGACCATTTCACGATCCATGAGGAAGAAACAGTCCTGTTCGCACGCTCAGATTCGTAAATCAGACATTCAGTTCAAATGAGAGCGAGACTTAAGCTCCTTGCGACGGAGCTATTTCCTGATCCCTTCGCCCACCTTCAGCTGGACAAGAGACAGCTATTGATCTTGCATGTCAATAACTTGGTATGCGCTCGTTTGCCGACCTGGGAGGCGTTTGGGATCTGTCTGCGTACAAAGCGGAAATACAGTTATTCCTTCATTCCTTTCTGTGGCTCCATTTCGCTGTCGTGACGGCACCCATCGTTCCGGAAACAACAAGCACGACGATTGTCCCTCCCTGAGTGGCAATGCATGGTCCTATCGGAGACTCGCGTGCTTTCAAACACGGGCCTGAATGCATGCCAGCTCTTTCAACATTCGCAAACCGTGCTCTCCGTGATAGACCGACTTGATGTTGTCCACAGACAGCTGTTCGGCTAGCTTGCGTGCATCGACCTGTCACTGTTGCTGCCGTTTCTCAAGGCATCTTCGTGATTCTTTCTTCTGCAAAACTCCACCCTCGAGCGGGTTTTTGAGTTCTATGGGGAGCCCAACGGGCTCCCCAGCCTGAATTGAGCTCTCGAGGCGAGTGCGACTCCTCGAAAGGGACCATAGCTACCTCATGGTACGTTGTAGAAAGTCACCCATTGAGGCGTAGTGCCAGCAGGCACCGTTGGCTGGACTGTAAACGAACCAGACGCGTAGGTGAAAATAGAGAGTGACCCTGGAGGTCCGTCGGCTGCGTTGTCGACGGCAGCGAGGGTGCCAGTCGGATCGATGGCAATGTCAATTGGACCGAGTCCTGTTGCGACCGGGGTCCCGGTGACGGGGGTTGTGGCGGGAACGCCACCCGTAAGGGCGTACCCATAAACTTGGCCCTTAATGGTCGTCCCATTCCCCTTGTCCAGAACAAGGAGGTACTGGTCCCCAGGAGAAACCTCCACGTTGGAAACCAAGGTGGCGCCGCTGACAGTGGTGTTGCCGATAGAGGCCAGTACTCCGGCTGTAATCGAGTATGCCGAAACACTTCCCGCGCCCGAGTTGGCAACGTAAAGATGTGTTCCGGAAGGATCGAGGGCTGCGTATTGAGGCGAGCTACCAGTGGCAATAGTGGGCTGGGTAGCGAAAACCGTCAATGCTCCGGTGGTTTGGTTAATCGAATAAGCACTGACCATGCCGCTGTTCTGGTTGACGGCAAAGAGGTATTGGCCGGTGCGATCCACGGTTACGTATGTTGGGTTGCTTAGGTTGAACGCAGCGCCGCCAAAGGGCGAGCCAGGGACATCCTGAACGGAACCATCGACAGGGCTGATCGTGTAAGCCCAGATGTTGTCAACCGTGGAGTGCTCGGTGATGTACATGAAACGTCCATAGGGATCTACGGTGGCGTAGTTGGTGGTAGCCCCAGTACCCCCCTTAGGGTCCGTCCCCGTGGTGGTTGGATGCATATTCTGGGTAATTGTCCCGGCTGTGGCGTCGATGTCGAAGAGGGCGACTAAACTGGACGAATAGAGCTCATACATAAAGTTGCCCGAGGGATGGAGGAAGGACTGATACGGTCCAGGGAGATTGACGTTGCTGGAGGTACCCAATGAAGTCAAAAACGGGCTTGTGGCAGTATTAACCGAGTACCCCTGAATGTAACCGCTGCCATTGTTGGAAACTATGGCGTATTTAGTTGTGCCCTGAGTCACCATAAGGGCCACAGTTCCGGTGAGTGTCCCTTCGGTGGCCGTGATGGTGGCAGGTCCTGCAGCCACACCGGCAGCAATGCCGTCATACGTCGGGGAAGGCGCGATTGCGGAGACGACGCCAGCTGTACCAGCTGCGCTCGAAGTCCAAGCAACGGTTCCCGAAGGATTGTGCAGGGAGTTGTCGCTCCACTTCTCTTGAACCGCGAGATATGAAATGCCGCCGGCAGCGATCGTGGAAGGTGTGGCAGTAATCACCAGCGAAACAGGAACAGGCGTAGCGGGTCCGACGGTGAGGGTCGTGTTGGCCGTGAGACAGTCAACGCTGGCAGTGATGACGGACGTGCCGTTCGCGACGGCAGTGGCAAGACCGGTGGTGGCGATAGTTGCGACGGCGGGGGTGCCAGATGTCCAGGTAGAAATGCTGGTCACGTCGGTTGGTGTGGTTTGGAGGGAGCCGTTCGGATTAATGTAGACCCCGGAGGCCTTGAATTGCTCCGTCGCTGCCGCAGCAATCGTGGGATTGAGCGGCGTGACCACCAAGGCCTTGAGCTGTTGGACATTCAGGGTAGCGCTTGTTGCGGAGATACCCAGGGTGGACGCTGTGATCGTGGTGGTGCCGAAAGCAACAGCGGTGGCAACGCCGGTGGTGCTGTTAATCGTCGCGACGGTGGGTGCCGACGAGCCCCAGGCAACACTCAGATTTGGTGTAACTGATCCATTGCTGTAATATCCGGTTGCAGTATATTGCTGTGTTGTGCAGGCGTCGATCAATGTACTCGCAGGGCTAATCGTAATGTACCGCAAAGTTGGAGCGCAGTTGCACGCAGCTAGGACCAAAATGCACACTAGCGAAGCCGCCGCAAGTACCAATTCACTGGGCTTTCTTTTCATGACGCCTCCTCAGCGCTGGAAGAACACAAACTCGTAAGTTAGACACAAGATTGGAACAACAGTTACTTTGACTGAAAGGGCGGCAAAGAAGGCAAGGCTTCCACACTCAAGCGTCGTCGTCGGAACACCTATGATGCCTCTTTGAGGTAGGACGATACTTCAATCGAACAATCGGGACAAGCTGGCTCGGGAGTTAATTATGACCAGACGGTAAACAGATGTATATATGAAGTAGAATCAGAACCTTTGTAATTTCTGCCACTCGGTGCCGCTACCTTGCCGCAATCAAGGCCTGGCCTTTCTTCGGATATGGCGATGGCGGCACGGAGTCCCGGCGCACATTGATCCAGCTCGGGACTGCTCACTTTCGCGGCCCATAGATGACCGAAGCCGACTAAAGCCGACTAAATTTCTTGACAGGAATATAGCAGAGAGCTACATAACGGTGGGCGGTCCGCTATCCATTCCTCCTCAAGCGAGGTTCCAGAATGGATGCCTCTGTACAAGGTACGGGCCGCCCTCCCTTCACACGCCACTCTTCGTGGCATGCGGCCGCTCTATTACAATATGATTCCGTCATTAGTAGATGCACGACAGAGAGTACTCGCGACCGGCGGAATCATGATTCCGCCGGTCGCGATACGGTGAAAGTGGCTGTAATTGAGGCGGAGGAGTATTACTCCCACCTCACGCCCCTCCGCGGGGTCGTTTCCCGAGTGATATGGAAAGCTCCTTTTTTTCTTCTTCACCTTCATTTCGTCTCATTTTCACCATTGCACCCCGGGGTACATGCTCGGAATCCTCTGGCCTCTATATACCCACTGACCGGTAATCTTCATATGCCAGACGGTTTGCGCGCTGCCACCCTGTGTAATCTCGTAAACGTCTCCTGCCAACACAGTGGCGGACTCGGCCGATTCGCAAAACTCCACGTCCCCGTTTTTCAAGACCGCATTATTCCCCCCGAAAAACGAGTACGTCGGCGCTGTTAGATGAAAGGTAAAGGTCGCGGTCATTGCCGTTTCATCGATATTGAAAATCGGCACGGTACTATAGCAGCTAGCTGAAGCTGCAGTGCACTGCACCTGACCCGAAGGGAAAAATCGGTCATCGCCGTTATCAAACATCGCGAGCCCGAAGTTGCCTGTCGTGTTGGTGGTAGTAAACGAGGGACCGTGCTGAGCATAGAACCAGTCCGTCGGATCCGTTCCTCCAACCAGCGTGAAATCTCCCTGATAACCCAGGTGCCATATGATATCTCCCGCGCCAGTTCCATTTGCGTAATCCACCTTCACCAGCCAGTTCTGATGGCGGATGGAGATGATTAAATTTCCGTCGTCCGGCGAATAGAGAATGGCGTTCGTGTGAGTCCAGTCCGGGTACATGTACGGCCGCCGGTTGATGTCCAGGTGGTCGAATTCGTTCCAAAGCCAGACCGGATTGTGATTTTGGTCCAAGTCGATCAGCACATCTCCGGATACGGTAGTTCCGGAAATGACTTGCTGGGTCTGTGCAATCACGATCAAGTGGCCGTTCGGCAGCTCAACGAAGTCATGGTGCGTGCCAACGACGGTGATATTACATCCGGCACAAGTTGCTGCTGCCAGCGCTTTGTTGAGGTCCGCCGCGGTCATTTGCCAAATCACCGTCCCAGTCAGGTCCACCTCCTGCAGGACTGAGTTCGTCAGTGGCACATCGCTGTAATTAATCAGGAAATGTCCATTGGGCAGCAACTTGATTGGATTCGGAGAGACAGCCGTAAAGCCGGGATTGTAGCTCCAGAGAATGTTTCCGTCGAGATCCGTAACGGCGACCGTGGCCGGAGGAGGTTGCGAAGGAGGCACGGTCAGATCCAAGAGCTCGACCCCGCCTTGCGGCGTCTGCTCCGGCGACGTTGTCGTCGTTATCACTGGCAATTGCGCCGCTGGCAGAGCCTGCGTCGTGAATGTCTGGTCCCGGTCCATATATTGCGTCCCATCGGCGAACTGTACCACTCCGCTCATGTGGTAGAGCGTGTTTCCCTTCATTCCCGCCACGAACAAGCTCACTGGCCCTCCCCCCGTGGGGACCGGCTGCGTCCACGTCGTAAAGCCGTAGTTTGTATCGGTGCCAAACTGCACAAAAACGTTCCCCGCCGCAGCTGGCGAAATGGCATAGCTCGCTACCTGCTTGTTTGCCGTCGGCGTCACTTGCCCCGGTGCTACGACGTTGACGGTCGCGCTTGCCGCCTTGCTGTGGTCTTTCAGGCTCGTGGCCGTTATCGTGACCGTCATGCTAACTGATCCAGATGGCGCGGTGTAATTGCCGTTTGCGTTAATCGTTCCAGCCGTAGCGGACCAACTGACTCCTGACGAGTCGTTCGTAACGATGGGCGTAAATTGGACCGTTTGGCCCGTGCCGATGGCCACAGATGTCGGGCTTATGGCTACGTCGGCGGGCCCCTGGCTCGCGCAACCTGCTACGAGAATGATTATGCAAAAAGCCGTACAAAAGAGAAAAACCCCACACCGCCAAGCGCCACTTTCTCGGAACATTCTCACTCTCCAGACTCGTGAATTGGCAGTACCCGAAGCAACTGCCGCGCGGTAGTATAGCGTCTATTCCTGTGGTTGTGCGAGCTATCACACTGCAGAGATACCAAAGGCCTCTTCAACACCAGGTCCTATTACAAACACGATGGCATTGTTTTCAACCGTCGACACATCGTTCACATCGGCATATTGATTGCGATAGTAACCGCTGTGCGACCAAGATAAACTGGCGCGAGGCCGTGGACTACGAAGTGTCGACCGCGAGACCAAAGTATCTAATATGCCTTCTTCCAATGCTGAAGTAATTGGGGGCCTTTTCGGGCTGGAACCCGTGTCGCTCACAAAAGGTGATCAGCCATCGCCGTTTGTCGGTTCGTTTATAGAATATTTCCTTGGCGCACGTTGTGCGTTTTACGCAGTATGCCAGTCTGTGAACCCAAGAGTTGCCTGGCTGCCATCGTACCTGTGCGGTGCCATCCTCGATCCCTTCCGAATCTTGGGGATTCCGGTCCGTTATTACGATGCTGGGCCCAACTTTAGCCCTCGGACGCTTGGATGGATCGCCGATGTTCACCCGGGAGACTTAGTTCTAGTGATTCACTACTTCGGATTTGCGAATATGAATTTCCCAGCCGACCTGTTGAAGATGCGCGGGGCCGTAATCATAGAGGACGCCAGCCAGGCTCTATTTATCAAACAACTATACCCTGAAAGTTTATGCGTCGTTTATAGTCCCCGCAAATTCGTCGGAGTGCCCGATGGCGGCGTGCTGACAAGTTCGCGCATAGACGGCATCCGTCGCCAACCGTTGCACCCTCCTCCGACTGGCTGGTGGAAGGCTGCCTTAGCTATGTCACAAATGCGGAGGGAATTTGACCTCTTGGGCGGAGAAAACCGATGGTTTCTTTTATTCCGCCAAGTGGAGGAGACTTTCCCTGTAGGACTCTTTCGTTCAAGCGACCTAACGAGAGTGTTGATCGAGACCGGGATCGATTACCAATCCATGAGAACGGTGCGCCGAGAAAATTACCTGACGCTTGCTGAGCCTTTGACCGATTTCGCGGTATTCCCTGTTCTGGGCGAGGATACAGTCCCAATAGGTTTTCCTGTCCGTGTGGATGCCGCCCAGCGGGACGCAGTTTTGGAGTGTCTCTATAATGAAAAAATCTATCCGCCGGTCCACTGGCGCATCGACGGCATTGTTCCCGAGCATCATCACGAGAGTCATTTGCTGTCGCGACGGATTCTGACGCTGCTCTGTGATCAGAGATACACACCCTCGGACATGAAGCGACAGGCCGCCATATTCCTATCGGCCGTCACCCAGACAAGGCAGTTTGCGAAACATTGATTTATGCAAAGTATACCGAAGCTCGGTATTATGCAGCCTTATTTCTTGCCCCACTTGGGATATTTTTCTTTGATCAAGCATACCGATGAATGGGTTGTATTTGATACCCCACAGTTCATTAGGCACGGCTGGATCGAGCGTAATCGCATTCTAAAACCGCGCGAAGGCTGGCAATATATCAAAGTGCCTCTCGAAAAACATAATCGCGAGACCCCTATTAATCAGGTTGCCATCCGCGTGGGCGAGCCATGGCGTGAACTGATTCTGGCGCAAATCGAGCATTACAAGAAGATTGCGCCGTATTACGAGGAGGTAAATGCCTTCCTTCGCGAGGCTCTAGCATATGAAACACACATGATTTCCGCCATGAATGTACACTTGCTTGAGAGAGTGTGCAGTTATCTGGATATTCCGTTCCACAGCCGCGTTTTTTCGGAATGCAATCTAGATCTACCGAAGGCGAACGCACCCGATGAGTGGGCGCTCAATATTTCGCTCGCGCTGGGAGCCGCAGAGTACGTAAATCCGCCAGGTGGCGCAACCTTTTTCGACCGGAAAAAGTACGACCGCCATAATTTGCGACTGACATTTCTTGCCACGAATATGAAACAGTATGATCAAAGGCGCGCAGTTTTTCAGCCGCAACTCTCCATCTTGGACGCAATGATGTTCAACTCCCGGTCCGAAATTCTTGAGATGCTCGACGATGTGTCGATGCTTTGATGCGTATACGAAAAAACGTGCATCAGCGCAATAGCCTATTTGCGCTTCAAGTGAAGCACGCCGAATGGTTTTACAGGATTTTCAGGCCACCTTATCGTGTCAAAGCATTCCTAAGCAAAAGCAACTGATTTGGACCCATCAAATCCCTTCTTAGCGCTTCGAAATGTTGGCGTGTGATCTTAGCTGTCAAAATTGCCTGAATCGCTTGCTGGATGGCGTCCTCGCTATTACTGGAACAAACCCTACCCACACCGTATTTGCAGATGAGCTGGGCTAATCCGCTGTCGGGAGGCGTGTGCGCAAAAATAGGGCGCTGCGCCTGAATATAAGTGGACAGTTTAATGGGAAGGCTGGTTCGGCGGAAACCCTGAAAACGGAATCCCTCCGGGTACATCGCATAAACGAAGTCGCAGTTGGCGAGTAACGGAAGCGCGTCCGGCTCCAACAAATCTGCATGAGCTTTCAAAAACGGAAGGATTTTCGGAGGAAATCTTATCCATTTCTGAACAAGCGCCAATTCTCACAATCCTAAGCTTGCGCTTCTGTGCTGCCGCGTAATTGCGGGAAGCAAGAATGAACCGCCGGAAGGGGCCAGAATGGTAGAGCTTGCCAATGTGACCTATCGGTTAGATGTTCGTCCGAGAAACAGGGCCGCACCTCAGGCAGTGTGGGAAGATATTTGTAGAGGGCGAAGGAATCTACGTTGTACCTCCGTTTGAAATAATCGCGCATGGCCGTGCTGGTCACGTCTACGGAACGCGCACCCCTTAAGACGCGGGAAAAAACGAGTGACATGAGCGGCCAGAGCGCGCGAAAGCGCCGGGAAACGATCAGCATTGCCAGGGGTTCGTCATGGACTGTTAGATGGACAGTCCTGCCCATGCTGAGGAGTTCTGCGGCGACAGAGATGCCTTCATAATGCCCCACAACCCAATAAAGATCTGCGTCCAGTTTTTCAGCGATTTCGCGCACCGCTTTCGTAGAACCAGGCAGAAAGCCACTTCTGGCAGATAGATCCGAGGCAAGTTGCGTGGAGGTCAGTGGGCGGCCCAACCAATGGCGGTGTTCTCCGCCGACTGGAGCAGCTGCGAGATAGAACCATTCGACAGCCAGATCGGATAGTTGCGCCAGGTGGCTCCTCAACTGTACGGACCCGCCGCCGATGTCAGGGGAGAACGGCGTGAACAGTGCTATGCGCATGCGAGACCTCTGGTATTGTTTGACCGAGTCGGCGCCGTAGCACATACCCGGGCCCTGTATTCATTTATACTAGAGCTCATGGTGAATGCGCACATCGAACTCTATCAAGATTCGGCCGCGTCTATGGCAACACGGGCAGCGGCGGCGAACCCGTTGTGAGCAGTAAAGGTGGTATGTGGAAACGGCTCGCTAAGCATTATTGGGTGTGGAGGCTGTATCATCTCATCGTGGCCGACGCCGTGGCCATCCAGAGACCGACCAAACACAAATTGGTTCACGAGTTTCTAGGAGATGCTCTCGGAATCGCCGCGGATATCGGTTGCGGCCCGGGAGTCTTCGTGCGCCACATGAGCGCGCGCGCAAGGTATCTGATAGAGATTGATGTCGATCGTGATTCGCTTGAGCGCACGTGCGCCCGGCACCAGGATTTGCGGAACGTTGGTTTTGCCACGGCATCCCTTCCGACTCTCCCGTTTGCTGATGAGCATCTCGATACCGTATTGTTTCTTGAAGTCCTAGAACACATAACAGACGACCGAGCTGCGCTCGGTGAGATCCATCGTATACTGCGCTCCGACGGAAGATTGATAATTTCGGTGCCTGTGCCACCCGGCGAAGTGAACGAGGATCTTGCGTGGGGGCATAAACGCGAGGGCTACCAATTGCACGAAATCGTGTCCGTACTCGCGAATAGCAATTTTGAAGTTCAGAGGTTCGCTTTCGCGGAGTTCGAGTTTTCCCGAAGGGCTGCCCGGATGATTCGATGGTGGCGGCGAGCAACCCACTTGCCGGCTCCGATTTTTTTTTCGTGGATTGCGTATCTAGACTACTTTTTGGATTCGAGCAAAGTAGTGACTGGCACCCATTGCCCAACGACCGTGCTCCTTCTGGCGCGGAAAAAGCCGCGGAGCGAACAAGAATGCGCTTCTTGAACCTTAACCACGGACGCTCTGCGAAAGATGTTCACCACGAGGAGTGTTGTCGTAGCGTTGCCTCAAGAAAGTCTCTCGTTCTAGCCACGTTCTGGTCCCAATTGCAATTATCCCGAACATACCGTGAAGCAGCTTCACCAATTCTTCCGCGCAGCTCTACGTCGTCGAACAATCGGCGGATGAGCCGGACAAGTTGGACGGGATCCCGCGGGTCAAGCAAGAGCAAGCCCGTCTCGTTGTCGCGGACATTCTCGCTGGCGCCGGCTTGAACGCTAGCAATCACGGGGAGACCGCACGCCATAGCCTCGAGCATGGGCAGATTGAAAGCGTCTTCCAAAGAGGGGCCGACGTAGAGATCGGCAGCAGCATAAAAGGATAAAACGTCTGCGGAGGGTTTCTCAAAGCGGACCCGATCTCGCAAGGCAAGTTGATCGAGTAAAGGGCGATAGAAATTCGGGTCATCGGTGCCAACAACGAGCACGCGTAGGGGAAGATCGGTGAGCGAAGCGAGGGCCTTGAGAAGAGTATCGAGGCCCTTCTTTTTCCAATCATTGCCGATGAGCAGTGAGACGAAATCGTTTTCGGAATACGAAAGAGATCGCCTGGACACGTTCCTTTTGGAAATTCGCTCTTCCGGTGTAAACCGGACGGTGTCCACGGCATTTGGGATGACGGTAGCGTCGTCTCGTCTGAAAGTGTGATTTCAATTGCGCAGCAACAAGAGAGGATACTGCCACGAGCCGGACACCGCGGTTGCGGTAGACCTTTCCGTTCGAGAAACATGACGAGTTTGTAGTACAGCTTGCGGTGAATCAGGCGCGGCCAGCTCTGAAGAGGAACACGATTCAGGGAGAGCTCGGACCGAACTCGCTCATAGAACGCGTGAAAAACGATGTGGACGACAATCACGTCCGCATCGAAACAATTGATTCCCGGAGAATAGACGAGATCAGGGCGAACTCTGCCGGAGCGCCGGTCCCGCCACCGTTGCCAGTGATTGGCAGAGAACCACCAAAGGTATTTGAGCAGATGAGGTCCGGGAATATCGGAGACTTTGTGCCACAGGATGGAATCCGTTGAGTTGTGAGAAGCCCCAGATGCAGGACGAACTCCGCTGAGTTGTGAAACCTTTTGCGAGTAAAGGTCGATGCTCCAGTGATACTGCCGGGCAAGGCGCTCGATTTGTTCACTGACACAGAGTTCTGTCCCGTGCTGGCGGTCCAAGAACGGAGAAACGACTGCCAGCCGCACCTCAGCCCTGCCCTGGTATTGCCTGGACCACTAGCATCTTTTTCGCGATGATCCGTAGTCGATAGAGTATGCCAAGCTGTAACCACAGGTAGGCGTTCAAGAGGAAGTCCTGATAGGCGCTGGCACCGAAAAACATCTGCGGAAAGAAGAGAAAAATGACATAAAGCCAAATGGCAAATGCTAGTGGGAACCAGGGTGTACCTCGGAGCTCTCTCACGACCTTCCAAGCCGAAATTGCAATGGATAAGCCGAGCACGATCCAAAGAACGAGGCCGACAATACCAAGTTCCAGCATCAAATTGCCAAAACCACTCTCGACGCCGATATGCATCGGCGTCGCGTGCATGATGCGAATCACATACTGAGTGCCAAGCGAGCATGTACCGATTCCATAACCATACGGCCAGCGGGGAAAGGTAAAAGCGTATTTCAAGTTGGCCAGGGGATAAGTCTGTATACGCTCGGTCAGTTGACTTCCTGGGCTATTCGGCATGAGGGTATCGGAATAGAATAACAGCCTGGAGCCAAGTTCCTCTGGAAACAGCGTCAAGAGGAGGATGATCCCAACACCTAAACCAAGTGCGGTTCGCTGGATCGCGCGCAATGCTTGGGTGGCTTGGCGCTGACGCCAAGGCGCACCCCAGATAAAACCCGCCGCAAAGATGAGTGCGATTCCAAAGGTCCACAAGAAGACCCCTTTCGAGGCGGACATCAATGAGGCTGCCGAAACTACACTCATCGTGGTGAAAGCGAGGGCGCGGCCTTGGCGGCCACGCAGCAAAATATAGCCTCCGAAGCCCATGGAGATCACCCATGCGAACGACAGAAAATCCTGAAAACGGCCAGTGCTGACGAACACGGAGTTGGGACGGTAAGCCGTTGCACCCGAGGAAGCTACCCGGTAAAGCGTGCTCAATTCGCGGATGTCCTCCTGTAAATGAGCGGGATTTAAAAAGGTTGGCCCGATGATGGATTGTGCGATTCCCAGCGCAGCGACAATCAGAATGAGAACGCTAGCAAAGAAATAAAAGCGGCGCAGATCGTCCTCGGATTCGATCATCGTGTATCCGACATAAATGAGCGGAACATACAAGAAATAGATCTTCATCCCCAGAATGCCAAAGAAAATGCTAGTCGAAGCGGGATTAAATATCTGCATCAGTCCAACCCAGAACAACAGCAGCAAGGGAATTCGGAACGGAATGCGAAATTTCTCGGCACGTTTGGCGCGGAAAAAGGAAAGATAGAGGATAATTGCCAGTGCATCTTTGGCGAAAAAGATGACCATGTTATTGCCGAGATATTTCCGAACGAAATCCTCGAAAAGAATCCAGGCAAACAGAAGATACAAACCTCTGTGCCAATCATTAAAGACCGCGATCACAACCGCTCCACCTACGAAAAGGAGCGCGGCGAAAGCCAGCACGTTTAGGTCTCCCACCAGGATGGCTCCCGCAGCCTTATAGCCAAGAAAAATCACCGCCAGGAATAATCCAAGCGTCACAAGTGGGTTTCGAGAAGTCCTGAGCGACGGAAGCGTTCCCAGCGTCCTCATGACGGAATGCTAGGTTCTCTGTCGGATTTGTTGATCACCATTTTTCCCTCTGGAGCGGCACCTGCGAATTGTGCACCCACGCCATTGTTCCACGGAATGCTTTGGGCGAGCTATAGTCAGTTCGAAAGCCAAAGTCATCCACATGAGCTCAGAACATCCTCCTGCGACGGAAGACTTCGGAGGATCTGTTCCGCATGTTCAACCCCGTTGATTTGGTATCCTAAATGCTGCTTCGGATAAGAAGGGACGGGCGTAAGCTTAGTCGGATAGATGCGCCGAATAGGAAAATGTACTCCCCAAAGGAATACTGGTCGAGTTTAGCGAATGGCGATGATTCGGCAGATGTCTCGGGATTCGCCCCTATATTGCATCCACTAGCGCCACCATGGTTCAACCATGCCATCGACAAATTGCAATATCGTGCTCTTCGGCGTGCGATCGCGCTCGCTAAAGTCCAGCCTGGAGCGCGATTTCTGGATGTGGGTTGTGGGACAGGGCGTTGGGTCAGACGCTACGGAGAACTCGGTTTCTCCGCCGTGGGCGTGGATGCTACTTTCGGCATGCTTCGAATTGCCCGCTCGCATCATACCCAAGCTCCTCTCACGGCAGGTCTAGCCCAACGATTGCCTTTTTCTGATGCTGCTTTCGATTGCTTATCGGACATCACCGTGGTGCAACACATTCCTTACGAGCTCCAGTCGAAGGCTCTTCGAGAAATGGTTCGCGTTATCAGGCCAGGGGGCAGACTGATATTGATGGAGGTGATCTGTGGGAAAGAGCCAGACATTCGCAAGGATTCACACGTTTTTCCTCGAGAACCGCGGGATTGGATCAACGAAGTCGAGAATTGCGGAGCCTCCCTAATCGAGTGGTTCGGACAGGAATTTCTCCTTGCTGATCGCCTCTATGCAGGTTTAGCACGGACCTTATATGGGGAAAAAGGGAGTCTTGTCAAAGAAATACAATCCAGTTCCTACCATTTCTCATCGCGGAGATCATCTATCGCACACCGCGTCTATTGGCAACTGCGCCACATTACGGTTCCTCTTTCGATCTGGATCGAGCCGGCTGTGGCAAGAGTTTGTTCCGCCTCCTTAGCGACACATGGCATGTTTGTGTTTCGAAAAGAGCAGTGACCTGAAGGTTCGTGGACGGTATTATGTCTAAGGAAGGTCACTACCCTAGCGTGGGTTACTTTCGGGCGTGGTCCTGGAGTAGTTTGGTTTTGCTTTTCGCGACTGACTCATTGGCTACAATAATTTCCGCTCGCTGCACGTGGTGACCTTCGACGTGGCCCTAGCTATTGCAAAACCGGCGATGAGAGATGGCCCGGGGGGCATCCTGAGGCCGTGCAGACGGAGCGTATACAGGGTGATTCGTCCGATTACACCAGGCGGGTTGCACGAATTTGTAGGCGAATTTGTATTGTCCAGATTAGCCCGTCGCGGCATCAACGCTATCGATTTAGGCACTGGGTATGGAGCAATGGCGGAACGCTTGCAAAACATGGGTTGTGAGGTACTGGCGGCAGACCTGAGTTCGGACACGTTTGAAGCAAAGGTCCCTCACATCGTCATCAATTTTGACCAACCTGATTTTGCCACAAGCCTGGGAGTAAATTCATTTGACATCGTCACTGCTATAGAAGTGATCGAACATGTAGAGAGCCCTATCGGCTTCCTGCGGAACGTCAGACGGCTTCTGTCACCCACCGGTGTTGCAGTTCTTACAACTCCCAACGTAGATTGCCTCCCCGCTCGCATTAAACATCTTCGATATGGCAGGATTCGCGCGATGGACGAGCAGAGCGAACCTAGCCATATCTCGCCTATTTTTTTCGACCTGTTTAAACGTCAGTTTCTTCGACTTTCAGAGCTGCAATTGCAACAGCATCTTTTGTTTCCACCAGACGGTTTTCAGAACTGCCGAAAATCTGTCTCCTTGCTCATGGGCCTTGTCGCCCGTGTTTTTCCAGTTGAATCGATTGTAGGTGACCACCATGTCTTTGTGCTGAAAGCCTCAAACTAGCATTTTTTTGAGCCCTTCCTGATCGGTGGAGCCGGTCACGTTTATCTCGCGAGGTGCCGGGTGATTCCGCGTCCTAATGCGCGGGGTGAACGGCGCGTCGTACTGATGCGAATATTGCTGGCCCAGTGTCAAACGCCTTTTACAAGCGTCGAATCTGCTGCGAGCCATGTAGGACGCTCCCACATGCGCGCCATACTATGCAGCTACCCCGTCACAACGCACGCAGTTGCTGCCTTGGAAACAGGGCTAAACCTACAGTGGAGAGTGCAATGAGCGACGAACGCTCACCCGGGCGGACCGTTTCTTAAGAATGTGACTGGCTGGCTCCTCAATCGTCTTGAAAACAATTGAGGATAGGCAGACAACAACAACGATATAGAACGCCGTGGCACCGAACCCTTCGAGCTTCGTGGAGAACACCTGTTGGCTGATGTACTTCATCCAGTTTGCGACAGGCATATGGAGAATATAGAGAGCGTAGCTGGCATTGCCCAAAAACAGCAATGGACGAAATGAGAGAAAACGAGCAAGGGTTCCACCACCTAAAGACAAGCCAAGAATTGTAAGCGTGTGAAGTGGCAAGAGAAGCCCATTATGGAGAGCAAAAAAGTTACCGCCCAGAGACTTGTAAAATGATATCGCTATTACCTCTAAGAATAGGCCGGGTATATACAAATAATAGCCGCGTCCCAGCAAAATGCTGTTCTTGCTGTGCAACAAATCGTAAGTTCTGCCGATAAATATACCAATGCAGAATTGAGGAAGGTGCAGTAAGGGATCGTACGCTATCAGGCTGACCCAGAATTGGCCTGTCAGTGGCACCACGACAGCCAGGAGTGGAACAACCAGCGAGCCCGCCCAAAGAAGTAAACTAGCAACAAGAATGCTAGAAGGGCGAGAGAGTCTCCACAGGGTGACACCGACAAGCGGGAAACAACAGTAAAAAAAGGTCTCGACAGATAATGACCACCCCGGCCCGTTCCAACTCTGAGCTGTGCTTGGGAACCATGCTTGCATGAGCGTCCAATTTAGAGAGGCCACCGTCAAGAAGCTCCCCAGTTTCGCTAGTGAGAACTGCTTCAAAAGGGGATGGGCAGCAAAGGGTGCGCATAGCAGCAACCCAACACAATAGGCCGGATAGATTCTGGCGAATCTAGCCATTCCAAACTTCGCCACGGTTTTCCAAGACCAATCCTCTCCCAGCGGATAGTTGTATGAGAGAACAAACCCAGACAGCACGAAGAAAACTCCTACGGCCAAAAAACCACTCCGAATGAGAACAGGAACAGGGACTGGGAACCGTGCTAGCCACCGGAAATCTGGGAAAAATGGCTGGTGGAAAGCCACAACCCAAAGAGCAAGGAAAAAGCGAACTCCAGTAAGAGGTAACAACTGCGGCTTCCTTGTGGATGTCATCTAACATCTACCCTGACTGGGCCTTTAGTAATTTGGCGTTTCTGTTAATGGGGTTACGGAGGCGGTTAGCTAAGCAAGACAATACCCATTTTGTTTCACAGATAAGACTAGACTTAAAGGCCTTGTTAGGCAACTTGTTTCTCCTTTCCCCAACGCACGGCCGACAAAAGCTAAGCCAAAGCGAAAGCACTACACCGGAGACCAGAAGGTTGCCATCGTGACGAGATGAGACGGACTCTGAGCAGTACACGCCCCAAGAACCTCATCGAGACAGCGAGCCAACCACTATGACAACGCCTGCTAAGCCCTGTAAACTACCCCCGATATGATTTTGACTCCGGATTTACGGGTTCGATGACTTGCCTGATCTGTGATGCCAGCACCTCACGCCCAGTCTGGCGGCGGAACGATCTGCGTATCGACGAATGTGACTGTTGTGGCGTGCTCTTCACTGCCGAGCGGCCCTCCGAGCAAGAACTGATATCTCTGTATGACAGCGACGCCCTCCTAACCTTTAACCCGGGTATTCCTCCTCCCTGGAAAAAAGCGGAGAACGAAAATTTTCTCGACTTTCTGGCACTCCATGGTTGCAGCAGCGGTACGCTGCTCGATGTCGGCAGTTACAGTGGATTCTTCCTCGAGGACGCACATGCCCGCGGTTTTTCTGTCGCAGGCGTCGAACCCAACCACGCTGCATATCTTCACGTAACCCGTTCTCTCGGATTTGAAGTCTTTCATGGCAGCCTCAAATCTGCCCATTTTCCCGACGCACGCTTTTCCGCCGTGACCTTTCATGACGTCATTGAACACGTCTCCGATCCGGTCTCCGAACTTCGTGAAGCATGGCGCGTCCTGCAGCCTGGTGGCATTCTCCTCCTCACTACCCCCAACGCGCGAGGCCTCATTCAGCGCGTCGTGAAAGCCAAGCGCCGTCTCACAGGCCAGCCATGGTGTCCGATTGACGATGTCCCCTGGCATCTATGGGGATTCACTCCGCACAGTTTGGCGCTTTGCATCAAGAAAGCCGGGTTCACTGTGAAGGAGCTTCTGTGGGTCGAACCCAGTCCGCTCTCGACCAACATTGACGCCGGTGCTTCCTGGTGGCAGCATGCGGGCTTGCGTTTTGTCGCTCACCTCAGCAAACTGCTCCGAATGAGCGACCGATTTGCCATGCTCGCGCAAAAGCCCCCGTCCAGACCTACGCTGAAGGCCACGCCATGACTGTGCGAGAAAGCCTTGTCGAATCTTGCCAACAGCAATATCCGCGGGTCGTCGAGCCGGTTGCAAAAAAGTTTCGCTTTAACCCTCGCGGAAGACCCATGGTCGAACTCGACGTGCCGCGACGGCCCAACTCCGCTAGGAGGCTGTCGGAACTAAGCACGTCGCACAGGTCTGCAAGTTGCTTGCCTCGGATTACGTCATTTACTGTGACGCGAACAGATGGATTCAGGGCCACTCGTTTTTCGATGATCCGCATCATCAGCCCGTCCGGGGCGCGGTGCGATTCAAGCAGTGTCTCTGCATCTTGCTCGGCCACACCACCTCACCACAATCCACAGCCTACTTACAGGGAAATTCCGGCCTTTGACCATTCCTTGCATCGCGTTGCTTGGGCGCAAAGACGAACCCACGGATGCTGTTGAGGAATACTGCCGATATCTCGCCGCCGCTCTCCAGGTTCACGATATTCAATTGGAAATCCATCGCGTCTCCTGGAAACTTCAAGGCTGGCCAGACGCGCTTCAGGCACTACGGCTAGCAGCCAGCAAATGGCGTGGTACTTGCGTGCTGGTTCAATACACCGCCCTGGCTTGGTCCGCACGGGGCTTCCCGCAAAAAGTTCTACAAGTGCTGAAGATCCTGAAATCTGCAGGTACCCACGTGGGCATCGTCTTTCATGACGTCGAACCGTACCCCGGCACCCGCCTCGTCGATTCTGTTCGGCGTTTCGACCAGGTTTGCACGATGCGCCGCGCGTTAGCCCTCGCTGATCTCGCGGTCTTTACCGTTCCGCCCGAAAGAGTCTCATGGCTGACCGGTTCCCCGCCGAATGCTGTTTTTGTCCCTGTCGGGCCCAACCTGCCGATTCAAGCTATGCCCCAAGGGTCTTTCCAGCACGATCGTGTGCCCACCATTGGCGTCTTCAGCATCACTGGCGGCAAAGCCGGCACCCGCGAAACTCAAATCATCCTTGCCGCAGGTCGCTATGCCGTGCAGAAGCTTGGGAGGCTTCGCCTTTCCATTTTCGGTCGCTGCGCCGAACTTCGTGAAGCCGAGCTCCGAAAAGGGTTTCGCGATTTGCCCTTGGAACTATCAGTCGAAGGCATTATAGAACCCACTCAAGTTGTTCAGAAACTTTCCGCCTGCGACGTTCTTCTCTTTGTTCGCGGCCCCATCTCTTCGCGCCGCAGCAGCGCCATTGCCGGCATTGCTTGCGGCTTACCGGTTATTGCCTATTCCGGGTCCGAAACTGCCATGCCCATTACCGAAGCTGGCGTAGTCCTCGTCTCACCCGACCAACCTGATGATCTCAATTCCGCTCTGGTTCGAGTTCTGTCTGATGCTGCTTATCGGATGGATCTTGCTGCCCGGAGTCGTGTCGCATACCAAACCCACTTTGCGTGGCCCGCCATCGCCGCCCGCTTCAACGACTTCCTCAAGACTCGTTAGCTATCGGCTCGCCGTCTATCTTGCTGGGATCGGAGATTAGACGGTTCATAATCTTATTGCCGACCAAAAACGATCCAGCAAAACCAGAAGCCACCAAACCGCAATGCGCCTTCTGACAACAGACACTCTCCCACCATCCTTAGCTCACGGCACGGGGCAGATCGAAATGATGATTACTTTCAATTTTTGCGCAGAAAACCAACGCCGCGTAGAATCCGAGCTTCAGACGAGTGAACTTCGCGGGCAAAGTCGGCGAATGAGTCGTTCCAAAGCGCATCGTCCGCGAAAAGCAGGCCGCCAGGTGGTAAATGAGGATAGGCCACCCTGAATTCCCAAATCATATGTTCATATGTATGCAGGCTGTCGTGAATGAAAATGGAAGGCTGGTCGATCCGGGCAAACAAATTCGGCAGAACTTCCTTCGAATCGCCGAGGTGGATACTCCAGCGAGAACGCAGCCACTCTGGAACTAGCCAACCGGGGGTTTTGCCCGCGGGCAAAAACGCAGGATCGGCAAGACCAATGGAGTGAAGTTGACCCTTGCCATTCTTTTGCAGCGCGAGGAGTAAATAGGATGACGACACTCCATTCGCGATGCCGGTTTCGACGACGCATGACGGTTTGAGCGCGCGGACCGCCGCGTACTGATTCAAAACCCTCTTTCCATAAAGATCAGCGCTTTGGATCGAAAGTGCACGGACCTCTTCTACCGCGTTTCCGATATGCTGTGCAAATTCAGGAGTATTCCCAGGTTCATCCAGAAATCTTCGTATCGTGAGCGGGGAAACACCGCAGATTCGAGCGAGAAACCTCTCGTCACTGAGCGTCAACTCTCGATAGAGTGTTGAAAATGCATAGCCAGGATTCCGCAGTGCATAGGCTGTACGTCCGCGAATATTCTTGAGTAGCCATTTCATCCCAACACCAATAACGTCCCTGCGGCCTGGACCGTAAGAAGAGTAAGAAGAACTAGACACAAAAAGAACGGCAACCTCGGGAACTCTCGAACGCACTGCCGCTTATTGTACTACGCAAACTCGAACACTCATCGAGCTCGAGAAATTGGCGTCGGAACACCGCCAAGAATGCTCGCTTGTAGTGTAGAGTGAATTGCATGGAAGACCTGAATGATATTCCGGGGAAATGATGTCGGTTCTCACTTACATTTTAGAATCTCAGATAGCCCTAAGACTTGTTCGCAAGGAACTGCCCTCGGAGCCCGAGCCGCTGACGAATGGGCCGAGTAATGTTCAGGAAGGAAAACCAAATCTGGTAGAAGCCTAGGGTGACTCGAGACTTGATGGGGCCAAGCCAGGCCAATCGATTAGGCCTTAGGTGCCCTCGCAAAAGCTTGTCCGTCGCCGCATCAACCGTGTAGTACTGGAATGCACTGTCGCCTCCCAGACTCAAGTTGTAAAGCACCTCAGCATGCGCGTGTAAGGACGCGGTTCCCTGTCTCAAGTAAGCGTAATCGTGGTTTTGATGCACTGCCACAACCATCCCGCTCGCATCAATCAATCGCACTCCACTCTTGCGGGCATACCAAGTGAGCCAAGGATCCCAACCGTGACGACCGATTAAGAAGGGCGGCATTTTTCCATAATAGAGATCCCGGGAGAAGCAGAAATAATCGACCCATTTCGGCCCATTCTTTTTGCCCTTGCTGAGGGCCAGAGATCGCAATTGATGGTCCCAGTCAGCTTGCCTAAAGTCCCATGGCTCCGTTATATTCGTGTCCCAGCGTCGCCCGATCATAAGGAATTCACGGTAAGTTCTGGAGGTCAACTCGAGCGCTGCGCGAAAATCTGACGTGAGCATTATGTCGCAGTTCGCATAACAGAGAATGTTATGCTGGGATATTTCGTGGGCGCGGTCGAAAATATAGTTGAGATGCTTGGTGCCATTTTCGTTGCGTTGGACTTTGGGTTCGTACCGAATGCCTAAATCCAGGCAAGTTTCGGCAGTTCCATCTTCATCGCCAAAGAGGATCACCTCGACGTCCGGGTGCAGCAACGTCCAACTCTTGAGGGCGTTGCGCTGGATGATGCCGCTGTGACCATGAAACGGCTTGGGGGTTGAGAAAACAGTCAGCATGCGAGTGAGATATTTCCTAGCTGTGTCAAAATAGCTCTGCAAGGCCGCGACACATTCTTGAACATCGGCTAGAGCATTATAAGCCAGTTTCGATTCTGTGTAGCTTCGCATGAGTGGGTGGGATCATTGACGTACCGAACGCAGAATCCTTTTTTAGGTCGACCACGGCGCCCTCGCCTAACGTTCTTTACCTGTGATTGCTTAGATTCCCGCCGAACGCTCAGTAGCCGTCGCTCACCGGCTTTTTTGGACGCCGCTGCGCTTGAGTTTCGGGATGATTCTCGTCTACCTTTCACGTTCATCTTTCATCCCTTTCAAATCTCAGTTTTGAGAATTCTCGATTCTTTCTTGCCTCTCACTCAACAAGCGACCTGCTGCCATGCCCCCTGCCCCGAAGAACACAACAATTAACGCCCAGTGGCGTTCCTGAATGGGCGACGCGATTCTCGAGAGACCATGAGCTCAACCTTTCCGAGGTTCGCTGCCTTTCCTAAGCACGATTGACGAAAGTCCGCTTTTCGCGCGAGCTCTTCCACCACATTGGTGGATTCCACTCCTGCTTGCGACGGCTTCCCACTCGCCTACCGCAACCTGACGTAAAAGCGATTCCGGTCCGCCTTACGTGTCGGCGCGGGGCCGCCGGAGATTTCCTGCTTGTAGCATTCGGATTATTCGCGCGTATGCCTCGTCGGGCCAATGCCTGTGCTGGTAGCCGACAATAGGCGCGCCGAGCACTCGCAGCAGGTTTACGAGTCTCAGTTTCCAACTCATTTCGGGAAAGTAGCTTCGACAGAAGCGGCATCTGTGTAAAAAGAATCTCCAGCGGCTCGGAGGGGAAATGGCGAATTCGTTGTGAAGCAGCGCGAACGCCCAATTCATAAAATGCGTGCGCATTACCTTGCGGGGTACATATGGATTGTATCGCAGGTTCCAATCTTCGATATAAGTCAGCGATTGCCTAGCGACTCGGATCCGTTCAAGAGGATCAAGCGTGGAAGGCAGGCGGTTGAGGATCTCATTGACTGCGGCTTTTTCTGTAAGGGTATTTGGTGGAGCGACACGATCCACAACCGATAGCATCACGTAAAAATATTCGCCGATGTCCAGCGCCCCTGCTGCGCTGCGCGTGCGGGCATTTTCGCGGTGTGACCGATAGTAATTCAAGGGCTCAGCAAGATAAGCGATTTTGCCTTCGAGCGCCATTGCAGCCCAGACCTTCCAATCGGCACAAAGGCACAATCCCTCGTCAGCTCGGCCTACCCGCTCGTAGATGTTCTTGCGAAAGAGTGCCGAGCTCGCGTTCGGGACCGTCGGGGAAAGCACAAAGAACCGGCTGCATTCCTCAAAGCCATCCACGACGAAGTTGGCCGTCCAATGATTCGCGTCCAGGTGCTCCAAGTACGAATCGGCAAAGCCAAAACGTTTATCATTTTCCCCAACTCTCCAAGAGCGGCAATAAGCGAACGTCACTTCCGGCTGTTGCTCAAGGATCGGAACCATCTGAGCAAGGAAGCAAACATCGGCGTAATCGTCGGATTCAGCGATCCAAATATAGCGCCCACGTGCCATCTGCACGCCCTTGTTCCACTGCTTGTATGGGGTCCCGGAATTCCTCGCGTTGAATTCGACCCTCACTTTGGGATTGTCCCTATAGGACGCAAGAATCTCCCGGCTATTGTCCGCCGAGCAGTCATCCAAGAGTATCAATTCAAAGTCCGGGTAGGTCTGTGCCAGGATGGTATCAATGCGACGACGTAGGTAGCGCCCATGATTGTAGTTCGGCACAATAACGCTAACCGTTGGCATCGTCTCTGGTGACATGGTGTTGTTAAACGGGCTGCGGCTGCAATTAAATGTGACCGCTCTTCGCGCTTCCATTTTCACTGAAGGCGAAGCTTGGGGCAAGATGGTTGTCAGTCTTGACCGCCATGATGCTTTAAGCCGGTGTAGTGCGTCTAACGAAGACTCGCGGGTTCGGTTGTGATTGTCGATGTAATCGTTGATGGCGTGGACTAAGTTCTTAATGTGGTGAAAGGAGCCACGGCGCAGCCGCTGCTGATCTAGATCTCGAAACCAACATCGGGCGGATTCAGGTGCGGGCCGACAACGTCGATGAGTTTCTGAACGAACTGCGGATCGCGGCTGACTTTGAACGTCGACAAACGGTGAGGCTTCAAACAGGGTCTGCTCAAAGCTCTGGCACGTCTGCCGCAGCGCGCTTTTGACTCTCCACCGCAGCAGAAAAGACGCGTAGTTCTGGTTCGGGATGACAACGGTCACCCTCGCATGTTCTAGCATCTCATTCGTGCTGCGTCCCGTCCATATGCAGAAACTACGGCACTACGCTTGCGTTGTAGTCTGTTCACCCCAGGAACCGTTATTTACGCTTCGCCGGCCAACTGGAACGTCCATCCACGGTATACTCGCTAACGTAAGGTACAGTTTTTGCGAAGCGTCAAAAAAGTCAACACAAGTGGGGCAATGGAATGAAGCTTAGCGCGGTGATGATCACCTATAACCATGAGCGATTCATTGCGCAAGCGCTCGAGAGTATCTTGGCCCAGAAGGTCAACTTTGATTATGAGATCGTCGTAGGAGAAGATTGCTCGACTGATCGCACGCGCGACATTCTCATGGAATTCCATCGCCGCTTTCCAGACAAAATTGTACCGCTTCTAAGAGACAAAAACCTGGGCCCCATGAACAATTTGGTGGCAACATTGGCCGCTTGCCGAGGCCGGTATTTGGGGCTTTTGGAGGGCGACGATTACTGGACCTGTGAGCATAAATTACAGAGGCAGGTCGATTTCCTTGATGCCCATCCCGACCACGCGATCTGCTGTCATCGCGTTCAAGTTCTCGACGAGATGGGTACGAGCCACGCAAGCGTATTGCCAGGCCGTCCGCCGGGCTCGTACACTCTTGAAGATCTTCTCCAGGGAAATTTCATCATGAGCTGCACGGTGGTGTATCGGCGGGATCTCAGTGTTGAGCTCCCTTCTTGGTTTCGTAAAGTGAATCCAAGTGATTGGCCATTGATGGCATTGGCTGCACGGTCCGGGAAAATCAGCCTAATGGACGAGGTTATGGCCGTTTATCGTGTGCACTCGGGCGGCATGTGGTCGGCCCGCCCCCGAGCCGACCGATTGCGAGAATGCACACAAATGTTGGAAGCTCTCGACGAGGAACTTGGATTTTGCTACACCAAAACAATCCGTCGCACCATCTCGCAATTTTATTTCAACCAGGCTATCAAGGCACGGGCCGAAGGCAACCGTAGGGAGACAGCTAAAAGCCTGGTTAATTGTATCCGAAATGGGAGCCCTCAGCTCCAAGGCTGCGAATGGGCTCTAGCAGGACTTGCCGCGTACACACTGATAGGCTCTTGGTATATGATTTTCTCCAAATGGAAGCATGCGAACCCGGGCTGATGGTATTCCGACGAAATTGTGTCACATCATTTGGTAGCCTCGCAGATTATCAACGTTTCGGTCTCGAGTCTCGCGCTTTCGTAATTCTGGGTACTTGCTTTCGCCCCAGCGGCACTCTCGATCTGGCGGGCAGCTTCCTGCACGCTCGGCATGCCTATTTGAACGACGCCGCCGAGCTGAAGAGATCGACGGCATTCGGCAAGAAACCGAACTCCCTCTTGGACCTGGACATGCTTTTAAAAGTGTTCGCTGTGTATAAATTCACAGGAATTATCAGGGAAGGGAAGGCCATCGGAAACATCCCAGAGGATATCGGTTCGGGTCTCCGTCTTGCCTGCAATGATTCCGCGCGGCGTCCGACACCAATTAGTATTCGAAGCGGATTTAGGTACTCAGATCTCATTTCTGTGTCATCCCGCTATTGCTGAATGTGTAGCAGCTGAAGATTCTGTCCGGTCATGAGGTTCGGAACTGACAACTTGGGCCCTCACGGCCGGTGCGTTGGACACAGCAGTCCGGATGATCTGGCATATTTGTGAGATCGCTGTTTCGTCTACGCTGGTGCCATTGGGCAGAACCATGACTCGACGGCAGAGTCCCTCCGTTTTCGGCAGCATTAGAGAGGCATGGGGAAAGTAAGAGCGATAAGGCTCCATTCGATGGCAACCAGGAAAGAAATAGCGGCGCGCCAAGACATTTTCGGCGGTCAGCACTGCTACCAGTTCGTCTCGGGTAAGTCCCGCAGCTAGTTCGTCTACTTCCAAGACAATATACTGGTAGTTCGTCCGCTCGCCTTCCTCGTAAACCATCACACTCACGCCCGGAATTCCATCCAGCTCTCGCCGGTAGGCCCGATAATTGCGACGATTGGTTGCAACGAATTCTTCGATGCTTTCGAGAGAAGTCAGTCCCATCGCCGCGCAGACTTCGGTCAATTTGCCATTTGTGCCAATATAGATGACGTTGTCGTAGCCCCGGAAGCCAAAATTGCGCATCAGACCCATTTTCTCGGCCAGAACATCGTCATTGGTTAAAACAGCGCCGCCTTCAAACGTATTGAAAAACTTCGTGGCATGGAAACTAAAAACCTCGCAACGTCCGAATCCACCGATTGATTTACCCTTGTAGGAGCAGCCGAACGCATGTGCTGCATCGAACATGAGTTGCAGATTCTTGCCGCGGGCGATGGCTTCCAGTGAATCTATGTCGCATGAGCGTCCCCAAGTGTGAACGCCGATGATGCCGCTGGTTCGGGGCGTGATCATCTTCTCGACTTGCGTAGGATCAAGATTGTGGGTTGTCGGGTCGATATCGCAGAATACCGGCGTAATCTCCTGCCACTGGAGCGCGTGCGCTGTGGCAATGAAGGTGAACGAAGGTATAATCACTTCGCCGGTCAGGCCGAGTGCCCGGATAGCAATTTCCAACGCAACCGTGGCATTGCACATGGCAACGCAGTGGCGCACGCCAACGAACTCCGCGAGTTTTCGCTCCAACTCCTGGACAAAGGGACCATCGTTTGTGAACCAGTTACGGTCCAGCATGCTATTCATGCGTTCTAAGAGACGGCTTCGATTACCGATATTTGGCCGGCCCACGTGTACTTTCTCTGCAAACGCCGGGGGCTTTCCGAATACGGCCAGATCTTGTAGCTGACGTTTGAAGTCAGTCTTGAGTGTCATTGCCCCTCCATGAAAGGACCGAGTTTTTGTACCGCGTCCAAAGAGAAATCCAAAGAGAAAGTCTACCTCATTGGGGCCCTCCATCTTGGATTCGCAGAGGGGGTGCGAATTCGGGGTGTGGCAGATGTCGAACCTAAAAGTGAGGGCGACTCTCGTTTTAGTGTCACCGCCGGAACTTAATTTTGCCCCGAGCGTCATCCACAGACAAGAACCAATTCACGTTCAGCATTAGTAGCACAGGTTGCGATTAACGATTTCACATAAGCGTTGTTTATTAGAAGCCATCTCATAAATGGTTGGGCCCGATCTAAACGGCCGCTTTTTCAAGGACTTTGGCGACCCCAAAGCATTTATGAGATAAGTTCTAGTTTCTTTTCCAGCTACAATCGAGAAGGTCGGGTATTGCCCATAGATTTTAGGACTCTTATAGAAATATAGATCCGGGCATGCTCGCCTTCCTCCATCCAAGAACCGTTGTTGCAAACGTGCGCCGTGCATTTTTATCGGAACGTGCGGCCAGCGGTCCAACAAGCGAGCTGTGATCCGACCAAGGAGTCGCCCCCAGCCGCCCGGCCGGTCCACTTGCAATTTCATCAAACAGCGGTTTCTCCGAAGATCGCCAGATGTTCAAGTCGTAGTTTGGGACACCCCTTGAGCATCGCGGTTAAAAGTCGGTTCCGGCCAGTTCACGGGCCGACGGAATAAAAAACATCACTGTCTCCAGGATGCCCTGCGAGTAATGTCGCAGGTATATCTTATACCGGTCGTTCAGATCGAGGATGCGTCGTGGAATTCGCCAAAAATCAGCTTGGTTATGATAGATGCAGACGGCCAGTGTCGGCGTGTGGTACCGAATTTGATTCGCGGCACCGTCGATAGCTTTTGATTCGGCACCTTCAATGTCTAGTTTGAGAAAGGTCACCGGCTCCCTAACTGCATTATCCAGCGCGATTACCTCAATGGCGTCTTGACCAGCCTCCGAGATCCGGCTAGCGGATCCACCAGAGCTATCGAATTTCATGACTCCGTCGCGACTGTAGAGCCCTTTTTGGATGTACTGAATGCGCTGCAGTTTGGCGAGCTTCTGCTTAGAAACTTCCATCATGCTTGGACTGGGTTCGAAATAGTGGATGCTCCGATAATTTGGGGCACGTGACGCGAAGGCCAACGTTGTTTGTCCGTCATACCCGCCTCCGTCCACGAACACCTCGTTCGCTCCCATACGGATGAAATCCTCGAAGTATTGGCGGTCAATCATGACGGAAAATCCCTGCATGTAGTCCAAGTCAAAAGTATATCGAAACTGTACAACCTTTCTAAAGCTGTCCTTCGAGAGATCGTCCGCGAGGCAGTTGTAAATCCACCGATAATCACTATTGTGTTCGCTGATGTCTTTCTGATTGTTTTCGCAGTAGTCAACAGGACTGAAGGATTCTGGCGCTAGCCGCACGAGCGTGAAGTAATCAAGAGCCTCGACACCGGCGGCTTGAAGCCGATTCAGAGCCGTAAGCGGGCGCAGATCCACTACGCAGGAGACCACCATGCAGTAGCGCGGCAACTGAGACATCCGGATTAAGGGTCGCCCCAAATATGTCTGATCATTAGTAAAGTCGTCGATGAATGCGTCAATTTCGACACTTCGCGAAACGCTGGCCGCATATTTATTGCGCCCGAGTACATATTTCGGCAACCCGCTGGCACTCATCCAACGATTAAAAAAATCCCGCTTTCGAGCAGAAATGACGCTCTCGACAAGTTCAAAGCTCGAAGATGTTTGCGGATTTGTGCTATTACTCTGGTCCATGTCGGATTCTTGTTTCCGTATTAGACTTAGACTCACATCTGCCAGTCTAACAAAGACGGGACAGCATCGACATCGAACACGGGAATGCCAGTATGATCTCTTACTTTTTTCCGTTCGGCGAAAGCATTGTCAATGAAGATAGCCTTCTCGGCGGGTAGGATCAATTGGTGCTTCTCGTCTTGCCAGGTCAATTTGCGAATTGTGGTAAACAGACCGCCGTGAATCTTAGCGTTCGTCAGCGCTTGGTGAATATCCCCTTCGTGTCGCGTGAGCAAGTGAACAAGCTTTCCCTGATAAGCAGCTTGATAGAGAAGGAGTAGCACGTAACGATCGACTTCTCCGCGGCAGAGCAGTGTGTCGTCGAAATCGAGATAGATAGTATCGTACTCAATCCCAAGCCGGAACCGATTGAACAGTGCACGGTCCACTTCGACATCAAAATCGTTGCTGAGAATCTCGACATCCAAGTCCATTGCATCATAGACGCTAAGCAATGGCAGGTTTACGCCGCGATTCCGATAGAGGCACATCGTTCCGGCGCAACGAGTTGAGATTTCCATCAGCTTGAAACGGCCATCGGCGGCTTGCTTGACTTGGAAGAACCAGAGGCCGCGAAACCGGAGACGACGGTTGATTTCGTCGGCGATCTCCCGGATTTCTGCTGTCAACGGCTCAGCTTTCGAGCGCACACTTATCCCGCAATGAACCCGTTTGCGCGTGCGTGGACCAACGAAACGCAACGCACCATGTCGATCGGTAAAACAGTCCACCGTGAGCTCCTCACCGGGCAAGTACTCAACTATGAGCAGATCCGGGTGCAAAGCCAGCAGATGAGCGGCTTCACGGGACGTCCGCACCAAGTGTGTGTTCTTGGCTCCCTCGCCGACATCGGGCTTCAGGAATATGGGAAAAGTATCCACCACTGTGATGCTGGGGTGGATATGCGGCGCAAAAGAGCGGTCGGCGAACAGTTCGTAAATACGCCGCTTTTGACGACAGATCCTCGCTGTTTCGTTTTCGCCCATGATTACCCGGCAGGCCATCTCGTCCCGATGATCGCCAAAGTAGTGCGCGACCGTATCATGCGTTGGAAAGAGAACATCAATTTCGTGATGACGAATTACTTCATTGAAAATCGGAAGAAAATCGGCCTGCTGAATGTAAGGGAGGTCCCCCACATAGTTCCGAAAAACATAGCCACCATGATCGTCCCGGCTGGAAGCTCCCCAGGTCTCAATATTGACGCATTTCGCGAGAGCATCGTGCAACTCCAATGCACTCTCGGCACCGCAGGGAAATATCAACACCCGCACGGTCTGCTGCGGTTTCATCCTGAAAGCTGTAGAAACGTGAATCGCGTGTTTTGGCGGTGAAGTCATATTTTCTCTGGAGCAGCTTTTTCTCTCCCTCCGCAGTTGAGTTTGCCTTTGATTCGACCTAGTTTTATCTAGCCTTACCCAATATTGGCGGCGGCGTTCTGGTACCACAGACAAGCACAACCAGCGAACTGTCCCTCATTTCTCGAAACACCACCATTTCCGGGAACCTTCATCTCTAATCGAATGAATCTCTCACAACGATTTAACTTCCTTTAACTGGTGCCGACCAGAGAATCTTATGGATCGCCCGCGCTACTGCATCGCAAAAACCCGTCCATTGGAGGTTTAATATCGACCATTACGTCCGCCGAAGCCCGTCGGCGATAAATGCCGGCTCCTGGAGCTTTAATCTGTCGATGCCGCAGGATCGCTAACGCTAAACGATTCACTCAGCCACCTTAGCTGAGGCCGGACCGCACCGGGCAACCGACCGTACCAATTTCCCACAACCTCGCCCTCTAGTACCTCAAAAGCGACGACATTGTTTTGGAACAGAATCCCGGTCGACGCGTCCTTCACAATCAGCATGTTAATGTAGTAGGCACCGGCATTGAGGAAGTTGCCGGGTATCTCTACGGTATGGCGGATGAGCCCAACAGGCCGGGGTGCGAAATCCGAAGCGGACGCGAAAACGCAGACTTCTTCAAGGTTATTAAGGATCATAGATACGTTCAACGTCGTGTCCGGCACATGATTAAAATAAGTGAATTCAATTCTCAGGGGCGTGTGCACTGTGATTGGCTCACCGGAATTCGTTTGTGGAAGTACCCGCACGCTTCGGAGACGCACACGATCATTTCCGGGTGCCGTCAGGCCGTCTTCCCACAAGGATTCAAGATTGGCAACCGCATTTGTTTGTAGATAGTGGTCAATAACCTTCCGCGGATCGCCTGCATCTGTCACCTTTCCGCCGTTGAGCCACACTACTCGCGTGCATAGCCTTTGTAGAGCTGTCATGTTGTGACTTACAAATAGGATCGTGCGACCCATCCTTGATGCAGCATCCATCTTTCCCAGGCATTTCTTCTGGAAAGCCGCGTCACCCACAGCGAGCACTTCGTCGACGAAGAGGATCTCTGGTTCCAGGTGCGCGGCGACGGCGAAAGCGAGCCGGACATACATGCCGCTGGAATAGTGCTTCACAGGTGTATCAATGAATTGTTCGAGCTCGGCGAAAGCGACAATTTCGTCAAATTTGCGATTGATCTCGCTCTTACCCATGCCAAGGATTGCACCGCTGAGGAAGGTGTTCTCGCGGCCGGTCAATTCAGGGTGAAAGCCGGTGCCAACTTCGAGGAGGGAGCCGACGCGGCCGTGAATTTCCGCCCACCCTGAAGTTGGGCGGGTGATGCGGGAGAGGATTTTGAGGAGAGTAGTTTTACCGGCACCGTTGCGGCCGATCAAACCGACGACTTCGCCTTCGCGGACCTCAAGGGAGACATCTTTCAAAGCCCAGAAAATTTCTTCACGGGAGCGGCTAAACGCCGAGAACGGCGAACGCAAAAACCGCTCGAGCGAATGGCGAAGACCGGAATCCGACTGCAACCCGCGACGATAGCACTTGCCAAGTCCTTCGCCATAAATGACTGAACGGTTCATGACGATTCTTGCTCTAGCTGAGATAGATGAGGCTCCAGATTTGCGGGCTGGCTCATGGCGCCGCTCATGCTCGCTCGAGGAAGCGGCGCGTCCTGTTGTTTTCTTCGAAGTTCCGGTCCGAAAACATCGAATAGCTTCCTTATTAGTTCTTTTGCTGGTGCAAACATGGGCGAGGTACCCTCCAAATCGCTCGCGCCATTGGCGCCGCATAGCGATTCAGACGCGATCGGCAATGGCGCCCTCCATGCGTTGGAAAAAGAAGAAGCCGCTGAGGAGCACGGCCAGTACCATGGCAGAAGAGGCCAGAAGGAGCGGGCCAGGCGCCTGACCGTGTCCAGTGAGAGCCCAGCGGAAGCCGCCAATGACGCCGGCCATAGGGTTGAGGCCGTAGAGCGACCGCCAACGCTCTGGGACGAGCGAATTAGGATAGGCAATGGGCGAGGCAAACATCCAGACCTGGACAAAGAATGGCACGACATAGCGGACGTCCCGATAAAGGGCATTGAGCGCAGACATCCAGAGGCCGACCGCGAGGGCAGTGAGCACGGCGAGAAGCAGCAGCACGGGCAACCACAGCGCGGCGAGGGTTGGCTTAACGCCGTAAATTGCGGTGACCACGATTAGGACGACGAAGCCGATAGCGAAGTCCACCAGACCGGAAACAACAGCGGAAACGGGAAGGATGAGTCGTGGGAAATAAACCTTGGTGATTACGCGCTGATTGTCTACGACGACGTTGGTGCAGCTCTGGAGTGCGGTGGAGAAGTAGGTCCAAGGGACGAGCGCGGAGAAATAGAAAACGGGATAGGGAAGGCTATCGGAGGGGAGCTTGGCAAGCCGCCCGAAGAAAATGGTAAAGACACTCATAGTAAGCAGAGGTTGAATGATGACCCAAGCGACGCCGACAACGGTCTGCTTGTACCGTACTTTCAGGTCGCGCCAGACAAAGAAGTACATCAGCTCGCGGTACGCCCACACTTCGCGTACGCGCAACTCAAAGAGGCCGTGGGGTGGCTCGATCCGGATCCGCGGAAACGAAGCCGCAACTGCCGGAGGATATGTATCGACTGTGGGGTCGGCCGTCAGTCCCGTCATTCCAGGTGTCCTCCTCAGAGAAATGATATTCGTATTCTAGACGAAGCAAAGCAGGACTGCACGCCAGGGTTCGGCAAGCACAGAGATGCGGGGGTGCATTCCCTTCACTAGTAGAGAGAATAACGGGCGCTCTGCCCGGCGCACGCGGACAAGAACCCGTCTCTGTCAATCCGGCAGTCAGAGGGGAAGACTCTGATTCATTGGCACGCGGGATGCCCCACTGAGACGGTCCTAGCAGCACTCGGGATTGAAACGCGAGATCTGTTCGATGATGCAGCACAGGACCGGCGAATCGTTGCAGAGTACGACTATTGCGACGAAAAGGGAGAGTTGCTCTTTCAAGTTGTAAGATTTGAGCCGAAGGATTTTCGCCAACGGCGGCCAGATGGAAGAGGCGGCTGGAGTTGGAAGTTGAACGGCGTACGACGAGACCTCCCCGAGTTGATCTCGGCACCTTCAGTCGTGGTATGCGAAGGCGAGAAAGACTGCGAGACAGCGCGGGCGCTGAACTTGGTGGCGACCTGCAACCCTCACGGAGCAGGTAAGTGGCGGCCCAAATTCGCGGACGCGCTAAAGGGGAAAAGAATCTGCATCATTGCGGACGCTGATGAACCTGGCAGAAAGCGCATGGCCGGCACGGTGGATTCGCTCATAGTAGTCGACCTTCCAGGCGCAAAAGATCTGACGGGGGTCGCTCACGGCGGTACTCGGGAAGGCCTCCTGCAAATTGCTGCGAGGTGCAACCGAATGGAAACCAAAGATGCAGGCGGCTGGTGGGTTCACGCTTTCACACCTGAGCGAGTTGCTCACCGGTCAGATGTTCCAGTCGAGTACGTTGTGGGTCATCTCCTCGTGAGCGGCACCGTGTCTTGCGTGGCAGCGAAGCCAAAGGTGGGGAAGAGCACGTTTGCTCGAAACCTTTGCCTCGCTGTTTCTCGTGGAGACAAACTTCTCGGCTTCGAGACAAAGCGCCCGGCACAGCGCTCAGGGCTACAGCTCGGTATGGAACCTGCCGAGAAGACGGCGCTGGTGTCGCTGCGGTCTTGCCGCGGGCAACGAGGAATGTCCCACAACATGCGGTCGGCCAGGTTCTTGGGTTCTAGGGTAAATTTTCTGCGAGGAATGGGCCCGCATCACGATATGGAAAGGACTTACAACTCTCAGGTTTTCAACATCGAGTCCTGCAGCTTCGAGAAGTCCACGGCTATTATTCTCATCAAAAACATGATGATGCAGGCATCGATTTTCAATGTTGAGCAAGGACCGAGCTTGGAATTGCTGAGGCGTCCCTGCGGGTGGATCGAGAGAAAGATCATGCAGGGCAAGAATCTCATTGAGATGAGTTTCGTCCTTCTCATCCATATCCCGTTCATAATCTTCCACCATATGACTAACCGGCGTGGGCTGGCGGCGATGGTCGAATGTATGTTTGTAGTGAGGAAGAATAACTATGATCGGTCCCCCGGGCTTGACGACTCGAATCCATTCCTTTAGCGCTTTTATCGGATTGGTCGAATGCTCGAGAGTGTGAGAAGCAAGAAGAAAGTCATAGCCGCCAGTTTTGATCCCTTTAAGGTCAGTACTCTCGCGAATGAAGTTAAACCCCGCCGGTTTCTTTGGATGGTAAGTAAATGTTTGGCCTTCCAAACGCCGACCTTCCCAAATAGTTTCCGCTGAAAAGACGCAATTATCGAGTTTGCGAATATAACGATAAAGAGGGAGGATTCCAGCATCCCCAAAAACATCGCTAGGCCCTCCAATTTCTAGTCCTGCACGATGCTTTACGTGACGCAAAAAAATGCGTTGAGCTTTGCCCCATGGACCTAAGAGATTTTGTACAACCCATTTCGCGTTGTTGATGACGTTCATTTGATCTCCTACTTATTCGCCACTCATCGATACCTCTTGATGCGGCCCAGCTAAAGAAGGACTTCTCCTGCCTGGCCCACCGTAAACGAGCTGAAAATCGTGGCAAACGCGACAAAGCACGCTGAGGGGTCTGCTGCTCGACAGCTGAGTGAAGTCCGCCAAGAGCTTTTTCTAAACCCGGCCCGTGAAAAATTATTTCCCGAGGTCCTTCACAGCCCGCCAAAATAGAAACTTCGCCGTCCGCTGGCGGGTGATGAACTATATGTGACGCCAGAGCTTTTTCAAAGATATAGCGACGCCGCGATTCAACTCGTACCGACGGCTGCTCGATCTTGGCCGAGACGAACACTTTCGCAACGTTCCGCATGCCGCGAGTGAAGAACCATACAAAACCTATTTTCGAGACCTCGACGCGATTCATCCTGAGCACAAGAGGCCCTATCGCTATATTCATAATATCTGGCAGTGGTGCATCGTCGATCCCGACCTCATTGGCCGCATGAACGAACTGGGATTCAGGATGCAATTTTACAAAAATTGTGGCCCGTTTAGGCCATTACAAAACGTGGAAAACCACGCCTTCGTTTTTTTGTAAATCACCGGCTACTGCGACAGCGTAGGGGGCTCACAGTTGCAAAGGCGAACGGCAGAGACCACCAATCAACCGTAATGCGAAGGGATTTCCTGAATGGTCTTCTGTTCCTTGATCGCCTCCAGCGCGATTCGTGCTTTCATTTCCGCCCTGAAGCTCCCGGTCTTAATTCTCTTTGGGCGGTCGCGTTGCTAGTACCTATTGAGAGCACGTTTGAAAAAGAAATCAGGAGTGTTCATCGGTTACATGGCGCCGATTTGGAGGCGCTGGGAGTGGTCGGCGATGATCTGGCGGAAGATTTCGTCGAGGCCAATGGTGATTTTCCAGTTGGGGTAGTGAGATTTGAACTTGGCAAGGTCTGAGATGTAGCAGATGTGATCGCCCTTGCGGTTTTCCTCTACATACTTCCAGCTCATCTTTTTCCCTGTCATTTGTTCGATCTTTCGGATGGCCTCCAACATCGAAATGCTGTTTTCACGGCCGCCGCCGAGGTTGTAGACCTCGCCACAACGCGGGTTGGCCGCAACCTCTTCAATGGCACGGACGACATCGTGGCTGTGGATGTTGTCGCGGACCTGCTTGCCCTTGTACCCGAAGATGGAATAGGTGCCGCCAGAAATGGCCACCTTGACCAAATAGGAGAGGAAGCCGTGAAGTTCGACGCCGGAGTGTGACGGTCCGGTGAGGCACCCTCCACGGAAAATGCAGACCCTCATGCCAAAGTAGCGGCCGTACTCCTGAGCCATCAGGTCGGCCGACGCCTTGGAAGCACCAAAGAGTGAATGGAGAGTACGGTCGATCCGGCAATTTTCATTGATGCCGTCGTAGTCCTCCGGCCGGGCATATTCCCACCGGGTCTCGAGCTCCTTGAGAGGAAGTTCGTTAGGAGCGTCGCCATAGACCTTGTTGGTGCTTAGGAGGATAAAGACCGCTTCGGGGCAATGAAGGCGGGTGGCTTCGAGCAGATTGACCGTACCCAGTGCGTTTACTTCAAAATCGAGAATGGGGATATCGCGCGCCTTGTCGTGAGAGGGTTGTGCGGCGCAATGAACAATTAGATCGAAGCGGTTGCGAACGGAAAAGCGTTTCGAGAGCGATGCGGTCACGGATATCTAGATTGTGATGCGTGAAGTTCTTCGTTATGCGACGCAGCCGGTCGAGATTCCAGCTGGTGTCGCCGGGATCACCGAAAAAGATGCGGCGCATATTATTGTCAATACCGTGGACCTGATGACCTTGGCGATCGAAGTGTTCCACTGCTTCCGAGCCAATCAACCCGCTGGATCCGGTAACAAGAATCGTTTGCGTCTTCATCTTATGGAAGCGACCATCCTTAAGTGCATTGCCTGTGCCAGCTTTTGATTATCCCTCAATTTGAGTGAATTTGTCCTGGCAGCAAAAGCGCTCGCAGCAGGTAAGCGAGGTCAAGAAGTGGACGTCTCGGAGCGTATTTTCAAAAGAAATGACAGGGATTAGCGCTCAAAATGAGGCCCGTGACGCTAGCGAAGATTCTCGCCCTCCGTTAATCGTGGTCGCGCCCGAACGATAAGAAAATGCCGCCGCCCCGTACACCGCCATCGCCAGTAGTGCCATGGTTTTGATGCCCAGGAAGATGCTCAAGGCCTCCAATGCGCCGCCGAAGAGGCCTCCCAGAATGTTCGATCCCAGTGCGGTCGCCGTCTCCCGTGTCCGTTGGAAGATATTTGCGAAGATAAGGCTGGAAAACAGTACAGGTAAAGCGGTCACGCCCCCACCGATCAGCCCACTAGCCAGGGGTGAGAGCCGTGTCAGATCGCTGAACGGCATAAAGTAGCTCACCGCTAGCGCGCACCACAGCAGGATGAACAGAGATGGAAGGTGTGCTATGCGCCACCGCTCGACGATCAGGTTGGCCGCGATTGCCATGACGAAAATCGACGAAAAGACCACCGCGTTTGTCACCCAAGTAGCCCCAAATAGCAGCGATAGCTGCGAAATGTTCTTCGTCTCCACTAGGAGAAACGCACTGCCCATGAAAAACATTGTCCAATCCAGACATACCGGCGATCGCGTGGAGGCTCGCCGCACCGCGGCGCGCGTCAGGTAAGCCCCAGCGATCAACACGAGCACAAGGGAGCCTAGATAAACGAACGGAAAACTTCGCGGGTTCTGATAGAGAAAGGGCCAATCGTCACTTACAGGCCGTGCGGACACATTTGCTAGTCTTGGTCCCACAGAACGAACGCCTGGCATCGTAGCCAGATCCGATTGCACATCCGGCAGCCCCGGTCCGGCAACAAACGTGACCGTGCCCAGATAACCTGACACTTGCAATGCGAGCGGCTTGCAGTTGCAGGCCAGCTCCAGAGTGTGGTAGATCCTCTGCGCCACCCAATCCTTCCAACCTACCGAGAATCCCAGGACGAATAGTCCGTGGTGCGGCTCCAAGAGCGAAAGCGCTTCTTCGAAGCTCTCTCGACTGTACAGAAAGAACTCCAAGCGCACTGTAGACATCACCGAAAGCGCGGTTTGCGAATCCACCAGCCCAAAAACGATCAAGTCATAGCGCTGGCCGGCAGCGCGTGCCTGATGGAAGAACGCACGCCCGTCGTTTATGTGCACGTGCACTTTCCCCGAGGCATACGGTCGCTCCGGATGTAGTTCCCGTCCGAGTCGCGCGATTACAGGGTCGATCTCTACCGCATCCACACTGGCGCACTGCGCGCGCAGGGCTGCGGCCACGTCGTTGCCTGTGCCGGCTCCGATTATCAAGACCCTTCCGCACGGCGGCACCATCGCGTAGGGGAAATCGTAGTACTTCCGCGCCGCATTATCAGTGGCGCGGATATCCGCAGACGGGCCCAGGTTGAACAAGTCTTGGTAAAAATCATGATCCACGTCCAGGCGGTAACTGTTCTGAGGAGCGGCTGCGTAGGTGATGCGGTAATAGGGCGACCAAAGCACATGAGCGCTGATTTCCGCCCATGCAACTACCGCCAGTACGCTACTGAGAATAATAGCGTCTTGCACTCGCCGTGGAGAAAAATAGACCAACCCAACAAATATAGGCAGGACCCACGCCCACGGCGGTAATTGAAATAACACGAGTCCTGTAAACGCGAGTGTGCCCGCCAGACTTCCGGCTAGGTTCAGTGTGTACGCTTTCAGCGGAGGACCCGCCGCGTCCAGGCATTCTCCAACGAGCGTCCCGATCCTATAGAAAATGGCCAGCACCAGGCCAAACAATGCAAACCCAACGATCATAGCGAGAAATCCGAGCACCCACGGCACCGCCGGGTCCGATACGTGTCTCAACAGCCTCCCCAGCACTGGCAAGGCTCGCGCAGCTGGCAAGAGCTGTGGAGAATGTAGACTCCCTCCCCACTGATACACGCCGGTATCAGGAAAGAACAGTCGTGTGAGGTGAAGTTGCGGAGAGAACGCTAACACCAGGGTAATCGCCGCGACCAGTACTGCCAGAAGTCTTGTTCCTCGCGCACCACCGCGCCTGATCATGCCCAGCCCGAGGCCCAAGAAGCATGCGAATAGTGTGAAATTCTTCAGATAGGCGAACATACGAATTTCAGACCCCATCCAACGAATCAGTACGACCTCCGTGTAGAGAGCCAATGCACTAATGAGGAAGAGACCGAATTGATTCGTGGAAGGTCGCCGGTCAATAGTAGAGGTCATGTTCTGCACTCTGACTTTCTGGCGGAAGTAAGAAACTCAGGAACATCAATCTATTTTCCCTCAAGCTGACCCAGACTGCCAAAGAACCGAAGCTTGCGTCGCTCGGCTTCAATTCGAGGAAACATACCGGGAGCGAAGGTCAGCTTCGTTTTCGCGAATCCAATCGAAGATGCGGACGAAACCGGTGCGCAAGTCGGTTTTCGGCTTCCAATCCAGTTCCTGCGCAGCTTTGCGGTTATCGGTCCAATAAAGCACGATGTCGCCCTGGCGCGCCTTATCTGAAACAGTGATGGGCGACGTGCGCGAGGAAATCTCCTGCATGGCTGCTGTGGCTTCCCGGAGCGAGACTGCATTCCCAGCACCGCCACCCAGGTTAAACACCTCGCCGCGAAACCTTCCGATCTTCTTAATCTGGAGATCCAGCACGTCCAGCATGTCTTCCACAAACAGGACGTCCCTGACCTGTTTTCCCTCCCAACCCAGGTAAGTTAAGGGCAATTGAAACCAATGCGCGATGGCCCACCAGACTACCCAGCCCTGGTCGGTGTGGCCGAACTGGCCCGCACCCGAAAGTACACCGAAACGATTGACCACAACGGGCAGATCATAAGCCTGGGCGTATTCCTGGCATGCGGCGTCTGCGATGAGTTTGCTGAGCCCGTAGATGGTGCGTTGGCCGCCATCGATCGAAAATTCTTCCGAAATTCCATGCACGGGGTGAAAACCAGCGGGGCGCTGCCCAACGGTCAGCTGATTCCAAGCGTCGCGATCGTACTCGAAACGCGTTGGAGTTTCGCGGCATGGGAGAGCGTTCAGGCGATCTGCACTGTATACCCGGTTCGAACTCCAGAAAATTAGCGGGATGTGGCGAGGTCGGGCATATTCGAGAACGTGGATGGCGCCGAGCCCGTTGTTGCTGATGTCGAATAGCGGATTCGCGTAACCCGTGACGACAGATGGCTGGGCGCTGGTGTCGCAAATCAGCTCAATTCCAGTGGGAAGATTGGCGAGGTCCTCCGGATTGCGTACATCGCCATGAAAAAAGGATACACCGTGGCGAGAGAGAACCGCGATATTTCTCTCGCTGCCACGGCGAACCAGATTATCCATCACGCAGACCTTGTGCCCCGCTTCGCGAAGATGAAGCGCAACATGAGAACCGATAAAACCACAGCCGCCGGTCACGAGTACGTTCAAGAAGTGGTTCTCCTTCGAGCTAGCGCTTCGCGAAGCCCTTTTTGTGTTCAGTCAAAACCACGTTTTCTCACGAGGACAGGCTGAGTGAGAAAAGACAGCCAAGATGGTGGCTTTGAGCAGGGGTCATGCCGAGCGAGTACGAATTGCACCAGCGAGCTTCTCCTCCAACGAGGGGGTGGCGGAACGAAACGCGAGCAAGCGCAAACGCATGCCCACGAAGCCGCAAGCGAGCTTAGCGGCCGGGATCACGACCGATGGAGTGGAGGTCTCAGAAAACATGAAAGCCAATCGATTTCAGCAACCATCGATCCTCTTTATAGAATAGCAGAAACAAATCAAGGCAAATGGAATTGCAACGTACACCGTGTTTTTGAGGTGCGGTGCTGTTTTTCGGCTGCTCGACGCTTCTGTTCGATCCACCGCTTGCCGACATACCCAGTCATACCAGGTTAGGCCTCGAAGACGATCAGCTCCAAGTCCGTTTCCTTCGAAGTGTCGACGAAAGCTGGTTCTTCCATGGCCGTGCCCCATTGCTTGGGCATTCCCTCTGGAGGCCACCAAGCAGCCAGCGAAATTCGTGCGCATCCGCCGAACCACACTTTTGTGGTGCAGAGCATAGAGCACACGATGATCCAAAAATCCCTGGACCGAGCCTCGACTGCCAAACGTGGTCACTGCGGGGAGGCGTTATTGAGCTGCTTGATATCTCGCTGTTCGATCTGGCGCATCAGGTCGCTGCGCCGAAAGAAATAAGAGCGAAGATCGGATGTTATCTGCTTGGGCACGACATAAAACTGGTTGTAGGCCGCCTGGCGGAACGAGATGGGACCTCGCGCCGGCACCAGGTGCGTTCCCCATTGATAGATGAACCCCAGATTCCAGAGCACAAAGCAGGCCAGCACTCCAGAGCAAACTGCCAGTGCAATCTGCGGTTTGGGGAAATGCACCGCTGCCCGCTCGAGAAGATAGGCAAGACCAAGAATGAAGAGCGGCGTCAAAGAAACAAAAAAGCGGTTGCCATAGGAAGAGATGCCCGCCCAGTCCGGGTAAAAGGAAAGGAAGAGATAGAATGCCACCAATGCTGTGAAAAACGGGATTCCGACCTTGGGCAAGCGAAATGTGAAGAAGAGCAAACCGAGAATGGCCAATCCCAAAAGAGGAGTCCACGATAGCAGCCCGTGATTGGAAGAAAACAGCACACTGAAAAAGACCGGAGACCGCCAGAGAAAATCGCGGATCGAGACATAGCCAGTCTCGAATGGCCCTCCATAAACAATCCAGCGAGAGATAAACGTGGGCACCATCACCACGATGACCATCAACCCAAAGAGTAGGTGCCGCGTCAACAGTTCCAGAAAATTCTGTACCACTGGGCGCCCCGAGCGAAGAATCTTCGCATACTGCCCCACAGCCTCGACAGCAAGCACGGAAACAACCATCAGATTCGCGTAATAGACGTCAAGCATCAGCCCCACGATCACGCCCAAGAACAGCCATTGCGCAAGGCTCCGACCCTCTCGCGTGGCATCCCAATACCAGAGAAACAGTGCCACGATAAAGGCGGAGTGGGCATGTGACCAGGACGGATTAAAGTAAATGTAAATTGGGAGAGAGCTCGCCCACCACACCGCGAAGGTTGCGACGAAAGACCATAATGGTCCGACGTATTTGCGGGCCAGCCGAAAAGAGATCAGCAGGGCAAGAAATCCGTATAGGCCCGTGCCAAAGGCCATGGCATACCGGTACGGGGCCGAGAAGCCGTCCGCTGACACATTGGATCCCAATGCTCTTGCCAACAAAACGGATCCATGGGCTACCAACAGGAAGGGAGACCAGAGCATGGCGGGTCCGACGGAGAAATGATTGTCCAGGTGGCCTGTCCGGGTCCGTTGATCTGCCTTCGGCTGACCGTTCTCATCCAGGCGGCCTTCTCGAAAACTCTCATTGGCCGATTGATAGTCATGTGTGAAATCAAGGTTATGTTCGATGAGCGGGGCGCGTGCGTAGGCATAGTAGCCAACACCATCGCCTCGGACCCAAGGGTTCAGCAAGGGAAGCGTTAGCAAAAACAGGATAAGTAGGATCCATTCGAACCGGTTCTGTTGGTCTCGGAGTTCTACATTCAAGTGAGATTTTAAATCTCCCGCCAAACACAGACCTCTTAAACTCCCGGTCGGAAGCCCCCATTCACATTGATCTTGCCGAAAAGGGCCGAACAAGTTGCTGAAGTTGTAGGTTCAGTCCTACCGTGACTCCATCTACTGTTGATTCAGGGCTTACCTTTCTCCCTTCCAGCAGTTTTGGGGATTCAGTAGCTCTTGCTGGCAACACATACCCTTGCAAGTCTATCTCGGCTAACAACGCTCATGCCAGCCGTACCGTCCGGCATTCCTGGATGCCGCTGACTCTGCTTGTCTCCTAAATTTCAAAAATCCCAAACCACCCTCATCTCAGTGGCTTGACAGACGCCTAAGACGTGGCTGTAGCTTTTTCGCCAGGTCTTTCCGTGGCTTTGCCGGACTGTCGCGGCAGCCGATCCTTTAGGCGCAGAAACGGCTCTTCAAAATACCGTCGAACAGTAGGCAATGCTAATTGCCACCGTACTCACGATTAGCATCCTCAACCACACCCTTTCCCATAAACTGAGATTGAATCGAGAGCTGAAGTCTATTTGCTTGGCAATCCAATCGTAGCCAAAAAAAACCATTAAATGATACAGATAAAGTCCATAGCTGATCTTCCCCAAAAAAATCATGAATGGCGGCGCCGCTATTAGCTTCCGGGGCCCGCTTCCCACCAACAGAAGCACTCCTAACAAGCTAGCAAAGGCGAGGTTCCAGGGAACGTACTGGAGGGCCTCCCCGATCCCAGTCCTGCGCGTAAGAATTCCAAACGGGTAACCAAAGGCCATCAGCAGAATTGCAGACGACAACAGCAAAATCGATAGTCGCAACATCCGCTGGCGATTCAAGCCGTGAGTTCTTACAAGAATGCGACAATTGCTCCTAGCGCCAAACCGTCCAGATGATTCCAAGTGACAAAACCATATCCTAGACCTGTTATATGTGCGCGGATTGCTTGCTGATGATACAGAAAACGGAAATGGGACTCAGCACTAGAATTGCACCCAGCAACCCCAACAGTTTCATGGGTGATATTCGTCTCGCGCCATCAATGATAGTCCCTTTGCTGGTAACGACCAAATTTAATTTAGGCAATAACGCGCGTGGCCGCATCCTCTCCCTCCTTCTCTGTAATGTACAATCCAGGCCGACAATAACCGTTGTATAATCCGCGGTTTCCCACCGTAAGATTCCGTGATCAGATCCCGACAAAACAAGAAATTACGCCGAATTGCCCTGGGCCATGAGGTAAAAAAGGCCGTTGGCAAGGCGTATAGAGCCTCGATCCCTGCCCGTGCCGTGATATAGACGCCGATGCCGCCCACTCTTCCTCGCATGGACGCGCGGTTCGTGCTGATTCCGCGGCTGAGACCTTCGTTCAGTTCACTGACCTACTCCGCACCTTTTTTCTTCGACATACCTAATACTCTTCTCGCTGTTCGCTGCTGCGCTCTCCGTGCAGTCACCTCTGAATCCGCCCTGCACTATGCCGCCCGCAGATGGCCGAGAAGCGACAGTATGCTTCCCCCGCAGCAGCAGGTGCGAACTGCCGACGAAAGCTTATCGGCGAAGACCATCCGGCGAGAGCGACCTGAACACTGGTTTAGCGTCTGAACACGCTGTCGAGTCATCAGAGCAGGCGATCGGCACTATCCACAACTACTGATCAGTTTGTGAGTGTACGCGGTAGGCCCGGGATTGCTTCGTCAGCGACGTGGCTAACGGAGTTGATTGCGGCGCAGCCAGCTTAGCCAGAGCGTGCTGGTAGGTCACCGAGCAGACTCAGTGTCAGCGTCGATGGAAAACGGTTCCGGCTGAATTTTCACCACCCTTGCGTTCAGGCGACAGAGCTCTTGCGGCATCCGCCAGAAGCCCTTCTTTTTGGCGGTAATAAGCCGCAACCCGGTCGATGATTTCGGTCAGGCTGGTTTGTGGGCGGAAGCCCGTCAGAGTATGAAGCTTATCGATGCACGGAACACGGCGCATCATGTCCTCAAAACCCGGTTCATACGCTTTGTCGTACGGAATGTACTGAATCGGTGACGAGCTCCCCGTCCGCTGTTTGACCATCTTGGCGAGGTTCTCAATGGTGATTTCTTCCGTGTTGCCAATGTTGATGACCTCTCCAATTGCGTGTTCTAGGGGTATCAACCGCAAGATAGCCTCTACCGTGTCCCGCACGTCGCATAAGCAGCGCGATTGCTTGCCATCCCCATAAACCTCGATAGGCTCGTTTGCCAAGGCACGCTGCACGAAATTGGGTAGCACCATGCCGTAGCGGCCGGTCTGCCGGGGTCCAACTGTGTTGAAGAAGCGCATCACAATGACAGGCTGCTTTTTCTCCTTCCAAAAGGCCAGCGCCAAAAATTCGTCGAGCGCCTTGGAAGCTGCATAGCTCCAGCGGCCTTTTGTCGTAGGGCCTAGGACGAGGTCGCAATCCTCGTGGAAAGGAACCTGAGTGTTCTTCCCGTAAACTTCGGAGGTCGAGGCCAGCAGAAGAAGCTTCTTTTTCTTCGAGGCAGCCTCGAGGACCACTTGCGTCCCGTTGACGTTGGTCTGAATCGTACGAACTGGACTCTCAACGATGAGCTTTACCCCTACTGCCGCAGCGAAATGAACGATAATGTCTGCGTCATCGACGAGTTCTGCAAGCAGCTGCTGATTTTCAATGCCGTCGAGGTGATACGAGAGATTTTCAGAACCTTTCAGGTGCCGGATATTCTCCATGCTACCGGTGGAGAGGTTATCCAGAAGGTCGACCTTGTCACCCTTCTCGAGCAACCGTTCGGCGAGGTGAGAACCGATAAATCCCGCACCACCCGTGATCAGATATCGCAACGTAGCCTCCTTAAAATTTGTCGGAATCGTCTTGGTCGGCGGGGGAGACCAGAACGTGGGCGGGTGAATCTTCGTGTCTTGTGTCCAGGGCTTCTTGGGGTCCGTAACCGTAAGAATAGGGGTAATACCGGTAGGAATAGTAATAATCCGGAGCGCTCGAGTCCACCGCGTTTAGCACGACGCCCAACATAGGCGCCTTGACACTAACAAGCAGTTCACGGGCACGGGTAAACGCTTCCTTTGGGGTTTGACCGCTACGCACAACCAGCAATACGCCATCGGTCTGGACGGAAAGAATGACGGCATCCGTGGCCGCCATGATCGGCGGCGAGTCAATCACCACAAATTTGTACTTCTTGCGTAGTTCGGCGATCGCCTCGACCAATCTGTGTGAGGACAGAAGATCGGCAGGATTCGGCGGTAGCGGCCCTGTGGGAATCGCAGCAAGATTCGGGATCACGGGGTGGGGAACAGTGACGGCGTCGAGCGTCGAAACGCCGGCAAGATAAGAACTCAAGCCTGGATACTTGGCCGTACCCAAGTTCAGCAACCGACCCACCCCCGGCTTGCGTAAGTCCCCATCCACAAGTACGGTCTTGTCACCCAGCTGCGCTAGAGTGACAGCGAGGTTGGCCGCGGCGGTCGTTTTGCCCTCGCGCGGAAGTGCACTGGTCACCAGAATGACCTGGGGCGGACGGTCCGCCTGCGAGAGCAGCAGTGCGGTGCGAAGGGCACGGAAGGCTTCTGACATCTGCGATTTGGGCAAGTGCTGAGCCACCAGCTCAATTCGTTTCTGGTGACCATTACTACTCGAAGCGGTCTTGAAAAATCCAGCTCGCGTTGCAGCCTCGCTATCCGCGAAGAGAGGCACAACCGCCAAGGAGGGCAGGCCTATCAATCTCTCGACATCGTCCGGGCTCTTCACCGTGTTGTCCAGATATTCGCGAAGAAGTGCTAGTCCAATGCCGCCCACCAGGCCGACGAGAAACGCCAGGGCAATATTCCTGGTCTTGGCTGGCCGCGAGGGTGTCGAAGGAATCATGGCTGGATCCACAATTCGAATATTGGAGGATTTCAGGCCGGAAGAAATCTCGGCTTCTTTCAGTTTGGTCTGCAAACTGTCGTAGAGCGCTTTGTTGGCTTCGGCTTCGCGCTTGAGGATGTTGTACTGGATCATCTTCCCTGACATCACGCTGACTTCACCCTTCTGCTCGTCGAGGGCCTTGCTCAGAAGCTCTTCGTGTTGCTTAGCCTCGCGATAATCGCTTTCGAGTTGAGCGATAATGCCTTTCCGTTCGCGCACTATCTGCTCATCCACCGCCTTCATCTGCTCCTGGAGCCGCTGAACCTTGGGAAAATTGGGGCCATATTGATTGACGGCGTCCGCGTACTGAATGGAGAGATCGGCACGCTTTGTCTGTAGACCCTGTAGGACTGAATTGTCCCGGAGTTGCGGCACGCCATCCGAGTCACCTGCCTTTGCAAATTCGTAAAGCGCCTGCTTTTTCAGGCTGTCGCTCTGCGCGTCGGTCAGCTGCCTGTTCAAATCCGACAGTCGTTCCGTGGTGACGTTGTTCTTGTCGTCGACGTTCCAGATCTGATTATTGCGCTCATACTCGATGCGAGCGTCTTCCGAGCGGCGCACTTTGACGCTGAGTTCGTCGAGTTCCGACTGCAGCCACTGGGATGCATCCGTAGTCTCCTTATAACGGCTCTCGTAATTCTGTCTGGATGTAGTTTTCGAGGTGGGCATTGAGGAGCTCGGCAGCAAGCTGGGGATTGGTGGACTCGAAGGTAACTTCCACCAACCGAGTATTGGGAATTCGCCTGACACTTAAGCTGCCGAGAAATGCTCCAATTTCTGGCGGCAGTTTCTGGTTTTTCAGCGATCCGGCCACAATCGCACCGGAATCGCCACCACCCGAAAATTCCGGATTAGCAGAAAGATTGTTATTTCGGATGGTCTGCAGCGCCATCGTCTCACTGGTCAGAACACGTGATTGGGTCTCGATGTAATTATCGAGATCCATCTCGAAGTCATAGGGATCTGCGCCCGGAAACGGCAGGATATTTGAGCTTTCCCGGTCAATCTCCATCTTTGCGCTGGCAACATAAATCGGCTTCATCCGAAAAGTCGCGATGGTCACAAAAGTGACCACCGCCACCAGAAACGAAAGAATCAGCCACTGGTGTTTGCGCAGGATCAGCAGGTAATCGTAGAGGTGAGGCTCGCGGGGCGAGAGTTCGATAGCAGGAATCCGGGGAGAACCTGGCGAAAGGATCTCGACCGGTTTGCTCGAACCGAGGTCACGCGGAATAATTGTGGAGTCGTCGCTCATGCGTTCTCTTTATTAGAATCCGTTGTTTCCGGCGATCCGATAAATGGCCACCGCCGTGGCAACAGCGACGGATACCTGCAAGGCCTGAAATAAGACTTCCTTCACATGATCGTCGGGGATGTACAGCACATCGCTGGCCCGCATTGTCAAATCTTCGGTCTGTTGGTGTAGCACTTTCTTGAGGTCGACCTCGGTCTCAGTCTGTTTTCCCTGGTCGTCCTTGCGAATTATTACGGCGTGATCCAACTTCGCGATTTTGGTTGTTCCCCCAGCAAGCGCCAGGACTTTCATGGTGGTCATTTCCGTACGATCGTTGGAAAGGACGAATCCACCTGGCCGGTTGACTGCGCCCAGCACATAGACAATGCCCGCGTGCGGCACGGTGACTATATCTCCCGGCTGTAAACGAATATTGTTCTGAGTCACCCCATGTTCAAGGAGCTCATTCAGATTAATGGTAATAATGTTGCCTAACAGAGTAGGCACGGTAGAGGGCGACGCCTGAGGATTAGTTGTCGCGGCCGGGAGAGCCTGGGTCTTGTCCGCGTTCTGGGCTGCGGGAAACGCCGACGGATTCGAATTGGGCTTAGCATCAGTCGAGCCGCTTCCAGGCGCTTCCGAGGGAACCGTTTCAGAGTCGGCGGAGCCTGGTGCTGTGGTGGAAGAAGGCTCAGGATACGGGATCATAACGAAGGCAGGGCGAGGATGGGTAATAATGACATTGTCACCGGCATCGTTAGTGATGCCTCCAGCCTGAGCCAATGCCTCCAGTAACGTCACGCTTTGGTCGGCGTCGTACACCATGGGGTGTACAACCGCGCCGACAATCGTGATCGGCCTGCTCTTATGCTCTTTCACGAGTACGCTAACTTCAGGATGACTGACCAGGCCGTCGGCCTGCAGTACATCAGCGATCACCTGCTGAGCCTGGATTTCTGTGAGTCCAGCCACATGCACTCTGGTCGGAACCAACGGAATGCCGATCGAGCCCGATTGGTTGACACGCACGTCGCGCGAAAGTTCCGGCACATCAAAGACAGAAATGTTCAGCAAGTCCCCACTTCCGATTGTGTAGTCGTGTGTAGAGGAATAGGAGTTCGCGGGCGGGGTAGCGAGAGAGCGAATTCGATCATTCGTTTGTTGAGTGGATTCAACGGCAGGGATGTCCTGTGCGAAGACACACGAGGTCCTGTTGAAAAATAAAAACCCAACGCAGAGCAAAAAATAGCGTTGGCCCCGGTAGCTGAGCAGGCCCTTCAAATTGGGATAACCCCCTGCAACATTATACAATCTGTACGCCCGAACCAGACTTCTCTTTTCATTTGTGTCTACGATGCGAACGGCTATTTTCGGCTGCCGGGGGCGATCACCGGGTCGGCGGGCTGAAGGCGGACGGAAGCCATGTGGGCTGACACAAAAAATAACAGGGCGTTCGCAGGTATATGCAGGTTGAAGTCTACCAAACTGTGAACCAGGATCCCACTGCAAGCTACCAGCCCGGACAAGTTTAAGACCGAACCGAAGGAACTTTCCTTGTCCGCCATCCCCTTCAACCCGTTCAACAAAACAATCCCTAAAAACCAAAGGCAACACAGGCCCCCAATCACGCCAGTCTCTGCCAAAGCCTCCAGGTAGTCGTTGTGAGCATGGTTGACAACCTTCGCGTCGTACAGCGTGTCGTACGGCGGATAGACCATTTCGAACGTTCCTAGGCCGGTGCCGATGATCGGGTGGTCGAGGAACAGGCGCCAGGTGTCGTGTCGCATGGCTACGCGTTTGCCCACGGTCACTTCGAGGTTTTGGATTCCGGAGAAGCGCTGCACCACCTGCTGGACGCCGATCCAGGAAACCGCCATCGCCGCAACAAGCACTACGATGCCACCCACAATCACATGCCTGCCGTGCACCCGCAGGATCAAAAGCAAGGAAAACAGAATCACCATTTGCACGCCGAAGCTGACGATCCCTCCGCGAGAGGCAGAAAGCACCAGTGCCACAATCGGGACCACCGCGAAAAGCGCTACCAGGAAAACCCTCTCTCGGCGTACCTTCCCGAGGACCAAGGGCACCAGAGCAACTGGTATTATCATTTCCGCGAAACCCGCAAAGTGATTGCGATCCACGTACGGCCCAAACGGCGCTCCGCCAAAGCGCATCTCCCGAACCCAGTAGATTTTACCGTTGAACGTCAGATACTGAAGAGTTCCAAAGACCGACACAAAAAAACCTAAGCTCATTAAAAACCATACAAAAGCGCGCCAGTGCCCCCTTCGAGAAAACGCCTGCGAAATTAGAAACACGATAATCAGATAGGCTACCAACAGTTGGAGCTCGACCCTCGTGTAGTAGCTCGAGGCGGTGAGATGAAACGCCAGTTGTATAAGAACTACAAGTGCGAATGCACATAGCGGCAGGAATTCGGGAGGAAGCGAGAGCTGTTCCGCTTTGATCCGATATTGGCGGACCGCCCACAGTACCAAAAGAACCGCGGCGCCGACCTCCAGCACCGCTTGTGCCCACTCCTCCACAGCTCCAAAAGACAACACGGCGAACGCGAGCAAGCAGCAGATACCGACGCGGAAAAATCTCATGGTTTTGGATGCTCCGCGACTTCTGGCACAAGGTTCACGTCATCCACCCAGGCCGTACCGGAGATACGTACGTCCGGATTGTCACTCGGCTCGCGGGTAACGCAGATTCTCACTCGATGAATGTCCGGCCCAGCGGTCCAGGACTGGTCGATCATCGTAAAAGGATTATTGCCGTAAATCTGCTTCGTGTTCACCAGCGAAGCGTCGGAATTGCCGTAAGCATAAGAATGAATGCGAAAGCCGACGCCGTGTTCGGTAGTGAGATTTTTCGTCTTGATCCAGCCAGAAAAACGATAAGTAGTTCCGGGCTCTACGATGGCAAAGATGCAGGCTGCCTCCAAATCCGGATTGTGTTTACCGTCGAACGAGAGCCGCAATGAACGGCTCCCAGAATGCTTCTCTGCGTCGTCGAGTTTGATACTGACACCTTGTTCTATCGGGTTAAATCTCCAGCTGAAGGAAGAACCGTTAATGCCGGATTCAAAGCTGGGGTCCCACACGATCGAGCCTTGGGGACCGAAGAGTGGGGGCAGATTCATGGTGGACGTACCCTCATCCCATACGCGCCGCGCCTCCGCAAATTCGCCTGCTTGTTGCAACTCGGAAACGAGCCCATCGAATTGACCAACCGTCAAGTGCGGGTGAAGCTTGAGGAGTTGCGCCCAGACCATCTTCGCAACGGCCAAATGCTTTTCGCTTCCCGCTTCCGAAATTACATCAAGGTATACACCTGGACTCGCCGGTAGAAGTCGCGCAAGAAGGTCATCGATATTCGGATTGGAGCGGTAGGCCCGAGAAAAGGCTCCCGCTGCGTATCGCGGGTCCGCCTCGATCGCAGCCCGTAATTCCTCATAAGCCTGTGGCAGTTTGCCTTCCCGCAGAAGAAAGTTTCCATAGCGCCAGGAGACATCGGCTGACACAGGATAGCTCTTCTTGGCCTGCAGGTATGCGTCGAGCGCTTCCTCGCCCTTTCCATCCAGTTCGTAGGCCGTTGCTAGATCCAACCACGCGTCAGTTGCCTCGGGATTTAGAGCAATTGCTTTTCGATAGGAGTTTTCGGCTAGAACACTGTTCGATTGTTCGAAGTTATATTGCTGGTAGCGTCCGAGCATATACCAATAGTCAGGGTTGTTTGGTTCCAAGCGTACGGCCGCTTCCAGACTCTTAGCGGTTTCTCTTTCCGAGTCATGGCGCGCGATTGCAGTACGCACTCCAAAAAAGGAGAGCCACAACCCGAGCAGCAAAGCTGCGGCGACCACCATACCGCGCGCGAGGGAATCCGAGAGACGCAAAACCATCGAACGTAACTCTGCTAGGTCAGCAGGGTGAATGCAAGAATAAATTGCTGCGAGCGAAATTGCGTTTCATTCCCAGTGGAATAGCACCTTCTGTGCAGTCGGAGTGGTGGAGTATGCCGTTCATCGCTAGAATGCTAGCGATCGGGTTGTTCTTAAAGCGGTTCGAGTAGTGGCAGAACAAGGTGACGGATTGAGTGGAATTGTTGGCATTTTTCATCGCGACGGTGCGCCGATTGACCCAACGTTGTTGCAGTCACTCGTGGATTTTCTCGCCTACCGCGGTCCAGATGCCCGTGGCAGCTGGCTCGAGACTTCCATTGGCCTAGGACATACGCTGCTGCGGACCACTCGCGAATCGGACGGCGAACGGCAGCCGATGAGCTTGAATGAGCGCTACTGGATTGTTGCCGACGCACGGTTGGATTGCCGGGCGGAATTGATTGCGGAGTTGCAGCGAACAAAACCCGAACTACGTTCGAACGTGCCTGACTGCGAGCTGATTTTGCAGGCTTATGCCGACTGGGGCACAGAGTGCGTCGATCACCTGAGAGGCGATTTTTCATTTGCCGTTTGGGACGTGAAGCACAAACGGCTTTTTTGCGTGCGCGATCATTTTGGGATCAAGCCTTTCTACTATGCCAACATCGGCGACCTGTTTCTGTTTAGCAACACGTTGAACTGCATTCGTATGCATCCACTCGTTCCTGCTGAATTAAATGAGAGGGCTCTCGGGGATTTTCTCCTTTTTGCATTGAACTACGATGACGCAACGACCGCTTTTCGCGATATTCAGCGGTTGCCGCCGGCACACTCCCTGACCGTCGAGACACGAGGAACAAGAATGCGGCGCTACTGGTCGCCGCCAACCGACGGGCGCATTTGCTACGCGAAACCCGAAGAGTATGTCGAGAATTTCAAGGCTTTACTTGAATCGGCGGTGAGCGACCGCCTGCGCACCGACAACATCGGGCTTTTGTTAAGTGGTGGACTTGATTCACCGTCGGTAGCGGTGGTGGCCAAAGAGATCTCGGCAAGAGGTTCTGCAGCCTCGCAGATTCAGGCTTACACGTACGTTTATAAACCGCTAATCCCTGACGAGGAGGGAGATTACGCCGGCGAGGTGGGTGAGTTCCTAAACATTCCAGTCAAGTTCATGGCCATGGATCAGGCGCAGTTGTTCGAGCCATGTGACCACCCGGACCGATGTTGGCCCGAACCAGTCGATAGTCCTTTCCTAGCCGTGATTTCTAACGACTATCGCAATATTTCCAAGGATTGCCGCGTTTTGCTGTCAGGGGAAGGCTGTGACAACCTCATGGATTTCCAGATGTGGCCGTATGCGGACGATTTGCGACGCAGAGGGGAATGGCGGCGACTTTTGACAGACGTAGCGAACTATATCTGGGTCCGGCCGTTTCCGTGGCGCGGCATAAGAGCCCGGGCGCTGCGACTTGCAAGAAAGGATCCCGATGAGCCCATCTACCCGAGCTGGCTGGCTCCCGAATTCAGTCGCCGGGCGAATCTCCCCGATAGGTGGAAGGAACAGACTGGGCTATCGAAGTTATGGGTGGCGCACCCGATCCATCCAAGGGGCCATGGATCGTTAACCCAGCCGCTATGGACAAGTATGTTTGAGCAGGAAGACCCCGGAGGGACAGGCTGTCCCGTGGAGTTGCGCTATCCTTTCCTGGATTTGAGGATAGTTAATTTTCTACTGTCGATTCCCCCTTTCCCCTGGTTCTTCAAGAAGACATTAGTGCGTCAGGCGATGGCGGGACGATTGCCGGAACGAGTACGGACACGGCCGAAGACGTCGTTGCAAGGCGATCCTGTCTCCGCACGCCTGAGACTGTCCGGGACGGACGTCCTGAAAGAGATGCCCTGGAGCAAAGATGTGGATCGATACATTGAGCGTTCGGCGTTAATAATGCCGCACGTTCGAATGAATCCAGAACAAGTGAGTGTGAGTCTGAGGCCCTACTACCTGAATAATTGGTTGCGAGCGTGGCCAAGAGTTTGGAATAAGCTCAATGCTGAGGCTGCGGATCGCTAGCCCTGTCAAACAGGAAGCGAAAAGCAATCTCTAGTGTCGCCTGTCTATGCCTGCACTAGTCTTCAGCCTACAGCTTTAACACCACAAATATTTGGTTGCGGTCTGGCCCAGGAGTTAGGTATAACTTGTATCTGAAACTCACAAAGGCAGATCGGTCAAACGGGGACCGAGTAAGCCGTCATCAGAACCCGCCCTTCCCGTGGTTAGACCCAGACACCCTGCAGGAGGCGATGCTAAGACTTTCGCCAAAGGTGGGAGCACAGCGAGGCGCTCCTGGGCGGCACGACCAAAGCTGAAGGTTTCATCTTCGCAGAGATGCCTAGACGGATTTGAATCATATGGAGCAATCGGCACCGATGGTAGCACTCGTCAAAATAAATGCCGAATATTTGAGAATAAGCTTAAGGCCCCCTAGCCTCATTTGCTTGCGGTCGATGGTCGCATTTCGGTGTTACTCGCATGGGGAGGCCGGTAATGGCTAAGCCCGTAAGAGGGGAAACCAAGAAACCGTATTCTAAACCGACGTTACTCGTTTTCGGGACGGTGCGGGATCTCACCCAGGCGGTGGCGACGGCCGGAATGATGGACGGGGGACTCGGCGCGAAGGCAATGCACAGTCACGCATGAAAACCGTCATTAATTCCCACACAAACGACTCCGGGCTCAAGACGTACAACTAAATTGGATTTCCATTACTCTCTGTTCGGCCTCCGTCTCCGGTGCAATCTGCCTCTGTCCGGGGTGAGCGAGGCAAATTTCTCTACAAACCATTACGATGTTGAGCTGCATTTGGGAGTCCCCCTACAGCCGACCGGCGAGATTCTGCGCGGCGCGGAAGTGCTGACCTACACCAGCACCGAAACCAACGCTGCTGGCGAGCCCGTCCTGCGCATCATGAGTGTGGCGCGAGGCGAATTTATCCGGCTCGCGTATGACGATGGAACAGAATTCTGGTTGGATCGCAAACGAGAGCATGTTTGGGCTACCTGGCCGGATACTGCGTCTCTGGAAAATACCACTGCCTATTTGCTCGGGCCGGTAATCGGACTGCTCTTGCGGTGGCGGGGAGTAACTTGCCTACATGCAAGCGCAGTCGCTATCGAGGACCGTAGTGTTGCCTTTGTCGGTGCGCCAGAAGCAGGAAAGTCTACAACCGCGGCCGCCTTCGCGCAACGAGGTTTCGGAATACTGTCTGATGACATCGTTGCCCTTGCGGAAGGTGGAGGGTCTTTCCAAGTCTTGCCGGGCTGTCCTTATCTCCGTCTTTGGCCGGATTCAGCGAAGATGTTCCATGACTCTCCACAGGCACTCCCGCGAATCGTCCCGGATAGCGAGAAGCGCCGTCTCGCCCTGGGTAATGAGGGAGCACGCTTCGAGAGCCGCCCGCTGAAGCTTGGCGCGATTTATTTGCTGGGCGACCGCCGACCCGACCCGGCACCTTACGTCGAGACACTCCGAGCACAAGCGGCTCTTCTCGCCCTGGTAGCCGACACCTATGGGAACAAAATCCTCGATCGTGATCTGCGTGCACAAGAGTTTGGAGTCCTCAGCCGATTGGTCGAGAAGGTTCCTGTTCGCCGTGTCTTTCCGCATCAAGATTCATCCCGCATCGGGGATCTCTGCCGGATCATCCGAGAAGATTTCGTTTCGCAGCGACCGGACCGCTAGTTAATGGTCGGGAGAAGGTCACACTCGGATCCGCAGCGCATGTTTGATTTGCTTCGATTGCGGCTGCCGGTTTTGCAGTGGTTTTTCCCTTTTTGCGGTGTTATCTTACCCGTGCACGACCCGCTTCATCCGCCCAAAAACTAATGAAGTTCGACCCAAACGGCCTTGATTGGTCTCAAGTCGAGAAGATGGACCTCGTTTCTGGTATTTAGTGGTAGGGCAGAGTTCGGGCGTAGTGCGCCGTGGTGGTAACTGTTCCAGGCCCGAGGAGGATGTTGCCATGAAGATGCCGAGCAAGTTGGGAACTGCCGGAAAGTTTATGAGCGTGGTCACTGCGGTATGCGGTGGCCTGTTTCTGACCATGGTGGGAGGCGCGGGAACGCACCGTATTCCTGGGCAATCCAGAACCACGAGCAAAGCTTCGCACGCAAGACCAAATTCTCAATGGGTACAAGCTTATGGCAAGTTACCGCTGAGTTTTGAAGAAAACGTTGGACAGACCGCTTCCGAAGTTCGCTATCTCGCGCACGGCGGAAAGTATGAACTTTTTTTGACTTCTCAAGAAACAGTAGTCGCTCTGCGTCCTTCCGGGCTCTTTGATTTCTCGCCGAGGCACCGTTTCGCCACGGTTCGGGCGCTGCGCGAGTTGCGCAGGAACGCGCGCCAAGCGGAGCAGATGACAGTCCTGCGCCTGCAATTGGAGGGCAACAATCCTCAAGCTCAGATCACGGGTACTGATCCGCTGCCGGGAAAGGTGAACTACTTCATTGGCAACGATCGCAACAAATGGCATACGGATGTGCGCACCTATGGCAAGGTGAAATATTCGGGCGTGTATCCCGGTATAGATTTGCTTTTCTACGGCAACGAACGCCAACTCGAATATGACTTCATTGTCGCGCCAGGGGCCAATCCGGCAGCCATCGCTCTAAATCTACAGGGCGCTCGCAATATGCGACTCAATTCGCGCGGCGATGTGGTGATCAGCGTCTCCGGCGGAGAAGTGCGGCTCGAGAAACCGGTCATCTATCAGCAGGTGAACGGTGAACGCCACGAGGTTGCGGGAAGCTACGCCATTGCCAACAATCGTCGGGTCACGTTTTCCGTGCCCAGCTATGATCGAACCGCACCGCTGGTTCTGGATCCGGTGCTTAATTATTCGACCTATGTCGGGGGCACCTCCGATGACGTCGCCAATGGAATCGCCGTGGATAGCAACGGCGATGCATATATCGCTGGGGCTACTTCCTCAACCGACTTTCCGACCACGTTGAATGGATTTATGCAGGAGCCCCTGGCGGCCAATACCGGTGGGGCGTTTGCTGCGTTTGTCGCGGAGCTCAACCCTGCCGGGACTACCCTGCTCTACTCTTCCTATATCGCCGGAAGCACTCCAGCAGAGGTGGCCTACGCTATCGCGGCGGATCCTACAGGCAAAGCGATTTATGTGACCGGCCAAACCTTTTCGCCCGACTTTCCTACAACCTCGACCATCACAGGTTTCAAGACTGGCACTAATTCTGGAGCAAGCGCGGGAACAAGCTTTCTGGTGAAATTAGATCCGACACAAACCACCGGTGCGGCCTCGTTTGTCTATTCCTCATTCATCGGTGGCACCAACGGCCCGGGCCCCAATGGCGATTCCGGGCAAGCTATCGCTGCTGATGCAAACGGCGTAGCTTATGTGACCGGATTGACCGACTCCAGCCCAGGAACTGCCACGGACCTGGCAACTTTTCCGATTGTAGGTGGTTTCCAGTCGACGCTCGGGAATTCAAACGGAGGAGGCAACGCTTTCCTCGCCAAAATTGATACGACTGTCAGCGGAAGTAGTTCTTTGATTTCTTCGAGCTACTTGGGCGGGGACGCTGTTCTTTATCCTGGTGTAAACTCACCGGGTTACGGAGACATAGGTTTTGGGATCGCGGTCGATTCCTCGGCCAACGCCTATATCGTGGGCACGACGACTTCGTCGAACCTTGGAAACTTAACAACTACTGGCCCAAACCTTACGTACCCTACTGCCAACACCAGCAACACAGTGTTCTTCGCCCAGATCAACACGGCTACGGCCGGGACCCAGACCCTATCCTATTTGACGTATTTGGGAGGCACGGGACCCGACTTTGGATACGCCGTTACCTTGGGGCCGAGCAATGTGGCGTATTTGACGGGAGCCACCAGCTCGCTGAATTTTCCCGTTTCGATTGGAGCCTACCAGACCACAGGTAGTGCATCAGGAGTGGGCTTCGTCTCTCTCATCGACACTTCGCAATCTCCAGCCAATTCTCTCACCGAGTCCACTTTCATTGGCGGCAACAACGGCGATGACGCATACGGGATTAAGGCAGATTCCCAGGGCAATACCTATATTGCAGGATTGACATCTTCGTCGAACTTCCCCGTAACGCCCGGTGCTCTTCTAACCACCTTTCCAAAGGGCGCATTCGGCACCGGCTTCGTTTCCGAGCTGAATCCCACCCTCACTACCCTGCTCTATTCAAGCTTCTTCGGTGGAAGCGGTGACGGCAACGACGAACACGTTGATCTGGCATATGGAATCGCTCTCAATTCCTCAACCCAACCGAATGCCTATATTGCTGGTCAAACCTACTCAACGAATTTACCTGTCGCCGGGACTCCCGTGTCGCCCCTGCATGCCGGACTGAACGGTACCGGCAGCGATGCGTTTGTAGCGGAACTTACGCTAATACCGTCCCTCACCGTCACGCCCTCGCCGTTTGATTTTGGAATCGAGCAACTGCTCGTCCCAACACCCCCGCAGGCATTCACCGTAATGAACAACACGAGTTCCGCGATCACATTCAACAGTATTGTGGTCACGGGGCTATCGCCCGCAGCCAATACCGATTTTGCAAAATCGTCCGACGGGTGCAGTCCCAGCGTCGCCGCCGGCGCTACGTGTACGGTTAATGTGACCTTTACTCCCTCAGTGGCGGCCGCAGAGTCTGCCACGCTGGTGATCACCGCGGTAGTTACGAACGGCGGACTAGCCAGTACACAAGTTTTTGATGTCAATCTGACTGGCACCGGATCCACGATGGTGCCAGGCATTGCGTTCAACCCCACAAGTCTGTCTTTCGGTCCCCAAGCGCTGACCACGACCAGCGCCGCGATGTCCGTGATTCTCACCAACCCTGGCACGGGACCCTTGACGATTAATTCGATTGCCGCTTCCGGCGATTTCGCTCAGACGAGCAACTGTCCTGCGAGTCCAACAACTCTTCCAGCATCGGGAACGTGCACGATCAACGTAACTTTTACGCCGACAGCACTGGGTGCGCGTACAGGAACGCTCTCATTCACGGACAATGCCCGCGGCAGCCCGCAGACGGTTCCGCTGACTGGCACCGGAACGGGGCCGAGCATTACGTTTAACCCCACGAGTCTGTCTTTCAATCCCCAGATGCTTACCACGACCAGCGCCGCGATGCCTGTGAAGGTCACGAACTCCGGCACGGGACCCTTGACGATTAACTCGATTGCCGCTTCCGGTGATTTCGCTCAGACGAGCAATTGTCCTGCGAGTCCAACAACTCTTCCAGCATCGGGAACGTGCACAGTCAACGTAACGTTTGCACCGACGGCAGTTGGTGCACGTACAGGAACACTCACGTTTACGGATAACGCTGGTGGCAGCCCGCAGACAGTTCCTCTGACCGGAACCGGGTGGGATTTCCAGGTTACGGCGCCGTCCACTGCGACCGGGAAGAGCCCGGTCACTTTCAATGCGACACTGACGCCGCTCGGCGGATTTAATCAAAGTGTGGCGTTCACTTGCACAGGAGCGCCTGCGGGCACAACCTGTACCGTTGCCACACCAATCACGGCTAACGGAATGACGGCACAGTCGGTAGCGGTCACCGTAACCAGGACGACCGGCGGCCTGCTTTTGCCGTCGCCGCCAGTCCGCACTCCACCCATTTCGGTTTGGCAGATTGTGCCGCTGATTCTGGCGTCGCTATTGCTCTTCTTGCTGATGAAAGCCAAGGGGCTTCGCGTGCGGGTTGGGCTGGCAACCGCAGTTGTACTTCTCATAACCTTGGCTGGCTGCTCGAGTTCAACGCCGCCGACTACAGGAACTGTGACCATCACCGGAATGTCCACCGGCTCTGCAGGCAGTGAGAGTCACTCGGCCACCGTGGCAGTAACCGTCAACTAGCAGCTGCAGACGAAATGGAAATTGCGCGTGCTGTCCCAAGCAGTGCGCGCAATTTTGTTTACGGGGCACGTTCTGACGTTACAGCCCACAGCAACCCGCCGCCTCAGGATTTGTTGCTGCGGCCATATTTACGGGCGAGGCGGAACGGACGGCGCAACGCGTCGAGCAAACCGTTGTCGCTCACCCCGCCATTTGCCTGCCAGTCGTCCTCCGTCGGAGAAAGAGAAAGTCTGAGTAGATAGGCCGGGGCCAAAAATCCACTACCGCGCATTCGAAGACGGAACGCGGCGCGCTCAACAAGACTAGGCGATTCATGACCTCCCGTAGCGAGCCAAGTACGAACGCACGCCGCCAGCTTGGCGGCACCCCGATCTGCCTGAACATCCGCGAGCACTGCATCGGGCAGACGTGCGTGCAGCAGATCCGAAGCTAGGCATAGGCCGGTGCGCAACATGCGCCCTGCTCCCACTTCCTTCGCTGTCTCGGTAACGCCCTGCCAATCGATGTCCGTTTGCCGTGAAACAAGCGCGGCGACATCCGCGATCCAGATCAGCCGCTCCCAGAAATGTTTTGTGCCGTGAATACAGATGTAGACCAGTTCATCTTCTACGGACAGGGTAGGAATTTCGTGGACATCCAAGTGCACGAGAGTGCGCCGCGCAAAACACTTTTCGAGAGGCAGGCGTCGGGGAAAGTAGCGCAGCGTGAAATCGTTGTGCAGCTCGACGAGCAACTTTGTGTTGCGATTGGTGAAAAGATACTGGCCGGGAATTTTGCCAGCGTCGATGGCGCTAACGGGAACGGTTGCCTGGTAACCTGTGGCCAGCAACGATTCCGTGGCGCGACGGATGTCGCGCTGGCGGACGAGCAAGTCTAGATCGCCGTAGCTGCGCATCACAGGATCGCCGTAGGCCTGCATGGCTAACACCGGGCCTTTGACGACGAGCGCGGGAATGTCTTTGACCGCAAAGAGCTCCAAAAGGCGAAACAGCTCTGCGGTCATTCTGAGCGTGGAGAAAACTTGCGCCAAGTGGCGTTCCTGCAGCGCCTGCCTCGTGTCCTCGGGGACAAGACCCTCGTCGAGCTCACCCAGGCTCTTTGCGAGATGCCCAAGGACCCCGTGTTGCTCTGCGAGGACGAGCAGGTGCGACCAATTGACAGAACCTATCAACTTCACCAGCTGCTGGGAGTCAACTGAGGGGGAGGCACACTCGAGCAGGACGGACCATTCGCCAAGAAACGACTTCGAATTGGGTTGACCGGATGGCGGCAAAGAAAACTCCCTTGCAGATTCACCTTAGTGTACGTGATTCAGGATTGTCTGTTGCGGTAGGCGCCACATAAGGTCCTATCCGAGGCTTGCTGGCCAAGCGGCCAGCAACTTTAGACTCTTGGGTCGTGTCGTTTTTACCTGTTGTGGCAAGCAACTGTATTAAAATCAATACATTACATAGACTCGACCAGGTTCTGGGTCTGTCGTTCAGTACTACCAGAGCTCCCGTAACCCTGTCCGTGGGGCCAGTGGTCCATTGAGACATTCCCCGTTCGCCTTCATTCTGATCTTCGAAAAACAAGCCGGCCAATGAGGAACAGTGCAAGGCCGCTGCTCACAATCTTCTCACGAGAGCTGGATCCGGAGGATCAAACGTATGACGGAAAAGTCTAAAGCGAGAGCCGCCAGAAAATTACTGGGCTTCGCGGCATTCGTTTTCTCGGTGGTCTCCGCCGCACCAGTTAGCGCGCAAGTCGCGCCGAATGGGCGCTGGGAATTCGTAGTGACCAGTGGAGACACTCAGACCCAGCTTGACCAGATGGGGCAGACGTCATTTAGCACCTATCTCAGTCTGTCTGGCACTGCGATATCTGGCGACTCGCAGCAGACCACGAACAATACCGATGCGGAGATTGAATGCTGCAACGACGCGGTCACGGGAACATTCACGAAGCACAACAACTCGACGACTGCCGTGGTTGAATTCTCTGTACCGGAAAATTCTTTCTACGGACAGGTGGCATTCAGCTACACCTTCACAGGGACGTACAATGCAAACCCCAGCAACTCAAATGGCCCAACGATTACTGGCACATACACGACGAATGTCGGCCCTACTTACTCAAACGGTTCCGGCACGTTCGTTGCGACTTGGTTCCCCGATTTCCCAGCAACGCCGCAATTATACCTCGGCGCCCTTGCCGGTCCAGATGATGGTACCGGTCCGAGCGACGTGCCGACGATGCTTACGTTGGGAACCAATCCAACGTCGCATGATCTCACGGGCACTATAAGCATTCCTGGCTTGACGAACAACGGTGTCGCCTGTTTCGCTGGCCCGTTGACGATTCAAACTGTGGACAACCCGGCGTTGCTTGGTGTTGGTGGTGGGCCGAATGGCGTTGGCGTGCCGTTTGCTTCCGGTGTCGGGATCCTCATCTTCGCACAAGATTCCGCGGGCACCCAGTTGTTGCTGTTTGGGTATTCGGCGAAGCCGAACGGGAACTCCGCGGCTGTCGATGAATCGTACCTCGTCGTCGCTACAGACAATGACGGCGACAACACCACCACTGACAACGGAACGAACAACGAGCTCATCCTCTACTACGGCATCACGGGCGGTCCCTGCGATGGTTTTGGTGGAGGCGATGCGCCGTTTCACCCTGTCAAGAAATACGAACACCAGAAGCGGTCAGAGCACAATCGCGGCAACAGATAGATGATTCCATTACGTTGTCGGTTCCTTTCTCGGAGTAGCCTTGGTAGCTGTCACCAACGCACGGTAGAGACGAACCGGGCAAATAAAGTTTGCGATTTCCAGGCCCGCTGACAGCAGTTTCGTGGAGTCTGAATTTATCGTTCGGCGAAGATTCCGGTAACAGAGCGGCCACCACCGTGCTAGGAGGAAAATTCTTTGGAAAGCTCTGCCGCACGCGCGAATGCTTCCTGCCAGGAAAAAAAGAGGCGCGGGAACCGCTCCGAGGCAGATTGCGCAATCTCCTGCAAGGAAGCGCTTCCATCCATCCTTTCTACCATCCATAGGTCCGCCTGCCCTGCCTCAGAGAGCCGCGGAGCATAGTTTACCGCTTGACGTCGCAGTGATTGCAGAGACAGATTTGCCCCCAGGAATGTCGATTGCTGAAAGTGGAGCGCCGGATGGTCGGCACCTGCCGGGATCCTTGTTTCCCACCGCCAAATATAATCCTGGTCCACGAGATTGGCGCGCAGTCCGACCTGGATTTCCTGTCCCTTCCGAAGCGCCACCGGTTCAAGCCAGGGGAGAAACACTTGACCGTGTACGGAATCCGCGGGTCCTGGTCCGGAGGAATAACCGATATTCTCGAATAGCGCTGTCTCAAACCACAGGCACACTCCGTGGGCCACTCCTTCTCGCACCGCGTGAAAAGCCAATTCGGCAGTCACGCGTTTCCCCACTCCCACGGTGTAGTCGAGTAAACCCCAGTCCAGCGTTTCGGTCAGGAGTTGATCCTTCTTGAAAGACCCCCTGTAGAATTCGTTGAGGATGGGCAACACCGATGGCGAGAGGTCTAATTCGGGAACCGACTTCCGCCAGGGGGTCATGAGGCGGGAGTAATACTCCTCGGCTTCAATCACGGCCGCTTTCAGCGTATCTCGCTGCGGAATCATGATGCCGCCCGTAGCGAGTAATCTCTCCCGGGCATCTTCCAATGACGGAATTGCATGGGCATAGAGCGGCAGCACACCACGAAGGTCCGAAACGATGACGTTCACTCGCTCCGGCAATTCTGTCTTGCGCGAATCACTTTGGAAAAATTCGATGCGGTCCGTGAAGCCGTTCGCGGCTGCAAGCTCTCGCGCGAACTGAATACAGTTTTCGGACTCGACCGCGAAAACACGCCGCGCTCCCGCTCGGCAGGCTAACAGCGAGAACACGCCGGGGCCGCAGCCGATCTCCGCAACGGTGTCACCCGGACGTACGGCACGCGCAATCGCATTGGCGTAGGCATTGAAGCGCCCGGCATCAGCGATCATCGCTCCGTAATCGCGGAGGGAATACATGTCAGCGGACGCAAACTCTGGCAGCGGAGTCACTAGCGGCGGATAGATACTCTGGATCCGCGACGAACTCACAGGGCGCGCAGAAAGGTCTAGGGGCGAGATACGGCACGAGCCATTCGTCTGACGGCAAACTCGATTCGGATGGCAGAGATGACCGCATCGTTTTGGCAACAATTAGCCAGGCGAAGTATACGCGATTCAGTGCGCCAGTTCGAGCGGGACATAGCCTGGCTTGGCTCAGTTACATTCTATCTGCCCCAGTGCGCTCCCCAAGCCCTGCTGTTAGATAATATCGCGGATTCCAGATGGCCCAATCCTGTTTGCCCGCAATCTGTTGTGCCGGGAGAGAAATCTCAAGCCCAGCAGTCTTGTTTGGGTTCGAAAGGTCGAATTCAGCTTATGGAGAATCCATCTGAGGCCAAAGCCCCATTTATAGCGGATCGCTGGACAGGTCCAGCAACTATAGCGAACGGGTTTAGAAGGGGCGGCCTCCTATCTTCGGAGGAAGCACACGAGCTATATCCGTGTTTGCTGAGGGCTTTCCATGGGTAGTGCTACGGTGGCTTCCTGAGGGCGTTCTGTCGCCGACTCTCCCCACATACGAGCTTGCGAATGACGAAAAGATACAAAAATCTTTGCGCTAGCCTTTTCCGGTTCACCGATCATCACAACCTCCGAGGAAGGGCTTTCGTCCCTTCGCACTCAGTTGAACGAACTTTCTCTGCCTCGAACGCTTGATCCGACAGGGGATCGGCTTCGGGTTAGCCGTTCACCGGAATGCTTCGATAGCTAATCACGAGAATCTCCTTCAAGGAACTACAGGCCAAGATTCTCCATTCTTGCTTCGATCAGATTCACTCAACGATGAAAAGTCTCAGGATTGAACGACAAAGATGAAGCTTTTGAAACGAAATCCGGGCGTGCTATCGAAGCGGCAGACCTACTTATCTTTGATCTTGTCGTACAAACGCTTGTTGAATCCCTCGGGCATCTCGTACTCAAGCACTTCGCAACCAGTTTGGCGATGTTCTTGGTCCCGTCGTAAATTGACTTGCAACGTGGGCACACCTTGAGATGCGCCTCGACGCGGGTGCGCAGATCCGCTTCCATCTCTCCATCTGCATAGTCGGGGAGCGCCCGGCAAACCTCCTGGCAGCTTGTTTCAGTCACCGTCGTTCGATGCCGTCAGCGTCCAATGGTTTCACTCAAGTCCACTCCTATTCCACAAAAGGCCGAACTCTCTCGAATTCGAGTCGACCGGTCGCCCAACTCCCATCTATTCCCGGTGTAAGAGCATCGCGCATTCGCAACCGGGCACGGAAGAGTCTGATCTTCACGGACCCTTGAGTGATGCCCAATACGTGGGCTGTTTCTTGCGTGCTCAAGTGCTGGACATCTCTAAGCACGAGCACCTCACGGTATCTATGGGGAAGGGATTCTAATGCACGTTTCAGCGCCTCTCCTAACTCTTTTCGTTGAAATTCCTCGGAAGGGATCTCCCGCCAATCCGCGTAGTCTTTCGGGAACCAATCTCTGTCCTCATGGACCCGCTGGTCGTCAATCGATTCGTAAAGGCCTCTTCGATCCTTACGGAGCTTGGCTCGGGCTTCGTTGATGGAGATCTGAATCAACCATGTGCTGAACTTGCACTCTCCACGGAAGCGAGACACGGCACAAAACGCTTTCAATACCGCTTCTTGCGACACTTCCTCAGCGTCGGCCTCGTTTCTGAGAACGGACATGGCGGTAGTGAAAATGGCGCGCTCGCAGGGCTGCACGAGTTGGTAGAACGCTTCTTTATCCCCTGCACATACGCGCTGGACCAGTTTGGCCTCGTGGGCGTCCACACTGCGTGTCGGGGAATTCATTGCCGGTTTCCACGTTTTAATTGAAGAATGCGCGGGATCTGTCTCACTGTCATCGCGATGTGATCCTATTGATTTTGCGACGTCTCCGTCGGTCTGAGCGCCGCGACGCCGAAATTCACACTGAATCGTTTGCACCATATCGACACGGCGCGGTATTTCGCGAGGTCCAAGTTGCCAGCAAGTGTGTAGTTTTGGTCGCCGATGTTTCCCTTGATCACTCCCAGGTCAACAAAGCCGACCTTTTGCACGGTCGCCGCGTCCTTCGCATCGTCGGCGGCGACCATGTACACGTGCACATCAGGGCCGTTGGATGTGCTGAAGTTTGTAAGGCGAAGAACACGATTGCCATCTCCCATCTGGTAGATGGTTGCTGTTCCTTCCGTCGGATGCAAAATGCTATAGAACTGCCCGGATTCAAGAGCCTGTGCTGACAAGCCACCTTGTGCGGTCGGCATTACTTCGTCAACACGACGATTGACCACAAGCCGCTCCGGCCGGAACGCATACCAGGCGATCGCCACCACCACAGCAATAGGAATGGCAAATTTTGCCCACTTTTTCATTTCCGTACCTCCTTGACCTCAAGCACCTGGTATTAATCCGTTTTGGAGTGGCCAGCACCAAAAAAAATCGGCGATGACTTGCTTATGCAGCAAGGAACTGTTTGACAAGAACCGCGGTGTCGTCAGGGTTCTCTTCCGGAAAGAAGTGACCACCCTTCATTGCTTGCCCTTGCACGTCAGCCCACTGTCGCCAAATGCCCAGTGGACCACCATCTTTTGCATAGAAAGTATCGAGCGGACCACCCTCGGCCCATAGATGCAGCATCGGACATTCGATGAGCTTGGATGCTTCCTTGTCAGCGCGATCGTGCTCAACATCGATCGTCGCCGCGGCTCGATATTCCTCACAGATACCATGCACGCGGGCAGGATCGCGGTAAGTTGAGACATATTCCTCGAAAATCTCTGGGCCGAAGGAGCCATGACCGAAGGGGTTATCGAAAACGGCTTTCGGAGCACCGAGAAGATAGCTCTCTGGCAGTGGCGCCTTCTGAGATAGCAGAATCCAGGGCCAATAGGTTTTTGCGAAGCGCGCGTCTGTCCGGCTCCACGCTTCGAGAATTGGAATTACATCGAATACGGCGAGACGCTCCACCGTTTTTGGGTAGTCCAATGCCAGACGGTAGGAGACGCGTCCTCCGCGATCATGGCCAACCAGCGTGAAGGTCGGAAAACCGAGTTTGTCCATCACCTCAACCAGTTCCTTTGCCATTGCGCGTTTCGAATAAGGAAAGTGTTCGTCTGTCGAAGCGGGTATGCCGCTGCGGCCGTAGGCGCGCAGGTCAACGCAGATGACGGTGTGATTTTCGGCAAGCTTCGGAGCGAGGAATCGCCACATGACGCTGGTGCGCGGGAAACCATGCACCAGCAGAATGGCCGGGCCCTTGCCATAGCGACGCAGGAATATCGAGTTTCCGGAAACCTCGACTTGAGAGGTCTCGCAAAAAGCGTGACCGGTCAAAGTTGCGCCAGCTTGTGTGGCTTCTTGACCTCGCGCGAATGAGCTAAAGGAGCCCTCGGACAGGACACCTAGAGACGCTGCGCTCAGAGCGCCGAAAAAGGCACGACGTTCCACGCTTTCCTCCCCGTTCCAATGACCCTCAGTTGCGGCTTCCATTTACTCCCCCAGGACATGAAGTTAGATTCCGAGATGAGCTCCCCGGCTTTGCGCGTTGTCAGGCTTTCGCAGCGGCTCACCCGGGTACAGGAGCTACTACGAAAGAGTCTTTCGCGCAGCTTCCAGAATTACCTCGGTCACGACTGCCGGCTCCGAATACATGGGAGTGTGGTCGACACGATGTGACCGAACCGTAGCGCCCATGCGATCCGCCATGAACTGCTCCGTCTTCGGATTGATCATGCGATCTTCTTCTGCGACCAAATACCAGGACGGTTTTGACTTCCATAGCGGCACGGGTGCCGGTTCTTGAATGCACTGAACCCCAAGGGGCCGTTGCACGGCAGCCGCGATCTTTGCTTGATCAGCCGACGCCTTGTGGGCAACCGCTTGGTGAAACCCGTCTTCCGGCATCCATATAAGGCCATGGGAATCAGGAACCATCTTGGGCGCTTCCGGACTCTTTTCGTCCCGATAGAAGACCTTGGCAACGGTCTCGCCCTCATCCGGCGCGAGTGCCGCGATATACACCAGAGACTTGACTCGGTCCTCCCGAACTGCCGCGATCACGGCGCCGGAGTAGGCGTGGCCCACCAGGACCACCGGGCCACTGGTCCGTTCCAGTGCCCAACTCAAAGCGGTAGCGTCGTTGGTTAAGGACGTGAGCGGGATCGGTGCGCAGATCACTTTAAGACCGCGCCGCTCCAGAGGGAGGATAATGTTGCTCCAACAAGAACCGTCGGCCCAAGCCGCATGCACCAGGACGATTGTCGAGTTCTCAGGAAATTCGTTGTTCTCGGCAGGCCGGCCAGGGCCAGCGTGTGCAGCGTTTTGCGCTTGCGTAAATTCGGTGAACGATGCATCGAGGACAACGCCTAGAGATGCTGCTGTGACCGCCCCCAGAAACTTTCGGCGTTCCATATCCTCTCCCACGCTCCAATGACCTTCTGCTAGAAAATCAACAGCCAACACCCTTTTCATTGACCTCTCAGCAAAACGATTCTCGAGGACTGAAGAAGGGAACTCATTGTGGAACCCTGCTTTCTGCGGCCTGGCCTGTGACGCCATTTGTTTTGAGGAAGTCCTTCATGGCGAAGGCTATTTCGACAACGTGCGTCTCTATCGCAAAGTGTCCGGTGTCCAGGAACTGAACTTTCGCCTTGGGTATATCCTTCCGAAACGCCTCCGCTCCTGCGGGAATAAAGAAAGGATCGTTTTTGCCCCAGATCGCGAGCAAAGGCGGCTTCGACTTGCGGAAATATTCCTGAAATTTCGGATAGAGCTTTACATTCGAGGCATAGTCCAAAAACAAATCGAGCTGAATCTCTTTGTTCCCGGGACGTTCCAGCAGAGCCGTATCCAATGTGTACGACTCAGGCGCAACATTCTCCGGATTCGCCACGCCGTGGGTGTACTGCCAGCGCGTTCCGCCCGCGGTCAAAACACTTTGACGGAGGATGTCCCGATTTTCTGGCGTGGGTGAAGCCCAGTACTTTCGGATCGGGCCCCAAGCTTCGCCAAGGCCTTCTTCGTATGCGTTCCCGTTTTGCGAAACAATCGCAGTGACCCGCTCAGGGTGAGCCATTGCCAAGCGGAAGCCTGTTGGCGCGCCATAATCGAACACGTAGATTGCGTAGCGGTCGATTTTGAGTGCCCCGGTGAAGGCCTCGATCGTGAGGGCCAACTGATCGAAGGTGTACAAATATTTTCGTTCAGCCGGGACATCAGTGAACCCGAAGCCCGGAAGGTCCGGCGCTATCACGCGGTAGTCATTAGCCAGGCGCGGGATGAGTTCGCGGAACATGAAGGATGAGGTTGGGAATCCATGCAGCAAGAGAACTATCGGCGCGTTTGCTTCGCCGGCCGTGCGATAAAACACCTGCACGCCATCGGCTTCGACCCTATGGATGGATGTAGGAGGCAGGCTAAATCGCGCATCGTCCTGGCTCGGCGCTGGGCGTTTTGTGGCTGTTCGTGACGTCGTATCACTCATAAGTCCTCTCCTCACTTCTTTGGTCTTTAACGCATGTGAGATACCAATGAAGGCACGGCTCACTCGAAGAGAGGACATTCAATGCAAATCATTCTGGCGATTGAAGTTTGTAGGGAAGGAGCTCGGCAAATATCAAACCGTACCTGACAAATCGCTGACGGATATCCGCCGCTGACGGGTTTCCGTCGGATCCACCGCCATTAGTAGGTGATTTGCTGGAACGGCATGCAAACTCAGTCGTCGCCAGCCGCACCGGCGACGTTGCGTTTCTGCGGGACTTCAGCAGGCCGACGAATACGAAGCTTCTTCATCCTGTAGACCAACGACGTTCGCTTCATCCTTAAACGCGCGGCCGCGCCACTGATCACCCAGTTGCTCGCTTCCAGCGCACGAAGGATATGATCCCGCTCGACCTCGGCGAGACCATTCATAGGGTCATCGGACTCTTTGTGAGGTTGGAACGGCTCCAGTTCGAAAGTTGGCGCGCGTAGTGTCGACTGCGGCGAGAGAATCACGGCGCGTTCGATAAAGTTCTGCAATTCGCGGATGTTTCCGGGCCATGGGTATCGCGCCAACGTATCCATCGTATCCGCAGGAATTACGTCAATTCGCTTGTTCATGCGTTGAGCGTAGAGTGCTGTGAAATGCCGCACCAATCTTGGAATATCCTCCGTGCGTTGTCGCAGCGCCGGGACCTGGATCGGAAATACTTTCAGACGATAATAAAGGTCCTCGCGAAAGGTCCCTTGCTTCACCATCGCGGGCAAATCCCGATGCGTGGCTGCGATCAGCCGCACGTCAACCTTATGCGTACGGTTGCTGCCGAGCCTCTCGAATTCCTGCTCCTGTAAAACGCGCAGCAGTTTCGCCTGAAGTTCCAGAGGTATATCGCCAACCTCGTCAAGAAACAGCGTGCCTTTGTCGGCGAGCTCGAACCGTCCCGTTTTTTGGGCGATGGCGCCTGTAAATGCTCCTTTTTCGTGGCCGAACAGCTCACTCTCGAGGAGTCCAAGAGGGATTGCGGCGCAATTCAGTTTCACGAATCCCTTCTCGCTGCGACTGCCGAGCTTATGTATCGCACGCGCAACGAGTTCTTTGCCAGTTCCCGTCTCTCCCAGGATCAGCACGCTGGAATCCGTAGGGGCCACCACAGAGACCAGGCTCAACGCGGTCTTCAACGCCGAACTTTCTCCGACGATTTCGCCAAACTCAGCGCGAATTTCCTCTTCGAGATAGCGTCTTTGTTTCGTCTCCTTGTCTCTGTCCTTGATCGCTGTTTCGTAGTCCAATGCATTCTCAACCGCAATAGCTACTTGGCGGGATACCTGTTCGAGAAATTCCACGTCCTCTTTCTCGAATGCCCGTTCTGAGCGCTTGAGAGCGCTCAACACACCGAGCGCCCCGCTTCTGCCGATGAGCGGGAGATCGCAGCCCGACTTCAAACCTTCCGCCACAATCCGTTCGTAGAAAAGTCGGCCCACGTCAGTACCGAAACTTTCGGGGTCGTCGAGCAATTCTTCCAAGCTGTCAAAGTACTGACTCTTGCCGCTCCGGAAAACCTTGCCACAGATCGAACCATGGATTGGTATGCTAGTTCCGTCGCAAATGGCGCCTCGCGACTCCGGGTTGTAGAGGATCGTCAGGCGCAATTCCCCGCTATCGCCACCCGGTAGAAGCAAGGCGCAAAAATCGCATCGCGTTACTCTCAGCAAATTCGTAGAAAGCACTTCCATTAAGCGGCGAAGGTCCAGCTTGGAGGTCATGCTGTTGGTAATTTCGAGAAGCAAGCGCAGCCTGTCGCGCTCTCGCCGCAACTCCGCTTCGTTCATGTGTCGCTCAATTGCAATTCCGGTGATGTGGCTAGCGTTCTCAATCAACTGCAGGTCGTTGGCGCGAGGGCTGCGCGCCTCCCGATAATTGATGGAAAAAGTGCCGAGGGATTTGCCTTCGCTCGTGAACAACGGGCGCGACCAAACGGATCGAATTCCATAAGGCAACATGCGGTCTCGATAGTTATCCCAAACAGGGTCGGTCAGGATGTCGCTTACATACACCGACTCCCGCCGATAAACCGCTGTGCCACAGGATCCGCCTTTCGGACCAACAGCCATGGTCCCTACGTGAGCGATGAATCCAGCAAGGCTGGGCGCAGCGGCGCAACGGAGCTCCTTTCCGTTCTCGTCGGGAAGCCAGATCGTGCAAAACATGCCTTCGGCCTGCGATTCAACCAACTGCGCAATGGTTGCGAGTACGTCAGACAGCGGAGATCCAGCAAAAATCAACTTTTGAAGGTTCAGTACAGACTCGCTCGAAAACAGGCCCGACTCGTTCTGCACCTGTTCGGTTCTCGGTTGGACTTGGGCGGGAGATTCTATCGCTCTCTCCATGAACTGTCCTTTCCTTGAACCATTAGATTCGGCGGATGGACTTTTGGCACTAATTTAGTGGAAACATGGATGATGTCAGCGAGGAAGGTGACGCTCTTCAGCCATCTCTGAAGAAGGTCGAAGGCTACCTTTGCTGCAGAAGCCGATTTCATGGCCCCAACTTCCGACCTGGTCGGATACTACTTTAAGCCGTAACAAGCGAAACGTCCACAGCCTGGAGGGCCAGTAGTTGGCGGCATAAAGGCCCGGGGTCATTAGCCGTATCACTTTGCCGTATTGTCGCTAGGCGGGACTCTGGCACACCTCCCGATATCGGTGCACCCGATGGGGCCTTCCGCTTTCTCCTACAGCGTCGGCGTCCCGGAGCAAGTTTCTTACGCGGCTGAATACCCGGCCCGCACGTTCCCCTGTCAACGCTTCGACGCCGCCCTTGCGAGCACTAAAGCCACTGGCGTCCCGGCGCGATTCTGCGCGACAAATTACAGCGGGCGATCGAAGGTGCCGGGGCGAAAGACGGCGTCGTAACGGACATCGTCGCCGGGCAAGACGTAGACGTTAAGAATGTAGAGGCGATAACCGAGGGCGTATTCCTTCGAATACTCGGAGGAGTATTCCGCGAAGGTTTTGGAGTAAATGGCGACTTCGTCGACAGGGGACAGGCGGAAGATGGCGTTGTAAATCAGGGTACCGTCCTGGAGCACGTAGGGATCGAGGAGATAGAGGTCATAACCGATCGCGTGCAGCGTGGCATATTCCTTTTCGTAGTCGGGTTTAGTTCAGCCGTAGACGTGCTGTTCGGCGAGGCAGGTGCAAGGGGTGGAGGGCTGGTTTGCGTTCACGCCATCTGGATCGCGCCACACGGCATCGTAGAGCAAGCTGCCATTCGAGGGCACGGAAGTTTGAAGCATTTGGAGCCGCCAATCAACAGTCGGGAAGGTGGCCTTATAGATGTGACGGAAATCCTCATAGGATAATCCGAAGACACCCTCTTCGAAGGTATCGAGAACCGCAGTCGATTGGCGCCATACGGCGTTGTAAAGCAATTTCCCGTCGGGTAGCGTGTAGGCTTGAAGGTAATAGAGACGAGCGCCGGAGGCATAGAGATTGGCAAAGCGAACTTGATAGGGAGCGTCGTGGCTAAAGTCGACCGATTGGGTAGCCTGGTAGGGGCCAGGCGCAGCACCTCCGCCGGGAGTGGTGCCGGGCGATTGCGGGCGCCACACGGCGTTGTAGTGCACGTGGCCATCGGAGGTTGTGTAGGACTGTAGAATGTAGAGTTGATAGTTGTTGGCCATCAACTCGGTGTCATTCAAGGATTTGATTTCCGTCTCCGACTTATCGTAAGCCGTGAATTCGTCGAGAGTCATGTAGCCGCTGGCGGTGCATTCGCCGTTTTTTGTGTTGTCGGCGATTCTGGTGAACTGCAGGGTGCTATTGGGAGCGGTGGGCCAGTCTAGAGTAACGACAGTGTCGCATTGATCGGCCGCCTCTTCCTGGCTGCTGAGCCAAGTCAGACCCGTCGGCGAATTGCAGTACGTATTGTTCATGGTATAGGACAGGCAAGCTGCGGATACCCAGGCGTTGAAGTTGTTGTCGGACGGATCGGTCGCGCCTTCGAAAATTTCGTGGGAAGTAGCCGCTTGGAACTGGGAGGCGGCGTCAAGGTAAGGGCCGGTCGGATAGTAAGTCGGCGAGACGACCGCAAAGAATTGCGAATTCGATAACGAAGAATGGTATCCCAGGCAACTGCCACCACAGCCGATTGTGTAACCGGCAGTTGGGAACACGATGATCAGCACTTGAGGGCCCCACGGGGGAAGCTGATTCGGGCCCGGGCCCTGGTTGTTGGCGATGATGATGGGAATGTCACACAAGGCTAAAGTACCGGGGCTAGAGTTCGGTGAGCAGGTGGACTGGTAAGAGTCGGGCGATGAATTGGTGTTGGCCATGACCGGGTCGGCGACCGTGGCCTGGCGCGGACCGTACTGCCACACGGTGGGCTGTTGGCCGGCGGGCGCGTGTACACCAGAAAGGTAAGCGGCAAAATTGTTGAGAAAGGTTTGCTGGGTAGCGATGTCGGACTGGGCCCATTCGCCGAAGTACAGCGGATAAATCGTAAAGGATTGCAAGACCGGGCCGCCGTGGAATTGCAACTGGGCACAGGGGCTCAGCGCTAGATTGGGATGACAGTTTTGAGCCCCGGCGGGCGGGACTGCTGCTGAAGGCGTTAGCAGAATGCCAAGCACTAATAGACCGCTGACTTTTCGCATCGCACCCTCCTCGTTTGGTGTGGTGTGGGTTGACTGTCGACCTTAGGCCGTGCGGAGTTTGTGGCGGCGCGGTTCAGGGCAGCACGCACGAACGCTACGCGCAAGGGAACGAGAGCACAATGGTCTAGAGATGAACAAAAAATGGCCGAGGTGAATTCCAGGGTGGGCGGCAACGTGTTGGAGGTAAGCAGTCCATTCTTAGGAGAAAACGGGGGAGTGCCGGTACGGCTGATGCCGGGTGGCAACTCCCCGGCCGTGACTTCTGACGTGCTCAAGGCGCACGTTGTGATGCTCGTGGTGTGTAATTTCCGCCGGAATGCTACTCGACGTGCAACCGTGATTTCATCAATATGACAACGTAGGGATTCCACGTAGAGAGCACGTAGTAGATGCTTAAGTCCGAGCCCTGCACCTTAGTCCATCGCTCTATGACATACGGTGCATAGGCACCTCCGTGAACGGCACGCGGGTTCGCCTGGCCCTTTCCGATCACGAGGCCTGCAAGCCCATCGTCTGAACTCGCCTGGGGATTGTGGATGAATTTGCCAACCGCGCCATCACGCACCGCGTTGAAAATAATTTGCGGCTCGCTCCATGGTCCCCACGGCGTGCGGGAATACGAGAACAAGATGCCAGCGGCGCTGGCTCTCCGACGCAGAGTTGCACTTCCGCTCGCCGTTCCCGGTCCAGGAACGTGATGCTTCGGATTCGCTTATCAGCCGCGTTGTGGAGTGCCCGGAAATCGTTGTAGATATCCTCGGCATATTCTGGCGGTTGGTCTGGAACGAAGAATTTCATGACTTATTTCCAGATTGGGAAGGTTTGTTGCAACCGGCGCGGGGTCAGGGCCGTGATTGTTAGCATCCATATATGCCTGAGTCAAACCAAATTCTCGTGGCGCAGAGAAACCTGTTTACAAAAGGTGCGAGGCTACGGACTTTGCTTCAGGTGTTGATACCAAGACGAGAAAAGGACTGACTGGAAAGTTGTCCCGCGTCCGTCAAGCACGGGCCGACGTCATTGCTTATTACGAATTCCCGTTCTACGCTCGACTCCGCTGCGCATTTCTACGGCGGAGAGACCACGAACCTCGCCCTCCCAGCCGCAATACCTGCAGATAGCTTGGTATACCTTGCGTCTGATTTGGTCTTCGCTCGGTTTACCTTCAAAACAATCTTCAGCAAATGCTTCATTCCTTCCGCAATTGATACATCGAAAAACGACAAGGCACCAATGGGTCTTTGCGTCTGTCATAAAAGACTCCTAGCTCCTGAGGAACATGGGACAGTAATTTCACCGAGGGCCTCCGACTGGCGACAGTAGTTGGACCGCGACGCCACGCTGGCTGTCGTCGAGCAGTTCTACCCGAACGACTTGTGCGAGGTATTCCCGGTCACGGGGGCAGCGGGGGAGTGATAAGGGAGTGTCACCAGCAAGCGCATGCCTTCTTCGTAGTGTTCACCTTTGGTGAGAAAGTAAAATCCTTCCTGCGAGACATTACTGGTGGTTCCGATTTCCTCCAACAGTTCACCACGGGGCATGGAAGGGATGACCCTCACAGGCTGGCCGATGTTGATTCGGCGGCTCCGGCGATGATACTTCCGGGCGGTTTCCTGCATAACTAAATCAGACTACAGTTTGAGCCTCTTGCACCTTAGAGTGTGCTTATCTTGGTACTCATATAAAATTTTGTGGGCCAAACCAGACGGTGGGCGGTCTCCTCACCCAACACGTGGGAAAACATTTCCTCGTCAATTCCCCTTCCCCTCAAAGAGAACGCGAGATAGGAGTAGATTCCGCAGCGGCGCGACTTTCTTCGCTGAACACGGAAAGAACAGACATGAATCCTCTGCGCGGATGAGAAGGAGAGCAAGTGCGCCGTCTCAGGATTTGTTGCTGCGGCCGTATTTGCGTGCAAGGCGGAACGGGCGGCGCAATGCGTCGAGCAAAAAGTTGTGGCTAATTTCGCCGTCCGCCTGCCAGTCGTCCTCGGTGGGAGAAAGACTAAGTCTGAGTAGATAAGCCGGGGCAAATAACCAGCTACCGCGCATTCGCAGACGAAACGCAGCGCGGTCGAAGAGAGTGGGAGATGCAACCCCTGCCGCGGCCAGCCAAGTACGAACGCACGCGGCCAGCGCCGCGGCCCCCACATCCCGCTGTACGGTCGCAAGCACCGCCTCTGGCAAGCGGGCGCGCAGCAAGTCCGACGCAAGGCGTAGGCCGATGTGCAGCATGCGCTCCGCTCCCACTTCCTTGGCTGTCTCCGTAACGCCCTGCCAATCGATGTCCGTTTGCCGAGAAACCAGCGCGGCGACATCCGCAATCCAGATGAGCCGCTCCCAGAGATGTTTCGTTCCGTGAATACAGATGTAGACCAGTTCGTCTTCCACGGCCAGGGCAGGAATTTCGCGGACATCTAGCTGCACGAGAACGCGCCGCGCGAAAAACTTTTCGAGAGGCAGGCGTCGGGGAAAGTAGCGCAGCGTGAAATCGTTGTGCAGCTCGACGAGCAACTTTGTGTTGCGATTGGTGAAAAGATACTGGCCGGGAATTTTGCCGGCGTCGATGGCGCTAACGGGAACGGTTGCCTGGTAACCTGTGGCCAGCAACGATTCCGTGGCGCGACGGATGTCGCGCTGGCGGACGAGCAAGTCTAGATCGCCGTAGCTGCGCATCACAGGATCGCCGTAGGCCTGCATGGCTAACACCGGGCCTTTGACGACGAGCGCGGGAATGTCTTTGACCGCAAAGAGCTCCAAAAGGCGAAACAGCTCTGCGGTCATTCTGAGCGTGGAGAAAACTTGCGCCAAGTGGCGTTCCTGCAGCGCCTGCCTCGTGTCCTCGGGGACAAGACCCTCGTCGAGCTCACCCAGGCTCTTTGCGAGATGCCCAAGGACCCCGTGTTGCTCTGCGAGGACGAGCAAGTGCGACCAATTGACAGAACCTATCAACTTCACCAGCTGCTGGGAGTCAACTGAGGGGGAGGCACACTCGAGCAGGACGGACCATTCGCCAAGAAACGACTTCGAATTGGGTTGACCGGATGGCGGCAAAGAAAACTCCCTTGCAGATCCACCTTAGTGTACGTGATTCAGGATTGTCTGTTGCGGTAGGCACCACATGAGGTCCTATCCGAGGCTTGCTGGCCAAGCGGCCAGCAACTTTAGACTCTTGGGTCGTGTCGTTTTTACCTGTTGTGGCAAGCAACAGTTGACCATGCACGGAATCCGCAGGTGCTGGTCCAGAGGAATAACCGATATTCTCGAATAGCGCCGCCTCAAACCACAGGCACACTCCGTGGGCCACTCCATCTCGCACCGCGTGAAAATGCAATTCGGCAGTCACTCGTTTCCCAACTCCCATGGTGTAGTCGAGTAAACCCCAGTCCTGCGCTTCGGTCAGGAGTTGATCCTTCTTGAAAGACCCCCTGTAGAATTCATTGAGGATGGGCAACATCGCTGGTGAGAGGTCTAATTCGGGAACCGACTCCCGCCAAGGGGTCATGAGGCGCGAGTAATACTCCTCCGCTTCAATCACGGCTGCTTTCAGTATGTCGCGCTGCGGAATCAGGATTCCGCCCGTCGCGAGTAATCTCTCCCGGGCATCTTCCAATGACGGAATCGCATGGCCATAGAGCGGCAGCACACCACGAATATCGGAAACGATGACGTTCACGCGCTCCGGTAATTCTGTCTTGCGCGAATCACTTTGGAAAAATTCGATGCGGTCCGTGAAGCCGTTCGCGGCTGCAAGCTCTCGTGCGAACTGAATACAGCTTTCCGACTCGATCGCGAAAACACGCCGCGCTCCCGCTCGGCAGGCTAACAACGAGAACACGCCGGGGCCGCAGCCGATCTCCGCAACGGTGTCACCCGGACGTACGGCACGCGCAATCGCATTGGCGTAGGCATTGAAGCGCCCGGCATCAGCGATCATCGCTCCGTAATCGCGGAGGGAATACATGTCAGCGGACGCAAACTCTGGCAGCGGAGTCACTAGCGGCGGATAGATACTCTGGATCCGCGACGAACTCACAGGGCGCGCAGAAAGGTCTAGGGGCGAGATACGGGACCAGCCATTGGTCTGACGGCAAACTCAATTCGGATGGAAGCAATGACCGCATCGTTTTGGCAACAATTAGCCAGGCGAAGTATACGCGATTAAGTGTGCCAGTTCGAGCGGGAGATAGTCCCGTCCCAAGCTCCAATTGCAACCTTTGGGCCACTCGACCACGACCGCTAATGTTCTTGCGCGATATTTTGGTCGTCGCCTTCTGGAGAACGAAGACCATACAGACTCACCCTCGGATTGTGCCCCCAAGCCTCTTTGTAATACCAAAGCTCGACGGTTTCGAGGGTGCGTTCGCCGCGGAGGTCGATGACGTAGTTCCTTTCCCCGGGTGAAATGCGGTCGCTGACCATTAGCTCTTGAGAGGTGCCATTATCGAAGTGAACGACGAGGCGGTCAAAAAAAATGGCCTGGCCGCTGACCCGCAACTGAATCGAGCGGACGTGAACATCACGACGGGTGATCTGGATACGGCCATGATCCCGGCTGCTGTCGACCTGGGTGTACCCCAAGAAATCCCAAAATAGTCCCCGGGCGGACAAAGAGATGGCAAAGGCTAAGGTCAAGAGCCCGGCAATCCTATGGCGGAAGCGCTTCCAGGGCATTTGTAGTCCTAGTAGTTCTAAACAGCCTAGGACTACATATACCAGCTGTGCTTGCACCCTTAATAGGAGAATTACCGGAGACTTAAACAATCGATTAACGATGGTGCCGATCTCGTCGATGCACGCAATGCGGTTCTCGTGTGCTGCCCCCCTAGCAAAACCCCTAGTTGCCCTACTGCCGCCTGTCATGCAAGCTGTCTGGCACTCGGCTCAATCTGTCTGACGACGCGCGGAGAGGTGTGCAGGAGGTATTCTATGAGCGCTCAAACAATCAAAAACTTTTGCCTGGTGGTAGGTGCCACGGTTTTAGCCGGTTCGGCTGCGCTTGCACAAAACCCTAAACCAGGGAAATTGAAGATGACGGTAAGTCCAAAGCAGGCCTACACGTTTGTCGACGGCAAGGCCATTGGTCCCGGCAATCGGGTCATCAAGCTCGACGTCGGTACACACCATGTCCTTGTCGCCAACTACGGGTACAAGTTTGTCGAGCAAGACGTCTCGCTGGATTCGGACAAGACGGTACCTGTGGATATAAAGCTGGAACCCCTTGGCACACCCGTGCCAGGCCCGCGCGGTCGCATCCAGATTGAATCAGGAAGGCTCCACGGGGCAACCGCCGCCGCTGTTCTTCTGAACGGCAAGAAGCCCCTGTACTTCGTGGGCCACGTGGATGAGTTCGATCACGACATTATTTGGCACCAGGAATTGGTCGTCCCGCCAGGAACGCACCAAGTGACGGTTACTCGGTATGGTAAGGAACTGTGGTCCGGCCCGATCACGGTCGCGGCAGACCAGCGCGTGATTGTTAATATCTCGAATGGAAAAGAAAAGACCAAGCCTTGGCCACGTGGCTCGGCGTGCCCGACATATCGTCCCGAATGCGACATGCCTACATTGGCGCCGCGCTTTAAGGCCGGAATTGCAAGCGCAACCGTCGTTGTGGCTCCTGTGAGCGGATCGGTCTCTGCGAATCCTTCGAAAATCGATTGCAACCAAAATACGCAGCTAGCCTGGGATTCCAAAGAGACGGTCGAAGCCGAAATGAGCGGCATGAGCCCCGTTCCGACGTCGGGCGAGAAAACCATTTCCCCTCGGCAAACTACTGTGTATCAGCTTACAGCTTCAGGACCAGGTGGCGTGACAACGCCGAGCACGACAGTGGAAGTCAACTCCGTCGTGCAATCAACGTTGAACGCATCTCCCACGGAGGTCACGTACCGTCGCATCGGCGACAAGATCATCGAACAAGGGAGCACTACACTGAATTGGTCGTCGTCCAACTCCGACGCGGCCACGCTGGATCCGGGTGGCTCTGTGGGTGCCAGCGGCACGAAGTCCATTACCCTCACCCCAACGCAGAGCGGCACTGGCCCTGTGGACGAAGAGTTCAAATACACTCTAAACGCAACCAATGCATGTGGTGGTTCAGAGACCAAGACGGTGGCGGTACGACTGAAGGGCTCCGTTGAACCCATTCCCACCGTGTTGCTCCACAGCGTTTTCTTCCCGACCGCCTATCCTACCAAGGAGGACCCGACGCTGGGACTCGTTCGCAGTCAGCAAGAAATACTGACAAGCCTCGCCACAGGATTCAAACAGTATCTCGAGTATGACCCTGACGCGAAGCTGTCGCTTGGCGGAAACACGGACGAGCGCGGGGCGGATAAGTACAACCAGTCTTTATCCGAACTCCGAATACAACGCGTTAAGGATTTCCTGGTTTCGCAGGGAATCGCCGCGGAAAAGATCGATACCACAGCGTATGGTAAACAGAAACCGCTCGACAAAGCCACGGTTAGCGACCTGCAAACCCAAAATCCAAACAAGCCCCCTGAAAAGTGGGTGCGCGATTCCCATGCGACCTGGCTGGCTTACAATCGCCGCGTTGACATCGTTCTTTTGCCTTCCAACGCCGAGTCGCTGCGGTTGTATCCCAATCAAGCTCCGGACTCCCAAATTCTTTGGCAGATTCCCAAACCGGCCCGCAGCGCGGTTGAAGGATACAACTAAGCTGAGCTCTCCGGGGAAGTAGATTGAGTATGCCGAGGGTAGTCTCGGCATACTTAGGAAATGGGATTGACAGCAATACTGGAAGGAATCACGCTTCTTGTGTTGTGACAATTCGCTCTCTACTCCAGAGATCGTGTGGTACCCTCGCAGCTTTCCTGCGGAAGAGGAAAGTAATCCCGCTTATTTCTGTCTTTCTGTTCGGTCTTTTCCCAATTTCTACATTTGCGCAGTGCAACGATCAGCTTTGTAAAAACCTTCAGGACATACGAGATGCGGCAGTAACTGACTTTAGGGAATATCGGCTGAACAAAATAGCGGGCCCCGACGTCTCGGTTGAGGGCACGAACGTCCCCTGCCAAACCTCGGTTTGGGTAAATAATGTGCCGATGTACATATGCTATGCGCAGGTTCCAGCGGCAGAGTCGGCGAAATGGTACGAGAGAACGCTCCAGGCACTCCAGAGTCTCTATCCAACGTGGAAATTCCAAATCAGATCCCCGGGTGAAGACCACTATGTGGACGCTGGCCCACCAGATTGCGAGGTTCCGCCCAATAATGGGCCTTACCTCGGCCAATGCCCATTACACTTGCAATCGGCGAAACAGAGCGATGGAACGGCGAAGTTATATTTTTGGATAAGCTCGTTCTCGTCGCCCTATCTTTTGAAGCGCCCTCCGAGCCCTCCTGCAAAGACTGCTCCCCCCACAGTTTCCGGCGGCTGCGACGATTTGTGCCAGAGTCTAAAGAAGGCATTTGAGGCCAGAGCGAACGCCTTTGAAGACATCCGTATCCCCAAAGCAGGTGGAACAACAGGGACTGCCGTAAAGCTCGGAGGGGCAAAGGAGTGCATCGTCAACGGAGTCCCAGGATCACACCCAGGTGCGCAGTTCGTTTGCTATTGGCAAGAAGCTTCTGGCTCAGCGGCGGACACAAGATTCCGCGATCTCGTCTCACGCCTGCAAGTTTTGATTCCGTCGGATTGGTCAGTCCACCAGGATAACGAGGTGGATGACCCCGCTGGAGAGGATCTAACGGCTTGGTATGGTGTTGAGCCGGGCGGTAAACACGACGTTCGCGTGTATATTTCGGGGGAATACGTCGGCCTCCACATCACGGCGTCGGAATAATGGAGCTGTTTACAAAGCGGCATCCGCGGACTGCGACAGAAGTGCCCTCTAAAAGAGGGCGTTAGCGTACCAAACAACTCGGATTGACCGGATAGGGGCAACGAGTTCTCCATGGGGATCCGACTTTAATATACGATTCATCCATCTCTTTTAAATTAAGTCCGGAATTCACAATTCAAAAGATTGAGCCCCACGACAACTCTCGTCGCCGTGCGGTCACGCCGTGCGCTTCCCGTCATCATCGCACATGGACTCTCAGGGGTTTACGCCTTGATTCGACTTTGGTAGTGCTTAGAAGCAATCGCCAAGCCATCGATCCGAAAATTCCCAGCAGAAGCGATAATCCCATTGAGATGCTCGCCTGTGTTTCCCGTAGATGGTTTCAAGAAGTTCAGCCATCACTCCATCTTCTCCAAAAAAGGCTTGACGGCCCGCCGAATTAATTCCGCAACCGACGCGCTCGTTCGAAATGACCTAGTTTCGGCTCCGTGCCAGGATGTGCGGCGGGGCCACAATTGAGGGAATTGTAGCCCCGCCCATAAGGGGCGGATCGGTCTAGAATGCCCAATTTCAGGGCCAACCTTAGGAACCGGGAGCTACAGCATTTCCATCAACGTCCTTCTCAAGTTCAAGGTCAGTTGCTCCACGCCTTGGTGCTCCAACTCTAGCTTGGTTCTTGTTTCACACAGTGGCATAGCCTGCGCGGCTTGCCAGCATACAGGAACTTGGGTATTCCCACATAACGGCTCACGCATTCAGAATTAATATCCGCTCAGACCTTGGCGTGCATGGCGATCTGGCCGGATTCTGTGCGATAGACAAAGCCAAGAGATTGGCTCGAAAGAATTTCTCCTTAACTAATTGACACGTAATATGTTGAATGAGCTCTCGTAACTCTCGTTAGTCTATTGCGTCTGCATGGCGCTCTGCAATATGGACACTAAATGGACACTAAGCTTTCGGGCTTTCGGGCCAATTAGTCGTGGTCTGACACCCTTCAGGTTACCCTGCAAACTCCATGACTTTTACCCCTGGATTAGAGAGGCGGGACCTCAGCGGTGATCAGCTTCGCAAACGGCCACCCTTTCGAATAGTGCCCTGTTCCCGTCCCTGCGTCTTAGACTCACTTTTGAGGAAACGTACATTCGATTGAATACGTCGGGTGAGTAGGCCGGCGGGATTCCACCACCGGCCTCTCGCAGAACCGGACGTGAACCTCTCGGCTCATCCGGCTCCCCAAGCACTAAGCCCCAACCGATCGATGGGTCTAGCCATTGGCGGAGGTCCACCGGCGGAGCAGCTGGCAGAAATTGCTTGATCTCAAGCAGTTCCTTCCACATGGAGCCGTAACCAATTCCGCGCATTACCAACTCCGGATTATGAATCGATGCGGCCAACAGTCCCGAAAAAAGCTGATTCCAAGGAACTGAAATAATGAGCAGCAACACAAGGCCATCCAGGGCGTAAAGCCTCACCACATTCTGAACCCTGAGCCACATCGTCACGATGCAGCAACACTTGCGATAAATTCGGGATGTGCCCTAGGGTTAACCACAATGCAATTTCCTCGATGATCCAGTGGTTCTGAGATGGAAAAGGCACAGCTCGAGAACGGTCCCACTTTGTTATCCGGGGCATCGTCACCGCGTAAATCTCGCCTTCCCACCCCGACGGCTGTTTTACGGCCAGCTGTCGAGCAACCAGCAAGCGCCATGCGAGGTCAAGATACACAATCCGCAGTTCGTCCAGCCGCTCCCAGGTAGCGCGGTTCATAAGGCAAAAGCCGGTATTGCAAGGGTAGACGTAGTGGAGCCCGGCAGCCTTCGCCACACTCTCGAAACACTTTTCGTCGAGATGAAACGGGTAGCGCGGATGATGGCTTACGCGAGAACAGGGCTCTTCGCGAGCGCACCAATCGAATGACCCGTAGCACCTGAATAGCGTTTCCACGTCGCCGAAGAAGAAGGTGTCACAGTCCAGATAAAGAATATGGTTCGCAGCGCGCGCGGGACTGTGCCTCAGCACCAGAAATTTGTGAAACGTTGGGTATTGCGCCAGCAGAGAGCCGTGAACTGACAAGCCGTCGAGATATTGAGCATAATCGCCGAGTTCAAAAACTTCCACGCGCTGTCTATGTGCCTCGCGGATAATTGCCGCAGGTGCACCATTGAATAAAAAAAGTTGAACCGGGATGTCCCTGTTATATCGGCGCAAGCTTCGAATGCTCTGAATCCACTGAGCTTCCCGCGAACCAAAGGGCATGATCGCAAGCGAGTAGTACACTAAGCGCGTTATCTTCGACGACTCGCTTGACATAACAACCACCGTCTAAAAGTACTCCGGCTTTGGACGCACTGGATCCCACAGCCAACGGCCCTTAATACGGATAAACGAGACCTTTTCGGCGTCTTGCGGAAATGTCTCCAGGCTGTTCTGCATTTTGCGGCATACGGCCGCAATCTGAGCTTGTATGTCGGGGATGGCCGGAAGATCACCACAAACCACCCCGCGGAACCCCTCGCACTGCGCAATCAGGCCCCAATTTCGAACATCATGCCCTTCCTCAAGAAACTGTTCCGCAGTTCGCGCCGCGGTGGGCACAAGCTGCTCAACCACGTAAACAAAGAGGCTTAGGGCGCCGGTCTCCTCGCGCCACACCGGTTTGTGAAAAACCGGGGGGCCGGGCTTAACCTTCCGCGCTCCTGTTGCGCTCGCCAGCGCGCTCTTTACCGTCATCTCGGCGATGCTTCCTTGATCGGGTTGCATCAACCCAACCGCCTGGCACCCTCGCAGGCGATTAAACCACTTCCCGTCTTTGAATTCGCGCTTCGAGATACGAGTAAACACCACCCCGCTCTCGCTCATGTAACGTCCGAGAAACGGCGAGTAACCAGGGCTTCCACGTCCATCGTCCCCGATAGTAGGATGAAACTCGCCCCCAGAAAGCGCTGCGTAAACCACGGTGTCTCGAGCCAGCCTCACTAGCTCGATGTCCTCGCGTGCTAACTCTGCTGCAGACGAACACCGCTCCGAAGCGCAATGCAAAGAAGCACCTTTCGTCCACCCATCCGTGTCTGCCCTCGCGCTCACGTCCCCTACCCGCACGCGCGTCGCGTTGCTCACGCTGCCGCTTAGTCGCGCGAATTCGTTCAGGGGCGTGCGTAACACATCGCGTCTCGTGAAGATCGATTCAACCGGGCAGATTGGGGCGAAAAGTTCCGCGCCTTGCCTTTCGGTATCGACCACTACAAGCAGCCCACAAGGGGCCAGGCCATTGCGCACGCAGTAGTTGAGGAGTGGTTTTTTTGAAATGCCCTTGTTCAGGATGTCATCGATAAGCAGCACACGCTCCCCGCGAGGCGGCGGTGGCCCCTCAAGTAACCGGCGTAACCCATCGGTCTTGCGCTTCTTGCGTACATAAAACCCGTTCAGCGAAGGCCCGCCATGAGCCAGACCCACCGCAAGCATTCCCGCGACCAGCGGAATCGCGGCGGTCTCAATTCCTCCTATCCACCGCACCGCGTACTTTCTAGATCGGCGATATAGCAACACACAGCAACAAGCCAAAGCCAGGTCTTGGAGCAGTGGTTCCCGGAGATCCCAGATGAATGCGTCGCGGCTTGGCACTACTGCCGTTCCCTCCACCGTCCAGAATTTAGCGAACTTTGGTGTTGGCCCTCCGGGCCAACCGTCATTCTCAAATGATGCGGGTGAACTGAACTTGACGCCCGACTCTCGGATAAAGCGGATTAAAAGCTCTTTGACAAAGTCGTCAGACGAATCCAGAAGGGAATACAGGTTCAACTCGCTCCCTGTGGCGGCGATGGAGGGCTTGTCCGTCATGTCATTTCGCGAAGGGTTCACGACTGGACGCGTCTGCCTTGCACATCGTCTGATCGTTAAGAACCGTCTCTATAACTCTTCAAAATCGTCAAAAGAGCGCAATGGCGAATTGAGCTAAAGTCAATTCTCTAATCTTTCTCAACGTGGCCCAGAATTCCAGCCTTGGACGCGAAGAAACGGTCCGCTCGTCGAAGCTTCAGGTTGTGCACCTTAGCTGGGCGTTGCAAAAAGGCAACTTTGAGAACCTCTGCAGGAGAGCCTGAAATGGTACTGACTTTGTCTCCTTTCAAGAGATCCTTAGCTCGAACCAGATTGGTACCGCTGCCAACAAACCGGTGGCGAGGTGTTACCTCCACGGAATCGCCGCTTGTGAACGTTATCTGTACGGTTTTCGGTGCGGTGTAAGTTGTGCGTTTCAAGACGCCAGCCACTTGAATTCGACCCTTTGCGTCCACGGTCGATACGCTGTCTCCAGCCTGAATCTGCTCAATGGATCGCAGGGATCGGTCGCCCAGGTGAACAGGGGTTCCCTTGACGTAGCATCCGCCTCCTCCCCCATCCCCATCGCCGCCTTCCCCATCCCCATCGTCTCCCCCCGCATCAGTGTCCGTATCTGTATCAGTGTCGGTCTCTGGACCGGTGCCCGGCGGCGTGGGAGGCGCGGGAGCATCGGGCGGTACAAAATTCGGAGGATCGATAGGATCGGGCGGCAGAGGAGGAAATTGAGGTGCGGGAGTATCCGGCGGCAGGGGAGGCGTAGGCGGCGCGGGTGGAGGATCGAGGATAAAAGGAGGAAAGATGATTCCCGGCACGTCGATCGGACCAATGGGTGGATCCAGGGGAGTGGGGATTGGCGGAAGTGGCGGGGTTGGAGGATGGAAGAGAGGACCAAGCGGGAAAATCGGAATCGAGAATGGGGGAATTGTCAGCCGTGATGGACCAGCGCCGGTAACGGTCGCCGCCAATGGGTGCGCTTGAGAAGAAGCTACCGGGGCGATGGGGCTCACATTTGTCTGCGGAGGCGGAATCGATGGCGCGATCAAGCGTTGAGCGAATACCTGGCTTAAGACCCCGAGAGCACGTTGAAAAACGCTCGTCCCAATTGCTGCCATGACTCGGCTTGCAACCAGAGCATCATTCTGCGGCGAATCAGTCGGTGATGTGGCGATCTGAAGAATGCTCGCCAGTAGGGCGCGCTCACTAGCGGTCAAAACTCTTTCATCGCTCAGGAGAGCATCTACTAAATTCTCTATCTGCGTACTACTGCTCTGTCCGGGCATAACGATCCTTTCCTTCGATCGGCCGGATGCGTGTCTCCTGGCCAAAATCGGCCCCGCGGAATTATAGAGCATCAGGTTTGAGGAGACAACACACAGCCATGGTCTGATATCATGTGCCGCAGCATCGCGGAAATCCAGAGAGTTAGACCATCAGGAGTCGGAAGGAAAGATCGTGAACAACCTCGATCTACACCTGCTGCAAAATGTGTTCACACAGCGGCTGTTCGGCCTCGAGGCGAGCGAGTGGCTCCGGTCCTGCCAGATAGCGCGTCAACCGGCAACCCCAATAGCTGTGTTGGATGAGTTTCTAGTCAGTGAAGAGCTCACTGGCCTCCTTGACTACACACTAACTCATAGTAACTATTTTGACAGCACGCGAGTTATTGGTCGAGAGGGCGGCGGAGTGATTGACCTCGCCAACCGTAGGTCACGCGTATTGATGGCGTGGAGTCCTTTTCATCAGCTGCTCGTTAACCGAATCGGGGCATTTTTCCCGGTCGTCCTTCAGAAACTAGGGTGGCCGTCTTTCCAGGTGGGGCACATAGAAACGCAGCTCACGGCAAGTAACCACGAGGAGTTCTTTAAGCCCCACAGTGATAATGGAAACGTTGCCGTACGGACACGGGAACTTACTTTTGTGTACTTCTTTTATCGCGAACCCAAAGCCTTTAGCGGCGGCGAGCTCATAGTCTACGACACAGTTCTAAAAGATGGACGCCACACGCCCTCAGGGCCTTTTCAGGTCATCCATCCGCGGCAGAATCAGATAGTATTCTTTCCCAGTTACTGCCTTCACGAAGTGACGACCATAGCCTGTCCATCGCGCGCCTTTGCCGACAGCCGGTTTACGCTGAATGGATGGCTGCACCGGTGACACAGAGCGATCTGCCGCCGGATCGATTCTACTGTTTTCTTGACGACCAGCCCTACTACCTGATTCCGCGGAGATTGCGTTTGGTTCCGGACAGCTCGGCCGATCTGATCGTAAACCCCAATTGTTGGTTCTCCTGGGAAGGCCGAATTCCGCCCGACAAAGCTTCGCGGCTCGACTCCCTCGAAGGTTTCTATGACCCGGCGCGGATCGTTTGGGTTGATGATCCTGGATCAGGAGCCCTATGGCCTTTCTGGGCAGGTGGAGAATACCTCAGTATCTTGTCTCAACTGCGTCCTGGTGAACCACTCAAACTCGATCTACCGCCGCAGATTCGTTGGGTGCTCACCGAGTCTAAGATCCTGATTGATCGCGATTTCTTATCGCGGCGAAGAAAAGAATGGCAAGACAAATTCGCCACCGGGTCTAACCAATTTCGCAGTGGCTATGTTCCGGTGACAGATCTTATCCATTCCTTTCACATTGGAGCTCTTCGGCGATATTACCGTTACCACACTCGAACCGGATCCTACCTTCTGGGAGATCCCCAGGTGAGTCGCAGATATGCCTCTTACAACGAGCCTGTAACTGGATTTTTTCATAGGCAGCTAACGAACGCAGTAAGTGGCTTAGCCGGCGTAAGGGTCAAGCCATCATACGTCTACTGGGCGTCGTACCAGAGCGGGTCTGAGTTGTCCAGGCACACCGACCGCGAACAGTGCGAATACAGTATTACGCTCTGTATCGACGCCTCGCCCGAGCCGCAAGGCGAGACTCCTTGGCCCATTCGATTGGATAGCGCCGACGGTCCCGTTAGCATTTATCAGTGCATCGGAGATGGGTTGCTCTATCGGGGCCGTACGATCCCTCACTATCGGGACCGGCTCTCGGCGGGCTTCACGTCAACGTCGATCTTCTTTCATTATGTGGACGAGGATTTTTCGGGACCGCTAGGGTAGTGCCGCCCACCCCTTCGATTGCAACGGCTCGGATCACGGTTTCCTACGCGCGTCTGGAAGGGCCCGCGCCGACTTGAGCCGGTGGCTTCCCCTGCGCTGTAGAGGCGGGACCTCAAATTGGTGTAAGACGCGCACCACCGCTCTTTTAATGAGTTTAATTCTCTTACCCCTGTGTCCCGGCGAACGGTTGAGCAATCACCTCGACGTAAAGTCAGCATCTTTTAGATGTGGATTTGCTTTGGATTACCCGCGATTAGTCCAGTGGAAACGATTGCATCTCTCGCACTGGAAGATCTGATTGCCGACGGTCGAGCACACGTGTGACCACGAGAGTCCCGAGTTTGAAGAGGCTCAACGCGAAAGGGATCGTGCATTCGCGAACCCACGGGATAAACTTCGACCGTGGCGAAGACTCCGATCTGCAACAATTTTTGTTCTAGCGGAGCTACTTCGGGGGGCCGCAGGTCGCCTTGGTGCCACTGTCGACCGTGATATTTATGGTTGTTCCAGCCGGTACGACGGATTGGCCGTGCGGGCTTTCGAGGGCAACGTTGCCGAGGTATGTGCAGAGTTTGGCGAAAGACACTTTGGGAGACAGGAGTGCCGCGTTGATACTGTCTACGGCTTTGCTCTCGGCAAGCCCAAGCACGTCCGGCACCGACACCGACTGGTGAGGGGCAGACACGGTCAGGTCCACTACCGAACCCGGCAACTCAATGACAGAGCCGCCGGACGGGAATTGCGAGACGACGCTGCCCGGGGGAGCGGTACTGAGCGTGTTGGAAACTACGCCGGCGGCATAGCCCGATGCAGTCAGTGTATTGGTAGCCGCACTCACGTTGAGACCGACCACGTTCGGCAGGAGTTGCGCGTGTCCGTGAAAACTCGTGAAGGCAACGACCTGAGCATGGTCTACCTTGGCTGTGCTTCCGGCCTTCCAAGTGAGGACCAGTTTGGGTCGGAACTGCGGCGCACCGCTGGAGGGGTACACGGGCAGGGTCGACATGCTGTGGTAGATCATGTCGTGGTGGGTATAGTTGTCTATCACGGTTTCTTGAGTCGGGCCAACCGATGCGTGGACCAGCTGGCCGGCCGCGTCGATCTGATCAAGCTCCAAATAGGAATCGAATGTTACCGACTTCGTGTCGGGGCTCCCGAACCGCGCGAAGTCGCATTCATCTGTGATTTGCCCGCAGAGGCTGACCTGCAGCGTGGCGTTCACATCCACAAAGGCGGCGGGTTCAGGCGAATTGGTAGTTTCGATAGCGGGGCGAGCCAGAGGGGCGCTGTTGGTAGGCGGCACGACGAGGAGCCATGCGCACGGGAGGCAATAGCCCGGCGGCGCAGTCGGCAATACGACCGTGGGCGAAAACAAGTCCACGGACTGTGCCCCGTTGGGACCCCCGAGATAAAGGCACCCGTTATCATAGGAATGAGTGCCAGTATTAGGGCCCTTCCAGAAACAGCTGGCAAAAGTACCCCAGGAAAATGCGTCAGGGGGGTCAATTGGGGCGCTGAGCCCTAAAAAAGTGTTGTTCGTGCCCTGATAACCAACTACCGATCCAGTTTTTTCCGCACCTGCCAGCAGCTGACAGGAATACGGACCAGAAGTGGTTGCCGTGATCAGGGTCGAAGGGGTTAGCACCATGTGCCCCGTCACAGGATAGTTCGGATAGTTAGGTCCGGGGGATGTGTTGGGTCCGAGAAAATTTTCCCCGAAATCTTGTTCCACGTTTGCGGTGTGCCCGCCCGGGTCCTTGCACTCGGCATAGACGCTCACATAATCTGTGCTGCTTTGAGTAGTTTGAGCGTTCGACGTGAACTCGAGGCGCCCGAACACGCGCAGCATCTGACCTTGCGATAAGGTGACGACCTGACCTTGCGATGAGGTGGCGCCCTTTGGGATGATCACGGTTACGGGGCACTCAGCTGTGGGGTCTTTGCGGGTTGGGCACTCACCTGTGAGGGTTACTTGTCCCACCATTGGCACGATGGTGGGCTGCGGGACAGGAGTCACTTGCTGCGCCGTGAGAGGCGTCGACATCATCATCGCCAGCGAAACTGCGCTCAGCAGGAAATAAACATTGGTGCGCGACATAAAATCCCCCTACTGAGGAAATCGGGAATGGCGGGCAAAAGACTACACATCACGATAGCATTGTTTCTATGCTGCGGGGCCCCCTAGAGATTCTTGTCAATGCATCTGTCTCGGTTCAGTCTTCGGTACGACTCAGATGCGATTTTAAGTTCCCAATCAACCCGGGCCAGCTACCAATTCAGTCCCAAGAGACTGATAGCCAGGGCAACATGAGCACAGTGGTCTTGCATCTTGCCGAGGCAATTACTATCCTAGGCCCGACGGTTTTCGGTCCAGTCAGCTTACCAGTTGGCGCTTAAAAACAAATTCGAGCGCCTTCATGATTAAATGGCGTCTAAATCTTGGGGGGATGCCATGCGCGCTTACTATCGAAAATATACGTTATTTTCGTTGTTGATGCTCTGCGGCGTGTCGGTCTGTTTGGCGCAAGGGAGCATCGACACGGGCACTCAGAGAAATGGGATGCACAGCTGCCCTGTAGGCCAGTTCGTGATGGGCGCGCAGGTAGCGAAGAATCTGCTGTTGTGCGGGCCCTTGCCCGGGAACTTCGGCGCGGAAGTCGTCGATAAAGACACCCAAGAGCAAGACATGCATGCGTGTCCCGCCGGCATGGCCATGACGGGGCTGCAGGCGAACAAGAATCTTCTCGCGTGCGCCCCACTCACAAATCCACCCCCATCTCGGTTCGTGGACTCATCCACTCAGGAGATGGGTATGCATGCCTGCCCAGGAGGCGTTGCCGCCGCCGGCATCAATGTAGAAAAGAATCTTCTCCTTTGCGCCGGTCCCCAGCCAGCTGAGACCGTAGACGCCTCTACCCAGCGTAACGGCATGCATAGCTGTCCGCTTGGTCGCTTCGTCTCGGGTGTGGAGGTTGCCTTCAATCTCCTGCTGTGCACAACCGCACCGCTCGATACCTCAAGCGAAATCGTTGACAGCGGCACGCAGTCACATGGCATGCACGCGTGCCCTGAAGGCTACGTGATGACAGGCATTCAGGCTAGCGCGAACCAGCTCGCATGCACGCATTTGAATGCGCCCTTGATCCCCCGATTCGTCGACAGGGGGACGCAGCGCCAGGACATGCATGCGTGTCCGCCCGGACAACCCCTGTCAGGAATCCATGTCGCTAAGAACCTGAACCTTTGTGGTGACCAGTATGTGGTGCGGGTGAACAGTCTCACGATTTCAGCAATCCCAGTCCAGCCGGGCTACCCCTATTCGATATCATGGGACGTCACCTGCACGGATCCGGCCTGCATCGTGACACTGAGCGGCGGCACGATCCAAGGCAAAGGGGACGTGCCGCCGGGAGGCCTCCTGCCGCGGAAGTGGTATACAGGCTCCGCGCCCGACGAAATTAGTGGCAATGATATCAACAACTACACCTATACCATTTCCGCAACCGCCGGGGGTGGCACCGACACGCGGAGTTTAACAACTCAATTTCATTAGTCGTGCCGGTAAAGTGGCTCATAGTACCCGCTTCGCCAATTACGGCACAACGGGCTGCGTCCGTGCGTCTATCTAGCTTCGCTGCGCTACTACTTGCTGAATGATTTGTTGCTTAACGAACGCGGAGCCCTTGTGATTCTCTATCATCTTGAAAGCGGGAGTGTTCATCAGGCTGTGCATAAAGCAATGGTGCACGGTCATAACGACGTCTTGGAACTCGTAGTCTTCCTCGATAAGGGAAACCTTCAAGCCCATCGCCTTCAGCTCGTCGAAGTGTATGTGTCTTGCGTGGGTTTTGTTTCCGCGATAATCCGTAAGTCGCCTGACTATTTTCTTGGCCTTAACCTTCGCTTGCGCCTCCCGCTCGCGCCCTCCGGGTGGTGTGCCTTGAGAGACTCAGGGCAAAAAAGGAGATGTTAGCAATGTCCGTTGGTTGCTCTAGGACAACGACGCATACCGGGCACTTTACTAGGATGGATGAAGAAGGAGTGGGCGTGACTCCGTGGTGGGTAGTTACGTCTCGACTCTGAACGAGGGCTGACTCCAGCCCAGCCTTCGTTACTTCAAATGACCTAGTTTCGGCTCCGTACCAAAAGAGGGGCCAAAGGATGTGCGGTGGGGCCACAATTGAGGGAATTGCAGCCCCGCCCATAAGGGGCGGATCGGTCTAGAATACCCAATTTCAGGGCCAGCCGGTGTCTACTTCTGCGGGAGCGACACCGGGACCGAAGGAACCGGGAGCTACAGCATTTCCATCAACGTCCTTCTCAAGTTCAAGGTCAGTTGCTCCACGCCTTGGTGCTCCAACTCTAGCTTGGTTCTTGTTTCACACAGTGGCATAGCCTGCGCGGCTTGCCAGCATACAGGAACTTGGGTATTCCCACATAACGGCTCACGCATTCAGAATTAATATCCGCTCAGATTTTGGCGTGCATGGCGATCTGGGTCCTGAGTTGCAAGCGTTGCGGCGAGACTTTCGCTTATTGCGAGATAGGCGAATCCCTTCTTGATTATTTCTTCCCCAAGAAGCCTGAAATGCCGCGTGAAGGTGTCGAGTGTCAGTGCCCGACCTGCAAAGCTAAATTTATCTACCAGCAATACGAGCTGATGTTCGGTAATTAGGCACCGGCCACAACGGCTTGGAAGTGTGCAATTTTGGACAGACACGATTTCCACACAGCCATATCGTGTCGCAATGAAGCTCCTAAATGTTCTTCCAGCGCTGATCGTCGTTTTTGTTGTGGCGGTCCTGAGATTGAAAAGAGGAATAATCTTTCTCCCATAAGCAGTAGGCACGCCCACCTTATGCCGTTCACACTTATTTCAGTCGCTCTGTCAAGCCAGTTCTACGGCCACTCCACGACGTAGTGTCTCTTGGCCGTCACGGCTGTTGTGTCTGACACCTTTTCACAGTAGCTGCACCTTAACTGCAGTTGTTCTGCATCAACTCCTTCAAAATTCTTTTCTTCGCTGACTCGGCTGATTGCCACAGGAAGATTGCATTCAGGGCAGACAAAAAGAAGGGTGTGAACGAATCGGGTGGCCATGGGGCCTCCTCGGGACCACGAGGAAGTAGCTGCGATGGCCCGTAATCAGATGGGCTTAGACCGGGATGGGCGGCTACCCCGGCCTGTCCAATATGAAAATATGCCGATTATCGTATGGTTGTAAGCACTGGATGCATTGGTTGCTCGGTTTGGGTTTGCTACGCCCACTCCTCAAGATAATGTCGCTTAGCCGTAACGGCGATCACGTCGGAAGATTTCTCGCAGAAGCTGCATTTTATGCTCAGCCGCTCCGCATCAACCAATTCGAAATTCTTTTCTTTGGTGACACGGCTTATCGCCACCGGGGAACTGCATTCGGGGCAAACAAATAGCAGGGTGTGAACGAATCTGGGCACGCGAGGGCGGTCTCCAGTTCCGGGCGGAACGGCAAAACTAAACTACCTTGCCTTAGCAAAGGTAGCAGCTTCTTGCAACTCGGTAGCAATGTTGAGGCGCGACCTGTTGGGTCCGCACTAGATTCTTTGAGTGGGACAAGGTGTGGTTAATACCGTATTCATACGTACACAAACTCCAGCTGAGACGTGTAGAGTTTGGGATAGACGCGATTTCCCCACAGCGATATCGTTTCCCAGAGAGGGTTTGTTACGAGTGTCCCTTTTGCCTCGCGAAGTTTGCGTACCTGCCGACTCAACTCTTCTATCAGGCGTGAGAACGGCGCAGTTTAAGTTCTTCGTTCGCTGTTCCGCTCGCGACGTAGTAAGATACGCTAGCGGGTCAGGGTGGCAAGAACAAGGGCTGAAATAGTCCGCGATGACAAGCGCACGAATATTGTTGGCAGACGACCACCAGATGTTGGTGGATGCTCTGAAGAACATTTTGGAGCCGCGTTACGAAGTTGTAGGGACGGTAGGCGATGGTCGCGCACTTCTGGAAGCTGCGGACAGGTTGCAGCCTGATATCATCGTGCTCGATATTGCCATGCCACAACTGGATGGATTCGAGGCAGGCAAAAAACTTAAGCATACCCTCCCCAACGTAAAGCTGATTTTCATGACAATCCATGAAGACCCTTACCTTGTTGGAGAGGCTTTTCGGGCAGGGGGTTCTGCGTTTCTATTGAAGGTGGCGGCAGCATCGGAGCTAGTTGAGGCGATTGACCAAGTATTGAAAGGCGGTTCTTTCGTAACGCCCAGCGCCACCGAGGGCTTAAATAATATCTCTCTACGAGATCCCAAAAACCGCGAACACGCCCCAGAACCCACTCCTCGGCAGCGGGAAGTTATTCGACTGTTGGCGGCAGGGTACGCGATGAAGGAAGTTGCCTACGAATTGAAAATCACATCACGAACCGTTGCCCAGCACAAGTATGACGTAATGCGACTCTTGCAACTCAAAACGAACGCCGATTTGGTGCAATACGCGGTCAGGCACAAAATCGGATTTAACTAGAAGTTATCTCATAAACACTTTGAACTGACTGAGCAGTTGAAACTTATGGCCAATGGGGTAAATCGAGAACATGGACATTACCGACGCCCAGTGGGCGGTTCTCGAACGGTTGTTCCGTCCGAAGCGACGGGCCGATGGACGCGGGAGGCCGTGGCAGGACACGCGTGCGGTTTTGAACGGCGTATTTTGGGTGTTACGCACCGGAGCTCCTTGGCATGATCTCCCGTCTCGCTATCCGCCCTATCAAACCTGTCATCGACGCTTCCAATCCTGGCAGCGCAGCGGGCTGCTGACACGCTTGCTGCAAAAACTTGCCGAGGACTTACGAGACCGAGGGAAGCTGGATCTCAGCGAATCGTTCATCGACGCCAGCTTCAGTGGGGCGAAAAAGGGGGCTCTGCTGTTGGCCCTACAAAGCGCGGCAAAGGCAGCAAAATCATGGCAATCGCAGACGGTCATGGTCTTCCTTTCGCCGTGCACGTGGCCAGCGCTTCGCCTCATGAAACAAAACTCGTCGAAGCCACGCTCGAGCAACGCTTCCTCAGAGAAACTCCTGCGCGGATGATCGGTGACCGCGCTTACGACAGCGATCCGTTGGACCAACACATCCGGCAACGCTACGGCGTGCAGCTCATCGCACCTCACAAATTTGTGCGTGTGGCCCCCGCAACTCAAGACGGTCGCCGCCTGCGTCGATATCGCCGCCGTTGGAAGATCGAGCGCCTGTTCGCCTGGCTTCATAACTTTCGTCGCATTGTCATTCGCTGGGAATACTACCCAGAGAATTTCCTCGGGATGGTCCAACTCGCTTGTGCTGTCATCCTCCTGAGGCATTTATGAGATGGCTTCTAGCGATCTGTCGCAGCTATTTCGCCCTCATCACGAACTCAATAAGGGAGACGCCTTTCACTACCGTCCCGTAGGACTTGGGCAGCGTCTCCGTCAAGCATTAGCTTAGCTTTATTAGTGTTCCGAACGTATCTGCGAACCGAAACGTCAAAAGTACCTACAGCTACACGCCGAGGTGCACTGTGACACTGTTACTTTTAACGATAGCCAACACTCCCGGGTATCCCTTATCCTCTGGTACCTGCTGCCCTTGATTGACGAACAACCAACTATGACCTCCATCGAAATAAGCTCAATTGCGTTCGCATTCGTTTTTGGCGGGGCGATGGTTGGGATTGCGATTCGTACCATGCTGCCACCGGTTGAATTGAATTCTGATTCGAGAGATGTTGTGAAGTTAGGGATGGGGCTGGTCGCGACGATGGCCGCCATTCTTCTTGGCTTACTGATTGCTTCTGCCAAGTCATCGTTTGACACGCAGAACGTCGAGTTGACGGAGATGTCGAGCAAAGTCGTCTTGCTTGACCGGGTGCTCGCCCATTACGGGCCGGAGGCGGGGGAAGCGCGCAGTGAACTGCGCAACTCTGTTGTCCACACTCTCGATATGTTGTCCTCGAACGATCGTTCCAAGTGGGAGTCCACAAAAGGCGAACTTCTCTACGACAAAATTCAGGGACTCTTACCAAAGGACGATGCGCAACGCCTGATGCAGGCCCAATCGCTGACTGCGGTTTTGGCCTTGGCACAAACGCGTTGGCTGATCACCGCACAAAGGGCCAATTCGGTCTCCGCACCGTTGCTGATAGCACTGATTTTCTGGCTTACGATTATTTTCATAAGCTTCGGCCTCTACGCGCCTCGCAATGTGACTGTGGTCGTCAGCTTATTGATTTCCGCGCTCTCGGTATCCGGTGCCATCTTGTTGATTCTGGAGATGTGCTCGCCTTATGCGGGACTGATTCATGTCTCCAGCGCCCCGCTCCGCGACGCTCTCACGCGTCTCGGCCAGTAGCGCCATGATGAACGAATCGCGTCTCGTCTCTCGTAACCAGAAAGGCTATACCCTCTCGGAGACCGACCACAGTGATCCCCTTATTGTGGGCTCAGGGGCTGGGTATGCTCGCCGAATTCGATCTCGTGGTCGATCTGGAATGAAAAAAGAGAGCCCGAAAGTTATCTCGACCAAGCACGCGCCGCAGTTCCCGGAACGCAAAGAGGGGCAGGAAGGCGCAAAACACGATGACCATACGAGCGAACAGCTCGTCGACGCGTATGTTACGAAATGCTCCGGCGAATTCTTTCTCATGGACAAGGTGCCGGATCATCTCCTCAAGGATGTGGAATCCAAACGCCAACGAGCAAAACACAAACGCTTTCCAAATAGTTGAATAAAACAACGCTCTTTTCTCGAACCTTGTGCCAACGTGTGCCGCTTCTCCGATGAGAATCACTTTGGCGATGACGAGAGCATTGATCAGGGCGGTGCCATATGCGAAATACGAAACGTGAAAGCTGTCCAGTAAGAGCATGCTGTAGGTCGCTAGGGCGCAAAAGAAAAAGGCGAGATACAAACTGATGATGGCAAATTCTTCAAACTCATAGGCAACTTTCTGTTTCACACTTGCCTTCGGGGAACTTTCAGCATCCATTTACTCCTCCGTTGTTTGTTGAGGACGGTCAAGTCAATTAAGAGGCCAAAGCCACTCTCCCCCTTTGCCGGGAATAAGGCAACGCATGGCCCTTCGAGTGATCGTACTTAACAAGTATGCCGCGGGACCTAGCACGTCAAATTAGAATCAGGTACCGGGACCGCACATTTCCGACTACGCCAGTGGTGTTGCATCTTCGGGAACCTTCTAGCGATTGGTAGTTTTGACAATTCCATTGATGGGCTCCGCCCGACAATGTGTCGGACAGGTCAGTCACCGAGACTCAGGCTGCTAGGCCCATATCGAGGGGGGACGTTGCCCAAGTCCTACGGGACGGTAGTGAAGCGTTCCCCTTATTTTATTGCGCAGTGGGTTAGGTACTGTCCCGCTGTCGATGGTACATAACCAAGGAGGAAAGGAAATGAATCTCAGGATTAAAGCTAATGTTGCTCGGGTTTTGATTACAGTCGGGCTTGCACTGCTGGCATGCACCGCTCTTTCGGCTCAAGACGTAAGATACAATTTCATGCCCGGAACGGACTTCGCGAAATACCACACCTACAAATGGGTACCGATTGAAGGTGGATCGCACCCGAATCAGATCGCGGACGCGGAGATCAAGAGTGCCGTGGATTCTCAATTGACCGCCAAAGGACTAACAAAAACGGACGGCGACAATGCCGATCTCCTGATCGGCTATCAGGTCGCAGTCGATAAGGAAAAGCAGTGGAACGCATACAGCATGGGCGGCGCACGCTTTGGTGGGATGGGAAGCGCCACGAGTTCCACAATTAGTAATGGAAGTCTGGTTCTCGATATGTATGACCCGACGAGCAAGCAGCTTGTTTGGACAGGAACGGCCACGAAGACACTCAATCCCAGCAGCAATCAGGAAAAGAACCAGAAAAATCTGGACAAGGCTATGGCCAAGTTGTTGAAGAATTACCCGCCACCGCAGAAGAAGTAGTGGTCGAGTCAATCCAGAAGAAGAGTTTAATCAGCACCCTAAAGACTACCAAGAAGGCCAACATAGCCACTAATAAGGCCACAAACGATGGCTCCTCAACGAGGAAGGCCAAGGTTGGCAAGCATCCTACAATCCTAAAAGGCAGCTTCGTCCGCGGTAAGATGTAGACTCATCAAGTTTCACAGTTCAAAGGGAGGCCGCGTTGCAGCGGCCTCTTTTTGTTTTCTCTCTCTCGGTGCATGGGCTGGATGCGAGGGAACATTGGTCGATCTCATTTGATTCAGGGTTTGTAATCTTTGCATCCGCAGGCTGGGTGATTGCAGGGCCTGCGAAGCACTCCTCCACCTCTAATTACCACCCGCTTGGCGGTGTGAATGGCTATGCCGTGGCCACAGCGACGGCAAGGACGTTTCCTGATTCCCCTAGGCATCGGCGGATTTTAGCACGCAAGTTGGCAATGCGGAGGCGCGTTGAGCGTATAGCTCCTACCGCTTGCGCTTATTTTTATTTGGACTCTTAGCTTTAACCACGGCCTTCCCCCGCACCCGTTCATACTTCAGCGCAATCAGGCCGCCCGAATAAGTTTTATTTTCCGTTAACGTGAATTCTCGCTGAGGAAACCCCGGCGCGAACAACGGAATTCCTTCGCCGACCAACACCGGGACGATTCCTAAATAGAGTTCATCCACCAAATCGTCCTTCAAGAACTCCCGCGCCAATTCTCCCCCGCCCGCCAACCAAATATCCTTCCCATCCTTCTTGCGCAATTCTTCCACAATTCTTTTAGGTTCTTCCCGCACAAAAATAGCCCCGTCGCCTTCCCCTTCCGGCAACGAGCGGGAGAAGATGTAGCAGACTAAGCCATGACTCTGAAACTTCCCTCCACTCATGCGCACCCCGATCTCGTACGTTTTCCGCCCCATCAGTCCCACATCAATGGTCTTGAAGAAAGGTCCCATCGAGTAGTTCGACGTGCTTAGGTGCAAAAAATCCAGCGAGCCGTCCAGCCGTGCGATGTAGCCATCTAGACTGGTCCCCACGCCATAAATAATCTTTCGCATGAAGCGCTCCTTGCGACCGCCTGTGATTCGCATCTATTTGTGTCCCGAGCTATTACGGTACCGTTGAGCCAAAGCAAATCAAACGCATACAACACCACTTCGTGTTTGTGGTTGAGAAGGTCATTGAATCGGCTAACGCCATTCGGGTCTATGCAGATAATTTCGCCGTCAATAATTGCGTCTTTAACAGCTAGCTTGGCCAGATTTTTGGCTAGAGATGGAAATCGTAACGCCTTGGAATTACGAGACAGGATTTTACATTCGCCATTCTGGATGTAGGTTACCGCTCGAAATCCATCATGCTTCAATTCGAAGATGTAATCAGGATGGTTGAACGCTTGTTTTACAAGCCGCAGGCGCATTGGCCGGATTCTAGGTAGCACGTCTTAAATCTATTATTCGTTGGTTGCTCTAGGTCAACGACGCACCACGAGCAATTCATCAAAATCCTAACTGCGTACAGTGGTTCCTGCGGGAAGGCAGGAAACGCATAGGGCTGCGTGGGGCGTCCGCCCAGCTCCTCGCAGTCCCTAAACGGTACCGCCCCTTCGAGAAGTTTTGTAACGATGAAACGGGGTGGCTCCGCTCTTTCCTCGGAGACTGAGCCACCCGTATGCAACTTCAGCGGTAACGACGGGGTCACGTACAGCGATGGTGGCCGCCCCCGTTCCGGCATGGGTGTCGATTCTGCGGATTTCAACAACGATGGCTGGCAGGATCTCTTCGTTGCTAACATCGATCGCGAAATGTTTTCCATCTACAAGAACAACCGGGATGGGACATTTGACGATCTAGCGTTGCCCACCGGCATTGGCAAAGCGCGATCAACTTCGCTAATCACCTCGAGAGTGTATGCTGAATAGCTTCGAGGGGGAATGCATTGTTTCAAGCGGCAGCGATTGCGCGCTGTTCCTTGAGGATAAGGTCCTTGGCCCATGATTGAGGCGCGCTTTCCTGGATATGTCTAGACTCGGCAGAGACTGTCATATAGTGGACCCCCAGGAAACGTTTCGAAGCCTCCGAGGAGACTCGCATGATTTCCAGACAGTTAAATTCCGCCGACTCCAGATTCGCCAGAATTTGCTCGATTGCCCTGCTGAGTATCTTCTGCTCGTCAATACCAATGACGGTCGCTCCGACCTGACCAGCCAGGCCAAAGGAGGTCCATCCCGCTTCTCGGATTTTTCGATCCAATGTACACCCATCGAGATCCTTGATTAATCGCCAGCCCGGCACACAGAGCTCACTCTCGAATCGTAAGGTTTTCGGCAAGAGTGTGCACTCTTTGATGAGGATGGTGCCCGGCTTGATTGTGTCTGACATTGGGCGTCTCGCTTGCGTTTAGAGTGGCAGATTGTTCGGCGGCATCTGGCGGTTGGATGTTTCCTGGACTCAAACTTTGTAACTGGCCGTCCTGCAACCCACCTTCCTCATGTCATTTCTCGATGCAGGGATACCGTCCCGTTTGTTTTCCAGCGCCTTCTGCAATTCTCGAATGATTTCACCAGTCTTGCAGATGGGTGATGGGAACGAGTGTCCTCTGGGTCTAGGATCTCATTTTCTGAACAAAGTCCTTCGCTCGGCCCTGACCGAATCGGCCCTTGCCCTTTGTGTTGGCATCGTAACCATATTCGCAGCCTTCGGCGGCACAAGACCAATGCACACCCGGTTCGGCATTCATATTCTGGTTGCGGTACAACCAGTGACCGTGTATGGGGCACTTCACGGTGTTTACGCCAGGCTCCTCGACAGCATACGTATGACCAGGCATTCCAATGAGCATGTAATACCCCTCGGTTGCATTGTAGCGAACGCTGCATCCCGTGGAGGCGCAATGGTACGAGGCATGGAAGCCGGAATTTGCCCGGGAGCCGCCGGATTCGTACTTCATGACATGGTTGTCGCGGGAGCAACGGGGTCTCAGATGGGTGCTCAAAACATTTGCGGAAGTTATCATCATGAAAATACTCCTCTACAAAGAAATACGCGCAATCCGAAGCGAAATGCGGCATTCCCCATAAATGGAATGCCGCACGACTGTGTTTGCTGTTGCGCGTTTGCCAGCAACAGGGGTGCAAGATAAATGAAGCTTAGTAGCCGCCGCCCATTCCGCCACCATAGCCGCCTGCGCCGGCCGCTACCGCCTTTTCTTCTCCCTTGAAGTCGGCGATCAGAACTTCCGTTGTTAGCATTAATGAGACGATTGAGGCAGCATTCTGGAGTGCCAGGCGCGTGACCTTGGCTGGATCAATCACACCGGCCTTGACCATGTCGCCGAACTCACCGGTCTCCGCATTGAAACCAAAGTTTTCCTCCTTCGATTCGCGCACGCGTCCTACAACCAGCGCGCCTTCGTGCCCGGCGTTTTGGGCGATCTGGCGCGTGGGTTCCTCGAGCGCGCGCTTTACGATGTTTACCCCGACGGCTTCATCGTCGTGGAGCTTGAGCTTCTCTAGGGCCGGCAAGCAGCGTAGAAGAACAGTACCGCCGCCCGGGACAATGCCTTCTTCAACTGCGGCGCGGGTGGCGTGCATAGCGTCCTCGACGCGAGCCTTCTTCTCCTTGAGCTCCGTCTCGGTTGCCGCGCCCACCTTGATTACCGCCACCCCGCCGACTAGCTTGGCCAAGCGCTCCTGGAGCTTTTCTTTGTCGTAGTCCGAGGTCGTTTCTTCGATCTGCACACGGAGCTGCTTGATGCGGCCTTCGATCTCGCTGGTCTTACCGGCGCCCGCGACAATCGTGGTGTTGTCCTTGTCGATCGTCACCTTCTTGGCCTTGCCCAGATCCTCGATCTCGACGTTCTCGAGCTTGATGCCCAGATCCTCTGTAATGGCCTTCCCACCGGTGAGAATGGCAATGTCCTCAAGCATGGCCTTGCGGCGATCTCCGAAGCCCGGGGCTTTCACCGCTGCGCAATGCAGCGTTCCGCGGAGTTTGTTGACCACCAACGTCGCGAGGGCTTCACCCTCAACGTCCTCAGCAATGATTAGGAGCGGCTTGCTCTTCTTAGCCGTCTGTTCGAGCAAAGGCAGCAGGTCCTTCATCGAGCTGATCTTCTTCTCGTGAATCAGGATGTGCACGTCCTCGAGTACGCATTCCATACGCTCGGGGTCGGTCACAAAGTAGGGTGAGAGGTAGCCGCGGTCAAATTGCATGCCTTCCACTACTTCAAGGGTCGTCTCCATCGTCTTGGATTCCTCTACGGTGATGACGCCGTCCTTGCCGACCTTCTTCATGGCTTCGGCGATGATGTTGCCAACCTGCTTGTCGGTGTTGGCACTGATGGTCCCCACCTGCGCGATCATGTCGCCCTTCACCTCGCGGGAGAGCCTCTTGATCTCTTCCACGGCGACTTCCACAGCCTTATCGATACCGCGCTTGAGCGCCATCGGGTTCGCGCCTGCCGCAACCGTTCGTACTCCTTCACGGAAGATTGCTTGGGCCAGCACGGTCGCGGTGGTGGTGCCGTCGCCAGCCACATCCGAGGTCTTGGACGCAACCTCGCGCACCATCTGCGCGCCCATGTTCTCGAGCGGGTCCTGCAGCTCGATCTCCTTTGCCACGGTCACGCCGTCTTTTGTGATGATGGGTGCACCGAACTTCTTCTCGATCACCGCGTTACGCCCCTTCGGGCCGAGCGTGATCTTAACCGCGTCAGCCAGAATGTTGACGCCGCGCAAAATCGCCTGACGTGAATTCTCACCAGTTACAATTTGTTTTGCCATTAGACTTCACCCTCCTGGGTGATCGAACTTTGCAATCCATCCAAAACTCTTGGATGGGAGCTACTACTTTTTGCCGGATGCCGCTTTCGCGATTCCGCTAACCTTCGCCAGAATTTCTTCCTCGCGAAGGATCAAGTACTCCTGGTCGTCGATCTTGATGTCATTGCCGGGGTATTTGCCGAACAAGATCCGGTCACCAACCTTCACGTCGAGCGGGACGCGTTGGCCCTTTTCCATTTTGCCGGCACCAACGGCCATTACTTCGCCCTCTTGCGGTTTCTCTTTCGCGGTATCGGGGATAATGATCCCGCCCTTTGCAGTCTCTTTCTCTTCCAGCCTGCGTACCAGAACTCGGTCATGCAGAGGAGTGATATTCACTGTCATTTCTTTGACCTCCGTTCAATCTATTCCAAAAGCTCGAGCACTCAACCCTTTGTAACTACAGGCCGACACTACGGGCGAAACGTTTTCTGGTTCTTCTGCCGCAAGGCTTCGAGATCATCCGCGTCCTTTTTCAGCTGGTTGGCTTCCTTTTCCGGGCGCTCCTGTTCCTCCAGCTTCAAAGCTTCTGCAATGGCAAGTTCAGCATCTGTGTTGACTCGCTTGGAGTAAATCGGGGTGCGAAGAAGGGACAAGATTCAAGGAATATTGGGGATCGTCCCACGAAGCAACGGAATCTTGCTTCATGTTAACATTGAGAATCTTGCCGGCTGACCAGCCGGCAACCAACCCAACTATGATCCACGACAGAAAGTACATACATTTCTCCTTTTACTGGATCCGGGACTTGCCATCCGGCGAGGCGTTTACTTGATCTCTCTTCTTCGGAGAAATCTTCTTTTGAGCTACCCCGCCCCGGAGCACTCACAAGGATACAAACTCACGGAGTGGATTCTTTCCTGACACTGGCTTCATCCCGTACAACTCGAGGTCTGCTGTGCGAAGCAACGCTTCAATTGTTTCGCCGTCCTGGGGATAGACAGCCACGCCGACGCTCGCGGAAAGTGGTGGCTGGAGACTATCCGTCGCTAGCCGGCTACGAATACGTGATGCGACAAGCCTTGCGGCCGCCGCCGTAGTTTCAGGCAAGATGACGGCAAACTCATCGCCACCGTATCGCGCGGCCGTATCGATAGAACGACAAAAAACGCGGAGTACATCGGCGACGCGGCATAGCGCCTGGCTGCCGATCAAGTGGCCGTAGCGGTCGTTGATCTTCTTCAACTGATCCAGGTCGAGCAGTAGAACGGCAAACCGTCGACCTGTGCGCCCGGTGCGTTTGACCTCTCCGTCGAGCACTTCAACGAGTCGCCGGTAGTTACCTAAACCAGTAAGCGGGTCAGTAACGGCAAGAAGTTGTACTTTCTCTTCTGCGTGTTTGCGCTCAGTAACGTCGAAAGCAGAAATTAGACTGCTCAGCACCCCATCAAATTCAATCATCGCTGTACTGATATCGAGCCACCGCTCATCGCCATTCTTCGTTAGGATCTTAACCTCATACTGGCGGGCGCTGCCATGTCGCGCGCCCTCTCGCTTTAAGACCAATTCTCGACAATCAGGACGGACTAGATCCCAGAAGTTCATGGACAAAAGCTCTTCGCATGCATATCCGGTCATAGTCTCGGCTGCATGATTCACATAGTTCAGCCGCTCTCCCTGACCAATGAATATCGCACACGGGATGGCTTCAGCTATGGTGCGGAAGTTTGCTTCCCCGCATAGGAACTCCGGCCGTATCAGCGCATCCGCAGCCCGTTTTCTGATTTTCGTAAGCATTGGAAATCTCGCGTGCTCTTGCGTTTCCTCTCTGCCGGAAACTTGAGGGGCGGACTTCGCCCCCCCAAAACGAAACGACCTACCGGGTTGAAACTGCTACGGCAGCGGCGATCTTGTGGAATGTCGAGTTAGCGACGTCATAGGTTTCAACCTGAGGAACTCCCTCAACTACCCTGTCGAGGAACTTCGTCACCTCGGGGTAAGCTCCGCGGTTGTAAGCCTCGGCATTCTCCGCTTTGTCCCACAAACTGATCGCGAACGCTTCCGTCCCGCCCTGGCCAACGAACGTGATTTCGTCCTGGAATCCTTTCTGTTTCCGAAGCAGAGGGAGGATGTCCTTCTCCAGCCTCTGGGTAAACTCCGCAACACTATTGGGCTTCAGATGCATATAGACTCTGCGTGCAAACATGACACTCTCCTTGGTTCTCGATGCCAAGGGGGCAATTCAGATAAACAATACTGGTTAATCTGTTCTGGATACTCCCTCAGTCACTTAACCATACTGAGTTACTTAACTTGACGTGTCAAGTGAAATCTGAGATTATTTTTACATATTTAACCACTTGTGGTTAATCAAGCGGAGGCACCTGTGGATGTCTGCTTAGTGATCAAACAGCGGCTAGAAAAATTGGGGCTTGAGCAGAGGGATCTGGCCGCCGCCGCCGAAGTTACGGAGTCCTACATTTCACAGCTTCTGACTCGCAAGAAATTGCCTCCCGCCCCCGGCCGAACAGACATTTACGACAGGATGGGGAAATTCTTAAAACTGCCGAGCGGCAAGCTCGCGAAGCTGGCTGAGCACCAGCGCAAGGAAGAATTGAAGAAAAACCTGGCAGACCCACCCAAGCCCTTGTTTAAAGAAGTTCGAGAGTTGATTCTCCGCAAGTGCGCACAAGCTAAGGAAAAACAAATACGGCTCATTTTTGAAAAGCAGCCCTTCGGCGAACTGGAACGCCTTGTCACACAAAAGCTTTTAGACGTGATCCAGAAACTCGCCAAAGAGGAATTGAACAGTGAAAAGTGGCTCCACTCGGTGGCTCGACTCGTAGGCCAAAGCTATGAACAAATGCGGGTCACCCTTCTTGAGTTTTTGGACACGGATGTTTTCAGCTTGTCGCACGAAAACTGTGTGTTCTTCTTGGATCCGGTGATCGAATCCTGGGACGTCGATCTAGCGACGTTTGGTATGGAAATTGTGTTAAATCGGAGGATAGCCTCGGCGGATCCTAGGAGATTTGAGTTTGTTGAAATGGGACCTGGCCAACCGAAGGTAGAGCCCGGGTTCAAAGAATTCCTTAGTGATAGTTCGCTGAGCGGGACTGCCACCAAGGAAGAAATGGAACTGCTCAGGAGTCTAAGGTTCAACGGGAAACGCCCCACTTCAATCTATTATTACCGAGAATTGCAAAGCCTCAGAGACCCGCTCCACTTTCGTGAGGCATAAAGTTGAGCGAGTAGGAGAATGTCGCGCCTTTCTCTCCATCGCACTGACCGATTGGATGGGGCTTGTCATTGGCGTCCGGCGCAATATGTTGTGACTATCGGCCTTCTCCCATGGATCGACCGAGAGTCACACTCGGGCCTTCACGCGGTTCTGGTGAGAGGTTCTCATGGTCCTTATTCGGCAAGACGGAAGACGCGATCGCATCTTTCAAAAGGAACGCGGCAACAGGGTGATCATCCCGATCAAGTCACCGAGGCTCGCTGGCACGACTTAGGTGTTGAGCCACGAAGGCTCAGCTGATCACCCTTTGATACTTGTTAGGCTGAAACTTACCGCCGTCGACGTAATTCTTGTTGATCTCTATGTACGCGTGCGCGCTCTCCGGCAGATCATCCAGTGCGAAGATTGCTGTCACCGGACAGACCGGGACGCATGCACCGCAATCAATGCACTCAGTAGGATCGATATACAGCTGAGGCACTTCATTGAACGTTGGTCGCCCATCATCATAAGTTCGGCCCTTTGCCGGATGGATACAATCCACCGGGCACACATCCACACAGGCAGTATCTTTGGTCCCGATACAGGTTTCAGCGATGATGTAGGCCACTGGTCACCTCCTTGCGTCGACCGTGTCAGCATGACGAAGGGCGTGGTTTTTCACGCTGGTAGGCTAACGTCCTCTAGCTTACGCTCATTCTTTAACTTCCCGTAGATTCCAGCACTTGCGGGTCCTTGACCCCAGATCTTCGTGCTCTTGACGGGATACGGACACGCGTCCTGATAATTATCTTCCCACATTCTCAGCGCACCCGCTCACTCACCGCCTTTGTCCAGATACTCGCCGGGAACATCGTTCTGTGGCACTTCATGCGTGCGAACTTCCCTCTCGTCAGCGTCCCCGGCGTCTTCCACGCCCTTTACCACCTCGGCCTCGAACGCATTTCCTTCCTCTAGCAACTCGTCCACACTCTCCGAATCCGCACCTTGGACGTCGGATAATCCCTGCAAATCTCCCGATGGCTCGCCCGACCGCGCTCCCTCCGGGGCGAATGCCACCGTATCCACGCTTTGGCTTTTCTTCCGAACCTGTTTCTTGAGTGGGCCCGCCATTTTCCCACCAACCAGAGTTTTCACCTCCGCCTTTTTCGGAGCTGCCTTCTTCTTCGCCAACTTCTTCTCGGGAGTTACCCTCTTTTTGGCTAGCTTCTTCTCAATCACCTTCTTCATCGGCACCACCTTCTTGCCCGCAATTCTCTGCGACTTCGTCTGGCTCTTCTTGGTTTTCTTTTTCGTAGCCATAGGCGCAGTTTACCACTCGTTGGTGATACCTAGCGCGTAGGAATGACCTATCTGAGTATTGTCGCGGTCATTTGAACGTATCACGCGGCGATCGGACTTCTGCGGCGCCGGAACCGCAAGTGTTTAACTACACACAGTTAAGTTAATAAAATAATCTGGCATTTGACTTGACACTAGAAGTTAAGTAGCTCATGCTCGCCAAGTACTAATAAAACCAGACGGCAATCTGAGCTGACGTAAGTTATCTGAAATTGCCCTTGGCCAAGACAGATCCCTGAACATTTGAGAGGTGGCTATAATGAGAACAATGAATCGCTTGGAACAACCATTCCGCGTAGCTACGACCTTGCAGGAACAGATCAATCGCGTGTTTGGCGATATGGTGGGACGTACGGGAGAGGAGTCGAACTTGACCCCTTGGGCACCGGCCGTCGACATCTACGAGACAGAGCATGAGCTGGTTGTGAAGGCGGACCTGCCGGATGTGAATCCCCAGGACCTAGACGTCCACGTCGAGAACAATATCCTCACAATTCGCGGTGAGCGCAAGTTTGAGAATAAGGTGAAAGAGGAAAACTACTTGCGTGTCGAACGCGCCTATGGCTCGTTCAGCCGGAGCTTCTCGCTGGCGAACTCCGTGAATTCGGAGGCGATCAAAGCCGACTATCAGGATGGGGTGCTGACGCTGAGCATCCCGAAGCGCGAGGAAGCAAAGCCAAAGCAGATCAAGGTGAACGTGGGAAAGCCGGCCTTAGCGGCCGCGGCAGGGTCTCGCTGAAGAGACCCGGACCAGAAGACGAAGTAGCAAGGGGCTGGCGATATCGCCAGCCCCTCCCAATCCAAAATCCCAGCGCTGGCATTAAAGGAGGACCGATGTGGAGGAATAAGAAGCCGGAAACGCCTCAAGCACAACCGGAAATCAAGAATTTTCCAGTGAATTCGCCGCCGGCGCCGAAACCCGCCGCGGCTACTTGGGAGGGAACTACCACTATGAAGACCGCTGACCGTGCTACGGCCCGGCTCGGTCCAAGTCTGCATGTGAAAGGCGAAATCTCCGGCAACGAAGACCTGGTCATCGAAGGGTCGTTGGAAGGATTGGTTCAACTGGACGAACGCAAACTGACCGTGGGCGCTTCGGCCAAGGTGACCGCCGACATTAACGCCCGGGAAGTGGTGGTCTACGGCACGGTAAAGGGCAAGCTGCAGGCGAAAAATCGGATCGAGATTAAAAAGGACGGCTCCGTCAACGGCGATCTGACGACGGCGCGCATCGTCATTGAAGACGGGGCTTATTTCAAGGGCTCCATCGAGATCGACAAGAGCGGTGAGAAGGAATCCGGTGGCGGATCGTTCTCGCGTACCGCTTCCGTAGCGGCCGGCGTGGGATCGAAGACCATCTAATTACAGGTACAAGGACTCGCCAATAAGGAAATTGCCGGACAATTAAACATCTCCACGCAGACGGTGAGCGTACACCAAGCGTTCCCCCCTCCATCCAATCATCAACTACCAGAACGCGAATCAATGGCAACAGGGGGCGATGCGGGTATTGAGAACGTTTTGGGACTGCGAAGCCGACGGGCGTGCCATAGGAAGTCTCCTTTGCGAAGGAGATTTGTCTGATTTCGCAAGGAAGTGCGATTCGTTCAGGATGCATCGATCTGACACGGGCCATGGGCGGCATCAAGGCGATAAGTGTTTGACCATCTCGGGTGAACTTGGTGCGACTTGTTTGCGTGCGAACGCCGAGCTGCGGGACCGGAAAGCCCAGCGTACCAGCCTGCTTTCCCGCAATTTGGTGCCATAGAAGGGCACTAGAAAAAATCCGCGGAACACGTCTTTCAACAATGCCCGCTGTTGGTTGAAGCAAATCAACCCACGCCAGCCAAGCTTTCCGAGAAGAGCAAGACGCAAACGTGCAAGGCCGAATGCCAGCTTCGTCAAAGAGACCGCAATGTCCTCCTCACGGTGGTGCTCGTAGTACGAAAAGTTCATCGACGTTCCGGACTGCACTTTGATGAAGTTTTCGACCGTCCGGTTCTTCGGATTCGCAGCAACCTCCCGAATAAGCTCTTGGAATCTCATGGAATCAGCCTCAAGTGTTTCGAGGCTGGAAAACCAGTTCACCAGTTTGACTCCCAGTGGATCCCACAGATAGTCGTTCATCACCAACGGGAGCCCCAGGTGAAAGTATTTGGTCACTACTAGATGGACACGCAGGTGGCATTGGTAAGCATCACCCATGCATTCATACAGCCGCGTGGTATCCCGCGTCACGCTGCGTTGAAACGCGCTAAGAACCGTATCGAGATCCTTCGTGAACTCTTTGGTGTCGCAGCCGTTCAATTCCCTCTCGATAATCGCCGCGATCTGCCGGATTTGTAGCGACGACAATGCCAACCCAACGCTGTACAGCGGATCAACCGTATCGCCCGCATCGCCGATTATGTACCAGCGATCCGCTGAATAATGCTGGCGGCATTCCCACATGTAGGAGCCATAAAAATTTGTGTCAACTATCGTTCCGCTACGCACCAGTTCTGCGATCACCGGGTGCTCCCGCGCCACGCAATCAAGGAACTGCTCCATCGTGCGCACCTCTCCGTGTGGGTATACGTCCTTACGGTAAGTCATGCCAATACTGACGAGCGGCGCGTTCTCCGGCGAGCGCATCGGGATGTACCAGATCCAGTTGCCCTTTCCAAAAAAATGATGAGTCGCGAAGTAAGGAACGTAAGCCCGATTTTGCTTCTTGAAGGCCTTGATACGCCTCAGAATTTCAGGATTGAAATTCATCAGCCGGAACCAAAAAACGCTTTTCTGTTCCTTCACCGCTCCCTGCAGTTGCAACTGTTTCGCGAGTACCCGGTTCCGGCCGGTGGCATCGACAAGCCAGCGTGCGCTCAGCGTTTGTTGTCCCCCTGCAGGGTCCTGCACGATTACGGTGTGCAGCCCGTCGCCACTGTTGATATCGACTCCCATCACGGTGCCGTCAATTAATTTCACGCCGTTCGCCAAGTTGCGGTCACGTACCTCGCGATCGAATGTCAATCGGTTAATCTGGAACGAGAGTATTTGCGGGGCGGTGGGAATTTCATCGACCACGTAGGTGCGATCTGCGGGATCGTCTATATTGGGCTTGAAATAGTAGGTAAGGCCATATTTCGGATAGTGTTTTTCCACGAGGTAAGCGCCGAGCCCGAGTTCGAACATGAAATCGACACTAACCTCGACCAGCGATTCCCCGACGATCGGTCGATTCTTGTGCCGACCCTCAACGACTGCCACCTTCAGGTTCGGGAATCGCATCCGCAGGTAGGCGGCCGCCAGCTGGCCCGTTGCTCCGCCTCCCATAACTAACACATCGCTCTTCACGGGTTTCGTGGTTTCAATCGGGATTTCCATTCCGATTTCCTGGCCGGCCGCTAACGTGCACCTGCCCGTCTCCGCAGACAACGTTCCGGGTCAGTTCTAGCTACTGGGTCTATCCGCTGGGCGAGGGGCCAATTCTATCCCTCCCGAAAATCCCCACTGGGATTTCGGTCTTGAGGTTCCCCGTTGCCGCAAAGGCTAGCCCTCCTGCCGCGTCGTGTCAACCTCAAGTCGCCATGGTCTTCTTGGGTTGGTACCGATCCACTGTTCCCTCGAGAATTGGTCGTCATAGTCAAGGAACTAGGAGCCCGGTGGTTCAAATCCACTCCTCGTAAATGTAGGAGTGTTAGAAGTCGTCCGGCGGTCACTGCACAAACAGCATATCGGGCGGAATGTAGGGCTGCAATGAAAGCCTACCGCGAGGCCCACGGAGAGCATTCGATTAGAGCTTAGGAATTTCCCATTCTGCTCGAAGATGTATTCGGGTCTTTGGATGGTTTCGCAATACGAAGACGCATGGGATGGATTCGAGGGAGCACGGCTGATTCTAGCATCCGTCGTCGCATCAGCCGGACACGGTACTAGTGGTATGTAACAGCAGTTTATAGACTACAATCGCGTCCGTTCCTTCTCTGGTCAGAACTGAAAACTATTGCGATACATCGTCAGTACAACAAATCTCCTCGCACGGTGAAGTGGAGATATGCTGATCCATCGCGCCATATCAGTACACAATCAGTTGTTACATGCCACTAGGACTTACCGGGAGTTGATACGATTCTGGTGGGCTGTACTAGCAGAAGTAGAAGTAGTTTACTGTGCACGCAGAACTGACCCAACAAAAGTCGAAAAAAGGTGGGGGGCATGGGGGTACACGTACGTTCCCAATTTGGAAAAATGGCGCTGAATGAAATAGGCTTCCAGCAAGAGGCCCGTTGATGAACGTTGGCAAAATGCTTGGCAATTACCGCGTGGTCTCCAAATTGGGTCAGGGAGGCATGGGCGCAGTGTACCGTGCGCGAGACGAGGTTCTGCAGCGCGACTTGGCCATCAAGGTGTTGTCGTCCCGGACGGTCGCGGAAAAATCCGCGAAAGATTTCCTGCTGAACGAAGCTCGAGCTGCATGTGCGCTGAATCATCCGAACGTCTGCACGATTTATCAAGTAGGGGAGGCTGAAGGCGAGCCGTACATCGCCATGGAATTCATCGAGGGCAAGCCGCTGAGCGCCTTGATGGGAAAAGATGGTTTGCCGGTGGAATCGGTGCTGCGTTACGGCGTGCAAATCGCGGGAGCGCTGGCGCATTCCCACGGGCGCAACCTCATTCACCGCGACTTGAAAAGCTCCAACGTGATGGTTACGCCGGAAGGACTGGTGAAAGTTCTGGATTTCGGCTTGGCGCGGCGCTTGCGCAAGGAGGTTCTGGACGAAACCGTGCTCACAGACGCGCAAGCAACCATGGGCGGAGTGACCGAGGAAAGCACCGGCGGACTCACAGGAACGGTGCCATACATGCCGCCAGAACTCCTGCGCGGCCAGGAAGTGGATCACCGCGGAGACATCTGGAGCCTCGGCGTGGTGCTTTATGAAGTCGCGTCCGGGAAGTTGCCGTTTCGCGGGCAAACATCGATCGAGACCAGTGCGGCGATCTTGCACCAAATGCCCACGGCGTTGCCGGCGTGGATCCCGAACGGGTTATGGGCCATCGTACAACGCTGTTTGGCGAAAGAGCCGCAGCAGCGTTATCAGCGCGCCAGCGAGGTGCAGGCCGCGCTCGAAGCGATTCAGTCCGCTTCCGCTGTCGCTGCGGTTGCGGCAGCTCCTCCGGCGGGTCCACCCACAACGGTGATACGCGGGATTCGCCATGTGGGCGTGAAAGACGGCGACGTGCTGTTGCTCGTTGGCACCATGAAAGGGGCATTTCTGCTGCGCGCCAACGCGCGACGATCGCATTGGGATGTTATGGGGCCCTGCTTTCACGGCAACGCAGTTTATTCGTTAGCTTACGATGCGCGCCAAGATCGGCATCGCTTGTGGGCTTCCACCTCGACTTTCTGGGGCACGATTTTGAGAAGCAGCGACGATTTTGGAAAGATCTGGACGAATCCGCAGCAAGGGAACGTAAAATTCCCGGAAGATTGCGGAACGTCGCTGAAAAATATCTGGCAGGTGACGCTCGGACGGGAAGACGAGCCGGACACGATGTATTGCGGAGCTGAGCCTGCGGCTCTGTTTGTGTCCCACGATGCAGGAGAGACGTGGGGGCTTGTTCGCGGGCTGTTCGATCATTCGCACCGGCCGCGCTGGGTGCCGGGGAACGGCGGATTGTGTCTGCATACGATTGTGCTTGATCCCGCGGACAAGCAGCGCATGTACGTCGCGATTTCGTCAGGCGGCGTGTACCGAACCGACGATGGAGGTTCAACGTGGCAGGCGCGGAATCGCGGAATTCGCGTGGTCCATCTACCGGACAAATACCCGGAATTTGGACAGTGCGTGCACAAGATCGTGTTGCACCCAGCGTGGCCGGAGCGGATTTTCCTTCAGAACCATTGGGGATTGTACCGTTCGGAAGATTGCGGCGATTCCTGGCAGAGCATCTCGAATGGCGTGCCGAGCGATTTTGGATTTGCGATGATGATGCATCCGCGGAATCCCGATTGTGTATATATCCTTCCGGTGGAATCGGACGAGTTTCGGTGCACTCCGGATGGCAAGCTGCGCGTGTATCGCACGCGAAACGCAGGGGCCTCTTGGGAGCCGCTTACGCGCGGTTTGCCGCAAAAGGGCGCGTATGAAACCGTTTTGCGCGATGGCATGAGCACGGACGGTCTGGATCCGGCGGGAATTTACTTTGGCACGCGCAGTGGGGAACTGTTTGCGTCAACCGATGAAGGCAAGAGCTGGAAGATGATACTTAGCGGTTTGCCGCCGGTCGTCTGTGTGAAGAGTGTTGTTATCGGCGAGCCGCGACGAGCCGGTACAAGGAAGAGCGTGGAAAGTAAAGGAACGAGTTCTATGCACGGGAACACAAAAAGTTTGAGTCGCGCAAAAAAGCGAGGTAAACGCTAGCGTGCCGGTAACGATTTACATCCCCGGACCACTTCGGATGTTTTCGGGCGGACGCGTACAGGTGAAGCTCACGAGTTCACCTGTAACGCTGCAAGCGGCTATGGACGAGTTGTGGAAGGAGTGTCCGGGCATGCGAGACCGGCTGGTGAATGAGGAGGGGCAGCTCCGTCAGCATATCAACATTTTTATTGGCAATGAAAACGCGCGTGGTACCGGGGATTTTGCTACGCCGCTCCGCGAAAATGCTGAGATTTCAATCCTGCCCGCGGTGAGCGGCGGTTAAGGGCCGTCTCGTAGGCGGTAAGGAGCGGGTGCCCAAAGTAGCGCTTTTGCGGAGGAAAACGGAGACGCCTTCGGCGTGGAGGCGTTATGGCAATTTCGCGTATTCGGATTTGGCTTGCTTCAGGAGAGGGATGTCGGAATCGGCGTCGTGCCAGAGTGCGAAGAAGTCTTCGTAGGCGTTTCGTGCTTTAGTCGTATCGCCTTGCCTGCCATAGGCACGAGCCAAGCCCACTAGTGCGAGCGCGCCGTAGAGCGCATTCTGGACCAAGCCTCGGTGATCAATGACTTTCTGGAACTCCTGAGCGGCCTCGGCCCCCTGACCGGCGGCAAGATACGCCTGACCACGAAGGTAAGCGGCCCAGTAAGAATCGATCCAGCCTTCTTCGTAACGTTTCACGGGCTCGAGGAGTTCGATAGCTCTTGCGGGATTCTCGCGCTTGATTTCGATGACGGCCAAGAGTTCGGGAAGGCGAACATCCCGCAGGTTGGGGTCGGCTTCGGCGCGAGCGGCGAGAAGCTTGGAAAGGCGCAGGGCTTCGGAGGTGTTGCCGGCGAGGGCAAAGGCGAGCGCGGCACCTTCCACGCGGTAGCGGGCTGCGGCCTCCGCGTTATGTTGGTGGGTGAAGCCGAGCAGCGCATCGTCCAGGGCCATCCTGGCGTGAATGTTGCCGAGAGCATCGTTTTTCTTTTCCCGTTGGGCGGTGTCGAGCAGCACTTGCGAAAGTGAGCGGGAATCGCGGACACGGCCGTAGTAGGTTTTGGTCTGCGCCCTGATCAGGATGGCGGCGTTTTCGTAGCCGGACTGATGTTCCAGCAGATCGACCGCCTGGGCCATTGCAGCATTGTCGCCTTCCAGGAAGGCGAGGAGATAGGCGATGTGGGTTACTTCCCCAGGTTCCACGCCTTGCACTTTCGCCGCTTCATACACGGAGCGCGCGTCGGTTAGTTTGTCCACAGCCATGTAGCCGCGCATCTGGCCGGCATAGGGAAGGGCTTGCGACGGGTTCAGCAGCGAAGCTTTATGGAATTCCTCGATCGAGCGAGTCCATTGGCCCTTGTTGGCGTATTCGAATCCGAGAATGCGGTGCGGGGTGAAATCGGCGGGGTAAGTTTGCGCCCAGAGTTCGCAAACTTCGATGGTCTTGTCGGTGTCCATAGCGACGAACTGGTAGTAGACGGCGGAAATATCGAAGTATTCGCGCTGGCTGGCGCGATTGCGCCGCTCGAAGGCCTTGCGCAGCGCGTCAAACATGAGGTCATATTTGCCCAGGATCTGATACGAACGTCCCAGGTTTGCGTAGGCCATGGCGAAATCGGGGTCGAGTTCGATGGCACGTTGAAACTGGGGGATGGCCGCAGGCTGATCGCCCTTGGAGAAGAGGGAAAAGCCGAAATTGTATGCCTTCAGTGCTTGCAGGGAAGAAGTGGTCGCTTGCACCAGTGGCACATCGTATTTTTGGATGGAGCTGAGAGACTCGCCGAGTTTGCCGCGCAAGTTGGCCGCGATTTTTCCGAGCGCAGGCAAGACCTGCGGTTTTCCGGCAGCTTCAATTTGTTCGCGGGCCAAGACCTCGCCTGTAGAGCAATTTACGGCGTTGAGGCCAATCACGTACTGGCCGCCGAGGTTGGCGATGGAGCCAGCGATATAGGCTTTGCTGCCGCTGCGTTCGCAGACTTCGCGCGCTACGTCTATCGATAGTGGCGTGTCCGTTGGGCGGGTCATCTCTGCAAGCACGGAATTAACCTTTTGTTCGGGGAGGATATTGAGGAGCGGGGATTGAGCGAGCTGGACCGCAAGGCCCTGCTTCAGCGTGTCGTCAAACACTGAATCTCCCGTGGAGTTCGAAAAATCGGCGAGAACCACGGTATCGGAAGGTGCGAGCCTAGGAGTACTTCGGCTGGGGAAATAGCGCAAGGCTACCGCTGAAACCACGAGGCAGATAAGCGCCGCGACCGAGGCCAGTAAATAGCGAGAACGCCAGGAAGGGGAAGGCTTTTTTGTGGCGAACGATGCCTGCAGACGGCCGGAGTCCAATAATTGCTTAAGGTCCTGGAGCTGCGCGCGCATTGCCGCGGCAGTTTGGTAGCGCGACTGGCGATCCTTCTCGAGTGCCTTGAGGATGATAGTTTCCAGTTGTATAGGGAGTTGCGGATTCCATTGCGTCGGAGGAATTGGAGCGCGATTCAGAATGGCTTCGGTGATGACGCCGGAAGTGTTGCCGGCGAAAGCGCGATGACCAGTAACCATTTCGTATAGCACCAAACCGAAGGAGAAGAGATCGGTGCGCGCATCGAGTTCTTCACCGCGGACCTGTTCCGGAGACATGAAGGCGATAGTGCCGAGCGCCGCGCCGGGAGTGGTGATGAGGGGATCGTGGCTCACGGTGGGCAGGGAAGAAGCGCCGGTTTCTTCGAGGGTGCCGTGAGCGGGAGGAAGCTTGGCGAGGCCGAAATCGAGAATCTTGGAGTGGCCGCGAGAGGTAATGAACAGGTTGGCGGGCTTGATGTCGCGATGGACAATGCCCGCGGCGTGAGCGGCATCGAGGGCGTCGGCGATTTCGATGCCGGACTTCAGGATTTCGTCGGTGGGCATCGGCTTATCGGCAATGCGCTGCTTAACGGTATGACCCTCGAGATACTCCATAGCGATGAAACGCTGACTCTGGAACGAGCCGATGTCATAAACGGTGCAGATGTTGGGATGATTGAGCGCGGAAGCGGCGCGGGCCTCGCGCTTGAAACGTTCGAGGGCGATGGGATCGCCGGCAAAATCGAGGGGCAGAAATTTCAGCGCGACAAAGCGATCGAGCCGCATGTCCCGGGCCTTGTAGATGATGCCCATGCCGCCGCCGCCCACTTTGGCGATGACACGGTAATGGGAAACTTCCGTGAATTCCGGGAGGGGGCCTGGTAGTTCACTACGGTGTGTGTCGGATGCGTTGGCGTACAGACGTCCTGCAACCTCAAGAGCGGGCGATTCCATGAAATCTTCGGCGTGTCCATCGAACTCGAGAAGGGAGTCGATTTCGCGGCGGAGTTCTTCGTCGCCGGAACATTGGGTATCGAGGAAAGCACGACGCTCGCCGGGCTCGAGAGCCAGAGCGCGGTGAAAGAGTTCCTCGACACGACGCCAATACTGAGAGTGCATTTTGTCTTCACTCACTCAACTCGCGAAGAAGCCAGGCTTTCGCCAGGCGCCAGTCGCGGGCCACAGTTTCCTTGGAAACTTTGAGGACTTCGGCCGTCTCTTCGACGCTCAAACCGCCGAAGAAGCGGAACTCTACGACGCGACTCTTTCGCGGGTCAACCCGGGCGAGAGCCTCGAGTCCGCGGTTCAGAGATTCAACCTCGACCCGGGCGTGTTGCCCGACACCGAGGGCTTCGTCCAAAGAGACATGCGGCGCGCCGCCGCCACGCTTTTGGTAACGAGTCGCACGTGCGACATCGATTAAAATCCGGCGCATCAATTGGGCGCACACCGCGAAAAAATGCGCGCGATCCTGCCAGCTCAGCTCGCGGCAATCGAACAGACGCAGGTAGGCTTCGTTAACCAGCGCACTAGTTTGCAGAACGTGGCCGGAGCGTTCACCAGCCATATAACGATGAGCCACACGGCGCAACTGGTGATAGACGAGGGGGGTGAGTTTTTCCAGGGCCCCCTCGTCACCCGAACCCCAAGCCCGAAGCAATTTGGTTACTTCCTGGGATTGTGAAACCGTCATGGCACCTCTAATTCCTTGGGGATGTATTGCTTCCGGTCTCAACCGCCCTGGCTCGCACTCTCAACTGATGTTCGTTTAAAATCCGTTACAGTTTTCCGGCCGAATTCCCGCTTTCTCTAGTGAAGACGGTTCGCCGTTCCGGTTGGCCCCGAGCTTACCAGATTGTTGGAATGGCACGTTGACGCGCCAGAAATCCCTGTGTTCAGGCGTCTACCAGCGGCGAACCACCCGAACGCATTCGTACGTTCGTACAACGTCACTATATTGGAGGAGAAACCATGAAAGCGAGAATCTTGAGAGGAATACTGCTTGGTGCCATTGGGCTGTTCGCGTTCTGCGGCGCGGCTCGGGCACAAGTTCTTGATAACGATGGCTGTTCGAATAGCACGCTGAAGGGCGACTACGGCTTCACGGTGTCGGGGCAGATTTTCTTGCCCAGTGGAGTGATTGTGCAGCGCGAAGGCATTGCGATGACCCATTTCGATGGAGAAGGAAATTTGACACAAATCGACTACGTCCTGTCCGATCCGTCCGCGCCGCCGCCTCCGGGTGTCCCACCGCTCGATGCACTGAAATTTCAGATCAACGAAACCGGCTCGTACTCGGTGCGAGCCGATTGCACTGGTACGTTCACGATCGACTTTCCTGAATTGAAGAACCCGGTTACGGGAGCGCTCTCTTCCGGGGCAAAGATCACCACGAATTTCGTTCTTAGTGATGGGGGACGCGCGATTCACACCGTGGTGGCTAAGCTCGTACCACCGGGCATGACGGACGCTGTACCCGCGTTGATTCGCAGTGAAGGGCACAAGTTGGGCCCAGAGCTTAGGTGAGAGCAATGCGGAGCAAGCAAGAAGAGGCACGGGTCTAAAGACCCGTTGCTACCACGATCAGGTGATCGTGCGTAGTGCTGCGCCCCTACCCTACACGAAAGCGCGGCCGTGATTCTGTGGATCGCGGCCGCGTTTCACATTGCACGGCGTCGCTTTCAGCCTTTGGCACAGAGAACTCAGCCATGCCGCAATCCAAGCAGACAACAACCTCAGGAAATACCCTTTTACGGTACCGGAACCTAGATCGAGGCGAAGCTGCGGATGATTTGCGCTTATGCCCCGACTGTACGGCCCGTGATACAGTGCGTCAGAGCCTGACGCCGAGGGAGACACATGGAGAGACGCACTTTCATGAACGTTGCGGCCGCTGCAGCGACTGCGCTGGCGTTCAAACCTCTGGCACTTGCCGAGGAGCAAGAACGAAAGAGTCCAGTGGGGTATCCTGACCCAGCGGTGGAAGTGGTTGATCCGCGGTTCGCAAAATACAGAGTCGTCAACGCCGCGGTCGAGCGCTTATACACGGGCACACGGTGGGCGGAAGGGCCAGTGTGGTTCGCGGATGGGCGTTATCTTCTTTTCAGCGACATCCCTAACAACCGGATGCTGCGGTGGCTAGAGGACACAGGAGAGGTGAGCGTTTTCCGGAGCCCCTCGAACTACAGCAACGGCAACTACCGGGACCGACAGGGAAGGCTGCTGACTTGCGAGCACGACTCTCGCCGCGTAACGCGGACCGAATACGACGGCACGATGACGGTGTTGATGGACCGGTTTCAAGACAAGATGCTGAATGCGCCGAATGACCTGGCGGTGCACTCCGACGGAGCCATCTGGTTCACCGACCCGGGCTACGGCATCATGTCGAATTACGAAGGCCACAAAGCTCCGTTCGAGCTGCCGACCAACGTGTACAGGTTGGACCCGAAAACGGGCACGGCGACGGTAGTTGCGAGCGACATGGATAAGCCCAATGGGCTGTGTTTCTCTCTCGACGAGAAAAAACTGTACATCGTGGATACGGGAGAACCGAAGCACCCGAGCGACCCGCACCCAATTCGTGTGTATGACGTGGAGGATGGGGTGCGATTGAAGAATGGGCGAATGTTTGTGGATATGTCGCCCGGTTTATCGGATGGCATCCGATGCGACGTGGACGGCAACGTGTGGTCGGCGGCGGGATGGGGTGGAGAAGGCTATAACGGAGTGCACGTGTTCGCACCAGACGGCAAACTGATCGGCAAAATTCATCTTCCGGAAACGTGCGCCAATCTCTGTTTCGGTGGCACGAAGAGAAACCGCCTGTTCATGGCCGCGAGTCAGTCGCTCTACGCGTTGTACGTCGACGCACAGGGCGCGCAGACTCCCTGACAATATGAATCACTGGCGATAGTGTTCAAGTGACATTGGGAGAGATGCAGGTCGAGGGTGGTTTCGCCCAAACTAACTCTTAGCTCTAAGTCCATCCCGCGCAACGCGTCCGCCGCCGGGCGGCTACGCGCAAACGCGCTTTACCGGTAAAGCCGGTGCTGGGACGGGACTGACTAGGAATGCGCCCTCACACCATAACTATTGATCGTGATAAATTGCACACGATTGTGGTATCCGCCCGGCACCAGGAGAAGACCAAAAGTATGGCCGGTTTCTTCAGAGCAGATCACATCGGCAGTTTTCTCCGTCCTCCTCAATTGCTCGAAGCAAGGCGAAGCACAAGTCCGGAGCTGCTGCGAGAGGTAGAGGATCAACATATCCTCCGCGTTCTCGCCAAACAGAAAGAGCTCGGATTCGACGCTGCCACGGATGGCGAGTTCCGACGACGAAATTTCATGAGTGATTTCACGGACGCGGTCGAAGGGTTCGACTTGAGTAATGCTGTTGGGCGCAGCTGGCAAGCAGGACAAACCGCCGTCGCTCCCGTAAGCAGCGTGACCGGGATCGTTACAACCAAACTCCGTCAACTGCATCCACTAACAGGCCACGAATTGCCATTCTTGAAAGCCAATAGCCCGTTGCCAATTAAGGTGACGTTGCCAAGTGCGACGCAATTTCCCGCTATTTCTTTTAAGAGCGGCGTCACAGACAAGATATACAAAGATCATTCCGAACTGCTGTGGGACATTGTGGAGATTATAAAAAGCGAGATGAGGGAGCTTTCTTCAGGCGGGGTCACATACATCCAGATCGATGCGCCGCGCTACAGCTACTACATGGATCCCAAGTGGCGGACCTGGATCAAGACGGAACTTAAAGTCGATCCGGCCACCGCGCTCGATGAAGCAATACGCGCGGACAACGCATGCTTCCAGGCGGGGCGGAACAACGGCGTGACACTGGGCATTCATCTGTGTCGAGGAAACAACCGCAGCCACTGGTACGCCGAAGGTGGCTACGACTCGATCGCGGAGAAATTGTTCGGGACGTTGGCAGTTGACCGGTTCCTGCTGGAATACGATGACGAGCGATCTGGTACGTTTGAGCCCCTGCGTTTTGTGCCTGAGGGCAGAACGGTGGTGCTGGGGCTCATCAGCACAAAGGTTGCGTGCATGGAGGATGCGGATGTGCTCGCAAGGCGAATCGAAGAAGCGTCGAAATATGTAGCCATCGAAAATCTGGCACTTAGCCCCCAGTGTGGTTTTGCTTCGACGGCGGAAGGAAACCTCCTCACCGAGGACTGTCAGTGGGCCAAGCTGGAACTCGTCTCGGAAACAGTCCGACGAGTTTGGGGATGAGTTGAACAGCCCTCCACCTCAGCCAAGTGGCCTCAGTCATGCCAGCAACCTGCCCAAAAACTCTGCTCCATTGTTTGTACTCCTTACTTGTGGGTACGTTGCTTGGTGCTGAAAAGTCTCACGATGAACGCTAGACAGCAGTTCGTGTTCGGGTTAGTACCCACATGTACGATTCCCGTGTCGGGACTTGAGGACCGGTGCCGCGTTAACCACCTGCAATTCTTGCGCACTAAGTCGCCGGAATCGTAGACAATCAGTTTTTCCGACGAATTAACAATGGGAAAAGGATTTGAGGACTTAGCGGGAGACCGAAGCAGGCGGCGAAGAGGGCTTCTCCGGGTACAGCTGCTCAAACTCCGGATCGTCATGAAGAAGGTTGAGGTCGGGATCCCGGCGAGCCCAGTCTGCATCCTTGAATCCAGCGTCCCATGCTTTTTTGAGCGACGCCATAGCTTCTGCTTTCCGTTTAAGGCCGCAGTACACGCAGGCAGCGTTGTAGAGGACCGTTGCTTCACTCGAGCGAAGCGCAACCGCGAAGTCAACCTCGCGGACCGCATCGTCTAAACGGTCGATTCCTGCGTAATCACTTGCAAGAAGAATGCGTGCGCGCGCATCTTCCGGCACATGCTTGAGATGGGTCTCCAGAGCCGCTATCCGCCTTTGCCGTGTGTTCCGATGGGCTTCTTGCTTCCCCATCACCTCAAGCGCATTCATGATAGGAACGTAGCAGTTGTAGTCCTCGCCACTCGCCTCTAATGCCTCATCTGCAATACTGGCCAACTCCTGATACTGTCCTGAGGCGAACAGCGAACGGCAGAGCGTGTAGTACGCTCCTTCACAATCGCGTTTACGCTCAATGGCTTTCTGCGCGCAGTAGATCGCATCTTTATAATTTTGAGCCGCGTAGAGAATCCATGCTTGTGCAACCAGCACCTCGGGCAGCTGCGGCTGCAGGATAACGGCCCGTTGCGACGCGGCCTCGGCACGTTTCAGCCAGATCGGATCGCGTCCGTAATTGTAGTGCGTCTGTGCACACACATTGGCGATCGCTGCATACGCCAAAGCAAAATTGGGATCAAGTGATACTGCGTTCTCAAACATCTGCAGCGCAAACCCCAGGTCCTGCTGTGTCATGCGCCGTGCATAATTCTTGCCGCGCAAATAGAGGTCATAGGCCTGCAGATTTTCTGTTGGCTTGGCGGCAAGAGCAGCCTCTTCCTGCGGTGAGAGTGTGATCCGCAAGGCCTCGGCGATGTTACGCGCGATTTCGTCCTGTACCTCAAAGACATCCTTCATCTCACGGTCGTATCGTTCGGACCATAAGGGAAAATCTGTGTGCGTATCCACCAGTTGCGCGTTGATGCGTAGACGATTCCCCGCGCGTCGCAAGCTACCCGCTAGAACATAGGTTGCCTTGAGTTGCTGACCGATCTGCGCTGGTGTGACCCGCTTGTCGCGGTAGGCCAGCACCGTGGGCCTGGAAAAAATGCTTAGCCCCTTGATCTTGGAGAGTTCCGTGATGATGTCCTCAGTGATGCCGTCGCGAAAGTACTCATCTTCCTTGACGCCGCTAATGTTTTCGAAATACAGGACGGCAATGGATTTCTCTCCTTGCTTGCTTTCGCCGCGCGATTCGGCTCTTTCGGCTGTGCGTTTGCGACCTGACTCCAGATCGCGTTTCAATCTAGACAGATCCGTCTTTAAGTCAGTAGCAGTCTGGTAGCGTAAGTTGCGGTCTTTTTCCAGAGCCTTGTCAATAATCCGCTCCAATTCAGATGGCATCGACGGATTTGTCTCTCTCACCGGCTGTGGATCTCGATTGAGGATGGCTTCGTAAATGATCGCCGAGGTATCGCCCTGAAATGGTAATATTCCGGTCGCCATCTGATACAAAACAGTGCCCAGAGAAAACAAATCCGTTCGCGCGTCGGCCAACTGCCCGCGAGCCTGCTCTGGAGACATATAGGCTACGGTTCCAAGGGTCGTTCCCGGTTGGGTGAGGCCGTTTGTATTAGCCTCGGTCTGCATATCCAAGTTTGCATCGATGCCGCCACTGGTACGTCGCGCTCCCTCCATCTTCGCGAGTCCAAAATCGAGCACTTTCACCTGCCCCCGTTCGGTCACAAAGACGTTGGCCGGCTTAATGTCTCGGTGAACAATGCCCTTGGCGTGCGCCGACTCAAGCGCGTCCCCAATCTGGATTGCTACCGTCAGCAATTTATCTATCTCGATTGGGTTGCGCCCGATCATCTGCGCCAGCGTCTGCCCTTCCAACCGCTCCATCGCAATGAAGTGCTGTCGCTCGTGCTGTTCGATCGCATGAACCGTGCAGATATTAGGATGGTTCAGTGCCGACGCCGCCCGCGCCTCTCGCTGAAATCGTTCCAAAGACTGCGCGTCCTGCCCCATTTCTTGCGGTAGAAACTTAAGTGCTACATTGCGGCCCAGCCGAATGTCCTCAGCTTCGTAAACCACTCCCATACCGCCACTGCCGAGCTTGTTCAGGATTTTGTAATGCGAGATGATCTGTCCAATCATATTTGTTTGCGATGGTATGGTACGGGTTTAGAACCACTAGGTCAACCAGACTGCAGCTTTATAACCCAGGAGACTTTACTCCCAGGATTGGTGATTTCAGTCTAGCTCCCGGCATGAATTTAGAGCGGTTTAAGGACTAGAACCAACTTGTTCTCCGTTAACCACGCAAGGCGTCCTCTTCGTTGACTTGCCTCCTGCCTCCACCTAATATGTGCGCCAAATGCCGGATTCCCCATCTCTAATCGGCCAGACCATCTCGCACTACCGCATCATCGAGAAACTCGGCGGCGGCGGGATGGGTGTTGTGTATAAGGCCGAGGACACCGAATTGGGTCGTTTCGTCGCGCTAAAATTTCTTCCTGATGATCTTGCGAGGGATCCTCAATCGCTCGAGCGCTTTCGGCGCGAAGCACGAGCGGCATCCACTCTGAATCATCCGAACATCTGCACCGTCTATGAAATTGGAGAGCACGACGGCAGACGCTTCATCGCCATGGAGTGTCTAGGAGGGATGACTTTGAAGCACGCCATTGCAGGGCGACTGATGGAACTGGAGCAATTGCTTAGCGTGGCAATCGAAGTGGCAGACGCTTTGGATGCGGCGCACTCGAAAGGAATCATTCACCGGGACATCAAACCCGCCAACATTTTTGTGACAGAACGAGGGCACGCCAAGATCTTGGATTTTGGATTGGCAAAGGTCACTATTGCGAAGAGTCAGCTGGGCAGTGAGCCAACACTTGCCACATTGGAAGTGGATCCTGAACATTTAACCAGTCCCGGAGCGATGCTGGGAACCGTGGCCTACATGTCGCCCGAACAGGTGAAGGCTAAAGGGCTTGATGCGCGCACCGACTTGTTTTCGTTCGGCTCGGTTCTTTATGAAATGGCTATGGGACAGATGCCGTTCGATGGATCCAGTGCTGGAGACATCTGCGGCTTGATCGTGCACCGGGATCCTGTGCCGCCTTCGGAACTTAACCCGCAGATTCCGGGCGAATTGGAGTTGGTGATTCGCAAAGCTTTGGAGAAGGATCGCGAATTACGTTACCAGCACGCATCGGAAATGCGCGCGGATCTGCAACGCTTGAAGCGCGACACGGAGAGCGGAGGTCATCGCGCAAGGGTCTCGGACAGGCTGAATGTCACAGCTAGTTCCGGCAAAATCTCAGCGGCCGATTCGGCATCCGGCGGAAAACAGCCCACGGTTGAAGACACGAACGTACCAGTCAGACCAAAATCTCCTTACGTTCTCGCCGGAGTGTTGAGTGCGGCACTCCTTGGCGCCCTTGTGCTGGCGTATTTTTGGTTGCGGCCCGATGCGCTGCCGAAGGCCTCCAACTACGTCCAGCTTACGCATGACGGTCGTCCGAAGCAGATGGTCGCAACGGACGGTTCGAGGCTCTACCTGTTACTAGGCACAGAGCTAACCCACTCGTTCGGTGAGATCTCGGTATCTGGCGGTGAGCCTAAACCGATTCCCACACCTTCTGCCAAGATGGTCCCGGTAGGCCTGTCCGCGGATGGCTCGGAGTTTCTCTTGGTGGCGGCCCAGGGCGACCCACCTGCCGGGCCGCTCTGGAGCCTGCCCCTCCTTGGCGGTTCCCCGCGCAGGCTGGGGGACACCGAGGGGAACGCCGCCGCATGGTCGCGTGACGAAAACCCAACGTCAAAGATCAACATTCTGGATTTGACCACTCACAAGATCTCCGCTTTGCCGGGATCGCAGGGCTTGTACGCTCCCCGCTGGTCCCCGACGGGCCGCTACATCACAGCGCTCTCGAGCGATGAGACCAAACTGGTTGTCTTCGACATGCAGTCGCAGAAATGGAATCAGTTGGGAACCGGCGCCTTCAGTTGGCCTAACTTTTCGAAGGACGGACAGTACCTGTATGTGTTGCAGTGGGGCCTAACAAGCGGCGTGTTCAAGATTCGACTCAGTGACGATAAGACAGAGCGAGTCGCGGACCTGACCAATTTTGTCTACACCGGACGCTTCAGCGATTCTTCGCTTTCCCTCGCTCCAGACAACTCGCCCTTACTATTTCGCGACGCCGGTACTTCCGATGTGTACGCCCTCGACTGGGAAGAGCCGTAGCAGGCCGCTAGCTGCTAGGATGACTTTATATGGACGGCTACGCCGTTAATACGATTAAAGTACTCGCGCTCATTTGTATGATTGGGATTGTTCCAGCGTGAGCTTATAGGCGACGTAGTATTTATAGATGTTGTTGACGTATTGAACAGTTTGTTGGCCGACATCCCGTGCCACTACGAGTTCGACATTCCCAAACCATTTATTGGGATCAAGCCCTTCTTTAGCCGCCTGTCTTCGCAGTCGCGCAATCCTGGTGGGTCCTGCGTTGTAAGAGGCAAATACCATAAGAGTTTTATTCAGTGCGTCGAGCTTGGGGTCATTAAAGTAGGTGTCCGCAATGTTGCGCAGCATCTTTGCGCCCGCATCGATGTTGTACTGAGCGACTTCCACATTGGGAATGCTGATGGGTGGGACGGCCGCGTATTTTGGAATCACCTGCATGATGCCAACTGCGCCGCTCGGATTCTTGCGATCCTGGTTTAGGCCGGATTCCTCATAGCCTTGCGCGACTAGCATCAGATAATCGAAATTGTATTGATCTGCGTACATCCGGAAGTAGCGAACATAAGACTCAAATTTTTCCATTTCCTCCGGGGAAGTTGAATCTTTCACCCACTTGGTGTTTTGCAGATAACGGCGAACCAACGTGTTGCCGAACGAAGTGCCTATTGCGCGAGTTTTAATGAATTCGTTGAGACAATTTCTCAGCTCCGGGCTGTCCTTGCGAGTGGCCCAAGCCAACTGGCCTTCCTCCTTTACTACGATATCCGAATGAACCGTCAGGTGAGGCAATACCTTGGCCCAGAAGTTTCCGCGAATGGCTATCGTCACGGTTGCTGGAATCAATCCGGCGTTGACCATCTCGAGTAAATCTTCATCCGTAAGATTGGGATCGGCGGCTTTGACGAGGATCGGCGGCTTCCCGGCGTTCTGAACGGAGTTGCTGAGATTTCTTAAATTCTGGTAGTAAGCGGTCAGAGGATTGGCATAAACCTCTTTGCCGCTCAAGTCTTCGAGCGTTGACACCGAGGACAAAGCAGGACCGGTGACAATGACTTCTTTCACATTGGGATCAATGGGCGTGGTGAACAAGGCAACTTGCTGGCGTCCTGCGGTGACAATCAACGGGAAACCAATCACATCACCCATTCCCTGCATGAGAGCTTGTTCGAGTCGCTCGGGTCCGACTGGAAGAAATGTGACATTGATCTTCAAGTTCCCGGTTTGGAATTTCTGGTTCACGAACCGCTGAAACTCATCGAATGCTTCGTAGTAGATTCCCTGTGGTTGCCCTTGATCGTAGAAAAAGCCGGAACGGCTGGGGACAACGAGGACACGAATCTCCCGCCTCCTGACCATGTCGCCAAGATCGCCAATATGGCGCTCAAATGTTAGGGGCAGTTCGAGCGAAGAAGTTGACTGCTGATTGGCTTGGGACTGCGGAGTCGTTGTAGAGCAGCGAACGTCAACAAACGTGGAAAACAGTGTCAGTAACGCAAACGCAGTGACCAGCCTGACGCGGGGTATTGGCATCGCACCTTCTCTCGGTCGAATGTTAGCACGATCCTCTGGCGACAATCTTTACACCCCTTACCGAAAAATTGGGTTCCGGTAGCTGCCCCCTTGAAGATATTTTTCAAATCGTGATTATGATTTTTGTTGAGTCCGCGAATAGCCACAGCCTTCTTGGAGCGGTTCAGTTGACCGCCAACGAAGCGGTACTCCCCACTGGTATACGTTTTGAGCGCCAGTCCGCAGTAGGCCCACAGTTGCCGCTTGGTACGGAAGCGACGGGGTGTCTGCATCAACGCGATCAACAGTGCCGCGCGGATGGGGCCGATCGAAGGAATCCGTTGCAGTAATCTGGTGGCGAAGTGTTTTCTCCCTTCGGCTAATAACTCTCGGCGTGTTTCCTGATGCAATCTCGCCAAAACGTCAAACTGTTGATAGTAGATCTCGGCGCGACGGCGCACGCCGGCCTCCGTGATCTTCGCGAGCCATTCCGCACGGTAGCGCGGTGCGTAGACCTGCTGGCCGGCACAAGGAATCCCCCAACCTCGATAGATGGCCTTCAGGCGATTCATCACCCGCGTCAGATCGCGAGTGATCGTCAAATAGCTACGGGCCAGTTCCCGCAGAGTGCGAATTCCTGTTTCCCCATGAAAGACCGGGCTGAGCCTGTTCAGATACAACAACTCCGACAGCTTGCGTGCATCTTCACGGTCGTTGTGGTTTCCAACTTTCAACAGGGGAGTTTTACGCGGATCACAAACCAACACTCTCGTGACGTGGGGTTTCAGAAGATCGAACAACCAAGCGGCCGACGTTCCTTCTTCAAAGGTCACATGCAAACTGCCGCCCAAGCCACGAATAAACTGGAGAATGGTTTCTGTCTTCGTTTCGAGAATGGCCTCCATCACCAGGTTTCCACGTGAATCCCGAACCGCGACTGAGATCGTTGCCTGATGCACATCCATCCCAATATACTTGGCGTCATTCATGAGGGCGCTCCTTGTTGTGGTAGGCGTTGATACAGACGATCAAAACCTACTCCACTCGGGCGCCCTTTTATAATGCGTTAATCGGGACTTTGTCTAAGCGCGGAGCTTTGTGCCCGAAGTAGAATGCGGCTGCACGTTGGAGGACGCTATGGACTGGACACGATTCGTCGCCGTCGTCATCGGAAGTGGTATTGCTTCTTCACTGACCGACTGGTTCTTCGCGGGTGATTGGCTCCATCGGCGCTACACGTATCCTGAAATCTGGCGTGAAGGGGCCGAAGGACGAGCGATTGCCCTGACCAGCCCCCTACCTTTTCTGACTTGCGGAGTGTTTGCCTACGTCATCGCTCGGCTGGGCCTTCACTCTGTAGGCAGTGCCGTCAAACTGGCCCTCGCTGTCTGGTTGCTGGGTCCCGTGCCGCTTATTCTCACAAATGCTGCCTTCATGAAACTGCATCGCGTTTTCGTGATGTCATACGCGGCCGGATGGCTGGTGAAATTGATTGTCGTTGCGGTGGCGGCTGGCTGGTTACTTCACTAATGCACGAATGGCTCGGCACCGGTACCTATTTTCCCGGTTTGGCCCGTTAATCACGACTTGAGCACCAGATCGCCCGCCATGACATGGGCATGAAGCTTATATTTTCCATTGCCATCTTTCTGGAGAGAATTTCCGATCCAGCCTTTTGGATCGCCAAACTGAGTACCACGAATGTCTCCGAACCTCACGGAGAGATCCACGTGGGAGTAGTCTTCCGGACTTCCTACCTGGATAGTCAAATCACCGCCAGTGAGCTCAAGGTCCTTGTCTCCCGCAACGTCTTGTACAGAGAGATCGCCGCCATGCATGCGGGCATATAAGTTTGTGGATTGGGGGATTTCGATGGTGACCTGCAGTTCTTTTTTGGGGACGTGCGAGAGCTTGAGATCCACGGTCGTGCCCGAATGTTTCAATTGGATCTTAATATTCTTCGCCTGCTCTACGTTCTTGCCCTCGACGTGTATGGAAAGCTTGTCCGAATCGCTGCCTACAACACGGAAGTCCCCATCGTGCAGGTTCAAACGAAGGTTCACTCCACCGACCAAGTTCGTCTCGAATCCTTGAGGTCGGAGGTTGGTGGTTTCATTCGAGGTCTGGCAGAACGTCACGGACGCGAACAATAAAGACACTGCAACTAAACGAAAGAGGTTCTTCATGGGGTCCCTCCTGGCCAAATAGTACGCAAAGAATGGGCCAAAGGTTCCTTTTTTCGTAAGTGTTCCCCACTGACGGGGTACTGCCCGATTTAAGTCGGACATCGCGGTACTAGCCTCCACTTCGGCGGTAACCGTTAATCGGGACCTGGCGCGACTTCTGCCATAACTTCCTTCTCTAACCTTGCGATGGCGGGAGGAGACACCGAGGCGGGAAACAATAAGGAAGGAGCTGCCGCGAATTAGGACGAGCAGACAGGTGCTAAACCCTCTTGATTGACTTGCAGGGATAGATGTCCCTAAGATACGCCGAGAATGGAGGACCCACGTACACCACCCAACAGCCAGACGACGACATCGCGATACCGCATTGTCGAGAAACTTGGCGCTGGAGGAAATGGTGTGGTGTATAAGGCCGAGGATACCCGGCTCGGCCGTTTCGTGGCCCTCAAGTTTCTCCCACCGGAAGGACAGCGGGATGCCCAAATTCAGGCTCGTTTTCAACGCGAGGCACAGGCGGCATCAGCGCTCAATCACCACAACATCTGCACTGTTTATGATATCGGGGAGCAGGATGGCCAGACGTTCATCGCCATGGAACTGCTCGAAGGGCAGACACTGAAGCAGAAGATCGGATCGCGTCCGCTACCGCTTGAGACATTGCTGGATTATGCGATGCAGATCGCCGCAGGACTGGAAATCGCGCACAAAAATGGGATTGTCCACCGCGATATCAAGCCATCCAACATTTTCGTGACAAGCCCGGGTGTGGTGAAGTTGGCCGACTTCGGCCTCGCTAAACACATGATTCTTAATAGCACTCCGATTGGCGAGTCGCCAACAATCTCAGCCTCGATTACAGAACGCGGCACCATCGTCGGAACGGTGGCGTACATGTCCCCGGAACAGGCTCAGGACAAGGACATCGACGCCCGTAGCGACATTTTTTCGTTTGGGATTGTTCTCTATGAGATGGCGACCGGAAAGCAAGCGTTCCCCGGAGAGTCTCCCGCGACGATCATCGGGGAGATTCTGCATAAAGCGCCGAAATCCATTTGCGAGCTGAATCCCCAGGTACCCGAGGACCTCCAACGGATCGTTGTGAAGGCTCTGGAAAAGGATCGCGAGGACCGTTATCAGTCGGCACATGAATTGATGGTGGATCTGCGCCGGCTCATGAAGAAGGAGACGGAACGATCGCAGAGCGGATCACCTGCAGACCTGGCAAAACAAGAAAAGTCGAAGAAATGGATCTGGATAGTGTCCGCGGCGGTGGTTGGCGTTGCTACGTGGGTTGCGCTGACGGGCCGCGGCACGCCCGTCGACTCTGCGCCATTACCGATGGAGCAGCTCACCTTTTCGGGTGAAACCAAAAGCCTTTCGATCTTAACGGACGGATCTCGTATTTATTTCTTGAGCGGGCACAATCCCGTCGAAATGTCTGTAAAGGGGGGAGACGCGGCGCCTCTCCGCACTGCGATCGGCAGCATGAGTATCCTGGATATTTCGCCGGATGGCGCTGAGTTTTTGCTGCTACAGAGCGATCTGAACGATGAAACACAGCGGGGAACAATATGGACTATGCCCGTGCTGGGAGGTGCGGCTAAGCGGTTGGGAGCGATTACGGCGCGCGGCGCAAGCTATTCCCCGGATGGGAAGCGGATTGCGTTCAATGAAAAAGAATCGGTCTATGTGTGTGACAGCGACGGACAAAATGTCAAGGAAATCTGGAACACCCGCCATATGGTGCCTGGCAATCCCGTTTTTTCGCCGGACTCCAAAAAAATTCGCGTCACGGTGTCGAGAAGTATTTTGGAGGATGATCTGACGAGGATCTGGGAGCTGAATGTGGACGGCAGTGATCCACATTTGCTTCCGCTTCCAAATGCTTGGCCGGAAGACACCGGGACGTATAGCGGAATCTGGACTCCGGGTGGAAAGCATTTTATTTTTAGCTCCTACAAAGACGGATCCAACAATCTTTACGATTATCTGGAGCCAAGCTGGTACGAGTTCTGGAGGAAGCCCTCTGCGGTGCGATTGACGCCGGGCCAACCTGAAGTGGTCGGAATGGCCCCGAGCCGGGATGGCAAGGGAATGTTCGTCGTGGGGCGCCTGGCACAGGGATCGATGCATTTCTACGACGAAAAGGAAAAGCGGTTTTTGCCGTACTTCGAAGGACTCCCCGCGACGCAGCTTGTGGTCTCACCGGACCGAAAATGGATGGTCTACACGGATTATCCTAGAGGTTATTTGTGGCGGTGCAAGCTCGACGGTACCGAAAAGTTGCAGCTCACAGACACTTTGGCGCAGATGCCCACGTGGTCGCCAGACAGTAAGTGGATTGCGTATTCCGACTGGCATGAGCTTTATCGCGTCAGCGCCGATGGTGGCGCACCGGAAAAGTTGACATCGGAGGGTTTCACGGAGGTACTACCGAGCTGGTCGCCGGACGGGAAGTCCATCTACTTTAACGATTACCCAATCCCGGGACACCTGCGCATCCGTATTCTGGATCTGGAGACGAGAAAGGTGTCGACCATGCCGGGATCGGATGGCTACTATGCTCCATCGTGGTCGCCCGACGGGCAGTACCTAGCAGGAATTCAGAGTCCACCGAAGAGCCTGGCGATTTATTCCGTGAAGACAAAGCAATGGAAACAGTTGAAGGTTTTTGAACACGACTGGGGATTTTTTGTGTGGGCGCCGGATTCGAAGTCCCTCTATTTGATGCGAGGCCCTGAGGAAGCGGCAACCGGCGAGCAAACCGGAATCTATCGGCTGACGGTGCCTGACGGGAAGTGGGAGTTATTCGCCAAATTTGCGGGGGTGAACGTAACCTTGCAGGGAGCACAGGATTTCGTCTCCATCACGCCAGCGGGCAGTATCGCAGTAATGAGCGATATCAGCATGACCCAGATATATCAGATGAGGTGGAAAAGCACGGAGTAAGGCTCCGAGCGGTTTTCATTTCCATCTGTGAGGTCGTCAGTCACAGGTATGCAGCCGTTCGTCCAATCAATGATGTGCTGCATTGAGCCTAACCGGAAAAATGGCTCATAGTACCCACCCCGGTAGTGACCGCGTTATCAGGTACCGGGACCACTTGTCCGAATTGCGCGCGAGCAAAAGCCCCACGAAAGTAGCCACCATGCTAAAATCGTTGTTGGGGCACTGCGATGCTCCGAGAGTTTCGCCTACTCCTTCTGCTGCTTCTCCTACCGACTGCTACGTTTTCCCAAAGATACGGGCGGCCTTACAGCCTTGTGAATGACCAGCAGGTACTTCTTCTCCAAGTAAGAGTTGCGAGTAAGAGCCATTACTTTCGCGCTGCGGACCTGCGCAAAATGCAACCGTCTGTCGTGACGGAGAGCGACCCCGCAACGAAGGCTACACATATATATGAGGGAGTTACTCTGGAACAGTTGGTTCCCGCCAACGCCTTGGCTTCGTCGGGGGAGCGGCTCCGCATTGAATTTGGCTCTCACCAAATCAGCACCATTTCCGGCACGGACTTGGATTTTCAGATCAAACCGATGATTGTCTATCTGATCGATGGAAAACCGATTTCAGGTCCTGTCCCCTATTACTTGGTCATAAAATTCCGAGGCAAACCTGTCGAAACAATGGTCGGCGTGGATTGCATCACCGTGGAAGCATCCAGATGAAGCACTCTACTTCGCCCTCGTCCTCAACTCGTGCTGCATTTTCCGACTCGAATAGGACGCCTGTTCATCGATCTTTGCGGATTCACTCCCTTGATGCCTCAGCGGAAACGAAACTCCGTCCTGCAAAGGCCTCTCGGATGGCGAACAGGAGGTCAGTTTCAATTGAAGTCTTCACCACATATCCGAGCGCACCCGTTTTTAGAGCTATGCGAACGACATCAAGGTCAGTATGGACTGTTAGGAATATGACTTTTGAAGCGCAACCAGATTCCCTCAGCCGATTAGCGGCTTCTATCCCGCTGAGTCTCGGCATCGAAATGTCAGTGACTATGAAATCCGGTCGAAGGTTCATGGCAGTTTGGACCAGAGATTCGCCGTTTTGCACACACCCGACAACGTCGAAGTCCGCTTCCAACAAACCTTGGACGACACCAAGAACTCCCTGATGGTCATCGGCTAGTAGAACTCGCATTTTTCGCAATGGGGCCACCCGTAAGCGCGGAATGTCTGGTCGAACAGTCCACGAGGGCAGGTCAAGGACTACTGCTCGGATTGACCCGGCAAGTCGCGTCTTATGAATCTATGGCTTGTCGGAAGGCTCCGAACAGTGTCAAAACTAACAATGGCCCTCGGTTTTTTAAGTGATTTCACATGTGTTAGACTTTACGTCGCTGAAGGGCCGCCCACCCTGACTCGGTTATTCCAAACGTGTCTGGAGGGGAAATGCCTTGCACTAAGTGTGCTTCTACGCACCAACAAGAGTTTCAGGGCGAACTGACGGTTGCTTTCCCCGGTAAAGAAAGACTCGACGTTCCTCCCGTTTACATCTGCCAGAAAACCTTGGTCTGCTTGGACTGTGGATACACCGAGATCGTGGTCCCCGCGACAGAATTAGAACAACTCAGGAAGGGCATAGAAGGATTCCGATCTAGTAGTGCATAAATCCAGCTGATTCTCCCTGCTTCAATGTCGGTGGTACCTAAGTGCGTTCTCGGCTCGCAAGTGTGCGGAACAGACATGATTTCCGCAGAAGCATATAGTTCGGCTCAGTCTACAGTAAATTTCTCACCCAGGGCCTGCGACAGTTTGACCTGACCAGTTGACAACATCGCAGGGCTTCCTTGTAGCCCCTCGCAGCGCTGTTTACAAACCCATAACACAACTCTAGATAGTTGCCCGGTGTCATTAGGATGCGGCGTATTGTGGGAATAACCGGACGATTTGATCGAATCATCCTAAATAAGGCGGTCTTATGTTCTCAATTATGCTGATAGGGCTGGCCGTAATCCTGCTTGCGGTTTTGGTGGTTAGACTAAGGAAACCAAAACGTCGTGAAAGATGGATGCCTGATATCCGGCGAGTAGTTTAGTATTCCAAGGCGGAATATTCGGTGCTTCAACTATCTCGTTGTCCGTGTCATCAACTCGTGACGCGGTAGGGACGGCCATCGCTGATCGCCCCCCGCACAGAACCGTACGAGCGCGTCTACGCATACGGCTCCCACCTTGGATGAGTGGCGAGGAAGCGTACGATAGGATAAGGATGCAGAACGCGGGGAGCTGGAATCCACTGCGGGAAGACGCGGGCGACCCGATCCCACGACGCGCGGCGTTGACTGCGCCGGCGTAGAATGAGCCACCACAATCGCCGCAACCGTTGTCCGAAGACACTCAACCGGTCGATGTTTCCCGGGATCGCATGGTAGCGGTAATAACCAGTCACAACCTTTCGTAGCCATGCACCGACGTCGGCAACCGGCTCGTGCATGCGAAGGCGCAGCTCAGCCTTAAGGGCTCGCAGCTTCGCCACCATGCGCTTCTTCGCCGTTTTCCGCCACACGATGAATGTTCCATTGCTCCTTCGCTTCCCGCAGTAGTGCGTGAAACCCAGGAACGTAAAGGTCTCCGGTTTCCCTTCCCCACGCTTCTCCCGATCTTGTGCGGCAAACCGCCCAAACTCGATCAGCCGTGTTTTCTCCGGATGTAGTTCCAGTCCGAACTTAGCCAATCGTTCCCGAAATGCTTCCAGGAATCGCTCGGCCTCCCTTCGGTTTTCGAAACCCACCACCAGATCATCGGCGTAACGGACGACGATCACATCACCCGCGGCCACTTTCTGGCGCCAAGCTTCGATCCACAGATCGAATACGTAATGTAGGTACACATTGGCTAGCAATGGAGAAACCACTGCTCCTTGCGGTGTTCCTACCTTACTCTCCGACCACTGGCCGTCTTCCGACACTCCCGCCTTTAACCATTTCTGGATCAGGCGCAGAATCCGGCGATCAGCCACGCGGTGCTCAACAAACTTCATCGTCCATTCGTGACTCATGTTGTCGAAGAAGCCTCGAATGTCGGCGTCGAGCACCCAATTCACGCGCTTCCTTTGGATACCCACCGTCAGCGCATCTAGCGCTTGATGCGGGTTGCGACCGGGTCGGAACCCGTACGAGAATCCTTTGAAGTCCACCTCATAAATCTGATTGAGGATGGTCACCACGGCTTGCTGTACGATCTTGTCTTCCAGCGCCGCTATGCCCAACGGACGTTGCCGTCCGTCGGCCTTCGGTATATAGACTCTTCGTGAAGGTTGCGCCCGATAAGCTCCACGGTGTATCCGATTGTGCAGGTCGGCAAGCCGACCTTCCAATCCGGTTTCATACTCCTGCCACGTCACGCCATCTACTCCCGGTGCGGCTTGCCGCTTTAAGGCGTAGTAGCTGTCCCGGAGTAAATCCACGTGCACATGGTGAAGCAAAGCCGTGAACCGTTCTTGCCTCCTTTTCTTTGCTGCTTCTCGCACACCGCTCAGTCCCTGGGACACTCGTTCCCCGCTCTGTGTCGGGTTGGTGTTGGATTGAACGATGTTCTCCTTGGCCCGCACCCTTTTCTCCCCAGGCTCCGCCGAAGATCGCTCTTCTTTGTTCGTCTGGTTCATCGATACTATGGTGCGGTCCGACTCCTCCAGAGCGTGCGCGTCTGCCTTGTGGCTTTGGGCCTTCGCAGACCGGTCTCGTTCCCTTTCGGGTCGAGGCACTCCAGAGGTCTCCCGGTTCTCGTGCATGTTGTTTCTCAGCGTGCGCGGGTTCTAAGACTACGCAGGACCGTCTGCTCGCTCGCGTTATTGCGAATCAGCCGTGTTGCCTTCCTCCAATCAGGAGGGAGTCGGCGTCCTGATTTTCCGTTTTTCGAAGCTCAATAGCCCGGCCCACCGATACCCCTGTCTACGCTTCAAGCGACATCTCGCGATGTCTCCTGCAAGACTCAGGGCCAAGATGGAGTCGCTGTCTCCTTCCTTGTAGGACTCTTTCATTCCCTACAACATGCCGGTTTAACCCGGCGCTCCCCTGATAAACGCCGTTACCGCCGAAGTTGATTTGGCGTCGGGTCCAGTACCTATGTTCCGATTTCGCGAATCTCCAGGAGTTAGCCGAGTGGCCTCGTCAATCGAACTTTGTGAAGCAGTGCTTCCGAGCTGCGCGTAAGCTAGAGTGTCTGCAGATTCGCAGGTGTCGGAGGTGGGTATGCTGGCACGGGTGATGATCGGTGCGATGGTGGTGCTGGGGTTTGGACGGGTTGTGTTTGCTGGTTGCACTTGCACAGCTTGCCTGGTGGCGAATGCGGACGGGGTTGGAGTTCAGGGCAGGTCATCTTCCTAGGAAAGGTGACAGCCGATATGGCGACGGAAGCGCCGGTGGTGGAGGATTCTGAAGAGGAGAGCGCTGAAGTAATGTTTCCGGGCGCTCTAAAAAAGCTCCCCATGAATCACGTGGTGCATTTCTCGATTGCGGAGAGTTTTCGCGGTGAAGGTCAGCCGGGGCAGGAGATCGTCGTGCATACGGGCGTGGATGAGCGCGGCCCGCGTGACGGAGATTGCAGCTATCCCTTCGTTGTGGGCGTCAGCTACTTGGTGTATGCCTCGGTTGTGGGTGACTCCCTCTCGACGAGCACCTGCACGTTCACAAGCCCGGAGGTGGCAGTGGGCGGGGATTTGCGGGAACTGCGGGCGATTCGCGACGGCCACGCGGTCGACAGCCTATTCGGTACGGTCAGTTTGCTGTCGCCCAGGGCGGGACCCTGGCTTTTGTCGCTGACCAAAATGCGTCCGCTCGGCGACGTTTCTGTGCGTGTGACAGATAGCGAGGGCCGAGAGCGCTCGACAAAGACGGATGAACACGGAGTCTACGCCTTTGAATGGCTGCCGCCCGAAAATTATCGAATTGACCAAGAATTGCCAGCAGGATTTTTGATACTCTCCGCGGGAATAGACAAACCGTTGAGTGTCGATTTGACGGACGAAGACGCGCCACGGATTGGATGCCGAGCTGATATTCGCGCTCGCACTGAGAAAGAGCTATCGGGAATGGTTACAGATTCGCAAGGCCGAAGCGGTGTCATGGCAAGTCAGCCTTTGGATGCAAGGGAACAGAACCTAGGACGGGACGACAAGTCCGAGCCACAACGCCCCACGCCTTATTGACGCGCTTGTCACGCCGACTTTGCTGAGACCGCTGCTCGGTGGATAAGTCCTGTGAAACGACATTCCCGTCAATGTGAAGTACTACTTTACTTTTCCGAGTTCGCGACTTCCCAGGAGTTGAATTAGAGAGCGTCCGATGACGGCGTTTACCAACACAGTTTATGGCTGAGGAGTTGCTTCCAATCCCACTCTGAGGGCATCGATCATTCGCTCATTGAAAGCTGCAGAGCCCGGCGCATTTTTGGCCAACAGGTTGAAGCCGTGGTAAGCGTTTGGCACGACATCGAGTTGGCAGCTGACCCCCGCTGCCTGTAAGCCCCTACAATACTCAACATCCTCGTCGTAAAAGAGGTCGAGGTCTCCAACTCCAATCCATGCCGGCGGCAGACCACTAAGGTCTTTTCTACGCGCCGCTGCTGCGTAGGGCCGGTCGTCCTCCCAATAGGGCGTTTGACCCAAATAGGATTTCCATGCGAAAAGATTTAGCTCTGGAGTCCAAATCAGTACGCCACGACCGTTTGTTTCGCTCTTTAGCGTTGTGCGGTCATCGATCGTTGGATACATCAGTACTTGAAATACAGGTCTTACTCGACCTTCGTCATGAGCACGTTGGACAAGAGTAGCGGCTAGACCGCCCCCAGCACTACCACCGCCTATAGCGATGCGCCTCGAATCAATGCCCAGTTCATCCGCATGATCATGCATCCAGAGGAGAGCCACGAAACAATCATCCAAAGGCTGCGGGTATGGATGCTGAGGAGGGAGACGATACTCCACGCTAACCACAACGATATTGAGCGCACGCAGAATCAGTTGCAGGAATTCGGTGTCCGCCCTTGCGTTGCCTAGCACGAAGCCTCCGCCATGTATCCAAAGCAATGCGGCACTGTGTGGTGTCTTGTTCCTACTCTCGTATATGTAAATGCGCACGGATGCCTTGTCGATCCGTATATCTCTGCTAGAGATCGTGATGTCATTCGCAACGGAAAGGTCCGGTACGCTAGTGCGTTTTTGCAATGCAGAAACGGTTGATGTGTGGAGGTAATTCGTCGGCGCGTACAGCATAGGCACACGATATTGGCGGTCAACTCTGCGGATGTCCCACGCCTTGCTGACAAAATAAGTGCTGGCTAAAAACACCAAGACACCCGAGAAAACTGAAACGAGCCAAACCGCTCGGTTAATTTTGGTCTTGTGTTTAGAAATAATTTCACCTCTCACGACGAAATGGAAAGGAGGGCGCGCATCTTCGCGGCAATTGCTCGTGCCGCGTGAACGGGGCTTAGGCGGTATAACTTGTCCATCAGCATTGCATCCCTTCCAACAAATACGTGGTACGCGTCTCGCTCGATGCCGCGAACTATTATTTCTGCGGCCTTGGCCGCCGATAGTGCCTTGGTGTCACCGCTATCCACAATCTTTTTGGGACTGTCGACAGACGAGTTCTGTCGAATGTTTGTCGCGACAGCGCCTGGGAACACAACCGTTACGCGAACGTTGGACCCCCCAAGTTCGGAGGCCAAGCCTTCTGACATGAGCTTCACAGCTGCCTTCGCCGCGCAATAAATTGTTTGACCCGGCACTGGAACAAAGCCACCCATGCTCGAGAGGTTGATAATGTGTGCTTCGGGGCGGCTTAACAGATGGGGCAGGAACGCTTTCGTGACAAACAACGTGCCATATAGGTTGACGTTCAACACGCGGTCGATGGTTGGATAGTCCAGTTCGTTCAGTGTCGAAAATGGCTGAATTATGCCTGCGTTGTTGATAATCCCATCGACCGCGCCGAAGCGCGATAGTACATGTGAAGGCAGAACTTCGACGGCCCGCCTTTCGGTGATGTTGACAATAAACTGAGCAAATCGGCCCTCATAACGAGTTGCGAGGTCCGCTGTTTCTTCAAGCGACTTTGGGTTTAGATCTACTCCCGCGACGCGTGCGCCCTTAGAAAGGAGGAAGAGTGCGAGTTCGCGCCCAATCCCACTTCCCGCTCCCGTGACGACCATTACTTTGTCTCGAACCTTTATTTCTTCCTCCTGTCCGGTTGCCCGACACTAGGGCATGTTGGATTACTCCGCGTTTACCGGAACGGGCAGCTAGCACTTGAGGCAGATAGTTGGATTACTGATACACCCTGACCCAGTCCACTTCGTAACGTGCGGGGAATTGTGTCTTGGACGGATCACCACCAGCGACCCCGCCAACGGCGAGATTGAGCAGAATGTACTGTTGTTGTCGGAACGCATTGGTTCCGTCTCCATTGGCGGCCTTGGCGACGTCCAGTTCATTCAGCAATTCGTCATCCACCGATATGCGAATCTTTTCCTCATCCCACTCCATGCGCCAAATGTGGAACTTATTGCTCCAGTCGGGGTCTCCGAACGAAGCGATCGGCCTCCTCTTCGAGGAAGAGCGGCTATATCCGGGCGTCTGTCCCGCCCAGATGAAGTTGGCGTTTAGCAACCCGCCCCACGACTCCAGAATGTCGATCTCTCCGCCCCACGGCCATTCCCGATTCGTGCCGAGAGTCCAAAACTCAGGCCAGAGGCCCGGTCGCGTATCGATGCGGGCTCGCATCTCGAAACGTCCATATTCCCAGCTTGCAAGACCGCGCGTCAGCAAGCTGGCCGACGTATACTCGGCGTATTCCCGATTCTTCGTCCAATCATCGCTCTCCGCTACATAATTCGGATTTTTCCTTCGCTCGCGGCGGGCTTCGATGATCAGGAGGCCATTCTCACATCGAGCATTGTCCGGCTGATACCACTGCAACTCCTGATTTCGCACAAAGCCGGTCTCATAGGTCCACTTCGTCGGATCGGGCTTGCCGTCTTGATCGAACTCGTCAGACCAGACAAGTTTGTATCGCGTTGCGCTGAATTCGCCCTCCATCTTGAATTCCTGAGCGTTGGCGATGCCGGTGATCTTATTTTCAGCCTTCAGCACTCCGTGATAGGTTGCCGTGACAAGCCCTACCATGGTTGGAAACTTCATCGTCCACGTGATCTTGTCGCCGTCGACTTTTCCTGTGATTGGGACGCTTCCCGTCGCCTTTGCGGTGCAAGTGCCGGTCAGGTCGGAACCCTTCTGCGTAAACTCACAGGTTTTCGCGCTGTCGCTTCCCCCGGCGCTTTCCTGCACAAACCACTCGCCACTCATGGATGCTGGCACGGTTTGTGCATGAGCAAGTGGGGATAAAAGCAGAGCGAGCAGCAACAGGGCTTTCATGAGCCTCCTTACAAAATGGCACTGAGTGCCATTTTTAGGATACCCTATTTGAAGGCTAGCTACAACATACTTGAGAGGCTCGCCTGATGATGACTGCCTCAGATTCCGGCAAGACGAGGTTACTGCGTTGAGAAAGAAACAATCACGGAAGAAATTTGTGCTTCGAGCGGTAGATGGCGAAAACACCGAAACGCCAAAACGGGCGCTCACCCGAGACGCGATCTGGAATGCCGCTCTCGATCTCTTTGCTGAAAAGGGTTTCGAGCAAACGACCGTGGAAGAAATTGCCACGGCAGCAGGAATTGCACGGCGTACATTCTTTCGACAATTTGAATCAAAAAGCGATCTGATGTCCTACCCCGTCATCCGGTACGGCACGTTAATGACGAAGGTTATTCAGGAGTGCCCGGAAGAGCGGTCGTTGTCGGCTCTGTTTCGTTATGTCGTCGGTCACGTCGCCCAGGAGACGACTGGCGATCCACGCTTCCGGAAGCTCATGGCAATCGCGGCAACCCAACGGTCCGCGCGTGAAGCGCAACTCTCAGGAGTTACGGACTTACAAGACCGCATAGCCACAGCGTTCGCCGCAAGAGGCTTGGAGCCAATCACGGCAGGGGTAATGGCCGAACTCACGCTTTCTACCCTTTCCATGACCTACCGCATCTGGTATCGCTCGCAACGCCAAGGTGTCGCTGCGGCTGTGGAGCACGTCCTGTCAACGCTCTCACAGGTGCTTTGCCAAGACGGCAAAAGGAGGGTCAAGCATGGGCGGCGGAACGTCAGTGACGCGATAGACGTGTGAGCAAGGCCCCGATTAACGGGAAACCGGACAAATGGCTACCAGTACCCGCCTGGACGGTCTAGAGGACCTGAGCGGGATTCAGTTCGGAGGCAGGTCCGTATTGAACATATCAAGCAACACTTTCCAAGAACCGTCCGGCTGCTTTTTCCATACCGTCAGATATTTTCCCTTGTCGGAAGCAGGTTTTCCGGATGCGTCTTTGAACGTCCACGTGTATGTACCGCTGGTGTATCCAAGCTCCCCCGAACGAGCAACCGAGACCTGGTCCGGCTGCCATTCAAGCTTGAAGTCCGGGATGGCGAACGCGCTCGCGGTCGCCTTTGCGATGGCCTTCTTTCCGGTCGCCTTAGGTGCGTTCGGCCACAAAAGCGAACCTTCGTCGTCGCAGAACGCAACAGCTTTGTCGACATCCTTAGCCTCATAGGTTTTCAGCCATGCCGCGTCGGCGGCCCGAAGTGCATCCAGGTTCTTAGTTTCGGTTTGCGCAAAGGCGGCATTCGTACTCACTAAAAGAAAAACGGTAGCCCCCAGGATTCTCCGCGATGAGGTCATGCAGATTCCTCCTTCTCACCAGCCTTGGATCGGTTACGAAAACCGTTAAAGCTTATTCCCGTGCTAATTCCTTTAGCGGTTTGGTAGCCTCGTCATTCTAGCTCCCGCGTTTGAGGTGTCAATCTGGCGAACAATGCGCGGCAGGGCCAGCTCCTGATTAACGACAAATCGGGAGCTAGCGGAGTCATTCCTCAAGAATGCGATATCTATAAGAGCATCGTACAATGCACGCGGGTAATTACTGACGATCAAATACTGGAGAAATTGTCGTGACGAAAGACGAAGCTTGGAAGCTGGCCGAGCATTGGGTTGCCGCCTGGAACGCTCATGATCTGGAATTGATCATGACGCACTATGGAGACGCAATCGAGTTGACTTCGCCGATTGCCGCGCAACTGCTGGGGACGCCTTCTGGGAAGTTGAACGGAAAGGCGAATTTGAGAGCTTACTTTCAAAGAGGGCTGGAAGTTTACCCGGAACTGCATTTCCACCTTGAGAACGTATTCTTGGGTATAAGCAGCGTGGTGCTCGTGTACACAAATCAAAAGGGGACACGTGTGGCAGAGTTCATGGAGTTATCGGAGATTGGGAAGGTAGCACGGGTTGTGGCCAACTACAGTGCCTAGCAGGCGATCCGCCTAATGCAAGAGTTCTAACGTCTGAAGAAAAAACGGAAATCAGCCGCAGGCCCTAAAGGACAAGTTGCCGGTAATCAGGTAGTCCGGCGTTACTAATTCGTTCGCTGCTGGACTCGGGCTGTCGAGGGCGGAACATGGCCCTTCAGCCGCATGTAAACGGCGAGGTTGCCGTAATGCTCGTTGTTGTGGGCGATGTTGTACATCAGCACGGCGCCCCGGAGAGTATTGGTCGACCCCGTACCAACAACATGTGCAATTTGCATCGGCTGGATGAACTTTGCCTCGGTGGTCGCCCCGTACACGCGATCGCAATAAACGAGCGAATCGTTCAACGCCTTAACGAGTACAGCCTTGTCAGTGAGTTGTTCGTAGTCAGCGGTCGCTGGCGACTTTTCGCCCGCGGCTTGCGAACAGAAGAAGAAGTTGGCATCAACCAAGTGACCGATAATCTGACCGAAGGTCCGGACCTGCGGCGTCGGTCGAAAGGCATATTCATCCGCAGGCATGTTCTCTGCCGCTTCCGCTATATCTCGGTGAATCATGGCATGCATCGCCTTGGCACTGGCCGCCAGCGAGGGCGACAATTCATCGGGATAGCCGGAATCCGTCGTTTGAGCGGAGGCCGCAGGCAAAGTCACATACGCAAAGACAAGAACCAACACCAGCAGGCGCAGCATAGCGTCGTCTCCCTTCACTGTACGAATCGCTTTGGCCAGTACGTTGATTTATAAGAGACCACAATAGAGCTTTGGTCAAGTTCAAACGCAAAACTCCGGATTAACGCGCACGCCGGACATGCGAATCGAAACAAAATCACATGTCCGGTAACGCGACATATCAGGCCCTACTGGGTCATCTATCATAGGAATTGGTGGATAGAGGTACGGAGCGGCTTTGTGATGAGTCAGAGAAAAAAGTTTGCTTACAGACTGGCGGCGGTCGGATTCGGAATTGCCGTGGCTCTTTTTGCTTACTTGGAAATGACAAACTACACGCCGTTCCAACCAGCCATGATTACAGTCTCGCTTATCCTGTGTCCGGCCTCAGCTCTCTCCGCGGGTTTTCTCGATGTACAACCTCATAGCGGAGAGGCCACCCTCGCGTGGTTTGTGATAGTAATGATAAATGGCGCTCTGTACGGAGCGGTCAGCTACGCTGTGGGGAAATACATTTGGAGACCCACCTGAGGCAGGTTTTGCTACCAACTTTACCGGTAACCCGAGAGTTGACTTTTCCCTCCCATTTCCGATATCACCTAGTCCTATCGCGTGCAAGGTTCAGGAATGAAGTTTAGATGCATATAGAGTAAGCTTCTATCTTGGAAACCATTCTGCGACGCCGGAGGTGTCCGATGAGCGATCCCAAGTGGCTAAAAGAACCTGACAAATCGGGTGACTCGATTGTCTACGTCTCGATCCCCGAGGGCAGTCAGTTGACACCAGAGCTTAAAGAGGCGCTCACGCGTCTTGGGAAGGCTCTCCAGGATCTGGGCGAGAAAACACCTGAGAAGCGGAAAGGCTGCTCTCCCTTCACCAGCTGCACCCTTGAGACCTGCCAGCCACACACGACACGAAAGTGCTTCTGGTACCAGACGTGCCGGGTAAAAGAATGAAGCAATCACGATATAACATCTGGGCCGAGGCCGAGGACGGCGGAAGCTACCTCTTCAATGGAATTAGCGGCGGCCTGAAACACCTGTCCAGTCATGAGCGAGAGGCTGTGGAAGCCTTCACGACCGGCGCTTATGTGGACTGTTCGGCGAAGCTGCTTGAAGGCCTCGTTCGCGGCCGCATGCTGATCCCGGACGATGCGAATGAACTGAAGATGTTGTCGGACCAATACAACCGATCCCGCTACGATACCTCTCACTTTGGCGTGACGCTCGTCACGAGTCTGGGATGCAACTTCGATTGTCCCTATTGTTTTGAGGCGAAGCATCCATCCATCATGGATGATGAGGTGCAGGATGCAATTCTCACACTGTTAGACGATCAGTTGCCCAAGATTAGCAGTTTCGCCGTCAACTGGTTTGGTGGCGAACCGCTTGTTGGAAAGAAACCGCTGCTTGCACTATCCGATCGCTTCATTGAGAAGTGCGATGCTGCGGGAGTCGAGTACAGCGCGCAGATGACAACCAATGGGTATCTGCTCACAGAGCCAACATGTATCGAGCTCAAGGAACGAAGGGTGTCCTCGGTTCAGGTCGGCCTGGATGGTCCGGCCGATGTACATGATCGCATGCGACCTCTCGCGGATGGCAGGGGATCGTTCACAAAGATTATGGAGAACCTTCATCATGCGGTTGAGAGGTTCTCGGTCCATGTGCGCGTCAATATCTCCGCAGAAAACTTCGATCGAGTCGAGCAATTATTCATCGCGCTGACTGCTGAAGGCTTTGCGGGAAAGCTTTCCGTATACCCAGGCCAGCTCGTGGGAGTTCATAACGTCACGGCACCTTCTTCCACCTATCACGGCTGTTTTGGGCATCGTCAATTCGCGTTAGCCGAGCAGCGCTTCATCGATCTCGCCATTCAACACGGCCTAGCCAGCGCGACACTGCCGGAAGCGACAACGACTCCCTGCACTGCGGTGCGTTCGAATGAACTCGTCATCGGCAGCAAAGGCGAGTTATATAAGTGTTGGGAGTCGGTTGGAGCCACCTCCGATGTGATTGGAAACATCCGCAACTATCGAGAGCTCAATGGGCGCATGGAGCGCTGGCTGAAGTACGATCCGTTCCAGAATCAGGAGTGCCGCGACTGCGTCGCTCTTCCAGTATGCATGGGCGGATGCGCGCATCACGGGATGAGCGCTCTGCATTACGAAAACCGTTGCCACACCTTCCGACATACCTATGAAGAACAGATCGTGAAGTACGCGCGAGCGGCCGCGAGCGGCTTCGTACCCCTCCAATCCGTCTCCTCTCGACGGATGACTATGGACACCCGCTAGCACTGTTGCTGACAGGGGAAGTCGCTCATCGAGCTTTGTTTGAATGACAAAACCAGGATGGGTCCTGGAAAACGGCGTTATCGCCGAAGTAGATTTTGGCGTCGTGTCCAGCACCTATGTTTCCGATTGATGTCATAACGAGGTCGGCCTCACGACGAGCCGAGTAGACTTACGGTGTTCACCCCGAAGCGCTCGGAACGAAGGAGGCCGAATGCGAATTATAGGATGTGATTTACATGCTCGCCAGCAGTCCGTGGCGATGCTCGACACCGAGACCGGAGAAGTCGTGAATCGCACGCTGATGCACGAAGGCAGTGAGGTGCGGGAGTTTTATTCCCAGCTTCCGCACCCCGTGCTGGTGGGCATCGAAGCGATTGGACCGATGCAGTGGTTTTTGAGGTTGCTGGAAGAGCTGGGAATTCAATGCCAGGTGGGAGACGCCACAAAGATTCGCGCCGCGGAACCCCGCAAGCAAAAACATGATCGACGCGATGCGGAACTGATTCTGAAGCTGCTGGTCGAAAATCGCTTTCCGGCGATTTGGAGGCCCAGCCAGGAACTGCTCGACCTGCGCGCCTTGTTGCTGCACCGCCACCACTGGGTGCGCCTGCGCACGCAGATCCAAAATGCGCTGCAGGCCATCGCGCTGGCCAATGGCTTGCGACGCGGTCCCAGCCTTTGGAGCTACGACGGGCAAGCCAAGATCGCATTCTTGCCGTTGCCACCCCATGCCTCCTGTCGGCGAAGCGCGTTGCAGGCTCTGTACCGGAAGATGGAAGAGGAAATCGAAAACCTGACGAAGCAAGTCGCCGCGCAAGCGGAGCAGCGCGCCGGGGCACGCTTGCTGCTGACCCATCCGGGCGTGGGGCCGGTCACGGCGCTAGCCACCGATGTGTTCCTGGGCGATCCGCGACGCTTCGCCGATGGCAAGGCGCTGGCCAGTTACGTCGGACTGATTCCACGCGAATACTCGAGCGGAGCGCACCAGCGGCTCGGCTCATTGACCAAACAAGGCAGTCCGCTGCTGCGCTTTCTTTGGAATGAAGCCGGCGCTCACGCGGTGCGCCGCGATCCTGAGCTGCAGCGATTCTATCGCCGCAAACTGGTGCAGAAGGGGTTGGGGAAAGCCCGCGTGGCAGCAGCCCGCAAGCTGGGCATCCGGCTGTGGATCATGCTGCGCGATCAGATCGATTACCAAGAGTTCTGTCGTCGTGGGCAGAAGCAATGCGGTGCCGCCTGTGCGGGGATGCTTGAAGTCGCGAATGGTGCGAACTGTCACCGTCCGGTTGGTTAGGCTACCCGCCTCCCTTCAAAGGAAGGGAGTTCGCATAAGTCATCATGGTCCGCAATGACCGAAGAGATGGTTGGTAGGCAGCACCGAAACGATGAAGCGACACAGATCCGAGCGTAAGGGGTGAACACATGGACGCAACGATCAAGGCGCTCTTTAGAAGCTAGTGTATGGGTGTTTCCTGAGGAGGCCAACACCACAGAAAAAGCTCTTGCCACGGCCGACCTCGTTAGAGATTCGCGACAAACCAGGAGTTGACCTGTGGCTGGAGGGACATGAGTTTTGTCGAAGAGACCGTAACCCAATGCCGGTGTTCAGTGAAGTCCAGATCCTTGCACATAGCGGCTGCACGAGTCGATTCTTGGGGTGATATTTGCGTATTTGTTTATAAGCCGCACAACGCTCGGACTGCTCCTCGCAACCGACCCGCACCGCTCCATTCCCCACTTGCCCACTCCACAAATCCCGGCGGCGCATTCTTCCTTCCTTCCCGCTCCTCAATCACCAGCCAATTCCCACAAATCCCGGTTGTCCCACGCCATGGCGCGGCCTTATAGTCACAGGTCTCTGGCCAAGCGTGTGGGTGACAGTATGAACGATTTCTTACAACACGCCATTTCGCTTTCCCTCTTCGCGAAGTGTGTCGCGGCGGTGATCGGAATCATCTTTATTCACGCTACCTTTCACCTCCTCGAACAGACGCTTCCCCGCCGCTTTGGTCGAGCCGATGCCCGCTACAAAGTCCGCAAATTCGTCGCCTATTCCGGTTACCTCTCGATTCTCCTTTTCGTTGCGATTCTTTTTGAAGACCGTTTGGGTCGCCTCAGTTTTGCCATTGGTGCTATCGGCGCTGGTGTAGCCGTCGCCCTACAGGATGTCGTGGCCAGCATCGCTGGCGCATTCTCGATAGGTTTTTCCAAGCTCTATGCCGTCGGAGACCGCATTCAGATCGGCGAAACGCGTGGCGACGTCATTGACATCGGCCTCCTGCGTACCACCTTGATCGAAACCGGCAACTGGGTTGGCAATGATTTATACAACGGACGCATCGCTCGTATCCCCAACAGCGCGGTCTTGAAAGGTTCCGTTTTCAACTACTCCCAGGGCTTCCAGTTTATTTGGGACGAGATCAAGGTCCTGTTAACCGTCACCAGCGATTGCCAGTTTGCCCGCGACATGCTTTGCAGGATAGCCAAAGAAGCCATTGGAGAGTACCTTGTCGAGGCGCGCGCTTCCTGGAAAAGCGTCAGCGACGATTATCAAAGCGTGAATCCTCCCCTCGAACCTACCGTCGCGCTCGTCGTTAATTCAGGCTCGCTCGAATTCACCCTTAGTTATGTCGTCGACTACACAAAACGCACCGCCATGGAAGATCAATTGTTTACGAAAATCGTTCAGGAAGTTGCCAATAGTAACGGCCGCCTAGTCTGGAAATCCTAGGGCCTGCCCCAAAAAAGACGGCGATTCTAATCTAGCCATTTCTCCGGCGCATTTCGACGGGTTTAACAGCAATGAATCCGCGCTGCGCGCTTCGGACTTTAAGCGACCGAACTTCTGGCAAGAGCTGCACATCAGCCACAAACTTTGCGAGCGAAAGAGAGGCGAGTATTCTCAGTCCGCGATCCAGTTGCCATGGAATCCGTACGGGACGCGCCGCGGAAGTTGTACTCGAGCGACGGGCTTGCCTTGGAAGTCCGACGCGTCGATTATCACCAGATCGCTGCCATCCCGGACCGGGTCATAGACATAAGACAGATACCAGCCGGACAGTTCGCCCTCCTCCGAATGGGCCGGAGCGAATACAGCCTCGCCAGGGCCACCGGGCTGGGTTGCCGTACCGAAGGAATGCTCCTCGGCAGTGCCGCGTTCAAGGTCGTAGCGCACGAGTTTACCCATACCCACGGTAACGCCGTACCGCGCCGGTAAACCAACCAGCCGATCATCGATGCGCGGAAACTCCACAGCGCGCTCGTCGATCTGCTCCTCTGTAACGGTGCCGCGGGTCAGATTGATCGTCCAGGACCACATCACGGCGTCAGAACCAGGCGCCCCGTCGTCGCGCCATAACTCGGTATACCGAGCTGCTTGCAGGACAATGACGTGGCCATCATCCGTCGTCTTATCAAAGGCATTGAGGACGTGAAAAACGTAACACGGGGCTACGTTAAACCACTGGATCGAACCGTACGGGTCATCGCGGCGCAACACTCCGAGGCGCGCGCCGTAGTCGTCACTCCACCGGTACGGAAGGTCGAGCGTGCTCTTGCGCGCGATGTCGAGCCTAAACACGATCGGCAGGTCCATGAGCACCACGTGCTCGGCGCTCAGCGCGAAGTCGTGCATCATGGTCAACTTGGGGACATCGACGCCGCGATCAATGATCAGTTCCCCAGACGCGTTCGCGCGGTGGTAGGTAACATACGGCTTCGTCAGGCTGCCATAGCCGATAAAATGTAGCTCGCCGGTTCGGGGGCAGATCTTCGCATGTGCACTCATCGAGTCGGCTAGTTTACCGCCGAAATCGTAAGCGCCCAGCGTTTCTAGCTCGTTAGTGATCTGATACGGCAGCGACGACTCTACCAGCGCGAGCGTCTTGCCAGCGTGATTAAGAACATGAGTATTGGCAACGCTGGCGTGCAGGTTGCGAGTCCCGTCACTGTTGTAGAGCAGCAAAGGTTTATCAAAGCTGTCGGTGCGCACCCATCGATTGCGGTACCAGGCGGCGCGTCCGTTTTCTAACCGCACTCCGTGGATCATCCCGTCGCCCGTGAACCAGTGTGGAGTGTCGTGTCCCTGTCTAGGGTTGGGCCCGTTGCGCAGATACCAGCCATTGAGCTCTCTGGGGATCGCACCCTCAACTGGCAGATCGAATGCGGTCAGCTCGTCGAAGACGGCTGCGTAATTTCCAACGCGGAAGAACGGAGTGGTGGATTGGCTAGACCAAGCCTGGACGATCGCAGGTGCTGCTTGCGCCATAGACGTCTCCTTACTTTTCGGTCATCGATTTTACCTCGTCCTGTCTGCGTAGATTACGCTTTCTCTGTTTAAGGGTGCAACCAGCGCCTCTCCGCACGTGAGCATTTGCGGAGAAAAGGAATGTTGATCGACGGACTTGGTGCCGCGGGCGCGGCGTTCGCGCTGAGCTCTGAGGAGTGTCAGCGAGCTGACGTGAATGCGGTGCCGCCTGTGCGGGGATGCTTGAAGTCGCGAATGGTGCGAACTGTCACCGTCCGGTTGGTTAGGCTACCCGCCTCCCTTCAAAGGAAGGGAGTTCGCATAAGTCATCATGGTCCGCAATGACCGAAGAGATGGTTGGTAGGCAGCACCGAAACGATGAAGCGACACAGATCCGAGCGTAAGGGGTGAACACATGGACGCAACGATCAAGGCGCTCTTTAGAAGCTAGTGTATGGGTGTTTCCTGAGGAGGCCAACACCACAGAAAAAGCTCTTGCCACGGCCGACCTCGTTAGAGATTGCGACTTACCCGTCATCCGGCAGTTTCTGCGATTGATTCACACAAGCGCCGACTTGTCGAGGCCCATCGCCGAAAAGCTCCTGACTCTTCAAAGGGGAGCGCACCAGACCCATTCACGCCTAAGTGACTAGAAGCCATCTCATAAATGGTTGGGCCCGATCTAAACGGCCGCTTTTTCAAGGACTTTGGCGACCCCAAAGCATTTATGAGATAAGTTCTAGCAACACGAGGCATTGGGCAAGCAGGGACACAACGAGCAGCGGAACACGGAGCCCTGGGCGCATCGAATTCACGATTTTGGACTCTAATTCAAAATGCTTCTATCGAGTGTCTGGATCCCGCCGAATAGATTTCGCAACGCTCTGAGAGCGGCCGGCGTCTAATTAATTACAGCCCTCCAATCCATAAAGGATAGGGAGGAACCTATGTACGTCATTACCGGCGCGACAGGACACACGGGAAACGAAGTAGCGGAAAAGTTGCTCGCAAAAGGTGAACAGGTGCGTGTTGTAGGCCGCAGCGCAAAGCGGCTAGAACCATTCGTAAAGAAGGGCGCAGAGGCTTTCGTTGCGGACATCACCGACACGGGGGCGCTCACGAAGGCTTTTTCGGGTGCAAAGGGAGTGTACGCGATGATACCGCCGGACGTGAGCGCCCCGGATGTACTGGCACACTATCAGCGCGTGGGCGACGCCTTGGCCGCCGCGATTGAGAAGAGCGGAGTAAAATACGCCGTCGTGCTGAGCAGTGTCGGCGCGGACAGGCCGGATAAAACAGGCCCGGTGGTCGGGCTGTACAATCTTGAAAAGAAGCTTGGCGCGATTCCTGGATTGAACGCCCTCTACCTGCGACCCGTCGCCTTCATGGAAAACCTTCTCTTCCAGGTTGATGTGATTAAGGCCTTCGGAACAATGGCCGGCCCTGTCAAAGGCGATCTGCCGACACCCATGATCGCAACGCGTGATATCGGCGACGCAGCCGCCGACGCCCTGTTGCAGCTCGATTTTCAAGGAAAGAGCACGCACGAACTGCAAGGGGCTCGCGATGTCACGAACACGGAAGCTGCCAAAATCGTGGGCGCCGCGATTGGCAAGCCCGACCTGACCTATAAGCAAATGCCCGCGGCACAGTTGAAGCCCGCTTTCATGCAGATGGGGATGTCTTCGAGTATGGCGGATCTGTTGTTGGAGTTGGCGGATGCGCAGAATTCAGGCTACTTAAAGGCGCTCGAGCCACGCTCCCCAAGGAACACCACTCCCACGACGCTGGAGACTTTTGTAGCCGAAGTATTCGCGCCGGCCTATCAGGGACAAAAAGCGGCCCGCGCCTAGGAGCTTGCGGCTGTGGGCCCCCGCCCGGCGGGGCCCACGTCTTATCTATTCAGGGCTTCTTCCTGGGGACGACCGTTTCCTCGGCAAATGGCTTGCCGCGAACGGATGAATATACAGAATCGAAAACGCTTAGAGTATCGATACTCGGTGCTCCGTCAACGGTGATCGGATCGCCGAGATAAAGTACCTTGCCATCAGAGTTGGTGAATGCGGGCCACAGGGGAAGACCGGGACCGTTCGGATTGCCCGACTTCGCGAAATTTACCCAGTAGCCGGAAATCTGTTCAGCGACTTTCCGATCTCCCGTGGAACTTGCGAGGCTAATTTCCGGGTATGGCAGCCCAAATCCGCGCTAACTCCCGATTTGTCGTGCGTCGAGGGTTAGATCAGCCGGAACACCAGACTGGCTGTCGAAAAGTCTTGTGTGTGTACTTCTGCCTTCACCGATTTATAGCGTCCGAACTCGCGAGGGCGAAGGCCAATGTAGCAGTCGCCCCGCACCGCTCATTACGAGCGCGCAACGAGAATGCGCCCGGCGCTCCACAGGCCCGCAATCTCCAGGGCCACAAGAAGCGCCACGCTGACGTCGAACAGGATTGCCCAGCCGCTATACCCGGCGTCGAACACGTTGTTCGGGCCGGCGACGACAAAGTGCTCGAGGCTGCCGATCACCAGCCCAATCGCGAACATAACAATCAAGACGAACGCCCCGATCCTCTTTTGCCGAGTCCATACCAGTCCCACTCCTGTCAGCGTGAGCGCGCCGGCAATGGCACCGATGCGCACCGAACTCGCTAGCGTCAATGTAGGATTGAGCTCTCCGGCCAGATAAAGGTGCAAGACCGTAATCGCGAGGTTCGCCAGAGCGACGATCGAGACAAAGTCTTTTATATTTCTCATGTCCCCTCCCAAGCGTGCGGGCCAGAAGGGCGGGCGCATAGGTATGGAGGTTAATGATGTCGAGTTGGGTTGTCCATAGCGAGACAACGAGCGGCATTTGAGCCGGAATTGACCTACGCCTAATGAAAATGCAGGGTATTGTTCGGGTGTCTAGTGTTTGATGTCTGCTAACGCCGCAGCCGACATGATCACGGCACCGTTCGGTGAAGTTTTCACTAGATCACTACGCAAGATCCTGATTTGTTTGAATGAATAGGTCAAAGGAGGAGCGCTTGGTGTAAAAGAGCTGAACTCAGCCGCGAAGCTGATTCAGAACACCAAGGAGGCTCCCCATGGAACCTATGTATTACATCGGGCTAGATGTGCACAAGCAGAAGATCAGTTACTGCGTGAAAGACAGTGGCGGCAAGTTATTTGCTGAGGGATGGATTCCCGCCACCCGCCACGATCTGGACTGTTGGATGAAAAACTTACCGCAGCCGTGGAGCGCGGCGATGGAAGCCACCATGTTCACCGGCTGGAGCTACGATCACTTAAAACCACACTCGACGAGGGGTAGGGCTCTGCAAGAGTACGCCATCGTGTTCTGAAGAATTCACTGAAAACTAACACCGATGTAGCTCAGAAATGATTTCATTTTTGTAATGTTCGCGCTCGCTTCGCTCCCGGGTACGTCGAACTGAGTTCTGCGGTCATTTATTTGACATACATTTTTAGCCTTCTGGAGGCTCGCTATGTCTCCATCAACTCGATACTCTGTTGTCGCATTTCTTCTCGTCGCTAACCTCATTGGAATCTCACTACGCGCGCAAAACGTAGTTTTGAACGGTGCGCTGAGTGGGCGCATTACGGATCCGCATGGAGCTGTAGTGCCGGGTGCATCCGTTGTTGCGAAAAATCTCGATACCGGGGTAGAAGCAGCGACGGTGACAAGTTCCTCGGGACTTTACCGATTCAGTGTTTTGTCACCAGGCTCGTATTCGATAACCGCAGGTTTCAAGGGCTTTCGCAATTCGACAGGCTTGGTACAAGTGCAGGTCGGAAACACCACTTCACAGGATTTCGAGTTGCAAGTGGGCGCCAGCGGAGATACGGTCACGGTAGTCGGAACAACCCCACTGCTGCGCCCGACAGAATCTTCCACGAGCACCGTGTTGCAACGGTCGTTTATCAATGAATTGCCACTGAACGGTCGGAAGTACACCAATTTTACGCTATTAACCCCGAATACCAGCCCCGACGGGGACACCGGCCTGGTGAGTATTGCGGGACAGCAGGGCGGCGAGGACTCAGGTTACGCCAATGGAAATGGCAACACGTCCTTCACCGTGGATGGCACCAACGCCACCAGCAACTACTTCGGCGACATTTTAGGTCGCTATCGCATTCCATACCTATACGGAGAGAACGCGATCCAAGAATTTCAAGTGGCGGTGAGCCCGTACTCTTCCCTCTACGGTGGCGGCGCGGGCTTCGTTAATACAGTGACCCGCTCCGGAACCAACGCTTTCCATGGCGAGGCCTTTTATTTCAACCGAAATTCTGCGTTCCAAGCTAACGACGCTATCTCCAAAGCCAGTGGACTGCCGAAACCTTACGACAACTTGCAGCAGTTTGGCGGAGGCGTCTCTGGTCCGATTCTGCGCGACCGGATGTGGTTTTTCGTCGATTACGAGCAGCAACTTGAGAACGATCCGATTTCCGTGATCAACCCGGCTTTGCAGACGACTCCAGAGAATGAAGCCGAATTTCTCAATGCTAACTTTGGAATCCCCCTTGGAACCGTTCTGCCTGCGCCAAACGGACCTCTGCCACTGCCCAGTGCCTACACTGCTGCTGAAGTTCAAGCTGATCCGACCAATCCCATCTATCTGCAGCAAGTCTCCAACGCCGTAAATGCTCTAAATTCCAATCTAGGTGTCAAATCGAGACAGCGCAACGACTACGAAGTGATGGCCCGGTTGGATTTCCAGGCCACCCCCCGGGACAATCTTTTCCTCACCTTTAATATGAATTGGTTCAACTCCCCTGGCGGAGTCATCACCGATGCAACGGTCGGCGATTATGGAATACAAACGCTGGCTAACGCGGAGGTGCATGACTTCCAAACGAGCGTGGGTTGGACTCATTCATTCTCGTCCAGATTGCTGAATGAATTCCATTTCGGCGCTTCCGACGACAATCAAATCTCGGCACCCACTGGCCTCGCTGCAAACACGCCTACAATCATCTTGGATAGTCCCGCCGCGTTCACTCTTGGCAATGCACCGTTCTCGGTTGGAAGAGTTTTTGAAAGACAGTGGTCGCTCGCTGATCGGATTGACTATGTGATTGGAAAGCACACACTGCAATTCGGAGTCGACTGGAATCGTGCTTGGGACTCGGATAACAACGATGGTGGTGCCGACCCGAATGCTGCTGTCGACTTAGGTTCGTTTCTTGGTAGCTACGAGTTTTCCAATCTGCAGTCGTTCGCACTCGGTCAATACAACATCTTTAGCCAAACCTCGGGAAATCCCACTTTTTCGTTCGCTGTGCCTTATTACGGATTCTATGTGCAGGACACCTACCGGGTCTTGCCGCAGTTGACCCTGGAGATGGGCTTGCGCGAGGATTTCCAGGTATACCCGCAGCCAAAAGAAAATCTGGAATTCCCGCTCACTGGCCAATATCCAAACCAATTTCAGCGATGGGCCCCCCGCGTGGGATTCGCCTGGCAGCCTGTTTCGAAAACGGTCGTCCGTGGAGGATTCGGAGAGTTCTTTAGCAACATGAACGGCCTGAACTACCGCAACGCGGTGGTCTCGAACGGACTTGCTTCCCAGCAGAGTTCCGTCAGCATCAACTATGCGGGTGGACCGCCAAACCAGCAACTCCCGACGTTCCCGAACACCCTGCCCGGCGATTCTTCCCTCTTCTCGGCCTCCGAGGATATTTCTTTGGTTTCTCCACAGTTTAGAGTGCCTTATGTGTTAGAAGCGAGTTTGCAAGTAGAGCGGGAAATTTTCCAGAACACCACCCTCAGTGTTGGCACGATATGGACTCGCGGCGTGCATTTGTTGTCCGGCAGTGCCGATGACTTGAACCTGAATCCTTTGCAGGGTACGACGACCTACATCGTGTGCCCCCCAGGCACTACGGCCGTACCATGTGCTGGAAAATCGGTTACGCTTCCCAATATGGATAATGGGCTCCTGACCGAGGGCTTCATCAACCCCAATCTGGGGCAGATCAATGAACTGATTAGTCCTGGACAGAACCAATACAACTCTCTATTCATTCAGTTGCAACGGCGCATGGAAAACGGGCTGATGCTGCAATTCGCCTATACCTTGGCAAAGAGCACGATGCGGAATGGCATGGATTTCAACAATCAGTTCGACTTTGCCAACACCTCTGGTCCCTCTTTGCTGGACCAGAGGAACAACATTACCTTCGCGGCCGTGTATCAGCCCAACTTGGACCGACTGATCAGTTCCCAGACAGGACGTGCAGTTCTTTCCGGATGGACGCTCAGCACGGTTATGAACTTCTCCTCTGGCCGTCCCTATGCCGCCTTGTTAGCTCCCGCGTGCACCAGTTCCACTCTCTCCTTCAGCAATTGCGATGGCGCCAATAACAATCTGAATGACACCGCGTTCAACCAAGACACGGCAAATACTGCGGCGGGTATCAATGGCGCCGGTCCTACGCCGGGCATCGGCCTGAATTCCTTCTATGGGCCGTGGCTCGAGCGGATCGACTTGAAGCTGGCCCGGAGTTTTTCCATCACGGAGGGCAAACAGCTGACGGTTCAAGCCGAAGTGTTCAATCTGTTCAATCACTCTAACTTTTATGTGCAGAACGGCGACGGCATCAACCAAATCCAGTACAACCCTATTGGGCAAAACTGCGGCGATGGCCAGACTTCGAGCCAAACTTGCTACTTGGTGCCCAACTCGGGCCCAGGCACTTTCGGAACCTACCAGGAAATCAGCCCTTACGGTCTTCCACGCGCATTCCAGTTTTCATTGCGCTTTTCGTTCTAGCACCCATCCACAAGCGAATCCGTGCACGTGTTTTTCACAAAACAGTCAGCTGAATTTAATTCTGCCTGCGTGACCCGAGAGAGGTGATCGTCGTTAGTTCCCATTTCTTGGAATCTGCATGCTGCAATAAAGCGCGGCGCGGTTTCTGTGGTGAATGGCATCAGGACTTTGCCACCGCATCGCCCTTTTTTTAAGCGAAATTGGTTTCTCAGGAGTTCTTTAAACGCTCTTGCGTTCTTGCGTTCACTGATGAACCTTTTTTGGCGAAAGTCCCGATTAGTCGGGTGGTCTCAATGGGTCGATGCAACACTCAGGTCAAACCCGATTGGCGTTGAAAGCAAAGGCTAAATCCCTCGCTGGGGTTAGAACCACCAGAGCACTACCTCTGGCTAGGTTTGAGTAAGCCCAGCCAAAGATACATTTTCCTTCCCGGAAGCATCGTCGAATTAGTGCACGAGATAGTGTTGCATCGACCGTTTGAGCTCACAGCCCATGAAAACTTGGTGGTCGAAGACCCCGCGCCATGCATGTCAGTCGCCCCTAAACCAAACAGCAGAAAAGGCTCGATCTTCTTATTTTCGTGTCCAATGAACGAGTACAAAAAATTGCCCTGGACCTGGTCGACTGTTGTACCGATTTTGGTCGGGTACGTTCCTCCGCCGAAAAGCACCCCAGAAGCGTTCGTTGGTTGGTGATTCCAAAGGAACTCGACGCCGGTGTGTTCCGAGGGATTAAACGTGGCTGTGAGACCGTACGCGATGCTGCTGTCAATACGTTAATCGGGAGTTGCGGCCACTTTTATGAGCCGCTTTTTTATCCCAAACGCGCATGCCTTGAAACGTGCCCCCGTTAGGCGTAGATTCCTTGCCGTGCCACCCTGCAAGAAAGCCAGCTACCGAACACCAATTCATCGTGGAACTGGAGATCATTATGATTAAGAATTACACGGTAGCCGTTCTGTTGCTGAGCAGCATTCTTTTCGCCAAGGAGGCGTTATTCGCTCAGAACGGCGCGGCCCAGACCTCGCAGCCCGTGGCCGGCCACGAGACGCCGGCATCCCTAGATGAAGAAATCGCAATGATGAGGACAGACCTAAGGTCCAACCGAAAGAAAGTTATCGCTGCCAACATGAAGTTGACCCCCGACGAAGCGAAATGGTTCTGGCCGACCTACGACCAATACATCAATGAGTTGGTGAACATCAACAGCGCGAAATACGCTCTCATCAAAGAGTATCTGCGAAACGAGAACATGACCGATGAGCAGGCCGATACTCTCTCGAAGAGGTGGATTGATGTGGATGCATCGGTCGTGCAACTTCGACTCAAATACGTTCCTATATTCCGCAACGTCCTGTCAGCGAAAAGCACGGCGACGTTCTTTCAGCTCGATCGGCGTGTTCAAATGATGATCGACTTGCAACTGGCAAGTTCGATTCCGCTAATTCAACCCTAAACTGCCCCAGAGTTCCCCCGAACTCCACCCTCATCCTATGGTCAAGTTTGGCCTGGGGCACTCGCCCTAGTACCCAAGTTTCCCGTATGCGTCCTCTACCACCAGGAGACTACGATGGCGTTGGTTTTGAATCGGACGAAATACATCTGTACAGACTCCGTGAACGCTTGAGAGCGATGTCGGACGAAGCATTAACTAATCTTCCGTAGAGCGGGTGTCATCCGAGTTGTCGAACACATGAACAAAGACAACTGCGAATGATGCCGGTCGGTTTATCATCAGATTCTGTGGGAAGAGCGCGTGATTTGGTATTTAAGGGAGGAATTAAGAAAAACGTATTTTTTCTTGACTCCGTAATAGAGCTATTCAGCAGCTACGGTCTCGTCCGGGGACACTGAAGCGAGCTCTTGTGCATCCTTTCTCTGCTTTGCGTGCCAGGACAGTGGAGCCGTAAATCTCTCGCCAGCTGCATTGAGAATCGTTTCGCGTAAAATACTGTCGATGGCCTCCAAAGCCCTCGCATCAAGCTTCCATCCTTCGATGCCGTTCACGGCCAATATCTGCTCGGGACGGCGCGCGCCCCAAAGAGCCACCGTCACTCCCGGCTGATCGAGCACCCAGCGCACGGCGAGATCCAGCACGCGCTTGCCGTAATGCTCCTGAGCGAACTGGTCGAGGCGTTCCACGGCTCTCAAATACTGAGCACATGTTGGCGGCCGAAACTTAGGATCGGTTTTGCGCAGGTCATCACCCCGAAAAACGGTGTTACCGTTCATTCTTCCGCTGAGCAAGCCGCGACAAAGGCAACCGTACGTGAGTGCCACGATGTTATTTTCGCGGACGTAAGGGAGGACCTCACCTTCGCTTTGACGTTCAAAAAGGTTATAGGGAGGCTGGTCAAAGTGCAGAGGCGCAACCGAACGGAACCGCTCCATATCGGCGGGCGAATAGTTGCTTACGCCGATGGCGCGAATCTTGCCCTCGCGATACAGCTGATTCATCGCTTCTGCAGTCTCTTCGACAGGAATGCCAGGATCGGGCCAATGCACTTGGTAAATATCGATGTAACTCGTTTGAAGGCGACGCAAAGAATCGTCGACCTCCTTCAGAATTCGCGTGCGGGACGCATTGCGGAGCACCAGTCCTTTCCACCACTGAAGGCCGACTTTGGTGGCAATGATTACTTTGTTTCGACAGCCAAGCTGCTTTATGGCTTCGCCGATAATTTCTTCGGAATGGCCAAAGCCATAGACGGGCGCGCTATCCAAAAGGTTAATTCCCTCAGCCACTGCCGCGTGGATGGTGCGGAAAGATTCACGGTCGTCCGTGCCGCCCCACATCCAGCCACCAATGGCCCAAGTGCCGAGCCCAATCCGCGAGACCCTTAGGTCCATTCCGGGAATAGTCGTAGTTTCCATGGAAATGCTCCTAACCTCCGGAAATTACTTCCAATGCGAGGAATCTATAACGGGCGCTGATTTTGCGGCTACTAGGGGTTGCCCCAGTTGTAGGAGAACGTGGTTAAGTCTAAAACCTTAAGCACAAGCAACTCGCGAGGTCGGTGCAAAACCGCCGATCTAGAAGACACAATAGGGCTCGGGAAGGACCTCTATTGTTCCCCAGAATATTTCCCCGAGTCTAAGTTCAGCCAGATTGGGCGCTTACCGGCAAAGTCGCAGATCAATGAAAACTGAACACCAGACTGTCAGAACTTACAGTTCCAGCCAAGTACGGAAGAGGCTAGTCTTCTCCGTAGGGTCACAGTCCTTCACAAGGCCGTATCTTGTCGGCCTCCTACGGTCTCCAGCAGCAGTCAGAGGCAATGCAATTGTGACGACTCGGTCCTCTCCCAGCCTTCGTTGATCGAACAGAGAGGAGCCTTATGCAAAGCGTGTCTTCGCGCAGCACGGGTCCGCGTTTCTTAATTGCGGATGATCATGCAATGTTCGCCGATACGTTGCGTGGCTATTTGGAAAAGACTTACACCGTTTTAGGGGTGGTACTGGATGGTCGCGCAATGGTTGCGGAAGCCATGCGACTCCGACCGGATGTGATCCTTGTAGACGTCGGTATGCCGCTGTTGAATGGGCTGGATGCGGCCCGGGAAATCAAAGAGCAAGTCCCCAACATCAAATTCGTCTTCCTAACGATGCGTGACGCCAAATCTGGCGGCTGCTGCTCTTGAACTTGGGGCAATCGGGTTCGTTCTAAAACACTCCGCTGGACCGGAATTGTTGAAGGCGATAGATCAGGTCTTGCATCACAAGCCCTATTTAACGCCCAGGCTTAGAACCGAAGACTGGATGGCGACGAAGGCTAGAGCGCGTCAATACTCCAAGGCGATGACTCCGCGACAAACGGAAATTACTCAATTGCTAGCCGAGGGACGACCGATCAAAGAGATCGCAGATGTCTTAACCTTGAGCGAAAAAACTGTGGAGTTTCACAAACACCAGATTCGGGAATCGTTCAACCTTCATAGCACGGCCGACATAGTCTTATTTGCCTTGAAGCAAGGATTGATCTCGATCAAGCCCTAGTGCCCGATGACGAGGGTGAAATGGCGGAGAAGTAACGCAAGGCACCGGAGGTCCGTATGCCCTGCAAAATTCTGCGGGTCAACCAGAAGAAATTCGGCGCAGAGATGGCCATCTATTCTCACGGACTGAAGGATATTGATAAACCCGTCGTGTGGGTATTTCCTGAGGTTGCTGTCTGCTTGGATTGTGGCTCTGCTGAATTTGCTGTCCCGGAAGAAGAGCTGCGCCAACTTGCAAGACGATACGTCGCCGCGGCAGATTTTAACCTAGAATTGAGTCTTACTTCTCACTGTGAATAAACGGCTGAGTGCTCGGCACAGATGCTCTGGAAAACATGCTCGTCTTTATCACTGTGAAAGCTGCTCAAGGCATACCCGCAGAGGATATCCACCCCAAAGGTCTTGCCTACCTCGTTCCAGAGTTGTTCAACCTGAATCGCGGCGTCCGCCTTACCTTCGGCCCACAAGAGAGAAGTACCTTCTCCACACACGACAACGCCGTGATGCTTTTGCCTCGTCGCTTTGGCTGCTGCCTCAATAAGATCACCTACAACCGGAAAAAATCGCGTCGAGTCAGGCATATCATTGACCATAAATGTCGAGAATGTTTTGTTCCTATCCAACTGAATGTAAGTTCCCTGTTGGGTGGCGGCATCAACATCTAAGCCTTGGGCCTTCAATCTCGAGACGAGACCGTCTCGATGCGACTCGGTAATGACAACGATAGCTGCACGCCCAGACTTGAGGGCACCAGCGATGAAGTGAGCAAAGTTGTCTAGAAGATGTGTGTCATCGGAATAGAATTGAACCTCATGGCGGTGAGCGGGTTTCTATATTGAGGTGTCGGTGAGCTCGTGGCATTTTAAGCTGCTACTGACGAATTGCTTACCCCGAAGAACCGCCTCCATTGCAGGCAATAGCTCGCGTCCGGCATCTATCTTACGGACGCAACCCAACGCGCCTGTGCCCAAAGCTGCCCGGATGATGTCGAGGTCGTTGTTCTCACTCAGGAAGATGATCTTGGAGGTCGGGGAGAGTTGTCGTATTCGCCGGGCGGCTCCGATTCCATTTAGTTTGGGGAGACCGATGTCCAGCAGAATCAAATCCGGCTTCAGCTCCACCGCTTTCTGAACCGCTTCTAACCCATCCGATGCCTCGCCTACGACCAGCAGTTCCGGTTTTTCTAAGAGCATTGAGGAAACAAAATGGCGCCAAGGTTCGAAATCATCCACCACGAGAACGCGAAATGTCGACATCCCGCTATCTCCAGTCGAACTGCATCTCTAAACCTTAAGAAACAAGTTGCGACGTTCTCCTGCTCTAAAACCTGCAAACAGGCCGAACTCTCTACTGGGTAGCGATTGCTGCCCAGATAAGCACACTATGGCTCAAGTGCCGCAGAGTAATCTGCTGGCCACGCTGAAGAAAACGCCACGAAACTATTCCTGAATTTGGGCTAGCCAACTAACACGCTGCAGGGAAAGCAGTTGCGTAGATTTCTGATCTTATGCTAAGAGTCTCCATACTTTGCACCGAGGGGTTCACATGCAGCAGCACGGACCAGCAGGCAGGTTTGTTCGTTTTGGATCCTTCGAGATTGATCTCCAAGAAGGCAAACTCACTAAGACGGGCGGTCGGATTCGCCTGCAAGAGCAGCCGTTCCGGATTCTTACGATGCTGCTGGAGCGTCCCGGTCAACTTGTCACCAGGGAAGAGATCCAGCAGAGGCTGTGGTCGGACGGCACGTTTGTGGGGTTTGACGATGCGTTGAACACGGCAGTGCGCAAGCTCCGCGAGGCGTTGAACGATTCGGCAGACAACCCTCGGTTTCTGGAAACCGTTCCCCGCCGTGGCTACCGTTTTGTAGCTCCGGTAGTTTGGCCGCTCGAACCGCAAGCCGGGACCGCAATCTGGCCCCGCGTCCGCCGACATCCGTATCCTTGGCTAGCCGCCGCTCTGATTTTGGCAGGCGGAGCCGTTGGAGGATTCTGGCATTTTCGTCATCCAACCTTCCGAATCGCTGCCGACGACGCCATCGTTATTGCTGATTTTTCAAACAGCACGGGGGACGCGATCTTCGACGACACTCTGAAGACGGCGCTTAGCATCTCCCTGAAGCAATCGCCCTACCTCAGTGTGCTTGCAGACAGCGAAGTAGCGAGGACATTGCGACAGATGACCCGTCCCCCTGACACGAGGCTTACGCCCGAGGTAGCCCGCGAACTTTGCCAGCGGGCAGGCAGCAAAGCCTACGTTGTCGGGTCGATTGACAATCTTGGTGGCAAATATGTGCTGGGGTTGAAAGTCGTAAATTGCCAGAGCGGGGACCTACTGGCCCAGGAGCAGATGACGGTGGCGTCTAAGGAAAACCTACTGGACGTGTTGGGCGAGGCGGCATCCAAGCTGCGCACTGAGTTGGGCGAATCGCTGGCTACGGTGCAGAAGTTTGATGTTCCGCTCGAACAAGCCACCACTTCTTCGCTCGATGCTTTGAAAGCGTTTAGCCTTGGCAGCAAGATCCTTCCCGAAAAAGGGGCCGTAGCAGCCCTACCGTTCAGTCAACATGCCATCGAGCTTGATCCGAATTTTGCTATGGGGTACTTGCAAGTGGGCTTCGAATATACCTATCTCGCCGAGGTAGGACGGGCCAGTGGATACTTCAGCAAGGCATTCCAGTTGCGGGAACATGCCAGCGAATGGGAAAAACTGGCGATCACCGCCCTCTACTATGTGATGGTAACCGGGGAGTTGGACAAGGCAGCCCAGACGTATCAAGAGCAGATTGAAAGCTACCCACGAGAATTCCGAGCGTACGGCAATTTGGGCGTAGTGTTCTCCCGTCAGGGGCAGTATGAGAAGGCGACGGAGATCATGAGGCAAGCTTTACGCCTTGCACCTGGTCGGTTAGGCAATTACGAGAATCTCGCCAACTACGCTCTTGCGTTGCAACATCTCGATGAAACGCGGCAGATTATCCACGAGGCGCAGGCGCGAAAAGCGGATGATTCCGTGCTCCACAACGCTCTCTATGCTCTTGCTTTTCTGGAGACGGACTCCGCGGCAATGGCGGAACAGCAACAGTGGTATACGGGCAAGCCCGAAGAGAACTATGGACTTTCGCTCGCATCTGACACCGAGGCCTATGGCGGTCATCTGCGCAAGGCGCGGGAACTGACCAAGCGAGCAGTGGCCTCCGCGGTTCGAGCGGACAGCAAGGAAACTGGGGCAATATGGCAGGCGATTGCCGCTCAGCGCGAAGCCGGTTACGGTAATACCACAGAGGCCCGACAGAGAGCGGCAGAGGCTTTAAAGGTCGCTCCGACGAGTCAGGGTGTTGAGGTCGAAGCCGCGCTTGCGTTTGCCATAGCTGGCGATAGGACCCGAGCCGAGTTTTTGGCACAAGACCTAGGGAAGCGCTTCCCGCTGGACACGCAGATGCAGTCGCTTTGGCTTCCTGCGATTCACGCCCAGTTGGCGTTGGACAGAAAGAATACGGCTCTCGCCATCAATGACCTGCATGCTTCCCCCATCGAGTTGGGGGCAATTGCATTCATCGCCAATGGTTCCTGCCTCTATCCCGTTTATGTACGCGGAGAGGCATACTTGGCAGCCGGACAGGGCAGTGCCGCCGCCGCCGAGTTCCAGAAGATTCTCGACCACAGCGGTGTCGTCTGGAACTGCTGGACGGGAGCACTGGCGCATCTGGGTGTCGCTCGTGCCAATGCCTTGCAGGCGAGAACCGTGCAGGGAGCGGATGCTGATGCCGCCCGCGTTCGGTCGCACGCCGCCTACAAAGATTTCCTCGCCCTCTGGAAAGGCGCCGACCCCGATATTCCCATCTTCATCACTGCCAAATCGGAATATGCGAAGCTGCAATAATCCAAGGCAAAAATGTTCGGCATAGAATTGAATTGTGCGAATTATCCCCTGCTAGTGCCTGTGCCGGCTCAAACGGTCGATGCAACACCATCTGGTATAAAGCTGTTTTCAAAGGTGGTGTTTATGAAACAAGGGAGACGGTTTGGGCTTTCTGCGGAGCAGAAGTGCGAGATGTGGCGTCGTTGGAAAGCGGGGCAGACGCTGCATGAGATCGGGCGCGCTTTTGGCAAGGACCATAACTCCATTCGGGGTGTAGTGGCGCGTCATGGTGGGATTGTTCCGGCAGTACGACGGCGTGCGCTCCTCGCGCTCACGCTGCGTGAGCGCGAGGAAATCTCTCGTGGGCTGGCTGCCGGTTCGTCGGTCCGTGAGATTGCCAAATGTTTAGAGCGAGCGGTATCGACCGTGAGCCGGGAGGTCGCACGGCATGGTGGCCGTATGGAGTATCGAGCCAGTCAAACGGACGGCGAAGCCTGGCAGTCGGCCTTGCGGCCCAAGCGCTGCCTTCTTTCCATCAACCTGAAGTTGCGGAACATCGTTGCGAGTAAACTGATCCTGGACTGGTCGCCGAGGCAGATTTCTGGCTGGCTGAAAACCCAGTATCCCGATGATGAGAGCATGCGTGTGTCCCACGAAACCATTTACCGAAGCCTGTTCATTCAAGCGCGTGGAGCGTTGAAAAAGGAGCTACTGGAGCACCTGCGATCCAAGCGCCGGATACGCCGGTCGAAGCACTCTCGTATCTTTAAAGACGGGCGCGGTCAAATCCCTGAGGCCATCTCCATCAGGGAACGGCCTGCTGAAGTGGAAGACCGCGCCATTCCGGGGCACTGGGAGGGCGATCTCCTGCGCGGCTCAGGGAACAGTCACATCGCGACCTTGGTGGAACGCCAGTCGCGCTTCGTCATGCTGATCAAGATACCCAGCAGAGATACGGCGGAGGTTGTGGGGGCATTGAGTAAACACGTTCGTAAACTTCCCGCTACTCTGCGGCGCTCGTTGACGTGGGACCGCGGACTGGAGATGGCCAAACACAAGGACTTTACGGTGGCCACGGATGTGAAAGTTTGCTTCTGTGATCCGCAGAGTCCCTGGCAACGCGGCTCGAACGAAAACACAAATGGACTCTTACGACAATACTTCTCTAAGAAAACCGACCTGACCGCCTATTCCCAGTCGGACCTGAACAAAGTGGCGCTGCGCTTAAATCAACGCCCGCGAGAGACTTTGGGTTTTCAGACTCCTGCGAGTAAACTTCAAGAAAGTGTTGCGTCGACCCATTGAGACCACCCGCTTTACCGGATGCGTGTTCTCGCTGAGGAGTGAGTTGGCTACGACGACGAAGGACCTTGAAAATTGTGGTTGAGACGCGGAACAGGAGATCGGTTCGCCGGGAAGGCGGAGAAAAATGCACCGCGCGGAAGCGTGAGGAGTGTTGGTGTTGGAGAGAGCAGTTTCATGGCGCACAGCCAATCCGCGGTGGACACCAAAGCGCTCTGCTATAGAATTGATCCGTCCCTCCCGAATAAATAGTCGTAACGATGACAGATCAATATTCACCACGGCGGTTGGCTGCCCTCGCGAGCTCGGTGGGTGTCCTGTCTTATTTTGTGGCCAGAGTGGGGGGGGCGCTAATCCTACGGCCGCAAATGGTCTCGCCCCTTTGGTTGGGGAACGTGGTTCTAGTCGCGGTGTTGTTATTGGTCCCGCGCAAAATCTGGCCCCTCCTCCTGCCGGCTGGCCTAGCTGGATTTCTCCTGTATGACATCTTGGCAGGGGAACCGATTCGCTCCATCATTTCGTTTACTCTCTCGAATGCTGTGGAAGTCCTCACCGCCAGTTGGTGTCTGCATGTATCGTTCAAGGGCATACCTCGGCTAAATAGTTTGAAGGCCCTCGCCAAGTATTCCTTCTACGGCGTGTTCCTGGCTCCGTTCGTTGGAGCCTTCTTTGGGGCGTTCGCCACAGCTAATAACTATTGGGCAAGTTGGAAGATAGCCTTCTTTTCAGAAGCGCTGGGATTTCTCACTCTAATGCCGGCAATTTTGGGTTGGGTCAGTGAAAGTCACATCTGGGGCGAGAGACGTCGCACCTATTACTTGGAACAAGCAGCGCTGCTGGTAGCCTTAATTATTCTTGGTCACCTTGCTTTCGCCCTACCTACCACAAGTAACCATCCAGCACTGCTCTATTCTCTCGTCCCTTTGCTACTGTGGTCTACCTTGCGTTTCGGAACTACCGGAGTGAGTACTTCGATCATTGCGATTGCTTTCCTGTCGATTTGGGAGGCGGTTCATGGCCGAGGCCCGTTCACGGAACCGGGTCCAATCGTGAACGTTGCATCGCTGCAATTTTTCTTATTTTTCACGGCTGCACCCTTTATGACCCTGTCAGTTCTTGTAGAGGAGAGGAAACGATCCGAAGAAGCGCTCACTGCGATGAGTGGGCGCTTGATTACTGCGCAGGAGGAAGAGCGTGCGCGAATTGCTCGAGAGTTGCATGACGATCTAAATCAGAGGATGGCTCTTGTGCAGATGGGTCTCGAGGAATTCAAACAGGGCATTCCTGGCCTGTCATCCCAGGCCCAACAACAACTGGACAATCTTGGCGAGATACTCTCGGATGTATCATCCGACCTACATGTTTTGTCCCGTCAACTTCACCCGGGCCTGCTTGAAAGCTTGGGACTGGTGGCGTTGTTGAAGCGGATTTGTACAGAATTCTGCACGCAATACAAGCTAGAGGTTCAGTTCATCCATAAGGACATTCCGAAAGAGATTCCAAGCAACGTCGCTCTTTGCTTGTTTCGGATCGTTCAAGAAGGATTGCGCAACGTCGCAAAACACAGTGGAGCGTCGAAAGCCGAAATAGAACTTCTCGGTAACGCAGATGAGATTTATCTGTGCATTTCCGACTTGGGCCACGGGTTCAACGTCGAGTCAGCTCACGAAGCAGCTGGGCTGGGGCTAGTCAGTATGCGAGAACGATTGCGCTTAGTCGGCGGACAGCTCTCCATAGAATCTGAATTGAATTGTGGAAGCCGAATCCGTGTTCGTATCCCTAAAATCGCCTTCGCGGGACAAGCCGGTTTAGATGCTGAAGGACCAATTGCGCCAAAATAGCGCAAAAGACACCACTTACTTTACCCACCGAGCGCTGCCGCCCTGGCGATCTTTTCTATGTTCACTGGTGACACGTTTCTGACTCCACGTTCGACACCGCTGTAGTAGGTTCGGTGAAGTCCGCATCTCTCGGCGGCCTCTTCCTGATTGATCTTTTGTTCCGCCGGTCTTGACTGAGATTTCGGTTGGGTTTGGCGTTGCGCTCGCGCGCCATTATCCCCGCGGTATATAGGAGCACGGCTCGATCGCGCCCCGACATTTTCGACAGGGCGTGGGTCATCCGTCTGAGGTAGTTGCGGCCGATTCGACGAAACAGCCACTTATTTGTGCCATCGGGTGTGGTGAGTGGTGCAGTCGCGTTTTCCTCCCCGTAAAAGAGCTGATACATTTCGATTTCGAGCGCGCGGGTGATCTTCTCGAGGGTTTCGATAGAGGGTACGGTGAAACCGTTTTCGATTCTGGAGATGTAGCTGCGGAACAGGCCTGTGCGTTTTTGGATGTCTCCTTGGGACAGGTGCTTTGCTTCCCGAAGTCTCCTCAGTTTGTCCGCAATATCCATGGTGTCCTCCTTTCCTCTCCTGGGTACCCACGCCTCAGTCATGGTTACCGTATCATGATGATTCTCTAAAAGTAAATACCACAATGAACAGGACACCCGTTGACAGCGCGGGGCAGGGGATAAGTATTCCACCGAGCCATGAACCCGCTTACTGAAAAGAACAAAGAGCTGGTGTGGCGGTTTGACAGGTGGCGTTTGGTGCTGAGGTATTCGCCGATCACCCGCGATATGTACGCGAGGGCGGCGCGATCCTGGCCCAGCGTGCCGTTTGGCCTGGATCCGATGTTGCTGGCTGCACAATTGGGCCTGGCGCGGGCTTACATGCTTACACCATGCAGGGCGACACAGCCGAAGCGGTATGCGATGTTTTTGCCGGAGCGCGATTTGCGCGAAAGGTTCAAAACCGAGGCAGACGGCAATTGCAACAAAATATCTTCGCCTTCTCGGTAAGAAATGTCTCCACGTCGTACCCGCTGAAAACCGGAGGTAGCATCAGTAGATAACAGTTAAAGCTTCATAGTCGATATCCGCTGAGTCCGACGAGTTATTGGACAAAAGTTGGATGCGCACCTGGCCATTGGTCGAGTTGACGTAGTTCGACAACGTCCCGGGCACAGTAAAGGTCAGCATCGTCCACGCGCCCCACTCTGGCGCGCCAGCGTTGGTGCCGACGGTCACGTAAGCCGCCGTCGTCCAGTTATAGATCTGCCAGGTCCAGGTCTGGTTTGGGGCCGAGGGCCCTTGGTAGTTGACCTCAATTTGCATGTTTGTGACAGAGCTCGGAGCGATGGTCGTGGGCAGGGTAAAGACCTGGTAACCCGCATACAGACCATCAAATTCGACATATTTGTTCCAAACGCTCTCGGTCCCCGACTCATCCAGCAAATCGATCGAGGTTGCTACCGCTTGGCCTCCACTCGTTCCCACAGTCGTAACATAGGAGGAGGGCACCAGCGTGATTGTAGACCCCGAACCACTAATCGCCGTGTTGGTGAGCGCAAAACTCGCGGGGGTTGACACTCCTCCCACGCTCGCGCTAACCGTGTAGCTGCCCGCCGTAGAGTTGGCTGTGAACACCGCCGACGTCGCGACCCCCGACGAGTTCGTGGTGGCCGTGTTCGCTCCGCCCGCAAAGGTGCCTGAGGCTCCGCTGCTCGGGGCCGTGAAGGTGACCGTCACTCCACTCACCGCGTTTCCCCCTGAGTCCTTCACCGTGGCGACCAGCGCACTGGCGAAAGCAGTGCTAACGGTAGCGCTTTGCGGCGTCCCGCCTGTGCCTGTGATAGAAGCGGCGATGCCGGCTTGGTTGGTTAGCGCAAAGCTAGCCGTCTTCGACACTCCTGCGACGCTTGCAGTCACACTATAATTGCCAGCCATCGCATTCGCCGTGAACACCGGCGACGTCGCGACCCCCGAAGAGTTTGTGGTGGCCGTGTTCGCTCCACCCACAAACGTTCCCGAAGCCCCACTGTTCGGAGCCGCGAAGGTGACTGTCACTCCACTCACCCCGCTTCCGCTTGAATTCAGCACTGTGGCTACCAGGGGATTTCTAAATGCGGTGCTGATGGTTGTGCTCTGTGGCGTCCCACTCGTTGCCGTGATAGAAGCCGGGCCATTGCTGGCTTGGTTGGTGAGCGCAAAACTCGCCGGGGTTGACACTCCCCCCACGCTCGCGCTAATCGCGTAGCTGCCCGCCGTAGAGTTAGCTGTGAACACCGCCGACGCCGCGATCCCCGCCGAGTTCGTGGTGGCCGTGTTCGCTCCGCCCGCAAAGGCGCCCGAGGCTCCGCTGCTCGGAGCCGTGAACGTTACCGTCACTCCACTCACCCCAGTACCGCTTGCATTCTCCACGGTAACCACCAGAGGACTCGCGAACGCGGTACCCACGGTCGTGCTCTGCGGTGTCCCGCTCGTCGCCGCGATGGAAGCTGGGCCGCTGCTGGCTTTGTTGGTAAGTTTGAAGCGGGCCGTCCGTGATACGCCCGACACACTCGCCGTCACCGTGTAGCTGCCCGACGTGGCATTGGCGGTGAACACGGCCGAGGTCGCCATTCCCGAAGGGTTCGTCACCGCGGTATTCGCGCCGCCCGGAAAGCTGCCGGATGCTCCACTGCTCGGTACCGTGAACGTCACCGTCGCCCCACTCACGGGATTTCCGTTGCTATCTTCCACCAGCGCCACCAGCGGGTTGGCAAAGGCCGTTCCCACCGCCGCGCTCTGCGGCGTTCCGCTATTCGCCGAGATCGAGGCCGGATTACCGGCGGTCTGCGTCACTGTGAAGCTGTAGGTGGTATTCGTCGAAGGCGCCACAAACGTCCGCGGATTCTCTGTCGAACCGTCGCTCCAGCTCTCGAACACGTACGGGGTGGACGGAGACGCCTGTACGGTGCAGCTAGCGCCGGGCGTCCATGCCAGCGTGGTTGGCGTCAGGTAACTCCCGGCGCCGCAACCCGTTCCGGTCACGTTGAAGACGATGGTGGCAACGTTCGAGGTGATCGTGATCTGCGGCGGTGGGGCCCCGTTGTAGAAGCGTTCCGCCGAGGTGATTCCGGCCCCGTTTAGGCCCGTGTAGGTTCCTCCGGCCGCCAACACCGTGCCGTCGCTCAGTGCCGTGAGCGTATGCCCATACCGTTCCTGCGACATGCTCGCGGTGATCGACCATGCCTGCGTCGCGAGACTGTAAATGAGCGCGGTATTGGAGGTACTCTGCGGGGTGGAGCAACACGAATAGCCTCCCGACACCAGCGCCTCGGTACTTGAAAGTAGCGCCGAAGCCAGGGAGTAAGCGCCGACGCTCATGGACGCGGTGACCTGCCATGATTGGCTGGCGGGAGCGTAGAGTTCGGCGGAAGAGAGCCCGCTGCAGCAGCCTCCCCCATTCCCTCCTGCCGCGAGGACTTGATCACCAGTGAACAGGCTGGAGGCCGCGTAATACCTGGCGGTATTCAGATTGCCGACCGCCGTCCACGTCGCGGTCGAGGGGTTGTAGACCTCGGACGCACTGACCACCTCCGGCCCGGGAGGGAGCTGCAGCGATGTGCCCCCCTCGACCAGCACGTTCCCCGTGCTCAGCACGTTGGCGGTGTGGAAGGCGTGCATGTTGACCATGCTGCCGGTCAAGGTCCACTCACCGGTCGCGGGATTCCACAACTCGCTGGAGGTAAGAGCCTCGGAGACCGGCTCGCTGTAGCCTGGAACACTGCCTGAAGTGCAGCAGCCTCCGGTGACCAGCACCATCCCATTGGACAGCAAGGACGCGGTGTGGCCATAGCGGGAAGCGTTCATGCTGCCGGTTACCGTCCATGTCTGGGTTGTAGGATTGTAAAGCTCCGCCGATGTCCCGGTCGCGTCGCCTCCGGTCACCAGAACCTCGCCGTTGGGCAGGAGCGTTGCCGTGTGGTTGTAGCGTGCGTTGGCCATGCTGCCGACTACGGTCCAACTGTTGGTGGTTGGGTTGTAGATTTCGGCCGACGCGATGTCGGTGACTGTCGCATTAACCCAGCCTCCCGCAACCAGCACAGTGCCGTCATTCAGCAGGGTGGCCGTGTGAGAAACGCGGGCTGTCGACATATTGCCTGCGGACACCCACGCCGCCGTCTGCGCACTCGCGGGCCGTGCGAGCAGAAGTCCGAAGCCGAGCAAAAGCCACATCATGCGACGGCAGACGGTATGTGAAGCGTCTATACAATAGAAGAATCTGTGTCGTTTCATGATGGGCGTCCTTATGTTCAGGGGGTAACAAAAACAGCTGCCGGCTCTGCTCGTTGCGTCATATCATGCGACGCACCTTAGGCCGTTGAACAGAGGTCGAATTTCCCATGGTACGGGCGGAGAGAAAACTACCTACAGGGCTGCCCATACGCATTGCAGGTCGCTGCCCCAAATCCAATCCGGCGTGTCTTTGGCATCCACTCCGCCGAGTCGCCGCCGATGAACGGATTTGCTGAGTGTGCTCAAGTCCTCCCGTCACGACTTCGCTAGACGCAGACTGCGTGAAGCTCGAAATCGTTGAGAGTGAAGCCGCCACGATTCGGCACCTGTTCGAGATGTACAGCAAGGACCAATCGCTGAAGCGCATCGCGTTTCAGTTGAACAGTGAAGGGGTGAAGTCGCCACAGCCACAGCAGGGACGGATAAGCCAATCGTGGTGTGTTTCGTCTGTCCGGCACATCTTGAAGAACTGGCGGTATACCGGGGAAATCATATGGAACACAAAGTCTAAGGTGCGCGTGTAGCGAATGCGGTGGCAGCATTACACTCGTGGAGGCAGGGCGAAAAATTCCCAAAGGCAAGGCCCAAACCAGCGTGTCCATCTACACCAAGCAATAGCCACGATTCGTTAAAATTAATAATCAAGCCTGCTATTCTTCACGCAGGGCCGCCGTTCTACAGCTTCATCTCTTTGTCCAGGACAAACGTCTTCACGGTTTCACGCTTGACGCCATCAAAGGCCATTGCATCGGCCGTCGCCTGCGACTCCATAGATCGCCTAAACGTATCCAGGTTCTCGGGCTCAAAGCAGATCGCAACGTCATTCCCAGCGATCGTAAAATGGATTGGTGCGCGGAGACTATAACCTCGAAACAGGTCGCCGTGCGTCCGGAAGCCTTTTTCCCATTTCACCGGGTCTTGAACCTGCGCTGTGACCATTACCTTAGGCATATTTTGTCTCCTCGATACTTGAACTCAGGGCATTTGCTTACGAGCAAGGTGGGCATCATAGCACCTGAGCGGGGGGGGTTGTCCGGAATGTGTGGGATGATGGCAGGTTCCGAGAGAGGTACTGCGTTCTTCTCAGGTTAAATCTAATGCGAGGTCATGAGCGTTTACCGAGATATCCTCGGCATGTTCTGGCGGTTGGTCTGGAACGAAGAATTTCATAACTTTAAGTCCAGATTGGGACAGTTTGTCGTAACCGGCGGGAGGTCAGGGCCGTGATTGTTCGCGTCCATATATGTCCGAGTCAAACCAAATTCCCGTGGAAAAGGACTGACTGGAAAATTGCTTCGCGTTCCTAGCCGTCAAACACGAGGCCGACGTCATTACTTCGTACGAATCCCCGTTCTACGCTCGACTCCGCTGCGCATTTCTACGGCGGAGAGACCACGAACCTCACCCTCCCAGCCGCAATACCTGCAGATAGCTTGGTATACCTTGCGCCTGATTTGGTCTTCGCTCGGTTTACCTTCAAAACAATCTTCAGCAAATGCTTCGTTCTTTCCACAATTGATACATCGAAAAACGACAAGGCACCAATGGGTCTTTGAGACTGTCATAAAGACTCCTAGCTGCTGAGAAACATGGGGCGACTTTCAGCAATTTCACTGAAGTCCTCCGACCGGCGACAGTAATTGGACCGCGATCCCACGCTGGCTATCGTCGAGCAGTTCTACCCGAACGACTTGTGCGAGGTATTCCCGGTCATGGGGGCGGCGGGAGGAGTGATAAGGGATTGTCACCAGCAAGCGCATGCCTTCTTCGTAGTGTTCACCTTTGGTGAGAAAGTAAAATCCTTCCTGCGAGACATTACTGGTGGTTCCGATTTCCTCCAACAGCTCACCACGGGGTATGGAAGGGATGAGCCTCACAGGCTGGCTGACGTTGATTCGGCGGCTCCGGCGATGATACTTCCGGGCGGTTTCCTGCATAACTAAATCAGACTACAGTTTGAGCCTCTTGCACCTTAGAGTGTGCTTATCTTGGTACTCATATAAAATTTTGTGGGCCAAACCAGACGGTGGGCGGTCTCCTCACCCAACACGTGGGAAAACATTTCCTCGTCAATTCCCCTTCCCCTCAAAGAGAACGCGAGATAGGAGTAGAGATCGCTCGCGCATTCCGCAGCAGCGCGACTTTCTTCGCTGAACACGGAAAGAACGGACATGAATCCTCTGCGCGGATGAAAAAGAGATCAACCCGTCGGGGCAATGGAAGAGTTGCTCGTAGATAAAATTATAGTTGAGATCGGCCGGCATGGCCGCATCCTGAGCCTCGAACAAAAAGAGCTGGCGGTTCCACTCGGTGTTCTTCGGCGATTCCTTTTTCTTCCCGTTCGACAATACGCAGCAGACCGCCAGCACTCAGGATATGGGCGTCTACATTCCGCTGGAGGAGAAAATGCTCAACCGCTACAAAAGGCAGGAAGGCGTCGAGGGATTACCCAACGATCTTGCTGGCTGATGGATGATGGTCAGTGGGTCATGGCGTAGACGACGTAGTTGACGCCGATGCGGATGCCGAGGGCGGAGAAGCGCTCGGGGTAGGAGGGGCGATCGGACCATTCCCACGAATCGCCAATATCGGAATTGTAGGAGATGGCGACCATGATGCGGCCTTTGTCGTCATAGATAGCGCGCCAGTGGGCTCCCTTTCCATCATTGGGCCCCTGGGGATAGTCCGGCACTTTGTAGCCGCGGCGCACGTGGGCTTCGCCGGGAATCTGATAGCGGTCGTCGAGATCGAACAGAGTGTGAAATATCGGATCGTTATCGGGGATATCGACGATGGGACGATCCGGAAAAACCATGCGCATGCGCTCGGTAAACATCTGCCATTCGTAAGCGCCGTGAAAATCGTCGGCCATCAAGAAGCCGCCGCGCAACAGATAGTCTCGCAGGACATTCGCCTGATGTTGCGTGATTCCCCATTCGCCTACCTGGACGGCGTAAAGCCACGGCCAATTGTAGACTTCGCCGCCATCATCGAGATTCACGTCTTGCTCCACGGATCGCGCGTCGATGCGCGTGAGGCGGCGAACAGCGGCGGCCATGGCACGATCGGCGGGAGGCCCGTCTTGCGTCCACAGTGACATGCCTTGCCGCCAATCACCGTCGAAACGGCCGCGATAACCGTCGTTGGGTCCGGGCGGATACATGAGCCGCGCAAAAGCCCATTCGCCCGGGCGCTGCCAGTCTGAAGGCAACGGCGTCGATTCACCATATTCGACGGATGGATATTGGCGGAACGGACGTTGGGCAAACATGGCAGCCACGAGGCCGAGGGCGCAACAGACCGGCAAAGCAAGCTTGATGAGGCCTCGACGAAATAGTTTCATTCCCTGGCTCCCTACGGATTTTTACTCAGCCGTTTGTAATATTCGGCGACGGATTCCTGATAGCCCGATGGAACGGCGGAGGATTTTCCTGTGCGAGCCTGGGTCGAGGCCGCATCGCGTTGCAACTGGAGCTCCAGACGGTCGACGGAGCTGAGCACTTCGCGATGCATTTGCTCCAGCATTGCGGGATTGCCCGGGAAGCGGCTAGGATCGAGCAGTTGCATCTGGCGCGCAAGTTCCGCAACTTCTCTCGCCACTTCTGGATCATCACGGACCAATTGGCGGAGCTGGTCCAGCGCGCGCACGCTTTGGCGAAAAGTGCGCTCGGTGTCTGTGGGATTGCCGGAGGCGTCCGGGGAAGCAGAAGGCTGGCCCGGTTGGCCATAGCGATTGTTGCCGGTGTTGATGTTGCCCCAGACGGTGCCATCTGAATTGCGGCCACCACCGTTGCGGACATCTCCGCTCTGGCCTGCGCGGTTCTGTCCCTGCTCTCCGCCGCGCTGACCGCCTTGCGACGAGGCCATGGCTTCAAGCTGTTTACGCAGGCCTTCCACTTGATCGAGCGCCGTTGTTTCGCCGCCGTGGTCGGTGCCGCGTTGGCCCGGCTCACCCTGATCCACTGTTTTCTGTGCCTGTTGTAGCTGCTGGTCCAATTTCCCGAGACCTTGTGCGATCTCGCCTTCGGTGCCGTTTGCATTTGGATTGATTCCCCGCCGCAACCAGTCCGCGGTTCTTTGCACACGATTGTCGAGATCGGACTCATCCATCTCCGACAGAGCTTCGCGCAACTTTTTGGCAACGCCCGGTTGGGCGGAGGCCATCTCGCGCGCAGCTTCGCGGAGGTTCCTCTGCAAGTTCGATAGATCGTTGGAGAGTTGCTGCCGGTCTTTCGCCAAGCGATCGCGCTCATGAAGGCGTCCCAACATTGCGTCGAGATTCGTGGCGTTGGGGTCGGGCTGCTGGCCGGCGAACTTGTTGATCCGGTCGGCTTGCGCGCGCTCCTCCTGGGTCAGGCGGCCGGCCTCGTTCGCAAGAGAGCCCACCTTGCCGGAGGCGAGTTGCTGCTGCGTGCCGGCGAGCAGATTCGAGGCTTGGCGCAACTGGTCCGCGGCCTGTTGTCCGGCTGCGCTCTGTTGTGGGTTGCCGTTGCGCTTCATCGCGTCGGTGGCTTGTTGCAAACGTTTGAGCGCTTGCTCGATTCGCTGATCCCCGGATGCGCCCGCCTGCGATCGGGAAGATTGGCTACCGGGGTGTTGGCGCGACGATTGCGAACCGTTCTGCGATGACGCGCTCTGCTGTTGCGAGTCCTGCTGTGCTCCGTTGGCGCCCTGCTGGCCGTTTCGCGCCAACTGCTCCATTTGGCGTTGCAGCTGTTCTGCTTCGCGCCGCAGCATTTCCTGTTGCCAGCGTTCCTGGAAACTTTGCTGCGGGTTGTGTTGCTGGTTGGCCAACTCTTCCTGGCGTTTGGCCAAGGCGTCGAGTTTTTCGAGCGCATCTTCCACATCTTTCTCATGCTGCTGGGCAGGCGAGGCGGTTTGCGCCGTCTCGTACTGATTTTTTTCGGTGTCCAATTCCAGGTCGAAGAGGCTCGCCAGGTCGCGGCCTGCGTTGCCGCCGCTTCCCCCAGCTCCTCCCTGTTGGCCGAAGGCAACCTCGATCTTCCGGAAAGTCGCCTCGGCCCGGAGCAGGGACTGAAGCGCTTTCTGCTCCAATGGAATCGCATCCTTCCACTTCATGCCCTTCAACTTTTCCGCCGAAGGCGCCATGGCCGCGGCGGCGTCCTGCATATCTTTATCGAAATCGGTGAACTCTTCGTTGGCTTCGGAGATATCGCGGCTCTGCATGCGGATCGAGAGCGCTGCCACCTGATCGCGCAGCTTCTCTTGTGCGTCAGAAAGGAACTGCCCCGCAGCCGCCGCGTCTTTGGGAGTCGCGGTCTTATCGTTTTGCTGCTTCCAGGTTGCGGCGATCAATTCCTTTTCGCGCTTGGAAATTTCCGTCTGTTTGTTGGCTCCTCCGCCACCACCGGCACCGCCGCCGCTTTGTTGAGACTGCGAAAACTCGCGTTCGAAAGGTTCGACCTGAATGAACGCAATGTCTGTGCGCGCTTCGCTGTGTCCGTCTCTGGCAGTGGCATAAAGGCTTACTAAATCGCCGGGGACCAGCTTGAAATCTTCCAGGGGAAGCGTGAAGGAACCATCGGCGCTTTTTGCGCCGGGCGACTTGAGCAAATCCACATCGCGGTTCGGTCCGCCGTTCACGGAGTAGTGAAGATGCATGTCATGCAGGCCGAACTGGTCGGCAGCCTTCACGCCCACGGTGACTTCCTCGATGGGGCTCGCGCGATAGTCACCGCCGGGACGTTCGATTGAGATTTCCGGCGGTAAAGCCTTGTCTGTAGCGATGAAGTAATCCTCGGAGAGCCGGACCTGCTGCCCTTCGTCGGTCTCGGCCAAATGATATGCGCCGTCCTTCGCCAAATGAATCGAGCCCTTGTATGTGTTGCCGGCGCCGCCTTTGAGAGGAATAACCTGGCCATCGTCGAGCGTTAGTTGGCCATCCTTCAAGGGACGATCCATCTTTACTTCGATGGAGGCGTCCGTTCCTTCAATGGCGCGCAGGTCGCCGGAACTTTCCTCGGTGGACGGCTTCATTCCGGTCCATGCCGGATAGTGATAGGTAACGCTGATGTGTTTAACGGATGGCAAATCCACGACGCGCACTTTGAAATGCGAAGAGACAAGCGGGCCGGCGGTTACGTAATATTCGACGTTTTCAGGCAGCCCAGCGAAAACGAATTGGTAGGTTGCGCCTCCGCCGGAGTCAGGTGCGGCCTGCATTATGGCGGGTTCCCAAACATTGGAGCTTTGATAGCGCGCGAAGAGTTGCGCTTTGCCCGGCCGCAAGCGCGTGACATGAGCCGTGATCAACTGATCGCTGTTGCGCCGCACGGTGGCGTTCCCCGGAGTGACTGCGATGGCATAAATCGGAGCAGCGTTCGCGTTCGTCCAAAGCAGTGACGCTCCGTAGCCCAGATAACCTGGACCGGCCGCGATCATCCACACCAGCACGGCAAGACACGCGAGCCCCGCGCCGCCGAGTGCGAACAGACGGTTGTCTGGAACCAGCGATGATGGCTGCGTGCCGCGCGTGCGCGCCAGCGTATCGGCCGCCAAAAGTTCCAGGAAGGGATCGTCTTTGCTGGCGCGATCCTGGAAAGTCGTCAGTCGTTGTTCAAGGGCAGGATTTGCGGCTTCGGCGTTGCGCACCGCCCACTCTCTTGTTGCGCGAATCAGGGGTACCGCAATTCCAAACACTGCCACGACGGCAAGCGCAACGAAGATGGCCAATCGTGCCGCAGTGACGCCATGCGCCGGGAAGGCGAAACGATTGAGTATGAGCACGAGCGCGACCGTGACCAAGAGCGCGGTGCCGGTAAAGATGGCCGCACCGCGCAGCCATGCCCCCAGCCGCAATCTTTTCTGCAGCTGTGCAATGTAAGAATTGAGCTCGCTGTGGTTGCTCATACTTCCTCCCGCGGCGTGCCCATGTAGCCGCTGGCGAAAATCATTTCTGCTAAAGCGACCAGCAACGCAAGCAGCATAACGTACCACCACAGGCTTGCGGCCCGATATGTCGCTTTGACCGGAGCGGCGGCCGCCGTTTGCGATGCGTCGCCTGTGGAACTTCCACTCCACAGTTGCTGTACATCCTTGGCCAACGGTTGCAGATCCGATTCACGCCGGTCGGGATTCACGGCAATGACGGCATCGCGTCCGTTCGCAAATCGAATCTGGTAGAACCCTGCGCGCTCCAACCTGAACGATTGCACCGTTCGTGCCTCGGCCAGCGAAAGCGGTCTTCGCCCGTCCGGATCAATCACTTCGATATTCGTCGCCGCGCCGACCGGCTCACCAGCCGAGCGCAGTTGGACGAACGCATCCACCAGGCGCGATCCACTCAGCCGTTCACTGCCGGATAGATAGCGCCACGTGCGGTCCACGAAAACCACAAACACCGGATGCAAAGGCAGGTCGTTCGTTAGATTTTCAAGGCCCGAAGTGAGGAGTACTACATGGCCTTCGCCCAACTGTTTGTCGAGCAAAAGTGGCGTGCCGTCCGCCAGCCGCGCCGCCACGCGAGCCTGGCCCGCGTCCAACACCGCCGCGTAAAAGATTTTCACGTCCGCCCAGCCGCCGTTGTCATGTCCAGGTTGCTCTTGTGCCAGTGCTGGATAGCTGAAGTCGACCTGGCCGATAGTTGCCGGATTGCCGGCGCGCAAATACTCGTGTACGTCTTTCACACTGCTATCCCACAGCGGGATCCGCGCATTATGTGCCGCAGCCGTGCCCAGCGCGATCAGTACGCTGCCACCCTTCGCCACGTACTGCGCAAGCGCGTGTTCGAAAATTGAAGGCAACACGACGGCATCCGAGAGGACTACGAAGGCGTACTTCGACGGATCCAGGTCAGTGGCTTGCTCCGCAGCGACGGATTGCAACACGAGTGCTCCTTGCGCGGCGGCTTCTAACGCAGACCCAAAGTACAGCGCCGAGCGCGTCTCACTCGCGGCGTGCACGAATAGAACCCGTTCGGAGTCCGAGCGTCGCACGGCAAACATGCTCGCATCATCGGCAGGGAAGGCGTCTCCGCCTTCGATGCGCACCTCGCAGCGGTTGAATCCGAATCCCACATCGAGCGGCGCAAACTCAACTGTGGCGCGGCCATTCGCCGGGACGTCTGCCTTTCGTGTCGCAATGACTTTGCCATTCACCACCAGCGACGTCGTTTTCGCAATCGCCGGCGTACTGAAGCCTGCCACCACTGCCTTTACGCGAGACCGCTTGGGATCTTTCGGATCGGACAAAACCGCCGGCGCGTCGACGCTCTCCACCGTCCAGTTCGGCGGCGCTGCACCCATCGCGACAGGTTGCAGCAACAGAGTTACGTTGTTCGGTAGAACCATGTCCGCAAAGTTTGCGGGCATCGCCGTTCGCTGCATGTCGCTGAACAGGTGAAGATCGATTGGGCCGCGCACCGTCTCTGACAGTTGGCGAATGGCGCGCCCCAGCTCGCCGAAATTTGCGCGCCCATCGCCCGGCTGCACGCTTTCCAGAGCCGCGCGCAACTGCGCTTCGTCGGCGATTGCCTGCGTCAAGACGGCGAACTGGCCGCCGAGAGTCATGATCTGGGCTTTCTGCGTATGCGGTTTTGCGGCCAGGGCGGCCAGGGCTTGCTGTTTCGCGTCCGTGAACCGCGTTCCGGCGCGCATGCTGAACGAGTTATCCAGCACAATCAAAAGCAGCCGCCCGTTTGCGTCCGCCGCGGCATGCCGCACAAACGGATTGGCAAATGCGAGCACGACCAGCAGCACCAACGCGAATCGCAGCGCGAACAACACCAGATGCCGGAGCCGCCGGTACCGCGTGGAGCTCTGCGTACCCCGCTCGAAGAACATCAGCGAACTCACCGGTCGCGGCGTGGCCCGATGATGTCGCAGCAAGTGCAAAAAGACCGGCACCCCCAGCGCGACCAGCCCACCCAAAAACCATGGCGCGAGAAAGCCCATTAGTTCGCCGCCTTCCGCAGAGAAAGATACTCTCGCAGCGCCCGGTCGAGAGGCTGATCCGTGACGAGCAAGTGGTAATCGATGCCCGCGCCGCGTGCGCGCGACCGAAGATTTTCGATATGCGCATCGATCTTCGCGCGATACGTGGTCTTCGCATATTCGGGGACAACTTCGATCCTTCGATCGGTTTCGAGATCGACAAGAATCGCCGATCCGTTCAGCACCGGCCGGACTTCCTGCGGATCGAGAATATGAAACAGGACCACGTCGTTGCCGCGAAACCGCATCGGCGCAATGGTGTGCACAATGGTTTCAGGATCCTCATAGAAGTCCGAGATTACGATGGCGATACCGCGGCGGTGCCGGAAACTCTCAAGGTGTTTGAGAGGCTTGGCAAAATTCGTCAGCGCACGCGGTTCGGCTTGCTCGAGTCCCGCGAAGAGGCGCGCAAGTTGTCCCGGTCGCGTGGACGGCTTGATGTACTCGCGCACCTCGTCGTCAAACACGATCAGGCCTGCCGCATCGCGCTGATTGTGAATGGCGAGATAAAAGAGCGACGCGGCAATGTAGCGCGCATAATCCATCTTCCTCGGCGGACCGGAGGTGTATTGCATCGAGTTGCTGGCGTCCAGCATCACGGTGAGCTGGCTGTTGGTTTCGCCGCGATAACGCTTCAGGTAGCAGCGTTCAGTGCGCGCAAACAAGTTCCAGTCCACGTGGCGCAGGTCGTCGCCCGGGGTGTAGGCGCGATACTCCGCGAACTCCTGACTGAAGCCGAAGTCCGGCGAGCGATGAAGACCGGCCACAAAGCCGTCCACTACCGTCTTCGCGACCAGATCCAGCGAAGAGATGCCCGCGAGAACTTGGGGATCGAGGAAGCGCTGCATCAAGTCTCCTTTGGCTGCACGTACGCGATGAGTCTTTTAAGGATTTCGTCCGCATCGATGCGGTCGGATTCCGCGTGGAAGTTCAACAAAATGCGATGACGCAACACCGGTACCACCACTGAGGTGATGTCTTCGTAGGTCACGTGATAGCGCTTATGGGAGAGCGCCCGCGCTTTCGCCGCGAGCACAACGAATTGAGCCGCACGTACGCTGGCGCCGTAATTTACATATTTCTTTACGAAATCGGGTGCGTTTTCGCTTTTCGGCCGCGTGGAGCGCACCAGGCTTACAACGTATCGCGCAAGTGTTTCCGCGATAGGCACCATGCGCACGAGCTGCTGGAAGTCGAGCAGATCTTCCGCCGTGGCCACGGCTTCGATCTTCGCAACGCGATTCGCCGTCGTCAGGTCGATCACCTTCAGTTCGTCTTCCGCGCTCAGGTCATCCAGGATTGCGTTGAACAGGAAACGGTCCAATTGTGCTTCGGGTAGAGGATAGGTTCCTTCCAATTCGATGGGGTTCTGCGTGGCCAGCACGAAGAAGGGCGCCGGTAATTTGTAGAGGTGCCCGCGCACGGTGCAGGAATGCTCTTGCATTGCTTCGAGGAGAGCGGACTGGGTCTTCGGAGGCGTGCGATTAATTTCGTCGGCCAAAAGGATGTTGCCGAAGATTGGCCCTTCGACGAAGGTCCATTTTCGATGGCCAGTCGTAAGATCTTCCTCGATGATATCCGTGCCGGTGATATCGGATGGCATTAAGTCTGGGGTGAACTGGATACGCCGGAACTGCAGCCCTAGCGCTTCGGCGATGGTGCGTACCATCAATGTCTTTGCGGTGCCGGGCATGCCGGTCAACAGGCAGTGTCCACCGATAAAGATGCCAATCAATATCTGGTCCAGCACTTCCTGCTGGCCCACGATGACCTCGCGCACCTGCTTCAGGATTGCTTCGCGCACCGCGTGGAAGCGCTCGATACGTTTCTGGAGAGCAGCTGCGTCTTGATTTAATCCGGCAATGGAAGCCATCGATTTCCTTCCTCTTCAATTGGATTTTGTGGGCGGCCGCTGCAACTCCAGCAATAGTTTTTGCGCCGGCCGGTAGCCGGGAGCGGTTTCGAGGGCGGCCAGCACACTCTCTTGCGCCTTGTCCTTCTGTCCCGCGGCAAAATACGCTTGTGCCAGGTTGAACTCTGCGCCGGCCTTGTCGACGGGATTCGACGCGACACGCGCGCTGTATTCGCGGATCGCTCCGTCATACTGTTTTTCCGCAAACAGCAGATCGCCCAGCCGGCGATGCAAGTCTTCATCCTTGACCGGGTAGATGTAATTCACGCGTTCGAGCGTCGCTGCCGCTTGTGCCGGTTTTCCGGCGGCCTCTTCCAACGCGGCGAGACGCTTCAGCACCGCCGGCATCTGGCCACCTTCGTGTTCATACGCCGTGAGGATGGCGGCCTCAGACCTGGCGTCGCCTTTCGCTTTATCTGCGTCGGCCATTAGCAGGTAGACGTTTGCTTCGTCTACGTATTCCGGATACATCGCCAGGATTGCGGGGCCCTGTTGCACCACGACGTCGTATTGTTTTTGCTGCGCCGCGGCATAGAGCGTTTTCAGCTTTTGCCGCCATTCGTCGAAGTGCGCTGCCTCGGTTCCATATTTCTGGCCGATCCAAGCGAGATATTGCTTGTCGAAATCGTCAGGCGCAATGCCGAGATCCTGCTGGATCACCTGCGGAGTCGTCTGCAACTTCGCATAAGAGTGGGCCATGTCGAGCAGTTTTCCTTCGCTCCATTTCTCCTTCACAAAGTCGCAAATGCTGCCGGCCTGGAAGTAAGAGACGATCACCTGGGACGGGTATTCCGGAGAGACAAAGCCGCGATCGAGCGTGGCCACCGGCAGCAATTTCTTGTCGCGAATGGCGACTAACACTTCCGGTGTAACGCGGTTTTTCCATTCCGGCGAGCGCTCGCCTTCCTCGTGCACAGCCAGTCCTTCCGTGAACCAGCGCGGCACGCGATGATTTGTCGCAGTCAGAATGAACACGTGGCTCATCTCATGCCACAGCGTCGATCCCCAATTGAAATCGCCGGGCTTGCGTGCCGACGGGCTGTCCATCGCCACTACCTCGCCGAATGTAACTCCCAGGGCGCCCAGCCCCGGCATGCCCATGGTGCGCACCGCGAAATCCTCGTGGTTTGGATAAACCTCTACCTGCACGGGACCAGGAAGCTTCATGCGATATTTTTTCTCATAGGTGACGAGGATCGTGTGCAACTCGGCTTGCATGTACGGCAACAGCAGTGTGGCTTCCGTTTTGTTCAGCTTCAGGATGGTCGCGCTGTCGCGAAAGGTGTCGAAGTTCTTATAACTGTCCAGCAGGCGCAAGCTATTCACGGTTGCGGCGTCGCGATAGCCGTTGTTGTAGCTGAGCTCAAGCTCCTTGAACGGCTCGTCTTCCTTGCCCAAACGCATCAGATCGATGCCGAGCGCGGAATGCGCCGCCCACAATCGCGGATCGGCTTCGATCGCTTTGCGGTAATACGTGACAGCGTCCTCGTAGCGGTAGTGCAACTCCAGCTGGCGCGCCACACGGGCATATGCTTCGCCATAACGCGGATTGATCGCCCGAATCTTTGCGAACCAGGCATCGGGAGAGCGATCCGCAATCAGCTCGATGGCCGCGTGAATCGCCATGGCATCGAGTGCGTCGTCCTCCAACGCGATCGCTTTATCGGCCTCCGCCGCGGCTGCGCCACGATCGTCGTTCGCGAGCGCAAAATCGGCCATGAGTTCATGCGCAACCGCCAGCTTCGGATCGAGCTGGATGGCCTTCGCCAAATATTCCGCGGCTTTGCCGTCAAATCCATCCGCTGACACTACGGCTAACCCAAGATACGCGCCCGCATTGGACGGATCCTTGGCCAGCGCTTCACGAAAGAGGCCGGCCGCATCGGTGTCATTGAAGCGCTCGTGCAACAACATTCCCCAACGCACTTTATAGAGAGCTTTGCTGTTCGCGGGCTGCGTGGCGAGACGGAACTGCTCATTCGCCTGCTCCCAAGATTCCAGTCCCCAGAAACCTTCGGCGCGGAAATAGGCATCGCCGCTTCGCGTAAGGTTCTCGAAGCACGTTTGCGCTTCCGAGGGATGTCCGTGCTTGCGCAGATTCCAGCAGTCTGTGGGGACAGCCGCCTGCGCTGCCGCAACAAACGCGAACAGGAAAACCGGAGCGAGAGCGAGGAGCCGTCTCATTTGTCCAGCTCCTCCTGCACCTTCGCCAATTCCACCAGCGTGTCCGTCAATTGCTTTTTGTAATCATCGGGATCCATTGCGGCTTTCTGGTACTTCAGCGTGTCAATTTTCTGCTCCAGTTCATCTTTCTTGTTGAGCAGCGCGCGCTTCGCCGGATCGTTTGCCGCCTGCTGGCTTGTGCCGAGTCGCAGCAAGGTGAAGCTGGACATAAGCGCGCCTTGTCCGTTTCCAGCTTCGCGCACTGGCTCACCGGTGCCTACGTCGTTGAAAACCGCATGCTCGGTTGCGAGGCGTTTCTGCGAATCGTAAAATGCGGCAGTTTTCTTCGCGGCGTATGTAAACGCTTCCATGGCACTGATGGAATCACTCTTGTCGACGTCCGCAGTCGTATCCTGGAGCGCTTCAACCCAATACCGCGCAAAAACTGTGGCGTTCTTTTCCGTTCCTGATTTGGTTGCGGCGATCACGGCGCGGCCTGGACGCTCGAGAACCTGCAACGCGCCTCCGCTCGCGCTGGTTGTGTCCACAACAAGCTGGCGCTTTGCGGCGATGCGATCGCACAGTGCTGCGATCTGTGCTCCGGTCACATCCGGACCAACAAGATTGAACTTGTATTCCACGCCGTCGAACGAACCATGGCCAATCAGGATTAGTGCGAAGTCGTCGTTGGCTTTGGCGTCTCGAGCTACCGCTCCCATCGTCTCCGTAAGCTGTGTTGCCGTGGCTTGCGGCCCGGACAGCGTGTAGACGTGCGCCGTGGGGCCCGACGCCTTGAAGATTCTGTCCAGATCTTTCGCCGCTGCCGTAAAGCGCTGCTCGTAATCCGGCTCTCCACCCAACCCGGCCACGATGACGTAATACGTTGCGGCGTGCGCCTGGACCGCAACCGCACACGCCATCGCCAGCAGCAACGCATGCTTCATATCACGCCCCACTTGCGGCGCAACAGCCACTCGCCAATCGGCAACCCGAGCAACAGCAGGAACACGATCGGCATGTCCCAGAGTTCCTTCGTGCTGCGAACGGAGATACCCGCCTCCGAATACGAGATATCCCGCGGCAGGTTCTTCAAGTCCGACGATTTCCAGTACCGCCCGCCGGTCTCCGCTGCCAGTTGTTCCAATAAATGGCGATTCTGTTCGGTATGAAAGTTCTCCGCGGCTCCGTCCTCGCGCTGGAACATCACCACGTCGCGGCCGAGTTCCTGTGGCTGGCTGCCGCCGGATTCCGCGACGACTTCCGCGACATACGTGCCCGGCTTTTCCGCGGTCCATTCGGTTTGATATAGTCCCGGCGTTTCCTCGGAAGGCGTGAGGTCAACCAGCGCATTCACGCCTTCCGGTCCCAGAATGTGCGCGGTGACGTGTGCGTTTGCAGCCTGATGAAATTGCTGGTCGCGCACTTGCGCCGTGAGCCGCGCCTGCCCTTCATCCATCAGCAACCGCTCCGGCATGGACGCGACCACTGGACCCGGCGACTCGGCGATCAGCCAGCGCAGAAGTTGCTGCCAGAAAAGATCGTGCGAGGGATCGCCAAGCGCCTCGCTCATCTGCCATCGCCAGGTGCCGCCGGTTGCCATGATGGCAGTGCGGCCGTGACCGTAACTCTCGGTGATCAGCAGCGGCAATTTGCGCCGTCCCGCATTCATATCGGCGAGCACGGTAGCACCTGGTTTCGGCGCACCGGCATCTTCGTAGTCGGCCAGATACGCCAGCTTCTTCCAGCGCAGGGCGTTTTTCTCCGGATCATCCAGGATCTGCGTAATCGGCGAGTCCACGCCTTCCGGAGTCAATTCGACAGTTGCGGCGTTGCGATGGAAATTGTGATTTCCCGCCGGCAGAAAGGTGGGAAGCAAATCGTTCAAACTCGATGCCGCCCAGCCTCCGTCGCTCAGCGAATAACGGCCCCCCAAAAACAGAATGCCGCCGGCGCGGCGATCGACATACTCGCGTAAAAGTTCCTGTTGCAGCGGCGTGAAGTAATCCGCATCAACCGAGCCGATAATGATGCCCGCATAGCCGAACAAATCCTCCGGCCGCGACGGGAACCCATCCGCCAGCTCGCTCGAATCTCGAATACCTTGCCGGTAAATCTTGTTTTCACTGGTACGCAGCATGGAAACCAGTTGCACGGTCGGATCGTCGTCTTCAGCTCGGCGAATGAATTTGTATTCCCAGCGCGGCTCGCCCTCGACGTACAAAATCCTTCGCTTCGCGTCGCTCACGAGAATTGGTCGCGACACGGCGTTGTTCGCCAAGTTTTCTTCGCCAGGCAGCGGTTCCACGCTGAACGCCAGACTTTTTGCACCCGCGGCGCCGCTAGGAAAGAAAAGCGGTTCGGTTTGCACGCGTCCGTCCGGTGGCAAAGTGATTTCGCGCTCCGCCAGAGATTTGTCTCCGTCGCGCACGGTGAGTTTCGCCTTCTGCTCCGCATAGCCGCGCTGTGTGAGGCTGATTGTGGCGGCGATACGCGCATTGGCCGTGGCTGTCGGGGCCACACTGACATCCTCAATTTCAATGTCGTGCGCGGCTTCCTCTTTGCCGAAGCCTACTGTGTGAACCGGCAATCGCCGGTTCCGCAGTGCCTGCAGAGCATCGAGACTGATCCCCGAGCCGCCGGTGCCTGCCGTATTCTGGCTGCCGTCGCTGAGCAAGAGGACGGCTCCCAATGGCAAGTCCGCAGTTTCCGTGGCCAGTTGTTTCAGGCCGTCGCTAATGTGCGTGGCTGGTTCCACCGGTGCGATTTGTCGGGGCCCGTCGACTCGTGTGAGCGTACTGCCCAAGCGGTACACTCGTGTCTGGAAACGTTTCTGCAGTCCAGCGAGAACGCCATCCTCCAGGGCCGCAATCGCCGCGGCTTCGCGGGTCTTCCCGTCACTGTCTGCGATGCGCATGCTGCGCGAATCGTCCACGACCACGGCGATAATATTCTGCTGAGAGTTCAACTCGCTCACCAATATTGCAGGCTGCCAGAGCAGCAAAAGCACCAGCGCCACAAGCGCCGACTGCAGTCCCCAAAGCAGCCACCCGCGCCAGCTTCGCAGTTCAGGCGTTGCACGACGCAACTTCCAGCGGATCAGCAGCGCCAGTCCCCCGGCGGCGGCAACAATCAATGCTGCCAATGCCCATGACGGCCAACCCGCAAGCAGCACGAATCGTCCCTTCGTAAATACCGGAACCGGGTACTTGAATAAAAATTGGAACATCCACCCTTCTAGCCCTAAGTCACTTGCGCAAATCTTTTACTATTACGATTCGGCTCTCGCCGGATGCACTGTGCGCACTAATGCGTCATACCATAGAGGATATAGTCCAGCCCTACGCGGAACGCCATCGACGCAAACGTCTCCGGGTAATTCGGGTCATCCGCCCACTCCCAGGCGTCGCCTAAATGCATGTTGTGGCAGATGGCCACGATGATGCGGCCCTTGTCGTCGCGAATGGCGCGCCACTTCGGCTGGTAGCCGTCTTTCTCGTATGTGCGGCCAGACCAGACATACTGCTCACCGGGTATCTGCATCTTGTCGTCGATGTCATACAGCGTGTGAAAGATTTCGTCGCCGCTTTGCAAGTCCTCAACCGGACGGTCGGGAAGCACCTGGCGCATACCATTCATGAAATTTTCCCAATCCTCGGTACCGTGGAAATCGTCCACCATCAGGAAACCGCCCTTCAGCAGGTACTCACGCAAGCGCTTGGCTTCGGAATCGGTGAAACTCCAGTTTTGCACCTGAACTGCATAAATCCATGGATAGTTGAAAATGTCGTTGTTATTGAGGGTGACCACTTGTTCGGTGGGGCGTCCGTCAATGCGCGTCAGCCGGTGCATGGCGATCAGAAACTGCCGGTCCGCTTTCGGATAATCGCGCGACCAGGATCGATACCATCCGTGTCTGGCATAGGGGTTGATGCTGGCCATATTTGAGGAATAGGCCAGGCGCGACCAGTAAAACTCCGCCTTCACGTTGGAAGGCGAATCATCGTCGCCGAAACCGAAGTCCGCGGTCCGCTGGGCGCAGAGCCCCACGCAGCAGAGGGCAGCCGTCACACCTGCCATCACAACATGTGAAAACTTCATGCAGGGCCTCCGCAGCGGGGCGTCAAGGGGCGAGAACAATTAGACGATGAATATCCATTGTTGGTTGCAGTTGCACGGATATTGACCTCGCTTGTCCCGCTGCTTTCACCGTGAGACCATCCAAGAATGTCCAGCCGGAGCGAAAACGACGATTGTGCAGAGGCGCAATTTCCTCCAACTCGGCGGCATGGCCTTGGCCCATGCAGGAATTGCGCGCCTGCCGCTTGCCGCTCAGGTCGATCCGCCCCAGGCCGCGACACCCGACGCTAACGCCGATCATACCCTGCGCATCGGCCCAGTCACCGTCGAACTGGACCGCTCCCACATTATCTCGACCGTCGGCTATAACAACTCCGCACCGGGGCCGGTGCTGCGAATGCGGGAAGGAAAGACGGTCACTGTAGATGTGATCAACGATACGGACACGCCGGAGCTCGTACATTGGCACGGCATGCTGATTCCGCCGGAAGTGGATGGCACAGAGGAAGAAGGTTCGCCACTCGTACCGCAGCATGGCCGGCGACGGTTCCAATTCACGCCGCGTCCGGCGGGAAGCCGGTGGTACCACTCGCACGCCATGGCCATGGCGGATCTTCACAAGGGGGCTTACACCGGCCAGTTCGGGTTTCTGTACGTTGAGGGCGCCGACAATCCCGGCCATTACGACCAGGAACTTTTCCTTGCGCTCCGCGATTGGGAGCCGTTCTTTACCGCGATGATGGATGACGAAGACGACGATACCCATGATGGACCATTGCTGGAAAAGCCTGCCGCGCTGAACACCGACCCCGACGGCCTTGAAGTCGGTTCGATGACCTATTCGATCAACGACAAGGCGCTTGGATCCGGCGATCCCATTCGCGTGCGGGAAGGCCAGCGGTTGTTGATTCATTTTCTGAATGCAAGTGCTATCGAAAACCGCCGCATCGCGCTGGCCGGGCACAAAATGAAGGTGATCGCGCTCGACGGTAATCCGGTGCCCTCTCCGAGAGAGCTCGATTCGGTTTTTCTCGGTGCGGGCGAGCGCGCGGATGTAGTGATTGAGATGAACAATCCGGGAATCTGGGTTCTCGGTTCAACGGAGAAGGTTATCCGGGAGTCAGGATTGGGCGCGGTTGTGGAGTATGCCGGGCAGCATCGACAGCCGCAATGGATCGATCCGCCCAGGTTTGCGTGGGACTACACAATTTTCGGGACTGCCAGCTCCGCTTCGCCTTCTCCGCAGCAGACCATTGATATGGTGTTCGAAAAGATTCCCGGTGGGGCGGGTAAATTCAATCTGTGGCTGGTCAACGGCAAGCCATATCCACACGAACGCGAGTTTGTGTTGCAACAAGGAACGCGCTACCGGCTGGTGATGCGCAACCGTACGGATGACGCGCATCCGATGCATCTTCACCGGCACAGTTTCGAGCTGATTGAGATCAATGGAAAAAAGACTGCCGGTGTTATTAAGGATACGGTCGTGGTTCCTTACTATGGGCGCGCGATTGTGGATTTTACCGCCGACCAGCCGGGCCTCTCGCTGTTTCACTGCCACATCCAGCAGCACATGGATTATGGATTCAAAGCGCTGTTTCGTTACGCCTGACGCGTTCGTGATGTGGTGCTGAACAGCAATTCCAGCGGAAGAACGAGCCGAGGTAAACCAGATCGAAAAAGAAAGGCGCCCGGAAAACTCACAGGCGCCCTTCCAGTTTAGAAATTAATGCGAAGTGTACCTCAGGGATCACCTCCTTACTCGACAGGAACGTCGCAGCCACAATGTAGGAAAGATTCCCTACGGGGTCAAGACGGAAGATTGCTGGTGTTGAACTGTTTAACAACTGAGCCGCCGAGCTCTTGGCGATCCGCGGTCAATCCCGGGTTATCAGGAGCGCGCGCCGCGGTCAGCACGGGTGTAGAATGGCCTTCAGGAGTCCAGAAGGCGGGCTCCGATGTCTTCGCGTTAGAGACCTTAGAGACCTGCCGTTGCGGAGCGCGGGACATGGGATAGAGGTACGTGCAATGAAGAAACCAAACTTGTTCAGAATTTTTTGCGTGATTGCAGCGTTTATATTGCTGGGCTGGTTGGCATCCCCGGCTTTTGCGCAACGTGGTGGCGGCGGTCATGGAGGAGGCGGAGGAGGAGGCTTCCACGGTGGAGGCGGCGGTGGTTTCCACGGCGGCAGCGCGGGTGGATTTCATGGTGGCGGTAGCTACTCCGGCGGAGGCCGCGGTTACTATGGCGGAGGCGGATACCGGGGCGGATCCTACTATCGCGGCGGCGGATATTATCGTGGCGGAGGTTACGGCTGGCGTGGAGGCTATGGCTGGCGTGGCGGATACTGGGGTTATCCGGGTTACGGTTATGGATGGGGCTTGGGACTAGGATGGGGTTGGCCGTACGGGTGGGGATACCCCTACGGGTACAGCTACTATCCTTATTACTCTGATTCCTACTACTCTGATCCGTACTACTCTTGCCCTCCGGGCTACACGTGCACTTACAACGGTGGAGACGATCCTCCTCCATCCAATTCAAATCCAAATTCCGGGTACTATCCGTCGGGCTCTCCCGCCGGAGCTGGACCTTCTAACTATTCCCCAAGTGACAATGGCGACAATGACTCCGGTGCTCCAATACTTTCCGTTGACCGCATAACGGCTACTCCAAATCACGGTTCCGCCGCGGCTTACGCGGGCCAGCAGTACGCGAGTGCGCCGATTGTTTCGGTCGACCGGATAACAGCTACACCGAGCAGCTACCGGGTGACGCATCCGGCCGCAAAGCAAGATCCGGCGGTGCATCAAACGGTTCGGCCGCAAGTGCAGAGCGCGATGCGTGCTTTGCGCGAGATGCCGCCGTTTGCCCGCGAGCGGGAAATCGAAACAGGGCGCTACAGCCATTTTTCGCCTCAGGAAAAGAAACTTCTGAGAAGCGTGAACTAGCAGCCGGCCGATCCGGCAAACCTTTATAAACGAACGAGCCGTGGCGGCTTCCCAGAAAGCGCTGGGGCCGCTCACCTTTTCCATTGATACAGACGAGGCGCTCCTGTACTACTTAGGTGCGAAACTTGCCCGCGGGAAAGGGGTGGATATGAATCAGCTTCGGTGCATCCTTTCTTTCGATCATTTCATTCGGACGCTTATAGCATCGCTGTTCGTCCTCACCCTGGCTTGGGTGTGTGCACAAGGTGTATTTGCGCCGCCGGTAGCGCAGGCCAAAGACGTCCCCTTTCTGGAGATTCGCCGCTCGTGGCAATCGACGACGACCGTGGCCGTTCGTCTTGCCGCGCAGAACGCACTGTTCAAGGAGCAGTACGAAGATGACCTGCGCGCTTCTCCGGAGAGCGAGACGGCCCGGGGAGATTATCGCGATAACGATCGGCTGGACGATTACTCTCTAGAAGCGAGCAAGAAACAGAACGCGACGGATCGCGTGTATCGCGCGCGGCTCGAAGCGATTTCGACGGAAGGATTCCCCGAGCAGGATCGTTTGTCGCACGACCTTTTGCTGCATGTGTTGGACAATCGCATCGCGGATTACGAGCTGAAGAATTATGAAATGCCGATCTCGCAGATGCAGGGCATCCATAACAGCCTGGCCGATCTGCCTAACTCGGTACCGCTTGACAGCGTGAAACACTACGAAGACTACATTGCGCGGCTGCATCAGATTCCGCGCGCGTTCGACCAAACAGTCGAGGTGCTGCGCCAAGGGGAAAAAGACGGGTTGATGCCCGTCCGGGTCTTGCTGGAGCAGATTCCATCGCAATGTGAAGGTACGATTGACGAAAATCCCTTCGTGGAGCCGACCAAAAAGTTTCCCGCCTCGATTTCCAAGCAAGACCAGCAGCGGCTGACGGAAGAAATCGTGGAGGTGGTGAACGCGGAAGTGCTGCCCGCTTACCGGCGCTTCGCGGACTTCATCGCCAAGGACTACGCACCGCACGGCCGCACCGCCATCGGGCTAAACAGCTTGCCGGACGGGGATCGCCGGTACCAGCAAGCGATTCGAGAGCAAACCACCACGGACATGTCTCCGGCGGAGATTCACGCGCTCGGGCTTCGAGAGGTGGCGCGGATCAATGGACTGCTCAACGAGCTTGCGGTGAAGGCGGGCTACAAAGACCTGGCCAGTTTTCGCGCTGCGTTAAACAGCGATCCCAAATACGTTCCGAAATCTCCCGAACAGATCGTCGATGACTTTCGTCATTACGTTGCCCAAATGCAGCCGCGGCTGCCGGAGCTTTTCGGCGTGTTCCCGAAAACACCGCTAACGGTGGAAGCTGTGCCCGCTTCGCAGCCCAACAATCCCACGCATTATGTATTTGGGACACCGGATGGCAGCCGGCCGGCTCGCGTGGTGGTGGCGACTTCCAACTACGGGCACCGAAAGCTGCTGAGCGACGAGACGCTGGCCTACCATGAAGGTATCCCGGGCCATCACATGCAGATTTCCATCCAGCAGCGGCTTACGGGCCTTCCAGAGTTTCGCCTGCACGTCATCAACAATGCTTATGCCGAGGGCTGGGCAGTTTATGCGGAGGCGTTGGGCAAGGAGGTTGGTTTTTTCCAGGATCCCGCATCGGATTATGGACGGCTGAATCTGGAGTTGATGCGCGCGGTGCGTTTGGTTGTGGATACCGGGATTCACTCCGAAGGTTGGAGCCGAGAGCAGGCCGCCGATTACTTTCGCCAGAGTGGCGCCGCCGATGAGCCGACGATCAAGGCGGAGGTCGACCGGTATATTGCCTGGCCGGCGCAAGCACTTAGCTACAAGATCGGCCAACTGAAGATTCTCGATCTTCGCAGCCGCGCCAAGCAGCGGCTTGGCACGCGCTTCGATATAAGGGCCTTTCACGATGAGATCCTGAGTGGAGGAAGCCTGCCGCTCGATATGTTGGAAGCGCGCGTGGACAACTGGATCGGAAGTCAGCTTCCAGATGGCGCTGTTCGATAAAAGCTCGTTCACGAGCTTCGTGAAGCCGGTTTGCAGATTGGTTGCGGGCCGAAGACAAAGACGCCACCGTTGATTAGCCCTCCCTAAGATCAGAATCCGCGGCAGGTAAATTTTTCCCACCGCCGTACTGCGTAACTTTAAGTCTTGACAGCGCGGCAAATGAGTATTTGAATCGATTCAAATAAGGGGCCGGGGGATAGTGACCGCCTTCCAGTTCTTAGGGGCACGTCGAAAATCAAGCGAGATTGGTGGCTGTGCCCGCCGGATGTCGTGCAAGCAGGAATCGCGAAGGTGCCGCGAGTTGTTGCATAGGTCCGCCTATGCAAAGGAGATTCTTATGAACCGTGCTTTTTATAGAGCAGACTCCAAGCGCCTGGCAGAAATTTTCCGTGGATTGCTGTTGGCTATTCTTCTGCTTCTGCCTGTGGCCTTATTCAGCCAAGCTTATTTCGGGACAGTGAGCGGGGAAATTACCGACCCGACAGGAGCCGTCGTGCCCGGGGCCAAAGTGCTTCTGACGGACCAAGCAAAAGGTTTCGTGTTTAATGCCAAGACCGACAGCAGCGGGCGGTATCTCTTTCCCTCGATCCCGCCGGGGGTGTACACCGTGTCGGTGGAAATGGAAGGGTTTCAGAAGGAAGTACGCACCGGTATCAAGGTGGACGTGACGGAGAACGCGACGGCAAACCTAAGGTTGAAGGTGGCCAGCGCGACACAAAGCGTCGAGGTTTCGGCGCAGTCTCAGGAGTTAAACACCGAAGATGCCGTGACAGGCCAGGTGGTCAACCGCAAGTTCATCAACGACCTGCCGCTGGTTGACCGTTACGTGCTTGATTTCGTGAGCCTCGGGCCCGGTATCACCAACATGAGCGACCAGAACTCGGTTGGCGACACGGGAACGAACTTTGTGTCCAACGGCAGCCGCGGGGCCAGCGCAGACATTCTGATGGATGGCGCTTCCATCACCAACTTTGAGCCCAATGGCGGCATTACGTATGTTACGTACACTCCGTCGGCGGAGGCAGTCGAAGAATTCAAGGTGGAGCAGACGAACTTCAGCGCGGAATATGGATTTTCCGGCGCGTCGGTTGTGAACATGATCACTCGGTCGGGAGGCAATTCGTTCCACGGAAGCGCTTACGACTTTATTCGCAACCAGTTGACGGACGCGAACAACTGGTTCGCGAATGCCGCGGACCAGCCGCTTCCTCCGGTACACCGCAACAATTTCGGAGGCACCATCGGCGGACCGATCATCAAGAACAAACTTTTCTTTTTCTTCGATTACGACGGCACGCGGCAGTCATACATGAATACCTACCAGGCGGGCGTGCCCACCGCGGCGGAACGCACCGGGGACTTCGGAGGATTGTGCGCTGCGAATGGCGGGACGTTTAACGGTTCCGGTCAATGTAGCGTGGCGGCAGGACAGATTTGGGATCCCTATACAGGCACATTCCAAGCCCCGGCGAATGGCACCGCTGGCGCATACCGCAGCGCCTTTATTCCCTTCAACAATCTGGCTACCTATACGAGCCCGGGAAATCCAAATCTGAACGGCACACCTTATCAATTGCCGCAGGCACCAGGAAACCTGATCGATCCCGTGGCACTGAAGATGATGAGCATGTTCCCAATGCCGAATTATTCGGGTAACGGTATTTATGATAACTGGGTCGCGACAGGAGCAACCGTCAATCCCAACAACCAGTTCGACATCAAGATTGATTACCGCATCAGCGAAAAGAACTTGCTGAGCGGAAGGTATTCGCAAGACACGAACAGCGCGACTCCGTACAACTGTTTCAAGAATTTTACGGATCCGTGCGGGAGCGGACCGAACAGCGGCTCGTCCCACCTGTTCGCGATAGACGATACGGAAACCTTCAGTCCCACGCTGATACTGACGAGCACATTTGGTTTCACGCGAGGCGCGACGCTAATCGATGCCTATAACAAGAGCTTGAATTCTAATCCGCTGGGCACGCTCGGCTTTCCGTCGTATCTAGGGACCAACGGATTTCTTGGCGTTCCCGCGATCGCTATCAACGACTATTATTCCGCCAGTTATACGAGCATCGGGCAGGATCCTTACGGGAATTACCGGCAAGGCCAAGACACGGGCCAATTGACGGAACTGCTGACCAAAATTCACGGCAACCATGAGCTGAAGTTCGGCTTCGAAGGACGCATCCACCAACAGAACTATATTCAGACGAACGCGCCACTCGGAATATTCAGCTTCAACGCTTTAGGCAGTTCGCAATGTCCGATACCCGATATCACGCAATGCGGCGGCGACAGCATGGCCAGCTTCATGATGGGCCAGATTTCAACCGGCGCGCCTTATGGCAGCACCTATGAAATCCAGTTCGAACCGGCGACGCAAAGCTTCCAGTACGCCGGATACGTGCAGGACAACTGGAAACTGACACCCAGACTGACGTTGAATCTGGGATTGCGCTACGACGTGAACACGCCGCGCACGGAACGCTATAACCGCATGAACTGGTTCAATCCAGATGCGGTGAGTCCGATAAACGGCGGCAGCATTACGTATCCCGATCCGATCACAGGAAATACAGTGACTCGGCCGCTGCTCGGCGGCGAGGTGTTTGCCAGCCCGAGCATACGGACGAACTGGGTCACGGACTGGAAAGACATTCAGCCGCGCGTCGGCTTTTCGTTTCAATATGATCCGAAAACCGTCGTCCGCGGCGGCTACGGCATTTATTACAGCCAGACGCGCTCTGGCGCCAACGGTCTGTTAAGTTACGGCTCGCAAGGATTCAACCAGTACAGCAACCTGGTTCCCACTTATCAAAACGATGGCGCGACGCCGTACTTGCACCTGGACAATCCGTTCCCCAATGGATTGCAACTGCCAACGGGAAATTCCCTGGGTTTGTCCAATGACGTGGGGTACGGAGCGATTGGGCCGATTCGCGACTCCTTCTACGCCAGGACCCCCAGCGAGCAAAGCTGGAGCCTGGGAGTGCAGCGGGAGCTGGCGAGCAACTTGATTTTGACCGTGGACTATGTTGGAAAGAAGGGAACGCACCTGTATTACCAGGGCCTGAATACCTTGGACATTCTGCCGATACAGGTGGAGAACTACACACCGGCGCAGATGAACGCGCTGGTCAGTTACGTCCCAAATCCCTTCGCGTCCATACTCACGGGACCTTATTATGCCAACAGCCCACTAACGAGCCCGACGGTCCAAGGCTTCCAGTTGGAGCTGCCGTATCCGCAATTCACGGGCGTGACCACGGATGAGCCACCGGTAGCCAACTCCATCTACAATGCGCTGCAGGTTACGGTGGAGAAACACTATTCCAACGGCTTGCAGCTTTCGGCGAATTACACTTTTTCAAAATCCATCGACGATTCCTCGATCTATGATGGCAACGTCAGCTGGCTGGCAAACACGACAAGCGGCATTTACGGCCCGCAAGATCCGAACAGGCCGAAGCTTGATCGCAGCCTGTCTACCTTCGATATTCCCCAACTATTCAAACTGAACTACACCTACGATCTGCCAATCGGGCGCGGGCGACCGTGGCTGAACGATATGCCCCGGCCGCTGGAACTGCTGATCGGCGGGTGGAAAACCGCAGGCGTGTGGGTGATTCATGACGGCTTCCCGCTTGCCTATATCATGGAGAATGGCGGAACTCCGATACCAACTTACGGCCAGCAGCGGCCCAATATTACCGGCCCTATCGAGAAGACAGGCGGAGGGGATGGAAATTGGGTCAACAATTACTTCGCCGATCCAGGTGTCTTCCAGGCACCGGCGCCGTACACGCTTGGCGATGCGGCGCGCACAATCGGCAGCGTGCGGAGCCCGTTCTTCTTCAGTGCGAACTTGTCGGTCAGCAAACTGTTCGTACTGTCCAACAGTCACGAAGGAATGAGCCTGGAATTGCGGCTTGAGGCGGAGAACGCCTTCAACCATCCCGTCTTTGGCACGCCAGACACCACCGTTGGCGATCCCACATTCGGGCAGATTAACTACACTGCGGTTGGACCGCGGCAATGCCAGTTGGCGCTGAAGTTCAACTTCTAGCGACTTTAAATTAGATGCGCGGCGGCGCTCGATCAGGCCGGCAGGGACGCGGGCTGTTGCAGGCGGAATTCGAGCAAGGTCTCGCTGGGCACTTGGACCGATTTGCCTTTCTGGACCACGGAGCCTACCGCCCCGGCAGTTGCACCGATTGCAGCGCCCTTGCCGGCATTGCCCGCGATACCGCCGATCGCCGCTCCCAAGCCCGCACCACCGATCAGACGCTTGGCGCTTCGCTTGGTGCTGCTGCTGCCTTTCACCTCGTAATCGCCGGTGAGAAGCGGATACGCCGTGCCGCGCACGACGATGTCCGTCAGTTCGAGTTGCAGCTCGGAGGAACCGGTTGCGCGTCCGGCTTGTTTTGCTTCGGACAGGCGCCCGTAAATAGTATTCCCTTTGGGAACGACAACTGTGTCGCCCACCATGAGGTTGGTTTCCAGGGTGGCGGTGAAGCGGGAACCTGGGGGATTCTTGCTGGAATCCACGGTATCCAACATACGCACAAGAATGGTGGTGCCGGCGGGCACGGTGATCATTTTTTTCTGCGGAGCGGGCGTTGGCGTCCCCGCGAACATCGAAATGACTCCAGCCAAAAAGACCGCGGGCAAGATTTTGTAGCTGCGCATGATTATTCTCCTTTTCCTTTCCATCAGGAGCCCGCTACCGGCAAAGACGACAAAATTTGTAAATCGATGATTAGGAGCATTTGATATTCTACCTGGACGAAACGTGCCGCAGTGACCGCGCCCATTTCCTGCTTCATGCGCTCGTAATATTTGGCCAGGAGTTCCGCGCGCTGTTTCTGATACGCCATCGAGTTGTGGATCAGTTCATCGGCCTTCGCGTCGGTCATTTGATTGTAAGAATCGGCGTATTCCTTGATATTCGCGATGCGCAAATCGTTTACCTTGGAGAGTTCGGCGTCGTAGTCGCGATAGATCGGCCAGAATTTTGCGGCCTGGTCCGGGTCGAGTTGCATGACCTCGCTCATGACCTCGGATTTTTGGGAACGCACGTCTTTGCGCAAGAGCTTGATGTAGGCATCCATATTCTGCGCATTTGGCGATGCGGGCGCAGCGGATTTCGTGGGGGGCTTCTGGGGAGGCGCAGTATCCTGGGCCGGCAATGCAGAAACAGAAACCAGGAACGCAAACAAAACGCACAATGCCGCACTCTTCGTCGTCATCTCGATCCTCCCTGAGAACGCACGTTCAAAGTTTCGACCTCACAAGGTAAAGAAGCGATTATCTTCGCAGCGACATTCCCTGTTCCAAGTAGAGACTGGAACGGCCCAAATTGTTGCAAACTTGCGGCTGGTGCGCAATGGGCGAGTATTGGTCGTAGAACGGCTTGAGTCCATCGACAAAAGTGACAATGGCGGTGAGAACTTAGAACCAAGAGTGTTTTTAAAGATTTGGCCGCATCCCGGCGTTGTTGACTTGTCGAATCGCAGAACATACCATGGGCAACGAATGACGGATTCCTCTTCGCTGCTCGGTCAAACCATCTCCCATTACCGCATCCTGGAAAAGCTCGGCGGTGGAGGTATGGGTGTGGTCTACAAGGCGGAAGACACGCGGCTCCGTCGATTTGTGGCGCTGAAGTTTCTGCCGCCCGACGTTGCTCACGATCCGCAGGCGCTGGCGCGGTTTCAACGCGAAGCACAAGCCGCGTCGGCTTTGAACCATTCCAACATCTGCACCATCTATGACATTGGAGAGCAGGGCGGCCAGGCGTTCATTGCCATGGAGTTTCTGGATGGCATGACGCTGAAACATCGCATCAACGGCAGCCCCATAGAGACAGAAGTTTTGCTCACGCTGGCGAGCGAAATCGCCGACGGCCTGGACGCTGCGCATGCGGAAGGCATCATCCATCGAGACATCAAGCCCGCGAATATTTTTGTGACCAAGCGCGGGCACGCGAAGATCCTCGACTTTGGCCTGGCAAAGGTCACGTTCACGGGAGCTGGCTCTTCGGGTGCGACGGTGATGGGAGAAATGACCGAGGGCGCGAGTGCAGACCACTTGACTAGCCCCGGAAGCACACTGGGAACCGTGGCGTACATGTCGCCGGAGCAGGTTCGCGGCAAAGAACTGGATACGCGAACGGATTTGTTCTCGTTCGGCGCCGTTTTGTACGAGATGGCGACGGGAACTCTGCCATTCCGAGGCGAAACCTCCGGAGTGATTTTCAAAGCCATTCTGGATGGCGCGCCCGCTCCGGCTATTCGCCTGAATCCCGAACTTCCGGTGGAATTGGAACGCATCCTTAATAAGGCGCTCGAAAAGGACAGGAATTTGCGGTACCAGAGCGCCGCTGATCTTCGTACGGATTTGGCGAGGCTAAAGCGAGAGATGGATTCCGGGCGTTCGGGAAGCGCCGCGATTTCCGGGAGTGTTTCCGCCGCGTCGGGGAGTTCATCATTGATCCCGGTGGCCGCCGCAGTTCCAAACAGCCGGCGAAAGTATTGGATCGGGGGCATTGCAGCGGTGTTGGTGGCCGCGGCCGTCGGCACTGGAGCCTATTTGCTGCGCGGGCGGAACGACGGCGGAAAGATCAGCTCGATTGCAGTGTTGCCGTTCGTGAACGCCACCGCCGATCCGAACAATGAATATCTGAGCGATGGATTGACGGAAAGCTTGATCGGGACGCTTTCGCAATTGCCGAATATCAAAGTGATGGCGCGCAGCACGGTTTTCCGCTTCAAAGGAAATCAGCAAGACCCACAACAGATTGGAAAGTCCTTGGACGTTGGAGCAGTTCTGATGGGACGGCTGACACAGCACGGCGATCTGTTGGCAGTGCAAGCGGACCTGGTGAACACAACGGATGGCACGGAGCTATGGGGATCGCATTACGAGCGCAAATTGGCGGACGTGACGCAGGTGCAGAGCGACATTACGCGCGACGTATCCAACAAGTTGCAGGTGCACTTGAGCGGAGCCGAACAGCAAAAGATCGGGAATGCCGGAACCTCAAATCCAGAAGCGTATCGGCTGTACCTGGAAGGGCGGCAGCAGTGGTATGGACGGACGCCGGAGGGCATCAAGAGGAGTATTGCTTTGTTCCAGCAGGCAATCGTCGCTGATCCGAACTATGCGCTCGCCTACACCGGACTTGCCGACAGCTACAGTGTGGCGACCGGATACGGCGTGCTGATCCCGCCTAAGCAGGCCCGGGCGCTCGCGGATGAGGCGGCGACGAAAGCGCTGCAACTGGATAGCTCTCTCTCTGAAGCGCATGTGGCGCGAGCCAATGTGCTGGCGACTGACTTGAAGTGGAGCGAGGCAGAGTCGGAATTTCGCCGGGCCATCGAGTTGAATCCGAATAACGCTTCGGCCCACTACTTTTACGCGTTCATGGTCCTGATGCCGCAAAATCACGTCGACCAGTCGCTGGAAGAGTTTCGCCTGGCGCTGTCGCTGGATCCGCTTTCTCCAATTGTGAACATGAATTACGGTCTGACGTTGATGGTGGCGCACAGGTATCCTGAGGCGATCGCGCAGCTCAACAAGATCCTGGAACGGGATCCTTCGTTCCTGCCGGGGCATTTCTATTTGTCGCAAATTTATGCGACCACGGGGCGGTACGCAGAAGCGGTGAGCGAACTGTCAAAAGCCACTTCGGTGAAAAACGCCGGACCGGGAAGTCCCGACCCACAAGGCTTCATCAAGATGATGCTGAATCCGGCTGAACCTGCGCCACCCGCCAACGTGGCCGTGGCGTACGCGCTCGCGGGAGACCGCAGTAAAGCGCTCGACTATTTGGAGAAGTCGTATGCCGGCCAGGACACCGAATTAATGGCCACCATTCGCTTTCCGGCGTTTGACTCTCTGCATTCAGAACCCCGGTTTGTAGAGTTGATGCGCAAGCTCGGTTTGCCGCGCTAGAACGATTTTCTATCAAGCCAGGCCAGCCAGCTCGCATTTAATTTCGCGCACCTGCAATGAGTTGCTTTCGTTGACTTGCCTTCGCGCGCACCCTAAGATGTGCAAGCACATGCCCGGAATCGACTCTCTCATCGGCCAGAGCTTTTCGCACTATCAAATCCTGGAACGCCTCGGCGGCGGAGGCATGGGCGTTGTCTACAAGGCCGAAGACACCCGGCTGCACCGCTTCGTGGCGCTGAAGTTCCTGCCCGACAATGTGGCGAAAGATCCACAGGCACTGGCGCGTTTTCAGAGGGAAGCGCAGGCCGCATCTGCCCTGAATCATCCTAACATCTGCACCATCTACGATATTGGCGAATCGGATGAAAAAGCGTTCATCGCCATGGAGTTTCTGGATGGGCAAACGCTAAAGCATCTAATTGGCGGCCAGCGCATTGAACTGGAAACTTTGCTGGACCTTGGGATTCAGGTGGCTGACGCCCTTGATGCCGCACACAGTCAGGGCATCGTGCACCGGGACATCAAGCCGGCAAACATTTTTGTGACTGTTCGGCTGGTCGCCCGAAAGTAGGAAGCTGATGGTCGCTCGGGATCATGTCGAATCGGATGTGGTGCTGCTGCGCGACACCTCGAAGTAAGTGGCCACAAATAGCACAGCGTGGCTAGTCTTTCGAAATGGTTTTGCCCTTCCAGTAGCGGTTCCAGTTGTCCAACGAAGTGAACGTCCGGGTCTGCATGCGATCGAGGTAGAGCGTGCCGCCGAGATGATCGATCTCGTGTTGAAGGATTCGCGCGTACCATCCAGTGGCTTCGACCTGGCGAGGTTCGCCATCTTCATTCAGGAATTCGACGCGAACCGTGTGGGCGCGCGGCACCTTGGCCGAGAAACCGGGCAGGCTGAGGCAGCCTTCGAAGAAGTCGCGTTTGTCCATCGTCATTTGCACGATTCTGGGATTGATCAGGACATGAAACGGCACGGGGTTGCGCTCTTTCTCGAGAAGATCCTGTGGAGGTAGAGTTTTCAGCAGGTCCTCGCGATCTTCGATGACCGCCAGTTGCAGCGAGAGTCCGACTTGGGGAGCGGCGAGACCAACGCCGGGCGCGTCGTACATGGTCTCTTGCATGTCGTGAATGAGTCTTTGCGTTTCTTCACGGACAATTTCCTGAGGGGTGAGGGCACGGGCGGATTGCCGTAGGACCGGGTCACCTGCTTGCACAATTTTCAGCCGCAATACTTCCTCCCGGAAACGATCGCGAATTCACGAGTCATGATTGCGCAGCGGCATCCTTTCGAATCTCGATGAACTCCTGGGTGTACCCTGCCCGGTCGTCGTTCAACTGCCATGAAGCCATCTGTTGAGGAATGCCCTGCTGCACACTGACGATGATGTAGCTATACCAGGGCCACGCGTGTTGGCGGTCGTATTCGCTTGGCTCTGCCGGATGATCCGGGTGCGAATGATACCAGCCGACGATATCCAGCCCCCGCGACTGGGCGGCGCGATCCGCATGCATCACATCGCGCGGCGTTATCGAAAAACGGTTTCGCGGAGAGTCTTCACGGCGGTTGATCAGCCGGAATAAATCCAGAATTTCGCGCGGCTTCGATGGCTGCTCGGCTGTATTTGCATCATGTCCGAGAAGTGCGCCACAGCATTCGTGTGGATAGGTTTCCACGCCATGCTGCCAGATCTTCGCGGCAAGTTCTGCACTGATACAAAGTTTGCTCGGGTCTGCCATGTTCAGTCTTCGCACCGAGAACGCTCACTGAGATATTTTGCCGAATGGCTTGCTGCTCCGTGAACTAATGATTGTCTACTTGTTTCGATGCAGGAACAAGGCGAGTCGATATTAGGCGAACGAGGTGGCAACTCTGGAGAGTTCGGTGGGCGGGTCAATTATGCGATCAGACCTCACGATTTGGAGCACAGTTGTTGGAACTGTTCAAGGTCGGATGCTGCGGTGTCCGACACTGCATAGAATTCCATCCCGCCTTTACGCCAGCTAATCCACTGATAGCCCTGATGCGAGCCGGATCGCGGCGCGGCGTCAGTCTCGGTTGTGGGCCAGATAAATACGCTGATCTCATGCTTGTGCCGGCCATAGACCAACGCAGCGACGGTGCGCCCCTGAACCACGTCGAGCCGGCCGCCCTGCAACGGGAATCCCTCGTCGGCAAAATCGCGCACTGGCGGAGCAAAGTCGAGCTTGCCGTCAAACCATGGTTTCACGGTGTGCTGGTCGGTGGAGAGCACGTCGGTGAGGTGGCCGGGTTGCAGCGAACGCAAATGCGCGTCAACGACCGCGGCTGCAAGCACTGACTCTTTATCCGTTGCGCGCTGCACCACAAAGAATTGCCATCCTACGATTGCGAACAGAAGGAGCGCGGCAGCGAGGGCCAACCATCTTGTGGTGCGGCGACGCGGGAAAATAGCAGTTCGGGCCGAATGTAGGTCGGCGAGGACTTTATTTCGCAACGGGGTCGGGGCTTTTTGATATAGCTGCGCGCCAGTAATAGACGAGCGCAAGGATTGCAGGGCCGTGAGCGATCCCACGCATTCCGGACAGTGATCGAGATGACGTTCGAATTCCGCGGCGCCGACGGGATCCAGTTCCTGGTCAAAGTACGCATGAAGGACGGTCTCGGTTCGGTCACAACTCATGCTGGGCCTCCTTTGGGGTCGGCTTTGCCAGCGCGGATTGAAGCTGGCGGCGCGCACGAGAAAGCGTGGACATGACCGTACCGATGGGGATGGAAGTGATGGCGGCGATCTCCTTATACGAACAGCCTTCCAGCTCGCGTAGAACGATCACTTCGCGAACGTGCGGCGGCAAAGATTCCAGCGCCTGCGTCAGCCGCTCGCGATTGTTGCTAGCAATGGCAAGGGCTTCTGGCGAAGGGCTCTGGTTCGGATGCAATCCTTCGTCAAACTCCGCCATATTCTGGGTGCGGCGATTCTTTTCCAGCCACGTGTAGCAGGTATTTCGAACGATTTGCAGAAGCCAGGCGCGCACATCTCCCCCATGAAATCCCGGAAAGAAACGGTACGAACGCAGCACCGCCTCTTGGGCAACGTCTTCCGCGTCGGCGCCGCCGCGCACTAGCCAGCGAGCCAGATTGAACGCCGCATCAAGATGCGGAAGCACGAGCATCTCAAAGCGCAACCGATCCTGTGAGGCCAGCACGTCCGAACTTTTCTCCTGGACAAGATTGCTCATTTATAAGACTGGCTTGGCGGCGATTTTATTCCCACCCGATCAACTTTATTTGTGGAGGGAGAAAAAGGCCAGTTTTTGCTTTTTCTGGAATAACCAGCGAGCAAGGGCGGTCTATACAAACGAAACACGTCCCCGGGCGGCGCTGACCATGTCCGATGCTGGTTACGAGGGCCGCTCATTTTTGTGGCTATGCAGTAAGGAACAGTCGTGTGGGGACGAAACATCTCGCGGGGGGAAAGATTATGGCGGACAAAGTAAAAGACGAATTGTTGCACGATCACAATAACGACGGGATCAACCGGCGAGGATTTTTGAAGTGCATGGCGTGGGCCGGCACTGGAGCGTTCTGTGTAGTGCAGGGCGGAGTGCTGAAATCCTACAGCATGAGCCAGATTTCGAAGATTGGCGGCCAAGTGATCGCGGGAGAATTGAGCTTCGTACAAATCAGCGACAGCCATATGGGATTCAACAAGGCCGCGAATCCAGATGTTGTGGGCACGCTGAAAGCCGCGGTGGACAAAATTAATGGATTACCCACGCCGCCGGAATTCCTGCTGCACACCGGGGACATTACCCACCTTTCGAAGCCGGAGGAGTTCGATACCGTCGATCAGATACTGAAGGACGCAGCCGCGAAAAACGTGTTTTTCGTGCCCGGAGAGCACGACATGCTGAACGACGACGGAAAACAGTACTTGGAGCGATATGGAAAGGGCACGCATGGTGCGGGATGGTACAGCTTTGACAAGAAGGGCGTGCATTTTATCGGACTAGTGAATGTAGTGAATTTGAAAGCGGGTGGACTGGGTACGCTGGGAGCCGAGCAACTGGAATGGATGAAGAATGATGTGAAACATCTGAAGCACAGCACGCCGATCGTGGTCTTCGCGCACATTCCGTTGTGGTCGGTCTACCCCGATTGGGGGTGGGGAACGCAGGACAGCGCGCAGGCGCTGACTTATTTGAAGAAATTCGGATCCGTGACTGTATTGAACGGCCACATTCATCAAACGATGCAGAAGGTGGAAGGCAATGTGACATTTCATACGGCAGCATCGACGGCATTTCCCCAACCGCAACCCGGAAAAGCGGACTCGCCCGGACCGATGAAAGTCCCCGCGGAGCAGTTGAAACGTTTGCTGGGAATTACGGACGTGAATTATGTGAGGGGGCAACATGCCCTGGCCGTGGTAGACGCGAAACTTGGATGAAACGACAGAGATGGGAACCAGATACAAAATCAATCCTGAATGAATCGAGAAAGGATAAACAATGAGAAGGAGAAGTGTGTGTGCGGCAGGTTTGGCAATGGTTGTGACAGCGATCGTGCTGTTAGCAGTGCAGCAGAGTGCAACAGCGAACGCTCAACAGAGTTCGGCAGCTCACGCCGAAGTAAAGATCGATAACTTCAGTTTTGGGCCAGGAACGCTGACGGTGCCGGTTGGAACGACGGTGACATGGACGAATCGAGACGATGTTCCGCATACCGTCGTGAGCACCGAGGGCGCTTTCAAATCAAAAGTGCTCGACACAGATGACGAGTTTTCGTTCACGTTCAACAAGGCCGGGGAATACGCCTACTTTTGCTCAGTCCATCCGAAGATGACCGGAAAGGTCGTAGTGCAGTGAGGAACTGTTCCATTAGGATCTTCAGGTGTGCGGTTCGAACGAGATGGGCTGACGCCAAGCATGGTCTCCAATCGTTTGCTGAAAGTCGGCGACGAGTTGCATGAATGATTCGGTCTTGTATTGTTCTGCGCGGTTTTCGAAGGGATAACCCGACCATTGCGGCGCTGCGTCTTCTGTTTGAACCAAGTGGCAAAAACGCTCTGTTTCCAGGCTAAAAACCGCTGTCAGGCCTTGCTGGGTCCGGTATTCTCTGAGCATCCGCCGCTTCACCTGCAGTTCCTGCTGCGAGAGTTGCAAAGTAAATTCAGCGTCGTGGCTTTCGCGAAATCTTTGAAACACGTCCTGGCCTTGGCTGGATTTCCAATACAAAGGAAATTCGAGCACCGGAAGGCCGAGCGTTCGCGCTAGCTGTTTGGCCAGAAAGTGGCAGGCATCGTGATCGATGTGGCCGCCTTCGAAGGCGTGCGAGACCAGCAAATCGGGGGAGAACTCCCGCGCGAACCTCTGAAGAGAAATGAACGCGGCTGGAAGATTCAGAAAAAGATGCTGGTCGCTGAACCACGTTCCGTCTTCGGTGGCCAACCTTCGGAAGGAACAGTGTGGAATGAACGACAGGGCGCGGGAAGCTTCGCGGAAACGCGCAATTGAGTAGTTTTGCAGCGAGTCAAATTTCTTTTCGAAACCATAGCGACGGGGAGCGCCGTCGACCGCGAACACAACAAGACCAGTAGAAACGCGCTGAAGCAGACCGCCGCAGGCGATTGTTTCGTCGTCGGGATGCGCGGCGAGCACGAGAACTCTTCCAAATTTGTCTGTGGCGACGCTCATTCGACTACACTTGTTTTGTCTCAGAGGGTTTTCCCGCTCGCCGAGATCGCTCCGAACGCCGGACATCAGCGGCAATATCGAGATCTTCTCGATGAAATGCCACCACGTCGCAAAATCCCTGCAAATCTACGAGGAAATGGTGGAGATCCAGCAGCGAATCCATCTGGTCCAGCGACAAGCTCATGAAATACTCGCCAAAATTCTGATAAATTAGCAGCGTGAAATACCCGAGATCGCGAAGGTGACGAAAAACGGCAAATGGTTCCTGGCCGGCGGTTTCGCAGGATTGTGGAAAATATTCGAAGAAGAGAATGGGTTTGTTGCGTCTCAGGAATTCGGCTTCGGCGGCGATGATTTTGCAATCGAATCCTTCGGCGTCCAGTTTGAGCAGTTTGGCGGCCACAAAACGCGGATGGCGGACAAGGGCTTCGCTGAGCGTACAGATAGTTGCTTGCGAGGGAGCCGGACCCAGGCGAACCTGCGCGTTGCCGCGTTCCCTATGAATCCCGGTGACGTGATCTCCGGCCGCGCCAATAAACGTTTGCTCCAGTTCAATGTCCCGAAGATTTCGCGTGTTCTCCGCAAGGAGTTTGAAAAAGCGGGGTTCGCCTTCGATGCAGAGAATCGGATGTTCGCTGAACATACGCGTGACCGCGACGGAGTCGCCCACGTTCGCCCCCACGTCGATCATGGTGAGATCGGGATACTTTTGGCAGACGTGTAATGAGACCCTGCCAAGATTCAGCGCGTATTCCGGGAAACGTTTTTTGTAGAACGGCAGCTCGTGTGAGAGCGGCAGGCACAACCGGCACGAACCAAGTGGAAACGTCACCACTGGATCGGAAAGAGTAAGCCGCAATTGCCTGAGTGCGCGAAGCGCCATATACGTACCTTTGCCAACTGGCCCACCGGCGGGTGTGCTGAGCAAAACGTCCAATAGCCATTGATCGAAAATGTGGGGAGCCGGCGGCTCTTTTTGCATCGCTAGAGACATCGCATTCAAAAGACATCCTGCGGCTTCAGTTGGGTTGGTTGCCTGGAAAATCGACCAGACAATTTCCTGGTTACCGCCATGAGAGAAGCGAATGCAGGGGTTGGAAGGAGGCTGAGGACAAGCTTAAGAAGCGCTTTCCAATAACCTGGGCGAAGCTTGAGAGCGGCGGCGAGTTCAGCGCGGGAGGCCTCTTTGGCACCCGATTGAAGCAGAAACGAACCATAAAAGTAAAAACGTTCCGCGAGCGCGTGGTGCAAAGCTTGCGCTTCCGCAGGCGACAGTCGGGGACAGCTGGATCGAACATGCTCGAGCGCAGCAACGCCGTTCTTCAGGCGATACGCTGGCGAAATGCTCTCCGACAAACTTCCAGAGCGCTTGTGAGTAATGGCAAGCGCTTCCGGCAAGCACGCAATGCTCCATTTCGCCGCGATCCGCAACCAGAGATTGAAATCTTCGCTGACGGCTAGCGACTCGTTAAAGTATCCGACTTCTTCCAGGCAGCGCCGGCGCACAACGACGGTAGGGGTGAAGACGAAGCAATTGCGTGCCAGTTGGCGGAACACTTTTCCAGAGCCAGGCAGGGACTGAGGTGCGGCGATGACGCGGGCGTCACCGCCGGGTTCGTTGACAAAGCACGCGGAACAGACTAATCCCAAAGTTAGATCCTGCTTTATCAAAGCAATCTGACGTTCCAATTTCTGGGGCAGCCATTCGTCGTCCGCGTCCAAAAAGGCAATGAAAGGACTGTTTGACATTTGAATGGCGCGATTCCGAGCTGCTGCCGGCCCGAACTGTGGTTGAAAACCAAACGAGCACCGAGAAGCATTTGCTTCCAACACGCGCGCGGTGCCGTCTGTAGAACCGTCGTTCACAGCATAGATATGAAAGTCGCTGAAGGTTTGGGCGAAAACGCTATTGAGAGCGCGCTGGAGATAAGACGCAACGTTGTGGCAAGGAACAATTACGGCGACGTCACTGCGGATTTGAGAGTCTCTGGACACGGACCTGATGATCTTTTTTGATGCCAGCTCGCGGCGGTCGACGTGAAGAGTCCACCCCCACCGAATTGTTAAATGAACGAGCAAAACGAGATGTCACCAGGATGTCAAAAGAATGTCAGCTGCGCTTCAAATGCGAGTTTTGTGTGAAAATCAGCGCTTATAAATGAGGGGCAAACAACGGGCAATACCGAATTGGGTTTGTTACCTTCGAGACGAGATCGGCTGGGGTTGGAGGTCATTATGCGTGGCATCGGAATGGGCAAAGCGATTCTGTGGACGTGCGGGCTGGCGGGGGTTGCTCTGGCTCAGCCTGCAACAACGCTGGCACAAAGCGCGTCTAACACCAGGCCGACGAACGCCCAGGAGAACACGCCACAGATGGATCTCGCGTCGGTGGGCAAGCTGCTGCGGCAACTGCAGTCGCAAGTGCAGGAATTGAGCGGGCAGGTGAAGAGCCTGAAGGCAGAACAAGAGTCCGCGCAAGCCGAGTCCGCGGAGCTCCGCAAAGAACTGGATGCCACGAAATCGCAGCTTGTAGCGTTGTCGGCGCAACCCGGTGGAGTTGCCCCGAGCCAGTTGGCGCCCTCCAACGCAGCGCCGCCGCAAACTTCGCCCGAAGAACGAATTTCTCGCCTGGAAGACAATCAGCAACTGGCCGATGAGAAGGCCGCGGAACAAAGCCAGACGAAAGTGGAGAGCGGTTCGAAGTATCGCTTACGGTTATCTGGAATCGTGCTGTTCAATATGTATGCGGATCGCGGATCCGTGGACAACCAGGATTTTCCGGAATTGGCGACGCCGCGAAATCCGCTTTCGTCTGGCAACAGTTTCGGAGGTTCGTTGCGCCAATCGCAGATCGACCTGCAAGGATTTGGTCCAACTATCGGCGGAGCGCGCACAAGCGCGGAAGTGCAGTTTGATTTTGCCGGCGGATTTCCGGATGCGCCAAACGGAGTATCGTTCGGGATCATGCGCCTTCGAACAGGGACGGTTCGGTTTGATTGGCAGAACACATCGGTGATCGCGGGCCAGGACGCGCTGTTCCTGGCTCCTTTGAGCCCGACTTCGATCGCAACCCTGGCGCAGCCTGCATTTGCGTATTCCGGAGATCTGTGGAGCTGGACGCCGCAAGTGCGCGTGGAGCATCGTTTCACTGTCAGCGATAATTTGTCTCTTTTGCTGCAAGGAGGAATTCTTGATTCGTTGTCAGGCGATACGCCTTTTTCCGAATATTATCGTTACCCGACTTATGGCGAAAATTCGGGCCAGCCGGCTTATGCGACGCGGGTAGCCTGGACGCAAACCGTAAATGGACACAATATAACAGCTGGGGTGGGCGGATATTACAGCCGGCAAAATTGGGGATATGGGCGAACCATCGATGCGTGGGCCGGCACGGCGGATCTGACCTTGCCGCTGGGCAACCACTTCGAGTTCACAGGCCAGTTCTTTCGGGGGCGCGGGATCGGCGGGCTTGGGGGAGGAATTGGACAAACCGCGCTTTGGATCGGACCCTTCACCGATCCCTCAACAGAAGTGTACGGGCTGGATTCGATTGGAGGTTGGGCGCAACTGAAATATAAGGCAACCTCAAAGCTGGAATTCAACGGGGCTTTTGGATTGGATAACCCATACGCCGCAGACATGCGAGAGAATGGAGGAGGCCAGACGTATTATCCTTCGCCGTTGTCAAAGAATCTGAGCGCGATGGGGAATTTCCTGTACCATCCGAAGTCCGATATCGTGCTTTCCCTGGAATATCGAAGACTGAAAACATATACGTTGGACAGCAACGCGAATGCGGCGAACATCATAAGTATGAGCGTGGGGTACATATTCTAGTGGGAAAACGGGCACTGAGCCGAATAGCGATAGCGGTGGTCTGGATCGCAGGAGCCTGTGCGTTTGAGAATCACCGGGCCGCGGCGCAGGAAAAACCAGTCACGGTGCGCATCAAGATCGAGAATGAAAGTTCGAAGAAGGCGGAGAAGGCCCCGGGCGCTTCGCAGGATGCATCCGAAGTTGTTTTGTGGCTGAAGCCTCTTTACCCCTCGGACAATCAGACCGCCGCGGCCGCGGAGCTAGGGAAGAGGCCGCAGGTCATTCAAAAGAACAAGAGTTTTCACCCGCATTTGACTGTGGTTCGCGTGGGATCGGTGGTGGATTTCCCGAATCACGACCCATTTTTTCACAACGTGTTTTCGTTGTATGACGGAAAGAGATTCGACCTCGGATTATATGAGGCGGGCGCGACGAACTTCGTACGATTCGATCACGTGGGAGTCAGCTACTTATTTTGCAACATTCATCCGGAGATGAGCGCGGTGGTGGTGGCGGTGGACACACCCTACTACGGCGTAACAGACAAGTCTGGCCATCTGGGAATTGCGAACGTGCCGGATGGAAAATATGAATTGCACGTTTGGTACGAGAAAAGCGTGCCGGATACCTTGAAAGGGCTGACGCGAACCGTGCACATCACAACCGATTCGCGCGATTTGGGGACGATCGTAGTTCCGCAGGATCCCGCTTTCACGCCTGCGCACAAGAACAAATACGGCCAGGATTATGCTCCGCCGCCAAAGCAAGGCTACTCACAACCTTGATCACACTTTGAGATTAGATTGTGGCGCTAATGCTGCTCTGGCAAACGGTTTGGACCGCGGCATAACGGCTCTGCGCGTTTAAGCGGCGCATAATCCGGTGCACATGATTTTTCACAGTGAATTCGGAGAGGCGCATGGACTCCGCGATTTCCTTATTCGTAAAACCGCGCGCAAGAAGTGCGATGAGCTGTTGTTGCCTGGCAGTCAGACCCAGGCTGTGGCAAAGGCGTTGATTGAGAATCATTGATCCTTCGCGCGTGGTGCGCGCAACAAACTGAAACAAATGATGGCAGAGGCAGGGAGGCGACACCGCTTCTCCCGCGACCACTCTGCGGACGGCGGCAATGGTCTCCTCGGCGCTGGCTTCGCCCAACAAATAACCGCTTACGCCCGATCTCACCGCCTGCAGGAACATCTCCGGATCATTCTCCATTCCAAAAAGGATAGCCTTGCGGCGCGGAGAGAGCGCCAAAAAATCGCTAAAGAGATTCGAAGGGAAAGCGGCGGCGGAAGCCTGGTCGGCAAGTAGCACGTCGCAGTCAGAGGAAGCGATGCGCTTGTGTGCGTCCGCGGAGTATCGGAGGGAATCCAGCAGAAAAAAATCGTGTTGCTTCTGGAAAAGCGCGGTCATGGCTTCGCGCAACATGCGGTTTTCGATCACGAGGATCAGCCTAGTCACTTTCGTGCTGCGAATTGTTTTCGCTATATTCATAAGACAAAGAGAAACCGGGACAAAAAGTGCGAACTTCGTAGCTGCCACCTAGGACCTTACTGTGGGAAAGAGGTGGGGTCAATCCACAGGATGTCAAAAGCATGTCAAGAATATGTCGGGAGGGCTCAAAGAAGGACGCAACGACTGAAAAGCGCGAAAGGAGCGGTCAGGAAAGAGCTGAAGTGGTGGGGTGGGGACTCGATTGTTCGGAGAAAGGCAGGCGCACGAGGACGGTGGTGCCCGAGTTTGAAGTGTGCTCGATGGAGACTGAGCCTGCGTGGTCGTGAACAATCTTGCTGACAATCGCAAGCCCTAAGCCGGTGCCATTCGGTTTGCCGAAACTCACGAACGGATCGAACAAAGAGCTCTGAATGCTCTCCGGAATCCCTGCGCCGTTGTCCTGGATGCGAATTTCGAAAGAACTGCCATCCCGTTTGGCATCGATGGAAATCAGGCCGTCGCCAGCGGGCGCTGCTTCACAAGCATTCAGAATCAAATTGAAGAAAACGCGTTCCAGCTTTCGGGCGTCGAACATCCCTTCCAGATCATCAGAGGCCATCAGCACAATGCGGACGTTGCGAAATTCGGGCTTCGCATGAATTGCTTCTATCGCGCGGCGAATCACCTGATCGATTCTCGTGGGGGCCGGGGTGATGGCATTGCGCTGGTAAGACAACTCACGAAGGGAATCGATCAGATCGGTCATCTGGTTGGCCGCGGTCTTGATTTCTTCGTAAATTTCGTCGCGATTGAGCTTCAACACATCGGCTTCGTACAGGAATTCGGCGTTGGCAACTACGGCCGCAAGATAATGGCGGAGATCGTGGGAAATCGAACTGGCGGCGCGGGCGAGCGCGGCGATCCGCTCGGTTTCGATTCGTTGCTGCTGCAAAGCGAGCAACTGGCCACGCATTTGTGCAAACGAGGTGCTGAGTTCAACGAGTTCCGTGCTTCCCTCGGGCGTGATGGAGTAGGCAAAGTCGCCGGAGGCGAGCGCTTTCACACCCGCGACGAGATTATCGAGAGGGCGGGTAATCGTGCGCGCCACGAATCCGATGAGCAATCCGCCAAATAGAACCGCCAGCCCGCCTGTCAGATAAATGGAATAATCCAAGCGCTTGATGAACGTGTTGATGGGGACGAGCGGCATCATCACGTAGCAATACACGGAGGAAGGGGAAGAGCCGTTGATCAAAACCGAAGAAAAAGTGTAGTGGTCCGTCTGCAACGCGATGTCTCCGGATGTTGCGGCCACCAGAAATTTCCCGGATCGAATGCGGCGTTCCAGTTCAGCCTCGTCTACGCCAGGTAAAGTGGAAGCGATAACAGTGTCGGCGGTCGTCAACGCGATTTGATTGCTGGCGGCGATGGCCAGTTGCTGCGCAACAGCGGAATCGACCTGGTAGCCGACTGCCAAGGTTCCCTCCTGCCGAGTGGTCTCTCCCGCGCCAGAGATAATTGGATGCAAGAAAACCCAGTACAAGCGGCCGTCGTCGTACCACCAGGAAGCGTCTTCGCCAAGATTGATGGATCGCTTCAAATCCCGCTGCGCGTTGGCGGCCGACCATCCGGGGCGCGTGACGTGTAGCGCGACCACTTGTCCGTCTGGCTTCGCGAGCACGAAAAGATCGCTTCCCGCGAGTTTCCAAAAAGTCTCTGAGGCATCCTGAATGGTCAAAGCGTTCGCAGGCATCATAGCTTCCAACGGGGGAAGGTCGGCGAGCATGGCCGCGGTGCGGGAGAGTTGCTGTTCGCGCTGGCGTTGGACATTTTCAAAAGCGCGAACGGACGCTTCGGTGCCGTCGCGAACCGATTTCTGAATTTCCGCGTTCACAGTGTGTCGAATGAAAAGTAGCAAGGAACCTGTCAATCCCAGGATGATCGACAGTGCGGCAATCAGTAGCTGTGAACGGAGCCGAAGGGGTTTCATTGAAATTTCAGAACAGGCTGAACGACGGAATCAGGTTGCTGCGCCCTCCGGTATGAATTTGTACCCGGCGCCGTGCATGGTCAAGAGAAACCGTGGAGATGCAGGATCTGGTTCAAGTTTTTGGCGAAGACGGAGGATATGATTATCCACCGTTCTGGTCGATGGGTAATTCTGGTATCCCCAAACTTCGTTGAGAAGTTCCTCGCGAGAAACGACTCTGCCGGGTGAGGACGCGAGATACTTCAACAACTTGAACTCCTGGGTGGTCAGGGTGATGGACTTTCCGGAGCGCGTTGCCTCCATGCTGGTGAAATCGACACGCGCGTCGCCGAAGGTCAAAATCTCGCGGCTTCCGGCTCTGGCAGCAACCGGAGAGACGATCGGTTGCGGAGCTGCGGTGCGCCGCATCGCGCGCCGAACCCGGGCCAGAAGCTCCTTCGGGCTGAAAGGCTTGGTGACGTAATCGTCCGCCCCAAGCTCCAGCAATAGAACTTTGTCTTCCACTTCCGAATTAGCGCTCAGGACAACAATGGGAACCGAGGCCGCAATGGACTTGAACTCGCGGCATAACTCCTTGCCGGAAATGCCCGGAAGCTTCAAGTCCAGCACAACTACGGCCGGGAGTTGCTTGCGGAAAAACTCCAGGCCACTCGGACCATCTCCTGCAATTTGTACTTGCAATGAATCAGATTCGAACAGGCGTTGCAATGTTCGTTGCATCGGCCGGCTGTCTTCCACAATCAAGACCGTATCCATCGAACTAATGACTCCTATCCGAATTACTTGCTTTGGCGAACCGCCCTGGAAAGAAGTTTCTGAAGCAACGGAATTCGTGATTCCCATATAATACCCCTCCATCGTGAACTAACCATTCAGAAGTCTGCATCGATACCGAGCCTCCGAGAAGACTCAAGAGCGCGTTTCCAGCGGAGTTGTTGCTGGGGAAGGGCGGCAATATCCTTGAAATGCACGGCAGCACGGCGAGCCAGGTACCGCACACGAGCGGCCTGGAACTGGACAAACCTTTGCGGCGTGGCGGGCTCGATCGATGCCATCGATGCCTGCGCGGCTCTGGGAATGAGCCGACTGCGCCAATAACGCATGCGGAGGCTCGGATCGGGGATGAACTCCGCCGTCAGAAAAAGATTATTGAGGCTTCCGGGCCAATCCGAGAGCGCCCAGTCGCAGCCGAAATGGTCCAACCATGCGCGCACCTCCAGAGTCGTTGCGCCTGTTGTCAAGACGGCCAGAGGCGTGGGGATTGGAGTGTGAAACAGGCGCGCGACAAGGCCGAGAACAAAAGCAAAAATAGAGTTGGCCAAGCGGGCGTCACCTGCGCGAGCGATCACGCGATTCCATAGCGCTTCATTTTGCTGGTGCTTTTCCAGACATTTGGCAAGTTCGAGAAGCCAGGAGACGCGGATCCAGGAGCGGAACGCGTGGCGGAACAGATGTAGCACCTGTAAGAGAAATTTGTCTGCGAGCGAAAGCGTGAGTTGCTCTACACCATGAATCTTCTGCGGCTGCGCATGCTCGAGGCAATTCTGTGGAACTTCCAGCGGAAACCACGCGCAGGATTCCCAGATTGAGGTGTGCACATCGACCTGGCGCTGGCGTTGCAGCGCATACAAATCGTCGTTGGCAGACGGAATGTGCTGTGAGCGCGTAAGGAAGCAAGTTTCGCCTGACTCGTTCAATTGGGCGGTGAAATAGCCGCAAGTGCGGAGGGCTTCGGCAGCTTGCTGGACACTTCCCGGCGCGATCAGAAAATCAAAATCGACTTGATGGCGAAGGACCGGATCGTCACAAAAGTCCGGTACGAGAGTGAAGCCCTTCAACGTGGCAGCGGTAACATGGAAGGAACGGAAAGCCTCATTGATGCGTTGCGCTTCCTCGAGAAGATCTTGCGTGCGCGCCGCGTTGCTGGCTTGCCGTCTACTAAGGGAGTGGCGCCACTCTTGCCGGATTTGGAGAGTGACATCGTAGTCTTTTAACTGTTTCAAGAAAGGAAGAGTCAAACCACTTTGGTCCATCCACTGTGAAACGTCACGGCCTGCTTGGGTGTTTAAGGATGGCAACCCCGCGAGCCCGGCAAAATCAGGATCGTGGCTGAGGACAGATAGAATCGCTCGCTTTGGAGAAGCATTATTCATTTGCGGATTCTTCGTTCTGGCCGTTGGAACCAGTTACTGGGCCGGCGAACAATGCTTCGCTGGTCATGCGGCAGAGAAACGGAACAATGAATTCCTGGTGAGTGCGCGCATCGATGCCGCTCCCGATAAAGCCGACCAACTCTCGCCGCACGTGGTCCAGGCCCAACAAACAGGCAGTGCCCATGGCAACGACAGTCAACGCGGATGAGGTCATCAATGTCGGGCTTTCCAACAGGCCAGGCGAATCCATATCGCGAATGAGTTTCCACTCTAGAGTTTTGTCCGTCGGCGTATTGGAATTCGCCTCCAAAGTGAGCGCCGGAAGAAGAGTGAAATCGTTGGTTTGCACCATCACACGATGGGACCCAATGCGATAAACAGCTCTCAACGGCGTCGGTATAAATCTTCGCAGGAGGTCGAGCGGGTCGCGGTGCGCCGGGGAGTCAGGCTGTTGCACGGTTCACCTCCAGCAGAAATGCGTCTAACGTGGCCGCTGTTCCTTGGGGACTCTCACTTGTTCGAAGAACCCAGGAAGGGCAAGCGGAGAGAAGCTGAATGACACTCGAACGAAGAGCTTTTGCCTCCGGGAGTTCATCGGGAAGGCGCTCGGCATTCTGTTCGAAAAAGTGTCTGACAAATTCCGCGCGGCAAGGAATCATGCGGCAACCACCGGCGGAGACGCGCTCCAGAAAGAAAATGTGGCGAGGGTGAGTAGACATTTTAACGTCGAAAGCATTTGATCGAGTAGGATCCAGTTCATAAGCAATTTCGCCGTTCAAAGTGGATTTAGGAGTGAGCGTGCGCAGTTCCGGAAAGAATCGATCGGCGTCGGGTAGAAGCTTAATGGGAAAAGAAAGTCCGTGGGCAAGAAGGCCGGAATTCGTCTTCGAGACATAAGCCCAGTCGTCCGAAACGAATGCAAACTCGCGGTGAGCCAGCGCTGTGGCAAGCGTTGATTTACCAGCACCGGAAACGCCGGCTACCAATACGCCATTGCCATGGCGATGAAGACAAGCGCAATGCAACGGTACGACGCCAATCGTTGTGCCAAGAACTCCGATCGTGATGGGAAGAAGTAGTTTGTTCCAGAACGAATGGTCGTTTGCAGCGGCAGGCGATAGCACCGCGTAAACGCGTCTTCGCAACAAATCGTAGGCGACGAAACTGCGAGGAGGAAGAATCCCAAACACCAGGTGACGATTCCCTCGAAAATGCGCGGGCTGTTCGTGATTACTGTTCATGTCGGGATCGACGATAACTTCCATTTCGAATGAGGAAACCGCTGAGTGATTTGCGAGCGGCCGCCAACGCGCAGCAGCTTCCAAAATGTCGTGAGAATTTGTAGAAAGAACGCACTGCGTTCCGGCAATCACAAAGTCCGTGCGGAAAGGAAGTGTTTGCCGGTTGAATGTTAGTGTCATGGTCACAGTGTTGTTCACTGTAACGCGAAATCAAGCGCAGAAATCGCCTCCGAAAAAGAAATGACAGCTGCTTGACATCCTGGTGACAAATCGTGCCCAGCGCTCACGTAACGTGTCTTCGTGAGCTTGGGACGAGACCGATGTCCAAAAAAGTAGTTTTCTTTTTTCCTTCCTTTGCGAGTTCGGAAGCCACCGCGCCGCTGGGAATTCTGGCCGTGGCGACGCCGCTCTTGCGAGCCGGCTTTTCCGTGAAGCTGATTGATTCGACGATCACACCGAATTTCAAGAAACGGGTGCTGGAGGAAGTGCGCGATGCGTTGTGCCTGGCGATTTCTCTTGTGACCGGGCCAATGATCCGTGAAACCGTGGACATCGCCCGCGCTGTGAAAACGTGGAACCCAGATTTCCCCATCATTCTTGGCGGCTGGCATCCTTCGCTTCTGCCAAAGCAGACACTGGAAGCTCCGTTCATCGATATCGTGGTGCGCGGGCAAGGTGAAGAGACGCTGCTGGAAGTTGCGCAACACCTTGAAGCGCAAACTCCTGTGGATTTGATTCCAGGAATCGGGTTCAAGCGCAACGGGAAATTGCATTTTTCAACGGAACGTCCGCTCAAGCCAATCGTGGAACTTCCGCCCAAGGCATATCATCTCGCCGACTTCGATGCATACGAGCGCAGTTGTGGGCGACGCTGGGCCATGTACATTTCCAGCCTGGCGTGTCCGTTCAACTGTTCGTATTGCACAAATGCCGGGGTGTACGGACGGAAATGGAATGCGTTGCCTCCCGAACAATTCGTCGAAGAGACCGTCGATCTTACGAACAGATACGGACTGGAGATGCTGTGGATCGTTGACGACAATTTTCTTGTCGATCTGGATCGCGCACGCCACATTGCCGAACGTCTGGTGCGCGCGGGTGCGAATTTCAAATGGAGCATTCAGGCCACTACAAACCTGACCGCGCGTTTGACTCATGAGGATTTGAAACTGCTGCGGCTCAGCGGGCTTCACCAAATTTGCCAGGGAGTAGATTCCGGTTCCGACAAGATTCTAAAATTGATGAACAAAACGTTCCAGGATTTTGATTCGATTTACGAAAGTGCGTCCCGCTGCTTGCAAGCTGGGATTCGCCCTTCCTTCAACATCATTTTCGCTTATCCGGGCGAGGGCAAGCGCGAGCGCCGCGAAACCATCGATTTCATGATGGATGTTTGCCGCAGATTTCCTGGCGCGGAGTTCTGGACAAACATTTTCACACCCTATCCCGGCTCGCCCATTATGGAGCAGGCACAGGAACTTGGCATCCAAGTGCCCAATTCCCTGGAAGGTTGGGCGGATTTTTTCCCTCGCTACACTGTGCTTCCCTGGCTGAGCGGTCGCGAACACAACCGGCTGCAAGTGATGCGCGATTATTTGCGAATTGCGTTCGACCGCGTGCCGATTGCCGCAGACACGCGCAAGCGTTCGACGCGCATCGCGCAAAAAATGCTCTCTTTTCCGGCACGGTGGAGGCTGGACCGCGATATTTACGCGCTGCCGGTCGAGCTGTGGATCAATAACAAGCTGAAGCGCAGGATGCCCACGTTCAAACCTGCCGTCGATGCAAAACGGCTGGAACCAGCTCCTGGAGGGGCGGCTTGCTGAAGAAGCGCAAGGTCGTTTTGTTTTATCCGCCCTACGATGGGCCGCCTTTGGGTGCCCCGGTTTGCTTGCTGAGCTTGGCCGCTCCCTTGCGCGAATCGGGTTTCGAAGTGGCCCTGATTGATGCGGCGATTGAACCGAACTGGCTGAACGTGGTTCTGCGCGAATTGCGGGACGCGTTGTGCCTCGGCATTTCCGTGCTTACCGGACCGATGATTCGCGGCGCGGTGCGCATGGCCAGGGCAGTAAAGAAAGAAGCTCCAGGCATTCCTGTGATTTTCGGCGGATGGCACCCGAGCCTTTTGCCAGGGCAAACGCTGCAGGAGAGTTTTGTCGATGCGGTTGTGCGCGGACAGGGCGAACTGACACTTCTGGAGGTCGCCGAGAATCTGGCTAGCGGAAAAAGCTTCAGCGGCATTCACGGAACATCGACAAAACAATTCGGATTGCCACAGCACGCTCCTGAACGCCGGGTTGCGTTCCTTGATGATTTGCCCATGCCCGCTTTTGACATGGCTAACTTCGACGAGTACGAGCGCGTCTCCGGGGAACGAAAACTTGCGTATGCGACCAGCGTAGGTTGTCCCTATGCCTGCAATTACTGCACGGACATGGTTTTTTACAAGCGGCGGTTCAATGCACTGGAGCCCGCGCGCGTGGTCAACGAAGTGACTGAACTTGTGGCGAAGTATCGCATCGAGGAAGTGGCAATGCTGGATTCCAATTTGCCCGTGGATTGGAGGCGGGCACGGGACATCGCCCGCGGCTTCCTGGATTCGAAGATCAAGTTTCGCTGGACCTTCCAGGCGTCGACCGACTTCCTTTGCCGGATGAGTGACGATGACGTGAAGCTTCTCGGCGACAGCGGCGTTTCGCACATGGGCTTCGGCACGGAATCCACCTCAAGCAGCGTGCTGAAGCTGATGAACAAACGGCACCAGCGCGTGGATGAAATGTATGAAACCGCGCGCAAAGCGGCAATGGGTGGAATACACGTCACCTACAACCTGATTTTTGGTTATCCGGGAGAAACCGAAGCCGACCGCGTGGAAACGCTTCGCACCATGAGCGACATCGCGCGCCAGTTCTGGAACGTGAGTTTTTCTCCCAACATATTCACGCCATATCCTGGGATTCCCATCTGGGGACAGCTGCGCGAAATGGGCGTGCGCGAGCCGCAGTCGATGGAAGAGTGGGCTGAGCTCCCGCTGGGCAGCAACACGCTTCCCTGGCTGCAGGGAAAAGAACTGGAAAAGCTCGGGCGTATGCTGGATTTCTTTCTGCTGAACAACCAGCTTCGCAAAGCGACAAAAGATCATCCGCGATTGCGGACAGGATTGCGCCGCGCGCTGGGAGCGCCGCTTCGCTGGCGGCTGCGTTCGAATCAATATTCGTTTCCGTGGGAACTGTGGGTGGGCCGGAAGCTGGAGAAAATAGTCACGCGGCGATCTCTGGTGACCGGACAACCTCTGGGTCCGCAAGGGGCGGACGCGTGTTAATGCGCGCCAATTGTAACGAGCACCTTCTAGCGGGAGGCATCCATGGCTGATGTACTCCTGACGCATTCCTACCATCTTGCTTACGACCGGAAGCAGGTGCGGAAGATGGAGCCGTACCCGCCGCTCGGCACTCTGTATGCCGCGGGACTTTTGCGGGCCCACGGGATTTCCGTCGCGGTGTTCGATTGCATGCTGCAAGAGGCGGAATCAGGGTTAGAAGAAGCGCTACGAGCGCACCGGCCGAAGATCGTGGCGATCTATGAGGATGATTTTAATTTTCTGACGAAGATGTGCCTGACGCGGATGCGCGAGCTGGCTTGGGAAATGATCGAGGACGCCCAACGATATGACGCACGCGTTGTCGTCCACGGTTCCGATGCCACGGATCACGCTGCTGACTTTCTGGAGCGCGGCGCCGAATGCGTCCTGGAGGGCGAGGCCGAGTACTCGCTGCTTTCCGTGGTGCAGGCGCTATTGTCCCGCGCAAGTATCGTGAATATTCCGGGAGTAATTCGACTTGGACAGAAAGGAAACGGAAAGAGCCTTCAGACCATCTCGCGAAACACCGCCCGGCGTGCATCGACACTTCCCCTGCCGGCGCGGGATTTGATCGATATGTCGCTGTATCGCAAGGCCTGGAAACAGGCTCATGGAGCTTTTTCTCTGAACCTAATCGCGAGCCGTGGCTGTCCGTTCCGCTGCAACTGGTGCGCAAAACCGATTTTTGGAGACAGTTACCAACTGCGTCCGGCGTTGGATGTCGCGAACGAAATGCGGTTGTTGAAGGAAACCTACGGGGCCGAACATTTGTGGTTCGCCGACGATATTTTCGGATTGAACCGCCATTGGCTTGCGGAGTTCGCGCTTGCAGCTGAAGAGTTTAATTGTGCCGTGCCGTTCAAAGTTCAGGCCCGCGCGGATTTGCTGACACGCGAGACCGCCGGTGCTCTCCGGCGAGCCGGTTGTTCGGAAGTGTGGATGGGCGTGGAGTCAGGCTCGCAAAACGTTTTGGACGACATGGACAAGGGATTGCTCGTAGAAGAAGTCGTAAGCGCCAGGGAACACCTGAGGCGGGAAGGAATTCGCACGTGCTATTTCCTGCAGCTCGGTTATCCCGGCGAACAGTGGAAGGATATCCAGAAAACGATCGCGTTGGTGCGGGAAACTCGGCCAGATGACGTGGGGATTTCGTTCTCTTACCCGCTTCCCAACACGCGATTTTACGCCAGAGTAAAAGAGCAACTTGGAAAGAAACAGAATTGGTCAGACAGCGAAGACCTGTGTGTGATGTTCAAGGGGAAGTACACGGACCGGCTTTACCGCGCAGTTCGCGACGCCCTGCACTCGGAAGTGGAGAGCTGGAAACCGGGCGCAATGCGTAGAGGACGGGCCGAGGAGAGCGCTGAACTTTGGAGACTCGTGGAATCACTCGAGCCCATCAGCCGCAACTTGGATCCCACTGAACTACCCGAAACACCGCGCAGAACGCGCGAGCCATATTGCTCGCCGGATGCGCATTTTATTCCGTTGCACGCGGTGATTGCCCGTTCAGGAGAAGCCAATGATTGATCTTCTCCTCACTCACGGATATTTCCTGTACGAGGATCCGAAGGAAATGCAGATTCTGAGGCCGTATGTGCCGCTCGGGCTTCTTTATATTTGCGCGCACCTCCGTTCGAAAGGGTTTGGAGTGGAGGTGTTCGATACCACTTTTTCGACGATGGCCGAACTGAAGAAGCATTTACAGAGCGAACGCCCCTCGGTCCTCGGAATTTATGCCAACCTCATGACGCGCAAGAAAGTGGTAGAGATTCTGCAAGTGGCTCGACTTGCGGGCTGGAGAACTGTTGTTGGAGGTCCGGAGCCGGGCGCATACATCCGCGAATATCTTGAGGCCGGCGCTGACGTTGTTGTTCTGGGTGAGGGCGAAGCAACGATGGAAGAACTGCTTCCCGCCCTGCGCTCCAAATCGGACACTGAGTTGCAAAATGTTTGCGGTATCGCGTTTCTCGATCAATCCGGAAATCTCCGTCAGACCAATCCGCGAGCGCAGATTTCAGACATTGACGAGTTGCCGTGGCCGGCGCGCAACGCCGTGAACATCCGGCGCTATGTGGAAACGTGGCGCGAGGCGCATGGCAAGGGTTCGCTATCGTTCATTACCGCGCGAGGATGTCCGTATCACTGCCGTTGGTGCAGCCATCAGGTTTTTGGGAAAACACATCGCCGGCGCAAACCCGCGAAAGTGGTAGACGAAGTGGAATGGCTTCTCAAAACATACGAGCCGGACATGATGTGGATTGCGGATGATGTTTTCACTGTGCATCAAGGATGGCTGAAGACGTATGCCGCGGAAATGCGCAACCGCGGGCTGCACATTCCCTTTGAATGCATCACCCGAGCAGATCGCCTGAATACGGAATCCGCGGATCTTTTGGCGGAACTGGGATGTTTTCGCGTGTGGATCGGAAGTGAGAGCGGGTCGCAGAAGATTCTGGATGCGATGGAAAGAGGCGTCACCGTCGCGCAAGTGCAATCGGCGGTGGATCTGTGCAAATCCCGCGGCATCCAGACCGGAATGTTTCTGATGTGGGGTTACGACGGCGAGGAGCTGGACGACATTGAAGCGACAATCGAACACGTGAAGCGAACCGATCCGGACGTTTTCTTTACGACCGTGGCTTACCCCATCAAGGGCACGCCGTATTACGCGAGAAACGCGAGCTCTCTGGTGCAATTGAAACCGTGGCGACAGTCTTCCGATCGTGAGCTGTTGTTGCGCGGCCGGCACAGTTCGGAATTTTATGGTTTCGCGGACCGCCTGCTTCAAAACGAAGTGCAACTCGCGCGGCTGCAGCGAGCGGGCATCGATGAAGCGGCACAACAAGGATTGCGGCAGCAAGTGAGGGCGTTGCGAGAGTGCCTTTATTCCACTTCCTCCGAGGTGAAGGCATGAACGCGGCGAATGGGGTGACTCTCACAGCTGCCGCAACTGCATTTGATCGTGTGGCGGATTCTTACGACGAATTATTCACGCAAACGGCGATTGGGCGCGCACAGCGAAAGCAAGTGTGGAAAGAATTGCTTGCCGCGTTTCCACAAGGTAGCCGGATTCTGGAATTGAATTGCGGGACGGGCGAGGATGCGCGATTCCTGGCAAAAGAGGGGCGATCCGTCGTGGCTTGCGACGCCTCCGCGGCAATGATCGCCGTGGCGCGGCGACACCGGGACGAAGCAAGTGAGCTCTCAACAATCCAATATTTGCAGACCGCCAACGAAGATCTTGATGCGTTGTGTTTTGAACAACCGTTCGATGGGGCGTTTTCGAATTTTTCCGGACTGAACTGCCTTGCCGATTTCCGGTCGTTTGCCTGCAATCTGGCAAAGCTCGTGAAGCCGGGAAGTCGTGTGCTCCTGTGCCTCTGGAGCCGTGTGTGTGTAGCCGAGGTGATGTGGTATCTGCTGCACGCAGAGCCGAAAAAAGCAGGGCGAAGATTTTCGAGCAAGGCCACGGCGAGGCTTGGGGAGTTAACGATTTCCGTTAACTATCCGACGGTTCGCGAAATGCGTTATTCGTTTTCTCCCTGGTTTCAACTGGTTTCGCGACGCGCGGTCGGATTGTTTATTCCGCCGTCCTACACGGAGCGAGCGATTGCCAGACACAACAAACCACTAGCTTGTCTAGAATGGCTGGACTCTTTGTGCGCGGGATGGCCGATTCTGCGCGACGCGGGGGACCATGTACTGCTGGAGTTCGTAAGATGCAATCCGTAAGCGCCATGTTGGCCGCAGGAACCCTACCGCCGCGCGCGGCGACGCCCTCACCGGCGCCGTTGCTGCCGCCCTACGTCAGATTGCGTTGCCCCGCATGTTCGGCTGCGCTTAGGCCGGTCACATATCATGCGCTAGGGAAAACACACGAGGAGATTGTGTGCGCGGAATGTTCTGCGGTTATGGCACAGAAGCAGGGAATCTGGCTGGCCTTGGCCGCAAATCGCGAAAATTACTTGCAACATTTCATTCGGGATTACGAAGCAGTGCGAAAAGCGGAAGGCCGGGGAAGCGACGATCCGCAATTTTATTTGTCGTTGCCATATCGTGACCGAACCGAGCTGCATTCGCGGCAATGGAGAATTCGTTCACGCACATACAAATATATCGAACACTCAATTTTGCCGGCGATAGCGGAGAAGGCGGCTCAACCACTGACCGTCCTTGATCTTGGCGCAGGAAACGGGTGGTTGTCTTACCGGCTTGCCGGCCTGGGACATCGGCCCGTCGCCGTCGATTTGCAGACAAACGCATTCGATGGACTGGGCGCCGCTGTCCACTATCAGCACGCGCTGCCGATGTTCTTCCCGCGTTTTCAGGCGGAGGTTGACCGGCTACCATTTGGAGACAGCCAGTTTGATTGCGCCATTTTCAACGCGTCCTTTCACTATTCGGAGAATTACGACCGAACGTTGGCGGAGGCCATCCGCTGCCTGCGCCCTGGCGGAACGATCGTGATTGCGGATTCGCCCACATACAGTCGCGAAGAAAACGGCCAGCGAATGGTGGAAGAACGAAGGCAATCTTTCCAGAAACGCTTTGGATTCGCGTCAGAGAGTTTGGCGAGCGGCGAATATCTGACCACCGAACGATTGGTTGCATTGGAAGTCAAGCATGACATTGAATGGCTGACGCATGACGTCTGGTACGGAATTCGCTGGGCCTGCCGCCCTTTGATCGCCACGCTGAAGCGGCGGCGCGAACCATCTCGTTTTCGCACTTATACCGCACAGGTGAAGAAGCATGATCATTCTGTTTAATCCGCGGGCCACAAAACCGCGCAATCGCCGCTTTCCACTCTCCGTGATGGCGCTTGCCGCCGTGCTGGAAGGCCGGGAAGAGTATGAAATTGTCGACGGAAATCTTGACGAGAACCCGACAGAGACAATTTTGGATTTGATCCGCCGCAACAACGTGGAACTTCTGGGAGTTTCCGTTATGCCCGGACCACAGATGGCCTCTGCGATCGTCAGTTGCAAGGAAATTCGCAATCGATATCCGAAACTGCCGATTGTGTGGGGTGGTTATTTTCCATCGACGTACGCGGATGCATCGCTGAATGCCAAGTATGTCGATTACGTGGTGCGCGGCCAGGGTGAACATACGCTGTTGGAGTTGCTGGACGCGATCCGGGGAAAATGCGGGTTCGCCAAGATTCTGGGGTTGTCTTACAAAGACATTTTCGGCCTGCACCGCCACAATCCGGAACGCCTGATGCAAAGTCCGGATTCGTTTCCCTGGGCGCCGTTTCATCGGGTGCCGGTGGAGAAATACCTGCGGCCGTCGTTTTTCGGTAAACGAACCGCGGCACATCACGCCAGCATCGGCTGTCCCTTCCGGTGCAGTTTCTGCGGAGTGCACGCCATTTATGGAAACCGCGAATTGGTGGAGCGCGCGCCACGAACAGAAGCAGTGCTCCGGCATCTTAAAACGCGCTATGGCGCGGACTCCGTGCAGTTCTACGACATGAATTTCTTCGTAAAGGAGAGCCACGCGAAGGAGCTTTCAGAGCGCATGGCGCCGTTGAACCTTCGCTGGTGGTGTGAAGCACGCATCGACACTTTCACTCGCTATTCGAATGCGACTCTTGAAGCCATCCGGCGTGCCGGCTGCGCCATGATATTTTTTGGCGCGGAATCCGGCTCGGATTGGGTGCTGAAAGAAATGCAGAAAGATATCACCACGGAGCAAACGCTGGCCGTGGCGCAACGGATTCGCGACTTCGGCATCATCCCGGAATTCTCCTTCGTCATCGGCAACCCGCGCGATCCTGAAAGAGATACCGCGGAAACGCTTCAATTCATTCGGAAGCTTAAGCAAATAAACAAGCACTCGGAAATAATTATTTATCACTACACCCCCGTGCCACAGCGGACCGCAATGTACGGCAATATCGACGGGCAGGTGACTTTCCCGACCACTCCTGATGAATGGGCGACCAAGCGCTGGATGGATTTCACGCTGCGAATCGACCCGAATACACCCTGGCTTAAAAAAAAGACAAAAAAGCTTATCGATAATTTTGAAGTGGTGATCAATTCGCGTTGGCCGACCGTACAGGACATACGCGCTCCCCGATGGAGCCGGACGCTGCTGAAGACTTTGAGTGCCTGGCGCTATGCCGCACGCATCTACGCTTTTCCAAAGGAACTGCGGCTGGCCCAGCAATTCATCACGCTGCGCAAGCCGAAACAGGAAAGCTTGTAAACGGACACGCGAGAGAACATGGCAAGTTTTCTAGCCCCATCCTATTTCACACCGGCTGACGGTTACCGTCTGTGGGCCAACTCGTACGACCAAGAACCTAACCCGATGTTATCTCTGGAGCAGCGGGTTCTTGAACCACTTCTGCCCGCTTTGGGTGGATGTGACGTCGTCGATCTCGGCTGCGGCACCGGGCGCTGGCTGGAAGTGCTGAAGCGCGCTGGAGCACGGAGTCTGGTCGGCGTCGATCTTTCGCGGGAAATGCTGAATCTGGCAGGAACGAAGCTGGGCGGTGCCGCAAGACTATTCTGCGCGGATTATGCGGATGCCGCGCTCGCTAGCGACTCCGCCGACATTGTGTTCTGCAATTTTGTGCTGAGCTACATCGACGACGCGGAACAATTCCTCGGGCTCGTGCGAAGAATTTTACGACCAGGGGGCCTGCTCTATTTGTCAGACGTGCATCCGGAGACGGCGGCGGCACAGAATTGGCGGCGAGGCGTCCACGCTGACAATTCATTCCGCGAAATTCGCACGCATCGGAGAGCTATAAGTGCAGTGGTCGCGTTATGCAGGAAAGCGTGCCTGGAATTGGGTTTCCTTCTGGAACCATCATTCGGAGACATCGAGCGGATTCTCTTCGAACAATCCGGAAAACGGGAATATTTCGAAAGCATTCGTGAACTTCCCGCGATCTACCTTCTTCACCTGGCCAAGCCAGAAAAACCTCGCAAGCTGCTGTTGCGAGAGAGCAAAACAACTGGAATCAGTCGCCTGTATGGCGGACGGTTTGCTTTCGGGCCTGGAGAAAGCACTATCGCGGAGATGCGCATTCAGGATTCCCGCATCGAGGAAATATGCGGAGCTGCCAGCCACGAGTCTCTTTCCGTATCTACCGGGCCAGGAATCGATCTGCGCGGGTACATGTTGCTTCCGGGCCTGATCAACGCGCACGACCATCTGGAATTCGCCCTTTTTCCTCGACTCGGGAAGGGCGGCTATAACAATTTCCTCGAGTGGGCGGAAGACATTCATCGCTCTCATGCAGCAGAGATTGCCCGTCATCGTCAGGTGCCGAAAGATGTGCGCTTATGGTGGGGCGGGATTCGCAATCTTTTGTGCGGCGTCACCACCGTGTGCCATCACAATCCGTTCGATCCGGATGTGTTTACAAAAGAATTTGCCGTACGGGTGCTCAGAAATTATGGATGGGCTCACTCCTTGCAGTTGGAGCCGGGAGCCGCGCTAAAAAAGAAAACGACTCCAAAAGGCCAACCATTCCTTATCCATTTGGCGGAAGGGATTGACGAAAAAAGCAGCGAAGAGATTTTCGATCTTCACCGCGCCGGAGCATTGGATAAGAATACCGTGATCATTCACGGGCTTGGCCTGGGAGAAGTAGGATCTGCCGCAATACGCGCTGCGGACGCGGGACTCATCTGGTGCCCGAGTTCCAACTTATTCCTGTTCGGAAGATCGATGCCGGGCTCTGACATTGCCAAGCTTCCGAAGGTTTCTCTTGGGAGCGATTCGCCATTAACTGCCCAAGGAGATTTGCTAGATGAAGTTCGATGTGCGCGCGAAGCGCTGCACACATTGGCTCCTGACTTGTATCGATACGTAACCAGTCAGCCGGCGCAGCTCCTGGGTTTGAAAGATGGAGAAGGCACATTTCGCGTGGGAGGAATTGCGGATTTGATTGCTGTGCGTGATACGGGTTCGTCACCAGCACAGACGCTGTGTAAGTTGTCGTATCGCGACGTTGAACTTGTGCTTCTGGGCGGCCGGGTGCAATTAGCATCCGCGGAACTCAGGAAACGTCTGCCGGACAGCGCATGTGCGGGGCTGCAGCCGCTTTCGGTAGAGGGTATCCTGCGGTGGGTTCGAGCTCCGCTGGAACGATTGTTCTCGGAGACGGAAGCGCATCTGGACGGGCCAATTTATCTCGGCGGTAAGCAGGTGTGCATTGGAAGTTAAGGCGGAGTGTTTGAATTCGATCGAGGAGTTTGTCGATGGTGACACGGACGGCCTTCCCGCGCTCCCCATTCTGGTCTTGCACGCGCACAGCTCTTGCAATTGCCGCTGCGTGATGTGCGACATTTGGAAGACCAAGGAAACGAAAATATTCGGGATGCGCGATCTGGAGCCGCAACTCGAATCCATTCGCCGCCTCAGAGTGCGCTGGATCGTGTTTTCCGGCGGCGAGCCGCTCATGAATCCCGAACTTCCGCAGCTTTGCGCCATCCTACGGCGAGAAGGAATCCGCCTGACGCTCTTGAGCACCGGATTACTTCTGAAGAAAAATGTTGGCGCGGTTGCAGAGAGTTTTAACGACGTAATCGTTTCGTTGGATGGTCCTTCTGAGATCCACGACACGATTCGCCGCGTGGAAGGAGCATTTGCGCTTCTGGAAACAGGCGTGCGTGCGCTTCGCGACGTGCGCAGCGACATGCGGGTCACTGCACGCACCACGGTGCAACAGGCAAATCATCGAAGCCTACTGGAAACCGCCAGAGCCGCCGGCACACTCTCGTTAAACGGAATCTCCTTTTTGGCTGTGGACGTGACTTCCACTGCGTTCAATCGCGCATTGGTGTGGCCCAAGACCCGGCAAACGAAAGTTGGCCTCTCCTTGCCGGAAATAACTGCGCTAGAAAACGAAATCGAAATGCTGATTCGCGCCAGCCAAGAGGAGTTTGCCGCCGGCTTCATCGCGGAATCTCCGGGCAAACTGTGGCGCATTGTGCGTCACTTTCGCAGTCAATTGGGTTTGGAGTTTTCCGAATCTCCCGTATGCAATGCGCCATGGGTTTCGGCAGTGATTGAGGCCGATGGCGCGGTGCGTCCGTGCTTTTTCCACGCGCCGATCGGAAATCTGCAAGGCACGACGCTGGAGGCGGTGATTAACGGGGCGAAAGCGCGCCAGTTCCGCCAGACTCTGGATATACCCAACAATCCTATTTGCAGAAATTGTGTTTGTTCGCTGAACTACCGTTCCTGACCGGATGATTGCGGAACCGGAGGAGAGCTGTCGTCTCCGGAATACATCGGAGGTTCCCCAAGACTGCCGGCCGGGGGCAAGTGACGAATGTAAAGGACGATGGACCACAGCTCGTTGTCCGTCAGGATTCCTCTGGACGCGGGCATTCCCGAAGGAGAAATGCCGTTCACGAGAATCCAATGAAGTTGCCCATCTGTATACGATTGCACTGAGGGAGAATTCAGCAAGGGAACGGGAGGCGCCACAGTTTCCGCAAAGGGAACGCCTGTGTTTTGCCCATCGAACCCGTGACACGCGACGCAGTAATGCGAGAATGCAATTCTCCCGCCCTCGATGTTTTCGAGAGTGGCCGTTAACGGATTTTTCGTTTGCTTACCTCCCACCGTGATCGAGTGCTTGATCTTTGTGATCGTGGCGGTTTCCCATTTTCCAGGAGGAGTAGCTCTGCAACCGGCCAAAATGCCAGCCGCAGCGAGAAATAACATTGTAGTTGATCTTGGCATTGCATTTACTCCGTGACGTGGACGGTCAGCGTCATCGAGCCGTGACCTGTCCCGCAAAAGTGAGCGCACTTTCCTTCGAACGTCCCGGCTGTCTCTGGAGTGAACTTCACCTCCGCCGACTGTCCCTTTTTCACATCGGTCCGCACGCCCAAATCCTCGATGACCAGTCCGTGGCTGACGTCCTTGGACTGAATCACCAGCGTGACCTCTTCTCCCTTCTTTACGGTGATTTCATCCGGGGTGAAGGAAAAGCGTTTTGCTGTGATGGAAACGGTCCGTGAGGTCTGGTCGCCGGCGGCAAGCGGGGACAGCGCAATCGCCCACAGAAAGAGTGATCTTAAAAACAATTTGTAGTTCATAGCTATTCTATTTCCCTCAATCGATGGAGTTTTGTTTCAAGGAGCAAGGAATTTCAGAATAAGTTTTTCATCCTCCGCGCTCAACATGGCGCGGACTCGCATGTGTTGCACAACCGCTTTCACTTCACGAGGCGAGAGCGCATCGGGAGGATTGTGGCAGCGGCCGCAATTTTCTTTGAACTTCAGCTCACTCGGATCGCCGGTGGCTTTTTTAGCGACATTCTTGGCGGGCTTCTGTGTGGCCGCCGGGGCCTGGGGCGCTTGCGGCGTCGCAAACACTTTCATCGAACACACCGCCAGCAAAGCTCCGGCGAAAATGAATAGAAACTTCCTCATTGGCTTCATTAGCGCCCTCCGGGCCAAGCGGGAAAGAGGAATCGATAGGTGATTTGGAAATTCCAGATATTGGCGTTTCCGGCGGTGCTGTACTGCCGGCCATAGCTGCCGTTGAGGCGCACATTGTGCGGCAGGTAGTAATTCAAACCGATATCGAATTGATTTGTATTCGCCGACGGCAATAGGTCCTGCGGCGTCGGATTGCCCTTGAAGTATTGCTGCACTCTGGCGACCGCCTGCACGCGGCTTAACCAGGTCGTCATGTCGCGGCTTGTCGAGAACCGATACGCGCCTTCGAGCCAATAGCCCTGGCCTCCCGGTGAATAAGCGTATTCGCCGCGCACATCTAATGGAATTTGCGGCGGCTGCCACACGGCATACATGCCCCAGGCGTTGTAATCACCGCTCTGCAAGAATCTTTGATACGAAGCTCCGACCTCGAAACCAACCTTCGGCAAAAATAGCCCGATCCTTCCTCCCGCCGACCGCCCCGACTGCAGATTTTCTGTGTTGGTGAGCACGGAAGCGTAAGCGGTGTAATTCAGAATCCAGTTCTCTCGCGATATGGCCACTCCACGCACCATCCCGCCGTTGCTCGAAGCGGAAGTGCGGGTGCCAATGGTGAAAATGATGGGCGAGTCTTGCAGATTGGCGATCCACAATGCGGACAAGCGCTCGTTGTACATATTAAACGGTGTGAGAAAACGGCCGACGGTGACCGTGAGATGAGAATTGGCGATGTAGTCCAGTTGGAGATAGTCGAGAGAAGCGAAGAATTGCCCACTGTACGGTCCGGTCGATCCATCCTGGCGCGCGAAAAACCCCTGAATGTCTGCACGCGATTCAACTAACCAGTGATCTCCGAACGGCGCCACGAGAACGGGAGCGATGACCGGTTGATAAGTTGGTACGCCGCCAGTGTTGGCTCCCAGAAACGCGACGGCACCAGAAAGGATAGGAACGTCCGATTGCGCCCAAAGGCCGGGAGCGGCGGTGGCAAATAATAATCCGAGAAGAAGAATTGCGAAAACTCGATTCATCTAATTGTCCCTTTAAGGGGTGACTGCTTCGGCCCACGTTTCCCACGCCGATTAACGAAGCGCTGCCCAGGACGAAAAATCCTGGGACATTTCGGAGACTACTTGTTTGTCTGCGCGCAGTTGTCACCACAAAGTCAAACCCACGTCATCTTCGTGCATGCCATGTTTCAGGGTCGTTTTGTTGCACTGTTCCGCGTAGTCCGGATTAGAACCTGGCGGTTAGAGCGAATTGGAACCTGGTGATGACAGGAATTGGTCCTGTTTTTTATTTCGCTTTCGCGAATACTCACCGAGCGAGGAACAATTTGATGGAAAAAACGACGCGCATTCTCGTGGCGAACCATCCCAAGCTGATGAGGGAAGTAATACTCGCCACGCTCGCGGACCAGCCCGGCATTGAGATTGTTGGTGAAGTGTCCGACGAATCGGAGATCCTGAAGCAGGTAGAGGCCACTCTTCCGGATTTGCTGGTCATCGCGCTGGATGAAGGAGAACAGCGCCCTTCCCTGTGTGACCGGGTGCTTCGCGAATATCCCGACCTTCGAATCATTGCGGTAGCGTCTCGCAAAGATCGCACTCTTTATTACTGGGCTTCCTTCGACATTCATTGCGCTGACATCGAGACATCCACAGCGGGCATTCTGGGCGCCGTTCATAACACGGCGGATTCCGCGAGAAGGCCGGCATGAAATTGGCCCGTTTCTATTCCCTAACCTTGGCAAAACGGCTGACCGTCTTTTCTTTTCTGGCTGTGCTCGGTTGGTGCACGGCTGCAATTGCACAGACAGTGTCCCCAGCGCTCAATAGCCAGACAGCGCCTGGCACACGGCAAAACCAGGCGGAGATAGAACAAGAAAAAAGCAGGGTTGCCGCCCCCGCGGAACAAATTCGGGTAATCCTCGTGAAAGATCCTGGGCTGCTGGTTGAACTGGAACGCCTGGTGGAGCGCGAAGCGATTTCGAATGGACAGCTCGTGGAAGATTCCGATCTCACCCAAGAAGCCATCTTCGACCGCCTCGACAACGATATCGCTTTCCGCGCAGCCGCGACGCGCCTGGTGCAGCACTACGGATATTTGCTTCCCACCGTGAATCCGAATTCCGAAATTGGCAAAGAGCAGGATCTCGTGTTGAAGGAACGTGCGCGGCGTTTGGTGCAAATTGAAGCTCAAAAAGATGCCGAATCGCTGAAACCTCCAGAGACAGAAGATAGTTCATCCGTTTTAGCGGGCGACGGAAACTGTGATTTTGGAAGCAATAATGCAAACTGCAAGCAGTCTGCGCCACGCCGTTCTCGAGGCGATTTTGCGAATCCTGGGGAACCTCCACAAGGAACTGTTCCCACTGCGCCTCCCGATTCCAATCCCATTCCTCAAGTGAATGGCTTGCCCGTGATTCAGACGCGACTCTCTGGCGGAGGCCTGTCAGGTTCGACAGAAGGCTCTGATTCGAACGACTTGATCAGGATGGCGGCGATGAACGCGTCGCGCGATCCTTCCGGCCTCCCCACCTCGCCAGAAGATCCGCAACGCTTAATGAGCCGCATGAGAAATGGCTTGGCAAATTCAGATTCTTCAGCCGGACGAACGTATGCGAAGAACGAATCCGCCGCTTTACCACTGATGAGAGGCGGCAGAGCTGTATCCAACCACGCGATTGCGGATTCCTCGCAAGGAACGATTGTTCGCAAATCCAGTCCTTATTCCGATGTTCCATCCCTTGTCGATCTTTATGTACAGGTCTCGGCTCACGACAAAGCTCCGGAACGATTTGGAATCAACATTCTTACTGCCGGCGCGCGCGATTCTGGCGCGGTGCCAATGGACTTGCCTGTCGGGCCCGATTATGTGGTTGGTCCGGGGGACGGGCTGGCGATCGATCTCTGGGGAGGCGTCTCGCAACGCCTGCAACGCACCGTGGATCGCGAAGGCCGCATTTCTTTGCCGGAGTACGGCCCGATTCTGGTCAGCGGCAAGACCTTGGGAGAAGTTCAACTGACCGTTCAGCAGCTTCTCCGCACACAACTGCGCGATATTTCGACCGACGTATCGCTGTCGCGGCTGAGAACTGTGCGTGTATACGTTGTCGGTGAAGTAGCGGAGCCGGGAGCGTACGACATCAGTTCTCTCTCCAGCCCGCTGAACGCCCTCGTGGCCGCCGGCGGGCTGACGGAACACGGTTCACTGCGACTGATCAAACATTACCGCGGAAAGCAGTTAGTAGAGGTGGTCGACGCCTATGATTTGCTGCTGCGCGGCGCCGGGCTGGACGAAGTGAAGCTGGAAAACGGCGATTCACTGCTGGTGCCGCCAGTTGGCCCGCAAATCACGGTTGAAGGAATGGTTCGCCGCCCCGCGATTTATGAACTTCGTGGAAACACTTCGCTGGAAGAAGCCTTGGAGCTTGCCGGAGGAGTGCTGCCTGCTGCCGCTCTTAAACACGTGGAGGTAGAGCGGCTTGTCGCACACGAAAACCGCACAATGCTCAGCCTGGACCTTTCCGAAAAACCGGATAGCGACGAGGCACAAGCAAAGCTAAGAAGTTTTCAAGTTCAGGATGGCGATCGAATCCATATTTTCCCGATCGCTCCGTATAACGACCAGGCGATTTACCTGCAGGGCCATGTGCTTCGTCCCGGCCGTTACTCTTTCCGAGAAGGCATGACTGTTCGAGATCTCATCACTTCCTATTCCGACCTTTTGCCTGAGCCCGCCGGTAACTATGCGGAGATTATTCGGCTTAATCCACCGGACGATCGCCCGAGCGTGGAGAACTTTGACCTTTCCGCGGCTCTTTCGAACGGTGGGAACGCTCCGATACTCAAGCCGCTCGATACGGTGCGAATCTTCAGCAAGTATGATTTTGAGCCAGCGCCGGACATTCGAATCGATGGAGAAGTGCGCATTCCCGGCCAGTACATCACTTCTGGCCGGGCTCATTTCCGGGACGCGATCTTTCTTGCAGGCGGCGTCACCGCGGATGCAGCCATGGATTCAGCTCAGCTCTATCGCAGCGGAAAAGACGGCACGCTGACGATTCTGAGCGTGAACCTAGGCGATGCCCTTGCGGGCAAGTCCGCGGACAATCTGGTTCTTCAGCCGCACGACCGCATCGTTGTTCATCGCAACATCACAAAAGCGGAGCCGCCTGCAGTTTACGTCAAGGGAGACATTGCGAATCCTGGCCGCTATCCACTGACCGCAGACATGCGCGTCGAAGATTTGGTACGCGCCGCGGGCGGGCTGAAGCCGAGCGCCGATTCGCAGAGCGCTGTCCTTACGCATCGGGAAGAAAAACAAACCGGTGAGACAGAAGTAAAAAGCCTGAACGTGAATCTCAGCGCGGTCATGGCCGGCCACGCAGACGACAACAAGCCCCTCGTCAACGGAGACGTGCTCACGATTCGCGAGAAACCCGATTGGACGGACATGGGAGCCACGGTGACGCTGCGCGGCGAAGTGGAGCATCCGGGAACGTACGGGATCGGGCCAGGTGAAACGTTAAGTGCCGTACTTGAGAAGGCCGGCGGATTCACGCCGCAAGCTTATCCATATGGAATTGTGCTGACGCGGCGGGAAGTCCGCGACATTGAGATGAAATCGCAGGAAGAGCTGGTGGCGCGGGTGAAAGCGGAAGAGACGCAACTGAAAGCGCTTCCGGAAAACGATGCCGATCAGAAAAACCTGAAGCTTACCGCCATCGCGCAAACGGATACCGCGCTTGCGCAGCTTGAAACTCACTTGCCCGTGGGCCGTGTGGTCATCCCGGGCGCGCTCGACGAGAAATCGGTCGATCGCACTTCCGGGGAAACGCCACTTCGAAATGGCGATGTGATTCTTGTTCCCAAGAAACCAAATTACGTTGTCGTGCAGGGCCAGGTATTCAATGGGACCGCTGTCGGCTATGTGCAAGGCAGAAGCGCGAATTGGTACCTGGGCCAAGCTGGTGGCTTGACGGAACTCGCGGATAAGAAGGCTGTGTTTGTGATACGCGCAGACGGATCCGTTTTGGCCGCTAAAAATAATCACCCGATGTGGGCCGGAGATCCGATGGATGCCGTGCTGATGCCGGGAGACGTAATCGTCGTGCCCGAGAAAGCTCCAAAGATCGGAAATCGCAATTGGGTGCCGCTGATGCAGACTGCGCAGGTTGCGACGTCCGTGGCTCTGGCGGTCGCTTACCTGCGGCCATGAGAAGAATTGTTGAAAGGCGATGAAAGGAATCACATTGGCGCGCTATCTGATGATCGTGACCCTGACGATGACCACGGGAGGCGCTCGTGCCGCATCGCCTCAGCAGGAGGAAGACGGTGACAGCGTGACTGGCGCTGCGTCGGGAAAGGTTGAAGCCCCTACTGCAAGAACGGAAAGCACGAGTCGGCAATATCCAGCATGGTCGAAGACTCTGTTCACCGACGCGGGGAGTGCGGGCAGCCGCCTGTTCGAAAAACAAAAGCAAATCTGGACCAGCCCATTGCGGCTGCGGCTGTCCGATGCGGAGTGGCTGTTGCCAGTCGCGGGTATTGCGTCGGCGGCGATTCTCACCGACCCAAGTTTCAGCAAAGCTCTTCCTAACAATCCCGGTACGCTCCACCACTTCGAGGATATCCGCAATGGTAGTGTTGCGGCGTTGGGGGCGGCTTCGGGCGGCCTTTATCTGTGGAGCCTTCGCACACACGATCCACACCAACGAGAAACCGGCTCGCTTGCAGGCGAAGCTGTCATCGACTCCCTCATCGTCACGCAAGGGCTCCAGCTTGCGGCCGGGCGAGAGCGGCCATTACAGGGGAATGGTCAGGGAAATTTCTTTGAGGGCGGCACGTCGTTTCCGTCCAACCATTCTGGCGCAGCCTGGGCCGCTGCAGGAATTTTGGCGCACGAATATCACGGGCCGTTGGTGAAGCTGTTTGCTTACGGACTAGCATCCAGCGTCAGCATCGCAAGCGTTGGAAGCAAGCAGCATTTTCCTTCCGATGTGCTGATCGGGAGTGGTTTGGGCTGGATGATTTCGCAATACGTTTATCGCACACACCACAATGCCGAAGTCGGTGGCAGCGCGTGGAATCCCTTCGGCGAAATCTTTCGCGACACGGATTCCGGACCGGCAAAATATCCCGGTTCTCCCTACGTTTCAGTGGACAGTTGGGTTTATCGAGCGTTTGATCGCTTGGCCGCGTTTGGACTTTTATCCGAGGCTTACCAAGGCAAGCGGCCATGGTCTCGCGAGCAGTGCGCTCATTATTTGGTCGATATCGACGAAGCATTTGCAAAGTCGGGCGGTTCGAATCCACAAGTCAATTCGCAAGCGAGGGCGCTGCTGCAGGCGCTGCACCAGGAATTTGCTCGCGAGGAAGCGACGTTCAGTGGGCCAAACCGGTCGGCGGAAGTGGATTCCGTGTACACGAGAGTTTTAAGCGCTAGCGGCGCGGTGTTGAACGACGGATACCACTTTGGCCAGACCTTCGCTTACGACTATGGCCGGCCATTTCGTGAAGGCACAAATCTGATCGACGGCGCATCGGCAAGCGCCACTTACGGCACTTTGTTCTTCTACATTGACGGCGAGTATCAACACTCTCCGTCTCAACCCGGCTTGTCCACGGCGGTCCGGGAATTTATTACCGAACGCGACAAGGGGCCGGAGCCCTCTGGAGCTACATTCGCTCCGCTCAATCAGTTCGCTCTGCTAGACGCCTATGCGGGCGTCAACTTGCAGGGATGGCAGATCACATTCGGAAATCAAAGCCTCTCGTGGGGCCCCGGCGTCGGCGGCTCGCTGCTGTTGAGCAACAATGCCGCGCCGTTTCCGATGTTGCGAGTCGCTCCGGAGAATACCGTAGAAATTCCTGGCGTCTCCAAAGTTTTGGGCCCGTTCAGCGTGGAAAACTTTATTGGCCGCCTGGAGGGCCACACCGGCCCATCTCAACCATGGATTTACGGCCAGAAGATCAGCCTGAAACCTTTTCATTCGCTGGAATTTGCGTACAGCCGCACCACCATGATCAGTGGCACCGGCGGCGATCCCTTCACCGCCGCAAATTTTCTGGAAAGCCTGACGGGGCGCGTCAATTCCAAGATCAACAGCGTTCCCGGTGACTCCAGAACAGCGGTGGATTGGACGTGGCGCCTGCCGGGAATGCACGATTGGGTCACATTTTACGGCGAGCTGGAAGACGACGACGATTTGATTCCGCTGCAAAATCTGAGCAAGAGCGTTCTTCGTCCAGGCATTTATCTGCCGCGTTTGCCGCTCTTGTCAAAGTGGGACGTTCATTTTGAGTGGACCACATCCACGAGCCCGGGACGCGCATCGTTCCAGAATCACGGCAACCTGAACTATTGGAACCTGGATTATCCCGGCGGCTATACAAACGACGGCAACCTCATGGCCAATGTGGTTGGCCGCGAAGGAATAACTTTGCAGGCCTGGATCCGTTATTGGGTTTCTCCTGTTCATGCGCTCGATTTTTCGTGGAAGCAAAGCAGGGTGCTTTCCGATTTTGTGCCCGGCGGAGGAAAGTGGCAGGACTTTCAGACGAGTTATTCCGTCACGAAACGCAGTGGACTTTATTTCAAGGGCTTTCTGCAGTTCGAGCACATTTCCTCCTACCCTTTGTTATTTGCAGGGTCACGAAACAATGTTGTCGCGGCGATTGAGCTCGGCTTCCTTCCCCAGTGGGGACGTCACGCAACCGCTTCCAACAGTTCGGAAGGCGCGCTTGCAAGTCAGCCGGCAGGGAGCCACATACCATGAGTTCGATTTCAGCCAAGCCCGCTACAGAAGTCCTACGCGCACTGGACATGAATCATCTGCTGCAAGATCGCCTTCGCCAGGATCGCCTGGAGAGCCGCGACAGAAAGATTGCGCGAATCAGCCGCCTTTGGGATCAACGAAAATTGCTGGGCCGGTTTATGGCCTACGGCGCTGCCTTCGCATTGATCATCGCGATTCTGATCCCTTCCCGTTACGCATCCACAACACGGTTGATGCCGCCCGATCCGCCCGCCGGTCAAGGTATGGCACTCCTCGCAGGCCTCGCGGGAAAAATGGGAGCCACGCTCGGCGCTCCGGGTGGAGATCTGTTGGGTATGAATACTTCCGCCGACCTTTTCGCCGGCGTGTTGCAGAGCAGCACCGTACAGAACGAGCTGATTGCCAAATTCGATTTGCGCCGAGCTTATGGCGAGCGCCGCTCGGTCGATGCTAGGAAAGAGCTTGGCCGGCAAACGGACATTTCCATCGATCGCAAGAGCGGAATCCTGACGATTCAGGTGACAGACCACGATCCAAGACGGGCGACCGCACTAGCGCAGGAATATGTGGCGCAGTTGAACAACGTTGTCACACAACTGAACACATCGTCCGCCCACCGGGAGCGCGTGTTCCTGGAAGAACGCCTCGGCCAGGTGAAGACCGAACTCGAATCTGCGGAAAAAGATTTCAGTCAGTTTGCCAGCAACAACGCGGCGCTCGACATCAAGGAACAAGGAAAAGCGCTGGTGGAATCGGCTGCGATCCTGGAGGGGCAATTGATTGCGGCTCAAACCGAATTGCAAGGACTCCGCCAGGTTTATACGGACCAAAACATCCGTGTTCGAACAACGCAGGCGCGCATCGACGAACTTCGCCGCCAAATCCTGAAAATGGGCGGTAAGACAGGTCCCGATGCAGCCGGACCGTCGAAAGAGGACGATCTGTATCCATCGATCCGCAAGCTTCCTCTGCTTGGCGTGACTTACTCGGATCTTTACCGCCGGATGAAGGTTGAAGAAACGGTGTTCGAGACGCTGACACAACAGTACGAGGTTGCAAAAGTCCAGGAAGCCAAGGAAGTGCCAAGCGTCAAAGTTCTGGATCGTCCAGAAATTCCGGAGAAAAAGGTTTTTCCGCCGCGCACGCTGCTGGTCCTGCTGGGTGTGATGATCGCGCTTGCCATCGGCACCGGATGGATCATGGCCAGAGACAACTGGCAGGAGATTGATCCGGAAGACCCGGGGAAAATTCTGGTGCTTAAGATGGTTCGCAGCGTGAAGCCGCAACTGGAATACGTCGTTCAGCGGCGAAATTCAATCGCAGAGCAGGCCAAAAGGAATTTGGATCGTTTGCGTGGAGCGTCTGCTCCGTTGGAAACGAAGGAGTAGCAGGTAAACGAGAAGTGACAGGAGTTTTTCTTGATCGTGAGTTTGTACATCATCGGCCTCTTTGTCGCGACGCTCCTTGGAATCCTGCTGCAGGACGTTCCGGGAGTTCTTATCGCTGCGGCGCTGTGCCTTTTGGCCGCCACTCTAGCGCTTGTCCGCGGCACTGCGCTCCGGCTCCTTGGCACGACCGAGACTCTGTGTGTTCTTTTCTTCTCTCTAGCCGTCGCGCACATTTTTTTTGGCTTCTTGATGGCCAATTTGACGACGGAGCACACCTCCATACGATCCAACGCGGAGGTCTACTATGCGAATGCGTTTCTTATCGACAGCATGGGTCTTCTCGCGGCCGCTCTTGGATACTCATGGAAGTTGAACGGCCACGCAATTGGTTTACATCGTCGCTTCCTCGCGTTGGCGGATCCAGACGTGGCGGAAACTTTGTTTCGCGTGCTCCTGTTGGCCGGCACCGCGATGATGTTCATTGTCTATTGGCGGCTTGGTTTTCTGGATTACCTGTGGGTGCCCGCCAAGTGGCCTTTCCTGCGATACATCACAAGCGATATTGCGGGTGGCTCCGCGCGCGACGAATGGTTCGCCAATCGCGCCATGGACCTGCTGACCGTGGCTTTGCCATTCCTGGTTTATCGAGCCGTGAAACGTCCTCGAGTTGTCAGCATTCTCTTGATCGTTGTCGGTTACTTTGCCCTTTTGTTGCCCCTCCGGCGCGCGAATCTTCTCGGAGTCATTTTCTCTTCGTTGATTCTGATCGGAATCGGCCGCCATGACGTGTATCGCTTGACCCGCAAATGGCTTCTAATCGTAGGTTCGTTTTACGTTTTCACACAGTGCCTCTTCTTGTTCGGTGTTTTTTATAGCGATCTGAATCCGGAGAGCGTTCTGATTGTTTCCAGCACGGCGCTTCCGGAAGTGCGCGATCTAGCGTGGACCCTCAACCGCCTAGACGGTGAAAGACTGAATGGCGTCACATTTGCCCAGGCACTGATCCCGTTGCCCAGCATTGCCAGCGATTGGAGCGCCAACAACAGCCTGCGTGCCATCAGCACCAAGCTCATTGGAGTCGATCAAACCGGCGAAAGCGGCGGTTTGCGACTCACGATTATGGGCGAGGGCTACATCAACTTTGGTTTTCTTGGCGTTATCGCGGTCAGCTTCCTGTGGGGATGCGGAGTCGCGTGGTGTGAGCGACTGATTCTTGCCATTGAGCGAACGCAATCCGAGTTCATGAATTACGTTGCGGTGATGTGTTTCGTGTGGATTTGTTTCCTGGTTTATCTCGCTGGAACACAGGCCGCCGCTTCCGTGAAGGTGGGGGCGTTGCTGGTGTTGGGAATCGCCTGGGCCTGCAAATACCGGCCGCATTTCGCGACAATCACCCCGGCGCTTGACTCCGGGCAGAATGGCATATGAGAGCCGTATTGCAAAGCGTCGCAAGCGTGATTGGTGGCGAGGCCGCTGTGCGCGCGGCTAACTTTGCAGCTGTAATCGTGATTGCACGGCTATATGGCAGAACGGCACTCGGAGCATACGCCGTCGGCCTCGCGGTAGTTACTGTCGTTGTGATGTTTGCCGACAACGGATTGCAGACGGCGGCGATCGCGCAAATCAGTTCGTTAAATACGCACCGCAATCAGATTATCGGCCGGCTTACTGCCTCCAAGTCCATATTGCTCGCGATGGCTGCGATTCTTCTTGCCCTCATAGCAGGTTTGGCGAAGCAAGAGGCTCTCTTTCTAACGATCGGATTTTGGGTGACCGTCCGCGCGATGCTGCAGTCTTACTCTCAACTACAAATGGCGGTTCTCAAATCTGTGTCAAAGGCCAACTGGATCGGAATCATTCAGTGCGTGCATAGCGCCATTCTTGTGGCGGGGATTTGGCTGGCCATGAAGCACAGCTGGACCATTTTTGGGCTTCTCTGCTGGCTGGCATCTTGTCAGCTTCTCGAACTTCTGCTCGGAACAGCTGTCCTATATCGAAATGGGATCTGGCCAAGTTGGCCGGTTCGCCTTGATTTTTTCGCAACCGTGAAAATGGCGGCGCCATTTGGATTCGCTTACGGACTCGCCAATTTGATCATCCGCTCAGACACGATCGTCCTGTCAACTTTAGTCCCGCTTGCGGAGCTGGGAGCCTTTTCCGCCGCGAACACAATTCTTCTGATTGTTTACGTGTGTGCGGGGCTTTTCGGCAGCATCCTGCTTCCAGAAATGGTCCGCCTCTCCAGTCAGCCCGAGAGCTTGAAGATGTACGCGAACCAATGGACGCGTCTGGTGGTCATGGTCAGTGTGCCAGCCGCTCTTCTCGTTTCGCTCGCGGCGCCCAAGGTCATCGTTATTCTCTACGGCCCTGCCTTCGCGGGCAGAGGGACTCTGGCCTCGATAATGGCCATCGCTTGTCCCCTTATTTTGTTGAACTCAATCTATACCGCCCGCACGATCGCCACAAACAGTCGCGCCGTCTTTCTGGGAATTTTCAGCGTGGGCGCACTCGCGAGTCTGGCATTGGATTTCATCTTTGGCCGCGCGTACGGCTCGATCGGCATTGCCTGGGCAATCGTTATTCGGGAGGCGGGGATGTTGGTCGCTTTTTCGCTGCTGATTTCGCGCCTCCCGATGGCCGCCACTGGCTTGGAGCTTCGAGCTTCTTCCGGAGGCAGCTGAAAGCAGCGAAACGATCCCATGCTTAAGACCGTCACAATCGATGCTCGTTGGCTGGTTGGAGGAATCGGGACGTACACCCGAAACCTTCTCCTGGAACTCCACCATCAAGTGAATGGCTTCGCGATCCAGGCCATCGTGAGAAAAAGAGATTCCGGAAGCGTGAGGAGCTTTTGTGCCAATGTGACCGTCATCGACACACCGATTTATACATTCCGCGAGCAATTGGCGATTGCGCGAGCCTCTCGCCGCTGCGACCTGTTGCACGTGCCACATTACAACGCGCCGCTTCTTCATCGAGGGCCACTGATCGTTTCTATCATGGATGTGATTCATCTCAGTTCGCCGGCGTATCGCGACAATCTGAGCACATTTTTCTATGCGCGGCCGATGTTGAACGCCGTGGCGCGCAAGGCCGATCACATCGTCACGGTTTCCCGCTATTCGAAGAACGAAATCGTGAGGACGCTGGGGATTCCCGAATCCAAAATCACCGTGATTCCCTGTGGTGTTGGAGAGGAGTTCACGACGAAGCCCGCGTCCTGGGAATCCCCGCATCTGGACGCAATTTTGGGCATCGCGACCCCTTTTCTGCTCTATGTGGGAAATCTGAAACCACACAAGAACGTGGCGACCCTGCTCCGGGCATTCGCCACTGTCCGCAAAAAGAACAAACTATCTCACTCTCTCATAATCGTTGGGGACGACGCCCGCTGGAAACAATCGGTTGTGAATGAATGCGCGCGCCTGGGTATTCGAGAGTACATAAAGTTTCTGTCTCACGTACCGCAATCTCTTTTGCCTCACATTTATGCCGCGGCCGATCTCGTGGTGATGCCTTCCACCCTGGAGGGTTTTGGCCTGCCCGTTCTGGAGGCCATGGCATCCGGCACTCCCGTCATCGCATCTGCGGCGGCAAGTCTGCCCGAAGTGGCTGGAGACGCTGCCCTCTATTTTGATCCCGCGAGTCCAGAGGAACTTACCGTTCAAATCGAACGAATACTGGCGTGCAGTGAGTTACGGGTGTCACTGCGAAGCAAGGGGATACAACAAGCAAAAAAATTTACATGGCGGCAGTCGGCGCGCCAGCACGTCGACCTTTACAACCGCTTGCTTGGACTCAATTGACAATCATGAATACACGCCTGCACGCAACTCCCGATCCTTTATCCAACGAGCATCGGCTGGCAAACGCCGCGAGCGCGAAATGGGAACAGTTTGCTCATAAGGATCCCTATTCCTATATCCTGACGAGTCTCAAGGGGGCGGATCCAGGCGAATTCTGGAGGAGCGGCGAGCGCACGATTCAGAAAGAGTTTGTCCCGTTGCTCGAAGCGCATGACGTGCGGCCGTTCCTTGCCTTGGAGTTAGGGTGCGGCCTCGGCCGCCTCGTCGTTCCACTGGCTCACCGTTTCCGCGAAGTTGTGGGGGTAGACATCTCACGCGGCATGATTGAACGCGCCACTTCCTTCGCGCGTGACAACGGTATCGCCAATGTATCGTACTCCGCGATTTCCGGCCCGGCGGATTTTCTGCGGCAAGCGGGAAACTCTGCGGGCGGATGTGATTTCATCTATTCCCTGCTTGTGTTCCAGCATATTCCCGATTTCTCGGTAATCGAGAGCTATCTCCACGTCATTCGCCATTTGCTCCACAAGCAGGGCTTCGCCTACCTGCAGTTCGACACGCGGCCGAGAACATTCGCATATCGCCTGAAGACGCGCCTGCCCGATTTTCTGCTACCGCGATTCTGGCGGAGAGGCATCCGGCGGATTCGCAGATCAAATGATGAGATAGAAGCGGCGATGCGGCGCGCAGGGCTAGAAATCATTGGCAAACTGACGCCTCACACTGCGTATCACCGGTATATTCTTCGGCCGGCAAATAACACGGTGGGTTCCGAATGAACGTAATCGTTCAGCACACGGGTCCGTTGGCCTCGCCAAACATCGCTGCGGGCGATTTGCGTTCACTGCAAAAGCTCCGCATCGCCATTGTGCATTATTGGTTTGTCACACACCGCGGCGGCGAGCATGTGGTGGAAGCAATCGCCAAGATGTTTCCACTGGCCGACCTGTTTTCGGTGGTAGCCGATCCCGAGGCAATTCCGGAATCGTTGCGAGGTCGGTCGCTGAAAACGTCATTCCTGCAAAAGTTTCCCGGAAGCACGCGGTGGCACCGGCATTTCTTGTTGCTGTATCCACTGGCCTTGGAGCAGTTTGACCTGAGCGATTACGACCTGGTTCTCAGCTCCGAGTCCGGCCCCGCCAAAGGCGTGCTGACGCGCACTGGAACTTGCCACGTTTGTTATTGCCATTCGCCGATGAGGTATCTCTGGGATTTTTATCATCGCTACAGGGATGGTGCGACGGTCGGCCGGTTGTCGCGGCCATTCTTCACGCTCGCGAGCCACTATTTGCGGATGTGGGACGCTGCATCTGCGGATCGCGTGGATTATTTCGTAGCAAATTCCCGAAACGTTGCTTCCAGAATTCGCAAGCACTATCGACGAGATGCCACGGTAATCTACCCGCCCGTGAACGTCGATGCGGGATATGTGGCTGACAAGATCGAGGACTTTTATCTCGCGGTGGGCCATCTGGTGGACTACAAGCGCATGGATCTGGCCATCGCCGCCTGTAATCGTCTGGGAAGGCGGCTTCACATCGTGGGTAACGGGGGTCAATACTCGCGTCTGCGAAAGCTCGCCGGCCCCTCCATCCACTTTTGCGGACCACTTTCCGACAGGGAGTTGCGCGAGCAATATGCACACTGCCGCGCATTGCTGTTTCCAGGTGAAGAGGATTTCGGGATCGTTCCGGTGGAAGCTCTATCTTTCGGGAGGCCAGTGATCGCCTACGAACGCGGCGGCGTGTTGGAAACGGTGAAAGGGTTTCACGCTGGATCCCAGGATGGCTCGGAGCATTCGACGGGCGTTTTCTTCCGCGAGCAATCGGTCGACGCGCTGGTCGAGGCAATTCAACAATCCGAAGGAATCGAGCATAGATTCAGGCCGCTTTTTATTAAACGGCAAGCCGAGCGCTTTGCTCCCGAACATTTTCGCGACAGCTTGGGCGTGTTTCTTGCTCAAAAGTGGGAAGAGTTTAGGAACGGTTCGAGCGACACATGATTCACGGAAGACTGAAAAGCGCGCAGTTTGCCCTCAATCTGGTGGTGCTATCTCTGCCACTGGCCGCTTTTGGTCTGGCTGCTTATTTCCGTTTTGCGACACGGGCGCTCCCGCGATATTCCACCGACGCCGAGCCCTCGCCTTACTTTGGCTTGCTGGTTTTAACCACTATTGTCTGGGCCATTATTGCGGATCACTATGAGCTTGCGTCCATTGAGAATCATTTGCCGGTGACCAGCAGGATCCGCAGAGCGCTTAGCGCCTGCCTTGCCACTTATCTGGCGATACTCGCCATAACATTTTTCTACCGAGACACTTTCTTTTCTCGAATATTTATCTGGCTGAGCGGCACAAATCTTTTCTTTCTTACTTTGTGCGTGCAGGCGGTTTTCCGGTGGGCTTGGATCAGTGGCAGGATTTCACACAAGTCCGAAAGTCATGTGTTGATCGTTGGCGCGGACCATTTCGCGGTGCGCGTTGCTGAATCGCTCCTGTCGAATCGAGTTGCGCCCTGCACGATAAAGGGATACGTCAAACTTCCCGGCCAGGATCGCGAGGCCAAGAACCACGCCGTATATGAGCTCGAAGAAATTGAAAAGTTGGCAATCGGGAACGGAATCGATGACGTGGTCATCGCCATTCCGCCGGACCGCCTTAGCGAACTTCCTCAACTCCGCAAAGTACTTTCACCTTTGTGCGCTCCGATGCGCCTGGTGCTGGATGTGGGAGAAGCCGTCGAAAGCAAACAACGGTTATTTTCTGTCGGACAGGTTCTGCTCCTCGATCTGCAAGGGACGACGGCGGAATCCGTGCTCTACATTATTTTGAAGCGCGCCTTCGATCTGGTTTTCGCGGCAAGTGTGCTGATTCTGGGAGCGCCGGTCTTGCTCCTTATCGCCCTGCTCGTCCGGCTCAGTTCGCCGGGGCCGGTTTTCTTCGTGCAGGAACGCGTCGGCTTGAATGGCAAGCTTTTCCGCATGTTCAAATTCAGGACTATGGCCGTATCCGCTCAGGCAGACAGTGACACACGCTGGACCGTGAAAAACGATCCACGCTGCACGCGCTTCGGTAGGGTCCTTCGCCAAACGGGCCTGGACGAGCTGCCACAATTCTTCAATGTCCTCAAAGGTGAAATGAGCGTTGTCGGTCCCAGACCTGAACGCCCGATGTTAGTGCAAAGATTCATGCAGTCCGTCGGCAATTACAACGGGCGTCATTATTTGAAGGTGGGCATCACCGGCTGGGCGCAAGTGCATGGCTGGCGCGGCGACACTTCGATCGAAAAGCGCGTGGAATATGATCTTTATTACGTCCGCCATTGGACGTTAACTCTCGATCTTTTGATCGTGATGCTAACGCTCTTCCGTGGATTTACAGACAAAAACGCCTACTAGTCGGCACCATTTCCTGGTCCCACAACGTGGCTCCCGGACAATTAATTTGCCCCTCGTTGACCTTGCCGTGACAACCACATCCCTCCGTTTCTCTATGCTTCGGTTTCGGCCGGGAGTGTTCTGGTTCTTTACCTTGCGCGGAATAGAGGGCTTGAACGCTTTCCCGGCCGATCCTTTCAATTCAATACCTCTACCTCGCTGAAGATTCTTTCCTTTATAGTTCAAGCCAGCCCGATCGTTCATGGCCAAACGCAGGTCCTTCTTTTTACATCCTCATGACATCCTTCTGACAACCGCCAGGCGAGTTACGTCTATTCTTGCACCCGCGCGTTCAGTTTTTGAGTCGCTCGACTCCGAACCTGTCTGCGGACCCGCTTTTTCAGGAGAAAGTAAGGAGCTTCACAAATGGCAAGACGATCCAGCTATCGGCTCAAGAGCATCTTAGGAATTGTCGTCGCATTCGGCCTTGGCAGTTCACCGGCTTTGGCCGGCGACGGTAATTCCATCCTCAAGCAACTGAAAAATATTTCAACCATATCCTCCACTGTGCCGTCGAACGGTGACGTTAATCCTTACGGACTCGTTCCTGTTCCGCGCAGCGTGGGAAATTTGCAGGAAGGCAACTATCTGGTGAGCAACTTCAACGCCGTTTCCAACCTGCAAGGCACGGGAACGACGATCGTGCAAGTCTCGCCGGGTGGCGCGCTGACGCTTTTCGCCCAAATTAATCCCGCCACGCTTCCCGGTCCTTGCCCAGGTGGAGTTGGCCTGACCACTGCGCTGGCAGTTTTGCAAACGGGTTGGGTAATCGTTGGCAGTTTGCCGACTTCGGACGGAACTTCCGCTACCGCCCAGGCAGGCTGCCTGATCGTCCTGAATAGCTATGGCAGTCCGGTGGAAACGATCTACGGATCGCTGATCAATGGTCCATGGGACATGTCATCTGTGGATGGGGATCAGGGCACCGTGTTGTTTGTCACGAATGTCCTTAACGGAACGGTGGCGGCAAACGGCACCGTCGTACAACAAGGCACGGTGGTGCGGGTGAACCTTGCCGTGTCTGAAAAACAGATGCCGGTGCTCGAATCGCTGACCGTTATCGGTACAGGATTTTCGGAGCGCACCGATCCCGCGGCGCTGGTTATTGGCCCAACCGGTGTGGCGCTTTCCCCGCGTTGCGACCATCCGGGAGATACCGATTGCTGGACTCCTTTTGGTGAAGACGAACCGGTGCTGTATGTGGCGGACAGCCTTAACAATCGCATTGCGGTCATCACCGATCCGTTCACACGTTGGACGCCTTCCGTGAACGGCAAGACGCTCACAAGCGGAGGAAACCTGAACGATCCGTTGGGTTTGACAGTCGCTCCCAACGGCTACTTGATCGCTGTCGATGGTAATGATGGTTACGCCATCGAGATCACGCCAGAGGGCAACCAAATCGCCACCAAACTCCTCGACGACACGGGAGGCCCGCCTCCGGGAGCCGGTGCGTTGTTTGGCGTTCTGTTCGATCCAACAGCAGGACTGGTGTTCGTGGACGACGCTTCCAACACGCTGAATAAACTTCACTAATCTTCAGCAGAGAGAGCGACTGCGTCTGGCTGCTCGGCGGAGTCGCTCTCCTGTTTTGCGGCCGTGTGCTGATGATTTTCAAGCGATCTCGAGCCTCTTCTGCAATTCCTCCAGCGAGTACCCCTTCGTCTCCGGATAGAACAACAGCACGACAACGAACTGAAGCACCATCATCGCGGCGAAAAACACAAATGGATATCCGCCAGATTTGGCCGCCATTACCGGAAAGATCAGCGAAATGACTCCGTTCATAAACCAGTGCGAAAAGCTTCCCAAGCTTTGGCCCTTCGCCCGCACTCGATTCGGGAACACTTCACCGATGTACACCCAGATGACCGCGCCTTGAGAAAATCCAAAAAAGGCGATAAAGCCGACCAGCAGCCACAAGAGCAGCGCTTCGTGTTCATGCGTGAGGAAAACGGCCGCAACACCGGCAAGACAGAACGCCGTTCCCACCGAGCCGATCAATAGCAATTTCTTGCGACCAACCTTGTCGATCAGAGTCATGGCCAGCATCGTGAACAACAGATTGGTCGCGCCAATCACCACCGCCTGTAAATCCGAAGATACCTTGTCGAACCCGGCACGCGCGAATATGTCGTTGAGGTAATAAAGGATGGCGTTAATGCCGGAGAGTTGATTGAAGAAGCCGACGGTGACAGCAAGAAAAATGGGCAGGCGATACTTCCGCGAGAAAAATGGCTCGCCGGTAACGTGCTCCGCATCGATCGATTCAACAATGTCCTTCAGCTCTTGCTCATAGTTCTGTTCTCCGATCAGTTGCAGCACTTCGCGCGCCTCGGCGATTCTTCCAGTTTTGACCAGCCATCGCGGGCTGCGCGGAATGAAGAACAACATCAACAGGAATGCAGCCGCCGGAATCGCCGCTACGCCCAGTTTCCATCTCCATTCCGCCCAACCCAGATTGAACGAGCCGACAATATAATTCGACAGATAGGCCACCAGGATGCCGAAGACCACGTTGAACTGAAAGAATCCGACCAACCGGCCGCGCCATTTCGCGGGCGAGATTTCGGCGATGTACATCGGTCCGAGCACGGACGATCCGCCAATCGCCAGCCCACCGATCACACGGAATAAAATCAACACCGGCCAATTCCACGCGAAGGCGCAGCCCACGGCGGACACCAGGTAGAGTACCGCGAGGCCGCGCAAGCTATCTCGGCGTCCATATTTGTCGCCCGGGATTCCCGCAAGGATTGAGCCCAGAATCGTGCCGGCGAGGGCGCTGGATACGGTAATCCCCAGAGTGAGCGGAGTCAGGCTGAAGTATTTCGTCAGGATCTGCGTGGTGCCGGCAATGACCGCCGTGTCAAAGCCAAAAAGCAGCCCGCCCAGCGCGGCGACGACCGTGCTTCGCAGCAGATAAGCGTTAAGTTTCATAGACCAGGTTGACCCTCGGTGAGCGGGCCGATTGTAGTCGATTTTCTGCGGATTATGAATGACGCGGAGGATGCGCGGCGATAATCAGGCGGCCGCAAGATAAACGTAGCGCAAAATAAACAGCACAGTGAGAATCCACACAAGCGTGTTGATCTCCGCCACCTTGCCCGCCGCCAGTTTCACCACCGTGTAGGAAATCACGCCGAAGCTCAGCCCCGTGGCGATGCTGAAGGCCAGCGGCGTGACCAGCATGGTGATAAACGCCGGCAAAGCTTCGGTAAAATCCTGCCACTTCACGTGCGCTATGGATTGCGACATTAACACGCCTACAAGAATCAATGCGGGCGCAGTGGCATACGCCGGAATCGCGGCCGCCAGCGGCGAGAAGAACATTGCCATCAGAAACAGGGCCGCCACTGCCATGTTGCTAAGCCCCGTGCGCGCGCCGGCGGCAACACCAGCTGCACTTTCAATGTAACTGGTCACCGTGGATGTGCCCGTCAAAGCGCCGAAAATCGTGCCCACTGAATCCGCCAGCAACACGCGCCCCACCCGAGGGATTTTGCCATCCTTGACGAATCCCGCTTGTTCGCACACACCGACAAGCGTGCCTACGTTGTCAAAAAGATCTACGAACAAAAATGCAAAAAGAATCTCCAGAAATCCCAGGCGAAGCGCCCCGCGAAAATCCAACTGCAAAAATGTGGAGGAGGGATGGGGCAGAGCAACAAAGCTGGCCGGCCAACTGGAAATGCCGCGGAACATGCCGGCCAGAGTTGTTCCAATAATACCCAGCAGGATCGCTCCATGGACCCTGCGCGCCATCAGAATCAAAGTGAGAGCAAGGCCGAAGCAGGCGGTTTGCAATTCCTTGTCCGCGAAGCTGCCAATGCCGACAAAAGTGGCGGAGCTGGCAACGATCAGTTTGGCATTCCGCATACCCACAAACGCAATGAACATACCGATTCCCGCGGCAGTCGAGTGCTTCAAGCCATCCGGCATGCCATTCACGATCTGCTCGCGAACGCGGGTCACGGTAAGAATCAGGAACAGCACGCCCGAAAAAAACACCACGGCAAGCGCGGTTTGCCACGGCACATGCATCGCCAGGCATACGGAGTACGTGAAGTAAGCGTTGAGAGACATGCCCGGCGCCAGCGCAATGGGATAGTTGGCATACAAACCCATCACCAGGGTGGCCACAGCTGCCGACAAGCAAGTGGCGAACACGACGCCATCGGCCGGCATGCCCGCCTGCGCCAGGATCTGGGGATTCACCACCACGATGTAGGCCATGGTGACAAACGTCGTGAGCCCGCCCAGCATCTCCTGCTTCACCGAAGTTTGATTTTCGGAAAGTTTGAAGTAGCGATCGATCAATCGTCCGCCCTCCCCTTGGTCCACATGAATTCCAGATTCGTTTCGACCGCAAATACACCCGGGGGACTAAACAGCCAGCATCGGCCGTGCAGAAATTCATGGATACTTCTGAAACTCAACGTGGCCGGGCCAAATAGCCAGAAATTCTCAATACGGAATCTTGCCGGCCTTTTCGGTCCATGCGCGGAATCCCGCAAGAGCCTCCTCGCGCATGATCTGAATTGCAGGAATGTGACGCTGGGAATGGTGCTCTTTCAGCTCGCAATAAATAAACGAATCGTCGAAACCGATCTTGGCGGCGTCTTCGGCGGTATTGGCAAAATAAATTCGCGACAGACGCGCCCAATAGATCGCGCCGAAGCACATCGGACAAGGCTCGCAGGAAGTGTAGAGTTCGCAATCCTTCAGCTCGAACATGCCAAGTTTCTGGCAGGCCCGGCGAATGGCCAGGACTTCCGCGTGGGCGGTCGGATCGTTTGTAGAAGTCACCAGGTTGGAGGCCTCGGCGATAATTGCATTGTTTTTTACAACCACGGCGCCAAAAGGACCGCCGCGCCCGGACTGAGCCCCTTCAATCGACAGTTGAATCGCGCGCGCCATGAACGGGTTGCTCATGTTTTATCGGCAGAAACTTTCCATTGTTATTGCACGGGGCGAGCAAGGGAGCAAGTATAAGCCCGGAAAATGCCTATCCAAAACATTTTTCGCGTTGAATTATCGATTTTGCTGACTTGAAAAACTGAAGATATGAAGCTACGCTCTTGCCTCAATCTCAGGGGATTGTGTTAGCCAAGCCTTTTCGATCATGAGTCTGCGCGCCTTCCTTTCTCGCCGTGTAGTAACACCGGAAGGGGTGCGGCCCGCCGCCATATTGGTGGAGGGAGAGCAAATTCGCGAGGTAGTGGCCCCCCGCAGCGTGCCGACGGATGTTGCGGAGACTCTGGATTTTGGCGATGCCGCGATACTCCCCGGCCTGGTGGATTCTCACGTTCACATCAACGATCCCGGCCGCGCGGACTGGGAAGGATTTGAAACAGCCACGCGAGCTGCAGCGGCGGGAGGATACACGTTGTTGGTGGATATGCCGCTGAATTGTTTGCCGGCAACCACCGATGTGGCCGCGCTCGAGGCAAAACGCATGGCCGCAAAGGGCCGCTGCCGGGTCGATTGGATGGCCTGGGGCGGGGTCGTGGAAGGCAATTCACATTGCATTGAGCCGCTGGCGAGCGCGGGAGTGGCCGGGTTCAAGTGCTTCCTGGTTTATCCCGGCATCGACGGCTTCACAATGGTCACGGAACAGCAACTGCGCGCGGCGTTGCCTCACATCGCACGATCAGGCTTGCCGTTGCTGGTACATGCCGAGCTTCCCGGACCAATCAGCGCGGCCACAGAAAGATTTGCGAATGCGGACTGGTCGCTCTACGAAACCTATCTGGCATCGCGGCCGGAGGAAGCGGAACTGGCGGCGATTCGAATGCTGTTGGCACTGTGCCGCGAATTCCGGTTCCGGCTTCACATTGTCCATCTATCGGCCAGCCAGGCGCTTTCGGAGTTGCGTGTCGCGCGTTCGGATGGGTTGCCTGTGAGCGTCGAGACCTGTCCGCACTATTTATATTTGACGGCCGAGGGAATTCCCAGAGGAGCAACGCTTTTTAAGTGCGCGCCACCAGTTCGTAACGGGAAAAATAGGGACGCCTTATGGCAAGGGCTCCGCGACGGAGTGATTGATCTCGTCGCCACGGATCATTCTCCTTGCCCTCCGGAGATGAAGCGGCTCGACGATGGACATTTTGGAACTGCATGGGGCGGAATCGCGAGTTTGTCGCTGGCTTTGCCGCTGATGTACACCGCTGCGAGCGAGCGTGGATTTTCATTGCAAGACATCGCACGTTGGATGGCGGAAGCTCCGGCGAAGCTGGCTGGCTGCGACCAGCGGAAAGCGCGCATTGCAGCGGGGAATGACGCGGACTTTGTTATTTTTGATCCTGAAAGCGAATTTGAAGTGAGCGAAAGGTTGCTGCACTACCGCCATCCGGTTTCGCCGTATCTTGGAGAGAAACTCCGTGGCAAGGTGGAGGCGACGTATCTTCGCGGCAATCTGGTTTTCAAGGATGGAGAATTCCCGGGACAGCCGCAGGGGCGGGAGTACCAGCGCACGCAATGAGGAAGGATCGCATCGTCGGCACCTCGGTCCCGCGCCAGGAAGGCAGGGGGAAGGTTACGGGGGAAGCGCGGTACGTCGACGACATGATTTTGCCGGACATGTTGTACGGTGCGACAGTGCGCAGCCGCATCGCCCGCGGCACAATAAAAAATATTGCGTTCGGACCAGGCGTTGACTGGAACGAGTTCGTAATCGTCTCCGCGAAGGATATCCCTGGCAAGAATTGTATCGCCCTGATTGAAGACGATCAGCCATGTCTGGTTGATGGAACGATCAATCACCCGGAAGAGGCGGTTCTCTTGCTTGCCCATCCGGATCGGCACCTCCTGCCGAAAGCGGTCGCGGCGATATCGATCGAAGCCGATCCGCTGCCCGGAATCTTCACAATTGAAGAAAGTGAGCGGCGCTCCGAAATCATTTGGGGTGAGGACAACACTTTCAAGAACTACCTGATCGAAAAGGGCGACGTGGACAAAGTTTGGCAGCACGCAGATCACATCGTCGAGGGTGAATACGAAACCGGAGCGCAAGAACAGCTCTATATCGAGAACAACGGGATGATTGCGGCGTTTGACCCGCAGCAGGGAGTGACAGTGTGGGGTTCGCTGCAGTGTCCTTATTATGTACACAAAGCCCTGATGAAGCTCTTCGGCTTGCCCGCGGAGCGCGTTCGCGTGATTCAGATGGAAACCGGGGGCGCGTTTGGCGGCAAGGAAGAATATCCGTCGATGATCGCCGGCCACGCTGGGCTGCTGGCCATGAAATCGGGCAAGCCGGTGAAGATTATCTATGACCGCATGGAGGATATGGCCGCCACCACAAAACGGCACCCGTCGCGGACCCGCCACAAAACGGCCGTAAGTGCCGAGGGCAAAATTCTGGGCGGAGAAATTGAATTCGTGATTGACGGCGGAGCCTATAAAACTTTGTCGCCCGTGGTTCTTTCCCGTGGGGCTATCCATGCAGGCGGTCCTTATTATTGGCCAAGTATCCGCATTCGCGCGAAGGCCGTCGCCACGAACGCGCCGCCGCACGGTGCTTTTCGTGGATTTGGCGCGCCCCAATCGCTTTTTGCGCTGGAGCGCCACATGGATCGCATCGCTCAGGTAGTCGGGCTATCGCAGGTAGAGGTTCGCCGGCGGAATTTCCTGAGGCCCGGCCAAACCACCACTACCGAGCAAACGATAAACGAACAAATCGATCTCGACAAACTACTGGAACGAGGGCTGGAGCTTTCGGACTATCACGCTAAGAAACAAAGATTCGCGAAGGAAAATCCGGCGCGCGGCCGCAAAAAGGGAATCGGCATCGCTGCGTTCTTGCACGGTGCGGGGTTCACGGGATCGGGCGAGCGCTATCTCGGTTCCGTGGTTGGCGTGGAAGCGTGCGCAGATGGAAGCGTTCGCGTATTGGTATCAAGCACGGAATTTGGACAGGGAACAAACACCGTGCTTTGCCAGATCGCCGCGGAAGCGCTCGGATTGCGCTACGACGATGTGGGAATCGCCCAACCGGACACGCAGGAGGTACCGAACAGCGGGCCCACGGTAGCTTCACGGACCGTCATGGTGGTGGGAAAACTGGTGCAATCCGCGGCAGTCGGAATCAGGCAAACGCTGGCCGCCAGTGGGATGCTCGGCGAATCGTATTCACCCGAAGAGTTTCGCTCCGGGTGTCGTGCGTATGTCGCGGAGCATGGCACATTCCGCAGCCTGGCGCGCTATGAGCAGGCAGACGAAATCGTTTGGGACGATGAGAAATATCGCGGCTCTGCGTATGCCGCGTTCGCGTGGGCAATCTATGTGGCTGAAGTTACGGTGGATTTGACGACTTACGGTGTGACCGTGGACGATTTTGTCGCGCTGCAGGAAGTGGGAAAAGTGTTGCACCCGGTGCTGGCGAAGGGGCAAATCGTCGGCGGCGTCGCACAAGGGATCGGCTTCGCTCTCTATGAAAAAGTAGTGTGGGACAGAGGCAGGATGCAGAACGGCCAGATGACCAACTACATTATGCCGACATCCGTCGATCTGCCTTTGATCCGCGTTTATTTTGAGGAATTGGGCAACCATCACGGCGCGTACGGCGCAAAAGGAATCGGGGAACTGCCGATGGACGGCCCGGCTCCCGCGATCCTTAATGCCGTGGAAGATGCCCTTGGCGTCCCTTTCGATTCGATTCCGCTGCTTCCCGAGGACATTTTCGATGCAATGAGCGAAAGAGTGGGGCCGGAAAAGGTTCCTGCCGCCGCGCGAGGGAGTGAATGAGCGAATCGTCGCGCGTTCGTGAAAGGTGCAAGATCTCGCTCACAGTCAACGGGAAAGAGAAAATCGTGCACGGGTATCCGATGGAACGCCTGCTGGATGTATTGCGCAATGAGCTAGGCTTGACGGGAACGAAGGAAGGCTGCGGCGAGGGAGAATGCGGCTCTTGCGCGATACTGATGGACGGCAAATTGGTGAATAGCTGCTTAATTCCAGTGTTCCAAGCCGCTCGCGCCAACATTACCACCATCGAAGGCCTCGCCACGAAGGGCTGCCTGAGCGCATTGCAGGAGGCTTTCCTTGCCTGTGGCGCCGCGCAGTGCGGAATCTGCACGCCGGGAATGCTGCTCGCTGCATGTCATTTGTTGAGCAAGAAAACAAATCCTAGTTTGGATGAGATTCGCGAAGCGTTGTCTGGCAATCTCTGCCGCTGCACCGGGTACATGCAAATTTTCGAAGCGGTCGAGCAAGCGGGACGCGGGATGCCATAACATGAGAGCGCAACCAGCCGAATACGAATTGGTGGCTCCGCCAGCATTGCCTGCCGTGTTGTCGCTTATGGCGCAGGAGCCCGGCGCATGGCTGCCGATCGCCGGGGGCACGGATGTGATGGTACAGTTTTCCGCCGGCACTTTGCGCGCGCGAAAACTCATCAGTATCTGGAATCTTCCGGAATTGCGGCGAATTGAAATATCCTCTGACGAAATTCGGATTGGCGCTGCATGCACTTATACCGAATTGCGCGAGCACGAAATCATCAATCGCGAATTCCAGTTGCTGCCGGTTGCGGCGCGCTGGACCGGTGGAATCGCTAACCAGAATCGCGGCACCCTTGGTGGAAATATCGTGAACGCTTCGCCGGCGGCTGATTCGCTGCCCGCCCTACTGGTTTACGAAGCGGAATTAATTCTCGTCTCCGCGCGTGGGGAACGGCGCGTGCCATACGGCGGCTTCCACATCGGGTATCGCAAGACGCAACTGGGCGCCGACGAATTAATCCGCGCGATCTGCTTAAGGCGGCGATATTCAGGGTATTATGCGCATGCGCGGAAAGTGGGCGCTCGCAACGCACAGGCGATTTCCAAGGTATGCCTGGCGGCGCTGGCGCTAATCAAAGACGGTGTTATCCAGGATGTTCGCCTGGCAATGGGAAGCGTGGCGCCGGTGCCACTTCGATTGAGGGAGACTGAGCGCGTGCTCCAGTCAAAAACGGTGAACGCGCGGCTCATTCAGGATGCGAAGAAGGTTGCTTCCGCGGAAGTACGGCCCATTGACGACATCCGCTCTTCAGCACGGTATCGCGCAGGCGTGGCGGGAAATCTTGTGGCGGAATTTCTGGAGAAATTAGCATCCGGTGGAAGCAGGGCATGAATGACGTGCTGGCGCGATGGAACCAACTGAGTTTACAACAGGCCGCGGAAGAGATTTTGCCATGCTGCGGGTCGAAGAATTGGGCGCAACAAATGGCCATGCGAAGACCGATTGGCGATGAAGGAGCATTATTGACTGCTTGCGACAAAGTGTGCAAAGGCTTGACGGAGTCCGACTGGGAGGAGGCCTTTCGCAGCCATCCGCGCATCGGCGAGTCCCATTCGGAAGTTCGTAGCACGGGGAGATCGGCAGCGTGGTCGGACCAGGAACAGCGTAACGTCGGCGGGGCCTCAGACGACGCTAAGACGGCATTGGCGGAAGGCAATCGCGCCTACGAACAACGGTTCCATCGTATCTTTATTGTTTGCGCTACCGGCAAATCGGCATCGGAAATTCTGGAGATACTCCAGCGAAGGTTGCGAAACGACGAACGATCGGAACTTCTTGAGGCAGCCGAGCAGCAGCGGCAGATTGCGCAACTCCGGCTGAAGAAATGGCTCGCAACATGAAACGAATTTCCACGCATGTTTTGGACATTGCTCATGGCCATCCGGCGAAAGATGTGCCGGTGCGCCTGGAGAGGCGGGAAGGCGCGGGCGAGTGGGTCCGCCTCGGCTCATCGCGCACCGATGGAGACGGCCGCTGCACGCAACTGCTGCCGGAAGACGAGCCTCTTCGCGCCGGCTTGTACCGCTTGGCGTTCGACACGGCAAGCTATCATCTTGCTCACAATATCGAAGGCTTGTATCCAATCGTCGAAATTACTTTTCAGGTGCGGGAAGGCGATTCGCATTTTCACATACCACTGTTGTTGACTCCGCATGGCTACACAACTTACAGGGGAAGCTGAGCCGATGAGCCTGCTGGCAGACAATTCATACGGTAAATCTCGCGTCCGGCTCGTCAAGGTGAAACGGCATCCGGATCGTCACGATTTTCGCGAATGGACAGTGCAGATCCTGCTGGAAGGCGACTTCGAATCATGTTTTGTGGAAGGGGACAATAGCAAGATTCTTCCGACTGACACGATGAAAAACACGGTGTATTCGCTGGCGCGCAATTCTTCGGCGGAATGTATGGAAGACTTTGGCAAGGAACTGGCGGCGTTCTTGCTGGAGCGCAATCCGCAGGTTTCCGCGGCCACCGTCGAAATCTCGGAAAAAACCTGGGAGCATCTCCGCATGGGCGGCAAGCCACATCCCACAACGTTCGTGCAATCGAGCGGGGAATGCCAGACAGCTGAGATTTCAGCAAAGCGAAATGGCGCGCCTTCGGTGCAGTCAGGGCTAGAAAATCTGGTGATCTTGAAAACCGCGGACTCCGCATTCGTGGGCTATATTAAGGATGAGCTCACAACCCTGCCGGAGGCCACGGATCGCTTGTTTGGCACTGCCGTTCGGGCGCGGTGGAATTACTCGTCGTCAAATCTGGCTTTCGCGGAGTTGCGACGCAAAATCCGGGATATTTTGCTGGACGTGTTTGCCATTCACGCGAGCAAATCCGTACAACACACGTTATACGCAATGGGCGAAGCGGTGCTTGCGCGCGTGCCCGAAATCTCCGACATCGAACTGGCCATGCCCAACAAGCATTGCAACCTGGTGGATTTATCACGCTTCGGACAGGACAACCCCAACGAGATTTTTGTGCCCATCGATGAGCCGCACGGCTCCATCGAGGCGCGGCTTCGCCGGCAAGGATGAAACTTCGTGCCCGGACTTGATAACGCAAGCGTTCGCGCAAACGAAATCGTCTCTCGTTGCAAGCTGCTGGCGTCCTTTTCCGAGGACCCCGCTGCGATACGCCGCATGTTTCTCTGTCCGGCGATGCGCGACTGCCATCGTGAGATTACCAAGTGGCTGAACGCGGCAGGGGCGAAAGTCAGCGTGGATGCGGCAGGCAATTTGCGTGGATTCTACGCGGGCACGGAATCGAATGCGCCAAGGCTGCTCATCGGATCGCACCTGGATACCATCCCGAATGCTGGCGCGTATGACGGCGTTCTGGGCGTCGTGCTCGCTGTGGCTTTACTGGAATCGCTTGAAGGAAGACGGCTGCCTTTTGCGATCGAGATCATCGGATTTTCCGAGGAGGAAGGCGTGCGCTTCAGCACCCCGTTCATCGGCAGCCGCGCGCTGGTCGGAAGGCTCGATGAAGAGTTGCTGAATCGCCAGGACGAAACCGGCATTTCAGTTCGCTCGGCCATCGAAAGTTTCAGCCTCAACCTGGCGGAAATACCGCACGCAGCGTTAAGGGACGAAACCTTGGCTTACCTGGAGTTTCATATAGAGCAAGGTCCAGTGCTGGACTCTCTCGGCCGGCCACTCGGAGTTGTAGAAACAATTGCTGCGCAGACTCGCCTGGAATTTATTTTCACGGGCTGCGCGAACCATGCCGGCACTACGCCCATGCATCTGCGCCGCGACGCCGTCGCGGGAGCAGCCGAGTGGATCGTCGCGGTCGATTACACAGCGCTGAATACCCCGGGATTAGTGGCGACGGTCGGCCAGATTGAAGCAAAACCCGGCGCGATCAACGTGATTGCTGGAAGCGCTCGCGTCACACTGGATGTGCGCCACGGAACAGATGAGATTTGCCAGCACGCTGCGGAAACGCTGATACGGCATGCGGAAGAGATTGCCAACAAACGTGGACTGTCCCTGAAGCAAAATGTGTTACTAAAGCAAAGGGCCGTCAATATGGATGCGCTTCTTATCGGAGAGATCGACCAGGCCATCCGGCAAATCGGGTGCGACCCGCATCACATGGTCAGCGGCGCAGGTCACGACGCCATGATCCTCGCGGAAAAAGTGCCTGCCGCCATGATTTTTTTGCGGAGCCCCGGCGGAATCAGTCACGATCCGGCCGAATCGGTGAAAGTTGAAGACGTGGCAAACGCGCTGGAGTGCGGTGTGCAGTTACTGGACCAGCTTGCCAAATCTTCCGAGTTTCAAAAAAGGATGTGCCGTGCATAATCTTGGTGGAACGCGAAGCAGCCAGCAACCAAACCATTTACTCCTCACCGCAGACACGTTCGTTCGCACCACGCTGCCAGGCATGAAGGCGTGCGCGGCGATCGTGCATGCGGGCCCTGTGATAGGCGCGAACTTTGCGCAGTATACTGCTGAATTCGAAGCCGGCGGCGAACTGGGCATATGTCCCGCGCAACGATTCGTGTATGTACTCGATGGCCAACTAAAAATAGAAGTGGAAAGTCGTAACACCGAACTGGGCGCGCGCGGCTATGCCTATTTCCCCGAAGGCGCCACGCACAAAGTGACGGCAACGAAAGCCAGCCGTGCCGCCGTGATCGAAAAGTCTTACCAGAAACTCGCTTATGTCGACGCTCCATTTGCGATCGTGTCCAACGAAGATGCCGTTTCCTCGCATCCTCTCGGCGACGATCCGGATCTGCAGGTGAAATGCCTGCTTCCTGACTCCATGAATTTCGACTTCGCCGTGAACACCATGATGTACAAGCCGGGTACGGCTCTCAGCATGGTCGAAATGCACGTGATGGAGCATGGACTGCTGATGCTCGCAGGCGGCGGCATCTACCGCCTGGGTGATTCGTGGTACCCGGTTACCGCCGGCGATTTTATCTGGATGGGACCGTGGTGTCCGCAGTGGTTCGGGGCAATCGGCAAAGTCCCTGCGAAGTATCTTATATATAAGGACTGGAACCGGCATCCACTGACGGGGTCACAAAAATGAATTTCGAAGGAGTAGGAATGAATGGAGCGCGACTGGCTACGGAGATTGAAGAGCTGGCTTCGATTTCCGACGCAGAGGCTCCCGCTGTTACGCGCATCGTTTTTACTCCTATCGATCGAAAGGCGCGTAACTGGCTGACCGCTCAATGCGAGAAAGCTGGCCTGGAAGTTCGCAAGGATCCCATCGGAAATATTTTTGCGCGGTGGATCGGATCGGAACCACACGCCGCGGCAGTGGGCACGGGCTCTCATATCGATGCGATTCCGAACGCTGGAAAATATGACGGCGTTGTCGGCGTGCTCGGAGGCCTGGAAGCGATTCGATCTTTGCAGAACCGCGGTTACCAGCCAAAACGATCGATTGAGCTGCTGGTCTTCACGTCCGAAGAACCGACGCGATTTGGAATTGGCTGCCTGGGCAGCCGCTTGCTGTCCGGGACGCTCTCCGCGACCGCCGCAAGGAAGCTGGTGGATAAACAGGGAGCGTCGCTCGAAGAAGTGCGGCAAGCCGCGGGCCTCACAGGAAAGCTCGAAGAAGTGCAACTGCCGGCGGGCTATTACAAGGCATTCGTGGAACTGCACATCGAGCAAGGACCTCTACTTGAGCGCCAAAAGATTCCGCTCGGGATCGTCACGCAAATCGCCGCTCCTGCCAGTTTCAGGATTTCGATTGAAGGTTTTGGTGGACACGCGGGCGGCGCATTAATGCCGGATCGCAGAGACGCGTTGTGCGCGGCGGCGGAACTTATCCTGGCAATCGAAACTGCGGCGCGCACAAGCGGAGCCGTGGACACCGTGGCGACCGTGGGGATCTGCGATGTGTTTCCCGGAGCGATCAACAGCATTCCAAGCCGCGTGAACCTGACTGCGGACATACGAGACACAAATCTGGAGCGCCGCGATGTCGTAATTCGCGCGATGGAGGAAGCCGGCCAAGCCATTGCCGCAAAGCGCGGAGTCTCCGTGCAAACGGAACAGTTGAACGCTGATGCGCCGGCAGAATGCGATCCCGAAATTGTGGAAGCACTGGCGCAATCCTGCAGGAAGCACCGACAGGCGTTCGTGACGATCGTCAGCCGCGCCTATCACGACTCGCTCTTCATTTCGCGGATCGCGCCCGTGGCGATGCTATTTATTCCGTGCCGTAATGGCTATAGCCACAGGCCTGACGAATATGCATCCCCCGAAGATATTCAACGCGGAGTCGCGGTACTCGCGGAAACGCTGGCAACTCTGGCGGGCTAATTTGAAATTTGCGTTGCTGTTTGCGTTGTGCGGATTTTTGCGTAACCCGGCTTGATAACGGAGTAGATGAAATCAATGCGCCGGTCGTAAGGCAGAAAAGCGCTTTTCATCGCATTAATCGTAAGTTTTTCAAAATCATCCAGCGACAACCCGAACGTTTCCGCCGCGGCTTCAAATTCCTTCGTCATCGACGTATTGCTCATCAAGCGGTTGTCCGTATTCAGGGTGACGCGAAATTTCTCCTGATAGAAAGTCTTGAACGGATGCTCGGCCACGCTGCGCGCCGCGCCCGTATGCACGTTGCTCAGAAGGCAAATCTCAAGGGGAATCCTTTTATCCAGAACGTATTGGGCCAGGTCGCCCAACTTCACCACCTTGCCGTCGGCGATGGCGATGTCCTCGATCAATCGCGTCCCATGACCGATGCGGTGTGCCCCGCAATATTGAATAGCCTGCCAGATCGATTCCTTTCCAAAACCTTCCCCCGCGTGGACCGTGATGTTGAAATTTTGCCGCTGAATATAGTGAAATGCGTCCACATGCTTCTTCGGCGGATAACCGCCTTCTTCGCCCGCCAGATCGAATCCCACCACGCCGCGCTCGCGAAAGTCCACGGCGAGTTCCGCCATCTCAAGCGATACGTCCATATTGCGCATCGCGCAGATGATCAATCCCGACGAAATTCCAAAGGCCTTTCGCCCCTCCTCCAATCCTTTCAGCACGGCGGAGATCACTTGCTGGTGCGTCAATCCGTTTCGCGTATGAAAGATAGGAGCGAAGCGTGTCTCGAAATAAACCACTCCGTCGCGGCTCAGGTCTTCCGCCTGTTCGTAAGCCACACGTTCGAGGCCTTGTTCCGTTTGCATCACCGCGATCGTGTGCGCAAAACCTTCCAGGTATTTCGGCAGGCTTCCCTGATTTGCCCCTTGATGGAACCAGCGCGCCAATTCCTCAGGGTCTTCGCTGGGAAGTTGACCGTAATTCACCCCACGCGCCAATTCGATGACGGTTTTCGGCCGCAGCACTCCGTCCAGATGTTCATGCAGCAAGACTTTCGGGAGCCTTTTCAGTACCGCGCGATCCACGTTCATGGAGGCCTCCGGATTCCGCTCACTTAAGGATAAGCCACCATGGGAATCCTAGGTATAGCGCCGTCCGGGGATCCAGACTCGCCGCGACGATCAGTGACGGTGAGCGCCGGTAATTTCAGTCAGCGGCTAAAACCTCAAGCTTAGCGTCATCTGAATCTGCCGCGCGCTGCCAATGGTCTTGTTCACGCTGCCCAATCCAAACGGACAATTGTAAAAGCCGCTCGTTTCATTGGAGGTGCCGCAACCGGTTGGCAACGGTGTGGTTCCCTGCGTCGGAAACCCGTTGTAATACTGGTTTTGCTCGACATCATCGATGGGAATATCGAAGCTGGGTGTGTTGGTCACGTTGAACACATCGAAGCTGAATCGCAGCGTCATTCGTTCATTAATCTCTGTCATTTTGACGAGGGACATATCCAGGCGTTCTTGCCAGGACTGCCGGAAAATATTGCGCTGCCCGGTGGTAAATGTCGTCTCATAAGGATCATTGGACGGAATTGCGCCGTTCAGCGCGCCGGGTTGCAGAAGCGGAATCGTGAAGCAAGCCGCATTCAGTGCCGGACCGTTTACGCCAATCTGTCCGGTCAGAGCCGTTTTCGGTGAACATCCCGGAGCCAGCGGCACGATCGGGTTGGTGATGCCGTCTGAAACTCCATAATACAAGCTGCCAACCGCGCCACTGTAATCAATAACGCTGTACGGCTGACCGCTCTGGTAAATACCAATGCCTTCCAGCGACCAGCCATTCGTAAATCTGCCCTTGATGGACGCGTCCGGCGCCAATTTCGGCAAATCGAAAACAAAGCTGAAGTTGAATACGTGCGTGCGGTCGAAGTCGGAAGTGCCATACGCTTCGTGCAGATTCAGAGGGTTATTGCCGTTATAAAACAGACCCAAAGCGCTCTGTTCATCCGTCGCATGGGAATAGGTGTAAGAGAAGCCGATGCGGAAGTTATGGCTCATGCGCTTTTCGATGTGCGTCTGCAGTGCGTTGTAGGCGGAGATACCGGCCGCGTCGTAGCTCTCCGATTCCGAAGAATATCCGACGTAAGGTACGCGGAGATCGATATTCCCGCCTTCATATGTAGAGAGATAATTCCCGGGATTAACATTCGATCCCGGCACTGCCGGAAGAGCGATCGGATTGCCGCTGGAGTTAAGAATTGTGTAGCCGTAGCTGTAGTACTGGCCGTTTATGGGATGACTTGGTGAAGCAATCTGCGCCTGGTTGAAGGGCACAGGAATCACCAGATGGCGTCCCAGGTTGCCCACATAGCCGATCTGAATGGCGATGTCGTTGCGTGGCTGCCATTGAATATCCAGCATGTTGTTGATGGTGTAGGGCAGCTTATTGTTGCGATTGTAGACGGCGAACGAAAAGAGTGGCGCGCCGTTGATGATCTGCGACGCCGAAGGAAGGTAGTTCAGGATATTTGCCGGATTGCCACTGGGAGGAGGTTGCAAAGTGTTGCCCCAGGGTGCGGCGAGAGAACCGCCGGTCGGCGAGGCCGGGTCGCACGTCGGGATGTAATCTTGGTACGGAGCTGTGAGAGAGGAACAAACCTGCGAATTTACGAAGGGCGGTGCTTGATTGAACCCAAATGGCCCGCCAGCGATAACGCCGGCAGCAAAGCCAGGCGATAAGTAGGTGAACAGTTCGCCCCGGTCATAATAAAGTCCGGTTCCGGCGCGCACCACCACTTTGCTGTGGAACATTTCTGGACTCCAAGCAATTCCCAAGCGTGGCGCAAATCCCCATTGTCGGCCGGTGAGCGTGCTGTTGCTGACGCCTTTCGTAGGAAATTCCGTGTTGTTGCCCGCCACGATGAAACCGCTGGAGGCGACGGTGCCGGTGTTTTGGTCGTAGGAGTACAGCGACGGATCAAAGTTATAAATGCGCCCGTATTTCTCGGTGAACGCTCCGTTCCAGTCGTAGCGCAATCCCAGGGTGACGCTGAGATTGGGACGGAACTGGTAGCGATCCTGGATGTACATCCCGGTGTCGCCAGCGCGCAAATAACGATTGGCGTTGCCCTGCAAGTACGCGGTGGTCACAAAACCGTCCGACGTGTACGGCGTAACCAGCCCTTGCACGAACTGAGAAAAGTCCGCGATGCCGATGTTCCCCTGATTGGTACGCTGGTCTCGCGTGTTCAATTGCGTGTAGGAGTAGCTGCCGCCGAATGTAATCGTATGTTTGCCGAGAGTCCAGATGGCATTTGCAGAAGGCATGAAACGATTTTGGAAGACCCCAGTGAACGCTCCTTGAGACGCCGAACCTTGCCCGATCGTGAGCGCAGCGTTGGAGACCGGGGCTGGATCAGCGCAGTTTGGATTTGAGTTCGGGCATCCGGTGTTGTAATCGGCTTCGTTTCCGAAATTGTCGACGATGGTGATGCCGGGAAAGACGGGCGAGCCGAAAGTGTTGATGCCGAAAGGCGCCGGACCAAACGGCTGCGAAATCGTGCTGTAGACCTTTTCGCGGATGAAGCCGAACGTTTCCGTGATGCTCAGATTGGGACGCACGGTCTGCGTGTTGGTGATGGAAGCAACCTGGCTGCCGGCATCCAGATGCTGCGCGAAGCCCGCGACGCTCGAATACGCATAAGGCGCTGTCGTGGGATCGTGCTGGTAGTAATACTTCAACGCGAGCGTATCCTTCGCCGTCGCGTTCCAGTCCAGATCAGCAACCGCCTGGTCGGATTTGAATAAAGCTGTCCCGGGAACCACGGCGTTCTCCGGAAAATTCACCGTGGGAGTACTTCCGTCCGCGGAAGGTATCAGATATTGGCCGTTGGGGAATTTGTAATTCAGCAACTGGTAGGCAATCGGGCTGATGTCTCCGGGGCCGTTCCCAACAACCGGATTCACGGTCGCGGGAAAATTGCCGTTCACCACGCTGGCTATGGCCGTTGGGCTACGATCGTTAGTAAGCCCGTAAGGCACTGTAAGGCGCGACAGTCCAATCTCCTGGTCCGACGAATGAATGTGCTGGTAGCTGATAAAACCGAAGAGTTTGTCCTTGATCAGCGGTCCGCCAAGAGTGCCACCGATATCGTTGCGGTGAAGTTCAGGGTTCTTCTGGTCGGCTGGAATGTTGGGGTCAGCCTTGAAAAAGAAGGGAGCTGCGTTGATCCAATTTGTGCCGCGATGGATGTACGCCTGGCCATGGATCGCGTTGGTGCCGGAAGCCGTGCTCATGTCGATGTGTGCGCCACTGGTGGAACCTTGTTGGGCGTCGTACATGGACGTATTCACGCGCAATTCCTCGATGGATTCCGGAGCTGGCGTCGGCAGCGCCTGACCAATGGCCAGATAAGGCGAAGCGGTGCTCTGGATGACCGCCGCACTGGAACTCGCCGCGCCGCTGACACCGGTATTGTTTACGACTCTCGCGGAAGCCACCTGGCTGGTACTTTTCCCATTGAACAGGTTGCTGGCATCGACGCCGTTCAACAGAAAACTGTTGCTGGTGTCGCGCTGGCCATTGGCCCAGATCGGTTGGTTCCCAAGGCCACTGTTTGCTCCCGCGCCGCTTGGCAACTCTGCGTTGACCCCGGGAGAAAGAATCGCCAAGCCGGTAAAACTTCCCGTCGGTAACGGAACAGACTCGATTTGCTGTTTTTCCAGAATGTAACCGTTGGTGGTGTCCTCGGCGTTCATCAACGGCGCCGCTTCCACAGTGACCGTGGTGCCAACTTGGCCGACCTTCAAGGTGGCATTGACCGTCGCGGTGCGATCGGCCTGCACCACGATGGAAGGAATTTTCAGCGTGACGAAACCGTCGTGAGTAAAGGTGAGTGTGTATGCGCCGATCGGTAGATTCACGAAATCGTACGTGCCCACGTTTGTCGTCTTCTGCGTCCGCGTCAGCTTCGTGCCGTCAGCGACCAGCGTCACTTGCGTCTCTGCGATCGCTCCTCCGGATGCGTCCGTCACCTCTCCCGTGATGCCGCCCAGCGTCTGCTGCGCGTGTGCAGCAAATGGAAAAAACACGAGGAACGTAAATGAGAGACACACCGAGAGGAGCGAAATTTTTTGTGCTGTTTTGGCCATACTGTGATGCCTCCGAGGAATTCTCAATACAGGCGCCGCTGCCAGCACCGTGCAGCAATGAGCCAAGCAATCTTGTCGGTAAATGGAATGTCCGGCTTGGCCCGCTTGCGTGCCAATTGTTCCAAGGAAGCTATGCCAAATCGCCGTAGTACCGTAATGCAAACTTTCGCTGTTCTGAATTCGTTTTTTCTTTTCTGAGGAAAACTGGCGCCGTACCTGGTAAGCGGGGCTTAGCCCTCATCGAATTTTTCCCTTGCGAGCGGTTCGAGGTGCGATAGCATGTGCCATGCCACGACGGTTGCCGCGGCTGGCGTTCGCCGGTCTCTTTCTGATCCTCCCCGGGAACTCTCCATCCATTCCTTTCGCCGCAGCACAAGCACAAGCCGGCGAAACTGCGGATAATTCCAGACTGCCGTTGCATCCCGCGCGCACTTCTCCCCTGGATCTGGAAGTCGCCGGGGACTTGCTTGACTTGCAACAGGGTTCCGCTCGTTACATCCAGAGAGAAGATCTGCTAAAGCTTCCCCAGGTGAAATACGCTGGCGCTACCGATGGCAACCTCACCGTGCCGGCCGAAGTGAGCGGCGTGCCGTTGGAAGATCTGGCGCGGCGATTGAACGCGAATACTCAGTCCAGCTTGATGATCGCCATCTCCAGCGACCGCTACCACGCGTACTATCCGCATTCCTACATCACATCCCACCATCCAATTCTCGTACTCACCATCAATGGGAAATCCCCGGGAGAGTGGCCAAAAGATGCCGAAGGTCTTGGTCTCTCCCTGGGGCCATATCTGATTTATCAAAATCGCTTCACCGCCAGTTTCAAAGTCCTGTCTCAAGCCGAAGCCCCGCAAATTCCTTGGGGCGTCGTGCGTCTGGATTTTCGAAACGAGCGCGAAGTTCTGCAGGCGATTGCGCCGCGCGGCCCACGCGCGAACGACGACTCCGTACAAGCCGGCTATCGCATCGCGCAGCAAAATTGTTTTCGTTGCCACAACATGGGCCCGGAAGGTGGCACCAAAGCAGGCAGGCCCTGGCTTGTCCTCGCCGCCTGGGCCACCGCCGCGCCGGAATACTTTTCTGCGTATGTTCGCGATCCCAAGTCGAAGAATGCCAACGCGCAGATGCCCGGCAATCCAAATTACGACGACGCCACCATCAACGCTTTGATTTCCTACTTCCGAACCTTTTTGGCACGGGAGAAACCATGACTCTGCGCGCTGCTAAAATGTCGCTCGTCTTTGGCGTCGCTCTCTATTTAACCGTCGTCGTGTTCACGAACCTCACTGATTACGAACCAAACCTCGAACTCGTTCGCCATGTCCTCATGATGGATTCCACTTTCGTCGATGGCCACTCGATGTGGCGCGCCTTGAACGCGCCCGGGTGGCATGTCGCATTCTACGGCACGATTGTCTTGTGGGAACTGACCGCGGCGATTCTTTGCTGGTGGGGCGGCTTTCGGCTCGCAGTAGCTTTGAAAAAAGATGCGTCAGCTTTTCGCCAGGCAAAGAATCTCGCGATCGCCGGGCTGACGTTGAACCTGCTGATGTGGCTGGTCGCGTTTCTTGCGGTTGGCGGAGAATGGTTTCTGATGTGGCAATCGAGGGTGTGGAACGGTCAACAATCCGCGTTTCGGATGTTCACCGTGGTCGGAATCATTTTGCTTCTGCTGGTGCAGCCGGAAGTTGAAGGAGAAGACCGGCCTTAGCTTTCCGCCAGCGCCGGTTTGCGGTTCCGCCCACGCAAGAAAAACCAACATAGTCCCGCGACAAGATAAGCCAGATAGATAAGCGGGAGCTTGCCGTAGGGGCCTTCGGGCACGGGATACAGGTTTCCAGCCAGCGCCAGCAGCATGGCGCAACACGCCAGCCACGGAATGATCTGCGCTCCCGGACGATAAGCGTTGTGATCTCGCAGGCAGCGCGGCAAAGCAACACTCACCAACGCGTACGTAACGATAAAACCGTAGGTCGCCAGCGATCCCATCCAGCCATAGACGTCCAATCCACTTGCGCCGCGCGCTGCAAGAATTGCGGCTGGTAGAACCGCCGCCGTGCCCGTCACGATGATCGCCAGGGTCGGTGTCTCATTTCGCAAATGCGTTTTGCGCAGCGATTTGTGCGCAAGGCCGTTATGAGACATCAGAAGCAGCACGCGCGCCGCGGCCGTGATACACGCCAGAGTTCCCGCAAACATGCTCACCAACGCGCCGATGTCGATAAACAATCCCAGGATCGGAATGCCGCCGACTTGCGCAAGCACGCGCATAGGTGCCTGGCTGGTGCCAAGATCCTGGCCCGCACTGCGCATGCCCAGCACTTCTGCATACGCGCACGCGATGAACATCGCACCTGCCAGCAGCGCGCTCTGAATCACCGCGCGAGGAATCGTCTGCAATGGATCACGCGCCTCCGAGCCAAGCGTCGTGGCGCTCTCGAATCCCACAAAACTGAATAACGCCAGCACCAGTCCCAGCCGCAATCCGCTGCCGCTCATACCGCGCAGCCGCAATTGCTCCCAATCCAGGTGCCAGCCATGACGCACGAGGACGGCCGTCACGACGATCAAGATAAACGACACCGAAACCGCTTCGATCCATAACATTAAGCGCGCGGAAATTTTTACGTCGCGCCATGCGATCCAAATTGAAATCGCCGCCACAAAAATCGCCAACAGCGCCGCTGAGGTGCCGTGGCCCGTTGCGTCTCGTAGCAACAGATTGCCGTAATGATAGAAACCGCCAATCACGCTCGCTCCCGTTGCCACGTAGGCCAGCAGAAGACTCCACGCCGCCGTGGCTGCCAGCGACGGGGGGAGAATCATCGACGCGTATGTATAGAGGGAGCCGGGCGAAGAGGAATAACGCGCGAACTTCCCGATGCACAACGCGACCAGCAGAATCGCGGCCGTCGCCAGCACGTAAGCAAGCCACGTCCCATTTCCGGCCAGCGCGCACACCAGCGGAATGGTTGCCGCCGGCGTGGTAGTCGGCGCAATGGTGGAGACAGACTGCGCGAGCGTCTCCATAGGCGAAAGCGCTTCGCGCCGCAATCCGTAGCTGCCCGTCTGAACAGGGAATTGCGCCTCGTCCTGCATCGGCCTCCGGTCCTGTTGCCGCGTTTTTAGCGGCCGCGTAAAGGTGGCTACGATACAGGCCACGCCGATTCGGCGCAAGGTTTGATTTGAGTTTTATTTCAGGATCACTTCTTTTGCGGCGGATAATCTTTCAACAGTTTTGCAACTCCCTGGTCCATGTGCTTCTGTTTTTTGTCCGGTTTGGCGTCCGCGTCGATCGCATTTGCCACAACGCCACGCCAAATCAACTGTTTTGTTTCCGCGTCATACATATCCAGAACCAACAGGCCAGTGTGAACAACCGTCGTTGCCGCTCCACCCGTTCCGCTGGTTGCTCCCGCTGCCGATCCATACGATCCGCCAACATTGTATTGGCTCAATTGCTTTTCCTTGCCGCGAGCGACCTGATAACCGATGAACAGATCCGCCTTGTCCGTTTGTGACTTTTTCAAGCCCTTCTTGGCCAGTTCGGATTCCACGGTTCCGGCCAGTTGGTCCGCGGTCAAATCATCCAGATGTTGCGCGTTCTCGATGTTCACCCACTTATATGTTTTATATTTGGAGAAATCCGCATTTTTGTCGTAATTCACGCTGGAGTTTTGCGCGGCCACGCGCCCAACCGCCGCGATCAACAGCAGGCTTGCGAGAAAAACCCATTTCTTCATTGGAGAATCGTCCTCAAGATAAAAAATCGGCCCCTCGACGACTCCCAGAATTATACTCGTGAGGCAGCGCCCCGCCATGGCTACATTGACCGGAGCCAAGCCGGCGCTTCGCCATACGGGCTTTTCCGGTTAGGATACGCCAAATGAAAACAAAACCATTTTCGCGAAGAAGCTTTCTTGCGTTTTCCGCCGTGATGCCCTGGGCGTGGCGTGCCGCCGCAGTGGCCAAAAAGATTCCCATGGGCATTGAAATGTATTCCGTTCGCGACGAATTAAAGAAAGATCCGCAGGGAACCGTTCGAGCCATCGCCGCAATGGGTTATCAAGGCCTGGAGTTTTACGCTCCGTATTTCGAATGGAGTCACGCGCAGGCAAAAGAGCTGAAAAAGCTCCTGGATGATTTGGGGATCCGGTGCTTCTCCACGCATAACGACGCGTCCTATATGAACCAGGAGCACATCCAGAATGCCATCGATCTGAATCTCAATTTGGGCAGCAAATACGTGGTGATGGCCAGTTCCCAACCGAAACCGGGATTGGATGGCTGGAAAGAAATTGCGGATGCGCTGAATTTTGCCGCGGAAAAGCTCGAAGCGTCGGGCTTGAGAGCCGGCTACCACAATCATCAACTGGAATTCACCCCGGTGGACGGCGTGCGGCCCATGGAAATTCTCGCGAAAAACACCAAGCCCTCCGTAATGCTACAACTCGACGTGGGAACCTGCCTGGAGGCGGGCTCCGATCCGGCCGCGTGGATTCGCGCGAATCCCGGCCGCATTCGTTCCGTGCATTGCAAGGATTGGGCGCCACGCCCGGACAAAGGATATTCCGTCTTGTTTGGCGAAGGCATCGCTGATTGGAAAGCGATTTTTGCCGCAGCCGAAAGCGTTGGTGGCGCCGAATATTACTTGATGGAACAGGAAGGCAGCCGCTACTCGGAGTTGGAAACAGCGAAAAAATGCCTGGAGTTGTACCACGCTAAGGGTTTTTAGCCAAAACAACAGCATTTTCCTGTCCGAGTTGTGCTCCTTCCTCGTGCGTGGCCGGTAGGCGTAGACTTCTAAGAGGGGAAGAAACTATGCCCACGAAATACGCTCTTCGAATTAATGGACAGAACGTTTCCGTGGAGGCGGAACCCGATGCAAGCCTGCTCATGGTCCTCCGCGAGCAACTGGATTTAACCGGCACAAAATATGGCTGCGGCGAAGGCCAATGTGGCGCATGCACCGTGTTGATTGACGGCCGTTCCGTTCGCTCCTGCCTCACGCCCGTTTCCACCGTTTCCGGCAAATCTATCGTGACCGTCGAAGGTCTTGCAAAGGGCGATCGCTTGCATCCGGTTCAGCAGGCGTTTCTTGATGACGGCGCGATGCAGTGTGCCTACTGCACCTCCGGGATGATCATGTCTGCCGTGGGCCTCTTGAACGCGCGCGAAAATCCTTCCGACGCGGAGATTCTGCACTTCATGCAGGGCAACGTGTGCCGCTGCGGAACCTATCCGCGGATTGTTGCGGCCATACGAAAAGCCAGCGCGGCCGAGAAGGAGCAGGTCCGATGACCACGAGAACCGATCTGGCAGCAGGCCTGGAACCAGAGCGCTACGAACTCCACACTCCCGTGTCCGTCATTTTCGAAAGCGATCGCCGCGGCCTCTTCAAATTTCTGGGCGCCGGAATTTTCATAGTTTACGCTGCCGCGAAAGCATCCGCGTTGCAGGAATCGGGAAGGAGCGGCCACAACAGCGAAGACAATCTTCCCCGGGAGATCGATGCATGGCTGCACATCGGAGAAAAGGGCGAGATCACCGTCTTCACCGGTAAAGTGGAAGTGGGGCAGAACATCCGCACATCTTTGTCGCAAGCCGTGGCGGAAGAGTTATGCGTGCCTATCGAATCCATCCGCTTGGTGATGGGAGACACGCAGTTGGTGCCTTTCGATATGGGCACATTCGGCAGCCGCACAACTCCCGTCATGAATTTGCTATTGCGCCGCGTTTCGGCAGCGGCGCGTGACGCCCTGATCGCGCTCGCGGCGAAGCAGTGGAACACGGATCCCGCCCACTTGACCGCCGCCAACGGCAAAATTCTCGACCCGAAGGCTAATCGCTCCGACAGCTATTGCGATCTCGTTAAGGGTCAGCAGATCACGCAACTGCTTCCTGCTGAAGACCCGCTCATTCCCGCGGCGCAATGGAAAATCGCCGGCCAATCCGTTCCCAAAGTGGATGGGCGCGATTTTGTGACCGGCAAGCATCGCTACCCTTCCGATTACAAACTCCCGGACATGCTCCATGGCAAAGTCGTGCGGCCGCCCTCGTTTGGAGCGACACTGGTTTCCGCGGATACGCACGTGGCGGAACAAATGCCAGGCGTGACCGTTGTCCGCGATGGCAATTTCCTCGCTGTCGCCGCTCCCACCACTGCCGATGCAGAAAAAGCTGCGGCGGCGATCAAGGCCGAGTGGAAGCAGGAGCCACAGCCCTCCAGCAAAGACCTTTTCGAGTACCTGAAGAAAAATCAAATTCCCGGCGAAGAACGCAATTCCGCATACGAAACGGGAGATGTACAGAAAGTTTTCGAGTCCTCCGCCCACAAATTGGATTCCACCTTCAATATCTCCTACATCGCCCACGCTCCGCTGGAGCCACGCGCCGCAGTCGCACAGTGGAACGGCGACCAGCTCACCGTGTGGACCGGCACGCAGCGCCCTTTTGGCGTCCGCAGCGAACTCGCCACCGCGTTCCACCTGCCGGAAGAAAAAGTGCGCGTCCTGATGCCAGACACAGGATCGGGCTACGGAGGAAAACACACAGGAGATGCCGCACTGGAGGCTGCCAGACTAGCGCGCGCCGCGAAACGCCCGGTAAAGCTGGTGTGGACTCGCCAGGAGGAGTTCACCTGGGCCTACTTCCGTCCCGCGGGCGTGATCGACGTGACCAGCGCTGTCGACGCCGACGGCAGGATCACCGCATGGGAATTTCATAATTACAATTCCGGCGCTGCGGGAATCCGCACGTATTATGACGTCCCGAATCAGCGCATCCAGTTTCACCCTGTGAATTCTCCGCTGCGCCAGGGCTCGTACCGGGCGTTGGCAGCGACCGCGAATCACTTTGCGCGTGAAGTACACATGGACGAAATTGCTGCGTCTCTAAAAATGGATCCTTTGCAGTTCCGCCTGAAGAACTTGAAAGACGAACGTTTGCGAGCCGTGTTCGAACAAGGCGGCAAACAGTTTGGATGGGATGCACCCCGCGCTGCCCATCAAGGATTTGGAGTGGGCGGCGGCTTTGAAAAGCTCGGCTATATGGCCACGTTCGCCAAAGTCTCGCTGAAACCGGACACCCGCGAGATTAAACTGGAGCGCGTGCTGACGGCTTTCGATTGTGGCGCGGTAGTCAATCCGGATGGTGTGCGCAATCAGCTGATTGGCGCGAATATCATGGGTATCGGCGGCGCCATCTTTGAAGCCATCGAATTTGAGAACGGGCGCATCGTCAATAATCTCTTCTCGAAATACCGTGTGCCGCGCTTCCGAGACGTGCCGCCCATGGAGGCGCTATTGATCGACCGCAAGGACCAGCCCTCCGTGGGCGCTGGAGAGGCTCCCATCCTCGGGATTGCTCCTGCAATTGCCAACGCCATCTTCGCGGTTACCGGAATTTCGCTGCGTTCCCTGCCCATGGCGCCGGAACTCGCTGCTCAGGGTTACAAATTTTCTTGAGAGCGCAGGTTAGCCCGGAACCGAATTTTCCGAAACCAAAAATAAATGGACGTCGACCGTCCAGCCGCCGTCCACAATTTCTTCAATTTGACCGCGTCGCGTTTTAACGCCTGCGGTGAGGAGATCTCTTGTCCAGTACGTGTAGCAGGACGCTCGCACTCGGTGGTGGCTTTACCTCACCCTTCAGCACAACCGCGTCTGCGTTGACTTCTTTCCCATATAGCTTTTTGTTGGCGTCATTGTCTGGCCGAAGCGTGGAGCCTTCCAGCGAAACACCGGCAAAGGCGCCGCGCGCGCGCGAATAGCTCAGAATTTCGGCTCGCATCGTTGCATCCGTGGCGGCAGAGGCGGTGCGGCCCACCGGCCCAGCCGCAGCGGAAGCATCCCCTCCCAGCTTGACCTTGCTCGTCAATATGCCTTTCGCGCTCCGGTCGCTCATCAACAGCAGCACAAAGTCGGTCGCTTCGCCACCGATCTGCAAACCGAAGCTTCCGCCTTCCAGCGCCATCATCGTCGGCGCTCCCCAAGGCCCCTCAAAATTGGCGCCCCCTCGGCAGGTCATAACCCCGCGTCCGTAACTGGCACCGACGATGAAAGCCGCCTTCAGCACCGATGGCAGCACCACGACGCAATAGGCCTTGTTCAGAACATCCTGAGGAATGTCGTCCGGCACATTCAGGATCTCTGTCATCACTTTTCCTGCATTTTCCACGCGATCGGTTTCTTTTGTATCGTCCGCAAATGCACTGAAACTCGTAAAGGCCAGGAAGAGCGCCACGAGCATGAAACTCCAACACCTTTTCATAACAATCGCTCCTTGAGGCTTTCTATGCCGGGACCCAGTCAATGGGTCGTTTCGGCGGGCGGGGTAATGCGACCGAGATTATAGGTCATAGGAGAACACAAAGGACAGGGGAAAAGCACTAAGGTGTTTGGGGTATCTTCGCCGGAAAATTTAGCTAACTCCAACTGGCACATCGGGAAGAAGGCGCTAGTACGGATTAAATTAACTTAATTCGGACAAAATAGGTCGCGTTTCCGTTGATGAAATTTTCATCGTTTTGTGTCAATTTCATTGACACTTTCTTCGTTTGCTGCGACCATCGTCTATCCTTTCGAGTTATCACCCCTGACAATTTGCACTCCGGCGCGTACGTTTACTTGGCACTTTCCCCGGTTGTCAGGCGCGTTCAACATGCCCGAACTGGAATGCTTTTGAGCCCGCAAGAGGCTCCAGGTTCGACACTGGTGTTGGATGACACAGTTCGCACACTCCGAACCGAATCGCCAAATGTGTGAAGGCACGCCCCTTGGCATGACTCGGGGCTCTCATGGTAATTCCCGCCCGGCCGATGCCGCCTTATCTATGCCCATCGGTAAGAGGATACACTGTCAAAACACAATTTTTCGGAAGGCGACAGGAGCTCGCGAAACGGGCGCCTGTCGAAATCTATCGAGGAGAGCAACATGGAAAACATGAAGAAGAACCTGGGTGCGATGACGCTCGCCGGGGCGCTGTTGGCAGGCATTTGCCTGTTCAGCTCGCCTGCAAAGGCGGACGTTGCCGCTGCGGAAGCAACCTTTAAGGCCAAATGCGCCATGTGTCATGGCGCCGACGGCAAAGGCAAGGAAGCGATGAAGACGCGCGACCTTTCTTCCGCCGACGTGCAAAAGCAGAGCGACGCCGACCTGACCGCCATCATCACCAATGGAAAGGGCAAAATGCCACCGTACAAGAGCATGACGCCCGATCAGGTGAAAGACATGGTGTCCTACATTCGCTCGCTGAAGAAGTAACCAGCGGAAGGTGTCTCCGCAGACATCTGGCGCGAAGCGCGGACGCTCCTACGCGCTTCGTGCAAAGAACAATCAATAAGGAGGAAGTGATGAAGAAGGTTTTGACAGCAATCGCAGTCGTCGCAGTGTTCTGCCTGGCGGCATCCGTTTCGCGCGCTCAAGATGTTGCGAACGGCGAAAAGGTCTACAAGGCCAAGTGCGTCGCCTGCCACGGACCAGATGGCAAAGGTGATAGCGCTGCTGGAAAGGCCACCAAGGCGCGGGATTTCAGCTCCGATGAAGTGAAGAAGGAATCCGACGCCACCTGGACGGACATCATCGTCAAGGGCAAAAACAAAATGCCCGCATACGACAAGAAAATCACCGACGCCGAAGTAAAGGATGTCGTTGCCTACATTCGGACGCTCGCAAAGTAAGTTCGCCGGTGCGCCTGCGAAACCAGGCACACAACCAAGCTGTTCCCTCGCGGGCCCCGGCTATCCTTCGCTGGGGCTCGTGTTGTTGCAGCGTGCGGCCAATTCGTTGGAGAAGGCGAGGACACTCGGTCCATGAATTCGCAAAATACCATTAAGGATTGGGCCAGGCTGATTTATTACCTGAGCCAGAACACACTGAGTCTTATCGGCGTTGTGTTGACCACCAGCAGCGCCATCACCTTGATCGGCTTTTGGATTTACGACTTTATTCTGCCCGGTCCTCCCCACCCGTACATCGGCATCCTCATTTTCCTGCTTCTTCCGAGCGTTTTTCTCCTCGGGCTCATCCTCATGCCCATCGGAATTTTTCTTCGACGCCGGAAATTGATAGCTGCGGGACAGTTACCGTCCATTTATCCAGCCATCGACCTGAAGACCTCCATGGTCGGCAACGGACTCATGTTCGTCGGTCTTGCCACTGTATTGAACTTGATGATTTTTGGATTTGCGTCCTATCGCGGCGTCTCTTATATGGACACGACCACGTTCTGCGGCCAGACCTGCCACACCGTGATGGCGCCAGAGTTCACCGCTTATCAAGGTTCGCCGCACTCGCGCGTGGAGTGCGTCGAATGCCACATCGGTCCCGGCGCCGGCTGGTTCGTCAAGTCCAAGCTGTCCGGATTGCGACAGGTCTTCGCGGTCACGTTTAAAACTTACTCGCGTCCGATCCCTTCGCCGGTAAAGTACCTTCGCCCTGCCAGGGAAACCTGCGAGCAGTGCCACTGGCCCGCGCGATTCACCGGAGACAAGTTCCTGGTGAGAACAAGTTACACCGAGGACGAGAAAAACACTCCGCTCACGACCGTGCTGTTGCTGAAAGTTGGCGGACGCACTTGGCAAGGCTCGGTTGGCATTCACGGACGCCATCTAGATGATGGCTCTCGCATCCATTACATTTCCATTGATGAGCAACGCCAGGTCATCCCGGTTGTCTACTACACGGATGACAAAGGCAAGACCGTTGAGTATGTCTCCACGGACACCAAGGTCAGCAAAGAGCAACTGGAAAAGGGCGAGCGGCGCGCGATGGATTGTATCGATTGCCACAATCGCCCGACGCACGCGTTTGAATTGCCGGAGAACGCCGTGGATTTGCGGATGTCGCGGGGTTTGATCAGCCCGGAATTACCGTACGTGCGGAAAAAAGCGGTGGAGCTGCTAAAGGTGGACTATCCGGACAGGGATACCGCTCGAACAAAAATCACGGAAGGCATCATCACCTACTACCGCACAAGCTATCCCGACGTGTACAACACCAAGCGCGCCCTTGTCGAGCAGGCCGCCAGCACCACCGCGGACATTTATTTGCGCAATATTTTCCCGGATATGAAGGTTACCTGGGGCGTCCACCCGAACAATCTCGGACACAACGACTTTCCCGGCTGCTTCCGCTGCCATGATGGGTCCCACACCAGCGCGGACGGCCAGACGATCACCAACGATTGCACCGCTTGCCACAATCTTCTGGCGGTGCAGGAGGAAAAACCCAAGGTCCTTACGGATCTGGGATTGCAGTAATTCGTGGGCCCTCACGGGTCCGGAGGTAGTGCCTTATGAGCTCCATACGAGCGCATAGGCAGGGTCGCAAATTCACTTTTTGCACCTTGCTGATCGCCATGGCGTCGGTGCTCGCTCCCACTCGCGCTACCGCAACACCACAAAATACGCATCCTTTGAAACAGTATGCACCATGCCTGGCGTGCCACGGCACAGCAGACATGAAGTCCGATAGCGGCAAAGACATTTCCATCAATGCGGCGAAGCACGCGGCCGGCGCGCACGCAATTCTCGGCTGCCAGGATTGCCACACGTCCATCAAGGATTTCCCGCATCCCGCCAAAGTCGCCAAAGTCGCCAAAGTGCAATGCAGCACCTGTCATGAGCAGGAAGCCAAAAGTTTCGCCACAAGTGCTCATTCGATCCTTGGTGATTCCGCTTGCGCCACTTGCCATGGCAGCGTGCACGAACTCACCGCCACGGAAAATCTTGCGCCCGCAAAGTGCAAAGAATGTCACGCCGATGAGGTAAAAGAATTTGCGGCCAGCATCCATGGCCAGGCCGCGGCGAAGGGCGATCATGATGCGCCGAAGTGCGTTTCATGCCACGGCTCCATCCATGAAGTGAAGACTGCCAGTGAACCAGGCTCCACTGTTGCGCGCAAAAACCTGGCCGATACGTGTGCGAAGTGCCACAGCGACGCCGGATTTTTGTCTCGCCATCAGATTCCTGTGGCACATCCGGTGGAATCGTACAAGCAAAGCGTCCACGGCCGCGCGATCGCGGCGGGCAGCGAAAAAGCCGCGGATTGCAACAGTTGCCACGGAAATCACGACATTTACCCTGCGAAAGACGAACGGTCCCGCGTCAATCACTGGAAAGTTTCGCAAACCTGCGGGGAATGCCACGGCGAAATCGCAAAAATCTACAACCAAAGCGTGCATGGTGCGGCCGTGGAAGCTGGCGTGAAGGATGCCCCGGCATGTGTGGACTGCCACGGCGAGCACCTGATCCTTGATCCCAAAAATCCCGCCTCTCCGCTAAACGCCGTCAATGTTTCCGCGGAAACTTGCGGGCGCTGCCACGCGAGCACTCGCATGGCGCAACTCTACGACATCCCCGCCGACCGCGTGCCATCCTATGCAGACAGCTATCACGGCCTGGCGTTAAAGGGTGGGAAGCTAACGGCCGCCAATTGCGCTTCCTGCCACGGCATTCACAACATTTTCAGGTCCGCCGATCCGCGCTCCACGGTGAACGCCGCGAACCTGGCGAAAACCTGCGGCCAATGCCACACGGGTGTCAATCAGGCTCGCTACGCCATCGGAGCGATTCACGTGCAAACCGGCTCCGGGCCAAATCATCCGGTGGTACGGTGGATTCGCTTTACGTACCTGATCCTGATCCCGGTGACGCTTGGATTCATGCTGCTTCACAATTTGCTGGATCTGCTCAGCAAGTTGCTGCGCCGGAAGCCGCGCCATGAAAGCAATGAAGTGGCGCTGCGCATGAATTTATGGTTCCGCATCGCGCACTGGGGCATCATGGCGAGCTTCCCCACACTGGTTGTTACCGGCTTCGCGCTGAAGTTCCCCGATAGTTGGTGGGCAAAGCCAATATTGCTGTGGGAAACAAACGCGGGTGTGCGCGGTGGACTGCACCGTACCGCCGCCGTCGTGATGATCGCCGCCACGGTATTTCACTTCATTCATCTCGCGTTGAAGAAAAAGGACCGCTCTTTTGTGTGGTCCATGATTCCTACCATAAAAGACGCAACGGACATGTTGGACGTCTTCCAGTACAACCTCGGACTGACGAAACAAGAGCCGAAGTTCGCGAAATTCAACTACGCGGAGAAAATGGAATATTGGGCCTTCCTGTGGGGCACCATGGTGATGGCCCTCTCGGGTTTCCTCCTATGGTTCAATAATTTCGCGTTGCGTCATTTTCCAAAGTGGATTACGGATGCCGCCACCGCAGTGCACTGGTATGAAGCGCTGCTGGCAACCTTCTCCATTTTGATCTGGCACTTTTATCTTGTGATCTTTGATCCTGCTGTCTATCCGATGGACACTGCATGGCTCGATGGAAAAATTCCCGCGGACCATTATCGTCACACCAGGCCTGCCTATTATCGCGAGCTGGTGAAACAGGGGTTAGTCCAGACGCCGGACGATTCCGAGGAATCGGCAAATTCGCCCGAACTCGTGCATGGCGACGACTAAAAAAGCGCCGTCGCTTGACCTAAAACGCTTGGTTCCGGTGTGGTAGTGTTGCTTGGGAGCTTGCCCACGCCATGCCAATTCGCACGATCATCGAGCCGTTTCGCATCAAGAGCGTTGAGCCCATTCGCACCACCACCCGCGCCGAACGCCAGAAGCTGATTCATGACGCCGGCTACAATCTTTTCCTCGTTCCTTCGGAAGCCATCCTCATCGACCTGCTCACCGATTCCGGCACCTCCGCCATGTCCACCGAACAATGGGCCGCCATGATGCGCGGCGATGAATCCTACGCTGGTTCGCCCAGCTTCACGCGTTTCCGCAATTCCGTGCAATCTATTTTCGGCTTTCGCCACGTGATTCCGACGCATCAGGGCCGCGCCGCTGAACGCATTCTCTTCAACGTGATGTGCAAGAAAGGCGACATCGTCCCAAACAACACGCATTTTGACACCACGCGCGCGAATTGCGAATTTGTGGGCGCGCAGGCGTTGGACATTCCGATCCCGGAAGCCAAGGAGCCGTCGCTTCTTCATCCCTTCAAGGGAAATATCGACACGGGTCGCTTGACGGAGTTGATCGAGCGCGAGGGCGCCGGGAAAATTCCGCTCGTGATGCTGACGGTCACCAATAATTCCGGCGGCGGCCAACCTGTGTCGCTAGCGAACATTCGCGACGTGAAACAGATTTGCAAAAGCCACGGAATCCCGCTGTACATCGACGCTTGCCGCTTCGCCGAAAATGCCTACTTCATCAAATTGCGTGAGCCGGGCTATGCGGGCAAAACTCCGCGAGAAATTGCCCGCGAAATGTTTTCCCACGCCGACGGCTGCACTATGTCCGCCAAGAAAGATGGCCTCGCCAATATCGGCGGTTTTCTTTGCACCAATGACGACATACTCGCTCAACAGGAAAAAGATCTGCTGATCCTCACTGAGGGCTTCCCGACGTATGGCGGACTGGCAGGCCGCGACCTTGAAGCCATCGCCGTCGGTTTGAACGAAGCTCTGGAAGAAGATTATTTGCACTATCGCATCGCTTCCACGGCCTTCCTGGGCAATCACATTTCTAGTGAAGGTGTGCCCATCGTGCTGCCGCCCGGCGGCCATGCAATTTATATTGATGCGCGCGCGTTCCTGCCGCACATTCCGGTTGCGCAATTCCCTGGGGTGGCGCTTGCCGTCGAGCTTTACCTGGAGGGCGGAATCCGTTCCGTGGAAATCGGCACGCTCATGTTTGGTGAACATGCTTCCATGGACTTGGTCAGGCTGGCCATTCCCCGCCGCGTGTACACGCAAAGCCACATCGAGTATGTAGTGGAAGTGATTCTCGACGTTTGGCGCCGTCGCCAGCAGATTCCCGGCTACGAATTGGTGCATCACGCGCCTTTCCTCCGCCATTTCACCGCTCGCTTAAAGCCTTTGCCGGCCTGACACCGCAGCCGAACAAAGCGCTCTATCCTTCTTTTCCTCGTTAATTCGCGGCGTCATTCGCGGGTGCGATGTGCGAATCCCGTTTCCGTCGGGTATTCTTAGGCGCATGGCGACCCTTACCATCGATCCCGGCTTGAAGCTGAAATGTCCGCGCATTTCGCTAGGCTTCCTGACCGGCCGGGTGGTTCCACGGGAAAGTCCCGCGGCTTTGCTGGAAGAAATGAAAGTGCGCGAAACGGAAATTCTGCATCTTCCTGAACCGCGCACATTGTTGGAGTCTTCGAAGATCCTGGGAACGCGTGCGGGCTACAAAGCCCTGGGAAAAGATCCCGCGCGTTATCGTGGCTCGGCGGAAGCATTGCTGCGCCGCATCATTTCCGGCAAGGGCTTCCCGCAAATCAATTCCGTCGTGGATATCATCAACCTGATGTCCGTAGAGAGCCGGTTGCCGATCGGTCTGTATGATCTCGCGCATGTAACCGGCGATATCGTTTTTCGAGCGGGCCGCAGCGGCGAAACCTACAAGGGCATCGGGAAATATGATTTAAACCTCGAGGGCTTGCCGGTTTTTTCCGATGGCGAGGGGCCGCACGGCAGCCCGACAAGCGATTCCGAACGCACCATGGTCACGCCATCCACGCGTAACATCGCCGCTATCCTGGTTTCCTTCGGCGGCGCCGAGGGATTGCAATCTTCCTGTCAGCGCATGGTTTCTTTGCTGCAAAAATATGCCGAAGGCCAGGAGCTCCAGTTCAGAGTGTGCTGGTAGCCCCAAGGCAGCGGCGCTTCTCACAATGGCCAGCCACATGGTGGTTCGGCTGCACTTGCGAGTAAGATGAAGGCCGCCACCCAATGAACAATCATATTCACCCCATCGCCAGTCTTCTGGCCGCGATCGCTCGTGGGATCAGTGGCGTGCAGGTGCAATGGGCTGGTTGCCAGCCAGACGAACGCCAGCGCATTTATTTCGCCAATCACAGCAGCCATCTCGATTTTGTGGTTCTGTGGTCGGCCTTGCCCTCCGAAATTCGCGCACGGACGCGCCCCATCGCCGCAAAAGACTACTGGGAAGCAACGCCGCTGCGGCGTTACCTGGCACAGAATGTCTTCCACGCGGTATTCCTTGAACGTGTTTCCAATCAAAAAGCAAAGAGTGCGGACGAACCCCATTTCGCCGGCCGCCACCTGATCGAGGCAATGGTTGAGGCGCTCGGCACGGAAAATTCCCTCATACTTTTCCCCGAGGGCACCCGCGGCACCGGCGAAAAAGTCGGCCCCTTTCGATCGGGAATGTATCATCTGGCATTGCGGCGGCCCGATGTCGAATTGGTGCCGGCTCATCTGGAAAATCTCAACCGCATTTTGCCCAAAGGGGAATTCTTGCCCGTGCCGATGCTCAGCTTGCTGACCTTTGGCAAGCCTCTTCATGTGGAACCCGATGAAGACAAGGATGCGTTTCTTGAACGCGCGCGTGAGGCCGTCGCCAGCCTGCGCCGGATTGGATCCGCCTGATGTTCGAAGCTCTCCACGACACAAAATTCGATTGGCTGTATGGCGGCGTGCTATTCCTGCTGCTGATCTCCACCTTGATCGTCAGGATTCTGAAGTCTCGCCATCGCGACGACGACAGCCGCACCACCATCAACAATTTCAATGCCCGCATTCGCGCGTGGTGGAAGATGGCCGCTATCTTCGCGGTGGCCGTCGTGAGTGGCCGCATCGGCTCGCTCGTCCTCTTCGGCATCATCTCCTTCCTGGCGATGCGGGAGTACATGACCCTGGTACCCACGCGCCGCGGCGATCATCGCACTTTGTTCTGGAGCTTCTTCGTCATCATGCCGCTCCAGTATTACCTCGTCGGCATTCAGTGGTACGTTTTGTTCGCCATCATGATCCCGGTGCTGGCCTGCATTTATATCCCTCCCAGCATCGCCATCGCCGGAGACACGGAGCATTTCCTGGAACGCGCGTCCAAGATCCAGTTCGGCATTATGGTGTGTGTGTACTCGCTGAGCCACGCGCCGGCGCTGCTTTTGCTGAAAATTCCCGGCTTCGAAGGACACGATGCGCGCCTGCTTCTTTATCTCGTGATCGTCGATCAGATGAGCGATGTTCTTCAGAACGTCTGGGGCAAGCTAATTGGAAAACACAAAATTGCATGGCGCGTTAGTCCAAACAAAACATGGGAAGGGTTTGCCGGGGGCGTCGTGAGCGCCACCGCTCTGGGCACCGCTCTTTGGTGGGCTACGCCGTTCACGCCCCTGCAGTCCGCCGGAATGTCTCTGATGATTTGCATTCTGGGTTTCAACGGCAGCCTGGTGATGAGCGCCATCAAGCGTGATATCGGCATAAAGGACTTCGGCGTCGTGGTCGAAGGACGCGGCGGCATTCTCGATCGCATCGATTCGCTCTGCTTCGCCGCGCCGATCTTCTTCCACCTGGTCCGCTATTTATTTGTGCCGTAAACTGCCCTGCGCTTCAGCGTGTAGCTTGTTCCACTTCGGCTTGTTCTGCCTGCCGCGTTTTCAGGAATCCCCGTGCCGCCAACAATTCCGCATTGAGCAGCGCCGCGCCCGCCGCCCCGCGCACCAGGTTGTGCGACAGCAACGTCAGTTTCACGTCCAGCAGCGGGCATTCCCGCACACGCCCCACCACCGCGGCCATTCCGTGTCCGGTGTTCGCGTCTTTTCGTGGCTGGGGCCGGTCGTCGTCGTCGTGCACCACAACCGGGTGTTTCACCGCTGTCGGCAAAGAAGCCAGCTCCTCCGAAACCTCGAAGCTGCGCAACGCTTCCCGCACTTCCGCGATCGTCGCTGTTTTCTTCAGTCGCACAGACACGCACTCCAGGTGCCCGTCGACCACCGGCACACGATTGCAATGCGCGCTGATTCCCAAGCCGGCGTCAATAAACCGGTTGCCGTCCCACTTCCCCAGCAGCTTCTGCGGCTCCGCTTCCATTTTTTCTTCTTCGCCACTGATGAACGGAACCACGTTTCCCAGAGCGTCCATCGCGGGCACTCCGGGATAGCCGGCTCCGGAAACCGCCTGCAGCGTCACCACAAACAATTTCTCCAAACCAAACGCGTCAGCCAGCGGCTTCAGCACCAGCACCAGGCCCGCCGTGGAACAATTCGGATTGGTGACGATGAATCCGGAGTCGTACCCGCGATTCTTTTGCTGCACAGGAATACAGTTCACATGCGCCGCGTTCACTTCGGGAATCAACAGCGGCACGTCCGCATCCATGCGGTGATTTTTAGAATTGCTCACTACCGGATATCCCGCGCGCGCAAATCGCTCTTCGGCTTCACCGGCAACCGACGAATCCAACGCCGAGAAAACAAAATCGCAATCCAGCGTCGGCTCCAGATCCTTCACCACCAGCCCACGGGCGCGCTCTGGTATCGGTCCTTCCAGATGCCACCGCGCCGCGTCCGCGTACGTTTTTCCCGTGGATCGCTCCGACGCCGCAACCGCGCTCAACTCAAACCACGGATGGTCCGACAAAAGTTTCACCAGCCGCTGTCCCACCATTCCCGTAGCGCCCAATACGCCCGCGCGCCATCTCTTCGAATTTGCTCGAGCGCTCATGCCAATCCTCCGTTTTGTTGAGAGCCAATGCGCGTACCGCGGGCTTCTGGCCTAAATGTATTCCTGATCCAAACCGTCATTTCCGTTTGCGCTGCAAGCGGCAGCACGTGCGGGTGCAAAACTTTCGCTCCGTTCGCCGCCAGCGCGTGGGCCTCGTCGTAGCTCAATTCATGCAACAGCATGGCTTCCGCTGATTCCTTCGGATTTGCGGTATAAATTCCATCCACATCCGTCCAGATCACTAGTTCCTCTGCGTCCACCACATGCGCAATCAGCGCACCGGAGAAATCCGAACTGTTGCGGCCCAGTGTCGTGATCCGCCCGTCCTGCGTCGCGCCGATGAACCCCGTCACCACCGGAATGATTCCCGCTTCCAACAGTGGTAACAAAATCTCCCGCCCCCGCCGCCGCGTGTGTTCCAGATGGGGCTTGGCGTCGCGAAAGGTGTCGCACGTCAGTACAAAATCCGAAGAAGCCACCGGAACCGCCGTCATGCCCGTCTTGCTGAGCGCCGCCGCAAACAGCCGCGAGGCATATCGTTCGCCAAAAGACGCCAGCCGGTCAAGCAAAGCCCCGTCGGCTTCCAAGTGACCGTGCAACGGAACATCGTGCAGCAAATCGTCGGTCAAGAGCGCAAGCTCTTCCTCCACGCGTTCATGTTCCACAGGTTCGAGACACAAATCCGCCAAGGTGACTCGATGCAGCTCCGCAATGGACTCCGCTTCCTTGCGCGCTTGCAGGTTCTTACCTTGGCCAAGCCACTCGCCCGCCTGCAACAGCCGGTCCGTAACGCCCTTCATTGCCGAAACAACCGCGGTGACCGGACGCGTGCGTGATTCTTCCTGCGCAAGGCGTGCTGCATGGAGCAATCTCTCCGCCCCCAGCAAAGAGCTGCCGCCAAATTTAAAAGCAATCACGTTCTGGAGTAAGGCATGTTCGGCCGGGAGCGCAAACACTCGCTCCAGGCCAATGCCTCGCGGTTGAGGGCCTAATTCAACCTCCGCGTTGTGACTCGCTTCTTGCTGTTCCTGTGCCATGACAATCGCTCCTTGGTTCTTTTTTGCCGGAGCGTCTCTGGAGGGAGTTTAGACTAAGAAACCCACCGCCAGGTTCGCTTCCGGCGGTGGGTTTGGAAACTTTTTCTAGCTGGCTAGCTGTTTCTCCCCGCGCCCGAAGCGATTGTAGTGCGCATAATAGTGGACGTAGTCGACTTGGAGGACTTGGTCGACGGAGAGGAAATTCGCTTCGTGGCAATAGCCAACATGCGAAAAGAATATCATGGCTCGTCGAATTTCCAATCGGATTTTAGGAAAATTTGCGCGAAGCGTGCTGGCGAAAATGAAGCGAAGACTTGATTTCTACGCCTCGAATAACAGGCTGGAACAGGTCAACCCGGACTCCGCCTTCTGTAACTCGCTGATATCCAGAGGTATTACGTGAAACCCGCGGCCTTCTATGATCGACCGGCTATTCGGGAACGACGCCGGGAAAATCACGGAATCTCCAATCGCGAGGGCATTCCCGGCATGCGGTTCGCTGGGATCAAGATCGACCCATTCGAATCCTTCCATCCTTTTCCAATCGAACCACCCGCGATTCGCCAGCAGCGTGTTCCGCCCAAGATAGGTCACCGCGGATTTCAAGTGCAGACACCCTGTTACCGGTATTGCGGTCACGTCGTACCCAAAGTGTTCCAGTATCACGGAAAACTGCCGGATGCCTTCCGGATTGGAGCGTGCCGTGAATCCCACGAACACTTTTCTTCCAGCTCGCAAAACGTCCCCGCCTTCCAACGTGCCTGGCAACTTCACATAAGCTAGCTTGCGCAATTTTTCCAGCGCCGCCGCGATCGTCACCGATTCTTTTCTCCGCGATTCCGTACCCAGGGAACAAATCACCGCCACTTCATCCAGCACCACCGCTGGGTCTTCCACAAACATTGAATCCGGTAACTCCGGCTCCTCAGGCAGGGAAATCACGTGCGCGCCAAGTTTGTCGAGCAGTTCTTCGTATGCGTGGTGCTGCGCGCGGGCCTTCTCCATATTTATCGGTTTGCGTTCGATGAAGCTCAGCTCACACTTCGCAAGCGCGGAACTTACTTTTCGCGTAATCGCCGTCAGCATTTTGTGAATGTATCAAAGAACGGCGCTTCGGGCACGGTCACGGACGCTTCCCGCACTTCGCACGGTTGTCGCTTTTCGCAATTCTCGATAGACTCCCATAATCTTCCCACAGCAAGCTGAAAGCTAAAGGAGCGCCTGGACATGTCTGACGTTGTGCGCAAAATAATAGCCCTTACCGTCGTGATTCTCGGCGCGGTTCTGCTGTTGGCGGGCCGGCGTTCCTATACCGATTCCCAAGACGCGAAGGACCAAGCGAAAGCGGCAATCGCGGCGGCTCGCGAGCGCGTGGCATCCTCCGATCCGCGTCTGAAGGGCGCATACAGTTTCGAACGCGGCGGCTGGGTCTATGTTCATCTTGAGGGCGATCCCTTCAACATCGGTTTTCAGCACGGCTATTTGCTCGCTCCTGAAATTGAAGACGCGTTTCCCGCCATTTCTGCCGATATGACGCATTCTACCGGCCGCAAGTGGGCTTTCTTCCGCGAAGTGGCTCGCGAAAAGTTATGGCCGAAGCTCGATCCCGAATATCAGCAGGAACTGGAAGGCATAGCCGAAGGATTGAACGCGCGCACAGGCTCGCAACTGGACGTTTACGACATCGTCGCGCTTAACTCCTTCGAAGAAGTCCCGGATTACTATGTGCCCTGGCTCGACAAGCAGGAAAAAAAGACCAATGCGCCGAACCTGAAAAGCCCCGGGAACTGCAGTGCGTTCGTCGCCACGGGAAGCTGGACCAAAGACGGCCAGATCGTTATTGCCCATAACAATTGGACCAGCTACATGAAGGGAGAACGCTGGCGCATCATCTTCGATATTCAGCCCACGCACGGTTACCGCATGTTGATGGACGGTTTTCCCGGCGTGATTGTCAGCGACGACGATTTCGGAATCAACAGCGACGGATTAATGGTCACCGAAACCACCATCAGCCAGTTCGAAGGTTGGGATCCCAACGGCAAGCCCGAATTCGTGCGCGCGCGAAAAGCTCTTCAGTATGCCGGCTCCATCGACGATTACACGCGCATTATGCTCGACGGCAACAATGGCGGCTATGCAAACGACTGGCTGCTCGGCGATCGCAAAACCGGAGAAGTCGCCCAACTCGAACTTGGTTTGAAGGCCTACAAACTCTGGCGCACGAAGGACGGCGTGTTTTCCGGCTCCAACTGGGCGCGCGATCCAAAAGTCTTGAAGCTTGATGCGCCGCAGTTTGATTCCAACAATCCCGAATCCTCGCCCAACGCGCGCCGCGCCCGCTGGGAACAACTGCTCAATGAGAACAAGGGCAAAATCGATGTCACCCTCGCGCAACAGATGCTTGGCGATCACGTCGACGCGTTCGAAAAAAAGGCCGACGCAAATGAACGCACGCTGTGCGGCCATGTGGACAACAACGCGCGCGGCATTTCCATATGGGGCTGGGGTCCCTACTATCCAGGTGGCGCCGTACAGGCAAAGGCAACCGACTCCGCCATGACCAAAGAAATGCGTCTCGTAGCCCGCATGGGACATCCGTGCGGCGAAAATTTCCAGGCCAAACCATTCCTGGCCGCTCACCCCGAATTCGCCTGGCAGGAGCCCTACCTCCGCGACATGAACGCCGGCCCGTGGTCCTTCTTCCAATCGGGCGAGGCCCAACCCGCAGCCGCGAAATAAACAATTAAACGTCTCGCTACGTGCTTTCGTAGACGCAGGACTTCAGTCCTGCCAGCTAAACCAGCAGGCGGCTATCTCCGCAGACCAGCGTGCGTCTGAGCAGCAACTTTAACTTTTTCACCCAAGCACTCGCTTTGCCTTTCCTCAGGCAAACAATGCCGGTAAGCGGCATAAGTTTTCTCAAACGCTCCGTCCCACGTTATGCCCGCCATTCTTTCCCGGGCCGCGCTACCCAATTTCTTCAAAAGCTCCCGGTTCTGCGCCAATTCCACGACACGCCCCACAAACTCTGCATCTTTTTCCGCGATGTAACCTGTCTCCCCGTGCACCACCAAATTGCGCGGTCCACCTTCATTCGTAACCACTGCCGCCACGCCGGAAGCCGCCGCTTCCTGCACCACATTTCCAAAAGTGTCCGTCCTCGACGGAAACACGAATACATCCATGTTTGCGTAAGCGCGCGCCAGTTCATCGCCGCGCAGCACTCCCAGGAATTCTCCGTGAGCCAACCGCCGTTTCAGCCACGCCACTTCGCTGCCATCGCCAACCACGATGATTCGAAAGGCCTTCAATTCGCTTTCCAGCAATGCCTGCTCGATTTTCTGCAATAGCCGGACGCCTTTCTCCGGCGTCACCCTGCCAACAAAACCCAAACTAAGAATTCCATCCTCCACAGTTCTATGTTTCGGATTGAACTGCTCGGTATCTACACCCCGCGGCATCAGAAAGGATGGCTTTCCCAATTCCCTCTCCAACCACGCAACCTGCTGCGCGGTGGGCGCCAGCGTCACATCGGCAAAGTCGTAAAACCATAACAGGATCCACAGCCCGAGCCATTGCGACCATGCCACGCTGGGCCGCACAATTCTCTTTGGCATAAAACCAATCAACTTCTGCAAACGTCGCGCCGCAAATTGGTGGAAATTTGTGTGCCAGGAAGCCACCAAGGGAATTTTCAGTCTCCAGGAAAGATATACGCCAAGCTCCCCAAGCTCCCCAGGACTGGTGATGTGGATTACGTCGGGCCGAAACTCCAGTAATTCCCGGCGAATTCGATTGCCATACCGGCAGAACGCAAAATCAAACTCCAGGTCGCGTTCGATCCCAATGCTCAAGCAGGACCGCCTCAGTTCAAGCCGCCGCGCGCTACCTTCGTTGTAAGCGCCCGGTTGCTTGCCCCCATGAATCGCCAGTAGCGGAAAGTCGTGCCGCTTCGCATACGCCACGAGTTGCCGCGCCGTCAACGCCACTCCATTGATCTCGTGGTACGTCTCACAGAACAGCGCGACCCGCGGATGGAAGGACATAACCCTCCTTCATCCGCAGCGTAGAAAGGCGTTATTACGGTTCTATGACGGAAAGGTCAAGATTGATCTGGCTTGCGCAATCCGGCAAGCCCTGGCTGATCCTTGTTTCGCGGATTAGCGCCCGTCGGTTTCTGGCACAACCGACACTTCGACGCTCGATGGATATTCCGCCGAGCGGTAGATGCGCTGCGTTGCCTTCTGATAGTCCGCAGCCGTCGCCTCAAAAATATTCGGCACGAATTTTTGTGGATTACGGTCATACAGCGGAAACCACGAGCTCTGCACCTGCACCATAATTCGGTGCCCCTTTTTGAAGACGTGATCCGCGGTGTGCAAGCTGAACGTAAATGGCGTAATTTGTCCCGCCACCAGCGGCTCCGGCTTTTGGTACGACGTGCGGTACCGGCCGCGGAAGATCTCGTCCGCGATCATCAGTTCATATCCCGAAAGTTTCCAGTCAGACTCCACCTTTTGCGGATATACGTCGATCAATTTCACCACCCAATCGCTGTCGGTTCCGGTGGTCGAAGCAAAAAGTTTCGCTGTCACCTCGCCGGCGATGGTCACATCATCCTGTAGTTCGTCCGTCTGCCAAGTCAGCACGTCGGGCCGGTTGTCCACAAAACGCTGGTCCTGCACCAGCCACGTGTACCAGGATCCCGGATGATCGTTGGGATACGTCATGTCCACCGGCCGGTGACGATATGGCACCGGATGCGCTGGATCGCTTACGTAGGAGTCGAACGCCTCCGCGTCTTTTGTCGTCGGCGCGTTGAATGAAAGCTTACCGTATTCGCCAAAATATAAATTTTCCTTCTGTGCCTCTTTCGGAGGCCAGGAATCGAATCGCGTCCAGGTGTCGCTGCCGGTCTGAAACAGCAGCGCCTCTTTCAGAGGCAGCGATCCTTTGTCATGCAGCCAGTAGGCAAACCATGGCGCTTCCACTTTTTGCCGGAAATATTGCGCCGTGTTCGAATCAAACGGAATTTCGCCAAGCGAATCGCCTGACCCGTGCGCCCACCCTCCGTGATTCCACGGACCGACGACGACGTAGTTCAAGTGTTTCGAATCGGACTTTTCCAGGTTTTCGTAAGTGCGCATCGGCCCATAAAAATCTTCCTGATCCCACCAGCCGGCCACATTCAGGTTAGGCACCGCCGCCTGCTTCAAAGCGCTTTCCACCGCGTGAATCTGCCAGAAATTATCGTACGTAGGATGATTCACGAAATTGTCCCACGTCGGAATCTTTCCGTGAAAATACAGTTTGTTTGCGTTGGACAGCACGCCAAGCCGCAAAAACCAGTCGTACAAATCGAACACGTTGAACTCAAAACTGTAATTTTCGTTCGATGTTTCCATCAGCGCGGCATATTCGAAGCCATAGCTCAGGCGAAACGCTCCATTGTGAAAGAAATCGTCGCCCATCCAGGCGTCTCCCATGCACGCCTGTTCGGAAACCGCTTTAAGCGCCGGGTGTGGATTCACCATGGCCATGGCCGCAAGGAAACCGCCGTAGGAAATTCCCCACACGCCCACGCGCCCGTTATTCTTGGCGACGTTTTTCACCAACCAGTCGATCGTGTCGTACGTGTCCGTGCTTTCATCCACTCCGTTCGCATCCTTCGCATCGTGCAGCGGCCGGTTCATCTCAAATTTGCCCTCGGATCCATATCGTCCGCGAATGTCCTGGTACACAAATATGTATCCGTCCGCATACAGGTCCTGCGCCGAGTAAAGATGCCCGCTGTAACCTTGCGGCCCGCCGGAAATACCGTAGGGCGTCCGTTCCATCAGCATCGGCAGTGGTTCCTGCGCGGCGCGCGGCGTGTAAATCTCCGTATGCAGCTTCACGCCGTCGCGCATTTTAATCATTACTTCTCTCTTCTCGAAAAGCTTCGGCAAGTCCGGCCGCGCCGGCTTCTGATCCTGCGCGCTGGCCGCCAGCGCCAGCAGCATCATCAGTGACACCACTACCCACATCTTCCTTTGCAACGCCGCAATTCGGTCCTTCACATTGTCCTCACTCATTTTTGACACGCACGCAAAATCCTCGTGAGCATACCATGCCAGCTACCATGGCTTAGAGCTCAGCCAGTCCTGCCGCAACCGCTTTTGAGACGACACTTCCCAAAACCGCCCGCTTCCCCGTCTGCTCCAGCTCTGGTAAAATGGGTTTATATAGACCGCACCTGTAACCGATGAAGAAAGGGATTCGTCCGGGCTGCTGGTTGTCTCAGCAGCTATTTTTGTCTAAAGACGCTTTTACACACATGACTCAAGATATTCGCAACATCGCTATCATCGCTCACGTTGACCACGGCAAAACCACCCTGGTCGACACCATGCTCCGTCAGAGCGGCATCTTTCGCGCCAACCAGGCCGTCGTCGAGCGCGTTATGGACTCCAACGACCTGGAGCGCGAGCGCGGCATCACCATCCTCGCCAAGAATACCGCCCTGTTTTTCCACGACACCAAAATCAATATCGTGGACACTCCCGGCCACAGCGATTTCGGCGGTGAGGTCGAGCGCGCCCTGCGCATGGTCGACGGCGTCGTGCTCCTCGTTGACGCCAGCGAAGGCCCGCTGCCCCAGACCCGCTACGTGCTGCAAAAGGCCCTCGCCGCGAAGCTTCCTCCGGTGGTGGTTCTCAACAAGATCGACCGGCCCGATGCGCGCGCCGAAGAAGTGCTAAACGAAATCTACGATCTTTTCATCGACCTTGACGCCACTGAAGATCAACTCGATTTCCCCATCGTCTACACGAACGCTCGCGCCGGCGTGGCCCATCGCAAAGTGGGCGACGACTCCAAGGATCTGCTGCCTCTGTTCGAAGCCATCGTGAACAAAATCCCGCGTCCTACGGGCGATCCCACGGGCGTCCTTCAGCTTCAGGTCACCAATCTCGACTATTCCGATTTCCTGGGCCGCCTGGCCATCTGCCGCGTGTTCAACGGCACTCTCAATCGCGGTGAGGAAGTCGGCATCAGCAAGCTGGACGGAAAGCTCATCTCCACGAAAATCACCAAGCTTTATACCTTCCGCGGCCTTGAACGCGATGAGGCCGACAGCGTAGTAGCCGGAGACATTGTGGCCATCGCCGGCGTCGAAGGAATCCAGATCGGCGAAAGCATCACTTCGCTCGAAAATCCAGAGCCGCTGGAGCCGCTCACCATCGACGAGCCCACGCTCGCCATGATTTTCTCCGTCAATTCCGGCCCGCTCTGTGGCCGCGAAGGAAACTACCTCACCTCCCGGGATCTCCGCGATCGTCTCGCGAAGGAACTGCTCACCAACGTTTCCATCCGCGTCGAAGACACGGAAACCCCCGAATCCTTCCGCGTGCTCGGCCGCGGCGAATTGCAGCTCGCTATTCTCATTGAAACCATGCGTCGCGAAGGTTTCGAGCTCATGGTCGGCAAGCCCGAAATCGTTGTTCGCAATGAAAACGGAAAAAAGCTGGAGCCTGTCGAGCGCCTGGTCATCGACATCCCGGAAAACTTCATCGGCATCATTATGGAGACGATCGGCAGTCGCCGCGGCGAAATGCTGAAGATGAGTAACCACGGTTCCGGCCGCGTGCGCCTCGATTTCAAAATTCCCTCGCGCGGTCTGATCGGCCTGCGCAGCCAGTTGCTCACGGATACCCGCGGCACCGCTCTCATTCACTCCATTTTTGATGGCTGGATGGAATATGGCGGTGAAATGGCTCTTCGGCCGACCGGCGCGCTGGTCGCCGATCGCCCCGGCGTCACCACGGCTTATGCGCTATGGGGCTTGCAAGAGCGCGGCGAACTTTTTATTGGCCCCACGATCGAAGTTTACGAAGGCATGGTCGTCGGCGAAAATTCCCGCGAGCAGGATATGGAAGTGAACGTCACCAAGGAGAAGAAGCTCACCAACATGCGCTCTTCCTCCGCTGACGAAGCCATACGCCTGATTCCCCATCGCCAGCTCAGCCTGGAACAAGCCATCGAATTCATTGCCGACGACGAACTCGTCGAAATCACGCCCAAATCCATCCGCCTGCGCAAAAAAGTTTTGCAATACAACAAGCGCCCCCGCCGCTGGCAGGAAATCCGCGCCAGCCAGGAAGCCGCCGGCTAAAACATCGATATTGTTCGGTTGTCATCTTGCCTTGGCTCAAGCTCATCTCGCTCCGTTGGCTGCGATAAGATGAAAGTGATGAGTTTCCTTGGGCTCCTACTTTTATTCCTTCAAGCTGCTGTAGCCACACCGGCTCAAAAGCCGTTGGACAGAATCCGCAATGGGAAGTCCTCACGATCTAAAGTATTTCGAGACAGCAGTAGATAACGATCCGGAATGGCTGCTTCTTACGGGTTCCAAAGAACGCACCGCGTCAATAAAGCCGGCCGATGTTACAAAATTGAAGGCGAAGCTAACGAAAAATTATCAGCCTGCGACTCCACCCGCTAATCAGTAATTGCTTCAATTCAGCAATGCCTTCCCCTCCGCGGACGGCAACGCCAATCCCGCTTCCTTCGCCAGAGTCGGCGCAATATCGCGCATATCAATCAGCCCCAGATCTTTTCCCGCAGGCACGCCCAGCCCGACTTCAAAAAACGCTGCGTGCAAGTCCGGGACGTCAGGCAATTGTCCATGCGTGCCCCCCGGCTTCACCTTCGTCACCACCGGCCCCGTCAACGACGCCCCCGTCCGCCATCCCGGTTTCAAGCTCACAAAAAACGACGCGTTCGGATAGCCGCCCCGCTTGTGCAATTCCTCCGCATCGAGCACGCGATCTATCCCGTTCGCAGGATCCCCTGCCAATTTCGCCAGTAAATCCCGCACTCGTTCCACCATCACCGGGTCTTGCGGATTCTTCAGCACAATCGCCGCCGATCCACCTGTCTCCCACGGCATAGCCGCCCAATCCGTAATACCGCCCTTGTCATTCGTCGCAAATAATCCCGCCTCGCGAAATGCCGGAAACAAATTCAGTTGCTGGTCGTAGTTCGCAAACCCGTGGTCAGACATCACCGCAACAATCGCACGCCCCGGTGCGGCTCGCTCCGCCACTTCCCACACCTTGCCAATCACCGCATCCAGTCGTTCCATAGTCGCAACCGACTCCGCGCTGAACGCCCCAGTCTCATGCTCGATGTGGTCCAGCGCAATCAAATGCAGCGTCAGCAAGCCGGGATGCTTCTTTTCCAGAATCCACGCAGCATATTTCCCGCGCACCTCGTCTGCTTCCGGCGTGGCGTCCATGCCGCCTCGGTACGGCCCAATCTCCGCTCCAGCTTCCTCCAGCAATCCCTTCGTGGACAGCGCGCGAACCAGCTTTGCATCGTCCGGCGTCCCCGCGCGCCAAATCTCCGGGATGTCCCAGGTGATGTTCGCCCCCACCGTCACAGGCCACTGTACGCTTGCCGTGGTTCTTCCTGCTTTCGCCGCCGCGTCCCACAGCGTGGGCACGCGAATGTCTTCCGCATACCAGTACCAACCCTGATAATTTTTCTGCAGCGGGTCAAATGTCGTGTTCGCCCAGATCCCGTGTTTTGCCGGCCACACTCCCGTCACCAGTGTCGTGTGACTCGGATAAGTCACCGTAGGCACCACCCCGATCACGCCCTCCGCGTAAGCCCCTTCCTTCATGAACCTCGTAAGGTTTGGCACTTTCGCCCCGTGAGCCGCTGCTTGCGTCACATAATCCGGTCGCATTCCGTCCACGGAAATCATCACTAACAATGGCGCTGGATGATCTTGCCCAACCGCCATCGACGGCATCAAACCCCACGCTAACAACCCGATACAAAGAATCCGGTGCAACGCTGGCCTATCCATCTCGGCCATTTTCCCTCCTTGTTCATTCAGCGTATAATTACAGTTTAGCCGCCCCGGGGTGATCCTTGCCATTTCCCCTGTAGCTCGAATTGATGTAAAGTAAGTCACTAAATGGTTCCATCTTACTGGGTTGCAATTCACTCTCGGCTGTCGAACCAATTTTGGAAGCTAAGAATACCAGGTGGGGGACGGTGAATGTGAACTTGCCGAATCAGGTCTCTTCGAATGGGCATTCCGCAGTTGCCACGATATCTGCGTCTGCCACTGCTTTGCCCCCTTACCTTATCACGCGCGATGACGTTAAATATTACATGGGACGGGTCTTTGAGATCCCCGACCGCCGCGTGGAAGCTATGATGGCCATCGTGGACAACGCCCAAGTGCACCAGCGCCATGCTATTTTCCCTATCGACTACACGATTGAACCGCGTGCCCTGAGCAAGACCAACAACGAATACATCGAACACGCCATAAAACTCGGCAAGGAAGCTGCCGAAAAGTGCCTGGAGAAGGCTGGTCTCCGGCCAGACGAAATCGATCTAATCATCACCGTCTCCTGCACCGGCTTCATGATTCCTTCCCTGGACGCGCACCTCATCAAGCTGATGGGCTTCCGTTCCGATATTCGGCGCATGCCGTTCACCGAACTTGGTTGCGCCGCCGGTGCCATGGCCATTTCTCGTGCCGCGGACTACATCAAGTCGTATCCCCAGGCGAACGTGCTGATCATCGCCGTGGAGCTGCCCTCGCTCACCTTCCAGCGGAAAGACATTTCGCAGGCCAATCTGATCTCCTCCATTCTGTTTGGAGACGGAGCCGCCGCCGTAGTCGTCACTGGAAAAGAAAAACCGGGGCCCCGCGTGCTCGTCACGGAAACTTATACCTTCCCGGATTCCCTCGGCGCCATGGGCTTCGACCTTCGCGATTCCGGCTTCCACATCCTGCTGGCCAAAGACGTTCCGGAGATGATCGGCGCGGAAATCAAGGGGCTCGTACAGGGATTCCTTGAGCGCAACGGCAAAGAACGCAAAGACATTAAGGGCTGGATTCTTCATCCAGGCGGCGCGCGCCTTCTGGGAAATGTCGAGCAACAATTGGGCCTTTGCAAGTGCGATACCCAGCCTTCCTGGGATATTCTTGCCAACGTCGGCAACCTTTCCAGCGCGACCATTCTCTTTATTCTTCAGGAGTGGCTCGAAAAGCGCCCTCTTAAGTCGGGCGAGCATGCCATGGCCGCGGCTTTCGGCCCGGGCTTCAGCGCGGAGTTTTTGTTGCTGCAATGGAATTAAGCGTCAAAGCCTATCTCGGTCTCCTGCTCGTCGTAGCGCTTCTACGCATTTACGAACTCCAGATTTCCCGCCGTCACCAGCATGAAATGCTGGCCCGTGGAGCTTCCAAGGTAGTCGATCCCGTTTTTCGCCCCATGGTTCTGCTTCATACAGGCGTTCTGCTCGGCGCCGCGCTCGAAGTGGTTTTCCTTCATCGGCCGTTTTATCCCATTCTCGCCGCCGTTTGCTTCGCGATCTTTCTTGCCGCCAATGTCGTGCGCTGGTGGGTGATTCGCACGCTCGGCGAGCATTGGAATGTCGAAGTGATGAACTCCACCGGTATGGGAGTGATCACCTCCGGACCGTTCCGTTACGTCCGCCACCCTAATTACGCTGCAGTTTTTATTGAAATGCTGGTGCTCCCGCTGATTCATTGTGCGTGGATTACCGCAGCCGTAGGTTGCGCCGCCCACATTCTCGTTTTGTCCCGCCGAATCAATACCGAGGAGCGCGTCCTGTTTTCCGACCCGCACTACCGGGAGGCCATGTACGGGAAGCCGCGATTTCTTCCCGGACTATTCTAAGGGCAGGTGGACGATGCGTTTCCTTTCTCACGCGCTATTGGCGACTCTCATGGGTCTCGGTTTCGGCCTCCAATGTGTAGCCGCTGACGAACCGAAGGGCCCGGCGTTTTCATCCACTCCCGAACTCGAACAGGGCTACCGTCTCCTCTACCAGCAGAAGTTCGCGGAAGCTCGCCAGGTTTTCCAGAATTGGGCCGACCAGAACCCTACGGAACCATTCGGACAAGTCTCCCTTGCTGCCACCTACCTGTTCGAAGAGTTTTTTCTTCAGCACGTCTTGACCAGCGATTATTTCCTGGACGACAAGCGCTTTCTCGGCGGCATCACTGGCACGCCAGACCCCGATCGCATCAAGAAATTTCAGGAGTCTTGTGGCCACGCGCGCACTTTGTCGGCCCATCTTCTGAAGGGTCATCCACGCGATCCTGAGGCACTCTACGCGCTAACGCTTTGCTCCGGCATGCAGTCCGACGCGGACAGCATGCTCCTGAGGAAGCATTACGACGCGTTAAAGCACCTGAAGGAAGCCAACGCCAACGCGGAGTTGCTTCTTCGCGATCACCCCGACGCCTACGACGCTTATGTCGCCCCCGGTGTCGCCTATTACGTGATCGGATCACTCTCCTCCTCTGCCCGTTTTGTCCTTTGGTTCGGCGGTATCCACGGAGACAAGGAGTTGGGCATGTCTGAGGTTCAGAAAACCGCCGATAATGGCCACTACCTTAAGCCCTTTGCCCAGATCCTTCTGGCTCTCTCCGCCCGGCGCGAGAAGAACGAAGCCCTGGCGCAAAAAAACCTCAAGGAACTGACCGAAGAGTTTCCCGGCAACGAGGTGTACGACTCGGAGTATGCCAAGGCTATGGGCCGTCCTATCCCGGCGACCCTGAGCCCAGCCAACTGATCAACTTCGCGAGTCCCCTTCTCGCCCTTTTCCAGCCGTCCCTAAACCACAACTGCGCGATTTCCATCACGCTCCCATGCCTGACCTGGGTCTTCCCACTCATGCACGCCGACTAACCGTCGCTTATCAATTGCCTATCTCACCTGTTTCCCATTACTTACAAATATCCCACTTTGGCGCGACACCTGCCTTTCCTCACTCGTTGATTCATCCGTCCAACCGCCAACTTGAATACGTCGTCGCTCGTGGAGGCAAGAACATGCAACTGAAGGAAGCGTATCTGGAGCGCGCCGTCGGCGAGGTTGAGGATGTGGCCGCTCGCGTTGCGCTGCTGAAGACTCGTTTCGCGCGGCAAAAGGTGAACGTCAAGCTGGAGCACTACTGGGAGCTTGAGTACGTCCGCACTTCTTTCACCCAGTTTAAACGCGCTATCCAGGCCCTTGAAGATGCCGAGGACACAGAAATTGACCGTACGCAGCAGGCCGTGGAAATGGCCTGGAAGGATTTGATTCACGCTGTGGAGACGCTTCTCGCCGCGCTACCGTAAGGCGCGTGTCTTCGGAATCTCGCCCGAAGGCTAAGGCTGCATGCAGGCAGCCAGCGAACACTTTCTCCACACCGTGATTGCGGTAAGCGGCTCGCCGCTGCCGCACAGGGCGGGGTGGGTCCAGGTCCCCATCCCGCCCTAGTCTTTTCCGCTTGCCCCGCCCCGTGGATTCTCCCTGTTACAATGCTGCTTCCCATCTCACAAAAGGAGGTCCGATGTTTTCATCCGATCTGTTGAAGGGTCGCGCCATATTTCTTAGCGGAGGCGGCAGTGGCCTCGGCCGTTCCATGGCCATCGCATTCTCCAAACTCGGTGCGCGTATGTTCCTCATCGGTCGCCGCGAGGAACCGTTGAAAGAAACTTGCGCGGAAATTCACCGTCTCGGCGGCGCTGCGGCGTTTTCCACCTGTGACGTGCGGGAATACGCGCTCGTTGAAGCTGCATTCGCCGCCGCCGAAGAGCAGTTCGGCGAAATTGATTCGCTGGTCAACAACGCGGGCGGAAATTTCATGGCCCGCACCGAAAAGCTCTCCCCGAATGCGTTTAGCTCCATCGTCGGAATTGTGCTGAACGGCACGTTTCATTGCACCCAAGCTTTCGCCAAACGCCGCATCCTCAAAAAACTCGGCGGCAATATCCTGAACATCACCACCACCTATGCCTCCGCGAATTCGGGCTCGGGATACGTTGTGCCTTCAGCGTGCGCCAAGGCCGGGGTCTTGGCGATGACCACTTCACTCGCCGTAGAGTGGGCCAAATATCACCTCCGCGTGAACGCCATAGCGCCTGGCCCGTTTCCGACCGAAGGCGCATGGTCCCGCTTGATGCCCTCGAAGCAGTTCGAAGAGCATGCCATCAACAAACACCCCATGAAGCGCTTCGGTAAGCATGAGGAGCTGACCAACCTCGCCGCGTTTCTCCTCAGCGATATGGCGGAATACATCAACGGTGAATGTGTGGTGATCGACGGCGGCCAATGGCTGCGCGGTGCCGGTGAGTTTAACGATCTGGCGATGCTGCCCGATGCGGTATGGGAGCAACTGGAAGCGGCGCGGCCGAAAAAATAGAGCTCTGTTTATTCAGGTAGCGCGTTGGCCTTCAAAAGCACGCGCAGGTGCACGTCGCCCGCCGGTTTTCCCTCTGCCTCTGCATGGACGGTCACGTCCAGTGGCGTCGCCTTCTTCAACTCATCCCCGGACAAAAGAGGCGTATCAATCAGAATTTCAAGCGATGTGGATGCTTCCGCCGGCAGCTCGAATTGTCCTCCGCCATGCGTCAATTTCCATCCATCCGGTAGTTTCACATTCACATTTAGCGCCAAGGTCTTTGCTGGATCATGGAGTACCACCACAGGAATAACCAGCGTCGTCCCAGTCTTCACGCCAATTTCAGGAACTTTTGCGTGCGGCAGATGAACCAGATTGTGCGCCGGACAAAATTCCGCATAGAACTTCCACGGACCACCCAATTCCATTCGCGGTAGCTGGCCCGTTTCCTCCACTCCTGTAAGCGCTCCGCTATGAAACAGCGCTTCCTTCAGAGGCCTTTGATCGACGTGCGCGAATACGTCGTCGGTTGCTTTTCCACCCACGACGGACTTCCCGAAAATTAGCGTTAGCGGCTCCGACCACCAGGCGGAATTCGGGTCGCTCATGATCTTTTCCAGTTCGGCGTCGCTCATCTTCGAAAGCCGCGCGATATCTTCCGGAAACTGCGTGCGGTGTGCCATCGCGGAATCTATCGCCAGCCGCCAGTACGGCTTCTTCTGAGAAGGCGAAATTTCCCGGATCGAATAGGCGGGTCCGCTGCCGTCGAACTGCTTGCTGTCATTGGCGTCGCTGCCGAAATAAATCTTCTTGGCTTGCCACGGCTGCAGATTGGACAAGTAAGATTCGTAATGGCTGGTGGGTCCCGCTAGTTGTGATGGAAAAATCAGCGGATCGCCCGCTACATCGAACGCCTCGGTAACCAACACGCCTGTAGCCTGATGGTCTCCATGGTTTTCCCCGATGAATACCCCCGGAAAGTGCGTGAAAATCACTTCCGGCCGCGTCAATCGAATCAAGCCGACAAGCCTTTCCAGATTTTCCCCATGGCCCCAGTTCGAAAACGAATCCAACAAGTTCTGCGACGGCGTATCTTTCCCGTCCAGAAACCACACATTCGAAATGCCCAGTTTCGCGCACGCGTCCCGCGCTTCAATCTCCCGCTCATTCGCCATTGCCGGTCCGCGCTCCCGCGTATACCGGTTCACTCCGCTGCCCCCATGCGTGCTGAAAATCACCGCCACGCGTTTGTGCATGTCGTAAATCGCCCGCGCCAAATACGGTGTGAAGAACGCTTCATCATCCGGGTGCGCCACCACCACCATAATGTCCACCTTGTATCGATCATCCGGCCCATTCACCTTCTGCGGTGTTTGCGCTAACAGCCCTGTAGGGAACGTCAAAATCAACAAGACAGCAAAGCGCTTGAAGAAGCTCTTCATCCAACGCCCTCGCTCAGTTATTTCGTCTTTCATTAAAAAGAGATTGTATCGTCAGTCAGCCCTGAAAACGCAGCCGCCGCCTTGACGCACGCAATCCGATCGATCGATATGTTGACATACCAATTTCTTATCGATATAATCGTCGGCAGGTGAAGCTTATGCCAACCGTAAAAGTCTCCCCAAAATTCCAGGTCGTCATCCCTAAGGAAATTCGCGAAAGCTTGGAACTCAAGCCTGGGGAAGAGTTGCAGATTTATGTGCTCGACAAATCCATTCGTATACATCGTCCTCGCTCCATAAAAGAACTTCGTGGCATCGCCAAGGGCATGGTCTGGAAGGACGACTATCGTGACCGCAACGACCGCGTCTGATCCAGTCGTCCTCGATTCCTCAGGCTGGCTCGAGTATCTGACGGACGGGCCGAAAGCAGATTCAGTTGCGCCGTATCTCGAGAGCAATCTCCTCATCGTTCCGTCCGTCGTGATTTACGAGGTCAGGAAAATCCTTTCCCTGGAAAACACTAAGACTTTGGCGGATATCTTCTATTCCCTCGCACTCAGAAAAATGATCGTCTCCTTTGACGAAGTGCTCGCCGTCAAGAGCGCGGAACTCAGCGCTCGTCACAAACTGGCCATGGCCGATGCCATCATCTATGCCACCGCAGTCCACCTGAGAGCTCAGCTCATAACGTTCGACAATCATTTCGCCGACTTATCGGGTGTGACCTTGCTGTGACTTTGCTCGCCTTGACCATCTCTCCACCCGCCTATACTCTAATGAATTAAGTACACGTCAGGACTTCAGACCATGGATCGGATTCACATAACTCTTCCCGATGGCAGCGTAAAGGACCTCCCGAAGGGGACCACCCCCCTCGAGATCGCCAAGTCCATTTCTCCCCGCCTGGCCGACGCCGCCCTGGTCGCCAAGGTGCGCGCCAGCAACGGCAACGGAACCAAGGAAAAGTCCGGCATCTTTTCCAATTCCGTCGATCCCGCCGAAGATGGCAGCTTGCTTTACGATCTTCGCCGCCCGCTCGACCAGGATGTCTCCCTTCAAATCCTCACTGAAAAGGATCCAGACTCCCTCTACGTCTTTCGCCATTCCGCCGCTCATCTTCTGGCCGCCGCCGTCATGGAGCTTTACCCGAATGTGAAACTAGGCATCGGCCCACCCGTGGAAAACGGCTTTTTCTATGAATTCCTGCGCGATGAGCCCTTCACCCCCGAAGATCTGGAAAAGATCGAAAAGAAAATGCACGAGCTCGCCGCCAGGGATCTTCCCAACGAACGCAAGCTCCTGCCGAAAGACGAAGCCCTGAAGCTATACAAGGACTCCAACCAGATTTTCAAATGTGAGCTCATCGAAGAAAAAGCCGATGAGCCCATGGTTTCCTTCTACACCACTGGAAAATTCATCGATTTTTGCCGCGGCCCGCATATCCCTTCCACCAAGCGCATCCAGGCGTTCAAGCTCATGAGCGTTGCCGGCGCCTATTGGAAAGGCCAGGAAGGAAACGCGCAACTTCAGCGCATATACGCCGCTGCATTTTTCAACCAGAAAGATCTGGACCAATATCTCCATCGCCTGGAAGAAGCCAAGCGCCGCGACCATCGCAAACTCGGCATCGAGCTGGAGCTTTTCAGCATCCAGGAAGACGCCGGCCCCGGCCTGATTTTCTGGCATCCCAAAGGCGGCTTGATTCGTACCCTGATCGAAAATTGGCTGCGCGAAGAATTGCTGAAGCGCGGCTACGATCTGGTCTTCACTCCGCACATCATGCGCTTTGATCTTTGGAAAACTTCCGGCCACGCAAACTTCTACAAGGAAAATATGTTTGGCGCGGTGGAAGTGGAGAAAGCCGATTACCAGCTGAAACCCATGAATTGCCCTGGGCACATTCTGATTTACAAGTCCAAGCTGCGCAGCTATCGCGATCTGCCTGTTCGTCTTGCGGAACTCGGCACCGTTTATCGCTACGAGCGTAGCGGCGTGCTTCACGGACTTCTTCGCGTCCGTGGCTTCACTCAGGACGACGCGCACATCTTCTGCACTCCGGATCAGATCGAAGCCGAGGTGGAAGCTTGTATCGACTTCGCCTTCGCCGTCATGAAAAATTTCGGCTTCGAGAATTTCGAGGTCGAGCTTTCGGACTGGGACGCCAAGCATCCCGAAAACTATGCCGGCAAGCCCGAAGACTGGCACCGCGCCACAGCCGCTCTCGCCAGCACCATGTCTCGCTTAAAGATTTCGTACAAAAAGATGGAAGGAGAAGCCGCCTTCTACGGCCCCAAAATTGACGTCAAGCTTATTGACGCCATCGGCCGGCCCTGGCAACTCACCACCGTGCAATTCGACTTCAATCTTCCCGCTCGCTTCGGCCTGGAATTTGTCGGCGCAGACGGCGCGCGCCATCAACCGTTGATGGTTCACCGCGCGTTACTCGGCTCCGTCGAACGCTTCTTCGGCATCTTGATCGAACACTACGCCGGCGCGTTCCCGCTCTGGCTGGCCCCGACGCAGGTGGAAATCTGCCCTGTCAGCGAAAAGGTGGCCGATTACGCTAAGCATCTCTTCGAGACCCTGAAAAGTCACGGCATCCGCGTGCATCTCGACGATCGCAACGAAAAGCTGCCCGCGAAAATCCGCGATGCTCAGCTCCAGAAGGTTCCCTACATGCTGGTCGTCGGCCCGAAAGAAGCCGAAGCCGGTACCGTCAGCGTCCGCCATCGCAGCAAAGGCGACCTCGGCGCTCGCCCCATCGCCGACCTGATCTCCGCCCTGAAGCAAGAAAACGATTCTCGCGCGATCCAATAATTTCGCGGCTTCCTTAAACCCAGCCAATTTCGACGCCAATCCTTATTTGGCGCGCACCGAATTGCGTTACTCTATTTTGCCGCCTCGGAGGCCCTGCATGTTCACGCGTCGCACATTTCTCGGTGCTTCCTCTGGCGCGCTGGCTGCGTCTCTTCTCACCGGCAACAACGCTTCGGCGGACGACGTTCCCGCCATCCCGCCCGATCTCGACCACATTATCGTCGGCTTTCCGAATCTCGAGGACGGCATCAACCGGCTTTTCCAGTTGTCGGGATACCGCGCCGCCGTCGGAGGCTCCCATCCGAACCGCGGCACGCGCAACGCCCTTCTAAATTTGGGCAACAATTCTTACCTCGAACTGCTCGCACCTGATCCTGCGCAACCCGCTCTTCGGTGGCACAAGGAAATCGCCGCGCTGACGGAACTCACGATCGTTGGCTGGGCCATTCGCCATACCGATCTCGACAAACTCGCTTCTTTGCTGAAGGAACGTGGCGTCGCATGTACAGACCCCACTCCCGGCTCTCGCGTTCGCCCAGGCGGACAAACGTTGAACTGGCGAAAACTCACGCTCGTGGACGACCTGAAGGGCAATCTCCCTTTCTTCATCGACTGGGACTCTGCCTCTCCTCATCCTTCGTCCGACGCCCCCGGCGGCTGCCTGCTTCAGGAGTTCCGTCCCACGGGTGCGTTGCCGGAGATTCCTCCGCCGCAGGATGGCATGCAGCTGCACATCATCCCCGAAAAGCAGGCTCAGCTTCAGGCAAAAATCGCGGGCCTTAACGGCACGATTTTCCAACTCGCATCCATTCCCGTTCCCGCGGAGAGCTGGGTTCCCAAAGAGTCTTCCGTCCTCTAGCTCCCGAACATTCTGCGGCCTTGCTCCCATCTCTTCACGTGCTATACTTTGAAGTCTGCCCCATGCTGCGGAAGCAGCTAGGGTTAGGTGTCCAAACGAGGTGTGACCCGGCTTGCCGGGTGCCTTTTTTTCTTAGGGGGATTTATCGCTGAGCGGAATTTCCGGCAGGCCGACCGTATCCGCATTAACGAACGGATACGCGCTCGGGAAGTTCGAGTGATTGATGAAGATGGCGGGCAGTTGGGTGTTATGCAGCCGTTTGAAGCGCTTCGTTTGGCGCGCGAACGGGGACTGGATTTGGTGGAGATATCGCCTACCGCGGATCCGCCGGTTTGCAAAATCACCGACTACGGCAAATACCAGTATCAGTTGAATAAAAAGGCGCACGAGCAGCGCAAGAGCAGCCGCGGTTCGCAGTTGAAAGAAGTAAAGTTTCGCCCCGCTACCGCCGAGCACGATTATCAGGTTCGTAAGAATCAGATCATCCGCTTCCTCGGGGAAGGCCATAAAGTCCGCGCCATGATTTTTCATCGTGGCCGCGAAATGGCTCACCAGGAAGTGGGTCGCGCCAAGATGACCCGGCTCCTCGGCGAAATTGGGGAATACTGTCAGATCGAAACCATGCCCCGCATGGAAGGCAACGTTCTGGTGGCCCTCCTCGCCCCCAAAAAGGGCGCTGGCGTTCCGGCCCGGCCGGCAAGCTCGGCTCAACCGAACGCCTGATTTAAACGGGAAATTTTCAGGGCTGGCTTTGGCCGGCTCGCAGGGAGAGGATTTACAGCAATGCCACGCAATTCACTGAAGCCCAAGAAGAAGCTCAAGACTCATCGCGGCGCCAAGAAGCGCTTTAAGATCACCGCCACAGGCAAGATCCTGCGCATGCATTCCGGCAAGCGCCACCTGCTCGGCACCAAGGCTGCCAAGCGCATGCGCAAGCTCAAGAAGCTAACCAAAGTGAGCGATCGCGACGTCGCCGCCGTGCGCCAGATGCTCCCCTACGGAGCCTGAGCCAAATAGTTTTTGTAGGGCCGCGGCACTGCTGCGCCCCATCTCGGCAAGATCCTGAACTCTACCGAGACTCGATTTTTTGCACCAACCGGGTTCGCCCGGGCAATGCAGAAACTGCGGAACCACCGTTCCGCAACACGTGCCAGGCAGCGCTTCACGGGTGCCTGCCGGCCGTTTCGCCCCCTCACCGGGGCGCATGATCGCGGAGTTTAATCCGCACATGTAGCGCCGGCTTTCATGCCAGCGCCGTTGCTGCCAGAACGAAAGTTCCGGCTGCAAAAAATTACACCGGAAACAAACCCGTTGCGGAATGCGCTTCGCTGCGCCTCTCCGCGACCTGTCTTGTTTCCCACATTCGAAGGAGAAAACCCATGCCACGCGTAAAACGCGGCACAAAACGCCGGGCTCGGCGTAAGAAGTATCTCAAGCGGACCAAAGGCTTCTTCCTCACCAAGAGCAAGCTCTACCAGTCCGCACAGGAAGCCGCCAATCGCGCGGATCGCTATGCAAAACGCGATCGCCGCGTGAAGAAGCGTCAATATCGCCGCTTGTGGATCCAGCGCGTCGGCGCCGCCGCTCGCCAGAATGGCTTGACCTACGGTCAGCTCATTCACGGCCTCAAAGCGGCAGGTATTGCCGTCGATCGCAAAGTCCTGGCCGATATGGCTGTGCTGGACCCCGGCGGATTCACATCGCTAGCGGAAAAGGCCAAAGCTTTCGCCCCCAAGCCTAAGGCTAAGCCCGCCGCCAAAAAATCCTAACGCCGTAGCGCCGGCTTCCAGCCGGCGACCTTTCTGCCGTAGGGGCGCAGTACCGGTGCGCCCCATCTCGGCACGATTTCCGCTGTGAGAGCAGTGTAATCTAGTCCGCAACTATGCCAACGATCGAAAATCCAACGACGCGAACGCTAGCCGACCTAGGCTTGACCAAAAGTTCCGAAATTCCCGCGTTGTTCGCGACCGTGCGGGAACAATTCGATCGTCAGCTCGCCGCCAGCGGTGCAAGCGAGCCCGAATATCTGGCCCTGCACCAAGCTTGGCTCGGGCGCAAGTCCGGCATACTTAGCGCGATCACCGATAACTGGCTGAAATCCGCTCCTCCTGCATTAAAGCCAGCCGTTGGACAATCGCTGAATGAGTTGAAACGCCATGTGGAAAGCAGCCTGGAATCCTTCCGTGTTTCCGCGGAAAAATCCTCTGCAGACTTGGCGGCCACTCGGGAAAAGATCGACCTCTCTCTTCCCGGCGTCATCCGTCCCATCGGCACGCACCATCTCATTCGCCAGGTCTTTCAGGAAATCGAGGATATTTTCGTTTCCATCGGCTTCTCCGTCGTCGAAGGCCCCGAAATCGAAACGCCCTACTACAACTTCGAGGCGCTCAACATTCCCGAGCATCATCCCGTCCGCGACGACATGGACACCTTCTATCTCGATCTGCCCAAAGGCGCTCCGGGTCCGCTGCTTCTGCGCACGCACACATCTCCCGTGCAGATCCACACCATGGAGAAGTGCCAGCCGCCTGTCCGCGTGATTGTTCCCGGCAAGGTCTATCGCCGAGACAATCCCGACGCCACACATTCCTTCATGTTTCACCAGATCGAAGGTCTGGCCGTTGATTCGGACATCACCTTTTGCGATTTCACCGGCACCATCGATTATTTCGTAAAGCAATTCTTCGGCGAAGGCGTCCGAACCCGCTTCCGTCCCAGCTATTTTCCGTTCACCGAACCGTCCGTTGAATTTGACGCCTCCTGCATTTTCTGCGGCGGCAGCGGCACTGCGAAAACCGGCGGTACCTGTGGCAAGTGCAAAGGCGCTGGCTGGATTGAACTGTTCGGCGCAGGCATGGTCGACCCGGCCGTCTACGGCTTCGTCAATTACGACCCGAAAAAAGTCAGCGGCTTTGCCTTCGGCATCGGCATCGATCGCCTGGCTATGCTTAAATACGGCATCGACGACATCCAGGTCTTTTCCCAAAACGATGTGCGTTTCCTCCGCCAGTTTCCGTAGTCGTTGGAGTGCGGGAGCCCAGTTCCCGCTTTAGCGGAGTAGGGCCGGGGCGCTATAACCCTGATGAATCGAATCTGTAGGTAAAGTTGTTTTGGTTTTACTTGGAACTTAAAACTGAGAACTAATAACTATCTTCCATGTCCCTCGCTGACGCCAAACAACGCTTCTCCAACCGCGTAACGGACTACGCCCGCTATCGCCCCGGCTATCCGTCTGCCCTGATCGACCTCCTGACAAAAGAATGTAGCCTGCGGAGTGACCATATCATCGCCGACGTGGCCTCCGGCACGGGCCTTCTTACCAAACTTTTCCTCGATCACGGCAATCGTGTTTTTGGAATCGAGCCGAACGCGGAAATGCGCGCCGGCGGCGAAGTGTTTCTTCGCGACTATCCTAATTTCACCAGCATCAATGGTTCGGCGGAAGCTACCACGCTCGCGGACTCCTCAGTGGATTTCGTCACCGTCGGGCAGGCCTTCCACTGGTTTGAGGTTGCCGGCGCGCAGCGCGAATTCCGCCGCATTCTGAAGCCAGGCGGCTGGGCCGTCGTCGTTTGGCAGGATCGCCGCATGGACGAAACTCCTTTCGCTCGGGAATATGAAAGCGTACTCGTGCGTTTTGGCATCGACTATAAATCCGTGAAGGATACTTATCCCGAAATCGAGAAGATGCGTAACTTCTTCGATGCCGGCACATTTCAAACGCACGACCTGCCTAATCACCAGGATTTCGATAGGGAAGGTTTGCGCGGGCGCCTCCGCAGCAGTTCCTACGCGCCCACCGAAACCCACCCGAACTATGCTCCCATGATCGTGGAGTTGCGCCGGATCTTTGATACGCACCAGCAAAACGGAAGCGTGCGCATGGAATACTTCGCTCGCGTCTATTTCGGAAAACTCGGTGGGACCACTCGATGAAAGTCTCTTACAACTGGCTGAAAGAATTCGTGGACATAACCGCCACCCCGGAAGAAGTAGCGTCGCGCCTGGCCCTCGCGGGAACGAATATTGCAGGCATTGAAAACGGCCCCCACGGCCCGGTGATCGATGCCGAAGTCACCTCAAATCGCCCGGATTGCCTCGGCATGCTCGGAATCGCCCGTGAGGTCGGCGCGATCTACCGCCTGCCGGTAAAAATCACGACGCCCAAGCCAGCGGAAAGCGCATCCGTAAAGGCCAGTGATACCGTCACCGTCAAAATTGAAGCTCCGGAGCTTTGCGGCCGTTTCACCGCTCGCGTAATTCGTGGCGCAAAGATTCAGCCTTCTCCCGCATGGCTGAAAAATCGTCTGGAAGCCTCCGGAATCGCCAGCATCAACAACCTTGTCGACATCTCCAATTTCGTGATGCTAGAGCTTGGCCATCCGCTCCACACTTTCGATTACGACCTGGTCCGCAATCACAGCATCGTTGTGCGGCGCGCCCGTCAGAACGAGAAAATTAAAGCCCTCGACGGCATCGAGCGCACCCTTGATTCGAACCTCTCCGTAGTCTGCGATGGCGACGGCTCTCGCGCGGTCGGCATCGGCGGCATCATGGGCGGATCCGACACGGAAATTTCCTTCTCCACGAAAAACGTCTTGATCGAGTGCGCCTGGTTTGACCCTATCGCCATCCGTCGTGCCGTGCGCTCGCTGAAGCTTCACACCGAAGCCAGCACGCGCTTCGGCCGCGGCGCCGATCCCGAAATGGCGGAAGTCGCCTCTCGCCGAGCCGCGGAGCTGATCCTTCAACTCGCGGGAGGGGAACTTCTCTCTGGCGTCGTCGATGTTTATCCGGGAAAACGCCCAGCCAGGAAAATCACCGTCACCCGTGCGGAATTCCTCCGCATCATGGGTGCTGACGTTCCCGACAAGGATCTCGAAGCCATTCTTTCTTCCCTGGGCTTTGCTCCAGCGCGCGTCGATCACAATCCCGGCGCCGCTAATTCGCTCCTCGCCGCGTGGGAATGTACGCAACCGTCCTGGCGCGCCGACGTCGAGCGTGAGATCGATCTCATCGAAGAGGTCGCCCGCGTTTACGGCACGGACAAATTTCCTCCGCGCTTGCCCGCGGCGCGATCCGGCGCGGCTCGTTTGCCGCATCAGGAGGCGGAGACTCGTTTGCGGGAACGCCTTATCGGCCTCGGCTACCAGGAAATTCTCACCATTCCCCACGTTTCCGAAGAACGCAACGAACTGTTCCGTCCCGCCGATGTCGTGCCGGCGAAATTGGCGAATCCTCTCAGTGAAGAAGCTGGCGTGCTGAAATCCACTGGCGTGGTCACCATGGCCGCAGCCATCGAGTGGAACCTCAATCACAGCCAGCGCAATGTGCGACTCTTCGAAATTGGCCAGCAGTATCGTTTCCTCAACGGCAAACCCATCGAGACTCGCGTGCTGACCATCGGCGCGACAGGCGCCGCGCGCTTGCAGGGACTTTACGATTCTCCGCGCGACTATAATTTTGGCGACCTGAAAGGCGATCTCGATGCAATCGGCGCGCTTTCCGGCGGCTTGCGCTGGGAAAACGCCAGCGTCGAATGGCTGGACGCCGCGAAACGCGGCACGATTTTTCTTGGCAAGGAAGGAAATCAGCCGCTGGGAGTCGCCGGCCAGCTCGCGAAGCGCGTTGCCGACAAACTCAAATTTCGTCAGGATGTTTATCTCGCGGAAATCACGCTCGGCCCGTTCTACTGCATGTATTACGGAGTAAAAAATAACCGACGTTACGAGCCGCTTCCGCGTTTCCCCGGCGTCGAGCGGGACTTTTCTCTGTTCCTCGCCGAAGGCATCACTTTCGCAGAGGTCCGCAAAACCATCGAATCGCTGAGCATCCTAGAGATCGCCTCGATCGAAGCCGCCGATCTATTCCGCGGTAAAAATGTTCCAGCCGGGAAATATTCGCTGCTCGTTCGAGTGATATTCCAGAGCAGGGAATCCACATTCACCGACGCGCAAATCAATGATTTCTCCACCCGCATCGTCGCCGCACTCGAAAAGAATCTCGGCGCCACTCTGCGCGCCAGCTAGCGGCCAGCGTCAATCCGCCTGCTTCAGTGCTCGCTCCACCAGCGTCAGGCAGCGCTCCGCCTGCTCTTTCAGCAACTCCTCGCGCTCGCCCCGCTCCTTCCTCAAGCTGTGCAATTCATCCGCGATCGCCATCGCCGCCAGAATCGCCACTTTCTGCGTGTCCACCGTCGGCGTCATCTGCACGATGGCGTGCATCTTTTCATCAACATACTCCGCCAGCTTCTGCATGTACGCCTCGTCCAGATCGCCTTGAATCGGAAACACCTGCCCGAATATTTGTACTTTCACGTTCTTCGCCATCTTTCACCTGCTGCTTATTGCGACCACGAGGTCGGATTGCGGTCCCATCGATGAGCCTGTAATTTCTTGCTCAGTTCCTGCGGAAGCGGCCCGGCTTTACTCGCCGCGCAGTTTGCTTCCACATTCTTCAGCTTGCGCATTCCCGGAATCGACGTGCTGAGATCAGAGTTGCTCAATACGAACCTCAGCGCCATTTCTGCCATCGTACTCCCCGCGGGAACCAACGGTCGCAGCGCCTCCGCATGCGCCACGCTTGATTTCAGATTTTCCGGAACAAAATACGTATTGCGCCAGTCTCCCTCCGGCCATTTTGAGTCCACGGTCAACGTTCCCGTCAAAGTCCCTTCGTCAAAGGGCACGCGCGCAATCACCGCAACTTCCTTCATGCGGCAAATCGGAAACAGCGCATCTTCTGGGTTCTGGTCAAACACGTTATAAATTACCTGAACCGCATCCGCGTACCCTTCCAGCACCGCGCGGATCCCGTTGCTTGGCTCCCAACGATTCATGCTGGGTCCGAATGCGCGCACCTTCCCGCTTTTCTTCATTTTCTCAATCGAGCGGGGCAAGCGATCGTCATTTAGCCAGCGATCTTCCCACGTGTGGTACTGCATCAGGTCGATCGTCTCCACGCCCAGATTCTTCAAACTCTTCTCGATGTACTCCTCCACATATTCCGGTGGGTAGCAGTCGTCCAGCGTGAAAGTTCGCGTGCTTGGCCATCGCCTGTTTTTCGGCGGAATTTTCGTCGCCACATACAAATGCTTGTCTGGACCGCCGGCCGAATCGCCTTTATGCTCCTTCAATATTTTCGCCAGTATTTGCTCGCTTTTCCCGTCTCCATACGCCCAAGCCGTATCAAAAAAATTGCAGCCCAACTCCACCGCGCGTCGCAGCGACTGCAGCGTCTCCGCCTCATCCGAGCCGCTCCAACCCGCCAAGCCCCACATGCCGTATCCAATCTCGCTAACCTTCCAACCCGTGCGCCCAAACTGCCGGTAGTTCATCGAATGTCTCCCCTAAAATGCCCGTGCCATTGTAGCGGAGAATCCGCCTCCTGTAGCGCAGCGCGAGTGCGCGAGCCCAGCGGCCCTAGCTCGTTCCAATTGTCGCGCACGATTTCAAAGCGTGGCCAGCGACCGCCGGTAGCGTCGCCACAACACAACTGCCGGCAAAACCAGAATAATCACCCAGATCAGCAGTGCGGGCCCATATTCGGCAAAAAACAACACGATCCCGATCAACGTTTCGACGGCGCTATGGAAGCCGTCAACAAAGCCGTTGCGCAGCCGTGTGGCGATCGAAGGAGACGGCATCCTCAATTGCGCCTGGTAAACGTCCGCCAAGTTCAGGTTGACGGCGGCAAAGTCCACGCGATGTTCGAGTCCTCTCTGCTCCGCCTCCATCTGCTCAATTTCCCCCCGCACGCGCGCAATTTCCTGCTCCACCTGAAGCACGTCGCTGATTTTACCCGTGCGTTGCTGCAAAATGGCCTGCAAGCGCTGCTCCGTCTCTCGGGAATTCTTCAGCCGCGCCACCAGGTCTGCGTGCTGCTGCGTCACTTCCTCGCCCATCTGCGACTCGTTCTCCACGCGTCCCAACGATTTCAACTCGCTCAACGCCGAAGCAAGTTCCGGAGCAGGCACACGCAAGGAAGCATTTAGAGTCCGCGGCGCGCCTTGCGCTGTATTCACGGTCAGTTCGGCCGCATAAGAATGATGACGCGCCAAAATCGTATCGAGCGTGGCGCGAGCCGCCGCGAAATCCTTCACCACCAATGTCAACGACACGGTTCGCGCAATCATCGGCGCGCCTGTAACCCAGAACGTATCTTGGACGTAATCTCCAAGGCCATGAAACAGTCCGTTCGAGTCGGCTGCGACTCCTGGTGAGGCCAGCGTCGTGACTTGATTTGAAATCACATTGGATCGTTGGTCAGTAATCGGTTGGCCGTCGTGTGACACCTCAAGCGGCGAACTCAACTGCGCTCTTTCTTTCCTCTCCTGCGCCTGCCGGTACGCATCCAGCGCCACGTTCGGGTCAATCTCCCGCACGGCATGTGTTGCCATTGGCCCTGTAGGTTTGTAATAGCTATTCCGTTGGCCAAGCACTAGCAGCGCCACCGCCGCCAGTCCCAGACCCAGCGCCCATTTGCTCCAAGCAGGCAAGAAATGCTTCTGCCTCGTTTCACCCTGCGCCACCCTCGCGCGCACGTTTTCTTCCACGCGCCCCGGTACTTCTTCTACGTGCCACACCTGCAGCCCCTGCGAACCGCTGCGGAATTCCGCGGCCGCTTGCCTGCATTCCTCGCACTCGGCAATATGTCTCGCCACGCAATCCTGCCGCCCGATGGACAATTCTCCGTCCACAAAAGCCATCACTTCTTCCGGCGCAATTGGATGTGTACTCGTGTTCATGCGTGTTCCTCGGATTCTTTCAACTTGGCGTTCACCGTTTTGGCGCTCGGTGTGACCAACAACTCGCGGAGCGCCATGCGCGCCCGGAAAAGCCGCGAACGAACGGTGTTCAGCGGCAAGTGCAGAAGCTCGCCAATTTCCGCGTAGCTTAATTCCTCAAATTCGCGCAGCAGAAGAACTTCCCGGTCGGTGCGCTCCAGTTTCCCGATGGCGTGACGAAGTGAGACTTCCACTTCTGTCGTATTCCGCACCGCAGGCTCGCGATCTCCGGTTGTTAGTCCCAGAAACGCCCCGCGAAAAGCAGCCTTTCTCCGGTACGAGCGCAGGAGCTTGAACCCGATGGCATACAAATAGGTTCGAAACAATGCTCGCGCCTCGTAGCGCCCTGCCGCCCGCACCACCGCCAGAAACGTTTCCTGCGTCAACTCTTCCGCGCGCGCCGGATCGACCACTCGCCGCCGGAAAAATCCAAAAATGGGCTGCTTGTAGCGCGCAAACAGCTCCGTGAAAGCCTCAGCCGACCCACCGGCAAACGCCACCATCAACTCTTCATCGCTGGGAGTGCTTGCTCTAGCTTCTTGCGTTGAGTTTTCCGGAGCGTCGCTCATGGCTGGTTTCGTCGCCTCCGACTTTAGAACGAAGGCGGGTAGCGCTTCTTGCATCGTCGGGCCTCACTACAGGTAATGGTCCGACAAGCCGAAAAGTTCCCGCAGCGCTGGCTTTTATGCCAGCGCCCCCTCAACAACGCACCACATCAGCGAAGCGAACGGATCTCAACTGCAGGGTCTCGCCGCTGTTGCTAGAGGCCTACTTTTGTCGTGTGCGTACAGCCTGAGGCGAAGTCACGTGCCCGGCAAGCTCAATCGGTGGTGTCGCCGGCAACAGCTTGAAGCAGCGCGCCTTTTCATCCCAATAGATGCTGTCTTTGTGCGCGTTCCAGGCCGCTTGCCAGTGCTCCTGCACGAATTTTCGGCCTTTTTTCCGCAGGAATTTTCGCCAGCAGGGCTCGCCCGGCTTATCGCACTGCATCTGCAGGGAATCCAGCTCCGGCAGGGAAGTGACAGTCAAGTCCGGGGAGGTGAAAAGATCAAACAGAAGAGAATTGGCGATGTCGCCCGCCGCCGTATACTTCCACAAGTCGTAGATGGAATGTTTAGTCTTCCGCGTGTCCGTCAGCTCAGAAATCAGCAGTGGAATGGCATTTTTCCCAAGCGCCAAAACCTGGTCCACCACCTGCGAATCACAGTGTTCCTTGTCCTGGAACCGCCCCATCATTCGGCAGGAACTGGGCGCGGTCATCTCGTCGAATTTCCATAATGGGATTTCATCCACGGGCGCGGGGGTGCTCTGCGCCGCGACGAACGTGCAGCAAAACAGCCAAAAAAGCGGAGTTAGCCACAGCGAGCGGATTAGACCTCTTACCAGCACCGCGGAAATCTACACGCCTGTCAGCACCCTGGCAAGGGGGTACCCGGCGCGCCTATCGCAGCGCGGCGACTGTTTTCGCTTCGGCCAATTCCGGCCTGTCCGCGCCCGGCCCGCAAATTTTCATCAGGTCTGCATAGAAAGTTTGCGCCCCGCTTTTGTCACCGACGGCTTCCGCCGCGCGGCCGGCGCCCAGCAAGGCATCAAATCGGTTCGGCGCGTTCTTCAGCACAATTTTGTACTGCGCCAACGCATCCGAAGGCCGCTTGGCTTCCGCGAGCATGTCCGCCAACATCTCTCGCGCTGGAATGATCACGGATTCGCCTCCATTTTTCTCCTCGCGCGCCATCGCCGCGCGTAATTCCGCGAGCGCGTCCTCCGTTTTTCCTTGCGCGTAAGCCAGCCACGCTTCCGCTTCCCTCAGGTCCGTGGCCTTTTCGCTGGACACCACATAACCAGCCTTCCGCGAGCGCGCCTCTCTCGCAGTCACGCTCTTCGCCAGCTCCTTCACCTCGGTTTCCGCCTTTGCTACATCTCCGCTTCGCGCTGCTCCAATCGCTCGCGTCCAATGCGCGCTGTCCTGCTCGTCCTCCCGAATCTCCGGCACCTTAACATTCGCGGCCTCCTTCCATTGATGCAGCTCCAGCGCTGTCCGAGCCTCCAGGTAAGCGCCGTGCTGTTCCATCGATTCATGATCCCCTCCTACAACGTGGTCCATCTCCGCAATCACACTGCGCGCTTTCGCTTCCTGGCCGCTCTGCAGATACGAATAATTCAGGTAATCCATAGCGTGTGTTTGGTAATGCGCTTCCGCCTTGTGTTGTTCCGCCGCGCGCCGCGCTGCGGCCCACGAAGCGACATTCGAAGTGATCGAGTCCTGCCACAGCCCCAATCGCACAAAAATATGCGACGGCATATGGATCGCGTGCGCGGAGTCCGGCGCGATCTCCGCGTAACGCCGCGCCGCCGCCAACCCCTGCGGAGCCAGCTCCGGCCGGTCGCAGGCGTGAATCAGATAGTGAGCCACGCCCGGATGGTCCGGATACTTCTCAAACAGCGGATTCAGAATTGCGATCGCTTTCTCCTGGTTCGCCAGGCTGTCCACATCCTCCTCTTCCGCTAAGGCCACAAGCGACAATGCGGTAAATGCTCCTACTTCTACATCGTCCGGCATCTGCTCGTGGAATTTTTCCATCGCTGCTGAATAGGCTTTGACGCGCTCCTCGTGCGTTAACTTGGCCTTTTCCTGATACAAAACCGCCGCGGCCGTCAGAAATCCTTGCTCCTTCGCCGTTTTCGTTCCCGACTTTTGAGCTAACTCGATCTCTTTGTGGCCTTCCTTCAACTGTTTGTCATCGGGAAATTCCCACAATTGCTCGTAAAACGACATGGCCTTGCCCCAATGCGCCATCGCGCATTTTTTGTCACTGGCCTGGGCCTCCTCAAACGTCTGGTGCGCCTCCGTGTATTGGAAGGAGTGCAGCAGCGCCAATCCCTTGTCGAGTAGCGGTTGCGCCTCCGCCGAGCAACTCGTAGGGAAATCCACCGTGCCCAGATGCGACTGTGCCACCTCTGTTTGCCCCGCAGCCGGCCGACCAGTAATCACGGACGCCACCAGCAAACAAATTCCCGGGACCGCCATAACAAGGTGCCTCTTTGCCATTGCGAACCTCTCCTCAACGTCCTCAACGCCGCCATTCTACTCTCGGCCTGTTCTGCTGGTCAGCTAAAGGTTTTGCACCTGCCAGCCGCGCCGGTTGGACGCCGAGCCGCACTCGGGGGATAATACGCTGTGGAGCGGTACTTCGAAGCAAGTGAGGACGCGAAAGCCGTTTGAACCGTAACGAATCTCTGGGGTGCTGCGGATAGTCAGCTTGTGTGCACGGCCTGTCCCGTCGGCGAGTCTCCTGCGAGACTTGCGGCCGGGGCAGGAAAGCCTAATGGCTGACTCGTGGTGCCCACCTATTTCAGAGGTTCACGGCCTAGCTTCCCACGGCCCAGCAGTCCGCTCCATTCTTCGTTTTAAGTAGAACTTATCTCATAAATGCTTTGGGGTCGCCAAAGTCCTTGAAAAAGCGGCCGTTTAGATCGGGCCCAACCATTTATGAGATGGCTTCTAATAACTATTCAGTTTTAAGTTTTTAGTTTGCCGTGCGTCGATTGCTGCTTTAGCGGACCAAGCGCCGAAGCTCGCGCATTGCGAGGGCGCGGAACTTAAAACTAATAACTTAGAACTTACGACTTTCAAGACTTAGGACTTCTAACTTCTCATGCGCGTTCTCTTTATCGGCGACATCGTGGGCTCGCCCGGCCGCCAGATTGTTCGTGACCGGCTCGCGGACCTCGTCGAACACCAGCACATCGACCTCGTCATTGCCAACGGGGAAAACTCCGCCGCGGGATTCGGCATCACCCCGCGTATTGCGGAGGAACTCTTGCAGCACGGCGTCGACGTGCTCACCGGTGGCAATCACAGTTGGGACCGCAAAGAAATTTTCGAGTTTATCCCGCACGAGCCGCGCCTGCTGCGCCCCGCCAATTTCCCCGAAGCGAATCCAGGCGCCGGCCTGTACGTGGGCACCGCCAAGAATGGCGTGAAATTTGCCGTGTTGAACGTGCAGGGCCGTGTTTTCCTGGCTCCCAACGACGATCCTTTCAAGAAAACCGACACCGAGCTCGCCAAAGTTCCGCCGGACGCGGACTTCGTTCTGGTGGACATCCACGCCGAAACCACCAGCGAGAAAATCGGCTTCGGGTGGTACCTGGATGGCCGCGTGACGGCCGTCGTGGGCACGCACACGCACGTTACGACCGCGGATGAGCGCGTGCTCCCCGAAGGCACGGCTTTCATCACCGACGTCGGCATGACCGGCCCGCACGACGGCATCATCGGCATGGAGCGCACCGCCATCATCAAGAAGTTCATCGACGGATTACCCACGCGCTTTGAAGTGGCCACCGGAGATATCCAATTGAATGCGGTGCTCATCGAAACCGACGATATGGGACCTCGGAACCAGGCCGGCCGCCTGCGGGCCAAGTCCATCGCTCGCATCCGCCTCCGTCTGGACTAAACCGCAAGCAACCACTGGTTTCCAGGAGTAATCTGACAGACCATGCGGAAATGGATCAGCACGTTTGCCCTCGCGGCTGCTCTTTTGCCCATCGCCGGCACGCTGTGGGGCAATGCCTCAGAGATCGATGACGACTTAACGGCCACGCGCCGCGTGTTTCCCACCATCGGTCCAGGTTTGCGAGCCGTTCGCCATGCGATCAACGGCAATTACTACGTTCTCGCGTCTCCCTCGGTCGGCGTTGCCATCTTCGATCCCACCGGCAAGCAAATTTCCGCGATTGGCGCGCCTCCCCCAGCTCCTGTGACCAACAAAGCCGGCCGCGCTGCCATCGCCTTTGGCGAAGATTGCGACGTCGACGCCCAAGGCAACGTCTACGTTGCCGACAGCGGCTACAACCTCATTACCGAATTCGCGCCCGATGGCAAGCAGTTGCGGTCCTTTCCCGCGAACTCGCTGCTATCTCTGGCCGTGCTGCCCGAAGGCGAGGTGGCGGTCACCACGCTGCAGCAATCTCATCACGTCACCGTCTACGGTCCGGATGGAAAGGTCAACACGGAGTTCGGCGACATCGAGTCTCTGTCGTCTCGCCAGGACATCGATCAATATCTGAACCGCGGCCGCGTATCGTCAGACCCGCAGGGTCACATTTATTTCGGCTTCACCTATATGCCGGAGCCTCTTGTCCGCAAGTACGACCGCTTCGGCAACGCCAGCCAGGAATTTGTGTTTACCGGTGTCGACGCGTACCCGGAAGCCTCTTCCACCCGCAAGGCCATCGACCGCGAGGAGGGAGATTCCGAACCACCGAATTTTCGTCCCATCCTCACGGCGTTTGGCATTGACCAAGTCGATGGCGATCTTTGGATGGGTTTGCACAACACGCTCGTGCACTTTGACAAAGACGGCATCCGCCGCTCCGAATATCAGATGTACACGCCGAAGGGTTTGCCCCTTGACGCAACCATTATCGTGGTCGAAGCCGATCGCTTGTTGATCGGTTCAGACCCTCTGGGTGTCTATGAGTTTCACCGGCCGGACAAAAAACACTAAAAAATTACCCGAGTTTTCCTCAGGCACGATTGCACCACTATGGTGCAGTTCTCTCGCAAGTGTTTTTCTCTATCCGCAAAATCCCGTATTTTTGTCGTATTTTTTCGGCACTTGCACATTTCCGGTGCTTGTGGAAAAGTTGTGAATGCCATGTGAACGTTAGTACTGGGCTCCGTACACTTTTCGCTTGCCCCAACCGGGACAGTGCGCGAGAATCCATCCAGTTTGATTCAGAGGAACGTGGTCCTGCAAATCTGAACGGGCTGCGCGGAACCACAGGGGCACAAAAACATTCGTTCCTGCGCGGGCAAGAACTCCAAGGCGTGATGCTTTAGGGCTGAAATGTCTTTCCATAGGTTTTTCACACCTGTGGAAATATAGTGCTGTTTGATTGTTTGAATTCTCTCATGACGATGACGACTGCTACCCAAATTGGCCGTGAAACCGCTACCCTCAATGTCTGGGATAAGTTCCTCGACTTGATTAAGTCGAGAGTTAGCATCAACACCTATTCCACCTGGTTCCAGCCCACGCGACTGAGCCGCCAGGAAGGCGATACGCTGTTCGTCCAGATTCCCAGTGCCGTGTTCCGCCAGGTTCTCACTCGCACTTATGGGGAAATCATCAAGGCCGTGTTTCACCAGATGGGCACGCCAAACACCAAGGTTCAGTATATGTGCACAGAGGAAGAGCCTGTGCAGGCTACGCCCGCGGCGACCGCAGCCAAGCAGTCCAAGCTCGATTTCGAAAGCAGCGATCATCAGCTGAATAATCGCTACACCTTTGACAGCTTCGTGGTTGGCAAGTCCAACGAATTTGCCCACGCGGCTTCCCGCGCTGTCGCCGAGCAGCCTTCGAAGGCTTATAACCCGCTGTTCCTCTATGGCGGCGTGGGCATGGGCAAAACACACTTGATGCACGCCATCGGGCACATGATTAAGAAGCGTAATCCCGCGATGCGCCTCAGCTATGTCAGCGCCGAAAAGTTCACCATCGAAGTCATCAATTCGCTGCGCTTTGACCGCATGATCAGCTTCCGCGATCGCTTTCATACCGTCGATGTCCTTCTCGTGGACGATATCCAGTTTATCGCCGGCAAGGAACGCACCCAGGAAGAGTTCTTCCACACGTTCAACGCCTTATACGAACAGCAGAAACAGATCGTCATTTCCTCGGATTGCCTTCCGAAGGACATCAACTCCATTGAAGAACGTTTGCGGTCCCGTTTCGAATGGGGCCTGATCGCGGATATTCAGCCTCCCGATCTTGAAACCAAGATCGCCATCCTCCAGAAGAAGGCGGAGAACGACCGCTTTCATCTTCCGGATGAAGTAGCCGAATACATCGCACGCGCCATTAAATCGAACGTACGCGAACTGGAAGGCGCATTGACGCGTCTGATGGCTTACGCTTCGTTGACTGGCACTGCTATCTCTTTAGCCACCGCTCAGCAGGTTCTTCGCAACATCATCGCTTCCCAGGAAAAGCGCGTCACCATCGACCTGATTCAGAAGCGCGTCAGCGAACATTTCAACTTACGCGAACAAGACCTGAAGATCCGCAGCAACACCCGCGCCATCGCCTTCCCGCGTCAGGTGGCCATGTACATCGTAAAGCAACTCACCACCGCTTCGCTCCCGGAAATTGGGAGGCAATTCGGCGGCAAGCATCACACAACGGTTCTGCACTCCATCAACAAGATCGAAGAGTTGCGCCGTTCCGACAAGGAACTAAACCGCACCATCACCCGCCTGATGGACGCGCTGCAATAGTCGCGCGTTAGATCCACGTATTCCGGCCCACAGAAAAGTCTGCGGACTTTTTTTCAGGTTTAACGCCCTACCAGGGCCGCGTGATCCCATCGTGACCGATGAACTTTCCTGCGATTTGTTTGGGGTCGCCGGCAAGCACTTTGCGCATCCCGCCGATACTTTGCTCCGGCGTAAGCTGCGCGTGCGGTCCGCCCATGTCCGTCTTCACCCAGCCGGGATCAAGCAGCGTCACGCTGATGTCACGGGGCTCCAATTCTTGGGCCAGGATGGATAGCGCCATGTTCGACGCGGTTTTGCTGCTCCGGTATTGATAGGACGTGCCGGCTTGCGCCACAGAGCCTCCTTGTATGCCGCGCAGCGAAGCCATACTGCTGCTGATCGCGGCAATTTGCTTGCGCTCGCTAGCCTCTACATTTTTCAGTAGCGCTTCCGTAACGCGCATCGTACCGAAGACATTCGTCTCAAACGCCGCCCGCCATCCGGTGTAGTCGATTTCTCCGACCTTCTGGCCTTCACGCGGATAAACGCCGGAGTTGTGGATCAAAACATCGATTGATTCGCCATCGAGCTCTGCCGCAAGATTCCTGATGGATTTTTCATCCGCTACATTGAGTTGGTGGATCTCCACGTTCGAATATTTCTTTGCCAAATCTTGGAGTTCCTTCGCTTTTTTCGGCTCGCGGACGGCAGCCAATACCTTCCAACCATCCGTAGCATACTGCCTCGCAAATTCCAGTCCCAATCCCCGATTCGCACCCGTTACAAAAACCGTGGCCATGATCTTCTGCTCCTTGAAATTCCAGACTCTTCGCGCATTCTGTTTGTGAAAATATTATTGGGACGCGCATCACGTTGGATGAATGTTGCAGAATTTCGTCACTTGAATCGCTTGTGGAGAACATGTGCGGATCGCGTGGGAATACTGCGGACGCTTTGTTGAAGAAATTTTGCGGAAAGAAATCCTTTTTCAAAAAGCATGGAGTTTTCCGAACAACCGCAATTTTTTCCTCTGCACAAGTGTCCACGAAAATGCGGCCAGGTGTTCCTCGCGGACACTTTTCCACCAATCCACAGCAGTCATCACAACAACAAGGTCTAAATTTTTCATTTTCGCTAAAATCTTTGTGAAGGCTGTTGTGTTTGTGGAACTGTGACAAAGTCCCAATCCGGGAATCCCTCCCGATTCGACAAGCTCCGCGATCCCTCTCGATGAATTCCTCAACAAGCGCTATTTCCATAGCTCTTTTTGGCTCTCTGCCCTTTATACTTGGGCAAAAAACGAGTACAGTACACTAGCGGTACTTTTGTACCGGAGAAAACATGACCGCAACTGGAACTGTCCGCGAGGAAAGCCAATCGATGGAATTCAGCGTAACCAAATCCGCGCTGCTCAATGAACTCACCACGACTCAAGGTGTTGTCGAACGCAAGACCACCATCCCTATTCTTTCGAATCTCTTGGTCGAAGCGAAGGGTACTCGCCTGGCTATTACGGCTACCGACCTGGAGCTCAGCGTTCGCACGTCCTGTGAAGCCAAGGTCAAGAAAGAGGGCGCAGGTACCATCCCCGCCAAGAAACTGCTCGAACTTGTCCGTCTCCTCCCCGAAGGCGAGATCAAGTTCAAACTTCTCGATAATCACTGGATCGAAATCGTCAGCGACAAAAAGAAATACAAAATGGTTGGCATGGCCAAGGAAAATTTCCCTGCTCTGCCTGCGATGCCGCACACGTTGGTGAAAATCCCCGCTGCCGTGCTAGAAAGCTTGATCGGCAAAACCAAATTCGCCATTTCGATGGAGGAGTCGCGCTATACCCTAAACGGCGGCCTTTTGATCATCAAGCCGGATACCCTGGCCATGGTTGCCACCGACGGCCACCGCCTGGCCCTAGCCGAGACGGATCAAAAGCTCGGCGGCCTTAATGGTGAAGTCCGCGTACTAATTCCCAAGAAAGCCATGGATGAAGTGGAAAAGCTTTCGGCTGCCGCAGGCTCAGACGCACAGATGGAATTTGCCAAGGACGAGAGCCATTTGTTCTTCCAGGTAGGCCACCGCCTCCTGATTTCCCGTATTCTCACCGGCCAATTTCCAAACTACGAAGCTGTTTTGCCACGAGAGAACAGCAAGACCGTGGTCCTCGACCGCACAGAGTTGACCGATGCGGTTCGCCGCGTCTCTCAACTGGCTGACCAGCGTTCACATGCGGTGAAGCTCGCTGTGTCGACGGAAGGCGTGGAAATTTCCGCATCCAGCCCCGAGTATGGCGAAGCAAAGGAATCCATTGACAAGGAATACAAAGGCGATCCCATCTCCATCGGATTTAATTCCAGCTACATGCTCGATTTCCTGGCCGCCGCCGCCGATGGTCCGATCAGCATCGAGCTGAAAGACGAACAATCCGCAGGCCAGATGCGTCCGCTCGCCGACGAAAGCTATCGCTACCGCTACGTCATCATGCCCATGCGCATTTGATTTGCCTCGCTCTGTTTGAAATCACAATTTGTGATCCCAAGAGAATTTCATATATTAGCCAGTCGTGAATAACCGGAACAATAAACAACTGCTGGTGCCTAACTGCATCGAGAGTAAGATTTATATCCTTCGCCACCGAAAGGTCATGCTAAGTTCCGATCTCGCGGGCCTGTATGACGTGCAACCAAAGGCGCTCATGCAAGCCGTTAAACGCAATGCGTCAAGATTCCCCTCTGATTTTCTGTCTCAACTCAATCAAAGTGAGGTACAGATATTAAAGTCACAATTTGTGACTTCAAGTTGGGGAGGATCGCGGAGGGCGCGGCCTTACGCCTGTACCGAACAAGGGATCGCCATATTATCCAGCGTGCTCCGCAGTGAGCGCGCCGTGCAAGTCAATATCGCCATCGTCCGAGCATTCGTTCACTTGCGCACTCTGCTCGCTACGCACGAAGAGTTGCGTCAAATGATCGAGCAAAATGGAACGTAAATGCGACTCAAGATTTCAGGCGGTTTTCGCGACCATCAAGCAAATGTTGGCGATGCCCATTCCTCAAAAAAGACCGATGGGATTTCCAGCCGGTACCGGGTTGCTAGAGACAGCTAGAGGTATCCGCGAACACCCCATAATTATCTGTAAATACAGCACTTATTTATCCACAACCCCTCTTCTACCCCTTGAGAAAATACCGCTTTTCCAGTAAAATTATAGTGTTGTCGATTCGCAAATTTTTCCTCCAAATCGACACGTCCGCCAGGTGTTGTTGACCGTAAAAAGCCCTGCGCCAGGGGCTGGTCTGCAGCCTGGAGAGCATAAGTCTTCGCCACGTCCCGGAGCGCGGGACGGGATGAAGCAGGAACCCTACGAGCTTCGATCTAGCCCCAGCGAGATCGCGGTCAAAGGGTGAGGCGACGCATGGGGATAGCCAACATCACGCCTTCCTGGCTTCACAAAAATTGTTTTTGCACCATCGCCGTCGGAATCCCCGTTGTGCGCCGGGGAATTTCCCAGTTGAACGGGTTGCCGTAGGCACGCACATCAGGAGATCACATGGGCGACAAAGAAACCGTGACGGGTAAGGGCGGTCACCAGTACGACGCCAAATCCATTAAGGTGCTCGGCGGACTGGAGGCGGTTCGTCTGCGCCCCGCGATGTACATCGGCTCGACTGGCGAAATGGGTTTGCATCACCTTGTCTGGGAAGTGGTGGATAACTCCGTCGACGAAGCCATGGCCGGTTTCGCGGATGAAGTGAACGTCACCGTCCACGCCGACAACTCCGTCACTGTGGTGGACAATGGCCGCGGCATTCCGGTCGACATGCATGCCACGGAAAAGCGTCCAGCAGCGGAAGTAGTGCTCACGGTTCTCCACGCAGGCGGAAAATTTGATAGCGACACATACAAAGTTTCCGGCGGTCTGCACGGAGTTGGTGTGTCCGTCGTCAACGCCCTTTCCGACGTGCTCGAACTCGAAATTCAGCGCGATGGCGCGGTGTGGGAACAGAGCTATGAAAAAGGAAAGCCCACCAACAAGTTGAAGCAGACTGGCAAGACGCGCAAAACCGGTACCAAAGTCACTTTTCATCCGGATCCCAGTATTTTCGAAAAAACTGTGTTTAGCTATGACACGCTGGCCACCCGCCTTCGCGAATATGCTTTTCTGAACAAGGGTCTAAAGATCACCCTGACCGACGAGCGCACGGAAAAGTCCGCCGAATTTCGTTTCACCGGTGGCATCGCGGAATTCGTCAAGCATCTCAATCGTGGGAAAACCACGCTGCACGATTCGCCCATCTACATGGAAGGCAAGAAGGGCAACGTCGAAATCGAAATCGCGCTGCAGTACAACGATACCTATGGTGAAAACGTCTTTGCCTTCGCGAATACCATTAATACCGTCGATGGCGGCACGCACCTCTCCGGCTTCCGTTCCGCGCTCACGCGTTCCATCAACAACTTCGCCTCCGCCAACGGCATGTTGAAAGAGCAAAAGGACGAAGTAACCATCACCGGCGACGACGTTCGCGAAGGCCTGGTCGCCGTCGTCAGCGTTCGACTGCCGCAGCCCCAGTTCGAAGGCCAGACCAAGGGCAAACTCAACAGCGATATCAAGGGCGACGTAGAGCAACTCGTCAACGAAAAGCTCGGCGAATGGTTTGACAAGCATTCCACCGTGGCGCGCCGCATCATCGGCAAGTGCATCGATGCCGCCCGCGCACGCGAAGCCGCCCGCAAAGCACGCGAACTCACCCGCCGCAAGTCCGCGATGGATTCCAGCGGCCTCCCCGGAAAACTCGCCGATTGCCAGGAGCGCGATCCTTCCCGTTGCGAACTATTTGTCGTTGAGGGCGAATCCGCAGGCGGCTCGGCGAAGATGGGCCGCGATCGCAAGTATCAAGCCATTCTTCCGCTCAAGGGCAAAATCCTCAACGTCGAAAAAGCCCGCTACGACAAGATGCTCGGCCACGAAGAAATTCGCGCCATCATCACCGCGCTCGGTACCGGTATTGGCAAAGACGATTTCGATGCCGGCAAGCTTCGCTATCACAAAATCATTTTGATGACCGATGCGGACGTCGATGGCTCGCACATCCGCACGCTCCTGCTTACCTTCTTCTTCCGGCACATGAAGGAGCTCATCGAGCGCGGCCATGTCTATATCGCCCAGCCGCCTCTCTATCGCGTCAAACGCGGCAAGAGCGAGCGCTACATTCGCGACGAGGGAGACTTCGCCCGCGAATTAATGAAGCGCGCCACCGAGGACCACATCGTAAAGGCCAAAGAAGGCGTCAACCTTGAGGGCGCTCGCCTCACCAGCTTCCTACTGAATGTTCAGGAGTATGAAGCGGCAGCGGTGAAGTTGGGTCGCCGCTTGCGCGAACCCGGACTGGTGGAGTTGCTGGCGGAGAGCGGCTTGGAAAAGAAAACGGATTTTGAGGACAAGAAGGCCCTCGAAAAACTCTTGAAGGAAGTCGAAAAGAGCAAAATAAAACTCGAGGGAAAGATCGCTTTCGACGAGGAACATAGCCTGTATGAAATCCAGTTCGGCGCGCCGCACAACCAGAAGATCAACTGGGCTGTGGCCTCCACCGCGGAATACAAGCGCCTGCGCGCTCTAACCAAGCAGATCGAGGAGTTTAACCATCCTCCTTTCACCGTTGCGCGTAACGGAACAAAGGTCAATAGGGAAAAGGCCACGGACGTCTTGAACTATGTAATGGAAGACGCCAAGAAAGATTTCACCATTACCCGATTCAAGGGCTTGGGTGAAATGAACGCCGAGCAGTTGTGGGAGACCACCATGAACGCGGATACCCGCACTCTGCTCCAGGTGAAACTCGAGGACGCCGTCGCTGCCGAAGACATTTTCACCACGCTCATGGGCGAAAACGTGGAAGCGCGCCGTAAATTTATTGAGGACAATGCACTTGAAGTAGTAAACCTCGATATCTAAGCAACCGATGATTTACCAGTTGGGGTGGACGACATTGCCGGGGCTGCGTGGATTGAGCGTGAGCGAATTTCGCGCCACGCCCACGACGGCGCCGGACAACGAGAAGGGCGTGCCAATTGCTTTTGAGAACGAGGCCGGCCGCGATGCCTTTTTGCAGCAACTGGAAGCAGAATTTGCACCGCGCCGCTTCACCAACACGGCCGACGCCTTCGACACGGTGAAAGCCTACGTGTTGGAGCGTGTGACGGGAAGGCAGTAGTTATAAAAGCTCGAGGAATTGTTCGAGGGACAATCCAGACTGTTTCAAAATGTCTGAAAGGGTTCCTTTGGCCAATTCGTGATGTATAGGAACGACAGTTTTGAAAACTTGTTCTCCAACACGCTTTTCCGAGGAAACGTGGCTGCCCTTTTGGCGCAACTCAACGAACCCAAGGTTCCAGGTACAACTCAATGGCCTCGGTGAGGTTTGCTCGCGCCGTTTCTACATCCTTGCCTTGGGAAGTGACGTTCAGCTCAGGACAGCGAGCTACATACCATCCATTTTCCTTGGTTATAAGCGCGGAGAAGCGGTAGCTCATAAGCCGATAGTAGCGAAACGGGCGCAGTCGCACAATCGTTTGGCGTTCAAGTCATCAATAATTACGAGTTAGCAACGAAGAGGACACATGGCCGACGAGAAGAACACATCAATCCTGCTTCCCATCGACATCGAAGCAGAGATGCGCAAGTCGTATCTCGACTACGCGATGAGCGTCATCATCGCGCGCGCTCTGCCCGACGTGCGCGACGGCCTAAAGCCCGTCCAGCGCCGCATCCTTGTGGCCATGAACGATCTTGGTCTCGCCTCCAATCGTGGCTATCGCAAATGCGCCAAGATCTGCGGCGACACCTCCGGCAATTATCACCCGCACGGTGAAGCAGTCATCTATCCGGCTCTCGTCCGCCTCGCGCAAGACTTCAACATGCGCTACCCCCTGATCGATGGCCAGGGAAATTTCGGCTCCGTCGATGGCGATCCACCGGCGGCCATGCGGTACACCGAAGCGCGGCTGGCCAAAATCACCGAAGATATTCTGGCCGACCTTGAGAAGGAAACCGTCGATTTCATCCCGAACTTCGACCAGACCCGCGAAGAGCCCGTCGTTCTTCCATCGCGCATTCCCAATCTCCTCGTCAACGGCGCCAGCGGTATCGCCGTCGGCATGGCGACCAACATTCCCCCACACAACCTTCGCGAAATCGTCGATGCCGCCGTTCTGCTGATCGAAAAGCCAGACACTTCGCTTAAAGAAATTATGAAGATCGTTCCTGGCCCGGACTTTCCGACCGGCGCGTACATCGCGGGCAGGGAAGGTATCGAAGCCGCTTACCGCACAGGCCGCGGCAGTTTCGTCATGCGCGCCAAAGCCGCGATCGAGGAAGCCAGCAAGGATCGCGAAAACATCGTCATTACCGAAATCCCATATCAGGTCAACAAAGCCAGGCTCATCGAACGCATCGCCGAACTCGTTCAGACCAAGAAAATCGAGGGCATTGCTGACGTTCGCGACGAATCTTCCCGCGAAGGCATGCGCATCGTGATCGAGTTGAAGCGCGGCGAGGAATCGCAGCTCATTCTCAATAATCTTTTCAAGCACACCCAAATGCAGGAATCCTTCGGCATGATCTTGCTCTCCATCGTCGCCGGCCAGCCTCGCGAGCTCGGCCTCATCGCGATGATCAAGCTGTTCATTGAGCACCGCATGGAAGTGGTTCGCCGGCGCACGATTTTCGAATTGCGCAAGGCAGAAGAGCGCGAACATATCTTGGTCGGCTACCAGATTGCTCTCGACCATCTCGATAACGTGATCCGCATCATTCGCGGGTCCACCAGCCGCGCCGAAGCCAGGGAAAACCTCTTCAAGTATTTCACCGAGCAAGACGTCACCATCACCGAGAACGGCAAGGCCAGAAAACTCGAAGGTGTGAAGCTCGATGGACGCAAGTACCGCTTCCTCGGCGCCGCCGAAATCGAATCTCCCGGCCGTGGCGCGGGTTTCGGCCTGTCCTACATCCAGATCGACGCCATCCTCGAACTGCAGTTGCATCGCCTCACGCAACTATCCATCGATGAAATTCTTAAGGAATTGAAGTCCATCCGCGACCTCATTACGGAACTGCGCGAAATCCTTGCTAGCGACAAGAAACTCAAGCAGGTCATCACCGCCGAGCTCCGCGAAGTTCACAAGGCCTACGGCGACGATCGGCGCACGCAGATTGTTGACAAGGTCGACGAGATCAAGCTGGAAGATTTGATCGCCGACACCGACATGCTCATCACCGTGAGCCATGCCGGCTACATCAAGCGCACCCCTGCAGAAACCTATCGTCACCAGTCTCGTGGCGGTAAGGGCCGCATCGGTGCCAAAACCAAGGAAGAAGATTTCGTCGAGCATCTCTTCATCGCTTCGGCGCACAGCTACATCCTGCTCTTCACGTCCAAGGGCCGCGTGTATTGGCTGAAAGTCTATGAATTGCCCGAAGCCGCTGCCGCCACCCGCGGTAAAGCCATCGCCAACCTGGTGAAATTCCAGGAAGACGAAAAGCTCACGGCCCTTGTTGCCGCCACGAACCTCGAGGAAGAAGGCCGCTTCGTTTTCCTGGCCACTAAATTCGGCACAGTAAAAAAATCCGCGCTTACCGAATTTTCCAACCCGCGTTCCACAGGCATCATCGCCATCAACCTGGAAGACAAGGACGAACTCATCGGCGCGAAGCTCACCGATGGCAAGAAGATGATTTTCCTGGCCAGCCACGAAGGCCAGGCCATCCTCTTCCGTGAAACCGAAGTGCGTCCCATGGGCCGCAATGCAGGCGGCGTGAATGGCATGGACCTGGACAAAGAGGACTACGTCGTCAGCATGGACGCCGTCCAGCCCGACTTCGAAATCATCGCCAAGGCACACAAGCAAACCAGCCAGAACCTTGAGGAACTCGAAAACGAGCACATCAAGGATTCGCTGACCACGCTCATGCTCACCGTCGCCGAAAAGGGCTATGGCAAGCGCACCGCCCTCGCCGAATATCGCATCACTTCGCGCGGCGGCAAAGGCGTCGTCAACATGAAGACCACCGACCGCAACGGCGCCGTCGTAGCCACCCTCCAGGTCACCGAAGAGTCCGACGTGATGATCATCACTGAACACGGCAAAGTCATCCGCGTCCACGCCAACGAAATTCGCGAAGCCGGCCGGTCCACGCAAGGCGTTCGCCTCCTGCGCCTCGATGACGATGACTCCGTGGCCGCCGCCGCTGTCCTTCAGGAGGAAGACGAACAGGAAAAGAAGTAATTTCTGGGTAGGGGCGCCGCACTGACTGTGCCCCATGTCCGCACGATTTTGCCTGTTCCCAGGCTGCCGCTTTCCAAAAACCGCGATACACTACTTCCCATGAAAATTACACGACGCCTGTTTGCGTTCCTCCTTGTTTCTGTCCCTCTCTTCGCTCTCGCATTCATTACTGCCGCGCGAAAGCCTGCTTCGAACTCTCATCACCTCGTGCTTGTCGGCACCTACACCGGCAAAACCGGCAGCAAGGGCATTTACGCCTTCGATTTTGATTCCTCGGTCGGCATGCTCATCCCCAAAGGCCTCGCTGCCGAAACCACCAGCCCTTCTTGGGTCGCCATTCATCCCAGCGGCAAGTTTGCCTACGCCGCGAATGAAAACAGCAAAGAGAGCGCCATCACGGCATTTTCCGTGGACGCCAAATCCGGCAGACTCACGCAACTCAATCAACTTCCCGCTCTAGGCGAAGATCCCTGCTATCTCTCCTTCGACAAAACCGGTAAATATCTTTTTGCCGCCAACTACACTTCCGGCAACGTGGTCGTCTTTCCGATTCTTCCCGACGGCAAGCTTGGTGAGCATACCGCCAACGTGAAAGACGCCGGAACCCTGGGCCCCAACAAAGAACGCCAGGAATCGCCGCACGCGCATTGGATCCAAGTGTCGCCCGACAACCGCTTCGTCTTCGTATCCGATCTCGGCCTCGACGCAATCCTCAGTTATCGCTTTGACGCCACGAAGGGCACGCTGACTCCGAACGATCCGCCTGCCGGCAAGCTCACCCCCGGTTCCGGCCCCCGCCATGTGGCTTTCTCTCCCAACGGCAAATTCGTTTACGTCGGCAGCGAACTCAGCAATACCGTCACCGCGTTCTCCTACGACGCCGCAAAAGGTACGCTCGCCGAATTCCAAATTCTTTCCACCCTGCCGGACGGTTTTGTCGGCCGCAATGACGATGCCGAAATCAACGTTCATCCCAATGGCAAATGGCTTTACGCTTCCAACCGTGGGCGGGACACCATCGCGGTCTTCTCCATCAGTGCCTCAGACGGCTCGCTTAAGCACATCGGCGAATTTCCCACCGGCGGCAAGGAGCCTCGCCATTTCACGATCGATCCAACCGGAAACTTCCTTCTCGCTGAAAACCAAAATACAAACTCCATTGCTGTTTTCCGCATCGACGCGGCAACTGGTGCTTTAAGCCAAGTTTCGCTGGCGGCAGACATTCCGTCTCCGGTTTGCCTTACATTTCTGCCGTAGCGCGAGTGCACCTGTAGCGCGGGACGAGGCCCTCTTGCGAGCCCGGCATTTTTTCCTTACCCGGCAATCTGCGCTAGAATCGCGGTTCGTCCATCACAAGGAGATCTTCATGCCCCGCCCATCCTGCTTGAAATTCGCGCTGCTCGTTTGCACTGCATTGGCGGCGGCCGGCACAGTTTTCGCCGACGGAGAGACGCAACCGGCGCGTGATCCTAAGCAGCCCATCGACGAGGCCTACACCGCCAAGATTCACAAATACACCACCGAGTCCTACTTCTCCTCGCCTCTCGTGGACTATCTTCCCGCCAGCAAATCCGTTCCTACTCCTGAAGTGGTCCTCGGCGACGTCGCCGGAGCTCCCGGAATCCTTCCCTACGCCGAAGAGGTCTACAAGTACATGCGCCTCCTGGAGAAGGCCACGCCGCGCGTCAAAGTTTTTTCCATCGGCACCACCGAGGAAGGTCGCGAAATGATTGCCGTGGCCATCTCCTCCGAAACCAATCTGAAAAATCTCGAGCAAAATCACCAGCGCCTCGCGAAGCTTGCCGATCCCCGCGCCATCCAGCTCAACGACGCCGAAGCCGACAAACTCATTGCCGAATCCGTCGCTGTTTATTACATCACTGGCACCATCCATTCGACCGAAACCGGGGCTCCCACCGCGTTGATGGAGCTTGCCTATCGCCTCGCCGTCGATGACAGCCCTTATATCCGCGAAGTCCGCGAGGGCGTCATCACGCTCATTACTCCCGTTGTCGAAGTCGACGGCCGCGACCGCATGGTCGATATCTATCGCTGGCATCTCGCGCACCCAAAGGATTTTTATCCGCCGCTGATCTATTGGGGCAAATACGTTGGCCATGACAACAATCGCGACGCCATGGCCGTGAAACTGAAGCTTACGGAAAACGTTTTGAACACCTATGTCGGTTGGGATGCGCAAGTGCTCCACGATCTGCACGAATCCGTTCCATACTTGTACGACAACACCGCCGGCGATGGCCCGTACAACGCTTGGGTCGATCCCATTCTTGTGGACGAATGGCAAATGATCGGCTCGCGCAATGTGGCGGATATGACCAAGTTCGGGATGCCCGGCGTATTCACCCACGGTGACTTCGATACCTGGTCTCCCGGCTACCTGATGTTTATCGCCGCGATGCACAACGGCATCAGCCGCCTTTACGAAACTTTTGGCAACGATGGCGCGGACACGCGCGAGCGTACTCTGGAGCCCGACGAATATTCGCGCACGTGGTACCGCGCCAATCCGCCACTGCCCAAGGCGATGTGGTCGCAGCGCAACAATAATAATTACGAAGAAACCGGCCTGCTCACCTCTCTCCACTATTTCAACGAGGACAAGCGCCTCTTCCTCAAAAATTTCTATCTGAAGAGCAAGCGCTCCATTCAGAAGCCATCCACCGAAGGTCCGGCCGCGTACGTTTTTCCTGCCGACGATCCGCGCGCAACCGTGCAGGCGGACCTGTTGCGCGTCATGTTCAAACAACACGTGGAGATTTCGCGATCAACGGGAGCATTTACCGTAGCGCTTCCCGTCAAGAAGGAAAAGAAGCCCGCGAAGCCCGGCGATAGCGAGGAAAAGCCCAAGCCTCCCGCTCCTACCACCCGCAGCTTTCCCGCCGGCAGCTACGTGATTCGCATGGACCAGCCGTATTCCCGCGTTGCCGACGCCCTCCTTGATTATCAATACTGGAGCCCCGACGACCCGCAGAAGACTCCCTACGACGACACCGCCTGGACCCTCGGCGAACTTTTTGGCGTGCAAGTCGCGCGCATCACCGACCCGAACATCCTCGCGATTCCGATGGCGCGCGTCACGGAACTGCCCAGTGTGGGCGGCGTGCAGGGTGAAGCCGCGATCTACGCCATCGACAATCACGCCGAGCCCGCTCTCGCCACGCTGCGCTATCGTTTGAAAGGCGCAACCATCGATGCCGCTGAAGAACCATTCCAGAGCGGCGACCACAAATTCTCTCGCGGCACCTTCCTTATTCGAATCAACGATCGTTCGGATCTCGACGCCGCCACGAAATCCCTTGGCCTGCGCGCCATAGCTCTCGCTTCAACTCCCACCGTGAAAACTCATCCCGCCCGCGCCCCGCGCATCGCCTACGTTCACACCTGGATCAGCACACAAGAGGAAGGATGGTGGCGGCTCGCCCTCGACGAACTGCAAATTCCCTACGATTACATCAGCACGCAGGCGCTCGCGAAAATTCCAGACCTCAACGCCAAGTACGACGTGATCCTATTCCCGCCGGTCGGTTGGAACGGCAGCGCGACCAGGATTATCGGAGGCCTGCCCACGTCCTGGGGCAATCCACTTCCGTGGCAGAACACGCCGCAAACGCCAAATCTCGGGAAAAATGATTCCACGTCTGACATGCGGCCCGGACTCGGCTGGGACGGCGTAGCCAAACTGCAAAGTTTCTTAGCCAAAGGAGGCGTTTTGCTCACAGCCACAGACACGTCGCAATTCGCCCTGTCCATTGGCATGGCGAACGGCGTGACCGCCAGCAACTCCGAAAAAATGAAAATCGTCGGCGCGATTGTCGGCACGCGCCTCGTGGATGCCGCCAGCCCTATCGCCTATGGCTACGACGAAAAAGTTTCCGCCTATTGCGACAATGGCCCCATTTTTTCCGTGAACAGCATGCTCGGCACCCGTCGCCGCCATCTCGGCCCGGAAGGCAACTCTCGTCCCACTGGCCGCGGCACCAAAGACGACCCGGACTACGTGGTTGGTCGTACCGCCTCGGAAATCCCCGACGAGCCCGAACGCGAGCAATGGGAAGTTCCCATCCCCACCGACGAACAACTCGATAATAATCCTCGCGTCATTCCGCCTGCCGAACGTGCCCGTGTAATCCTGCGTTACGCCGATTCCAAAGATCTGCTCATTTCCGGCCTGGTCGAAGGCGGCAACGATATCGCCCAGCATCCCGCCGTCGTCGACGTCCCCAGCGGCGCCGGCCACGTCATCCTCTTCTCCATCAACCCCATTTACCGCGGCGAAACCGAGAACACCTATTCCCTGGTCCTCAACACCCTGCTGAACTTCGACAGCCTGAATGCCGGCCGCAAAGACGCCGAAAAGTAAAGCGCCCGCCCGCACCTGCGGCCTTCCTGCTCTTAACTCGATGGGCCTTCGGCAGCCACTACAATTCCCATTGCGCTTCGGATTTGGAGTAAAATCCCCGCCGACATGCCCAAACGAAAAGCGAAGAAGTCTCCCAAGCGGCGCGCCCGCCGTAAGTCCAGCGGCGCCAAAATCACCAAACTCCCCAGGGGCGCCCTCACTCTTGTCGTGATGCTACGCGCCAAGGAAGGCCAGCAGTTGCTTCTAGAGGCCGAGCTGCGAGCCCTCGTCGTCCCCACACGAAAAGAAGAAGGCTGCCTGCAATACGATCTGCATCGCGGAGCCGATCAACCAGGGACCTTTCTTTTCCACGAAGTATGGGAAAGCCGCGAACACCACGCCGCGCACACGCGCACATCTCACTTCCTGCGCTGGAACGCCCGCAAGGACTCACTCCTCGCGTCCAAAGAATCCGCCTTCTGGCAACAAATCGCGTGAATGAAAAAGCAACACTATTAGCGCATCGTCTTCGACATCTTCACCACCGTCAACGACAGCCCGTTAGGTAGCGGCGCTTCGATCGTTTCATCCTTCGTGTATCCCCGCGCCGCATACATCGGCACTCCCGTCAGCGTCGCGCCCATTTCAAATCGACGGAAGCCCTGCGCATAAGCCGCATCCTCGCACTTCGTCAAAATCAATGTGCCAAGCCCTCTCCGCACCCATTCCGGATGCACGAAAAACGCCCGGATTTTCGCCGCGTCTCGAGCAGGATGGAGCAATTCGCTGTTGCGATTCGGCCCATGGTCGCTGCCGAACAACGTCTTCCGCATGCTCCAACCACCGCAGGCCACCAGCCGCTCTTTGCGCGAAGCCTCTTCGACCTCCGCAGCAAAATATGTTCCGTCCGCAATTAATTGCGTATCCACTCCGTAGACGGTTCCGAGCGCAGCCTCCAACTGCTCCGCGGAATAATCCCCACGTTGCAGAACGCGCACAGACAATTCGATCAACTCGCGCAGCGCGGAAATATCCTGCATAGTCGCCAGCCGAAAACGAAACTGTGGCTCTATCGTGCTCATACGCGCTCACATCCGCAAAGCTCAGCTTTCCGGTGGCTCGATGTAATATCCCGGCCTTGCCCGCACCGTCAAATCCTTCCGGTCCACGGTCACACTAATCTCATGATAGCCGTCCTTCACGTCCCCGCTCGGCGTGTAAGTCAGCGTGTATTGCGAGTGCAGCTCTCCGCCCATGTCATCGATCACTTTTTCGATCGTGCGGTCCTTCCAGGCTGAAACATGCTGACCTCCCGTCGCCGCTGCCGCAATTTCCAACTCGTGCGCCGTCACCTTATCCTTCGCGTGCATCACGGCCCACACTGCAAGCGCAAGCGCCGCCTCAGCTGGACTCCCGGCTTCTGCCGCCTCCTGTTCCGTCGTGGGAGTGTCCACCGTTCCCGGCGGCAGCGGCATCCCAACCGTGCCATCCGGAGTCGCTTTCGGCGGCAGTTTGTCTTCCGGTTTTCGCTTCAGATCGGCTTTCGCGCCCGATATTCCCACGGCATAAATCGTAATGTTCGCCAGCTGCGCGCGCCGCAGCACTTCTCCCAATTTTTCTTCGCTGCCCGAATCGTGCGCTTCCCCGATCACCAGCATCACCCTTCGCTTCCCCAAGTCCGTCTGAGAAACTTCCGGCCTTCCGCTCAGCATCGCCACCGCCCGCGACATCGCGTCAAACAGTTTTGCACCACGCCCGCCCTCGCGCAGCCCCGCAATGGTCTTTTCCATCGCGTCCGGACTATTCGTGAAATCCAGCAGTGTTTGCACCTCGTCGTCAAATCCCACTACGGCGCCTTCGCCGGTCGGTCCCGTCACCGTTTGCGTAATCAATATTCCCGATTTTCGAATTTGCGGAAGTATCGGTCCGATGCGCGCGCTCGTCTCCACCACCACCACCAGCGAAATGGGATCCCCTCCCAAATCAAAATGCGTGATTTTCTGCGGCACGCCGCTATCGGTAATCCGAAAGTCGGATTCTTCCAGGCTGTGCACCATTTCCCCTTTTACGTCTCGCACCGTCACCGGCGTATTCACCAGCACCGTCCGCAATTTGATTGCGGGCGCTTTCTGGATCGTTGTGCCTGGCGGTGGCGTCATCGGCCCTTCCGGCGCTTGCGCGGCAGCACAAACTGCGATGGACAACACGCACAGCGCCGCCACGAACGCCTGTTGCGCAATGCCCTTCACGATTTCCTTCACACCACTCACAATATTGACCTTTCCCCTTGCGTATTCCTTTCGACGCATTCCGGCCCAAAGACGTTGCTGGAAGTCCGCGCTCTGCCTACAATCGTAACTCGCTTCATTTGGAGATTGCTCATGCCCGACGGAAAGCGCCTCAAGCCCCAGCACGCACCGAAAGCGCCGCACGAAAACCACGCCTTCATGCAAAGCACGCCCGCTCGCCCGATCCGCATCCTCGCCGAATACATTCATCCATTGGCGCAACTCAAAAAGGAAGGCATTGGCGACACCATTGTCATGTTCGGTTCCGCGCGCATCGAATCTCACGAGACCGCTGCGGCGCGCTACACGCGGATGAAAGAAGTGAAAACCGGCAACATGACCAAAGCGAGACAGAAGCAGCATCTCGTCGCATTGCGCGATGCCAAGAGCTCTCTCGAAATGTCTCGCTATTACGAAGAAGCGCGCCAGCTCTCTCACCGGCTTACCACCTGGGCTTTGTCCCTTGGCCCGCGCCCCCGCCGCTTCGTCGTTTGTTCCGGCGGTGGCCCCGGCATCATGGAAGCCGCCAATCGCGGCGCATACGAAGCCGGCGGAAAATCCATCGGCCTTTCTATTGAGCTGCCTCACGAACAATTCGCGAATCCTTACATCAGCCACGAACTCAGCTTCAACTTCCACTATTTCTTCATGCGCAAATTATGGTTCGCGCAAATTGCCAAAGCCTTGATCGTTTTCCCCGGCGGTTTCGGTACCATGGACGAACTTTGGGAAATGATGACGCTTTCGCAAACCGGAAAAATGCCGAAGCACACTCTAATCCTTATTTACGGCCGAAAATACTGGAACGACGTTCTGAATCTAAAGGCTATGGTCCGTTGGGGCACCATCAATCAAAACGAATTCGATCAGCTCCAATTTGCCGACAACGTTGCCGAGGCCTTCGAAGTCATTCGCTCTGGTTTAGAGCGCTACCACATGCAAGTGGACCCTTTCTTACAGGCCTACTGAATTAGCAATTGCCAAGCACGGGCCGCAGAGTCCTGAAGCCGAACACTGGCGCTCGGAGTTGGCCGCTGCACGCTCTTATTGCTGGGAACACAACCACCGCTGGTGGGACGAGGATACTCACTCCTGGCATAACGATCACGATTGGGACGACCACGACCACTGATCTTCCTGCTTACCGCTGACCAACACACCCCATGGAGGGCGCGGACTCACACCTCTGCGCCCTCTCCTTCCTTTCTTCAGCCTTTTTCTCCCGCCTTTAGCTCGCAACCATTCCACCAAACAGGTGTTTGATTCTCTAAGACGCTTGCCCGAAGCCAGCCCGGGCGCGTAACTGGAGGATGTTATGAAACTTCCCGTTCTGTTGTTTCGTTCCACGCTCGGCAAAACCATGATCGCCGCTCTCGCTCTCGCCGGCTTTTTGTTTTCCGCGGGAGCTCCCGCAGCCAAAGCAGCCAACCCTTGGGACGACTGCAATCGCCGCGTGTCATACACGAACACGCGATACCACCAGGCCGTCGAACGCTTCGGCCCGTACAGCCCCGCCGCTCGCCACTGGGTATTCGAACGCCATGAAGCCTACGTTCACTGCCGCCGCGATTGGCGCTAAATCCAAGGCGCAACAATTCTGCGTTGAGTCAAAAAAAAACGGGGCGCCCATAATCGACGCCCCGCTTCTTTTTTATGATGCCGTGCTACTTAGGATCTTGCCGCGACCTCTTCCACATCCTCAGAAAAAATAGCCTCGAACCTTTTCACTTCATCGTTATCGTGCAACAGCACCACTGGCACCACCTTCATCGACTGCTTGCAAAAGTGGCACTGCACGCCTTCTCCCTGAAGATCCTGCAAGAATCCATCCGTAAACCGGTACTCGGCCCGCTCGCGCCTTGCCTTTTTCTGTCCCTTCGCTCCGCAATGCGGACACTGAAATTCCACCGTGTCCTTCTGCGGATCGCGTTCCAGAGCAGCCCAGCCCGTGCGGCGTACCCCGACAACTTCCGGAATATGCCTATCCATTCAATCCTCCTCCCCCGCCCTCGAATTATTGGATGCCGCAGGGATTCCTGGAGATGCTCAAGAGCCGCCATTTATTCGCTTTATGTTCGCTAGGTCGATTCACTATGCCGTCTCATGCCTAACACTTTCTAATTATTCGGGAACTTGTCCTGCTCCACGGTGTCAAACGTTGCAGAGGACGCGCGCACCTCACATCCCTGCGAGAGCGGAGCCGGTCTCCTGAAGGCAACCCAGGAGGCCGGCACCGCAAAATCCGAAGCTCGTTGAATTTCTGGAGGTGTGTGATGCCCGAGGCCCCCGTTCCTAAAGCATCGATTCCTGAAGAATCGATTGGCTCTCTTCGAAGCTGTCTGGTGGAAGGTGATTCGTTTCAGGAATCGCGCGCTCGCCGTAGCAAGCAGCGCGCTGTTCTGCTCTCTATCGCGGTACAGATGGTGATCCTCGCCGCGCTGGTTTTATTCCCGCTCTTCAGCAAAGGCGAAAATATCGCCAGCCGCGTCTTCGTCCCAACACTGCCGTACTCACCGGGAAGAATTCCTGACCGGCAGAGAACTACGACTCAGCCGTCCCGCGGTAGGCCGAACACTTGCCGATTCTGTGCGCCACCAATAATCCCGCCAATGATCGTGTTCCACGATACAGCGCGCCTCGGCGATGTGACTGCCCTGGATGAGCGCGGAATTCCAGGCGCTCCAGATGGCCAGCAAATTTCTGGTCTGGGAACACCAGGCTCGGGCCTCCAACCCACGCCGCCCGTCACACAGCCCCGCCCGAAAGAACGCCTTCAAATCAGCGCACCTGTGCAGCAGGCTATGCTCATTCGCCGCGTCGAACCCATCTATCCGCCGCTGGGAATACAACTTCGCCGCGAAGGCCGCGTCGAACTTCACGCCATCATCTCCACCGACGGCTCGATTCAATCTCTGGAAGTGATCACCGGCGATCCCCTCTTCATACAGTCCGCACTGAACGCGGTCCGCGAGTGGCGCTATCGCCCAACAATCCTCGATGGCCAACCCATCGAAGTCGACACACACATCACCGTCGTCTACACCCTGAACCGCTAAGGCGTGAACATGAACATGCCCACAATCTATAACGCGTTGTCATCCTGAGGAGCGCTTTTTGCGACGAAGGATCTCAACCCAAAAATCAACCACGGCACCCTACAACGTCGGCTCACCCGAATACCGCGCGATCGCCTCGCGAGCCTCATCCCGCAGCCGCACAATCGCCTGCAGCTGATTCGGATCGCCGTTCGCCACATGCTCCGGGTAAATCGGCGGTGAAAGCGTAATCGTCACGTGCGTCGGCCGCGGCAACACCGTCCGGTCTCGCAAAAATCGCCTGGTTCCCGCCAGCGATACCGGAATCACTGGCGCGCCGGTCGCCACCGCGCCGCGAAACGCGCCCAACTGGAACGGCCGCACGCCATCCTCCGGTGTGAACGTTCCTTCCGGGAACACAAACACTGATTCGCCCTGTTTCAAATACTCTTCAATCTGATCCATCTGCCGCAGCCGCGAATTCGCGTCGTGCCGGTCAAACGACAAATGCCCCATCTGGTTCAAAAATGTGCCAATAAAGATCATCTTGTTCACTTCGCCCTTAGCCACGAAGCGATAAGGCACACCTAGTCCCATCATCAACGGAAGCACGTCGAAATAACTCGCATGGTTGGACGCATACACCTTCGCTCCGGGCGTATCCATGTATTCCTTGCCAACTACCTTCACGCGGATGCCTGTGAGCGCAAACAATAATTTCAGTGCCGCTGAAGTGTACCGCCCCGCGGCGCGGTGGTCCTTATACAGCTTCACGATCGCGCACGCCGGAATGATCCACAAAATAAAAACACCAAAGAAGTACACGCCGTAAATCTTCTCCAGCACCGTGCGGATTCCGCCAATCACCTTCCCGCCAAGGCCTCTGAGAAACGAGCCCGTCCCCAGCCGCGCGATCTGCACCCACGCCGGCGGTTTGGCCGCCGACAGCGTGCCCGCAAGATAGAGCTGTTTGGTTTCATCCCGCCGCAATTTTCCGCTCGACGTTTTCGGAATGCTCCCCGCCGGAATCAATTCCACACCGTCGGGCGGCAATCCCAACCCTCGCGTTACCTCGTCATTGATCGCCGCCACCAGCGTAGCGCGCTTCCCGCGATCCTCTTCCCGGCATTCCGCCACGATCACCAGCTTTTCCGTTCCCGTTTTCTCGCCTCTTAATCCAAACGCCACCACGCATCCCTTGCGAATTCCTTCCACACGCGAGGCCAGTTCTTCCACCTCGTGCGGATACAAATTCCGCCCGCCCTTGATGATGATGTCCTTCACGCGCCCGGTGATGTAGATCTCGCGGTCGACCCGATACGCGCGATCGCCGGAATTCACCCACGGGTATTCGCCCTCACCGCTCGCAGGCCCTCCGGCAAACAACAGCGCGGTTGCTTCTTCATTCTTGTAATACCCACTCGTCGACGAAGGCCCCCGGAACCACAAAAATCCCTCAGTACGCTCAGCCACCGCATTTCCAGTTTCGTCCGCGATGACGACTTCGTGCCCCGGCAGCGCCACACCGGACGACACGAACGCAACCGCATTTTCGTCGTCCGCCCGCGCCGGCACCGCCCGCCCCTGCGTAGCGAACGCTTCCCGTTCCACCCGATCCACTTTCGGCCCGCGATACAGCGGTGGAAACGTCACACCCAGCGAAGCCTCCGCCAGCCCATACACCGGCAGCATTGCCTCCGCACGAAATCCATACTTCGCAAATCGATTTTTGAAGCGCTCGAGCGTCTCTGGATTCACGGGCTCGGCGCCATTCAATGCCACGCGCCACGAACTCAGATCCACGCCTTCCATCGAATTATCGGGAATTTTTCGCACGCACAATTCATACGCAAAATTCGGCGCCGCCGCGATCGTTCCTTTGTATTTCGAAACCACTTGCAGCCAACGCTCCGGCCGCGTCAGGAACGCCAACGGTGACATCACCACCAGCGGCACTCCGTACAGCAGCAACGTCAGCCACGCCCCGATCAGCCCCATATCGTGATACAGCGGCAGCCAGCTCACGCCCACATCGCTCGGCCCCATCTCCACTGCTTTCGCGATGGCTCGCATGTTTGCCAGAAGGTTCGCGTGCGTCAACGTCACGCCCTTCGGATCGCCCGTGGAACCAGACGTATATTGCAACAGCGCAAGGTCACCGCCTTTTCGCACGCGGCTCCCGCTGATGTATGCGGGCAACGCCCCCGGCGCCGGTGGCGGTTCATTGTCCGCGGCCTCCAGCAAATTTTCGGCATCCACGACGTCCAGCAATGATTTCACGCGCGGCTTCAGCAGTTTTGCCACCGCTTCCGCGCGCCGGAACGTCAACAGCAGGCACACGCCCGCATTGTTCAGGATCGCCGACTGCCGCTCCGCATATTCTTCAATACGATCCGCGCGAAATGGCGGATAGATCGGAACAGGCACCGCGCCCGCCAGCAAGATCCCCGCATAGCAAACGAAAAACTGCCGCGAAGTCGGCAACATCAAAGCCACACGTCCGCCCGCTGGCACGCCGCGCCTAGCTAACTCCTCCGCGCATTTCTGTGCCGCCGCAGCCAACTCGCCAAACGTCAGCGTCTGCGAGCGCTCGCCCTGTTCATCCTCTTCCGTAATAATCAGGTGCGCCCGATTCGCGTCATGGATTCCGCGGTAGCGGATCACTTCCACCAGCGTTTCGGTTCGCTCCGCGATGGACTCTGCAGCCTGCTCTTGCATCCGCTGCGCCGCCAACGCTGCCCGCGGGGCCGACGATTCTTCGTCCTCGACCGTGGCCGCTCCTGGCGCCTTGCGGATCGCCTCAATCAATTCCTCGGCGGTGTTTGCCTCCGCCGCCAACGTGTCCGGCAGGCGTACATCGAACGCAGCCTCCAGTCTCGTCAACAATTCCACACGTTCCAGGCTGCCCAATCCCAAATCGCGATCCAGATTCGAAGTCGCGGAAAGCGTCTCGATCGCGCCATGACTTCCGAGCTCCTCCAGCAGCCCGCGCAGCACATTGAGCACGCGCTCGCGCAAGCCCGGCAGGTCCAATTGTGTCGTGGTTGTGGCCAAGTTTGCCTTCAATGAGGACTTCGCGTGAGGCTAACATGCACCGCTGGCTTTTGCCATCACACAGATTTTATATCGGCAAAACTCCGCCAACTTACAGTCTAAATCAGCGGATGGCGAAGACGTTAAGCGCCAGGCACGCGGTCGGCACGGCGTCCACCAAACATGTGAATCGTGCGCGTCCCCGCCAGAACTTCGCCGCTGTGATACACCCCGCGCGGGATCATGTATTCCTCGCCCGCCTTCACAGGAATTCGCGCGCCGTCAATGATCAGCGTGTAGCATCCCCGCACAACCAGCATATATTCGTCGAAATCATGAGTGTGGCCCGTGGATTGCGCGGTTTCGTGGCAGGTCCAGAACGCCATTTGGCTGCCATCCACGCCGTCGAACACGTAGCCCTCAACTCCGGGCGTGGCTTGCTGAGAAGTGGCGACCTTGTTCGCGGGATGCTTCATGAACTCCGGAAAGTCTTCCATGGCCGCTCCGTTCCCGCCGCCCAACGTAATCCCGTCACCGCAAAGCTAGGCGCCCTGTTTCTTCGCCGCGTATCCCGGCGGCATAAGCGTCGTGGAGAGGTCCACGTCCGTCAGGTCTGCTTTGCTGATGTCCGTTTCTCGCAGGATGGCAATGCCCATATCTGCGCCGATAAACTTCGCTCCATCCACGTGCGCGTCGCGGAAATTCGCATTCCGCAGCATCGCCTTATGGAAATTGGCGTTCGTCAAGTCGCAGCGGAAAAACTCCACGCCACTTGCTTGCGCTTCCGTCAAGTCCGCACCCGCCAGGCTGGCCTCAGTCATATCTGTATTCCGCAAGTCGGCCTTCTTCATCCGCGCACCGGCAAAGTCCGCGCCCGGCAGCCGCGCTCCACGCAGATCGGTTCCTTCAAGATTCGCATTCCTCAGAATTGCGCCCGCCAGATTCACTTTGCTCAAATCCGCGCCAGAAAGATCAGCGCCTGTCAGGTCCGCGCGCACTCCCGTCCCTTTCCAGAAGCGGTCATGCTCGTCCAGAATCTCCGTCAATTTCTTACCCTTGTGTCTCAATCCGTTTAGCTTACGCAGCCCCATAGTTCCTTCTTCCCCCTGCTTTCCAACCTGTTATTTTACCTAATCGCGGCGCTGCGGAGAACCGCGAGATGGGCTGCACTGGCCCTCGCATCAGAGTATGCTAATTTCCTGAGCCCAAGCGCTCCAGCCAGCTACAGGGAAGCATCGCATGCGTATTCTCCTCACATTGATCGCGGCTCTTGGCCTGATGGCCATTCCCGTCGCCGCGCAGGAAGACGAAATCGTAGCCAACCTGGCCGGCGGCCGCGTGATCATTCATGTCGCCAATGACGGCATTGCATTTGCCGCCATCGATCATCCGCTGGAAGCCAAGTCCGTTCCTCCGCGCGTGGCCGCCATCGGCTCTTCTCATATCGGTATCTTCTTTGGCGCTTCGGAATGGCAAGTTCCCGCGCAGCCTCAACCGATCCGCATGGACAAAAACATTTCCGACGTTCGCCCCTCCTCTAAATTAAGCTACCGCCCTCCCGGCACAGGCGATGCCGATCTCGAACTGATCGGCGTGGGCTTTCTGGAAAAACTTCGCCCGCTGGTTTCCCAGCTCCATCGCAAAATCGACATCAAACCCGACGAGCCGCTCTTCGAAATAGTTCTCATCGGCTACGCCCCCCAAGGCTATGGACCCGAAGTCTGGCTAATCGAATATCAGGCGGAACAAGTATCCGTAAGCGCCAATAGCGATTTCTTGCAAACGCGTATCCTTCGCCCCCGCTTCACGCAGCTTTACCCGCCCGAAAAACACGAAGCCAAGACGCTGGTTGAAACGCGCTTTCCTGCCGATCTCCAGGAAGTCCCTCTCATCGGGCTGATCCAGCAGAACGATCCGCGCATTGCCAAACTCCGCGCTTCCGATCCTCGCTTCAACAAGGTCGCCGGGCACATCGAGCGCGGCCAGGCCAACAAAGTCTTGGTGCAAGATGCTGCCGATTTCCTGCGAGCCGCTTTGCCATTCCTCGCGGGCAACGCTCACTTTGTGGAAGGAACCGTGGGAGAAAACGGCGGCTTCGAATGGATCGTTCCTCCCGAAGAGCCTAGAGAAAAAACGCAACGTGCCCAGGAGGACAAAGATCGCCCAGCCGACGCCCCAACCCTCATGCGCAAGCCCAACCCGAATTAGCTCGATCCTTGAAACTATCCGACGTTCTCGGCCGTCCTTGACACGGGCCAGCTGTGTTCGGCGCATCGCGAAAACTCAAAGCACGCGATATGATGCAAGCCGCATCCCACTTCAATGAGGTACTTCATGCAGACTCGATGGAAGTTTGTCGCGCTCGTTGCTATGTCAGCCTCGGTGGCCGTCTTCACCATCGGCCAGAACGCCGCCTCCACGGCCACGCCGCAAACTTCAGCGCCAGCCAACGCTGCCGTCAGCACCGCAAGCCCCGCGCAGAGCGACGCCATGGCCATTCCCGACACGACCATCGCCATCAATTCGCCCACGCCCATGTCGCAGCGCATCGTTCACTACCAGATCGACGCCAAGTATGACCCCCCGAAGCACTCGGTCGATGCCACCGAGATTTTGACCTACCACAATCTCACCGGCCAGGCCCTCGACCACTTCCCGTTCCATCTTTACCAAAATGCCTTTCAGCCAAATTCTACCTGGGTCCGCGAGGCCAAGCGCGACGGCAACCGCGATACCGGCTATGACAAGTGGGATCCCAAAGAATTCGGCTCCGAGGACATCAAAAGCATCGAACTGGTAGGCCAAGGCGATCTCACTTCCCAATTGCATTTCATCGCTCCGGATGATGGCAACAAAGACGACAAGACCGTCGTCGATCTTCGGCTAACCAAGCCCATTCCCGCGGGCGCCTTCGCTCAGTTCAAGATCGTCTTCCACGACCAGATGCCGGAAACCCAGGCCCGCTCCGGATGGAAGCGCGATTTCATGCTCGGCGGCCAGTGGTTTCCCAAAGTCGGCGTCTGGTGGCACGGAACCTGGAATTGCCATCAGTATCACGCCACCACCGAATTCTTCGCCGACTTCGGCGTCTACGACGTGAAGCTCACCGTTCCGCAAAATCAAGTCATCGGCGCCAGCGGCGTGGAAGTTGCCAGCGCCAACAACGCCAACGGCACAAAATCTCTCACCTATCACGGCGACGACATCCACGACTTCGCCTGGACCGCCAGTCCCCGGTTCAAAGTGCGCGAAAGCGTCTACCAGGCCCAAATGGGTCCCGTGAAGCTGCGTTTCCTGATGCAGCCCGCGCACTGGAGCCAAGCCGAGCGCCACGAACGCATCATTCGCGAAACGCTCGACCATTTTGAAAAATGGTACGGCCCCTATCCCTACAAATCGCTCACCGTCGTCGATCCTGAACCAGACTCCGCCGCCGGAGGCATGGAATACCCTACCTTCATCACCGGCGACAGCAGTTGGTTTGAGCCAGAAGGCTTTAAGGTCATTGAAATTGTTCTTGAACACGAATTCGGCCATCAATATTGGTACGGCATGGTGGCCACCAACGAATTCGAAGACGCCTGGATGGATGAGGGCATCAACAGTTACACGGAAGCGAAAGTTCTCGATTCGATCTTTGGCAAAAAGACTTCGATCATCAACATCGGTGGCGCCACGCTCGGCGAGCCTGGTGAACAACGGCGCAGCTACATCGGCGTAGCGGATCTCGATCCCATGGCGCAAAAGGCCTACGAGTATTACAGTTTCAGCTCTTACGCCGGCATCACCTACGGCAAGACCGCCAGTGTTCTCCTCACCCTGGAAGGGATCATTGGCGAAGACGTCATGCAGAAGTCCATGCACACCTATTTCATGAAGTACCGCTTCACGCATCCGACCAAGGAAGATTTTCTGAAGACCATCGAAGAAGTTTCCGGAAAGGATTTGCGCTGGTACTTTAACCAGGCGGTATACGGATCACAGGTGTTGGACTACGAAGTCCTCAAAGTCGATTCTTTCCCCACGAACTGGTACGAGAGCGACAAAGAAAAGAAAACTGAAGAGCAGCAGAGCGGTAAAAATAACATCGTCTACCAGTCTTACATCTCCCTGCACCGCGAAGGCGATTTCGTGATGCCCATCGACGTGGAAATCAAATTTGACAACGGCGAAACCGTCCGCGAACATTGGGACGGACAAAGCCGCTGGACGCGCTTCAGTTATCAGAAAAAAGCCAAGGTGGTCTCAGCCGAAATCGATCCCGACCACACCGTGCACATCGACCGCAACAACCTCAACAACAGTTACGTCGTAAAAGTGAACGGCAAACCAACCTACAAAATCTCAAATTATTGGCTCTTTCTGACGCAGTGGGCCGGGCAAGCATTGGCCTGGTGGGGCGTCTAGCAGCGGCATGAGTTCGAATTCAACGGCAATCAGGACGAAAAACGATGAATGACAACCGGGGTTTACTGAGCAGTGGCTTGGGTATGGTGGCGCGCAACAAACGTTACTTGATCTGGTTCTGGCTGCTGAACCTGACCCTCGCGGAGTTCGGCGCCAGCGCTTTCCGGAGAAGCGCCCACGCCATGCTCGATCACAGCCTCGCCGCGGGATCGCTGCTCCATGGATTTGACTTCGCCACATTCACAGAGCTGTTAGCGAACCCGCAGTTCGGCCATTTGCCCGCCATGACCACTCCGGCCATGTTCTTCTCCTTCGTGTTCTTTCTCGCTACCGCTCTGTTTCTCCCAGGAGTTTTCGAGGGTTATGCATCCCCATCGCGCCTTCCTCGTGAAGATTTCTTCCGCGCTTGCGGACGAAATTTGTGGCGCTTTATCCGTCTAATGATTATCTCCGGCATCGTAATGTCGATCGTAGCAGGCGTGTTGTTTGCGATCCAGGCCCCGCTCCTGAAAAAGGTTGCAGAGAGCACCAACGAGCTTCTGCCGTTTCGAATGCGCATTCTCAGCATGACGATAATTTTTCTGGTGATGACCATACTCCGCATGTGGTTTGATCTCGCGGAGGTCGACGTGGTCTTGAATGATCAGCGCGCGGTGCGCAAATCCATTTGGACGGCTCTCCGCCACACTCTGCGCAGCATATTTCGCCTGCTCGCTGGCTACGTCGTCGCCACGATTCTTGCGGCGATCTTCCTTGTCGGTGGCCTGTGTTTCTGGGTGAAATTTGTCGGTCCGGAAAGCGTGTTGGGCGCCTATCTCGCTGCCCAGTTGATCTTGTTTGTGCTGCTGATCCCGCGTTTCTGGCAGCGCGGCATTGCCGTCTCCTACTGGCAGCAAAAAATGATGGCGCCCGCTGTTGCCGTAGAGCCAACACCAGCGCCAATTTTTGTGCAGCCGATCACGCCCACGATTCCAGAGCCTCCGCCGATTGTTCCCGATATTCCGCCGCAGACGCTGGAATCCTAGCGGCCACTTCGTTCAATCTCCCGCTATCGAACTCTGCTGCCCATGCTGCCCGATATCCCGCCGGTAATGCATGCCATCAAAATGAATCTTCCCGACAGCCTCATAGGCCTTCTGCAGCGCTGCCTCCAGCGTATTTCCCGTCGCCGTCACGCCGAGCACCCGGCCCCCACTCGTCAGTATCTTATTGCCTTCCAGCTTCGTCCCGGCGTGCAGTACCTTCACACCGGGCAATTTTGCCGCATTTTCCAATCCGTGAATCAGCTTCCCTGTTTCGAATTTTCCCGGATATCCGCCGGATGCCAGCACCACGCACGCGCTTGCCCCAGCCTTCCATTTGAACTTCTCCGGCCGCAGCTTTCCCGCCGCCACTTCGCTCAACACTTCCACCAGGTCAAAATCCATGCGCGCCGCAATCGCCTGCGTTTCCGGGTCGCCTAGCCGGCAATTGAACTCCAGCACCTTTGGCCCGTCCTTGGTCAGCATCAATCCCACATAAAGGAAACCTTGGTAACGGATCCCATCCGCCGCGAGCCCTTTCATCGTAGGCTCAACGATCTTCTCGGTGATCACGCGACGCAGTTCTTCTGGCAGCAATTCATCCGAAGAATAGGCGCCCATTCCACCGGTGTTCGGTCCCTCATTATTATCAAACACACGCTTGTGGTCTCGCGTCGGCACCAGTGCCACGTAGTGTTCGCCATCCGTCAACAGAATGAAGGACAGTTCGTCGCCCTCCATCGCCTCTTCGAACATCACCCGCTTGCCCCCCGCGCCCAGTTCATTTTTCTCCATCGCCCGCTCGATAAAATCCGTGGCCGCATCCGGATTCGGAGCCACAAACACGCCCTTGCCCGCGCACAATCCATCCGCCTTGATCACCACCGGCCAATCCACCTCGCACAGCGCCCCGTACGCCACCCCAGCCGAATCGTACGCGCCATACATCGCTGCGGTAGGAATGCTGTGCCGCTGCAGAAATTCCTTTGTGAAGACCTTGCTTCCTTCCAGTTGCGCCGCACTTTTCGTCGGGCCCACAATGGCCCACTTCCGCTTTTCAAACTCGTCTACCAACCCATTTACCAACGGCGACTCCGGTCCCACAACGGTCAAATCCGGCCTCAGCTTTTTCGCCAGCTCCACCAATTCCTCTACGTCTCCCGCATCCGCAGCGACACAGTCAGCCTCTCCGGCAATGCCCCCATTCCCGGGCACACACCAGATCTTCCCCGCGTTCGCGCTGTCCTTCAGCTTCCACACCAGCGCATGCTCGCGTCCACCGCCGCCTATCACCAATACGCTCATGAATTCCCGCCTCGCGACAACGCTTCGAACAATAGTAGGCCGACACTGCAAGTGTCAACCTGCGTGAACTGTAACGCCAAAATGAACTTGTAGCGCTGCGCCTTCAGGCCAGCATCTTGGGGTACTTTACGAAATCATTTAGGTACAATGATAAAATGGCTAACCATTAAAACGCTAGAAACAGGTTAATAATGAAAGCCATAATGAGGCCCGGCCTGCCTACGCTTGGCTTAGCGCTCGAATCGGAATCGTCACTCCCGCTGCCGCATCCGACGACGCCAGCATATGGCACCGTCCGTCAAATATCCCGCCTGGATCAATCACCATGCACGGCGAGTGCACCTCGCCCGTCACCACACCTTTAGCCTGAATCTCCACCCGGCCCTTCGCAAAAATCACACCATCAAAGCGGCCCGCAATCACCACGCGATTTCCTTCGATCTGTCCTTCAACCTTCGCGTTCTCGCCGAGCACCACAGTTTGCTCCGAAATAATGTTTCCCTTCACGTGTCCGTCGATGCGGAAAGTTCCAGTAAGCGTCAGCGTTCCTTCAAGCGAAACGCCCTGATCAATGAAGCCTGTCCATTCCTCGCCACTTCCGTCTGCAGACGTACCCGGCCACTTCCATGCCATGGAATTACCCCCAGAGAGATCACACTCCCAATGTAACGTGCGTGCCGACGAAGTCAATGTCACTGCAACAGGGAGTTGTCGAATGCAATTCCTGATCGATGGTGCAGGCAGGAGCTTCTGCGAACTGCAACCAATCTACTTCATCAACCGGTCGTAAATCCCCATCAGTTGTGCGTCGTGGTAATACTCAAGCACGAGATGTCCCGGTCGCACCTTTGTCTTCTGCCTCAACAGCACTTTGGTTCCTAGGTGCCGCTGCAATTCTTCCAGCGCTGCGCGAATGTTCGGATCCACCGAGCTCTCCGCGATTGTCTTTGCCCCGCGTGATCGCCGCGAAGCCAACCGCTCAATCTGGCGCACTGTCAATCCACCTCGCGCTGCGCGCTGCGCATAGCGCATCCGCAACTGCGAATCCGGCACGGCCAGCAAAGCCCGCCCATGCCCTGCGGTCAATTTTCCTTCTTCGATCCAATCCTGAATCGTTGGTTCTAATTTTAGCAGACGAATCGCATTCGCCACAGTTGTGCGATCTTTGCCCGTGCGTTCCGCGACCGTTTCTTGCGTTGCGTTAAACTCCGCCATCAATCGCTCGAAGGCACGCGCCTGTTCCATCGCGTTCAAATCTTCGCGCTGGATGTTTTCGACCAACGTCATTTCCAACGCCAGCGCATCGGGCACTTGACGCACTATGGCCGACACACTGGTCAATCCCGCACGCTGCGCAGCTCGCCAGCGACGTTCGCCCGCGATCAGTTGAAAGCGATGTCCGATCGGACGCACCACCAGCGGTTGAATAATGCCGCTCGATTGAATCGAACGCGCGAGCTCATCAAGCGCTTCCTCGCGAAAGCGTGTCCGCGGTTGATACGGACTTGGCTCGATTAGTTCAATATCAATTAGCAATGGTCCCGTTGGCGCCGGACTCATCGCTGGCGCAGCCGCAGCCGCCGATCCACCGGACGTCGGCACACTTACAGCTGCTGGCACCGCCGCATCTTCCACCGGTCTGACTGGAACCTGAGGCTCAGGCTCCCGTATGAGCGCTCCGAGCCCCCGCCCCAACGCGTTTCTCGGCATTGGCAATTACCTCCTGTGCAAGTTGCGTGTAGCCTTCCGCACCCTTGCTATGTATATCATAGAAAATAATAGGTTTACCGAAACTTGGAGCTTCCGCTAGGCGCACATTGCGCGGGATCAGGCTCTGAAAGACCTGTGCTCCAAAGAAACTTCTCAAATCTGTGGCCACCTGCCGCGAGAGCGTCGTGCGCTCGTCATACATCGTCAATAAGATCCCTTCAATCTCTAGGCTAGGATTTAGCGTCCTTCGAATCCGCATAAGAGTATCAAGCAATTCGGATACCCCTTCGAGTGCCAGGTATTCGCACTGGATCGGCACCATGACGGAGTCTGCAGCGACCAGTGCATTCAGTGTCAGCAGATCTAAAGCCGGGGGACAATCGAGGACAATGAATTTGTAGTTCGCACGCAGGGGTTGCAGGAAGGCCTGCAGTTTATACTCTCGGTGTTCGGCCACCACCAACTCAACCGCAGCACCGGCTAGATTCTTGTCGGCAGGGAGAACGTCTAGCCCCTCGACTTGCGATTTTTGCACGATCCTCTCGAACGGCTCGCCCATGATCAGCGCGTGATACATCGTGCGCCGGGAAGGGTCCTTAGGATAGCCGATCGCCGCCGTCGCGTTGGCCTGCGAGTCGCAGTCGATAAGTAAGGTAGGCTGTTCGGCCGCCGCCAGGCAGGCCGCGAGGTTGACGGCAGTTGTCGTCTTCCCTACTCCGCCTTTTTGGTTGGCAATAGCAATAACCCGGGCCAAAATTCCCCCAACAAACTGAAGGAAAAAATAACAGAGCCGTCGTATCGACGCAAGTTGTTTCACGTGGAACAAACGTCGTCTGCGGATTTTCTGTGGAAGCCTGACGTTCCACGTGGAACATATTCCCCTAGTTGATTCACAGTCAGCGACTTACCGCGCCAAATCGCCATGTGCAAGTCGCCGATTCTTCCACAGGCCCCGTCACAAGCCTGTCACACTCCTAATCGCTTCGAATACTGCCGATCGACAGTTTGTTCCACGTGGAACCATGTGTTTCACATTGGACCATTCTCCGCGCGTCGGCTCGACAAATTCACAGATTGAATTATCGAGAACTTGAAGCGTGAATTGAGAAGGCTGAATCGTTACTTTTCGACCAACGACCAAAATCTCTGACAATTCGTCGTCACGCCGACATTTGCGACTTTTTCGTCCCGATCAGCAGGTATCGCCGCAGCGACTGCGGCACAGCAATAGGCTGCTGCCATTCCCATTTCGTCGATTTTGTCACTTCGTCCAGGTCGCGGCCGCCTATCCACAGCAAAGTTCGCCCCGCCGACAATCCATCAGATGCCGCCCAATCCAGAAATGGACCAAATTCCCCAATCGCGCGCGAACACACATAATCCAACGGCGCAAGCTCTTCGGACAGCTCCTCATACCGGCTGATCAGCACCCGCGCATTCGTAAGCTCAAGTTCACGAACAACTTCCGCCAAAAATGTTCCCTTCTTGATATTCGATTCGACCAGAAAAAGATCGATCTCTGGCCGTAAAATCTTCAAAGGAATGCCGGGAAATCCAGCACCTGAACCAATGTCGGCGAGCCGACCAAAATCGCCCGGAATCGCCACACCGGCATACATTGATTCGCAAAAATGACGGTGTAGCATCTCCAGCGGGTCGCGAATCGCCGTCAGGTTCAACTTCTCATTCCACTGCAACAGAATCCTTATATACTTCTGAATACAAAGCACTTGCTGATAATCGACCGCGATCTGAAACTCGCCAAGCGCTCGTCGAATCGTTTCCTCGGAGACCGGCGGTTTACCCTCATTCGTTGTCATTAAGGTTGATTATCTCCGTAATCAATTGATATAAAACACTTTATTCCGAGTCTGTTTGCGTCAACAAATACTTGGGCCCCGCAATCCCCGCAGCGATATCAACCGCCGAATGCCAGATCATCACGGGAAACAGGCTCCGAAACGCCAGGCGCGCGATGCCAAACAGCACTCCCATCAATGTCGTTCCCACCACACCGCTCCGCCCTTGATAACTATGCGCTAAGCCAAAGAGAACAGAGGAAATAACTATAACGGCCCAAGGATAAACCCCCGCGCGGGTCAGTGCACCCATAACAAATCCACGGTACAGGAATTCTTCGCAGACTCCCGCCGTCACGGCAAGTGCGCAATACGGCACAAATTCCACGGAACCGTGTGGCAGTACGCGCTCCGCAAGTTTGCGCATGAAATCCGGGATCGCGCCAGTCATGCGTCCAACGCGCCGAAGATTGAACCACTGGAAAGCACCCAGCAGTAGAGTACCCACCCCGCTCCAAACCACCAACCCCCATCCCATACGGTGCGCGAGTCCCAGGTCCGCGCTAGTCAAGCCGCGAGCAAAAGCACGCCACGCGACCAACCCCATCAACATCCATTGGAACGCAATCGTGGATCCGTAGAGAGCCAGCTTTTCTTTTGTGTCCACGACCGGGAGATGCAATAAATGTTGCAGCCGCAATCGGCCTCTCCACGGAATCAACACGCCGAGAACCAACAGGATCAGCCAGAAGTCCCAAGGCATTGAGCGATAAGAACACTTTCCCAGCCATGAACGCAAGTTCCTCGCTTGTGATATCTTGCCTGCGCGGCACAAAAAGGACGCAACGTTGGCAACGACTCCAAATCGGCTTCCCTGGTGGGCGTGGACCTGGCCCCTGTTGGCCTGCATTGTTTTGGTGCTGCAATTTTTCCTGGGATCCGGTGGGCCTCTTGCCGCCGCCGAGGCATTCGCGCTGATCGCCACTGTTTTCGCGGCGGTCTATCACGCCGAAGTTGTAGCGCACCGCGTGGGCGAACCGTTCGGCACCTTGGTCCTGGCGCTAGCCGTCACCATCATCGAAGTAGCGTTGATCGTCTCGATGATGGTCACTGGAGGAGCTGACAAGGCCGGACTTGCGCGCGACACCGTATTCGCCGCGGTCATGATTGTCTGCAACGGCATTGTCGGCCTATGTCTCCTCGCTGGCGGCATGCGTCATCGCGAGCAATCTTTTCAGCTTCAGGGAGCAAACGCCGCGCTGGCCGTGCTGATCGCGATGACGACGCTTACGCTCGTTTTCCCCAATCTCACAACTACCACCGCAGGCCCGACATTTAGCCCCTCTCAACTCATATTCGCCGCCGTCGTTTCGCTCACTCTGTATTGCTCGTTTCTTTTTGTACAGACGGTGCGTCACCGCGATTATTTTCTTCCGGCGGATGGCGGAACCGAAGGGACCCATGCGCGACCGCCAACGAACAAAGTGGCGTTGCTGAGCGCGAGCTTATTATTGGTCTCGCTTGTCGCCGTGGTTGCGCTGGCGAAAGCGCTCACACCCATCATGGAATTTGGAATCGAGAAAGCAGGCGCGCCCAAAAGCGTCGTCGGCATCATTATCGCCGGGCTGGTACTGCTGCCGGAAGGCCTGGCAGCGTTCAGAGCAGCCCGCGCAAACCGCTTGCAAACAAGCATGAATTTGGCTTTAGGTTCAGTGCTGGCCAGCATCGGCTTGACGATTCCTTCCGTAGCGGCGGTTTCCATTCTTTTGCACAAACCCTTGACGCTCGGCATCAATCCGAAGGAAGAACTGTTACTGGCGCTCACGCTGCTGGTCAGTATTCTCACGCTGGGAACAGGTCGCACGACTGTGCTGCAAGGCATCGTGCATCTGGTGATTTTCGCCGTATTTATCTTTCTTTCCATCGTGCCGTAGCTGCTCCTCTCGCCGGTCACGTTGGCTGCAACGAGCGCGAAGCTGTCGGCATCGTTATAATCGAATCGAAGTTCAGCGAGGTTTCACGTGGCGGAAACGATCAAACTCACATCCATGGCAAAGGCCGCAGGCTGCGCCGCAAAGATGGCGCCGGGAACACTCGACGCCGTTCTGCGCAATCTCCCCGCACAGACTGATCCCAACGTTTTAGTCGGTTTCAGCACCAACGATGACGCCGGCATTTACTTGCTCGGTCAGGGACTGGCGCTGGTGCAGACCGTCGATTTTTTCACGCCAGTTGTCGATGATCCCTTCACGTTTGGGCAGATCGCCGCCGCCAATTCTCTCAGCGACATCTACGCGATGGGTGGCCGTCCGATCTCTGCTCTTTCTATTGTGGGATTTCCGGAAAAAGGCGATCCTGCCATCCTCGAACAAATTATGCGCGGCGGCTTGGATAAAATGGCGGAAGCGAAATGCAGCGTTATTGGCGGGCATTCCCTTCGCAATGACGACATCCAATTCGGTTATGCGGTAACCGGCTTGATCGATCCCAATCGAGTTTGGCGAAATGTCGGCACGCAGACCAACGACCTGTTGCTCTTCACCAAACCGCTAGGCACCGGCGTGATCTCCACCGCGCAAAAAAGGGAACACGCATCGAAGGAATCCGTCGACGCAGCGATTGCCTCGATGAGCCGCTTGAATGATGCCGCTTGCCTCGCTCTGCGCGAGTTTGAATCGAGGGCAGGCCAGGCCTCAATTCACTCCGTGACGGACGTGACAGGCTTCAGCCTTCTTGGCCATGCTCGAGAAATGGCGCTGGGCGATCCCCACAATGGCATCGCGCCGGTTTCCTTCGAAATTCGTCATGACGCATTCGCGTTGCTCCCGGGCGCGCTCGACGCGATTCGCGATGGCATGATTCCAGGCGGACTGAAGAATAACCGCGATTTCATTGGCGATTGTGTAGGTTTTACCGATGACGTTCCGGAGGAATACCGCGCCATCCTGTTCGACCCTCAGACTTCCGGCGGCTTGCTGGTCGCCATTTCGCCCGAAACGGAAAAGGTTGCGTTGGAGTGTTTGCAAAGTCACGGCGTAAATGCTGCGCGAATCGGCCGTGTCCTGAATAAAACTTCTCCTTTGTTGCACGTGATCTAAAATTTCTGCCCACTACTATCCATGGACACAATCACTCACGGAATTGCTGGGGCTTTAATCAGTAAAGCCGCTTTCGGTGGCCGCGATTTGTTTCCCACCACGGAAATTGAAAAAAAGCGCCTGACGACTTGGGCGCTGATGATCGGAGCGATGTTTCCCGACATCGACGTAGTGCGCGAATTTTTCTCCAGCAATCCGCTGTTGATGATCACCTGGCACCGCAGCATCACCCACTCGCTGCTCCTGCTGCCGATTTGGTCCGTGATCCTGGCCGCGGGGACGCAAGCTATCGCGCGTTGGCGCAAGTGGCCCGCTCCCACCTTCCTGATGCTGACGGCAATATATGCCGTGGGCATTTTTAGCCATATTTTGCTGGATCTGTTGACCGACTACGGCACCATGATCTGGTCCCCGCTGGAATGGTCGCGTCCCGCCCGGGACATTCTTTTCATTATAGATTTCACATTCACTGGAATTTTGCTGATCCCGCAATTGCTTGCCTGGACCTATGAGGACGCGAAACACGTAAGAAGGCGCGCCGTCATAATGTGGGCGATCTTCACGCCGACACCGCTGCTGATTTCGCGGCTCGCACTTAACGTCGGTGTGGAAATCTCCCGCTCCGCGATCCTGATCGCCACGGTGATGTTCACTGTTCTATTTTTTCTGCCGGCCGCGCGTGGGTGGGGTCTGCGCGTTCGCTATGCCACGTGGAACCGCGTCGGGCTCACTCTCGCCATCGCATATATTCTTGCCGCAACCGTGGCGCACCGCGCGGCCTTCGAACGCGTGAAACAATTTGCCGCGCAGGAACAGTTGGACGTTCAGTCCATCGGGGCGCTGCCGCTTCCGCCGTCGATCTGGCATTGGGATGGATTGGTGAAAGCGCCGCGTGGCGTGTATGAAGTCCGCTTTGATTTGATCGACGATCTGCTGAAAAAGTCCGACCCGGCTGGCGAGGTCATCACCCGCACGTATTACCCGGACGCGGCGCCCAACGAATACATCGAAGTGGCGCGCCAGCTCCCGGAAGTGCAAAAGGTGCTGTGGTTCGAGCGCTTCCCCGTAACCCAGTTCCACAAAGAGGGAAACGACGCCGTCGTGGAATTTTCCGACAAGCGTTTTCCGCAAATCAGGCGTGATCGCCCCAGCTCCTTCACCTATCGCGTACGCTTTTCCGCCGACGGAAAAGCCATCAGCCAAGGTTGGGTCGGGCGCTAACCGCCGCCGCACTCCAAAGCTACGCGGGATGAATCACGATGTGGCGCTCTTCGCCAGTGCCTGCGCTTTCGGTACGTACTCCCTGCATCTCCTTGAGCGCAAGGTGCACGATGCGGCGCTCGCGGGAAGACATGGCGTTCAACTGAAATGGCTGTTTCGACGCAAGCACGCGTTCCGCGGCCACCCGCGCGGTCATGCGCAACTCCTCAAACCTCAGCGCGCGAAAGCCTCCGCAATCCAGATGAATTTTTTCGTGGTAAGCGGGCTCAAGGCCAAGCGCTCGAAACGAAAGATGCTCAAGCGCCTTTAAAACTTCTCCGCCTCGGGCCGTCAGGATCTCTTTATCTTGACCGTCAAGGTCCGCAAAAACTTCGGCTTCGCCTTCTTCCGTACCACTGGTCGACCCGGCCGCCCGTACGTTCACAGTTAACTCAAGCTTTGCCGACGCAATGATTTTTCGCAGGAAATCGCGCAGAGCCTCCGCTGTGGCTTCGCGGTCAAGCTTCCCCTCGCGGACAAGTTCTTTTGTCATGTAACTCCCGACTGAGTCGTCAGAGTCCATCTTCCAACCAGCCTGCGCTATTTCTTGGCGCGCGTGGGCTTGGTCGGGGCGGGGATGGGGTGAGTCCGATTCAGATACCACTGTTGCACAATGCCAACTACGCTCTGCGTCAAAATATACACCGCCAGGCCGCTGGGGTACGGAATAATCATAAACATAGCAGCCATGCCGATGGGCATGATCTTCATCATTTGAGCCTGTTGCGCATCCGTCGTCGGCACCGGCGTTATTTTCGACGACAAATACATGGTTACCCCCATCAAAATCGGCAAAATATAAATCGGATCTTTCGCCGAAAGATCGGTGATCCAGCCGAACCATGGCGCGTGCCGCAACTCAATCGTGCCTTGCAAAGCCCGATACAGACCAAACCAGATAGGTAGCTGCAATAGCTGCGGAATACACCCGCCAACAGGATTCACGCCTTCGCGCGAATAAATGGCCATGACCTCCTTGTTCATTTCGGCCTTGCGCGGGTCGTTCATCTTGTACTTCTTGTAGCGTTCCTGGATCTGTTTGATCTCCGGCGCCACACGCTGCATTTTCATGGTGCTTTTGTAGCTGGAAATGCGCAGGGGGAATAACACCATGTTGATCAGCAGCGTGAGCACCACAATCGCCCAGCCCCAGTTCGGAATATAGTTATGCAGCCACTTCAGCCCGTGGAATAGCGGGTCCGCGATGAATTCCAGCATTCCGAAATTCACCAGCGATTGCAGCGGCGGCTGCATCGCTTTCAGCATGTCGTAATCTTTCGGCCCAACGAAAACGCGCATCGCCTCGGGATGAGTCGGAGTCGCGGCGGCCACTTCCGGCACAGCTTCGGATTCCTGCTTACCATCCACTGTCGTGGTGTCCCACACCTTCCAGTAGCGCGTCTCCAGCCTTGTGGCAGGCGCGTCGGTCGGCGGCAAAAAAGTCACGGCAAAGTAGCGGTCCTCAATCCCCGCAAAACTCTTGCCGCTTTCCCACGTGTTGCCCCACTCTTCCGGTGAGCGAAGTTTCTTGTAGCCGGTGGTCGCCAACTTTCCGTTCTCGCTGTAGAACGTCATCACTGTGGTGATGGGCGCGGGATTCGTTACGGTCTCGTCGCCAAAGCCACCGCGCCAGGCAAGTCCCGCATGGACAGGCAAACCGTTATTCGTAACGGTGGTTTCCACGTTCACCACATAAGAATGATCGAAGTGAAATTTCTTGACGATTTCCAGATGCCCGTCGCTCCAGGTGAACGTCACATCCGCGGGCGCGCTCAGCGAGGAATCGCTGGTGGAAATTTTGTACAGCCCATTGTTCGCGGCCTTTTCCAACTGCGGATCGTCGAGCACCACGGAGAAGGGCCAGCCGCTGGTCATTTGCGCCGAGCGGACATGGACGAGATCGAGCGTGTGCTGCGGTTTCGCGTCGTCCTTATATTTCGTCAGCTGCCAGCTTTTCACCACCGCTCCACGATTCGAAAATTCCACGCGATAAAGCGCATTTTCCACCACGATCGTGCGTTCTTGCGCATCTGCAACTGCGGGAGTGCTCGCCGCTGCGGCTGTGTTTGCGTTGACCGTTGCAGCCGGTGAGGCGGCAGCTCCAGTGGTACTGGTGTTGGAACCGGCGTTCGCGGGCACCCCCGGCATTGCGGGCGCGCTCACTGCTGCATTATTCTGCTGTGGATGCGCGGGCGGCTTCGGCGCAAAATATTTGGCCCACAGCAAAATCACCACCATGGAAAGCAGCGAAGCGACGAGGATGCGCAGCTCTGGCGTGAACTTGTCTTTATTCGGGCCGATTGGCGGAAACTGGTTCAGCGGTGGCGTGCTCACGAGCGCGCTCCGTGTGTGTCAGAAGGCATAGCAGAATTCGATCGCATCTCTTCCCATTTCTCCGGAACTGGGTCGTACCCAAATTTTCGCGCCAAGGGATGGCAGCGCAGCAGGCGCTTCGTTCCCAACCACACCCCGCGCGCCACGCCAAACCGTTCGATCGCTTCATACGCATAACGCGAGCACGTTGGTTGGTAGCGGCAATTCCCCGCAAGCAATGGCGACAAATAGGTTTTATAGAGATTCAGCGTGAACAAAGCCGCGCGCACGCCCGTGGAATGCTCTGCGGATTTGGACGCGTCGCTCACAGCTTCTTCAGCAGGCGCAACAGGTCTTCGGTGATCGCCACGAACGGCGCTTTGCCCACCGAACCCTTCGGATGAATCACGATGTCCCATCCTGGCGATATCTCCTGCCGGCGGCAGCGCACCACTTCGCGCAACCGGCGCCGGATGCGATTGCGCACCACCGCGCCGCCTAACGCCTTCTTGATGCTGAAGCCGAATCGGTTCAGGGCGAGTTCATTACGACGAACGAACACGGTGAAGTGGGAACTAGAGAAGCGCTTTCCCGTGCGGTACACGGCGTCAAACTCCCCGCGCCGCACCAGCCGCGCCTCTCGTGGAAACGCCAGCCCCTTCGTCTGGCCGCTGGGGGCTTCGTCGCCGCTACTCGGGTGTAAGGCGATGACGTCCCTTCTTGCGGCGCGCCGCAAGCACTTTGCGGCCGCCCTTCGTCTTCATACGCGAGCGGAACCCGTGAGTTTTGGCGCGGCGGCGTTTCCGCGGTTGAAAAGTACGCTTTGGCAAGACATTCCCCCTTGTTTCTCTATGCGATGTTTCTCGATAAGGCTATGGAAAATCCCATGCGCCATCGCGCGTGCCGCCCTTCAAGCGGCCCTCCATACGTCCCGCGCTGGCTAAGGGATTCTCATCGTAAAGCCCACTGCCACAACCACGGCAGCTATCCGAATTTACTAGTGTACTTGCCGCCGACGCACAGGGTCAAGAAACCCCGGGGGTACACGATGCAAAAGGTCGGCTCGATATTCCCGGCTCAGATCGAGCAGGTTCTGGTGACACAGTCATCATTTCGGTAGTCGCGCATCCTTTCCTAAGTCAGATCAATCTCGGTTCCCCGGAGATGCGCCAGTTGGTAAGGATTCCGCTGTGCTGCTTGTAAACGGGAAAGAGGAAGTCCACGCTACCAACGTCGCGTTCATCGAAGCGGACCGCTCTGTCATCCGCTTTTTGTTTCCGCGTCAACCACTTCTCCAGCCCAGCGCCAAAACTTTTGTTTTTCGATTTACAGTCTCGGATACCTCGGTAGAGGCCAAGTTCAACCTAAAGGACATGGTGTTCGCGGGCAAGTCTGCGCTATAGGTGATGAAGAGGTTCGCACCTTCCGCGAACTCGATGTGCTCTTTCTTGGCGTAGCAAAAGGCGTCTTTGTCCCATCCCGGAGTGGAAGGAACCAACTCTTTAAGCTCATAAACGGTATGCATTGCGTACCACGGCCCAGTCGGCATGCCGACAGCCTCAAGGACACAGTTGGGTTCCAACGCCACTAGTGTCTCACGAACTTGAAGTTGTAAGGGAAGTCGGTGAGCAACTCAACGACGGAAGACTTCGAGATTATAAAGGAACTCCATGAGCAACTCAACGAATGGCTGAGAAAAGCCGCTTGGTAGATGGTCGAACGGAGCTGCATCGTGAATCGCAGTTAGGCTCGCCTCATCAATTTCTTTCACACCTGAGCTCAATAGTACTTTCATGAAACCGTCTGGCAGTTTTCCGTCCTGTTGGATCCGAAATTGGACCGAGACTCTACCTTCTACACCTTTCTTGATTGACGGAGGCATTCTTTCATAACACTTCCGTTTGACCGACTGATTCACAGAGAGGTTGAAATGTCTAAAATCTATGCCTTCCGTGTCTGTCGTCGTTCCAATATCCACAATTACAGGTACGCGGTAAGGTAGAAGCCGGACGGACCTCCAGATGAATCCGAGAACCGTGAGAACGAGCACGAAATACATCACTGCGAGAAGAGCTTTTTGTGCTATACCCAAGCGTGCAAAAGACCAAAATTGGCCAAAGAACAGCGAAACCCCCAAAAGTGCGGTAGCTAACGCGACGCTCCCAAACGCAAGTTTGAGAACGAGCGGTTTTTCCGCGAACGAAGCCACCAAGTAGCCTCCAACTCCTAGCACCAGAACCGCTAGATATACGGTGACCTCGATTGGGATTTGTTCCATCGCCGGTCCAGGATAACACCGTCGTCAGGCTGTATTTATGGCGATGGATTCTTAATATGGCTTTCAGTGATTCTAGCCAGGTTTTGGCGATCACAGATGTATTACCGGTAAGGGTACTGACCGACATGGTCGATTGCGGAAGTAACACCTATTGTGGGGGTTCCGGTGAAGGCGATCAGCATTCCGCTCTGATGCCGATCAGTGTTCCGGGATGATCCGATCAGTCCTCGGAGCGAAGCGACGCTGGTTTTTGCAGTTTGTTGAAAGTGATCGCGATCGTCAACCTTGTTGTTGTTGAAGCTGTGCGAAAAGTGGAAATCGCTCCTGCGATTTCCAAGGGTGTTTTATGCCCGTCTTTTCCACAGCTTTTGGCCCGCCGATTCATTCACTTTTCCTCTTTTACTCCTTTCTGTCGACGTATTGAATCCCCGCGCATCTCGATGCGATGTGCGTTGTGCACCAAGCGGTCGAGGATTCCGTCGGCCAGGGTAGGATCTCCGATCTGTTCGTGCCAGCGAGCCACCGGCAGTTGCGAAGTCAGAATCATCGAGTGCGTCTGGTAGCGATCCTCGGCGATCTCCCAGAAGTCTCTTCTCTCCGGTTCCGACATCGGGGCCATGACCCAATCATCGACGACCAGAACATCGATCCGATTCAGCCTCCTCAGCAGTTGCCGCAGACTGCCATCGGCGCGTGCCAGGCTCAGATCCCGGAACAACGCTGCGGCCCGCGTGTAGTAGACCCGGTAGCCATCCCGGCGAGCTTTCTGCGCCAGTGCCGAAGCCACATAGCTCTTGCCCACACCGGTCGGACCCAACACGAAGATGTGTTCGTGGTTGGCTACCCAGGCAGACTCCTGGGCCAAGGCACGAATCACGCTCCGGTTCAGTCCTCGCTCGGCACGATAGTCGATGTTCTCGACGCAGGCAGCTCCCCGTAAGCGAGCCGCCAGGACGCGTCTGGTGAGGGCCTGGTTCTGGCGCCAGTTCCACTGCTGATCGACAAGCAGTGCCAGACGGTCGAGGAAGCTCAACTCCCGCGTCGCTTCATCCTGTTCTTGATGCTCCAGTGCTTCGATCATTCCCTGGAGCTTGAGTGCATAGAGTTTTTCTTTCATCGGCTGTTGCAACATGATCGTCTCTCTCCTTTACTCGAAGTACTCGGCGCCACGAATGTTGTCATGCGATGGCGGAACAGGAAGCATGGGAAGTTCGGGGAGTGGTTGCTGGTCGAGCGAGTTCTTCAGGATCGATTTCACGCTCTGGAAGCGGCAAGCGCCGGTCCGTATGGCTCGGTCAGCCGCTGCTTCCATCCTCGTCGAGGAGTACTCCTCGGCCAATCGGATGATCCCGAGGCAGGATCGATAGCCCATCTCTGGATGCGGTTTTTCGGCGAGGATCCGTTCTAACAACTTGGCGGTGTTCGGTCCGATCTGTTCGGCCCAGCTCACCATGCGTGAGGGCGTCCACTCGAGATGTGCTTGGTGACTCTTCGGCCGGTGCTCTGTCTGCGTGAACACCTGTTCTCGTCCATAACCACGGACGTGCGAGGCTACGCGCTGGCCCTGGTGAAAGATCTCGATGGTAGTTGGTGTCGCTCGAACTTCCACTCTTTCTTGCACCAGGGTGTAGGGCACGCTGTAGAAGTTGGCGTCGAAGGCGATGTGGTAGTCGGGGGCGCGCCGGCACGACTCCCACTTGATAGTGCATGGCCATCTCTTGGTAGGTGGGGTTGAGATCCGGATCGTAGATGTAAACTCTCTCACTCGCCCTGGTACAAAAAGTCGGTCCGGTCAGTACAACTCGGAACAACTGATTTCGTTTTTTGCAAAGAACGCTGAGTTCATCGATGCTTCTGGGAAACCATGGAATCGTGAAGAAATCTACAAGGAGTTTGGGACGCTCTTCGCGCCCTACGCAAAGAGAAACGCTACCAACGTCGTCGAAGCGATGCTAGCCGAAACGAACGAGCTTTCTGTCGCGAGCGTGCTATGGAGGAATGCTCTGCTCGCTAGCGAACAACGTGCGTGGACACGCAGAATGAGTGTTGTTCTGTTGAATGAGGCGGGTGAATGGAAAATCCTCCTGGCACACGTAACCCCGGTCCAGCCCTCGATAAGTCCCAACCAGAGCGCCAGCGACGAGCCAAGTGACACAGTGTCACAGGTATGATCTTTGTTTCATGGCTGGTAGCAGGGTGTATCACTTTTCCCCCGCCTGTAACTGTACCCGTCAAGAACCCCCGGGGTATTAGGTGCTGAGGGGAAACTGCAAGACCACAAGTGCTGCTCCGACATGAATGTAACGTCAGCAATGGCGACTTCGGCAACTCAGGGGAGTCTCAGCCGACTGCCTTCGTTGACTACCACCTGCTTACGCTGTCCTCGAAAGCTGTAATCGACTTTCAAGCTTTTGTCCGCGCCTTTGTTGGGGTCTCCGCCCATGTTGGCATTGGTGACCTTTACATCCAGCGTGTTGTTCTGAATCATCCTTTGCAGGCGTCGGGTTACGTCGTTGCCCATTCCCCCCTTACCGTAGACCGCTTTAATGATTTGAAGACTGCCCACTTGTGCGTGTACAAGCGTGGCGGATACAAGTGCCACCACGAGTAATAGAGCAAATATTGGTAAAGCCAAACGAACGATGCGCATGTCTGTGTCCTTTCAACAAAGGCTGAAACCCGCCGCCGGGTCTCCGCACAATATTTGACTGATGTGGAGAAAGTACCGAAGAGCGAGATAACGGGCTATTGTCATTAATGACACAGGCTCGAACGCGAATTTGATCGTGCTGCAAACCGCATGGGATACCGGCTACCTCCGTAAAGCCCCTGCCAGCCAATGTGATGTACGTCACAGCCACAAAAGGCCGATCTTAATAGATTAGTACTACACTCTCAAGTAAATTTCCGAGAAGGACAGCGATGCGTTTACCGTTTTGAGAGTGCACGAGAAAAAGGGGGGATGAGACGTAGTTCCTGCTTCCGTTAGGCCACGTCCATCGCATTCAAGATTCTTTAGATCGGAAAGCTAGCGGGTCACGCCAAATTGTCTAAAACATTAGATTGTTACTTTTGACACTACCGTTGAGAGAGCGAAGCCGACAGTATCCGTAATATCCATGGGTGTGAAGCAACGCCGCAAAGAACCGCATATCCTGCAGCGACATCAAGGCTTCGTCCACTTGTGAGCGGTGAAAATTGATCGAGCAAGGACTAAGGAGAATCCAAATGAATCGCAACCCTCCAATGACCGACGGGACACAACGGATCGCCAGCACCGTTGTCCAGATCAGCAAGCGTCTGATTGTGATAGCCGCAGTAACGCTTGGAATCGCCCTCCCGGTTATCGCACAGAATCCTGAAATTCAAGAAAAGCTTGCAGCCGTAAAACAGGCCGCGGCGGAAAACAAGCAGAAGATCCGCCAGTACCAATGGATAGAAACCACGCAGCTTACTTTGAAGGGAGACGCGAAGCCCCCGACGAAGAACAGTTGCCTTTACGGTCCTGACGGCAAGGTCCAAAAGACTCCAATCGGTCCTCCACCGGCACCACCCAGCGGTGGCAGAGCAAAGCAAAAGCTAATTGAAAAGAAAAAAGAGGAAATGAAGGACTACATGCAGGACGTGAAAGCTGTTCTCGGTCTGTACGTGCCACCCGACCCACAGAAAATGCAGGCAGACTTTCAGGCTGGCAAAGTTTCTTTAAGCCCGGTAGCAGGTGCGGTTAACCTCGTCTTCGCGGATTATGCCCAGCCCGGCGACAAGATGACCCTCACGTTTGACCCCGCCGCCAAGAAGATCACCGGCTTGAACATAAACACCTACATGGGTCAGGAAAAGGACGTGGTCACGCTGCAGGTGCAGATGGCCAGCCTGCCGGATGGCACGAATTACGAGTCGCAAACAATTCTTAACGCGACCGCAAAGCAGTTGGTGGTCACAACCACCAATTCCAATTACCAAAAGATTGGCGCGAACTAGCAATGGCTGTTGATTCGACAGAGGAGACCGATGAAACGAAATATGCGATTGCAGAAGGCGCCGTTCGCAGTCCTGGTCTTGGCGGCAATGGGAGTGGTTGGAGCGTTCGCATTAAGTTCCGCGTTGCACTGGCGTTCACCAGGCAGTACAAATGCTCGCAAGGGTGAGATAGTCGGCGTGGTGTCTGCCGCCGCAGCGCCACAGGAGACGGCCAAGCCAACACCAGCTCCGGTCGTCGGCGGTGGGCAATATTCTCCCAATGTCGGACAGACCTATCCAAATCGCGTCTATTGGGGCGTTGCGCACGTCCATACCGGCTTCTCTTTCGACGCAGGAATGTTTGGAGTCACGCTCTCGCCCGACGATCTTTTCAAAGTGGCTACCGGCGGCGAGGTTGTCATGGACAACGGCGTGCACTTCAAACAGGACAGGCCGCTGGACTGGCTCGCCATCACTGACCACGCCGAGTATATGGGTATCTCCGATCAGCTTCGCGCCGGCAGCCCTGAACTCCTAGCCAACCCACAAGCCAAGCGCTGGTACGACATGTCCAAGACAAGCCCCGAGGAAGGTGTCAAAGCCGCCATCGAAGCGGTCGTCTCGATACAGCCCGGTAAAGCTGTCTTCGACGCTAGCAACCTCACGGCCGCAGCGTGGGCTCACGCCACAGAGGCAGCCGAGAAGTGGAACGAGCCCGGCGTTTTCACCACGCTGCACGGTTTCGAGTGGACTTCCGCTCCTGGAGGCAACAACCTTCATCGCACCGTCATTTTCCGCGATAACGCCGAGCACGCGAATCAGATCGTCCCCTTTTCCACATTCGACAGCCAGGATCCTGCGGAACTCTGGAAATACATGGATGCCTACGCGGAGAAAACGGGCGGCCAGGTTCTGGCCATCCCGCACAACGGCAACCTAAGCAACGGAATTATGTATACGGCGGAGACCTTCGACGGGAAACCCATAAACCGGGCCTACGCCGAGGCGCGCGCCAGCCACGAGCCACTCCTTGAGGCCACGCAGATCAAAGGCGATATTTTGCCGCCCTCGGAAATGAAGTCGTTGCACGGATCAATGACCACAAGCGCAGTAATCTCTTTGTCGAACGTAATAGCCGCAAGCCTTTCGGCGCGGCTGTCGCAGCTCAGACAAGCTTGATCGTCACGTCCACGTTGCCGCGAATCGCTTTGGAATACGTGCAAATCTGCTCCGCGGCGTTTACCACCTGCTGAGCTACGCTGCGCTCCAGCCCGGGCACGCTGACGTTGAGGCGAGCTTGCAGAAAGTAATCTTCGCCGGTCTTGCACAAATCTACTTCGGCGTCGAGAGCGGTTTCCTCGGGAAGCCTGATTTTCAACTTGCGAGCCGCGATTTTCATCGACTCTTCGAAGCAGCCCGACCAGCCCACGGCAAACAGCTGTTCCGGATTGGTGCCGGTGCCTGCTGAGCCAGGGATAGAAAGCTTGACGTCCAGCCGCCCATCCGAACTGCGGCCCACACCATGTTCACGGCCCCCAACAGTGCGCGTTTTTGCGGTGTACACAACCTTTTTCTCTTCGGACATCCTTGGTGATGTACCCATTCCTTCCTCCTTGAAACAACCTTGCTGATTCGCACCCTACCGCCCCTTTGATTCCGAGCACAGGCCAACGGATGCAAAATTTTGACGATAACCAGGCTCTCGCTTCTGACCTGTCGGCGCTTCCCGTGCTGCCTTTCGTTAGTGTTGTGAGCTACTGGTTCGTTGACTTGCCTCACGCACACAACCTAAGATTGCGGCACTATGGCGGCGGACGATTCGCTCATCGGACGGACGGTCTCCCACTAGCGCATCATTGAGAAGCTCCGCGGCGGCGGAATGGGAGTGGTGTACAAGGCCGAAGACATCGCGCTGCACCGGTTCGTTGCGTTGAAATTTCTGCCCGAAGATGTCGCGAAGGACCCAGGAGCACTGGCGGGCGGCGCACCGTTGACGCGCTCCCGCAGCCACGCGTTCCACAAATATTCAGCGCTACAGATTCTTATTGCGCGGCAGCCTTCTCCTTGGCTGCATCCGAACGCACCTTTTGCCAGTTGTACACCGGATATTTCGGCCGCTTGATCGGCGCCACCGGATGTTCCTTCAAATCGGTCAATGCCACAGACACGGCCTTTTCCAGCTGTGGGTCGTGGCCTTGCCGCCAAAGCGCGGGATCGAGATCAACCTCGATGTCCGGCGAAACGCCAATGTTTTCCACGTCAAACTGTCCGGTCTTGGGATTGAATAAGCCAAATCTCGGAGCGGTGATAGCGCCGCCATCCATCAGCGTGGGATAACCGCCGATGCCGATCAGCCCGCCCCAGGTCCGCGTGCCGATGAGCGGCCCAATGTTGAGCTGCTTGAACATCCATGGCAGCGCATCGCCGCCGGACCCCGCGTACTGGTTAATCAGCATAACCTTGGGGCCGAAAATCACTTGCGGCAGAACCACGTCCTTGCCTTCGCGCGTCATGGCCGCCATCAACAAAGGGCGGTTCAACCAGTCGATGATGTAGTCCGCCAGCCAGCCTCCGCCATTGAAGCGCTCATCAATCACCGCGCCCTGCTTGTCGTTCTGCGGGAAATAATAGCGGTTAAAGTTGGTGTAGCCGCCGATAAAAGTATCAGGCAGATAGACGTAAGCGAGTTTGTTGTCGCTCAACTCGTCCACCTTGCGGCGATTGCCGTCCATCCAGTCGCGCAAACGAAGACTGCGTTCGCTGCCGACGGGCACGACGGTAACCACGCGCGCATTTTTTCCCGTGGGATCCGGCCCCACCTTCAACTGCACCTCCTTGCCGGCGCGTTCGATGAAGAAGCTGTAAACATCGTCGCTGCCGTGCAGTTCGCGGCCATCCACAGCCAGAAGATATTCGCCGTTCTGCACGTTCACGCCCGGTTCCGTGAGCGGTGCGCGCAAGTCGGGATTCCAGTTTTCGCCAAAATAGACTTTGGCAAAGCGGTAGCGGTCGTGATCGATGGAGTAATCCGCGCCCAACAACCCCACATTCACTTGCTTCACATCCGGGCGGTCGCTGCCGACGATGTACACATGCTGCGCCGTGATTTCGCCCAGCATGTCACTGAAGATGTAGGTCAGATCGGGGCGGCTCATCACGTTGTCAACAAACGGCTGGTAGAAAGCGATCAGCGCGTTCAGGTTGGCGCCATGCAAGTTGGGATCGTAGAAGAAGTCACGCTCGATGCGCGCCACCTCGTGAAAGATCTGTTTCCATTCGGCTCGTGGATCGACGTAGATCTTCATCGCTTCGGTATGCAGCGTTCCATCCGGCTTGCCCGGCTCCGAAGGCTTTCCAAGGCCGTCCACGGGCTTGATGGACCACTGGCCATGCGGTGGCGGACCACCGGCCGGCGCCATCGGATTACGCGGCGGCAATTGTTCGTACAGTGCCTTTTCGCCGTTTGAAGAAATGACGAACCCGCCGACATTGTCGAGCAGCTTGTCTGTCTTCCGGGTGCACACATCGAATTTGTGCACGATGTGGCCGCTGGCGCTGCCGTCATTGACCAGCGGACTTTCGAGCAGGTACAGCACATGGGTCTTTCCGGCGATCAAAGTGTCGTAATTATTCGCCGGAATCGGCAAGGCCAGGATGCGCTGATTGATATTGTCGAAATCGATCTTCACTTCAGCGGTTTTGTCTCCCTCTTTGGCCGCCTGATCGGTTTTCTTCTCGTCCTTCTTTTCATCTTTCTTGTCGGCGGACTTGTCGGCGGTCTTATCCGATTTGTCGGCAGCGGGCTTTTCTTCCGGCTTGCCTTCGCCTTCCGGTTTGCAATCGTCGACGGGCGCGGATTTGTCTGACGCGACTTTTTCTTCATCGCTCTGCGGAGCCAGCGGCGATTTCATATCCTTCCGCAAAACCACGACGTACGCGCTGCGGGTCACCGGAACCTTATATGCACCCATGCTGCTGGATATCGTGGGGCCAAAGTCCGTGCTCGCAAAAAAGTACAGATATTTTCCGTTCTTATCGAAGGTGACCGACACGGCGTCGCTCAATCCATCCGTGACCTGATGAACGGTCTTGTCTTCCACACCATAAACGAAAACGGCATGCACGGAGCTGTCGAGTTGGCGTGCGTACGCAACCCAGCGGCTATCTGGCGACCAGGCGGGATTGAAATTCGCTTCGTCGAACGCGTTAGTGTCGATTTTTATCGGCTTGCCCGCGTCGATATCCAGGTACCACAGGTTCAGCCGTTTATCGCTGAACACGATCTTCTTGCTGTCCGGCGACCATGTTGGCGAATAGAAAAACGATGGAGGCTCACCGAGGTTGATCTTGCGCACTTTGCCCATGCCGTCTTGCGGACTCAGGTGCAGCGCATACTCGCCGGTCTCGTCGGAAAAATAAGCGATCCATTTCCCATCGGGAGACCATGCGGGGTCGCGATCCGCAACGCCGGGCGAATTGGTGAGATTTCGGACGTCGCCATGCTCCACCGGAACTGTCAGGATCTCGCCATGGGCTTCAAATACCGCGCGAGCGCCGCTGGGAGAAATATCAGCGGCCTGGATCTGGTCGCCAACATCCAGGTAATGCGGACGCACGCTGGGAAAGTCGCCAGTCACGCGAACATTGACGGCGTTCTGTTTGCCGGTTGCCGGATCAAACACATGAAGAGAGCCAAATTGTTCGTAAACGATCGCGTCCGGCCCAGAGGAAGCAGACTTAATGTCCATTCCGTTGCTCTGCAGCGCCAGGCTAACTTTTTTCGTATTGGAATCGTAGACATACAAAGACACTGGGCCGTCGCGATCCGAAAGAAAATAAACTTTATCGCCGACCCACATTGGCGCGGAATCGTTCGAATTGGTGCGAGGAACTTTTTCGACCGAGGAGTCCGCAAGCTTCGCTATCCAGATCGGCGAAGCGGTGCCGCCGCGATAATGTTTCAGTCCGCGCTGGAATTGCCAGGACTCCCGGAAATTCGTGAACGGCACATAGGCCAGGTGCGAACTATCCGGCGAATAGGAACCTTCATACGCCATTGGCAGCGGTAGCGGCTCCGGTAAACCGCCGGAAACGTCCACGGTGTAAAGCTGCGTGAAGCCGGCATAGCTGCCACGCGGCGAGCGAAACAGGATGCGTTTGCCATCGCGAGTCCAACCCACGACCTGGTCGCTGCCGGGATGCGAGGTGAGGCGCTTCGGAATGCCACCCGCCATGGGAATCACGTACACGTCTTCGTTGCCGTCATATTCGCCGGTGAAGGCGATCATCGAGCCGTCGGGAGAAAAGATTGGATCGATCTCGATGCCAATGTCGCTCGTCAGGCGCCGCGCATCTCCGCCGTTGCGATCCACCACCCACAAATCACCGCCGTAGCTGAAGGCGATCTGCGTCTTGCTAATGGTCGGCTTGCGCAACAGCGCGTATTGGTTGCTGGACTGCGCCATCGATTGCGACGCGCCGATTAGAAGAGAGAACATACCAAGCAGAATCGCTGCAGTAATAAAGAAGATGGGCGAGGTGAATCTTCTCGTCATTACGACCTCCAAAGAGAAAGGGTTTTGCATGTCGGACGGTTGACCCCACACGTGGACCGGGGCCTATATGTCTATTCAGACGTCGAATCCGTGGCAGAGGTTCCGTGGCCGTGCCGTAAGTCTGAAACAAAACCAGGGTCGAGCGAAATGTACGCGGGTCCAACGAGACAACCCGCAGAAGTCTATCACAAGGTTTGCACAAGAAATCGGCTAATGGAAACACAGGGAACCGCCGAAACGTCCAATTTCCGATGGACACCTGTTCGTCAGTGCGATATGGTGCGGATTCCGAAGTTTTTCTCTCCGGCGCGATTGGCAGTCCCCACCCCACAGGAAAAACGCGCCGAAGGCGGGACCGATGGGCAAAATCACGCTCGCCGCGCTGGCTACAATTGTATTGGTATTTTGCGCTGCGACCAGTTGCGCGCAATCGTCCCCCGGCCAGCAGCCCGACTGGCAACTGCAGCAGCAGCCTTCTAGCCATGCGCCAGATTCGACGACCAGCTGTTCCGAAACGCCCGCGGGAGACCGGGTGCGTTTCGTTTGTCCCCCGCCCGTATTTTTGCCCGACGAAGCGGAAGCAGACGATGACGATTCCACCGACCAATCTGTCCGCGTTGTCCTGAAACTACCCGAAGGAACGGCACTGCGTGTCGAAATAGACCAGCGCACACGCATTTCGCACGTAGGCGAAGCCGTGCAAGGACATGTGGTGCAAACGGTTTATGCCTTCGACCAGGCGGTTATACCGGCGGGAACGATGGTCACGGGCCATGTCACGAAGATTGTTCCCGTCGCGAAACTGCGCCTCCTGGAATCTTATGCCAACGGAAATTTCTCTCCCTTCCGCCAATATCAGGTGACCTTTGATCGACTGTTGCTGGCCGATGGGCTGGAACTCGGCATTGAGACCACTGTCGCACCGGGCGCCGCGGAAGTTGTCCATGTCGTCAGCAAGCCGGAACGAAATCAGGATGACGAACAGGAGCAAGCACAGAAAAGCGGTGCTGCCAGAGCGGTCGGCGCCGCCAAGCAGGGAATGAAAGAGACGGTGCAGGAAGCAAACGCCTCCGCCCACGAAGCCGCGGACGAAATTCGCAAACCCGGAAAGTGGCACCGGGTGAAGCAATTTCTGGTGGAGCAGTCGCCTTACCGCAGACAATATGTGGAAGTCGGAACACGTTTCAGCGCATCGTTGAATCAAGAGCTGGATTTTGGCGCAGAAACGCAGACGCAGGATCAACTGTCGCAACTCGGCAGCCTACCGCTTGCAAACACTATCCTGCACGCGCGATTGCTGCTGGAGGTAAGCTCGGCAACGGCCACGCGCGGAACGCCTGTGGTCGCGGAAGTAACCCAGCCCGTCTACTCGCGCGATTATCGCTTGCTGCTGCCTTCGGGCAGCCGGTTGATCGGCCAAGTGGTGGAAGCACGGCCGGCGCGCCGCTTGCACCGTAACGGCGAACTGCGCGTGATTTTTGAGCACATCGAAATGCCAGGCGGCAATCTGCAGGAAGTGCAAGGCACGCTGGAAGGCATCGAAGTGGACAAAAGGGCGCACTTGAAGCTCGACGAAGAGGGCGGCGCGCATGCCACGGATAGCAAGACGCGTTACCTGTCCACAGGCGTGGCGTTGTTGATGGCCGCGCTTGCCGCGCATCCTGATATGGACCGCGGAACCACCGTTGATCCTTCGGACGATGCCGCTGTGCGAGCGGGGGCTGGCGCGTCGGGATTCGGCTTGGCAGGCACGCTCATTGGCCTGGCCGCAAAATCCAATGCAGTCACAATTGCTTTTTCCGCGTACGGAGCCTCAGCATCCATTTATTCAAATTTTCTGTCGCGCGGACGAGAAGTGGTGCTGCCAAAGGATGCGCCGCTGGAAATTGGCTTGGGCACCCGCCACCCGCACGCGAAATCCAAAGCGCACTAGCACGAATGCAGTTCCGGCCCGTCCCGTCTGTTTAGCTTTCCGCACTCCTTCGTTTGCGCCTGCGATTTGGACAGTTGCTACCACAACAAGTGAAGTTCTCAGGTTGGTGTTTTTCTGCGAGCCATCAGTTAGCCAGCACAAGAACCAAGGCAAATCCATCGTGGCCCTTGCTGCCTACGGTCTGGATCTCCGTGCCGCTCACGCGCGGCTCCGCGGCCACACGTTCGTTGAAGCGGCGCACGCCCTGCACGTCGGCGTCTTTGCTCGCGGCGTCCACCACAGCGCCGGAGCGGATGACGTTGTCCGCGATAATCATCGTGCCCGGCCGCGAAAGTTTCAGCGACCAATCGAAATACTCCGCCATAGTGGATTTGTTGGCATCGATGAAGATCAGATCGAATGGGCCGCGGCTTTCGGCGGCTACATGTGGAAGAGTGTCCAGCGCCGGGCCCAGGCGCAGCTCCACCATTTCCGCCAGCCCGGCTCGGGCAACATTGGCGCGCGCCACTTCTGCGTGCTTGGTATCCGCCTCCAGCGTGAGCAAGCGCCCGCCCGCAGGGAGCGCTCGCGCCAGCCAAATCGTGCTATAGCCGCCCAGCGTGCCAATTTCCAGAATGTTGCAAGCCTTTATCGACCGAGCCAGGATATGCAGCATTTTCCCTTGTGGAGGAGAAACCTGGATCGAAGGCAATCCGGCCTTTTCGCTGGCCTGCAGCGCGGCTTCCAGGATAGGATCGCCGGGAATCAGCGTTTCATTGATGTATTGATCTACGCCGGTCCAGAGTTCCTGCGTCATAAAATTCTCCAATTGCCAGCGCGCGGGCTAGAAGCGCCAGCCGTAGCCGAGCATGAGTTGAATACTGTGTTGCATCTTACCGCCGGGAACGGAGGTGGTCTCTCCATCAATCGTCAAGTCGCGAGTGCCGAAGAAAAGGTGCGTATCGCCGATCTCAACGCGCAAGGTGCTTTTTTCATTGGGGTACAGCTCAACGATGCCACCCAAATCGAGAGCAAAATTTGTGGAGCGGCCGTAGGCGTCGGTAGGCGATCCTCCCGTGTTGGTGGTGCTCGTCAACGCAGAGGAATAACTGTTGAATCCCGGGCGCACTTTACCGAAAAAGCCGAAATGATTTCTCCGGATGCCGCCCTTCAGGCCGAACAGCCCTTGCAGAATCGTGCCGCCATCCTGCGGGCTGGAAGAATTGGCGGTGCCGCGCGGAAAATAAAGCAAGTCGCCATCCAGGTAGAAAACGCCGTAGAAGCGGTAGGAAGCGTAGCCACCGACGCCGGGTTCGGTGCGTACGTTGTCCGTTTGCCCTTCACGCGAAATCATCAACGCGCTGAAGAGCGGGCCAAATTCCCACTTGCCGGGCACGTTGGTTTCCGGCTCGTTTTCGATAAGCGTGCCCGGACGATATGCAACGCCGAAGCTTAGCCGCGTCGTGTCATTTATTTTCCCGGCGAGCACCGCGTTGCCGCCGGGAGATAAAAACGCAGGCACACGGTAAGGGTCGCCTTCGATATCGGCGCGCAACACCCATCGCGGAGAAGCGTAATACTCGATACCGCCCCCTAGATTCAGCACGAAATATGTAGCCGGCTGCACGGCGTAAGAAATACTGGGGCCGCCCGCGAGCACTTCCACGCCAGAAAAGTGCAGCAATCCCGGACGCACAAGCCCGAACACAGAGAGGCGCCGGGTCTGGATCACCTTGGCACGAATGCCAAAAACGGCCTGGACCGTTTGACCGCCTTGAATCAGGGAAAGCGGCAGGCCATTTTCCGGGAAGTAATCGATTTGAGATTCGAAGGCGATCCGCCGAGTGAGGTTCCAGTCGAAACGGCCGCCGAATCCTGAGAAATTTTTCCCTTCGAGAGCGGAATTGGTCTCGCGGATGGTGGAATATTGCGCGCCCAGTTCAAATTGCGTGGAAGTGTCTTGACCGCGGCTAGTCTGCGCCAGCGCGAGCGAGAAAAGTGTCAGGAACGAGCCTAAAAACAAAGTCTTGCGAACCATGGTTGAGAGCGAGCCCGTCCTTTTGCCGCTGAAACTAGCGATGCCGCGAGCGAAAAAAAGTATGGCACGCGCCGGAGCATCTGGCCAACCAGTTCGCTCGCGGATCAGGCGGGGTGCGTTTCGCGATACTCGTTACAAGCCTGCAGGAACCGCTCGATATCCTTTTTTCGCAGATAGTAGGGGGTGGACAAACGCAGCTTGGACGGCAAACCGCCTCGGATGCGAATTTTCTTTTCCTTCCACATCCAAATTTCGGGATCGGGCATTTTGTACGGTTCGATGGTCACCGATGGCGCAGCGCAGCGCCGGATCGGGCGACGTCCAGGACTGCGCTCCCAGTTCTTGCATTTGTCCCAGGATATGGTATGAATTCCGCAAGCGGATCGCGAAATTCGTTCCACGCGGCATAACCCCAGATCGGATAATCTTCGGGATCGGCCTGGGCCAGGCGCTCGGAATCGCGATAGCCTTCAAAAACCGCTTTCAAAACGGGTGTGGGAGAAGAACCCACCGTGCCGTTGTTCAGATAGATTTCGTCCTCCGGAATCAGAAAAAGTTTACGGATTTCGGTCCAATATGCTTCCTCGTCGGTGTCATACAGCGTGCGGTCGGGCAATTTGTCCGGCGCGTGCGCAAGGATGTCCTGGCAGACATCCTGCAATCGACTGGCGTTCAACGCAGCAATGCCGGCAAGCGAGGAGAGAAACGAGCGGCGGTCAACCATCGTGCCTCCTTCGAGGAACAACGGCGGATTCTAACCCGAATTGCAGGGCGCGAGCAGCGGAATACTCGCAGACCACCGCGGTTTAGGGAAGGTATGCCGGGCGCTATACTGGCACATCAAAGTGGGACCAGAGTGGGAAGTGATCCTTCGTAATAGCTTCGATGTGGCGTGTGCTTTCGCCAAGGCGATGGCGCTGTGCGCTGCCATCGCGCTCGCGGCTTTCGCGCAGAATCCGCGGGGAGCGTTGCGCGGCACTGTGCAGGATGCCAGCGGGGCGCGGGTGGCGGGCGCAAGAGTTGTGCTGACCAGCCCGCAATTGTCGATCACGCGCGAAACGCAGACGGATTCGCGCGGCGAATTTCGAATCGAGGAGCTCACGCCGAGCCCGTATCAGTTTAGCGTGAACGCCCCCGGGTTTACGGAAGCGCGCTCGACCGTAGTGGTCGCGATCAGTACTGAGAAGGACGTCAACGTCACCCTCCGGCCAAAATCGGTTGCAGAAAAGGTGCTGGTGAATGCTGCAACGGAATCGATCACCACGGAGCCGCTGGATACGGCGGGCGCCGTGCATCAAGCCGTGATTTACCGGCAAGATTTGGAGACGATTCCACTGGCGGCGCGTAGCTTTGCGAATATCGCGTACCTTGCGCCGGGCACGGAACCGGTCGAGCCTTCCGATCCGACCAAAGCGCGCATCACCGCCGTGTCCACAGGGGGCAGTTCCGGATTGAACAACGAACTTTCTGTCGATGGCGGCGACAACTCTGACGACTACATCGGCGGGTTTCTGCAGAATTTTTCGCCCGACGCGATTCAGGAATTTGCCTTCCGCACCGCGCAGGCGGATGCGGACACCGGCCGCACGACCGCGGGTTCCGTGGTGATCACCACGCGCAGCGGCACGAATACCTGGCACGGGGAATTTTCCTTGTACGACCGCGCGGCAGCGCTCAACGCGCGATTCCCCATCGATAATCCTGCGCCGAATCCAAAGCAGCCCTTCTCTCGCCAGAATTATGTGGGCACACTCGGCGGCCCGATCGTGAGAGACAAAGTTTGGTTCTTCACTTCGCTGGAATACGTGCACGAGGACGCCAGCATTGCTTACAGCGACGCAAGCACCGCGCAGTTCAACGCGTTGGCGCAACTGGCGGCGATGGGCCTGATTCCCGGGGTCAGTTCAATCGCCGTGCCCAGCAGCGTGCCGGTGCCCTTTCGCGATTATCTTGGCACCATACGGCTTGATTGGGCGCAGTCTGAACGCTCGCGCTGGTTCCTGCGTGGCGCGGTGGACACCTACACAACCAAAAATGCATTAGTACAGCAGGGGGCACTGCCCTCTACCGGCGTAACTTCTCACAATAATTACTTCAATGCCGTTATCGGCCAGCAGTTTACCTTTTCCCCGGAGTGGATCGGCTCGCTGGTGCTGGAATTCAGCGGGCTTCATCTAACGCAAACGCGCAACTCCGATTTAGGGTTCGCGCTCGCGTTTCCATTCACTACCACGTCCAGCGCTATTACCGGTTTCGAAACCGATGGCGACAATCAGTTCGTCACCGGCATTGCGGACTTTCCGGTGCTGCGAAACCAGCAGAAATACCAGGTGCGCTACGACGTAACTCACGTCATGGGCCACCATACGCCGCGCTTTGGCATGAATTTCATACACGAGCCGGTTCTCAGCGGCGCGCTTACAGCCAACCCCGAAACATTCGTCACGTTTCCACAAGATCCCACCTATTATCTGACAAACCAGGCGCAGTTTTCGGTCGATTACGCCGCGGGAAGCGTGGCCACGCCTGCCAGCGATGGAAGTTTCTCGCAGAACGTGCAGCGTCTCGGGCTTTATGCGGAAGATTCCTGGCACGTCACGCCGTCGCTCACCGTGAATTACGGCTTGCGCTATGACACTACGTTTGGTTTATTCATCGCGTCCGGCCGCGACCAGAGCTTCAACCCGGCGTTGAGCACCGGGTTGGTCAATGGCATTCCTCACGATTACCGCAAGGCATTCGCGCCCCGCCTGGGCATCGCGCAGGCCCTTGGCGCTTCACAGAAAACCGTGATTCGCGCCGGCGTCGGGCTGTACTTCAACGATCTGGCGCAGAATGGCTGGGTCACCGCGTTTCAATCCGTCAATGCGGGCAGCCTGCAAAACGGACCGGTCACTCCCTCGCTGATCGATCCGAACTATCACACGCCTTACGCGTTGCAAGCGACGGCCGGAATTCAGCACGCGTTCAACGCCAACTGGATGATCAGCGCGGACTATACGCGCGAAACGGGAATGCATGCCTACCGCAGATACGATTATCCCGAAGCCGCCGTGTTCCGGTCGGACAATCGCTCCGCCTACGACGGGCTGTCGCTGCGCGTGCAAGGAAACGTGTCTCGCAGGCTGAACCTCGCGGCGCATTACACGCTTTCCTCGGCCAAAACCTGGGGATGCGTTTTGGGCGAGCTGTTCGACTACGTAAACGGTGTTTGCAATCCCTACAACGCGTTCGCTCCCGGCGACTACGGCCCCTCCGGCGAAGATGTACGTAATCGTTTTGTATTTGTCGGCAGGTTTCGATTGCCGGCGGAATTCGAAGTTTCCATGCTCGGCCAGGCGGAAAGTGCGCGGCCTTTCACGATGACGACGCCCGACGGCACGCGCGCCGTGATCAATGGAGTGGAAACCACTCTTGATGAATTTCGCGGAACGCCCTATATCCAATTGGATATGCGTGTCAGCCGGCCGTTCACGATTCATGAACGCTGGTCGGTATTGCCGTTCGTGGAGTTTTTTAACCTGTTCAATCGCAATAATCCTGGCGCGTTCTACATCACCAATCTTGCAGCGCTACCCACCCCTGTAAACAATCTCGCGAATGCCACGGCATTTTGTTTGAATCCGTCTTGCACGCAAACGGAGCCGATTACCAGCCTGAATCAATTGCGTTATCCGGCCGGGGCGTTGGGAGATTTCTTTGGTCCCGGCACAACCGTGGGCATACCGTTCGCAGCGCAGTTGGGGATTAAAATTTCGTTCTAGGTTCGATAGAAAACGAAAGGCTGGCGGCTAACGCATGCTTACAAAACCGCGTTGGATTTTGCATCTGGAGGGTGCGGCAATCTTCATTGTCGCGCTATGTTTCTATCGCGCCGGCCATTATCCCTGGTGGCTGTTCGCCGCGTTGTTTTTGGTTCCGGACGTTTCGATGATTGGGTTCGTGAAGAATGCCAGGTGGGGCTCGGCAATCTATAACTTGGTACACACACTCACGCTGCCGCTAGCGTTGCTCGGTGGAGCGCTCATCCTCGGCGGGCCGAGGTGGATTCCTTACGCGCTCGTCTGGCTCGCCCATATCGGATTTGATCGCGCGCTCGGATACGGGCTGAAATATCCGACGGTCTTCAAGGATACGCACCTGCAGCACGTTTGATTCTCGGATGGAACCATTGAAGGAAAGACCGGACGCTGGAGTGCTGAACTGGTGCGGCGGTTTCGCTTCACACGTACCGAACTGCGGACCGTCGTAGTTGTAATCATCGAACTTCTTGGTCTGCTCAAGGCGTTCCCGCATCATGCGCATCTGCCTCGAGAACGCGTTAATTTCTTCGACGAGGACTCTGTCTTCGAGTTCCCGCATGATTTCCTGGCGATACGCGATGGCGTCGAGATCGTTCAGGCGTGCATAGAAGAACGGCGCGAGATTGTAGTCTTTCCAGCCGGTCGTGATGGCTTCCACGATTTGGTCGAGATGCAAATCGCCGAAGAAGGGAGGAGCTTCGAGCACCTCTCTCGACGAATCCTTGTCCGGTCGCTCGAATAATATGCTCTGGAAAGTCATGGTGTTCTGCGAGTGAGCGTGTCAACGGCAGTGCTTAACATCTCGTGTGACGCGTCCCATTGACTTGACCTTGCGACTTGCTACAATGCGGTCAGGCGAAGGAGTTCGCCACTAACCGCTGTCCTACCGTTAGCCGGGACAGATGATGACTCCTGACAAGGATTCTTGTCGCGGAGTCATGTCCGTCGGCAAGAAACCCAAACAACCGAAACGAGGTAGCCCATGGGAAATGTATGGGTACTGGCTTCCGTATGGGTTGGTCTGGCGCTCATTGCTACGCTTCTGGCGATATGGTTCAAGATTTCGACAGCGCTCACGGAGATCGTCGTCGGAACGGTGGCCCAGCTCATCATCGGAGCGCTGTTTGGCGCAACGGGGCTGGGCGGGAAGACCGACTGGATCACGTTCCTCGCGGGAACCGGCGCGATCGTTCTAACGTTCCTTGCAGGCGCGGAACTCGATCCCACAATTTTCCGGACTAAGTGGAGAGAAGCGACCGTGGTTGGCTTGGTGGGCTTCATCGGTCCATTTCTTGGCTGTGCCGCGATTGCTCATTACATTTTGCATTGGACGGTGCGTTCGAGCTGGCTGGCTGGCGTAGCTCTCTCTACTACCTCCGTTGCGGTGGTCTACGCGGTCATGTTGGAGCTGGGCTTCAACGTCACAGACTTCGGAAAGGCGATCCTCGCGGCATGTTTCGTGAATGACCTCGGAACGGTGATCGCTCTCGGCCTGATCTTTTCGCCGTTCACGTACCACACGTTGGTCTTCGTGATCGTCAGTGTCATCGTCTTCTTCATCCTGCCCTTTGTTACGCCACGCTTCTTCAAATATTACGGCGGGCGCGTTTCCGAATTAGAGGCGAAATACCTTTTGTTCCTGCTATTCGGCATGGGCGGGTTGGCGGTGTGGTCGGGAAGCGAAGCGGTTCTGCCCGCTTACATCATCGGCATGGTCCTGGCGGGAACTGTAGGAAAGGACCATGTGTTAATCCGCCGGCTGCGAACATTGACGTTCGGATTGCTGACGCCCTTCTACTTCATCCGCGCTGGCTCGTTCGTTTCGATTCCCGCACTGGTTGCCGCACCGTTCGTGTTTCTGGCGTTATTCGTGGGGAAAATGATCTCGAAAGTGATAGGCCTGCTTCCTACGGTGAAAGCTTTCAATTACCAGCGGGAAGAAGGCCTGTACTTCACGTTGATGATGTCCACGGGCCTCACCTTTGGAACCATCTCGGCGCTATTCGGGCTTAGCCACGGAATCATCGACCAGAACCAATACTCACATTTGGTGGCTACGGTCATCGGAAGCGCAGTTGTGCCCACGATGTTTGCGAATGCGTGGTTCATGCCGCGCCACCTGCTTCCGAAGGAACAGAGTAAGCTTTCGCGAGTGGCCGTTACACAACAGGAAGCCGCCGATGCCGATTGAAAGCAAAGTCAAGGAGGAAGTCATGGAGCAGCCCCACAGAAGGCAGAATCCCCACTTCCGCAAAGTGATGGTGGGCTACGACGGATCAAAACCAGCGGACAAAGCAGTGGAGATTGCGTTCTCCATGGCCCAGTCAATGGATTGTAAGGTTTTGGTTTTCGCCGTTGCTCGTCCGCCTGAACCGGCCACACGCGTGGAAGTGGACGCCATGCTCGACGATGCCCGCGAACATTTTGAAGAGAGTTTCACGAGAATCGCGAAGAACGCTTTGGACCAGGGAGTGAGTCTGGAAACCGCGATCGCCGCGGGTCATCCGATTCAGCAGATCGTGCACCGAGCCGAAGCCGATCACGTCGATCTGATCATTCTTGGGCGGCGCGGGATGTCGCGGTTCGAAAAGATGCTGGTCGGGTCCACTTCGGAGAAGGTGCTTCGCTACGCGCATTGTCCTGTGATGGTGGTGCGATAGGGCTGAAAAGTGAAAAAGAGAATCAAAAAACGAATGGGGTCTTCGCAAGACTCTCGAAATGGCGCCGGGAGGAACGATACAGGACAGTTTCTTGCCGCGAAAACGCCGAGAATTGCCATCGTTTCCGATATTCACGGGAACTATGAGGCGCTCAAGGCGCTCCCGAACGACTACGACGAATTATGGGTTCTCGGAGACTTGGTGAACTACGGCCCGCAGCCAGCCGAGGTGATCGAATTCACCCGAAAGCGGGCGACTTTGGTGGTTCGAGGGAACCATGACGACGCCGTGGCGTTTGACCGCGATCCTCAGTGCTCGACGGCATTCCGAAGAGCTGCGGAAGAAACCCGGAGATACACAGGATCCGTACTGAGTGAGAAACACAAGGGCTATCTTGCGGATCTTCCGCACTACCGTTGGGTGCGGCGCGGCCGGTGGACATTTTATCTCTGTCATGCCGTACCTTCGAATCCGCTCCACGCCTATTGCGGCAAGGACATCCGAAAATGGCGGAAGGAACTGTCAGTGGCGGGAACGGATTTCCTGTTTGTGGGCCACACCCATCTTCAGTTTTCTCTCCGCGAAGGAGAACACTCGGTCGTAAATCCCGGAAGCATCGGGCAACCGAAGACGGGCACGCCGCGCGCAGGTTACGCGATCTGGGAGAATGGTTCCGTCACGCTTCACAACTACGAGTATCTGGTCGAGAAAACGGCAGCGCGCATCCGGTCGATGCCGGTCAGTGCTCCCACCCAAGAATTCCTGGTCAAAGTGTTGCAATCAGGAGCAGTACCCAAATCGGAGAAAGAGGCAAAGCATGTCAAAAATTACTCAGCTTAACGCACTCGAAATTCTGGATTCGCGAGGGAATCCGACCATCGAAGTCATGGCCACGCTCGATAGCGGAGCGGTTGGCGTAGCGAAGATACCCTCGGGAGCTTCCACCGGGAAGCGCGAAGCGGTGGAACTGCGCGACGGCGACAAGAAGCGGTACAACGGGAAAGGAGTGTTGAAGGCGGTTGCGAATGTCCAGCAAATCATCGCGCCCGCGCTCAAAGGCCGGGATTTTGCGGAGCAGAGCATTCTCGACAAAGTGCTGATTGATCTTGACGGCACATCCAACAAGGCCAAGCTCGGCGCGAACGCTATCCTGGGCGTCTCACTTGCGTTCGCTCGCGCCAGAGCGGCAAAGAGAGGGCTGCCTTTCTACGAGCACCTGGAGAAACGCGAACAGTATTTGTTGCCGCTTCCCCAGTTGAACGTGCTGAACGGAGGGAAACACGCGGACAACAACGTCGACTTCCAGGAGTTCATGGTTGCGCCGGTTGGTGCCCCTTCCTTCTCGGAGGCGGTGCGGGCGGCCGTGGAGACATTTCACTCCTTGAAGAGCTATTGCATAAGGCAGGCTACTCGACCTCTGTTGGGGACGAAGGAGGATTCGCGCCGAAGCTTCGGTCAAACGAAGAGGCGATGGAACTGCTGTTGAGCGCCATCGAGAAGGCCGGTTACAAACCGGGATCGGAGATTGCCATTCACCTCGATCCAGCCGCCAGCGAGTTCTACGAGGACGGCAGCTACGTGTTCCGCAAGTCGAGCGGCGAACGGAAAAGCTCAGACGAAATGATTGCACTTTGGGCGGATTGGATTCGGAAGTATCCGGCGATTCTGTCGTTGGAAGATGGCTTGGCCGAGGAGGACTGGAGCGGATGGCAAAAACTGACGGCGCAACTCGGAAAGAAAATCCAACTGGTGGGTGACGACATTTTCGTGACCAACACCAGCATCTTACGCGAAGGCATCGCGAAGAAAGTGGCAAATTCGATCCTGATCAAGCTGAATCAGATCGGAACGTTGACCGAGACGCTGGCGTGTATGGATTTAGCCAAGGAAAACGGCTACACCTGCGTAGTTTCGCATCGCTCCGGAGAGACGGATGACACCACGATTGCTGACCTGACGGTCGCTAGGGGAGCGGCGCAGATCAAGACAGGTTCCGTGTGCCGCGGCGAGCGCGTGGCGAAGTACAACCGGCTCATTGAAATTGAACGGGAGCTGGGTTCACACGCTGTGTACGCGGGGCGATCGGCGTATCAGCGCGCCGGAGCAGTCGCGCACGCACGGTAAGGACAAATGAACAGTACGGCACAGACGAGCTTCACGCCAACGGCAGAGATTACACGGACGAAGAGATACGCTCCTTCGTCCGCAACCTGGAGTCTCTGCCAGGCGGCGATCTGACGGTTTCGCTGCTGGTGGGTTGCGGTGAGCGAGCAATGGAGGCACTGGCAGAACTCGGCGCGAAAGATGTACTGATGGAATCCCTCGCGCAGAAGCGAGCGATTGCCGTCGCCGTCGTTCGTTTCGGTGAGGAAGCCGTGGAAAACACAGCCGCTCGCGAACTCGCGCGTTGGCGCACGGAGGAGGTGTTCCAGTTCCTGATGAGTCTCGCGCGATGACGATTCGGGAAATGGCGGACCGGTTGGAGGCGGGAGCGAACGGAAACAGAAATGCCGATCGCAGCTTCTGCCTGACGCATCTCGAAGAGATGCTGCTCGCTCTCCGCGACACGTCGGCGGCAAAGCAACTGCTCGAGAAAGAAAGCGAAACGTTCAGGCGGATCGGCGAGAACCTGCAGCGCTATGCGCTGAGACATGAAGGCCGGCGCAGCGACCTGATCACGGAAGAGGAATGGCAGGCTCCCAAGCAGGCGTTGACGCTGCTCGCGGGGCACCGCACCGTGCAGCCGCGATTTGGGAGGCAATGAGCGTGAAGACCGGAAGAGGCGAGAACCGGTTGCCGGCGATTGTGAGGGCAGCATGACCCCCGAAGACTACAAAGCCCCGCCGGGCCTGAACGAGTTTCAGGCGCGTGGTCTCACTGTGACTTGCCAATATGTGGACAAAGTGATCGGTGAAATTGAACATATCCTTCATTCCGCCGCGTCAAAAGCCGCCTTTCCTCGTTATGTCCAAGACATCACGCCAACGCAGAGAAGAACCATCGAGGACTATCTCTCCCGGATTCGGGCACAGCTCGCGCGGGTCCTTGACGGACAAGGAATCACACGTCCAGGGGCATGGGTTCCAACGAGTCGAGCGGTCTACACCGCATTGACGACGATCGACATTGCGCTTGAGGAGTTACGGCCGCGGTACATGCAGGGATATGGCGAGGTGACGCCGGAACTAGCGACGGAACTCGAAGGAATCAGTGGAGAACTTCGTGGTTTGGTTGAACGTTTGAATCGGTACCTGATGGAGGATACGAGACAAGACCTGCGCCAGCGGCTCGAACGGCTGGAACAAACCTCGGGCGAACTGGAACTCCTGGCCAAGATCGAACGCATTGTCACAGAGCGTGGCCTGGTGGAATTTCGTAGCACCATTGCCAGCATCGCGGACCGGCTGGAAGATCAGAGTCTCGAAATCGCTGTGTTCGGAAGGGTGAGTTCGGGCAAGTCTTCGTTGCTCAATGCAATTTTGGGTGAAGACATCCTTCCGGTCGGCGTTACCCCGATCACCGCCGTACCGACGCGCCTGCGCTATCACCAGACGCCGTTGCTCACGGTGTGGTACGCCGAACGTTCTGCGGAAACGATGGACGTTGTCCGACTGGCGGAGTTCGCAAGCGAACGAGGAAACCCGAACAACCAGAAGCGAGTGGCCCGCATGGTCGTGCATCTGCCCTCGCAGCGGCTTCGCGAAGGTGTCACGCTCGTGGACACGCCGGGACTAGGATCACTCGCGACCACGGGTGTCGCGGAAACCCTCGCCTATCTGCCCAGTTGTGATTTGGGTGTCGTACTGATCGATGCGGGCTCCACGATTACTCACGAAGATCTCGAAACGATTCAAGCGCTGTATCGGGCGGGCATCCCGGTGCAGGTGCTACTGAGTAAAGCGGACCTGCTTTCTCCCGAGGATACGGAGCGCATGATCGGGTACGTGCGGCAGAGTATCGCGAACGAATACCGGATCGACCTGCCGGTGCATCCTGTGAGCGCGATGGCGGCGCGTCGAAACGATCTTGATCAATGGTTTGTGGCCGAAATCCTGCCGCTGTACGAACATTGCCGGGAACTCAAATCGGCGTCCGTGCGGCGTAAAGTGGGAGCCCTTCGTGACGCGGTCGTCGCGGCGCTGACGATGCAAGTGCGGAGGAGCCGGGGGCTTTCGGTCACGGATCAGGAAAAGATTCGCGAGATTGAGGCCAGCCTGCGGAAGGCCACCGGACGAATCGCGGAAACACGAAATCGACTGGAGAAAGACATTCGTGCGCTGGGACGAGCGAGTGAATTATTGCTCGAACGGGCCGCCATTCGATTGACCGAGAAATGGTCCGAGAAGGGCGACCCTGTCGGCCAGAACCTCGTGGTTTTCGAAAGCATTGTGTTAGACGTGCACCAGCAGACGAAGATCTACCACCAGGAAATCGAGAGCCTGGCGCGCGATCTTCACTCCGAGTTGGAACGGGCCGCCAAGGTCTTGGGAATGCCGACCGGGCCATCCGAGGAAGAATTTCTATCCGTCATTCGCGCGATGCCAGTTTTCGATTTCGCTCCTGGGCGCGACCTTCGGATCACTCCTCCGTCGTGGAGGCGCGTGTTTGGGAAAACCGTTTTGGGTACGAGCGCCCGGAGGTCCGTGAATTCGCGCCTCGAGAAATCGCTGTCTGAGACGTTATCCATCTATTCAGGTGTCTTGGGGGAATGGAGTTCTTCTGTGCTGAATGTGATTGAAAAGAGATTCGCTTCGTTTGCAGACGGGTATCGTGCTCAAGCGGAAAGAGCACAGAACGGGCCCAGAGACGGCGACAAGAGCGCGGTTTTGAATGATCTACGTGATTTGGGTGGGGTCTCCATGGAGACTGGTGTTTCCGCTGGTTCATCGAATTAAGCGAGAGTGGCAGAAGAAGAAAGAGCAGCGAGACTAAGGCCGACACGAGAGAGGAGCGATGGGGAAATACCTGGTGGTGGGAGTTGGAGGATTTCTGGGTGCGATTGCGAGCTTCTGGTTGGTATCACGATTCTTGCCGAAAGAAGGCACTTGATCCCGAACTGGAGGTATCTGATCCCCGTTAGATTTATTGGTGCGTACACTACGTTTTCCACTTTCGAGCAAGAGACGTTTCGCGTCATTCAGGACGGAGAACTGCTCATCGCGTTCCTGAACGTCGTTCTCAGCGTTCTGTAGGGTTTGTCGCGGTGTGGCTTGGCGTAATTGTGGGGAGGTTGAGCGTATGAATGGAGCAAAAGCAGTTCGAACGGTGCCCATGACGGAAGCGGCGGCCCATGGCGCGTGCCTTGTCTGCACAGTCCTGCGTCACCACCAGACACGGTTGGTGGAGGTGACCGGCGTGGCAAAGGCAAGCCACCTCTGCAACCACCATGCCTGGTTGCTGGCGCGTTCCGCGCCCACGGCTCTCGCTGCGGAAATATACACGCAGGTTCTCGATGCGCGCCGCAAACAAGAAGCCCCTTTGGCAAGAGTGTGTGCCTTCTGCGCGGAGTTGAGCCGGGAAGAAGCCGTGAGGATCGAGGAGCTGGTCGAGCAGGTGAAAATGCCGTCCTTCGCGGAATGGATGAGGAGTAGCGGCACGCTCTGCCTGTGGCACGCCCATGAGTTGTCGCATAGACTGCCGACCAAGGAGCGCGCGCTCGTAGAGGAAATTCTAGCGAGAACGGCGGAAGAACTGGACACACCTGCACAACACGCGCATTCTGCGGTTGACGGAAAACCTGCCGATCAAGATCGAGTTTATCGAGAGTCACGAAAAGGTCGAAGAGTTGCTGCCCAAGCTGCATGAAATGGCGGGCACCGGACTGATCGAAGTGCAAGGCACGATGGTTGTAAAGCCCGCGCAGTTAAATAAGAAGGCAGAATTGCGAGGCGAACAAGCGCCCGCACTGAAGCGCGAGGGCAAGGCCAAGCTGACGCGGGTGTATGTGGGCGAAAGCGACAAATGGCACGGGCAGCCTCTCTACAAAGCCATCGTCGAAAAGTGCCGGGAGTTGGATATCGCCGGCGCGACCGTTTATCGCGGTATCGAGGGCTACGGTGCCAGCACGATCATCCGGCGAAGCCATCTCCTATCGGTGTCGCATGATGCGCCGATCATGGTGAGCATCGTGGACGCTGAGGACAAGGTTCGGAAACTGATTCCCGCGCCCGATGCCATGGTCGATGAAGGACTGATCGCCATGTCGGACGTGGAAGTGATCAAGTACGTCCACCAGGAAGGGGCGCGATCTTAGGATGGCAGCTATGGCAGCGACTCGGTCCACGCATGACGTCGCTCTCGAATCGGGGCTCTTCCTCGGGCGAAAGAGCGAACTCGCTCGAATCCGCGAAGCGATTCGCAAGCGTGAGAGTCTGCTGGTCTGGGGCGCCTCCGATTGTGGAAAGAGCATGCTGGTTTCACGAGCCATGGCGGAACTCCCTGAACGAATCGTGAAACGGTGTATTTGCACAAGAGGAACCGGAAGCCCCCACGATATCCTTCGGGGAATTGCAGAGGGATTTGCGGATGATCCTTTGTTCCGCTCGAAATTCCGTGCCGACACCGGGTACGGTGCTTCGTTTTCGCACTGGGTGAAACAGCAAACTAGCCTTCGTTTGCGCGGACTACTCTACCGTGCAGCGGGTGCGGGCGAATATTGGATCTTCCTGGAAGACCTTGCACCGATGACCCACATGCTTACGCGCATTGTCAAAGAATTGATGATCAATCGGGAGACGCCGGTTTACTCCATCGCCTCCGGTTGGACCTACCGTGAACTCGGATATGGGGCCCAGCTTTACTGGAACGACGGGCAGAGGTTGCACATTGGTGGCTTGTCCGTGCCCGTTGCGAATGAGCTTCTCGAGTGGGCGATTCGAAAATTCGGCCTGGCACAGTTTGATCTCCACGGATTTCGCGAAGACATTCTGGAGTTTAGCGGATTGCTACCTGGAGCGATTCTTCGAATGTGCGAGGCTGCCGCAGACGGGCGCTATCACTTCGACGGGCGCATTAAGACGAAATTGTTGCACGTGGACTATCTGATGAAGCACTGCCAAGGGATCGGACCGCATGGCAGCCACGGCACTGGAATCTAGCTAGATGAGCGGAGAACGGAACATGGGCCCTTTATCGGAAAAGATTACGGTCACGGGGTCGAACGAGCTGACGGCAGCGGGCGCGCCGTCGGGCGAGGCTGTGGATGTGGCGGGGAAGCTGACGCGTTTAGCGGAATTGGCGCAAGAGTTCGGTTCGGAACAGGTCACAGCGGAAGCGACGAATCTTGCGGAGCGTCTTAGGGAAGGACGCTTCTATGTTGCGTGTATTGGTCAGTTCAAACGGGGGAAGTCCACATTACTGAACGCCCTCGTCGGAGATTCCGTCTTGCCAACCGGCGTTGTCCCCATCACCACAGTACCGACCGTGCTTCGATACGGTGAGAAACGTTGCGCGCGCGTTCGTTTCCAGGGCGGCACTTGGACGGACCTCGCGCCCGAAGAGTTAATGCAATATGTTTCCGAGGAACATAACCCGGAGAACGCAAAGAGCGTCGCGGGCGCGGAAGTTTTCGTCCCTAGCCCGCTGCTCGCGAATGGCATGTGTTTGGTCGACACGCCTGGACTCGGATCGATTTTCGGCGGCAATACTGCCTCAACGCAGGCTTTCGCCCCTCAGATTGATGCCGCCATTATCTTAGTCGGAGCCGATCCACCAATTGCGGGAGAAGAACTGGCGTTGGTCGAAGAAGTAGGCAAGCACGTCCGACAGCTGCTGGTCGTTCTCAACAAAGCAGACCGGGCGACTGAGGCGGAGCGGCGGATTGCCGGGCCGTTTACGAGAAAAGTGCTCGAGAAAAAGCTGGGGCGTTCCGTAGGCCTTATCTACGAAATCAGTGCATTCGAACGCCTGGAAAAGAACAAAACCGGATGGGACTGGGACCTGCTGGTGGCGTCTCTGCAAAAGCTGGTGGAGGAGTCTGGGCGCACGCTGGTTCGAACGGCCGGTGAGCGGGGTCTGCGCCGGCTGGGCGAGGAGATGCTTTCCGTGACGCTCGAAGAACGGGAAGCGTTGGTCCGGCCGATCGAGGAATCCGAGCGGCGTATTTCGGCCATGCGGGAAACCATCGCGGAAACGGAGCAATCGCTGAGAGAAATCGGGTACTTGTTCATGGCGGAAAAGCATCGGCTCTCCGATCTATTTCTCGAACGGAGAAAGAATTTCCTGCGGGAGAATCTGGTTGCGGCAAGAGCGGAAGCAAATGAGGAATTCCGCAAGATACGTCATGGATACGGCCCCAGATTCCGGCGGGACGCGATGCATGCGGCGCAAACGGTTGCGGCCAGCCGTGTTCTTCCCTGGCTGACGAAGGAACAATTGGACGCTGAAAAGGAGTATCGCAAAGTCGCGGGGCGTTTTGTGAATATCGGCAACGAATTTCTTGCCAAGCTCTCGGAATCGAAAATCCCGGAGCTCTCCCGCGTGCCGAATGCGCTGAACTCCGAGAAAGGGTTCCGTGTGGGCTCGCGCTTCCGCTTCGAGGAACTGATTAACATCGCGCAGCCGGCTTCGCCGCTGCGGTACGCGGCGGACATCGTTCTTGGGCTAGGCGGGGCGTGCTCGATAATTCAAAAAGATGCCATGGCGTTTTTCGAATACCTGTTGGAGATGAATACCACCCGTGTGCAATCCGATCTCATGGATCGGGTCGAAAAGAGTCAGGGCCAGTTGGAGGCCGAAATCCGTAAGCTACTCCATCAAATCACGCGTGTCGCAACTGCAGCTTTGGAACACGCGCGGGAAGCGAAGAGCCGCGGCGATGCTGCCGTCGAGGACAATCTGCGGCGGATCACAACTGCGGAGGGAAAAATCCAGTCGCTCATCCGAAATTAACGGGGAATGTCTTCCCAATTCACAGGTTGCTGTACTCAGCGGCGGACCATTGCGTCGGAATCAGGAAGATGACGCGATAGTCCCAATTCGAACCGAGGGCAAAACAGAAAACATAAATTGCCCCAAGCATCCCAGACCGGTTTCCAACCGAAGCTGAGCGTACACAAGAATATGATTGAGGGAATGAGCCACAGCAGCGCCAACATGACTGCTCTTGGCGCCCGCGCTCTAACGGCGCGCGACGATATTTCCTTCTTGGTGTCTGATTGATTGTGATCCTTTTGTTTGCTGTCGATTTCTGTGATTGGCAAGCGCCAGTGAAGTATTGCGAACTCGAATCTAGTCGAGGCAAGCCTAACGACTTCGTACCTCCTTACGGGGGCCGCTAACGAACGGGCTGCCTGCCTCAAAAAAACGCAGCAACCGGCCCACCTCACGCGTGATACCGATGCGCACGGTTGTGCGAACGTGCGCAGTCTCTCGAACCGCAGTCCCAAGCCAAAGCGGACCGTTAGCACACAGGTCAACTCCGTCTAACCGCTGGTCGATTTGCAATGCAGCCGCAAGCCGTCCCGGCCCCCTCGCCAAATCTCTGAGTTTGTCGGTTTTGCGGAGCCGTTTCATTAGGTTGATTCCTTCAAGAGGTTCAATGGCGCGCAGCAGCACTCCTGCGCCAACACCTGACTCTTCAGCGGTCACGTTGAGCATGTATGACGTCCCATAGATGAAGTACACGTAAGCAAAACCCCTGCCCAGAAATAGCGTTTGGTTTCTGGCCGTTCGTCCATGATAGGCATGACCACTCCGATCGCCGGGCGGGTAAGCCTCTGTCTCGACAATACGACCGCTAATCCTGTTTCGCCCGGTCTTGCGCACAATGGTTTTTCCGATGAGATATTGGGCCAGCTCAGCCGAATCACTTGGCAAACTGGCCCGTGATAGCCGCCGGACTTCGTGAGCGAGATGAACCGCGGTCTGCAATGGAATACCCTGATGCAGTCTGCCAGGCCCACTTCATCCAGAAATCTTCAACGCAGCGTCATTTGCTTGCTGAAGCTCCTGGGAGCCCAACGTTCTGGAGCCCAAGTCTCCTCCCCGTCGCACAAAACGCGACGGGGTATGACCAGGTTCTTTCAAGCAGCAGTGTGCTTTGCAATTGGCTGCACTTCCCGCAGGAGTCCGGTATCCACGTCGAAAATGAAGCCTCGCACAGGGACATCTTTTGCGATCCAGGGATGCGATCTGACTTTCTTGATCTGCTCCCGGGTATTTTCCTCGGGGTCCTTATAGGAGAAGAAGCGCATTGGGGCCGGCGAAGCATCTCCGGTCGAAGTGCTCAGCTTCTTGTTCAGCTCATCGTCTGTAAATGTCGTAAAGCCGCAGCCGGTATGATTGAGGAGCATGATCTCCGTCGTTCCAAGTACACGGTTGGAAACAACAAGCTCCCCGAGCACATCTTCTGTTACCGCGGGTCCGCCGGTTCGGATAACGTCGATATCGGCCTGCGGCAGACCCAGGATTCCAGGGAGGTCTGAGAGGCGAGGATCCATGCAGGTTACAACCACGATCTTGGGGGTTGGATGCGCCCCCAGCTTTGGATCGTACTTCATAGCATATGTCTGGTTTGCTTTTAGCGCTTTGTCGATAATACTCATCGTTCCTCCTGACAGGCGAGTGGTGCGGCCAAGCCCGCTTTTTTGAGTGTCGCTCTTCCCACGGAATCGGGTGCGACGCAGCGATTACACCCGAGGCGCTCCAGCAAATCAATTGAACGATAGTATCGGCGATACCTTGGTATTGGGGCGCGCGGAATAAAGTACGCACCACTCTGTGCACATATTTCCACTCCATTACTTTGGTGATGGTCGATACGTTCGTCTAATAGATTCGCCATCGTGATTCTGGCCTAATTTGGCTTGGTCTAATCGGAGCGCTTATGAACAATCCAATCGCTGTCTCTCACATCGAGCGGAACCCGGAACGCCTAGGACAAACCGTGGTCGTGATCGGCGGAAGCGCCGGTATCGGGCTCGAGACAGCCCGACGAGCAAGCGCAGAGGGTGCGAAGGTAATCCTAACCGGTCGTAGTCCTGAGCGCCTGCAGCGCGCAGCGAGCGAGGTCCATGCGCTGAGCACTAGCGCCTTTGACGCCACGGATCCTGCGCTGCTCGAGCAGTTCTTCCGTGACCTGCCGACCTCAATCGATCATCATGGTGACCGCTGGCCGACCTTCTTACGGCCGCCTCATCGACCAGGATTGCGCCCACGCACGCCGTGCTCTGAACGAGCATTTTTTGCTATTCATCGAAGTCGCCCGGAACGCAGCTGATAAGGTAAGAGCTGGAGGAACTTTGATATTTATGGGAGGCACCGGCGGTCGCCGCCCGGCCATTGGCCTCGGAATCACATCGACAGTGACCGTCGCACTTCCCGCCCTTACCGCCAATCTGGCACTTGAGCTGGCACCTGTTCGCGTGAACCTGATTGCCGCCGGATTCGTCGACACGCAGTTGTCCGCATCACTCTTGGGCGATGAACTCGAAAACCGCCGCAGCCAGCTTCGAGCCAAACTTCCCATCCGGCGGGTTGTTCAACCAGCAGATGTCGCCGCACTTGCCGTACACATCATGACCAATACTGCCCTTACGGGTGCGACCTACGACGTCGACGGTGGGCAGCAGTTCGTCGCCGGTTAGCCGAGGAAGCCGGCGTGTACGCAAGAACGTGGCCAGCGATTTTGGGCAAGGAATAAGGAGGAAATATGGCAACTCTGAATGCGGTTCCGGGCCGTGAACCGATCAGCGGCGCTAGCGCCGAGAAAGTTAATATGAAGCTCGAGGTGGTCATCATTCCGGTCGAGGAGGTTGACTACTCGAAGGAGTTCTACACCAAACTCGGGTGGCGGCTCGACGCCACATCATGTAAGTGACACCCACGGATGCCATCGGAGGATTGCAATCATGCGTTCTGATATTGAGCCCGGAAAAGTTTTTCCCGACTACGAACTGCCCGATCACACCGGCAAGCTGCGCAAGCTCAGCGAGCTACAGAGCGGCGATCCGCTGATCCTCACGCTCTCGCGCGGCCACTACTGCCCAAAGGAACACCAGCAGCATCTGGAACTCGCCGCGTTCTACCCGAAGATCGCTGTTGGATACACTCAAATCGCGACGATCGCTACCGACGACCACCATACGCTCCAGCAATTTCGAGCATCAGTCGGAGCAGCGTGGACATTTCTCTCGGATCCTGACCGGATCGTTCAGAAGGCTCTCGACATACAGGAGTACACCGACCCCGAACACAACCCGATGATTCCGCACACGCTCGTCCTCAAGCCGGGCCTCGTGATCTACAGCATCTACAACGGCTACTGGTTCTGGGGCCGTCCGTCGGTCGTCGATCTTTGGCACGACCTGCGCGCCGTGACGAGGGAAACCCGCCCAGACTGGGATCTGAGCAGCCCTGGCCTCCGCGAGGCATGGAATGCCGGGGACCTCTCGCCTTTCCAAGGGTGGAATAAGCGGGCCAGTGCGGAAGCGCCTTCGACTGGACGGAGAAAGTAGAGGCCTTTCTCGTTCATCGTCGACTACTGACACAAGAAAGCGAGTATTCATTCGTGCTGTTGCTCGCAGCAAAATAGATAACTGGGAGTTCCATAAGAATTGACGGTGGAGAGATAGGAGGTATTTCGCCGAAATGGCTCGCATGATCTCAGTAAATGTCGGCCTTCCGCGTGACGTGACATGGAACGGCAAAACCGTCCGAACGGCGGTCTGGAAGTCCCCCGTTGCGGGGAGACGCATGGTGCGCAAGCTCGATATCGATGGTGATGCGCAGGGTGATCTCGCCGGTCACGGAGGGGAGCACCGCGCCGTATTTGTCTACGAGATGGATTCCTACCATTACTGGGAGCGTTTTCTGGGCCGCAACGATTTCATTTTTGGCCAGTTCGGCGAAAACTTCACTGTTGAAGGGCTTCCGGATGACGAGGTTTGCATCGGTGATCGATACCGCATCGGTGATGCAGTATTTGAAGTAACGCAGCCACGCGTGACGTGTTACCGCGTCGGCATCCGCATGAATGAACCTCGTATGGCGGCGCTACTCGTAGCACATCGAAGACCGGGATTTTACTTTCGCGTCTTGCAGGAAGGAGAAGTTGGTGCAGGCGATGACATTGTAAAAATTGCTGACGGTCCGGAGCGAATCACCGTGGCCGAGGTTGACGCCCTCCTGTATTTGCCAGGACATTCCCGCGAGCAACTGCAACGCGCGCTCCAGATTCCTGCGCTGAGCAAGGGTTGGCAGAGTTCGTTCCGGGCAATGCTCCAACAAGACTCGAGTTCCCAAACTGTGGCGTGGAACCGGGGACTCGCATATGAGGAGCAAGCTCCAGCATGGCCCGGATTCAGACAAATGCGAGTCAAGCAGATGCGTAAGGAGAGCGATAGCGTGACTTCCTTTGTTCTCGCGCCGACCGATGGAGTCCCTCTCCCTGTCTTCCAGGCAGGTCAATTCGTTGTCTTGCGGTTGCTGGTCCATCCGGACCAGCCTCCGATCCTTCGCAGCTATTCGTTGTCTGATCTGCCAGCGACCGATCATTTTCGCATCTCCGTCAAAAGCGAATCGAATGGCGTTGGAAGTTCGTTTCTGAGGACCCGCGTGCGAGAAGACGTTTTATTGGATGTGAGTGCACCGCGGGGAAGCTTTACTCTACATCCCGGCGAGAATCCTGTGGTTTTGCTGAGCGCTGGAGTCGGCGCAACGCCCGTGATGTCGATGCTGCACGCACTCGCTGCCGAAAAATCGGAAAGAGAGATCTGGTGGATCTATGGAGCGCGGAATGGTGTCGACCATCCATTCGCGCGGGAATCACGTTCTCTACTGCAAGAGCTCTCTCGCGGACGAAGCTACGTCGTGTACAGCAGACCCGCCGCAACCGATCAACTTGGGTTCGACTTTGATGCTTCAGGTCACATCGACTCAGCTATGCTCGAGAAGATTGGCATATCGCCCGATAGCGACTTCTATCTGTGTGGCCCATCTTCCTTCTTAGAGAACATGCGCGACGGGCTGCGAAACTGGGGTGTGCTCGCCGCGAATGTGCACACGGAAATCTTTGGTGTGCTTGAGAGCATTACACCTGGTATGGCGCGGGTTGGTCACAGTCCGCACCTGCCCCCAGGGCCCCCGGGACCTGGCCCCTCTGTGTCATTTTCGCGCAGCGGGATCACGGCCGCGTGGGACCCCAAATATCAGAGTTTGTTGGAATTGGCGGAAGCGTGCGACGTTCCGGTCAGATGGTCATGCCGGACTGGAGTGTGCCACACCTGCATGACGGGTCTGATCGGCGGATTGATTAATTACAACCCGGAACCGCTGGAGAGGCCGGCGCCGGGAAATGTACTAGTGTGCTGCTCGCAGCCGGAGGCAAATGTAAACCTTGATCTTTGAGAACATGAAAATGCCGAGGGGCGATGTCATCACAACAAGACGGCAGCACTCGCCAGCAAACGTTCACGGCAGGCTGGGCGAAATCATTGATGTCCGTCCTGAGATTGAAGTGCCGTTGCTGGCGGTTGACTCCTCAGCAGATTCCCGGTTGCGAATTCCAGGTTGACTGCCTCTAGAAATAATTCTGACCGTGCGGAGACACTGGATAGGCGAGCTTGGGCCAGTTGCTTCTCCGCGGTAACCACATCGACCAGATTCTTGACTCCATATTTGTATGCTTCGAGCGATGCCGAGTAAGAGGCGTTGGCGGATTCGAGAAGTGCCACAGCGGCGTCCTGCTTTCGCAAGGCCGTCCGGAATGCTATGTAAGCTGTCCAGACCTCGCGCGTAGTCTGATCATGTATCGCTGTAAGTTCATCCTCCGCTTCTCGGCGTTTCGATTCGGCGATCAACACTTCGTTTTTCCGCTCACCTCCGTCAAAGATGCGCCAGTGAATGCCGAGTGCAACGGACCAGGTAGGTTCGCTCGCGGGACCGAGTTGGCCGTAATCCGCCGTGGGCCACACAGAGGTCTGCGCTGCTGAAGCCGAGAGAGCAATCTGCGGTTTATACTCCGCCTTGGCTGCCCGAATGCTAGCTTCGGCGGAGCGAATTCGTAGAGTTTGCGCCATGAGTTCGGGACGATCCTTCGTCGCGCGATCGATCAGCGCGTCGATGGACATTGTCAGTCTATCCGGCAACGGCGCACTCTTCTGGCCGTCAATCACTATGTTGGGAGACGGATCGGCTCCAACCGCTTCAGTCAGCGTGACGCGTGCAATCTTTTCGTCCCCATCCGCGGATTCCTCGTCGAACACTGCCTGTGACGTTTCGGCCCGGGCGTTGAGAACATCGGGAAGAGTTGCAAGCCCGTTGTCCAATCGGTTTTCAGCCGCATCCTGCGTTGTTTGTGCAGTTCGCAACGTGTCCCGCGCAGCCTGCAATCTTTCCTGAGCGGTCATCAGATGGTAATACGCACTGGCGACGTGAAAGGCCACTGCTTGCGTTACCTGAATGAGATCTGCACCCGCAGCGAGCTTTTCTGCTTTTGCGTAATCCACTTTCGCCTCGCGTTTGCCAAAATCAAAAATCAGATATTGGAGCGTGACTTCCGGCTCGACGATGGGCACCTCGACCATCACGTAGCCACGAGGAGCAAGCGGTTTCGGAAATGGATTTACCGATCTATGGTCGCCGAAAACAGCCAGACCGTCTAACTCGGGATAATACGCGCTCTTTGCCAAACCGAGTTCGCGCGCTTTCTGCTTTGCGCGCTCCCAGATGGTGCGTGTGCTGGGATTGTGACGCTCGGCAACATCGATCAGCTCAGCAAGGGTGTAGGGGTGGACTGGATCGAGAATCGCTGTTCCCTCGCGAGGAGTTTCGCGACCGGCGCAGTCGGCGACAGCTGCTGGAGAAGATACTTTTCCGGCGCATTGCCCCACCGCTCGCGTCGCGGAGAAGGCGAGAAGCAGCGACAAAAATACAATATTCAACAATGGGCTGTATTCGATCAATCGAAACTTCTTCCCGTATATTCCCGGCAACATTTCGGCAATCGCTAGCCACACCACTCCCCGATGAGCGCGGTCGCAAGAATTCCCTGTGACTCGCCCAGTTTTTGCAATCCCCCGGATGCGTTTGTCGCTAGACTCTGGACCGAACGACCTCGTCATCGCGTTGGCCAACGCACCTAACTCGCGTTCCGCCATCTGCATCTTGTCCGCATACGCCGAACTGGAGGACGATTTTTTCGTACTCCGCGGATATTAAGGCAGAAGTGCGGAGCCGGGTCTATTGGACTAACGTATCGGTAGATCTCAAAGTGCAGCTGGAGATCGTCTTCACGGGCTGTACAGGCCAGATTTCTCGTCGGCAATTCCACGAGGCGCGGCGTCTTTTCGCCGACCGCAATGGCGAACTTCAATCCCACATATTGATCGATACCTTCGTCCAATAGATTCGGTCCTCAGTTCTGTGGCTTAATGGAAACGCAAGGACCTGAGGCTGTCCAGAAATCGCCCGATGCACGTGATGAGCATGGAAGGAAGTGGCTTCGTTGCCCTTCGTTATCGAGCGCGGAATCATCGCGGGGTTCGGATTGACAGAGGGAAAGGCGGTCCTCTCCGGCCGCATCGACGAGGTGGCGAAGGCGATTGGGAACAAGATTCGAGACGCATGAGGTCAGCCTGACATGAATACCGAATCGACGGAGCGCGATGGACGCCGAATAACCTCACTTTGCCGGGTCGCCTGTTTGTACCTGGCGGCGCCGCTGGTTCTGGCTGGTTGCTCTCACGCGCCCGAGTACAGCATCTTCGGCTCTTTTTTCCCGGTGTGGATCTTCTGCTCCGCCGGTGGTCTCTTACTGGCGACGGGCGCACGCGCCATAATCGCTGGCACTGCGATTGCCGAACACCTGGCTGCACCTGTGCTTTTCTATCTCAGCATGGCGATCTTCCTCGCGTGCATGTTGTGGCTGCTGTTCTACAGCTAGGTAAACGCTATGCCGAATCAAGACACTGGCAAACCTCAGCAAGACAATCGGATCGCAAAGCTCCAGTTGTACGGTCGCGTCTTCACTGCAGTTATGGTTCTGCTGGCGATGGTCGGCTTAATTGCCGTTTACGCGGTCACAATCCGGCATCCCCAGACCGATGACGCCGAAATCTTTGCCAACTACATCGGAATCGCCCCCATTGTCGAGGGGCCCATACTGCACCTGAACGTCGCCGACAATCAGCGCGTTAAACAGGGCGATCTACTTTTCGAAATCGATGATCGCCCTTATAAGTATGCCCTTGACCACGCAACGTCGGACCAGGCCGCCCTTGAGGGCCAGATCGTCGACGAACAGCGGCGCATTAGCGCAGAAGTGCACGCCGTCACCGCCTCTGGGGCGGCAACTCGCAGCGCCAGCGCCAACGTTGACCGAGCGCAAGCCTCCATCCGTGAGGCGGAGGCCGATGTCGCCCACTCTGAGGCTGCGCTGGATCGGGCCAAGGCCGAGTGGACATATGCCGAAAATAACCTGCATCGCGTCGAGCCACTGCTAGCCAAGCAGTTTGTCACCGTCGATCAGGTGGACCAGGCGCGTACGACAGAGCAGGCGAGCGCGCAGTCCGTGCACGAAGCCGAATCACAATTGGCTCTCAATCGAGCCCACCTCAACTCGATGCTGGCTGCCCTGGCGGAGGCCAAGGCCTCGGCAGAGCAGAGTACGGCACAGCTCCATCAATCCCAATCCAGCGTACTTACCCTCGATCCCCTCGTGGCTCAACGAGAGGGACGGGCCGCCGCAATCGCCAACGCCCAATACAACTACAACCAGTGCCGCGTCTACGCTCCATTCGACGCGCGTGTGACGAGCCTCGTTATTTCCGAAGGCGCTTATGCTCACGTAGGACAGGAGATTTTCACCCTAATCGACACTCGCGTCTGGTGGGTGGTTGCGAATTTCCGCGAGACCCAGCTGAAGCATGTCCAGCCGGGTATGACTGCGGACGTGTATGTTATGTCTGACCCGGGATTGCGATTCACGGGCATCGTTGAGAGCACCGGGTACGGTGTCACACCCGATCCTTCGCTCGTGGGCCGAATCACGTCCGGTCTGCCCGACGTGCAACGCACTCTGAGCTGGGTACGCCTGGCCAGCCGCTACCCCGCCCGCATCCGGATTCAGTCGCCGCCTTCTGATGCCATTCGTCTGGGAGAATCTGCAGTGGTAGTTATCCGCGGATACAAACGGAAGCCTTGATATGGCGACCCGAGCCGCTCAGCTCCGCGACCAGCCAGCCCGCCGAACTGCCTCTTGGCTTTGGTTTCGCGAATTCATACGTTGGGAAGTTGCTCCGTATCCAGGACGCGTAAACACGGTCATCCGCATGACCATCACGGCTACGCTGGTCATGATCATCGTCGTGACCTTCCGCATTCCTAACGCGTTCTTGGCTGCTCTCTATGCGATTCTCTTGGCTCGCGAAAATCTCACAGCTACATGGCGTGGGGGGCGACTGATCGTCCTCGCATTCGTCGGCGCGAGCCTCTACACCCTGCTCGGCATGATTCTGTTCCGCGGCTACCCCATTACCCATTTCTTCTGGGTAATCGGAAGCCTGTATCTGGTCTTTTTCGTTCTGCGCACGACGACTAACTACGCAGCCGCATTGGCTTTCGCCATTCCGATTGGCGTTACCCTGCCGCTATGGGACCGCTCCTTGCCGAGCGAACTTCAAGTAGAGGGTACTCTCTGGCCTATATTGATAATCGCCGTCGGTGCTGCCGTCACTCTGGGAACCGAAGCGCTCTACCGCATTTTCGATCGCTCCGATCCGCTCATCACATCCGTCGACGATCTGTTGCTCACGGTTCAGCAGGTAGCGGAAAGCCTTGCCGCTCGCCATCCCCTACCGAAGTCGATCCTCGCCAGAATTCTTCAATACGATATGATCGGCACTGGTCGGCTCAGAACGACGTTGCAGCGCCAAGGTGTGGACCCCACCCATCGGGCGCAGCGCAGCGCCCTGATTTCGCTGGCGGGCCGGCTCATTGGTCTTGCTGCGAATCTCGGGCGCAGCGCCGTCCGGCCCAGCGACGACGACGCGATTCGCCTGCGGGCACTTTCTGAGAGGCTCGAAGCAATTCGAACGGAGCTCCGCCAGTCCGGGGTTATTTCCGCGCCTCCTGCTGTGTTCGAGGGGCAACCGTCTTCGCGTTTGCCCATGCTTCAAGAGATGGAACAAACCGTCGCACTCATCACCCAAGTTTTTCAACGTGGCGAGATCGTGGATGGTTCCCAGAACGCGCCGAGACGGGACTGGTGGCGCGCTCTATTTCTGCCTGATGCATTCCAGAACCCGGAATATATACGTTTCGCCTTTGCCGGATGCTTGGCTGCCACCATTTGTTACGTACTCTACAACGCGCTCGACTGGCCCGGCATCGGCCAAACCTGCGTGCTTACTTGCATCGTTACTGCGCTGGGTACCATGGGCACTTCGCTCCAGGCGCAGCTTTTCCGCCTTGCCGGTTTTGTTGCCGGAGGCCTGGTCATGGGGATTTCGGCGCAGGTTCTGATCCTCCCCGGTATCGACAGCATCTTTGGGTTTGCTCTCTTCTTCGCGACGGGGACCGCGATTGCCGCCTGGTTCGCAACCTCCAGTCCGCGGCTTTCCTTTTTTGGCGTGCAGATGGCGCTCTCCTTTTACTTCGTCAACCTGCAGGATCCCTACATCCAGACCGACCTCACGATCGCGCGCGATAAGGTAATTGGCGTGTTGTTGGGTATTCTCGCTATGGGCTTTATCTACGACCGCTTCGGGACGAAGAGCGATGCAGAGCAGTTGCAGAAACTGCTGGTGCGGAACGTACGGATGCTGGCAGATCTCGGACTTTGTCCGGTGGTACGCGACAGAGCTATTTCTGTTTCGCAGATCGGCCGTCTGCGCAGTCAGATTAATGACAACTTCGCCAACCTGGAATCGCAGATGGATGCCGCGCGGTTTGAGCTTGAGTTTCGCCATCGGCCCGAGGAAGCTGCCGAATGTGAACGGATTCAGAGGGCTCAGCCAGCGTTGCGCTCGATCTACCTGCTGGAACTCCGCCTTTTGTCACTTCGTGGACGGCGAGAGATCGACTCCGAATTGACCCAGCAGCAGAATCGGGCGCTGGACCATTTTCTAAACGAATATAGCGATGAACTCGTGAACATTGCCGCATCGATCGCACACGAAGAGGGCGCACCCGCCCGCATCACCGATGATTCGATCCTGCTAATACAGCAAGCCTTCGAGGACCACAACTCCCCGAACTCGCGCGTTATCACTGATATCTGTCAGAAGATGGCCTCCTCGCTCCTCATGCTGCGGAACAAGTGCTGACTCGCATTCTGACGAGCAGCTCAGCAGCTCTCAGCCACGAAGCGGAGTTGCAGCAACTCTGGAACTGTTACGCATCTCTTGCCCATCGCGAACGTTAGGCCATAGCGTGATAACGTACAGGAAGTGTAGCCCGGGCGCCGGCATGTTACAGAATGAGGCTCGAAGGGGAGTTCTTTGGGGATGAGGGCGGTTGGAGACAAGGCAAGAATTTCAGTTCAGGACGAGCAGCAGGGACGATGGAAGTGGCTGTTGAATACCTTGCTGATTTGCTTTCTACTCCTGGCAATGCTGCTTTTGGCCGTCTGGCTGAGTTCGTGGCTTAGCGGATTCCTGAATTCTTTGGCCACGGTGCAAAACGCAAATGGCAGCGTTGGCCACCCCACACAAGGAGGCGTGAATGGAGTTATTGCGCGATTGCCGTTTGTGGCCGGATTTTTCGCAATTTGCGCGATAACGGTTGCCGTGTTCAAGGGTAGGCTGAACGAATTTTTCGGGGCGCTGCCGGGCGAGTGGCCAGAGATTCGCGAATTTTTGCGGGAGCAATTCCCGGCCAATACGCAGGTTTGGCTCGAGGTTGCAACGGTGGTTTCGCTCACCGCGTTCGGCATCTTTTTGCGGCTTTGGTTCATTGGCCGCCCGATTCACTACGATGAAGCGGTAACTCATCTAAACTACGCCTCCAAGCCGTTGTATCGAGGGCTTTCGAGCTACAGTTATCCCAACAACCATCTTCTTAATACTCTGCTGGCTCGTTTGAGTGTCCTCCTTTTTGGCGACAGCACTTTTTCGCTGCGGTTGCGCTCTGGTGGCTGGTTGCGTCGTTATTCCGCCGGCCTGGTTTCCAGGACGGATTTTGTACAATCGTGTTGCGGGCATCCTGACCGCAGGATGCGTCGCGGCGTTGCCGACAAATTCGCGCGGGTATTCGCTGCAGTGGGTGTCCGTTCTCCTGATGATGAGTTGCAGCGCGGTTTTGCTGGTGAAACCCAGGTGGGAAACCGTGTGGCTCATATTCGTGCTTTCCGGAGTAGCAGGCATACATTGCGTCCCGAGCATGGTCATTCCAATCGTTGGTTGCGTGATATGGCTGCCAATCCGCGTGAGAGGGAATCCGAAAGCCGCAGGATCATCTGACGTTACTTGTGCCTAGTCGCTGGGAGGGATGCAACATGAAATTAAAAAACAGGATTTAATAACGGCGCGCGTGCCAATGGAACGGACCTACCGTCCATTTCCTCCGTGCGTGCTGTCTTCTCCCCGGCCTCGCCTCCGCACATCGATTCCCAAGCGTTTGATCTTTTGATTGAGAGTAGACAACGGGATCAAGAATCGCTCGGCAGCCTCGGTCTGGTTCCATCCGCAGCGTTCCAGCATGTCTACGATGATGCGGCGTTCGACTTCATCCATAATCTGGAACAGCGTGGGATTGGGATTATCCGCAGCGGTGCGCGCGCCGGCCTCACCGGGCAAGGGCGGCAAAAATTCGGACATCTGCAAACGCACGCCGCGCACGATTTCCTTGCTGCGAATAGAGTCCGGAAGCAAATCCACATCGACGCGTTCCTGCGTGGAAAGAACCACGGCGCGTTCGACGACGTTTTCCAGTTCGCGGACGTTGCCAGGCCAGTCGTAATCCATCAACAGCCTCATTGAGCCGGAGGTGAAGTGGCGCATGGGCTTGGTATTTTCCAGGCAGAAGCGCTCCAGAAAATGCGCCAACAAGAGCGGGATGTCTTCGCGGCGTTCGCGGAGAGGCGACAGGCGAAGATGAATCACATTGAGGCGATGATACAAATCTTCGCGGAATCGGCCTTCCTTCACGAGCGAGAGAAGATCGATATTCGAAGCGGCGACGATGCGCACGTCTACTTTGAGTTGTTCTGTGCCACCGAGGCGCATGAATTCGCGTTCCTGGATCACGCGCAGAAGTTTCGCTTGTGTTTCCGGGCTGACCGTGGCGATTTCATCGAAGAAAATGGTTCCCTGATCGGCCACTTCAAAGAGTCCCTTTTTCGAAGAAACCGCGCTGGTGAACGCGCCCTTTACGTGTCCAAAGAGCTGCGATTCCAGCAAATCCACGGGAATCGATCCGGTGTTGACGGGCACGAAAGCCTTGTCCGCGCGAGGCGAAGCGGAATGAATGGCCTTGGCGATCAATTCTTTTCCGGTGCCGCTTTCGCCGCTGATCAAGATCGTGGAGCGAGACGGCGCCACCTGGGCGACCAGGTCCAGCAGCGCGAGCATTTTTTCGCCCTTGCCGATGATGTTGGGAAAATTGAACCGCTGCTTCAGGGCGCGCTTAAGCTGCACGTTCTCGTCGCGCAACCGCCGCGCTTCCACTGCTTGCGCCACCTGCGCGAGGAGTTCGTCGTTGGACCATGGCTTGGTGATGTAATCCATGGCGCCGCTTTTGAAGGCGGCCCGGGCCATCTCGATTGAGCCATACGCGGTGATCAACACGATGGGGAGATGCGGATCCTGGCGGTGGACATCCTTCAGCATTTCAATACCGTTGCGATCAGGCAGACTGACGTCCAGCAACATCAGATCAAACGGGCGCTCCTCCAGCCGCGATAAACCCAATAGGGCGGTTTCCGCGCTGGAAACGGCGTAGCCTTCGGTCTTCAGCAAAAGCTCAAGGCCTTCGCGAATTTCCGATTCGTCGTCGACGACGAGGATTGAACCTTTAGACATGAACAGTTTTCCTGACTGCAGGGAACTCCACATGGAAGGAAGTTCCCCGGCCTGGTGTAGAGCGTACGTCGATCTTTCCGGCATGTTCCTTGATGATCCCGTAACTCACGCTGAGTCCAAGACCGGTGCCGCGGCCACCGGGTTTCGTCGTAAAGAACGGATCAAAAATCTTATGGATGTGGTCGCGGGGAATCCCGTTGCCTGTGTCTACAACTTCGATTTCTACGCTACCGTTGTGCGCCGCGGTGCGAACTTCCAGCATTCCGCCGGCCGGCATGGCGTCGCGAGCGTTCAAAAAGAGATTCAGGAACACCTGCTGCAATTTGTTCGCGGAACCACGGACCGGTGGCAGCGCCTGGGTCAGTTGCTTGACCACCTGAATCTGCGCGGTTTTCAGAGGATGTGAAACAAGCGAAAGCGTCTCTTCCACCACATGGTTGACGTCCACATCGGCAAGTTCGCTGGGGCCGGTACGTGAAAAATTCAGCAGGTTGTTGACGATTTCACTGGCGCGGAAAGTTTGCTTCACGATTTTTTCGATGATAGCGTGCCGCGGATCGTCCTCTGGCATTTGCTTGGCCAGCATTTGAATGTAGTTGGAAATCACCGCGAGGGGAGTGTTCACTTCATGCGCCACGCCCGCCGCAAGCAAGCCCAAGGAGGTGAGCTTCTCCGTTTGGGACATTTGTTCTTCCATGTGCTCGCGCTGCGTTACATCGTCAAAGAGCAAAAGGCGGCCGATTTTTTCTCCCGACTTGCTGACCAGCGGCGTAATGGAAACATTGAGGACTACGGAACGGCCCTGATACGCCAAACGATGTTTGTAAATGCCGGTGACTTGTTCTTCATCGCCGCGCGCTTCGATCTCCATCACCAGATCCTGCGGCAGCAGCTGGCTGAAGGGCTTGCCGACGGCATCGCGTTGGCTTACGCCCATCAACTGCTCCATGCGGCTGTTCCAGGCGTCCACGGTGCCGAGAAGATCGACAGCGAAAACGCCGACGTTCAGCGATTCGACAATATTTTCGCTGAAATCTTTCAGGCGAGCCACTTCGACGGCTTTCTGCTCGAGCGAAGTGTACAGTTGCGAATTGTCCAGTGCGATAGCTACATAGCCGGCGATGGTCTGCACAAGTTCGACGTCATCGCTGGAGAGATAGTCTCCGTCGACCGTCTTGCCAAGACCGAGGACAGCGACGGTATGGTCGCGAATGCGGCAGGGGATAAAATAATTCAGTTCCAACTGTTCCAGGGTGCGCCGCACGGAATCGCTGACGTCTCTCGCGCTGCGGGGAGATTCGAAGAACAGCGGTCCACTTAGAAATTCCTGGCGTGACGGCGCGATGAAGCTGAGATCCAGCGGCTCGACGAGGCGAACTCCCATGGAGCGCGCCAGGCGCATCTCACCGGGGCGATTTGGATCTTCCACAAAGATGGCCAAACGGTCCACGAGGAGCGTCTGGGAAACGCGGTCCATCACCGAGCCGAGCATGGGTTCCAGGCGCACTTCGTTCGTCAGCGTGCGGCCGAATTCGATCAGCGTGCGGCGGTAGTTCAGGCGGTCGCGATAGAAAAAGCGGTCCAGGCGGGCCTGGATGCCTTCGCGAAACGGTTGGAACAAGAACGCCGCGATGACGATGGCGATCATGCCCGCCACGGGTCCGCTGGTTTGCGCGTGGAAAATCTCAGCGATTAAAGCGACCAAGCCAAAGTAAACCGCGGCGACCGCCGCGGTGGCAGCGGTGTATGCCAAGCCGCGCTTGAAGATGATGTCAACGTCCATCAAGCGATAGCGAATAATGGCGTAGCCGAAACACAACGGAATCAAGACCAGCGTGATGGTGGAATACTGCATCCACGAACGCGATTGCGGATCGACGAGGTAGGGCAGAACGTAAAAAAGAGTAAAGGGCAAGCTGCCCGCGAGCGTCCCGCCCGTGAGCCATTTCAATTGCTGGCGCAGAACACCGGAGCGCGTGCGGCGGAAGCTGATGTAAAACACCAGCGCGGCTGCCAGGAAGTAGACACCGAGAAAGCTATATTCGATCTGTTCGAGCACGACGCGCGAACGTATGGAAGGGACAAAACCGAGCGCGTTGAAAGCCGTGAGCAGGTGGACCGTCAGCAATGCCGCCGGGATGGCATAGATCGCGCCAATTTTTAGAATGGATTTGCGATCGGCGGCCGAGCGATCCGGGAAAACCAGGGCGAAATGCAACAGCAGCGTGGGCGCGAGCATTTGCGCCACTACGCCGCTCCAATACACTTCCAGATCGAAGATATCCAACTTGCCGCTGTAATGGAATGAATATAGAATGAAAGACACCAGGCAGAACACGTAAAAGTGCACGGCGCGCGGGGCATTCCATCTGCGGATGAAAATGAACAATCCGATGAAGAGATACAGCAGGCCCACTATCCGTTCGTAGTTCTCCACGGCCAGCGGTTTCTGAGCTGGCGCGGTGATCAGCCGAGCTTCAAACTCTTCGCCGTTGCGGGAGAGCTTGTAGCGCAACTGCGTCCAAAGTCCGGCGCGAAACAGGCGTTGCGCGACATGCTTTTCGTTTGGGAGGGCAACATCGTCGATGGCCAGCAAGTGATCGCCGGGCTGGATTCCGGCAGCGGCCGCGGGAGAGTTGGGGATGACTTTCCAGGCTTCAATACCGTTGGCGCTATCGGTCCAGGCAACGCCATCGTCAACCAAGTCGTAACTGGAGCGCTGAAGGAAGTTCAGCCAAGCGAAAATGACTGCCGCCAGGGTCGCTAGCGCCAGTACAACTGCACCTACGCTGACACGTAGACTTTCCTTCATTCCTAAAGTCCCGCCAATCGTTACCCTAGTCATCTAATGGAGCAAGTCCTCTTCCAATCTTCAGTATATCGTGTTTCAAATAAACGCTGTAGGGACAATCATTTGCGGGGATTGCAGGGAAGAAGCAGGCGCTACTTCCACTTTCTGGTAGGTGAGATACAGCTTTCCACAACCCCGAGGCCTCTTAGAACTGCAGGCTCAACCCACCTCTAAAGCTCCGAAATGCAGGCACTAAGAGCAGTTGCCCGTCTCGGGTGTTGATCGGGACGTTACCCTGCGCCAGCAAGTTGTCACACTCGGCGTTGGCTTCCCAGTGGCCCAAGGTCGACCACGGAAGCGGCTGCGTGATCCCGATCTGTAGATACGGGTTCATATCGTAGATCGCCTCACCGTAGGGATCGACGCGAGACAACGCCATGCCATTGATCCATTTATATCCAACGGTCAGTTTCGTGCGCGTAGCGGGAATTTTGCCGGTGAGCTTCATGGCCGCCGAATGCCGCTGAACGGTGCCGAGGGCATCCCGCAGAGCGCCATCCGCGACGGTGACCGGCGCGAGCGCACCGGAGAACGCGTATATGGTGGTCAGCTCCAGATCGTCTGTTAGCCTTTCCCGCAGCGCGACGCGCGCCCCCCAGGATACGGATGAACCGCCATCGTAGGCGAAGGCATTCGAATAGTAATCCTGAAAATAGTCCCCAGGCGGCAAGTCATTGCCCTTCCCGAATAGCGCCACGTGGCTATTGTCGTCGTGGAAGACCGCGATTTGGAAAACACCGTGGTCGTCGAGTTTCCGATCGGCAGCCAGTTCCTCGTGACGGCCATTTTCCAGAACAGCTCTGCCATCGTGCCACAACAAAGCGGGGAAAGCGTCCAACTGATTCATGCCTTCGGACAAGGGGTTCGGCGCGCTGGTCTCCGTTAAATAAGTGACGGCGTCATCGCCGTTGGTAGCCATGGCCGGGATTGCCGCGTAAATCGTATCCATATACCAGCGTTGAGAGACTCTGGTTTCCAATTCGAAGCGCGGGCGAATGCTCCACGCCGAAGGGCCAACGCCAACAAGAACATACTCGCCGCCCACACGCATGACAAAACGATCGCCAAACTTCATCGTTCCGTTTTGATCGATTCGCCCTCCGCGGAACGTGGGGCCTACGGGGCCAAGCTTCGCTTCGCGCAGGACGATCGTGCTGCGCGGCGAATCATCCTGGGAACCCATGGGCATCCACACTGTGGCCAATGCGCCTGCGGGTGCATCGCCGTCATAACTGACTTGGCCGGCAAAGACGAGGTGGTTATCGCGGTCGAACCGCTGGTCGTAGGCAAAAGCCGTGCCCGGCGCGCCATCAAAGTTCGAAACCGATCCCGGCCTGCGCGCTCCACCGGTGAACTCGACTGCACCGGACTGCCGGGACGTTCCCAAGTCAGCGACGATCGCCGAAGTGTCGTCGGTGTCGTCTTCATGCCACTGCAAAACGGGGCGCATTCCCGATGCCGAACGTAGCACCCACTTCCAGTCATCGGGCTCCGCTGTGCCGTTCAAAGGCGCGCGGCGCAATTCCTCGACGGAGGCGAAGAGCGATTCCAGCTGGACACGGACGACGGTGGTGAGATTGGAGGAAATCTGGATGTGCTTTTCGACGGCCGGCAGAAATCCCGCCAGCGATACGCGGACGGAGTAGAAACCCGGCGGCAAATTCTCCGCGTGGAAATATCCTTCCGTGTTGGTGAGAAGCTGATGGCTGAGAATGACGCCCGGCGCTTCGGCAAGAACTTCGACAGTAGCGCCCAATTGGGGAATCCCGGCGGGGTCGCGCACGATGCCGGAAACCGTGCCGGCAGTGGATTTGTGTTTGGCTTGCGCGGCTGCAGGAGGAGCGCCGGCACACACACCCAGGGCGAGTAACAAAAAACCGAAGCACAGGAACTGACCGTGCTTCACTCGACTACCTCCCTGGCGTAACGTTCGCCGCAGCCTTCTGCTCGACCGGGGCCTTGATCGAAAAATCCGCGGTGCGCGAGATCGTCGTCTGGGCCAATTTATCGGTCGCGCTGATCTCGAGAGTATACTTCCCAGGCGTTAAAGTGGCCAGAGGCAACAGGCGCTCGATGGTCACCTGCTCGCCCGTCTGCTTCATGTCCACACTGTTCTCTTTGAACTGCATAACCTGCTGGTCGCCGCGCTTCACGGTATAGATGAAGGACGCGTCGGACTTGTGCGTTTTCTCGTCCGGTTTCAGGTTATAGACCTGGAGATAGATGCCCATCTTGTCTGCTGTGGTGAAACTCGCATCCAGTTTGGGCCGGACTTTGGAGGAACCCAGCACAAACTGCCCGGTGCCAATTTGCTTCGCGGGGACGTGCTCGATCTGGTCGGCAAGAATCAAGGAGCTGGCCTCCAGCTTATCTTCGTCGTAGCGCGGCACGGCCAGGCGCGTGTTAATGGCGCCGACGTTTCCACTGCTGACATCCTTGATCACAAGATCCAACCGGTATAGGCCGGGGCGCAGCGGCAAGGATTTCTGGTAAATGGATTGTTGCTTCACGGCCATGGCGAATAAGGAATCCGGGTAGTCCTTCATGACGGAATCTTCAAATGTCTGAACGACTTTGCCGGTCAACGAGCTGACGCGGCCGAAAATATTCATTTCCGCGGAATGTACGCCATCCTTGTCTTTGAAGGAGAGCTGGTTGTTCGGAATCTGCACGGAGATCGGAACCAGCACGGTGTCACTGGTGACCTTGAGGAAGTCGGTGCGATATTCGAACTTCAGGGAATCGCGGACCATGCGCGAAGTGACGATTGCTTCCAGGTCCTTATATTTCACCTGGGGCGGCCGCTGCACCTTTGCATACAGTTCCAGGCGGTTGAATTCTTCCAAGCTGGCTGGCGTTCCGCCCAAGGCAGTCGGCAAGTTGGTTCCATCCGATCGCGTGAAGCGGCAAGTTTTGGAAGCCAAACCCATCGATTCGAGAAGGCTCAAGCCCGCGCCAGGGACGTGGAGCAACGCGTCCTTTTCCGATGGATCCATGGTCAGGTGATACTCACCGCTACTGGTGGGATCCACAAATTCCAGAATTACGTTTTCCTGAATTCCTTCCAGATACCGATAGCGCCAGGTTTCCCAGGGATACGTGGTTGTCGAGCCGCCGCCTTCTTCCATCGGCCGATCGTATGTGCCGCCCGTGGGGTGCGATTCGATTTCATCGGGAGGTCCCCAAATAATGTAAATGCGGCCGCGATCCGTTTTCCATCCAGGGATACCGGAAGCAAAATGCTCGTTGGCATAAGCGATGCGGCGATAGTGCTCTTCCTTAAAATCGTTATCCGGAAGATCGGGGTTGGTGCTGCGGCGCAGCCAGAAGGCTTCGATGAATTGCTCGCGCTCTTCGTTCGTATTCAACTGCAAGAAAGCTGTACGTTCCTCCGGGGAAATGATGTAGACGACGTCTTCGTTCAACCAGGTCTTGAATGGGCCCTCAAGTTCCTTGAGGGTTTTCTTCATCTTTTGCTTTTGTTCTTTGGTGAGCTTCTGGTTCTGCGGAATGTCCGGGAGGGAATTGGGATCTTGCGGTTCCTGAGCGACGACAGGAAGAGAAAGGAAAACGAGCGAAGTCAAAACGGCACAAGATTTTCTGAGAAGGTTTTGCATAGCAGACACCCCTACGACGGTCTGATTCTAATCCCTGGCTTCGGCCCCGTCAATTCGATGAATCTCTTTCATTCAAATACACTTCTCCCCGTTTAGCAGCTTAGACGGGAGGGATCGCGGGGAAGTTGCCTTCTTTTGGCCGAAATCGAGGGGAGAATGTGAGAGAGATCTTACGTTAAGATTGATAGTACTGGTATTCGTTCTCGCGGGAATTTACTACTGAAGATGGCGATGCTGTGCTTCGGAACCAACAAGGGTGTCGAAAATAGCGAGGACGTGGCGCCGGTATTCGACCATACGCGAGAACACCGTGCGAAGTTGCGGCTCGCGCTCGGCGTCTTTGTGCCACTTGGCTAGAACCGCGGCCGGAACCTCAATGTCGCGACGCAACTGTTCGGGGGAATGTCCGCGAAGGAACAACCCGTAAAAGAACGCGGCTTCGCGCTGCGGAAACGCGAGATCCGCGATCACCTCGGCCGGCAACATGGGAGCGATTGTGGCCATAGCAAAAGCGCAGTTTACTCAAAACTTCGTCGGCGTCAAGTAGAACGCTGGTTTTCGTGTCACGAGGCAGTCACGGGTCGGTTCCCGGGGGCAAAACCGCCATACAACGGAACGGAGCTTGACCGGTTCTAACCGGACATAGGATGCTAGACCGGATGGCGAGGTTACCAAAGTCGGTGGCGGGGCGCGCAGTGGGCAAATTTCTGCGCTTCGGCGTGCTGCGCGGATTGCGTTCGGTCGAAATTGATCCGGAAGAGTTTCGCCGCAACCTGGCGGAAAAGCACGGGCTATGGGTCCCGCACTTCGGGCGCATGAAAGACGCTCCGATGGAGAAGCTGGATGCCATCGCCGAACGATTGATCCACGACGCGCAGCGGCTGGCGATGGCACAGGGAGCGGGTTTCGGGCTCGGCGGCATGATGACGGTGATTCCCGATACGGGATTTTTGACCATCATCACCTTACGGCTGATCCAGAAACTGTGCCTGCTTTATGGCTTCGAGGAAAATGGCACGGAGCGGCGCACACAAATGTGGATGACGGCCGCGACCGCGGCGGGAGTGGACTTCAGCAAGGATTTGGCCGAGAAGCAGATGATCGAGAAGCTCGCGCCGCGGATTGCCACGCGCCTGGCCATACACCTCGGCGAAGAGAGCGCGGAAAAATGGGTGGGGCGGCTGGTACCGCTCGCAAGTTCCGCGATTGGTGGCGCACTCAATTATTCTTTTGTGAAAAGTTGGGGCCGCCGGGTGCACAAACACCTGCGCGAAAAGCATCTGGCGGAGCGCGCTACGGCCGCCGCAAATGTAGCGACCCTGAAACCGGTGATCGTTCGCTAGCCGTGGCCCTCGGTCGGTCCTTGCACGGTCTTGGCAAAACCGAGTGTGATGGCTGCACTCCACACTTCATCGCAACACGCGCAAAATAAGTTCAGAATCAAACGGAAAGCACTGGTACGCAAGAGTTTGCAGAGGGCATTCATGCGACGATACTGTTTTGCTGCGGTCATGATGATTTTCGCATTGCCCTGTTCGCTGCCCGGTGGCCTGGCCGCCGGTTCCCCCGCCGCGAGACCTGACAAAGAGCAACTCGGCAAAGTGAATTTCCCCACGACGTGTTCTCCGTCGGTCGAGGGGGCGATGGAGAAAGGCTTGGCCCTGCTGCATTCGTTTCAATACCTCGAAGCAGAACAGTCGTTTACGCTTGCCTCGCAGCTTGATCCGCAATGCGCGCTGGCGTATTGGGGAAAGGCCATGGCCCTTTATGAGCCGCTCTGGGATTTTCCGAATGCACAAACTCTGACGCTCGGACGTGCGGACATCGAGAAGGCGCAAAAGCTCGGCGCAACCGATTCGCGGATCCGCGGCTACATCGAAGCCGCGGCTACATTTTACGGGAGCGCTCCATTGCGGCCGGCGGCACGCGTGGCGGCGTATTCGTCGGCCATGGAGAAGCTGTATCGCGAGCATCCCGAGGACAACGAAGCCGGGGAGCTATACGCCCTTTCCTTGGTTGCCCTGGCGCAGATGGGGGTCGACGATCTAGCGAATCGCAAGAAGGCGGTCGCGATTCTTGATCCGATTTTTGCGAAGTATCCCGATAATCCCGGCGCGGCGCATTATCTGATTCACGCGACAGACGTTCGGGAACTTGCGCCGGAAGGACTGGCCGCGGCGCGGGTGTATGCAAGGATCGCGCCGCAGTCTGCGCATGCCTTGCATATGCCTTCGCACATTTTCCGCCGCCTGGGGATGTGGCAAGAAGTGATCGATTCAAATCTCGCGTCGGCTGCGGCGGCGGCGGCCGCGACCAGGGAGCATCATGGCGACGCTGGTTACCAATTTCACGCGCTGGACTTCCTCGACTATGCCTACTTGCAGAGCGGCGAGGAGACCAAGGCCCGCGAGCTTGTCGCGGAGTTGAAGAAAGTGCCGCAAGGCAGCGAATCTGACGTGGTCGACGCGCAAAACCGTTTTGCGGCTCGCAATGCGATGGAGTTGCACCGGTGGAAAGAGGCCGCGGCCCTCGAAATTCCCGAGGAGCGGCTGGTGTGGCAGGACTACACGTATTGGACGCGGGCGATCGGCGCGGCGCGCAGCGGCGACGTCCAGGGCGCTCGCGAGGGAGTCGACAAACTGGTCGAGATTGCGCAGGCGGTCAAGTCTGCGCAAATGCAGAGGGCCGGCCGAGGGATGGCTTCTATGGGGATGGCGATCGACCCGAGCGCAGCGGCGGCATGGTTGGCTTATGCGGAGGGCAAGCAGGAGGAAGCCGTGAGCATTTTGCGTGGTGCGGCCGAACGGGAAGACGCGCGAGACGATGAACCGTTTGCAACGCCCGCGCGCGAGATGCTGGCGGATTTGCTGCTGGAGCTGCAACGGCCGGCCGAGGCGCTTGCCGCGTATAAAGAGGTCCTGAAGAACTATCCGAATCGCTTCGATGCGTTATATGGCGCGGCGCGCGCGGCTGCTGCTTTGGGAGACAGCCATAGTGCCGCGGACTTTTACGCGAAGCTGATTTCGAGTTGCGCGCCGAACGCGGACCGTCCGGAGCTCGAGGAGGCTCGGACCTACCTCGCAGCGCATCCTAACTGAAGCGGCCCGTACTAGCCGTCTTAGCGCTTGCCCACTGGCGGTTGATGGCGAAGGTGAATATGATGGAACCAGGCGGCCGACGAGTATGCAGCCTTTAACGAACGCGCAATTTTTCCTGGGCGTGAATTATCCCTGGCGGAATTATGGACGGGATTTTGGCCGCGTGGGCAGCGAGCACTTGGGAATCAGCCTGCCCGAAGCGCGCGAGGCGGTCGCGCAGGACTTCGCGGAGATTCGCGACACGGGCACGACAGTGGTGCGGTGGTTCCTATTTGGCGATGGCCGCGGCGGGTTCCTTTCTGAAAAAAGAATTCCACAACAACCGGATGACATGCTGTTTGCGGACGTGGCCGCGGCGCTCGAACTAGCGCGAATTCATCAACTGCAACTTTGTTTTTCGCTGATCGATTTCCTTTGGCTGCAGGAGCATACCGGAAAACGTACGCCGCACGCTCACGAACACGTCTTGCACTTTGCCGCTGGCCGCGAAGCATTTCTGCAAACTGTACTCGTCCCGCTGTTTCAGGAATTTCGCGGCCACCCGGCGCTGTTTGCGTGGGAAATCGCGAACGAGCCGGAATGGGCCATCCATCAATTCCATGCCGCGCGCGAGGCGAAACTGAAATTCGCCGACTTTCGCGCGTATGCCGAAGAAATTGCGCGGGCGGTGCACGAATTCGCGGGAGTGCCGGTGACGCTTGGTTCGGCTCGCCTGATGTGGGTCCGCGCGTGGAACGAGTTGGGTCTCGATTATTACCAGGCGCATTTTTATCCCGCAGGCGAAGCGGAAACGCGCCGCGACCTGGCGCAACAGCTCGCCGCGCTGGCGCCGCTCGATAAACCTTTGTGGCTCGGCGAACTTCCCGCGCGCGATGTTTCCCGACCGCACTATTCGCTGCTGGACGCGCTGGCGACTTGCCGCAGCGCCGGGCTCTGCGGCGCCGCCGTTTGGCGCTGGACCGAACCGCAATCGCACGGCGGTGATCAGGCCATCGGCCGCGTGAACCCTGCCGACTTGCTCGCGTGGAATACGCCGGAACGAACAGCAGGCCAAGGCATCTAAGCGCGAACCAGGGGGGCTGTTGCGCGAACTATTTTCTGCACGCAATCGAACCGCCCCTGTGCTCGCGACGCTGCTGCTTATTTTCCTGACAGCGCCATTCGTAGTTTTCGCACAAGATCAGGAAGAGACGCGGGGCGCTCCGGCCGAGCCTGCGGATGCACCCGAAATTCGCGCGCAAATGGCGGTGGCGGAAAATCTTCTCGGAAAGACTCCGGATCGCGGCGCCATATTTTATTTTTTGGCAGTTTCGAAAGCTTCGCTTCGAGAGATACTGCCGGCGATCGAGGACCTGCAGAAATGCGTAGCGCTCAAAGAAGGCTTCGACCCGTCCGGGGACAGCGCCTTCGCGGCCATCAAGACTTCTTCCGATTTTCGCCACATCGTTGAGCAGGTTCGCAAGGATTTTCCGGCCGTAAATGAGTCGCACGTCGCGTTCACCAGCACGGAAAAAGACATTTTCCCCGAGGGACTCGAATACGATCCGGGCAACGACACCCTGTATATGAGCAGCATGTATCACCCGAAAATTCTGAAGGTCGGGCATGACGGCAAGATCGACGATTTTGTCCCGGCCGCGCGCGACCACCTGCTGCCGGTGTTCGGTATTCGCATCAGCCCGTCCGACGGCACAATCTGGAGCGTTTCGGCCGACGAAGATGCGGGAAAATCCGAACTTTTGCATTTCGACCGCACGGGCGCGCTCCTCGGCCGCTATCCCCCCGCCGACAACGGGAAACATGTGTTTAATGATCTTGTCGTGCTGCGCGACGGCAACGTTTTTCTGACGGACTCGCTCGCAAACATGGTCTATCGTTTTCGTTCAAACGACAAGAGCTTCACTCGACTGAGCGTTGTGCGGCCGCTGCTGTCTCCGAACGGAATTGCGCTGACCGATGACCAAAGCACTTTGTATGTGGCCGACCAGCTGGGGGTTTTACAAATCAACCTGAAAACGGGGGCCGGCGCCGAAGTCGATCCCGGTCCTCGCAACACGGTGGCCGGAATTGATGGACTCTACTGGCACAAAGGCAGCCTGGTTGCCGTGCAGAATGGGATTGGTACGCCGCGCGTCGCGGAATTCCACTTGGCGGCCGACGGGCTCCGCGTCGTGAAGACCATCGTATATGCGAATTCGCTGACAACGCCAACGACCGGCGCGCTTCGTGGCGACGATTTCTATTTCATCGCCAACAGCCAGGGAGACAATCTGAACGGATCGCACATCATGGATGTCACGCGGCTGCAACCCGTGAAGATCGCGGTTGTCCATCTGCTTTGAAGCGCCGCTGCAGGTGCCCGATCGGGCACCCGAGTGGAATTCGCCGCAGGTTCGCCGTAAAGTGAATGGACAACGGGAACGGTGCGGAAAGAGGAATGAGATGAAAAACCTGGGCAAACTCGCAAGTGGTTTCGCAATCGTCGGTCTGTGCGCCACATTGTTGATCCTTCCGCAATTCGCCGCGACACAGACGCAGCAGCCCATGTCCGGCACGGATCACAGCGCCGCGAATCCTGCCGAACCCGTGCCCGCCTTTCACGCCCAACCGCCGACAGGAGAATTGCCAGCCACGATGGAGGCATCCATCTACAGTGACAAGCTTGTTTTTAATGCCTATGTGGTGGCCGGCCGCGTGAAAAAAGTTTTGTATCAGGAGCCGTGCTATTGCCACTGCGACCGGAGCAACGGTCACGCGAGCTTGCTCGATTGTTTTGTCGGCAGCCATGGCTCCGGCTGCGACATCTGCCAGAAAGAAGCGTTTTACTCCTACGAGCAAAGCCGTCACGGCAAGACCCCCGCGCAGATTCGCGCGGGGATCATCCACGGGGACTGGCAAAACGTCAGCCTGGCGAAATATGAGACGAATTATCTGCCGCCACTCGCCACACCCGCAAAATAAGCGTCGCCTGCCCCGTCCCGCAAATGCGCCGTAAGGAACATGCATCGGAAACTCCGGCTACTACGTTTCTGCGCGAACACAGCGTGAAGTTCACGGAACACCTTTACGACTATGTGGACCGTGGCGGCACCGCGGAATCTTCGAAACAACTGCGCGTGCCGGAACACGACGTGGTGAAGACGCTGGTCGTCGAGGATCAGGACGCGAAAGCGCTGATCATCCTGATGCACGGCGATCGCCAGGTGAGCCTGAAAACGTTGGCGCGGCAGATCGGCGCCAAACGCGTGGCACCCTGCAAACCCGAGGTGGCCGAGCGCCACACGGGATACCAGGTGGGCGGCACTTCGCCGTTTGGCATGCGCAAGCCGCTCCCGATCTTTCTCGAGCGCTCCATCCTCGAGTTGCCTTTGATTTACATTAATGGCGGGCATTGCGGTTTCCTGGTGGCCATCGCGCCGCAAGTTCTTTCCGAACTGCTGCAAGCTCGCGCCGTCGACTGCGCTGCTCCCGGCAAATAGCGGCGCGGCTGCGGCCGCTTGCGCCTTCTGCTAGAATCCCCGCTGGTTGGTTGTTGCGGTGCTTCAGGCTGGTTTCACACTCACATTTTCCGCACGCAGATCAACAAGGGAGCGAATCGTGAACCGGAAACGATTTCGAATCTTACTTGCATTTCTAACGGTCGTGGCTCTGGCGGTCGTGCTGCTTTTCTTCTCGCATGTGGCCGCCCAGGCTGCAGGTGACGCGCCTTCCTGGGGATTTTCGCTGAGCAATCTCGACCGCTCCTGCAAGGCGTGCGACAACTTCTATGAATTCGCCATGGGCAGCTGGATGAAAGCGAATCCCATTCCGCCGCAATATTCTTCCTGGGGTACCTTCATGCAGCTTCGCGACAACAATCTCACGGCCATGCGCACGCTTCTCGAAGCCGCCGCCGAAGCGCATGCCCCGGCCGGTTCGAATGAGCAAAAAATCGGGGACTTTTATTCCAGCTGCATGGACACGGCGGCCGTTGAGGCTGCCGGGCTCGCGCCCATTGCCGGCGAACTCCAGGCCATCGACGGGATTCGCGACCAGAAGTCACTCGAGGCCGCCATCGCCAAACTCCAGCAACAGGGCGCCGGCGTGCTGTTTCGTTTCTCCTCTGGCCAAGACATAAAAGACAGCACGCGGATGATCGCGCAAGCCAGCCAGGGCGGCCTAGGCATGCCCGACCGCGATTATTATTTTCGCGACGACGAAAAATCCAAACAATTGCGCGCGGACTACGCGCAGCACGTGGCAAAAATGTTCGCGCTTGCGGGCGACGCTCCGGACCAAGCTGCCGCCGAAGCCAAGACGGTCGAGACGATCGAAACCGCGCTGGCCAAAGCTTCGCGGACGCGCGTGGAGTTGCGCGATCCCGAGAAAAATTATCACTTGATGCCGCTCGCGGACATGCAGACGCTCACTCCCGATTGGCCCTGGGAAACTTACCTGCAGGAAGTGGGTTCGCCTGCAGTCGAGCAGGTGAATATACGCCAACCGGAATTTTTCAAGGTCATAAATGAGCAGCTTACGAGCGTTGCTCTTCCCGATTGGAAAGTTTATTTGCGCTGGCATGTGATTCACGCGAACGCGCCGGACCTGCCGGAGCGATTTGTAAGTGAAAATTTCGATTTCTATGACAGGAAGTTGACCGGCACGAAGGAAATTCTGCCGCGTTGGAAGCGTTGCGTGCAATCCACGGATCGTAATCTCGGCGAGGCGCTCGGCCAGGTGTACGTGGACAAATATTTCCCTCCGGCGGCAAGAGCCCACGCGAAGGAAATGGTGAATAACCTGGTCGCGGCGCTCCGCGAGGATATTCCCACGCTTTCCTGGATGGGGCCGGAAACCAAAAAGGAAGCGCTGGCAAAGCTCGAAGCATTCACGGTGAAAATCGGGTATCCCGACAAATGGCGGGACTACAGGAAACTCGCGATCGATCGCACATCCTATGCCGGCAACGTGCGGCGCAGCATGGAATTTGAATTTGCGCGGCAGTTGGCGAAAATCGGCAAGCCCGTGGACCGCACGGAATGGACGATGACGCCTCCGACAGTGAACGCCTATTACAGTTCCAGCATGAATGAAATTGTTTTTCCCGCGGGAATTCTCCAGCCACCCTTCTACAACCCCAACGCCGACGACGCGGTGAATTATGGAGGCATGGGCGCGGTGATCGGGCATGAAATCAGTCACGGGTTTGACGACCAGGGATCGAAGTTTGACGGCAAAGGCAATTTGCAGGAATGGTGGACGGCGGAGGACCGCAAGAATTTCACCGAACGCGGCGATTGCGTGGTGAACCAGTTCAACGGCTACGAAGTGGAACCCGGCCTCCACCAGAACGGCAGGTTGGTGCTCGGCGAAAGCATTGGCGATCTGGGCGGCCTTTCGATCGCATATGCCGCTTATGAAAAATCGATTGAGGGCAAGCGCCCGAACAATATTGACGGGTTCACGCCGGAGCAGCGATTTTTCCTCGGTTGGGCGCAAGTGTGGGGCGCGAACCAACGCGCGGAGGCAGCGCGCCTGCAAACCAACACCGATCCGCACCCGCTCGCAAAATTCCGCGCGAATGGTCCGCTATCGAACATGGAAGCATTCAGAAAGGCGTTTGGCTGCAAGAAGGGCGATGGGATGGTGCGCGAGCAATTGTGCAAGATCTGGTGACAACAGAGAGCGTCGGTGGGCGGTTGCTTGGCGTGCGCTTCAACGGTCCGCTGGTGTTGTGCTGGCTCTCGTTGTTGTTTCTGCTCGCCCCGCCTTTACACGCCAAATGGAAATATCTGCGCGCGGGCAATACCGAGGATTCGACCGTCGTGCCGCGAGCGGGGTTCGCGCTGATGGGCGGCGGGTCGCAACAGGATGCTGCGTATCAATTTCTGTGCGAGCGCGCCAATGGCGGGGATTTTCTGGTGCTCAGCGCAAACGATGAGGACGACTACTTAAAGACGGAAGACGCGAAAATTCTTGCGATTTGCCCGCTGAATTCCGCGACCACACTTTCCTTTTCGAGCCGCAAGGACACCAGTGATCCCGAGGTCGTGAAAATCATCGAGCACGCCGAGAGCATTTTCATTGCCAGTGGCGATCAATCCGATTACGTGCGCTACTGGCAGGACACGCCCGTCGAAGCGGCGCTCAATCGCCACATCGCGGAGGGCAAACCCATAGGCGGATCGAGCGCTGGCCTCGCGATTCTTGGTGAATTTTCGTTTTCTTCGATGCTCGACACCATTCACTCGCCGGAAGCCCTCGCAAATCCGTATGGCAACAAGGTGACGCTCGCACGCGATTTCCTGCGGATTCCGGCGCTTGCCGCTACCATTACGGATACGCATTTCGTGAAACGCGATCGTATGGGCCGCTTGCTCGCGTTCATGGCTCGCCTGCTGCAGGACGGATGGACCAAGGAAATTCGCGCGATTGCCGTCGACGAGAACGCGGCTTTGTTGGTTGAAGCCGACGGAAAATCGCGCGTGATCGGTGAAGGCCCGGTCTATTTTCTGGAGGCCAGCAAGCCGCCGGCCGTATGCGCTTATGTTCAGCCGCTGACGTTCGACGGCGTGGCGGTCGCACGCGTGCAGCCGGGAAAACGGTTCGAACTGAAGGAGTGGTCAGGCGAAGCCGATCGCTACGGCTTGCGCGTGGTCAAAGGAACGGTGGAACCGGTCGGCAGTTTTCACGGCATCTACTGAATCTTACTTTTGCGTTGCATTGTGGTGCCAACCCAGATGGAGAGCATCGTTCGTGTAGACTAAAACTATACGGACGCAACGGTTCGAAATTTCCCCGGACTCTTTACCGCTCGATTCGAGGTGGCACGATGACGCCGGCACAGCGAGAACTCCTGCAGGAACTGCAGACGTTTGCAGAGACCGCTCCCACAGCGCAGTCCCTGATGGAACGCGTCTCTAAGCGGCTGCATGAAACGATGACGCGCTACAACTGGGTCGGGTTTTATCTGGTCGATCCGGCCGATGCCGGATATTTGATCGTCGGCCCTTTTGTCGGGAGCTTTACTCCCAACGCGCGTTTTACCGTCAACACCGGCTTGTGCGGCGCGGCGGCTACCAGCGGGCAGGTTGTGGTGGTGCATGACGTGAGCAAGGATCCGCGCTATCTGGCGGGATCTTCGATGGTGAAATCCGAAATTGTCGTGCCCATTTCCGTGGAAAAGAAGCTTGTGGCTGAACTCGATATCGAAAGCTATTTTACGGACACGTTTTCAAAGAGCGAGCAGGAATTTGTGGAGGCTTGCGCCAACGTTGTCGGCAAATATTTGGCAAAGCGGTAGCGTGGCCGCCGCAGTCGACACTAAAGCATCCCGAGATGGTCTGGATATTTTGACTGTAGTGAGCTGATCAGCACTTCGAACTCCGCGAGATGGCGCAAATTCTGCAGGCACCGATCCTTCAGGAAAAATGGCCAGCAAGCAAATCCCGTGCTGACGCTGCGTTCCAGCCATTCGAAGGCCGCGGTTTCGCGCCCGAGCACCGCGAAAATACAGGCAACTTGATAATACGTATGATGGGCGTGGCCGAATGATTTCGCGATCGCGCACGCCCGGCCGACGCATTCGAGCGCCTGTTCCGGTTTTCCCGTTAGAGCGTAAAAGAGGCCTTCGAGGCTTCGCATGAGCGGTTCTTCGGGCAAAAGCCGGATTGCTTCGTCGAGCAGAACCTTCGCTTCGTTCCAGTCGCCGGTCATCATGGCCAGCTGCGGAGCAAAATACACCGGGTATTTGTTGCCGGGATTTTCCGCGCGCCACGCGCGAATTTCCTCGCGGGCCAGATCGTACTGGAAATTCCAAATATAAACTTGCGCGATGCTATGACTCGTCGCTTTTTGCGGATGGAATACGCGTCCTTTCTCATACATTTCCCGGGCGTGATCGAGTAACCCGATATGCGCCAGAACGGTGCCCAGCCGGTTGTAGGCGTGCGGCAAATTGTTCTGCAGGGCGAGCGCGCGCCGCAATTCGGCAATCGCTTCCAAATGCTGAAAATTCTTCGAAGGTCCCCAGAGCAGGAACGCCTTGGCCACGTGTCCTTCGGCCAAGTCCGCGTCTAGTTCGAGAGCGCGGCGGCAGTGAAATTCCGCTTTCTCCAGCCACAAGCTTCCGGGATCAAATTCGAACTGGCGCGTGGCACAGACGTAGGAGAGGGTGGCGTGGGCGAGAGAGAAGCCGGGATCGCGCGCGACCGCGGCGCTCAGGCAGTTCGCCGCTTCGTCGAGCAACGCGGAATCCCCGGAAGAACTGAGGCGGTAGCCCCGCATGAATTCCGCATACGCGAATGGATCCTTGCTGTAGCGCGGGCGACGTTCCGGTTGCGGCCGGCTCAGCGGACGATTGAGCGTCTTCGCGATTTGCCGCGCGAGTTCGTCTTCAAGATCGAACAAGCGATTCGGGTCAAGCGTGCATTTCCGGCCGAAGCAAGCGCTTTGCAGGTGACTGTCAAACATTTCCATCGACAGGTGCCATTGTCCTTTCGATTCGCGCATCGCGCCGTGGACTAGGAAACGCACACCGAGATGCGCGGCAACATCGGGAGCGGACATATTCGGCGGTAGATCGAGCACCGCGGAAGTTGGCAGAACATTGACACCCTGCAGATTCGCGAGGCGCGCGAGCAGGCCGTCGGCAAAACCCAGGCACACACCGCGATCGTCGCGAGCATTTCGGAAAGGCAACAAGGGAACTACGGCGAGCGATGGCGGATCGCTTCTCGCAGTGTGTGCGGAACCGCGTTCGGATTGCGCCGATTCCGGATTCGATTGCGGGAAGCGGGCATCAATCACGCGAACCGGGCCGATGAATCGATACCCTTTGCCGACCACGGTCTCGAGGAAACGCGGCTTGGCCGGGTTGTCGCCCAGTGCGGCGCGGATTTTTCGGATGGTGTTGTTGATGCTCGGTTCGGTTTCGACGAAAAGGTCGGAACGCCAAAGCTTCTTCACAATGTCGTCGCGGGAAACCAGCTGGTCTCTTCGACTGAGGAGGAAGATGAGCAGCTCCATGGGCTTTTTCTCGAGCTTTACGCGCCGCCCGTGGCGGCGAAGTTCGTAGCGACCGAGGTCCAGCTCGATTCCGGATGCCGCTTGTTTTCTAACGCCCATTGGCCACTCGTCCCACGATTATCCTCCAAGATTGAGCAGCTTACGACGATAGAAAAAAGATAGACAAAAGTTATACGCCCACAATTGAAAACAGGTTATCGATGGAGGACGATGGCCGGCGATGAAGTTTCCGTCCACGGAGGAGAAACCGATGAAACGAAATCTTTCGCTGTTGCTGGCGGCGTTGCTGGGCGCAACGGGCCTCCTCTCGACCATTGGCGCCCGGACGGCTTCGCCAGAGAAAAATGCCTTCACTCCCGATACCATGCCGTACGGCCCGGCACCGGCATTCGTGCCTGCGGGCGCTCAGCTTGCCGTCCTCGAGGGCAATCCCGGCGCCGCAAGCGGCGATTACACGGTGCGGTTAAAGATGCCGGACGGCTACCGAATTGCCCCCCATTGGCACCCCAACCGCGAAAATGTGACCATCGTGTCCGGTACGTTTAAGGTGGGCATGGGAGACCAGTTCGAGGAAGACAAAATGGCGACGTTTCCCGCAGGGAGCTTTGCGTATCTTGATCCCAGCATGCATCACTTTGCGATGGCCAGCGGAGAAGTTGTCGTTCAGGTCCACGGCCAATCGCCGCTGCAATTCAATTACGTGAATCCGAACGACGATCCCAGCAAGAAACACTGATCGAATCCGCGAAGGTTGAACCGCCAGACGGAAGGCGTCGCCCGACCACTATTTTCTGGGAATGCCCAGGCGCAGGTAATCGTGGCACTTGTTCAGCCAGTCGCGGGGCCCTTCGAGGGCACATGTTTCATCGGTTCAAAGGGATGCAGAGACTTCGCCCGCGCACAGGCGTACCTCGACCGGTCTTCGGCGAGGATTCAACTTGCGCTGGATGCCTCCTCACTCGCGGAGGGATCTCCATGAACGATAAGTGCTTCGTCGATACCAGCATTCTGGTATAGGCTCACGGCGTTGCAACTTGCGTTAGAGCGCACTCGACTACTGGGGGGAGTGAGAGAGCCGCTTAGAGATTAGAGTTGCGTGAAGCACGGTGGGCTTGTCCTTGTCCCAAGTGCCCGTGCAAATCACGCGGTCCCCGTCTTTAACCTGAGTGGGATCGATGTCGGTGACCTTCGTATCGCCGTGGTACTGACTGACCCATCGCGTCGAGCTGTCATATGCAACGACCCTCTCGTCCGGCGCACCCACCGAACCCACCTTACGAACAGTCAGAGTAGAGTTATCCTTACTGCTCCTTATAACAGTACCTTCCCACCGCGACCCCTTCGACGCGGCAGGAGCCTGTTGTCCGACCAGTGCCAACGCCAACGGGAAGGTAAGTACCAACGCGAACAGCAGAGTGAGTTGCTTTCTAAGCATGCTTTTCTCCTATCTCGGAACTACCGGTGTGACGTAAATGTAGCCGGAACACGAGCTCTAGCGACCAAAAAGGGTAAATACACTAAAATCTGAGTTTCCGATCCGCTGACTCCGCTGCACTCGTCAAGTGATCGCCCTGCTAGAACCTGATCCCCGGAAAAGGCAGAGCTCAGCTGTGCTTGGTTACATAATTCAGTACAGCACTTCGTTCTCGCCTTTTTCGGCGATCAACTTCTGGAACTGGGCCACAATCTTGTCCCGTCGCGCCATCACCGCCTTCACTTCCACCTTGTTGAGATAGTGCTTGGTTTTTTCTGTCAGCATATTCGTGTCCAGCCCCTTCAGTTTCTCCAACAACTGCCGGTCGCAGCGTATCAAGTCGTCGGGGCTCTTCAGGTCTGTGTTGATGCGAAAGGCGCGGGTGAAATCAATCCTCCAAATCTTCCAATTCTCACCGATTAGCACGTTGGTCAGGTTGGGATCGGAATCGGAGACCAATTGATCGAACACCCGAATCTTATACATCTGATTGTTCCAGGCATCCCGATCCGGCGGCTCTAATTTCTGTTTTTTGCGATCCGCCTCATCCATCTTCACCGGCAACCACCAACTCAGTGAGCCTGTATTGCCTAGCCATTTGCGTTCGACATACACCGGCAGCATGTCGTCCATGCCCAGCAACTCAGCCAGCGCATAAGCAGCGATATTGTACTTGTAGGAGTCCACGAAGTTCAGTTCCGTGCCGCTGGCCAGCTTCATCTCGGCTTTGTGTTCATCAATAGGTTGGAAGGAGGCGTCGTGGGTAATGGTGCCGTCGGAGAGCGTAAGCCGCGTGGTGTGAGTGATGCCTTTCTTGGCCCCCTCACTGTGCACCACCTTGGCCGTGAGAAGGAACTGCTTGATCTGCTCCTTGGTTAGGGTTGGCTCGTCCGCGGCAACCGCAAAGGGTAGGAAAGACAGACACACCAACACTAAAAGGATCAACCCGCGCCACCGCCGATAAAGTGGATTCATGGAAGATTCCCCGTCGAGCGACCGAACTCTACTCCTTTCGACCGCAATAGACAACCAAAAATGGTCGGCGTAATAGCGATAGCGGCGCTCTGAACCAGACGGAACTTGCGCAACGGAAACGCCTGTGCCCAAGACAGCGAGGCCCGCAATCGTACACCTTCGATGTGCTTGCATATATTGGCTTTCCCTCGAGATGCATTTTTCAGGCGAAATACGCCGACTGGGAACGCGAACCCAACTTGAAAGCCGCGCCCCATTTAAGAATCCGCTTTATCCTCTTCGAGCCGAACTTTGGCGGCGCGGGCGGTTTCCCGTAGGAGCGGGTCTGCGTGGATTAAGCAGCTCTCCAGTTCTTCCGCCATTGACTTCAACCGGAAGGAACCAATCGCATATGCGCCGCACGTTTTCAGCCACGGGTCTTCATTGGAAACGAGTTCGTTGACGGCCTGCTCGCGGCTCTCTAACTTTGTGCGCACCAGCTTGTTCGCCAACCACGCGCGCTCTTTCGGCGTCACCCGCCCATCCAGCAGCGGCACAAGAGTGACACGCAACGGCGACTTCAAAACATTTTCCAGGAACTCCAGCGCGTTGTCATACACGGTTCTGTCCTTGGATTGCAGTCCAAGATAAACCGCGTGTAAATCCACCTGGGGGTACAACAGGCCCAGCAGCCTGAAGATCCTCTCCAATTCCTGCTCAAGCGAGCTCGCCAGCGCCCCTCCCACCACATCTTCGGTGCTTCCCGGACCCGAGATGGCCTCCAAGATCTGATAGGTACGGTAGTGTCCCAGGATCTCCCCCGCCAACACCGTCTCCAGCATCTGAAAGTCGAGCGGTATCTCCGGGTGATCGCGGTGCAGCCTGTTCAGAGCGCTTATGACCATGAACCGCAGGGTCGCGTCGCCTTCCATCACATTCTCCAATAAGGCGTGCGCGGCGGCGGGCGTTCCGATGCCGGTCAGGACCGCGGGAATTTTTCTGCGTTCCTCCGTCAGCGCGCCGGGATCTCCCAAGCGGTCACCCAAAAGTCCGACGACCGAATTCCCGAATACCACGAGCGCCTGTGTCGCATTTTCATGAAGCGCTGGATCAGAAAGCTGCTTTAGCAATTGCGGAGCCAAAGTCTCTTTTCGCAGCAGACCTACGGAGCGAATCGCTTCCCGCACCACCTCAGTTGAGGGATCTCCCAGCAAGCGCTCAAGCAGGGGATCGAAAAAGTCTGGGAGCTCCCCAAGAAGCCGTGCGGCTTCCCGTCGCGTTCTTTGTCCGGCTTCTCCTTCTTCTCGAGCCATCTCCTCCAAAATTTTCCTTGCGGTCTCCAAGTTCTGTGCTTCACCCGGATGGGCCAAATACGCGGCCACGGCCGAGCGCACAGAATAATCCTCAAATTCACTCAATTCCTGAAGCAGCAACAGCGGATCGACATGCGCGCGATGCACCAAATAAAGCATCGCCTCCGTGCGCACCGCGATCTCGGGATCCTTGAGCATCCCTTGCACCGTTGGCAAGACGGCTGTGTCCCCGAAAGACGAGAGAATGGCCAGCGCCTTCTGCCGCACCTCGCCGGAGGGGTGCTGGAGGAGATCCCGGATCACCGGATGCGGAGTCCTGGCGCGCCCCACCCCGTAAAAGCTGAGGGCATACAGAATTTCCTTGGGGTCGGAAACCTGGAGTTTGCTTGCCAGCAGTTCCGACGTGGAGCGGTCCAGCGCCAGGGCGGATGCCTGCTCGGCGCTGAGGCGGTGTTTGTTAATCGAATCCTGAAGCACCTTGAGATACTGACTGCCCCCGACAAAGACCGCCGCCAGCCACCCGGCGACCAGCAGCAGGACAATCCAGCTGAGTTGTTGCGGTGCAAAATGCAGGTAGGTCGCAAAAATGAGCACGACCACGCCCGCCAAACCGTCTCCCAGTCGCCAAATAACCGTGTCGATAAACCATTTCGCCTGCAACTTCAGGCGATGTGCCAACGGCAAATAAAGCAGCTCCACCGTCGACTTGTCGAGCGAGTAACGCAATACCTGATCGCCGCCTTTCAGGAAAACCACCGCAGCCAAGGTTCCCCAGATAAGCAGGCTGCTCGAGCCTACGAGCACCGTGAGGGGAAGCGCGAATAGCATGGTGGCAATTCCAAAACGCCGGAGGAAGCGCGTGGTGAGCAGGAGCTGGAACACGAGCCCCAGGATTCCCGCGTAGAAATAAAAATCACCGAAAAAAATTGCCAAACGGTCTTTGTTGAACAAAAACTCCTTGGCAATTGCCTTAAACTGCCATCCGGTGAGAGTGGTCACGAAATTGGAGATGCAGATAACCGCCGCCACCGCCCGCAGATACTTCGAAGACAGTACCAGCCGCAGACTGCCCTGAACGTCCTTCTGCTCGTTTTCGGGGGTTTCCACCTGCGCTTCCTTCGATTCCGTGAGCTTGAATTTGCCTGACCTCCACGAGGCGTATATGAGCACGGAGGAAATCAGCATTAGAAAAACCATCCCCAGCAGAAGACTCTCCGTGCCAAACGCACGCGCCACGGACTTCGAGAGAAATCCGGCAAAAATCGACCCCAAGATCGCGCCGCCTCCCACCATTCCGTACACGTGCTTCGCTTCCCGCGTCGTCAGCAGGTAGTTCGCGAGCGTCCAAACCTGTGTTGGAGCCAGCACTCCGAAAATGGCCACCCAAATGTAGAAAACCGGATACAACCACGGAGGGTGATAGAAATTCGCCAGCACCCAGAACAGCCCGCAGTTGGCCGCGAAGAAGATGTGGCTGCCGATGAGCAAGCTGTGCAGGGAAGTCCGCCGCGCCAAACGCAGGTAGCCGGCGACCATGAAACCCACGAGAATGCAGCTGGCGATATCTGCATACGGGAGTTGCACAGCCTGGAAATGCGCTAGGAACAACGCATCGCGCGCTACCTTCCCGATCACGTTAGTGCTGATGACCAGGAAGAGACATGCACTCAGAAGCAGGCCGGGACCCAAATCTCCCGGCTGAACGTTGAGAGCACGCTCGATCCACCGTTTCATCCGCAGAACCTTCTTTCCTAACCTTTTTGTCTATGGCGGCGCGGCCGTCGTTGCGGAGCATATTCGGTCCGCGGGTAAGACGGCTAGCTTTTCCGCAACCGTTGTTCCATCCCGGACCCCTGAATGTTCCGCAGGCCCTCCGTTTTGAGGCGCAGGCCCAGCTGAATCGAGAAGCACTACCTGCTGGTCCATATACACTGCAATGAATTTGGTACCGCCGCAGATTCCGAGAGCTGACGCCCTACCACCAGGGTAGTAGCTGCTGAGCATGCCGGTGTCGATCAGGAACACTTTGTTGCCAAAGCGAAGCTGAATGCGACCACCCTTCTGAGGCGTGTGCCCTACCACCAGGTGCGTCGCTTTGTAAGCCTCCAAAAGCTTACTCACCTGGGGCGTACCTTCCTCTTCGCTCCAATGGTCGTAACCGCGAAACCACAGTGGGCCATCAACCCGCACGCTGAGCCAATCTTGAAATCTCAAGAACTCCAAGATCCTGGCCTGGCGTTCCGCGTTGGCAGGGACATGCGACTTTTGCTCAGCGATGACCTCGGCCTGAATGACATTAGTGATTTCCTGCAAACTAAAGAACGGCAGAATCAACTTTTCATTCTGCAGATACTGTTTCGTGGCATCAAACATCTTGATTTCGTCTTGGATTTTGTGATTCATCGCATCAAGCTTCGTCTTAGCCAGATCAGGATGAATTCCTCCGTGCAAGAAGATGATTCCTTCAATTTCGGCCACGGCGGCATGTCCTCGCAGCCACACACCGTATTCACCCTGTGGACCAAGCGCCTCGCGCTGCTCAATGAAACCTGCCGGGTGGCGTGCCATCCACTCTGCCTCAGTCAACTCCATGGGCTGGGGAAGCTCGGCTAGTAAGGATGCGTGGCTGTCCCTCCATCTCACGTACTCCTCATACGCGGCTTTCTGCCGCTTTTCGGAGTCCACGTCGGCAAAACTGGCATAATTCACGAGGGTGACGTAACGCAGGTCACCCATGATATTCATCATCTCGTGGTTACCGAGCAGGCTTACTACCCGACCTCCTGCTTGTACCGCTTCTTTTTCGAGGGCCATCATTAGGTCCATGACCTCGCGCGGCTTGGGGCCGCGATCCAGGAGGTCCCCGACCTGGACGAATGTCGTTTTACCGCCTGTCCAATGATTCTGCTGGTCGATAAGGCCAGTGCGCCGGAGAATGGCAACGAAGTCGTCAAAGTCACCGTGAACATCGCCGATGGCGACCACGGTTTCCGGGATTTCTGATGGAGCTATTGCCGGTCTCCCCCACGCGAGCGCCGCCGATACGAGCACCAGGACGAGGGAAATACAAGCTTGGTGGGGATGAACGCAGACCGGAGAGCGGATCATTTTCCTGCCTCCTATAGTCACGCCCTGCAGACTCTCATCGGAAATTCAGTTCCGCAGGGCGTCCTCGATTGGGGTGCATCTTAGGCCCTCAGAATTGCGCAAGTCAACAAACTGAAAATACGCAGAGAGAAAAACGCAATAGCCGCAAAGGCCGCCACGCAGGCCGCCTGCAGTCCCTTGATTAAAACGTCGGCCCAGTCACTGCGAGTTAGATATCGTCGACCGCGTCGGAATTCGCGGTTCGCATAGCCGTCAGAGCAAGTCTAGAGATCCGGCCGTTTCAACTTACGCCACAAAACCGAACTCGCCTACTGGGGGGAGTGGGAGAGCCGCTTAGAAATTAGAGTGGCGTGGAGTATGCCGGACTTGTCCAAAGTGCCCGTGCAAATCACGCGGTCCCCATCTTTAACCTGACTGGCGTCGATATCGTTGACCTTCGCGTCGCCGTGATACTGACTGACCCATCGCGTCGAGCTGTCGTACACGACGGTCCTCTCTAGCGTCCCACCCTCCTTGCGAACGGTCAGAGTAGACTTATCCTTATCACTCCTTGTAATATTGCCTTCCCAGCGATCCTGTTTCGCCGGGGTGGTGGCTTCTTGCGCCGATACCGCCGTAGCCAGCGGGATGGCAACCACAGATGCGAACAGCAGAGCGAGTAGCTTTTTCATCGTATTCTCCTCCTTATCACCGAATAACCCGGAAGATTTGATCTACGAGACAAGTTGGGCCTAGGTCCGACAAAAACAAGCTGCGTTCAATTTTGGGGTTCTAATCGATCTTCTACGCTGCACCTCATCGTGCTATCTCCTAGAACCTGATCCTCTGAAGAGCACTCGCTCAATGGAGCGGTGCTGTGTGCTTTCCTGGTCTTGATTCAATACAACACTTCATTCTCACCTTTTTCGGCAATCAGCTTCTGGAACCGCGCCACAATCTTGTCCCGTCGCGCCATCACCGCCTTCACTTCCTCCTTGTTGAGATAGGGCTTGGTTTTTTCTGTCAACATATTCGCGTCCAGCCCCTTCAGTTTCCCCAACAACTGCCGGTCGCACCCTACCAAGTCGGTGGGGTTCTTCAGGTCTGTGTTGATGCGAAAGGCGCGGGTGAAATCAATCCTCCAAATCTTCCAATTCTCACCGATTAGCACGTTGGTCAGGTTGGGATCGGAATCGGAGACCAATTGATCGAACACCCGAATCTTGTACATCTGATGGTTCCAGGCATCCGCATCCGGCGGTTCTAATTTCTTTTCCAGGCGATCCGCCTCATCCATCTTCACCGGCAACCACCAACTCAGCGAACCTGCATTGCCTTGCCATTTGCGTTCGACATACACCGGCAGCATGTCGTCCATGCCCAGCAACTCAGCCAGCGCATAAGCAGCGATATTGTACTTGTAGGAGTCCACGAAGTTCAGTTCCGTGCTATGGGTAAGTTGCTTGGTGATTTTGTGTTCATCAATAGGTTGGAAAGAGGCGTCGTGGGTAATGGCGCCGTCAGAGAGCGTAAGCCGCAAGGTGTGAGTGACACCTTTCTTGGCCTCCTGACTGTGCACCACCTTGGCCGTCAGAAGGAACTGCTTAATCTGCTCCTTGGTTAAGGTCGGCTCGTCCGCGGCAACCGCGAAGAGTCGGTAAGTCAGACACACCAACACAGCAAGTATTAACCCGCGGCACCACGAAGGAAGTGGAATCATGGGAGATTCTCCGTCGAGTGACCGAACTCTACTCCTTTCGGTCGCCAGAGACAACCAAATACCAAAATAGCCGGAGTGGTCCATCTTTATAAGGTGGCTCTGCGTGAGAACTCCTAGAGAGGCGCATTTTAGGGTCCTTTCTAAAGAACGATGAATTCGCCTTGGTGACCGCCATGCGCTGGGCCCTGTGCAATAGCCGCAGCATGGCTCCCTCATAGCGGTAGGTCCATAACCGTTCCGGACTTTCTTTCAGCAGGAGGCGCGATCAGTTCGAAGAACGCAAAATGGCAACGTCCCGGAGGGAGCTTCGCTTATCTCATCCAGCATGCATCACTTCGCGATTGCCCGCGGCGAAGTTGTGGTTCAGGTCCACGGACAATCACCGCTGCAACTCAATTACGTGAATCCGAATGACGATCCCGGCAAGAAACCGTGATCGAATCGGCGAAGGTCGAACCGCCAGACGGAAGGCGTCGCCGAACCAACCACTATTTTCTGGGGATGCCCAGGCGCAGGTAATCGTCGGACTTATTCAGCCAGTCTTCCCGGGGCGGGTTGAAGACGTCCAGATCCAGCGTGTCTTCGAGGGCCCACGCTTCGTGCGGCATGTTGGAAGGAATGCACAGCACTTCTCCCGTGCGCACGACAATTTCCTGGCCGTCGATGGCAAATTTCAGCGCACCTTCTAGGATGTAGGTCACCTGCTCATTGTGGTGATGGTGCTCCGGCACGTGCGCGCCTTTTTTCAGGAACACGCGGGCCAGCATCAGATTGTCGCCGACGACCATTTCCCGGCCGATCAGGTCGTTCAGTTTTTCGTGTTCGACGCTACTCCAGGGAATGTATTTACAAACGGGTTTTGTGGTCATTTCTTGAGGTCTCCATAAAGCCGTGCGGCGTTGTCGTGCAGATAATTTCGCGCAAGCTCGAGCGCTTTCGTTTCCGTGATTGCGCCTTCCTCCACAAGTTCGGCAAGCGCGGCCGCCAGCGCCGTGCGAGACGTATGGGCCGCCAGCCAGAAACTTTCTTCCGCGCCCAGCGCTTCGTTGAAGGGAAAGGCGTCGGAGCCGTACATCATCTTATCGGGAAACAGCGTGAGCAATTGCTTCAGCACATCCTTGAACTGCGAGGGATAAAGCATCTCGGACTGGAAGGAAGTGTCGAGGTACACATTCTTGACGGCCGTGAGTAGCGCCGCTTCGCGCTCGTAGGGCCAGCCGGCATGGAGCAGGACAAAGGTGACGTTTTTGTAGCGCGGATCGCGCAAAACGTTTTCGAGGTTGAGCACGTCGCCGTTGCGCAGGCTGAAATAATCGCCGATGCCGACGGCGGAATGGAAATGCATCGGGAGTTGAAGCTTACCGGCCTCGTCGACCATCACGCGGAAAATGTAATCCTGGAATTCGCGATACTCATCCGGGGTGGGGACGCCGCCGGCGCGATATTTGTTATAGATGGCTTCGGCGTGTTCGCGAGGCGGATCGGAAAAATGCAGCGTGCGAAAATACGCAGCTTCGAACTTGATCGCTACGCCACCATGCTTCTGCTGATTGTCCGCCATGGTTCGACGCAGGAAATCCTCATAACCGGCGAGGTCGGCAGGCAGGCCGTCGACGCCTTCCTGCTTCGTGTAGCGGCTGAGCATTTTCTCCTGCAGCGGAACGTAGACTCCCATATCCGGAGTGCTGGCAGTCTGCTGCGTGTTGTTGAACGGGAAGAAAAACGAATCACCGAAGAACACCCAGTGGAACCGCTTGGGATCGAGGTAAGGCGCCATCATGGCGCGATTCGCGAGGCAAACGTCGACGTTGAGCTTGTCGAGGATGCTGTCGAAATACGCGACTCCACCGGCCTGTTCTGCCGCTTTCGCCTTGTCCGCGAGCCATTTCGCGTGTTGCGGCAGGAAGTCGTCGTAGGGATAGGCGAATAGGGCGTTGGCGGCGGCGACGAATTCGGGATTGTCTTCGCGCAACCGCAGCGTGGAGCTTTCCTCAGGCGGCGCAGCCATGGCGTCGACATCCGTGTCGTCGGCGAAACCGGGATGCGAGTGATTGTCGTACATGGGTATCGCGTCAATCTGCTTTAATAAACCTTCGTACGTTTTCCGGACATCGCCTGACGGATAGGGCCGCGCCTGGCCGGAGGCGGAATAGGCCATTCCCGCGGCCAAACTCACGCCAAGTCCCACACGCAGCAAACGATTCATAGCCACAATTCTCCCGAAATAAAAGTTATTCGAAACAACCGTCAGCGGGGCACCATGGCGCGCCAGTGCACTGTCGCGCGCTCGATGCGATCGAGCGCCTCCTCGAGCAGGTTGGTCGCGCTAACGAGAGAAAAGCGCACGTAGTTTTTCCCTTGCGCACCAAACGCCGCGCCGGCAATGGCCGCCACTCCTACCTCTTCCAGCAGGATTTTTTGTACTTCTTTCGCGGACTTGCCGGTTTGTTCAATATTCACCCAGGCGTAGAACGCCCCGTCGGGCGACTGGCAACGGAATCCGGGAATTTTGTTCAGTCTGGCGACGAACACGTCGCGCCGGCGCCGGTATTCCTCCACCATCGCCGGAACCGCTTTCGTCGAATCTTCAAGCGCTTCGATAGCCGCGATTTGTGAAAATTCCGCCGTGCATGTGAAGGTGTTCAGCACCAGCAGGTCCAGCGCATCGATCACATGCTTTTGCGCCACGGCGTAACCCAGGCGCCATCCGGTCATGGCAAACGATTTCGAGAATCCATCGATGATGACGGTGCGCTCGGCCATTCCGGGCAGCGCCCAAATGGATTTGTATTCACCGCAGAAGAGGATGCGGGCATAAATTTCGTCGGCGATCACCCACAAGTCGTGTTTCTTTGCGAGCGCGGCGATTCCTTCGAGCACACTTTCGCAGAAGACCGTGCCGGTCGGATTGTTTGGTGAATTGAAGATCAGCACGCGGGTTTCCGGCGTGATCTTCGCGGCAATCTCAGCCATGTCCGGTTGAAATTGATTTTGTTCGCGCAAGGAGTAGGAAACGGCTTTACCGCCGAGACCGCGTGTCAACGACGGATAAATGGGAAAGCCGGGGTCCGGATAAAGCACTCGATCGCCGGGCTCGACGAGCGCCATCATCGCCAGCGCCAACGCCATTTTGCAGCCGGGCGCGACCAGGACTTGTTCGGCCTCGACTTCCACTCCGCGCGTGCGTCGCAGATACTCCGCGATGGCTGCGCGCAGCGCCGGAATGCCCCGCGTGGCTACGTAGCGATCGTGGCCGTTGGCTACGGCCGCGCGCACCGCATCCACCACCGGTGCGGCGGGATGAAAATCCGGTTCGCCGAGCTCCAGATGGATGATGGAGCGGCCTTGTTTTTCAAGTTCCTTGGCGCGGGTGAAGACGGCCAGGGCGCCTTCGCCGGTCAGGAATGAAACGCGAGTTGCAATTTTTGCCATGAGTCGGAAATCATATCACTTTGAAACGGGAAACCTTTAAGAGGCGGCAGCACCGCCGCCGCCTGACCGTTTGATGATGAGATAAGGTCAGGAATCGAAGCCCCGGCCCTGCCCCGGCACGGCAAACTCAGAATGCCCACCTGAGCGAAAACTGGATCAGGCGCGGCACGCCTTTGGTGCTGGTGATGACGCCGAAATTGCCAGGGCTTTCGACGTCGGTCGAAACAGGGTTGGCAAAGTTGGCGTGGTTCCACAGGTTGAAGAAGTCCGCGGTGAAGCGCAGCGATTGCCGCTCGGTGATGTGGAAATTCTTGATCAGCGAAAAGTCCCAGTTCTGCTGAGAAGGTCCGCGATAGATGTTGCGGCCCAGATTGCCGAAGCCTGTAACGCAATAGTTGGTGTTCCCGGAGTTGCATTCGGCCTGGTTGGCGGCGAGCACGGGCACCGGAGTGAAACGACGTGTCGACCGACGTCACTTCGGCGGTGACTTCGATTTTTTCGCTGACGGTTCCGGGCTTCATCGGAATAATCACGCGCGTGGTTTCCGTGACGCGAACGTCGATCTCGTTGGCCTTGGCTTCGGCGAATCCGGATTTATTGACGACCACGAAATAGGTTCCGGGTGGAAGCAGCGTGACAAGAAACGTCCCTTCCGGGCCGGTCGTCAAATGGCGCACGAGCTCGTCGGTGGCGCTGCTGATGATCTGCACGTCCGCGTTCGGGACGCTTCCGCCGCTTACGTCCGTCACATTTCCGCTGATGGCGCCGGTGGCGCTGCCCTGGCCGTGTGCTCCCGGTGAGAGGAAGAATGCCGCTACGAGAAAAACGAGAAGAACCGATCGCGAAGGATGCCGTTCATCTCTAACCCCTAGAATATGAAATGCTAGAAAATGCCCCGGCCGACCCCGCCAGACCGGGTTCCCCTGCCCATAATTTGTCTTCTGAATCGTTCGAACCGGACGAGGAGAGCTATAAATTGGAGAAGTAACTACACATCGAGGATTCCATGGAGAAGGAAGTTGGCGGTTAACCCACTTATTGTCAAGAACTTGCCGATGAATAATTCTTATGAGCGCTATCGGTCTGGCTAATGTTCGAACGGCTGCGCTGACGGCCGCGCGTCGCGGCAACGGGCGAGGAGCCGCTGGAGGTCGAGCTAGCGCGAAGCCATTTTTCCTGTAACGCAACCCGCCGACATGCGCTATCGTCTAAGCTGTAGGTCCCGCGCACCTTGAGGTGCCCCATGAAATCGGTGTCCTTGGTCTCCATTTTGCTTTTTCTAGCCACGCTTTTCGGTTTGACGCCGACGCCTGCGCTGGCCGATTCAAGCCATGCCCGCATTGTGCGGTTGAGCCTGGTTCAGGGCGACGTGCGGTTCACGCACGAATTTCATAAAGACTCGATGGACGATTCGAAAGCCGTTTGGGAAATTGCGCCGATGAATCTGCCGATTCGCGAGGGTTACGCCGTCGGGACCGATGCCAATGGCCGGGCGGAAGTGGAATTTGAGAATGGCGCCATGGCGTTGCTCGCCGCCAACACAGTCATTGAGTTTTACGATTTGTCGCTCGACAACGGCGCGCGCATCACGCGGCTCGTCCTGCGCCAGGGCAGCGCGATTTTCTATGTACATCCGGCGCAGGACGATTACTTCAGCGTGACCGGCGGGGATTTCAGCGTGGAAGCCAACGGGCGCACGCGCTTCCGCCTGGACAATTATGACGATGGCAGCCACGTGAGCGTGGAGTTGGGCAAGATCAACGTGCTGCGGAACAAAACATCCAAGGAGCTCGAGAACGGCCAATCCTATTCCGTCAACATCAATAACGGCGGCGCACCGCTCGTCGCGCGTTCCGGCGAATACGACGATTTCGATAAGTGGGTCTCCGGCCGCATCGACAGCGTTGCGACGGCAACCACGTACTCGAGCCAGTATGTCAATTCACCGGATTACACCTCGGGTTTCGCCGATCTCTACAATTACGGCTCCTTCTACAATGTCGCGGGTTATGGCTATGGCTGGCAGCCGTACGGCGCAGGCTTCGGTTGGAATCCGTTCGGGTTCGGCAATTGGTATTTCGATACGTTCTACGGCTGGAATTTTATCGGTTCTGCGCCATGGGGCTGGCTGCCGTATCACTACGGCGGTTGGATTTTCACTCCCACCTACGGCTGGTTGTGGACACCGACGGGCTTTGGCAGCGGTGCGCCGCTTCCCTATCGCCCGATAACCGCGGTTTGGGTGCGCAATGGCACTACCACTGGCCTGGTGCCGCTGAATCCCGCGGATGTGCACGGCAAGACGCCGACCAATCTGGCGCAGGGGATTTACACCGTGCGCGGCAATACGCTTGAGGCATCGCTTGCGACGGCGGCGGCAGGAGAAAAATGGTCGGTCGTGAAAAACCCTCCGCGTGACGCTCTTTCGGCTACCTCTCTCGAGCCCGCCTCGCAGCCGGTGCGCGTGTCTCGCTCCATTCTGTCTGGGAATTCCGGGCAGCGGCCGGTCACCTTGAGCCGCGATTCCTCGATCGTCTACGATGCGACGCAGCATCGCTTCGTGAACAGCAACAGCGCGCCGAAAGCAGTGACGGAGGAAGCAAGGGAATCGGAGGAGAGCTCGCGAACTGCGGCGAAGTCCTCGGTTGCGGGCGCGCCTGAACGCAACGCAAGTGCATCGACAGTTTCGCGCGGCGCAAACATGCCGTCGCGGCCGCACATTTCACCGCCCTCCCCACCTAGCTCTGTTCACGGTTCTTCGAGCAGCGCGCTTTGGGAAGGCAGCGCGGCCAATCCGGGAACCTCCACGAATTCCTCTCATACAACCACCGCTGCCCCCAGCGGGCATTCCGGCGGAGGGCATCACTAACCTTTCAGGCATCTCTCGCATCAGAACGGCTCGCGCAAACGGTCGCGAGCCGTTTGTTTCTGGCCTGCGACACGAGGAAGGTTGCTACGGCTACCCGAAAATCATGCCTGCGTAGCCGACCACTTCCTGCCGGTTTCCGCTGACGTCGGCCGAGGTGGCGTAGCGTACCAGTTCCGCCCTCCTCACACCGAGCTGATTCATCGCCGTTAGCATCACGATGGCCGGGCCGAGGCCGCACATGGAGATTTCTTCGTTGCGGCAGACTTCGAACAACGCCTTGGGGTCCAGATGCAACATGCATTCGATGGCTTTGCGGTCTTTCTGCCGAGTGGTTTCGTCGTCTTCGTAGTGATTCATGTCGGAGGAGGTGACGATCAAAATGTCCTCGGAGGATTCTTCGAATGTTCGCGCAAGGCCCTCGCCTGTTTCGCGCAGATGGTCATAGTGCAGCGTGCCAATCGCTATGGGCACGAACGAAAAGCCCGGGTCGAGCAGCTGCAGGAAGGGCAGCTCTACTTCGAGAGAATGTTCGCGGCTGTGCGCTACCGCATCTTCGCGCAGCGCAGGGCATGCGGCCCGCAAGCGCGCCGCCAGGTGTGGTTCGACAGGCGCGTCTCCGAGCGGCGTTCGCCACTCTCCTTCGGAAACAATCGCCAGCGCTTCTCCTCGAGGATAATGGCGCACACCCAGAAGCAGGATTTTCGCGGGCAAAAAGATTCTCGCAAACACGGCGCCCGCCACCGCTCCCGAATACATGTAACCGGCATGAGGCACGAGGCAGGCTCGTACCTTTCGCTTCTCCTCGGTTTTTCCGTCTTTTGTGTAGTCTTCGACCAGGGCGGAAAGTTCTTGTCGATTGCCGGGATAAAACTGACCGGCGACGGCGGGGAGGCGCAACATAGCTCCCTCCGAATCTAGAGGGGTCGCGAAGGTTTCCCTTTAATTTTTACCGCAGTGTGCGACGAGGGATCGTAGTAGACGGTGATCTTATCGCCGTACTGGTAGCCGCCCTGGTCCACGATTTTCTGCATTTGCGCGGAGACGTTTTGATTGAGCGGGAAGGTCTGAATGCCCATGTCGTTGCCCTTGGCGCGGACCGTAACCTGGGCGATATTCGCGTGCACGATGTAGCCTTCGAATTTCTCGAGCCCTGCGGGTACTTTCGGCTTGGGCGTCAAGACCTTGACGACAATCGGCGCCACTTCGTTCGCGACGATAGGTTCTATTTCGTTGACGATGATCGGCACCAGGATGGGATCCTGCGCCGCGGCACGGGAAGCCGCGAGCGTGCCCTGCACCGTCATTCCGAGCACGGAAATCGCCGCGATCGTGAAAAACTTTTTCATTCGATATCGTCCGTGGCGATTCGCAATGACTTCAGGAAACGCACGTCCTGCGGAGTCATGGTAAGCCGCGATGGCTGCCTCTTGTCCGATTCCTGGTCCAACGATTCCTGGTCCACCTGGATTCGCAGAGATTCCAGAAAACGGCGGTCCTGCGTGGTCATTTTTGGCATCTCACTTCCATCCCTTCTAGCCAACCCGATCGTAGCGTCCAGCTTCAGCACGATATCGTAGCCATGCGCGCGCACTCCGGCTATCGCACCGGTGATGCGTTCCGACTCCGACACGGTGTCATTGATGGCGTGCCCAAGCTCGCGCAGAAGGTTCTTGAGGTGATCGTCAAGTTGCAAGGCCGGTTCCCCCACTACCACTAAGCCTGATTTTAGGCCTACGCTTTCTTTGATACAAGCTGACCTTTTGCCGTTGTCTTCAATCTATTCACAGCCCCTATTCCCCTGTCCGTTCGGACGGGAGGGCATTCGCAGCGAGGGTTCCGCTGCGTTAAGATTCCTCTATGTCCATGGCGGCCACTCCTACCGGCTTGCCGGAACCGCGCGGATTTCAGCGGCTTTGGCGCGTGATGAAACAGCTTTTCTACGAAGCTGTCGGCGCCATTTTCGCGATTTTGGCGTTTGCCTGGCTGAATTCCGCGTTTCGCGCATGGACCCGGGACGTGGCCCACTGGCTCATCGCCATTTCCGTGGCCGTCTCTTTGCTCTTTATCTTCTTCGCGATTAGTTCCTTTCGCCGCGCGCGTTCGCTCTGAGACTCATTGCTACCGCCATGCGCTTCCCGCATGTATCGGCGTTACTCCTCGTTCCGGAATCGGGATCGCTGTACGTTTTTCGGTTCCCCTACGCCTACTCGACCGACATGTCCCGATTCTGCTCTAAAGCACAGCTTACACTTTGGCGGCCGTGTAGTATTCTGGCCGCTAGCACAAGTTCATGAAGCTGATTCTTGCCTCTGCGTCGCCGCGACGCGCGCAAATTCTGCGCGATGCCGGCATTTCGTTTTCGGTGCTTTCTTCCGCCGTGGACGAAACTCCCTACTGCGGAGAAACCCCGCAACAGATGGTCGAACGCCTGGCAAATGCCAAAGCAGAATTAGTCTCCGCACGCGCCGTGGGACCGGCGATTCTGATTGCGGCCGACACGGCTGTGGTAGTGGACGGACAGGTGCTCGGGAAGCCGAGCTCGACCGACGATGCGCGCCGCATGCTTCAGCTTTTTTCCGGACGCACGCACTCGGTCCTCACCGGGGTCTCTCTGATCCGTTTGCCGGAAATGGAGCGGCGGCAGTTCGTCGAAACCACGCTGGTTACCTTTGCCCCGCTCTCACGCGATGAAATTTCGCGTTATCTGGCCACCGAAGAGCCCTTCGACAAGGCCGGGGCCTATGCGATTCAAGGCCATGCCGGACGCTATATTCCACGGATTGAGGGCTGTTATTTCAACGTGGTCGGTCTGCCGCTCGCGCGGCTGGTCAGCACGCTCGTGGAGCTTGGCTGGTCTGCGGAACAAGAATCCTGATCGCGGCCGCGTATGCGCAGGCAAAAAACAAAGCGCCCCGACCGCTCGGGGCGCTTCGTGTACTCGCGCTTTTCTCTATTTCTGGCTTACTTGTTGCCTTGCGTCTTTGCGTTGTGCTTCTTGTCGTAAATGTTCCTGGATGCGCCGTTCTGTTCCTTGTTGACCTGCTGCTTTTCGCCAGGCGTCAGCTTTCCACCATTCGCCGCGCGGTCTGCCTTCACTTGCTGGTTGATATTCTTCTGCTGATTTTCGAGCTTGGAAGTTTCCCCGGCCGTCAGTTGGCCGCTCTTGATGCCTTGCGCGATGCGGTCCTGCTGGTTCTGGCGGCGCTGTCCGACCTGATTGTTGCCGTAGTGCGCGGTATTGGCGTTGTGCTTGTCAGCGTAGATCTGACCGGAAAGGCGGTTCTGCTGCTGGTTCACTTGCTGCTTTTCAGCCGCCGTGAGCTTGCCGCCGTTGGCGGCACGGTCCGCGCGCGTTTCGCCATTGATGGCCGCTTCCTTGGTTTCGAGGTTAGCCGTTTCGCCGGCGGTTAATTGGCCGCTCTTTACGCCGTTGGCGATACGGTCCTGCTGATTTTCCTTGCGCTGCGCGACTTCGCCTGGCTTCGCCGTGGTGCTGGCTGGTGCGCTAGAACTTCGCGTAGCAGAAGAACTGCTCGGTGAGGAATCCTGCGCTAAGGCCATCGTACCCAGCAACAGCACCGCTGCGGGCAGTAGGGTCAACTTCGAGATTTTGCAGCTCATGACCTGTCTCCTTTTTTCTTTGTGGGCCTGTTCCCGGGGTTAGCTGTAATACCCAAGTGTGGACAAATAGTTGCGCGCCCTCTACTGACCCGAGGAACAGTTGTGTCGGGAACGTAGCCGGGCGAAGATAACTGTTTGGACACAACTTCTCGGTGAACCAAATCGCGGGAAAACGCAGGTCCGTGCGAACAAGAACGAGGCTCGCACCGTTGCGCCATCACTGCACCCGAATTTGCCTGCGAGGAGTTGTGGCTTACGCCGTCGTGGCGCTGACTTCGATGGAATGCGCGCTCTCGCCGTAGGGACCGACCGCAGCGACTACGTAATAATACGTGCCGTTGGCCAATCCTTCGTCGGAGTAACTAACGGCGGCGGTTGAAGCGATCAGTGCGTAGGGGCCGCCGCTTGTTCCGGAACGCTTCACGTTATAGTTGCTGGCGCCGGTGCTGGGATTCCAGTTGATCAAAACCTGGCCATGGCCGGGCTTGGCCGTAACCCCACCGGGCGCGACGAGCGTCGTTGGCTGAGCGGGCGCGGGTGCCGTTGCCGTTGCGGTGCCGCCCGCTATGCCGTCCTTGAAACTGCGAATGCCTTCGCCCAAACCCTTCATGACTTCCGGGATGCGGCGACCGCCAAAGAAAATCAGGATGATCGCCAGTACCACCAGCCAATGAAATACGCTAAATTCACCCATACAAATCTCCGCTCCGTTTTCGATTCTCCGGCTGCCCGGTAAGTTCGGGTAATTTCGCGCGGTTTTCGGCCGGAATCGATGTTCGTCAGTCCACTAGGATAACACGCTCATCGCCGATGCGCCGCGTCAACCGCTGGCGGTCCAGGTACTCGAGCAAGGGGATGGCGTACTTGCGGCTGATGCCCGCGAGATCCTTGAATGAGGGTACGCCGATGCGTTCGCCTTTGGATTTTTTGTAATTTTGCAGCAGGGCGGGAAGCAGCGCGAGCGCCTGGCGATGAAAAATGAGTTCAGGGGAGACGCGGACGAGCACCTTTTCCCGCAGCAGAATTTGCAGAATTTTTTCCGCGCGGCGATTTTCGACGGCCAATTGCGTCAGAACTTCTTTTACCGAGGGCACCGCTAACCCGGCCTCGGCAAAGGCTTGCTCGATTTGCTGTTTCGCGCGGGCTTCTTCCAGGGTCAGCGTGATCTCGGTTCCGGCTTTTCTTACCAGCTCGCCCTGGAAGCTTACTTTATTTTGTTTGCCCAATTCCTCGAGTGCGGCACGAAATGTTTCCGTGCGCACGCGGCGGGCGGCGGATGCTCGCAGTTCTTCGCGGGGAATGCCGGGAAGCAGGGGATTTTCCCCGTGGAACGCGGCGACGCGCGCTAGGAGTTTTCGTGCGATTTCCTGAAACGTGGTTTCGGCGATGAACCGCAGCGGCTCGGCGCTTACCCTGCGGACGATTCCCGACTTTGCGAGACTTTCGGCGGTTCCTTGTAGTTCGGACTCTGTCCATCCGGTTCGCGCGATGATCGCTTCCGTTCCGATGCCGAGAATGTTGCGCTCGACCATGGCGCGGACGATGTCCTCTCGTGAACCGCGATCCAGTGTTTCGAGAAACTGTATGCGGCCTGCGTCTTTACGCGTGGGGCGCTTTGCCAGCGGATCAAGAACCTGGCCTCCGCCAACGGTGATTACCGGAGAAAATTGCCGGACGATAAAACGGTCGCCGCGCACAACCACAACTTCGTCTGCGAGACGGAGTTGTGCCCAACCTCGTTTGCCGGGAAGCAATTCGGGTTGTTCGAGCAGCAAAACTTCTGCGCTGGTTTCCGCGGTGCCCGCGTGAAAATGGAGTCTTGCGCGATGCTTCAGCTTGGGCGCGCCCGGCAGCAATTCGAGTCGTACATCGATGCGGTGTGTTCCCTTGAAGCGTCCGGGCGCGGCGATTACCATTCCGCGGCAGACGGCCGTGTGTTCGATCCCGGAAAGGTTCACGGCCGTACGCTGTGCGGCCTGGACGCGTTCCACGGTTTTTCCGCCCGTTTGTAGGCCGCGAACGCGCAAAAGCTTTTTCTCCGGCAATAGCTCCACTTCATCGCCGCTCGCCACCTGGCCGGAGATGAGCGTCCCGGTCACCACCGTGCCAAAGCCTTTCACGGCAAAGGAACGGTCGATGGGCAGGCGAAAATAGCGGTCCGTTTTTTTGTCGGTTACGGTTCGCGCCTCGTCTTCGAGCGCCTTGTTCAGCTCTGCCAGGCCAGCTCCGGTCTTTGCGCTCACCGCTATAATCGGCGCGCCCTCGAGGAATGACCCTTTGACAAACTCTTCCAGTTCCATGCGGACTAATTCCTGGCTGTCGTTGTCGACGAGATCCGTTTTGCTGAGCGCGATTACACCGCGGTCGACTCCCAGCAAGCGGCAGATATCGAAATGTTCGCGCGTCTGAGGTTTGATGGCTTCATCCGCGGCCACCACCAGTAGCACTAAATCGATCCCCGAAGTGCCCGCAAGCATGTTTTTCACGAAGCGCTCGTGACCCGGCACATCGACAAAGCCAAACCGCACTCCGCCTGCTTCGAGAAACGCAAAGCCCAAATCAATCGTGATGCCCCGCCGTTTTTCTTCTTCCAGGCGATCGGGATGGGTTCCTGTCAGCGCTTCGATCAACGTGGATTTCCCGTGATCGATGTGTCCGGCGGTTCCGACGATGATGCTTTTGGTCATGGCAGATGAGAGGGAACGGTCAAGGTCAATATCCCGCTAGGAGAAGATACGGGGAAGCAAGATTCGTCGCTTCGCGCAAGCAGTTTCGCACCGCCAGAAGTGCCTCTTAGAACGCTCAGCCCTTGGCCGCTGCGATTTCGTCGACAATTTCTTGCGCTGCGGCGCGGGGATCGGCCGCGGACAGGATCGGGCGTCCCACGACAAGGAAATCGGCGCCCGCTTTGATCGCTTCGCCCGGTGTCGCCGTCCGCGCCTGGTCATCTTTCTTGCCCACGTTCCAATCTTTCGGGCGAACACCCGGCGTTACAATCAGAAAATCCCGGCCGCACGCTTTGCGAATGGCTTTCGCTTCCTCGACCGAAGCCACCACGCCGTCGACACCCGCCTTTTCCGCAAGCTTCGCGAGCTTCACCACGCGCGCTTTCGGCCGGCCGCCAATGCCGACTTCCCGCATTGTTTTTTGATCCATGCTGGTTAGGATCGTCACCGCCAGCAGCCGCGTGCGGTCCGCGCCCATCGGTACTCCCGCGCTCACCGCCTGGGTGGCCGCGCGCATCATCGCCGTGCCACCGAGCGCGTGCACGTTGACCAGTTGCACGCCAGGCATGGCCGCGGAGGCGAGCACCGCGCCCGCGACCGTGTTGGGTATGTCGTGAAATTTCAAATCCAGGAAGATGCCCGTACCCAGTTGCGCGACCTGCCGCACCGCTTCCGGCCCGGCGCTGGCAAACAGCTGGCTGCCGATCTTGAACATGCCGACGACATCCGCCACTTGCTTGGCAAACTTTACCGCGGTTGCTAAGGAATCAAAGTCGAGGGCTACAATCAGGCTGCTGCGTGGATGGGCGTCGAAGGTCAAGGTTCGGGCGTGCCCGAAATGTCTTAGTTTGGACCAGCGCCAGCGCGGGTATGCTTCGACGGCACCTGCAGCAGTTCCAGCCGCACCTGCGTTACTCCCGAACTGACCAGTCCAATGTTCCGGGCTACGCGATAGGATACATCAATTTCGCGCCCTTCTTGATAAGGACCGCGATCATTGATATGCACGACCTCAAATTTGCCGTTTCTGGGGTTCACAATGCGTACCCAGGAACCAAAGGGCAAGTTGGGGTGGGCTGCCGTGAGGCTTTCGGCGTTGAATCGCTCGCCGTTGGCCGTGAGTTTGCCGTCAAACTCAGGCCCATACCAGCTGGCGTTGCCAACCCAAACCTTGATCGGTTTTACGGGGGCGCTCAGATGAGCTACAAGGGGGGGGTCTATTCCCGGAGCGATCAGGAACATCAGTGGAACCCATCGGATGGCCGCCCAAATCATGAAGAGTGGTCGTCGCATAGTGTGTTCTTTTCGCTACGAAATATGAACTAAGTGTAGCACTAGTACCGCATTCTGTCAACCGTTTTCGGCCCGGAAGCGTTCTCGTACCTCTCTGAAAGAAAATACCTTAACTCTTTTGAGCGCATTGGCCAGCTGTCCGACAATCGTTTCACTGGCCCGCGGGTCAGCAAAGCTCGCCGTCCCCACCTGTACCGCCGACGCTCCGACTGTCATATATTCGAGCACGTCTTCCGCCGTTTCTACGCCTCCCAGGGCCACGACGGGCACGTCGACAGACTTACATACCTCCCAAACCAGGCGCAGGGTGATGGGTTTTATGGCTGGTCCGGACAAGCCGCCCGTGACATTCCCCAATACCGATCGCCCCGTGCTAACATCAACGGCCATAGCGGGATACGTGTTCGCAACGGTAAGCGCGTCGGCTCCCGATTCCCAGGCAGCGCGGGCAATCGAGACGATGTCGGTAACCAATGGACTTAGCTTAACCCATAGCGGCCGCCGTGCTGCGGCCTTGCGCGCTGCACTCACGACTTCCTTTACCAAATTGGGATCTCCTCCAAATTGCATCCCTCCCCTTTTTACATTGGGACAGGAAATGTTGAGCTCATAGGCGGAAATACCTTCGGCGTCTTCCAACCGCCGGATGACCTCGACATACTCATCCAAACAGTATCCAAACACGTTCACGATCCGATGAGTGTTGTATTTTAGCAACAGCGGTAATCTCTCTTTCACGAACGCGTCGACGCCGATGTTCTGCAGGCCAATGGCGTTGAGCATCCCCGAAGCGGTTTCGTGAAGCCGAGGAGGGGGGGCGCCTTCGAGCGGCTCTTTCGATACACCCTTGGTGACAACGCCACCCAGCCGGTTCAAGTCCACGATCTTGGCGAACTCCACGCCATAACCGAAGGTTCCCGCGGCGGTGAGGATGGGATTGGCGAAGCGCAGGCTTCCCACCTGGACGCCCATGTCGACAAGATTGTCGTTTAGATCCATACGATGGGGAGAATTCGCACTGGCCCGAGAATACCATGCGGCCCGGTTTTCTAAGTAAGCCCAACTACCTACGAGCGGCCGTCCGCAAGGCCTCGGCGAGTATCCGGCCATCGTGCGTGGCTAACGTTACACCGGTTAGGACAGCTAGCGTTGGGGCGATATCAGCTGGCGTGGCGGGGCTAAAATACTCGCCAGGCTGAATGCCAAAGCCCATGAGCAAGATGGGCACGCGCTGATCATAGTAATACGGACTACCGTGGCCCGCGCCAGTGGGCTTGGCCTCGCTTCCACCCGTAAGCCAGTAAGGTTGCTGCAGCACGTACATGTCTCCACTGCGCGCGGCGAAATAGCTTAATTCCGCCGCGGTGCGAGTCGCCGAATGAGTTTCGAACCCGCCGCCCACTTCTCCCGCTTGAAATACTTCCGCCACGCCGGGCGCCGACAGGGCCGCGTCCAACAAGGCTTTCATGGCGGCTGGATCGTGGCGCAATTGCTCGTAGAGTCCCTGCGCGAAGTAAATCTCATTCCCGGCGATCTTGGCGATGGGCTGCTTGGCCAGATTAAAAGGCTCCAACGCTTTTTCGAGGCGAACCTGGAGGTCGGGCAAGCTCAGCACGCCGGCATCGACTCCGGTCTGCTGCAGCATATCGGCGGGGATGGGCGCAACGCCGTGATCGGCGGTGAGCGCCACCACATAATTGCCGCGGCCAACTTTTTGGTCCAGGTGGGTGAATAACTCCGCCAGATCCTTATCCAGCCGCACAAGCATGTCCTGGATTTCCCAACTGCGCGGCCCAAACGTGTGGCCCACGTAGTCTGTGGAGGAATAGCTGATCGCCAGATAATCGGTCGCAGCTTTCCCCAATCCCAAGGAATCGACCGCGGTTTCTGCAAGCCTGGTCAGGTAGGTATCGGCGAACGGGCTGGCGGTCCACTGTTGATAAAAGCTTTCGTCCGGGGCGCTGCTTCCTTCTTTTCCACGCAACTTGAACGGGAAGCTCGTTTCCCAACCACTTACACTGGCTGTTCCGATCGCGTCTTCGGCATACCAATATTGGCTTTTCGGCAGGGAGAGCGACCACGTCTTGCCATAATCCGCGCTCACCGGATGTTGCTTCACGTATTGCTCGATAAACGGCATGGCTCGGTAGGGAGTTGAGGTCACCCACGCTGCTGTATTGGTGTCGAACCAGGTTGCCGCGTCGGCTTTATGGCCAGCCAGGGTGATCGCCGCTCGGGCTTTCAACGAAAACGTGACTACGCGGGTGCCATCTGGGTTTTGAAATTTTAGTTCCTCCGCGAAGGACGGCAGCAGCATTCGCCAGGCCGAATCTCCGCCCTTGGTCGTGCCTCCGGCATATGCTGTGTTCTTTACGTTTGGATCGCTAGTGCAGGTCACCATTTTTTGCGCGTCGCGGTCCCACCAGGAATTCGCAACCATGCCGTGGTTCATGGGAAACGCGCCGGTCGAGATTGTGGAATGGCCTACGCAGGTTTGCGTGGAGGCATAGGGGTAAGCGGCAGAGCGGAACCAGGCACCCTCGTCGAGCAGGCGCTTCAGTCCGCCGGTCCACTGACCGCGGAATTTATCGACGTAGTCCGCGCGCATCTGGTCGACGACGATCACCACGATGAGCTTGGGGCGTGCAGCGTGAGCGGGGGTTTTCGCGGCTGTTATGGCGGGGATAGGCTTGGTCGTTTGCGACCCGTTTGGCGCAGCCCACAGCAGTGCCACAGCAATTGCCGCTACGAGTTTGCTTCCTAGTCTGCGCTGCGAGCGCTTGCAGGGCATGATGGCTTGGTCTCCAGATTCTTGCAAAGTTTAGCATGGAGGCGATTGGGCCCCCGCAGCCCATATGGTTTGGCTACTTGTGTTAGCATTTACGCCGATATGCGAATCATTGAGAAAAGTCAGCTGATGTCTGCGGCAGAGATTGACCGCACGCTGCAGCGCTTGGCGCATCAAATCGTAGAAAAAAGCGGAGGCACGCGGAATCTGGCCCTCATCGGGATCCGGCGCCGCGGCGTTCCTCTGGCCGAACGGATCGCGCGCGCTATGCGCGGCATCGACGGCGTGGAAGTGCCCGTGGGTACGCTCGATATCACGCTCTATCGCGACGATCTCTCCAAAGTCGCTCCGCAGGCGGTGTTGCAGTCTTCGCACATCGCGTTTGGCGTCGACGCCATGGATTTGGTGTTGGTCGACGATGTTCTCTACACCGGGCGCACCATCCGCGCCGCGATGAACGGATTGTTCGACCTTGGCCGGCCAAAACGCGTTTCCCTTTGCGTGCTGATCGACCGCGGCCACCGCGAAATGCCCATCGAAGCACAATACACGGGGCGCACCGTGCAGACGAGCGACACGGAAATTATCGAAGTGCGGCTGCAGGAAATCGATAACGAAGAGCGCGTGGTGCTCGTCGATCGCGTGGATTCCTGATCGTTTCCTCGGCAACTTGCGCGGCCTGCGCAAAATTTTTGCGTCCCGGCGATTCTCCGCGTAAAATGAAGTTCGGTCCGGAGCGCGGCCCCTTTCGCCGTCCAGAGCTGCGCCTCAGCTTCTTACGAGAATAAAGTTGAACTACCGCTTTCGTGATTTACTCGCGATCGAACCTCTCAGTGCAGACGAAATCACATTTTTTCTCGACCAGTCCAAACCCTTCCAGGAAATTCAACGCAACCCGCTGAAGAAACTGGCGACGCTGCGTGGCAAAACCGTGGCTCTGGCATTCTTCGAAAATTCCACGCGCACACGCCTGAGCTTTGGCACTGCGGCTTCGCGATTGGGCGCCGATACCATGAATTTGCAGGCGGAAGCTTCCAGCCTGAAAAAAGGGGAAACCCTGCTGGACACGGCGAACAATTTGAACGCGATGAAGCCGGATTGCTTCGTGATGCGGCATTCCTCTTCCGGAGCCGCCGATTTTGTCGCGCGCCATCTGGAAATTCCGGTAGTCAATGCGGGAGACGGCACGCACGAGCATCCATCGCAGGGGTTGCTGGACGCGTTGACCATTCGCGATCGCAAAGGATCGCTGAACAATCTGAATGTGACGATTCTCGGCGATATTTCGCATTCGCGAGTGGCGCGTTCGAACATTCACCTGCTCGGCAAATTCGGCTGCCGTTTCACGCTGTGCGGCCCAGCGATGTGGGTTCCCCGCGAACTGGAGCATATCGGACCGCCGGATACGCCAATCCGCTGCGTCTATCGCGTGGAAGAAGCGCTGGAAGACGCCGACGTCATCATCGTGCTTCGCGTTCAGACGGAGCGCCTGCATGAGCCATCGCTCTCGCAGAACGATTACATCCTGCTCTACCAACTCAATGCCGAGCGCATGAAACTCGCCAAGCCAGACGCGCTGATTCTTCATCCCGGTCCGATCAATCGCGGCACGGAGATTACGCCCGATGTTGCCGATGGCCCACGCTCCGCGGTGCTCGAGCAAGTCACCAATGGTGTTTCGGTGCGCATGGCGATTCTGTATCTGCTGATGACCGGCGCGACGGAGGGTACGCATCCTGCGCTGGAAGGAAAGACGGCATCATGAGTGAAGGAATCTGCCCATGCTTCTGATTAAGAACGGCCGCGCTGTTGATCCCGCGTCGAAGAGCGATGCTCCGCGAGACATTTTGCTGGACGGTGAACGCATCGCCGAAATCGCCGCGCCGGGAAAAATCGCGCATGGCGACATCGTGCAAGTTCTTGACGCTTCCGGTATGGTCGTTGCGCCCGGCTTCATTGACATGCACGCGCACTTGCGCGAACCGGGGCAAGAAAATTCGGAAACCATCGAGACGGGATCGCATGCAGCCGCGCGCGGCGGTTTCACGGCCATTTGCTGCATGCCCAACACCAGGCCGGTCAACGACAACGCTTCCATCACACGCTTCATCGTTGATCGCGCCAAAGCGTTTGGCCATGTTCGCGTGTGGCCCATCGGCGCCGCCAGCATCGGCAGCAAGGGAGAAGCTATCGCGGATATTGCGGCCATGCGCGACGCTGGAATTGTTGCGGTTTCCGACGACGGTAAGCCCATCGCCACCGCGAAACTCGCGCGGCAGATCATGGATTATTGCCGCTCGCTCGACCTTCCGGTGATCGAGCACGCCGAAGATGTTTCGCTTGCCGCAGGCGCGGTGATGCGCGAAGGCATTGCGTCCACGCGGTTGGGCCTTCCCGGTATGCCGGCCGCTGCTGAATCCGTCTGCGTCGCGCGAGACGTGCAAGTGGCAGAGCTTACTGGCGCGCGGCTGCACATCGCGCATCTGTCCGCCAAGTCTTCCCTCGCGCAGGTCCGATTCGCTAAGCAGAACGGCCTGCGCGTGACGTGCGAAGTTACGCCGCACCATTTCACGCTGATCGATGAAGATGTGACTTACGACTCGCGCTACAAGATGAATCCGCCTCTGGCCGCACGCGAAGATCGCGAAGCGTTGCTCGAAGGCTTGGCCGACGGCACCGTCGATGCCATTGCCAGCGACCACGCGCCGCACGAGCCCGCGATCAAGGACGTGGAGTTCGACAAAGCGCCCTTCGGCATCCTGGGATTTGAAACAGCGATCGGCCTGGCTCTGGAGCAGCTCGTTCACTCTGGCCGCATTTCGTTGCTGCGCATGGTCGAGCTTTTCACCACGGGCCCCGCGCGGGTCTTAGGCAAAGAGCGAAAACTGGCGATCGGCGAACCTTCGGATATCACCGTGTTTTCGCTCGACCGTCCGTGGACCTACGACGTAAAGGAATCTGCCAGTAAATCCCGCAATTCGCCTTTTGACGGCCGCGCCTTCAAGGGCGGTCCCGTCGCCACCATCGTTGGCGGCAAAATCGTCTACAAGCACTAGCGCCTAAAATCCAGTAATTTGCTTAGATCGATTATCCACAACGCTCCATGCATGTCGGCCACCGCAGCGAATCGCGGGTGGACCGCTACTCATGAATGCCGTTGATTTGCGGCCACACGGACCGGACTTCGCCGGTCGCTTTGTCACGCAACTCAAGATAGTAGTGGTTGTTCTGAAGCAACAGCCCGTAGTCGGATGGAGTGAACGTAGAGTGTGCTTCCTGGCCTCCTCTGTTGGTCCACAAAATCGATCCATCCGATCCTCCGAATGCGGTCAAATCGCTGTCCGTTAGAACGTAAAGCCGACTTTCATCGTTAATCGGTGCGAGGGCCAACCCCAGTGCTCCATGAACGCCGATGGACTGTGACCATTGCTCCAAAAGAGTACCCGGCGCCAAGCACACGACGTGAGCATCAGTTCCCCCTACAGTCACACACACCGAGCGTTCGTTTACGGCTACACCTTCTCCATTCGCGATCTGATACTCCGCGGTCTGCTTGGCGCTCCCCCCTGTTAGCGATTCTGGCGAGACAAAGATACTCGTCGTGAAGATTGCTGTGATAGCGAAGTGTTTCGTGAAGCTGTTGAATAGCACCGTCACCCGGTTGTGCGCGATACGGTTGTGACACACCGCTATTGACATGCGCCAACAAAGCGAAGCAAGCGCAGACGGTGAACCGAACAAGAAGCTTTGTCATACGTCGCTTCATTCAGAGCTCGAATACCGTGGATAATGTTCTTGCGATAGCTGTCGAGTTTAAAGCGATTATGCGTAAATGGAAGATTACTAAGGTACTAGCTAATTGTCGGGGTAGCCGCTCGCGGCCACGCCTTATTCCATTTCGCCAATATCCATCTGGCGGCATTGAAATATTCAACGGGAGCCAGCGGGCTAAACTGGGCTTAAGGATTACCATGCGCGCCCTAACCGCGATCAGGCTCCTCTTGTGTCTGCTGACGGTGCTAGCTTGCGCGTCGGCTGTTCCGCCGCCGACCGAGCAAATTCTGGATTTCCATAGCGATATTACGCTGGAGGAGGACTCCTCTCTCCAGATCACGGAAACCATTACTGTTTTCGTCACGGGCAACCAGATCCATCACGGAATTTATCGTGAGCTGCCTACGCGTTATCGCGATGCATTCAACAATCGCTATGTCGTGGGGTTTCAGATGCTTTCCGCCACGCGCGATTCCGCGAACGAAGCATTTCGCGTCGAGGATTATGGCAACGGCAAGCGCATTTACCTGGGTGATCCAAACGCCATTGTGCCGCGAGGACGTCACGTCTACACCATTTCCTACACGACCAACCGGCAACTCGGCTTCTTCAAGGATCACGACGAGCTTTTCTGGAACGCCACCGGCAACGGCTGGATCTTCCCGATCCGGCACGCCTCCGCGACGGTGCATCTTCCCGCCGGCATTCCAGCGGATAAAGTAAAGCTTTCCGGGTACACCGGGGTGCAGAGTTCGCGCCAGGCGCAGCTAACAGCAACGGCCATCGGCGATTCTACTTTGCAGTTCGATACGAATCGCCCGCTCGGGCCGCGCGAAGGGCTCAGCATCGTCTTGATGTGGCCGAAAGGATTTTTTGCGGAGACCACATTTGCGGAGAAAATGGAATTTTTCTTCCGCGACAATCGCGATGCGCGGTATCTGGCCACCGGCTTCCTAGTGCTGGTGCTTTATTATCTGATTGCGTGGTCCGCCGTCGGCCGCGATCCGGCGCGCGTCGTCGTCATGCCTCTATACGAGCCTCCACAGAACCTGTCTCCTGCCGGGATGCGCTACCTGTTGCGCATGGGCTTCGACAACAAAACATTTGCAGCTGCCATCCTGGATATGGCTGTGCGCGGATATCTCACGATCAAGGATCAGGCAGGTTCTTACACTCTTTATCTCACCGGCAAACCGAATATTTCCCTGTCGGCCGACGAGAACCAACTTGCGGCGGTGCTCTTCCAGGGGCGCAATGAAATCTGGCTGCACCAGGAGAATAATCAAACGATCCAGTTGGCAATGAAAGCGCTGAAGAAATGGCTGGCAAGCACGGAACAGAAAACCTATTTCGTTACGAATTCGAAATACATGATTCCTCCCGTGATTCTTTCCGCCGTCCTCGTGATTTCTTACCTTGTCGTTCAGGGCATACCTCAGGTCGTGGCGGGAGCTTTCTTGAGCATCTGGCTGACGGGCTGGACGCTTGGCGTGGCTGCACTAGTCTTCACCGTCTTCAGCACCTGGCGCGGCATACTCCACCCGCACACCACAACTCTTGCGGAAGTTTCTGGCATTGGCAAGGCACTGTTCCTCACCGCCTTCGCCCTTCTATTCGTGTTTGGTGAACTGATGGGCTTCTGGTTTCTGCTGAAGATGACGTCGCTTGCGCTGGTTCTATTCGTCTTTTTCGCTGGCGGATTGCATGTTCTGTTTCTGTACCTGATGAAGGCGCCGACTTTCGCCGGAAGACGGCTGATGGACCAGGTGGAAGGCTTCAAGATGTTTCTCGGCGCGGTTGACGGCGATCGCCTGAATCGAGCTTTTCCTCCGCAGCAGACGCCCGCCGTGTTCGAGAAATTTCTTCCGTATGCTTTGGCGCTGGATGTGGAGCAGGATTGGGCCGAAAAGTTTTCCGGGTTGCTCGCCGGAGCAAGCAGCGCGCCGTCCCACGCAGGTTCCAACGGGCTATATTCCCCTTCGTTTTATTCTGGCTCGACCCTGGGGAGCTTCACCGGAGCGAGCTTCGCCTCTTCGTTTGGCAGTTCGCTGACGTCCGCGATTTCTTCGTCGGCCACGTCTCCAGGGTCCGGAGGAGGAGGAGGAAGCGGAGGATCGGGAGGAGGAGGTGGTGGTGGTGGCGGAGGAGGCTGGTGATTTGCCGGGTGTCTCTGTCGCGTTGCGATTCTTTGCACGCGAAAAGGATCACCGCGCGGCCAGTTCACTTTGTTTTTTGTCTTACAGTAGGGGCAAACCGCGATGCGTCCGACTTCTTTTCCCAAACCGGTTGAACCGACAACGCGCATGCCCCGTTGACACTTCCTGCAACGAAAGATTTTCTGCAACGATCCTCCTTGCTTAACCTGTTCAGCTCGGAGGTCCCCACCTAGACCTGCATTTTAAATTACCAATTAGTTGAGGGGGCGGACCGTGAAACTATACCACTGTTGTTAAGGTTGGATCTGCATAGAGTCGAACGACGGCACTTTGCCGCGAATATCCGCCAGGGCGTCATGCAGCGCGTCAAAGATACGCGTGGGCCCGATCGCTTCCGTCAAGTGATGGCGATCGAGATCGGGTCTCAAGTCGGATTGCACATGGGCGAAGACCACAGCGGTTCCGTGCGACCGAAGATCCTGCACAACTTGGCGCACCACGCGCGCGGCTGTGAAATCCACATTGGTGATCGCGCCTGCGTCGACCACCACCCAGTGCATGGGCGGAGCCGCGGTGGTAGCCAACATGTGCACTTCCTCGGAAAAGTGGTTGGCATTGGCATAAAAGAGCGGCGCGCCAAAACGATAAATCACCAGTCCAGGTTCCGTGGTTGCTCCCGGCACGACAGGTTTCATGCGCCAGATTCCGTCCGGACCCTGGTCCAGGACCGCCGTATGCGGGCGATAACTGTGATGCACAATGCGAAAGAGCGACAAGGCCATGGCAAGGACGATGCCCTGTTCCACGCCAACAAATACCACAACCAGCGCCGTGGTCGCCGCCAAGGCGAATTCTCCAGGGCTCTCTCGGCGTATCGCCTCGAGCGCGCGCAGATCGATCAAACGCACCGCAATGGTGAAAACGACCGCGCCTAGCACGCATTCTGGAAGAAACTGAAGTGGGCGCGTCAGGAAGAGCAAAACCAACGCCACGACTGACGCGGTGGCGATATGCGTGATCTGGTTTGTGCCGCCGGAGCTTTCCACCATTCCGGTTTGCGTGGGGCTGCCGTTGACGACAAACGTTCCGCTGAAGGCGGCCGCGGTGTTGGCAGCAGCAAGGCCGACCAGGTCCGTGTCTTCGTCATCCTCCTGATGATGGCGCGTGGCATAAGCACGCGAGGTTGCCGCGCTCTGCGCAACGATCATGACAAAGCACGACAGCGCCACTGGCAACAGAACTTCTATGTCTTTCCAGTTCACGCCGGGCAGGCCAAAATGCGGTAAGCCACCGGGCACCGGACCAAGAAGTTTTACGCCGCGGCCGCCCCAGTGAAACGCCGCGCTCGCCGCTATTGCTCCTGCAACGGCAAAAAGTGGCGCCGGGAATTTCGGCGCGAGCCGGCAGAGAATCAGAATACTGGCTACAATGGCAAACGAGATTTCCAGTGTAAGAGGCGCGACCTGCCGTAGCGAACGCACCACTTCCAGAAATTGCGCCGGAGTGCGCCGGCTGTGTATTTCCAGCCCGAGCATGCCTCCGGACACCGCGATGCCAACCTGAAAACCTACTCCGGTGAGGAATCCAACGAGCACGGTTTGCGAGAGAAAATCGGCCAGAAAGCCGAGTTTCAGCATCCGCGCGATCAGCAGGAGTATGCCTGTCAGCAGCGCGACTAGTCCCGCGAGGGCTACGTAACGTTCGCTGCCCAGCGGCGCCATATCTGAAAGGCCGCCAGCGAGGATGGCTGCGGTTGCTGAATCGGCCGCTACCACGAGGTAGCGCGAAGAACCGAACGTAGCGAACGCGATCAGTGGGAGCAGAAGCGTGTATAAACCGGTGATAACCGGAGTGCCCGCAATTTTCGTGTAACCGAGCGATTGCGGGATGTTCATCGCCGCCAGCGTGACTCCCGCCAGTAGATTTTTTGGAAACTCTGACCAGCGGAACGGCCGTATGCCCTGGAATAGGGGAAAGCGGCTCAAGGCAGTTGACGGGCCGGCCGGATTTTCAGGCATGAAAAGCGTTCCCCCGGAACTCGCTGCGACGGACTACGCCCAGGCGTTTTGAAAGTGCTTTACTCGCGTTGGGAAGCCGCGCCCGGTCTGACGAGAGAGTAGCAACAGTCGGCAGCGGGCTCAATACTGCACCTGCATTTTTATTGGGATGCCTTAGTGCGCAGCTGGTTCGGCGGCGGGATGCAACCCGTGTTGCGGAACTTCGTGCGTGCCGCGAGTCAAAGGTTCGATGCGCATCCGGAAAAAATGATCCAAGGGCAAAAGGCCCTTGCCTACAGGATATGCTTTCTCGATTGCCTTCATCACATAAGCCTTGGCCAGCGTCGCGGCCTCCACAAGGCCGCGGCCGGCAGCCAGTTGCGCCGTCAATGCCGATGCGAACGTGCAACCGGTGCCGTGTGTGTTTTCCAACTTCACCTTATCGCCGCCGAGTTGGTGCAAGTCCTTGCCGTCGAAGACCACGTCCGTGGCCTTTTCCATGTGGCCGCCCTTTACGATCACGGCCTTCGCGCCCATTTCCCCGAGCCTGCGTGCCGCTGCTTCCATGTCCGCGACATCCTTGATCGTTATGCCGGTCAAAATTTCCGCTTCCGGCACGTTCGGCGTAATTACGCTCGCGCGTTTCAGCAGCTCCGCCGCCACATATTTCACGCCCCCGGAATCCAACAATTCCGAATCGCTGGAAGACTTCATCACCGGGTCATGCACCACCAGGCTGAACTTGTGCGTGTCCAGGAATTCCGCCACCACCACGGCGTTTCCGCGGTTGCCCAACATTCCGATTTTCACTGCCGCAATTTCGCAATCCTTTACGAGCACTTCGAGCTGTTCGCGAAGCTCCGCGCTCGGAGTGTTGTGGACGGCTTCCACTCCCTGCGTGTTCTGCACCGTCAGCGAAGTGATGGCCGCCACTCCATAGCAACCGTGTGCCGCAAAAGTTTTCAGATCCGCCGCAACGCCCGCGCCGCAGCTGGGATCGAAGCCCGCGATCGTCAGCAAAATGGGAGGAACGGCGATGCCCTGTGCGTGAAGATGGCTCATGTTGGTCTGTCTTTTGCCTCGTTCCGTGAAGAAAATAGCCGGTCACGCTCGCCAGTGCGAAGTCTTTTTGCGTTCGCACCGGAAAACGCCCGGCACTTGCGAATGTACGCGCACTGAATTTCCTCTGCAAGGAAATTCTCAGCGCAAAAGAGAATCTCCGCTCGATTGCGGAAGAGGCCACCGGATGTGAGGATTGTTAAGAATCAAGGATTCACCCGAGGCGGGCGAATTCTTGTTTTACGGGAAGAGGCCGCGGACCAGCGTTGCTTCGGCTACGCGGCCCACGCCCACCGTCATTGCGGCGGTGCGTGGCGGCACGTGATATTTGCGCATGGCCTCGATCATGTCGTGGAACGAACGCACCATGATTTTCTGCAGACGCACGTTGACTTCGTCGGAGTCCCACAGCAAGCCTTCCTGGTTCTGGACCCATTCGAAGTAGCTGACTGTGACGCCGCCGGCGTTGGTCAGAATGTCCGGCAGCACGGTGATTCCGCGGCGCGCCAAGATTTCATCCGCATGCGGCGTGGTCGGCCCATTCGCCGCTTCCGCCACCACCCGCGCTTTTACGGATTCCGCGTTCTGCAGCGTGATTACATTTTCCAGGGCCGCAGGAATCAGGATGTCGCACTTCATGGCCAGCAAATCGTCATTCGAAATCCGCGAAGCGCCGGGCATACCCACTACGGTCCCGGAGCGTTCCTTGTAGCGAATGGCCTTGATGGGGTCGATGCCGCGGGAGTTCGTGACACCGCCGCGCGTATCACTTAGAGCGATAATCTTGGCTTTCTTGTCGGCGAGAAGCCGCGCCGCAGTTGCCCCGGCATTTCCGAAGCCTTGCACTGCCACCGTGGCGCCGCGCAACGAGATTTTCTTCACCTTGCAGGCTTCTTCCACCACGTAAACCAAGCCTTGCGCCGTGGCTTCGGCTCTGCCCAGCGACCCGCCGATGGAAATTGGTTTGCCGGTGACGACGCCCGGCACGGTGTGACCTCTCATCATGGAATAGGTGTCCATGATCCAAGCCATTGTCTGCGCGTCGGTGTAAACGTCTGGCGCGGGAATATCCTGGTCGGGACCGATCAGCGGCAAAATCTCGCTGGCATACCGGCGCGTCAGGCGCTCCAGCTCGGACTTGGACATGCGCTTCGGATCGCAGATCACTCCGCCCTTGGCGCCGCCAAACGGCACATTCACCACTGCCGTCTTCCACGTCATCCAGGCGGCCAATGCTTTTACTTCGTCCAATGTGACGTTGGGATGGAACCGGATTCCACCCTTGCCTGGGCCGCGAGCAATGTTGTGCTGCACGCGAAAGCCGGTCAGCACCTTCACCTGCCCGTTGTCCATTTTCGTCGGCAGCGATACTTCCAGGATGCGCTTGGGCGTCCGCAGGACTTGACGCAAGCCGGGATCGAGCTTCAGGACTTCCGCGGCGATATCAAACTGGATCTGCGCGATGCGGAACGGATTCAACTCCTCCCGCGGGGCTATTCGCGGCACTATCGGCGGTGCATTTACGGTGCGACTGGGGACTGGGGGTTTTGCGACCGTGGCCATTCGCTTCGGTCCTTTCCTTTGCGTTGAGTCTCTCTAACTCTGTGGAACCGAGCCTGACATCACTTCTTTCCGCTGCAGCACGCCAGCTTTTATGCGCTGGCGGAAATTTTCTGCGTTCCGTCCAAGAATTTGTCCCGGCATTCCGCGGAACAGAAGTGCACGATCTCTCCGCTCTGCTTGATTGACAGCGCGAGCCCCTCGGCCACGTGTATTCCGCAGACCGGATCGCGCACCAATTTCTGGTTCACGGCATTGTTCATGACGTCCACGTCTTGTTTCGGTCCCGCATCGCCCATGGCCATGTTGCCAACGATCTTTCGCAGCATGGCGACACTCCAGGACACAATCAAGAGCCAGAACAGGTACTTCAGCACACGAGCAATAAATGTCATCCTTGCATCTCTTCCGCGGCAAGCATTTGAACCGCCCTTTGGAACGGCCAAAACCGCGTTGAGCCGAGTGTATGCAGGGCTTCTCAGGGAGTCAAACGAAAAGCTGTACTTTCAAGGAGTTGCGCGGCGTATCGGTTCTCGGTTTGGAGTGTAAGCCACCGACTAGTGGCCATAACTATCACATTATAAATAGCTTACGTTGACAGAGCGCGCGGGCGCAAGAAACTCAGTCTCCAGCCGGAATGCGGTCAATTCCCATATATGGGCGCAACACTTCGGGGATCAGGATCGATCCGTCGGCTTGCTGATAATTCTCGACGACGGCAATCCAAGTGCGCCCGACAGCCAAGCCAGAGCCGTTTAATGTGTGCACAAATTCGCTTTTGCCCCCGGCCTTCGACTTGAAGCGAATGCCCGCGCGCCGCGCCTGGAAGGCTTCGCAATTCGAACACGAGGAAATCTCGCGGAACTCGTTGCTCGGAGGCAGCCACACTTCCAGGTCGTAGGTCTTCGCGGACGCAAAGCCCATGTCGCCGGTGCAAAGCAAGACCGTCCGGTAATGCAGGCCTAGCTTTTGCAGAATCGCTTCCGCGTTGGCCACCAGGGCTTCATGTTCCTCGTAGCTTTTATCGGGGTGCGTGAATTTGAAGAGTTCCACTTTTTGAAACTGGTGCTGGCGCAGGATGCCCCGCGTGTCTTTCCCCGCGGCGCCGGCTTCAGAGCGGAAGCATGCTGTCCAGGCAGTGACGTGAATGGGAATCTGGTCTTCGGTCAATGTGGCGTCGCGGTAGAGGTTGTGTAGTTCCACCTCCGATGTCGGCGTCAGCCAGAAATCCGTATCCTGCACTCGGAAAAGATCGGCGGCAAACTTCGGCAATTGCCCCGCGCCCATCAAGGAGGCGGTGTTCACCAGGAAGGGTGGCAGGATCTCCGTGTAGCCGTGCTCGCGGGTATGCACATCCAGAAAGAAATTCGCCAGAGCCCGCTCCAGCCGCGCTCCCCAACTTTTATACACGGCGAAACGCGCGCCGGTGATCCGGGCTGCCGCTTCCAGATCGAGAATCCCCGCCTTTTCGCCCACTTCCCAGTGCGGCTTAGGTTGAAAATCAAACTTCGGCGCGGTGCCCCATCGACGCACTTCCTGGTTTCCCTCGGCGCCTTTTCCGTAGGGGACGCTCTTATGAGGGATGTTCGGAATGGTGAGCAGAAAATCGCGCTGCTTCGCGTCCAGCTCGCTGATGCGTTCGTCGACGAGCTTGATCTTTTCGGACAGCTGCTTCATTTCGCCGAGGAGTGTGTCCGCGCTTTCCTTTGCTTTTTTCAGGCGCACGATTTCGTCGCTGGCTTTGTTGCGCTGCGCTTTGCGCTCTTCATTTTCGCGGATCAGTTCGCGCCGCTCTTTATCGAGCGCGCGGAAGCCGTCCAGATCCAGCGTGGTGTTGCGCTTTTTCGCCATTTCGGCGAATTCGTCCAGGTGATCGCGGAAATAATTTAAATCATGCATGGTCAGAAGAGCATAGCGTAGGCAAGTGGGGAGTGGCCAGTGATGCATGACCTGCAAGTGCGCCGGCTTATTCTCTCGCGGCCGCAGTGCATTTCCTTTGGTACAGGTACGGAAGTGCCAGTGCGGAGTACTCCCCCAATTGAACCTTCCAGCCTAGTGACGCAATCCAGGGTGTCCGGCAGAATCGTTTACGTGATCGGGAGTTCGGTTCGGTATCGGGAGTGGCGGAATGATCCTAACGATCTTGCTCCTGTGTGTTGTTCTTCTGCTGGCGAGCGCAGTAGAACAACCTGCCACCCCTGAAAAGGATTGATCTTCCGATAGTAGTCCCTCCATCCCCCACGCCCGAGCGGCCGGAACCCCCACCGGCCGCTCACTTTTTTTGGGCACACCACAAACGACAAGGGGCCCGGCAAGTGGTAACGAGAGCGGCGGGAACTTAATTACATTCGAGTGGGAAGTTAAAGCCGGGAGAAATAAAAAAGGGGGCCGGTGCAAGCCCCCTATATTGATCTGACCCCCCAATAACCGGAATCTCAGTCGAGGTTGAGTTCCGGCCACCCCGGGAAGCCAAAGTCATGAATTGTCACGTATGAGTGCACGCCGTTTGCCAAGTGCGTGTTGTAACAGGGCTGCCCGCCTATATTAATGATAAAAATGAATTTAGCGGATTCAAGAGGAGGCGGGTCGAACAAAGGCTCGCAAGAATCTACAAAATCCCACAGACTCTTGCAGGTTTCCTACAGTCTTTGGAACTCAGATCTTTGGAGTGCCATGCAGAGCTGAATTTCTCCTCAGCCACAATATCGTTATTCTCAGTCAGGCACCTATCGCGCTGCGTAGCGCGTCGGCGATCGACTTCGAAAATCGATCTACGTCCATCTGGTGCTCAGCTTCCACCATCACCCGCGCCAGCGGCTCCGTACCCGAATAACGCAAGACCACTCGTCCGTTGTCGCCTAGGGTCGTCTGGGCGGCCGCCAGCGCCTGGGCCACGACCGGCAACGATTCCAAGGGCGGTTTGGACTTCACCTTTACGTTGACGATGACCTGCGGATAATCTTTCAGGCCTTCCACCAATGGCTCCAGCTCACCCTTCATGGAAACCAGTGACGCGAGCTTGACAGCCGTGAGCAAGCCGTCTCCCGCGGGGCTGTCGTCGAGGAAAATGATGTGACCCGACTGTTCGCCGCCCAGGTTGTTGTCTGACTTCAGCATTTCTTCCAGCACATAACGATCGCCGACTGCGGCGCGAGCCAGCGACATGCCATCTTTCGCCAGCGCCCGTTCCAGCCCTAGGTTGGACATGGACGTCGCCACCACCCGCTGTTGCTTCAAAGCGTTCTGAGATTTCAGATAGCGCGCCACGGCCAACAGCACTCCGTCTCCGTTCACGATCTTCCCGCTGCCGCTGACAAACAACGCGCGATCCGCGTCGCCGTCAAAAGCAACTCCCAACTGCGCCTTTTCCTGCTTCACGCGCGCTTGCAATCCCTCCAGGTGCAGCGAACCGCAGCCGGCATTGATGTTGCGGCCGTCCGGAGTGACGCCCATAGTGACAACATCCGCTCCCAACGACCGGAACAACTCCGGCCCCAATTGATATGCCGCTCCATTGGCGCAATCCACAACCATGCGATAGCCGGAAAGTCTTGCGCCGTCGAGCACATGGCTCCTCAGAAATTCCAGATACTCCATGTGCAGCGCATGGTTTGCCACCAGCGCCGGACGTTCCGCTGGCACGGGTTGGCTCCGCAGGCGGAAAATATCTGCCTCAATCTTTTCTTCCTCCGCATCGGGAAATTTCATGCCTGCGTGCGAAAAAAGTTTCACGCCGTTATCGTGATACGGATTGTGCGAGGCGGAAATCACGACGCCGGCCTGGTAGTCATTCTGCCGAACGAGGCAGGCGACCCCAGGGGTGGTGATCACACCCGCAAATTCGGCGGTGGCGCCCGCCTTCTGCAGCCCAGCCGCGAGCAGTGCGGTAATGTGCGGCCCAGATTCGCGCGTATCCATTCCGATCAGGACGTGCGCGACGCCATGCTCTTTTTTCAGGAATTCGCCCAGCCCGCGGCCCGTGGCGTAAAGCGTGGCGTCGTCGAGAGGCTCAGTTCCGGGAACTCCACGGATTCCGTCTGTGCCGAACAGTTCTTTGGCCATAGTTTCGAACAGGTCAGTAGAGCGAGCGACCTTCGAGGCAGTCTAACATAGCATCCCGGAACCTTTTCGTGCGCTGATCGTCGCGCGGGTTTTGTTCCGGTTATCGTTCGCGTTTGCGTATCTATTGATTAAACGTGCGTGACAGGCTGCGTGCCTTTGTCCAGGTGAGCCTTGAATATGCTACCGTGTTCGGTAAGAGGGGTGTCGCTTGTCCACCACGGAAACACCGCCAGCAGTGCTGCGCATTCCGGGTACGTCGACCAGCCTGCGCATTCTGGCGGGGGCGGTTGTGCTGCTGTTTTTCTATTACGCCGCAGGGGTGGTCATCACCTTGTTGCTGTCGGTTCTGCTCGCCTACTTTCTCGATCCCGCCGTGGAACTTCTGGAACGCGTGCGCATTCCCAGGACGATTGGCGCGTTGATCATGGTTTTGCTGTTGATCGCGGCGATTGGAGCGATGGGTTACGGTTTATGGGTGCGCAGTTCGGATTTTGCCGCCAATTGGCCAAAGTACCGCGACATTCTTCGCGAGGCGACCGGCGCGCTGCAAGGCAAGATCAGCGGAATCGAAGGAAGCGTTAACGATCTGACTGCTCCAACCGGCGGCAAACCTGTGACCCCGCCTTCTGACACCAGCAGCACCGTGCACAATTTATTTCTGCGCGGCATCGGTTCGCTGTACGCGTTGGTTTTGGAAGGCACGTTCGTGCCTTTCCTGGTGTTCTTTATGCTTGCGGGAAAGCGCGAAGCCTGGCATTCCACTTTGCAGCTCTTCCCCATTTCGCGCCGGACTCAGGTGAAGGAAACGCTGGACGACTTGCGCAATGTGCTTCGAGACTATCTGATCGGCATGTCCGTGGTTACGCTGGTGGTGATCGCGTGCAGCAGCATTTTCTTCCTCGCCATGGGCTTCGATTATCCGGTTTTGGCTGGCATCGCGTCCGGCCTGTTCAATATGGTTCCGTACATTGGCGCGGTGCTCGCGTGGATTCCGGGCTTCTTCCTGGCCGTTTTGAAATGGAAGGCGGTCAGCCATTTTGGCGTCATCGCGCTTGTGCTTACCGGCATTCATGTGGTGGCGCAGAACCTGATCGCGCCGCAACTTGTTGGCCGCCAGGTGCAGTTGAACGCCGTGGCTATCACCATTTCCTTGCTCTTCTGGGGTTGGGTGTGGGGAGGCATGGGGCTGATCCTAGGTATTCCTATCACTGCGGCTCTCCGGGTCATCTGTGATCACACGGAAGACTGGAAGCCCGTGGCACGCTGGCTCAGCGCCTGATCGCTGCATTTTTCAACTTGAGGACGACATTCCCGTGAGATTAATTCGCTCGCTCACTGCTCGGCTTCTCGTGCTCCTGGCATTTGCCTTTTTTCTGGCGTGCCATCCCTGCTGGGCCTGGGGATGCAAGGGCCACCAAACTGTTGCGCTCATCGCGGAAAAACAACTCACGCCCGAGGCGCGACAGTTTGTCGAAAAACTGCTGTCGGAAAATCCCGTCGATCCCCAGGTCAAACGATATTGCGGGAATACAACGCGCGATTTGATGGCGGACGCTTCCACCTGGGCGGATGACGTCCGTGGCACCTTGAAGAATGGTCCGTGGCATTACATCGACATTCCGCGTGGCTCTGCCCACGGTCCATGGGCGGAATTCTGCGGCAGCAAGGTTGTGTGATTCAAGCCATCAGCGATCAACCTGCTGTTCTGAAGGACAAGAACGCCGATCCGCGCCTACGCGCCGATGCTTTGCGCTACGTCATCCATTTCGTCGGCGATCTCCACATGCCTCTGCACGCTACCACGAATAACGATGAAGGCGGCAACTGCGTGCCGGTGCACTATTTGCGCCGCAGTCCGCAGGTGAACAACGGTTACTTCACGCCCAATCTTCATGCGCTTTGGGACACCGCGATTCTGGAGCGGGATATGGAGGGCGCGGAACCTCCGGAGTACGCGGGATTCCTGATGCGATTGTTTTCGGCAGAGATTCCGAAGTGGCAGGCCGCGGGGATTCACGTGGACGCATGGGCCTGGGAAAGCCACGATCTCGCGGAAAAGGTGTTCTATGGCGATCTCACTCCCAAGGTTCCGGTGGAAGTTCCGGCAGCTGTTCATTCCTGCACGGATGCCAATAACATCGGCGAGCGCATGATGCACCTGAATCTGTTCGCGAGCGAGAAATACCAGGAAGCCGCGGCTCCCGTCGTGGAGGAGCAGATCGCCCGGGCCGGGGTACGCCTGGCTATGATCCTGAATGCCAGCGTTGAATAAAAGCCGCAGGGCTCGAGGACTCGCCCTGCGCTACAGTTTTTCCTTGGAGTAAAATGTCCACTCGATTCCGCGGAGGCCGCGATGGGCAAAGAAGCAATCCTGCTGGCTCTTCTCGATGAGGCATATTCAAAGAAAACCTGGCACGGCCCGAATCTTCGGCAAGGGCTCAAAGGCGTGTCTGCCAAGCAGGCGGCGTGGCGCCCCGCTCCCAATCGCCACAACATTTGGGAAGAAACTCTGCACGCTGCCTACTGGAAGTACGTGGTGCGCCGTAAGCTTGAGGGCGGCAAACGCGGCTCGTTTATTTTGAAGGGCAGCAATTTCTTTGCGCGGCCGGAAAAGGGAAAAGCCAGCGAAACGGATTGGCGCGCCGACCGGGCCATCCTGGAAAACGAACACCGCGCGCTGGTTCACGTCATCGGCAAGATCCTGAAATCATCGGGCGCCAAAAAGCATGTCCGCATGCTGTACGGCGTCGCTTTCCACGATGTCTATCACGCCGGTCAGATCCGCTTGCTTCGGCGGCTGCAGGAGCGCTAGTTCAACTCAGCGCCCGCGTAACGCGGCCAACACCGCTGCCAGATCAGGCGCGTCTTGAAACAAGCGAATGGCCGCAATTCCTGCGGCCCCTACCGCCGCGCAATCCGAGGCATTTTGTACAGTGATTCCGCCAATCGCAATCACGGGGATAAATACGCTGCGGCAGATTTCTGCGAGCTGCCCGATTCCTTGCGGCGCCCCGAATGCCACTTTGGACGGCGATTCGTGAACCGGCCCGAAAATCACATAATCGGCGCCATTTTTTTCGGCCCCCTGCACTGATTCAAGCGCATGCGCGGATACGCCAACCAAGAAATCGGCGCCCGGATTTTTTTCTTTCACGAGTCGTTTCGCGGCTTCCGCGGGGATGCTTTGCTCTCCTAAGTGCACGCCGCCCGCGCCGGCGGCTAGCGCCACGTCCAGCCGGTCGTTCACCAGAATTCGACAAGCGCGGGGGACTCTTCGCACTGCCTCTTGCACCAACGCAAAGAGCTCGCGCGCCGGTAGATCCTTTTCGCGAATTTGGATCGAATCGACACCTGCGCCTGCGGCGTTCTCTATTTTTTCCAGCAATAAGCGTATCTGTACGTCAGGGGTGCCCGGCAGCGCCTTGCGGTCCGTCACATAGCACGCTTTCATGTTACGAATTGGATGGAGGAACACGGGCGGCCGCCGGTCGCGGGCTGAACAGCCCAAACGCCACAAAAATATCCAACACTCCGATTCCGCTGACGATCCCGCGCAAGGAAGGATTCAGGATGACGGGCATCAACCAGGGAAGGTGGCTCAAGAAATAGTTTTGTTCCCAGAAACTGGACCACGGCAGATACAACAAGAGCGCGCCCATTTCAAACAACAGCACAACCGTTAACGCACGCAGAATCCGGTTCATTATTCCTTGGATATTCCCTGGATGACTGTGGGCAGGTGCTCAGCGCGCCGGCTTTTGGAGCGAGGCAATTCGTTCCGCTACATCGCGGTAATCAATATTGACGGCGTAGACCTGAGAGAAACTCTTGAGTGCCGCTTCCAGATCGCCTGCCGACTCCTGTGCCACTCCCAAATCATACCGCAACGCCAGTTTACTTTCCGAATCGAGCCCCGGCGTGGTGAGCGCGCGCTCGTACCAGATGGCGGCGATGTCCGGCTGGCCTTTTTCCATGAATGCCAGGCCCAGCAGAGTGCTGCACTGCATGGCGTAGCGGAACGCCTTGCCGCGGTCGCTGGCTTTGGCGACCTTCTGGAATTCTCCGATGGCCTCTTCCAACAATCCCATTTCGCGGAAGGCAACGCCAAGGTTGTAGTGCGTCTCCAGGTCTTCGTCCTCCGCGCCCATTTCGCCAAGCTCAGCGCGAAACTCGTCAAACACTTCCTTCAAGGGGCCGGATTCGCTGATGGCCCCAGCCGTTTCCTTCGACGGAGCCTCTGCCTGGGCGGGTTCATTCGGCGTGGACATGCCCGGCGTCAGTTCGTCCAGACCCAGTTCGTCGATCTCTTTAGCCAGGTCGGTAAGGAACTGGTCCGAAGAAAACATATTGCTGGAAACCGGTTCGGGTCGTTTCTCCTGCTTCGGTTCCGCGGTTTTTGGCGGCGCGGAAGGGGGAATCTGCGACAGCATTTCGTGTGCCGGAATCACTTCCTCCGGCTCCAGAACGAGTTCGAAGTCCTGGTCCAGCTCAAGTTCGGGTTGTGGAGGAGGCGCTTCCGGAACCGCCGCTTGCGGTTCTTCCAGCGCAGGCTCGTGGCCTTCGGCGGCAATTTCGGCGTGCTCTGGAATGGGCAGCGCGGTTGGTTCTTCTCCCGGCAACAGCTCTTGGTGATGCTGCCCGATTTCGTCTTCCACCGTCGCGGCTTCTTCTGTGGGGATCGCTGGCACGCCCGCGTCGGCGAGCAGGGAACTCCAATCATCAGGTTCTTCATTGGAGGCCACTGGCACGGGAAATTCGGAGTGGCCGGTGTCCTGGTGCGCGGCCACGAGCGGCTCTGATGGCGTAGGTTCCGCCGGCAGGTCCTCCGCCTTGAACTCTTCCATGGTGAGTTCCGGAATCTCAAACTCTTCGACACTGTCTGCCGGAGCCGCATGAACCGGCGGCGCTTGCGGAGCGGGGACTTGTGGAGCCACCGGAGCTGCTTCTGGCTCCTTGGTTTCTTCCAGCAGGGAAGCCCATTCCGCCGAAAGGTCAACCTCTTCCGCCTCAGCTTCTGCTGCAGGCTCGACGGGCGCCTCCGCGGGGACTTCTTCCGCCATCTGAATATCTGGAATCTCCATCTCCACTGTGGCTTGCGGCGCTTCTTCCGTGTGTGCGACGGCTTCTACAGCAGGCGCCGCTATTTCTGCTGGCGCTGCCACGGCTTCTGGAACATGAAGTTCCTCTACCGGCAAGGTCTCTACCGGCTGCGGCATAGCGGCCGCTACAGCTGCGGCGATTTCGTTGTCGTTCAACCCGGCTGCGCGCTGGAATCGGCGGCGCAACTCTCCAAAACGTTCGCTGCTGCGGACATCCCCACGGCTCGCGTGAATGTGTTCCAATTGCGCGGCAAGCTCCGCCGTGCGACGGTCGTCACCGGCACCCAGCACGAAATCCAGCAATTTTTCCAGCGTCGGTGTGTGCGTGGGAGCGCGGCGCAGGATCGCTTCAAGCAGGCCGATGGCTTTCTGCGTCAATCCGTAGCTGGCGAACAGGTCCACATCGGTCAGCGATTGCGCGATGAATTTTTGCGTGTCTTCGTCCAGTTCCGCTTCCGGGTGCGCGCTTTCCGCCGCGTCCGCCGCGACTGGCTTTTTCTCCGGCTCCAGATCCGGCCGGATTTTCGGTGCTTCCGCTTTCTGCAGTTCCGGCTGCAGATCTTCGGTGACCACCACGATATCCGCCGGCGGCGCTGCTTCTTCCACCACCATGCCGAGTTTCTTCAGGACGTCGTTAAGCTTGCGCTTGGCGGGATCGCTTTCCGGCTCGCGGTCCACAAGCTGTTGGAAAACTTCCTTGGCGCGATCCAACTTTCCGGAAGCGACCAGCGCATCGCCCAGCTGGGCCAGTGCGTCTGGCATGCGGAAAGAATCGCTGGTTCGTCCGTACGTATCGACCAGCCATTCCATGGGCTCCAGCCGGCTTGGCAGCCGCGTGGACAGTTCGGTCAGAAGATGGGCCACCGCTTCATGCTCGCCCGCGTCAATCATGGGAATACGGATGCGCGAGAGCATGCTCATGGCCCGCTCAGCCTGGCCGGATTCCATCAAGACTTCCGTGACCTTTTGCGTGGCGCCAAAATTCTTTTCGTCGGAGGAGAAAATTTTCAGCGCGAGCGCCGTGGCTTCGTCCCACTTGGCGTTTTTCAGGTACAGGTCGAGCAGCAATTCGGCCGGCTCGCCGCCCTTTTCCAGGTCGGGAACTTTTTCCAGAATTTCCGAGGCCTTGGCGACATTGCCGACCGTGGAAAACGCCCGCGCCTTGATGATGAGCGCATCGAGCTGTTTTGGATTGAGCTGCAGGGCTTTGTCTGCCAGCTTTTCGCATTCCGCGTGGTCGCCGCGCGCCAATGCCCGTTGCGCTGCAGAAACGTAAGTATCCAGCGCTTCCCCGGACTGTCCCATGGCCTGGTACAAATCCGCAAGCCGGATCTGGATTCGCAGGTTGTCCGGTTCAGCGGACAGCAATTTTTTCAGCAGGGAAACCGCTTCAGGTTGCCGGTTGTTCTTCAGGTGCAGTTCGGCGAGCTGCAGGAACAGCGGCCGCGCCTCGCTCATCACTCCCTGTTGCACGTACAGGTCGGCCAGTTTTTCCAGGGGCCGGATTTCTTCGGGCGCAAGCTTGGCAATTCGTTTGTAGACCGCGATCGCTTTGGTGAGGAAGCCGTCGCTGACAAACAGTTGCGCGAGGCGTTCGAAATAATCAATGGCCTGGATGGTTTCGCCCTGGCGAATGTACAGCTCGCCGATGGTCATCAACGTGACCTGGTCGCGGGGCTCATACTTCAATATCTGCTGATACTCAGCGATGGCCTGCGCCACCTTCCCCTGATTCAGCAGTTTCTGTGCGGCTTCGACAAACTTGCTTTTGTTATAGGCCATGCGCTTTGGACGACAGCTCTCCCAGCAAAGCCGTCGTGACTTTCTCCTGGACGCAGTGCAGGCGCTGAGACGTCTGCGACTCTACTTTTTCACGCTACGCTCCGTGGGTTGGGGCGTCAATGAAAGCGCGGGTGATTGTGAGCAGGCAGTTATCCCCGTGGCAGATACGCCACTTTGGGCGAAGGAATAGCGAATGATGGTTTTCGGCAGCGATCGGAAATTTTGTGGCGATGATGTGGTTCTTGAACTAACTCTCGCGTTCGGTGCGCGGCCAGATTTCCAGCGGTAGCGCCTCTTGTACAGCGCCGGCAGCCCAGCAGCCAGCAACGCGGACGGGGGCGAAGGAATGGCGATGGAGCGGCGTGGGTCCGTGGACCCTCAGCGCCTCGAGATGCACTGGCGTGCTGTAGCCCTTGTGCTGCGCGAGGCCGTATTGAGGGTAGGTCGTGTCCCATTCTTCCATGCGCATGTCCCGGTGGGTTTTTGCGAGTATAGAAGCGGCGGCAATCGAGACGCTTTTGGCGTCGCCTTTGATCAGCGATTTCTGCTCGATGAGAACGTCCAGTTGCATCGCGTCAATCAGCAGGTAATCCGGCACGATGGACAGTTGCTCCAGTGCCGCGGTCATCGCCTGACGGCTGGCCTGATAAATATTCCAGGCATCGATGCGCTGCGCATCAATTTCCGCCACCGCCCAAGCCACTGCGTGTTCCCGGATGCGCACCGCCAGTTCTGTGCGGCGGTCGGCAGTCAATTTTTTCGAGTCGTCCAGGCCGACGATTCTTCGCTTGGGATTCAGGATTACCGCAGCGGCAACAACGGGGCCAAACAGCGCGCCGCGCCCGGCTTCATCGAGACCCGCGATGCGAGTCCAGCCGAGCTTGCGCGCGGCTCGCTCAAAACGGGAAGAGCAAAGTCGGCTCATAGAGAGTTGTATGCGACTGGATTTTAGCACGCCCAATTGATCTTTACCGTGTGGGTTGCGGGCTGGGCGCCATTTCGCAAAAAAAGGACAGGCAGAAATGCCTGTCCTTTGCTGGATTTCCTGTTGTTGCGATTACGCGCTGGCTGTGGCGGCTGGCGTTTCGGGCGCTTCTTCACGTGCGGCGCGCTTGATGCGGGCGGCCTTGCCGCGCAGGTTGCGCAGGTAATAGAGGCGAGAGCGGCGCACGCTGCCCTTGCCGACAACGTCGATCGAGGAGATCGAAGGCGAGTGCAACGGAAAAATGCGTTCCACACCGGTGCCGAAGCTGACGCGCCGCACGGTGAACGTGGCGCTACTGGCCCGGCCCTTCTTCGAAATCACCACACCCTCAAACGACTGGATGCGTTCCTTGACCTTTTCCCCTTCGCCTTCCAAAAGGCGCACATTCACCCGGACTGTATCGCCGGGCCGAAATTCGGGGAGATCTTTGCGCAATTGCGCTTCATGCAGCTTACGAATTACCGGATTCATTTTCTGTGTTCCCTGCAGACCCACTCAGGCGGGGCCAGCACTTCTAAGGCAAACACCAATTATACTCAAAGGCTGATTTCTTGCCTAGCCGTTTTCTCCAGAGAATTCGGGGCGATTTTGGCGGGTTTTCTCCAAAGTCTTCTCCCGGCGCCACTTGGCGACCTCAGCGTGGTTGCCGCCGATCAAGACTTCGGGCACCTTCCAGCCGCGATAGTCCGCTGGCCGGGTGTAGTGAGGGAAATCGAGCAGGAGTCCAGAGCCGCCGGCAGGCTTGGCGGAATGGCCTTCCATCTCGCTGAACGATTCGTTCTGGGTGGACGCTTCGTTGCCCAGCGCTCCCGGCAGCAATCGCGTTACGGCGTCGATGACAATTGCTGCAGGCAACTCGCCGCCGCTTAGAACGTAATCCCCGACGCAAATTTCTTCCGTGGCCAGGTGCCGGGCTACGCGTTCGTCCACGCCTTCGTAACGCCCGCAAATCAGAATCAGCCGGTCGAGCTTGGCGTAGCGGCGCGCGGTCTCTTGCGTAAACAGGCGCCCGGCCGCCGACATCAAGAGAATTGCCGTGCCTGGCTCCAGCTGGATTTTTTTTTGCGCGTCGCCTACTCCGTGGCCCAGAAGCTTCTCCACGGCTTCGAACAGCGGCTCTGGCTTCAGCACCATGCCTTCACCGCCGCCAAACGGGCGATCGTCCACGGTGCGGTGGCGGTCTTTCGTAAACTCTCGCAAATCCTGTACGTGGATCTGCGCAATGCCCGCTTCCTTCGCGCGGCGCACAATTCCGTGGTCCAGAGGACCGGCGAAAAATTCTGGAAAAATGCTAATCAGGTCAAATCGCATCGTTCGCAGTGTAATGAAGATTCGTTTTCGCGGGTAGGCCGCTTATTCGCCGGGGCTTTCCCGGTCGTTGAGCTCGCCCAGGCCTTCCGGCAGGCGGACCTCAATCCTGCGCGCGCCCACGTCAATGCGCGTGCAAATATCTTCAGCTAGCGGCACCAGCAGTTCGCCCTTTGAGGTTTGCACCTGCAGAATCGGGGTACCGGCCAAATTCTCGCCAAGGAAAAATACGTCGCTCACGGTCCCTAATGTTTGCACTGCTTCTGCAGTGGGGTCCGGCAGAACCGGAAACACCGCGCAACCGATCAAGTCCGTCACGAAATACTGACCCGCCGGCAACACCACGCGCTCGTCAAACGGGAGCATCACGTCCAGGCCGCGCAGTTTTTCCGCTTCAGAGATCGAGGAGCAGCCGGCGAGATGAAACACCCCCATTCCGGGATGGTTCCGATCGACCCAAAAATGCTGCAACGCGGCGGGCTGAGGCTCGCCGCCGTCTTTCGAAAGATGGATTTGTTTGAATGTGGGAAATCGCTCGGGGAAATCCGTCAACAGTTCCGCAACGACTTCGCCCTTGTTGCCGCGAGGCCTTAGGATTCGGGCAACCAGGATCCAACGTCGCTCTTGTTCGCCGTGATCGCTCAATCTTCCAAAATCTCAAGCGTGAATCGCTTGTGCAGTTTCATCCCGGCGGCGCCGAGCAGCGTACGGATGGCCTTCGCAGTTCGTCCCTGCCGCCCGATCACTTTACCCAAGTCTTCTGGATGAACACGCAATTCCAATACAGTCACTTGTGAACCTTCCACCGCTTTCACTTGAACTCCCTCGGGATGGTCCACCAGCGCTCGAGCAATGTCCTCAACTAGTTCCTTCATACGGGCCCCCGCGTGCGTTCAGCTTGTCAGATACTCACGCATCCCTACCCCATAGGGACGCGCTAATTCACTCCGCCACTGGGACCTGACCTGGAAGAATAAAGAGAAGGGGAACGTGTGCTTAAGCGTCGGATTATTAAGCGATTTTTTGTTGCTTGATGAAGCTCCGAACGGTATCGCTCGGCTGTGCCCCTACGCCAAGCCAATATTTGATGCGCTCGGAATCTAGCTTGATTTCCGCGGGCTTCTTAAGCGGATCATACGTTCCAACCGCTTCGCGTACACGCCCATCGCGGGCTCGCGTCCTTTCAATCACTACCACGCGGTAGTACGGTTTCTTTTTCTTGCCAATCCTTGCCAGACGAATCGTTAACACTAAGTACGTCCTCCTAGAGATTTACTATTCTATCGCGACTATACGCTCTCCGGCAAACTATCCTATACGCTCTCAAGATCGCCATCGCTGGTCGAAATATATACGGATTTTCACTCATTTTTACTGTTTTTCTACGAGAGGAAGCTCGATAAAGCTTTCCTGGCCCGGAGCATGATACACGCGTTGCACCGCTTTGCGGTAATCTTCGGACGTCGCCCAGAAAATATTAGGGACGAACGTTTGCGGGTTGCGGTCGTACAACGGGAACCAGCTGGACTGAATTTGCACCATGATGCGGTGGCCCGGCAGGAAAACGTGGTTGGCGTTGGGTAGGGCAAACCGGTAAGGCAGGGGCTTGTCACTGGCGATGGGCTTGGCGGTCTCCAGACTCTCGCGATAGCGCCCGCGGAAAATATCCGCCGCGATCATCAGTTCATAGCCGCCCATCCAGCTTTCGGCGGCAACCTCATCCGGGTAGACGTCAATCAGCTTTACCACCCAATCGGAGTCTGTGCCGCTCGTGGAAGCCACCAGATTGGCCACAGGCTGGCCGCTGATTTTCACCGGCTCAGTGAGAACATCCGAAGTGAACGTCAGCACATCAGTCCTTCCCGATGCCTCGCGTTGATCGTCCACCAACCACAATTCCCACGTCAAACGGCCGGTGTAACCCATCGGCTGGCTGGGCCGCGCGCGATAAGGCACGGGCTTGGCTGGATCGGAAATGTACTCGTCAAACGCGGCTCCATTATCCTTGGGCGCCGTGAAACCTAACTTCTGATTCTGCTCGAGGTACAACGGCGTTGGCTTTACGGTGCACCCGCTCGCGCAGCCCTCCGGCCATCCGGGCAATCTCCGCCACTGTTTGTGCCGGTCTCATACGCGGTCACCGTGGCAACGTCCGCTTTCGGCGCTCCATCCTTCAGGTACTGCGCCAGGAATGGCCGCAAAATTTCCTGGCGAAAATAGAGTCCCGTGTCGCTGCCAAAGTGCAGCGCGCCGAGCGTGCTTGCGTCTTCTATCTGCTGCCCGTGAAACCACGGCCCGATGACCAGAAACACTTTGTCATTCGCGGTGTCTTTGGGCTTGAGCGCTTTGTACACGGCGGTTGGGCCGTAAATGTCTTCCTGGTCCCACAGTCCGGCTACGACCATGGTGCGAACTTTCAGTGGTTGCGCGGCCAGGATCTGGTCCATCGCTTGTTGCTGCCAGAAAGAGTCGTAGCTCGGATGCTCCAGAATTTTCCTCCAAAAACCCATTTGCTCCATTCCGTGCTGCCTTCCTAGCTCTCCGGCCGATCCCGCTCTCATATACAGGTCGTAGTCGTCGTAGGTGTTCGTCCACCAGGAAACATCGTTCGACCGGGTCCCTTCCTGTTCGTAGATGTAAGGCATGTTCTGCTGGCGAAACGCGCCGTTGTGGAACCAGTCGTCGCCCTTCCAGCCGTCCACCATCGGATTCATCGGCACAACCACTTTGAGCGCAGGATGCGGGTTCACCAGCGCCATCAGCGGCAAAAAGCCGTCGTAGGAGATCCCAAGAATTCCGACCTTGCCGTTGCTCTCTGGCAGGTTTTTCGCAAGCCAGTCGATGGTGTCGTACGTGTCGGTGGAGTGATCGACTGGCGTGGGATTCAGCGGGCCGTGCAGCGGCCGGGTCATCACGTAATCGCCTTCAGAGCCGTATTTCCCACGAACATCCTGAATTACGCGGATGTAGCCATCTTCGATGATCACGTCGGTCACGTTGTCATAGCCTTCGAGCGCAGGCCCAAGGTGGGCGCTGGCTTCATGGCTGACCATCCCGGTGGCGCCGTAGGGTGTGCGCGTCAGCAGGATGGGCGCGTTCTTTGTGCCTTTGAGCATCACGATCACGGTGTGAAGCTTCACGCCGTCGCGCATGAGAATCATCACGTCTCGCTTGTCGTAATCGAAGCTGCTGGTGGCCGGCACGATTTTGGCCGGAGTTTCGCTGGGATAGTTCGGATACTTGGGCGGCGCTTCCTGCGCGTTAGTCAATTTCGAAAGCGGCGCAAAGCTCAGGGCACAAACAAGGGCCAGCGAAGCCCTGGAAATTTTCGTGAAATTCATGAGAGATCCTTGGAATGGCGAGCCGTTTCGGACGCGCAAGCGCCCGCGATTATATGCCGCGCCCCGTTTGGACGCTACTGTCTGTGGTTGCGTGGCGGAATCGTGGGTAGTGTCCTAGAGCTCGAAAGCGTGAGAACATTCATAAGGCGTTGACAATGAGTCCTTCGAGCGACCTCCAAATTGATGAAATTATTCTTTCCGTTACTGAAGCATCTTGGAGCAAAGTTGCATTTGTGATTATCAAAGTCACAGACAAAATGGGCAGCGACCTACCGGAAGGTGATGCTGGCTATAATCTTGTCGCCATCTCTAACGAGGTCGGCCGTGGCAAGAGCTTTTTCTGTGGTGTTGGCCTCCTCAGGAAACACCCATACACTAGCTTCTAAAGAGCGCCTTGATCGTTGCGTCCATGTGTTCACCCCTTACGCTCGGATCTGTGTCGCTTCATCGTTTCGGTGCTGCCTACCAACCATCTCTTCGGTCATTGCGGACCATGATGACTTATGCGAACTCCCTTCCTTTGAAGGGAGGCGGGTAGCCTAACCAACCGGACGGTGACAGTTCGCACCATTCGCGACTTCAAGCATCCCCGCACAGGCGGCACCGCATTGCTTCTGCCCACGACGACAGAACTCTTGGTAATCGATCTGATCGCGCAGCATGATCCACAGCCGGATGCCCAGCTTGCGGGCTGCTGCCACGCGGGCTTTCCCCAACCCCTTCTGCACCAGTTTGCGGCGATAGAATCGCTGCAGCTCAGGATCGCGGCGCACCGCGTGAGCGCCGGCTTCATTCCAAAGAAAGCGCAGCAGCGGACTGCCTTGTTTGGTCAATGAGCCGAGCCGCTGGTGCGCTCCGCTCGAGTATTCGCGTGGAATCAGTCCGACGTAACTGGCCAGCGCCTTGCCATCGGCGAAGCGTTGCGGATCGCCCAGAAAGACATCCGTGGCCAACGCCGTGACCGGGCCCACTCCCGGATGGGTTAGCAGCAAGCGTGCCCCCGAGCGCTGCTCCGCTTGCTCGGCGACTTGCGCGGTCAGTTGCTGGATTTCTTCTTCCATCTTCCGGTACAGCGCCTGCAGCATGCTGCGTCGATAAGAGGCATGCGGCGGCAACGGCAAGAAAGCAATTTTCGCCTGCCCGTCGTAGCTCCAAAGACTAGGTCCGCGTCGCAAGCCATTCGCCAAGGCGATGGCCTGCAGCGCATTTTGGATCTGCGTGCGCAGGCGCACCCAGTGGTGGCGGTGCAGCAACAAGGCGCGCAGGTCGAGCAGTTCCTGGCTGGGCCTCCAAATCGCCGGAAAGCGATTTTCGACCAGCAGCTTCAGAATCAGTTCCGCATCGCGTCGATCATGTTTTTGCTTGCGGGGTTCCGCGGCGCGAATCTTTGTGGCGTCTCCCACCTGGCATTGAATTCCCAGCTCTTCCAGCAACCTCAAAAACCACTGCATCGGTCCAATCGCTTCGATGCCCACCAGCACGGGGTGCGGAAGCTGGGAATAAAACTCCCGCACCTCACTGCCTTCGTGCATCAGCGTGCGATTCACGACTTCTCCGGTCTCGGTGTCGAGCATCGCCACGGACTGCTGGCGAGCATGTAAATCACATCCTATAATTCGCATTCGGCCTCCTTCGTTCCGAGCGCTTCGGGGTGAACACCGTAAGTCTACTCGGCTCGTCGTGAGGCCGACCTCGTTATGACATCAACCGTATCGAAAGTCTTGTCCGAGCCGGCCGCTTATTGGCGCAAGGCGATATCAAGAAATGGCGGCACAGCGAGGTAAGAAAGCCAAATTAGGACAACACCGAATCGTGATCCCATTTTGCGGACGCGCCAACGCGGGGTACACTAGGTCGCTGCCTGAAATCCACATACGAGAAAATTCGAGCGTCCATCCTTGACCATGCCTCGGCCAAACGAAAAAACAAAAATCGTCGATCACTACGACAAGATCAGCCCTCTCTATCACTCGCTTTGGGGCGAACACCTGCACCACGGCTACTGGATTCGTGGCAACGAATCCAAGGAAACGGCGCAAGTGCAGATGGTCGAACACATCGCCAAGCTAGCCAACATCAAGCCTGGCTCTCGCGTGCTGGATATCGGTTGCGGTTATGGTGGAAGCAGCCTGCACCTTGCAAGACACTACGGCGTTGACGCGACCGGGGTCACCATTTCCTCCGTGCAGGTGGACATGGCCAATAAGGCAGCGGCAGAACAGCAAGTGGACGCGAAATTCCTGCTGATGGACGCGGAAGCGTTGCGCTTCTCCGAACCGTTCGATGTGCTCTGGTCCGTAGAATCCATTTCCCACTATGAAGACCTGGGGAAGTTTTTTGCCTCGGCGACAAAACTACTGAAGCCCGGGGGAACGTTCGCGTTGACGGACTGGTTCCGCAAAGAAGCTCTTTCGCCGTTGGAGAAAAAGAAGTTCATCGAGCCCATTGAAGTAGGGATGTTCGTGGAACTTCACGAAATGCAAGAGTATGCGGGCTATCTCGAGGCCTGCGGACTACAAATCACCCATCGCCAGGTGCTCAACGAGAATTGCGCGAAAACGTGGGACATCGGCGTGGACATCATCAAGGACAAGGCGTTTTGGTCGCTGGCTGCGAAGTACGGCACTGAGTTTGTCACCTACCTGAAAGCTTACAAAACCGTGCGCGCTGGATTCGCGTCCGGTAATTTCGTTTACGGACTTTTCGTCGCGAAAATGCCAGAGGTCAGTTCCTGATTTTTTCTGTATTTGGAAAATCTTCTAGTTGAGCCGGTTCATTCCGTTGAATGCCGCCGCCTTGTAGCATTCCGCCAGCGTCGGATAGTTGAATACTGTGTGGATGAAATAGGTGATCTTGCCCTTCAGAAGCAGCACAGCCTGGCCGATGTGCAGCAGCTCCGCGGCGTCTTCGCCAAAAATGTGCACACCCAACAGCTCCAGCGTCTCCCGGTGAAACAATAGTTTCAGCCGCCCCTCGGTGTGTCCCGTGATTTGCCCCCGCGCGATTTCGCGGTAATAGGCCACGCCTACTTCGTACGGTACATCTTCGTCTGTCAGTTGCTCCTCAGTCTTTCCGATAAACGAGATTTGCGGAATGGTGTAAATCCCGTAAGGATAGCCTGCGGGGTCCGTTTCCGCTTGCAGCCCGAAGGCCTTCGCCGCCGCGATTCGACCCTGCTCCATGGAAACGGATGCCAGGCTGGGAAAGCCGATCACGTCACCCACTGCAAAAATATGTTTCTGCGAAGTGCGGTACTCCGCGTCTACCTTGATCCGGCCGCGGTCATCCGCTTCCACTCCTGCCGCCTCCAGCTTCAGCCGGTCAATGTTGCCCTGGCGCCCAACTGCATAAAGGAGCGCATCGCCCAGAATCCGCTTTTTGCTGACAAGATTTGCCGCCACCTTGCCATCCGAGGTTTCTTCCACGCTTTCCACTTCTTCGCTCAGCCGCATGGTCGCGCGGCGGTCGCGCATGTGGTAGCTCAACGCTTCCACCACTTCCGCGTCCGCAAACTCCAGAAGCCGCGGCCGCTTCTCCACGATGATGACGCGCACTCCGAGCGTGGTGAACATGCAGGCATACTCGACGCCAATCACGCCGCCACCAACCACGATCAATGTTTTCGGTATCTTCGGGATTCCCAGAATTTGGTCGCTGTTTACGATGTTCCGGCCGTTGATGGCCACTTTCGGATTCACGGAAGGTTTTGTTCCGGTGGCAATTACGATGAATTCCGCTTCCAGTTCGTTGAACCCGGTGCTGTTCTCCACGCGAATGTGGTTCGGATCCATGAAAGATCCAACGCCGTGATACAGGTCGACGTTATTTCGCTTCAATTGGTCTTGCAGCACCGCGGCTTCATTCTCAATCACGCGCGTGACGCGAAAATTGAGGTCGCTCATCGTGATGTTTTCTTTGACGTGATAGTTTGAGCCGTAAAACGCCTGGTCGTGAAATCCGGAAAGATGCAGCACCGCCTCGCGCATGGTCTTGCTGGGGATCGTGCCGGTGTTGATGCACACGCCCCCCACCATCGTTTGTCTTTCTACCACGGCGACGCGCTTCTTGGCTTTTGCTGCCTGGATGGCGGCGCGCTGTCCGCCCGGTCCAGACCCAATCACCACCAGATCATACTGTTGCATTTGAGGAGTCCTGTACTTCCAGCTCTAGGGTTTGTGTGGGTTCAACGGGGACTTTCCCTGGCTCACCTTTAGTATAAGCAACCCGGGGCGATTGCCCGCGCGGAGTTCCTGATCCGTTAACAAAGCCGCCGGCGAGCTTCATCAAATGCTCCTGCACGGAGAATCGCTTGGCGCCACTTGCCTGGCGCACGGCGGTGTATTTTCCGTCCGAACCAAGCGCGCGCGCTTTCTGATTATCCGCCAGGTACGCGGGCAGAATCTCTTTGCAGATTCGCTCGCGCAGTTCCGGATCCTTCAACGGAAACAGTACTTCCACCCGTTCGTACAAATTCCGCGGCATCCAGTCCGCGCTGCCCAGGTACACTTCCGGCGAACCGCCATTTTCAAAATAATAAATGCGGCTGTGCTCCAGGAAGCGGCCGACGATGCTCCGGACGCGGATGCGGCTGCTGATTCCGCGCAGCCCCGGCACCAGCGTGCATTGTCCTCGAACGATCAGGTCGATCTCCACCCCGGCTTGCGAGGCGCGGTATAGAGCCCGGATCACCGGCGGGTCCACCACGGCGTTGCACTTGGCAATGATTCTGGCGGGCCTGCCGCGCCTGGCATGGCGCGCTTCGCGCTCGATCTGAGCGATCACCGTAGTTGCCATGTCCTTTGGCGCAACTAGAAGCGGCCGGTAATGCGACTTTTCTGCGTACGCCGTCAGAAAATTGAAAACGTCGTGCGCGGCGGAGGTAATCGCGGGATCGGCGGTGAACAAACTGAAGTCGCTGTAGAAACGGGCAGTGGATGGATTGTAATTTCCGGTGCCCAGATGTGCGTATCGCCGGATTTTTCCATCCGGATCCTGCCTAAGAACCAGCGCCAGTTTCGCGTGTGTTTTCAGGTTGGCCAGGCCGTAAGAAACTTGCACCCCGGCATCTTCCAGGCTGCGCGCCCAGCGAATGTTGGAAGCTTCGTCGAAGCTGGCCTTCAACTCCACCACCACCGTCACTTCTTTCTTGCCCGCCGCTTCCAGCAGCGCCTCTGCCACCGGCGAATCGGAGTTTGTGCGATAGAGCGTTTGCTTCATGGACAGGACGCGTGGATCATTCGCTGCCGTCTCCAGAAATTCCACCACCGGATCGTAGGATTCGTACGGATGGTGCAGAAGAACGTCCTGGTGCTGCAGCACCTCGAACATGGAATCCGCGTCGTGCCCGATGTGGACCTGGCGCGGCACAAACTTGGTGTACTTCAAATCGGGGCGCGGCGTTTCTTCATATAAGTGGAACAGTCGCTGCAGATTCACCGGGCCTGCAACGCGGAACACCAGGGATTCTTCCAGTTCGAATGTGTTTACCAGGTGCGAGACGATTTCCGGGTGCGCGCCGACTTCGATTTCCAGACGCACCGCTTGTCCTTTGCGGCGTTGCGCCACTTGTGAGTCCACCGCTTCCAGAAGTGTGCGCGATTCTTCCTCCTCGAGGTACAAATTGCTGTTGCGTGTGATGCGGAAGGGCGCGGAGGCCAGGATTTCGTAGCCCCGGTAAAGTTTCTCTGCATAACGGGAAATAATGTCCTGCAAAAACACGAAATGGATTCCGCCATTGCCCGTTGGCACGCGCAGCAATCTTGGCAACGCTCGTGGCACCGTCACCACTCCAAAGACCGGCTTCTCTCCGGACTTCTTGCGTTTGCGCAGCAGGAAGGCGATGCATAGCGCTTTGTTGAGAACGTGCGGGAACGGATGCGTCGGGTCCACGGTGACCGGCGTCAGCATCGGGTAGGCGTGCCGGTCATGGAAAAGTTTCGCGAAGTGACCGGCCTTCGCGCTTAGCTGGTCCACCGCGAGCAGACGAATCTGATGCTTCGCCAGAGCCGGCAGCAACTCGTCGTTCCAGCATTTATATTGCGCTGCCACGAACTTATGCATGGCCTGCGAGACATGGTCCAGCTCTTCGGAGGTGGTCAGCCCGTCGGGGCTGATGTTCTGCGAGCCGTGCTCGATCTTTTGCAGAAAACCCGACACGCGAATCTCCACGAATTCGTCCAGATTGTTCGCGGTGATGGCCAGAAACTTTACGCGTTCCAGGAGCGGATTGCGCCCGTCCCGCGCCTCTTCGAGCACACGCTGGTTGAACGCCATCCACTGCACGTGGCGATTGAGGTAAAACCGGTGATCGTGAAGGTCTATACGAGCCATAAGCCTTCCTGGGCGAGCGACCACAAGTATCTCAGATGTGTTACGCACAGATAAACGGGCCTTCTGGATGTTATGCTTTCTGCGTTTCGGGGGAAGCCATGCGAATCAATTCGTCGATCGGACTCGCTATTCTTTGCCTTGCCGCCACGCTGCTTTCTGCACAAGCGTTGCGGGATAGGCCAGTTTCCGCCCAAATCGATGCGATTTTTTCGAGTCGTGTCCAGGCGGGAGAGCCGGGCGTCGCGGTAATGGTTCAAAAGGACGGCAGGATCCTTATCGAAGTGGGCTATGGCGTTCGCGATTTGCGTACTCATTCGAAGATCGATCCGGAAACCAATTTTCGTCTCGCGAGCTTCACCAAGCAATTCACCGCCATGGCCATTATGCTGCTCGTGCACGACGGGAAGCTTCATTACGAAGATCGCCTCGGCACCATTTTCCCAAAGTTTCCCGCGTATGGAAAAGACATCACGATTCGCAACCTGCTGAATCACAATTCCGGTTTGCCAGATTACTCTGAAATCATGGAACAGCAGGAAAAGAATGGCGGGCCTAAGTGGAGCCCCGATCACCAGATTCAGGATGACGAAGTTCTTGCACTTCTGGAAGCTCAGCCGGTGGGGAAATTTGCGCCTGGCACGCGCTGGGAATACAGCAATTCCGGTTATGTCGTGTTGGGCTTGATCGTGGCAAAGGCTTCCGGCATGCCCTATCGTGAGTTTCTGCGGCAGCGCATCTTCACACCGTTAAAAATGAATCACACCGTTGTCTATCAGAAGGGCAAAAACGAGATCAGCAAGCGCGCTTATGGACACTCCAAAGAAAACGACAAGCTCGTGGAAACCGATCAGAGCGCTACGTCGGCGACACTCGGCGACGGCGGAATCTATTCGAATGTGGCGGATCTTGCGAAATGGGACGAAGGCCTTCGCAAGCACACATTGCTGAGCGAACAGGAATTTCTGCCAGCAGTCACGCAGGTAAAACTCGCAGATGGAAGCACGCCGCGTTGGCCGCGCGGTCCTCACGCCACTGATTCGACCGAGCCACCCCCGCTGCTGTACGGCTTCGGCTGGTTTCTCGATCCCTACAACGGCCACGCCCGCAATTATCACGATGGCGGCACGATGGGCTTTCGCACCACGATCCAGCGCTTCGTCGATGACCACTTCACAGTCGTAGTCCTAAGCAACCGTACCGACCTAAATCCCAACGAGCTTGCCCTGAAAGTCGCGGACATCCTTTTGTCGGCTAAATAAGGAAGGAAGAGGAACTCAGCCCAAGCCTGCTAGCTTGCCGAGGCCTTTCATCTTGGCGCGCGCGGCCATGGCGCCGTACTGCTTCATCATGGTGCGCATCTGGAGATATTGCTTGATCACCTGATTCACGTCTTGCACGGTGGTGCCGCTGCCCTTCGCGATACGCTTGCGCCGCTTGCCATCGAGGACGTTGTGGTCACGCCGTTCTTCATTGGTCATTGAATTAATGATAGCTTCCACCTGCTTCAGCTTGCCTTCGTCCACGGACGCGTCCTTCGGCAAATTCTGCAGCGGGCCGACCTTTGGCAGCATGTCCACAAGCTGATCCAGCGGACCCATCTTGCGGATTTGCCGCAACTGGTCGCGGAAATCTTCCAGCGTAAACTCTTCCTTGCGCAGCTTGCGTTCCAGCTCCAGCGCAGTCTTTTTGTCGAACGCCGATTCCGCGCGCTCGATCAGGGATAGCAGGTCGCCCATGCCCAGGATGCGTGAGACGATTCGCTCCGGATAAAATCCCTCCAGCGCATCGTATTTTTCGCCCAAGCCCACGAACTTTACCGGCGCGCCGGAAACTTTGCTGATGGAAAGAGCCGCGCCGCCTCTTGCGTCGCCGTCCAGCTTCGTCAGGATCACGCCGGTAAGTCCCAGGCGCTTGTGAAATTCACCCGCGGAGCGCACTGCGTCTTGCCCGATCATGGCGTCGGCGATGAACAGCATTTCCGTGGGCTGCAATTCCTTCTTCAGCGTGGAAAGCTCGTTCATCAATTCATCGTCGATGTGCAAACGGCCGGCCGTGTCCACAAGGATGACGTCGCTGGCCGAAAGCTTCGCTTCCTTAATGGCGCCGCGCACGATTTCCAGCGGCTTATCCGTTCCGGTACCGGGCCAAAGCGAAATGCCGATGGATTTCGCCACCTGGCTCAACTGTTCCCGTGCGGCGGGGCGATACACGTCCGTGGACACCACGATTGGCCGGTGCCCGTGCTGCGAAAGCCATTTAGCCAATTTGCCGGTGGTGGTGGTTTTACCGGAGCCTTGCAAGCCGACGATCATCCAGACGGAAGGCGGCCGTGACGCAAACAGCGGCTTCGCATGTTTGCCCAGCAGATTCAGCAGTTCGTCGCGAACGATTTTTACTACTTGCTGGTCGGGAGAAAGCTGCAGCATCACTTCGCTGCCCAGGGCTTTTTTGCGGATGTTCGCCAGCAGCTCGTCGGCAACGCCGACGTTGACGTCGCCTTCCAGCAACGCTTCGCGAATTTCCGCCAAAGCCACGTCCAGGTGCTCTTCGCTGAGCTTGCCCTGTCCGCGCAGGTTCTTGAATGTTCGTTGTAGCCGATCTGTCAGGTTCTCAAACATGGTATTGCGGCTTTCCTTCGTCCCAACCCCTTCATTGTAGGAGAGCAGCTCGAGGAGGGTCAAACGCTTGGATTCTTAGATTAGATCACCCCAACTGACACAGCTGCTCCGAATCATTTAGAAATGCGTATGCTTGAGCGTGCGGCTCGCCTCGCAAACAAGCGATCCTCCGCATGCCTGTTGGCGGTATTTTCATCCTGTAGTGCAAGCTGACTGAAAGGTCCGAGGCGACCAAGCTCGCTGGCACATTTTCGAAAAGTTGGGGGCGCGGTGGCGCGTTTTGCTATATGTATCGTAATACGATACAGTATAAAAGGACCGGGATGCCATGCAATTGAGAATGGCACGGAGCGCGATCAGCGGAATCTCACATCTTGTGAATATCGGTCGCTTGCGGAACTGCGCCATCAATCGCGGCTCTTTTTGCACTTCACGGAACAGGCGGCGCGTTCCGTCGGGCTCAATCCGCGCCAGCATCAACCTCTGTTGGCATTTAAAGGGCTGCCATCGCACATCCACCCAAGCGTAGGGGAACTCGCCAGACGGCTTCATGTCCAGCCTCACACTACGGTGGAACTGGCGAATCATGTTGTCCTGAGTGGATACTTGCGACGCCGGCGAGGCGGACGGGACAGGCGCGAAGCGCTACCCTCACTCACTCGTAAAGGACAGCGCCTACTGCGGGAACTTTCGTTGTATCTCCTGACGGAGCTTTGCAATGCGGGCCCAAATGTTATTCACGTGCTGCAACGCGTGGAGGGTAGAACCGCAAAATCGAACCCTTCCGATAAGAAGCTTCGAGAGTAAGAGCAGGAGACAAGACAGGGATGCAAGACAGCGAAGACCAGAAGGCAATTGATACGGACTCGAAGAAGCGCCAAGGGGCCGACTTTGCGATGTCTGGTGGGCGTCTTGCTGTGCTGCCGACGGGCGAGTCTGTTATTACACCTCCGGCACAATTCCGGATGGTGCTGATTTCGTTTTTGGCCGCGGGAATCGGCTTGATCGCCGGATGCGTCGCCTTTTTGCTTTATAAGCTTATCGGCCTGTTCACGAACATCTTTTTCTTTCACCGGCTGTCCACGGACTTCAGCAGCGCACGCCTGAATCATTTGGGACTGTGGGTAATCGTGACACCGATGATCGGGGGAATCATTGTTGGGTTCATGGCAAAGTATGGCTCGCAAAAAATCAAAGGCCATGGAATCCCGGAGGCCATGGAGGCGGTGCTGTCTAATCGCAGCCGGATCGAGCCAAAGGTAGCGATACTGAAGCCAATCTCCGCCGCAATTGCGATCGGGACGGGCGGGCCGTTTGGCGCGGAGGGTCCGATTATACAAACGGGCGGAGCGATCGGATCGCTGGTGGGGCAGGTGCTTCACACGACGGCATCGGAGCGGAAGGTTCTGCTGGCTTGCGGCGCGGCGGCGGGAATGTCGGCAACCTTCAATACGCCGATTGCGGGAGTAATTCTTGCCATCGAGCTTCTTCTTTTTGAATTCAAGTCCCGTTCATTCCCCTAGTGGTTGCCAGCACCCTGGCAACGGCGGTACACGTCCGTCTACTGGGTGGCGGCCCAATGTTTTCTGTTGCGTCTGTGGATTTCGGAATCCCAAGGGCACTTCCGTTCTATTTGGTGCTGGGAGTTCTCTGCGGACTGGCCGCGGTTGGTTTTAGTAAGTTGCTGTACTGGGTGGAAGATCAGTTCGAGAAACTGCCCATCGACGAACTGTGGTGGCCAGCGATCGGCGCTCTGGGATTGGGGATTAATGGATATTTTGTGCCGCGGGTTTTAGGCGTCGGGTACGACACCATCGGCGATATTTTGAACGCGAATCTCGCGCTAAAGCTGCTGCTAGTCGTCATGGTGGCAAAGGCGGTGGCGCTGGTGGTCTCGCTGGGATCGGGGACATCGGGAGGGTTGCTGGCGCCTATGTTCATGTCGAGCGCAGCACTGGGTGGTGCGTACGCCATGTTAATCGACCGCCTGTATCCAGAAGCTCAACTCGCTGCCGGTGCCTTTGCACTTGTGGCGATGGGAGCCGTGTTCGGAGCGGCATCCCGCGCCACATTTACGTTTATCATCTTTGCCTTCGAAATCACGCGCGATTATAACTCGGTGCTTCCCTTGATGCTGGTCAGCGTCATTGCGGACGGCATGGCGATGTGGCTCATGCCGAAATCGTCGATCATGACCGAGAAGTTGGCGCGCCGCGGTCTGCGGATCCATACGGATTACGAAACCGATGTACTCCAGCAAGTATCGGTAGGAGAGATGATGGATCGCGACCTGCCTGTGATTTCCAGTGACATTTCCGTGCGAGAACTGGCGGAGAGAATCGCGCGCCGGGATCCTGCTGTGACGAAACACCAAGGACTGTTGATCCTGGACGCCAACGAAAACCTTGAAGGTATTATCACGCGCAGCGACATCTTGCGAGCACTTGAAAAAGACGGAGAGGGCAATATGAGCGTGCTCGACGCGGGAACCTCCGATGTCTTGGTGACATATCCGGATGAGCTGCTGCATGATGCGGCGGCAAAGATGCTGAGACGCAATATAGGCCGCCTGCCCGTGGTGGAACGCCCCGAGTCGAGGCGGGTCGTAGGGTATCTGGGACGTCAGGGGATTATGGCGGCGCGAATTAGGCGCCTGGACGATGAGCATCTTCGAGAGGTAGGTTGGGCGAGCAGGTTTTTCGGGCGCCGTCCCCTGCAGTAGACCCGAGGTGTGAGAGCTGAGCGTTTTGACAGAAAAAGGACCACTGCTGAAAGAAGGATCGGGGCCTGTCGCAGAAATTCCTAGCGACCTCTTCTGGCACTTCGGAATAAGATATTTGCGAGATGACCATCCGCAAGATCGTTCACATCGACATGGACGCATTTTATGCTTCCGTGGAGCAGCGGGACGATGCGCAATTGCGCGGCAAACCCGTGGTGGTGGCCTGGCGCGGTAACCGCTCTGTCGTGTGTGCCGCTTCGTATGAAGCGCGGCGTTTCGGGGTGCGCTCCGCAATGCCAGCAATTCGCGCCGAACGGCTGTGTCCTGACGCCGTCTTCTTACCACCGGATTTCCCCCGCTACCGGACAGTATCGCGCCTCGTGCGCGAAATCTTCAAGCGTCACACCGATCTGATCGAGCCACTATCCCTCGATGAGGCATACCTCGACGTCACTGAGAATAAGTCCGGCCTGCCAACCGCCACAAGTGTGGCGCGCGCCATTCGCAAACAGATCCGCGAGGAATTGAAATTGACAGCGTCGGCCGGCGTAGCGCCGAACAAATTTCTCGCGAAGATTGCTTCGGACTGGCGTAAGCCAGATGGCCTCTTCGTCATTCAGCCCGAAGAGGTAGAGTCATTTTTGTTGCCGCTGCTTGTGGGACGGCTTCCCGGAGTGGGCAAGGTAACGGAAGAAAAGTTAAAGAAGTTGGATATCCAAACGGTTGGCGATTTACGCAGGCTGGATTTATCGATACTCGAAAACTACTTCGGCCGCTATGGCTTGCGCCTCTATGACTTGGCCCGGGGTATCGACACGAGTGAAGTCATCCCCGACAGGCCAACACAATCCGTATCCGCGGAAGACACGTTTGCGCGTGACGTACCTCTGACTGAGACCGAGCCGATGATCCGCCGTCTGGCGGAAAAGACCTGGGCCGCATCACGGAAGGAGGTGCGGGTCGCGCGCACGGTGATCCTGAAACTGAAGACGAGTGAGTTCAAGATTCTGACTCGTAGCCATACGCCCAACGCTCCTCCGTCTTCTTGCGAAGAATTGACCAGCATCGCTCTGTCGCTTCGTGAGCGTGTAACCTTGAGTCCAAAGCAACGCTTTCGCCTGGTTGGCGTGGGATTGAGCAATTTTGGCGATTCCGATGATACATCTGCTCAGCCAGCGCTCTTCGAGTAGTCGGGTTGCGCTTCCTTGATATAAGGACAACGGCAGGTCAGTTTCCGAGAAGTCACGCCTTCCTGGAAAAGTCCTAAACATAGACTGAATCACTACTGTCCGGTTGTCGAATTCTCATACCGACGTAACTGTCTGTAACGCTGGAGCTTAAGTGACATTTCGACTTTTTTCGATTTGAAATGCAAACGGCGTTTTTGGCTCCTCCTGGCTTGGTCTGATTCTGCGAAACAATGGGGTGTGAATACCGGACGAACTGTTTTTTCGCAGCTAATGGATTTTCTGCCCGCCTACGAGTTTCATAAATGTGTAAGCCGCTACCGCGGCGATCACAAGGTACAAAACTTTTCCTGCCGAGACCAGTTTCTCTCGATGGCTTTCGCACAACTAACGTATCGAGAGAGTCTCCGCGATATCGAAACATGCCTACAGTCTATCGGCGGTAAGCTCTACCACATGGGGTTCAGAAGCAAGGTGGCACGATCCACTCTGGCCGACGCAAACGAATCACGCGACTGGCGGATCTATGCCGACTTTGCGCAAGTCTTGATCGCTATCGCGCGGCCACTCTATGCGAGCGATCCGATCGATGTCGATCTGGACCGGAGTCTGTATGCTTTGGACTCCACCACCATCGATCTTTGCCTCTCGCTCTTTCCTTGGGCTAAGTTTCGTGAGCACAAGGCGGCGGTGAAGATGCATACGCTACTGGATCTGCACGGCAATATCCCCACGTTTATCCGCATTACGGACGGCAAAGTGCATGACGTGAACATCCTGGATGAGTTCTTTCCCGAAGCCGGTGCGTTCTATGTGATGGACCGCGGCTACATCGATTTTGAACGCCTCTTCGTGTTCACCCTCTGCTCGGCATTCTTCGTCGTACGCACCAAAGAGAATGTCTTGCTGCAGCGGCGCTACTCCCATCCTGTGGACAAGACCACAGGCGTGCGATCCGATCACACCGTCATTCTGACCGCGATCGATTCCGCGAAAGCCTATCCCGATTCCTTGCGCCGAGTCAGTTATCTCGATATCGAAACGAAGAAGCGACTCAAGTTTCTGACCAACAACTTTGTGCTTCCAGCATTTACGATTGCCCAGATCTATAAGTGCCGTTGGCAGGTGGAATTATTTTTCAAATGGATCAAACAGCACTTGCGCATCAAAGCTTTCTACGGCACCAGCGAGAATGCCGTGAAGACTCAAATCTGGATCGCCGTCTCCATGTATGTACTGGTGGCCATCGCTCGCAAGCGTCTTGGGCTGGAAAAGAGCCTTTACCAAATTCTACAGATTTTGAGCATCACGAGTCTTGAAAAAGTGCCCATTTTACAGGTGTTCGAAGCCTTCGACTCCCAATCGGAGTTACTCGATAACTCTAACCAGCTAATTCTGTTCGGCTTATAACCGGACAGCAGTGAGACTGAATATATTAAGGTAGGGCGTCAAACACCCATCGGGTTGAAGCGCTCTCCGCTCAGATAATCGGTGATAATCCACGCCGCTCCGGCTATCGCCAAATTCTGCGCATTGCCGGCCCAATTGATGATTTTATGTGGATCGGCGAAAGGCGCGGGGAGCCATACGAGCAGACCGAAGCCGATGATCATCGCTGTAAGTAAGCGAGAGGCGAGGAGGGCTGAACGTCCGGAAAGGAGGGCGATGGCCGCAAGCGCAAACGCGATCGTGGTCGTTATCGCCCAGAACATCTGTCCCGGAGGAATCCATTTGGGAACGAAGGCTGCTGTTCCGGAGAGATAAAAGAGTTGTTCGGCGGTGAAGGAGACAACACAGATACCGAAAAATATGTAGCCGAGCCGAGCCGCCGTTGGCGGTCGTTGCGAATCGCTCGGGCCCAACAACGCGTAAACGATCAGCGCTCCCGAGACCAAAGAAAATTGCTCGAAAAAGTTGCCCCAGCGATCAAAAACGCGGGGTTCCGCAGCAATGAACGGTACCCAGAGCAACGCAAAGACAAAGTAGAGGGAGCCTAGAGCGACGGCGCCGGCTCTCGCCGTTCTACGCCATTGAATCGCCACGCCCCCTAAGATCTCGATCGCAGCCGCAAGGTGCACCAGAACCTCACGGTGAGGAACGTCCCAAGCGCCCGGATCTGTTGCCAAGTGTTGAAGTCATGCCAGGCGACAGTGATGATGCCAAAAGCGACCGCGGCTAATCCATACACATGACGTCCGAGATAGATTCTCGCCATCTCCATCCTAAGTATTGATCATGTTCGGCCGCATCGAGGAGTAACACAATAGCCACTCCCGAGTCTATTCGTATAGCCACTCTCGTGGCTGCATCATTTTGGTACTTCCTGGCCTCGGAGACTTCCGATACTGCGCACTTGCGTCCCAAAGCCGTACGCAACTCATCGTGAGAGTCTTTCCGCTTAAACCGCTATCCGTGACTGAGTAACGCTAGTGCTTAATCGGACGCGCGTTTGTCGGGATCAATCCGCAATAGTCAAATACCGGTGGCGTTAGAACGTTCCGGAATGGTTCTCAAGGACGTGTCGCCAATATGACGGCCGGCTCCTTACGCGGCTCGCGTTGGGACGGTGTTAGTAGGTTTCGGATTGTGAGCTTCGGGATTGTCGTACCACTGCATCGCAGGCGCATCGACTCACATCGGGTTTCGCCAACATCGTTAGGATCGGCGCCGCGCTGCCGACCAACCTTAACGGCGAACCCTGAGGCTGATCGTCGTTGTGTGGCTGAGTTAGCCGGAAACACCGGCGGTCGTCACGGTCTTCGTTCCGGTCGTCGCTGTGCTGCTGGCTTAGCTCTGGCACGCACTCCCGACGACAAACTCGGTCCGTATGAAATTATTGCGCCTGTTCGTAGAGGCGGCACGGGGGCGATCCGCCCCCGCGAGCCAGGAAAAGCGACAACTTCGGTTTTGCCGATTCAAACAACGGCAACGGCACGAAGTTGACAGGATTCTTTTTCGCCGAGCTCAGGCAAGGTCGAAGCGATCGTGGTTCATCACTTTGGTCCACACCGCCACGAAGTCTTTCACGAACTTCTCCTTCGAATCCGCGCATGCATAGACTTCCGCGAGAGCGCGCAGCTGGGAGTTCGAACCGAAGATCAGGTCGACACGGGTGCCGGTCCACTTGAGCTCATTCGTCTTCCGGTCTCGCCCCTCGTACAACCCTTCAGAGCCATTGGACGGTTGCCATTGCGTGCTCATGTCGAGCAGGTTAACGAAGAAATCATTCGTCAGCGTCTCCGGTCGCTTGGTGAAGACGCCGTGCGTCGACTTCCCGACATTTGCTCCCAGAACGCGTAGGCCGCCGACGAGAACGGTCATCTCTGGGGCGGTAAGCCTGAGCAATTGCGCCCGATCCACCAATCGTTCCTCTGCCGATAGACCCTGGCTGGCTCGGAAATAGTTGCGGAAGCCATCCGCCATCGGTTCGAGCGGCTCAAAGGAGTCGACGTCGGTCTGTTCCTGCGAGGCATCCATGCGCCCCGGGGTAAAGGGGACCTTGATGTCGTATCCACCAGCCTTCGCGGCTTTCTCGACCGCCGCACAGCCGCCGAGAACGATCAGGTCGGCCAGCGAGACCTTTTTTCCGCCAGACTGTGAAGCGTTGAACTCCTTCTGTATCGCTTCGAGCTTTTGCAGTACCTTTGCTTGTTGAGTCGGCTCGTTCACTGCCCAGTCTTTTTGCGGCGCGAGGCGAATGCGCGCGCCGTTCGCTCCACCGCGCTTATCCGAGCCGCGGAACGTCGACGCCGACGCCCAAGCCGTCGACACCAACTGGGAAACGGACAACCCCGACGCGAGGATTTTCGACTTGAGGGCGGCAATGTCTTGCTCTCCGATCAGCGGATGATTCACAGCGGGAATCGGGTCTTGCCACGATAGCGTCTCCTTTGGAACCAAGGGGCCGAGATAACGCACGATCGGTCCCATGTCTCGGTGCGTCAGCTTGAACCACGCCCGGGCAAACGCATCGGCGAACTGATCCGGATGCTCGTAGAAGCGGCGCGAAATCTTTTCGTAAGCAGGATCGAACCGCAAGGAGAGGTCGGTGGTCAGCATGGATGGTGCGCGACGCTTTGAGGAATCGTGCGGATCCGGCACGGTGCCGGCGCCTGCGCCATTTTTCGGTGCCCATTGGTGCGCACCGGCCGGGCTCTTGGTCAGCTCCCATTCGTAGCCGAACAAGTTCTCGAAGAAGTTGTTGCTCCATTTCGTCGGCGTCGTGGTCCAGATGACTTCCAGGCCGCTGCCAATCGCGTCGCCACCCTTGCCCGAGCGAAATTTGCCCTTCCAGCCGAGACCCTGCTCCTCGATGCTGGCGGATTCCGGCTCTGGGCCCACCAATGCTGCAGCGCCAGCACCGTGGGTTTTGCCGAAGCTGTGCCCTCCCGCAATCAGCGCAACCGTTTCTTCGTCGTTCATTGCCATACGGCGGAACGTTTCGCGAATATCCTTGGCCGCCGCGATGGGATCCGGCTTGCCGTTCGGCCCTTCCGGATTCACATAGATCAGGCCCATTTGCACGGCAGCGAGTGGATTCTGAAGATCACGGTCGCCGCTGTAGCGCTCATCGGCGAGCCACTTGCCTTCCGGGCCCCAGAAGACGTCCTCGTCGGGCTCCCACACATCCGCGCGCCCGCCGCCAAAACCGAACGTCTTGAAGCCCATCGACTCGAGGGCGACGTTGCCTGCGAGAATCATCAGGTCGGCCCAGGAAATCTTCCGGCCGTATTTTTGCTTGATGGGCCAGAGCAGCCGGCGGGCCTTGTCGAGGTTTACATTGTCCGGCCAACTGTTGAGCGGCGCGAAGCGCTGCTGGCCCGCTCCGGCACCGCCGCGGCCGTCGCCGATGCGGTACGTGCCGGCGCTGTGCCACGCCATGCGAATGAACAGACCCCCGTAGTGGCCAAAGTCGGCCGGCCACCAGTCCTGCGAGTCCGTCATCAAGACATGCAGGTCTTTGATCACGGCCTGCAGGTCGAGACTCTTGAATTCTTTGGCATAATCGAACTCCTTGCCCATCGGATTCGACAGGGCGGAGTGTTGGTGGAGAACCTGAAGGTCCAACTGCTTCGGCCACCAGTCACGGTTCGTGGCTGCGGTGGTTCCGTGAGAAAACGGGCACTTCGATTCCGTTGGCGTTCCCGCTGAGGTGGTAAGTTCTTTGTCCATATGTTCACCTTCTTTCGAATTAGTCAAAAACTTTTACGAACTTCAAATTCAGTCTCGGTTCCCCATTCGCGCAATCGCCTCCGCGCTTGCTCGCATTTGCAAACTAACGGGAAGTGCGCCGCGGAGCGCACTTCGTGCAGAGCCCGCGGAAAATGAGTTCGCATTCGCGAAGCACCCGCTTACCGAGAGAGCGCGAGGCAGGTCTGGGCACGTCGTACCACTCGAGGTCCTCAACATTGCCGCAGCGGTCGCAGATGAAGTGGTGATGGATCATGCCTTTCGCATCAAATCGCGCGGCGCGTCCCTCGACGGCAACTTCACGCACCAAACCCGCCTCCACCAAGTCCCGCAAATTGTTATAAGTCGTAGCCCTGGAAGAGCGCGGATCCAAGCGATTCACAGCTTCGAAGATTTCCGCAGCCGTGGGATGACTGTTGTGTCCCATCAGGAATGCCATCACGGCATAGCGCTGCGGAGTGCACCGCAACCCGCTGCCGTCGAAGAACCGTTTAATCGCCTTGGCGTCCACTAGGTACTTAGACTATGTCTAATCTGAGATTTAGTCAAGACTCGTGCTTTTGGTTGCTGCTGCGAGCAGAAAACTGAGGAATGTTGTATTGAGTATCACCTATAGCTAGGTTGTACTCCGACAGGAGGCCGAGTCAGCGGATTTATCTGCGCGTGTTATTGAAGGTATCTGGCGTACTCGCGGGTGGCGCACCCCGTTCATAGAAAAAACGTCCACGCTCATCGTAAGTGCGCATGGCGCCCTGATCGAATTGCGCACACCTGTCACGTAAGGTCAGCAATTGACAAGAAGAGTGCGGTAAGGTTTGGTCGCACGGTCACGTTCCAGCCCAAAAAGTCAGGTTGTGCCAGCATCATGATTGCGGCAGCAGCCGCCAGGCTCAAGGGGCAACGAAGCTTTCGGCAGATCAAGAACACCATCACGGCGCTTGCGATATAACATTCATAGGTGACCTCTCGGATGTGTCGGACGGTTAGATCGATGTCCAGGTGAGACAACCGCGCCACCGAGGCGGTGAAGACATAAAACAAAGGGCCAAAGGGTTGCTCCGCGTGGGGACGTTCGTTTTACGAGATGTATAATTGGCCCGTCGCGCCTGCGCGAATGGCTGTGTAGGCGTTGGCGCCCTCGGGTAAGGTATTGTCCAGCGGATTCGACAGTAATTTTATGGAATTGCGGTTCACAGAGACGGCGCCAACGACGCAGTAAATAAGAAACGCGGCGAGTCCTAGGGCCGAAAGGATCCTGCCAAGTAAATCGAGATTCCAACTCAGTGTTCGCGCCTTTGGCGACTCGGGAGAGACCATGGTTTCCTGCACGCCAGGTTCAGCCTCGGAGCAACCCCACTGCGGAAAATCCAGCCGAGCGGAAGCTCTACAAGCGACCAAGTAGGATTTTACGCGGGAGAAGTGCGCCAGCGAAATCCTGCGAAAGATTGTCTCCCTAAAGTCCTGTTAGAACATTGGACACAATTGAAGCCGCATTGCGAAATTCAACCCGCGGTTCACGCCATCACCGAGTTGGTTGAATCAAAGGCCAGCGACCAGACCATCATGGCGATCGCGAGGGCATGTGTCGCTGGGACTGCCAAAATACGCTGAAGTCGTGCAAGACGGCCCACTCTGTGGGTTGGACTGTGGGTTGGAAATAACTCAATCGTACATTTGGATCCGGCATTTGATTTTAGACTTCGGCGGTAGCGAAATGCGTTCACCGGTTCAGAACGCCAGGCCGAATGTGTACGTGTGCTGCGGAAATAGCCTGATTGAGCCCCTCCTCCGAGATCGATGCCTTTGCAGAGACGGTGTTTGCTTCGTGGTTTGATTCTGCATCATGGTCTGTCTTTTTAATAAGTTCCCTTCTGCAACTGATTTTCGTAGGTTTATGTAACTTAACTGGCCACGAGTGATGGCGCGAGCTTGCCATCCAGTACCGCATCAATGTTGTCCAATGCAAGCATGCCCATCGCCGTCCGAGTCTCAACGGTGGCACTGCCAATGTGGGGCAAGAGGAATGCGTTCTTGAGGTCAAGATACGCGGGATGAAGTTTTGGTTCGCCTTCAAAAACGTCCAGCCCGGCGGCTGCAATCTGGCCACTTTTTAACGCGGCGATCAGATCCTCGTCCACAACCAATCCACCTCGGGCTGTGTTGACAACGATTGAACCCTTTGGCAAAAGCTTGATTGTTTCGGCATTCAGAAAATGATGGGTTTCAGGCGTCTCCGGAGCATGCAAGCTCAGGAATTGACTTTCACGAAGTAAATCCCGGGGACTTTCGTGAAATACGGCGTCGCCTGTCACTTCGTCCGGCAATCGTGATGAATTTGAATAGTGGATCTTCATTCCAAAACCCCGCGCCCGTTTCGCTACGGCTTGCCCCACGCGTCCCATTCCAAAAATGCCTAGAATTTTTCCGCCGACTTGCCAGCCCAGCAACATGTTCGGGCTCAGAGGTCGCCAAGTTCCAGTTCGGACGAGTTCTTGCGCCTCGTAGGCTCGCCGTGAAGCACCGAGCATGAGTAATATCGCGATGTCAGCCGTAGCTTCGTGGTTGACGCCCGGAGTATAGGCGATCGCAATCTTCCTACGGCCAGCCGCTGCCAAATCGATGTGCTCAAATCCCACGGAATAAGTCGCAATCACTTTTACCGAAGGCGAGACGCTTTTGAAAAACTCCGAGTCGAGTCTGTCAACGGGGGTGATGAATAAAGCGTCCGCTCCATCTGACGCCGCGAGCAAGGCTTGCCGACCAAATGGAGCTTCGTTTGTATTACGGCGGGCGTCGTAATCCCGGTCTATTCGCTCCTCCACCTCTTTAACGTAGTGAGTCGTCACGACGAGAACCGGTTTGCTCATAGTGCGTTCTCCCCTTCGGTAGGCTTGTTCAACGCTGGGCACGTTTTATCCACTCTTCCCAATCGGAAATTACTTTGGGGCGATTGCCGATACCAGTCCTGGGCCGATGAACTTCAGAGATCTGCATCCTCACGTGCTAACCGACTGGGGACACGGCCTCACTGTCTTCGCGGACTGGATTTTCTATTGGCGCCAGAGCTTACAAGCCGGTTTATTCCGTCCCTGGAATGCTAATCAGGCCATCTGGAAATAGCAACGCACGCTTTGTGGGCGATCGGCCCGGAGTCGAGATGGCAGGCGACTTGGCATCTTTGGTTTCAAGCTGATTACGGCAATTTTTTCGCGGGACAGTTTTTGAAACAGACCGAGCGTGGCCGCAACCTGAACTATTGGGCCCTCTGGGCCGGCTACAAATTCTAGGAGCCGGTATCATAACGTGCCGTCCGTATAGACCAACCCTCCACCATGTTCGAAGCCCCCGAGAATCCATTCCTAATCGTCAGTGCACTCGTCCCGAAAGTGGATCCGCTCGGCGGCAGCCCTGTCTTTCCTGTTGTGACAAATGAATACTTGCCGAGAGCACGGCGAGTACTATCATGGCGAATCGCCCTGAATAGTCGGCTAGTGCTTACCGATGGAGAGAAGTGGAGTTTGCTGGTTCGACCGTAGCTAAGGCGCAGCGGATGGGACAAGTGAATCGCAGACTTTAACGCTGGTCCGAAGTCCTAGTGTTGTGGGAAATATCAATTCGAGGCCACTTCAGTGACGGGGTAGCGCTCTACGCTAATCCCTGAAGAGAGTGGTAGGCCCGTGCGGACTCGAACCGCAGACCTCGTCCGTGTCAAAGCGTCGTGATTAAATACTTTAAACAGCCTGAAAGCGTTGGAGACTGTCTTCGTACGTGGAGATACGGCCAAAACGGAGTTCTTACAGGTGAAATTGCAGGTAAAGCACTTCACGCTCGCGAACTGGAACGCTATGGATTTCCCAGACAACTGGGCTATTGCAGAGAGGATATCCCGAGTGGGGGCCCGGAATAAGGGTAAATGGGTGTACCGCTCTGGTCTGGTTCCACGACCCATACTTTGCGATTCGGATAGTAGGCAAACAACGAACTCAGATCCATGCCTGGAATCTCCCTGGCCCACACAATCTTGGCGTGATCGATGTCCGCAGCGTTATAGACCCACTCCATGTGAATGTTGTGCTTTCTCGCATAGCGAACCAGCACGAGCTGCTCGCCTGGTGTGTGTTCCAACTTTTCAATGATTTTGGCCCGGTCCCAATTGTGAGGTTGCCATAAATCGAAATAGGGTGCAATGTATGGATTACGGATAACGTCCACGAAACAGATCCCAATGGTTGCCAGGGAGAACATGACTATCACCCGAGACAACCCAATTCCCACGCGGCGCCCGCGAAATTTCCATTGACGCAAGTGTCTGAGACATTGCATCAGCAGCGCTAGGAACGTCACTACCATTGGTGCAGCATAGTGCGGCAGGAACCACACCACCGTGAGTAAGCACGCTGAGCATAAGCTAAACTGAATGACCAAGAATCTCGTCCGCCGGTCTTTTAGCACCCTAGGAAATGTAACCAGCGGCAAGCACAGGAAAACCCCGAGGAAGAATTCCCAGAAATAAATCGCCTTCTTCCAGGTGACGTGTTTTGCAGCAGGCCAAGTACCGTTGTAGTAAAGGGGACCCCATAAATCAAAGAACGCATGAAGCTGTGGATTCGCAAAGTTTTTCGTGGGCAACGGATTTTGCCAGATAAACAAAGGAACACAGAAATACTGCTTAATGAAGAGAGCGTGCGGAATTTCAAAAGGATTCGTTGTGACCCGCCAGTTGTAATAGAAACTAAAAGACACGAGCAGGGCTAGCACTATGGTGAGGGGGAGAAGAACATTGCCCGTTGGCAAGCCCTCACCTTTCCTCCATCGCTTCAAAAGCCAGGCTCCCATTGCCACAGCGACCGGCACGCAAAAAATTAACCCTTCCAATGGACGGCTATTGGCAAGAACCGCCACGCCAATACCCATCAACAGCGCGTCGCGCAATTTTTGGTGTTTCTGAATGCGCGGCAATGCTCCAACCACAAGTGCCGCGGCTGCACCAGCCACCGCTCCGCCCCAATAGCTGTTCATCCAGTAGCTGATCACTCCAACGCGCAATGCGAAAAGGATTGTGGCAAGCAAGGCCCATTGTGCGGGCAGCCAGCCCTGCAACATCCATAGGATAGCTGCTGACATCGCGGCACTGCTCAGGAGCACCCCAATCCATGGATGACCGACCAATTGGCCAAGAGCGAGCAGAGCGGCCTGCGCGGGCGGATATGAGGAAGAGTACGTTGGCGAAAAAATGACATAAATTGTCTCAAAGTATCGCGCCATGGGGTGGGGAGGAAAGGCCAGTCTACCATGCGCGAACATATCAGCTTGGAGGAGATAAGCGAACTCATCATGGACAAACGGAACCGGAACCGGGAATCGCGGAATCATTGCGACCCGTAGGGCAATAGTCCCGAAAAACACGCCGATGATTGCGATCGTTTTTTTTTGAGCGGCCCTTGTGAACACTCGTTCGACGGCACAAAATCCCCGGTTGCCAAGAAGAGGCATCAACCATGCAATCGCCAGCGAAAGAGTAACAACCCACCATGCTTCGAGTGCCATGAGAACTCCCTATGCTGTGAGATCTACTGGAATCCTACGCGATGGAGTGCTTTCATATGCCTTTAATTGTGCGGGTACCTTGAAACTCCGTCTATGCCCGAAGGGCACCTCGTTTCCTAGAAGGTATCTGGGGCTGTTGACATCCTCGCTACAACCATAAGAATTCGCAATCGCGAGTTCTTGGGAATCGTTGTTTGCTGTGGAGGCAGGAGGTGTGATGGCCGACTGCTCGCGGACCAAATACAAATTCATCGTGATTGACTCGCCGCCGCGATCATGGCGGCGACCTGGCACAAATCCCAAGGATAACCATCGTAGTCTTGAAGGATGGGAGCCAGCCATCCTAATGTGCCTTGGCATTTGCGGTTCCATGAGAGCAAAGTCCATTAGGAGTGAAACGAAGGCAAAAAAAGAGCCCGGATGCTTTTTTTTGTCAACTCCGCTCTCGAGTGTATAGCAGAGCACTCGACAGCCACGCCGACCTCAAGGGTTAACTTCAATATGGTACAAATGGGGCAATCGCTTGTGGCAGGCTTACATTCATTGGAGGTATGTTCCATGGAAAAGAGCGACAGAGCTTCCGCCTCTGGCCGCTGTCGTCAATTGTCACCCTCACAGCAGAGTCTGGGGCTGAGTAACGGAAGACAACCAAGTCTCGATCTGCCAACCATTGACGCAGAACTGCGAGCCCCGCTTCGCATGCCCGTTCTTACCGAGATTGCTGACAACACGGAACAGATCGACCTCTCCGTAGTCATGCCCTGTCTGAATGAACGCCTGACACTTGGCACTTGTATTCGCAAAGCACTATCCACCATGGAAGCAATGGGCATTCGCGGCGAAGTCATTGTGGCGGACAACGGCAGTACTGATGGCTCGCAAGCGCTGGCCATTGAATGGGGTGCCCGCGTCCTCCCGGTTGAGACGCGCGGTTACGGTAGTGCTCTTCGCGGAGGGATCGCTGCGGCTCGCGGCAAGTACGTGGTCATGGGCGACGCGGACGACAGCTATGACTTCACGCAACTCGCCGATTTCGTGGACAAGCTCGATGAAGGCTATGATCTGGTGTTGGGCAATCGCTTCCAAGGAGGTATCCGCCCCGGGGCCATGTCCCCGCTTCACCGCTTCCTGGGCAATCCCGTGCTGAGCTGGCTGGGTCGTCTGTTTTTCAAATCCCCAGTTGGAGATTTCCATTGTGGATTGCGTGCCTTCCGCAAAGATGCCATTGACAACCTACAACTCCAGTCCATCGGCATGGAGTTCGCGACCGAAATGATCGTCAAAGCAACTCTGTTTCACCTGCGCGTGACCGAGGTTCCCACCGTCCTTTCCCCGGACGGGCGCGACCGTCCCCCTCATCTTCGCACTTGGCGTGACGGCTGGCGCCATCTTCGCTTTCTCCTCCTCTTTAGCCCGCGTTGGCTGTTCTTGTACCCCGGAATTACCTTGTTCGTGCTGGGAGTTGCCACAGGCGTTTGGCTGCTTCCCGGTCCCCGGACGGTTAGGGGAGTCACCTTTGATCTCCACACGCTCCTTTTTGGCGCCATGATGATCTTAATCGGTTTTCAAGCCTTCTATTTCGCCACCTTCAGTAAAGTCTTCGCAATCAGGGAAGGGTTGCTACCCCAAGATCCCCGATTTAGCCGTTTGTTTCGACACGTCACCCTGGAGGTCGGCCTGGCCACAGGGGCGCTTCTGGCATTGCAAGGAGTCGGCACTTGGGTGTTCGGTCTCGAGTACTGGAGTGCCCGCCACTTCGGTGCTCTCGATCCGGAGAAAACACTTCGCATCGTGATACCTGGACTCGTCCTCCTAACCTTGGGAATTCAGATTATTCTCTCCAGCTTTCTTCTCAGTGTGTTGGGCATGCGGCGAAAAGGAGCACATCCAATCTAAAATGCCGTCCAATTTGCACGCCGAGAGGTTCGGGCAACATGTGAGGCCCTCAGGTGCCCGAATGGACCTTATCGCCAACCGCACCCGCTTGAGACCAAAACAACGGGGAAAACTCCTGTGGAACGCATTCCGTGAAAATGGATTTGTCTGGACCTCTCTTTTGTGTCTGTACTACCTGTTCAGTGGCATTGCGGAAGCCTCCTTCGATCGCATGCAAAAGCGGAAACTAGCAAGAAACCTGCCAGGTATTTCCAGTCTGAAGGCCAATAAAGAAATCTGGGAACACTGGAATTGGGAAGCTGGAGGAGAAGAGTGGACTCTAAGCCCTGAATGGAAGGACTCGCTCATCCAGAATGTGCTGCGCCAGTATATCCAGCCGGGAGGGCACATCCTTGAAATTGGGCCAGGCGCGGGGCGTTGGACCGGTATCCTCCTACAGATGGCTGACAACTTTACCGCCGTAGATGTCGCCGAATCTTGCATTCGCACTTGCGAGCAAAAGTTCGGCAACGAGCCGCGAGCGAAGTTTCTGGTTGGCTCCGGCAAAGATTTGGCGGGAGTTGACGACGCATCGGTTGACTCTCTGTGGTCATTCGATGCTTTTGTGCACATCAATATTGCGGAGACCGCCGGCTACGTGCGTGAATTTCAGCGGGTCATGCGCCCCGGCTCGGTGGGTGTTGTGCACCATGGAAAATACGGAGGATTGGAAGGTGGATGGCGCAGCGATCTGACGTCCGTGGCCTTTCGCGAGTTACTTCAGGACGCAGGATTCAAAGTTCTCCGCCAATTTGAAACTTGGAGCGACGCGGGAAAAGAGTTTTCAGTAGGGCGTTATCACGATGAAATTACGGTGTTCGGCCAGTAATTTGCCGATCGCCAGAAATGATGCCGTCATTTCCTTCCCTGGGAGTCAGTCGTGACGCTTAGCACAGACTTCGATACCTATGCAGATTCCTACGAACGAGCTCTGGCCGAGGGTCTTGCGATTTCCGGAGAGGATCGGCAATACTTTGCGAGCGGCCGCGTAAACTGGTTGGCCAGTTGCCTTCGCAGAATAAACTATGCTGCGCGCTACCTTATGGATTATGGTTGCGGAACCGGCTCGACGATAGAATGCCTGCTAAATACTTTGAGGGGCGAAGCGATCGTTGGGGTCGACACATCAGAACGTTCGTTGGAAGTTGCAAAACGGAATTGCCGATTGGCCAGTGCACAATTTTTCTCAATTCGCGAATATAGGCCATCGGCCGTTTTGGACTTGGTCTACTGTAATGGCGTCTTTCACCACATTCCACCGGAACAGCGCAACGAGTGTTTGAACTTCATTCACCGTTCGCTGCGCTCGGGTGGCCTGTTCTCGTTTTGGGAAAACAACCCGTGGAATCCTGGCACGCGTTACGCCATGTCGCGTGTCCCTTTCGATCGCGATGCCATCACTCTGACCTCCATCGAGGCGCGTCATCTTCTTCGTGCGGCAGGTTTCAAGATTCTTCGAACTGATTTTCTTTTTATCTTCCCCAGGTTTCTAAGGATATTCAGGCCCACCGAAAAACTCGCATCCAAGCTGCCTATGGGGGCGCAGTATCACATGCTATGCCTAAAGACGCCTTGCTAGGTTGCTAGGCCAGGGCTGAGGAGAGCATAACTTCCAGCCTTCATCGGACCATTTGGTTGAATATAAAGATCGTCGGGAACGACGATTTTACGTTTGACTCTTAATTTAACTAAACTTGTTGATAAGTTCCCTGCAATCAACAAATCGGCTTGGACAAGTTTTAGCACCAGTGACGCGTAGAACAACAATTGAGTTCCATTCGGCCAGTTCGATAGCTGTCCAAGCGATTTGAAATGGGAGAGTGGTCATGACGATGACCACCGAGCGGAACGTTCAGGCATGTCACCGTTGTTCCCGAAGAAGAGGCGCAAGCTAGCTCCTGGCAGATGAAATCGAGTTAAACATTCGTGCCGACAGGTTCGCCCTTGAATGACTATCCCCTCGTTGGATGGAATGCCCTGCTTTACATCAGCGACGCTGGGATGACACCAAATCCCGGGCCTTCCCGACGCGCTGTATTGCGCAGCGAACTCCGGTTTGTATCCACGGACAAGCAGTATGCAGGGAAATCAGCCGTATCTTTTTATCTCGACAGAGTCCTCGTCAGCGCGATGCGGCCTGGTGACGTTTTTCAGCATCTGCTGAGTTCAGCTTTTGTACACTATGCGCTCTCCTCTGGACTTATACATTAAAACTAATTGATTGGATAACGTCGTCGGCTCCCCTCGACCGAGTAGACTTGGCGAAGGTGATCGACCAAGGCTCGGAGGAAAGGAGCCGAGTGATGCTTATTATAGGTTGTGATTTCCATTCACGCTTCCAGCAAATAGCCATGCTGGATCCCACGACCGGCGAGGTTCTCGAGCGTCGGTTGGAACATGAGAACGGAGAAGCCAAGATGTTTTACACCACGCTTCCGAGTCCCGCCCGAGTCGGGATGGAAGCTACCTGCGATGCCCCGTGGTTCGAGAGAGTGCTGCGAGAACATCATCACGAACTATGGATCGGAGACGCGGCGGAGATTCGTGCCGCCATGGTGCGCAAGCAGAAGACGGACTCGCGCGATGCCCTACATATTCTGGACTTGCTGTTGACGAACCGTTTTCCCCGCATCTGGGTACCGTCGCCAGCGGAGCGGGATTTGCGGCAGATGCTGCGGCATCGACACAAGCTGGTGCGCTTTCGTACTTCGGTGATGAACCAGCTGCACGCATTGGCCATGGGGCAAGGTCTTTGCCGCAGGAAAAAACTGTGGGCGAAAGTTGGCCGGAAGGAACTGGAAGGCCTGGTCCTTGATCCTTGGGCTAGCCTCCGACGGAAAGAACTGCTGCAGTTGCTCGATCAGCTCGATCCGTGGATCAACAAGTTGGATGAGGCGGTGATCCAGGCCCCCGAAGGCCATTCGCAGGCCAGGTGTTTGATGCAGCAGGTGGGCGTGGGGCCGGTGACAGCACTAGCGTTTGTGCTGATCATAGGGCCAGTGACCCGCTTTGCGAACAGCAAAAAGCTCGTGAGTTATCTGGGGCTGAACCCCAGCGAAGCCAGCTCTGCTGGTCGGCAACGATTGGGTGCCATCAGCAAACAAGGCAACCCGATGATGCGCTGCTTGCTGGTCGAAGCCGCCCAGACAGCCTCCCGGTTGGATCCGGAATTGCGGCGGGACTATCAGCGATTGAAGTTTCGTCGTGGTGGCAGTGTGGCAAAAGTAGCCATAGCACGGAAATTGGCGGTACGGCTGTATTGGAAACTGCGGGAAGCAGCTCAGCCCATGCCGTCAGCTCGCATGCAGGGTAGCCCGGCAAGTCCTGTGGTAGGCCAAAGCCTATCGCCTAATTGATTGAGCGCCCTGCCTCCCTTGTAGCAAAGGGAGTTCGGAGAAAGAATCATGGTTAGTGGTTGAAGATCGAATACATGGTTGGTGGAAGTAGCTGCGCCGTAGGATTCGAAGGAGACGAGCCTTGGTCGAGACCCGTAAAGGAATCCTGAGTAGGGCGAAGCTTGCGCTTCGTCCGATAACAATCTTGGCGAGCCTTACGCGGCGTCAAGGGTCTTCGATAAACGTCCCGCTTCGCGGGGCCGCCCTTGACCCCGCTCCAGCTCGCGGAGCTCGAGGTTTGTTTCGAGCCGCATAAAAACAACCTTGACAACGCCGACGACGTTATACACGGGGCTTGACTCGTCCGAAGTAAAATGTGCCCGGAGAGCGATTCGTGAGGCCAGACGAAATAGAGCAGGTCATCAAAGCCAATGTCGACAAGACGGTTTGCGTGGTTTACGTAGATGGCAGAGTCGAAGAGCTGTTCGTGCACACGGTCGATGCGCCACACGCTACAATTCATCCTAAGCCGCCTGTCCCCGGGGGCAGGCTACTCTTTAGTCCATCTCTCGGGGTTACGGCTTGTCTGCTCTTGGAGTTGGCTGCAAACTGCCCTTATGCTCGTGTTAGAAGAATGCCTGGGGTCGTCCGCCGCGCAGCCCGCGCCGGTAGGGCCTTACCATCCCTTTCGCAAGACTTTGTTAACGCCCCAACAGATCAAGGAGTTGAGCACGCTCCGGCCGTGGCGTTCGATGACTGACATTGCCCTTTGCTGGTTTTGCATCCTCGCTGCTTTTGCGCTCGTGACCATTCACCCCGCCTGGTGGACCGTCCTGCTTGCCATTCCCGTGATCGGCAACCGCTATTACGGGCTCTTTCTCATCGGCCACGACGGCATGCACCGCCGCGTCTTTCCCAACGTGAAGCGCAACGATCTTTGGACTGACCTGTTGATCCTGGCGCCCATCGGTGCGATTACGCGCATCAATAACCACAATCATCTGGCGCACCACCGCAGCCTGTCGACGCCGCAAGATCCCGACCGTCACAAACACGCCTGTTTCAACAAATCCGACCGCGTCGAACTGCTTGAATTTCTGTCCGGCATCAGCAGTGTTTGGCATTCGGCCAAGACGGTCTACGCCTCGCATCACCCCACGGGTTCTTCCGCTGCCGCGACCGATCCAGCATACATTGGCTACACGTTCCGCGATTTTGTCCTGCTGGCCGGCTGGTTCATCGTGCTGACAGTCGGGCTCACCTGGGCCATCGGCTGGTGGGCGTATCCGGTGTTGTGGCTGCTGCCCGTGTATCTCTTCATGTTTCTCTGCGACAGTTTCCGCTCGTTCGCGGAGCACTCTCATCCGGAAGGCGACCGCGATTCCGATCGCCACCGCATGATCAGCTACATCAGCAATCCACTCGAACGCACGTTTATCTCGCCGATGAACATGAACTATCACGTCGTGCATCATCTCTGGCCTTCGATTCCCTACTACAACCTCCCGGAGGCGGACCGGTTGATTCGCCTGCACCCGAATTCCATCGCCTTCGAATGGCGCAAATCGTACTTCGGCTATCTGTTCCGATATTGGTCCGCTCTCCCCATCGCAGAATGTAAGCAAGCCCGATGAGTCCCCACGACGAGGCGTGGTGCTCGACGCTGGTACCGGAGGAATTTCTGCGCCGAGGCGCCCCTTCGATTTCCACGGAAGATATTCCTGCGTGTCCGGTATGTGGCGCCTCACAGTTTGAAACCTTTGCGGTCGGGTTCGACTACGAATACCTGACCTGCCGCAATCCCTGGCGATTTGTGCAATGCCGCGAGTGTCAGCACGTCTGGCTGCACCCGCGCCCGGCGGTCACGGAACTGTCGGTCATCTATCCGCCCACTTACTACGCGTACAACTATGAAACCCTCAATCCGGTCGCCCGAAAAGCCAAGGAACTGCTCGATCACCGGAAGATCGCGGGCATCGTTCGCCACTGCCCCGCGCCTCCGCGCTCCTATCTCGACGTCGGGTGCGGGAACGGCCGGGTTCTTCGCGTCATGGAGGGCCGCGGCGTGCCGCGTGCCGCGCTTTACGGCCTCGAACTGGACGAGCGGGTCGTAAATAATCTCCGCGAGCAAGGCTACACCGGCGTTCTCTGCGAACGCGCGGAGGCCGTCACCAGCTTTCCCGAGGGCGGCATCGATCTCGCCACCATGTTTCATGTCATCGAACACGTGGACAATCCCGCCGCCGTCGTCAGCCGGATTCGCCGCTGGCTTTCTCCGGGCGGAATTTTCGCGCTCGAAACGCCTAGCCTGGAAAGTTGGGACGCGCACCTCTTCCATCGCACGTACTGGGGTGGCTATCACATTCCGCGTCACTGGAATCTCTTCACGCCGGGTTCCATCGCGCGCCTGCTCCAGAACAATGGCTTGGAAGTTTTAGCGACGCTCTTCCTGACCGGCCACTCGTTCTGGATGTACTCGTTGCACCACGTAGTGCGCTTCAAGGGCGGGTCGCGTCCTCGCTCAGGCACCTGGTTCAACCCCAATCGGAGCCTCGTCGGTGTCGCCGGCTTCACCGCCCTTGACTTGCTGCGAAGTTCGCTTGGCGCAAAAACTTCTGCGATGCTGGTAATCTGCCGCAAGCCCGCCTGATCTTGCACTCTGCGTGTGGACTGGCGGCTTCCTGTTGACGGCTTATGACTACGAGAGCCATCACTACGAACTGGATAGGACACAGAAATTGATTCTGAAGGATAAAGCCCTTGAAATGAGAACGGTCGCGAACTTTGGAAAGGCCACGCCGTCGCCAGCTTGGTGATTGTGAAGGGCGACACAGCAAACGGTTCACCACGATTCTTACACTTTGAAAAAGATAGTTTCAGCTCCGCACTTCAGGGGTTATTAGAAAAACCATCGATCCCGACAGGCAAACCGGGCGCCAGAGGACTTGGTTCTCACGTGGCACTCGTTCCGACATACACATGCCACGCTTCTCACGGAGGCAGGAGAGTCGATCAAGACCGCGCAGTCGTTATTGGTTCATTCCGATCTTGAGACGACACTCAATACGTACTCGCATGTGCTTCCAGACTCGCAACGACGTGCTTTGGAGCGGGTTTCGGAAGTTTTGTTCTCAAATGTTCTGAAGTTGGACGACGGCGCGAAAAACCGGCGAATCAACCGATTGAAAAACCAGGGGATGGTAGGCCCGTGGGGACTCGAACCCCAGACCTCTACCGTGTCAAGGTAGCGCTCTAACCAACTGAGCTACGGGCCTACGGCTGCAAAAATCGGCCATTTAGGCAATTCACAGTTTAGCACGCCGCAGCTAATGCACAATTGTTCCAAACCTGCGATTTTCCTCGAAGCAGCGATGCCCGGCCGCCGTTCAGCCCGATTATCCCCGTATATTCTTAACCAAGCGCGTTATTCACAATCTCCTGAGCCTCGCTCACGATCGCTTTCAGATGCGCCTCGCCTTTAAAGCTCTCGGCGTAAATCTTATAAATATTTTCCGTGCCTGAAGGTCGCGCCGCGAACCACCCGCTTTTCGTCACAACTTTTAATCCTCCGATCGGCGCCCCATTGCCCGGTGCCGTCGTCAATTTATCCAGAATAGGTTCCCCGGCCAGATCGGACTCTTTCACGTCCGTGGAAGACAGCTTCGACAGTTTTGCTTTCTGCTCGGGCGTCGCCGCGGCGTCGATGCGCGTGTAATACGGCATGCCAAATTCCGAAACAAATCCGCGGAAATGCTCACCCGGCTCCTTGCCCGTAGCCGCGGTAATTTCCGCTGCCAGCAAATCCATAATCGGCCCGTCTTTGTCCGTGGTCCACACGGTCCCATCCAAGCGCAAAAAGCTGGCGCCCGCGCTTTCTTCCCCGCCAAAACAAAAGGAACCATCATACAAACCAGGCACAAACCATTTGAAGCCCACAGGAACTTCAGAAAGTCTGCGCCCCAGCTTCTTGACCACGCGATCGATCAAGCTGCTGCTGACCAGCGTTTTGCCCACGATCACGTTCGCCGACCATTGCGGCCTGTGCGTCAGCAAATACCAGATCGCCACCGCCAGAAAATGATTTGGGTTCATCAAACCGGCAGAAGGCGTCACAATTCCATGCCGGTCCGCATCCGGATCGTTCGCGAATGCCAGACAATAGTCGTCCTTCATGCCCACCAAACGCGCCATGGCATAGGGGCTCGAACAGTCCATTCGAATTTCGCCATCGTGATCCACGGTCATAAACGAAAATGTCGGATCAATCACAGGGTTGACTACAGTCACCTTTAATCCATACACCGAGTTGATCGGCTCCCAGTAAGGTTTCGAAGCTCCGCCAAGCGGATCGACGCCAAGTTTCAGTTGCGCTCCCCGGATAGCTTCGGTGTTCACCACGTTCCGCAAATCATTCACATACGGAAGCACGAAATCTTTCTCGTGCGTCGTGCTCGCCTTCATCGCCGAAGCAAATGGTACGCGCTTCACCTCGGCATTTCCGCCGCGCAGCAGGTCGTTCGCGCGATTCTGAATCCACGAAGTCACATCCGTGTCCGCCGGACCTCCATTCGGGGGGTTGTACTTGAAACCGCCATCGCGAGGAGGATTGTGAGACGGCGTGATCACGATGCCATCCGCAAAATGATCTCGGCGCCCGCGATTGTAGACCAGGATGATTCGCGAAATTACCGGAGTGGGCGTGACGCCGTCACCGCTCTGGATCACCGTTTCAACATTATTCGCCGCCAGCACTTCCAACGCTGTACGTTGTGCAGGGCCGGAAATCGCATGCGTGTCTTTTCCCATGTACAGCGGCCCATGAATTCCCTTGAATTGTCGGTACTCGCAAATCGCCTGCGTAATCGCCAGAATGTGCGCTTCCGTAAATGTGCCCTTAAACGGCGTCCCGCGATGTCCGCTGGTGCCGAAGCTGACTAACTGGTTGGGATCGCTCGTGTCCGGTTTGCGCTCGAAGTAATCGCGCTCTAATTTCCCCACGTCGATCAGCATGTCTTCCGTGGCCGGTTTGCCCGCCAGTGGCGATACGCCCTTTTCTTCATTTCCCATGAATCACTCCGCTACGGCACCGGACAAGGCGCCGCTTTCCAAATCTCCGAATTGTATTGCGCGATGGTCCGGTCGCTGGAAAAGAAGCCCGAACTCGCCACGTTCAATATAGCCTTCAGCGCCCATGCATCGCGATCGGCAATCAGCTTACACAACCGCCCGTCCGTTTCGAGATAGGATTTCAGGTCCGCCAGGTGCATGTAGAAATCTCCATGCGTTAGAAGCGTATCGCGCAGAGGCGCAAAAACGCCAGGCTCATTGCGGCTGAAATAGTCGGAGAAGATCAAGTCCAATGCGGCGCGCGTTTCCGGCTCATGATTGTAGTGCCAATGGGGATCGTACCAGCCTCGGCTGTCCGCGACCTGTTGGGCAGTAAGCCCGAACAGGAAGAAATTCTCTTCTCCCGCCGCTTCCGCCATTTCAATCGTTGCGCCATCGCGCGTGCCGATCGTCAGCGCTCCATTCATCATATATTTCATGTTGCTTGTGCCGCTGGCTTCATAGCCTGCGGTGGAAATCTGGTTGGAAACGTCGCTCGCCGGAATAAGTTTCTCCGCCAACGTCACCCGGTAGTCGGGCAGAAACAAAACCTGCAAGCGCCCCTTCACGGTGGGATCGTTGTCGATCACCGCCGCCAGATTGTTGATGAATTTAATGATCAACTTCGCCAGCTGGTAGGCTGGCGCCGCCTTGCCCGCAAAAAAGAATGTCCGCCGCGGCATTTCCATGCTGGGATTTTCGCGCAGCCGGTTATAGAGCACCACAATCCGCAGAGCATTCAGCAATTGCCGCTTGTACTCGTGAATGCGCTTCACCTGCGAATCGAAAACCATTTCCGGATCGACCGTCAGCCCCGACGTCGTTTTCAGCCAATTCGCAAACTGTGTTTTGCATTCCGTTTGCGCCTTCAGAAATGCATTGCGGAAGCCCGCATCATCCGCCAGCGGCTTCAAACGCGAGAGCTGGCTCAGATCGGTAATCCATCCTTCCCCGATCGCCTCTGTAATTGCGTTCGCCAGCGGCGTGTTGCACAGGCGCAACCACCGCCGCGGTGTCACGCCATTCGTCTTGTTGTTGAAGCGTTCCGGGAAAATCATCGCCAGATCCTTCACTGTCGTCTCGCGCAGTAACTCCGAATGAATTTTCGCCACGCCGTTGGTGCTGTGCGAACCGACAATCGCCAGGTTCGCCATGCGCACCTTGCGGACCGCGCCTTCTTCAATCAGGCTCACGCGTTGCACAAGACCTTCATCGCCGGGGAATTTCTTCCGAACATCATCCAGGAATCGACGATTGATTTCGTAAATGATTTCCAGGAGACGCGGCACAACCGTCGAAAACCAGGCCACCGGCCACTTTTCCAGCGCTTCCGGTAGCAGCGTGTGATTCGTATACGCCAGCGTTCTCTGCGTAATGTTCCATGCGTGATCCCAGCCCAGGTACGCTTCATCCAGCAGAATGCGCATTAACTCCGCCACCGCCATCGTAGGATGTGTATCGTTCAGCTGAATCGCCGTTTTTTCCGGGAATGCGTTCCAGTCCGCATTCTTGTGGCGAAAACGCCGGACGATGTCCGCCAGAGAACACGCCACCAGAAAATATTCCTGCACGAAGCGCAGCGCCTGTCCCATGCCCGTTGAATCGTCGGGATACAACACCCGTGTAATGGATTCGGCCGCCAGTGTCTCCGCCAAGGCCCCCACGAAATCGCCGCTGCTAAATTGTTGAAAATCGAAATAATCGGGAGCGGAAGCGGCCCACAACCGCAGCGTGTTGATTGTTTTCCCGCCATAGCCGACCACCGGCCGGTCGAACGGAATTCCATAAAGTGAGGAATCCCTGCCCGCGATAGCGCGCAAAGCCCCGTCGCGCACAATGAAGGAGCAGTTCAGTGGAATCGTGACGCTTACATACGGACGCGCCACTTCCCAAGGGTCCGGATAACGCAACCAATTGTCCGGCATCTCATGCTGCCAGCCGTTTTGAAGTGTCTGCTTGAACATTCCGTATTCATAGCGAAGTCCGTAGCCCATCGCGGGAATCTGCATGGTCGCCAGGGAATCTACAAAGCAGGCGGCCAAGCGTCCCAAACCGCCATTTCCCAAACCCGCATCCGGCTCTTTCTCCACCATCGCTAACCAGTCCACATTCTTCTGATCGATCACATTCGCTAGCAGGGGATCGAGCAAAAGATTCGTCACGTTGTTCGCAAGGGAGCGTCCAATCAGGAATTCCATCGATAAGTAGTAAACGCGCTTCGGATTTACGTCGTGGTACGTTCTCCGCGTTCGCACCCAGCGTTGCGTAAGAATATCCCGCACCGAACGGGCGAACGCCTGATAATGCGCGCGCGCGTTGGTGGCGTCAGGATCCTGGCCGTTGTCGAACAACAGGTGGCGCTCATAAAGTTTATGGAGCGAATCGGCGAACTGCCTCGTCTCCATCCCGTACTGCGAAGCCAGTTTGGACAACGCTTCAGTGCTTATTCGTTTCGAGATCAAGGGTAGGCTCTCGGTACTCATACGCGTTCTCCTGATTTCCAGTGGGCAGTTCCTTCATGGCTGGCAGAAATTGGATGCTCCAATCTCTTCAGACAGCGCAAAAATCCGCATCCGGACTTTTTCGTCTGTCACCTGGATGATCTCATGCTGGCGTTGCAGGCAGGTTACAACGGCGCCCCACCCTCACAGGATCTTCACGCCTCGGCGTGGCTCAGAATTTCGTCCAACTCCTTCAATTGCGCCTCATTCTCCGGCATCCACGCGCTTCCCAACTGGTCCAGTGCTCCCTGAATCTCCTCAAACGGCCAGCCCCGCAGCGCGCTGCGGAATGTCTTCCATTCTTCCTTCACCTGCAAAATTTCGTCCCCGCTCGCTTCTGCTAAAAATCCCTTCACGGCTTCGGCCGCCGTGCCATACTCCTCGCCGAAATCCTGGTGCAGATACGCTGGAAAAAATTCCCTTAGCGCCGGATAATCGGCCGGCTCGAACGATTCCTTCTTTTCCGCGTGTTCGTCCTTCATTCGTGCGCCTCCGGATAGGTGGTCAACACATAAAAACTGTCTGGCCCATCCGCGCGCAACACGATCACCGCGCTCGTGCAATTCACCGCTTGCTCTTCGCCCCGTCGCAAACTCCGTCCAATCACGCGCCCTGCATTGTAATGCAGCGCCAGGTTCGCGCGCGGATAACCGCGTCTCATCGACTTCTCGATTCGGTCCCGGTTGGCCCGCAGCGCTTCCGCTACCGTCACTTCCGCAGTTTCGCGATCCGTCCACGTCGAAGCCGCCGAAATGTTGCGTTCCCTGCGCAGCCGTTCTCGCAATTCCTCATCGGTTCTACCCACATGCTTTTTGAGTGTATGCCCGCCGCGTTCTTCGTCGCGCGCCAGGTCGTAGCGATCCGCCACAGCGGCCCGTGGCGGCGCCTCTCTCGACGGTGCTGCCCCGCTGTTCGCCGCGGGAGCGGGGCCAGTTCCTTGTCCGCATCCCGAAAGTTGCAGCAACGCCGCCGCGCACAATATCAGCGTCAGACAATGACGCAACCCCGCAGATCGCACTCGTCCTCTCACGTTTTCCTGTGCCAAGCGCTTAAAAATTCGTTCGATCCCGCCGCTGCGCAGCCGAGTATACGCAATCCATTTGTCACGCGCACCGTCCTTCCGGTTGTGACCCCGCCAAACCGGATGCTATTCTGAAATTCATGCAGGACGCGGAGAAAATCGCAGGCGTCGCTTCTACCGCCTCGGGCCTGGAACACTCTGGCCGCCAGTTTGAAGCGCTTCTCGAAGTCAGCGAAGCTATCGCGCAGCAACGCGACCTCAAAGCCTTGTTCCACGAACTTTCCGAACGTCTTCACGCCGTCTTGCAATTCGATTTTCTCGCGCTCGTTCTGCACAATCCCGCCACGAATGCGATGCGCCTGCACATCCTTGAAACTCACGACCACTCCCGCGAAACGGAATCCGCCGGCGAAACTCCCGTCGACGACATTCCCTCCGGCTGGGTCTGGAAAAATCAGCTTCCCTTCGTCACCCTGGACACGTCCAAGGAAACGCGCTATCCCGAGTTCATGCAGCGCCTGAAAGCCGAAGGCGTCCATTCCTTCGCCAGTGTTCCGCTCACCACCGCGCAGCATCGCCTCGGCGCCATCGGTTTCGGCCGCTACGTTCCGCATGGCATGGGCGACGCCGAAGTCGAATTCATGAAGCGCGTTGCCGCGCAAGTCGCTGTCGCCGTCGACAACGCGCTCAACTTTGAAGCCGCTCAGGCTTATCAGAAGCAGCTCGCTCTTCAACGCGATCGCTTGCAGGTCCTGCTCGAAATTAACAATCTCCTCGTCAGCACTCGCGATGTCAAAGCCCTTTTTCGCGGCATCGTTTCGTCTCTCAGGTCGGTCATCCCGCACGATTACACCAGCCTCGCGCTCCTCGACCAGACTTCCGGCCTTCTCAAAATCCACGCGCTCGACGTGCCCGTCCAGACTGTCGAAACAAAACAGGAATTCACCACCTCGCTCGAAGGTTCCCCGGCAGGCCAAGCCATTGCTCGCGGCCAGGTCCTCATCGCGCGCGGCGCGGAAATCGATCGCTTCCATCCGGACGTCGTGCGCTATCTTCGCGAACAGGGTGTTCAGGTTATCTGTTGTGTCCCGCTGACCACCCACGGCCGCACCTTTGGCACCGTCAATTTCGCCAGCCGCAACCTGCAGAATTTTTCCACGCCCGACGTCGAATTGCTTTGCCAGGTCGCTTCGCAAGTCGCCATCGCCATCGAAAATGCTTTTGCGTTCAAGGAAATCGACGCGCTCAAAGACAAGCTCGCCGTCGAAAAACTTTATCTCGAGGAAGAAATCCGCACTGAATTCAGCTTCGACGAAATCATTGGCGAAAGCGCCGTCCTGCGTCGAGCGCTGGCCCAGGTAGAACTCGCCGCTCCCGCTAGCACCACCGTCTTGATCCTCGGTGAAACCGGCACAGGCAAGGAAATCATAGCGCGCGCCATTCACAACCTCAGTCCCCGCCGCGAACGCACCTTCGTCAAGGTCAACTGCGCTGCCATCCCCGCGGGCTTGCTTGAATCCGAACTCTTTGGCCACGAACGCGGCGCTTTCACCGGCGCACTTTCGCAAAAAATTGGCCGCTTTGAATTTGCCGACCGCGGCACACTCTTTCTCGATGAAGTCGGCGATCTCCCCCTGGAGCTTCAGCCAAAATTGCTTCGTGTTCTTCAGGAACAGGAATTCGAGCGCCTCGGCGGCAACCGCACTATCCGCGTCGATGTCCGTGTTGTCGCCGCCACCAACTCCGATCTCACCCAACTCGTCGCGGAGAAAAAATTCCGCAGCGACCTTTTCTATCGTCTCAACGTCTTTCCCATCCAGATCCCGCCCCTCCGCGAGCGTCCCGAAGATGTTCCTCTGCTCGTGCGCTATTTCGTTCAGAAGTTCAGCCGCCGCCTGAACAAAACCGTCGAATACATCCCCGCTCCCGTCATGGAAGCCATGGTCAACTATTCCTGGCCGGGCAACGTCCGCGAACTGGAAAACCTGATCGAACGCGCCGTCCTGCTATCCCCAGGAAAAGACCTGCGCGTTCCCCTCGCTGAATTTAAGGAAAATTCCGCGCCGTCCAGTTTCGCTGCGGGTCCCAGCGATCTTCCGCGCGCAATCGAGGCGGTCAATTCATCGGCATCCTTGCCGGGCACGCTGGACGACGCTCAGCGTCAGCACATCGTCCAGGTTCTCAAGCAGACCCAATGGCGCATCTCCGGCCCACGTGGCGCCGCCGCCATCCTCGGCATCAAGCGCACCACTCTCCAGGCCCGCATGCGCAAACTCGGCATCAAGCGCCCCATCTGATCTGGATTTCTCGCGACCTTAGTAGGGCCCGCCCTCCGAGGTGGGCCGTTGGCAGCGCTCGTCTTCGCGCGACTCGGAACCTAGCACCTCATCGACTTCACTTCTACAAAAGCGTAGGGTGATATCAGGCCCGCCAATCAGTCCTTCACAGGAGTCGCAATGCCAGATGAAAAACAGGCCAGGTTTGAAGCACGGGCGCGCATCGACATCAAGAACCTCTATGACCGGGGCCAAATTTCTTCCAAAGATTCCGCGGCCGCTTTTCGCCACGTGAAATTTGTTTGGCTCGGTCACCTCACCGACGCGCAAATCGACGAGTTTGTCCGCTTCGAAATCAGCAAACTTGAACTGCCCGCACCTAATTCTCCCGGGTAGTCTCTTTCGGCAGTGCCCCGCCGCAATCCAGCCGCCAAGTGGCGCCGATACGACTCCGTTCCTTTCCAGCTAAATCCACTCGCCTGGCGACTTGGCACGCTCTCCCCTTTATGTTCTCCTGATAGAGTAGCCATGATTCGCCATACGTCACTGCTTCAACCTCTCCGCCTGGCCGTGTCCTTAGTTTTGCTCGCGGCCTTCGCGGTCGCGTTACTTCCCTTGGCTTCCGATGCGCAACTTCCGGTGATCCGTTTCGTTAAAGATCCCGATCCCGCTCCCGATTTCCAGGTGAAGGATATCGACGGCAAAGATCTCAGCCTGCAAGCGTTCAAAGGGAAAGTCATCCTTTTGAATTTCTGGGCCACCTGGTGCGGACCTTGCCGCGCGGAAATTTCCGGCCTCATTGAGCTGCAGAATAAATATAAGGACCAGCTTCAGGTCATCGGCATGGCCGTCGACGAAGATGACGACACCGAACTCCGCAACGTCGTCAAAAGCGAATCCATCAATTATCCCGTCGCTCTCACCACGGATCCGGTTCGTATGGCTTATGGCGGCATCACCGCGCTGCCCACGGTATTCGTCATCAATGCCGATGGCCGCGTCGTTCAAAAACACATCGGTCTGTATAATCCCGCGCTCTACGAAACCGAAGTCCGCGCGCTCCTCAATCTCCCTATTTCCGCCAGAATCGAAACCTTTAATGACACCGGCGAAATTTTCCTTAAACACGCCGACCGAGCCACCATGCTCCCCGGCGTCAACACAGAAGGACTCACCACCGAACAGCGCGCCGCCGCTCTCCACAAATTCAACGCCGAAACCTGTACCTGCGGATGCCAATTCACGCTGGCACAGTGCCGCATCTACGATCCCCCCTGCAAAGTCAGCATGGATCGCACCGCCGCCATCGTGAAGGAAGTTTCCAGCGCGAACAGCAGCGCCAACTCGGCAACGAAGCCTCAAACGCCAGCCGAACCGCCAGCCCCAGCCACGCCCTCGACTCCACCCACCCCCGAACCCGCGCCGACTCCGCAAACTCCGGCAACTCCGCCAGCCTCGCCAATTCCGCCTCACCGCTAATCCGCCAGAATTCCCTTGGACCCGCTTGAATTCTCTTGAATGTCTTTGATTGCCTGAGATTGTCTTTGGTTCTCTTTGATCCTCTTGGGTCCTATACCCGTTCTATCCTCGTGGGTCTTCTTCTCTGTAGGGGGTCGGACCTTCAGGTCCGACATTGCACGACAGCAAGATTTGGCTTTAGCCCCTGAGGAATCCGCTCTTCCTCCTATTTCGGCAGCAGGTCCATCACCACGGTAGTCATCGCCTTCACGCCTGTGCGGATCGCGGGCTCCGGTAACGGTGCAAATTCGCTGGAGTGCAAACTCGGCAACCGCGTCCCCTTTTCCTCTGCGTCCTTTATCTTTGCCGGGTCCACCGCACCCAACCAGAACATGCAGATTGGCGGCTTCGGATCGCTCAACGCAAACAAACTAAAATCCTCGCTCGCCATCACCGGTTTTCCCGCCACCACATTATCTTTTCCCACCGCTTTTTCCAGCGAAGCGGCCACTCGTCGCGTCAACGCCGCGTCATTGATCGTTGCCGGAACCGACACCTTGGACACCGTAATGATCGGTGCGCGGTCCGCCGGCACTCCCGCCGCCGCCGCAATTCCGTTCGTAGCTCGCGTGATCGCCGCCAGCGTTTTCTCCCGCTGCTCTGGCGTCATCGTGCGCACCGTCAATTGCAAATGCGCTTCGTCCGGAATGATGTTGTGCTTTGTGCCTGCATGAAACGATCCTACCGTGATCACCGTCGGCTGCAGCGGATCCTCTTCCCGGCTCACGATCGTCTGCAGAAACACGACCAGTTCCGACGCGATCACAATCGGATCCTTGGTCGCATTCGGCGCCGCGCCGTGCCCTCCATACCCGCGAATCGTGATGTCCACCGAATCGGCGCCCGCCAGGATCGACCCTTCGTGCCACGCCACCGTTCCCGCCGGCAGCGTCGCAGAGTCGTGCAGCGCCAGCACGTAATCCGGCTTCGGGAATTTCTCAAACAATCCCGCCCGCAGCATCGCCGCTGCTCCTGCCACGGTTTCTTCCGCCGGCTGTCCAATCATCACCACCGTCCCGCTCCAATGGCTCTTTTCTTCCGCCAGCAGTTTCGCGGTGCCTAGAAACACGGTCATATGCAGGTCGTGACCGCAGGCGTGCATCACGCCCACTTCGTCGTTCGCTCGTTTCACCGTAACTTTGCTCGCATACGGCAGCCTTGTATTTTCCCGCACCGGCAGCGCGTCTAGCTCCGTCCTCACATACACCGTGGGCCCCGGCCCATTTTTCAGTACCGCCACCACGCCATACGACACAAGTTCTGCTTCCTCGTATTTTCCAAAGTGATCCGTCACGTCGTAGCCCAGCTTCCGCAGCGTCCCGGCAATCAGCTCCGAGGTTGCTTTCTCCTGCGTCGACAATTCCGGGTTTGCGTGAAAGTGTTCATACGTCCCCACCCAGTCTCCAATATTGCTGTCGATCTTCTGGTCCAGATCGCTTTGCGCCACAACCGGCATTGCGGCCGCAATCACAGCAATCACCGCGACTGCCCAATGCATCCACATTTTTCTCATTTAGGTTTTCCTTGAAGAAGCCTGCATCTTAGCAGAACCCCTTTCCCCTTGCCGTTTCACACGTTCGCGGACTACACTCCGGCTCTACCAGCGTCACATCCTTCACCACAAGGGGGAGTCCCATGAATCGTCGCGTCCTTTTTCTAGCCGCCGCTCTCGCAGTCGCCGGCTTCTTCACCGCGCACAACGCCTTCTCGCAATCCGACGCGCAGTCCAAACGCCGCGTCATCAACCTGCCCTCCCGCTCGCCGCAAGCCGCCTTCAGCAACGCCATCCTCGTCGGCGACACCTTGTGCATTTCGGGAAATATCGGTTTTGATCCTAAAACCAACAAGCCGCCCGAAAAAATCGAAGACGAAATCAGCAATCTTCTCGGCTCGTACAAAACCCTTCTCTCGCAGGCGGGCTTCACCATGGACGATCTCGTCTATGTCCAGATTTCTTGCACCGATCTCGCTAACTACGACAAATTCAATGCCATCTATAAGAGTTATTTCACCAAGGATCTACCTGCCCGCGAATTCATCGGCGTAGCTTCCATCCTCGGCGGCGGCCATTTCGAAATGCAAGCCATCGCCCGCCACTAAACGTAGCGGCAATTTTTTGCGCCGTTCATCCCACCCGCGTCCCGCAAAGGATGCCATCGAGAGGTTATCCAACGAGGATAGCCGAAGGATCTAAACCGATCCGCAGCTACAAAGCTCTCGTACCGTCCCGCCTCCGCCAAGCAAAACCCCCGCGCATCTCCGGTCTTGGTAGCGCCGGCTTCCAGCCGGCAAGATGCCGGCCCTACAAAGAACGCCAACGTTTTGATCCTAGGCCAGGCCCAGAAACTCTAGTCACCAGTCCGCGTAGAATTTATGGCCGGCCCAATTTACCTCAACAGAAAAGACGATTCCCATGTGATAAAATGCTTAAATATGGGCATTGCCACATTGCAAGCATGATGGCATACGCCCAAAAAATGGCACTTGCCACTGTCACAGTACATTGTTTCATTGCGGTAAATCATTGGAAATAAATGCGTTAAATCGAAATATTAACGCCTATTCATTGGCACTTGAAGTGCACCTCTGATGTCGCTCCAAGAAGGTATCCATGCTTAGAATTACCACCGAGACCAAGCGCAGCAGGACCATTCTGACCATCGAGGGCCGCATCGCAGGCCCCTCCGTCGGCACGGTCGAGCAGTGCTGGCGCGAACTCTACGCCGCCACCCCCAAACAGAAATTCCTGGTCAATCTTTGTGGCGTCAGCTTCATTGATAATGCCGGAAAAATCTTGCTGCGAGAGATGCATCGTCTGGGCGCCGATTTCCAGGCCGAAGGTTGCCTCAACCAGGCTATTGTCGACGAAATCGCCGCCTCACACGAATCCGCATCCTCCGAGAAGCCGCCGAAAAAACCCAAGGGCGCTCCAATCATTTTCTACGTCGTATTTCTCAGTCTCTTGCTTACAGCACCGGGCTTCTTGCGCGCGCAGGCAAAAGCTGCGGCTGTCCCGGCAGACGCTCCGGCGCAACGCCTGACTCTAGAGCAAGCAGTCGCGCTGGCCATCAAGCAGAATCCCACCGAGCAAATCGGCCTCATCAACGCCGCCGAAAGCGTTCAGGACAAAAACATCACGCGCGCGCAATTACTGCCGCAAGCCGACCTGAAGACTTCCGATTCACTGAACCGCGTCAACCTGCAAGCTGAATTCGGTGGCAAGCCTCTCGTCCCGGGCTCTGAACTACCCGGCCACATCGGGCCGTACCAGATCTTTCAGGCGGGTCCCACGTTTGGCACAACCGTTATCGACCTTTCTCTTTGGAAGCGCTATCAAGCTTCGCGTGAAAACGTCACCGCCAGCAAGGCGGACAGCCTCTCAACTCGCGAGCAGGTCATCCTTCTGGTTGTTTCGCAATATATCGGCACGCTTCGAGCCGTTGCCAACGTGCAAGCCTCCCACTCTCGTGTCGAACTCGCTCAGGCGCTCTTCGACCAGGCCGCCGATCTTCAAAAAGAAGGCGTAGGTACCGGGATTGACACGCTACGCGCCAACGTCGAACTGCAAAACGAAAAGCAGGTTCTGATCCAGGCGGAAAACGATCGCGATGCTTCTCTCTTCGGCTTGAACAAAATTCTTAATCTCGATCCGCACCAGAAGCTCGAACTTGCCGATTCGCTCGGCTTCTTTGACACGCCGCAGCCTGAAGTCAATTCCAGCATCGACGAAGCCCTCGCTGGCCGCGAAGAGTGGAAAGCCATCGAGGCCCGCGAAAAAGTAACAAAACTCCAGAAGCAGGCCACGCAATACGAGCGCCTGCCCAGCGTGCGCATCGACGGCAACTGGGCCTATCTCGGCACCCGGCCCGACAACGGCATTCCAACGTATCAATACACCGCCTCGTTCGACGTGCCGATCTTCACCGGCGGCCGCATCAAGGCCGAAGTCACGAAGTCCGACCTCGAACTGCAAAAGCTCGAGCAGCAGAAAGACGATTTGCGCAACCAGATCGCTCTCGACGTCAAAACTTCACTCCTGAACTTGCAATCCGCCCGCAACGAGGTTCAGGTTGCCAACCTCGGCGTGCAACTTGCCCGCGAAGAAGTTGACCAGGCCCGCGACCGCTTCAGAGCCGGCGTCGCCAACAACATTGAAGTTATTTCCGCTCAGGACTCCCTCTCCCGGGCGAACGACAACCAGATTGCCGCGCTGTATCGCTTTAACCAGGCGCGCGCGGATTATGCACGTGCCATCGGACAGATGGAAAAGACGTACTCGAGGTGAAGTGAGGACACGATGAGTGTGGAGATCGATGTTGGTTTGGAAAATGCAGCGAATGTAAAAGTGTCGCCTGTCGAGGCGGCCCCCAAGCTGGAAAAGCCGCCGGCCAAGCCTTTGGCAAGCCGGAAGGTACGCCGAGGTCTAATGTTCGGCGCCGCCGCGCTCTTCCTCGTCGCCTTGGGCTTGTTCCTTTATTTTCACAACCGCGAATCCACGGATGATGCCCAGGTCGACGGTCACATCACTCCGATCGCCTCCAAAATTTATGGTCGCGTCGGAGAAGTTCTCGTCCTGGACAACCAGTCCGTAAAAGCTGGGCAAGTTCTCGTGAAGATTGACCCGAGAGACTACCAGGCCGCCGTCGACCAGGCTAAAGCCTCGTTAGCCCTTGCCGAAGACGAAGCGCGCTCCGCCGGAGTCGACGTTCCGCGCACCAGTGAAACAACCCTCAGCGGTACGTCCAACGCCGATGCGCAGCTAGCCGGTGCGCAAGCCGATCTTTTGCGCGCGCAAGCGATGTACGAACAGGCTCGCACCGCCGATCTCGCCGTTGCGGAAGCCAACGTCGCTCACAGCCGCGCCAACGCCGATCTTGCCAAAGCCGACCTCGGCCGTTACGGCCCGCTCCTGGAAAAAGGTGAAATTTCCAAGCAGCAATATGACGCCGCCAAAGCCAACGCCGATGCTACCGCCAGCGCCCTGACCGCCGACGAACAGCGCCTCGATCAAGCCAAGCGCAACGTCGGCATCACCAATGCTCAGCTTGACGCCGCTCGCGCGCGTGTGGATGGCGCCAAAGCAGGGGTCAATTCCGCTCACGCAAACGAGAGAAGCGTTCAGATGCGCTCTGCCGATGCAGAAGCCAAACTTGCAAGCGTCGATCGTGCCCGCGCCGCCCTCGAAGCCGCCGAGCTCAATCTCAGCTACTGCGACATCGTTGCTCCCGTCGATGGAGTCGCCACTCACAAATCCGTCGAACCTGGACAGATTGTTCAAGCTGGCCAGGGCTTACTCGTTGTCGTGCCTCTGCAAAACGTCTGGGTCACCGCCAATTTCAAGGAAACCCAGCTCCGAAAAATGAAGCCCGGCCAGAAGGCCTACATCGAGTCCGACACCTACGGCAAAACCTTCACCGGCCACGTCGATTCCATCGCAGGTGCCACCGGTGCGGTGCTCAGCTTGCTCCCGCCCGAAAATGCCACCGGCAATTTCGTCAAGGTTGTTCAGCGCATTCCGGTGAAGATTGTTCTCGATCCTATTTCCCCGGACGTTGCGATTCTGCGCCCGGGCATGAATGTCGACGCAACCGTGGTCACAAAGTAATCGGAGACGATTCGACGAAATGTTGGACAGACTCAAATCGAAGATGCGTATGCCGGATGGCTCGATCAACCCTTGGGTGATCGCCATCGTCGTCACGCTCGCGACGTTTATGGAAGTGCTCGACACTTCCATCGCCAACGTCGCTCTTCCTCACATCGCGGGAAATCTTTCCGCCAGCCGCGATGAGTCCACCTGGGTTCTGACTTCCTATCTCGTGTCCAACGCTATCATTTTGCCGCTCTCTGGCTGGCTTTCCTCGGTGATTGGCCGCAAGCGCTTCTACATGATCTGCGTTGCCATTTTCACCATTAGCTCTTTCCTGTGCGGATTCGCCTCCAGTCTCGGCATGCTGGTGGTTTTCCGCATCCTGCAAGGTGTCGGTGGTGGCGGCTTGCAACCCAGCGAGCAAGCCATCCTCAATGACACATTTCCCATTTCCAAGCGCGGCATGGCTTTCGCCGTGTACGGAATCGCCGTCGTCGTCGCGCCTACCATCGGTCCCTGGCTCGGCGGCTTCATCACAGACAATTATTCCTGGCGCTGGATCTTCTACATCAATGTTCCAGTTGGCCTGATTTCCCTGACGCTCACGTACTTCCTCGTCTCCGATCCGCCGTACATGAAGCGGGTCAACCTGAAGCAAGGCTTCCGAGTCGACTACATTGGTCTTGGCCTGATCAGCCTCGGCCTCGGCAGCATGCAAATCATCCTGGACAAGGGCCAGCGCGAAGACTGGTTCTCCTCCAACTTCATTTGCTTCTTCGCCGTCCTTATGCTCATCGGCGTGATCGCCGGCGTCATCTGGGAACTGCGCGTCAAGGATCCCATCGTCGATTTCCGCATGCTCAAAAATCGCAACTTCGCGATTGCCACCACCGCCATGTTTTTCCTTGGCTTCGTTTTGTATTCCAGCACCGTTCTGATCCCGCAGCTTCTTCAGGAACTGCTCGGTTACCCAGCGGAAATGGCTGGCTTGGCCCTCTCTCCCGGCGGCGCCGTCATCATGCTCATGATGCCAGTCGTCGGCATGCTGGTCTCGAGGGTCGCTCCGCGCTATCTCATCACGTTTGGCTGCATCGTTTCTGCTCTCTCGCTCTTTGTCATGGCGGGCTGGAACCTGCAGCTTGATTACCGCCACGCCGTATACGGTCGCATGCTGCAAAGCTTTGGCTTGGCCTTTTTATTCATTCCCATCAACGTCTCCGCCTTTGCCTATGTGCCCAGGGAACAAACCAACATGGGCACTGGCATCATCAATCTCGCGCGCAACATTGGCGCCAGCGTCGGCATCGCTTCCGTCACCACGCTGCTCGAACGCCGCACACAAATGCATATGTCACAACTTGGGGAGCATGTGAATCCCTACAGCGATGCCTACCGCAACATGATGGCCGCGCTCACGGCAAGCTTCCAGGCTTCGGGCGCCTCAGCCGCCAGCGCCGCCGCTCGTGCTCAAGGAATGATTTACGGCATGATCCAGCGTCAGGCCACCATGCTGTCGTTCCTGGACGATTTCAAGCTGCTCGGCATCGTTTTCTTCTGCATCATCCCGCTTTTCTTCATGTTGAAGCGGCCAAAGATGGGTGGAGGAAACGTTCCGGTGCACTGATGTAGCAAAAGTTCCGGGGGAACTATTTTGTAACTTCTTTCGTCTTAAAGACTCTTATGGGGTCTATTGGGGGGAGCAAATGGCAACGCAACTGGCTACGCAAGTCATAAATACCATGCAGGTTAGCGAAGACAAGCTGATCCGCGCCGGGCAACGGGGGGATGCTCAGGCGATTGAAACTCTATTTCGCCGCTATCATCGTCCGCTGTTCCAGACCGCGCTTCGCGTCCTGGGCAATGCCGAGGATGCCGAAGACGCTCTGCAGGATGGCCTGCTTTCGGCTTATCGCAACCTCAAGCGTTTCGAGGGCCGCTCGCAATTCTCCACCTGGCTCACGCGCATCGTCATCAACGCCGCTCTCATGAAGCGCCGCAGCGCCAAGGCTCGCCCGGCCGTCTCACTGGATGAAACTCATCACGAAGACGAACTGCCCGCCGCGGAGCGTTTCGCCGACGACAGCCCGAATCCGGAGCAACTCTACGCTGGCACGGAGATTCGCGAGATGATCAACGAAAATCTCGACGAACTTTCTCCGCTCCTGCGCTCTGCGTTTCTACTCCGTGAAGTTCAGGGCTATTCCACCGGTGAAGCCGCTAAGAAACTCGGCGTCACGGAAAACACGCTAAAGGCTCGTCTCTGGCGCGCGCGTCATCAACTCGCAGACCGCCTCGGCCGCCGCCTCCGCCGCATTAAGCACGACATGTCTACCAACATCGGCGGCGACGAAGCCTGCAGCTACTGCTAGTCCTCTTGTTCGAATAGGGTCGCTTACTCAGAGCCTTGGTGGTTCCACCTCTATCCCCGGAACCGCTAAGGCTCTTTGTGTCTCTCGTCACAGAGTTTCTCCGGCGTCCGCTGCTATTCTTTCTGCCATAGGAGGACCCCTCCTCATGAAGCCTGCTACTCGTATCCTTGTTTTCGCCGTGCTTGCCCTAGGTGCTTTCTGTCTCGCGGCGCTCGCGTATCTTCCCCTGCATGCACAGTCGGCCCCCGCTTCGGCCGTCACGCCCGTAGGCAAACCTGTGCAGATCAAAACTCCCCTGGGTTTGCCTCCCGTTCCGATTCCGGCAGACAATCCGCCTACGGAAGACACCATCGCGCTCGGCCGCCGTCTTTATTACGATCCAGCTCTGTCCGTCGATAGCACGATTTCTTGCGCTTCTTGCCATGCCCCACAATTCGCTTTTTCTGATAATCGTCCGGTCTCGGAAGGTGTCGGCCAAAAGACTGGCACGCGTCATGCCCCCACGGTGATCAATTCCGCCTACTACACGCTGCAATTTTGGGATGGACGTGCGCCCAGCCTCGAAGAACAAGCCAAGGGCCCCATCGCCAACCCCGTCGAAATGGCCCATTCACTCGATGGCGTGGTGAACAGGCTTCAGGCGAACCCCCAATACCAAGACCTTTTCAAGAAAGCTTGGGGTACCAATCAAATCACCATCGATATGGTTGCCAAATCCATTGCTTCGTTCGAACGCACGGTCATTGCCGGCGATTCTCCCTTCGATCGCTTCTACTATGGTCACGATTCCAAGGCGATGTCTCCTGAAGCTCAGCGCGGCCTCAAAATCTTCATCAGCGCCAAGAAGGGCAACTGCGCTGTGTGTCACACCATCGGCAGCGACTATTCCCTGTTTACGGACAATAAGTTTCACAATCTCGGCGTCGGCGCCGATACGCGCGGTGAACTAAACGATCTCGGCCGCTACGCCATTACCAAAGCGGACGCGGACATGGGCTGCTTCAAAACTCCCAGTCTCCGCAACCTCGCAAATCGTGGCCGGTACATGCACGACGGCAGTTTCCCCTCCGTCAAAGATGCTCTCGCCCACTACATCGGCGGCGGAAACTGGAATCCTCATCTCGACAAGGAAATCCACTCGCTCGACCGCCTAAGCTTCGACGAACGCGACGATCTCCTCGAGTTCCTCGACGCGCTCAACGGCAAACTCCCAGACAACATTGGCCCACCGCCCGACCTCATTCCATCCAAAATAACCACAGCCAGCAAATAAGCTGTAGCGCGGCGGCTTGCCAGGCAATGCTGTAGATCAGCCGTAGATGAGATTTCGTTGGGGTTCGGTGGGAGAAAATTTACCAGAGAGAATTTGTCATTCCGAGCAAAGTCCGCGAAGCGAGGAACCTGCTCTTTCTTCACCAATCATCACTAACAGGATGTCAGCGTAATCCCGGGGGACGTTCCACTCCTACCGCGGCGCCGCCGCATACCACCCCAACACCCGCAATTCGCTTGTTGCTCCGCGTACTTCCTCCAGCGCCTTCTCCAACCGCTCGTGTTCCGCCGCCTCCACGTCCACATAAAACTGATACTCAAACGGCTTCCCATGAATCGGCCGGCTCTCGATCTTCAGCAAATTGACGCCATGTTTCGAAAAAGGTTCTAGTGACGCCAGCAGCGCCCCCGGCTTGTGCGCCAGTCGCATCGCTAGCGACATTTTCTTCGCATCCCTGGCGCGATAGCGGCGTGCTTCCTCCGGCCTAAGCAGCAGGACAAACCGCGTGAAATTCTCAGCATTGTCCTGAATGCTTTCACGCAGAATAATCGCCCCGTAGCGCTCCGCCGCTGGCCTGCCCGCAATTGCCCCGCAACTTTTGTCTCCGCGGCCCATCATTTCTCGCACGCTCCCGGCCGTGTCTTCCGCCGGAACGCGTTTCAGCCGGGGATTGCTTTCGAAAAACCGCTCGCACTGTGCCAGCGCCACTGGATGCGAAGCCACCGCGCGCAGATCCGCAAACGTCGCTCCCGGACAAGCCATCAAGTGATGCTCGATCGGCAGAATGGTCTCCCCGCACATCTCCAGCGGGCTATCCAGCAGCAGGTCGTACACGCGCACCACCGATCCCGCCAGCGTATTTTCCACTGGCACCAGCAGTGCGTCCGCCGCATCTTCCGCTATCGCCCGAAATGTCGCGTCAAACGTCGTCCGCGGGATCGTCCGAATCCCGCCTCCCAGCAGTTGCACTGCGGCCGCTTCGCTGAAGGCTCCCGGCTCCCCCTGAAACGCCACACGCATCGTTTCGAAATTCAGTTCCCCCATCCGTCCTATCGCGCTCCCCTCTTGTTCTCCACCCGCATGCCATCCGCGTTATAATTTCTTCTCCAGCTTTCTGGAGGTAACGGCATCATGCCACAGAAACGTCCACAGCAGGGCGACTACGCCCTCTACTACGAAAAGTACGTTGCCCTGGTCCCCAGCGGTGATTTTTTGGAAATTCTCCTGAATCAGCAGCGCGATCTTGTCCGCCTGCTTTCTCCACTCACGGAAGAACAAGCCGAATTCCGCTATGCCCCTGGAAAATGGTCCGTCAAGGAAGTTCTCGGCCACATCAGTGACACGGAACGCATTTTCGCCTACAGAATGCTGCGCATCGCCCGCGGCGACCAGACTCCCCTCGCCAGCTTTGAACAGGATGGCTACATCCAGAACGGAAACTTCTCAGTCCGCAAAATCGCGGACCTTCTCCACGAATTCTCCACCGTGCGCGAAGCCACCATTTCGCTGGTTCGTTCGCTCGATGACGCCGCGTGGCTCCGTCGCGGCAACGCCAGCCAGAAAGAAGTCAGCGTTCTTGCTCTTGCATTCGTTATCGCAGGGCACGAGCGCCACCATCGCGTCTTGCTCGAAGAGCGTTACCTTCCCGCGCTCGCCCCCTCCTGAGGCCGGCACAAATCACATCGGCCCCGGCAGGTTCTTTCCTTCACCCAAAATCTGTTTGGCGACGATCCGCTTCTGCACAGTCTCTCCATACACGGTCAGCACCGGCATGTTCCATTTCTCTTCATTGCGAGCATTCTTCTCGCACATCGCCGTTTCGATTCTTCTTCTTGGCGAAAGCAGATACACCGAAAGGAAACTCGCCAACGCCAGCGCGAATCCGGCCGTCAGCACTCCCACATCCGACGCGCTCAACGGATTCAGCAACGCCTCCGTCATCAGGTATCCTCCCCCCAACAATAAAACCGTTGCGGCGAACGCCCCCAATCCCATAAACGTCCGTTCCGTTCGCCCTCGCTCCACCAACGGCATGTTGCTTCGCGCGTGCATTACTTCAATCCTCGAGAACGCCATGTCTTCACTCCTTATCCGTTCCAACTGCGTTTCTATCCCCGGCGTCTTCTCTCAGAAAATCCAGATACTGGAACACCGGCATAAGCTCTTCTCTCTTCATCCTTCTTCCACAGGCACATTCAGGTTCTTCGTATATATACCTAATAAGTAATACCTGCAACTATAAAAATAGAACAACAGTAAAATAGTACTCTAGAGTAAGATATTAGGAGTTCCGGTACCGGTCGCCTTCCCGAAACGAACGCTTCTCGCTCTTCCCGCCGCTTCCCGCATTGCCGCCCCACGTAGCGCGCTGCTACAATTCTTCTTTGGTTGGGTTCTGCCTTGTTCCGCTGTGGTTCTACCCGTACACCGCCGTTTGGCATCTAATTACCTTGCCTCTCGGGCGGGACCGCGGAAAGACTCTAGGTTTCAGGAAGCCGAGGACGCTCGAACCCGGTGTAAGAGCCCACAACAAAAGGGCTTTAGCCCCTGAAGGAGCTGGCGGGCGCTATCAAAAGCCTTCCAGCCATTGTCGTGGTCCGGCTTGTTTTCACTGTGAAGGGAGATTTGGCGTGGCGAAATATGACGTTGCAATCATTGGCAGTGGTCCGGGCGGCTATGTCTCCGCCATCCGCGCCGGCGAACTCGGCCTCAAGACGGTGGTCGTCGAAAAGGATCCCTTCCTCGGTGGCACCTGCCTTCACGTGGGCTGCATTCCCACCAAGGTTCTTCTGCATCACGCTGACGTTTACGATCACTTCAAGAATAGCGAAGAGCTTGGCTTCGAAGTTTCCGGCCTGAAAATTAATTGGGCCAACATCATGGCGCGCAAAAATAAAATCGTTACCAAGCACGCTAAGGGCATTGAATTTCTCTTCAAGAAGAACAAGGTCGAGTGGGTCCAGGGCTGGGGCCGCTACGAAGGGCCCGGAAAAGTCTCCGTCGAAAAAGATGGCAAGAAATCCACCATCGAAGCCAGCAACGTTCTTCTCGTCAGCGGCTCGGAAGCCAAATCGCTTCCCGGCATCGAACCCGATCACAAGCAGATTCTCACCAATCGCTCGATTCTCGAATTGCCGGACATTCCGAAAACCTTGATCGTCGTGGGAGCGGGCGCCGTCGGAGTTGAGTTCGCGTCCATCTACAATTCTTTCGGCACTCAGGTAACCATCCTTGAAGCCCTTCCTCGCGTAGCCCCTCTCGAAGACGAGGAAATTTCCGCCGAGCTCGAAAAATCTTTCAAGAAAAAGGGCATCAACATCTTCACCAGCTGCAGCGTCGATGGCGTCAAGAAAGACGCGAAGGGCGTCACGGTTTCCTTCAAGGATAAGGACGGCAAAGCGCAAACCCTGCAAGCGGAAAAGTTGCTGATGGCGGTTGGCCGCAAGCCCCTCACCGAAAATTGCGGCATTGAGAAATCCAAAGCCCAACTCGATCGCGGCTTCGTTCTGGTCGATGAACATTTTCAGACCGCCGAGCCCGGCCTCTTTGCCGTCGGTGATATCGTTGCCGGCATGCCACAACTCGCTCACGCCGCCATGATGGAAGGCATCATCGCCGTCACTCACATCAAGGGCATAGCCACGCAAAAGCTCCTCAAGACCCGCATTCCCAACGCCACTTATTGCGAGCCGCAGATTGGCTCCATCGGCCTCACCGAAAAACAAGCCAAAGACGCGGGGTACGCCGTCAAAACCGGCAAATTCCCCTTCGTCGGCAACAGTAAAGCCACCATCCTCGGCAATCATGGCGGCTTCATCAAGGTCGTCTCCGAAGAAAAATATGGCGAGATTCTCGGCATCCACATCATCGGCCCGCTGGCCACGGAGATTCTTTCGGAAGCCGCCGCCGTTCTCAATCTCGAAGGCACCATCGACCATATGATGACCATGGTCCACGCCCACCCCACAGTTTGGGAAGCCATGGGCGACGCCTTCGCCTCCGTCCGCGGCCTCCAGATCAACGTCTAGCCGCACGGTGCTGCCGCTTGACTGTTGTCATCCCGAGCGGAGTCCGCGAAGCGAGGGACCTGCTTTTTCTTCGCGTATCACTTATTCACAACAAATTTGTCATCCTGAGGAGCGCATTTCGCGACGAAGGATCTCAACCGTAAATGCTGGCAAGACAAAACTGTATGAAGCAACCACTCCAACTCCATCGCGCGTGACGCAATGTCCAACCTCCTCATCACCGACCTCGGCCTCATCTCCTACACCGATGCCTACGCCCTCCAACAGCGCCTGGTCGCCGCGCGCAAAGCCAACGCCATCGAAGACGTCCTGCTCTTCTGCGAACATCCCCACGTGATCACACTCGGCCGCAATGCCAATCGCACCAACTTGCTCGCCTCCGAACACGTCCTCCGCCAGAAAAATGTCGAGCTCCACTCCACCAATCGCGGCGGAGACATCACCTACCACGGCCCCGGCCAGATCGTCGGCTATCCCATTCTCAATCTCGACAAAATCAAGCGCGACGTCGGCTGGTATGTTCGCACTCTCGAAGAAGCCATGATCCGCGCCTCCGCCGATTTCAACGTCACCGCCTACCGCGTCCCCGGCAAGACCGGCATCTGGGTCCAGACCGGCACCAGCGATCTTTTGGAGGGCACGCCTTCAGCCGTGCCAATAATTCCCGGCGTTCCAACTACTGCGATCAGCGCTGCCACCGAAGAAAAACTCGCTGCCATCGGTGTCCATATCAGCCGCTGGGTCACTTCCCACGGATTCGCCTACAACGTCTCCACCGATCTTCGCTATTTCGACCTCATCGTTCCCTGCGGCATCGCCGATCGCAAAGCCACCTCCCTCGAAAAGCTGCTCCAGCGCTCCGTCTCTCCCAGCGAAGTGAAGCCCGGCCTGGCACATCACCTGGCCAGTCTAGTCAATCGCGATCCCCGCCCAGCTTCCCGCGAAGAAATCGAATCCCACCTAAACGCATCCACCCCCGCCTCCACCAACGCCCCCGCAAAATAACCCCGAACGGCGCGTTGTCGTCCTGAGGAGTGCCTTCTGCGACGAAGGATCTCAACGTCCACTTCAAGCACGAATCACCGTACAGCGCCGCCCATTCTTTCTTCGTAAGGTCCAGCACCGCTAGACCCCAAATCTCATCCGTCCATCCCAATTCTTCCCTATTGCCCAACCCCAACCATGTAAGGCAACCTACCGCTGCGCACCTTCACCTATGCCCAAAACCGGCGAAATCCGCATCGGCATTTCCGGCTGGCGCTATCCCCCGTGGCGCGGCGTCTTCTATCCTCCAAAATTGCCGCAACGCCAGGAACTTGAATTCGCCTCCAGCAAGCTCACATCCCTAGAAATCAACGGTACCTTCTATTCGCTGCAACGCCCGTCCAGCTTCCAAAGCTGGCATGACGCCACTCCATCCGATTTCAAATTCTCGGTAAAAGGTCCGCGCTATATCACGCACATCCAGCGTCTTCGCGAAGTGGAAGCTCCCCTCGCCAATTTCCTGGCCTCCGGCGTGTTGTTGCTCGGCGAAAAACTAGGCCCATTCCTCTGGCAGTTTCCGCCGAACTTCAAACTCGACGCTGAAAAAATGGAAAACTTTCTGAAGATGCTTCCGCACAACACCGCTGCGGCAAAGTACCTCGCATCAAACCACGACAAATGGATGAGCAAGCGCGTTGCGTTCGAAGATGTGGATGACCATCACAAGCTGCGCCACGCCATCGAAATTCGCCATTCCAGCTTCGCCATCCCCGAATTCCTAGAGCTTCTCCGCAAATATGACGTCGCCATCGTCTGCGCCGACACCGTCGAATGGCCTAAAATTACCGATGTCACCTCGGACTTCCTCTATTGCCGTCTTCACGGGTCCGAAGTTCTCTACGCGAGCGGTTACGATGCCAAGTCCCTCGATCAATGGGCAGAATGGGTGCAAGCCTGGGCCGCCGGCAGCGAGCCTCCCACAGAAAAAATCCTAAAAACGAAACCACCCAAGGCCAAAACCCGCGACGTCTTCGTCTACTTCGACAACGACACCAAAGTCCGCGCCCCCTTCGACGCCCAGTCCCTCATCAAACGCGTCACACCATCTCTAACCCGCTCCGCCCCCAAGCCGCCATCAAAGCGAGGTAAACCATCATGAAAAAAACAAATTGGATACTGCGGGCCGCGCTTGCTGCCTCATTTTTCGCCTACGGCGCAACCGCCCTCTCCGCCCAGGCCTGCAGCAACATGCCTTACCTGCACCAGAATAAATTTGATCCAGAGCCGATCGAACTGAGCCACGTCCAGGGAACCGCCGTCGATCAGAATGGCGCGCCCGTCGCGCAACTCTGTGTCGGCCTTTTCTCAACACAAAAACACGAACTCGTCCGTTACGCGCAAAGCGATGCTAAAGGCGCCTTCTCTCTCGACACCAAAGGCCTGCCCGACGGCGAATATCGCCTCGTCGGCCAGCTCCTCGGCTTCTGCCCCGCCAACGCCATTATCGGCATCAATTCCCACTCTCCGCAAAAAAAGCCCATCGTCGTCCAGATGAACCTGCCCGGCACAGACACCTGCAGCACTATCCAACTCAGCAAAAAGTAAGGTCTAGGGTTGGGCTCTCCTCAAGATCAATCTTTGTTGTGTGCTAGCATAACCGCATGGCAGACAGGGCTGGTCGCATCAGAACTTTGCGACGTGGTCTCATCCTAGCCTTGGTTTCATTCGGCCTGACAATTCTTCTCACGCCAGAAATGATACAACTCCCCCTTCCGAGCCCATTCTTCCCCGGCTCTTGCATTGTTTTTATCCTTCTCAGTGAGTGTTATACAATTGGATTTTTCCTCTGGCAGATGCGACGCCTCATTCGAGAGAAGTGACGCGCGCCATTGGGCGGGTTTTGTGAGATGAATCCTTTCTCGGGGTTTCGCGGGGTGTCCGCCCCTCATGATTAGCGCCAAACCCGCCTTAGCCTTAAGATAGAAACCCGGCCAGCTACCACCATTCGGAGAGCACTCACGATGCCTGTCTCGGAAACTCCCGCGAAGCCAAAAAAACTTTCCCGCCAGCAATATCTCGATCTTTACTACTACATGCGCCTCAATCGCGAAGTGGAAGACACCATGACGCGCCTCTTTCGCCAGAACAAAATCGTCGGTGGCCTCTATGCGAGCCTCGGCCAGGAAGCTATCTCCGTCGGCACCGCCTATGCCCTCGAAAAGCGCGACTGGATGGCGCCGATGATCCGCAACATCGGCGCGCTCCTCGTGAAAGGCGTCCCTCCGCGCGATATTTTCACGCAGCACATGGCCAAGTACACCTCGCCCACCAAAGGCAAAGACGGCACCAGCCATTTCGGCGACCTCGAGAATCTCCACATCGTGTCGCCCATCTCCATGCTCGGCGATCTCATACCCGTCATGACCGGCGTCGCCATGGCAGGCCGCTACCTTGGCCAGAAAATCGTCGCCATGACCTGGATCGGTGACGGCGGCAGCTCCACCGGCGTCTTCCACGAAGGCCTCAACCTCGCCGCCTCCCAAAAAGCCGCGCTCGTTCTTATCCTCGAAAATAATTTATGGGCCTATTCCACGCCCGTGCGCCGCCAGGTTCCTATTGAAAATCTTGCCAACCGCGCCAAAGCGTATGGCATCTCCAGTTACATCGTCGATGGCAACGACGTAGTCGCCGTCTATACCACGGCGAAAGAAGCCGTCGAACGCGCCCGCGCCGGCGAAGGTCCCATACTCATCGAAGCCAAAACATTCCGCCGCCGCGGCCACGCCCAGCACGATCCCGCCGAATACGTTCCCAAAGATCAGCGCGCCTACTGGGAAAAACGCGATCCCATCACGCTGTACGAAAAATTCCTCGCCGAAGAAAAGCTTCTCGACGCCAAAGGCCAAAAAGAAATTGAAGGCAAAATTGCCGCGCTCCTCGAAAAAGATCGCGAGTTCGCCGAAAATTCTCCCATGCCTCCCGCGGAAACCGCCGATCAGGGCGTCTATTGTACCGGCCCGGAATGCCACGACCTGCAACCGAAGTGGGAGCGCCCGGTCGACGAACTCCTCCCTCCAAAATCCTGTGTCGATCCGGTGTGGATCGTCGAAGGCTTCGGCCGTGGTGTTTCCTCCGCCCGTGGCGATGCACCGATCCACTTCGGTGACGTTCCACCCGCGGTCGCTGCGGAAAAAGCCGCTTCGTCGGTGCCCGCCAAACCGCTCCCGAAATCGGCCGCACCACCGCCAGCGCCAGCCAAAAAAGTCGCGCCGAAAAGGTCCGCGAAGCCCGTGAAGAAGGGCGGCCGCTGATGGCTCCCATCACGTTTCTCGAAGCCATTCGCCAGGCCATGTTCGAGGAAATGGCCGCCGATCCTCGCGTCGTTCTCATCGGCGAAGACGTCGGCGTCTACGGCGGCGCTTTCAAGACCAGCGAAGGCCTGCTCGAAAAATTCGGCTGGGAACGCGTCATCGACACGCCCATCAGCGAAAGCGCCATCATCGGCGCCGCCTGTGGCATGAGCTATCTCGGTTTGCGCCCCATCGCCGAAATGCAATTCATCGATTTCATCGCGTGCTGTTTCAATCAGCTCACCAATTTCGTCGCTAAGGGTCACTATCTCTGGAACGCGCCCGCTCCTATCGTCGTTCGCGGGCCCTCCGGCGGCGGCGTCCACGGCGGCCCGTTCCATTCCCTCAATCCCGAAATGTATTTCCTCCACACGCCCGGATTCAAAATCGTTTATCCCTCCACACCCTACGACGCCAAGGGTCTCCTGAAATCCAGCATCCGTGACAATAACCCCGTCCTTTTCTTCGAACACAAATTCCTCTACCGCCGCATTAAGGAAGAAATTCCCTCGGACGATTACACCGTCCCCCTTGGCAAAGCCATTGTCCGCCGTGAAGGAAAGCACCTCACCATCCTTTCCTACGCCGCCATGATGCACACTTCACTCGAAGCCGCCGACGCGCTCGCCAAGGAAGGCATCGAAGTCGAAGTCATCGATCTGCGCATGCTACTGCCTCTCGACGAAGAAACTATCCTCGCCTCCGTCAAAAAAACCAATAAATGCCTCGTCGTTCACGAAGATACCAAAACCGGCGGCATTGCCGGCGAAATCTCCGCCATCCTCTTCGAAAAAGCCTTTCACGATCTCGACGGTCCGCTAGTCCGCGTCGCCTCTCTCGACACTCCCGTCCCCTACGCGCCCACGCTAGAGGAAGCTTTCCTCCCCAACGCCCAAAAAGTCTTCGCTGCCGCCAAAGAACTGGCTCGCTTCTGAAAAATGCCGTCGCACGTCCTCCCAGAATTCCCGGCCAACGAAGCCATCCAAGGCCTACTGAACGATCGCCTGCGCCAGAAACACGCCGTCGGCTTAATCGTGGGTCTGCTCGATTCCAACGGCAGCCGCGTCATCTCCGCTGGAACCACCGGCAATCCCGCCCGCCCCGAAATCGACGAGCGCACCCTCTTCGAAATCGCCTCGATCACGAGAATTTTTACCGCCGTTGCCTTAGCGGACGCGGTCCACCGCGGCACCCTCTCTCTCGAGGATCCGCTCTCAAAATTCCTCACACCTCCCGCCGGCGGTATCGGCGACCGCACGCTGAAAGAGCTCGTCACGCACACCTCTGGCCTGCCGCGCTTGCCTTCCGGATTCGCATGGTGGTGGAATCTGCTGCGGCATCCCCGCGATCCCTACGCCAATTACTCTCATCGCGATTTGGACGCGTATATCAAAACGCTAAGAGGCAGTTCGCTGCCCCGCGGCAAATTCCTCTATTCCAATCTGGGCGCAGGCCTTCTTGGCAATGTCCTGGCGGCCCACGAAAACACAGACTATGCAAGTCTGATCGCCAAGCGCGTGACTACCCCATTGCAACTGTCTCGCACCTTCCTCCAAGTTCCGCAATCCGAGCAATCCTTCGTCGCCCAGCCTCACACCAAATCCCTTCGTCCCACTCCCATCTGGACGATGGCCTCGCTCCCCGGCGCGGGCGGGCTCCTGTCCTCGATGCAAGACATGCTTCGCTTCGCATCGGCCGCCCTCTCCGCCACGCCTCCTCTTTTTCCCTCCATGATCCAACCCCTCGCGAAGGCCGACGGCACTGACCGCAGTGTCGGTCTCGGCTGGATGCTTCGCGCCACTCCCGAATACCAAGTAGCGTGGCACAACGGCGGCACCTTCGGCTCCCGCTCCTTCCTGGGCCTCGAATTCAAAACCGGCCGCGCCATCGTCGTCCTCGCCGATTCATCCCATTCCCTGGACCAACTCGGCGCCAGCCTTCTCCTCGGCCCAACCCTCTCCGCCAGCTTCTTTTGATCCTCCGCCATGGGTCCGCGACGTGTCCGCCACTTCTCCAAAGCGCCAGTGCTTTTTTGGATGCGCCCCTCGATTTTCCCGAGTTCTCTCTTCTGTCGGGCCAGTAGAATTTGTTGTAACAGTTCTTGCAGGTGTCCCTGCGACGCTCGGCACGCCTGCTTCTTCTCATGGCCGCGTCCCGTTTTAAGGCCCATAACACTTGGAATCCTTCGCTAAGCTTAGGAAAGGATGAACGATGAACGCACCAAAGTTGGGCTTACTAGCGCTGGTCTGCCTTTCTGTTCCTTTTCACGCATTCGCTGCGCCTGGCACCGTCACTGGCAAAGTCACTCTTTCCGGCGCTGCCCCCAAATACAAACCGCTCGATCTTTCCAAGCAGCCGGAGTGCGTACGTTTGCACGCCTCCAATCCTCTGTACCCGGAAAACGTTGTCACCGGTGCCGGCAACTCCCTTCGCAACGTCGTCGTCTACATTTCTGCCGGAGACAACGACAATGCCCCGACTGCTCGTCCACCGGCCGTCTTCGACCAGCATGACTGCCACTACACCACCCACGTCCTCGCCGTCCGCATCGGCCAGGAAATCACCGTCTCCAACAGCGACCCCTTTTCTCACAACATCCACCCTCTCGCCCGCATCAATCGCGAATGGAACAAAATGCAACTGCCAGGCACCCCTGCGTTTTCCTATGCCTACGACCACGAGGAATTCATTCCCATTAAGTGCAACATTCATCCCTGGATGCAGGGTTATTTCGTTGTCCTGAAAACCGGACATTTCTCCGTCACCGATGACGATGGCCAGTTCTCTCTCCCGAATCTTCCTCCGGGCCATTACGTCGTCACCGCCTGGCACGAAACCTTGGGCACACAAACGAAGGAAATCACCGTTTCCGAAGGTGAATCCCTCTCTCTCAATTTCACCTTTACCGCGAAACCATGACGCCTTCTTTACAAACCTGTGACAACTCTCTCCGCCCGTTTTGCTATTGTTAGTGCCAGAAGTACAAGCATTTTTCCGGGGCTCCCCCGGAATTCCCCAGAACCCTGGGATCGGCCTATTCCATTCACGAGGAGAACCTGAATCAATGAAGACTCTCGTCTGCGCCGCCATACTCTTGCTCGCTTCTTCCGTCGCCTTTTCGCAGGATGCCCATTCCCATTCCGCCACCGGCAAACCCGTAACCGTGAATCTGATCAATGCGCAGGGTCAGAGCGTCGGCACCGCTCTTCTGACCCCCGCGGCCACCGGCGTCAAAATCTCTTTGGACATCAAGAATCTTCCTCCCGGCGAACATTCCATCCACATCCATCAGTACGCGAAGTGCGATCCACCCGATTTCAAGTCCGCGGGCTCGCACTTCGACGCCGAAAACCACACCCACGGCGGACATCCTGCTGGAGACATTCCCGATTTTTCCCTGATTGTTTCCGCGAACGGCACCGCTCACGTCACCGCGATCGCGCCCTACGTCACGCTCGGCACCGATGATCACTCCGTGTTCAGCAACGGCGGGACCGCCATCATCATCCACGCCGTAGCCTCTGGCGGCGGCGCCCCCGCCCGCATAGCCTGCGGCGTAATCGCCAAACCAGACTAACCTCCCATTCTGAGTCCGCGAAGAGTGGGTCCTGGGTTTTTCTTGCCTTTGTAGCGCCGTGCCTTCAGGCCGGCATCTTGGGGTCACATCCTGCGGCCTCGCAGCCGGCCACGATTCCGGCTTCTTCCCGCAACCCAATACCGGCCCTAGTCTCTTCTCCTTAGGGGGTCAGAGCTTCAGCTCTGACATTCAGCCTGCGCAAACATGGGCTTCAGCCCCTGAGGACTCCTCGCCAAATCAAAAATTGTTATAGTCGATGCAGGAACAGAAACCTGCCATGAAAAAAATCGCCGCCTTATTTCTCTTTTCTCTCCTCATTGCCACAATTTCCTTCGCCCAATCCGCCCGCTGGACCGAACAGCGCGCCAACGACTGGTACGCCCAAGAGCCTTGGCTCGTCGGCAGCAATTACATTCCCGCCACCGCCATCAACGAGCTTGAAATGTGGCAAGCCGACACCTTCGATCCGCAACGCATCGATCTCGAACTCGGCTGGGCCGAATCCATCGGCCTCAACACCATGCGCGTCTTCCTTCACGATCTTCTGTGGCAGCAAGATGCCCCCGGCTTTCAGAAACGCATCGACACCTTCCTCACCATCGCCAACAAACACCACATCCGCATTCTCTTCGTGCTCTTCGATTCCTGCTGGGATCCTTACCCGCAACTTGGCAAGCAGCGTGATCCGCGCCCCGGCGTTCATAATTCCGGCTGGGTACAGAGTCCCGGCGCCGCCGCGCTGAAAGATCCTGCGCAAGTTCCCCGGCTGGAGGCGTACGTCAAAGGTGTCGTTGGCGCCTTCGCCCACGATCCACGCATTCTCGGTTGGGATGTCTGGAACGAACCAGGCGGCATGAACGACGGCAGTTACGAAAAACAGGAATTACCCAACAAGCGCGCTCTCGTTGCCGCGCTGCTCCCGCAAGCTTTTGCCTGGGCACGCCAAGCTGGCGCTTCCCAGCCGCTCACCAGCGGCCTCTGGGATGGTGACTGGGCGCACGTCGATAAGCTGGATCCCATACAGAAAATTCAGCTTGAGCAATCCGACGTGCTCTCTTTTCACAACTACAGCAAGCCCGGCAATTTCCTGAAACACGTCCGCGAACTCCAGAAATACCATCGCCCCATTCTCTGCACCGAATACATGGCCCGCCCAATGCACAGCACCTTCCAGGGCATTCTTCCCATCGCCAAAAAATATAAAGTCGCCGCCATCAACTGGGGCCTGGTCGCCGGCAAAACGCAAACTTATCTCCCGTGGGATTCCTGGGCACATCCCTACACCGATCACCAACCCAAGGAATGGTTCCACGAAATCTTCCAAACCAATGGCCAACCCTACCGCCAACAAGAAGTAGACCTAATCCGCCAACTCACCCACTAACTTGGAGTGCGACATCCCGGCTGTCGCTTTTCCCATCCCGCAGTCTCCCAAGTGATCAGCGGGAGCCCTGCTCCCGCCAAAAGGTGGGTCCTGGGGTTTCCCGCCTCTGTAGGGCACGCCTTCTGAGGCGGTCTCTCCAGCCAGTTCAAAATAAAAAGAGCACCGTCATTCCGAGCGAAGTCCTCCAAGCGAGGAATCCCTCTTCGATCTCAGCCCACCCTAAACTAGCTCCCTCCCTCTGTGGCCCTCACCCCAAATGCGGTAATCTATCCACTCCCCATGATCATCAATCTTTCCCGCCGCGCTCACGACCACAACTGGGAAATCGATCCCATCACGCGCTCTCTGCTCGACACCGATTTCTACAAACTCCTCATGCTGCAATTCATCTGGAAGAATTTCTCCCGCACCAAAGCGTCCTTCTCCTTCATCAACCGCTCCGCCGATCTTCGTCTCGCCGATCTCGTCGATGTCTCCGAAGTCCGCGAACAGCTTGAACAAACCCGCCAGCGCCGTTTTCACAAATCTGAACTCATCTGGCTCGCTGGCAACACCTTCTACGGCCACCAGGGTATCTTCGAGCCGGCCTTCCTCGAATGGCTTGAACACGATTTCCGCCTTTCGGACTATGAGCTTTCCGTCCACGACGGCCAATTCAATCTCTCGTTCCACGGCCTCTGGACCGAAACCACCATGTGGGAGATTTACGCCCTCACCATCGTCAGTGAACTGAAAACCCGCGCCAGCCTGAAGCGCCTCAGTGAATTCGAACTGGATATTCTCTATGCCCGCGCCAAAACTCGACTCTGGGAAAAAATGGCGCGCCTTCGCGGCGTTCCCGGACTCAGCGTCAGCGATTTCGGCACCCGCCGCCGTCACAGTTTCTTGTGGCAGGAATTCGTCGTAAAAGCCATGAGCGATGTCCTCGGCTCTTCCTTCAAGGGAACCTCCAACACCTACCTCGCCTACAAACACGACCTCGAAGCCATCGGCACAAACGCGCATGAACTGCCCATGGCCCTCGCCGCGCTCGCCAATAATGATGAGGAACTAAAAAACTCGCAGTATCGCCTCCTCGAACTCTGGCAGCAGGCCTATCGCGGCGAATTGCTTGTCCTGCTTCCAGACACTTTCGGCACTACACAATTTCTTCAAAATGCGCCGGACTGGGTCGCCGGCTGGACCGGCCAGCGCGCCGACAGCAAGGATCCATTTATCGCCGGTGACGAGTACATCGCCTTTCTGGAGAAGCACGGCCGCGATCCGCAGCAAAAGTTGTTCATCGCTTCCGACGGTCTGGATGTGGATTCCATCCTCGGCCTTCACTCCTATTTCGCGGGCACTCTCCAGAATGGTGCCAGTCCCTCGGATTTCCGACACGCCGGCGATTTTCTCGATCCCCGCCGCTGGCAGCCCGTGCGCCGCATTCGCTTCAGCGCCGGCTGGGGCACGCTCCTCACCAACGATTTTCGCGACTGCAATCCTCACGGTGACGAAGCCTTCGATCCACTCAGCCTCGTCTGCAAACTCAATGGAGCCGATGGCCGCCCTGCCGTCAAACTCTCCGACAATTTCCAGAAATCCCTCGGCGCACCCGCGGACATCGAGCGCTACCGCCGCATCTTCGGCACCGCCGGCGTCTCCAACATCCCCGTCCTCGTGTAGCGCCGCGCCTTCAGCCCGGCATCTTGGGTTTCCGTCAGTTGGCGTATTTTCTTCCTGCCGCCAACCGCGTCTCTTCTCTTTATTGTTTTCTTTATTCTTTAGGGGGTCGGACCTTCAGCTCCGACATTCAAGCATCGGTAACACTGGGCTTCAGCCCTGAGGAATCCGCCTCAAATCTTCAGCGCGGAACCCCTACTCACACCGCAGTGCCGTCATCGGATCCACTCGCGCCGCCCGCCACGCCGGATACGTACACGCCGCCACGGAAATCCCCATTACCACCGCCGCCACCACCGCAAAAATCTTCGCGTCCAAGGGTTCCACGCCAAACAACAAACTCCGGATCAACTGCGCGCACCCGCCGCCGGCGAACAACCCCACTAGCAATCCCAACCACGTCGGCCGCAATCCATCCAGAAAGATAATCCGCATCACTTCGCCGCGCTGCGCCCCCAGCGCCATCCGTATCCCGATCTCGTTCGTCCGTTCCGTCACCAGATATGACAGCAATCCATACAATCCCACCGCCGCCAGCACCAGGCCCATCACCGCAAACAGCAGCACCAGCACCGCATCGAACATCGCGGACTCCGTCGACTTCCCGATTCTTTCGTCCATTGTCAGCACATCGGAAACCGCCAGGTCCGGATTCATTCCGGCAATCACTTTCTGCATCGGCAGCGCCAGCGCCGTCAGGTCCCGGCCTGCGCTCGCCATCACCACCAACGATCCATATTCCAACCGCCCCGAATTCAGCGGCAGATGCATCGTCGGCTCCACGGGACGATCCAGGTCGGACAAGACGTCTCCCACGATGCCCACAATCTCGAATCGCGGCGCTCCCTCCCAGTCGATCTTCAATTGCTTGCCGATCGGATCCTCCCCGTCGAAAAACTTTCTTGCCATCGATTCGGTGATCACCATGGCGTTATCGTTCGCCGCCCGGTGATCTTCTTCCTTAAAAATCCGCCCGCGCTTCAGCGGAATATGCATCGCCGCGAAATAGTCCGGGTCCGGCCCGCGAATCACCGCATTGCGGAACTGCCCCGGCGGAAGGGACGCCTCGCCTTCGATATGAAACGTGTTGTCAAAAAAATGTCCCGCGCCCGGCAACACAGACACGATCGATGCTTCTTTCACCCCCGGCACAGCTCGCGCCCGCCGCAAAAACTCCGCGAAAAACTCCGCCCTCTGTGCGTCCGTTTCATATTTCGATTCCGGCAAGGTAAAGCCCATGGTCAACACGCCGTCCGTTCGGCATCCCATGTTCACCGACCGCAATTGCGAAAAACTCTTCAGCAGCAGTCCGCCGCCGATCAGCAAACGCCACTTCCGCTGTCAGCAGCACTTTACGCAGCCGCGCCCGTCCCCGCCCTCCCGCCATCGAGCGCGATTCTTCCTTCAGCGCTCCCACGAGTTCGTCACGCGTCACCGCCAACGCCGGCAGCAGCCCGGCCACCACGCCGCAAAAAATCGTAATCGCAAACGTGAACGCCAGCGCAAAACGGTCCAGGTGAATGTCTTCGGCATGCGGTAAATCCGTCCGCAGCGCCACCAGCCAGCGCAGCGTCGCCCACGCCAGCAGAGCCCCCAGCCCTCCGCCCGCGAACGTCAGCAACAGACTTTCCGTCACGCGCTCCTGGATAATCCTCCAGCGGCTCCCGCCAAGCGCCGCGCGCACCGCAATTTCCTTCCGCCGCGCTGTCACCCGGGCCATGAATAAATTCGCCACGTTCAGGCACGCGATAAGCAGGACGCAACCCACCGCGCCCAGCAGCACGTATAGTGGCTGCTTCACGTCGCGGACCAGGTCCTCGGACAAGAGCTCCGCATGCGCGCCCTTCCCCATCAATTCACCGGGAAATTGTTGATGATTTCGTTGCTGGATTCCGTTCAGCTCGCTCGAAGCCTGCTCCACGCTTACCCCGTCTTTCAGCCGCGCAGTCACGAAAAACCGGTGGTTTCCCCGGTTGCGCATGTCCGCTTCGGGGACTTCGTGCTGCACCGGCTGCCACAATTGCACGCGCGTGTCCGGATAATCGAACCACGCCGGCAGCACGCCGATCACTGTATATTTGCGCCCGTCCAGCAGGATCGTTTTTCCCACGATCGCGGGATCGCTCCCGTATCGTCGCTTCCACAGCGCGTTCGTCAACACCACTGTCGCCGTCGCGCCTGGGCCATCGTCTTCCTCCGCAAAAAATCGTCCCATCGCCGGTTGCACGCCGAGTATCGAAAAAAGATTGAACGAGCATTGCCGCGTACCGATCGATTCCGGCAGCGATCCGCCATCCCCGGAAAGATTCGCGGTGCCCTCGCCCACCAGCGCCATCTGCTCAAAACTTTTCGCCTGCTTCTGCCAGTCCCCGAACACTCCTCCGGAAACCACGTTGAATTGCCCATCATCGAGTACGTTCTGCTCCCACAAACTCACCAGCCGCTCCGGCCGCGGAAACGGCAGCGGGTTCAACAACACGCCATGCACGATCGTAAACAGCGCCGTGTTCACCCCGATTCCCAGCGTCAACGTAAGGATCGCCACCACCGTAAATCCCGGCGATTTCCGCAGCGTCCGCCACCCATACCGTACGTCCCTGCCACACCGTCTCCACCAACCGCACCCCCCGCGCATCGCGGCACTCTTCCTTAATCTGTTCCGTCCCGCCAATCGCCAGCCGTGCCCGCCGCAGCGCCTCCGCCATCCCCACTCCCTCCCCCACCAGCTTCTCCACCTGCGCCTCAAAATGAAACCGCAGTTCCTCCTCCATCTCCCGCTCCACTTCTGAGCGCCGTAACAACGCCCGCAACCGCATCCACAAATCCCGCATCGTCATTTATTTTCTCTTTAGGGGGTCGGAGCTTCAGCTCCGACATTTCAAGTCCAGGTAAACTGGGCTTCAGCCCCTGAGGAAACTCTGCCTCACGCCGTCCCCAGCACCTGCGCCACCGCCGCCGCCAGCTTCACCCACTCGTCCTGCTCCGCTTCCAGCTGTTTCCCCCCGCTCTTCGTCAGCTCGTAATATTTCGCCCTGCGATTGTTCTCCGACGCGCCCCACCGCGCCTTGATCCACCCGCGCCGCTCCAGCCGGTGCAGCGCCGGGTACAGCGATCCTTGCCGCACCTGCAGCACCTTGCTCGAAACCTGGTGAATGCGCTCCGAAATAGCCCATCCATGCTGCGGCCCCGGCGCCAGCGTCCGCAGGATCAACAAATCCAGCGTCCCCTGCGGCAGATCGATTCCCGCCCCTTCCCTTTGCTCGCCCATTCCACTCCCCTTTACCTTCTACAGGACCATACCACCCCTCCTGTCGATGTACAAGGGGTAACCAACACCTGCTCTTTCCGCTTTCTTCGACGCGCAACCATCGCGTACGGCTAAGCCCGATCCGCTGGGCAATCCGTATCCATTTCGCAGCACCTCCCGCGTCGAAGCATCGCCACGCACTCCGGCTTCCCGTCATTGCGCCTTTGGCGGTAAACTAGGTAGGTTCCGCGGCCGCGCCATTTGTGGCCGGGAACGCACAGGTTTACCCGGCCCCGTTCAGGCCCGCACGCGAAGGAGAAAACTCTCATGGCAGTCGACGTAGTCATGCCCCAGATGGGCGAAAGTATCTTCGAAGGCACCATCACCAAGTGGCTGAAAAAGCCCGGTGACAAGGTGGAGCGCGACGAGCCGCTCTTTGAAATTTCCACCGACAAGGTTGACGCCGAAATTCCTTCTCCCTCCGCGGGCGTGCTGAAAGAAATCAAGATCCCCGAAGGCCAGACCGTTCCAATCCAGACCGTTGTCGCGGTCATTGATGGCGCCAGCGGAGCCGCTGCTTCCGCGCCAACCCCGGCCCCTGCGCCCGCCGCCAAGCCCGCTCCCGCACCACCGGTTCAAGCCGCTGCCCCTGCAAAACCTGCTGCGCCGCCAGCGCCACCAGCTTCGGCTCCCGCTCCCCCGCCGTCTGCCTCCACTTCGGCGGTCCCGTCCTCCAGCACCGGCACGGAACGCATCCATTCTTCGCCGCTCGTGCGCCGCATGGCCAAGGAACACGGCATCGATCTCGCTTCGCTCGAAGGCTCCGGCGCCGCCGGCCGCATCACCAAGGAAGATATCGAAGCGGTGATTGCCGGGCAGTCCGCATCGTCATCTGCGCCCGCCGCCCCAGCGTCTTCCGCTCCGCCAGCCGCGCGCACCGCACCGCCACCGGCTCCTGCAGCCGCTCCCGGCGCGCCCGCCGTCCACGGTTCGCAGTTCGTTCCCGCGCTCCAGCTCGGCGTTCCCCGCGAGCGCATTTATTTCGGCAGCTACGAAGTACAGCCCCTCAGCGTCATGCGCCAGAAAATCGCCGAGCACATGGTGGCGTCCAAGCACGTTTCGCCGCACGTTTACTCCGTCGACGAAATCGATATGACCAAAATCGCCGGCCTGCGTGCCAAGTCCAAGGACGAATTCGAAAAGCGCTACGAAACGAAACTCACCTTCATGCCCTTCTTCGTCAAGGCCGCCGTGGCCGGCCTGCGCGCCTATCCCACGCTGAACGCTTCGCTCGACGGCACCAACATCGTGCTGCACAAGGAAGTGAACATCGGCATTGCCGTGGCCCTTGACTGGGGCCTGATCGTTCCCATCATCAAGAACGCCGACGAGAAAAATCTTCTCGGCATCCAGCGCAACCTCAACGACCTCGCGGAGCGCGCGCGCACCAAAAAGCTGAAGCCGGAAGAAGTGCAGGAAGGCACCTTTTCGATCACCAACCCCGGCGTCTTCGGCGGGCTCTTCGGCCTGCCGGTCATCAGCCAGCCCAACGTCGGCATCCTCGGCCTCGGCGCCATCGAAAAGCGCCCGGTGGTCATCAACGACTCCATCGCCATCCGCTCAATGTGCTACGTCACGCTGAGCTACGACCATCGCGTGGTCGACGGCGCCATCGCCCACCAGTTCCTCCACAAGGTAAAAGAAACCCTGGAAAACTGGTCCGAACCGCTGCTGTAGGAAGTTTTTCGTCCTAAGTCGTAAGTAATCAGTGAAGACCGTTTCGCGCTGCAGTACGGGCGGTTGGCCGTGTACGCTCGCACCGGCCGCACCAAGACCTTCTACGTGCGAGAGGCTACCCTGCAGCATCTGGGCGAGCTCGAAGACCTTAATCTTGCTGAACGCTCCCTGGACCGCATCCTCAGCGGGGAAGAGCGCACCATCCCGCTTGCCGACGTCGTGAAGCGTCATGGCCTGGAGGATTGAGTTTTCCGTCGAGGCCGATCACGAACTCCGCAAGCTCGATCCGCAACAATGCAAGCGCCTCTTGAAATTTCCTCGGGATCGCGTCGACAAACTCGGGATCCGCGCAGCATCGGGAAAGCATTGCAAGGTTCGCGCCTGGGAGAATTCTGGCGATATCGCGCCGGGCCGTTCCGCCTCATCCGCAAAATCGAAGACGATCGCCTGCTGGTCCTGGTTCTCCGCATCGGCGACCGCAAGGAGATCTATCGCTGAACGGGGAGTCGGGAGTTGCTGCTGTCTGCACAGCGACTGCTCCTGAATCTGCTTCTGCTTAACTGAAGACTACCGACTCCTAACTCCCGACATCCAGCTTCACTGAATCACTGGCCGCATCTTCGCTGCCCACACCGCGAACCCTTCCATGGCCACTGCGTCCACGCCGGCGTCGCGCAGGGTTTCCTGCACGAAACGGTGGCGCTTGTTTTCGGCAATCAGGTGTACGTCCGTCACCGCCGTGAACTCGCTGGTTTTCACCTTCTCGCGAATGCGCTGCACGGTATACGCCAGCGACTTCACATCCGCCGGCGCCCGCGAGACGCTCAGTGTCTGGATAAACCCCCGCGTTCCGTTTCTGCGGTAGTCGTAATCGATGCGCATGGGATCGCCCGGAAAGGTGAACTCTTCCGCGCGGACGCCCTTTTGCAGCCGCTCCCACAGCCGCGCCTGCCGCAGCACCTGCGCGCAGTAGGAGCGGATCAGCCCGCGGCTCCCCGGCGCTCCCACGCGCGCGGCCCCGCGTTCCGGCGCCACGTGGTCGGCGTACAGCCGCTCGGTCTCCTGGTCCAGGTCCTGCGTATAGACGCCCTTCTGCGGCGCCAGTTGCAGCGAGTTCGACAGTGTGTCGTCCCATTTCCCCAGCAGCCGTAGCCAGTCCGCGCGCCCATTTCCTCCCGCGTGGGCGTCGCCGTTCCCTCCGCCGTTCCCGCCGAACAGTTCGCCCGCGGTGGCGAAGCGGTCCTCCAGGTCGTTGCGCAGCGCGCGCAGCAGTGATTCGTCGGCCCGCGGATGCAGCCGGCGCACCCGCGCGTACTCTTCCGGTTCCTCGATCAGCCGCAACCGCCGTTCGCCGCTCGCCGGATCGAACACCAGCACGCCGATATTCACCCATTCGTCGCGCACCAGGTTCGGCGTATACCGCAACACGCGGTACGCGCACGCCCGTTCGTTTCCGTTCGACTGTTGTGTTTCCATTTCATTTCTCCAAATCGCCGTGTCCCGTAAGTCGTGCCCCGTAACGCCAAACGATCATTTAGTCGCGCGCCTTCTGGGCTCTTTCCGGATCACGGAACACGATCTACGTTCTCCAGTATGCAAACGGCACCCGGTTCGACTTCTGCGCCGAGAGTAAAAGCTCCGGCACCCGTTGCTTCCTGCGATACACCTGCTCCAGCAGCCGCACCATCGCGTCATAGTCGTCTTCATACCAGGCCGGCGGAATTTCTTCCGATAGTTCCGCGAGTACCCGTTCGCTGATCTGTCTTTCTAGGCGTTCCAGCCACGGCGCGAACGAATCCATTCCGATGACACCTTCGTAGACGCGGTTGCGCGCGTACAATCCGCGCAGCGGCGATCCGGAAAATTCCATTCCCCGGCGTTGAAGCAGAATCCCTGGTCGATCATCACCGTGTGATAAACCGCCCGGCCTTCCTCGCCGCCTGCCGGTCCCTCGCCCACAGTTCCAGTTGACTCCGGCGAAAATGCCGCAATGCGCCGCCGCGTCTCAAAAAACACCGTCTGCCGGCCGTTGGTGTTGCAGGTCCACTTGTCGAATACCAGCATCCCCGCGAAATCGTGCAGGTTGTCCACCTCGCAAAGTTTTTCGTCCGGCAGGAAATCGTGCAACGCCACGCGCCGCGGGTCTCCCGGGTAGCGCGAGGCAAACTGCTGCCCCGGCGTGCAGGGAACCCTCGTGCGCGGCGTTTCGAAGCACAATTCCGCCGTCAGCCGAATCAGTTCCTCCGGCACTTCCACCACGCTGACCGGCGCCGCCGGCAGCCCCAACCGGCTCGCCAGCCTTGTACCCAGCATCTCGTTCACCAGCACCCTGCGATGCTGCGGGTTATTCTGGAACTTCACCACGTAATAATTGTCGTCCGAGCACCTCATCAGGTGCGCCTGCGCTCCCCCGCGCATCCGCCGTATCTGCTCCATGGCACGCAACATAATCGATCGGATAATCCTATCGGCACTTGCCTCCTCCGGCAAGCTCGGCGTCTCTTCTTCCCACAGTTCTCTTTTGGCCCCTTTTGCTACGCCCCATTTCCCGTCCGGCACTCATGCCGCCGGCAGATGGCATTAGAAAATGACAAACGCCGAACGCCAAAAAAGAAAAAGGCCCCCCGGTTCCTTCGAGGGGCCTTTTCCGTCGTTCGCTCTTGATGCTTACCGCCGGCGCTTTTTGGCCGCTTTCTTCGCGGGCTTCTTCGCCGCCTTTTTCGGTTTGGCCTTGGCTTTGGCCTTCTTTTTGGGAGCCGCTTTTTTTGCTGGCTTTTTGGCCGCTGTCTTTACGGCCGCCTTCGCCGCGGGTTTCTTGGCTGCGGCCTTGGGCGCCGGACGCGCCGGCTCTTCCCCTTCTTCCGCGGGCTCCTCTTCCACGGCCAGAACGTCTTCTTCTTCCTCGACTATGGTCTCGCCGCCCAGCTCGTCGTCATCCTCCAGCCGCGACAGCTCCTCATCCTCTTCGAACTGATCCTTCTCGAAATCCATGCTCTCCTCCCGTGGGGGCTCTTGCGAAGCCGCAATCGTCGTTTTCAAAATCTGCTACAGCCGGAGATGACCGCGCTCCGTCCTTGCGCTTTGTTATCCCACTCCAACGTGCTTGTCAAGGGTTCTGCGCACTTCCTTCGCCCCTCCGCCAAAATATATTTTGCGCAGCGCTTCCCGGCCTTTTTTGCCCTATTTTTTCGTCACCACCGCGTTCCCCGCTGCCTTCTTTTGCGGGCTGGCTTTTTTCGTGTGGTGCACCGTGCGCGTTTCTGGCGCGCCTCCCACCGTGTAAATTCGTAAAACCATTCCCCGGCTGACTTTCCCGGTTTTCAGCCCGTTCCATTTGCGCACCTGGTCGGACGTCACACTGAACTGGTCGGCAATCCCTCCCAGCGTGTCGCCCTTTCTCACCCGGTAGCGCACCAGGCGCGGCTTGGTTTCCTCCAGCGGCCGCGTCGCCGGGATGATCAGCTTTTCCCCGGCCTCCAGCTGCGCGCCCCGCTCCAGGTCGTTGGCATCCGCAATCGCCGCCGCCGTCACCCGGTAAGTCTTGGCAATCGACGTCAGCGTCTCCCCCGCCTCCACGCGGTGCCGCCGCCAGCTCACCCACTTGTCCGGCGGAATATCCGCAATCTCCGCCGAAAACTTTTCCGATGTACCCACCGGCAGGTGCAGCTCAAACTCCGGGTCGTCCGGTGTAATCATGCGCAGCAGGGAAGGATTCAGCGTGCGCAGCGTGGCCACGTCCACGTCGATGGTTTCCGCCACCAGCCGCAGGTCGATGGCCCTCCCGGGTTTCACCGTGTCCGTCGGCACCGGTTCGTCGGAGTCTACGGATATTCCGTAATGCGCCGCGTCCTTGGCAATCAGCGTCAGCGCCAGAATAATCGGCACGTAGTTCTTGGTCTCCGTCGGCAGCACGTTCCGTTTATAAAGTTCCCAGAAATCCGCGTAGCCCGTGCGCTCAATGCCCTTCTGCACATTCCCCGGCCCGCAGTTATACGCCGCCATCGCCAGGTACCAATCCCCATACAGCCCGTACAAATCCCGCAGGTGCTGCGCCGCCGCCCGCGTAGCTTTTTCCGGATCCAGGCGCTCGTCCACCCACCAGCTGCGCTTCAATCCATATTCGTTACCCCGCCACTGCACGAACTGCCACATACCCCGCGCCCCCGCCCGCGACAGCGCCAGCGGCTGAAACGCGCTCTCTGCTTGCGCCAGGTAGATCAGGTCCTGCGGCACGCCCTCCTGCCGCAACACCCGCGCGATCATGTCCTGGTATTTTCCCTTGCGCCGCAGTCCGTTCTCCACGATCGCCCGCCCGCGCGGCGTCTGGAAAAAGTTCAGGTAGGAAACCACCACGTCGTTCACCGTCAGCGGCAGGTCGTGCGAAACGTTTTTCGCCACATCCTCGGCCCGTTCTTTCAGTTTCGGGTCCACCGGGAAAGTCATTTCCGCCACTTCGTCGATCGGCGCGGGCACCGCCGGCGCCTCCGTAAAGCCATCTCCCGCTCGGAACGCCTGCAGTTCGTAGCTGTAGACCTTGTCGGTTACCTCGTGAAACGTTTCTCGCAACTGAGGATCGCTGTTCGGGTCGTAACCGCTCTCCAGTATCCAGTCCACCGCGTCGTCAAAATCCCGCCGCGCCGCTTCCAGGTGTCCGGCCTTGTAATTGGCTTCGCCCGAAGTGAATTTCGCTTTCACCTGTTCGATCAGGTAGGGAATGCCGCCCAGCGGTTCCGGCAGCAGGGAAACCATTTCCCCCGGCGCCATCTTCCGTTGCGGCAATTCGGCAACCACCGCCACTTCCGGCTTCTCCGGCGGCACCGCCCGCAGCGCGGGAGCCTTCGCCTGCACCGGCTTTTTTGCGGCGTCCTCGCACGAGCTCAGGCACACCATCGCCGCTATCCCAAATCCGGCAGCCCATGCCGCCGCCCGCCGCGATGCCCTTTGCCGCATCCCTCTATGGTAAGAACCCCGTCCCACCCGGTCAACGCTTTCCCGCCCCAATTTCCAAATCCCGCAACTCCTCCGGAGTGCGGCAGCCCAACTGCCGCTTTTCCGGGGGTGCCTCACACGCCGCTGTTGCGTGTGGGTTCTTGGGGTTAACCTTTCTTCTTCGTGGGGGCACAACACGCTGTGCCCCATGTCTGACACTATCGAAGCGTCATGAGAAGACCTGTTGAGATGTCTCTGCGAACAAAGTCCCTGTAGAGCGTTCTAGTCTCGATCACTCGTCTCCTTTGTCCGGATTGCGAACCACGCCGTGGATCGTTTGAGACCCGAAATGTACCGTGGCACCGCCCTCGAACTTCATCGTGATGTTTGAAAACTCCACGTCTGGTCCCCCGGTAATATCGACATACAACATTGATGCCGCAAGAGGTGCCGGACCGCCGTCCTTGGTAATGGTGGCAGGCCCGCTCAGTTCGAATCCGCCCGTTTGAATCGGTGTGACTGTGCCATTCTCAATCGTGATGTGGTGGGTGTGCTGCGATCGGGAGGTCGTGCCGGAAGTGCTATCGACGTTGCCCGGGTTTCGCGAATAATCGGACAGTTCCATGGTCAGGGCCGCCGAAAAATCGGCCTTCCCGCCTTCTCTCTTGAACTTCAACGTCCACGGGCCACGAATTTCCCACGGGCCCGTGGGGGTCACGGTCGTTGCGGGTGAATAATCATTGATTACTCCGCTCAAGCACAACGGTGCCGGAGCTTGCGCCACAGCGCCGGCAACTGCCGCCAGCGCCACAACCGTGATAACGCGGATCGACAACCACAGAGTTCTGCGATTCATAACATCCTCCAATTTTGAGATTCGCTCTTGTCTTGCCGAAAGCTCCTCGTGCGGGCTGGACCGTCAACGCGTATCGGGTGGGATTTGCCGCGCAAGAATTTGAAGTTCGGCGACTTAGCACTTGAGACATGGGACAACATCGGATAGCGTGGTCCCCATCGTCAAACGGCGATGCGCAGAATGCCCGCAATTCCGTCATTTGCCGTCGAATGCCGCGCCTTGCCGTCCCTTGTAGCGCACGTTACAATCCCGGCAGTTCCCGTCAACCGCGAACCAATCAGGAGTGCGCGATGGGCGAACCATCCTCTGGCACGCCGCCAGTCAAGAGACCACCCGAAGACCGCCTGGATTCCTGGAAAGAAATCGCGTCTTATCTCGACCGCGATGTGACCACCGTCCAGCGCTGGGAGAAACGGGAGGGCATGCCTGTTCACCGGCACCGGCATGACCGCATGGGTTCGGTCTACGCCTCTCGTGCGGAGTTGGACGCATGGGCGCAAAGCCGCAATCTTCGAGCAGAACAAGAGAACGGGAATAATTCCCTCTCCTCCAACACCTCAGAGCCGCCACTATCCTCGCCGATCGTGAACCCTTCAACCACGTCAGCCAGGTGGAAGTTCGTCGTACCGTTAGCAGCGGCCGCAGTCGCGATTGCGATTGGCGCAAGCCTCTGGCTCAAAAGGACGGAATACTTCTGGCGAAACCCGATCGGTGACGCGCAGTTTCAGACCATCACGGACTTCGATGGAGTGGCACAGGCAGCCGCAATGTCACGCGACGGTCATTTCGTGGCGTTTCTGTCCGACCGCGACGGACCGATGGACGTCTGGGTTACGCAACTGGGTTCCGGGCAGTTCCACAACCTCACCCACGGAAGCGCGCCGGAACTCGTCAATCCCTCGGTTCGTACCCTGGGATTCTCGCCGAACGGTTCGCTCGTCACGTTTTGGGTCCGAAAACAAGACGGCTCGAAGGGCGGCGACATCAGCGTCTGGGCGGTTCCCACTCTGGGCGGCCAACCGCAGCCATACCTCGAAGGCGTAGCCGAATTCGATTGGTCTCGCGACGGCTCGCGACTCGCCTACCACACCCCTGGACCCGGCGATCCGCTCTTCGTCTCAGACGGCAGCCGTCGCGTGGACGCTCGGCCCATCTTCACTGCGCCCGCCGGGCTTCACTCGCATTTTCCGTCCTGGGCGCCAGACGCGGCATTCATCTATTTTGTTCAGGGTTCCCTCCCGAATAAATTGGACATTTGGCGCATCACTCCAGCCGGCGGCACTCCTGAACAGATCACGTCGCACAATGCGCCCGTGAGCTATCCCATCCTGTTAGACTCGCGAACGCTAATGTACCTCGCCAGCGATCCCGATGGCTCGGGGCCGTGGCTCTATAGCATGGACGTCAACCGCCGAATTCCCCATCGGCTGACCTCCGGACTTGACCGGTTCACGTCGCTGTCCGCCGCCGCGGATGGACGACGCCTCGTAGCGACACTCGCAAGCACGAAAAAAACGTTGTGGCGTTTGCCGATTCCGGATTCGCCAGCGGCTTCACCGGCGGAAGTTTCGGCGGCCACTCGTATCTCGCTAGCGACCAGTGCGGGGTCCTCGCCCCGGCTTGGTCCAGATTATCTTGTGTACGTTTCCGCAACGGGCACGAGCGACAGCATCTGGAAGCTTGCCAACGGAACGAACACAGAGTTGTGGAGTGCTCCCGGGGCGCGCGTCTTTGGCGGCCCAGCGATCTCTCCCGACGGGCGGAATATCGCTTTTTCGGTCCGGCAACACGGGCAGACGGTTCTATATGTAATGCAATCCGATGGCGCGAACGCCCGGATTGTCGCCGATGCGCTCGACCTTCAGGGCTCCCCGGCTTGGGCGCCCGACGGCCAATCGCTCACCTCCGCCGCGGCCGACCACGGCGTACCGCACCTCTTCCGCGTGCCGGTCGATGGCGGGTCTCCCGCTGCGTTCGTCAAGGAATACTCCGTCGATCCAGTGTGGGTACCCGACGGCCACTTCGTTGTCTATTCGGGCCCCGACATCGGCACCACGTTTTCCGTCAAGGCCGTCACTCCACAGGCCGAGGCATATTCACTGCCCTTGCTGACTTTGACTCGCGGGGCCCGTCATCTGGCATTTTTGCCGGGAGGGCGCTCACTCGTCCTGTTGCGCGGAGATATTCAACACAAGAACCTCTGGCTAATGGATCTGGACGCGGGCACCGAGCGGCAGCTCACCAACTTTGCCGGCGACTTCGATATTCGCGACTTCGACATTTCCCCAGACGGCCGTGAACTTGTACTCGAACGAGAGCAGGAGCGTTCCAACGTGGTGCTGCTGGATCTACCCCGGCCGTAATCATTCTTGGGATTAAATTGCCGGCTTTGATATCCCCATAAGGATGAAGAGAACTAAAGATAGCGGACGTCTTTCGACGATGCCATATCCTAGGGAAGTCTCTAGGAGCCAATCCATGCATAATCCATTGCCGGATACACGCACTGCTAATCCTACGCAGCGAAAATAGTGCTGGGCAGCCCCTCGGAGAAAGTTGCCGCCCAGCGTGGTCAGGGTTGAGACGCGCTCAATTACTTAGAGCCTAAAATTGGAACGAAAGAGCAAAAAAACCACGTCATTCCGAACGGAGTCCGCGAAGTGAGGAATCCCTCTTCGCTCTATGCCAGCCCGCGTTTCGGGTGCCCCAGACGCTGCTTTTGCGTGTGGGCTCTTGGGTCACTCTTCTCCGAAAACTTAAAATGCGTTAACGGTGCCCTACCCGCTCGTTCGATGTGGACGTGATCCATGTAGGATAGAGCCACGGGAACAATTCGATGGCAGCCAAACCGAAAGTGATGCTCCTGGGGGCCGTTACGGCTCTCCTGCAATTCGTGCTCGCCGTGTTGGGCTGGGGCGGATGGTGGCCGTTCTTTGGGCATCCGGCGCTGATTGCGCTTGCGGCGGTCACGGTCGCGCTCATAATTGTGGCCTCGTTCAGCCGCGGCAATGTCAGTTCGGGTGAACAGGAAGACCGCGGCAACCGCTGGGTGCTAGTCGCTTTCAGCCTGATCGCTCTGGTGAACGCATACGTGCCGGCATACACCGACCGCACCGGAATATGGACTCTCGACGGTGACACAAGCCGATGGCTCGGCATCTTCCTTTACGCGGCAGGTGGCGCCCTGCGCCTGTGGCCGGTGTTCGTGCTCGGCAGCCGATTCAGCGGGCTGGTGGTCATCCAGCCCGGACACACGCTGGAGACGCACGGTGTCTATGGGTTCATCCGCAACCCCAGCTATCTGGGGATGCTCACCATGATGCTGGGCTGGGCGCTCGCGTTTCGTGCCGGAGCAGGAGTTCTGTTCACTGCGCTGTTGCTTGTGCCGCTCATCGCGCGTATCCAGGCGGAAGAGCGCTTGCTGCGCGCGCACTTCGGCGCCGAATACGACGATTATTGCGCCCATACGTGGCGGCTGATTCCGGGAATCTATTAGCGCGTGTTTCAGCCCACAGCGAGCCCATTCGATGTTCGGAAATTACGCTACGAATCTTCACTCTTTCGTGCCAACAAAAAACCACGTGATTCCGAACGGAGTCCGCGAAGTCAGGAATCCCTCTTCGCTCTATGCCAGCCCGCGTTTTGGGTGCCCCACACGCCGCTTTTGCGTGTGTGCTCTTGAGTCCCTCTATTCCGAAAACCTAGTGCGTTAATGGTGCGCCAACCGCCATGTCGCAACTTTCATCGTAGCTACTGCTGGACGTCAGCGAAGCTGCCCACAGCCTCCCCCCTATTGGGAAGGACCATGACATAGATATTTGCCCCCTCCCAACAACCTCGCTTCACGTCTGGATGAACATCATTCCACGCGGAGGAAACACTCCCGCTCTTTGTCTCATCGAAAACTAAAAGGCAGGCAAAATCATACTCCCACTCTGCATGTTTCTTTGTGCGTTCATGTCTAGGCAGACCAAGATAGAAAAAGCACTGGTAGATACCAGTCGTCAGTGCGGTCTTTGCCGCTTCGATTCCTCCGTTTCTAAAATACTTCGCTTCGAAAACCACCTTGTGCGGGCAGGGCGCACGTAAAGCTAGGTCAGGACAGCTTTGGGATACAGGTGACTTTGGCAGCTTGCTGCGCCACCATCGGGCTACAACACTCTTCGCAGTGACCCCGAGTGCCTTTGTGAAAGGGTGCTTGAACTGACTCGCAGGCGTTCCCGACGCAATTCCCGGAATACTTCTATAGGATTCGGAGAGCAAGGCAAGGCAAGCGTCCTCGGAACTTAGTCCATGTTTTTCCGTCAGGAACTCGTGAATTGTCCCTACGACAAACTCGTTTAGGAATGCCCCTTCGGGGAAAGCCTTACTCCGGTCGTTCTGAGAACACTTGGCATTCGCAACGACGTCGCGCACTCTCTGTCGGACTGCTTCTCCGGAAGGAAATTTCAGATACGCCTGCAAATCCTCAAAGAACTTTCTCGCTTCTTCGCGACCCACCACCGTGGTCATCTTGATGGCTCCCCTAAGGAAGTAATCCTCGGACTAGATCCTCCAAGCGCCTTGAGACCGAAAGTTCAATCGCGACCAGGCAACGGCAATCATGCCGGGAATTTGGTAATGGGACTGGCGGCGCGATTTCCGAAACCTGGTAAGGGTCAAGCTTGCTCGCGGTACCCCTCCAGTGCCAGGGTTTCCAAAGCGCGGCGGGTGGCGCACCGTTGACGCACCAAGACAATTTCGGGTGGCCTACCCTTTGCGGTTTTTGCAAAGGGTGGGCTCTTGCTCTTCAGCTTTTATCTTGCCCCTGCTCCTGCACTCCCTCACAGGGGATCCACTTTCAGCAATCCTGCTCCCGTAGCGTAGTATGACCAACTGCTCCATGGCCAGTCCCTCGGGTGCTCCACCAGATTCTCCGTGACCGGATTCGCGTGCATGTACTCCAGTTTCTCTTTCATCTTTCTTCGCGTGTACACATTGAAATCGTAATACCGCCGCTGCCAGAACCGCCGCAACTCCTCCGCTTCTTCCGGAAATCGCAAGCGCAGTTGCTGTGTCTTCCCGCGCTTTTTTCCTCGCATCCGCCGGGAAACCCGCTGCTTGAAAATTTGCACCACCTTCGCTGGCGGTAGTGTGTGCGATTCGCCCATCAGCAGGTGCACGTGCTCCGGCATAATAACGTACCCGACCAGTGTGAATCCGTATTTGCTCCGCACTTCGCCCAGGATCCGCACTACCAAATTTCGCACGCGCACCGTTCCCAGCATCGCCCGCCGCTGATAGCAACAAAACGTGATGAAGTGCAGATCCCTGCGCCCGGTTTCGCGTCTCAGATTCTTGGGCATAAGAACACTGCAAGAGCCCACCCTTTGCAAACCCCGCAAAGGGTAGGCCACCCGATCCTCGCCTTTTATCACTTCCTGGTCAATTCTCTCAATGATATCCTCCCACCATGATTCCCGATCCCATCAAAAAGCCTGCGCCACCCGCCAATGGTTTGGATCGCCCATGCCCATAATAATTGGAGTTTTGCTTCTATATTTGACGCCTCCGGTCGTTGCCGCGCAGAGGTCGGTTGCGACCATTTCGCCCGTCGAGCGCCTTGTTCCACCTATAGCAGGTCCTTTGCACGCAACCTTCACCTACGACGGGCGGATAGTTGTCCTCAGCGATGGGATCGCATCTCATCAGAGATCTTTGTCACTTTGGAGCGGTCAAGAACATAAATGGCTTCTTTCAAAGCCTGTAGGTTTGGAGACACCTTCACAAAAAGGCCGATGGGTCGATTGCGGAATAACGGCATACGTCAGTTCGTCTAACAGCATCGTCGTCTGCAGTGATCCCAGTCATCTTCTCGTCCTGGACGCTGATACCTTCGAAGTGAAGCGTGAGATCGCACTCGACAAATGGACTAATACTTACGATTTTGTTGCGAGCGAAAAAGGAGAATACATTTATGTCGTGGGGCTCACCCGGGGAAAGGGCGTCTCCGTGAGTGAATATGCTAAGTACCGGTGTACTCATCAAACAGTCGGTGTTGCCTGAACTTAACGATTGCTATCCAGTTTCCGTTGCACTTGCCGGAAATCGTCCCTCGGTCAGTCTTGCAGTCTACGGTTCGGCAGGAGGAGAGACGTACGGGATAATCGAGCTATGTCAAGATCACGAGACGATCTCCTGTACAAGCGTGAAGAGTAAAAGCGGTATTGGTCAAGTAGAATTCGCGACCAGCGACACAGCTCTATTTGTTTCTTCGTCATTTGCAGATCGCAGTTATGCAAGCCGACATAATTGTGTTAAAAGGCTGTCAGTCAGAACTCTTCAAGTGGATCAGCGGGCCTACTGCGCCGAGTACGGTGTGCACTATGCTCTTGCGATCATCAAGAACCGCTTCCTTCTAGGCTACTCGGGGTACGCCACGTACAATTGGATCACCGAAACGACGAGAAGTTTGACTGAAGACATCTCTATTTGGGACGTCACATCGGGCCATCTTCTTGCGGTAGCAAAATGTCCCAGCACGCTGGGCTCTCCTCAGGGATCGGTGAGGATTGTCGCGGCCTCTTCCGACAAGATGCAATTCTTAGCTTTCAATACGTTTGGCGCAGACGTCTTCCTATTTGATTTCTCCCAGCTCGAAGGCGACTAAAGGTCGGGGCCATCGCGTGACATAGAGTGGCCACAAAAGCTCTCGGAGACTCGACTGGCGGGTGGCGCACCGTTCACGCACTAAGATGAATTCGGGTGGCCCATCCTTGCGGCGTTGCTTCATGCAAGGGCGGGTCTTGGGTTCGTCCGCGTGCCGTCCCTTTATTCGAATGGAATACCTGTAAAGTACTTATTGACAATTAGTAACTATGATGATAGACTTTCTCGTCATGTCTGGGGAACCCTACGTGTGTGTCCGCTGGCTTTCCCTTGGATCCTCGTCCACTCGTAAAAGTGCTTACGACCCACCACTCCTCACTCGCCACTTCCCCCTAACTCCTTTGTTTCCCCTTCATACAACGATTCCGCCTGTAAGTCCTTTGTTTCCCCTTGATACGAAAAACAGGGGGTGGGGGTATCTCCCGTCGGCGTGGCCACGTCAACGCTCCGGCTCCTCCGCTCCCATCCGCACGGGCCACGGGTCACGTTGTGTCCTCCTCGTATTACACGTACAACACGCTTCCCCAACCTATCCCCCAGAGTTTCAGCCGCTTGCAGTCCGTACAACAAAACAAGGGGGGAAGGAGGTACCTAAAATATGGCACTTAAACCCGCCTCGGTAGTCGCCGCTCGCCCACTGATCTATTGCGTTAACAGTAATATAACTAAGTTTGGTGGGCGCGCCGACATTTTCCCCGCAACCCCAACCCTGCGCTACACTCGTTCTGCGGCGCCGCTCCGCGCTCCAGTTCATTTCCTGGGAGAAATCTTTCAATCATGAGACGCCTGCCCGCCGTCCTCGCTGTTCTGCTCTCGTTCTGCTTTGCCGCTTCCGCCCGCGAACCACGCCCGCCGCGCCACCACGCTGCTCCGCCGCAAACAAAATCGGCGCCTGCGATGCGCGAACTCGATTGGGACACTTACGTCGACAAGGTGCAGGGCGCGTGGATGGGCAAAATGATCGGCGTCACCTTCGGCCAGCCCTGGGAATTCCAATACCAGAACACCTTCATCGGCTTTGACATTACTGACTGGCCGCTCTCTCCCACGCGCATGAAGGATTACCGCGCGCGCACCGACAATCGCAACAATGACGACATGCCGCCCGTCACCATCGAAGCCGACAACCAGAAAGTGCGCATCAATTACGATTTCGTGGAGACTTCCGAGAAAGAACATCCCAGCTTCGGCGCGCCGGACAACGACGACATCTACATCAATCTTTTGTTCCTCTATTGCCTGCGCCGCTACGGCATCGACGTCGATCCCGTCACCGTGGCCCACGAATGGGACGCGAAAATCCGCAAGGTCTGGCACGCCAACGACGCCGGCCTCGCCAACATCCGCAAGGGCATCCTTCCGCCGCTTTCCGGAAATCCGCGCTACAACCTGCACGCCGACGACATCGATTTCCAGATCGAGTCTGACGTATTTGGCATGATCTCGCCCGGCATGCCGCAAGTTTCCAACCGCTTCGACGATCGCATGGGCCACATCATGAATTACGGCGACGGCGTTTACGGCGGCATGTTCATCTCCGCCATGTATACGCAAGCGTTCTTCTCCAACAACATTCGCGAAGTGGTGGAGAACGGGTTGAAAGCCATTCCCGCGCAGAGCCTGTACGCGCAGCTGATCCACGACGTGATCCGCTGGCACGACGAAAATTCCAACGACTGGCTGAAAACCTGGCATCTGGTGCAAGCAAAATGGGGCGAAGTGGATCATTGCCCCGACGGGTACAAGCAACCGTTCAACATCGACGCGAAACTCAACGGCGGCTACGTCGTCATCGGCCTGCTTTACGGCAACGGCGATTTCTACAAGACCATGAATTTCGCCACGCGCTGCGGCCAGGACGCGGACTGCAATCCCGCCAACGCCGCCGGCATTCTTGGCGCGCTGCTAGGCGCTCACGCTATCCCCGCGGAATATCGCGACCCGCTGCACAACACCTACTGGAATAAAACGCTCGCCGGACTTCCCGATTCCTACGAAATTGATGCGCTCTCCCGCGACACCGCGCTCGTCGGCCTCAACGTCATCCTCGCCAACGGCGGCGAAGCCTTCACCAAGAACGATAAGCTCATCCTGCGCATCCCCATGCAGCAACCGGTTCCCCCGAAAAAGTTGGAACAAATCCACTGGAAAGACGACACGCCGGTTCTCGACGCCAACTAGGCGAAACTTTTCGTCACAATTATTTACTTCGCCACGGATCCTACAAGCTTGCGCACCGCGAGACCGAACATCAGCCGCGTAATTCCGGTCATCAGCAAATTGATTCCCACGATCGTTCCGATCGCCCACACCGTGCTCGACGGCCAGTGGAACCAGATCAACGCGCCCAGCGCCAGCGTGATAATTCCGTTCAGCAGCAACCAGCCCGACGCGCCTTCGCCCTTCATCCGGAAATACGAAATCACTTCGATCACGCCTTCCGCCAAAATGATTCCCGCCAGCAAAAGCGTCAGCGTGGAAGTCGCCATGATCGTGTGCGTCAGGAAATAGAACGCGCCAATCGCATACACAATTCCGATCAGCAGTTGAAAGATCACCTGCTTCGCGCCGCCGCCCTTGAACGCCGCGATGAAATGGAACACCGCGCCGATTGCCAGTAGCCAACCGACCAATAGCGTCACTCCGAGCCCCGCAACGCCCGGTTCCACAATCCCAAAGATTCCCAGCACGATAAACAACACCGCCGCCGCGATGTACCAGCCCGTGACTTTCTTTGCCAATCCCGCCGGACTCCGCAATCCTTCCATTGAATTCGCTGTCGCCATCGCACACCTCCACAAATCGCTTGTCTTTGATTTACCGCCCCGGACGGTCGTCGGCGGTCATCGTTCAATCCTTTGCCAGAACCGCGCTCATTCTACTCTCGATTTCGCGGTGCCATGCATTTTTATCTCTTGTGCGGTGAGCCGGACCTAGTACTCTGCGGCGCTTCAGTTGTCCTTCTTCTCTATTGCCGTTCTTCCTGGGAGTAAACCTTGATCCAGTGCGTGCGAAACCGCGGACGCACTTTCTTCCCGTCCACATCGATGTAGACCACTTTCGATTCCAGCTTGGGCATGTGGCAATCGATGCAGTTGTTCGTAATGGCTTCCCCAACCTTCGCGTGCGTTGGCGACTCTTCCACTTTGTGGCAGCTCAAACAATGTTGCGACATTGCCGCCAGCCCCGGCCTTTGCTTGTGCACGTCGTGGCATGTCGAGCAATTCATGTTCGTGGACATTTGGTAGCACTGGCTCTTCATCAGCAACTTCCCCTGCTTACCGTGCACGTCCACATCTTTCGCCGAATCGATCGGGCCCAGGTCGATGTAGTTCGCCAGCGGCTGCCCCGGCACATAGGAAAACGCTGGTGCCAGGAAGCGGTCTCCTTGCCCGCCATGGCACTGCGCGCACACATCCGCTTGCCGCGCTGCCGAAACCTTCGCCGGATTCACGATCTTTTCGGTTCCGGCTGCAGCAGCCCCAGTCTTTCCTTTGTAGCTCGCGACATGCGCCCGGCCCGGACCATGACACCGCTCGCACGAAATCCCCAGCACGTAATTCTTTGTGTCATACATATTTACTTCCGGGTCCGGGATAACCGAATCGAAGTACGTTGCGTGGCACTCCAGACACCGCGGGATGATCGCGCGTTCAAAATCGGCTTGCCCGTCGATGTAACCAGGGCTGGTAATCCAGCGGTGTAAAACCGTCGAGTAACCTGCCGGTAGTTGAAAAAGTTGATTGTCTCTCCAATACAAATACGTTTGCCCTTTTCCACCCGATCCGATCACCAGGTCCAGGCGCTCCGTGTGCGTGCGCGGTGCGCCACCGTCGGGAGAAGCCCAAATTGCAGTTTGGAAAAATTCGTCGCCCTTTTTGTCCATCTCAAAGGAGAGGTTCGGATTCGCTGTGGTCATCTTGTTCGCGCCCGGCGCAAATGTGCCGACAATGGTGTCCTGATTGGCGATCTGCGACGTCAGGTTATGCGCGGTTTTTTCGTAGGTAGCGAACTTATCTTGATGGCATTGCGCACAGGTCTGATCCCCCACATATTCGGATCGCGGAGCGATTTTCGGCTTAGTGGACGAAGCGCTCTTTGCGGACGGACTCGTCTTTGGCTTTACTTTCGGTGCTTGCCCCGGGTCTTGGCCGAAGACGTTCTGTCCAGCGCCAATGGCGAAGCCGCCCGCTGCCAGGCAAGCCAGCGCCAGCAGCAGGACACCAGCCACCCAATCAAATTGGTAAGTACACTTCAACCGCATTCATCGCCCCGTTGTTTATTTCTGATGCGCTTATCCTCAACATCGTTTTGGCTTCTGTTTGCGGTGCCAGAGGATGGCTCCGCCCTAAGGCTAGAACATATTACCGCGTTGGTTCCTATGCAGTTTTTCTACTTCACCGCCGGCAGCCAGACATCCTGATCGATGTATGCCGTCAGCGACGTGCCTGCTGGTATGTCCACATCTTTTCCGTGCTTGATCAATCCAATCGGCCCGAAGAGCACAGTTAGTGCCACCGTCGCGCCGGTTTTGCTCTCGCCTTCCTTGCCTTTTGTTCCGCGCAGGCGCACATGATTGCTGCCCGCGATCAAATATTGCAATTGCACGCTCAGGTCGCCCGGCTTCCCCATCATCCCAGCTTTCTTCGCTGTCGAAACCGTCGCTACCGCGTGCGCGCCCTTTGGTACCACCACGGTTTCTCCCACGTTTATATCGGTGTCCAGAAGAAATTCCACGGGGTCGCCCTCGTGCGCTGTCTTCGAGCTGAGATCGGCCGCAAATTTCAGCGTAACCTCGGTGCCATCGCGCAGCAGGCATCCTGAATGCGCGTTGCACACCGGTCTCGTCGGATCCGCCCCAGCGCCATCCGCCGATGCCGGCACAGTTGCATGAGCCGGAACCACCGAAGGTGAAGGCTTGGCCGTCTGCACCAACAGCATCGCCTGCATCACGGATTGCGTCACGCCGGCGTTCTTCAGATTGATCAGTGCCTGGGGAGAAATGTCGAAGTCCGCGTCGTTCGCTTGAATCTCCTGAACGATCAGATTGGAGTCGAATCCTTCCTTGGTCATCTCCACGATGTCCGCATTCGTCAAAGTTTTCTGCGACTGCGCGCGAATCACCGGGGCCGAAATCGCCAACATCGCGAACAATGCCAGGTTCATCCGCCAACTCATGGGCCTTTTGCCTCTCAGCGCTTCTCTTTGTGCCACCGCTCCGTGATGCTTAGCGATAACAAACACGAAACGCCGACTTTGTGGATTTACAGTCGAAATTAGGACATTTGCCAGCGCCGGTCTACTGGTCCGCCGGTCAGTCCGCGCTGAAAAGCGTGCTTCCAGCTTGAGGTTATGACGAAAATTCTGCGGTCTTTGGGTACTGCCGCTGTTTGTTCTTTGGACAACTGTTGAGCGGTCAACTCTCTTCGGGCAACACTGCGTCTCTAGTCCGACCGCAGCGTCTCATTCGGATCTAGCCTCGCCGCGCGCACCGCCGGAACCAGCGCCGCCAGGATCGTCACCAACACTAGCGTTGCGGTCACGCTGGCCAGGGTCATTGGATCGTACGCCGAGATATCATGCAACATCGCCACCACAAATCGCATCGCAAAGAACAAACCCACCGCGCCCAACAGCATTCCCCAGACCAGCAACCCCAACGCTTCCTTCAGGATCATTCGCAACACTCTGCCGGGCGTCGCCCCTAGCGCCACGCGTACGCCAATCTCTCCGCGTCTTTGTGTCACGCTTGCGGACAGTAAGCCATACAATCCCAGCGCGCTCAGCAACAGCGCCACCACGCCGAAAAAATTCGCCAGCAGCGTGATTAATTCCTGGCTTCCCAGCGCCGCATCCATTTGTTCCCGCATCGTGACGAAGATCACCAGCGGAACCGTCGGCGCAATCTCCGAAAGCGTGGCGCGAAACGCGGAGACTGCTTGGGCTTTCGTCGGCGAGTGAATCAGAAACACCAGGTTCCCCAGGCTGGTGTCGATGCGCTTCGTCGAAAGGGGCAGATAAATCGTGCGCGGCGGTCCCTGCCGCACGTCGTAAAACTTCGCATCTTCCGCCAGCCCGATCACCTGGCACGCCACTTCATCGGGGAAATCGTTTGTTACCCGGCTCCGCACATATCTTCCCAGTGCTTGCTGATGTGGAAAAAAGAACTCCGCCGCCGACTCATTCAAGATGCACACATTCAATTGCCGGTCGGTCCTTGTAAATTCCCGTCCAGCGAGAATCCGCGTCCTCATTGTTCGGAAATATCCCGGTCCCACGTCGTTATACGCCATCTGCGAGTCTTCCGGCGGGTTCGCCCCTTCCCCTACCGCCTGGAAATCGCCGGTAATTTTTATCCCCGTCATCGGGGTCTGCGAAGTGACCGCGGCCGAGTCAATCCCCGGCATTTCCATCAACCGGTCCACCATTCGCTGGTACAGATTCAGCTTCGCTTCACCTTTCAGTTTCAGCACGTGTAAACGCGAGGTCTGGATCGTCACATGGTCCAGATCGAATCCCGTCTGCTCGCCGCGCAGCTTGACCACGCTCACGGACAGCAGCGACGCCAGCATCACCAGCACCAGCGACAGCCCCACCTGCACCGGCACGAACATCCGCCCTGCGATTTGTTTCCGCCCTCCCATCGTGCTCCGCGATTTCAGCAGTGCCGCCGGGTCTGTTCGCGACGCGCGCCACGCCGGCAACGTTCCGCACAATAACGTAGTTGCTACCGCAAACAGCAGCGTCATCCAGAACATCGCCTTGTCCGGATGCACCGAAACCGCTTCGCCCATCATCGGATCGCGGAAGAAGCGCAGCAGCAAATCACTTCCGTACCACGCTGCCGCTGCTCCCAGCGCGCTTCCCGCAAGCGCGATTACAAAACTCTCCGTCAAATATTGCAGCACCAACCGCTTCGCGGACGCCCCCATGGCCGTCCGCACCGCAAACTCCTGTTGCCGCGCTGCTATTCGAGACATCATCAGCCCGCCGATATTCACGCAGCACAGCAGCAATACAATTCCAACCAGCCCTTGCATTAAATACAGCGGCTTTTTGTAGGTGGAGGTTATGTAATTCGGCAGACCCGTTCGTGCCGAGTCCGCGTGCAGATACGCCTTCTTAAAATACGGGTCCTGTTGGAATCGCAGTGGAATAAACCGGTCGAACAAGCCTTTTTGCAATTGCGCTACCTCGGCGTTAGCCTGCGTCATGCCTACCCCAGGTTTCAGCCTGCCGATCACCGCAACTCCAAATACGTTGTCGCCCTTCTCTTCCAGCAAGTCCGGCATCTTTAGTGCCGCCGGTTCAAAATGCAGAGGGAAATACATTTTCATTTGCGTTCCGGGCCACACTCCCTGAAAGTCGGGCGGTGTAATGCCCACCACGGTCACCGGAACATCGGAAATCGTGATCTTTTTTCCGACAATATCTTGCGCGCCACCGTAATAGTCCTTCCAGAAACCGTAGCTCAGCACCACGGGCCAGCCACTACTCGGTCCTCCCGGCACATCGTCGTATGGCTCGATCAATCTTCCGCGGTAGGGTTGCAGTCCGAGCAAGCCAAAGGCATTCCCGCTCACCATCCCCGCTTCGTATCTTTGCATCACCCCCTGCGCGTCTTGCAGCAGTACTTCGCTGTCGTCCCAGGACGAAAGCTCGCGAAACGCGGATTGCTCTGCGCGAAATGTCTCCAGCATGTGAATGGTCATAAACGTCCCGCCGTCATCGGTCGGGTCTGCTTTACTTGCAATTCCCACCCTTACCAGCTGCGTCGCGTTAGGCGCCGGCACGCTCCGCAGCACCAGGCCGTAGAGCAGCGTGAAAATCGCGGTGTTCGCGCCAATTCCCAAGGCAAGTGTCAGCACCGCAGCTAGCGTCAGCACTGGATTCTTCCGCAGCATGCGCACACCAAAGCGCAAATCCACCAGCAGATCGTCCAGCCATTTCCATCCCCATGCTTCGCGCGCCGTCTGCTTCAGCAGAGACACATTGCCAAATTCCCGCTTCGCCTGCACTTCCGCCTGCTTCTTCGGCATGCCGGTAGCCACCAGTTCGTCCACGCGCTCTTCCAGGTGAAACGCCACTTCCTCCTCCAGGTCTTTGTACAGCCGGTTGCGAGAGAAAAGCTGTTTCAGCCAGTTCATGATTCCTCCGGCGCGAGCACGCGCTGGATTCCCTCGAGCATCCGCTCGAAACTCGAAACCTGCCGCTCCAAATGTTTTCGACCCGCCGGGGTCAACTTGTAAATCCGGATGCGCCGCTTGGTGGCGGAAACGCTCCATTCCGCCTTCACCAGTTCTTCCTTCAACAGCCGCCGCAGCGCCGGATAGAGCGCCTCTTCTTCAATCTGTAGCAGATCGTTGGACATGCGCCTGATGTGTTGTGCCAGCGCATACCCGTGGAGCGGCTGGCGCTTCAGCGTCTGCAGTACCATCATCTCCAGCGCTCCGGGAAACAGGTTGCGGTCTTCAGGCTGTTTTGGACTCATCCCAACCCCTGTACGTGGATGCTGCAGTTGCGCCCTCTCTATACCTAGACGAAACAAGTGTGCAAAAAGTTTGATCGGCCAAGAAAACTGGCCGATCCCTCGCTTTTCACCGCATAACGGGTGGGTGCGAACCCCTCTCGCCGTTGTAGGGCCCGCCTTCCGAGGCGGGCTGTTTCCCGTGAATCTCAAGTCCAGGCAAGCTCCCCCACATCCACGCGACCGTTTCGCGACTGCCAAGGAGATTCATTTCCGGGAACACACAACTCGAGTACAGGCTAATTGTAATACGATAACTGTGTACCACTACGCCAACGCGATAAGAGCCTTAGCGAGAAGTTGGCCGCGAAACATGATGTGTCCTCTGAGGCTCGATTATCCCCACTCACTGCTGTCCGGTTATAAGCCGAACAGAATTAGCTGGTTAGAGTTATCGAGTAACTCCGATTGGGAGTCGAAGGCTTCGAACACCTGTAAAATGGGCACTTTTTCAAGACTCGTGATGCTCAAAATCTGTAGAATTTGGTAAAGGCTCTTTTCCAGCCCAAGACGCTTGCGAGCGATGGCCACCAGTACATACATGGAGACGGCGATCCAGATTTGAGTCTTCACGGCATTCTCGCTGGTGCCGTAGAAAGCTTTGATGCGCAAGTGCTGTTTGATCCATTTGAAAAATAATTCCACCTGCCAACGGCACTTATAGATCTGGGCAATCGTAAATGCTGGAAGCACAAAGTTGTTGGTCAGAAACTTGAGTCGCTTCTTCGTTTCGATATCGAGATAACTGACTCGGCGCAAGGAATCGGGATAGGCTTTCGCGGAATCGATCGCGGTCAGAATGACGGTGTGATCGGATCGCACGCCTGTGGTCTTGTCCACAGGATGGGAGTAGCGCCGCTGCAGCAAGACATTCTCTTTGGTGCGTACGACGAAGAATGCCGAGCAGAGGGTGAACACGAAGAGGCGTTCAAAATCGATGTAGCCGCGGTCCATCACATAGAACGCACCGGCTTCGGGAAAGAACTCATCCAGGATGTTCACGTCATGCACTTTGCCGTCCGTAATGCGGATAAACGTGGGGATATTGCCGTGCAGATCCAGTAGCGTATGCATCTTCACCGCCGCCTTGTGCTCACGAAACTTAGCCCAAGGAAAGAGCGAGAGGCAAAGATCGATGGTGGTGGAGTCCAAAGCATACAGACTCCGGTCCAGATCGACATCGATCGGATCGCTCGCATAGAGTGGCCGCGCGATAGCGATCAAGACTTGCGCAAAGTCGGCATAGATCCGCCAGTCGCGTGATTCGTTTGCGTCGGCCAGAGTGGATCGTGCCACCTTGCTTCTGAACCCCATGTGGTAGAGCTTACCGCCGATAGACTGTAGGCATGTTTCGATATCGCGGAGACTCTCTCGATACGTTAGTTGTGCGAAAGCCATCGAGAGAAACTGGTCTCGGCAGGAAAAGTTTTGTACCTTGTGATCGCCGCGGTAGCGGCTTACACATTTATGAAACTCGTAGGCGGGCAGAAAATCCATTAGCTGCGAAAAAACAGTTCGTCCGGTATTCACACCCCATTGTTTCGCAGAATCAGACCAAGCCAGGAGGAGCCAAAAACGCCGTTTGCATTTCAAATCGAAAAAAGTCGAAATGTCACTTAAGCTCCAGCGTTACAGACAGTTACGTCGGTATGAGAATTCGACAACCGGACAGTAGTGATCCCCACTACTTAGATCCAAGCGCCTGTAACCTCCAATCATTTCAGCACTTTCGCGAAATATCGGCAGCGATGGCGTAAGATTTGTTCGCAGTCGGGGCCAAACTTCATAGGTCACGCCCAACGGCTTCTGAATTTTGTAACTCCTTTATTATCTTAGAAATAGAAAGGATGGGGATCCTTTCGCGATAGGATCCCTGATTTTGGTCGGCGCGCCGACCGAAACTCATCTTTGTTATAAATAAGGTACTTAATGTTAGAGTAAATAATAATTGTGGGGACGCGATCTCTCGAAGGAACTGCTCCAACTAAGAGTTCTCTGGCGGCCTCGACTTGGTCCCCGGTTGCACGGCCTGCGAGGAGAGGGATCTCTCATAGTTGGGTCCAAAACGCACCGAATCCCTTGCTTTGTTACAGACTATTCATAACAATCCGGCTCCCCTTCTTTTACAACTCATTCACAATGCCGTTACATTCGCGTCACCACTCCTGTTCACTCCCTTGTCACAATGCCTCTGACTCCTTTATGAGCCATGAGGTGCCACAACCTGACCATGTCTATCGCAATCCGGCGCGCTACGGTAGACTTCTACCGATGCGATCGCCAGCCCGAGAGCTGTATATGAAGCGCATCCTGATCATCGAGGACGATCGCGATATCGTCGAACTCGTTCGCTATAACCTTGCCAATGAAGGTTTTCAGGTCGCCGCCGCGTTTGATGGCAGCAGCGGCCTGGCCACCATCAAGAAAACTCCCCCCGATCTCCTGCTTTTGGACCTGATGCTACCGAAAATGTCTGGCCTGGAGATTTGCCGCGAGATTCGCAAGGAAGAGTCGCTGAATCGTTTGCCGGTGCTGATGCTGACGGCGCGCGGCGATGAAGCGGACCGCGTGGTTGGTCTGGAAATGGGCGCCGACGATTATGTCACCAAGCCCTTCAGCCCACGCGAACTGATTGCGCGAGTCAAAGCGTTGCTAAGGCGCGCGGAGCCACCCGCGGACGCACCCCGCATTCTGGAAATCGGGAAATTGGCCATTGATCCCGCTTCGTATCGCGTCAGCCACGCCGGCAAGCCTGTGCCGCTCAGCACGCTGGAATTTCGTTTGCTCTATTACTTGGCGTCGCGTCCCAACCGCGTTTTCACGCGCGATCAGTTGCTCGACGCCGTCTGGGGCACGGACCGCTTCGTGACGCCGCGCAGCGTGGACGTGTATGTGCGCCGTTTGCGCGAAAAAATCGAAGCCGATCCGGAAAATCCACTGCACCTGAAAACCGTGCGCGGTGCGGGATACTTGTTCGAGACCCGTGCAACGTAAATTCTTCGGGAAACTGGCGCTGACGTTCCTTGCGCTGCTGCTGAGCGTGCTGCTCGCCGTGGATTTCCTTGCCGAGAGGGCCCTTAGCAACAGCTATGAAACCGAAGGTTACCAGCAATTAAAAGGGCTTGCCCGGCTGATGGGTCTGCACGCGCTTCCCCTCAGCAACGCGGCGCCGCAAACTCCAGAAGACACCGCCGCGTTGAATACGTGGGTTGCCGCGAATGCCACTAGTGGCGTGCGCATCACCGTCATCGCCGCGGATGGCCGGGTTCTGGCGGACTCGCAATCCGAAACCTCCACGATGGAAAATCATGCCGAACGCCCGGAAGTGGTTGAGGCGTTGAAAACCGGCGAAGGCCGAGCCACGCGGCAAAGCGTTTCCGTAGGCACCCGCTTGTTGTATTTCGCGGTGCGCGAAGATTTGCAAGGCGGCGGTCCGATCATCCTGCGCCTCGCGCTGCCCATGGACGGTTTCAGCGACCAGTTGTGGAGTTTCCGGCGCAGGCTGTGGCTGTGGTCCTTGTTGATTTACTTTTTTGCCGGCGCCGTCGCGATGCTGATGTCGCAGTCGTATACGGGGCGCATCGAACGGCTGCGCGAGTTTTCGCGCCGTGTTGCGGAAGGCGATTTTCGCCCGTTGGCTTCCGACAGGTCGGGCGATTCGCTGGAAGCGCTGGGAACTTCGCTGAACCAAACCGCATCGCGGCTTGATCGTACGATCCGCACTTTGACCGAAGAACGCAATCTTTCCGCGGCGATTCTGGGATCGATGGTGGAAGGCGTCGCTGTCGTCAACGCGGGAGAGCGGCTGGTGTTTGCGAATCCGGGCTTTGCCTCCATTTTAGGTTTGGATGTTCCGCCGGTCGCGGGAAGTTCGCTGCTGGAAGTGGTGCGCCAAACGGAATTGATTGGAGCCGTGCGGCGCGTGCTTGCGGGCGAACCGCGCGTGGAAGCGGAAATCGTCACCGGGACGCTGCGGCAACATTATTTCGCGGCAACGGTTGCGGCCGTTCGCGCGGGAGAAACTTCCGGCGCGGTGATCGTGCTGCACGACATTACCGATCTGCGAAAACTCGAGCGTGTGCGCCGCGATTTCGTGGCCAATGTTTCCCACGAATTCCGCACGCCGCTCACGGCCATTCAGGGATTCGCGGAAACCCTGATCGGCGGAGCCATCGACGACCCGCAAAACCGCGGGCGTTTTCTGGCCATCATTTTGGAACACTCGCGGCGGTTGGCCCGGCTCACCGAAGATCTTTTGCGGCTCTCCCAGATGGACGCCGAGCAGATGGACCTGGAAATCCGCGCGGTCAGCGTTCCACTGTTGATCGAATCCTGCTACGAAACTGCGCAACGCCGCGCTTCCGAAAAAGGCCTGACACTTTCGCTGAATCTTCCCAGCCACGTGCCTGATGTGGCCGCGGACAATCGCCGCCTTCAGGAAGTGCTGCAAAACCTGTTGGACAACGCGATCCAGTACACGCTACCCGGCGGCAAAATCCTGCTGAGTGCGGAAACCCGCGGCGATGAAGTGATCTTCACCGTAGCGGACACCGGCATCGGCATCCCGCAAGCGGATCAGCCGCGCATCTTCGAGCGCTTTTACCGCGTGGATGTGGCGCGTTCGCGTGAAGCCGGCGGCACCGGCCTTGGACTATCGATCTCCAAGCATCTGGTGGAAGCGCATGGCGGCCGCATCTGGGTGGAAAGTGAAGTGGGCGTAGGTTCCAAATTTCATTTTGCTGTCCCCATTTTCGACCCGGAACGCTCCGCAGCACGGGGCATTTCCTCATCCAGCGGAATTTCACGCGCCTACCGGGGTAATCCCGCCGCTGGCGGATAATTCCATTTCCTTCACTTATTTACCTACGCGTTAACGTTCAGTAACAATTCCGTTTCATCATAAGAGTCGCGCGCGACCGTTGCAGGTGTGCCGCAGCGCGGAGGTTCGCCGATGGGCACAGCTCCTGGACTGACCGAAGCGGTTCTCTACGATGTGCTGGTGAATTATCTGGTGTCGATGGCGCGCGTAGTGGAAAGCGCCATGAATCGGGCGCTGGACGCCATCACCGCTTTCGATAATCCGCGCACTGCGGGTTTGCCGGGCGAAGTATTCCTGTTTGAGCCTCGCATCAACGAAATGGAAATCATGATCGACGAGCACGCCATCCGGCTGTTGCGCCGCGGTGGATTCAGCGATGATGAGCTGCGACTGATTGTGGCCGCTCTGAAAATCACCAACGATCTGGAACGCATCGGAGACATTGCCGTCAGCCTTGCGGAGCGCGTGATCACGTTGCGCGAAACGCCAGAAGCAAAGATGCCGGAGCAACTTGCGCCGATGACGGAAGCGGTGCGCTCGATGGTCAGCCGGAGTTTGGGTGCGCTGATTTTCCGCAACGCCGAGCTGGCCGCGCAGGTGCTGGAAAGCGACGACATCGTCGATCAATACCGCGACCAGATTTTTGACACGCTGCTTCACAACATGACCCAGGATGCTGCACTGGTTACCCCTGGAATGCAATTCGTGCTGGCCACTCGTCACTTGGAGCGCATCGCCGACCACGCAACTAACATTGCCGAAGACATTATTTTTTGGGTGCGGGGCTTGGACGTGCGCCACGGCCGCGGCCTGATGGTGCGCGGCGAAGCGCGGCCAGACGATTTAGGCAGCGCGGAAGTGGTCACCAAGAATTCATATGACCTTCATTCTCAAGTGACTCCGGGCTGAGACATTGGTCGCGTTGTTCTTCACTCCAAGTCCTACCTTGGGGGCCGGCGCACCCCTGGCACCGGCCCCCTCTCCTCCCTCCCAAGAAACCCGGCCCGGGCATCCACTTGACCGGAGAGGCGAGTCAAATTAAGGTGAATAGGAGGGGAGAACCTGAGTGCCCAGCCGTGACGCATGTAAACGTGTGCAACTCTACTGGCAGTTGTGTCTCTCGCTGCTGTTGATTGCGCTGCTCGTCTACAATCCGTTTCTAGCGTTGATGGGCCACTCAGACGGACTCGCCTTCCAGGCGTTGGCACGTCATCGCGCGACCGTGGGGGCATCGGAACTGGATCATTTCACGCCAGTGCAAGGGGATAATGCGCAACTCCAAGCAATCGTTCAGGAAATTTTCGTGCGATTGACGGTGGAGAAAAACGAATTCCCTACCCCCATTCTGCAAGACCCAACATTGCCGCAACCGGTGGAACTGATCGTAAGCGTTTGGTTCCGCCCTCCTCCCGCGGCGAAATCGTAATATAGTCCTAATTCCAGGCCAGAAAATTGAGGATTTCCGGTAGAAGCACGCCGGAGACGTAGGATTTTTCGCGGCAGTTCCGCTTTTCTCCAGATACGTGGAATGTAATGTGCGTGCACGCCGCCGGATGAGGAAAAGTAATGAGCGCTAAAACGAAGGCATTAATCGCAGGGGCAGTTGCATTGTTGGCTTTATTGGCCTGGGTGACCATTCGCCGCGCGAAGACGGAAGCCGACGACGGAAATCACTCGCTCGGACCGGCGGTGCCCGTAGCGGGCGTGATGAAAGTCACCCGCGGAACACTCGGAGCGCCGCTGACGCTCGCCGGCGCGTTCAAGCCATTCCAGGATGTGGATGTGCACGCGAAGGTGGCTGGCTACATCAAGGCCATTTATGTCGACGTGGGATCGCACGTGACCGAGGGACAAACCCTGGCGGTCCTCGAGGTTCCCGAACTGCAGGCGCAATTAGTCGGGGCGGACGCTGCGGTGCGGCGCGCAAAGGAAGAAGTAACCCGGGCGCAAAGCGATTTGCAGGGGGCCAAGTCCACGCATAGCGCGGTTCATGCCATGTACACGCGTCTGAGTCAGGCATCGGAAGAGAAAGCAGGACTGGTGGCGCAACAGGAAGTGGATGATGCGCAAGCCAAGGACTTAAGCACTGCGGCGCAGGTCTCCAGCGCGGAAGCAGCGTTGAGCGCGGCAGAGCAGGCGTTGCAAGTAGCGCAAGCCACGCAACAGCAATATACGGCGCTGTCCGCGTACACGCGAATCACCGCTCCCTATGCGGGAGTGGTGACGATTCGCTATGCGGATACGGGATCGCTGATCGCCGCTGGAACTTCCGAAAGCAAGCAAGCGGAACCGGTGGTACGGCTAGCGCAGATATCCGTGCTGAGACTGGTGTTGCCAATTCCAGAATCGATCGCGGCAACGATCAGACTTGGCGATCCGATCAAGGTACACGTGCAAGCGTTGAATAAGGATTATGTGGGCAAGGTAGCGCGATTTGCGGACTCGCTGAATCCAGACACGCGAACGATGCACACGGAAATCGATTTTCAGAATGTGGATGGACAGTTGATGCCAGGAATGTACGTGGTGGCGATTGTTCCCGAACAGGGGAAAGCAAACGTGCTCACCGTGCCGTTAGAGGTGGTCGATATGAGTGAAAGCGGCAATGCGGGAACGGTGTTGCTGGTCGGTCCAAAGAACATGCTGGAACAACGCAAGGTCACCCTGGGGATGCAAGGAAGCACGCGCATCGAAGTTATCTCTGGGTTGCAAGAGGGAGACGAAGTGGTGGTGGGCAGTCGAAATGAATTTAGGAACGGGATGACAGTACAACCGAAGCTGATTGAGTCCGGCGCCTCCGGTGAAGCGGGAGGAAAGTAATGCCGAAGTTTGCGCTGGCGTATCCCTATTTCATCATCATGTTGTGTCTGGTGGTTGCCGTGGTCGGCGTGACGACTATGGTGCGCATGCCCGTGGACCTGTTTCCCGCTGTACATATCCCCGTCGTGGTCGTGGCGACGTTTTATTCCGGCATGCCACCACAGCAAATTGAAGCGGACATCACAAACACGTTCGAGCGTTTTTTCACACTGGCGAGCAACTACGACCATTCCGAATCGCGATCGTTGACAGGTGTGAGTCTGATCAAGATTTATTTCACCCCAGGGACGGACGCAAACGCGGCGCTCAGCAATATAGCCACGCTTGCAATGGCGGACCTCAGGCGATTACCGCCAGGAACTCTGCCTCCAGTGGTACTGAAATTCGACGCTTCAAGCCTGCCGGTCTGCCTGGTCACTCTCAAAGGCCAAGGACTCAATGAGACCCAACTGAAAGATCTGGCGCAATTTCAGGTACGCAACCAGATTGCCAGCGTGCCGGGAGCGTCCGTGCCGCAACCATTTGGCGGCACATACCGGCAAATCCAGGTTTATGTCGATCCGCAAAAGTTGGAAGCGCACCAACTGAGCCTGACGGACGTGGTGCACGCCATAAACGACTCAAACCTGATTCTGCCGGCGGGCGACGTGCGCATCGGAAAACGGGATTACAACATTTACGCCAACAGCCAGGTCAATGACCCGAACGACATTAACCAGATTCCGCTGAAGAGCGTGGGGCTGGGGTCGGTGGTGGTCGCGGATGTGGGCAAAGCGGAAGATGCGGGAGCGATTCAGACCAACATCGTCCGAATTGACGGGCAAAGATCGGTGTATATCCCGATTCTGAAACAGGGCGGAGATAGCAACACCATTTCCATCGTCAGCGGGATCAAAGAAGCGACCAAGCACCTGGTGGACATCCCGGCCTCTCTGAGGACGGCGGTGGTGTTTGACCAGTCCATTTTCGTGAAAACGGCGCTCTGGAATCTGGGTAAGGAAGGCGGCATCGGACTGCTGCTGACAGGACTGATGATCCTGTTGTTCCTGGGCAGCCCGCGAGCGACGTTCGCGGTATTGTTGTCGATCCCGTTGTCGGCGTTGACCTGCTTGCTGGTACAGAACGCGCTTGGCGGCTCGATTAACACCATGCTGCTGGGCGGGTTGGCGCTGGCGTTTTCGCGATTGATTGACGACTCCGTTGTGGTGCTGGAGAACATCTTCCGGTTCATGGAGCAGGGAGTGCCACCGCGGGAAGCGGCGGAAAAAGGTGGAATGGAAGTGGCGCTGGCCGTGCTGGCGGCCACATCGACCACTTCGATTGTGTTTTTCCCCGTGACGTTTTTCTACGGCGTGAGCAAATACCTGTTCACGGACCTGGCGCTGGGAGTGGTGCTGTCGATTTTCGCGTCATACATCTTCGCCATGACGGTGGTGCCACTGTACTGCGCACAATTCATCCGCATCGACGCGCACGCACACGGCCACGGCGAAGGGGAAGAGAACGAGGCGCATGAGCAAAAGGGATGGCTGCCAAAGTTGGTAGCCGCATTCAACAAGCAATTTCACCGCCTGCTTAGTTTCTACGAGAAGCACGTAACCCGGGCGCTCAAGAGACCAAGCCGGACCGCGCTGGTAATTCTGGGCGCCATTGCTTTGCTGATAGCGGTGGTTTTCCCGTTCGTGGGGCGAGCTTACTTTCCGCGCACCGACCCCGGGCAATTCGTTATTTGTGTGAAGGCGCCTTCTGGGACGCGCATTGAAGTTACCGACAAATATATCGCGCAAGTCGAAAATGTCATCCGGTCCGTGGTTGGAAAGAAAGATCTGCAAATGATCGTGTCCAACATCGGCATCACCCCCGATCTTTCGGCGATTTACACGACCAACTCCGCAATGCACACGGCATTCGTGCAAGTGAACCTGGCGGAAGATCACAAGATAGGCAGCTACGAATACATGGAAAGAGTGCGGCGAAAGATGGCCAACGATTTACCGGAGTTGAGCGCCTACTTCCAGGCGGGCGGCCTGGTGGATTCGGTGGTGAATCAGGGGTTGCCCGCGCCGATCGACATTCAGGTGAGCGACAACGACCTGAAGGAGGGTTACGGAATCGCTCGCGGCCTGGCGCTGCAATTGAAGGGTTCGAAGCTGGTAAGCGATGTGTTGATTCCGCAGGATATCGATTATCCGGGATTGGAGCTGAATATAGATCGCGAACAGGCTAGCCTGCTCGGATTGACTCCAAAGAACGTGGTGGACAATGTCATCACCGCGCTGACCTCCGACGGCATGATCGCGCCAAGTTACTGGATCGATCCGAAAACGGGAAACAACTACATGCTCACGGTGCAATATTTCAATAAACAAATCGAGTCGATGACCATGTCCGACTTCAAAAATATCCCGCTGCGCGCCGCGAATTCCAAGGAATATACGCCGCTGCAATCGCTGGCGGACATCCGGCCCATCAATACGCCGACGGAAGTGGATCATTATCAAATCCGGCGCGTGATTGACGTGTACGTGATGCCGAAAAACGAGGATCTGAGCGGAATCAGCAACCAAGTGAACAAATTAATCGGCGCATTGAAGCTGCCGAAGAACGCGATCGTCAGCGTGCACGGAGCGGTAGTGGGCATGCACGAATCGTTTTTCCGGTTCGGCATTGGATTGTTGCTCTCGGTGATGCTGGTGTATCTGATCCTGATGGCGCAGTTCCGGTCGTTCATCGATCCCTTCATTATTTTGACGGCCATCCCGCCGGGACTGGCGGGCGTGGTGCTGTTTTTGTGGATGACGCACACGACGCTGAACATCATGTCGCTGATGGGCGTGATCATGATGACCGGCATCGTGGTGTCCAACAGCATTTTGATCGTGGAATTTTCGGGCATCCTGCACGAGCGCGGAATGGGCCTGAAAGAGGCGACCATCGAAGCGTGCAAAGTGCGCTTGCGCCCGATTCTGATGACTTCGCTGGCGACGCTGTTGGGATTGCTGCCGATGGCGTTGGGAATCGAGGAAGGCAGCGAACAGTATGCGCCGCTGGCACGCGCGGTGATCGGCGGCCTGGGAGTCTCCGTGGTTGTTACGGTGTTCCTGGTACCCGCGGTATACCTGGTGATCCACGGCAGAAGAAAGCAGCACACGACGGAGGTGGCGTCGTGAGGCAGATGATAAAACTGGGAGCGGTTTTGCTGGGCGTAATCGCTTTGCCTGCTGTTGGCAAAAGCCAAGGAACGCCTCAGCCGACGGCGATGCCGCCGCAACAGACCATGGCGGCGCAGGGCACAGCCGGAACCTCCACGGCAAAAGAACTGACTCTGGAGCAAGCGGAAGCGACGGGCCTGCGCGCCAACCCGCAAATTACGGTTGGAAAGCTGGTGGCGTTGCAGGCCCACGAGTCCGTGCGCGAAACGCGGTCGGTACTGATGCCCCAGGTGAATTTGAATTTGTCGGGCATTGGTGCCGATCCGGGGGGCCGGCTTTCCGCGGGATATTTGACGGACGGAAGAATGTATTCGAGGGCAGCGGGAGGAGTTCAGGTCAGCCAGTTGATAACGGATTTTGGACGGACTCCGAACTTGATCGCAAACTCCCAATTTCAGGCGAAAGCGGCGGATGAAAATGCCGTTGCCACAAAACAGCAGATCATCCTTGCGGTGGATCAGTCGTTTTATAACGCCCTGGAAACCAAAGCGCTCTTGCTCGTGGCGGAAGAGACCGTAAAAGAGCGGCAGCTACTGGTCGACCAAGTACAAGCGCTCACGACGGCGAAACTTAAATCGGACGTCGATCTGGCTTTCGCCAAAGTGGACCTTGCCCGAGCCAAGCTGCTGTTGCTGGATGCGCGCGATAATTACCAGGCTTCGCTTTCCACCCTCTCTGCAATTCTCGGTTACTCAGACCGCCAGGAGTTTGCGCCCGTCGAGCCGGCGGTGCCGGTTATGCCGCCCGCGCAGGATGCCGCGCCATTGATTCAGCAGGCACTGGATTTGCGGCCAGAGGTGAGATCTCTGCGAGATGAAGTAACCGCGGCGGAGAAATTCGGCCGCGCGGAACATGATTTATGGTGGCCTACGGTGACCGCGCTGGGTGTGGTTGGAGGAGCTCCTTGGCGCGACCCCAACATCACGAGTTGGTATGGGGCGGCGGGCGTGAACGTTAACATTCCGGTGTTCAACGGATTTTTGTTCAACGCTCGGGCGAAGAGCGCCGACCTGGCCACGCAAGCGCAACAAAAAAGGCTCCAGGATTTGCAGGACAACGTTGCACGCGATGTGCGCAACAGCTGGTTGGACACGTACAACGCTTACGAACGATTGTCGGTCACGCAGCAACTCCGCGAGCAAGCCGACTTGGCGTTGGAATTAGCGCAGGCGCGCTACAAGCTCGGGCTGGCGACGATCGTCGAATTTAGTCAGGCGGAGTTACAAAAGACCGATGCTGACATTCAGGACACCGACGCGCACTACCGCTATGTGGTTACCCAGATCGTGCTGGCTTACGAGATGGGATTGAGCCGATAAGCTAAACCCAACCTGCACAACACTGGCGACGAGCAGATTGCCAATTACCAGCTCGCTTGAAAAAGCTAAAACCGACGCGCTCCCGCAAAAATCGTAGGTTGCGGAGAATCGCAGCACTCTAAGGTGAAAGCTGTAACAAGTTAATGCGCTGAAAAGAATGAGGATATGCTCAAACCGGCGCGATTGTTACGGACTATTCATGTGTAATTGACATAGCCGTAAGAGTCGGCCTCTACCTTCTGGACCGGGGTGTTTTGCTTTCCCGGTAACAATCTGAAATTCGTTTCGAAGAAGAGAGAGGCAATGAAAAAACTTGCAGCACTAACACTTTCGCTGTTCCTGACCATGGGAACGGCGCTTGCTGACTCACCGAAAGATTCACCGAAAGACACGCCGAAATCCGACGCGCAGCCAGCCAAGTCTGCAACCGCTGCGAAAGCGGCTCCGGCAAAGACGAATGCGGAGATCGCCGCGGAGATGGAAGAATTGCGGCAGGCTCTGCAGGCGCAGCAGGAACAACTTCAACAGATGAAAGAAGAATTGGCCAAGCGCGACCGTCAGATTGAAGAAGCACGGGAAGCGGCAGCGGCGGCAAATTCACGCGCGGCGGAAGCCAACGTGAAGGCGACCGAAGCGGCGGCAACTTCCGCGGAAGTGAAGACCACAACTTCCGAACTGAACACGTCCGTGGCAAACCTGGCCGCGAGCAACGCAGCGGCCAGCAACGCCAGCGCGGCGGGTTCGGCGTCGTCGGCAGGCTCGGCGAATCCCGTTGCGACTACGGCGGGACAGGCTGACGACAAGGGGCCACTGACAATCCGTTTCAAGGGGATCGACATCACGCCAGGAGGATTCATCGCGGCTGAAACGGTGAACCGTCAGCGCGCGATGAGCGACGACATAAATACGCAGTTTAACGCGATTCCGTTTTCCGGAAACGCGGTAGGAAAGTTGCCGGAACTGAACATGACGGCACGGCAATCGCGGCTGAGCCTGAAGGCAGCCACGAAGATTGGCGACACCAGCGTGTATGGGTACTACGAGTCAGACTTCCTGGGGACGGGTGTGACCTCCAACAACCGGCAGAGCGACTCGTATGTGTTTCGGGTCCGGCAGGCTTTCGCGCGCGCGGATTTCGCGGACGGCTGGGCGGTCTCCGGTGGCCAAATGTGGAGCTTGGTCACGCCAGACCGAGTCGGAACTGTGAACCTGACAGAGTGGATCCCCCAGACGATCGACCCACAATACCAGGTGGGCTTCAACTGGGAACGGCAGTACGGTTTGCGCGTCGCCAAGTCTTTTGACAACAAAGTAACGGTGGCTCTATCCGCGGAAAACCCGGAGGCAACCGTCGGCGGACGCGGGTTCAGCACGTACACCAACACGTCGGCGACAGGCGTGGCCACTGTATACCAGAACTCGTTCGTGTTTGCACCTGGCGCGGGCGGCGGTTTGCTTAACTTTTCGGATACCACGGGATACTCAATCAACAAGACGCCGGACTTCATCGCCAAGTTGGCGGTGGACCCGGGGTTTGGTCACTTTGAGCTGTGGGGCATTGTGAGCACGTATCAGAACCGGATCTATCCTTGCGCGGTGGCGGGAACTACAGCGAAGAACTTCCCGACTCCGACGACGCCAGTGGATTTGGCCTGCCCGGTTAATGGAAGCCTGGCACCCAGCACCATTGGTGCGTACAACAATTCGAGCACGGGCGGAGCTATTGGCTTCAGTATAATCGCCCCGGTATTGTCGAAGAAGGTAGATCTCGGACTAAGCGGGATGTATGGCGACGGCGCAGGCCGCTATTCGACGGCACAGTTGCCCGACTCCACGCTTCGTCCGGATGGCACAATCGCGCTGATCCACAATGCCTCGTGGCTGGCCCGGATCGAGTGGCATGCGACGCCGAAGTGGGATCTGTATGGGTACGTGGGCGGCGAATACGCAGCACGGACCGCCTATGTGGGCTATGACACCATTAAAGTTACGAACACTCCTGCGATTCCCGGTTGCGGCGCGGTCGGACAGCAGCCTTGCGCGGGTGGAGGTATTCAGCCTGCATATCCAGCGCTGACGGCCACTTCGATCACCCTGAACGGCATTGGCGGCTACGGCTCACCATATTCCAACAACACGGGTTGCTCGACAGAAACCCTGCCCAGCGCGACGGGCACGCCGGGAACTGGCGGTACCTGCGCGGGTGACACCCGATACATCTCGGAAGCGACCTTGGGCTTCTGGAACAAAATTTACCAGGGCGAAAGAGGAAGGGTACAGTGGGGTCTCCAATACTCTTACATCTATCGCAATACCTGGTCTGGAAGCAACGGCTTGACGGGAACAACGACCATCCAGCCGCATGCCACGAACAACATGTTCTTCACCTCCTTCCGCTACTACCTGCCATAGGCGGGTGACGATCACTTAACCCGTCCTTATGGGGAGGACGGCAGAGGGCGGCTCTTCAGGGAGCCGCCCTCTTGTTTTCTGAAGGAGCTCAAGTATAAGAAACTAAACATGTTAGTAACGCAAAAACGGGTATTTCCAAATTTTAACAGACTCACGTCCAGATGTAACAATCCTGTAACTTGCGGCCTTCAGACTTGTTGGCTCTACGATAAATTGCAAGAGTCGAGGGAGAGAACCGATATGAAACGCCCAGCGATGATGCTCGCCGCTGTCCTTGCGCTCGGCCTGTTGGCTTGGGCGCAGGGCGGCCTACTGATAAATGGAGCGGGTGCCACATTCCCGAATCCGATTTATTCCAAGTGGTTCGATATGTATCACCAAAAAGTCGGAAATATAAATTTCAATTACCAGTCGGTGGGGTCTGGAGCTGGGATCAAACAGATGACCGATGGAACCGTGGATTTCGGTGCGACAGACGGGCCGATGACCGACGAGCAAATCAAGGGCTATGAGAGCAAGCGCGGGGCGGAGATCCTGCACTTTCCAACAGTCCTGGGCGCGGTGGTGCCCACGTATAACGTGCCCGGAGTAACCGCAGCGTTGAATTTCACGCCCGATGCACTCGCGGGAATTTATTTGGGTAAGATCACGAAATGGAACGATCCGGCAATCGCGGGAGCCAATAAGGGCGTGAACCTGCCCGGGCAAGACATCGTCGTGATCCACCGCTCGGACGGCAGCGGCACGACCTACATCTGGACCGACTATTTGTCGAAGATCAGCGACGAATGGAAGAGCAAGGTGAGCAAGGCGACGTCCGTGAATTGGCCCGTGGGTCTGGGCGGAAAGGGCAACGAAGGAGTGACGGGCCTGGTAAAACAGACGCCCGATTCGATCGGGTACGTGGAACTGATCTATGCGGTACAAAACAACATTCCTTACGGCACCGTGAAAAATTCGTCGGGGAGCTTCATCAAGGCCGATCTGGCGAGCGTGACGGCCGCGGCGGCGGGCGCAGCGAAAGATATGCCCGCCGATTTTCGCGTGAGCATCACGAACGCCCCTGGCAAAACGGCGTATCCGATTTCCAGCTTCACCTGGCTACTGATTCCTTCAAAGATTCAGGACGCCGCGAAGCGAGACGCGATCAAGGGGTTTCTGAAATGGATGCTGACCGACGGGCAGCAGCAAGTCGAGCAACTTTCCTACGCGAAACTGCCGAAGGAAGTTGTGGAGAAGGAATTGAAGGCAATCAGCAAGGTTCAGTAGAAATCGAAGAGAGACGTGGCGACAGCAAATCCAACGGTGCCGAGCGCGGGTCCGCTATTGGGCTCGCGCTCATTTTTATCGAAGCTGAAAGACGGCGATGAGATCGCACGGCTGATCACGTTTCTGTTTGCGGCGTCGGTGGTGCTGATCACCGTTCTTCTGGTTTATGAACTGTGGATGAATTCCGTGCTGCCGCGCCACAAGTTTGGTCTGAGCTTCTTCGTGACGCAGGTCTGGGACCCGGTCATGGATCAGTTTGGGGCCCTGCCCTTCATCTATGGCACCGTGGTCACTTCGGCTGTCGCACTATTGATCGCCATCCCGCTTGGCATTGGCGCTTCCATTTTTCTGGCGGAGCTCGCGCCGCCGCGTATTTCAGACACGTTGCAGTTTTTTATCGACCTGCTGGCGGCTGTGCCCAGCGTGATTTACGGCGTTCTCGGGATATTCATCGTGGTACCGCTGATGCGCACGGTGATTTATCCGGCCCTGAACAAGCCTTTTGGTTACCTACCCATCTTCAAAGGACCATCGTACGGAGTGGGCTTCCTGACCGCGGGAATTGTGCTGGCGATCATGGTAATCCCGTACATCATTTCAGTTTCGCGAGAAGTGTTGTTGTCGGTGCCGCGAGACCAGCGCGAAGCAGCGTTGGCGTTGGGATCGACGCGTTGGGAATCCACGTGGAAGATTGTCGTGCCGTTCGCCAGGACCGGCATCATGGGTTCCATATTTCTGGCACTGGCGCGCGCGCTTGGCGAAACGATGGCCGTGACGATGGTCATCGGAAACTCACCGAAAATCAGCGCATCCTTGTTCGCGCCGGGATACTCCATCGCAGCGGTTATCGCTAATGAATTCACGGAAGCCACGGGAGATCTTTATCTACAAGCGCTGATCGAACTTGGACTGGTGCTGTTCCTGCTGACATTTGTATTGAATGGTCTGGCGCGGCTGCTGATTGTGGTGACCACGCAAAAGGGAAGCGGAAAGGGCAACCAATGAGCGTGCGGCTCCGCTGGAGAAAATTTCTCAGCAACTTCATGCTCACGATGACGGGAGTTTGCGCGTTTGTTTCCGTGGCGATTCTGTTCCTGATTCTGGGCTACCTCGTGTTCAACGGCGGCAAGTCCATTAACTGGGCCTTTTTCACCAAGCTTCCCAAGCCCGTGGGAGAATCCGGCGGAGGAATGGCCAATGCCATCGTAGGAAGCGCGAAGCTGTTGTTGGCGTCGTCGCTGTTTGGCGTACCCATCGGATTTCTGGGCGGGATTTATCTGGCGGAGTTCAGCGGGGCCGGAGTGGCATCCGTGGTACGGTATGCGGCGGACTTGTTGAACGGTGTACCATCGATTGTGATCGGAATTTTTGCGTACAGCATCGCGGTGCTGCCGTTCAAACATTTTTCAACGCTGGCGGGCGCGTTTGCACTGGGACTAATGATGATCCCGATCACGCTGCGGAGTACGGAAGAGTTTTTGGGAGCCGTGCCAAGGATGTTGCGCGAGGGCGCAATGGCACTGGGAGCAAGCAAATGGAAAACCATAACGACGGTTATCGTGCCGGCGGCTTATCGCGGAATTCTTACCGCGATACTGCTGGCGCTAGCGCGGGTGGCGGGGGAAACGGCGCCGCTGCTATTCACCGCATTGGGGAACCTGTATTGGAGCCACGGTTGGGGGCAACCGACGGCGTCGTTGCCGGTGATGATCTACACTTACGCGCAGTCGCCGTACGAGGACTGGCATCGTCAGGCGTGGGCAGCGGGGTTAGTCCTGCTCGGGTTGATCCTGATCATCAACATCTTGGCGCGCACGATTCTGTCGCGGGGCATAGCGGTACCGAGGGGATAGGGATGCAAGCGTCATCCAAACCGGGGCCTTCCGTGAACATAACACCAACAGCAGGACTTCCCGGGACCAAAGAACAGGCCGCGGCCGCGCCGATGCGGATGACTATCAGCAAGGTGAATTTTTATTACGGCAGCAAGCAGATTTTGTTCGACGTCAACATGGGGATCGCCGACAAGCGAGTGACCGCATTGATCGGACCTTCCGGTTGCGGTAAATCCACGCTGCTGCGCACGCTAAACCGTATGCATGAGACGGTGACCACTTCCAGGCTTGAAGGCGAAATCCTGCTGGATCAGCAGAATATCCTGGCGCAAGACGTCACCGCACTGCGCCGGCGCGTCGGCATGGTGTTTCAGCGGCCAAACCCGTTTCCCAAATCCATTTTTGAAAACGTGGCTTACGGACCACGGATCAACGGATTCAAGGGGCCGATCGCCGATGTTGTAGAGAAAAGCCTTCGTCACGCGGCGCTATGGGAGGAAGTGAAGGACCACCTTCATAAATCAGCCTACGAGCTCTCCGGGGGGCAGCAACAGCGGTTGTGCATCGCGCGCGCTCTGGCCGTTGAGCCGGAAGTTCTGCTTCTGGACGAGCCTTGTTCAGCGCTCGATCCGATCAGCACCGCGAAAATCGAGGAACTGCTGGTGGATTTGAAAAACCTGACCACCATCGCGATCGTAACGCACAACATGCAGCAAGCCGCGCGCGTCAGCGACTTTACCGCGTTTTTGCTGACCGGCCAGCTGATCGAATTTAGTCCGACGCCGCAATTGTTCACGACCCCGGGCGATCCGAAGACGGAAGCGTATATCACCGGGCGCTTTGGATGAGGAATTGCATGAATTTGGTTTGACGGGCCCGGGACTGCAGCTAAGATGCGAATGGGAAGGCACGAATGGAACGCCATTTTGAGAAGGACCTCAACGAACTGAAAGAACGGCTGCTGTGGATGGGCAGCTTGGCGGAGCGTGCCGTGCATCAGGCGGTCCACGCGGTGCTGGATTCAGATGAACAGCTGGCGAAGCGTGTGCTGGACGAAGAAGATGCGATCAACGAGCTGCAGCTGGAAATCGACGATCGCGTCGTCCAGCTTCTGGCCTTGCACCAGTTGATGGCCGTAGACCTGCGGTTCGTGCTGGCGGTTTCGCGCATCAACAACGATCTGGAACGAATTGGCGATCAGGCCGTAAACGTGGCGCAGGGCGCGCTGCGGATTCTGCGCCACCCGCGCGTGAAGCCGTACGTCGATCTTCCGCGCATGACCGAGCTGGTGGAAGAACAAGTGCGCAGCGCGTTGAATGCCGTGGTGCGGCGCGATGTGGAGTTGGCGCAAAAAGTGATGGCCACCGACGATCAGGTGGACCATTACCGCGACCAGATTTTCCGTGAGCTTTTGACCTACATGATGGGCGACTCCAGCCTTGTTTTTCCCGCCTTCGAATTGATCCTGGTGGCGAAGAATCTGGAGCGCATCGGGGATCACGCGACGAATATCGCGGAGGACGTGATTTACATTGTGCAGGGGCTGGATATTCGGCATCCGTCAATTGACCGGCGGTAAGCATGCGGCACTGGTACATAATCCAGCGCTACACTAAGAGAGTTCGCGGCTTTGCTTTGGCTTTCCCCACAGTAAGAAGAGGGCCAGTATTGCGCTGATCGCAGAGATGGCATTGCCCAGCTTGCGGTCGGCGGTGCGCACAAATTCCACTTTAATTTCAGAGGCGCCAGGTTCCACCGGAATGACCATTTGGTTGACGTCGTCCATGCGATCGGGAGTCAACGGTTTGCCGTTTAACTGCACGCGCCAGGCGGGGTAATTCAGCAGCCGTAGGGCTACGCGCGCCTCGGTGGGAGAGTCGACGCGAATTTGTTTTTGCTCGGGAGACCAGCGTCCGATCTGGAAATTGGCTTTGGGTGCGGCGGAATCCGCAGCGTCGGCTGGAAGAATTTTCACCTCAGGAGCATCGGCGGGCAGATCGAGATGATCGTCGCCCACGGGATCGTACTCGTCGGTGCCGTCGAAGCCGGGGCCGTTGTCGAGAGCGTCGTGCATGGTGGGCATTTCGTCGGGATCCCACCACGTGTTTTGCACTTGAAAATTGGCAAGCGGGACGCTGAGCAGGCAAAGCGCGGCAAACCAAAGCCAGCCGCGGCGCTTTTCCATCGCAAAGGCGAGAAAGCAGGCGGCCATCAGCGCAATGATGGACATCCATCGCCAGGGAAATTGCACGAAGCGAAGTTTGGGAAGGTAAGTCCAGAGGGGAAGAGTGAAACGCAGGGTGAGCAGCGTGGCGGCTATGCCCAACAGCAGCAACGCTGTAGATGCTTGGCGATTGCGCGTCGCGGGAGACGAATCGGCGAAGCGGCGGGAGGCCAGAGCCGCCAGCGCCAGAAGTAGGATCAAGGCAAGGGCGCAAATCGATGCGATCCAGTTGAACCAGGTATGCTCTGGATCATCGATGCGAGTAAACAGGAAGTTCTGGACGGGCAGGAGGCCGCTAGACAGGGCTTGGCCGATGTTCACCCAGCGTTGTTCGTAAGCGGCGGGCACAAGATAAAACGCTGTGAGGCCCAGGCCGAGGGCAAGCCCGGAAATGCCGCGTAGAAGCGGGCGCCAGGAGCGATCGGAAAGCGCGGCCCATGCGAATAGCAGAGCCATGGAATAACTGGCGATGACTCCGGCGGGCGCATTGCAAAGCCAAACCGCGGCGAACGGAATCGCGAAGAGCGCGATGGAGCGGCGCGGTGGAGAATCGTCATCGAAAAGGTTGGCCACACGAAGGGCCCCCAAGAGCAGCAATGGAAAAAAGGCGCAGGCCAGCTGTTCGGCGAAATCGCTCCGGATATAGCTCATCAGCAGCGCATTGGGATTAATGGCGTAGAATCCGGCGGCAAGAATGGCAGCGCGTCGCGGGGCGAGCTTGCGCAGAAGAAAATAGGCGGAAAGTCCGGCGAAGGTTTGCACCAGTACGATATAAAGGATAGGCACGGCAACATCCGGAAGCAAAAGCGTCAGCGCGGCGCCGAGAATCCAGGAGAGCGGCGGGTAAAAAATGTAGCGCGGCTCGCCGAATCCGTGATTCATCGAGGTCGCCCAGCGGGGAAAGAGGACACCCTGTTTCCACTGGGACGCGACGTCGAGCCAAGAGGCCGCATGAAACTCAAAATCGTGGCCGGAAGCGGTGCCGCGCCAGAAGAACGGCAGGACAATCAAAACAGAGAGCAACAGCGAGAGTCCGAGCGGCAACAACCAATGGGGTAAGTGCCGTGAACTGCCGTGGGAAGGCGATGTGTTTGGATCAGTCATCAAGTATTCACGGAATTGTAACCGGAGAAACGCGATTACGCCGAATGCAGCGGAATAGGCTCTCTGCTGCGCAGAATTGAGCGATAATACGGGCACTCATGAGCGCTACTACCACAACAACAGCAATCGAACCCATCATCGAGGCACGCAAGCTGGAGAAGTTCTATCCCCAGCCGGATGGGAACCGCATCCAGGTGATTTCTCCCACGGATATCGCCATTTATCCCGGACAGATTATTGCATTGCTTGGGCCGTCGGGCTGCGGAAAATCCACCATGCTGCGGATGCTGACGGGGCTTTCGCCTGCGTCTGGCGGAGAAGTGTACTGGCACGGGCAGCCGGTGAAAGATGAAACGCCGAACGTGTCGATCGTGTTCCAGAGCTTTGCGTTGTTTCCGTGGCTTACGGTGATCGAAAACGTGGAAGCGCCGCTCGAGGCGCGCGGTCTTGCGGAATTTGAGCGGCACAAGCGGGCGCTGCGGATTATCGACGCGGTGGGACTGGACGGGTTTGAGTCCGCATATCCAAAGGAGCTTTCCGGCGGGATGAAGCAGCGCGTGGGAGTGGCTCGAGCGCTGGTGGTAGAACCTGAAGTGTTGTTCATGGACGAGCCGTTCTCCGCACTGGATGTGCTGACGGCGGAAACACTGCGCGGCGAACTGATGGAGCTTTGGCAGGGGAAGAAAATTCCGACGCGCGCGATTTTCATTGTCACGCACAATATCGAAGAAGCGGTGATCCTGGCGGACCGGATCATCGTGCTGGGACGAAACCCCGCGCACATCCATGCGGAATTCAACGTGGAACTGCCACATCCGCGGGATCACAAAGACCCGCGTTTTGTGGAACTGGTGGATTTGATCTATCGCGCCTTGACGCGGCAAGACCACGCGGGACACACTGCGACCGGATTGCCCGGAACGGAAGGGACCGTTCGAAAAACGCAGATTATGTTGCCGCACACCAGGCCCGGTGGGCTGGCGGGACTTCTGGAGATTCTGGTGGACCAGGGTGGGCGCGCGGATTTGCATGTGTTGGCGGACGAATTGAGCCTGGACGTAGATTCGCTGCTGCCAAGCGTCGATACCGCGGTGCTTCTCGGAATGTTGAAGCTGGAAGAGGGAGATGCATTGATCACGCCGGTAGGACAGGCGTTCGCGCAAGGAGACATTCAGGAACGCAAGGCAATTTTCCGGAAGGCGGTGCTGACGAATGTTCCGCTATTGCGCCAGATGGAACAATCGCTGAAGGCTAAGGCGGATCGTACCCTGCCGGCGGAATTTTTCCAGGACTTGCTGGACGAACACTTCAGCCAAGACGAAGCGAGCCGGCAACTGGAAACCGCGATCCAGTGGGGCCGCTATGCGGAGATTTTTGATTATGACGCGGCTAGCGGGAAATTAACGCTAACGGAAGCCTGAAAATCCCGTGCCCTCCGACATCCCTTTGTCTCAACAACCAGGACCCATACCGCCGGCGACAAAACGGCCGATCGGATCGCGCTGGGCGTATGCGTTTTTGATCGATATTGCGGTGTTTTTCGCGGTATTCGGCGTGATTTTCGCAGTGTATTCGATCGGGCGGTCGTGGCTCGGTCCGGTAAAAGTGGAAGCGGAAATCTCTCAGGACCCGCGGAGTTTATGGGCGTACGCGTTGTATTCGCTGGTGCGGATCCTCATCGCCTACGCCATCAGCCTGATATTTGCGCTGGCGTACGGATATGCCGCGGCGAAATCGAAGCGCGCGGAAATCGTGCTGATTCCGCTGCTGGACATTTTGCAATCGATCCCTGTGCTCAGTTTTCTTCCCGCGGTGATGCTGGCCATGGTGGCGTTGTTCCCCAACCGTCAGCTGGGTGTGGAGTTGGGATCCATCATCCTGATATTCACAGGACAGGTGTGGAATATCGCATTCAGTTTCTATTCTTCATTAAAAACGATTCCGCGAGATTTGCGGGAAGCGGCCATCATTTACCGTTTCAGCCGCTGGCAGCGATTCATGCAGCTGGACCTGCCGTTCAGTACTATCGGGCTGGTGTGGAATTCGATGATGAGCGTGGCGGGCGGGTGGTTTTTCCTGATGGCCTGCGAAATGTTCGTGTTGGGCGACAAGGATTTTCGCTTGCCGGGCTTGGGATCGTTTTTGCAGACCGCGGCCAGCAACGGAAACACGCGTGCAATGCTGTGGGGCCTGGCGATGATGGTCGCGGTGATTGTGCTGATGGATCAATTGATCTGGCGGCCGGTGATTGCGTGGGCAGACAAATTCAAGTTTGAGCAGGTGGAAAGCGGCGAGACCGCGCAGAATTCGATTCTGAATTTCATCCGGAAAGAATCGTTTCTGATTCGCGGGTACCGGCGCTTGCTGCATCCAATCGTGGACTGGCTGACGCTGAAGTTTGCCACCGGGGCGAAGCGCGCCGCCGCCACTTTTGCTTCCTCGCAATCGAAACAGCCGCGGCGGTGGATCGGCTGGATGTTTGCCGCGATAGGCGCGGGCTTCATGGTTTACGCCATGTACCGGAGCGCGAGCGCGCTGGCTTCGTTGAGCCGCGAAGAATATTTTATGTTGCTGCGCAGTGCCGGGCTGACCTTTTTGCGTGTGAATCTGGCGCTGATTATAGGTGCGCTGTGGACGATTCCCGTGGGTGTGGCCATCGGGTTCAGCCCGCGGTTTGCACGATTGGCGCAACCGCTAGTGCAACTGGCCGCGTCTATTCCCGCGACGGCATTGTTCCCTGTGTTGTTGCTGGTGCTGATCCGCATGCGCGGCGGAGTGGAAATCGCTGCGATGGCGCTGATGCTGCTGGGTACGCAGTGGTACATCCTGTTCAACGTGATTGCCGGAGCGATGGCGATACCCACGGATTTGAAGGAAGCGGCGAAGGTGTTCCGGTTCAGCGAACTGGACCGCTGGCGACGGCTGATCTTGCCGGGAATTTTTCCGTATCTCGTTACCGGCCTGGTCACGGCGTCCGGTGGCGCGTGGAACGCCAGCATCATCGCGGAATATTTTCATTTTCAAGGCAGAATCGTGGAAGCGCCGGGACTGGGCAGCACCATCAGCCGTGCGAGCGATTCCGGACATTTTCAAGTGTTGCTGGCGGCAACGCTGATCATGGCCACGATCGTGGTGCTGATCAACCGGCTCGTGTGGCGCCGTATGTACCGCCTGGCGTCGACGCGCTTCAAGCTGGAAACCTGAGCTTCAGGATTTCGCAAGTTCCCTGGACAGAAAAATGTGATGGTACAGGTGCGTGGCGCAATGAAGCACGGCCGTGAAGCGATCATGCGCGTCGGGTTCGCGTTCGGCGGAGTACGGCGTGGCCCAGTCGGCGTCGGTCTGCTTCTCAATGGCCGCGATTACCATCGCGATGGTGTCGTCGAATTTGCGCAGCACGTCCGTTTTGGAAGGATGGCGCGATTCGGTGAATTCCAGGTCGCGATTTCGAATGTAGCCGGTTTCGGCGATTCTGGCCCCAATGTAATAACTGAGATTGCCGGTAAGATGCAGCACCAGGTGGCCGACGCTGTTGCCGTAGGAAAAAGGATTGTGCCAAAACTGTTCTTCCGAGAGCGGGTCAGCCCATTTGTGAAGATCGGCGGCGCGGGCGCGATATTCGCCCGCGAATCCGCCGGAAATGGTTTGCTTTAGTTGGCTCATCAATGTGCCTCCAGCAAATCAGTGCGAAGCTGCGGGTTTGGCATTTTTGTAGATTACGCCCTCTTTCATAACAAAGAAGACGTGTTCCGTTTGGCGAATGTTCTCGAGCGGATTGCCCGGAACGGCGACGACATCGGCGAACTTGTTAGCTTCCAACGTGCCGATTTTGTCCGCCAGGCCGAGCAAGTCGGCATCGGCTGACGTTCCGGCCTTCAGCGCGGCGGCCGGTTTCATGCCGAGGTCGACCATCTGGTGAAACTCTTCCGCATTGCGACCGTGAGGATAGACGGCGGCGTCCGTGCCAAGCCCGATCTTTACGCCTTTGGCAAGGGCACGTTGAAATGTGGAATGCATGGAGTTAATCGCCAGGTGCGCCTTGGCGGCAATCGCAGGCGGCATATAAATGTTGCGATCAAACTTTTCCTGAAGGCCCTGCGCGGCCATCAGCGTGGGGACAAGGTAGGTCCCCCGCTGCTTCATCATGTCCAGATCTTCGTCGTCGAGGAAGCTGCCATGCTCGATGGAATCAATGCCGGCACGAATGGCGCGTTTGGCGGCTTCCGCCCCGTGGGCGTGCGCGGCGGTTTTGCGGTGAAGCGCGTGAGCTTCGTCGACCAGCGCGTTTAGTTCCTCCTGCGTGAGTTGCGGCGTGTCGACATCGTCGGTGAGAGAGAGAACGCCGCCCGAAGCGCAAACCTTGATAACGTCCGCGCCATATTTGTGATTAAGGCGAACGGCATATCGAGCTTGATCCGGGCCGTTGATCACGCCGTCGAGAGGGCCGGACTCATGACCGAAGAGGCCTTCGCGAAAACCGTCCTGATCGTCGCAATGGCCGCCGGTGGCACCGAGCGCGCGCACACTCACGAGCATGCGAGGGCCAGGAACGTCGCCGTGCGCGATGGCATTGCGAAGACCGACGTCGATGTAATCCGCGGAGCCGACGTCGCGGACAGTGGTAAAACCGGCCATGAGCGTGACGCGCGCGTTGACGCTGGCGTCGAGGGCGCGCTCGGGGATGGTCTTTTCCAGGCTCTGGAGTTCGGCGCGGTCGTAGTCGTCCGAAAACGGAAAGCTGAGATGGGTGTGGGCGTCGATGAAGCCGGGAAGCATCGTGGCATCGCCCAAGTCGATAATTTCCGCGTCTGCCGGGACAGTTGCTCCTGTGCCGACGCCGACGATCCGCCCACCGGATACCACAACGAGCCCGGGAGTTATCAGGGTATCGCTCTTGCCGTCGAACATGGCGGCGGCCTTTAGAACATAAGTTTTAGTGGAGGTCTTTTGTTCTTGCGCGTAAACCTGCGCCCCGAAAATTATACTCACGAGAAATACCAACAGGATTCGTGTCCGCATGAAGCCCTTTCGGTTTAGGTGGATGTGTCGGTCGATGGCAGACTGTATCCCGACTGAAAAAAAGTCAAGCTGTGGCGGGCGGCAAGACGAGGCAAACTTGGCGTGAAATCGGTTCCGACGATTCGGATTCGCAAATGCAATGACGCGCCGGTGCGGCCCGGCGCGAATTATGTTTTGTACTGGATGATCGCGAGCCGGCGGTTGCGGCACAACTTCGCCTTGGACCGCGCGCTGAAGCATTGCCGCGCGTTTCGTAAGCCTTTGATGATTTTCGAAGCGTTGCGCGTGGACTATCCGTGGGCCAGCGACCGGCTGCACCGATTTGTGTTGGAAGGCATGACCGCGAACGCGCGTTATTGCGAATCGCACGGGATTCGCTATTTGGCTTACGTTGAGCCGGCGAAAGGCGCGGGCAAAGGACTGCTTCGCGCGCTGGCAGAAGATGCCTGCGTGGTGGTGACCGACGAGTTTCCGTGTTTCTTTTTGCCGAGAATGGTGGCGAGCGCCGCGAAACAGCTGAAGATTTTGCTGGAGGAGGTCGATTCCAACGGGCCATTGCCCCTGCGATCGGCGGGCTATGTGGCGCAGCGCGCTTTCGACTTTCGGCGATATATCCAGAAGGAATTGCCGAAGCATCTGGAACATTTCCCTCATGCCGAACCGCTGGCCGAAGTGAAATTGCCGAAAGCGCCGGAACTTTGCGAAAAAATGCTGACGAAATGGCCGATGGCTTCCGATGCGCTACTTACCGGGCAGCCAGAAGCTTTGGTGCCACTGCCGATCGATCATTCGGTCGCACCGGCGAAAATGCGCGGAGGACAGGAAGCCGCGCACCAGCAAATGCAACAGTTCTACTCGAAGAAATTAGGACTGTATGCCGAGCATAGGAATGAACCGGAAATGGATGTGGCCAGCGGATTTTCGTCTTACCTGCACTTTGGACATTTGTCCGTTCACGAAGTGTTTTCGGAATTGGCGAAACGCGAAAAATGGAAAACGGGGAAGCTGGCGGTACGCGCGAGCGGCAGCCGGGAGGGTTGGTGGAACATGAGCCCTGCTGCGGAAGGCTTTCTGGACGAACTCATTACGTGGCGCGAGGTAGGCTACAACTTCGCATCGCAGAGGAGGGATTACGATCAATACGAATCGTTGCCGGACTGGGCGCGAAAAACGCTGAAGGAGCATACGACGGACGAACGCGAATGGGTTTATAGCTTGGAAGAGTTTGAAGGGGCCAAGACGCATGATTCGCTGTGGAACGCCGCGCAGACGCAATTGGTACGAGAGGGAAGGATGCTGTGGGGAAAGAAAATCCTGGAATGGTCGCGGACGCCGCAGGAGGCGGCAAAGATCATGATTCAGCTGAACAACAAATACGCGGTGGACGGAAGAAATCCCAATTCATACAGCGGAATTTTCTGGGTGTTGGGAAGATATGACAGGCCGTGGGGGCCAGAGCGGCCAATTTTTGGGAAAATCCGGTACATGAGTTCGCAGAATACGGCGCGGAAGGTTTCGGTGAAAGAATACGTCCACAAGTATTGTGGGGCGGCGGATTCAAAGCAGGAACGATTCGGTTTTTGATGACAACGCGATTACGTATGAGTGAGAAGTTTCAATTTCGCAGCAAGATGCCGGCTTCGGCCGAGGCGGTTTACCGTTTTCACGCCGAACCGGATGCGCTGGAGCGCTTGACGCCGCCGTGGGAGAAGACCCTGGTGATTGCGCGGACGGGCAACATCGAACAACGAGGCTCGCGGACCACGTTGCGCGTTTCGGTAGGTCCGTTTTCGCGGGACTGGGTTTCCGAACATACGGCATGCGAGCCGGGAAAAATGTTCCGCGATGTGATGGTCTCTGGACCGTTTCGCCGCTGGGAGCACACGCACGAATTCCAGCCCGAAAGTGCGGACACCAGCTGTCTGGAAGATCGCGTGGAATATGAATTTCCGCTGGGCTGGCTGGGAAAGCTTTTCGGCGGCTGGTACACACGGCGGCGGCTGCAACGAATGTTCGAGTGGCGACACAGAACCACTGCAGAAATCCTGACCGCAAGAAAACAACAAGGGAAACTCTAACTTCGGTACGGTTCCAGACTTGCGCAAAATTGCCCAAGTACCGCAGGATATGTGTTGAACCACACAAAGCTTGAACGTTCACCAACGACTGTCTGGGGAACCTGTCGAATGCCGAGTCAACCAGATGTTCTGATTGTCGGCGGAGGCCTTGCGGGCCTCTGCTGCGCGCGCGCGTTGCAGGAGAAAGGAATCAGCTTTCAGATACTCGAAGCTTCTGACGGCATTGGCGGCCGTGTGCGCACCGATCAAGGCGACGGATATTTGCTCGATCGCGGATTCCAGGTGCTGCTCACGGCGTATCCGGAAGCGAAACGCGCGCTGGATTACGCGCGGCTGGAATTGAAGAACTTCGCGCCGGGAGCGATTTCCTGGTACGCCGGGAAAATGAATAAACTCATCGACCCATGGCGCACTCACGGAGCATGGAGAGAGGCGCTGCAGTCAGATTTTGGCACGCTCGGAGATAAGCTGCGGATCGCGCGCTTGCGAAGCAGGCTGCGCAATTCTTCCATCGAAGAAATTTTTCCCAGGCCGGACCGCTCCACGAAGGAAGCGCTGGAGTCCGCCCATTTTTCGCAGCCGATGATCCACCGCTTCTTCCGGCCATTCCTCGGAGGCATTCTTCTGGACGGCGCGCTCAAATCCTCCAGCCGCATGTACGAATTCGTGTTCAAGATGATGTCAGAGGGAGACGCGGCAGTGCCGTCGCGCGGCATGGGGGCGATTCCCACGCAACTTGCGGAAAAGCTTCCCGGGGATGCTGTGCAACTGAACACGCGTGTAGAAGAACTGCACGAAAACGAATTGAAACTTGCCGGCGGCGAAGTCATGCGAGCGCGTGCGATCGTGGTTGCCGCCGATGGACCGTCCGCGGCGCGGCTGATCGGGGAAGTAGAGCCGGCATCGCGAAGCGTGACGTGCTTTTATTATGCGGCTGACGAACCGCCGGTGGCGGAGCCGTTGCTATTCCTGAACGGCGACGGAGCGGGACCAGTGAATAATTTCGCGGTGATTTCGAATGTTTCGCCAAGCTATGCCCCGAAGGGCAAGCATCTGGTGTCCACGAAGGTGCTGGGCACGCACAAGCTGACGGATGTGCAGTTAAGCGGCTTCATCATCGCGCAGATGAAAAACTGGTTCGGTAAAGTGGCCAGCACGTGGCAGTTCCTGCGCGGCTATTATTTGACGCACGCGCAACCTCAGCAATTTCCCGGCGCGCTGGAGCCGCCGCAGTGTCCCGTGCGCGTTCGGCCGGGCGTGTATGTTTGCGGCGACCATCGCGACAACGCGTCGATCCAGGGCGCCATGGCCAGCGGACGGCGGGCCGGGGAAGCGGTGCTCGCGGATTTGGCGCGGTAGAAGTAGCGGTAGCGACCGGGAAAAAGAAAGGACCAACCATGTGGAATCGCGCATGCCCGCTTTGTTTTACAAAAGTTCCGCGCACTCTGGTACTGACGCGCGGTGATGAACTCACTTGCCCGTCGTGCGGTGCGCCGCTGGAGTTGTCGCGGGCGAGCCGGGTTTTGGGCGCGGTCTGCGGATTAGCTGCCGCGTTCGTGGCGGCACACGTGGCATGGGACCTAAGTCTAAGGAGCAGATGGGCTTTGCCTGTGGTGGCTGCGATTCTCGGATACGGAATCGCCTCGGCTCTGGTGCTGTATTTTCTTGCGGACCTGCTAGTGCAGCCGAGGCCGCCGCACATGGACGCGCACTAGGTTTCGGGCTTCGGCTTTGCAAAATTTCACAGTAACAGCCCGTCGGTACTATTGACCGGCCAGTGACCCCCTCGGAAACTCGTTGCAGTGGCAGAGTACTCGCAATTTCTGGGCTGCAAGGTAACGGTTCGATATCGTGTCGGGGAAATGCTGCTTTCCGCCTCTGGAACATTTTCGGCGGATTCCGGGCGATCTATTTTCCTGGAACAACACCTGGACCAGCGCGGCACGCGAAAATATTTTCGTTGGGAAATTCCTTACCCCTACATCTACAGAATTGCTGCGGAAATGCCCGCTGAGGACGCAGAAAAGTTCGAGATGCGCCATGACGATGCGGAAGAAGCCTACGGCGAATCGTTGAGAAAATCGGCCGCGGCTGGAGCCGGCGATGCTTCCAGTGGCGGATCCTCCGTCATCCCTTTTCCGCAACGCCCCAAGACTGCTTGATTGGCCGCTCTAAAACCACTCTGGCGTAAAGAATCAGCTACAATTATTTCGGTTCAAGCATCCAATGGACAGAAATTCCGTGCGTGGGAGGGTCTGTGAGCACTGCGGGTCTATCGCGAAAGATTGGATTTATCGGGCTGGGGCTGATGGGCCGGCCGATGGCAATGAACCTGTTGAAGGCGGGCCATTCGCTGACGGTTTGGAATCGCACGGCGTCGCGCGCGGAAGAGCTAGTGACGGCGGGCGCGGTGCTGGCGAAAACGCCGCGAGAAGTGGCGGAAAAGAGCGATGTGCTGATCAGTATCGTCAGCGACCCGCCAGCGCTGGAATCCGTGTTGTGGGGACAGCACGGAAAGCAGAACGGAGCGCTGGGCGGATTAAAGAAGGGCAGCGTTTATATGGACTCCAGCACCGTGTCTCCCACGCTGGTGAACAAGATTTCCGCGGCTTGCCAGGAGCGCGGCGTTCGCTTTCTCGATGCGCCTGTGACCGGAGGGGATTGGGGAGCGCGCGAAGGAAATCTTGTCTTCATGATCGGCGGAGACGCGGAGACGCTGAAAGAAGTGGAGCCGATTCTGGGAGTGATGGGGAAGAAATGGTTTCATTTGGGGCCGAACGGAGCCGGGCAAACCATCAAGCTGGCGATGAACGCAATTCTGGCGCTGGAAGTGGGCGCAGTCGCGGAGGCGATCGGTCTGGTGACGAAGGCGGGACTGGCAGGCGAACAGCTCTTGGAAGTGTTGCAAGCGAGTATGGGAAGGTCCGGCTTATTAGATTTGAAGACGCCGCTGATGCTGAAGGGCGACTTCAAGCCGAGCTTTCCGTTGCGGCTGATGCACAAGGATCTTGGATTGGCGCTGGACCTTGCGAATCAGCTGGGTGTGGCGTTGCCAACGACGGCGGCGGTGCGGGAAGTGTATAACTTCGTGAAGGGTGAAGCGAAAGAGGACGTGGATTATTCCGCAGTCATGAGGTTTTATGAGAAGTAGTCTTACCGGATTGATTGCCTATTGTTCGCTTTGGTTGCTACGCTTTTAACCGTAAAAGCGGCGGCTGGGCCGCCGCACTCCAAATTACTTCAGGGGCTTGGCAGGGAAAAAGCCGATTGCCAGATCGCGCGAAGTGCGAAGACCGGATTGCGCTTCCAGAATCGCCGGAATGGAATTTACAGCCACGGACGCGGTGGCGATATCGCCGTGCGAACCGCCAGGAATCACCAGGCTGATGTTTGGATGGCCCGTAAGTTCAATCGTGTCGGCGGGATCCTTCGCGCCCACGTACATTTGAAGTTCCATGTAAATCAACTCTTTGCCTTCGGAAAGTCCGCGAGCGATCTGGTGAACTCCCGCTGCCTGGCCGGCCTCCACGGTGAGAAATTCTGTCTGGACGCGGTCGGTGGCCACTTTAGGCTCTATGGTCTCGGTGATTTCATCGACGCGTAGGCCCAGACTGTCCGCAACCATGGCCACCGATTCCGGCAAGCCGACGTGCTTGATAATTCCTTCTTTCACTTTGGCGCGAAATTCCTCGACGGTCATGCCCGCGCCAATCTTTTTCTGTAACGGGAGCCGGCGCTTTGAAGCGTCGACGATGCGCAGCACTTTCACGTGATCGACGCGCTGAGAAACGGCTGAAAGCGTAATCGCCAGCTTGTCCATCACAAATCCGGGGTTCACGCCCGTTCCCACTAGCGCCACGCCCGATTCCTTTGCGGCTTTATCCAGCTTCGCGGCCAATTCCGGGTGCGTGTGATAGGGATAAGAAAGTTCCTCGCAGGTGGAAACCACGCATGAACCAACATCCAAGCAGGCCAGCAACTGGTCCATCACCTTGGGCAGCGAAGACGAAGTTGTGTGCATTACCACGTCGGCCGATTGATCCAGCACTCCCTTGGAATCGCCGGAGACTTTTACTCCCCATGGCCCGTCGGACGCGCCGACAACTTCAGCCAGATCCTTTCCGATCTTTGCGGGGTCAGAATCGATGGCGCCGGCGATGTCCACGGATTCCTTTTCCCTGAGCAGTTTGACGATCGAGGCGCCAATGGGCCCGATTCCATATTGAATGGCACGTATTTTCTTTTTCACGGCTGTCTCCGATCCATTTCCCGTAGAGAGCGCACAGCGCGGAATTTCGCTGGGAGCGAACTATCAAGCGTACTGGAATTCGGAAACGCAGGCAATCGTTGGCGTACGCTTTTCTTGCCGCATTTGGCCGCGCAACGCATAATGGACGCTCCAGCCGAAGCGGGGGGAGGAACTTCATGCGCGCGGAAAAACTCAGCGATGCGGACATACAGAAGAACCTGCAAACGGTAAAGGGATGGGCACTGATCCAGGGGAAGCTGCACAAAGAATTCGAGTGCAAGGATTTTGTCACGGCGTTCGGAAGAATGACTCAAGTGGCGTTGGTGGCGGAGTGGATGAACCATCACCCGGAATGGTTCAACGTGTGGAATAAAGTGGTGATCGACCTGAACACGCACAGCGTCCAGGGCATCAGCAATCTGGATTTTCAGCTGGCGGAAAAAATTAACGAGATTTTTGGAAGCTAAGCCGCGGCGGTCTGCATAAGCGGCAATGAGATTACCGTTCTGGTTTGGAGCAGTGATGATTCTTCTGTGCGCTCTGTTTCTTTAGAGGTTTGTGAAGCTCAGCGATGTTCAATGCGGGTTGATGCGCAGTGAATCTGCGCCGAAATGAAACATCTGTGCAAATCTCGTAATGCTGCCTGATTTGTTTGAAAGCCTCTTGACAGTACTCATCCTCCGGCCCACACTAGCCTCCCCTTCGTCCTCTGATTACTGATTCAGTAGCTTAGTCCATTAATAGTCGCTCATTCCCTTGGAGATTGTCCGATTCCGTCGCTCAAGAAAGGCCGGGCCATGACGGGACTTCACTTGAAGACAGTCAGCGTCGCCACAGCGAAAGAAACCACTGCAGGCAGCGCTTCAACGCCAATAAGAATGTTGCTGCTGGAGGAATCGCCAGCCACCTCGCAGAGCATTCTGGAGGAGCTGCATGCCGCGGGAATGGCCATTGAGCCGACGGTAGCGCGGAGCTGCCGGGAATTTCTGGATGCTATTGCGATCCAGAACTTCTCCCTGATTGTATCGGCGTACCGGCTGCGGGACTGGAGCGCGCTGGAGGCGTTGAATGCCATGCAGGAAGCGGGAAAGCAGGCTCCATTCATCGTTATCAGCGATGAACTTGGCGAAACTGAAGTGGAAGAATGCCTGAGGCATGGCGTAAATGATTGCGTACTAAAAAGCCAGTTGGCTCGCCTGCCCGCGACGGTAAGGCGGGTGCTGGAAGAAGCGCAGTTGCGTAAAGCGAACCGCGAAGGGCGGCGCGCGCTGGCGGAAAGCGAAAGCCTGAACCACGAGCTAATCGAAAACTCGGTCTACGGGATTTGCCGTGTCGGGCTGGATGGCGCCTTTATTTCGGCAAACCCATCGCTGCTGCAAATGCTGGCCTGTCCCACATTGGAAGCCCTCCAGACGATGAACCTTTTTACGGAAGTTTTCCGCTTCCCGGAGCACTGCGTCAAAGTAGTTACTTCGTGCCGGAAGGATGGGCTGGTTCACAGCGCGGATACGGAAGGCGGCGCAAAGATGGCGGCCTGCTTGCCGTCAAGCTGCACCTGCGATACCTCACCGTGCCGGGAGCCGCGGACCAGATGGAGGCCATCGTCGAAGACGTGACCGAACTGCGATCCCTGGAGCACCAACTGTTGCAAGCCCAGAAGTTTGAGACCATCGGGCAACTTGCCGGAGGCGTGGCTCACGATTTCAACAATGTGGTGGGCGCAATTCTGGGATGGGCCGAGCTGGGTTACGAAGAGGGCCGGGCATTTCCGAGGATCGCCGAGCGTTTCGCGCGTATTCGAGAGCAAGCCGATCGCGCAGCCAGCCTTACACGAGAACTGCTGGCGTTCGCGCGTTGCCAGGAATTGCAGCCACGTCCCGTGGATCTGAACACCATTGTCCAAAACCTGGCCACGTTTCTCGATAAAGTGATTGGGCGGGACATCGAGATGAAGGTGATTCCGGGAATCCTGCAACCGATCCAGGCCGATCCCGTGCAGATCGAACAAGTGCTGATGAATCTTTGCCTGAATGCCAGAGACGCCATGCCGGAGGGCGGGTGCCTGGCGATCGAAACGCAAATGGAGCGAATAGACGACGCGTTCTGCCGCTTTTATCCGTACGCGACTCCCGGGTGGTACGCTGTGCTCGCCGTTTCCGATACCGGAATCGGCATGACGCCGGAAATACGCGAGCGCATCTTCGAGCCATTTTTTACCACAAAGGAACGAGGCACCGGAAGCGGCATGGGTCTGGCGACCGCGTACGGAATCGCGAAGCAACACGGCGGATTTATTCATGTATACAGCGAACCGTGGCAGGGCACCCTGTTCCGGGTTTATCTTCCAGCGCTTGCCGATGGCGGTCCCATGCCGACGCCGAATTCCAGCAGCACGGAATTCTCGATTCCCGGAAGCCTGGACGGCTCTGAAACTATTCTGCTGGCCGAGGATTATGACGCGGTGCGAGAAATGGTCCGCCAATGGCTGGTGAATCTTGGGTACAAGGTGCTCGCCGCCACGAATGGAGAAGAGGCCACGCTGTGTGCCGAGGAAACTCCCGACCTGGCGATTCTCGACGTGGTCATGCCGCGACTGGGTGGAACCGCCACGGCGACGAAGTTGCGCGCCCGGTTTCCCGGATTGCCGGTGTTGTTCACAAGCGGCTATTCGGAGGCGACGGGAGCGGCCGCCTCCCAGTTGGAGAACTCCTATTACATCCAGAAGCCGTATAGCCCTACATCGCTCGGGCGCGCGGTCCGCAAGATACTCAATCCACCCGCCAGAGAGGCGGAGCCGGAAACGCAGCTGTAAGCGCAGGATTAGCAAGGATTTCAATTGACAGCACCATAGCGGGGTGCTAGAAAACTGGAAACGCAAGTCCCCACGGTGCGTCTCTGAAAACGGCAGCGCAATGCAACCGGCAACGGAGGCTGCAGGTCCGCCCTTATAGCACCTGACACCGCTGGATACTTGTAAGCAACACCCTACCCCACCCCGGGAGGCGGAAACCTTGTGTTTTCGCCTCCTTTTTATTTCCCGCGGATTTGGCGACTCCCGCCACGCACGATAAGCTCTAAAAGATGAACAGCACTCCCTTGTTGGAAATGAAAAATGTTTCGGTGGTTCGCGGAGAAAACCTGGCGCTGGACCGCGTGTGTTTGCGAATCGACGTGGGCGAACACGTGTGCATCCTGGGACCGAACGGATGCGGTAAGTCCACGTTGATCCGCACAATCACCCGGGAGAATTATCCACTGGCTCGCGAAGGCGCTTGGATGACGATCCTGGGACAAAACCTGTGGAACGTATCGGAATTGCGAAACTTGCTCGGGATTGTGTCTCCGGATTTGCTGGCCGTGTGTACCAGCGACGCCACCGGGCTGGACGTGGTGTTGTCCGGATTTTTCAGCAGCACGCGGATTTTTCCGCATCACGCGCCGCAACCGGAGCATCGTGCGCGCGCAGAATTCGCCCTGCAGCGCCTGGGAATCATGCACTTGGCGAAGAGGGCGGTGGCGGAAATGTCTTCCGGCGAGGCGAAACGGACATTGATCGCGCGGGCCCTGGTGCACGAGCCGCAAACACTGTTGTTCGACGAGCCGGGAAACGCGCTGGATATCGCCGGGCAAGTCGGGCTGAGAGACACCATGAGGGAACTGGCGCAAAGCGGGTTGGGGATATTGCTGGTGACGCACCACGTTTCCGAGATCATCCCGGAAATCGAGCGCGTGGTGCTGCTGCGCAAAGGCAGGGTGCTCGTGGACGGTCCAAAAGAAAAAGTGCTGACGAGCGAAAATCTCAGCGAGCTGTTTACCGTCCCGGTGAAGCTATTCCAGGAAGACGGCTATTTTCATTTGCACGCCTGAAGCGCGCGTGGGGTTTACTTTACTAAGCCATCGGCAATGTCCGCGGCGATGGGCAGCCGAAACAATTGATGTTGATACGCTTTGATCATCAGCAGGACCCACAAAATGAAGCCCAGAATTCCAATTAAACCGAACAAGCCAAAACCAATAATGCCACCCAAAATACCATGCATGAAGATCAACGCGATTCGGATGATGGTAAGGCCGCCGAAGACCACAATCGATTGAGCTGCATGAAATCTCACGAAAGGCCGCTTATCGATCAGTAGAAAAATGATGCCGGTGACCCAGCCGAGAACGTAGCAAAGCAGCCCGGCGACATTTTCCTGAAGTCCTTCCGTTGGAGAAGCTACGGGAGCCGCAACGGGAACCGCGGCCGCCGATTGATTGGCGCCGCACTTGGGACAGAACGTCGCCGTACCAATTTCTTGACCACACGCTTTACAAAATGCCATGAAGGTTTCCTCCGGGGAGCACGATGCGAGGGAGGTTAGCAGAGGTGCTACAGAGGCGCAATGAGATTTGAAGGTAGGAGAGGGCGTAACGCTGGCGCGGATACAGAGTCGAAAAACTATCTCTGTCGGTATGTACAGCGATGTAATATTCCTCAGGGTAGAGGAGCAGGCGATCGTGCTGCATGCGACCTTGCGCCATGTCCCCTCAATAATTCAAATCGATTGTCATCCTGAGGCCGGTTTTTTGGCCGAAGGATCTCAACGCGTCGTCCGAGCACGATGTCGAATTCGAGCATGGAATATACGTTGAGATCCTTCGTCGCAAAAGGCGCTCCTCAGGATGACAACGTTGTTTTGGCGTGTCGCTGACCGCAGGGAATTGCGTATTCGCTGAGTTCGCAAAAGCGGCGGCGAGCCGCCGCACTCCAAAGCCAGTTAGGAGTTGGGAGTTGTGGCGAAGGCCAGGGTCAGGAGTGTTTTTTGCTCCAGTTCGTGCGCCTTGGCGGAGCCGGTGGCCGGGCTGGCGCTGGCGGAGCGTTTCACGGAGCGTACGCGCAGATTCGCGGCCTGAGCGATGCGCTCGAGGCGCGGCAGCACATAGAAGAGCGCACCCATGTTGGCCGGTTCTTCCTGAACCCACACGATTTCGCGGGCATGGGGATGCGCAGCGACGGCCGCGGCGATTTCGTCCTTCGGCAGCGGATAAAGTTGATCGAGGAAGAAAATCGCGGTGGTGGTGTCTTTGCGGCGGCGGCGTTCGGCGCGTAGCTCGTGGCCCACTTTTCCGCTGGCGATCAGGATGCTCTGCGCGTCGGTGACTTCGTTGTCCGGCACAAGCGTCAGGAAGCGCGGCCGTTCGAACTCCTCGATGGAAGACGAGGCGTCAGGGTGGCGCAGCATGCTCTTGGGAGTGAAAACGATCAGCGGCTTGCGCCACAAACGGCGAGCCTGCCTCCGCAGCAAATGGAAATACTGCGCGGCCGTCGAAGGCTGGCAGATGTTCATGTTGCCTTCGGCTGCAAGCTGCATGAATCGTTCGATGCGCGCGCTGGAATGTTCTGGTCCCTGGCCCTCATAGCCGTGTGGAAGCAGCAGAACCAGGCCGGTGGGCAAGCCCCACTTATCTTCGCTGGCGCTGATGAATTGATCGAGGATGACCTGCGCGCCATTCACGAAATCGCCGAATTGCGCCTCCCACAAAGCAAGGCCTTCGGGATAATCGCGAGAGAATCCGTATTCGAAGCCGACGCAGGCGGCTTCCGAAAGCGAAGAATTATAAACTTCGCAGAAGGCCTGGTCCGGCGAAAGATGCGCGAGGGGTAGATATTCCTGTTCTGTTTTGTTGTCGACCAGAACCGCATGGCGCTGGTTGAACGTGCCGCGCTGGGTATCCTGGCCGGTGAGGCGCACAGGATTGCCCTGGAGGACGAGCGAGCCATAAGCAAGAAGCTCGGCGAAACCGTAATCGAACGGGCGCTTGCCCTGGCCCATTTCCGCGCGCTGCTCCAGTAGTTTCACAATTTTGGGATGGACGTTGAAGCCCGGTGGAGTGCGCACCAATCCCGCCGTGATTTCGGCGATTTTTTCGCGCGTTAGCCCGGTGTCGACTTCGAACGCTGGATTGTATTTCCCGTAATTGTAGGGCGCCCAGTAATCCGGCAATTTGCGGAGACGAGGAGTTCTCGTGAGCTTGGCGGCTTTGCGCTGCGCTTCCTCGTATTCCTTTTTGACGGCTTCGGCTATGGGCGTGGCATCGATTCCGGTGCGCTCGGCATAAATCTTCCAGAGCTGCGCGTGATTCTTGATGCGCTCGTACAGGCGCGGCTGCGTGATGGTGGGATCGTCCACTTCGCTGTGTCCGTGCCTGCGGTAGCCGATCAGGTCAACAACTACATCGGAACCAAACTTGGCGCGATATTCCGCCGCAAGACGGCCAACGCGGACGACGGCATCCGGATCTTCCGCGTTTACGTGGAAAATGGGCACGCTTTGGCGGCGCGCGATGCTCGAAGCGAAATAAGAAGAGTGTTCCTGCACCGGACGCGTGGTGAACCCGATCAGGTTGTTGACGACCACGTGGATCGAACCGCCGACGGTGTACGCGGCGAGGTCGGCAAGGTTCAGCGTTTCCGCCCAGATGCCCTGGCCGGCAAAGGCCGCGTCGCCGTGCATCACGATGCCCCAAACTTTGTTCAAAATTTCCGGCGAGCGATCGATGTTCCCGCCGTGAACACCGTGGCGCGTCTGTTTGGCGCGCGTGCGGCCCATGGCGACAGGGTCGACGGCTTCCAGGTGGCTCGGATTCGACACGAGGTGAATGTTGATTTTCCGGCCGGACAGAGTGGTGTATACACCAGTCGCGCCGACGTGATATTTTACGTCGCCCGCGCCAAGCACGCTGCGGGGATCGACGTCTTCGAAGCCGGCAACTACTTCATGCACGGGTTTGCAAGCAACGTGCGCCATCACGTTCAGGCGGCCGCGGTGGCTCATGGCCAACACGGAATCGACCGCGCCCAAATCTCCGGCTGTATTCAACATGGCATCGAGCAGGGGGATGAGCGCGGTGTTGCCTTCGAGCGAAAAGCGCTTGCTGCCCAGGTAACGGCTCTGAAGGATTTGCTCAAACAGGTCGGCGCGGACCAGGCGTTCCAGGACCTTTTGCTGGTCTACCTTGGATTCCGGGCCTTCCATGCACTCGGCGATCCAATTGCGGCGTTCGAGTTCGGGAATATGCAGGAATTCCACGCCAATGCTGCCACAGTAATAGCGGCGGGCTTCCTCGGCATATTCGCCGGACAGCCCTTCCAAGTCGGGCACTTTGACGGGGGTGAAGAAGCCGAGGGGATCCAGCGTGGCTTCATAGAAGCCCCAGCGGCGGAAAAGATAAAAGATGCGGTCGCGCTCGGCTTGGCCGGCGCCATTGCGCGCGGGAAGCTTCTTCGCGTTTTTGACAGTTTTTTCGGGGGCGAACGTTACATGGTTAGCCATAGGTCGTATCCACAGACCTACTATTTTGCCACAAATGGAAGCGGGACGCCGGGAAGCGGCTCCCTGGGCTAATGGCGCTGCTTCCAGAAAGTAAGCGCCGGGCAACCCCACTATTTGGCTGGATTTGGCAAGGATTGCAGCCGCTCTTTATTGATTTTCAGGACCACGCCCGCGTTGCGGTCGGCGAGTTCGCTGACTTTGTATTCGGACGCGGTGCCCAGAACCTGGGCGACTTCCGAAGGAGTGAGTGTGTAATCGGTGGTCAGCAGTTCCGCCATGTTAGACGTGGCTTCGCGCAGTGCATCCTCCAGGGAACCGCCCAGTCCCATGGCCATGACATGTGTAGGTGACTCGACCCGGATGCCAGGAATGCGCTTGCCGGAAATCACGTCGACGGTAAAGGTTACGTCCATGGAAGTTTCGAGCGCGTTACCATTTAGTTCGCCGTCGCCCTGGACCGCGTGTCCATCCCCAACGTAAAGAACGCGCCGGGAACGCCGACGGGTAGATAAACTGTGGCGCCTTCCACAATTTCATTGAAGTCCATGTTACCGCCCCAATTACCGGAGTCGCCGGTCGGCGGAGGCGCGTGGGTCAGCCCGGGCGCGACCGCAATGCAGCCCATCATTGGTTTCAGCGGAATGGAATAGTGCGTCAGGTGCTCGGCAGGCTTTTCCGGAGTGGCCACGCCGTGTTCCGTGTCCAGATGCCAGCGGATGGTCTTGCCGCCGTCCTTCATTTTGACGGCGAGATCGCTATCGACGGCGCGGCTGACGATGAAGTCGTCGCTCATTGCCCAGTCGCGATTCAGGCGCAAGCGCACGAGATGAACGACCAGGGTGTCTCCGGGCTGAGCAGATTCAACATAGAAGGGACCAGTTTCGGGGTTGCCGCCCATCACACGTGGGACCCCTTTCTCGTCGGTGCCGCCAGCATCCACGGTGGTGGTGTGGATGGTGTCGCCGGGATTGACGGTGAGGACAGGCTTGTTGGCGGGGGAAAACTCGCGATAGAAGACGGTGGGGGTAAAGTCGTGCGTTTGCGGCGCACCAGCGGGAGGCTTTCCGGCAAGCTTTGCGGTGAAGGACGTATTCGTGGGGTGAGTAGGATTCGAGCCTTCGATGTAAATGATAGTGCCGGACATGCTGTTGCCTTGCACCGTGGCCGTGCCTTCCTCGGAGCCTCCCTGGTCATCTTTCGCCAGGAAATGGACGGAGTTGCCGGCAACCGTGCCTTCGAGCTTGTCTCCGTCAAAATTCCCGGTGAGCTTGTTGCCGTCCTGCTTGAACTCCATGGAGAGATTCACGGAAGTGCCCAAGTATTCGGCAGTGATGATCCAGCGACCGGAGAGCGGACCCCCTGCAGCAGGCGCTGACTTTTGGACATCCTGCGATTTGGTGTTGCTGGCGAAAAGCATTCCGGCACAAAGCAGGGCAAACAGAAGTGTGCGGCGCATTAGGGTCTCCTTGGCATGCTTTGGATGGACGAGAAGTGATACGCAAAGTTAGGGAGCTTAGTTCAATGACGATTGGCGGGAAGAGCATGCCGTTTAGAGCGACTGCACGAGGGATTGCAGGCGAGAGGCGATTTCGGCTGCAGGAGTGTCTGATGGGAAGGAGACTGGCGCGCCAAAGTGAACGGTGAGTTCGCCGAGATGCGCGAGTCGGCGATGCTCGAGCTTCATCTTCCAAAGGCCGTCGATGCGTATGGGAATGATCGGCAGGTTCAGATTTTGGGCCAGCAACCCAACGCCGGGCTGAAATGCCACCATGCCGTCAGTGTCGCGATCGTTGATGACGCCTTCGGGAAACACCAGGACGCTGTAGCCGCGGTCGGCGGATTCTCCGGCGAAACGAAAACTTTCGCGGAAGCCGGAGAGTTGCGGAAGCGGGAAAACATTGAAGAGAGCGACCAGCAGGAAGTAGCCGATCTGCCAAAGCCAGCGTTTGGCGAAAAACCAATCGTCGGGCGGGTGACGAAAGGATCGCAAATTTTCGCCGCCCATGGCAGTGGCCAAGTGATCGCGAAAGCGCGCGGGCAGAGCGTAAAGAATCAGGCCAATGTCGGCGCGGCGGGTGGTGTGGTTGCAGACGATCAGAGCAGGCCCTTTCATGCTTCCCAGATTTTCGCGCCCAACAACACGCGGATGAGCGAGCAAAAGCGTGGCGGGCCAGCTCAGCGCGTAATACACGAGCATGCGAAATAGACGCACGGGAGCACGTTGCGCCCAGACCGGATAAACGAAGTCCGTGCGCTGGGCGGAGGGCTGCGAAAGGAGTTGCTGGATTTCAGCGACGGATTTCGCGTTGGCAAACTGCGTTTCATTCAGTTCCACGTTATAGCGATGTTCGAGCGAGGAGAGCAGTTCGATGCGGTCGAGGGATGAGAGATCTTTGAGGGAAGTTTGTGGTGGCAGGGACGTTGACGATGCGAGGGAAGACAGCAGATCCCTCGCTTCGCCCGGGACGACATTCTCACTTGCATTCAGCATGCTTGTGGCTCGTGACGAGATTAAGGAAAGACGCGGCTTGCCAGTGGGAGTGCGCGGGAAATCGGGCTCGGGCCAAAGCAGCCAGCGGCGAATGCGCTGGTATTCGGCAAGAGAAGTGTTCGCAGCATCGACCGCGGCTTGCGGCTCTCCGTTTTGACTGGCGGCGTTTTGTAACAGCAGCACAGCACATGCCTCCGCGTTTCCGCTGATCTGAAGTGGCACGACAACCGCGTCGCGGATCGCCGGTTGCTTGCGCAGGGCCGCTTCCAGATCTTCGGGATAAACATTCAAACCGGCGGGCGTGACGATGACATTTTTCTTGCGGCCGCGAAAACGCAGGTTGCCCTCGGCATCCATCTCGCCCAGGTCCCCGGTGTGCAGCCAACCTTCGTTTCCCTGCCCCACCGGACGAAGAGCGCCCTTTTCCCAATAACCCGCGGAAACATTTTCGCCGCGCACCAGGATTTCGCCGTCCGGCCCGAGCCGGAATTCGCGCCCGCGAAGAACTTTGCCGACCGATCCTTCCGTGGCGTGAAATGGATCGTTCAAGCTGATCAGCGAAGCGGTTTCCGTCATGCCATAACCCTGGACCACGGCATAGCCGATGCGTTTGAAAAAATCCTCTGTGTCCGAAGAAAGGGAAGCGCCGCCGGAGATGAACGCCCAGAATTTCCACCCGAGGAGCGAATGCAAGCGGCGAAAGCGCCACGGCCGAAACCAGAACCACTCTTCTTTCGCGGCGGGATAGGCGGAGTTGAACCAGCTTTGCCAGCCACGCGAATCGATTTCGCGTTCCAGGCCGTTGCGCAGGGCGTCCAACATACGCGGCACGGCAACCACGATCGTGGCGCGCTCCTGCTTGATGGAACGAAGAATTTCCGCAGGCAACGCCGAATTTTCAAACACGATGGCCGCGCCAAGAAAAGAAGGAACGAATAACGCCATGAACTGGCCAAACACATGACTGAGCGGAACTGTGGATACAAACCGCAACGGATGAACCCAGCGCTCGTAACCGCGATATTCGTTGATGCTCTGTTCCAATGGCTCGAGGTTCGCAAGGAAGTTGCCGTGCGTAAGCACAACACCGCGAGGCTCGCTGGTGGTGCCCGAAGTAAACAGGATTTCCGCCGCGTCGCTGCGCGCGGGCTCGATGGAAGGCTCCGCTGTCGCGCTGGCTGCCAAGGAAGCAGCAGGCTGAAGGTCGTAAACAAGCGAAGGTTGCCCAAGCGCAATGTCAGGTTGCGCCGAATCGCGAAGGATCAGCTTTACCTGCGCATCGCGAACGACGCGCTCCACGAATTCGCGGCTCGCGCCCGCATCCATGGGCACCACAACCGCGCCGCGCAGCAGGATCGCCCAAAAGCACGCCATCCAGTGCGAGGAATTCGGGCCCCAGAGAAGAACGCGGTCGCCCGAATTAACGCCTTGCGAAGCAAGAATGTTGCTCAAGGAACTGGCTTGCGCGTGCAGCTGAGAATAAGTAACACGCTGCCGGCGATAGCCGCGCTTCTGCACAACAGCCGTGTCTGCACCAAGTTTGGGAAATTGGTGAAACAGAGAAAGTAGGTTAGCGCGGGCCATGAGCTAGCAATCTCTCCGTGGGAAAGTCCCCATCATACGCCGGATGGAGCACACAGCGCGGGCCGGCCCGATCGATCACCTGATGCACAAAAAGAGCGCCTGGGTGCCACCTAAGCACCTTTCGCTGCATCCGATTAGGGACTATGCACGAAGCCCGCTAAAATCTTAAGGTTCCGGGAAGCGTTGCTTCTCAGGTACACTAGAGATTCGGGGGCCGGGTTCCCGCATCTAACGTTGAAGTGAAGCCCATAGGGGAAGGAATGCCTGTACCTATATCCCAAGCATGGACGGTTGCAAGTTACGTCCTGAAACAGAAAATCAAGGGCCGCAAACAGTATCCGCTGGTGCTGATGCTGGAGCCGCTGTACCGCTGCAACCTGGCGTGCGCCGGTTGCGGGAAAATCCAGTATCCCGCGCATGTGCTGAAGCGCGAGCTTTCGCCAGAAGATTGCTTTCGGGCTGTAGATGAGTGCGGCACGCCGATGGTGTCGATCCCCGGTGGCGAGCCGCTGATGCATTCGCAAATCGAGAAAATTGTCGAAGGGCTTGTAGCGCGGAAGAAATACATTTATCTCTGTACCAACGCGCTGCTGCTGAAAGAAAAGCTGCACCTGTTCAAGCCCAGCAAATACCTGACATTTTCCGTCCATCTGGACGGCCAAAAAGAACACCACGACTTTTCCGTATGCCGCGAAGGCGGATACGAACTAGCAGTCGAAGGCGTTCGCGAAGCGCTGCGGCGTGGTTTCCGCGTCACCACGAATACTACGCTGTTTGACGGCGCCGATCCGAACAGCGTGCGCGCGTTCTTCGACGAGATGATGGAGCTGGGCGTCGAAGGAATGATGCTTTCGCCCGGCTATTCCTACGATAAAGCCCCGGACCAGAAGCATTTTTTGGGGCGGGCACGGACGCGGCGGCTTTTCCGCGCGATATTGTCAAACCGAAAGGCATCGTGGCAATTTAACCAATCGATGTTGTTTTTGGAATTCCTGATGGGCAAACGCGATTTCAAGTGCACCCCATGGGGAATGCCCACATATTCGATCTTCGGCTGGCAGAAGCCGTGTTATTTGCTCCAGGATGGCTATGCGGAGACGTTCAGCGAGCTGATGGAAACAACCGAGTGGGCGAATTACGGCACGGAATCCGGCAATCCCAAGTGCGCGAACTGCATGGTGCACAGTGGATACGAAGCATCCGGGGTGGATTACACCTTCGGCTCCTTTAAGGGATTGATGGCCGCCGCCAAAGCTACACTCTTTACGCGCAATACGGACGAAGGCGCAATCGCATTGCTGAATGAGCCGGTGACGCCGGTGCATTCTTACAATCCTCTAGTACAAATCGAAAACAAGAGCGGCAAACTTGAGGAGACGCGCGCGTGACGGGACCGCGCCACGCCGATCGTCCCGAACACGTGCTGCATCCAGACGAACTGGAAGTTGCGCCTGGAACGGCGCACGAAACATTGCAAGGCTGGGTTCCCGAACTCGCGAATGAAGAGGAACTGCGGGAAGCCCTGGAAAAAGCGTTCGATTACCGCGGAGACGTGCAGGTAACGCGCAAAGATGGCTCCAAGGTCGAAGGTTACATTTTCGATCGCGCCATGGGGAAAACCCTGACGGATTCCTTCGTGCGAGTGTTGCCAAAGGATTCCAACCAGCGGGTGAAAATTACGTACTCGGACATTGCTGCGCTCGCGTTTACCGGCAGGGACACCGCCGCGGGAAAAAGCTGGGAAGCTTGGGTCAAAAAATATTGGGTTAAGAAAGAAAAAGGCGGAGAAGACCTGAGTTTACAACCGGAATCGTTAGAAGAGTAGCGGCAGGCCGGGTGCGTGTAGAAAGTACCTCGCCTCCAATAATTCATTTAAAATAAATAGGATACAAGAAATGGGACGCTGCGGGTGTGTCCACTCCGATATGGACAATAAGCCCTTATCTGTGATAGTGTTAGGTATAGCGTTTGTTGCTCTTGTACTACCTTTTGACTCGTTCAGGGGGCTGTGAGACACAAACTCGCAGCCCCTTTTTATCGGGGCTAGAGGCATTTCCCGGGGCTTGGGATAACTGGGCCATGGGGCCAAGAGAGGCAAAGCAATTCAATTTCGAGGTTCAGCAGTGAAGGAACAAGGAACAGTGAAGTGGTTCAATGCTTCGAAGGGTTACGGGTTCATCCAACGTCAGACTGGAGAAGATGTTTTTGTTCACTTCTCCGCTATTCAGATGGACGGTTACAAGTCCCTGAATGAAGGTCAGGCGGTGGAGTTTGAAGTTAAGAAGGGCCCGAAGGGCCTTCAGGCGGAGAACGTTACAAGCCTCTAGCCTGTGAAATCGGGAGGTCCCCGAGGGGTCGGGGACCTCTCAGTTAGAAAAGAGAGCACCGAGTAAAACGAGACAAGTCGCGAGACGTTCCAAGGAGGCAGTTGTGCAAGTAATGCAGGAAGGACAGACCATCAAGCATGACCTATTCGGCCTGGGAATCGTAACCGCTTCCGATCCCGAGCGCACCGCCGTTGACTTCGATGACCATGGATCGAAGCTGTTCGTCACCAGCATGTTGTCCGCTGAACTGATCGGCGAAGCGCCGGCCACACCGCCCAAGACCAAGCGCCGCCGCAAAGCCTCGACCGCAGCGAAGGCCGCCAAAAAAGCCGCCGCCGCAGTCGCCGCCGCGAAGTAAAGCTCCGCCCAGAAAGTTCGAGTTAAGCTGGAAAACCCCTTCCGTAGCGCCAGATATGGCGCAGGGGTGTGTCTGAACTCATTGTCCGAGACCTGCTTAGCCAGAAATGTATTCAAGCGGTGACTGACCGATTCGCGTCGCCGTCCGCAGGATTTCCTCGAAATACAAACTCCACAGCTAAACTGAGTTCAACGGGCACGCGTTTCTATCCCAATTTCCTGACAGAAAAAGGAGACCGCAAATGAACAGGCTGCCGAACCAGGCTTATCGGTGGTGGGCTTTGTTGTCTCTCTGGGCTTTACTTGGTGCCGGGGGATTGAACGCGCAGGCGCCGGGTGTCACGGATAAAGAAATTTCTATCGGCTCCTGCTCCGCCCTGGAAGGTCCGTCTGCATTTCTCGGCCGAGAGACCGTTATCGGCGCGGAAACCTACTTTCAAATGGTGAATGAAGCCGGTGGCATAAATGGCCGCAAGCTTCGGCTATATTCTTTTGACGACAGTTACGATCCGGCAAAGGTCCAAGCTTGTTGGGACAAGCTGATGGCACAAAAGGTGTTCGCCCTGGGCTTTTTTGTGGGCACACCTACGGCCGCAAAATATGTTCCGCTGGCTGAGTCCAATGAGATTCCCCTGGTGGGATTGTTTACCGGCGCGCAAACGCTGTACACACCGTTGCGGCGATGGGTCATCAACGTTCGCGCCTCTTACTTTGACGAGACCAAGGAACAGATTGACGGGCTTCTGAACACGCTGCATTACCGGAAAATCGGCGTGATTTATCCCGATGACGCCTTCGGGAGCGCGGTACTGCAGGGAGTGGAAGCGGCGCTCAAGGCCGATGGCTCGCAGTCTGTCGCGACTGCATCGTACCCAAGGCAATCGGCGCAGGTGGCCGAGGCAATCGATAAGGTGCGGGCCGCGAACCCCGATGCGGTCGTCGTGGTGGGACCATCGAACACTGTGGGACCGATCTTGAAACAAGCTCACGGCAAGGGCTGGAAGCCGCTCTTTCTGACCGTGTCGTTCGTGGGAACGGACGAACTGATTCAAGATGCGGGCGCGGATGCCGAAGGCATGGTGATCACGCAAGTGGTGCCGCCGTATTACCTGACGGATATGAAAACCGTGGCGATGTACCGCAGGGCGCTGCAGAAGTATTCACCGAATGCGCGGCCTAATTTTGTGAGCCTGGAGGGATTTGTAGACGCCATGGTGCTGGCGGAGGGATTGAAGCGCGCCGGAAAGGATCTGACGCGCGAGGGGCTGATTCATGCGATTGAGGGAATGCACGATGTTGATATGGGACTGGGACCGGAACTGAAATTAAGCTACTCCGCGCGGTCGCACAAAGGGTTTGACCACGTGATACCGACGGTGGTTCGGGGCGGGAGAGCGGTGCCGTTCACGGACTGGTCCGTTGTTTCGCAGAAATAGAAGAGCGCGGGAGTTCGAAGAATAAAACTCAAGCTAGCGGATGGCGGATTCGGCCTGGTCGAAGGCGTGGTAAGAGGAACGCACCAGCGGGCCCGATTCCACGTGTTTGAAACCCATTTGCTCACCCACTTGTTTGAACTCGGCGAATTCGTCCGGATGCACAAAACGAATTACCGGCAAATGCTCGCGCGTGGGTTGCAGATATTGCCCGAGGGTGAGAATGTCCGTGCCTTGGGCGGCGAGATCCTGCATGGTGGCCAGGACTTCGCTCTTCTCTTCGCCTAAGCCCAGCATCATTCCTGTCTTTGTAGGGACGTCCGGGTGCGCTTGCTTGGCGCGGCGCAGCAATTCCAGTGAGCGTTCGTAGAGAGCGCCCTTGCGCACCTGGCGATACAGCCGGGGAACCGTCTCCGTATTGTGATTCAGGATATCGGGCTTCACCGCCAGAACGGTTTCGAGGGCGTTCCAGTCGCCACGAAAATCGGGAATCAGAACTTCCACCTTGCAACCGGGAACGCGGTTGCGAATTTCCTGAATCGTCCGCGCAAAGATGCCGGCGCCACCATCGGGTTGATCGTCGCGATTCACGCTGGTGACCACTGCATAGCGCAGCCCCATGCGGGCGGCGGCTTCCGCGACACGAATGGGCTCTTCTTCATCTGGCGGGCCAACGGGTTTGCCGGAGGGCACCGCGCAGAAACCGCAGGCGCGCGTGCAAATGTCCCCAAGGATCATGAAAGTGGCGGTGCCATGCTCCCAGCATTCACCCATGTTCGGGCAACGCGCGGATTCGCACACCGTGTGCAGATCGAGAGTGCGCATGATGCGCTTCAGATTCTGATAGCGATCGCCGCTAAAAAACTTGACCTTCAGCCAATCTGGGCGAGGATGCATATCCGGCGCTGGCACCGGAGGAACAACGCCGTTGGAGATGATGTTAAAAGGTGAGGCCATCGGCTAGATCTTAATGTCCTTCGGATGCAGTACTGTCAACCCGGGAATCTGTTTGAAATCGTCTTTTTCGTCAAAGGTCAAAATATCGGTGATACCGTTATTTTTCATAATGACGCTGTGAATTGTGTCCCCAACGCCAGAGTGATACTTCAAGATGCTCTGGCGCACATGATAAAAGAATTCGGCGAAATCGTACTCCTTGTCAGGACTAACCTCTATAAGCTGTACCTTGAGATTCTTGAGCCGCCTTTCACTCATCAATTGACTTTCAATTTCGGCAACTTCTCCAAGCGGCATCTTTTTCTGAGAAACTAAAATGTTGACCATTTCCGTGATCGCCCAAATTGAGGAACAAAGTTGTAAATCCTTAAGCTGAGCGAAGACGGTAAGAGCCTCGTTGACAAGCCTGTTTTTGGTTTCTTCCGCCCTATCAGTCGAGTAGAAAGAAATGAGGATGTTACTGTCCAGATAAATGCGCTTCATTTCTTCTTCGCGCGAAACCTGACAACTACTTTCTTCTCGGCAGTTTTGACAGCCTTAAAAGTCACCGTCTTGCCCGTTTTTGTCTTGAACTGGACGGTCGCCGGCCTCTTTACAGTTTTAATGGTGGTGAACGAGACTTGTTGTCGGGCCATATAGGTATTTTATCACCGCTTCGATGGATTTGCCGCAGGCACGGTTATAACTCTGCATATTGTCGAGGCGGAGAAGCCGAATCTACAGAGGCTGGCGCGAGCTGCGAACGAAATCGCGCAGAGTGGTGACGTTGGGACCGTAGGCGCTGATGCGGCCGGCATCGCGGCACTTACAAATGACGCAAGCGGGGTGGACAAACCAACAGTGCGCTCACCTTTCTTAATTAGAGCTGGGATACTTCTCGAGATAAGCCTCCAAAAATGCGCCCGGTGGCGTTGAAACAAAGCGCATAACCACCATTTGCTTCCCGCTTGTCCAGAGATAAGATTCTGTTCCATTCTGGCCTTTGAAGTGGGAGTCAGAGTAGATTCGATTTCCGAATTCCACGGTTTGTGCTTGTGCAGCGCCTCCGGATAAGGCTGGGTCCTCTAGAAGTTCATAATTTGCCCACGCGGAGTTTGGATAGTCTCGAATCGCTACCTCCACCCATCGAGTTGGATTCGCGCTGGCATCGAAGCTTCCAACACCATACAAAATGCGGTAGCACTGCGCCGTCGGCGCTATCGGGAGGTGAGTCTTCCAGTCCACGGGAGGTTTGCACTCCGCGACGCTGTCGTGTTGCGGCAGATAACCTCCAATGGTGTTCTTCAGGAACATTTGATCGGTAGGACGCGGCCGGACTTTCTCCAGGTTTGCGAGCGAAGGAACGTTCAGGAAATGTTCCCTATTTTTCCAATTCTGAATTGCCTGATCGTATTGAATTTTTGACGCCTTTGAACAGAAACGGGCAAGACCAACCACAACAAGAACAAAGAAGACGTACCGTACAATTTTTGTTCTCTCTGGCTTCACAGTTCCCGCCAGCTTCTGTTGCTCGCTCAGCGGATGCGGGTATCTCTCCCTCAACAATAGATTTCCTAGAACTGCGCCCATACCCGATTGCCAGACCAGAAAAAGGGAATAAGTGTTCTCGGCGTCCGGAGTGTTTCTGGGAAAGGACAGGAAATGCCACCCGTGGACAACGGAGCCAGACCACCCACCAAGTGTTGGACCTAGATACGAGCCGACTAATCCCAGAACCCCGGCAACCATAGACCACTGCAGGGTTTGCAGGAAAATCCGTGAAACCTTAGTTTCGCTTGAGAACATCAGCAGGGCTGCAAGAAGAACTATGAATCCCCCTGCCGCTCCTCCAACGAAGAAAGAGAATGCCGGCGCGGATTGCAAAGCAACATCTCCGACCCTCGAGATAAGACCAGCGGAGAAAAATCCGGCAAGCCCTGCCAAAGGATAAGCAAGTGTCGAAGCCGAGACAAATCCAATCGCCCGCCAAACGGGACGCCCTGGAACTGACAACCACATGTAAATCGCCAGGACTAGTCCGAATAGGTCGCCAATTAATTCTCCCAAGAACGCGGCTATCCAGGCTCCCCAATGGACATGGATGACCAATTGAGGCAAAAGAATCGACAATGCCGCAGCGAGCAAGCCTGCCAAGAACCCCCAAAAACTGGCAGGGCTCTTCCGGGCGACTCACTCACGACACGTATCTGCGCTGGGGAATCGGACGGGTCCATGAAATAGACTTCCCTGATGATGCAAAAGGATTGACTCGTCTTACAGAGGTTGGCGCGAAGAGCGAACGAAATCGCGCAGGGTGGTGACGTTGGGACCATAGGCGCCGATGCGGCCGGCATCGACTGGCAGGCCCAGGCGCTCCGCCAGATCCAAATCCACCCCCGCGTCATCCAGCTCTGAAAGGCTGAAACCCGCGGCAGGCTGCACGCGGTTCATCCCGGACGGATACACGGGTCGCGGCGGACGGTGACGCTGCCAGGGACGCCGCGCCAGTTCGTAAAACTGCTTCCAATCGCGTTTGTGCCAAGTGTGCATCGTTCGTTTACTTCGCCCTTCTTGGATGCGGCCAAAGCCTCACAAGGTTCGATGCCTGGCAAAAGCCGAATCACGTTCAGTGCGCCGCGCGGGGAACTGCGTGCGAACTGTCCCTCTTATAGTCTCCAGGCGAGAGCGAGCGAAGGAAATTCTTCGCCTGTTGTTTCAAACACGTCAACTCGTGAGATGTTTCGGTCACTCTTTTTGTTTCGGAGCGAAGTGCCGAAACCAAGAGCCCGGGAGTCGGGAGAGGGCGCTCTGCGGATAAGCTCGGTCTCTTCAATTCGGCGGGATAGTACATGCAAAGACGAGGCAATGGCCAGTGAAATTTCAGCGGCCTGTGAAAATCAGAAGGAGCTTGGAAAGATTCGTGAACCAAAAAACGGGGCACACCTAACGCGAACCTTAAAGTTTTGGGCGGAAACTCGCGCTTCGGGAACACGCGCAACCGTCCCGAAGCACAAAAACTTGTGGACTGAGGAAGAAGAGTAGGCGCGTTACCAGCGATTTCCGCGATCTCCGCGGTCTCCGCGATCGCCACCACGGCCACCGCCGCCGCGTCCGCCGCGATCCCCGCCGCGTCCGCCGCCATAACCGCCGCCACCGCCACCACGACCTCCGCCGCCACCCGAGCGTTCCGTTTGCGGGCGCGCTTCGTTGACAACAAGGTTCCGGCCGCCAAAGTTCTGACCGTTCAGACTGGTGACGGCGCGATCCGCTTCTTCATCATTGGAAATTTCGATGAAGGCGAACCCGCGCGACTGTCCTGTGAAACGATCACGAATCAGGCTGATAGCCGATGGGCTAATTCCCAACTGTCCAAACCACTCTTGCAATTGTTCTTCGGATGCATTGAACGGAAGATTACCGACGTAAAGCTTCTTCACCTGCGAACTCCTTCTGCCCGGAACCTAAAACAACGAGTTGCGGAGCGCACTGAGGATTCCTGTTCCGCCAGGAGGCAAACCGGGAGGGGTGTGCCGGAGCGGGCAGGGGTGGCTCAGTGGTCCCGTGAATGGTCTCGAAAAATCACAGGATTTGCAACCAATATTCTGGACAAAAAAGGTCCGGTACTGTACCGCCGGAGCGGCCGGAGTTAGCGAAACAAGGACGTATGCGCAAAGGTACAGCGTTCCGCGAGCGCGGCTACTGTCTTCATTGTAGGAGCATTCAGGCTACGTGCGATAACTGGCATTGATGCGCACATATTCGGCGGTGAAATCGCAGGTCCAGTAACGCGCTGCGGCCCGGCCGGCGTGCAGATTCACCACGATATGGACGTTTTTTTCCAAGAGGCGATTGCTTGCCGCGCGCTCGTTAAAGTCCAGCGGCTGGCCCCGGCGAAGGACTGGGATTCCCGCCATGTGAATGTCGACACGATCGGGATCGAACTTTACACCGGCGCGTCCGGCAGCGGCGAAGACGCGGCCCCAGTTGGGATCGCCGCCGGCGAAAGCAGTCTTGACGAGCGGCGAAGTGGCGATGGTTTGGCCAATGCGTCGAGCGGCGCTTTCCGATTTTGCGCCACGCACTTCGATTTCGATTACGCGTTGGGCACCTTCGCCATCCGCCACGATCTGCAGCGCCAGGGAGCGGCAGACTTCCTCAAGCGCCTTTGCAAAAGCACGGTGCGCGGCAGAACCCGCTTTGATCGCGGGCGCTCCCGCAGCGCCGTTGGCCAGCACCAGCAGCGTGTCGTTCGTGGACGTATCGCCGTCGATGCTGATGGCGTTGAAGGTGCGCGTGGTCACATCGCGAAGCGTCTTCTGCAGCAGAGACGGAGAGATGTTGGCATCCGTGGCGACGAACGCAAGCGTCGTAGCCATATTCGGGTGAATCATGCCCGCACCCTTGGAACAGCCAACCATATGGATGCGCTTGCCGCCCATTTTGAAGGAGGCCGATTCCGTTTTCGGGCGAGTGTCCGTGGTGCAGATAGCCAAAGAGAATTCAGCAAACGAGCGCGCGGAAGGACGGCGATTTCTCGTAATACCGGCAAGCGCGCGAAGAATTTTTTCGACGGGAAGAGGCACGCCAATGACGCCTGTGGAGCACACCGCGACGTCCTCGGGCCTGCAACGGAGATGACGAGCGGTCTCTTCGACCGTTTTCACCGAAGCAGCGTAGCCGACCGCGCCGGTAGCGCAGTTGGCGTTGCCTGCGTTAACAATAACCGCGCGCATGCGGCCCTTCGAAGCTTTCAAATTCGCCTTGGAAACGACCACCGGCGCGGCAACCACAAGGTTTTGCGTGAAGACGGCCGCGGCGGACGCCGGCACATCGCTCGAAAGCATGGCCAGGTCAAGAGCGCCGGTTTTCTTCAGGCCGCAGGCGGTGGCGGAGAATCGGAATCCGCGAGGCAGCGCCGCTTCGGAAGGGGCTTGTTTCATGGGGGGGGGATCCGCGGGGCGAACGCGAACGTCACGGAAGGGACCTCCGATCCTCCGCATGATAGGAGGCAGTTTCGACGATGTAGACGACGGAGCCGAGGCTCATGATTGTTTCTCCTGTTGTTCCAGATTTTGTTCCAGCTGCGCGATGGCAGCCAGAACGGAACTTTCTGCGGTGCCCCCGGGAACCGACTTGGACGAAATGGCGGCGTCCACGGACAGGCTCTGCAGGAAATCGTCCCCGAAGTGAGGGGAGATTTTGCGAAAGTCGCTGGGAGAAAGGTGCACCCAGTATTTTTCCTGCCTTTCGGCTTCGCGCAAAACCTGTCCAATGCAATCGTGCGCCTGGCGAAAGGGCACGCCGCGACGGACCAGATAATCGGCGGCGTCGGTGGCGAGCAGGGAAGGGTTGGAAGCGGCAGCACGCAGCCGGGGTTCGCGAAACTTTGTCAGAGAGAGAGCGCCGGTGGCTACGGCCAGCATGTCGTTAATCTGGTCGTGCGCGGCAAACAGCGCTTCCTTGTCTTCCTGCAAATCGCGTTGGTAGCTGGTGGGCAGCCCTTTTAGCGTGGTGAACAACGCGAAAAGCGCACTGGTGATGCGGCCCGTTTTGCCACGTAGAAGCTCCCACGAATCTGGATTTTTCTTTTGCGGCATCAGGCTGCTGCCGGTGGAATATTCGTCGGGCAGGATCGCGTAAGAAAATTCCTGGGAGGCGAACAGCACGAAATCTTCCGCCAGTCGCGAAAGATGCGTGGCGATGCCGGAAAGCGCGAAAAGATAATCGAGAGCAAAATCGCGATCGCTGACGGCGTCCAGACTGTTCGCGGTGATGCGGGAAAATTCCAGATCGTGAGCCAAGGCGTTGCGATCGATGGCAAAGGCACAGCCTGCTAAAGCTCCCGAACCCATGGGACATGCATCGGCGGAAACCGCAGCGTTTTGCACGCGCACCAGATCGCGGGAAAAAGCTTGCGCGTGCGCCATCAAGAAATGGGACAGCAGGATCGGCTGGGCATGCTGCATGTGCGTCATGCCCGCCATGGGGATCTTCAGATTGGCTTTTGCCTGCCCGGCGAAGGCGCGAATCAGCGCAAGCAGCGCGTCGCGAATTTCGCCAGCGGCGTCGATGACGAAAAGCCGGAAATCGGTGGGAACCAGTTCGTTGCGGCTGCGGCCGGTGTGCAGCTTCCATCCCAGCGGGCCGAGCTCCTCGACTAACGCTTTTTCCACGAAATGGTGCACGTCCTCCGCGGAGGAGGAGGCCAGCCAGACAGGATCGGTTTCGGCGCGCTGCGCAATTTTATCCAGAGCGGCGATCGTTTGTTGCACTTCGGATTCATTCAGGATTCCGGCTCGCTGCAAGGCCTTCGCCCAGGCGCGATCGACCGCGATTTCGTAGGGCAGCAGCCGGCAATCGAACGCGAAGGAGTTCTGGAACGCGTCGAATAGCGCGTCGGGCGCTTTGTCGAAGCGCCCGCCCCAGAGCCGGTCATCTTTGCGTTCAGTCATGGAAGTTTTCAGTCGTCAGTTCTGAGTTCAAGTGATGCTTCGTTCCGGAACCTGCGGCTTTGCATCGGTTGAGATCCTTCGGGACGCAAACTAGGCGTCCCTCAGGGTGACCACGTTATTTTCGCTTTGACCTGCTTCAGGCTTTGGAGCTTTCGGCTTTGGGTTTCGGTCGCACGGTTACCGGCAATGCGAACAGATTAATGAAGCCTTCCGCGTCCTTTGGATTGTAGCGGCCCATGGTGAAGCTGGCGAGATCCGCGCGATAGAGCGAATAGGGCGAGAGGCGCTTGGTAACGTTGAGCGTGCCCTTCCAGAGCTTCAAGCCGACGGAGCCAGTGACGCGCTGCTGGGCAACATTGAAGAAGCCGTCCAGAGCTTCGCGAAGGGCCGAGAACCACAAGCCGTTGTAGACCAACTCGGCGTAACGCACCGAGAGCGCCTGGGCAAAGTGAGCGGTTTCGCGATCGACGGTCAGGCGCTCAAGTTCGCGATGCGCGGTGATCAGCAGTGTGCCACCCGGAGTTTCATACGCGCCGCGGGACTTCATTCCCACTAGGCGATTTTCCACCAGGTCAGTGCGACCGACACCGTTTCGCGCAGCGATATCATTGAGCGTATTCAACAACTCGATCGGGCCGAGTTTCTTGCCATTCACCGAAACCGGATTGCCAGCCTCGAAACCGATCTCCACCTCTTCAGGTTTATCCGGCGCTTTCTCCGGCGAAACAATCCATTGCCACATGGCTTCGCTCGGTGCATTGGCGGGATCTTCGAGTTCGCCGCCTTCGTGGCTGAGGTGCCAGATATTGCGGTCGCGGCTGTAAATATTCTTTTTGCTCTGCTCAACGGGCACGTTGTGCTTTTCGGCGTACGCGATGGCGTCTTCGCGCGAATCGATGTCCCACTCGCGCCAGGGCGCAATGATCTGAACATTCGGTGCGACGGCTTTATACGCCAGTTCGAAGCGCACCTGATCGTTGCCTTTGCCCGTGCAGCCATGGGAAAGACCGTCGGCGCCAAGTTGCAGCGCGAGTTCCGCCTGACGCTTGGCAATGACCGGCCGGGCCATCGAAGTGCCCAGCAAATAGGTGTGCTCGTAAACCGCGCCGGCACGCAGCGTGGGCCAGATGTAATCGCGAATGAATTCTTCGCGGAGATCTTCCACTTGAGCGGAAACCGCACCGGTGGCCAAAGCCTTCTTGCGCGCAGCTTCCAGATCTTCCTGCTGGCCGACGTCGCCAATCATGGCGATCACTTCGCAGCCATACGTCTCACGCAGCCACGGAATGATGATGGACGTATCGAGTCCGCCGGAATAGGCCAGAACAACTTTCTTCGGTTTCTCTAAGTGCGGTTTCACTTCGTTTTCTCTCCTCGATAAACTACAAAATTTTTAGGTGTACAGCGCGTGCAGGATTGCCTTTTGCACGTACATACGATTTTCGGATTGTTGCAGGACCACGGAATAGGGAGCGTCGAGCACCTCATCGGTCACTTCCGTGCCGCGGTGCGCCGGAAGGCAGTGCATGAACACGGCGCCCGTAGCGGCCTGTTCCATGAGTTTGCGATTTACCTGGTAGGGCTTGAACACCTGACGGCGAACCTTTTCTTCCGCTTCAAAGCCCATGCTGGTCCACGAATCGGTATAAACGGCTTGGCAGCCGCCCACGGCCTCTTGCGGATCGGTGAAGAGTTCGATTTTGGCGCGCGTTTCCTTGGCAACGCGCTTGGCATCGGCCACAACATCGGCATCCGGCGCGTAATTCGCGGGAGTGGCGATGCGAATGTGTACGCCGAGGCGAGCGGCCAGGTAAATGAGCGAATGGCTGACGTTGTTGCCATCGCCCACATAAGCGAGCTTGAATCCTTTCAGCGAGCCGAACTTTTCTTCGAGCGTGAAGAAATCGGCCAGCGCTTGGCAAGGATGAAACTTGTCCGACAGCGCATTGACCACCGGAATCGTGATGGTGGCGGCCATTTCTTCCAGCACGCGCTGCTCGTAGACGCGCGCGACGATGCCCTGCACCCACTGCTCTAGGTTCCGCGCCACGTCGGGAATGGATTCGCGTTCGCCGAGGCGCGCCTGCGTGTGATCAAGAAACACCACGAAGCCGCCCATGCTTTGAATGCCAACTTCAAAGGTGACACGCGTGCGCAGCGAAGGCTTCTCAAAGATCAGCGCGATGTGCTTGTTGCGAAGCACGGAGGCATAGCGCGAGGGGCGCGCCTTGATGTCCGCGGTGCGTTGCAGCAGGTCGCGGGTCTCCGCGGATCCCCATTCGGCGCCGGTGAGAAGATCCTTGGCGATTGGGATGGTGAGCGATACGTATGTTGCGGTCATTATTTATTCTCCATAAACAAAACTAGACAAATGCTTGAGATGCGAGCCCCGCAGACGATGATGCACGCAAAACTCGGGTACCAGGTAAACTTGAGAAAGAATTCTTGTTAGAAGATGCCGTGAAAAGCTGCGGATCGAGAACCGCAGCCGCGGAATCGCCGCCCACAATGTGGACTTCACTCACGCCGCCTTCGAGCGCGCGCTTGGCGGCTTCCAGTTTGAGCACCATGCCGCCGGAAACGACGCGCGCCTGAACGAGGCTTTCAACCTCCGCGCAGGAAATCGCGGAAATGACATTTTCGCCGTCCAGAACGCCGGCGACGTCGGTGAGATAGATAAGGTGGTCCGCGCCGATGAACTCGGCGCAAGCCGCGGCCATGTGGTCGGCATTGATGTTGTAGAGCTCGCCGTCGGCCCCTTGCCCCAGGCACGCCGCCACCGGCAGCAAATTTTCGCGCCACAGCGATTCGAGGAAGGACGTTTTCACGCCGGTGAGGTAACCGACGAAACCGAGGCGCCCCTCGACGTCGTTGTGAACCAGCGGAGCCGCCGAGAAACAGGCCGCATCCGCAGCGGAGATTCCGATGGCGGGTTGGCCGGCGGCGGAGATGGAAGCGGAAAGGCGCTTGTTCAGAAGGCCGCCAAAAACCATCACGGCAACGTCGCGGGTTTCGCGATCGGTGACGCGCAAGCCTGCAACGAACTTGCTTTCGATGCCCAGGCGCTTCAGCGTGGCTGTGAACAACCGGCCTCCGCCGTGGATCACCAGGATTTCATGGCCGTGCCGCGCGAGCCCCGCGACGTGCTGCGACAGGGGCTGAATCGTCGCCATATCTTCGAGTAAAGCTCCGGCAAATTTGATGACAATTCTCATAGCAACCCTGTTTGCTCCTCAATGCCCAGCATAAGATTCAGATTTTGCACGGCCTGCCCAGCGGCACCTTTGCCCAGATTGTCCAAGCAGGAAATCACGATCAGGCGCTTGCCATCGGAATCCAATGCGAAGCCGATGTCGCAGAAATTGGTGTTGGCCACGTGCTGCAATTCCGGCAATTTGCCAGCGGGCCACACACGCACGAGGGGCTTGTCCGTGAAATATTCCCGGTAAATTTTCTGGATACTGTCGGGAGTCTGTTTTTCGGACAGCGAAACATAAATCGTGGAAAGAATGCCGCGCGCCACGGGAAGCAGGTGCGTGGTGAAAATCACCTGCGATTCGGGCAGGCCAGTGTGTTCCACAATTTCGGGCGTGTGGCGATGAGAAAAAAGGTTATAGGCGCGGAAGTTCTCGTCGACTTCCACAAAATGCAAATCGCGGCGTGGATCTTTGCCGGCTCCGGTGGCGCCAGACTTGCAATCGCAGATCACGGACTGCGAGGGCGCGACTAAGCCCGCATCCGTTAGAGGCCGCAGCGCGAGGATCACGCTGGTGGCATAGCAGCCGGGATTGGCGACCAGTTTTGCGGCCGAAATGCGGTCCGCATATAACTCCGGCATGCCGTAAACGGCTTCGGGCAGCCGCGCGGCGTGTGGCGTGGGGAGTTTGTACCACGATGTGAAGGTTTCGGCTGAGGCGAAGCGGAATGCGCCGCTGAGATCGACTACGCGAAGTCCGGCATCGAGCAGTTTTGGCGCGATCTCCGCGGAAACTTCGTGTGGCGTGGCAAGAAAAGCGGTGCCTGATGCGCTAGAAGTGATGGCGTCGATGGAAAGAAGGCGCAGAGGTGCTTCGCCGCGCGCACGCAGTTGCGGGAAAAGTTGTGAAAGGCAGTGGAAGCCGTTGGTTTCGCGCACGTAAAAGGTGGGCTTGGCGATTGCGGGATGGCGGAGCAATAGCGTGGCCAGCTCAAAACCCGTGTAGCCAGTGACACCAATGACGGCAATATTCCGGGGATCCCTCATTTTACGTGCGACTCGATTTCTCTTTGCAGGGATTCGCGGCTCCTCTTGTTGGGAGTGATGATCAGAACGGTGTCGTCTCCGGCAATGGTGCCGGCGATTTCGGGAAATTTTGCGCCGTCGACCGCAGCAGCAAGGGGTTGCGCGCCGCTGGGAGGAGTTTTCAGCACCAGCAGGTTTTCCGCTGGCCGAATATCTAGCAGAAACTCACGAAGAGCGCGGGTCAGCGGAGGCACGGACGCGGATTCGTCCGGTTGCGCCGAAGGGGCGCGATAACCTTCCCTGGTTTTGACGAGTTTGAGCTCCTGAAGGTCGCGGGAGAGCGTTGCCTGCGTAACGCGCATGCGCTGTTGGGCCAGTCGGCGGCGCAGATCTTCCTGGTTGGAGATGCGTTCGGCGGAAACCAGGCGAAGGATTTGTCCGTGGCGGAATGTTTTTGTGGCGCTCATGCGGTTCTATTATACATTTGACTGTATATTTATACAATCACTCATACGGTGTGTCAAATAAAATTCATGTTTCACGTGAGTTTCCGTTCGTTCAAGAGTGGCGATGAAGCTTCGCAGCAATCCGTAAACCGCGACACCACGGAAAGCCGCCAAAACATTGGCCGAAACGCTGTCTGTCGAAACGCTAGCGGCGCCGCGAACAAGGAAATAGTCGTTGAAGTTCCCACCGCGCCAGAAAAACTTGGCTGCTCCTCGCGTGACAAGCCCGGCGTTTCGGCGGCGTCGAACCGCGCCTTAAGCGCGATCTGGACTAACGGACAGGTGGGGGCGCTGCATCATAGGGTGCAAAGCGCAGATGATTGCTGGATTTTCGGCCTTGGGGATGCTACCAATCAAGAATCAGCGGATTCTCGCCGATGAGTGAACTTTGCCACATCGCCGGATGCAAGCACGACGTGCCAAACGCCCTTGGCGAACACAAGCTTTGTGTATTGCATTTCACCCTTTCGCTGGAAGCAGGATGCGCGGAGATGCGCCGGGAGACGGCACTGGGCAACACGCCCCACGAACGGCAACGCGAAATCATGAGATTTATCACAGAAAACGGCGAGCGGCTGGCGCGCGTGGCCACCAGCGGATTGCACCTGACCGATGACCTGAAGGCGCGGGTGCTTAGCACCTTTTTAACCTTGATGAACCTGCGGGAAAATCTGGACCGCGCCGCGATGCGCACCCCTCCCGGCCGCAGCGGCGTACTTCGCTAAAAAATTACGAGTCCAATCACGCACCAATATATTTGGCGTACAGCGAGCGCGCCACGGCGGGATCTTTCGTGCCTTTCAGGATGGCGCGGCCATCGCTGAACACGGTCATTTCATAAGGTGGAATCCGAACACGCAGAAGGAATCCGTTCTGGCGCGCGTCCGAGCCCGCCGAAGCCAGGCGGTCCTGCAAAGCTTTCAGGTCCAGTGACCGGCTGCGCTCGTGAATCTGCACGGAATCCCGCCCGCACATGGTGATATGCGGCTGCGCGTCGCCAGACAAGTGAGAAAACCGCCGCTGGACGCAAACGGGGCATTGCGGATTGCGCTCGGGCTGGATGGATTGGAATCGCCCGGTCCAGACGTCGCAGGAAAAAAGGCGGCCGTGCAATGCGGAATCGCGGCCGGAGAGAATTTTCATGGCTTCTGCGACCTCAAGAGAAGCTATCAGATTGACGATGGGGCCAAGAACCCCTATGGTATCGCAGGTTTCTTCAAGGCCTGAGCCCAGTGCAGAGTCCATCAAGCATGCAAGGCACGCAGTCTTGCCGGGAAGAATCGTAAACGACAGACCGTAGCTGGCGACAGCAGCGGCATATATCCAGCGGATTCCCGTCTTAACCGCAAAGTCGTTGACGAGAAATCGCGTTTCGAAATTATCCGTGCCGTCCAGGATCAGCGGAAAACCAGAGAGCAATTCCGCGGCGTTGCCGGAAGTCAGATCCGCGACGATTCCTTCTACTTGAACGTCGGAATTAATGGTGCGAAGAGTGCGCTCGGCTGCAACGGCTTTCGGCAAGGCCTCGCGAGCATCGGCTTCATTGAACAAAGACTGCCTTTGCAGGTTGGAAGCTTCCACAAAATCCCGGTCCAGGATGCGAAGTTTTCCGATGCCGCCACGAACGAGCAGATTTGCGGCCGCCGCGCCGATGGCGCCACACCCTACCAGGACTGCACTCGCGGCCACCAGCCGCTCCTGGCCGTCCGGGCCGAGTGGCTGAAACAGCATCTGTCGTGAGTATTTCTGGTCCAGAGGGTAATTCACGTAAAATATAGTCCCAGCATACGAATCCCTCTCATGATAGCGCTAATGGCATCCGAGGAAGCAACGCCCGTGTGCTACCCTTCGTCTGACTAATGGAACGAATGAACTTGCTGAGGGCCAATAGTTTGCGGGTTCTTGTGCTCCTGGTGGCGGTTTTGGGAGGGACCTCTGCGTGTGCTCAGCAGGCGGAGGGGGAAAAGGACCAAACAGCCGCGGCGGCGATCGTCCAGGAAGTACGAGTCGTCGAAGAAAGCGGCAAGGTGCTGAAAACGAATCCGCCGGGTATTGCGGTCAAGCCGGGCGCACCTCTCACCGTGGATGCAGTTGCCGCCAGCATACGGACGCTGTACCTGACGGGCGACTATTCCGATATAAAAGCGGTGGAAACTCTTGTGGCAAACGGAATCCGCCTGGATTTCGTGATCCGCGAAAATCTTTTCTTCAACCAGATTGTGATCGAGGGCTTGAAGCCGCCTCCCACGGAAGCATCGGCGGCCGGCGCCATGCAATTGTCCTTGGGGCAGACGTATCACCCAACCGACCTGGAGGAGGCGATAACCCGATTGAAGGATACCCTCCAGGACGAAGGGCTGTACCAGGCGAAGGTCACAGTTGAACCAAAGCCGTATCCGGAGACGCATCAGATGGACGTGATCGTCCGCGTCGATCCGGGCCCAAGGGTTCACCTCAGCAAAGTGGATTTACAGAACAATACGGAGTATAGCGACGCCGAGCTGCTCAAGTTGTTCAAGCTCAAGACTGGCACCCAACTGACAATCGCGCGCGGGCAGTCTGCCGCAGGTCGAATCCGCAAATTTCTTGAAAAAAAAGGCCACTTGAGCGATCGCGTGTCGCTGCGGCGCGGCGAATATGACGCCGCCACGAATTCCATCCCGCTGACGCTTGATGTGATCGCCGGACCAATGGTGCAGCTGGCGATTCAGGGCGCGAAGTTTTCCCGGCGCGATTTGCGAAAGCTGATCCCCATCTATCAGGAAGCTTCCGTGGACGCGGACCTATTGGAAGAAGGCAAGCGCAATTTACGGGAGAAATTGGAGCGCGAAGGTTACTTCGACGCAAAAGTGGACTACACCTTGTCTGAAAACGCGATGAAAAGCATAAACTCCGACTTGGAACTTCAGGAGGAGATCATCACTTACAAGGTGGACCGCGGAATTCTTTACAAAGGGCTGCGCATCGAGATCACGGGAAATCACTACTTTAACAAACAATTGCTGATGAGCCGCCTTTCCATCAGCACTAGCGCGCTGTTTGTAAAGCCCCGCTTCAGCCAACGGCTGCTGGATTCCGACGTGACTTCGATGAAGAACCTTTATGCCGCCAACGGATTCCTGGGCGCCGTAATGACGGCAAAGACGTCCGAAGAAAAGAAAAAGTCCGGCGAACTTCTGGTGAGCTTCGACATCAATGAAGGGAAGCAAACGCTGGTCTCCAGTTTGAAACTGGAAGGCATGAAAGCGATCTCCCAAGAGGAGCTTCGCGGCGTGCTGGGTTCCCTGCCGGGCCAGCCCTATTCGGAGGTCAGCATCGCCTCCGATCGCGACAATATCCTTGCGCTTTATTTCAGCAAGGGGTATCCGAATGCCAACTTCACCTGGTCCGCGGTTCCCGATACCGCGAAAGAACCGGAAGACGAGGGAGCCAAAAAACCGGAGAACGCGGCAAAAGGTAAGGGTTCTTCCGTGGATACGAGCGCGAACGGCATTGAGCGCGCCGAGCCGGTGAAACTCACCTACACCATCCAGGAAGGCGAGCGGGTAACCGTTCACCAGGTGCTTTTGAGCGGTTATAAGCACACGCGGCGGCGGGTGATCAAGCGCCAGGTAAAGGTGGTGGCAGGAGAGCCGTTGCGCGAAGGCGATGTCGTGGAGTCTCAACAGAAGCTTTACAACCTTGGCATTTTCAATCGCGTGACCATCGATACACAAAATGCCAACGGCACAGACCCCGATAAGGATGTGGTTGTTCTGGTGGAAGAAGCCAAGCGTTACACCATCGCGTATGGCGGCGGCTTCGAAGTACAGCGGCTGGCCAGCACCACGAATCCCACCGGCGGCGAAGTGGAAGCGGCTCCGCGCGGCATCTTTGAAATTTCGAAAGAAAATCTAACTGGGCGCGCCGACGCACTGAGCTTAAAGATCCGCGGCAGCACAATTCAAGGGCGAGCGCTGCTGGCGTACACCTCTCCGGAGACCTTTAATAAAGACAACCTGAGTTTGCAGGTGACCGCTTACGTGGAAAAGTCGCAGGACATCAATACGTTCACGCAAACGCGCTACGAAGGCAACATACAAATCACGGACCGGCTTACCCCGCGATCGTCGCTTCTTCTTCGCTACGCGTTCCGCAAAGTGACGCTCAGCAATTTGAATGTTCCGGAGGAGGAAGTACCGCTGTTCTACCAGCCCACGTTGGTCTCTGAATTTAGCGCGTCCTGGTTTCGCGATACGCGAGACAACCCGGCCGACGCCAGCAAAGGCTCCTTCAACACCGCCGATTTCAGCGTGGCGGGCACAGCGCTCGGCTCCAGCGCCAGCTTCTTGCGCTTGTTTCTGCAGAATTCCACATATCACAAAATTTCGCGCAACTGGAGCTTCGCGCGCTCCATCCGCCTTGGCATTCTGGAGCCATTTGCGTCCACCCAGTCGCTGAGTTTCCCCGCGCAAACCGGAACTCCCTCGCCCCAGTTGATCCCCCTCCCGGAACGTCTGTTTGCCGGCGGCGGAACTTCGCTGCGCGGCTTCGCTTTGAACCAGGCCGGCCCGCGCGACGCGCTCACGGGCTTTCCGGTCGGCGGCCAGGCCATGCTGATACTGAACCAGGAATTGCGTTTTCCCTTGAAGCTTCCGATCATCGGCACCAGTCTCGGCGGCGCGTTTTTCTATGACGGCGGGAACGTCTACAGCAGGCTGGACCGTATCACACTGCGCTGGTCGTCGCCCGAACCGATTTTCAAGGCGGCCTATCCCGGTCTGCCGCCCGGCCGGTTCAACCCAACCCTGTGCGAATACAACTGCACGAACGAGTTGAATTATTTTTCCAATACGGTCGGGTTTGGCTTGCGCTATGCCACGCCGATCGGGCCGATCCGCATCGATCTGGGATACGAATTGAATCAGCCGCAATTCGTCATTCCTTGCAAGGACAACGTCGCGTTGTGCCAGCAGGGAACGCGGCTGCCCAAGTTTCAGATATTTTTCAATTTAGGATCGAGTTTCTGATGCGCCTTGGCAGAAAAATCGCGATTGTGGCCGTGGGCGTTCTCGCGCTGGTGACGTTCGCCTGCGCGCAGGAAGTCGTCGATCGCATCGTGGCGCGCGTGGATAACGACATTATTCTGCTGAGCGATGTGCGCGAATTGGCGCGCTACCAGAATTTCGTCGACGAAAAGACCGAGAGCGATTCGCAGATCCTCGATCGCCTGGTCGATCAATGGATTGTCCGCGGCGAAGCGAAAGCGGCATTGTTCCCGCAACCATCCGATGAAGAAGTCCAGAGGAGCCTGGAGCGGCTCAAGCGCTTATTTTCGTCTCCGGAAGAATATGAGGAACGGAGAAAGCAGGCGGGCCTGACCGATGAAGACATCATGCGCATGCAGAAATCGCAGTTGTACTTGAGCAATTATCTCGATTCGCGATTTCGCGCCTCGATCCAGGTGGACGAAAAAGATATCGAGGACTTTTACAAAACAAGAGTCATCCCTAGGGCGGAAGCGCGCGGGCAGGCGCCGCCAACTTTGGACGCGGCACGGGGTTACATTCAGGAAGTGCTTGTGCAGCGTGCGATTAACGAACAGTCCAATCGCTGGCTGAAAGAGAGCCGAGCACGGGTGCGCGTGGAGATACTATTGGACGAGAACGCGAAATGAACAAAGAGTCCCGCTGGCGGAAAATCCTGTGGGTCGAGCACCTGCTTTGGGTGCTAGGCACGTGGACAGTGCTGCTGATCGCCCTGGCGATCATTGCCTTCGGGAGCGGACTGGGAAATCCGGTGCTGCGGCGGATTTTGATCAACCGCGCGGAGTCGCTCACTGGCACTCGGGTGGAAATCCGCACCGTTTCCGTTGGCTGGTTTTCGCTGAATGTGACGATTCACGGCCTGGTGATGCACGGCAAGGAGCCGGCGAGCACCGAGCCGCTCTTCAGCGTGGAACAGGCGAAAGTGGGCCTCCGCATCGATTCCTTTTGGGGCCGGCGCGTCGGGCTGAACGATCTCGTGCTGGATCAGCCGCACTTGCATGTGCGCGTGGAAAAGGACGGCACGTCGAATCTGCCCAGTCTGCCGGCCAGCAAGTCGAACGAGCCCGCTTTGCAAAAGCTGCTGGATCTGCACGTACACCATCTGGCCATCAAGGATGGCTGGATTCTCTACAACGATGTGAAGTCGCTCTTCGAAGTCGAGGGAGGCGAACTGCAGCTGACAGTGAACTCAGGCGGTTCGCTGGAACAGCCGGTTTATTTAGGAACGCTGGATTGGCAATCCATCGAATTGGCAAGGCGGAGAGATGTGCCCGTTCCCGCGAACGTGTCCGCAAAATTCACGCTGAACCATGATGGATTTTCCGTAGACCAGGCCGTCGTTGACGTCGCGCGATCGCACGTGGACTTGCAAGCGTCCACGCAGGATTTGGTACATCCGAAATGGACCTACAAATATCGCGCATGGCTGGACTTGCTGGACCTTCGCGAAGCGCTCCGCACGCCGGAAGTGCCGCTGGGGCGGGTCGATCTACGAGGAGAAGGCACGATCGAAAATGGCACGTTTCTGGGCAAAGGCAGCTTTGCCGGAGATAACATCACGCTGGGATTCAGCGATTTCCATTCCGCTAACCTCAGCAGCCGCTCGAGCTACACGCTGGAGCCCAAACAGGTGGTGCTGCCGGACTTCGCGGCTTACGCCCTGGGCGGAAGCGTGAAGGGGCGCATTACGATGCGCTACGACGGATTAGTGTTTCGCGCGGACACCAAAGTGCAAAATGTCCGCCTCTCCAGCGTGATGCCCGCGATCGATCACGCGGGATTTCCCGTGGATCAATTGCATTGGGATTCTGTGATTTCCGCGGACACCGTTGAGACATGGAAAGCGAACTTCCTGGACTTCGACATTGCCGCCCGCATGCATTGGGATGCGCCGGAAGAGGTCATGGAAGGGCACATGCCCTTAACGGGAGATTGGACTCTGCACTATCACGATGTAACCAGCACGCTGGACATCTCGCAGGGGAATTTCGAAACGCCTACGGCGCGCGGGAACTTCACTGGCGTACTCGCACCGAAGAACACTGCGCTGGACACCAAGCTGGACATTGAATCACTGCTCGATTGGGACGACTTTATTCATGCCATCGCCGGAGACAAGCCGGGCACTCCCGATGCCGCGGTTCGCATCGCTGGCGCGCTGCAGTGGAATGGCAAAATCACCGGGCGCTCCGGTGGCCCTCAATTTCAGGGACATTTTCACGGAGAAAAAGTCAGCTACGCCGACGTGAACATGGATTCCATCGAAGGGGATCTGAGCTATGCCCCGGATCACCTGATCATCACGCAAGGTCACGCCGCGCGCGGATTGATGCAGGCGGATATCGACGGCCAGTTGCAACTGACGGACTGGGAATTTCGTCCGGAAAGTGAATGGTCGAGCGAACTGAATCTGGAAAAGGTGCCGATGGCGGCGCTGATGCAAATCGCGGGCATGAGTTATCCGATCACCGGGGATATCACTGGCCAATTCCATGGGCGGGGAACGCGCGCGGAACCAATGCTGACCGGGGTTATGGACGTAGCCAATGCGGAAGCGTATACCGTGCCATTCAACCGCCTGCGCGGACAACTTGCCGTGACGCCCGACGAAGTGCGCCTGAACAATGCGGAACTGCGATTTTTCGCGCCGGGCACGGAAGGTGCGGGGGGCGCGGGAATCGTCACCGGCAATGTGGCGTATCGATTTGCAGACGGCACTCTCACCACCGATCTCGTGGGTGCTTCGTTGCCGTTGGCAAACTTTCGCAGGGTCAAAGCCAATAGTCTTCCTCTCGCGGGGCAACTTTCGTTCCGGTTGAAATCAAGCGGACCGGTGCGCCAGCCCCAGGCAAACGGGAACTTCCGCGTCGTCGATCTCCAGGTGGGATCGGAGGTGATCGGGAGCTTTGAGGGCGATTTGAACGCAGATGGGCAAAGAGCGGAACTGAAGCTGAGCTCCGCCATGAACGAAGGTGCCATCGGCGGAAACATTTCACTAGGACTTGTGGCGCCGTTCGCCGTGGATGGCAAAGTTTCCATCAAGAACATGAATCTCGATCCGTACCTGGTCTCCGCGCTGCACCTGCAAAAGTTCAACGGACACGGAACCGCGGACGGCGACATCAGCATGAAGGGCGACCTGCAGCATCAGGAAGCCCTGGTTGTGGATGGGAATTTCTCGCGACTGATCCTGAACTACGGTGGAGTCCAACTGGAAAATTCGGGGCCCATTGAGCTGACTTCCACGCGAGACAGTTTGCAGATCAAAAGCGCGGCGCTGAAAGGTGCGGATACGAATGCGACGCTCACAGGATTCATTCAATTCACGGGCCGGCGCTCGGTTTCGCTGAAACTGAACGGTTCGGTCGATCTACGGCTTCTCAACGGCTACATTCCCGATGTGAGTATGGCCGGCCACGCGGATATGAACGCTTCTGTTGACGGTACGATGGACAGGCCGAGGATCGTCGGGCGGGTAAAAATGAACAGCGTTTCCGCGCGTTCATCAGATTTCCCTACGGGACTGAGCAATCTTTCCGGCGATCTGGTATTCGATGCCAACCGTTTGTTTTTCGAGAATGTCAGCGGAGAAGCCGGCGGAGGAAAAATATTGCTCACCGGCACCGTGAATTATTCAGACAAGCCGCTTCGCTACGACATTTCCGCGAAGACCGACCGGCTGCGCATCCGCTATCCCGAAGGAATGAGCTGGCTCATGGGCGGTTCCCTGCGCCTGACAGGCACGATGGACGGAGGATTGCTGACCGGGAAAGTGATGATTCAACGCGTCACGCTGAACCAGGGGCTTGAGTCCGCGGGCATTCTGAGCTCCAGTTCCAGTCCCGGCGGACTGGGCGGTTCCAGCTTTTTGCGGAATTTGCAATTCGACATCGAGGCGACCTCCACGCCGGATTCACGGATGGAATGGCCAGGAGCGCATCTGGAAGCGGATGCCAGCCTGCGCGTTCGCGGAAACGCCGAACATCCGATTCTGCTCGGGCATATCCACGTAATTTCCGGAGAGCTTTATTTTCACGACAGCAAATATCTTGTTAACCGTGGTGACCTGAATTTCGCGAACCCGTTCCGGCTCGATCCCGTAATCAACGTGGAAGCCACCACGACCATCCAGCAGTATGAAATCACGCTGAACTTCAGCGGGCAGGCCAGCAAAATGAGCCTGTCTTACCGCTCCGATCCTCCACTTCCGGCTAGCGACATCATTACGTTGCTGGCCATGGGACAAACCAGCACGGAAGTCGCCTCGCGCACTGGCGGCGTAGCTCAGCCGGGCTCGGCGGGGGCGTCGGCGCTGCTCTCAGAGGCCATCTCCAGCCAGCTGGGCGGGCGTGTGGAGCGACTTTTTGGAATTACGCGCTTCCGTGTCGATCCGGGTTTGACCACCTTGGGAACGGCCGGTTCTGGGCAGAACGCCGCAGCGCGCGTTACGGTGGAGCAGCAAGTAACGCCGCAATTGACAGTCACGTATGTATCGAATGTGACTTCAACGCAGCAGCAGGTGATTCAGGTGGAGTACATCGTAACGCGCAGCATCTCAATTGTGGGGTTACGCGACCAGAACGGCACGTTCGGCGTCGATATCAAATTCAAAAAGCGTTTCCCGTAATTTGCACAAAATAATTGGGGCTCGGATTACGGCTGATCTTGTTGCTGGGCGGTCTGCTGTCCGGCATCCTGCGGCTGCGCAGCGCGTTGCGCGAGCGGCCGCCGCTGATTGCCATTGGTCAGACGCGCGTTTTGGCCCACGCCCGGATTTTCCTCCTTCGCTTGCTGCAGCGCGTCTCGTACTGCCTTGGCGGCCTCCGTGCGCGTGGTTTCCTGAATCTCCCGGAAAATCTTGGGGCTTTCCGCCGCTACTTTCTGGCCCAGTGGTGATCCGTAAAACTGCAAGAGGCTTTTGATCTCTTCATCGCTGTAGTGCTTATCGTAAAGAGCGACAAGTTGCTCGGTCACGCGATCCACGTCATAGCGCTTTTCGTATTCGTTGATCGTGGTGTTCACGAAGGCTTGGCCCCTTTCGTTGTTCGGCACGGTAGCCAGAAGCTTTTCGCGATACTGTTCGGCGGTTTGCCGCACGGAGTCTTGGACCTGGTCGCGCGCCCCGACGAGTTCGAGCAATGCGCGGATATCGGAATCTTTCATGGGGTCAATCGCAGCGGCGGACTTTGCGCCATTCTGCTTTTCGCCGGGGGACTGCGCCGCGGCCTGCACGGAGCTGGGCGGGCCACCCTGAATGGCCACAAAAAACATTCCGACATAAATCACAATCAGTGCTAACGCCGCTTTCATCACAGCCTCCAAGCAGAAGAGCGAAAATCGGGAACGTCCGAGTTCCGTAGTTCACCAATAATTTTACGGACCGGTAAGTGCCAGCGCGCCTGCTCTGGGGTACAGTTTTGCAAGGTCGGTCACTGTTCGGAGGTGCAGGATTTGGCGGCATCTTCGGATAGACTAGCTTTAGAACCAGCCTGAATCTCCGCGGCCACAAACGGTGGTGTGGATGAAAAGGAAGAAAGAACACAGGAACAAACTGTGGTGGAAGACTCTTATCTAGAGCAACGCGCCGAAATGGTGGAAACGCAACTGCGCAAACGCGGCATTAACGATGCCGCAGTGCTGCGCGCGATGACTTGCGTTCCACGCCACGAATTTGTTCCGGAGCAGTCCCGTGGGTCGGCTTACGCCGATGAGCCATTGGCGATTGGAGGCGGCCAGACGATTTCGCAACCCTATATCGTTGCGGCGATGACTGCGGCATTGGGATTAACCGGCTCCGAAAAGGTTCTTGAAATCGGTACTGGCTGCGGTTATCAAGCCGCAGTGCTCTCGTTGTTATCCCGCGAGGTCTTTAGCATCGAGTATCGTCCGGAACTGGCGCGCACGGCGTCGGAACGCCTGGAGCGGCTGGGATTCACTAACGTACACGTTCATTGTGGCGATGGAACATTGGGGCTGAAGGAATTCGCGCCATACGATGCGATCCTTGTAGCCGCCGCCGCCCCTACCTTGCCCGAACCGCTGCTCGAACAATTGGACGGAAAAACCGGCCGCATGATCGTGCCGATCGGCGGCGAAGACCAGCAGCGCTTGTTGCTGGTCAGGCGTCACGGATCCGAATATACGTCGGAAGAACACGAACGATGCCGTTTCGTGCCGCTGCTGGGCCGCTACGGCTGGAAGGAGTGGGGAATCCAGTGACCGCCGCCCCGGAACTCTCCATCATTATTCCTTCGTTCAATGAGGTGCAGCGGCTGCCCGCGTCGCTTGAGAAAATCGCCGATTATATCCGCAATAAGCGGCCCAACACGGAAGTGCTGGTGGTGGATGACGGATCCACCGATCGCACCGCCGCCGTCGCCGAATCCTGGCGCGATCGCATCCCGGGACTGCGCGTGATATCCAATGGAAGCAATCGCGGCAAGGGATTCAGCGTGCGGCACGGTTCGCTGGAAGCGCAGGGAGACCTGATGTTGTTCACGGACGCGGACCTTTCCGCGCCGATCGAGGAAGCGGAGAAACTTTTTGCCGCGTTGCAATCCTGTGATGTGGCCATCGGCAGCCGCGCCATGGACCGCAAACTGATTGAAGTGCATGAGTCCCTGTTCCGGGAATTTGCGGGAATCGTCTTCAACCGGATCGTCCGTGTGATTCTGTGGTTGCCATTTGTGGACACGCAATGCGGCTTTAAGGCATTCCGACGAGAGCGTTGCCGCATCATTTTCGAGCAACAGACTATTGAGCGATTCGGCTTCGACCCCGAACTGCTATACCTGGCGCGCCACCATGGGCTTTCCATCAAGGAAGTGCCGGTGCGGTGGGCGCATTCCCCGGCAACCAAGGTGAGCATGATGCGGGATAGCGTGCAGATGTTCGCGGACGTGTTTATTATTCGCTGGAACGCCATCCGGGGGCGCTACCATAAGGCTCATTAGCAGCTACACTTTGTAACATAAAGTACTTGACACAGCTTCCCCCTTCGCGTATTTTCCCTTTCATGCCTGCTCCGGGTTCCAACCGCGCTCTTCGCCGTGATCCTATTCCCATCGATGCCCGTGCGGCCGATCACCTCCGCTACATCCGCGAAACCATGGAATCCGCCGCGGAGTTCACCGCGGTGCCCGGTTGGGGTGGCGTGGCCATGGGGATTACAGCGCTGGCCGCGGCGTTTCTGGCGGCGCGTCAGGCCACCCCGCGCGCGTGGGTAGCCGTATGGCTGGCCGAAGCTTTTGTCGCCGTGGCGATTGCTGCGCCTGCCGCCGCCACCAAAGCCCGGCGCGCCAATTCCTCGCTGTTTTCGGGGCCGGGCCGCAAGTTTGTTTTGAGTTTTGCGCCCCCGATCATGGTCGGCGGGCTATTGACCCTGGCAATATTCCAATTGGGGGCGGTCTCCGCGCTACCCGGCGTCTGGCTGCTTTTATATGGCACCGCCATTGTCACCGGAGGGGCGTTCTCCGTGCGCGCCGTGCCGATCATGGGTTTGTGCCTGATGGCGCTGGGCGGAGCGGCTCTGTTTGCCCCCGCGGCCTGGGGCGATATGTTTATGGCAGCCGGTTTTGGCTTGATCCAGATTGCGTTTGGGATCTGGATTGCCCTACGTTATGGGGGCTGACGGGCGCTAACGGCGCCGAAAGGATGTATGGCGAAGTCATCGACAGCGCGGCAAGAAAGGGTCTCTCGCGAAGAGGGGCCGGCGGCAGTTAAATCCATTGCGCCTCAGCCAGTTTCCGCGAACCTGGACCGGCTGATCCACGAGCGCATCCGCTTGGGCATCGTAAGCGCCCTGGCCGTGAACCGTTCGCTGACCTTCAATGAATTGAAGGCGCTGCTGAAAACCACCGATGGAAACCTAAGCGTGCACGCGCGCAAGCTGGAAGAAGCCGATTACATCGTGTGCACGAAATCGTTTGACGGCCGCTTGCCCAAGACGGAATACCGGCTGACGGCGGCGGGCAGGCGCGCGCTGGAACACTACTTGGATCACATGGAGGCGCTGATCCGGGCGACGCGCGACCGGTAAATTTTTTTGCCCCAGTACTTTGCAACACAAAGTACATTGCAAAACGTAGCGGCGGAGAAACGACGATCATGTTCATGCCATCTGTTCTTTTGAAGCATCTTTCCGCACTTCAAACCACCACTGCGCCCGCCATTCACGTCGCCATCATTTGCGACGGGAACGGCCGCTGGGCTACTTCGCGAGGCTTGCCGCGATCCGCCGGGCACCGCGCCGGCGCCGAAGCTGCTCGCAGTATCGTTCGCAGCGCTCCGCACCTCGGTATTCACACGCTGACGCTGTTCACTCTTTCTTCCTCGAACTGGATTCGTCCCCCCGCCGAAGTCGAAGCAATCCTGAAAATCCTGAAAGACTACCTGCAGGCGGAAACCGAACACTGCCTGGACGAAGGCATCCGCCTGAGCATCATCGGCCGCCGGGACCGCTTTCATCCAATGCTCCGCGAAGCCATCGCGGAGTCCGAAGCCATAACCGCCAAAGGAAAAAATCTGCACCTGCGCCTGGCCGTAGACTATTCCTCGCGCCACAGCTTGTTTCAGGCCGCCAGCAAGTTTTATAAGGCCACGAACCTTTCCACGGAAGCGTTCAGCGTCGTTCTGTCCGAAGTGCAGCGAGGCGGCTCAACGGATGTAGACTTGCTGATCCGCACCGGCGGGGAGCAACGGCTCTCCGATTTCCTGCTGTGGGAATGCGCCTTCGCGGAATTCATATTCCTGGAGAAGCGCTGGCCCGACTTCACGCCGCAGGACCTGCGCAACGCCATGGTCGAATTTGTGAAGCGCGAGCGCACCCGCGGCGCCCTGCCACAGGAGTACGCCAGCTAGCGAACTCGTAATAGGCTCCTTTTCTATAACTTAAAGGGAAACCACACGATTCTTCGTGCCCTGACGTTTGCCCTCCCGCCAGCGTCTATACCACAGGAGAAAGTGATGGGAACTGTGGGACTTACGCTGCAGTGGGAGGATAGAATCTCATCTGCGGCAAGCGAGGGAGGGCGGCGGGTGGAACCATCGGGAATCGCAGCCGGACAGAACCGCGGTGATAGCGCCCTTCCGGATGACGCGGCCTTGGCGGCGGGATGTCTGGCCGGGGACATGAACGCCTACGAGCGGCTGTACCAGCTGCAAGGCGCGCGCATGAGGAACCTGGCTCGCAACTTGCTGGGCTCGCCGTCAGACGCGGAAGACGCGGTGCAGGACACTTTCATCAAAATCCAGCGAGGCATAGAAAGCTTTCGCGGGCAATCTTCCTTTGTCACCTGGACCTTCCGAATCCTGGTGAACACCTGCTATGACGTGCGTCGCAGCCGCGTTCGCCGCAAAGAGCAGGCGCAGGATGACGCAAGGGAATCGCTGCCGCGCCCGGAGTTTCGCGCTCCGGGCGCGCACCCGTCGTTACGCATGGCGCTCGAACGAGCGCTGGCCGCACTGACCCGCCACCAGCGCGACGTGTTTCTGCTGTACGAAGTGGAAGGATTCCGCCACGCGGAAATTGCCGCGATGCTGGAAATCAGCGAAACTGCCTCCAAAAATGCTTTGTTCCAGGCCAAGAAAAATCTGCGAGTCATGCTGGAGCCTCCCCGCAGCGCGGAAGCAGGTGCGCAATGACGATTTCCTGCCAGGATCGCGAACGCATATTTCTGGATGGCTCCGCGGAAGAATGGGCGGCGCTGGAAGCGCATGCGGCTTCTTGCCCGGCGTGTGCCGAAGAGGTTCGCGCGTGGAAGTCTCTGAGCACAGCAGCGGAAGAGTTGCGCGACTACCGGGAAAGCCCTGCGTTGTGGGGAAAGATCGAATCTTCACTGCGAGAGGGAAAGCAAGCGCCGGCAGCACTCGGGCTTTGGGAAAAGCTGGCGCGCTGGAGCGATGTTTCCCTCGGCTGGCGGACCGCTGTGGCGGGTGCTTTGGTTCTGGCACTTGCGGTTTCTGGAATCTACGTGGCCCGCTATCGGGACTCACAGGCGAACGGGCAAAGCCGGCTGCTGAAGAATTCCGCGCTCGCGGAAGTGGAACGAACCGAGCGCGATTACATGAAGGCCATCGATAAGCTGGCAACCGAAGCGAAGCCCGAGCTGGATTCGCCATCAACGCCGCTGATGGCCAGCTACAAGGAAAAACTGATCGTGCTGGACAGCGCCATCGACGAGCTGCGCATGGAGGCGGGACGGAACCCTTCGAATGCGCACCTGCGCTACGAACTGCTGGCGATGTATCAGGAAAAGCAGGAAACCCTGCAGGAAGTTTTGGAGACGAAGCGATGAATCGTGTGACCAGGTCATTTTTTGCGCAAAAATTCGGAATGGTTTTGATGGCTGGCTTTCTCACGGCCTTGCCTCTGGTCGGCGAGAGCCTGGGGCAAAGCACCGCAACCAAGGAATTCCAGAAAACTTTGACCCTCGGCACAGGCCAGACGGTGAGCCTGACGAATAAATATGGCGACGTACACATCCACGGAGACAACGGCCGCGACGTGAAAATCTCCGCCAACATCCGGGTGCAGGCGCATTCGCAGGCGGAAGCGGACCGCTATGCCGATCAGGTGCGCATCGATGTGGCGCAGGATTCCGGCGGAATCCGGATTCAGACAATTTATCCCAGCGACGAATCGAAATTCTTCGTTGTGCGCATCGGCGGGCCCTCTTTTTCCGTGGACTACGACGTTACCGTGCCGGTGGATGCCAAGTTGTGGCTGAAAAACAGTTTCGGCAACGTGGAAGTGCAGGGAGTGCAGGGCCGGGCCGACCTGGAGAATAGCCATGGCCAGCTGAAGTTTCGCGATGGCGGAGCGACGAAACTGACAGATTCGTTCGGAGAAGTGGAGGCAACACGAGCGAATGGCAACGTCACAATAACCAACAACAATGGCGCGGTCACGGTGTCCTCCGTAAAAGGCACGCTGGACGTGAAGGATCGATTTGCTTCCATTAACGTGAGCAATGTTTCGGGCGCGGTCACCATCTCCGGTGGCAATGGCCCCGTGGAGCTGACCGATGCGGGCGCGGCGAGGATCGGCAACTCATTTGGCGGAGTGACGGCACGCAACATTCATGGGCAACTGGTCATAAATAACAATAACGGCACGATCGATACGGACACCGTGGCGGGCGGCGCGGAGTTGAACACAAGCTTTGGAGAGATCAGCTTCGCGAATGTCTCTGGAAACGTGCGATGCACTTCGTCGAATGGAAGGGTTAGCGGGCGGCGAACCACTGGCGACGTCTACGTGAAGACGACATTTGGGGAAGTGGCGCTGGAAGAAATCGGCGGGGGCGTGGAAGTGGACGATTCCAACGGCGGAATCAACGTGCGGGATATCAAGGGCAAAGCCAGCTTCAATACTTCCTTCGGAGGCATTGAGGCGTCGGGATTGCCCAAGGGCGTACGCGCAACCACCGGCAACGGTCGGATTTCCTTGACCGATGTAGGCGGCGATGCCTACGCCAAGACAAGTTTCGGGGCCGTGGACATTCGCCGCGTAAACGGCAACCTGACCATCGAGAACTCCAACGGCCCGGTGAGCGCCAGCGGTGTGAAGGGCGACGCTTCGGCAAGAACCAGCTTCGGCTCAGTAACGCTGGAGGACGTAGGCGGTTCTATCACCGTGGACAACCAGAACGGCACCGTGACGGTGTCCGCCGCCAGGGGCTCGTCAGGGTGCAGGAATATTTCCTTGAAGACTTCCTTTGCGCCGATGCAGGTGCGCTTGGCTCCGGACGCGAGTTACGACGTGAACGCCCGCACATCGTTCGGCCACATCTCCAGCGATTTGCCGGTGACGGCCACCGGAACCATCGGCGGCGATTCGCTGAACGGAAAAATCGGCAATGGCGGATGCACGCTGTCGTTGACGAATTCCAACGGCAATATTGAGATAGCGAAGGCGAGATAAGAAGCGGCGACGATCAGACCGGTTGTGCTTTGCGCCGCTCGCGATCCATGGCGAAAGCCTTGCGCAAGATGCGTGTAGCGGTCTCCGTCAGGTGGAACTGTTCAAGTTCGTCTTCCCGCGCGAACGCCACATCCGTGACGTCGCTGCCGGCGCGGGCTTCGCCAGAGATTCGCTCGCAAAGATAATCCACGATCACGTAATGAAACCTCGGACCAGGGCGAGCTTTGCCGGTAGCAGGCTTTTCAGCCAGGAAGATGCGGTCGAAAACCTCAATCACATCCAGGACGCGCACTTCCAGCCCGGTTTCCTCCAATAACTCGCGCGCCACCCCTTGCTGTAGGGATTCGCCAATTTCCAGGGTTCCACCCGGGATGGACCAGTGGCCGAGCAAGGGCTCCGTCCCCCGGCGTATCAGCAGCGTCCGGCCCTCTTCGATCACAACACCGCCGATTCCCACCACCGGCCTGTCCGGGTATTCTCTTGCCATTCCTTTTTTCTTTCACCCAAGTTGTTAGGTTACACTGGACGCCTGGCGAGAATGGGTGGGGTTGACTTTCCTCGCCGCGGTATATAATACGCCGGATGGTCTGCCTGCGGGGGTCACTGAGGGCGTGCCATCCAGAGTCCAAATCGGAGGGACGGACCGTGCTTCGTTGCCCAGAATGTTCCGCTGAGATTGACGTGGACGAAGACGAAGTTGAGGAGGGCGAGATCTTGAGCTGCCCAGAGTGCGAAACCGAACTGGAAGTGTCACAGACTCATCCTGTGGCGCTGAATCCTATCTCCGATGAACTCGAAGAAGATGATGACGATGACGTCGAGGAAGAGGAAGACGAGGACGAAGAAGATTTTGACGAAGACGGCGACCTCCTGGACGAGGATGAAGACGACGAGGACGACGAAGACGAATAGCTTCGCCGGGCCGCAGGCATCCCCCGGCTCACCGCGGAACATCAGAGCAGTGGGGAACTCTTTCGAAGCGCACACAGCAGGATGACCACATTAACTCCAGTCTTGTTAGCGGCAATTCTGTATTTCCCCACTTCCCTTGTGGCCCAGGAGCCTCCCCCGCCGCCTGCGGCAACTCCAAGCGCGCCTCAGCCCACCCCCGGAACGGGCAGCTCCTCCAGCAAAACGAAAAACCGCGCGATTCCCAGTTTTCTGATCATTGGCACGGTCTTTAACGAAAATGCGCTGTCGTTTCCCGGTGTTCAGGTTCGCGTGCGCCGCAGCGGCGAGAAAAAAGTCATTCAGCAGACGTACACCAATTCCCGAGGTGAATTTGCGGTACGTGTGCCACCTGGCTACGAGTATGAAGTGGTGACTCACATCAAGAAGTACGACGACAAAATCGAGAACGTCGACAGCAAAGTAGACGTGCAGCAACGACTTTCGATCAAGCTGGAACCGAAGGGCAAAGCCGAGGCGGGAGCGAAACAGTGAGACTGCGTCGCGGGATTTCGTGGCTGCTGGTGTTGTTCTTCGCTGTTAACGCGGTGGCTTTTGCGCAGGGATCGAAGAAAGACAACCAACTCCGGAGCGTCCGCGGGGTTGTAGCCGATAAGGATGAAAAGCCGATCCCGAATGCTGTCGTCTTTTTGAAGAGTTTGCGAACGAATACGGTTATCAGCCATTATAGCGACGACGAGGGGAACTACCGATTTACGGGTCTCGATACGAACGTGGATTATGAGGTTTTTGCGGAGTTCGACGGCCAGAAGTCGGCCACGCGAACGGTTTCCGCTCTCGACAGCCGCAAGGAAATTACCTTGAATCTGAAGGTCGATCGCAAGAAAGATTAACTTGCGTTAACTCTCTCGCCGGAGAGAACGGTGACAATTTGGGGCTGTGTGGGGACATAAAGTACACTAAAAGTCTGCCTGCGAGCAGTCCTGCTTTCAAGGCACAGCGACAATTTCAGGAGAGACGTGCGGAGGACGGAGTAATTTTGCGCCTTTACCAGTATTTATGGCGAGTGGGCTTGCTCACGCTAGTCTTCCTGTCCGTCTCTGCCTTTGCCCAGGAGAAGCCCGCTAGTCCGCAACCAAAGGTGGCGACAGACTCTGGGACTCCGCCGGTCGTCGATCCCCAGGATAAAGAAGCTAAGGATGAAGTCCCCAAGCGCATCTTCTGGATCATTCCAAACTTTATGACTGCCAACGATCAGCCGGAAAATCAGGGACCGCTGACCGTGAAGGAAAAATACAATATTGCCTGGCACCAGTTTTGGGACCTGAGCGCGCACTTCGGCAACGTCCTACAAGCTGCCATTTCCCAGGCCGCCAATGGCATTCCGCATTATGGCCAGGGATGGGGAGCATTCGGTGAACGCTACTGCGCGCAAGAGGGCGACCAGTTCACCGGCAGCATGCTGATTTACGGGGTTCTTCCGAGCGTTCTGCACGACGATCCACGATATTTCCGCAAGGGGCGCGGCAGGACCTGGTCCAGAATCGCTTATGCTGCTTCGCGCGTGGTGATTTCCCGCACCGATGCCGGAAAGTCCACGTTCAATGTTCCGCAGGTTTTCGGGCAACTCGGACAAGCGTCCATTTCGATGCTTTACTATCCGCAGCAGGATCGTAGGCTTGAGGGCGTTCTTTCCGGTTGGGCCATCAACCAGGGCTACAACATTGGCTGGAATCAATTGAAAGAGTTCACACCCGATTTGGGGGCCTACCTGCGGCGCCACTCCAAGAAGTATAAGGCCACTCAGGTGCAAGACAGCCGCTCGCCTCTTAGCGAGAGCCACTAGCCCCGGACCTTCCGCGCCGGACGCAGGATGCGTATCGCGCGCGGCACCACGGAAATTTCCACCGGAGTCATCCCCAGCAGCTCGCCGTCTCCCTGAAACCAGCAGGGGCTTTCGGTTTCAATTCTCACGCACGCAGTGCTGAACCGCCGCACGCGTCTTGTATTAAGTTCACCGCGCAAGGCGAAGGCCGGTAGCAGCGCGAGAATTTCGAACACACTCAAACCCTCCACCAATACTACTTCGAGCTTTCCGTCGTCCATTTGCGCGCCGGGAGCAAGATGAATTCCCGCTCCAAAACTCGGCGTATTCAGCACGCCGGCCAGCAGAACGGTAGCCTGAACGGATTCTGTTTCGGGAGAGCCGACAACAATGCGCACCCGAATGCCGCGAAAACCAAACAAAGCGCGAAGCGCGGCCAGGACGTAGCGCAAACGTCCGTGCAAATTGCGGTAAGGTCCGTTCGCGTAGCGCGCCGCTTCTGCATCCAGCCCCACTCCCCCGCCGCCGGTGTAAAGGCGCTCGCGGCCGTCCGCTGTGCGCACCTTGACGACGTCGAGTTCGCAAGTTTCGCCATTCAGCAGGAGGGCTGCGGCGGCCACGGGATCTGGTGGCAAACCTAAAGCAGCGGCGAGATCATTTCCGCCGCCCGCCGGAATCACGCCCAAAGTGATTTCTGGATAGTCCGACAGTGCGTTCATGAACAATTGAAACGTCCCGTCGCCTCCCAGGACAAAAATGCGCTTTCGGCCGGCCGCGGCTGCTTCCCGGGCTTTCGCGACCAACTCTTCGGCGCTCGCGGTGACGCAGATTTCGACGTTCCAGCCCCGCCGGTTGGCAAATTCGCGCAATTCATGAACAGCTGCGGCGGCGCGGCCGCCCCCAGCCACGGGGTTCACGAGAAGCAAATCGGGTATGACGGAAATCGCGGGAGAGGGGAGTTCCACAAGTTGGCTATGCTGACGGAGCCGCGGCCAACTGTCAATTTATGGTTGTTCGAAGTTGTTGTAAATTTTCGCAAGCGAACGAATTAAATTCGTCTAAGCTGTATCAAATGCATTTCCGCCAACCACGCGAATCGAGGAACGATGGCTTACAAGGGATTTGATTTAGAGGGAAGAGTTGCCGTGGTTGTTGGCGGAACATCCGGAATCGGACTGACGATTGGCCTGGGCCTGGCCGATGCCGGAGCCGACGTGATTCTCAGCGGACGCCGCGCGGATCTCGTCGACAGCGCGGCGAAAGAAGTGGAGTCGCTCGGCCGGCGCTCATTGCGGCAGTGTTCGGACGTGCGGGACCGCGCATCGCTTGAGAAATTGCTCAATGCCACTGTGAAAGAATTCGGTAAAGTGGACATTCTCGTCTACGCTGCCGGACGCACGAAGCGCACGCCGTTCCTGGAAGTTGAAGAACGCGAATGGAACGACATTATGGATACCAACCTGACCGGCGCGTATCGCGTGAGTCAGATTTTTGGCCGGCACATGGTGGAACGAAAGTATGGGCGCATCATCCACATTGCGTCGCTGACATCGTTCGTCGGTATGCACGAGGTGGCGGCGTACGCGGCAAGCAAATCGGGCCTGGCGGCGCTGACGCGCACCACAGCGATCGAGTGGGCGCGATATGGCGTATGCGTGAATGCCATCATGCCCGGCGTATTCCGCACCGCGCTTAACGAGAAGCTGCTGGACGGCACGCCGCGAGGACAGGAATTGTTGCTGCGCACACCGATGCGCCGCTTCGGGAAAGTGGAGGAACTGGTGGGCAGCGCCATTTTTCTGGCTTCGGATGCGGCCAGCTTTGTCACCGGAACGCTGGTGCAAGTGGACGGAGGATTTCTAGCGAGCGGCGTGAACCAGTAGCGTCACAAATTGTGACTTGATGCAGAATACGGTGAATATTCAGGATCGCCGAAGAAGCGAAAGGGCCGAGCTCTGCCGTGTCCGTTGACAATCATTCGAACACACCCGCAACAGTTTTTTCAGGCAAGTTTCGCTGGGTCATTTGCGCGGTCCTCTTCCTGGGCATCAGCAAAAACTACATGGATCGCCAGGTATTGGGCGTTCTGAAAGTAACTTTGCAGCACGACCTGGGCTGGAACGAAATCGATTACAGCAATCTGGTGTTTGTGTTTCAGGCGGCGTACGCCGTTGGCATGTTGGTCGTTGGGCGCTTCATCGATCGTGTGGGAACGCGCATGGGTTATGGACTAGCGATGCTGTTCTGGAGCGTGGCCTCCATGGCGCATGCCTTGTGCGGCTCACTTTTCAGCTTTGAGATCGCGCGCGGCGCCTTGGGTCTAGGAGAAGCGGGAGCGTTTCCGGCCAGCATCAAGACCGTCACGGAATGGTTTCCGCGGAAGGAGCGAGCGCTAGCCACGGGAATTTTCAACGCCGGAACGAATGTAGGCGCGATCATCACGCCGCTCTTTGTCCCGTGGATCACCATCCACTTCGGTTGGCGCTGGGCCTTCCTGATTACGGGCGCGCTTGGATTTCTGTGGTTCTTGTTGTGGATGGCGGTATACAGAAAGCCCGAGGATCATCCGCAATGTTCTGCCGGGGAGCTTGCCTACATCCGCAGCGATCGCGAAAAGCCGGCGGCTCCGGTGCCCTGGATCCGATTGTTGGGATATCGCCAGACGTGGGCATTTCTGCTGGCAAAGTTTCTGACCGATCCTATCTGGTGGTTCTATTTATTTTGGGTGCCGGGCTTTTTTCAGGAGCAACATGGGTTAAATTTGACGCAGATCGGATTGCCGGTCGTCGTGATCTATCTGATTTCCGATGCGGGCAGCGTTGCGGGGGGCTGGTTGTCTTCGCGGTTTATTCATCGCGGCTATTCGGTGAACACGGCGCGCAAGGTGGCGATGCTTATTTGCGCTCTGTGCGTGATTCCGATCGTGTATGCGTATCGCGCGCAAGGCCTCTGGACGCCAACGCTGCTGATCGGGCTTGCCGCCGCAGCGCATCAGGGATTTTCGGCCAATCTGTACACGACGGCGTCGGACATGTTTCCTAGCCGCGCGGTTGGTTCGGTCGTGGGAATTGGCGGAGCGGCCGGCGCGGTGGGTGGCATGCTGATCGCCAGCATCGTTGGCCATATTCTGCAGGCTACAGGGAGCTACTTCGTTCCCTTTCTGATGGCGGGCGCAGCGTACTTGATTGCGCTGGCGGTGATGCAGGCGATCGTTCCGAACCTGAAGCCAGTTGAGTTTGTGTAAGGAGAAAAAAGTTTGCGTCACATGGCGTTGTTCCGAAAGGCGGGAGTTCTGCGATGAGCCTGAAAATTCGACAGAAAGAAAATTGCCGATGGGATTTGCTCAGCCTCGGCGAAGTGATGCTCCGGCTCGATCCCGGAGAAAAGCGCATCTGGACGGCGCGCAGTTTTGAAGTGTATGAAGGCGGCGGCGAATACAATGTGGCGCGCGGCTTAAAGCGCTGCTTTGGTTTGGACACGGTGGTGGTCACTGTTTTCGCGGATAATCCGATCGGTCGCCTTTTGCAGGATTTGATTTATCAAGGCGGCGTGGATCAGTCGTTGGTGAAGTGGATGCCGTACGATGGCGTGGGGCGCGCGGCGCGCAACGGGCTTAATTTCACGGAGCGGGGCTTTGGCGTTCGCCCGGCGCTGGGATGTTCCGACCGCGGACACACCGCGATTTCGCAACTCAAGCCCGGCGAAATCGATTGGGAGCAAATTTTTGGAGAATCGGGAGTGCGCTGGTTTCACACCGGCGGAATCTTCTGCGCCCTGTCCGGCAGCACGCCGGAAGTGGCAATTGAAGCGATGCAAGCTGCGCGGAAGCATGGCGTTGTGGTTTCCTATGATTTGAATTACCGCGAATCGCTGTGGAAAGCCAATGGAGGACAAAAGCGAGCGCAAGAAGTGAATCGAAAAATCGCGCCGTTTGTGGATGTGATGATCGGCAACGAAGAGGATTTTTCCGCCGCGCTTGGATTCGATGTGCCCGGGATGGGTAAAGACCTGACCACGTTCGAGGTGGAAGGTTTCAAGAAGATGATCGCAACGGTGGTAAAGGAATATCCGTTCCAGGTGGTAGCCACGACTTTGCGAAAAGCAAAGACCGCCACCCGCAACGATTGGGGCGCGATTTGTTATCACGGCGGAGCATTTTTCCAGGCGACAGAACGGCAAGATCTGGAAATTCTGGACCGCGTGGGCGGCGGCGATTCCTTTGCCTCCGGCCTGATCTACGGATTTCTTTCCGGCAAAGACGCACAGTGGGCGGTGGAATGCGGCGCGGCGCATGGAGCGCTGGCGATGACCACGCCCGGAGACACATCGATGGCAACGCTGGCGGAAGTGACGCGCTTGATGAAGGGATCGGGCGCGCGCATCGAACGTTGAAGCGCGGGGCGAGTTTGAGCGAGAGGAGTTAAGGAATTGGCAACGGAGCAGGCGGTTCGGCTGCACCCCGAAGACAATGTGGCTGTCGCGCTGGCGGATTTGCCGGCGGGCGGGCATATTTCTTTGCCGGGGCACGCGGTGATCACTGCAAGCGCGGTTCCCGCAAAGCACAAGTTCGCGCTTGAGGCGTTACCCGTGGGCGGCGTCGTGAAAATGTATGGTGTAAAAGTGGGCAAAGCCACGCAGCCAATTCAGTTGGGCGAAGTCTTGACGACGCGAAACGTCCATCATGAAGCTGCTCCCTTTCACGAAAAAACCGAAAACTTCGTGTGGAGTCCGCCGGACGTGTCGCGCTGGAAAGAACGCGCGTTTGCCGGGTATCACCGCGCCGATGGCCAGGTGGGCACGCGGAATTACTGGCTTGTGGTTCCCCTGGTGTTTTGCGAGAACCGCAACATCGCCGTGTTGAAGCAAGCGTTCGAGCAGGAATTAGGATTTGCGCCGCCGCCGGTGTATCGCCAGCAGGTTGCCGATCTTGCGCGACTCTATCAATCTGGCCAAGCCGGGCAGATTCCCGCTTACGAGGCGGCCGCAAAACCGAAATGGCCGGAAGGTCCGCGCCTTTTTGCCAACGTGGACGGCATCAAGTTTCTGCTTCATGAAGGCGGCTGCGGTGGCACGCGCGAAGACTCCAATAATCTTTGCGCCCTGATCGCGGGCTACATTCATCATCCTAACGTTGCTGGAGCCACCGTGCTCAGCCTGGGCTGCCAGAATGCCCAGGTGGCGGTGCTGCGCGACGAAATCAGAAAAAAGGATCCGAATTTCTCAAAGCCGCTCTACATCTTCGAACAGCAACGCAGCGGCGAAGAATTCGCGATGCTCTCGGAGGCCATCCGGAAAACTTTTCTGGGACTGATCGAAATCGATAGGTGCAGGCGCGCGCCGTCGCCATTGCGAAATCTTTCCGTGGGGCTCAAGTGCGGCGGCTCCGACGGATTTTCCGGCATTTCCGCAAATCCATCCATCGGACAGGTTTCGGATCTTGTCGTTGCTCTGGGTGGCAAAACGGTTTTGAGTGAATTTCCGGAGCTTTGCGGCGTCGAACAGGAACTTGTGAATCGCAGCGTCTCAGCGGAAGTTGCCGATCGCTTTATGCAGCTCATGCGCAGCTACTCCGCGCGGGCGAAGGCGGTTGGCTCCGGCTTTGACATGAATCCGTCTCCCGGCAACATCCGCGATGGATTGCTTACGGACGCGATGAAGTCCGCGGGCGCCGCGAAAAAGGGAGGCACTTCGCCGGTAACCGCCGTGCTGGATTATCCCGAGTATCTCCGCGAGCCCGGACTGAATCTGCAATGCACTCCGGGAAATGACGTGGAGTGCGTCACGGCGCAAGTCGGCGCCGGCGCGAATATTGTTTTGTTCACCACGGGCCTGGGAACTCCTACGGGAAATCCCATCGCGCCCGTGGTGAAAATCTCCACGAATTCGCCGCTGGCCACAAAAATGCCGGACATTATTGACATCGATACTGGCGGGATCATTGCCGGCGAAAAGAGCATCCCGCAAATGGGCGACGAAATTCTGGAGCGCGTCATTCAGATTGCCAGCGGAGAAGTTCGGACAGCGGCAGAGTTGCTGGCGCAAGACGATTTCATACCCTGGAAAAGGGGCGTTTCGTTGTGAGCAAGCTTTCGCGCGCCGTCAACATCCAGGATCTTCGCACTTTAGCGAAGCGCCGTTTGCCAAAGGTTGTATTTGACTACCTGGACGGCGGTGCGGAAGACGAGATCACGATGCGGGCGAACAGCCAGGTGTTTGGCGACGTCACGTTTCGCCCGCGCCACGCCGTGTCTTTCGCCGAATGTGACATGCGCACGCGCGTCCTGGGCCTGGATTTATCTCTTCCCTTCATTCTTGCCCCGGTGGGCTACAGCCGATTGATGCATCCGCTTGGCGAAATTGCCGCGGCTCGAGTCGCGGGCCAGAACGGGACCGCGTACATTTTGTCCACGATTTCCGCGCACGCGCTGGAAAAGGTGAAGGCCGCTTCCACCGGACCCGTTTGGTATCAACTTTATTTGGTGGGGGGACGTGAGACGGCGGAAGCATCGATCCGCCGTGCGAAGGCTGCTGGTTTTTCGGCGCTCGTGGTAACCATCGACACCGCGGTTGCAGGAATGCGCGAACGCGATCTCCGGAACGGAATGAAAGAGCTGCTCGGTGGCAGCATTTTGGCCAAGCTTCCTCATCTTGGCCAATTTCTAGCGCGCCCTGGATGGCTTGCCGGTTTCCTTGCGGATGGAGGTGTGCCAAGTCTGCCAAATATCATTGTGCCCGGCGAGGGACCAGGGACGTTGATGGATGTTGGCGCGGCGCTGGGCCGTTCCGTTGTGACCTGGGCGGATTTTCGCTGGATTCGCGAAGTGTGGGCCGGTCCGATCATCGCAAAAAGCGTACTCACTGGAGATGATGCACGGCGAGCCATCGATCATGGCGCGGATGCGATTGTGGTTTCGAATCACGGCGGGCGGCAGCTCGACTGTGTGTCGGCAACATTGAAGTGTTTGCCGGAAGTTGTGAAGGCTGTAAATGGGCAAGTGGATGTGTTGATGGATGGCGGCGTGAGGCGCGGCAGCGATGTCGTCAAGGCGCTCTGCCTGGGAGCTCGCGCGGTTCTCGTGGGACGCGCTTACGGCTACGGCCTTGGCGCAGCGGGAGAGGCAGGAGTGACTCGCGCGGTCGAGATTCTGAAGGCCGATCTCGAACGCACACTGCGGCTGCTTGGCTGCCCTTCCGTGCGAGAGCTGGACTCTTCGTTTATCGACGCGCGAGGAAACTGGACGCGAGCCTGATCGAGTCTCGCCTCCCAAAGCTGAACGAAATCAATTCCCCCCGAGAGATAACTGGACCACGATCGCGCTGCACACCGCTAACAAAAGCGCCACAGGCATAGCGACCGCGCCAATTTTCAGGAAGCTCCAGAAACTTACGTCCAGCTTTTCGCGGCGCAATGCGATCAGCCACAAAATTGTCGCTAGTGAACCGGTGATCGAAAGATTCGGCCCGATATCGACTCCCAGAAGCACGGCGCTGGCAAGCAATCCCTTCGCGTGTGCGGCTTGCAACGTGCTCCCCGCGATCAGGCCCAGCGGAAGATTGTTCACGAGATTATTGGCGATCCCCACGACGAAAGCGGTGAGCAATGCGTCCACCGATGGCGCCAGCGTTTCGGCCCAGGAAAACCACTCCTTCGTGTAAGCCATGGCTCCGATGCTTTCGACGGCATCCACCATTAAAAACAGCCCGGCTACCAGCGCCAGCGTGCTCCAACTGATCTCGCCAAACAGCGGCAGTGGGTTGTTGCGCGCCCTTAGCGATACCACCAGCGTTACGAGAAGAGCCGTCAGGCAAGTGGGCAAACCTAAATCCCAATCCAGTGCGGAAGCCACGAGCAGCACCACAGCCGTCGCCACCAAACCACTCAGCACCAGCTTTCCGTGGTGATTCATGGAATGGTCTTCGACCTGAAACTGGATCGTGCCTCGCAGTTCCTTACGGAAAATCCAGCGCAGCACCGCGAATGTCGCCACGATGGAGAAAATGGACGGCACCCCGAACCACAGCAGCCAACCGCCCAACGCGGGCATGTCTTTATGAAACACAACCAGGTTCGCCGGATTCGAAATGGGCAGGACAAACGACGCGGCGTTGGCGATAAACGCGCACACAAACAGATACGGCAGCGGCTCAACTTTCGCTTTGCGCACCGCGGCCAAAATTGCCGGCGTCAGCACGACTGCCGTTGCGTCGTTGGACATGAAAATTGTGACGACGGTGCCCACGGCATAAACCAAAAGAAACAACCGCGAATAGGAGCCCTTTGCGACCCGCACCGCAGCCGACGAAAGCCAATCAAACACGCCATGTTCCCTAGCGAGTTCCGAAAGCAACATCATGCCGATCAGGAACAAGTAGACGTCCATGCCTTTGCCGACCGCGTGGCCCGCCAGCGACAACGGCACCAGGCGCAACACGAGCAGCAGCAATACCCCCGCGCCAATCCAGTACACTTCGGGAATATTTCGCGGACGAATCAGCATCAGCACGATGCTCACGACGACAATCAGCGCCAAAAGGGCATGCGCAAACGCGGGCGAGAACATTTATCGCTCCTTCCTCCCGATTTTATTCAAAGTAACGGCGAGAATCGCGCATGCGGTGTGATTTTCCTTCCTTGAGGCAACAGGCGATCTTGCACTCACTTCGAGCCCCGGGTCAGCTGGGAGACATGCGGGTTAAAGAATGGAATTTCCTGTATTTAGTGGAAAATCGACGGTAATAAGGCACGGTCAGCGCCAAACCGAATGCATTCGTTGACTTACCCCATACCGCAACCTAAGATGGCCGAGCGATGAAAGATACCGAAAAACTCACTAGCCGAGTTCGTACGATTGTTTTGGCTTGTGTCGTAGGCGTCGTATGTTACGTCGCCGCGGTTGTGGGCGGGATCTTAATCATCAATGTTCCCCAGACACTTTGGCCGTTGTGGCCGGGGTGTGCGGTGCTGGTTGCCATTCTGTTGGTGACGCCGCGCAAAATCTGGCCGTTCCTGATTCCAGCCGGGCTGGCAGGATTTGTTATTTACGACTTGCAGGCCGGCGTGCCGCTCGGTGCGATCGCTTGGCTGGTGTTGACGGATGTCGTCGAAATCCTGGTCACCGCCGGGGGCCTCTGCTATTTCATGAACGGCTGGCCGCGCTTGGACAGTTTAAAAAGCTTCGCGAAATACTCGTTTTTTACGGTTATCCTCGGCCCCGCGGTTACAGCTTCCATTGGAATTCAAGCTTTGAATGGAGACCGGTGGATCAGTTGGAGAAGTAATTTCCTGTCGGAAGGGCTGGCGTTCCTAACACTCACGCCCGCGATATTGGGTTGGTTTGGAGAAGGACGCGCGTGGTTACGTGCCCGGCGTGCGCGCCACTTGGAAGCAGGCATGCTGTTCCCCGCTCTGATTGGCTTAAGTTATGCAGTGTTCGTAGCGCGCGGCACAAATGCGCTGCATGCCACGCCCGCGCTGCTTTATTCTCTCGTGCCGTTTCTCGTTTGGGCCGCGCTCCGTTTCGGCTCCATGGGTGCAGGCACCGCGGCGAGCATTGTGGCCTTCCTGTCGATCTGGGGCGCGCTACACGGCCGCGGGCCATTCACGCAAACGGATCCGATCAACAGGATTTTCTTGTTGCAACTTTTTCTGTGGTTCACCGCTGTGCCCTTCATGGTCCTGTCGGTCCTGGTGGAAGAACGCAAGCGGCAGGAATCGATTCTGCGCGAAAGTGAAGAACGCTTCCGACTGATGGCAGACACCGCGCCCACGCTGATCTGGATGTCGGGCACAAACAAGCTGTGTACCTTTTTCAATAGCGGCTGGCTGGATTTCACGGGCCGGCCGATCGAGCAGGAACTCGGAAACGGGTGGGCTTCCGGCGTTCACCCAGACGATCTGGAACGCTGCGTCGGCGTTTACACCACGGCGTTTGATGCGCGCGCAAAGTTCGAAATGGAGTATCGGCTGCGCCGCTACGACGGCGAATATCGCTGGATCGTCGACTATGGTGTGCCGCGATTTAGCTCCAATGGTGTTTTCTGGGGTTACATCGGCTCATGCATCGACATCACCGAACGCAAGATGTCAGAAATGTCGCTGCACGAGTTGAGCGGCCGCTTGATTCACGCGCAGGAAGAAGAACGAGCGCGCATCGCCCGCGAATTGCATGACGATATCAGCCAACGAATGGCGTTCCTCCAGATCGGTCTGGATCAATTCGAGCAGAGCATTCATGGGCTCACCCCAAATGAGCGGAATGAACTGCACAATCTCACGGCAGTGGCGTCTGAAGTATCCAGCGATCTTCACAGCATGTCTCATCAGCTTCATCCGGCCAGGTTGGACCTGCAAGGCCTGGTGGCGGCGACGGACAGTTACTGCAAGGAAGTTACTAGCCAGCACGAATTGTGCATCAAGTTTGTTCACCAAAATGTTCCCGTTCAGATCCCGATGGATGTGGCGCTTTGCCTGTTTCGAATTGTGCAAGAAGCTTTGCGAAACGTCGTAAAACACGGGAAAACTTCGGATGCCAAGGTCGAACTTTCGGGCCAGGGCGATTGGATCGATCTTCGCATTTCCGATTCCGGCACAGGATTTAACCCGGAGTCCGCCCACGGAAAAGGCGGCCTCGGCTTGATCAGCATGCGCGAACGGCTGCGCTTGATCGGCGGACACGTTGTCGTGGAATCGGAACCCGCCCGCGGGACGCGAATCCATGTTCGTGTTCCGCTCTCAGAAAACGTCAGTCAAGACGCGGCGGAACTAAAGAAATTCAAGGCAAGCGCGTAAACCGTTACAGCCCGATCTATTTTGCGGAGTCTATCCTATTTTGCCGGAATGATCGGCAGCACCAGCGCCGACGGATGTTGAGCATCGTGGAGAATCGCATTCGTGGCGGAGACGGAAGTTCGCGCGTACTTGATCGGCTCTCCGGTGTTCAGATTGCGATCGAAGCGCGGGAAATTGCTGCTGGAAATTTCCAGTCGCAGCGAGTGGCCCTGCAGGAAAACGTTGCTGGTGGCCCAAAGATCCACGGTGATTTGATAGATCTGTCCCGGATTCATGAGTCCCTCGTGCTCCTGCGAATCCCGATAGCGCATGCGCAGAATGCCTTCCGTAAGATCCTTCGCGAAACCATCGGGCCCCACGTCCACCAGCTTCCCGGTAAAGTCCGTATCGACGGCGGTGGATTTGATGAACAGCGTCATCGTGACGGGACCGGTCACTTCCAGGTCGTGGGCAAGCGGACCGGTGGAGTAAACGAGAACATCGTCACGATTCTCAACCGCGCGCTGATCGCGCGGGCCCGGCTCAAAATGCTTGGCGTCGCAACACAACGGGCCGCCGACCGTGGGCGTGGGTGTCATCGGGTTATAGACATACGAGTCGGCAGGCTCGGAGCCCGGCACGGCGGTCGAAAGAGAGCCATCGCCCCGCAGCGAATTCGCTTTGCCGCCCGAATGCAAAAAATATTTCGTCGCTTGCGCTTGCGGCGGCGGCCAGTCGTCTTCGAAGCGATATTCGTCGACACCCATTACAAAAAGCTTCACGGGCTTGTCTGTAGCAAATTCGTTTTTGATTCCTTTGAACAGGAAATCGTACCAATCGAGAATTACGTCCGTATATACGTTCTCGACGGCATGTGGGCCAAAATCCACATCCCCGATATGCTTCCCAAACCCGGCATGACCGCCAATTTCGATCAACAAATGCTGCTGCGTGCGCGCCGCTTCCGTCGATCCGTGCGCCTTCGCCCCCATATAATTTCGCAGCGTGCCCATATTGAATATGTCATACCATCCTCCGACGTTGAGCATGGGAACCGCGATCTTCGAATAATTCTCCTCGATCGACCACTGTTTCCAGTATGCGTCGTAGTCCGGATGAGCCAGCCAATCCAGATAGTAGGGTGCGATCGACGCGGTGAGCTGCGCATCCGCCGGTAGCTGGCCAAAATTAAAAACCGGAAAATCCGCCAGCGGAAGCGTGGGCGCGCCGACGAGCGCGTTTGTATTGTCGGTGATCTCGCGCTGCAGCGTATTTTGCGCCAGTTGCGTCGTCCAATTCTGATCGAACCATTGTTCGAAAGCGCCGCTTTGATACGTCCAGCCGTCATGATAATTGCTTGCGGTCATGTTTGGCGCGATGGCTGTAAGGTGTGGCGGTTGCGCGATCGCCGCCAACATTTGCGTGGCGCCCACGTAAGACGCGCCCATCATCCCCACTTTTCCGTCCGCATAGGGAAGCGCCGCGGCCCATTCGACCGCGTCGTAGCCATCGTTTTGTTCATGCCGGAACGGATACCACTCTCCCTCCGACGCATAACGGCCGCGCACGTCCTGAATTATCAATATGTAGCCGCGCGGAACAATCGTGTAAGCCGGTGCGACAGTCCCTCCGACGCTTTTGTCGTACGGCGTGCGTATCAGGATGACCGGAAACTTGTCGGGCGAATTCGGCCGGTAAATGTCCGCGCGAAGCGTGACTCCGTCGCGCGTCTTCATGGCCACATTGCGCTGGGCGATGACTTCATACCCCGGCGATTTATCCGCGGCCGATGATGGGGAAGCGGCACGTGGCGAAGACGGTGGAGATTGCGCGCGCGTTGAAGCGGCAAGGAGCACTCCGGTTCGAGTGATTCGGGCGCAAGCTGCGATCCGCGGAGATGTGGCGAGCGAATGGCGTACTGCTGTGTTCTTGTTAAAAATGGGGCCCCCCAGCAATAAGATCACGCGAGCCACAAGATATCATGGTGGCAAAAAGAATTGCCAAGAGAAGTGATGGGATCAATACAAAATTCGGTTGTTTGCCGCCAGTGCCGGGGCTGCGCTGCTCGCTCCAACCGGAGACGCGGTCGTAAGGTAAAGATCGACCGTGCTTACGGAGACGTTGAGATTTGACGCGATTTGATTCGCGGACAATCCCTGGCTCGCCAGCTGCTGAACCTGTACTTGGACGGACACCGTGGCGACGGAGCTTACCTGAATGTTCGACACTGCACTTGCGGGTAGGTTCGAACCGATGCTGGGAGCCGCCGAACTGGCCACAATGGACTGCGCCTGAGGCGAGATCGTCACCGTGTCTTGCGGAACGGCCACAGGAGCGGTTTGCGCCGGTGCTGACGGCTGTAATTTAGAAGCCGTAGTAACTGCCGGAACCGCGGGTGCTTGATTGATTTGTGCCGCTAAAGAAACCATAAGACGCCTCTTTCTACTGCATCCTCATAGTGTTTTATCGGCAGTTTTACGTTTGGCTTTAGTGCCAAGCTCCCGTGGAATGCCTCCTTCCTACAAAATCTCTAATCTGCCCGCCAGCGCCCAAGCCCGCTCAACTGTCGCGTCACTTACCGTAGACGAGCAACGTAAAAGTGTCTGGAATGATCGCAGGGCGCGGACGCGGATTATCTTTAGTCGCCGCTGGCGCCGGGCCGAGATCGGCGGTCACAAGATAGACGACATGCGTGCCGTAATCCACGGCCATGGTACGCGCGCCGCGCTGCGTCTGAATCATTTCGACTAACGAAAATTTTGTGGGCGAATCTTCGTGCGCGATGGTGAGCGTCCCATCGCCGCAGGAAGCGAAGGCGTAACCCGTGCCGGGATCGAAACGGTTGGCATCCACGCCCTGGCCGATCGGCACCGTGCCAAGCACCTTGCCGGAGTTGCCGTCGACGAACGTCATGAGCTGGTTGTGGCAACCTACGATCAAAATCTCGTGAGCGGCATCGATCGCCAGGCCCGACGGAGACTCGCATGGCGCAAGCGGCCAGGTGTTTTCAATCTTCAACGTTTTCGCGTCGAATCGCACCAGCGCACTCTTGTCCTCCAGATTCACGAACATTTTTCCTTTGCCATCCGTTGCGCCGAACTCCGGACCACCGCCAAGTGGAAAAGTACCGACGAGTTTTCCGGACGCGACGTCTATGGCCGAGGCGGTGTTGGCATCACCGTTGAAGGTGAACACGCGCTTGGAAAAAGGATCGTAGATGATCGCATCCGAATCCTTGTCGGTTTTGATATTTCCAAGAGGTTTCAAGGAGGTGAGATCGAACATCGTGGAATCGCCCGTGCGCCCGTTGGTGGTGAAGCCCTTGTTGAATTCATCCGCCAACGCGACGCCGTGAGCGCCCTGTGTGTCCGGAATATCGCCGATGATCTTGCCTTGTTCGGGATCGACGACGATCACGTGCGTGCCACGGGTAATGAACACACGGTGTGTGGCCGGATCGACTTCGAGGTAGTCCCATCCGCCGGAACCTCCCAACTTCACTTTCTTCACAAGGTGATAACCGGAGGCATTGGATTGAGGGACAGCGTGATGCGCTGACAAAAGAGAACACGCCAGAAAACCCAGTGCCGCCCGTGCGAATCCATTTTTCTTCAACATTAAATCCTCCTGCGGTGCCAAAAGCGCTGTAAGCCCAGGTAAGACCATGGCACTTCGAACATAAACGGAAGATAAATCACCAGCCAAGACCTTTTTGCCGGCAGGAAGTGCGGCGTGTGCGATTTATCCTGCGTTCATGTCCGTATCACTAGCCTGAGACAGGAAGGAAACCGCAGCCGGTTTCCGAAGGCTAACCAGGCATGCCTTCAAGGCAGCCAATCGTTGATCGTTTCGAAGTTGAGATTTTTAACTTGAGTCGACGAACGTGAAGACAAAACTCCTGATTTTCGCGCAAACCCTTTCCCTGGCGGCCTTCTTGTCTGCCTCGGTGGATGCCTTCGCGGGTCAGCAACCCAACGCTCCGGCGCCTCAACCTTCCGCCACTCAAACGGCGCAGACGCAAACCGCGCCCTCCGCTGCGGAAGGAATGGCCCAAAGAATCACGGTACAAGACGCCCTCGCTTTGGCTCGCAAAAACGAACCTACTTATCATTCCGCCATCACCGCCGCCGGCATCGCCCGGGAAGACCGCGCGCAATCCCGCGACGCCTTATTGCCCAACGTGAATTTCAATACGTCGCTGCTTTATACGCAGCCGAACAGCTTCGGCGGCGTCAGATACATTGCCAACAACGCGCCACGTGAATACGTCAGCCAGGGCAACGTCCACGAACAGCTGGATGTTGCAACCTTCGCGGCATATCGCCGTGCCGCGGCACAGGCCGCCATAGCCAAAGCGCAGGCAGAAATTGCTTCGCGCGGGCTTGTGGTCACCGTAACCCAGAGTTATTTCGCGGTCGCCGCGGCGGAACAAAAGCTGGAAGCTGCCCGCCGCACTGCCACCGAAGGCGATAAATTTCTGGAACTCACCAAGGAACTGGAAAAGGCCGGCGAAGTGGCGCATTCGGATGTGATCAAGGCCGAACTTCAAATGCAAGACCGCCACCGCCAATTCATGGAAGCACAATTGGCGCTTTCCAACGCACGGCTCGATCTTTCCGTCTTGATTTTTCGCGACTTCACCGACAGTTTCGAACTTACCGACGATCTTCACGCCAACATTCCGTTGCCCCTGCGCACTGAATTTGAAGCCCAGGCTGCGCACGAAAATCCGGAGATCCGCGCTGCTCTCGCCGCCGTTCAGGCCGCCGGTCAAGACGTTGTGGCGGCCCGTGCCGGATACCTTCCGTCCATCGGCTTGGACTACTGGTACGGTATCGACGCCACGCACTACGCCACCTACGGCCCTCTTCCGCCGCCCGAAGTCGGCAGGACTGAGAATCTTGGTTCCTCCGCATTCGCTTCGCTCACTTTGCCCATCTGGAATTGGGGCGCAACGCAAAGCCGCGTTCGCCAGGCCGAGCTTCAGCGCGATCAAACAAAAGTCGAGCTCTCTTACACGCAACGCAATTTGCTCGCGGAGATGCGTTCGCTTTATTCTGAAGCCGAAACTGCTTTGAACGAACTCGCTGGTCTTCAACGCTCGTCGGAATTGGCGGCGGACAGCCTTCGCCTCACCACCCTGCGCTACAAGGACGGAGAAGCCACCGTGCTCGAAGTTGTCGATGCCCAGACAACTTTTGCCACGGCTAGCGCCAATTACCAGGACGGCGCGCTTCGTTATCGCGTGGCCCTGGCGAATCTTCAAACGCTCACGGGGGTGATGCCAGTTCCATGAAATGCCGAACGCATATCTTCGCGAACCGTCCATGGTTAAAATTTTCTATGGTGCCATTGGCACTGTGTGGAATGGCACTGCTGCAGGGTTGCGGCTCCACGGAGAAAGAGCCGGAGCCGCTGGTCGCGGTGCAGGTCGCGGCGGCAAAGCGAGGCCCCATCGAACAAACCGTCTCTGCCGAAGCGGTGGTCTCATCGTTACATCAGGCTATCCTCACTCCGAAGATCACTTCCACAATTCGCAAGTTTTATGTGCAGCGGGGTTCGCGCGTAAAACAGGGGCAGCTTCTGGCGGAACTCGAAAACGCGGACCTCGCCAGTGCGGAACAGCAGAGTAAAGGCGAATACGAGCAAGCCGAAGCGGGCTACGCAACCACCACAGAGGCGAGCCTGCCGCAGCAAATCCAGAAAGCCGAACTCGAGGCCACTGCGGCCAAATCCGCTTTTGACGCCCAGAAAAAAGTATATGACGCGCGCAAGGAACTGTTTGACGAGGGCGCCCTCCCGCGGAGAGATCTGGATGTCGCGGAAGTGGCATTGGCTCAAGCCCGCAGCCAGAACGAACAGGCGCAAAAGCAACTCGTCGATCTCAATCGCCTTGGCAAGGAGCAGACGCTGAAGTCCGCCTCCGGCCAACTCGCCGCAGCAAAAGGAAAATACCTCAACGCCAAAGCTCTTCTCAGCTATTCGGAAATTCGCAGCCCCATCGATGGAGTTGTAACAGACCGGCCTCTCTCTACAGGCGAATTGGCCACGGCGAATCAGCCCATTCTGACGGTAATGAACACTTCGGAGCTGGTTGCCAAGGCGCATATCTCCCAGACCGAAGCAGTGCAATTAAAAGTCGGTGACGAAGCCGAAATCGAAGTTTCCGGCGTGGATGAACCGGTGAAGGGGCGCGTGATGCTGATCAGCCCAGCGCTCGATCCGGGAAGCGCGACCATCGAAGTGTGGATCGAAGCGATTAAGCCCGATCCTGCGCTGAAGCCCGGCATGAGTGTCTCGATTGAAGTGAACGCGAAAAGTGCCAAGGATGCTCTTGTCGTGCCCACCGCGGCCGTATTCAAATCTCCCGAAGGCGTGGACTATGTGATGCTCGCGGGTTCGGACGGAAAGGCGCACCAGGCCAATGTGAAACTAGGCATTCGCAACAAGGGACTCACGGAGATTGTCTCCGGCATCAAGGAAGGAAGTTCCGTAATCACCGTGGGCGGCTACGCATTGCCTGACAACACGAAGATCACAATTGAAGCGACTCCAGCTGCCGAAGGAGAAAAGGATTCCGCTGCCGACGATAAAAAATCGGAATCCACTCCTGCCGAAAAAGCTACGACCTCCTCGCCGGCCAAGGGCAAGGAGTAACGCGAGATGGATCAGAAGCCCAACCTGGACGCTTCGGAGTCCGCTCCCGGCGAAAATCCACCGGAAAACAATCAGCCATGGTTCCAGAGGCTTTCCCGGCCGATTCTGTTCCTCACCCTCACCTTCGCCTTGGTAGGTGCGTATGTGGCATTCAGTATTCCCATCGCCGTGTTTCCCAGCACGGATTTTCCGCGGATCGTCGTTGGCGTGGATAACGGAGTAATGCCCATCGATCAGATGCTGGTCACCATCACGCGCCCCATCGAAGAAGCCGTGAACAGTGTTCCGGGACTTCGCAAAGTCTTTTCCATCACCAGCCGCGGATCGGCCGAAGTAGATCTGTTCTTCGACTGGAGTTCGGACATGATTCTCACGCTGCAGCGGGTGGACAGCGTTATGGCCCGCCTGCAGACCGAGCTTCCCAATACCGTGAAAATAGAGACGCACCGCCTGACCTTCGCGTCGTTTCCCATCATCGGCTACAGCTTGACCTCCGATAGCATCCCGCAAAGCAAATTGTGGGAGATCGCTACCTACGATCTGAAGCCGCGTATCAACCGGCTCGACGGTGTCGCTTCGGTCCTAGTGCAGGGCGGCCGCGTCCCCGAATTCCAGGTCACGCCCGATCCGGCGCGGCTGCAGGCTGCCGGCATTACCGTCACGGATATTCTTGACGCCATTCGCAGGACTAATCTCGTTGACTCGCCCGGCCTGCTGGAGCACGACCATCAATTGCTGCTTGGCCTTGTCAGTGGTCAGGTGCACTCCCCTGAACAAATCGCGCAGATCGTCGTCAAGACTCCGGCTAACGGAGTTCCCATCCGCCTTGGTGATATCGCGCAAGTCGGACCGTCCGAAGCCCCCGTGTACACGATTGTCACTGCCAATGGGAAGCCTGCGGTCCTTCTTAGCGTGAACCGCCAGCCGGAGAGCAATACGCTTCAGGTCGCCAATGAAGTCCATCAACAAATTGCGGAGTTGTGCTCATCGCTTCCGCCGGGTGTGCATCTCGAAGCGTTTTACGATCAATCCACGATTGTCAGCGACTCCATCGCCAGCGTGCGAGACGCTGTGCTGATCGGCATCATTCTTTCTTCCGGAATTCTGGTGCTCTTTTTGGGCGATTGGGGCTCTTCGTTTGTCGCCGCGTTGGTCATTCCGGTCACTCTATTGATTACGTTCATTGTGCTCAAACTCACCGGGCAAAGTTTCAACCTGATGACCCTGGGCGGTCTCGCGGCGGCGGTCGGATTGGTGATTGACGATGCCATCGTGGTCCTTGAAAACATCGTGTTGCATCGCGACGCGGGCGAGCCACGTTTTCAGGCGATTCAAAGCGCGCTTCGAGAGATCACCGCGCCATTGATTGGCTCCACGATCACTCCTATCGTCGTTTTTCTGCCGTTGATCTCTACCACTGGCGTCACTGGAAGCTTTTTTCGCGCGCTCGCCATCACGATGACCGTTTCGCTGTTGACTTCACTAGTGCTGGCTGTCACGTGGACCCCGACGCTAAGCCAATATTTTGTGCGCCGTCGCGACACCATTCCCGCCGCAGAACAAAGCAACACGCCGGTGAGCGAGTCGAAATTGGCTCAGGAAGAAGAAGTTCATTCCGGATTCTTTGGCCGCGTCGTCGCCTTTTATACACGTGTGATGCGCCAGCTGCTTCATCGCCCTTTGCTTTTGGCCCTAGGTTCGGTCGCCATTCTTGTCCTTTCCTATTTCTGCTACCAATCCTTGGGCACCGATCTTCTTCCCTCGATGGACGAAGGCGGCTTTATTCTCGATTACTACACGCCACCGGGGAGTTCACTCGCGGAGTCCGATCGCATTCTTCAACACATTGAAGAAATCGTGCGTTCCCAGCCCGAAGTCGTAAACACGTCCCGTCGCACTGGATTGCAGCTTGGACTTGCCGCGGTCACGGAAGCCAATCGCGGCGATTTCACGGTCAAGCTCAAACCCAGAAAGGATCGCAAGCGCGATATCGACGACATCATTTCGGACATTCGCGCGGAGATAAAAAAGACCGAGCCGGCCGCCGACGTCGAGTTTGTGCAGGTTCTTCAGGACATGATCGGCGACCTGACCAGCCAGCCGGAACCGGTCGTCATCAAGCTGTTTTCACCGGACGCCAAGTTATTGAACTTAACCGCTCCACGCGTTGCCGACGCTGTCCAGAAGATTCCCCACGTCGTCGACGTGCTGGATGGAATCGAAAACACCGTCAGTGGCCCGGCCGTTACGTACCAGGTCGATCCGGTCGTCGCCGCTCGCTCGGGATTCACTCCGGAGGAAATTGCCACCGATGCCTCCGCGGTTCTCGAAGGCGAACCAGCGGCTACCCCGGTCGTCATCAATGATCGCGCCTACCCGATTCGCGTGCGATTCCCGGCGCAGAACCGGGCCTCGCTGGACCGCATGAGCAACACACTGCTTACCAGCAGCACGGGCCACGCCGCAACCTTGGCTTCCCTCGCCACGGTCACCAGCGAACCCGGCCAGACAGAGATTCGCCGCGAAAATCTTCAACGCCTGGTGGAAGTGACCGGGCGCTTTGAAGGCGTCGATCTTGGCACCGGGATGGAATCGGTGAAAAAGGCAATCGCCGGGCTGCATCTGCCTTCCTCGATCCGCGTCGAATACGGCGGGCTCTACGAAGAGCAACAGAAATCCTTTCACGATTTGTCGATGGTGTTTCTGCTGGCTCTGGTTTTTCTCTTTATCGTGTTGCTGTTCGAGTTTCGGACCTTCGCCGCGCCCATCGCCATCCTTGTGTCCGCGCTGCTCTCCACTTTTGGCGGCTTTCTCGCCTTACTCGTAACCCAGACCACGTTTAACATCGCTTCCTTTATGGGCATGATCATGGTCATTGGTATCGTCGCTAAAAACGGCATCCTGCTCCTGGACGCCGACCAGCGTTTCCGCAAGCTGGGATTCCCTCCAGAAGAATCGCTGATTCAGGCTGGGCGCCGCCGCCTGCGTCCCATCGCCATGACCGCCCTCGCCACGATCGCCGGAATGCTGCCGCTCGCCTTTGCCTTTGGCTCTGGCTCCGAAATGCTGAAGCCCCTCGCCATCGCCGTGATCGGCGGCCTGCTCAGCTCCGTCATTCTTTCTCTTCTCCTCACGCCGACCATCCATTTCTACATGGACCGCGGCAAGCCGCAGGTGGGCGCGAGCTAACGAAAATTGGCGCAACCTCGAATCCTCACTTCCAAATTTTGAAACGATTCTAAGCCGCGCAACACTACCTTTCGAGCGAAAGGGGGTCAATTTTCGGACTTAATTTGCAGACGAAGATGCGCGGAGGGAACCAGCGCAGGCTCAGGTTTTTCGGGTAAATGGTGCCGGCGGGGGGAATCGAACCCACGGCCTAGGGATTATGAGACCCTCGCTCTACCACTGAGCTACGCCGGCATAACGCAATTTTCCATCGTACGAACGAACCAGCGGCAGTGTCAAGCATACCCAACTTGCACTTCGTCGCGAAAGGCGCTGAAGAAAGCCGGAGTTGAAATCAAAATGTTCTGCAAGGAATTCGTAGTACGAAAGTACCAATTTGATGGGACTTCCGTACTGTTGTTCTCAGGCGGCCTAGGCCGCTACGCTGCACGCGCTGGAGGTCATCTGTCGGCACGCCAAGCGAACGTTTGGCGAAGATGGCTGGCGTCCGCGTGTTAACGTTTTTTAAACAGGGCCGTAGTGTGTCCCACTTGACACTATCCGTATTAAGGATAGAGTGTCTCCGAACGTTCATTCCCTCGGAGGCACCATGTCAAGGAAACTGGGAGCGCTAGCTCTTGCTTTGGGCATTCTTGTCTGCTCGATGGGCTTGAAGGCCGCCCTGAACAGCAACAATCATTCGAGCGGAGTGGTGGTAGCGAACGGACCCGATCCGTTCCCGCCGCCGACACCGCAGAGACCGTAATCTGGTTCGTCCGGCAATGCCGGAAGGGCCAGGTGAAAAGAGGCTGATTGCCTGGCTCCATAGGTTCAATCATCTTGCTGTTGGGAACGGCCTTCGAGCTGGCGTTTGTGGTGTGTTCGGTCGCACGTCGCTCGTTCCTGCGCTATTTCTTCTTGAACCTGTATTTCCTGCTCACCATCGGCTCCAGCGTAACGCGCTATTTTATCCTCAGCACGTTTGGCTTGAAGTCGACGGAGTACTGCTACGCCTATTTTTATACCGATGCGCTGCTCACCTTGGCGCTGTATATGGCTTTAATCAGCCTGTACTCCCACGTTTTTGGTGAGCTGCAGTTCGGCAAACACCTGCGTCTGGCAGCGGTTTTTCTGCTGTTGGGCACTGCGCTGTTTTCGTATGCCGTCGTCGCACAATCCGCCGACCGGCTGGCGACCAACTTTGCTTACGAGCTTTCGCAGAACCTCTATTTCGTTGGTTTGGTGCTGACCTACGTCTTGTGGGGGGCGCTGCTGAAGCTGCGGGAGACGCGCACGCGCATCGTGCAGTTTGTGCTTTCTCTCGGCGTCTACTTCAGTGCGTATGCGGCCAGTTACGCGCTGGGTAGCTTGGCCAGCAGACATTCCTTTTTGGTCTTCCTTGCGCCCGCCATCGGTTGCTTCCTGCCTCTTGCCTGGACGCTGACCATGTGGCGCCACACGGATGAAAGCCGCCTTGTGCCTGCGCAGTTGGTGGCGGTGCCCCGATGATGGCAGCCCTTATTTTCGTTTTCTCCCTCGCCACATTGCTGATGTTCTTTGTGTCCTACTGCCGTTCCCTGATGGCTTCTTCGTCGCGCCACCCGCTCTCCAAAGAGGTGCGTGATGTCACTGGAATTCCCGCATCCGCTTCCGGAAGGGACTTCGCTCGGGTGATGCAACTCCTGCAATTGTGCCCGGAACGTCCGGACGATCGCACCGGGCTTCACGCCGTCGAAACCTATTACGGGATTCTGGACCTGCTGGAGCAGACCGTGGCGCGCATTGTACCTTCGGTACGCACCTGGACCGAGCAGGAGCGCGCCGGCTGCGCTAATTTCGCCGTAGTGTTGCTGGATCGCCGCATCGCGTTCAGCCGCGAAATCCTTGCCCAGCAAGGCGAATTCTAGCCTCTTCTCCCCTCGCCATTTACGCTTACGCCTCCTTCGACGATTTCCCATATTCCTTCGTACCCGCCATGGTGGTAGTCTGAATTTGCTCCTCCTCACCGGAGTGAGAGCGTCCGCAGCGCAAAAACACCGGTGAATACAATATGCTTGCAGTGTGGCTCCGTGCTCGCCTCCGGCGAGCATCTCTGTAAATTTTGTGACTCCAGGGAAGTGATTCCACTTCCGGAAGAGCATGCCTCTTCGCGATCCCAGCGCAACCTGGCGCTCAGCCCCCGCACGCACGAACAATGGCGCGGTGAACTGAACCAGCGTTTGCAGGCGTATCGTGCGCGGCGGCGCAAATCGTCTTCCAGCGAAGCGCAAACCGCTTTGCCCTTTGACGACCACGTTCGCAGCCGCTTTAACAATATCGCCACCGAAGTGGAAGATCACATGGTGGACGATTACGTGGTTCAAGACCATGTGGAGAATGTTGAGAACGCCGAGAACGTCGAGAATAATGTGGAGCAACACCATCCGCCCGCCGCGGACGACTTCGCCTTCACCATCGCCATCGGCCGTGTCGCCCAAAGACCCGAGCTTACCGATCCGCGGCTGCTGATCGATGTCTCCGTCCCTCCGCAATCGGAAACTCCCGTGCTGGAACCGCTGCAAGAACCAGCAACCGAAACGCTCCAGCCGCCGCAAAACGGTTTATATCCAGCAGCCTCCCTGGACGACCGGCGCCACGCCCTATTGATCGACATAGCGTGCCTGGCGTTCGCGTACGGCGGCTTTCTCGCGCTCTTTGGATCTCTCGGCGGCCATTTCACGTTGAGCAAGCTCAGCGCAACGGTGTGCTTCTTCACCTTCGCGTTTGTCTACCTGCAATACTTCGGCTTATTCACCGTTTTCGGCGGCAGCACACCGGGCATGATGGTTTCGGGCATCCAGGTGGCCAGCTTCACCGGCGATACACCTACGCCCCGGCAGCACATGTTGCGCGCCGTGGGCTACCTTCTATCCGCCGGCACCTGTTTTTTGGGTTTCCTGTGGGTCCTATGGGACGAGGATGGCTTGACCTGGCACGATCGCCTCTCAAACACCTACCTGGCCCGCGTCGAATCTTTCGCAGACGAAGACGCCTCACACCCAGCCGCCGCGCGCTAAACCAGTGGCGTCGTCACGGCACACCAAACGGTGTGAACGAAAAATGAATTGCTACTTTTCAGGATCGACCAGGGTAGGGGCGGCGCCTTAATCGGCGACAGACTGCTGTTTCTTCACTACTTTTTCATCCGACGCAATTTTTCCGTCGCGAATAAAAATCACGCGGTGCGCATGTTGCGCAATGTCCATTTCGTGCGTCACCAGGATGATCGTGTTTCCCTGCCGGTGAAGATTCTCAAACAGGTTCATAATTTCTTCGCCGGTTTTAGAGTCCAGGTTGCCCGTTGGCTCGTCCGCCAGCACGATCGACGGATCATTCACTAGTGCGCGGGCAATCGCCACGCGCTGCCGCTGTCCGCCCGATAGCTCATTGGGCTTGTGGTTCATGCGCGTGGTCAGGTCCACGCGCTGCAAAGCCTGCTTGGCTTTTTCAACGCGTTCCTCGGCCGGCGTGCCGTTATAAATCAGCGGTAATTCCACGTTGTGCAGCGCCGTCGCGCGCGGCAGCAGGTTGAAGGTCTGAAACACGAATCCAATTTCGCGATTGCGGATGTACGCCAGTTCGTCGTCGTCCAAATCGCTCACCAGCCGTCCTGCCAGCCAGTATCGGCCGGCGCTCGGGGAATCCAGGCAGCCGATCAGGTTCATCAGTGTGGATTTTCCCGATCCCGAAGGTCCCATGATCGCCACGTATTCGCCTTTGCGGATTTCCAGGTCAATGCCTTGCAGCGCGTGCACCTGTTCGGCGCCCATCTCATACACCTTGGTTAAGCCTTCCGTGCGAATCGCGACCCCGGAATCGACCAGATCCTGGCGATAGGACTCCGGCGTTGTCGTCTCAATGGGCATGTTCTCTCCCTGTATCCCTATTCTCTTATTGTTGCGAATCGTCCATTTTCTTCGGCGTGGTGTTGTCCACTTTGACGGCGGCTTCGGGCTTTAGCGTTCGCAGCGCTTTGTAGCTGCCCACAACGATCTCGTCACCGGGCTGCAAACCCTTGGTGATTTCAATGTTCGTGACGCCGGAAATCCCGGTCTCCACTGGGCGGAAGAACGCCTTCCTTCCGTTCACCACAAAAACGCCTTGCACCTCGTCCTTTTTCGGATCGCCTGCGGCTGGCGGTGGCGGCGCGGCCAAAGTCACATTTCCGTCTTTCTTCGCATTCTTCGCCGCGTCTTCCAGATCTTTGCGAGAGCGCACCGCAAGCGCCTGGATGGGGATGCCGATCACGTCTTTACGCTCCGCGGTCTTGATCTTTGCGGTCGTGGACAAGCCCGGCCGCAAATTATCCGGCGGATTTTCCAGTGTGACCACCACCTTGAAGTCCTTTGCTTCCTGATTGCTCGTCGTCGATTGCGTTGTAGCCAAGCCGGAAGTGCGCAGCACAGCCTGCGATCCAATTTCCGTCACTTTGCCCTTAAACACTTTGCCCGGCACGGCGTCGATGGTCACGTCCGCATCCTGCCCGATCTTCACGTTGACGATGTCCGTCTCATCCACCTTCACTTCCGACGTCACTGTCGACATATCCGAAAGCGTCATCAAAAAGCTTCCTGTGGCGTTCTGAATGCCGGGCACCACATATTCTCCCATGCGCACGGGCAGGTAGCTCACAATTCCGTTGATCGGGGAAACATAGGTCGTTTTGGACAGAACGTCCTTCGTGTGCACCAGCACAGCCTTGCCCTGGACGAGGTTGGACCGCATCTGTTCCAGCTGCGCTTTTTGCGCCAGCATGCGTGCCCGGGAAGCAGCCACGGTAGCCACGGCGGCGTCATAGGCGGTCTTGCGCTGGTCGAAGTCCTGCTTGGCAACCAGCCCATCTTTGTACAGTCCCACACCACGGTCGTAATCCAGCTTGGCCTTCTCCAGATTCGCTTCCTGCATCGCCAAATCGGACTGGGTTGCCTTGTAGCTGGCATCCGCCGCTTCCACGCCCGATTCGCTGGAATTGATGGCTGCGTCCTGCGCCTGCACGTCCGCGTTGGCTTGCACGTTATCCTGAAGAAGCAGTCTTTCGCCCTTCTGGATGTGGTCGCCTTCTTTCACCAGGATATCTGTGATGCGACCGAATCCCTGAGCCGTAATGTTTGTGTATGTTGTGGGTTTGACTTCGCCCGAGGCCGTCACCTGGGAAACCAACGAATCCAGTTTGGCCACCTTGGCGGTCTGCACCGTCACCACGCCTTTATTCGCCTGGTTAATGCTCACCCAGACGACGATGCCTATGGCCGCGGCTACGCCAACGCCAATTGCGACCTTATGCCACGTCTTCATGCTAATCCTTTCGCCATTCCGCTACGGACCACCCGCGCGGGGGACATCGGAAGTCATTTATGCACTTGCAGCTATCTGTAATACGACCAGGTAAGGCCAAATGTTTCGCAGGTGGGTGCCAACTTGCTTCTGGCTGCTCTGGATTGGCCGCTTTTCCAGTTTGCTCACATCTCTGCTGGGTCGCATACGGCATAATGCTTCTGTTATTGTAGAGCCAAAATACAGCAAAGAAAAGGGTTGTGCCACTACCGAAAAAATGCTGCTCCGCCCACCCTTGCACCCTATTTATTAGACGCCACCACCCCGTTTTTGGTCAGCCAGCTCCAGCGTAAAGCCTCAATTTTTGACGTTTCCCAAACAGTGGGTGGTGAGGCGCCACGACCCCAGCGAAACGTACCATCACCGTCACTCACCTTTAGCAAGAAATGCTTTTCACGCCTACGTCAGGGCACGGCTTCAGCCGTGCCGCAACCATCGAGACATTAATGAGGCTTCAGCCGCTGAGGGCCGATTCACCACCGATCCTTCTAGTACTTGAACCCTGCGGGGCTGGAATCTCCGAAGGAGTCTGCGGAACATCTCATGTAGGGGGTCGGAGCTTCAGTTACGACATTTTCGGGCCAAGAAAGTCGGGCTTCAGCCTCTGAAGAATCCTAATCTATCCATTCCTCAACACGCACGATCGCGCTAAACGTGCGGCGCCCACCCCTTCTCGTACTCGCGGTCCCACATCTTCATGGCGTCCGCGTCGTTCTGGATTCGTCCGTTTTGCGCGTCCAGATGCAGCTCGCGGTTCACTTCCCACGCGATATTGGAAAGCTGCAACATCGTCACTGCCACGTTGCCCTCGGACACGGGAGCGTTCAGCTTCTCGCCTTTGCGGATAGCCGCGATGAAATTCGCAAAGTGCGCGTCGGTCATGGAATCGCGGCCGATCGTGTCGGAAGAAGAAGTGGTGCTGTCGCCAACCTTGAATTCGCTGGTCTTTTTACCCTTGAGATCGAAAATCTCGTACCCGTCGCGATCCATCACCACGGTGCCCGTGGTTCCCATGATGGCCGAGCCGCGGTCGCGCCCATAAAATTTCATTCCCTGGCAACACTTGCCTTCCCAGGAAAGCAATTTGTCTTCGTATTCGAAGCTGGTAATCAGCGTGTCGTAAAATTGCCAATCGTCTTTGAAATGGTACCTGCCTCCCGAAGAAGTCACCCGCTTGGGAAAATCCACGCCCAGCGCCCAGCGGCACACGTCGACCTCATGCGTGCCATTGTTCAGCGTTTCGCCGGTCCCATAAATCCGGAACCAGTGCCAGTTGTACGGCTGAATGTTGTCCTTATACGGACGCCGTGGTGCCGGCCCCTGCCACAAATCCCAATCCAGTTGCGCCGGCACGGGTGCTTCCTTGCCGGTGCCAATAGATTTCCTCACGTTGGAGTACCACGCCTTCGCGTAATAAGCCCTGCCGATCAGCCCGCCGTGAATTTTCTCCACAACCTCTTTCGTGTATGGCGAAGAGCGTTGCTGGTTGCCCATCTGCACCAGCTTTCCATATTTCTGCTGCGCTTCCACCAGCATCAATCCTTCCGCCGGATTGTGGCTGCACGGCTTTTCCACGTATACGTGCTTGCCCGCCTGCAATCCCAGAATGGCCATCGGCGTATGCCAGTGGTCCGGCGTTGCAATCGTGATGGCGTCCACATTTTTTTGCTCGAGAATCTTGCGAAAGTCCTTTTCGGCCACGGGCGCTTCGTCCATCTCTTGCTTCGCCGCATCGCAGAATTTCGCCAGGATGTTGCTGTCCACATCGCACACGTACGCAATGCGCGCCGCGCTCTTGTTGGTCTTCAGCGCCGCAAGATGCGCGTAGCCGCGCCCGTTCAGGCCAATCACCGCAAAATTCAGGCGCTCGTTCGAGCCGAGGATCTGGCTGTAACTCTTCGCAGAAGTACCCACCGCATTCCCCACCGCAAGCCCAGCCGTGCTCACCGCCACCGCATCCAGAAACTCGCGTCTTGTAAACATGTTTTCCTCATGGTCGGCAGCAAGCTTTGCTCCGCCGCCGTTTGACAGCATAACGCCTGAATCCTTTGCATTCGACGGAAAATTCATCGCGGCGAGGTCCATCTCAAGGCTGCGGCTTCTTCGGATTCTGCAATTCCCGGTAGAATCCCCGCAGCACAAAGAACGCTCTCTTCTTCTCGCCACGGTCGGACACCAATCCTTTGCGGTTGAAATAATCCTCAATCCCGGGAAGCGTCCGCCGCGGGCTCCGAAAATCCTTCAGCACCCACGGCGTGGTTCCTCGCAGGAACGAAATGCGCTTCAGCATCGCGATCTGATGCTCGTACAGGCTCTCCTGATATTCCTCCGTCCATCGCGTCTCCGCGTCGCCATGATTCCCGAATTGCGCATCGCCGCCAAATTCGCTCATGATCAACGGCTTGTCATACGCGGACGCGAAGTCCGTCACGTCCAGATCGGCAATCGTGTGGCTGTACCAGCCGATGTACTCGTTATTGCCCATCACGTCCAGTTCCTTCGCAATCGGATCGTTGATGCGAATCGAAAGCCGCCCTCCCTCCTGGCTTTCATTCGCCTGCAGCGCGGCGGAAACCAGTCGCGTGGGATCGCTGGTGTGAGCTTCCTGAATCAGTTGGCTCAGAAACCGGTTGCGCGCCTCGCCGATGGGCGTCTCGTTCGCCACGGAATAAATGATCAGTGCCGCGCGATTGTGATCCCGGGTGATCAGCTCGCCTAACTGGTTTTCCGCGTTGCGCAGCGTTTCCGGATTTTCCCACTGGATCGTCCAGTAGACCGGCACTTCCTCCCACACGAGAATGCCCATCTGATCGGCCATGCGCAGCATCGCTTCATTGTGCGGATAGTGCACCAGGCGCACAAAGTTGCAGCCCAGCTCCTTTGCCCAACCCAACAATGTGCGCGCGTCGTCCTCGCTCCACGCCCTGCTCGCGTGCAATGCGGATTCTTCGTGGACGCTGATGCCTCGCAGAAAAATCGGCTTCCCGTTCAGCAAAATATCCGTCCCGCTGACGCTTATCGAGCGAAACCCGATGTGATCCCGCACCTGATCCGTCTCGCTCGAAATCTCCACCGCATAAAGCTTGGGACTCTCCGGCGCCCAAAGAGTCAAATCCGCGGGTAACGAAAATTCCGCCCGGCCAGTGGCATCGGTCTGAAACGTTTTGCTCCGCCCCACTTCCGGAATGCGTATAACGACTTTCTGCTGAAGCTGCGGACCGTTCAGCTGCACCCAGCCCTTGATCTCCTTCGTCGATCCTTTCTCCAGTTGCACCGAATAGTCTTGAATAAATGTTTCCGGCACTTCCACCAGCGTCACCGGCCGCGTCAGCCCGCCATAGTTCCACCAGTCCGTGTTTACCGTCGGAACCTCATCCTTCCCTCGCGTGTCGTTGACGCGCACCACCAGGAAATTTCCCTCGGCCTTCAACCGGTCCGTAATTTCAAAATCAAACGGCGTGAATCCCCCTTTGTGCTCGCCAAGTCCTTCGCCGTTCAAATACACGTTGGCAAGATAATTGGCCGCGCCAAAATGCACGAAAACCCGCGTCTTCGGCGTCTTCGCATAATTGAACGACCGCTTGTACCATACGCTTCCCTCATAAAACAGCAGCGATTCCCGCTGCGTGTTCCAATCGCCCGGCACATTCAAGTGGCCGGATGTGTCGAAGTCATATTCGACAAGTTCCGACTTCGATTGCGGTTTATAGTTTTTATAAAACGCATTTTTCCCGGCCAGAGGTTGCGCGCGATAGTCCACGTAACCCACGTCGTACGGGTCCACAATCACCTGCCATTGGCCATCCAGGCTCGTCGTGGTGCGCCCGCCAATATTGGCCACCAGCGGGGCCACCTGCGCCGTTCCCACCGAAGCCGCAAGCAATGCCATCAAAGCAAAAATCGAACTGCGCATTAAGTTAGCCATAACGCCACACATTCTATGCCTATTCCTGCGCGCCCGCGGCGATCAACTCAAAAAAGTGTTGAACACTATCAGAAAAATGATTCGACTGGGTGATTGCCCTCAGCGCGTTCACCCGCTATAGTCGTTCCCATGTCACGAATCCTCAACCAGAGTTGCGCTCAACGGACGTGTTGTCTGCGTTGTCGCATGGTGTCCTCTGGCGCCGGGAGGCTCGTGATCTAGGAAATTCCTGAACTCGAGCTGTAAGAAGTCAACCCCACCGCCGGAATCGCCGAGCTGGTGGGTTTTTTGTTTTTGGGTCACTTCTCCAAAGGAACCAGAACATGGCAGACGTAGCAATAGAACTGGAACAGCAGGAACCGCCAGCTGCGCAGCCGGAATCCTCTCCTCTGCAGGGCGCCCGATTGAATCATTTGCGCGCGCTCGAAGCCGAGAGCATTTACATTCTGCGCGAAGCGGCCGCGGAATTTGCCCGCCCCGTGATGCTTTATTCCATCGGCAAAGACTCCTCGGTAATGTTGCGGCTCGCGCAAAAGGCTTTTTTCCCCGGCAAGATTCCCTTTCCTCTATTGCACGTAGACACCAGCTACAAATTTCCAGAAATGATCGAATTTCGCGACCGCTACACTAAAGAACTCGGCGCGGAGTTGATCGTGCACCAGAATCGCGAAGCCCTGCAGGCCGGAGCAAACCCATTCGCACTCGGCACGCAAAAATGCTGCGGCTTGCTGAAGACTCGTTCCCTGCTTGACGCGCTCGAAGCCGGTGGTTTCACAGCCGCATTCGGCGGCGCGCGTCGCGACGAAGAAAAATCCCGCGCCAAAGAACGCATTTATTCCTTCCGCGACGCGCACGGCCAGTGGGATCCCAAGAACCAGCGCCCCGAACTCTGGAACATCTTCAACTCCAAAATCGACAAAGGCGAGAGCATTCGCGTTTTCCCGCTGTCCAACTGGGCGGAGCTGGATATCTGGCTATACATTCACGCCGAAAAGATTCCCATCGTTCCCCTGTATTACGCCAAGCCCCGCGAAGTCGTCGAGCGCGGCGGTTCGCTCCTGCTGATTTACTCCAAGGACCAACTCCTGCGCGGCGAAAAAACTCAGCTCGTGAATTGCCGCATGCGCTCCCTGGGCTGCGTGCCCTGCACCGGCGCAATCCGTTCCGACGCCGACACCGTTCCCAAAATTATCGCGGAGATGATTTCCTTCCGCCGCTCCGAGCGCGAAAACCGCGCCATCGACCATGACGAGGAAGGCTCGATGGAAATCAAGAAACGCGAGGGCTATTTCTGATGCCGGCGGCCAGCGAACTCGAAATCCGCGACGATCTGGACAAGTTCCTCGACCAGGAACTGAACAAGGAATTGTTGCGCTTCACCACCGCAGGCAGCGTCGATGACGGCAAGTCCACCCTGATTGGCAGGCTGCTGCACGATTGCAAAGCCGTCTACGAGGATCAGCTCGCTTCCGTAAAGAAAAGCCGCATCAACCGTTCCGGCAGGGCCATTGATTTTTCGCTGCTCACCGACGGCCTGCGCGCCGAACGCGAACAGGGCATCACCATCGATGTTGCCTACCGGTACTTCAGCACGCCGCGCAGAAAATTCATCATCGCGGACACGCCGGGCCATGAGCAGTACACGCGAAATATGGCCACCGGCGCATCCACAGCCGATCTCGCGGTCATCCTCGTCGATGCTTCGAAGGGCTTGCTGCCGCAAACGCGCCGCCACGCCTACATCGCTTCTCTTCTCGGGATCTCGCACGTGGTCGCGGCCATCAACAAGATGGATCTCGTCGATTACAGTGAGGATGTTTTCTCTCGTTTGCAAAATGATTTCTCTGCCCTGGCCGCGCGTCTCGGTATTTCTGCCGTCCAGTGCATTCCTATCAGCGCCCTGGAAGGAGACAATCTCGTCGCGCGCAGCAGGAACACTTCGTGGTACGCCGGTCCCACGCTCCTCGAGCATCTCGAAACCGTCGTCATTCAACCCACCAGGGAAATGGCCGCTCTTCGTTTTCCAATTCAATCCGTAATTCGTCCCGACGCGAATTTTCGTGGTTTCGCGGGTCGCGTCGCCAGCGGCGTCTTTCGTCCCGGCGATGCGGTTCTTGCGCTGCCCTCCACACAACGCACCAAAGTCGAATCCATCGTCAGTTTTGACGGCGATCTGGAATCGGCGCGCGCAGCGCAATCGGTTGTAGTAAAGCTTGCCGACGAAATCGATTTGAGCCGCGGCGACATTCTGGTTTCGCCGGAGGCGCAACCCGCGGCGTCCAGGCGCTTCCTGGCGATGGTCGTATGGCTGCACGCGATGCCGCTCGAATTGAACCGCCTGTATCTGGCGAAACACGCCGGGCGCGACGTGAAAGCCAAAGCTACACGCATCCGCTTTCGCGTGAACATCAACACCTTCGAAGAACATCCCGCAAGCGATCTCGAAATGAACGAAATCGCCGCTGTGGAGTTTGAGGCCAGCCAGCCGCTTTTCTTCGATCCCTACGCACGCAATCGCACCACCGGCAGCCTGATCCTGATCGATCCGCTGACGAACGCCACGGTCGGCGCCGTCATGATCCGTGAAGATTTGTCGCGCGAGAGAGAGGGCCTTGGCAAAGAGGCTGGCATCTCGGACGAGGCGCAAGAAGGCAAGGTCACGCTCGAACATCGCATCCAACACCACGGCTATCGCCCCGCCATTTTCTCTCTCGAAGGCGAACGCCAACGCGCTGAGGAATTGGAACGCGTTCTGCTCGACCGCGGCTTCGAAACCGTCCTTGTCAATTTCACCGAAGTGGCCGCCCACTCGCGCCGCATTCTCTTCAATACGCTGTGGTCGCTGGGCCTGGTGATTATTTCCTGGCAGGAGACTGGCATTCGCCCGCGCGACCGAGCCTTCCTGGACAGCATCGCTGGCAAATTTCATTTCGATCTCTCTGTCGCCAAGCCGCCGAACGACGGCCCGAACGACCTCCGCCGCGCCGTGAAAATCGCCGAAACGCTTCGCATAATCCGCGAGCCGCGCGAAGGGAAGGCAGACTGAAATGAATTCGTCAGTAAAATGGGAGAACCTGGAAGCCCGCGCCGCCGAAGAAGTCATCGATCTCATCCTGAACGAACGTGCGGACCAGCGCGTCTGCTTTACGTGCAGTTTCCAGGCGGAAGACATCGTTGTGCTTCATCTGCTTCGCAAACGTCTGCCGGATATTCCCGTGCTCTTCCTGGAAACCGGCTACCACTTTCAACAGACCTACGAATTTCGCGATGAACTCACCCGCGAGTGGAACCTCAATCTCGTCAACGTGATCCCGAAACAGACCGTCCAGGCGCAGGAATCCGCATTCGGCATTCTGTATCGCGAAGATCCCACGAAATGCTGCCAACTGCGCAAAGTCGATCCGCTGTTGCAGTCCCTTGAGCCCTTCGAGACCTGGTTCACCGGACTGCGCCGCGAACAATCCGTCACGCGCAAGAATTTGAAGAAGGCCGAGTTGCACCACTTGCCAACAGGCAATGCGCTCACAAAAGTGAGTCCACTCGCCGATTGGACCTGGGGCCAGGTGTGGGAATACACCGGCGCGCACAAATTGAAATATTTGCCGCAGTACGACCAGGGCTTCTTGAGCATCGGCTGCGAACCGTGCACGGCGGTTCCCGAGGATCGAAACAACCCGCGTTCCGGCCGTTGGGGCGGGCGAAAACTCGAATGCGGAATTCACACATTTTCGGAGCGCTCGCAATGACGTATTTCATTCTTGGCTTCGTCATTGCCCTCTCGGTAGGGCTCACCGGAATCGGTGGCGGCAGCTTCACTGTGCCGGCTCTGCTGCTGATCGTCGGACTCCCCGCCGCGGAAGCAGTCGGAACCACCTTCGTGTTTTCCGGTGTGTTGCGCCTGATTGCCGCGCCATTTTATCTGGCTTCGCGTCAGGTTCATTCGCGCTATTTCCGTCTTTTGCTCTGGGGCGCGGTGCCAGGGCTTTTGCTCGGTGCCGTGGCTTTGCGTAGCGTCGCCAAGCAAGGCAGCAATCCGCTGGTCATTATCGTCGTCGGAATCTTGCTGGCGATTTCTTCCTGCATTACGTTCATTCCCCGTGCGCAGGTGCCCGGTTTCGCCAGAAAAAATCCGCATTGGCTGCCCTGGCTGGCGTTTCCGATCGGCTTGGAGTCGGGATTTTCCTCCGCAGGCGCCGGGGCCTTGGGCTCCGTGTTGCTCCTGAATTACTCGGAAATGACTCCTGCGCAGGTTGTCGGTACCGACCTCACGTTCGGTCTTGTCCTTGCGGCAATCGGCAGCGCCATTCATTGGTCCTTCGGTTCGATCAGTACGCATGTCTTGGCCCAACTTCTTTTTGGCGGAGTTCCCGGAGTGATTCTGGGCTGCGTACTCGCACCAAAAGTGCCGGCAAAAAAGCTGAAAGCGGTCGTTGCTGTCATTGCGATTTGCGCGGGGCTTCAATTGGTGTGGTCCGGCGCGCGCTCTCTGAGCACAAAAAACGCTACAAACACCGCCCGCGTTGCTTCCCAGGCCGCAGGAACGGTACGACCATGAAGTCCCTTCTCCAGATTACGACCTCGGTCTCCGTCAAACCCGCGCCCTCCGCTGGATTCGATTCCTCGTCTTGCTTCTGTTGTTGTTGACCCGGATTCCTCGCAGTAAACCCAAATCTCGGTTTTTCAATTCACGTGTAAGGCAACTTGGAGCGCCGACGCGCCCGAGAATCTCAAAGTGTAAGGAAAGGAAATGATCGCCCTCAAAAATGCAGTTCCCCAGCTCTACAAGATTCTTTTCCACGCTGCCGTCTTGGTTTTCGCATCAGTGTACGTAGCTCCATTGGCTCAAGCACAGGATGAAGCGTCTATCTCCGGAGTGATCCAGGACGCTTCCGGCGCGGGCATTCAGAGCGCGACGGTACACATCAAAAGTTTGGAAACTGGCGTACAACGTGATCTCCAGACAGATCGGGCCGGCCGCTTTCACGCCCCATCTCTGCCCGTTGGCAATTACGAAGTCTCCGCCGACAAGCCCGGATTTCGCACCGGTCGGCAAACCGGCATCGTGCTCGTCGTTGGCCAGCGTCAAGAACTTGAGTTGACCCTGCAGGTCGGCGACGTGCGCCAAACCGTCGAGGTCACCTCTGAACCCGACGCGCTTGCCGCAACAACCGATGACACCTCCGGCCTCGTCGGCGAACGTCAGGTGAAGGATCTTCCATTGAATGGTCGAAGCTACGATCAGCTGCTCACTTTGAATCCCGGCACGGTGAATTACACTTCGCAGCGCGCTGGCGGGACTGGCACTTCCAACTCGGTCACTGGAAACATGTTTTCCGTTTCTGGCCGCCGCCCTCAAGAAAATCTCTATCTGCTGAACGACGTCGAATACACGGGAGCTTCCGAAATCAATAACACTCCGGGCGGCGTAAGCGGCCAGCTTCTGGGCGTCGATGCCGTGCGCGAGTTCGCGGTGGTGAAAGACACGTACGGCGCCGAATACGGCAAAAGGCCCGGCGCGCAGGTCAGCATCGTCACCGCCAGTGGGACGAATCAACTTCACGGTTCGCTGTACGAATTCGTGCGCAACAGCGCCATGGATGCGCGCAATTTCTTCGATCCCGCGAACATCCCAGATTTCCAACGGAACGAATTCGGTGGCTCCCTGGGCGGCCCGATTCAGCCCGACAAAACATTTATCTTTGGCAACTACGAGGGCTATCGCCAGACGCTCGGCGTCAGTGACGTCACGCTCGTGCCTGACGACAAGTCTCGTGCTGCGGCTGTTCCCAGCATTCAGGCGTTGCTCGCGCTATGGCCAATCGCAAACGGGCCGGAAATCCTTACTTCCACTGGCGCGGCAAGCGGCATCGCGACCGCGTACACCAGCCCGATCCAGAACATTCGCGAAGATTTCGGCACTGCGCGGCTCGATCACATTTTTTCCAACAAAGATTCCGCGGCCGGAATCTACACCATCGACGATAGCCAGGCGCATTCTCCCACATCTAATCCGATCAGCTTTGACAATGTGACTTTGCGCGGACAGGTTGCGAGCATAAGCGAGACTCACGTCTTCTCTTCCAGTCTCGTCAACAAAGCGACCTTCGGCTTTTCTCGCGGCGCTTTCTACTTCAACAGCGGCACCACCGTGGATTTGCCCGGGTGGGTTCATGACGATCTGCCGGTCGGCGCGGTCGTTGTCGGCGGCGGCACGACCCTCAACGGCGCTTCGCAGATCACCAACGGTGGCACCAACGCCGGCAGCAATCTACGTGCGGTGCGCAATCTCTATACCCTCACGGATCAGGTCACATACACCGTCGGCCGCCACACCTTCAGCTTCGGCGGCTGGCTGCAACGCATTCAAGCCAACGATTCGCTGGTGCAGGATCAGTACGGCCAGATTTCCTTCACCAACTTGCAAACGTTTCTACAGGGCGCGATCAGCACGTATACCTACGCGCCTTCTTACACGCCGCTGTCCTGGCGCTCCACGGAAGGCGCGGCATTCGTCGAGGACGCTATCAAGCTCAAACCCAATCTGGAAGTTCGTCTCGGCTTCCGCACCGAATCGACCAACGGCTGGAACGAAGCGCAAGGGCGCGCCTCCAACTATGCATTTAACGCAGACGGTGTGATCCAGACGCAGCCCGTCGTCGGTGGTTCGGCTCTCACCGTCAACAACGCCAAATTCTTGCCGTCCCCGCGCGCGGCGATTGCTTGGTCGCCGTGGGGTTCCAAGAAAACAGTCATTCGTGCCGGATATGGCACTTACTACGCGCTGCTGGACAACTTGAGCTATCGGCTCGACCAGAATGGCCCTTACAACACGGTGTATGCCGTCAAAAGCATTCCGTTTTCTTCCATCTCACCGGATGCCACGTATTCGGGCGTAAAAGTAATCCCCAGCGGCGTCCAGCCAAACCTGCAAACGCCGACGGTGGAATCGTGGAGCCTGAAGATTGAGCGCCAATTATGGTCGAACACCACGCTCGGCGTCAGCTACATCGGCTCGCACGGATATCACGAGTTGCTTTCCCTCGACGCGAACCTTCCCACGCCAACGATTTGCCCCGCCGCTCCCTGCCCGACGGGATATCCTGAGGGCACGCTCTACTATCCTTCCGGCGCGGCGCTGGCGAACAACGCCGTGTGGAACACCACGCACTGGTTCTCCGAAGGCATCAGCTCCTACAACGGCCTTGAGGTCGATTTGAATCATCATTGGGCAAACGGCCTGCAATTCCGCGGCGTGTACACCTATTCGAAGTCGCTCGACGACGGCGACAACATGAACACCAGCGTGGCCACAAACTCACCCGCGTTTTTGTCCAACCCGTTGAATCCCAACGCCGACTACGGCCGCGCATCGTTCGATGTGCGCAATGCGGGAGTCGTGCAAGCAACCTACGATCTTCCCTATGGGCGCACGAAAGACCTTTCATCCGCCTGGCAGAATTTGCTGCTCGCCAACTGGCAAGTCAGCGCAATCGTCACCGCCCAATCCGGATTGCCGTTCACGCCACAGCTCTCCTACAACCCGTCGAACGATGGAGACACGCGGAATCCCGTGCGGCCTTCCTGGAATTCGAAATTCTCAGGCAACATCATCCTTGGGGGGCCCAACGAATACTTTAATCCCCTGGCGTTCATCCAGCCGCCTCCGGGAACCTACGGAAACATAGGCCGCAACATTCTCGGAGGCCCTTCCTTGGTCGAAACCGATCTGTCGCTAGCGAAGCGTTTCGCCATTTCCGAACGTGTGGATCTGCAATTTCGCGCGGAATTTTTCAACCTGTTCAATCGCACAAACTTGAACACGCCCAACCCTGTGGTATACGCGGCCGCCACTGGCGCTCCTTCGCCCACCGCGGGCGTGATCACTTCCACAGCCACAACGTCCCGGCAAGTCCAGCTAGGACTGAAGCTGCTCTGGTAAACGCAGCGCGCAACTGCCACGTGCAAGGTTCGAACGTGGCAGAATAGGACCATGTTTCGCCGCGAATTTTTGGGACTGCTGGGGACCGGTGCTGGTCTGACCGCATTGCCGAATTTTACAAGCCGGCTTCTCCCGCCAGATGATGTCAAACCCGATGCGACCCTGCGCATTTCTCCCATCGATCTGGAAATTGCCCCGCGTCAAATCATCAAAACCATCGGCTACAATGGCTCCGCTCCCGGTCCCTTCCTGCGGTTCCGCGGAGGCCAGCGCGTGACCATCGACGTCTTCAACGACACCAAGGATCCCGAGATCGTTCATTGGCACGGCCTGTTTATTCCCTCGGACGTGGACGGCTCCGTGGAAGAGGGCACGCCGCTCATTCCTCCAAAGAGTTCCGCGCGCTACTCCTTTGTCGTTCGCCCCTCGGGCACGCGCTGGTATCACACGCACGTTTCCGCCGGCCGCAACCTAAACCGTTCCACATTCACTGGGCAATTCGGAATGCTCTACATCGAACCCAAAAACGATCCCGCGCGCTACGACGCGGAAAATATGCTCTGCCTCCACGGTTGGAAGCCATATCTGAGCAACACCGCTGGAGAAGGTACTCTGGAAGCCGCTTACGAACATTTTTCCATCAATGGCCGCGCGCTCGGCTCCGGCGAACCAATCAAGGTGTGCGAAGGGCAGAAAGTGCTGTTCCGCATCCTCAATGCCAACGCCACTCTCACGCATCAACTCGCTCTCGCCGGTCACAAGTTCGAAGTGATCAGCCTCGACGGCAATCCCGTCCCCACGCCGCGGGCGGTCGATACTCTTACGCTTGGGCCCGCCGAACGCGTCGATGCTGTCGTCATCATGAATTCCCCGGGGGTTTGGATTCTTGGCGAACTCAACGATCAGATCAGAAATCAGGGTTTGGGCGCCGTCATCGAGTACGAAAATCGCCCCGAAGCCCCGCAGTGGGTCGCGCCCGCCGAAACCACGTGGGATTACACTATCTTCGGCGCGACTTCCGATCCTTCTTCGGACAATGCGCCAACGCCACCGGAACAAGCCGAAGTTATCCCGCTGGTCTTCCGCAGAAAATTTGCCGGAAACAACTGGGTCGATCATTGGACCATCAACGGCAAGGAATACCCGAAGACCGATCCCATCGTAGTCCGCGAAAATCACCGCTATCGCCTGCGCTTCGATAATCAAAGCGATGACGACCACCCAGTCCATCTTCACCGCCATTCCTTCGAACTTCGAAATGTCGCAGGCAAGAACACAGCGGGCGTAGTAAAGGACGTGGTGATCGTTCCGCGGCGCAAAATCGTCGAAGCGGAGTTCGTGGCCAACAATCCCGGAACCACTCTCTTCCATTGCCATCAACAACTGCACATGGATTTTGGTTTCATGGCCCTGATCCACTACGCCTGAGAAAATCGCTTCGAAAATCCCCCCGAGCGTCCAGACTGAAACTCGCCCCAATTCGCGATTCCCGTTTCGCAGCTCAATTTAGATGGAGTAATCTAACCGTTGAGTTTTTTGTCACGCCGTACCGGAAGGAACCCTCTCATGCCCCATCGGTTGCACTACGCGTTTGCCGTATGCCTGCTCCTCATCTTCAGCGTCATGCCCACGGCGCTCGCTCAGGACACTGGCGATGCCTGGGCAAAAAAGAAATCAGCGTGGGTGCTCTTATCTCCGACGGAACGCACGCAAGCGCAGGACTTTTCCGAGGATTACAAATCCTATTTGAACATAGCCCGCTCCGCCTCCACCTCGACTCGCGAAGTGATCAAGCGCGCTCAAGCCGTCGGCTTCGTCGAATTCACCAAGCCCGAACAGGTCAAGCCCGGCGCCCGCCTCATCATTCCGAACCGCGATCGCAGCTTGATCCTCGCCGTCATCGGCTCCGACCCGATCACGGATGGCTCGCACGTCATCGGCACGCACCATGACAGCCCGCACATCGAACTCAAAGGTCGCCCCATCCTCGCCGCGGGAGAGTTCGCTCTTTTCAAAACCATCTACTACGGCGGAATCAAGAAGTATCAGTGGGCCAATCGCCCGCTCGCGCTCATCGGGCGCATTGACACCACCGACGGCCGCGCCATCGATGTGTCGATCGGGTTGCAGCCCGGCGAACCCGTCTTCGTCATCCCTGACGCCGCGCCGCACTCGGATGTGGAACTCCGCGATCGTAAATACACCGAAGTGTTTAAAGGCGAAGAACTCGAGCCCGTTTTCGGCAGCCTGGCGGGAGACAACACTTCCGCGACCACCGAAGTCACCAGGCTGCTCATGGATAAATATAAAATTAAGGAAGAAGATCTCGTCAGTTCAGAATTGTCACTGGTGCCGTCGGTCGCGCCCGTCGACGTCGGCCTCGATCACGGCTTGGTCGGCGCTTACGGACAAGACGATCGCCTTTCCTCATTCTGTGCCGTCCGCGCGATTCTGGACCTGAAAGGCACTCCGCGCTACACCGCGCTCGCTTACCTGTCTAACTTCGAAGAAGTCGGTTCCGTCAACAACACCGGCGCGAGCTCCGAATTTCTGAACTCCGCCTTCGCGCAATTGGTCGGTGCCCAACGTGGCAAATCCTACAACGATCTGGACCTCCGCCGCGCTCTGCACAATTCCATGGTAATTTCCGCGGACACCAACGACGGCATCAATCCCATTTTCCCCAACACCAGTGAGCGCACCAACGCAGCGCGTGTGGGCTATGGCGTCGCCATCAAACTCTACCGCCCTGGCTTCAACGCGCCTTCGGAGTTCACCGCTCAGATCCGCGGCCTGATGGATCGCAACAACATCCCTTGGCAGACGCACACCTACAAAGTGGACGAAGGCGGTGGTGGCACAATCGGATTATTCATGTCGCGGGAAGATATGCAGGTGATCGATCTGGGCGTCACGCTTCTCTCAATGCACGCCCCGTTTGAAATGTCCTCGAAAGCCGATGTCTGGGCCTTTTATCGCACCATGAGCGCCTTCTACGCGCAGTAACCTTGCACTGCAGCGGCCCTCCTGCTTTCGTAGTGGCCGACCTTCAGGTTGGTCGCTCTTGGGTTACTCTTCCTAGGGGGTCGGAGCTTCCAACATTCAGCGGTAGCAAAATTTGGGCTTCAGCCCCTGAGGACAACCTACCCCTTCATCTTCGTCGATGACAAAAATCGTACCGCTATCCCTTTTCCATTCGCCCCAAGGTCGTCGATGCGCGCAATCTGCCCTAGGTATTCGTAATTCTGCGCGTTATTCGGCCCATGGAACGGCATGGTCACAAACAAACGCATGCCTTCGCGATACTCCTCACGTTTTGTGACGAAGTACAATCCGTCCTGCGAAACATTTGTGGTCATTCCAGTTTCCTCGAATGTCCCGTCTTTCGCATTCGTGGGACGCACTCGCAGCGGCTGCTTCATCCGCACGCGCCGGGTACGCCGGCGGTCGCTCAATCTTGGATCGGTCATACTTTCATCACAGCACAGCTTTCCGAAGTTGGGAATTACCGTGTGCCGAATCCGGCATCGTCGTGTTCCTGTAACGCAACAAAGCCTATGCTACGGCCCATCAGGAACTTACCCTGTCGCACGATTGAGACTGTGCAAGCCGTCTTTGTGTTCTGCGTCACGCGTCCCAAATCCTCGCGGTGCTAAACTAAGGTAGCTTCAACCACGGGCAGCCGCCCCAGCTTCCCACCCGGCTCGTGCTGCAATGATAAGGATTGGTGCCATGCCACGAACCATCGAAGTCACCGAGCTCATCCTCAGAGACGCCCATCAGAGCCTGCTGGCCACACGAATGGCCCTGGAAGATATGATCCCCGCCTGTGAAGACATCGATAAAGCCGGCTTCTGGAGTGTGGAATGTTGGGGCGGCGCCACCTTCGATGCCTGCATCCGTTTTCTCAACGAAGATCCCTGGGAACGCTTGCGCACCTTCCGGAAATTGCTGCCGAACAGCCGCCTGCAAATGCTTTTACGCGGCCAGAATCTCCTCGGCTATCGTCATTATGAAGACACGGTCGTGGACCGCTTCGTGGCGCGCGCCGCGGACAACGGCATGGACGTCTTTCGCGTGTTTGACGCGTTGAACGATGTGCGCAACGTAAAGCGCGCCATCGCCGCAGTCAAAAAAGCGGGCAAGCACGCGCAAGGAACGATCTGCTACACGGTCAGTCCGTTGCACACCGTCGAAGGTTACGTCGAACAAGCGAAGCAGTTGATGGACCTGGGCTGCGATTCGCTTTGCATCAAGGATATGGCCGCCCTTCTGAAGCCTCAGCCGGCCTACGACATTGTGAAAGCAATCAAAGACGGATTGGGAGAGTCCGTGCGCATCCATGTGCATGTGCACGCCACCACCGGAGTCACGTTGGTTTCTCTGATGAAAGCAATCGAGGCCGGAGCCGACGCGGTCGACACCGCGATCAGCTCCCTCAGCCTCGGCCCTGGACACAATCCCACTGAAAGCCTGGTGCAAATGTTGGACGGCACCGGTTACACCACAAAGCTCGACATGGCGCGACTGCTGAAAATTCGCGATCACTTCGCCACAATTCGCCCGCGCTACACCGAATTCCTTTCCAACATTACCGGTGTCGACACTGAAATCTTCGACAGCCAGATTCCCGGCGGCATGATCTCCAACATGGAAAGCCAGCTGAAGCAGCAGGGCGCGGCGGACAAGGTCCGGGAAGTGCTCCTCGAAGTTCCAGAGGTGCGCAAAACCGCGGGCTATCCACCACTCGTAACTCCTTCCAGCCAGATCGTGGGAACGCAAGCCGTCTTCAACGTTCTTATGGGCCGCTACAAAGTCATTACCGCGGAGTTTGCGGACTTGATGCTTGGCTACTATGGTTCCACGCTTGGTGAACGCGATCCTGAAGTCATGGCGCGGTGCGAAAAGCAGACCAAGAAATCTCCCATCATGATGCGGCCCGCCGATCTGCTGAAGCCCGAATGGGATCACCTCCGGACAACAGCAATCGCCCTAGATGGCTGCGACGGTTCCGACGAGGATATTCTGACCTGCGCAATGTTTCCGAAAGTGGCGCCGAAGTTTTTTGCCGAGCGGGCGCAAGGACCGAAAAGCGTGGCGAAAGATCCGGCTAAGGCTGGGGTGGCAGCAGCAACTTCACCCGCCAGTGGCCCGGGCAGCCCTATTCGCGAAACCATCAAGTACGAAGTTCAGTTGGACGGCAGAAAGCATCTCGTCACTGTTTCTCCGGCATAGAGGACCGATTCTATGAAAGCGGAACCTGTCAAAGTAACGCCCGACAAAACATCCCCGGAAACGGCCGCTACAACGCCATCTGTTAAGACACCCGCTAAGACAATGGAGCAACGTGTTGAGGAGCTGCGCACACGTCGCGCCGAACTCGAACTCGGCGGCGGCAAAGAACGCATCGACAAGCAGCACCAGGGCGGCAAACTCACTGCGCGTGAACGCATCGCCGAACTATGTGACCCAAACAGTTTCCAGGAATCCGGCATGTTCGCCGAACATCGCGCCACTCTCTTCGGCATGCAGGATAAAAGTTTTCCCGCCGATGGCGTTGTGACCGGCGCGGCTACGATCCTCGGCCGCCGCGTTCATCTCGCCAGCCAGGATTTCACCGTCGCGGGCGGTTCCGCCGGCGAAGTTCACTCCCTGAAAGTTGCCGAAACCATGCAGCAGGCCATGAAGACCGGCACTCCTTTCGTCTTCATCAACGATTCGGGAGGCGCTCGCGTTCAGGAAGGCATCGATTCGCTGTCAGGTTACGGAAGAGTGTTTTATCAGAACGTCATGCTGAGCGGCGCGGTCCCGCAAGTTTCGGTGATCTGCGGCCCATGCGCCGGTGGTGCGGCGTATTCGCCGGCCCTCACGGACTTCATCATTCAGACGCGCAAGGCGCAGATGTTCATCACTGGCCCGAACGTCATCAAGCAGGTCACCGGCGAAAACGTGACCGCGGAATCGTTGGGCGGCCCCGACGCGCACATGGCGAAGTCCGGCGTGACCCACTTCATCGCCGAAGATGACCGCCACGCTCTTCTGCTCTGCAAGAAATTGCTGAGCTTTTTGCCCTCCAACAATGCGGAGGATCCGCCAGAACTTCCCAGCGACGGCAACGTGGATCCGAATCCGCGCCTCACCAGCATTGTTCCCGTGGATGGCAAACAGCCCTACGACGTCCGCGAAGTGATCGCAAACGTCATCGATGCCGGAGATTTCTTGGAAGTGCAGTCGGGTTATGCCACGAATATTGTCGTGGGTTTTGCGCGCATCATCGGACGGACGATCGGAATCGTCGCCAACCAGCCCGCGGCCATGGCTGGCGTGCTCGATATCAACGCTTCGGACAAAGCGTCAAGATTCATTCGCTTTTGCAACGCTTTCAATATTCCCCTGGTCACCTTCGTGGACGTTCCCGGATTCCTCCCGGGAATTGATCAGGAATATGGCGGCATCATCCGCCACGGCGCGAAAATGATTTTTGCCTACTCTGCTGCGACAGTGCCTAAGGTGACCGTCATTCTGCGCAAATCCTTCGGCGGAGCGTATCTCGCCATGTGCGGACGGGACATGGGTGCGGACCGCGTTTACGCCTGGCCCACGGCCGAGGTCGCGGTGATGGGCGCCGAAGGGGCCGCCGAAATTGTCTTCAAGAAGGAAATAGATTCGGCCGAAGACAAAACGGCGAAGCGTAAGGAAATGATAGAGAAATATCGCGACGCGTTTTCCACGCCGTATGTGGCTGCGGGGCGCCGCCTGGTCGACGACATCATCGAGCCGGCGTTGACGCGCAGGGTTCTGGCGCAGGCTCTCGAATTCCTGCACACCAAGCGGGAATTGCGTCCGCCGAAAAAACACGGTTTGATTCCGCTCTGAGGCTGGCGGTTTATGTCCAAACAACACGACATCAAGGAGTTGGAATCAGAGCTCCAGGAACTTCGCCAGCGCGTCGATAAACTGGAATCGTTGCTCGCAGCCGCAAAGGCAGGGTCGAACGGAGCCAAGGTCGCGGATCCCGTTTCGAAGGAGATTGCGTCGGAAATTATTCTGGCGATAACCGCGGCGGTGGCCGCGTTCCTCGGCAAGCGCGCTTCGATCCGGCAAATTCACTTGACCGGCGAGACTCCCTGGGCGATGCAGGGTCGTGCCACCGTGCAGGCTTCGCACGGAATTGAATACGTTCGCGGCATTCGTTGAGGTATCGAAAGCAAAGTATCAAAGCAAATGTCGAAGGTTGTCGTCAAAAGCTAGTGTCGAAACCAGGTGAGGCATGAAGCTGAAGGTTACTGTCGATGGGAAAGTCTACGAGGTAGACGTCGAAGTTGCGCCGGAGCCCGCTCCCACTCTCCCGACTTTTCTGGCGCAAAGCGGTGCGGCGGTTGTCGCCGCCAATCCCGCGGCGTCCGCTCCAGCAGCCGCGGATGCTGCTGTGGACGAGGACAAAGTGTGTCGCAGCCCCGTTGCCGGAATTGCTGTGAAATCAAACGTGCGCACAGGGCAAACGATTCTGCCAGGCGATCTTTTGTTTGTGCTCGAATCCATGAAAATGGAAACGGAGATCACGGCTCCGGTAGGAGGCAAAGTTGCCGAGGTAAAACTTAGCGTGGGCGACAGCGTCAAAAGCGGCCAGGTGGTCTTGACATGGGCATAGATACCCAACGCATGGATACGCAACTTCCCGGATTTTTGTTTTACGATCACGTCGCGATTGCCGTGAAACAAGGCGACCTGGAAAATCAGGTTAACGCCTACAGGCTCATGGGCTTTTCCGAGTTGCATCGCGAGGATGTACACGGCAAAGATCTGGTGCGTGAGGTGCTGCTGCGCATCGGTGATGGCCCCAACTTGATTCAATTGCTGGAGCCGCTCTCTCCCGAATCTCCCGTCGCCAAACAAATCGAAAAGAATGGCGGCCGAGGTGGATTTGCCCATATCGCGCTGCGCGTTGCGGACATCCACAAAGCGTTTCACTATTTGAAGGAGAATGGATTCCACATTATCGACGCCGCTCCGCGCCCCGGCTCTCGTGGCACCACGGTGTTTTTCGTGCACCCGAAAACCACCGACGCCGCCGCGCTCGGCTACCTCATCGAAGTCGTCCAGGAGAATGCAAAGTAATGTGGGATGAATTTCCCCCAGTACCGACTGCCGAATGGGAAGCGGCCATCCGCGCTGATCTGAAGGGCGCGGATTACGATAAAAAACTTCTCTGGCGCACGGACGAAGGCATCATTGTTCGCCCGTTCTACCGCGCCGAGGATCTGCCGCCGACAGCGGGACAGGCACGCTTCACCGGAACCTGGCAAATTGCGGCAGAGTCGGACATTCCCAAAGACGCCGTGCGCGGCGACCTGCTGCACGAACAGGGAGCCACCGCAGTTCAGGAAGTCGGCTACGCGCTCGCGGAATTCCAGGGCAAACGAAACACACTCGTATTCTCCGTCGGCACAAATTATTTCTTCGAAATCGCCAAGTTGCGCGCGGCCCGCCAGCTCTGGGCTCGCCTCTCTTCCGGTCCCATGATCATCTGGTCCAGAACATCCCTCGCCGACAAAAGTTTGTACGATCCGCCAGCGAACCTGATGCGCTGCACCACGGAAGCCATGAGCGCGATATTCGGCGGCTGTGATTTTCTGGTGATCGAAAGCGCCCGCTTTCCTGAGCATCTTGCCCGCAGCCTCGGCCGCATCCTTCGCGAGGAATCCCACTTCGAAGAAGTTTCCGATCCCGGAGGAGGCTCCTACTACATCGAATCTCTGACCGCATCGATTGCCAACCAAGCCTGGAAAATTTACGAATCCGGACTGCAAGGCCGCGATGCCGCAATCGCCGCCGCCCGCGTCGCAAAAGAAAAAGCCGTAGCCCAGCGAAAACGCACGCTGGTGGGAGTGAACAATTATCCCGATCTCAACGAAACTCTTCCGCCGGACGCCTCTCTTCCGCCAAGCCCCTGGCGCATGGCCGAACCATACGAAGCGATTCGCCAACGCGTGGAAAAATCCAGTAAGCGCCCGCGCGTGCTTCTCCTGCAACGCGGCGACGTAAAGATGAAGATGGCGCGCGCCAACTTTTGCCTGAATCTTTTTGGTTGCGCCGGATTCGAAGTGACAACTTCAGAAACCCTCGAGCCCGCCGACCTCGTCGTTCTCTGCAGCTCCGATCCCGAATATCTGGCCTTCGCGCAGGAAATCTGCCCGCAAACCAAATCCCCGGTCCTCGTCGCAGGAAATCCCAAGGAACAAATTGAAGTGCTGCGTGCCGCCGGCGTGAAAGACTTCGCCTATCTCGGCATGGACGCCGTGAAATTTCTCGCGCAATGGCAAGAGGCGCTCACATGACGCGCCAGAACTGGATGACCCCCGAAGGCATCGAGGTCAAGCCTCTCTACACCGCCGACGATCTCGCAACCATCGAACATCTGGATTACCCCGCCGGTTTTCCTCCATTCCTCCGCGGCCCATACGCCTCCATGTACGCATTGCGTCCCTGGACAGTCCGCCAGTATGCTGGCTTTTCCACCGCCGAAGATTCCAATGCCTTCTATCGTCGCAATCTAGTCGCCGGCCAAAAGGGACTCAGCGTGGCTTTCGACCTCGCCACGCACCGCGGTTACGATTCCGACCACCCGCGCGTCACCGGCGACGTGGGAAAAGCCGGAGTCGCCATCGACAGCGTCGAAGACATGAAAATTCTCTTCGACAAAATCCCTCTCGACCAGATGTCCGTCTCCATGACCATGAACGGCGCCGTCCTTCCGATCATGGCCTTCTACATCGTCGCCGCCGAAGAGCAGGGCGTTCCCACGCAAAAACTCACCGGCACCATCCAGAACGATATCCTCAAGGAATTCATGGTCCGGAACACATACATTTATCCGCCGAGCCATTCCATGCGCCTCGTTGGAGATATTTTCCGCTACTGCGCCGCCAACATGCCCAAGTTCAATTGCATTTCCATTTCCGGCTATCATATGCAGGAAGCCGGCGCCACCGCGGACATCGAACTCGCGTACACGCTGGCCGACGGCCTGGAGTATCTGCGCACCGGTCTCCACGCTGGTCTCGACATCGACGAATTTGCCCCGCGCCTAAGTTTTTTCTGGGCCATTGGCATGAACCACTTCATGGAAATTGCCAAGATGCGCGCGGCGCGCCTTCTCTGGGCAAGAATCGTCAAGCAATTTAATCCCAAAAATCCGAAATCGATGGCCCTCCGCACGCACTCGCAAACTTCCGGTTGGAGCCTCACCGCCCAAGACGTCTTCAACAACGTGATGCGCACCACTATCGAAGCCATGGCCGCGGCGATGGGCGGCACGCAATCCCTGCACACCAATGCGCTCGACGAAGCCCTCGCGCTCCCCACCGATTTTTCTGCTCGCATCGCGCGCAACACGCAAATTTATTTGCAGGAAGAAACCGGCATCACTCACGTCGTCGATCCCTGGGGCGGTAGCTATTACGTCGAATCTCTCACCGCCGCCCTGGCTGCAAAAGCCTGGACGCTCATTCAGGAAGTGGAGAAGCTCGGCGGCATGACGCGCGCCATCGAATCAGGCCTGCCGAAGATGCGCATCGAAGAAGCTGCGGCCCGCCGCCAGGCCCGCATCGATTCCAGTCGCGAAACCATCGTCGGCGTAAATAAATATGTCGTTGTCGACGAAAAGCCAATCGATGTCCTGGTCGTAGACAACGCGGCCGTCCGCGAGAACCAGCTTGCCCGCCTGCGCAGCGTGAAAGAGCACCGCAAGGCTCAAGCCGTGGAAGCTGCCCTGACTGCACTTACCAATTGCGCTCGCACCGGCGAAGGCAATCTCCTCGAACTCGCCGTCGATGCCGCCCGCAAGCGCGCCACCCTCGGCGAAATTTCCACCGCTCTCGAGAAGGCTTTTGGCCGCTACCAGGCGGTGAATCACACGATTTCCGGCGTGTACTCCTCCGAAAGCCGCCAGGATCCCGAATTCATCAAAGCCCGTAACCTGGTGGAATCTTTTTCGAAGACCGAAGGCCGCCGCCCGCGCATTCTCGTCGCCAAGATGGGGCAGGATGGCCACGATCGCGGCGCAAAAGTAATCGCCACTGCCTTCGCGGATTTGGGTTTCGACGTCGATCTCGGCCCGCTATTCCAGACTCCCGAAGAAGTAGCGCGCATGGCCGTGGAAAACGACGTTCACGTTCTCGGCGTCTCCACGCTCGCCGGTGGCCACATGACGCTGGTCCCCGAAGTCATTCGGGAATTGAAGAGACTCGGCCGTCCAGATATTCTGGTTGTCGTGGGCGGCGTGATTCCTCCCCAGGATTTCCAGGCGCTTCGCGAAGCGGGCGCCGGCGGAGTCTTCGGGCCGGGAACACGCATTCCGCTCTCCGCGCAGGAAGTCCTGCACGCATTGCAGGGGTAATCATTGCGCACACGCCGTCTGGCGGCTGAACAATATGTTTCCGGCGTGCTGGCAGGCGATCGCACCACGCTCGCGCGCACCATCACCGTAATCGAAAGCGATCTTCCTTCTGACAACGAACTCTCCGCCAAAATTCTAGACGCGCTGCTTCCTCACACCGGAAAGTCTCGCCGCATCGGCGTCACCGGCGTGCCCGGCGTCGGCAAAAGCACGTTCCTCGACAAAATGGGGATGCACATTCTTCGCGAACGCGGCGAAAAGCTTGCGGTGCTGAGCATCGATCCATCGAGCCCGGTGACTGGCGGCAGCATCCTCGGCGACAAAACGCGTATGGAAAAGCTGGCGACAGAGCCGAACGCCTTCATCCGCCCCTCACCGTCGCGCGGCGCCCTTGGCGGCGTAGCCGGCAGAACCCGCGAAACTATGCTCGTCTGCGAAGCCGCGGGATTCAACAATATCTGGATCGAAACCGTGGGCGTCGGCCAATCCGAAATTGCTGTACGTTCCATGACGGATTTTGTTTTGCTGCTGCTCTTACCCGGTGCCGGCGACGAACTTCAGGGCATCAAGCGCGGCATCCTGGAACTGGTAGACGCCATCGCTATCAATAAAGCCGACGGTTCACAGCTCGAACGCGCACAAATGGCCAGGGTAGACTACGAAAGCGCTCTGCATCTTTTCGCTCCCGGCGCCGGTGGTTGGAGTCCTCCCGTTTTGCTTTGCAGCGCGCAAACCGGCAGCGGCATCCCCGAAGTGTGGGAGTGCATCCTGAGGCACGAAAAGTTTCAGTTGGAAAAAGGTTTGCGCGGCGAACTTCGCCGCGAACAATCCCTGGCTGCTATGCGCCAGATGATCAACTCCGCGCTGGAAATATCGTTCCTGCGCGATCCCGAAATCGCTGCCAATCTTCCAAAAATCGAAGAGCAAGTCCGCGCCGGCAAAATCACGCCCTTCGCCGCTGCCCGCGCTCTACTCTCCGAATTCCACGCCGCCCGCACTCACCGCAGCTGACAAAGACATAGGCAGGTTAAGGGGTCTCTTTAGGGGGTCGGAGCTTCAGCTCCGACATTTAGAGACCAAGAAAATCTGGGCCTTAGCCCCTGAGGAATCTTTTGCTTTACCAAGCATTTCTCGGCGAGCTGCGTGTCGCGAAACCGCAGTTTCCCAAGTGAGCTACGCGCAACATCAGTTGCAGATCTCCGCACGACAATAAAATATCCAGCAGCCGCGAACGCTCCACGTTGGTCAACTGTTCCGTGCGCAAGCAGACCGCCAAGGTCCGGTTCGAACACTCCTCCAGAAAGTCTTTGGCGGCACTTACTTCACCCGCCTCGAGAGCCCGCCGGCGAAGCTTGGGCTCCAGCATATCCAGCTGTTCGTAACAATTCTCGACAAAATGGTTCAGACAGAACTCCCGTCCGGCAAGAGCGATAACCGCCGAATTTGCGCAGCCACCCGCTTTGCAATCCGTCTTTACTGCCATCTCGTCCATCATTCCCAACCCCCTGGTCCCGGGTAAGACAGTTTTTGTTTTCTCGATGATTCATTCAAACAACGGTGGAGTTCGTTGGCAGGTTTGCTCTGCGGCCAGGCCAGGGGTGTCCCGGGGATATCACGGTGCGGAAACCAGCGTTACGAAACTTCGCGCGCGCATCCAGCGATCCACATAAGGCTCCAGCAATCTCTTCATCCGGTTCACGTTCCCATTCGATTGACTGCCCCGGCTTTCTTCCGCCCACAACGTAATCACTGTCACCAGCCGCGCCTCGTATTCAGAGAACAACACGATGCATCCAGAGAAGCCGTCGGATTCGCCGCTCGTGTGGCGAATGGCCAATGGAATTTTCGTCTGCAGGTTTTCCGTTTGCCCAGGCAGAGCCACAAATTCCACCATGTGCGCGAAAAGCTGGGGCGCTGCGGCTTTCGGGGTGGAATCTGCCGGTAGCATTCCTTCTTCGGTCGCATCCAAAGTAGCCGTCGAAGACATTCCTCCATATTTACTGTGATTCACTGCCATGCTGGCGCAAATAATTGACTGAAGATTTCCGATATGAACTTGGGTAGCCACGAATCCTCCATAACTGGTCAACTTCGTTTCCTTTCCACGTGAAAGGAAGGGCGCGCTTATGTCAGGTCAGGGGCCAAACGCGCCCTGGGGCACCTGGGTTCGGTGACGTGCACCCAAACGTTTTTGGAGCCCGATCGAACTGGGTCCCACTTGCAATGTAGTGTGGCAACCTTGCAATTCGTTTCATTCCGGAACGGGATTGTTTCATTGCCTCTTCCGCGCGGCCAAAGCTATACTCGCGCCAACAAGGTCACAGGGCCATTTTGGAACTTTTTGCTTTTGACGCACTTTACGTAGATCGTCTACGGGACGGGGATCCGTCAACCGAACACCATTTTGTGTCTTATTTTGGACAGATTCTCGGGATCATGCTTCGTGCGCGCTTTCTCACCCCGGAGCGCATCGATGATGTACGCCAGGAAACCCTCACCCGCGTGATCTTCAAGTTGCGCCGCGATGGCGGAATTCGTCAACCTGAGCGTTTTGGCGCTTTTGTTAACTCCATTTGTAAGAATGTGTTACACGAGCATCAGCGCGATTGGCAAAGGAACCAGCCCCTTGAGTCTGATCACTTCGAGCTTCCAGACAAGCTCGTCGATCTGGAACGGACCCTGATTTCCGAAGAGACCCAGAAAAAGGTCCGCGAAATCCTGGGGGATATGAAGCAACGAGACCGCGACCTTCTTGCCGCTATCTTCCTGGAAGAAAAGGACAAAGACGAAGTTTGCCGGGAATATGGCGTTGACAGGGGCTACTTGCGGGTCCTGCTCCACCGCGCTAAAGAACGCTTCCGTGCCGGTTTCCAGCGCGAAGAGGCGGCCCACGGCCGTACCAGGGGTTCTGGATTTGGATGAAACGAAATCCATCTGACCTGCACTATCTTAAGGACAGGGATTATGGACCACACCGAAGTAGTGCGGCTACAAGCCGTTGAAAAGTACATGCTCGGGGAGCTTTCCCCGGAACTGCGCGATCAGTTCGAAGAGCATTATTTCGATTGCCCCACATGCGCTGCCGATGTTACGGCATTGCATACCTTTATGGCGGCAAGCCGAAAGATCTTGAAAGAGGAAGCGGTCGAACAGCCCGCTCCTCGCGAACGCAAGCCTCAGCGCCAGGGCTGGTTCCAGTGGTTACGCCCGGCGGTGGCGCTGCCGGCCATGGCCGCCCTCGCGGCCGTCATCGTTTTTCAGGCCGTCGTCACGATTCCCATGTTGAAAGAGCGCGCTGCGAGCCAAAGCGTCGCACAGGTGTACGAGTCGTCGTTTCGCGTGCAAGGCGCCACTCGGGGCGAAGGCAGCTCCAAGGTCACAGTGAGTCCCAACCAGAGCTTTGCGCTGGATTTCGATTTCACGCCCCAGCAATCTTTTCGGAGTTATAAAGGAATGCTGCTCGGCCCGTCGGGAAACACCATTCTGACTTTCGGCGTACCCGGCAGCGAGGCCAACAAGGAGCTTCATTTGGTGGTGCCAGGCGATAAAATTCATTCAGGGAATTATGAACTCGTTTTTGCAGGTGAAAACGGGAACCCAAATTCAGACCAGAAAGCCAGCGAAGTTCAACGCCTCTCTTTTTCTGTTGAATTTCGTTCGGAATAGAACCAAGATCGCGCAATCAAATCTGTAGTCCTGGAGTGTCCCCGATGGCTGCATCCGAATATACGTCCTTTCTCTATCACGCCAGTGCCCTTGCGTTAAGTGGTCATATTGTGCGTCCGATGAATCACCTCATTGAGGTGCAGGCTGGAACGACTTTGCCAACCACTGGCGGTCATGGCAGCGCCCGCGTGGAGAACTTTCGCTATGACACCATGGTGTCCTTCAAAGCGGGTTATTCCCTGGTCTCCGGTAGCGAAAAAATAAAAGGTGACAAAGTCATTCACACCACCTTGTCGCAGGCCGTCGTGGAAGGGCTGAATATCCTTGACGTCGTAACCGCCGACCGCATTGTGGCGCGCCTGGCTTCCAGCTACGAACCCGGCAGCAAGGAACCTCGCATTGTTCTGGTCGGCAGCAAGTTTGAAAACCTTTGCATTGCAGGCTGCAAGATCAATGTCGACCTGGATCACGAATGGACCATGAAACTGGATACATTCGAAGCCACAAGGAAAGAGTTTGAAACTAACCAGGAATTCAGGAAAATGGCGGGGGACCCCTTCGCCCCGGTCAGCTTGCCGGCAAAGGTTGAGCCCCACGGAATAATTTGCTGCTCCATCGTAAAGGAAGTCAAACCTGCCAAGTGTCCCGGCATCATCACCCACGGACACCATGGGCACGTTTTGGTCGTCCCGGAATTTGGCAAAATCTTTTTGGCAGAAGTTGTGTTTCAGCACGGGTGCAAGACTTTGACGATGCTTCGCGTCGATCTGGGCTCCCCCAGCAGCGGCGGCGTAACCGCAGGCCAAGCCAACAGCAATGGCCGTCCTCCCGGCGGGCCATAGGAGTCTGCCTTTTTCTCATTCTAATCCTGACCGCTTCGGCTTGCCGTCGTAACAGCGATCCTCAAGCTCTCTACGATCATTGTTCTATGACGCTCAAGCACGGCGACCTGCTCTCCGCTCGCAAGCAAGCCGACGACGCGCTGAAGCTCTATCTATCCCCGGAAACGGCATGGCATTGGCGCTTCGTCGTTCTTAAGGCGCAAGTGCTCGAACAGCAAGGGGACACGGCTGAATCTCAGGCCTTGTTGAAGCCGGATCTTCCCGGTTCCTTCGCCGCGACGGATTTTGCGGTTCGTCGCAAGCTCGTCTTGGCGATCGATGAGGCTTACGCCGATCACTTTACCGATGCCGCTCAGTACATTGCCGACGCCCACGCTTCTGCCGAACAAAACCATCCAGAGCTTTTGGCCGAGGTCGCCCTAAGGAAAGGCACGGTTTGTTTTCTCGCCAGCAACTACACGGAAGCGGAGATCGCCTATCGAGACTCCTTGGCCCGCGCGCGCCAGTTGAAAGATCCTTTTTATGAAACCGCGGCCCTCAGCGGCCTCGGCGTAACTCTCACCAGAGAGGAGCGCTACGACGAAGCCATTGACGCGGATCGCGAGGCTTTGCGTCTGGCGGAGTCGATTGGCGCGCGATATTCCCAAGCCCAGGTCTCCGGGAACTTGGCTTGGTGTTACAGAAAGCTCGGCGACTACGAAAACGCCCTTTCCAACTATCAGAAGGCGGAAGAACTTTCCAAGCAAATGGGTATCGTGGCCGACCAGATCTACTGGCTCGCTGGCATCTCGAATGTCTATTACGAACAGCAGGATTATCAGCCCGCGGAAACGGTGCTGAGCCAGGCCCTGGACCTTGCGCGCCGCAGCGACGATAAATCCATCATCACCGAGTATCTGACCGATCTTTCCGAGATCGATTTGGAAACCGGTAAGATCGACGCGGCGGAAAATTACTACAAGGAAGCGATTCAGATTAAGCAGGGGGACAGCAATCCCGCCGATGCTCCGGAACTGCTGCTTGTCCGCAGCCGCATCGAAGAAGCGAAACGCGATTACGCCGGTGCGCAGCAAACCCTTCAGCGCGTAATCTCCAGTTCCGCCGCGGACTCTTCCCAAAAATGGCGGGCGGAAGCGCAGTTGGCAAAAATTTATGTGGACCAGGGGCTAAATTCGCAGGCGGAAAGCGAGTTTCGGCACTCCCTGGAAACCGTTGACATGGTTCGCTCGTCTGTCCACCACGAAGAATTGCGGTTACCCTTTCTTTCCACCGCGCTTTCATTTTATGACGACTACATCGAATTCCTGATTGCCCACCAGCGCATGCAGGACGCCCTGCAGGTTGCCGAATTGAGCCGCGCCCGGACATTGGCGGAAGGTTTAGGCGCGCGCTCGAACAGCTTTTCGTTCTCGTCACGGAATTTCCAACCGCGGCAGATCGCGCGCCGCATGAACGCCACCCTTTTGTTTTACTGGTCGGGCGAAAAGCGATCCCACCTGTGGCTCATCACGCCCGCAAAACTCTCCTGGTTTCCTCTCCCTGCCAAATCCGAAATCGATGGCGCAGTCAAAACCTATCGCCAGTCCATCGTAAACGGGCAAGATGTGTTGGCGGCAAACAGCTCGAACGCCCGGCAACTCTATGACATGCTCCTAGCCGCCACGCGCCAGTTCATTCCCAAAAATTCACGCGTGATCCTGCTGCCCGCGGAAAATCTCAATGCCCTGAACTTTGAAGCGCTGATCGTTCCCGACCCGAATCCGCATTTCTGGATCGAAGACGTGATTCTCTCCGAAGCCAGCTCCCTCACGCTTTTATCCGCCGCAACCCAAAACGCCGCGGCGCGCCAGAAAAATCTGCTCCTTGTCGGTAATCCCGATTCGGCGGATTCCAGCTTTCCCGCTCTCGTTCAAGCGCCCGCGGAAATCCAAAAAGTCTCCAGCCATTTTCCGGAGCCGCAATGCACGGTACTGCAGGGGAAGAATGCCACCGCTTCGGCCTATTTCCACAGCAATCCCGAGCGCTACAGCTACCTGCATTTCGTCACGCACGGAATCGCCAGCCAGACGCGCCCTCTGGAATCCGCCGTAATCCTCAGCCGCGACGGCGATTCTTACAAACTCTACGCGCGAGACATCGTTGCGCATCCGCTGAAAGCGCAGCTCGTAACCATTTCCGCGTGCAACGGCGCCGGAACGCGCGCTTACGCCGGCGAAGGTTTGGTCGGATTGTCCTGGGCGTTTTTGCGAGCGGGCGCGCACAACGTAATCGCTTCGCTGTGGGAAGTCAGCGACGCATCTTCCACGGCGCAGTTGATGGACGCATTGTATGCAGGTTTGGATCGCGGCGAAGATCCCGCCGCGGCGTTGCGCGACGCGAAACTGCTCATCCTCAAATCAAACGCAAACACCGTTTTTCGCAAGCCCTTTTATTGGGCGCCATTTCAACTCTACGTCGGCTCGTAAAAAGTTGCGCACGCACGCGCAACGAATCTAAGCTCAAGCCGCCTTAGGCCGTGTACTCCACGCCGTAGCCGCACACAGCAGCCCAATCACAATCGCGCCAAGCAAAATAAACAGCGAAGTGGAAAGCGCCTCCGGCTTCGCCGTCATCAGGTACACAATCCCCAGCGCCAGCACGAACCGCGCGCGGATCAGCGTCACAATCATCGGGTCCTGCACCCGCGCCAGGATCGATTCCGGCAGCGCCACGTTTCCTTCCGGCAGCGCCGCGCGAATCCGTTTCACCCGCGGCAGCACCAGCACAAATCCAATTCCCAGCGCCAGCACAATCGCCAGCAACGACGCCGAAACCCAGCCCTGCTTCATCGCGCCAGTCAACGACGCCATATACCCGCCGCTGATAATCAGCAGCAACAACCCGGGCCCGGAAACGGGCAGCGAAAGTTTGTAGATGCGCAACCAGGAGCGCGCCTGCTCCGAACTCGCCGAACGCCGCAGCAGCGAAGTGGCGGCCCATTCCAGGCCGTATCCAACGAATAGTCCAACCAATCCCAAAAAATGTGTGAACAATGCAAACGCGTAAGGATTCAGATTCATACCGAGCCTAGTGTACAGCGGACGCCCCCGCCAGCGCGCCCCGAATTTTCATTTCGCCGACAGCCGTCATCCCCGCGTGCGCTGAAATTCCCGCATGTACGCCACCAGCGCCTCCACCGCGTCTTGCCCCACGGCGTTGTAAAGCGAAATGCGCATCCCGCCCACAGAGCGGTGTCCCGGCGTGCCCACCAGATTCGCCGCCGCCGCGCCCTTCGCAAAATCTTTTTCCAGCGCTTCGTCTCCGCCCTTAATGCGAAACACCACATTCATCAGAGAGCGCGACGTTTTCTCCACCGGGCCGCTATAAAATCCGTTGCTCCCGTCGATCGTGTCATACAGCAGCTTGGCCTTCGCCTCGTTTCTCTTCTGAATCCCCGTAAGCCCGCCTTCCGCCGCGATCCATTCCGTCACCAGCCCAAGAATGTACACCGCAAACGTCGGCGGCGTGTGATACAGCGACTTCTCCTTGATATGCGTGCGGTACTGCAGTATCGTCGGCAAGTTTTTATCCGCGCGCTCCGCCAGGTCTTTGCGCACGATCACCAGCGTCACGCCGCTCGGTCCCAGGTTTTTTTGTGCTCCGGCAAAAATCAGCCCGAATTTGCTCACGTCGATCGGCCGCGAAGTGATGTCCGAAGACATATCCGCCACCAGCGGCGCCGCGCTCGCCGGCAACGAATGATACTGCGTGCCTTCAATCGTGTTGTTCGTGCAGAAATAAGTATACGAAGCGTCTCCGGACAGTTTAATTTCGTCCGCGCGCGGCACACGCGTGAATTTCTCCGCTTCCGTGCTCGCCGCGATGTGATGCAGGAAGCCTTTCTTCAGCTCGCCGATGGCTTTCGCGGTCCACGCGCCGGTGTGCAGCACGTCAACCGGCTTCCCCGGCAGCGCCAGGTTCTGCGGCACGCTGGAAAATTGCATGCTCCCGCCGCCCTGCACAAAAATCACCGCATAGTCTTCCGGAATCGCCAGCAGCTTGCGCAGATTCTGTTCCGCTCCGTTGTTAATCGCCTCAAACTCCGGCGAACGGTGAGACATTTCCATCACAGACATGCCGGTTCCACGGTAATCCAGCAGTTCTTCGCGGATGCGCTCCAGCACCGGCAGCGGCAATGCGGCCGGTCCCGCGTTGAAGTTAAATGCGCGCTTCACAGGTCGTGCAGGGGCACTGGTGCTCACGTTGGGAAAACCTCTCGGTAAAATTTGCGGTGCGTCCGAAGCAGAAAAGCCGGGGAAAGGACCGCTATATAGGATACCAGATCACCGCCGCGCGCCGCGCCATCCAGCCACCCCGCTGATTTTGCGGCAGTTGCGGCATGGCTGAAACGATGCTCTGACGAAAAACAAGACGCCTCCTTTCTCCTGTGCTTCCCGTGTTTGCTCTTTGCTTGCCGCAAGGCGAGTCCCCACGCCTCGCGGGTGTTTTCGGAGTGACACCCTAGTCAGGAATGTCGGCGCGCCGACCAAATTCCGATTTAATTAGATAACTTGTTGAATAGCTTAAGCGGCGGAGGGCTGCGGTGGATCGCGGTATTGAATTAGTGGTCATTTCGGCTATACCCCCTTCCCCCCTTGTTTTGTTGTACGGGTTGCAGAGGGGTGAAAGCACGGGGGATAGGTGGGCAAAGTGTGTTGTACGTGTTGTTCAGAGGCGAGTCGGGAGTCGGTAGTTGGAAGTCGGTAGTTAAGAGGTCTTGCTGGCTTGGAACGCGACCTGGCTCCTTGCAGGGACACCCCACCCCCCTGATTTTCGTATCAAGGGAAACAAAGGAGTTACGGGCGAAATCGCTGTATCAAGGGGAAAGAAAGGACTTAGCTCGGGGCAGGCGAAGAGAAAAGGGGAATGGAAGGAGCGGGCGCGGCTAAGCCGACGATTCACGACCCATTTTAACACGCGAAGTGTAGTTAGTCAATAAATAACTATATGGTTCATATTCGAATGGCAGCGGCTCATCCCCCGTTTCGGGCGGAGAAACCCAAGACCCGCCCTCACAGACCGAGAGTGGGGCGCCCAGGAAGGGCTAAGTCGTCTTTGTGTGGACGACTTCGGCGCTTTTGTATGGCTCGATGTCCTTGATTTGGCATTTCGGGCACATGTCGTTGCAGCAGCAGCTCCAGATATCTGCCCATTCCGTTCCATCGTGCGGGCAGCGATAGTAGTTGATGAATTGTTTCTCAGGCATTTGGTCCTCCGGGAGAAAATGCTCTCGGCTCCTACCTTGCAAGAGAGGGTCCATGTTCTAATTCCTGCATGAACCTTCGCATGCCCACCGAAGGCCTGGAGAACTACAGAAGCGCTTCCCAACGCGCCCGTATCTCGAGCGAATCATGGGCCTCCCGCGAACTTTATTGCCCCCGTTGTACGGCGGATCGCCCGGACCAACTTCCCGGCAATACTCCCGTGATCGACTTCCGTTGCCCCGGTTGCGAATCCGGTTTCCAACTGAAAAGCGGCGCTAGCGCCTTCGGAAGCAAGTTAATAGATGGAGCCCACGCCCAAATGCGGGCCGCGATCCTGGGCGGCCGAACGCCGAACCTGTTCCTTCTTCACTACCAGGTCAATCCGTTGACCGTGTCGTCGCTAACCTTTATCCCAGACTTTGCCTTCACCCTGTCCGCGCTGGAGTGCAGAAAACCGGCACCGCACGGCGCGCCGGTTGGGTTGGTTGCAACATTCTTTTGAATCGAATCCCGCCCGATGCGCGAATTCTTCTCGTGAACGACCATCGGCCAGTTCCCGCCGAGGACGCACGCCGCGCCTTCCGCAAACTCAAACCGCTCGCTTCTCTTAAGGCCGAAAAACGCGGCTGGACTCTGGACGTACTCAACGCCGTCCGCTCCCTCAAGAAATCGGAGTTCACACTTGCCGAAGTCTACGCGCTGGATCGTTCCCTTGCTGAGCTTCACCCCAATAATTCCCATATCCGCCCCAAAATCCGCCAACAGCTGCAAGTTCTACGTGACCTGCGCCTGCTGATCTTTCTAGCCGACGGTTCCTACCGTCTGAGCTGATGAGAGACGAAACTAACCCGAAGAGGAAGAGCCCACCCTTTGCAAAAAGCGCAAAGGGTAGGCCACCCAAATTCGTTTCGGAAATCAAGGGTGCGCCACCCGCCAATACCACCCTCGCAAAACCGATGGTTGGGCACATGGCTTCCGATCTCACGGACAGTCACTCGCATTTAACGCAACATTAGATATAATCCCACGTGACAACGCATGACCGCCGAAATTGCAGTCTTAAATCGGAATGCTGTAGCGCTTGCAGCCGACACCTTCAACTGCCCGAGGGTCCAAAAGTTTATCAGGCCAATAAGCTATTCATGCTTTCGAAATACCGCCCCGTGGGGGTCATGATTTACGGGGCTGCTGATTTCATGGGTATTCCTTGGGATACGATAATCAAGCAGTACAGAAGGGGCCTTGGCACCCGGGGATTCCAGACGGTGCAAGATTATGCGAACGACTTTCTTAGGTTCGTTGAACGACAAAAGTCCTTTTTCCCGGAAGAGCGTCAGCGCGTCGCGTGTTATGAGCTGACCCAAATCTGGTTGCATAGACTGAGGACCAGGCTGCGAAAGGCCATCGACTTAGCAATTAAGACCAGCGGACCTGTCTCAGAGGAAACTGTGCGCCAAAAATTTCGTGAGATAGTGAAAGAGGACATCGACCATCTCCGGATGCATAAGCGCCTGCCCCATTTCGCCAAATTCAAGGCGAGCGCCCTACTGGGAAGATATCGTCCTGTCGTCCGCAATGCCATCAAGGAAACATTGCAAAATCTCGATGGTGCAGTCTCCATGAATACTCTCCAGCAGGGGGCCGCACTCGCTATCATGCAGGACTTGTATTGGTACGGTGAGACAGGACTTGTAATAGCAGGGTTTGGTGAAGAGGAGTTTTGTCCAAGCCTCTGCTGCCATACACTCGACTCTATCGTCGGAGGACGCCTTCGTGTCCTGGAAAACGTCGGTAAACGGTCACGAATAAGCAACATTGGAAACAGCGCATCTATCATACCGTTTGCGCAGAGCGAGATGGTCTCGCTGTTCATGAACGGAATTGATGATGATTGCTCAGATTTCCTGAGGTCGTTCGCGACAAAATCTTTCACGAGCGGTTATCCCGATGCATTAGGCAGATCGTTGGACAAATATCTGACCGAGGTCCAGAAAGCCGAGGTCTTGGAGCAGGTCCGCGATATTGGCAAGCAACTCTCTGAAAAACTCGAGTCAGTAGCCCGCGAGTACGCCAAATATGCGCATTCAGACCCGATCATTGAAATCGTGAACCATCTGCCAAAGGAGGAACTCGCAGCAATGGCAGAAGCGCTTGTTAATCTGACCTCATTCAAGAGACATGTGACCAGACAGGCTGAAACGGTGGGTGGACCCATCGATGTGGCGGTCATCTCGCGCGGTGACGGCTTCATTTGGGTTAAGAGAAAGCACTACTTCACCAAGGAATTGAATCCGCATTTTCTGGCAAATTACTTTCACGAGAGAAACTAGACCTATCGGGAGGTGATAGTGATGAGACGAAAAGCAAAAATACGCAAAAATCCGGCCAAAAAGCAACCTCAACAAAAGAAGTTTGCGACGGTCGACGAAGTCGGACTCCATTTCTTCCCCAAGAAGCGAACTGAAATCGCCTCGATAAACGGCAAAGAACGCGGTGCCAAAGCAGCAGAGAACGCTTTTAGTGAGATCGCCAAGGCTCAGGCAGCCATGTAGATCGAGTTAAGCCTTTATTGGCGGTTACCGCGAAATGTCCCTTCACTATTGAAATTTACTAAGACCGTCTGTTAGAGGTCTCTGCGTTTTGAGAAGTCCATGCGGATAGACCCTAGTTTCGCCTAGTCGCAATAATTTCGGTCATCATTGCTCTACCGCACGTAGAACTCAACCGACGCCTTGTGCTCACGCGTTTTTCCACAAGCATTGGATGGAATGTGTTCAATGTTTACATATTATGGTATTGACGTTGCAGTATTGTTTCGCTAGAGTTTTGCCATGTCTAATGCGCGGGCCGGGGACCCTTACAATTTGTGCCAGTGCACGTTCCTGAATGGACGAATGTGCGGGCTGCCGGCGCACCCGAAGCATGACGGGCTATGCCTGAACCACGCGCGAGTGGAGAGCTACAAGAACGAGCCGCGGGAGGAGGATATTTCGGCGGAGTTGTGCAGCGTGGATTCTTATGTGACGCAGATCGGCATCCATCACTCGCTGGGAAAGCTGTTTAACGCGCTGGCGGGGAACCGCATCTCCGTGAAGCGGGCGGCGAGCCTGGCGTATATCGCGGACCTGCTGCTGCGTTCACAGGCGGGGGCGAAGGAAGAGGCGCGGCGGTGGGAGGAGGATTTGCCCGTGCTGCAGAAGTGGCTGTGCTTGAAATATCGGGAGGGGGAACCGAAGTATCCGGATGCAGCGGGGGAGTCCTCAGGGGCTGAAGCCCCGGATTTGGGCGAGGTGATTGTCGGAGCTGAAGCTCCGACCCCCTAAAGAGCGGAAGCAACCAAAAGAGCGGAACCTAAAGAGGGGAATCAACCAAAAGCGCGAAACTAAAGAGCGGAACCGCCAAGAAAGAGCCAGAACCAAAGACCCAGAACCAAAAACCCAGAACCAAAAGGGCGAAACCTAAGGAGCGGAGCAACCTAAAGAACGAAACCCCCAAGAAGAGCAGAATCAAGAGCCCGGAATCAAGAGCCCGGAATCAAAAACCCGGAACTAAAAGCGTAGAGCCAAAAGAGCGGCGGAAAAAAGAGCGGAAGTAAAAGAGCGGGAACCTACACGGATAGTCACGTTTCAAGACTCGAGCGACACGAACCTACGTAGGGGACGGGCTGGGGCGAGAAGGCCTCAGCGGCGGCTTCAGCCATGCCGCAATCGACGCAAAAATAGTGCGGCTTAGCCGCTGACGGCGGATGTTCAGTTTCCACCGAGCCTCTGAGAGGGATTCCTGGCACAAAGGGCGTGCGATGGTACAGAGAGTTCCTCGGTGCGCAGGCTTCGCTCGGAATGACGGTTTTTTTGGTGGCGCTAGGGCGTTTGGGTGGTCTCGCCAGGGAAGGCACGGGACTAAAGTCCCGCCACTACTGTGGACCGTTACGGCACGGCTGAAGCCGTGCCCAGACGAAGCCTCTGTCGATGCGGGTGTCGGCCTTAGGGGGTCGGAGCTTCAGCTCCGACATTAACCACCCGCAAGAAGCGGGCTTCAGCCCTGAGGACTCCGAACGCATTAGAAGACTCTTAATTCTTCGGCGTCTCCGGTGGCCCAGTGTAATACCCGGTGCGGGTGGATGCGATCAGGCTGGGATCATCAATGGTGACGCGCAAGTTGTGATAGTTGGAAGAAGTGTTATTGCTGGCGGGCGCGTACGCGATGATGTAATCGTGGCGCGCCTGCTCCGTGATGCGCGGATAAAGATTCTGCATCTCGGCGCTTTTCGTGGCGTAAAAAATGTCGCCGCCAGTTTGCGTGGCGTAGTTGGTCAGGCCGGAAAATTTGCGATTGCCTTCGGAGCCGACCGCCAGCGCGTAAACCGAAATGTTCTGCTGCAGCAGCTCTTCCAGAACGACTTTCGGCGTGTTGTGATTCAGTTTCGGTTCGTTCTGGCCGTCGGAAACGATCAGGATCACGCGGCGGCGATCTCTGGGCCGGTCGCGCAGCAGGTCCGCGGCGGAATAGAGCGCATCGTCGATCGCTTTGCTCGGGCGGGAGCTGGAATAAACCGGAGCCGCTTGCACCGGCGGTCCGGACGTGGAGCTTGTGCCGGTGACCATAGGTTGCGGAATGTATTGCGGCGACGGCTTGGCGGCCGCTTGCGCGGATTTTAAATCGCCGAGCAGATCGCCGGAGACATGCGTGAATTTGTCTCCAGGATAAAAAAGCATGTCGTAGCGGCAGACCATGGCCTCGTCGGTTTCGCTCAAGCCGGCCGCGATGGTTTGCAGGCTCTTGGTCATCTCGCTTCCTTCTTTCCACTTCATATCGTTGTCGACAAGAATCACAAGAGAAAGAGGAAGACCTTCATCGGCGAACGTTAGAATTTTTTGTTCCACGTCGTCGTCGTAGACGCGGAAATCGTCCTGCCGCAATCCCGAAACAAGATTGTCATTCGCATCTTTCACCGTCACAGATAAAACGACAAGATTCGATTGCACGCGGATTTTCTCTTGCGCCCGCTGCGTCGCGGTCGAAGGCCCATTTTGCGCGCCAGGATTCTGCGACGTCGGAGATTGCGAAGCGGAGCAACTGAGAAAGGCTATCGCCAAAGCACAAACTTCTCGTTTCCAGGCCATGCTTCATTCTACCTTGCCCATGAGATGCACAATGAGAAGCTAAACAGCCCGAAAGGGTGGCTTTTGCAGATCGAGAGAAAGAATGACAAGGTGCATGGAAAAAGTGCGCTGAGCGTAACGACGAAATGCACCGCCGCAACACTTCTTGGTTGTTAGGCGTAATTGGGATTAAGCTTCGTCTCGTCAGTTCGGCCGAGACGACTCGTTTGTTCGAGGTGCAACATGCATCTACGATACTGGATTCTGCTGATCCCAATGATTGCCGTGATCGGATGTCAGTCGCGTACCGATGCTCGCGTGGAAGGACTGACGCCAGTCGATCGAAGCGCAGTGGAACAAAGTGTGCGCGGATTTATGGCAAGCGTCGCGCAGGCGGTGACGCAAGAAGGGCCAACTGCATGGAGCAAAGAGTTTGAAAGCGGCGCGAACTTCTTCATGGCGGTGAATGGGAAAGTCGCGTTTCCCACCGGCGACGCTGCGGCACAAGCGATTCCAGCTGTAGCGCGCGCCATTCCCCATATTGACCTGAAATGGGGAGATGATTTGCGCGTCGATCCTCTCACCGCGGATTTAGCCGTTGTGGGAAGTTCGTATCAAGAGATTCAAGTGGATCCGCAAGGACATACGGTGAGAGAAAACGGCTACTTTACGGGCGTGGCGGAACGGCGAAATGGGACGTGGCAATTTCGGAATGCGCATTGGTCGGAAGCGGCGCCCGCAGCGAAGGCGCCGTGAAGCGTCGCGAAAAGTGGGACGTTATCGTGCCGGTACAGCCGATCTGAAGATCGGCGACTACGTGAGGGAGAGTTCGGCGATTTGTTTTAGCAGGCGGATCAGAGTGGAGCGGTCGTCGGCGGTTAAGGCTTGGCGAACTTTTTCGTCGGCGGAGATGCGAGCCTGGATGAGATGTTCGCGGTATTTGTTTCCTTTGGCAGTGAGCGAAACGAGAATGGCTCTGCCGGATGGCGTTTTTTTCTCGGAGACGAGCCCTTCCTGGACTAACGATTTGATGGCTCGGTGAACGACGGTGCGATCAAAGCCGAGAAGTGTCGCGATTTGATTCTGGTTGAGAGTAGCGCCGCCGCGAAGCGTCGAAAGAATGAATCCTCGCGTGGACGAGCAGCGGGTTTTGCGCTCGAGTTGTTTGCCGACAGAAAAATAGGCGGCAGCGATGTGGTTCAGTACGGAATCTCGCAGAATATTCTCGGGAATCGGTTTGGCGGGAATCATAGAATCGTGACCGTGGCTTCCAGCGGGCGGCGCCATTGTGGCTGGTCCACATGCGCAGGAGATTTCTTGCCAATGGCGATGACCATGACAATCTCGTGGGCGCGGGAAGAAAGCCCAAGAAATTTGGAAAGGCGAAGGGCGTCGAAGCCTTCCATGGGGCAAGTGTTGAGTCCGAGGGCTTCGGAGGCGATCATCAGGTTTTCGCAAGCGAGTGAAGTGCCTTTCGTCGCCCACTTAAAGAGATCGTGACGAGTCACGGGCGGCATGCCGATGGTTTTCCAGGGATGAAGCAGGCGGAATAGCAACCACTTGAAAGCGCCGAAGGCTCCGAAAGGGCCGGGCATGAAAATGATGCGGCCGATTTTGGAGGTGCGTTCGTAATCGCGGAGTTTGCCTTCCGGAAAACCCGTTTGCCGCATCCAGTCCAATTGGAGCTGTGAAGTGGATTGCAGCGAGCCGATGTCAGCGACGGCAACGACCAGGGCCGAAGCGGTGACGGCTGGATTCTGGGCCATGCACAAGCGGGCGGCGATGTCGCGTTGCGAAGGGGATTCGATCCAGAAGAGGCGATAGGGCTGCATGTTGAAGCTGGAGGGGGCGCGGCGAGCAGCGTCGAGGATTTGCCGGCGAAGTTCGGGGTCGATCTGGACATGGTCGAAGGATTTGATGGCGCGACGTCGGAAGATGGCGTCGAGGGAGTGGGTGGACATGGTATCTGCCTCCATGTTGTTATTGCAACATATCTATGTTGCAGATGCAACATAAAAATAACAGCTCTCGCGGAGTGTCCGTGTGGAACACCGAAGACCGTTTGCGGGCAGGGTTTTTTGCCAGGAGTGCGGATTGAGGTTGGCCCTTTTCTTGCACTACATACTGTGGGCAGGCAGGGGTGAGTGCACCAGTGTGGCGCAGTGCTGGCCCGCAGGCGGGGAATTGGCATGAATGAAGGCACACCGGAACCACGGACGCCTGTAATGATCATGGTGAAGGCGTCATGGGAGGACCAGACCGGAACAGTGCAGAGTGCGAGCGCGCGAATCGAGAATAAATCCTCGGGCGGAGCGTGCATCCGGTTGAGCAAAAAGATCGAGGTGGGAACCCTGCTGATGATTGAAGGCCAATGGGAAAAATTCACAGGGGAGGCGCGATACTGCAGGAAAGACGGGCGAGATTATCTAATCGGCATTCAACGAGATAGAACGGAGCGTCCGATCGCAAAACGGCCGCTGGCCAAGGTGGAAGCGAACAAAGAAGACCAAGGGGCGAGCGTGCTTCCGGATGTGGCAGCGCTGATGGAGCGAGTGAAGGAGCGGGAAGAAAGGAAAGCTCCGGAGATTGTTGAAGATGAAAAGAAACCGCAGGATGTTTCGATTGCGAACATTGCACATTTGGCGGTCTCGCTCATGCCCAGCGACGGTTTGCGAGAAACATGGAGCTTAGAGAGAAGGAACGATGTGCAGGGAGAAAGACTTGAGGGGGCTCCGACGCGGGTAGAGAGAACGGAGAAGCCTTCCAGAGAACCTGAAACTGGCAAGGAAAGGAAACATATGAGGAGGAAATGGTTCGATATGGGACTTAAGGATGAGAAGTAAGAAGGCGGGAGCGGAAATGCCGCGGACCGAAACGAGCCTCCGAATCGAGCGCCAACGAAAAGTGCGGCGCCGGAGCCATTTGCGATGGAAGCGGACCGGGAAAGCGGGCCGAGTTCGCAGGTGGAATTGCTGTCGATGGACGACATTTACCGGTTAGCGGGAATCTTGAACCCGCGAAAAGGATACAGCATCAACAAGATCGTGGAGATGCTGCACAGCGAGCATTTGCGGGGAGTGTCGAAGGAAATGAAGCGGGCGTCGGTGCTGATGGCGCTGGACGCGGCGGGAATTTCGGTAGAGGAAATATTGCAGGACGCGAAGGCGCGGCGAGACGCGATTGATTCGTACGAAACCGACCAGCGAAAACAGTTTGAGGCGCAACTTGCAAGGAAGGCGGAAGAAAATGTGCAGATCCAGACGGAGATGGAAAGGGTGAAAGCGCGGTACACAGAACGGCTGCGGCGAAACCTGGACGGGATGGCGCGAGAGAAGACGACATTTGGGAATTGGCTGACATTGAAGCAGCAGGAAGCGGAGAGTATGGCAGAGGCAGTGGAGTTGTGTCTGAAGCCAGGCGGGCCGGAGAAGCCGCGAACGGACTTGGATGAGGTGAGTTTCTCGGACGCGCGAGTGAAAGTCGTGTGAAGTTTTGAAAATAGAAATCGGAAAATGGAAAATCGGCCAAGAGGTGTGGGTTATTCAGGTGGGCTGGCGGTTGTGAAGTCCCCGCGGTTATGGGTTTTGGGCGGAGCCAGGGAGAAGGGCGAATTCGACGCGGCGGCGCATGGGGTCGATGCGTTCGGCGCGGACACGGATGCGATCACCAAGTTTCCAGACAAGCGACTGTGGTTGTTTGCGACGGCTGCCGCCGCGGCGATTGTCGTTGCTGGGCACGGCGACTATGGCGTGATCGCGCTCGCGATAAAGACAGCGAGTGCCGGCAACTTCGTCAAAGGCATTGATGGGGACGAGGCCTTCGACGAAGACATCGAAGAGTTCGACGAAGCAGCCGTATTTTTGCACGGAGATGATGAGGGCATCGTATTCGTCGCCCAGGTGCTGCTCCATGAACTGCGCGGTCTTCCAGGCAATGAGCTCGCGCTCGGCGGTGGCGGCGCGGCGCTCGGTTTCGGAAGTTTCGGCGGCGATTTCTTCCAAATGCTGCTGCGAATAAAGAGTGGCTTCGACGCCGACGGCAGGCTTGATGTGCGCGGGGGCCTTCGCTTGAGGATTGGCGAGTGCCCATTTGAGGACGCGATGAACGACGAGATCGGGATAGCGGCGAATGGGCGAGGTGAAATGCGTGTACTCATCGAAGCCAAGAGCGAAGTGCCCGAGAGATTCCGCCGAGTAGCGGGCTTGTTTGAGGGAGCGCAGCATTAAATAGGAGAGGATGCGCTCCTCGGGATGGCCGGAAAGCTTAGCGACCAATTTTTGATAGTGGCGTGGGGTGATGTTGATGTCTGTGCCGGGGAGAGAGATGCGCTGTTGGCGCTCGCGACCCTGGCCGCGAGATTCGGGCTTGCCGGCTTTTGCGGGCGAAGGGACTTTGCCATGGCGAACGGCGACTTCCCGCTGATGCAGGTTTTCGACGCCGAGCGAATACCCGAAAGCCCGGGCGAGTTCTTCAAACTCGAGAACTTTGCGGGCATCCGGCTTCTCGTGGACGCGGTGGAGGGCGTGAAGGCCGCGTTCGAGAAGGTAATGTGCCACGGCGCGGTTGGCGGCGAGCATGAACTCTTCAATGATGCGATGGGCGATGTTGCGCTCGCTGCGGCCGATATTAATCATGTTCTGCTGCGCGTCGAATTCGATGACGGGCTCGGGAAGATCGAAATCGATCGAGCCATTTTCGTTGCGGCGGGAGTTGAGGAGTTGAGCGAGACCTTTCATGGCGCGGAAATGGTGGTGCATGTGAGCGTAACGCTCGCTCATTTCCGGATCGCCGTTGAGCACCTTGTTGACGTTGCTGTAGGTCATGCGCTCGGCAGAACGGATCACGCCGGGAACCATGACGGCAGTGAGGGGGCGTCCGGCGGAATCAAAATGCATGATGGCGCTCATGACGAGGCGCTCTTCGCGAGGATTGAGAGAGCACATGCCATTCGAAAGAGCTTCGGGAAGCATGGGAACGGCGCGATCGATGAAATAAACGGAATTGCCGCGGAGGCGGGCTTCGCGATCGAGAGGGGATTCGGGAGTGACGTAGTGGGCTACGTCGGCAATGTGAACCTGCAGGAGCCAGCCGCCATCGTCGCGACGTTCGACGTAGACGGCATCGTCGAAATCGCGCGCCGTTTCACCGTCGATGGTGACGATGGGGAGTTCGCGAAAATCTTCTCGGGCTTCGCGGTCGGTGTCACTGACCGGGCGAGCCAGGCGCTCGCTTTCCTGAAGAACTTCGGCGGGAAAGGAGTGGGGCAAGTGATGCTTGCGGATGATGATTTCGGTATCCACACCGAGATCGCCGGGACGGCCCACGATTTCAATGACGCGACCGGCTGGTGCAGTGCCACCACGGCCATAATGCAGAAGCTCAGCATTGACTACGGCGCCGTCGAGCTTGGGAACATGTGGCAGACGTTTGCCGCGGTCGGGTTGTTCTTTTTTGGGCAGTTGAAGTTGCTCGCGGAGAGCGGGGGAGAGTTCTTCGCCGGGAATTAACTCGATGTCGTGCTGGACGCGTGTGTCGTATGGGGTGACGATACAGCCTTGCGCCGTGTATCGGAACAGGCCCACCACTGTGGGATGGGCGCGACCGACGATGCGGACGATGCGGCCTTCGGCACGTCGAGCACCGGGCAGACCGCTGAGTCGGGCAATTCTTGCGATAACGGTATCGCCGTGCATGGCGTCTTCGACGTAATCGCGCGGAATGAAAATGTCGCCATCGACATTGGGAAGCGCGACATCGGGGACGACGAAGCCGTAACCATCCTGATGAAGAACGAGTCGGCCTTTGATTTCGTCGCGCGAAGCGGCTTTGTGTTGCGAGAATTTGTCGACGGGCTCGCCTGTGGGACGTTTTTGACCCTCCGAAGGAGCGGGAGGCTTGCGCGTTTGACGGAGAAGAAAACGGCCATGAGAGAGTTCCTCGACGAGGCCACGTTTTTTTAATTTCTCGAGCATCTGAAGAAGCGGGCGGCGATCAATTTTTTTTAAGCGCAGGGAGCGGGAAAGATCATCGAGGGATACGGGATCGTTTCTAAGTTGTAGAAAACGCAGGATGTTATCGAGGCTAAGCTGGGAAGCGCGAGGCATCTTGGAGAGGCCTTTCCGTGAGCGACAGGGTGCGTGAGCCATTGTATGCATTTTCTTAAAATTCTTGTAACCATTTTCGGCTCGCGGGAGTTTCATACACAGGCCAACACACGACCGATTAGCCGCCCTCCGTCAGGCTAGTCGGATTCCTCGAAAGAGGAATAAAGGGGAGGCGGGAAGACCTGGCCTGCCTCCCTTCTCTATTTTTCTGCTGCGTTTTCCCTCCAGACTCAATTCGTTTTTTCAGGTTCCATTCTGCTGTGATCCGTTCTGCTGTGATCCGTTCTGCAATCTAAAGTTTTGGATTTTCCCCCGCGAGTTTGTGGGACGAGTCCGATATCGCTGAAAATATCTTCGATTCCAAAGCCAACTGAAGCGGATCGTTTTCAAATTATCTAAGGTAGCTCGCGAGCGCGTGTGGCAATTTTGCGGAAACGGGCGGGACGCCGCTCGGCGACGAAAATTTCTGTTCCGCTAACGGAGTGAGTGCCGCCTAAAATTCATATCTTCTTTGTGGGAATATAATCGCGGCAGAGGCAGCCGGGGTGATTGCAATGGTTGCGAATCACCTGTTTGTTCCCGACGGTGACACGTGTGGCGTGGTGAATGGATTTACCGTGGCCACAGGTTTTACATGGTTGTTTGCTGTGCGTGCTGGTCAATGGATCTTCCATTCATCTCAGAGCGACAGCACTGCGTGTGTGGGCGCGTCGCGGAGAGATGGCTCCTTTAGTGGTGTTCATTGCCCGAATTATTGTGGCGCCAGGTCCAGTATTCTTTTTGCTCGGCGGGGGAATCTTGCGGAAATCACGATTGGGATCGCGATGAGTTTCAACGGCCCAACAGTGGTAGTAGCCCAGCTCGTCGGTATTCCAGACGTGATAGTCGCTGTAGTATGGATCGTAGACACGGTAATGATGCTCGGCGCAAGCTGCGGTTAAGACAGATATGGGGATTGTGGCTGCGAGACAGAACGGACTCAACGACCGTATGCAGGCAGACGTTGATTTGGGACGTTGCGAACGGTTCATCAGAAGATCTCCGTCACATGGGACTGCTGAAAGTTAGCAGTGGCTGGCAAAGGAACGAATACGGACAAGTCTGTAGCGCGGGCTAGACGAATGTGTAGAGGTGGGTGAATGTGGGCAGCAGTGTAAGCGGGAGGGGATTGCCGCTCTCCAAAAGCATTATGTTGCAGATGATTCGGAAGGTGGCAACGTCGCTTGTGGTGATTGTCGTAGTGGCGTTTGGAGTACGTGCGGCGTTCGCGTGGAACCAGGCGGCGAAGATACCGAAGGACGTGGCGGGGACGATTCCGTTTCAGACGGAGACGGGGCATATTGCATATTCGGTGGCGACAGGAAAGGGTTTTTCGTCACCGTTTCAGAGGGATAGCGGGCCGACGGCGTGGCTGACGCCGGTGTATCCGTTGATCGTGGCGGGAATATTCAAGGTTTTCGGAGTGTACACGCGCGGATCTTTTCTGGCGACAATATTCCTGAATATTATTTTTTCTTCGGCCACCTGCGTGCCGATCTTCTATGCGGGAAGACGGATCGCGAGGATTGGCGCGGGCAGCGGAGGCGCGTGGCTGTGGGCGCTGTTTCCGAATGCTATTCTGATCCCGTTTGAGTGGATTTGGGATACGTCGCTGGCGGCACTGCTGGCGGCTACGCTGTTGTGGGCGACGCTGGAACTGGCGGAATCCACAAGATGGCGCGACTGGATCGGGTACGGGGTGCTGTGGGGCGTGGCATTGATGACGAACCCGAGTGTTGGCGCCGTGTTTCCCTTTTTGTTGGGGTGGCTGGCCTATCGCGGTTATCGCGACGGACGAATTCGCCTGACGAAACCAGCGATGGCGGCTGCGGTTGCGTTGATTTGTTGTGTTCCGTGGACGGTGCGGAACTTTGTGGCGTTCCATCGATTCATTCCGTTTCGGTCTAACTTCGGGTATGAGCTGTATATCGGGAACAACGAGAATTACGACGAGCGGCATTGGGGATCGCCGGCGATCATCACGCAGGGCATGGAGACATTGCGGTATTTGAGGATGGGGGAAACAGCGTTCATGCAGGAAGAGAGGCGGAAGGCGCTGAAGTTTATACAGGGGCATCCGCGAATGGAGATGCAGCTGATCGCCTGGCGATTTGTGGATTTCTGGATGGGAGTGGCTGATCCGTTGAGGACGATTGTGGGGACGGATTCGTGGTTGATCCGCGGGATACTGTTGGGGAATTTTGCGAGTGCGGTGGGCGCGTTGGCGGGAGTGGTTGTGCTTTTTCTGCGGCGGAGTGTGTACGCGGTGCCAGTGGCGGCGTTCCCGCTGATTTTTCCTGTTTTGTATTATGTGACGCATACGTCCTTGCGATACAGACATCCGATTGATCCGATGGTGTTGTTGTTGACGGCGATTGCTGCGGGGGCGATGCGGGCAGAAGGAAAAAATGAGCGCACGATGCCGGCCTGAAGGCACGGCTCTACGTGGCGATTGTGTGTGCGGAGGGATTCGGATAATGTGCTGAGTTTGGGTTCGGGGGGCTAATGACGAAGAAGACGCTTGTTGGGATTTTGGTGCTGGTGGCGATTGGGTTGCTGGATGCGCCGAGGATTTGGGCGCAGCAGGCTAGTCCGGAAAATTCGTCGCGGGAATTGCAAATTTGGACTGGTGGTGGACACGGGATCAATGGCAGCCAGTCCGGCGATGGCCTGTGGAATTTGGGATTGCGATATGGATTAATTCTGACGGCCCCACACGGGCCGGGAATCCTGAAGGGACAACTGGAGTACGCGGTGGACGTGGTGCCGGTGTGGGTGATCGCGCAGAAGACGAACACGGCTTATGGCGGAAGCGTGGACCCGTTCGCGTTCAAATGGATATTCGATTCGGCGAAGAAAGTGAAACCCTATTTTCAGATTGAAGGCGGGGCGTTGTTCACGAATACGAAAGTGCCGGAGGGGACGTCGCAGATTAATTTCACGACGAGCGGCGGGATTGGCGCGCATTTTTTGGGGAAGAAACACAATTTCAGCGCGGAGGTGCGGTTTCAGCATATTTCAAATGCGGGGATGACGAATCCGAATCCAGGGATTAACACGATGCAGGTGAGGATCGGGTTTGGGGAGTTCCGGAATTAGATTTGGTTGAAGGACGGTTATTTGGTGGCGGGGGGTTGGTGGGTGCGTAGGAAATCCTTGAGGGCTTGGGGCATGAAGTTGGCGGTGCTGAAGGCGTTGGGCAGGGCGGATTCGAAGGTGGTGGCGCGATAGTTGCCTTGGCCGTCGGAGAGGATGAGCGCGATGGGGGGCTTGCCGGCTTCGCGATTGAAGCTGCTGGATTCGTAACCGTACTGACGATCGCGATAGTTGATGACGGGCCAGTGACCTTTTTCTCCGACGACGAGGATGGCACGAAGGAAATAGTCGCGTTCTGTGGCGGCTTGTTGGAGGATTCCGCCGATGGGATAGCGATAGTGGAAGGCGGCATCATCGGCACCGGCGGCGCGATACAGTTTGCCGGAGTAGGAGAGAGCGGCGGCGGCGGTGTGGCGATCGGTGGTGAAGAGCGTAATGCCACCGAGACGCGCTTCTTCCGCGGCGGCGAGGAGACGAGCCAGTTCCGCCTGGGTGATGGAGAGGGACGAAGGAGAAGCGGCGGGGAACTGGTCTTCGTCGACGAGTTGATCACTGAAGCGGGTGACGCGAACGGTGTGGTCGGAGGATTGGCCGCAGACGATCAGCAAACGGGAATAATCGGTTGTGGCTTTCTGATAGTCGCGACAATCTCCGCAACTTCCGCTAAGGCCGCAGCGCTGAGAGAAGAATGCTACGAACCGCAGGTCCTGACGGGTGGTGTCCGCCCCATAGAGTGCTGTGACGTGATTGATCAGCGAGGATTCGCCATGGATGGCTTCCGGGACGGCATATTCGGTGTTGCCTCCGAGGACGACGTGTTCCTGGCCGTCTTTTGCGATCACGGTGGCGGCGCGAACTTTGAAGTGGGAGATGGAAGGGTCCGTGCCGGCGTTTTCCGCGGCGGAGAGAGCGCGGAAAATCTGCGCGCGGAGGACCGGATCGGACACGAGAGCTTCCGATTGCGGAGTGAGATGCCACGCTCCGGGATCGGGGGCAGACCGGCGAGCGCAAGAAACTGCCAACGAGGCGATGAGGATGAGGACGACGAACCTGAAGAAGCGGATCATGGATGGCCGCCTCAGGCAGACGCGGTGAGGCGAGGAATGAACAAGCGGAAGAATTTATCCGCGTCGACTCCGACGGCGACTTTGCAGTTGGGCTTGAATTCCGCGGGCCGCGATTCGGGGGCCGGGCCTCCGGTATTCATCGGCGGCGAAGTACGAGCGGGGGCGTATTCGTAACCAACCGATTCGCCAGCGGTAAATTCTCCGGTAGTTTCGATCTGCACATAGTAATCCTTCAGCGTGAGGATCGAAGGATCGATAAGGTGCGCGACGGTGAGCGGGTCGTGCATCGCGACTACGGTAACGTCGCGTCCTTTGCGCATGCGTTCCAGGGTGGAGCGCATGATTTTCGAGGCAGCCTGGCTGACAGGATTTTGCGCGGTTTCGAGTTGCTTGAGTTGCGCTTCGCCGAAGAGAACCTTGCGAGTGACATCGAGGCCGACCATGGTGAGGGGAACGCCGGAATCAAATACGATGCGGGCGGCTTCCGGGTCGACATAGAAATTGAATTCGGCGGAAGGAGTGACGTTGCCGCCGCTGAGAGAGCCGCCCATCATGACGATTTCCTTGATTAGCGGAGCGAGAGCCGGATCGGACTTAAGAACGGTGGCGATATTGGTGAGAGGGCCGACAGCGACAATGGTGATTTCACCGGGATTAGCGCGCACGATGCGGCGAATGAGTTCGGCAGCGGGCTCGGCGACGGGTTTGATTTTTGGCTCGGGAAAATCCACGCCGGCAAGGCCGTTATTCCCGTGGACGTAGCTGGCCGTGACGAGGCGGCGAAGGAGAGGCGTGTCTGCTCCAGCGGCGACGGGCACATCGGTGCGTCCGGCAATTTCAACGAGGCGCAAAGCGTTGGGAAGGGTGAATGAGAGGGGGACGTTGCCGCTGACGGGTGTGATGGCTTCAACCTTCAGTTCAGGGGAACGGAGAGCGAGGAAGAAGGCCATGGCGTCGTCGACGCCGGGGTCGGTATCAAGAATGATGCGGCGCGGCAAAGAAGACGCGGCGGAAAGGGCGGCTGAAGGAAGAGAGCTTGCGAGTAGAGCGCCGGCGGAGGCGCCGAGAAACGATCTGCGAGACATATCGGAAAAATAAGAAGACATAGTGCTCCTTCAGACGAGGATGAGGTCACCGGAATTGTGACGTATGAGCGGAAATTTTACAGCAAATGCGGTGAGAGAAGAAAATATTCGGAAGCGTTGATTAAAAAGGTGAGTGTTGTGATTGACAGGAGAGTTTCTACAAATGCGGGAGACCAAAGACCCACCCTTCGCGGAAGGCGCTCAGAGCGGGGCACCCAGGGATGGTTCGGAGTTGGGAATTTGGCTGGCGAATAATTTGGCTAAGGTGTCCAGCGTGTCGATGTCTGACGGGACTTTGTCGGTGCGGATACGGACGATTCTGGGGAAGCGGAGAGCGTAGCCGCTATTGTGGCGGGACGATTTCTGGATGTTGTTGAAGGCGACTTCCAGGACGACGAGCGGTTCGACGGTTCGAACATGGCCGTGATCTTCGACGGTGTGACGCAAGAAAAAATCGGTGTACTCGCTGATTTCGGCGTCCGTAAGGCCGGAATAGGCTTTGCCGATGTTCAGGAGTGTGTCTCCGTCGCGGACGGCGAAAGTGTAATCCGAAAGAACTTTGTGGCGTTTTCCGTGACCGTATTCGACGGCGGTGACGACGACATCCAAAGTGGCAAAGGGTTCTTTCAGCTTGAACCAGAAGCCGCCGCGGCGGCCGGGTGCGTACGGAGAATCGGCAACCTTGGCGACTATGCCTTCGTGGCCGGCGGCGAGCGCATTACGGAAGGCGACCTGCACGGCGTCGGCTGTGCTGCACGCAGTGGGCGTGGGGACGCGTACGGCTGCGGAGGCATGCGAACAAACCTCGCTGAGGAGCGCTTTGCGTTTTGTCAGAGGTTCGTCGAGGAGCAAATCGCTGTCGCGATAGAGCAGGTCGAAGGCGACATATTTCACGGGAATATCGTTTTGAATGAACATGTCCATGTTTTTGCGGCCGAGGCGTTTTTGTAATTCGGTGAAGGGCAATGGGCGGGAGTCGCGCCAGGCGAGGTTCGCCGTCCAGGATGAATTCTCCCGGCAATTTGCCGATGGGCTGGAGGAGTTCGGGAAATTCGGTGATTTCATCGAGCGTTCGGGAAAAAAGACGGACTTTGCCGGAGTTGTCTTTGTGCACTTGCGCGCGAATCCCGTCGTATTTTTCTTCCACCAGAAGAGAGGGGACTTCGATGTTAGATTCCACTTCGTCAAAGAGATCGGCAGGCGTTTCCGCCGAGGCGGCCAGCATGAATCCTAGGGGATGGAACAAACGCATGGTAGCGCCGGTCAATTGATTGTTGGCAGCTAAGGTCAGGGTTTCGCCAATGTCGCCGGTGAGCATGTTGGCGCGGCGCACCGCGGCGAGCGGTTGATCGAATGCCTTTGCGATGGCTTCTTCCACGAGACTTTCTTTCGATCCGATACGCAAATCACCGGTAATGATTTTCACGATGTATCTCACATCGCCGGCACTGGCGCGTTGGAAGGCATTCGCGAGGAGTTCGGATTTTTGCGCTGGTCCGCGAGCGGCAGCAAGGTTTTCGAAAAGGCGAGCCACCTCCAGAAAGGATAAATCGCCTTCGGGATTTGTGTTTCGCAAGAGTTCTTCGGCCATGTCGCCGAGATCTCCGTGTTTTCTGTAGGAGGCAGCTAGATTTTCGCCCGCTTTGCCGGCGTATTCCGCGATGACGCGCGACAGGTTTGCACTACCAACACCCAAGGTGCGCTCGTCATTTTTAGGGAATACGTGCGCGGAGAAAAACCGGGCGGCTAGCGCGGCATCCGCGGGCGGCAGAGAGCGCAGGAATTCGCCGATTAAGCGGAGTTTTTCGAGTTTTTTGATGGTGGCACCGACTGAATCAGCGAATTGAACGAAGGCGCGCATGGTGGCTTGGTCAAAGGTCGAAAGGCCGGCGGACTGGCCCTGAGCTGCAAGAAAGCTAGCGGGCCGTGGCCCAGTCCGTTTGGATGGGCGGGGGTTGAACAAGGGTTTGCATGACCACGCAATATTGTTCGGTCTTTTCTCGCAACGCGCTCAACTGCTCCTGGGTTGCCTTCGGGGCGTCAATGTCAAAGCGGAGGCGGATGCGCTCGAAGCCAACGGGGACGTCCTTGGATATGCCCAATGTGCCGCGAAGATCCAAATCTCCCTCAACGGTGACTTCAATACGTTCGGTGGGTATGCTCATGGCGGCGGCAACCATCTGGCAGGTGAGCTGCGCGCACGCGGACAAAGCGCCGAGCAGGAGATCGCCAGAACAGGCCGCGGTGCCCGAGCCGCCGACTCCGGTGTGCGCCTGAGCGTTATAGATGGCGCGCCCGATGGCAACGGAGCAGGCTATGGGCGTCTCAGTTTGGCCGCCTTTAGCTTTGAGAGTGATTCGGGAAGCGGACGGATCGCTACGATATTGGTCTTTAAAGGGTTTCTGAACGGACTTGAGATCCACGACGGCCTCCGATTCATGGTGCCCGGAAATGCGTGAGCGCCGAGAGGGGCGCAGCAATGCAGTATTGTAGCAAGGCTGCGGGCTTGCTAGCATTTTTGCGACTAGCCGGCAGGATGCCGGCGCTACAAAGGCGGCTGGAATGACGGGGGTGCGATATGCCGAAGTTTGTGATCGAGCGGGAAGTGCCGGGAGCGGGGAATCTGACGGACGCGCAGATAAAGGAAATCTCGCGAAAATCCGTGGAGGTTCTGAGAGCGATGGGTCCGGACATCCAATGGCTACAAAGTTATGTGACCGGAGACAAGGTTTATTGCGTGTACCTGGCGACTGACGAGGCGATGATTCGAGAACACGCGAGACGTGTGGGCCTGCCGGCGAACCGGGTGTCCGCAGTGCGGCGGCTTATTGATCCATCGACGGCCGAGTAAGGCGAGCACAGCGGCTCATGCGAGTAGATGGTTTTTGTGGAATGGAAAGAGAACGCTCCGCCTCGGAAGGCGGTCCCTACAACGGCTGACCCAAGATGCCGGCCTGAAGGCGCGGCGCTACACGGAGTGACCCAAGAACCCACACGCAAATTCGGCGTGTGGGGCACCCGAGTTTGTGAGTTATTTGTTGGGTGAAGTGCGAAGCACGTCTTCGATGGCTTGTTCGATGGGCATGACCCAGCCTTCCAGCCAGGCGGTTCTACCGGTAGCGAGGGGAAGCGCGTGGCGGGCCGCATCCAGACTTCTTTCCAATTTAGTTTGTTCGGCGGGGACAAGAGGAGTGCCGATGCTTTGACGAAGAGCTGCGGCTGCACCGGCGAGGCGCAAGGAGCGCTCCGACTGCGATTGTGCCGCGGCAGAGCAAGCGAAGGATTCCAGGAGCCGGGCAATGCCGCGTTTGTGTTCCAGGTTGCGAAAGATACGCAGGCTCTCACCGTAGAGGAAATCGGCAGCACGATGATCCTGTTGCTCTCTGGCGAGGTTTCCCAAGTCTGCGAGAGAGCACGCAACACCCCAGCGATCGTCGAGTTGGCGAAAGGCCGCCAAACTTTGTTCGTAAAGGGAGCGCGCGGCCGCGGAGTCGCCTTGGTCGCGAGCCACGTCACCCTGATGATTGAGAGCCCAGGCGAAGCCGGTGTGATCTCCGAGTTCGCGAAAGATGGAGAGAGATTCCTGATAGAGGAGGCCAGCGTAGGAAAAGTCAGACTGCAGCGAAACGATGCTGGCTAGATTGGAGAGCGCGCGAGCAACGGCGCCAGGATCGTGCAGGTTTCTCCAGACCGCGAGGCTTTCTTCGAAAAGAGAGCGAGCTGCGGGCAAGTTTCCGAGGTCTCGCGCATTGACGGCTAATGCATTTAGGGCAACCGCGATGCTGCGGTGATCTCCCAATTGGCGGGCGATCGCCAAACTTTCCAGCACAAGAGTCTCGGAGCCGACGAAGTCTCCCTGTACGCTGGCTAGAACTCCGGCAGCGAAAAGCGCACGGAGACGAGGATTAGTAGGTGCGGATGCAGCCGGAAGTTTGAGGAGCTTGCCGAGACGATCGCGGCCTTCGCTGAGATGTTCTCGCATCTCCCAGAAGCGGAACAGAGCGACACCTAAGCGCAGTCCCCATTCGGCTTGGCCGCTTTCTATGAGCCAGTCCAGAGCAACGCGAAAATTGTCATTTTCGATTTCGAATTGATCCAACCAAGCGGTTTGATTTGTGGCCGCGTCCTTGCCTGCCTCTTCTTCCGCGAGCACCAGGCAGTAAGCGGCGTGGGCGCGTCTGGCCAGCGGTTCTTCATTGCAGGATGCCATTTTGACAAAGGCATATTCGCGAATCGTTTCCAGCATGAAGAAACGAGGCTCGCCATCGGCTTGTTCAACCTGGCGAACGAGACTTTTGTCCACCATGGAAGACATGCCATCTAGCACATCCAAGCGTAGATCCTGTTTCGCGTCGCAGACGGACTCGACAGCTTCGAGCGTGCAGCCACCGAGAAAAACGGAGAGACGACGGAAAAGCTTCTGCTCGGATTCGGTGAGCAGATCGTAGCTCCAATCGATGGTTTGCCGAAGAGTCTGTTGCCTGGCTGGCAAATCTCGAGCACCGCCGGTCAGCAACTGGAGGCGACTCGCCAGTCTTGTGCGCATGGCCGTAAGGGAGAGCAGTTTGACGCGGGCGGCGGCAAGTTCGATGGCAAGGGGAAGACCGTCCAAGCGCGCGCAGATCTCCGCGACAACCGGGGCGTTCTCTTCGGTGAGCGTGAAATCCGGTTTGACGGCTGCGGCGCGTTGCAGGAAAAGAGAAATCGCGGAGAAGTTTGAAAGTTCGCTGGGAGAAGGAAGCGATTTCGAATCGGGCAGCGCGAGTGGGGGAACCGGGAACTCGTGTTCATTGGAGACGTGTAGCGCGGCGCGACTGGTCACCAGAAGTTTCAGGCTGGACGCGAGTGCGAGAAGCTCTGTGAGGATGGGAGCAGATTCAAGTACGTGTTCGAAATTATCAATCAGGAGAAGGACTGGAGAGGCGGATGCTCCGCGCAGGTAGTCCTTCAGAGTGTCGATCGGCGACTGACCCGCGGACTCACGAAGGCCAAGAGTCTGTGCAATGGCGAGGATAATCAAACTGGAATCGGTGACCGCCGCGAGAGGAACGAAATAGGCGCCAGAGGTGAAGTGCGCGGAGGCGTCGCGAGCGACCTCGATCGCAAGACGGGATTTGCCGATTCCGCCGGGTCCGGTGACGGTGACGAGGCGGACATCCGAACGAAGCAGGAGTAGTTTCACTGCCGCAACTTCCCTGGAGCGGCCAATGAAAGCGGTTGTGGGAACAGGCAAGTTACTGGGGCGAGCTTCCTGGCGTCTGGACTGCAGATCCGTCAGGCGATCCTGGATGGCGGTGAGGTCGCGCAGCAGGTCTTGCGTGGAGAAATAGCGCTTCTCAGGTTCTTTCGCGAGGCAGCGTTCAATTACCCAGCAAAGCGGCGGAGGGACCTGAGAGTTGAGCGAGGCAATGGGCTGGGCATCTTCCCGAATGATGGCTAAGAGGGTTTGCGCCTGCGTCATTTTCCGGAACGGATGTTTTCCGGTGACCATTTCGTATAGCACTAGACCGAAGGAAAATTGATCGGAGCGAAAATCGACGGTCTGCCCGTTGGCTTGTTCCGGGGACATGTAGCGTGGAGTGCCGGTGATTACGCCGGGCTGGGTTTCGACGGCGCCGGTGAGGCAGGTGTCGTTCAGGTCTTCGCTGTCCAAACGGAGCTTGGCCAATCCGAAATCGAGAATTTTGACGGCTTGAGGGGAAACAATAATGTTCTCTGGTTTTAGATCGCGATGGACAATGCCGCTTTGGTGGGCTTTGGAGAGTCCTTCGGCAATTTGCACTGCGATGGAGATGACCTTGCTCACGGGAGGAACGCCTGAGGCAAGGAGTTCGCGGAGGGTTTGTCCGTCGATGAATTCGAGGACAAGGAAATCTATGCCGTGGTGGTGGCCGATGTCGTGCAAAGTGCAGATATTGGGATGAGAGAGCTTGGAGACTGCGCGAGCTTCGTTCTCCAGGCGATGGCGAAGATGAGGATCCTGGGAAAGATGCGCCGGCAAGACTTTGATAGCGACGAGGCGGTCGAGGCGACTGTCACGAGCGCGGTAAACTTCACCCATGCCCCCGGCGCCGAGTGGGGAAAGAATTTCGTAAGGACCGAGTTTTGTGCCTGGAGCAACGGACATACGTTGCGTGATTATAACCTTGGAAAAGAAAGGCCGGATTCATTTCTTCACGTAGTCCACAACCCATGCCGATGGCTCAGTCTCCAAGAGTTTCCGTGAACCTTCACTCCGCGTTCAGCCGCTTGCCCATTTTGTGACATCTCGACATCTGTCAGATCAAGACCGATCCGCGCTCGTTCAGGAGGATGCAGCTGCCGCAGATGAAGTTCGCTGTGCCATGAGCTTCAGCAGCGCCTGCGCTGCAGTCGTGGAAGATGCAGGGTTCTGCCCTGTGACGAGACGTCCATCAACGACGAAGTGGGGTTGCCAGTTCCGGAGTTTTTCAAAAATGGCTCCGAGGCGCATCAGTTCATCCTCGACAAGGAAGGGCACAACCTTCGTGAGCTGAACCGCTTCTTCCTCGCCATTCGTAAAGCCTGTTACCCGCTTCCCCTTCACAAGAGGCTCGCCTTGGTATTTGACATGACGGAGGACACCAGGAGAGTGACAAACCAACGCCACCGGCTTGCCGGAGTTATAGAAAGATTCGATAAGAGCGATTGAGATTGGACTTTCAGCGAGGTCCCACATGGGCCCGTGCCCGCCGACGTAGAACACGGTGTCAAACTCTTCTGCCTTCACATCGGCCAGCTTGACCGTTTGGGAGAGCTCTTTCTGCGCTCTCTCGTCCTTTTTAAAGCGCGCCATCGCGGCGGTCTGATTCTCCGGCAAATCACTCTTCGGATCGACGGGCGGTTGGCCTCCCTTTGGCGAGGCAAGGGTCAAATCGACACCCGCGTCCCTGAAAACAAAGTAGGGCGCCGCGAATTCTTCCAACCAGAACCCTGTCTTGCGGCCGGTGTTGCCAAGCTGATCGTGCGAAGTTAAGACCATCACAATTTTCACATTCCACTTCCATTCGTTGTTGATCGTTTGCCCGCAGGTACAGCTTGGATGAGTGACCGAGCGGAAGGGTGCAAGAAATCGAACCTATATTGGACGGCACGCGGGCGAACCCAAGGCCCACCCGTGCATGAAGCAACCCCGCAAGGATGGCCACCCGAATTCATGTTAGTGCATCAACGGTGCGGCACCCCGAGGTGGGAGAGAGGTGTAGGAGACCCACGCTCCAACACCAGAGGGTGGGGCACCCGCAACGTGCTCTTAGTGGCTGAGCCTTGGCCACGCGGCACTATATTTACTTGCATTAAGCAAAAGGATTAACTACAGTTAACTTGTTGATCATTGGAGTGGGCCATGCTGTTCAAATCGCTCCCAGTAATGGTTCTCGTCTGGAATTTGTTCCTGTTTGCTGAAGCGCGTGTTTTTGCGCAAGGAGAGACGACCAGCGCAATCGCCGGGCAGGTGACCGATGTTACGCATGCCGGTGTTCCTGGTGCGGTGGTGACTGTGGTCAATCTGGAAATTGGCCTTCAGCGCACGGTCACAACCGACGGGCAGGGCCGGTTTGATTTTCCTCAGCTAAAGCCGGGAGTGTATGCGGTCAAAGTGAAAGCGGATGGCTTCGATCCGCAGGAAAACAGGAACGTGGTTTCCGGGCTGGGGCAAAAGCAAACCGTGAATTTCACGTTGAAGCTGGCGCAGTCGAAACTCACCGTGGAAGTCAGCGGCGAGTTGCTGCTGCTTGATCCGGGGAACGCGAATACTTCCACAAATCTTAATGCGCCTGCGCTCGAGAATCTTCCCAATCCAGGAGGCGACCTCACGTATCCGCTTCAGTTTGCGGCCGGGGCGCTGATCAATACGGCCGGAAGCGGCAACGATTTCGTGGGCAGTTCAAATGGCTACGGCAACGTGGAATTTAATGGGCTGCCGGCGCTCTCGAATGGTTATATCGTGGACGGTTTGGAAACCAACGATCCATTAACAAATCTCAACAGCGGCTTGTCCACGAATCTGGTGCTGGGACTGAACTCGATTTCCGAAGTAACAGTGAACACGCTATCGTACGCAGTAGACCAGGGGCGTTACGGGGCTTCGCAGGTGAATTACGTTACGAAGAGCGGCTCGAATCAGTTTCACGGAAATTTGTATGAACTGTGGAATGGTTCGCGTTTCGATGCGGCCGACTTTTTCACCAATTCGACCGCGGGGAATCACAAGCCGCGCTCGACGGTGAACCACTTTGGGGGGAGCCTGGGTGGCCCGGTGATTCACGATAAGCTGTTTTTCTTCTTCGATACGGAGTGGGTTCGGATTGCTCTGCCGATTGTGACGGCTACGACGGTTCCCACGGCGGAATTCCAAGATTATGTGTTGCAGCAACTGCCGCTCGGAGGCGTCGATTCGGTTACCGGCTCGGTTTATCCGGCGTCGCCGCAGTCTGTGCCGTTCTATCAAAAAATGTTTTCGCTGTACGGGAATACGACTGGGACGCCGCTGGCGGTTCTCGGTTGTCCGTTCGATGCGGGTGGGGCGTCAGCGGCAATTCCCAACGACGGAAACGGCTGCGCGAACCGGCAGAGCATTTCGCATTCCAGCGACGATCACGAACAGGTGCAAACGGGACGGATCGATTACAACATTAATGAGAACAATACGGCATGGTTGCGTTTGCAGGCGGACACCGGGGTGCAGGCGGCATATACAGATCCGATCAATCCTGTGTTCAACGCGGTGTCTCCCCAGCCGCTTTATTCTTTTGCCGCGGGGTACACGCATGTGTTTTCGCAAAACCTGGTGAACTATTTCAATCCGGGGTTCTCTTGGTACGAAAGCCTGTTTGGCCCCGCGAATCTGGCAGAAACACTTTCCGCGTTTCCGATTGTGTTACAAGGAATTGGCGCCAATGCTCCCTTCACCACGATTGGAGGGCTGGACAATACGTGGGTGCAAGGGCGCCGCGCCTCGCGATTCTTCATCAACGACAATCTGGCGTGGAACCATAGAGCGCACGAATTCCGATTCGGCACGAACACGCGGATCTTTCGTTTGAACGATTACGACTTTGGCGAGGGGTCCGTCCCCACGGTTACATACACCACACTTCCGCAATTCATTTACGGCGTCGCGTCGACGGCTACGCAGACTTTTCCGACTTCCGCCAACGAACCTTTTCGCTTTCTTAATCTCGATTTGTACGCGCAAGACACGTGGAAGGTGACCAAGGATTTCACGTGGACGTTTGGCTTGCGGGATACGCTGAATTCCAATCCGCTCAACCCACATGACCAGATCGCTCGACTGACCGGTTCTTTCGATTCTATTTCTCACGACGTGAACCAACCGCTGAACGCGACAATCCAGACGGAGTTGGGAAATATTTTTTCTGCCACGCCCTTGGCTATCCTGCAACCGCGCACGGCCATCGCATGGCAATTCGAACCGAACTCGCTGCTTCGCGCGGGCTTCGGACTGTTCAGCGATATTCTGCCCGGGACGATTGCCGATGTGGTGGGCAACAATCCGCCCTACGTGCAGACGTTTCAGGGTGGTTTGCTGGGCACGGTTGGCGGCACGGAGATCGCTCCTGGCGTGCCCAACAGCGCGATCGACGCGGTTGTCGCGGCGCATCAGACGTTCGCGTCTGGTTTTCCTGAGGGACAACTCTCGTGTGCTTCAAGGCTTTCGAATCCAGCGACGTGCCTTCCACCTGTGAACATCACCGCCGTCCCCAGCGGCAAACTTCACGCGCCTTACTTCATGCAGTGGAGTCTCGGGCTCGAGCATCAGTTTGGCCAAACAGTCAGTTTGCACGCGCAATACGTCGGGACAGCCGCGGTGAATCAACCGTATCTTACGCAAGTAAATGGCTATCAAACGATTTGCGACGGATGCTTCGCTCCATTTCCCTATTTGCAGCCCACTGATGCGCGATTCGCCGCCGTGACGCAATTTTCGACCGGGGCCAGCAGCCATTACGACGGTTTGCAACTGTCCGCAATCAAACGGCTGGGGCACGGGTTTATGGGCCAGCTGAATTACACGTGGAGCCACTGCATGGACACGGTGTCTAATGGAGGATTCCTACAATTTTCAGCTGGAGCGATTTTGTCTCCGCTACCGGGAGACCTGAAGCGAGATTACGGTCCCTGCGACTATGACATTCGCAACAATCTCAATGCGCAATACATGTACGAATTGCCATCCAAGTTCAAGGGTCGCGCTCTCGGCGCTGTATTCAACGGATGGCAAATTTCCGGTACGGTGTTCTGGCACAGCGGCATTCCATTTTCTGTTCTCAGCACGCCGTATTCCGCGAACGGCGATGGAATTGTGAACGGCAGTGGTCCGGAATTTGCGAGCGTCGTTCCCGGCGTGCCACTTTACGAACACAAGCCGATCCCAGGCGTTACGCAAGCAGGCACGGTGCAATGGCTGAATCCGAATGCGTTTGTTTCCTCGGTTGATCCGAGCACGGGCGCGTGCAATGGGGGCGGCAGTGTTACGAATTGCCAGTTTGGAACCCTGGGGCGCAATGCTTTGCGCGGACCGGATTTTGTATGGAGCGATTTGTATTTGACCAAATGGTTTCGCGTATCGGAGGGCGTAAAGCTGCGTTTCGACACGCAATTCTTTAACGTGTTCAATCATCCGAATTTTGGCCTGCCCAGCATGGTGCTGGCGGGCATTCCGGGGAAATCTGCGACGCAAACGGGGTTTGGTGCGCTCACCTATACGACTTCACCACCCACCGGGCTTCTTGGAGTGGGGTTGGGTGGTGACAGCACGCCGCGTATGATTGCGTTCCAATTGCGGCTGGAGTTTTGAGGGCAAAGGCTGCGGACTGCCTCGCCGGGATCGAATGGTGCCCAAGAGAGGACTCGAACCTCCACGACCGTAAGGCCACTAGCTCCTGAAGCTAGCGCGTCTGCCAGTTCCGCCACTTGGGCACAAGGGGGAAAAACGAGGCAGATATAAGTCTGAGGCTGGAACGGAGGTTTGTCAACGAAGGTGGAACATTGGAAGAGCCTACTCACATCGTATCCCCCTAGCGGGGTTGAAGTGTTTGAGTGAGAAGAGACGGAAGGAGATGGCCGCCCGGCTGGGGGGAGAGCCGGGCGGCGCGCGGCGAGTAGAATGGCCGCGTCATGGCTACTTCCGTCCGTTATTTCGATCTGGTGCGTGAGATGAGAGACGCGTACAACCATCGTCTGCGGTTGGTCGAGAGCGCCAAGCAGCGGGGCATCAAGCCCACAGCAAAACTGTTTGCTACCACCGCACCCACGGTGCGCAAATGGCTACGCCGCTATCAACAGCGCGGCCCTTCCGGCCTGCTGGCTCTTTCTCGCGCTCGTCATCACCAAGCTCAGAAAACCCCTCCGCTCATCGAGGCCCAACTGGTGGAGCTCCGCAAAACACTTCCCACCTTCGGCTCGCGCCGCCTGATCCGCGAGTTCGACTTGTCCATCAGCCACCGCGCGCTGGAACGCATCTGGCGCGAGCATGGGCTGCTGAAGAAACGCCAGAAGAAATATCAGCGTAAACAAGACCTCGCGCACATCAAAGCGCAGTGGGCTCTGTTCCAGCAAATCAGCGCAGATACCAAGGATTTAAACGATATCCCGCGCTACTGGACGCAAGCGCGGCGCCTGCACTTGCCGGTGGTTCAGTACACCGCTCGGGAGATCCGCAGCGGTCTGCGGTTCTGGGCTTTTGCGCAAGCACGCAGTGCTTCAGCCAGTGCGGTGTTTGCCGCGCGCATCCAGCAGCATCTGCATCGCTACGGCCTCTCGCTGCGCGATCTGGTTTGGCAGACCGATAACGGCGGCGAGTTCAAGGGAGATTTCCCCAAGGCCCTCGGCGACAGCCAGCATGTGCGCATCCCTCCCGCCGCGCACACCTACCAGAGCGACGTGGAAACCGTGCACCGCCTGGAGGAAGATGAATTCTTTGACCTCGAAGACTTCTCTAGCCGCGGCGAGTTCCTCGCCAAAGTGCACACCTACCAGCTCTACTTCAATCTGGCTCGTTCCAACTCGCATAAAGAAAATCAGAGTCCTTGGCAAATCATCGAGCGGCTCGCTCCCCGCTCGCCCCTCGCACTCTGCTTGCTTCCACCCGTCTTCCTCGACTACTACCTCAATGACTCAGGGGGATACGATGTGGGTAGGCTTCCCTACGAAGGTGGAACATTGGAGGTACGGCGGCGCAGGCGGGGATACGGGAATCGAAAAAAAAACAGGAGTTGGGCTGGACCGACTCGGAAATTGTTCGAGGGTCGAGCGCATTTTTATTTTTCGAACGGAGAAAGCTGGCCGATCTAAAGTTCGGCCACTACATTTGATTTTTATGGGGTTTCGGTGTCGAAGGCATAGACGTCCTGGAGGCCGGTGTCGCGGAGCAGGAGGGGAGAGTCGTTGGGATCGAGTCCCATCCAATCGTCCCAATAGCCGGTGGGACGAAATTCTTTCAGGTTGGCTACGCGCTCGACGGAAGAATCGCCCAGGCGAAGGCGCATGACGGAAGGATTTTCCGGCCAACTGAGGAAGTAAATGAATTGGCCGTCTTTGGACCAATCGGGAAAACTGACGTTTCGTTCCTGAAAGACGGAAGACCACTTCTGTTTCGAACGATCATAGATGAGCAGGCTTTGGGAATCGGAACGGATGGCGACGATGTACCTGCCGTCGGGAGACCAACGGGGAGAGAAGAGTTGTTCCGAGCCGGGGACAGTAGAGACCTGGTGGGTTTTGAGATCCACGATACGAATTCCAGTGACAGCGGAACCATAGAGGCCACCAAAGACAATAGAAGAACCGTCGGGGGAATAGTAAGGATCGGCCTCGGCGTGATTGTCTTCGGGTAGTAATTCGTGGACGTCACCGCCGTCCGGTGAAACCACGTAGATTTTTGCTGGCTTGCCTGAGGTGGTGGAGAAAAAGGCGATTTGCTTCCCATCCGGCGACCAGCGGGGCATGGAAGCATATAAAGGAGGGTAGGTAAGCTGGAGCCGCGCTGTGCCATCGATTTTGCTGCGCCACAATGTGCCTTCGGGAAAGGTGACGTAGGCGACCCACTGGCCATCCTTGGAAAAACTGACGTGTTCGGCGGAAATGCCGGCGAGGAAGGAAGTGAACCCGGCGGATTTGGAATCGAAGCGAACAAGTTCGCCACGGGGCCTTCTGCCAACGACGAAAAGTTTCTTGCCATCCTTGCTGGACAATGGAGAAAAGAGGGCGAGCGGTCCCGAGGTCAGCTGGATAGGCTCAAAGGCTTTTTTGAGCCGCAAACTGGTTTTTTCCTGCAGCTCCCAGATGCTGCCTTGGGAAGAGAAAACGAAATGTTTGCCTCCGGGAGTCCACGCGCCACAGCATTCCGAGGGCGGGTTATGCCAGCCGGGAAGCAACGGGTGAACGTTCTTGCCGTCGGCGGATAGCTCCCACAGGGAAGTGGCGTTCGTTCCTTGATCTCGAAGAGTGAGGCGAATGACCGAGTCGTCGGTAGACCATTTGGGAGACGAAGGCCAACCAGCCATGGCGACCAAAAGATGCGATTCCGAGCCGTCGCTTTTGGCGAGGAAGAGATCGTTGCCCCTGGCGTAGATCAGGCGCTGGCCATCGGGAGACCAAGCGCCGGCGTGGCCGACGGTGTCAGCTAAACGACGGGGCAGGCCTCCGAGTACGGGCAAAGCCCAGAGCGGACCATCGAAGGCGGTGCCGGGCTCATCGGAGACGAGGAGCGAAGAACCATCTGGGGAGACACTGAGGATGTGCATGCTGATCGACGGAGCGGAGATGGGGACTAGCTCACCGCCTGTGCTGGAGACCTGGCCGATAGAGGAGGAATCCGCGACGATTGAGGATTCGTACTGCAGGTACAGGCGCGCGCCGTCTGTGCCTTCGAGAAGCTTTGCCCGGCCATCGTTCGTGATCTGGGCGGAGTCCGAAACTTTGAGTGGAGGAAGCGGAGACATCAGCAAGCGCGCGAGAAGGCCGAGTATTAGGAGGCTTGCGACGACAGGGACGGCTATCCACGGCCAGCGGTGTGACGTTGGATTGGCTGGAGGCTGATTCGCTGCGTTGATCATTCGGGAGTCCGCTTGTCGCTGGCGTGACGTGTTGGCGGCGGAAATGCCAGAGGTACCAGTGACCGCAGGAAATCGTCCGGAGTCTACATCGCGGCTCATGCGCTGCAGGTCGGCGCGCATCTCTGCGGCACTTTGGTAGCGGAGGTTGCGGTCTTTCTCCAGGGCCTTATTGATGATGCGTTCGAGTTCGAAGGGCACATTGGAATTCAGCTGCGATGCGGGAACGGGAGCGTCGTTGAGAATGGCGGAGAGAATGACGCCGAGGCTTTCCCCGCGAAACGGAAGTGTGCCGGTGGCCATCTCGTAGAGCACCGTGCCAAACGAGAATAAGTCGGTGCGCGTATCGAGAGCCTTGGCACGGACTTGCTCGGGAGACATGTAGGCGACGGTGCCGAGAGTAGAGCCGGGATTGGTGAGGTTGTACGGCTCAAGCAGGACGCTGGTCAAAGTGTCGCCGGATTCGAGCCGCACTTGGGAACGATCCGCGGGCGTGACTTTGGCCAAGCCGAAATCGAGAATCTTCGCGTGGCCGCGCTTGGTGATGAAGATGTTGGCGGATTTGATATCTCGATGGATGATGCCTTCGGCGTGTGCGGCGTCGAGGGCGTAGGCGATTTCCGTCGCGAGAGAAAGAAGAAGATCGGTCTGCAGAGGCTGGCCGGCGATTCCGTGTTTAAGAGTTACTCCGTCCAAAAATTCCATGGCGAGGTAGGGGCGACTGCTCTCCATGCCGACTTCATAAATAGTGCAGATGTTGGGATGGTTCAGAGCGGAGGCCGCTTGCGCTTCGCGCTGGAAACGGGTCAAAGCTTCCGGATCACGCGCCACTTCGTCGGGCAGAAATTTGAGTGCGACAAATCGGCGGAGATCCGTGTCTTCCGCTTTATAGACGACGCCCATGCCTCCGCCGCCAAGTTTTTCAAGGATTCGGTAGTGTGAAATTGTTTGTCCGACCAGAGACGGAGAATCGGGCATGGTGGCAATCTTAGGTTGCGAGATTCTGTAAGTCAACGAACGCTCCGCTAGTGGAGCAATCGGCGGACAGTGCCGGGACTTGAGTGTGCCAGTGTGGACTGGAGAGATTGAAGTGAAGTGTTTTCAGTAAGCGCAGATTTGTTTTGCACAGACATTCACAGATATGCACAGGAAAAATCGGGAGACCTCTTGCCAAGGCGAAATGGGAAGAATAAAGTGATGCCAGATTGAGCCGGGAAGCATAAAAACTTTACGGCACAATTGAAAGAGGGCGCAAGAATCGCAAGGTTCATGCGCCCTCAATTTTTTTGCCCCGCCGCGAATCGATCAAACTCCAAACAAACCAGCGCGCGCCGAAGATTGCCGGCGAGGCTGCACGTCGTGCTAGCCTGGCTCGAATGCCGAAGTGACAATTTAGCGATAGAATGACGCCATTCATATGACACTAAGGCTGAAACGTTCGGGAGTCGTGGCTGCGCTTTGTGGAGTATTTGCCATGGGCGGGATTTTGTGGGGGCAGCAAACCGGGGATGGGCCGACGCAGACGGTACCGGGGAAAATCGTTGTTGCGGTGAATGCGGTGCTGGTGCCGGTGGTGGTGCGCGATGCGGAGGGGCGGCCCGTAGGAGATTTGAAGCAGGAAGATTTTCAGGTTTTCGACAAGAACAAACAACAAGCGATCTCTGGATTCACCATCCAGAAGCGGGCAAGCGTTGAGGGAAATGGAGCTAATGCGGCTGAAGCGCTTCCTGCCAACGGGGGTCCCGCGCAGCCGACGGACGCGGCGCCAATCCGCGTGCAAAATGCGCCGGAGCGATTCATCGTGTACCTGTTCGACGATTTGCACGTGAGCTCCGGAGATTTGATGGCGCTGCAAAAGGCGGCGACGAAGATGGTTGCAGGGTCGTCGCTAACGAATACGGATATGGCGGCGGTGGTTTCTCTGTCCGGAACCAGCAGCGGCCTGACCAATGACCACGCCAAGCTGCAGGACGCAATTATGAACTTGAAGGCGCAGAGTGTTACGCGCCGGATTGGAAGAGTTTGCCCGAATATCGGTTATTACGAAGCGGATCGGATTCTGAACAAGCACGATTTTATGGCCCTCGATACGGCGATACAAAACACCATGGGTTGTTGTGAATGCACAAAAGACGTTGCCGAGGGGCTGGTGGACAATGCGGCTTCCGAATCGTTGCAGATCGGCGATCAGGATGTGCGTATGACGCTGGGATATATTCGAGGGCTCGTTGGGAAGATGGGAACGATGCCTGGGCAGAGAACACTGGTAATCATCTCGCCGGGTTTCCTGACCATGACGCCGGATGCCATGGTGGAGAAATCGCAGATCCTGGACATGGCGGCGCAGTCCAGCGTGACGATCAACGCTGTTGATGCGCGAGGGCTGTTTACGGCGACGATGGAAGCCAGCGAGCAAGGCAGAGGAAGAAACAGGGCGGAACAAACGGCGGCGCAATACCGAGGGTACTCCGCAGTGCTGAACGAAGACGTGATGGCGGAACTGGCAGACGGAACCGGCGGGACGTATTTTCACAACAGCAACGATTTGCAGGGTGGACTGCAAGAGCTGACGGTTGTGCCGGAGTATGTGTACTTGCTGGAACTGTCGCTGCAGAAGGTTAAGGCAGACGGAACTTATCATCTGTTGAAAGTGAAGGTAGATAGGGACGGATTGAAAGTGGCAGCGCGGCGCGGGTATCTTGCGCCGACTGCAGCGAACGCGAAGAATGCAAAATAGTGCTTTACGGGACCATGCCGGGTTGACGCCGCCGGCTCTAAATACCAGCCACTGCATAGGGTTACGGGGGTTGGTGCTTGGGTGACGCTACCCCCTAGTATTCTTAGCGCATGGTGCTATACTCCGCCCGAAAGAACTACCTGCCGCCGGAGGGCAGGTACCTGGGATGGGACCGAGTCCAAGGGGAGGTTGCTATGGAACCTGGACAATTGCTCAATGGACCGTTGCTTTATTTGTTGATTGCCTGGGGAGTTGTAACAGCAATATTCCTTCTACTGATCGCCTGGAGAAGCCTGCTATCCAGCCATGAAGACGATCAGATTTTTATCGATTCCGCGCAAGAGCACATGGCCAGGGAACAGCGCGAGTTAATCACGAAGATCAACGGACTCTCGCGCCCGATCCTGACAAGCGGGATCACGTCGGGGCTGCTACTGTTGCTGATTGCCGGGATATTCGTCTATCACGGCTTGAAGAACTTCTAGAGCTGTAAGTGCTCGGGGGTTCGCGGCGTCAGGGCTTCGCAGGAGAGGGTGTGGACGGCTGCGGCGCAGGGTTCGCTGGTGCACTGGATTGCGAAGACTGAACAAGTGAAGTGTGGTTATGCACGATCACCCAAGAATCATTTTTCTTCTCTAATACAAGTGTAGTCTGACCCTCGGCGGCCATAGGTGTGCCGTCTACAGTGGCGCTGAAATCCCATTGATAACAAGCCCAAGCAAATTCGCGCGAAGGCGCGATGCGAATCAGTGTGTTGCTCCGGTCCATGCGGACCTGCTGCATGCGGGCGCGCTGAGCCTGATAGGCCACCAGGTAGTTCGTCCAACCGATGGCTGGAGGAGTCCAAGTCCCGGCGACAACGGAAACATCATCGGCGATATTCTTGTGCATTTTTTCGATGTCGCCGAGCTGCCATGCTCCCAGGAACTCCCCGATGACGTAATCGATTTTGGTTTCGTCCGGTGCGGCTGCGGCAACGCTGGGAGGAGGAAGGGGCTGCGAATTATCCTGATTCTTCTTGTTCTTTTGCGCGTTGGCGGAGCCGGCGGAGGCCAGACAAAGCGCGAGGAGAAAAAGGATACGGATACGGGGTCGGGCCGGCCGACTGCTGTTCCCTGCGATCTTGCTATTCATGCTTGATGTGCTCCTGCGGAAATTTCTGCGCCCGGACCCTCCCTCAGAGAATAGGAGCGCAACTGTGTGAGACGTTAAGGACAGAATGAGGATAGCGCAGTGTGAAGGATTCAGCAGGGCGATGTGCCTAGTTGGTCTAGTGGGAGTGCCGTGAGTTTCTGTGAGCAGAAAGCCCAGGAAAGCGCGGAGAATTAATTTGGTTTGGAGGCGCAGAGGAGATTGACGAAGAGACGGTAGGCGCCGGGGACCCCGTCGGGGAGCTCACGAAAGAAGGCGAGGCCGGTGTAGATGTAGGTGCCTTTGCCGAATTTGGTGTAGACGAGGCCGCCGGTCAGATCTTTTTCGCCGGGATCGTGCATGGAGAGGAGCGCAGTGTAGCGGGAATCGAATTCGCTCCAATAATAGAGGCCGCGTTCCTGAACCCAGTTTTGGAAATCGGCGTCGGTGATTTTGTTGGGCTTGTTGAGCAGGGGTTCTTCGGGGTGCAGGAATTTGACGGCGGCATTTTCGTCGGTGATACGCGGAGTGGGCGTGCCGATTTTGGCGGGGTAAGGAGCGGGGAGAAGCTTGTCCCAGATGGAATCGCGATTGTACTGGACGACGAGCGTGCCGCCGCCGGAAACATAATCGAGAAGACGCTGGTTGGCGCCGGCAAGTTCGGCACGGAGTTCGTAGGCACGGACGCCGACGACGATAGCATCGTACTGAGAAAGATCGCCGAATTCGAGAGCGGTGGTGTCCAGCATTTCAACGTTGACGCCGAGACGGCGAAGGGCGTCGGGAATGGGTTCGCCTTCGGCAGAGACGTAGCCGACATGAAGATTGGGCGGGACATTAATGTCGAACGCGTGGACGACGGTTTGCGCGGGTCCACTCCAAAGAATCGTGGGCATGGAGGGCAGAGGCTCCAGGGAAGTAGAGAATTTTTCGCCCGCGCGATCGGCATAGGCGGTGATGGTGAAATTGCCGGCGTCGAGTTTTGCGGGAGGAGTGACAGTGATTTTGGCGTATTGATCGCCGATGCCAGTGAAATTGAGAGTAACCGGGGCGCTGGCGGTGATGCCGTCGGGAACATCGAGGCCAACGGAAACTCTGGCGGGTTTCTCCGAGTACGAGTGAACGCGGAGGAAGGCGTCGAATGGTTTGTGCGGGGCGTTGAGGACGGCGATGAATTGCGAGGGATCGACGGAGAGAGTGTAATCGGGGACGATGCGAAGAGGAACGCGGACAACGTTTGTTGAAGTGGCTTGAATGTAGGTAACTGGTTCGGTGAGGGCCATCTTGTATTCGGCAATGGTAATTTCCTGACGAGCGGTGAGAAGAGGCGGAGCCTCAGGGAGTAGAGGAGCCAGATTGTCCGGGCGATTTGGCAGTAGATATTTGTTTGAGTCGGGTGGTGGCAACTTGGGAGCGAGTGCGAGGGTGAACTTGAATCCCTTAGAGATGTCGCCTTCGACCGCGGTTTGTTGCCACAGAGGTGGGACGCCGAGCGTAATGGCTGCGAAGGTGCAGTCTACTGGCTTGCGGCAATTCGAATGAGCTGCGACGTGAAATGTGTTGCCGGGGGCGAGATTGCCAGCATCCGCTTCGGCGGTGAGATGGAGGCCGGCAGCCATGGCGAGGGCGTGTTCAACACGTGACTGACTTCGGCCGACGTCGGAAAGAAACTGAGCTTGTGTTGAGTTGTTCGCGGCGACGGCGTAACCGCACTTGCCGGTCCAGTCGTTGAAATCGTTCGCGGCATCGGCCAGTTGGTGGGTTGCGGCGGAGAAATTTTCCTGAAGCACAGATTCGCGGGCTTGTGCGAGCAAATCATAGGCATTGGCAAAAGCTTTACAGCCGGGATATAGACTGGTGAGAGGTTGGGCGAGTTTTGGGGGATCGAGAGTGCCGCCTTCTTCGGGGACGAGGGCGATTGGCCTGCGCAGAAAAGGCGAGTTGAGAAAGCCGGCAATGCCCTGGGTATGGTGATTCACAAAAGCATCCAGGCCGATGTCTCGGTAACTCTTTCCGTAGAGCGGATCGATGTCGTCCAAGGGCAGAATGTAGCCTTTGGGAGAATCGCTTCGATCGAGATTCAGGATCAAGATCGGGGTTTGCGGCTTCCACGGAGCTTCATCAAGAGGAATGGGTTTTTTGCCGGTGGGATCGCTGGGATTGTAGGAGGGGTCGCCGGCGAGTTCCACGGCTTTGGGAGTGAGCATGCCGGAAGCTTGATGGTGGCCGTGGCCGGTGTGAACGCCGCCCCAATGATTGATGACGATGTCCGGGCGGAAGGCGCGGATGACGCGGACCATATCTTCCAGAACCTGGCCGTCCCAGATTTTTTCGGTTTCTTCGGGAGTTTTAGAGAAGCCGAAATCACGGGCGCGCGTGAAATAAAGTTTTACGCCGTAGTCTCGCGTGGCAGCGAGAAGTTCCTGCGTGCGGATCAAGCCAAGTTGTGGAGCTTGTTCGGGACCGAGAGCGTTTTGTCCGCCTTCACCGCGAGTGAGGGAGAGAAGCGCGACGTCGGCGTGAAGGCCGCGAGCGAGATAGGTGAGGACGGCGGCGGATTCATCGTCCGGGTGCGCGGTTATATAAAGGATGCGCGTGGTGACGCGAGCGCTGTCGATGGCTTCGACGGTTTCGGACAGACCAGGACCGGTGCCGGGAGCCGGAGGAAATTGGGCGTTGGCCCGCGAGGGAACGAAGCTGGCGAGAATGGCTAAGGCTATGACGAACCGCGAGATTCTCACGTGACCTCCGAAGGTGTCGTTCGAAGTTATCTGCGGATTAGCAACCCGCAGCGGTGTCGCAATCGCAAAAGCGGCGAGCCGCCGCACTCCAAGGTCAGTCTGAGCGTTGATCGGGCGGCAGAGCGAATGGCCATTGTCGCATTTCGCGGGTCCAAACCAAAAATGCAATCACGCCGAGAGCGACTTCAAGCAGGCCCCATTTGCGAACCGGACCGGTGTGCCAGAAGAGCCAGGCCCAGGCGAGCATGGTGAGAACAGCGGGGACAGGAAAGAGCCACATTTTAAATGGCAGCTTTTCGGGGGGCCAACGCTTGTGGAGGAGGATGACACCCACGGCCTGGCCAATGAACTGGACCAGCAAGCGCATGGCGAGGATCGCGGCGATGACGGTTTTTAGTTTCAGCGTGAGGCTGAACGCGAAAGAAAGAGCGCCGAGGAAGAGCAGGGAAATGTGCGGAAAATGCTTGGTGGGATGGACGCGAGCAAAGACGCTGAGGAAGTTGCCGTCGAGGGCGGCGGAATAGGGAACGCGCGAATAGCCAAGAAGCACGGAAAACACGCTGGCCATGGCGATCCAGAGAACCATGACCGTGGCGAAACGAGCGGCGCCATGGCCGTATAAACGATCGACGAACAAACTGGCGAGGAATGGAGAATTTTGCGCTTCGCGCCAGGGGATGACGCCAAGAACGCTGGTCTGCATGGCGAGATAGAGAACGGTGATGCCAAGAATGGAAAGGAAAATGCCTCGGGGAATATTTTTTTCCGGATCGCGAATTTCTCCACCCAGGTGGCAAATGTTGTAGTAGCCGAAATAGCTGTAAATCGTGCTGACCATAGCGGCGCCGAGTCCAGCGAACCAGACGGAAGAAAGATGGAAAGCACCGGGAGGAAAATCAAAGGCGAGCTTCGCGTCAAAATGGCGGACGCCGCCCCAGATGAGCCAAAGCATAGTGCCGACAACGCCGACCCAGAGCAAGACGGAAATTTTTCCGATGGTGGTGATGCGGCGATAGAGAAGGATCACGAGGAGAATCACAAGGGCGCCGGAGATGGCCTTGGCCTGCCACCAATTGAAGGGATAGATGAATTTGGCGTAATCGGAGAAGCCGATAGCAGCGGAGGCGACGGAGAGCGGCGCCTGAATCAGGGTTTGCCAAACGAAGAGGAACGACATAAGGCGGCCCCATTTTTGTGGACCGTAAGCTTCGCGCAGAAAGACATACGTGCCGCCTGCTTTGGGCATGGCAGCGCCAAGTTCAGCCCAAACGAATCCGTCCAGAGTGGCGAGAAGAGCACCGGCGAGCCAGGCGATGAGAGCTTGCGGGCCACCCATGGCTTTAATGACGAGAGAGCTGACGACGAAGGGACCGATGCCGACGATTTCGATCATGTTGAGCGCGACGGCTTCTTTCAAGCCGAGGCCGCGCTCCAATTGAGGTTGTGGTGAAGCAGAACTGCCGAGTGGGGCAGAATTTCCCATGCGCTGGGAGAATAACAAGATTTGCGATAGGCACAAAAGGACGCAACGCGGGGAAAATGCGAGTTGAGGAGCGCGGTATCGAACGGGACAACAGTGACTTGACGCGAGCAGCGAGCGGAGAGAAAGTGTAGATGTAGTAAGCGAGCGCCCGCAATTCCCTCTTGGCGCGTGGATTCCCCTTTCCTATTTCTCATGGTGATCCAGCGGACCGTGTCCGCTCCGTCGAAGATTAAGGAATGTTCTGATGAGGGGAAGAGAGATCCAAGAAAAACGTACAGCAGGAGTGTTACAGCAGGGCACGCCGTGTTGCTGGCTGGGCTTGCTATCGGCTAAAGGGCAACTGGCGGCTGCGGGATTGCTGCCCGGCATCGTGAGTGGAAGAGCTAGCGAAGCGGCCATCGGATTCTCTTTGCTATCGATGGCGGCGGTGGTGGTTTGGTTGACGATGCGAATGTATAGGCAAAGAAAGGGGATTCCGGCAGGCATATCTGGCGCGGCATTGTCCGATGAATCAGGGAGAAGCGCGGGTATCGCACCGACCATCGAAGACGCCGGCGAGCGAAGGCAGATGAACGACAGCGACCGGAAGAGCCTGAAGCAAACACGGTCGGAAGAACATGAATTGCAGCTGGAGGGGAAATCCCGGCACTCGCAAAAAATGGAAGTGCTCGGACAGCTTTCGGGGGGAATCGCGCACGATTTTAACAACATGCTGATGGTGCTTTCGGGTTCCACGGAGTTGCTGGAGAAAACGCTTCCGGCGCATTCGCCCTCGACCCGGTACGTGGAACAAATAAAGCGGACAATCGAACGAGCGACAACGACCACGAAGCAATTGCTGGCGTTCAGCCGCAAGCAGGTGCTGGACATAGCGCCGATTGATTTGCAGTGTTGACCGACAGCGAATTCATGCTGCCGCGGCTGCTGGGATCGGACGTGCGGCTGACCTTTCAGCACCAGGCCGGGCAGTCCTGGATTCAGGCGGACGGGGCACAACTCGAACAGGTGATCGCGAACCTCGCGATCAATGCGAGGGATGCGATGCCAGCGGGCGGGGCGCTGACGATTTCGACGCGAAACACATTTTCGCTCCCAGCGGGAGTAACGACAAATGGCAATGGGCACAGGCCATCGGGGTGGGTGGTGCTAGAAGTGGGCGATACGGGCTGCGGCATGGATGAAGAAACGCAGGCGCATATTTTTGAGCCGTTTTTTACGACAAAGCCAGAGGGAAAGGGTACGGGGCTAGGATTGTCAACGGTTTACGGAATTGTGAGCCAATTCGGCGGCACCATCACTTTGGATTCGCACCTTGGCGCAGGGACGCGGTTCCGGATTTATTTTCCGATGCAGGACCCCGCGGAGCAGATGCAAGCGGGATCCCTTGCGCGGCAAGCGAACGATTCGACGAAACGGTTAACGATCTTGTTGGCCGACGACGAGCCATCGCTGCGCGCGGCAATTGCGGAGTATCTGCGAGGCGCAGGCCATCGCGTACTGGAGTCGCAAAGCGCTCATGACGCGTTGGAGCTGGCGAGGTGCGAAGCGGGTGCCATCGATGTCTTGCTTACGGATGTGGTCATGCCGGGACTGCGGGGAACGGAACTTGCGCGGGAGGTGCAGGAACTGCGGCCGGACGTACACGTGATCTCACTGCTGTCCGGTTATAAGCCGAACAGAATTAGCTGGTTAGAGTTATCGAGTAACTCCGATTGGGAGTCGAAGGCTTCGAACACCTGTAAAATGGGCACTTTTTCAAGACTCGTGATGCTCAAAATCTGTAGAATTTGGTAAAGGCTCTTTTCCAGCCCAAGACGCTTGCGAGCGATGGCCACCAGTACATACATGGAGACGGCGATCCAGATTTGAGTCTTCACGGCATTCTCGCTGGTGCCGTAGAAAGCTTTGATGCGCAAGTGCTGTTTGATCCATTTGAAAAATAATTCCACCTGCCAACGGCACTTATAGATCTGGGCAATCGTAAATGCTGGAAGCACAAAGTTGTTGGTCAGAAACTTGAGTCGCTTCTTCGTTTCGATATCGAGATAACTGACTCGGCGCAAGGAATCGGGATAGGCTTTCGCGGAATCGATCGCGGTCAGAATGACGGTGTGATCGGATCGCACGCCTGTGGTCTTGTCCACAGGATGGGAGTAGCGCCGCTGCAGCAAGACATTCTCTTTGGTGCGTACGACGAAGAATGCCGAGCAGAGGGTGAACACGAAGAGGCGTTCAAAATCGATGTAGCCGCGGTCCATCACATAGAACGCACCGGCTTCGGGAAAGAACTCATCCAGGATGTTCACGTCATGCACTTTGCCGTCCGTAATGCGGATAAACGTGGGGATATTGCCGTGCAGATCCAGTAGCGTATGCATCTTCACCGCCGCCTTGTGCTCACGAAACTTAGCCCAAGGAAAGAGCGAGAGGCAAAGATCGATGGTGGTGGAGTCCAAAGCATACAGACTCCGGTCCAGATCGACATCGATCGGATCGCTCGCATAGAGTGGCCGCGCGATAGCGATCAAGACTTGCGCAAAGTCGGCATAGATCCGCCAGTCGCGTGATTCGTTTGCGTCGGCCAGAGTGGATCGTGCCACCTTGCTTCTGAACCCCATGTGGTAGAGCTTACCGCCGATAGACTGTAGGCATGTTTCGATATCGCGGAGACTCTCTCGATACGTTAGTTGTGCGAAAGCCATCGAGAGAAACTGGTCTCGGCAGGAAAAGTTTTGTACCTTGTGATCGCCGCGGTAGCGGCTTACACATTTATGAAACTCGTAGGCGGGCAGAAAATCCATTAGCTGCGAAAAAACAGTTCGTCCGGTATTCACACCCCATTGTTTCGCAGAATCAGACCAAGCCAGGAGGAGCCAAAAACGCCGTTTGCATTTCAAATCGAAAAAAGTCGAAATGTCACTTAAGCTCCAGCGTTACAGACAGTTACGTCGGTATGAGAATTCGACAACCGGACAGTAGTGACGTGATCTATATATCCGGATACGCGAAAAACCTGGCGGCCGCGCGGGTGCCGAGGGGAGCTGCGTTTCTGCAGAAGCCATTTCGTTTGGTGTCTTTGGCGGAACAGCTTAAACTCGTGCCACGGAAGGATTAAACAGCAGGTCCATCTGCAAGATTCCATGTCGCTAAACTTCCGATCGCTGGCGATCGTTGTGGTGTTCTTTTTACTCCTGCCGGGCTGCGGACTTTCAGAGCCGCCTGGCAAACTGACTCTTCCAGCCAACACAAGTTCGATACTGGACCATATTTACTCCGGGCGGCGCGATCTGGCACTGCCGGAAATCCACAAACTGGAGGAGCAAGCCCCGGACGACCCGCTGGGCTATTTGCTGGAGGCAGAGGCGGAGTGGTGGAGGATTTGGTGCGACTCGGCCGAGTTTAAATACGGAATGACGATGGCGCGGCACCACGAAAAGGCAGCAAGTGATCAACAGTATCTGGAGCTAACAGCAAAGGCTTATGCCCTGGCGGAGGCAAAGCTCCGGCAGAACAGCAGCGGCGAAATGCACTTGTACGAAGGGATGGCCGACGCGTTGTCCGCGCGACTCTTGGCGATGCGCGGGGAATACCGGGCTGCCGCGCATGCCGGAGTTCGCGCACGGGGAAATTTTCAGGCGGCGCTGGAACTGGATCCGACTCTTTATGACGCTTACACCGGCTTGGGACTTTATAACTATTATGTGGATACGCTTTCCACGCTGGCGAAGGCCCTTCGGTTCCTCATGGGGATTCCGGGAGGCACGAAGGCGGAAGGAATCCGGCAATTGGAGCGAGGGATGCAGGAAGGGCAGATGAGCGCGTCACTGGCACGGTTTTACCTGGCGATGAATCTTCTGAATTACGATCAGAAGTATGAGGAAGCGCTGGGAGTGATTGGTCCATTGGCGGCAAAATATCCGGGGAATCCGCTGTTTCAGCTGATGGAAGGCGATCTGAACGGCAAGCTTGGACGAAGGCAGGTTGCGGAAACCTATTACCGGGCAGCCGATGCAGCCGCGAACGAGGTTCCGGAGCCGGGATGCCGGGCCAAGATGAAGCAACTGGCGCAGCAATCACTAGCGTCTTTGCAGGTTAAGTGATTGGGACGGCCAGGATGCTCCAGGGAGAACGAGCCCGGCGGGACGGCTGGCGCGCTTTGCCGAAGCCCCGGCATAGGGGATAATACGGGGTGGGTTTGGGCGCCTGCGGTTGGAGTATATTCCGCAGAGTACGGATCAACGCGGGCGCGATTCCTTGCATCTCAACCCTATATTCAATGCGCCGTCTTCCTTTGTGGGGAGAACCATGGTTGGAGTGGGCGCATAGCGATTGTGTGTAAATGAAGGAGAATCAATGAAGCGGTTCTGGACAGCAATGGCTGTCATCCTCTGCGCAGTGGGCGTGCTCGCCGGCTGCAACGATTACAACAATTCCGTGCAGTACGATACTGGCGCGACGCTGACGAATCTTTCTCCGTCGGGGATGCCTGCGCAAGGACCACCAACGTCAGGCACGATCGTTCAGTGTCCTGGCACGGCAAACGGGCAGAACAATCCATGCTTCACGCTGTTTGTGATCGCAAGCTCGACGAATCCATTCAGCAATGCCACTGGCGTACCGACGCCGATAGTAAGATGGAATGGCACGAATCTTCCCACAACCTTCATCGATACCCTTAACGTTTCTGCGCAGGTCCCTTATAAGTACGTCGCGAAGCCAGGAACGGTGGCGATCGACACTTACCAGCCAACCGGACAAGGTACTGGATATAACGGAATTTCTAATGCGTTGACGTTTACGATCTACGGGAATCCGAATCCTTATCCCACGCTTTCATCCATTACGCCGACATCGGCCGCCTATTGCGATTCCACTTCAAAGACATGCGCGTCAGTATCGCTGACCCTGAATGGAACGAATTTCATTCCGACATCGCAGAACGGCGGATCGTCGGCGACGTTCACGGGCGATTCGACGTATGGGCAAGAGACAGCGTTCACGGTGAACAGCATCACGTCGACGCAGTTGAAGGCGACGATTCCGGGGACGTTGTTTTGCGCGACGGGAACAGCGCAAATCAACGTGCTGAATCCGCCGAGCGCGATCTGTTTGTTGAACTGTCCCAACCTTGGGGGCGGAGACACCAACAATCCCCCGACCGGGCAGCAGGTGACGACGCAGATATTTACGATAACAGGGACTGCGGGGATGAACACATGTCCCGCGAACGTTCCGCCTGGGACTACGACGACAGCTGAGAAGCCGGCAATCAGCCAGGACGGACGATACGTGGCGTATGCGTCGGCGGAAAATGGAACGAAACAAATTTTGCTGAGGGATACATGCCTGGGCGCGACGAAGGAATGCGTCGCCAGCACCAGCACGGTATCGGTGGCGGCAGATGGAAGTGCGGGGAATGCGGATAGCCACGGCGTGTCGATGACACCGGACGGGCGATATGTGGCGTTCAGTTCGGCGGCGAGCAATTTGGCGGAAGGCGGGCCAACTGGAGCACAAATCTATGTGCGGGATACGTGCAACGGCGTGAATGGATCTTGCAAGCCGAGTACGAAGCTGGTGTCCATCGACGAAACGGGCAAGCTGACGGGCTTGGCCTCGGTGCTGCCTTCGATCAGCGCGACCGGCAGATATGTGGCATTCGTTGCGGAAACGGCGAGTGCGGTCACAAGTTCGACAAGCGGCGTGAGTGCAAGCTTCGCGCCCACTCCGAGCAGCGGGCTACGGCAGATTTTTGTGCGCGACACTTGCCTGGGAGCGACCAATTGCACACCGAGAGCATTGCGTATTTCGGTTTTGCCGAGTAGTAGTGGGGCAAATTCTTCGAACGGAACCGGACTGGTTGCGGAGGAAGCTCCGGCGATCAGCCAGGACGGACGATATGTGACATATACCGGTTCGCAAAATGCCAGCTGGCAAATCCTGTTAAGCGACACATGTGTTGGAGCGAGGAACGCGTGCACGCAGACAACGCGGACTATCTCCAGCGGGCCGAACGGTTCGGCGGGAAATGCGGCGAGCCACAATGCGGTTATGACTGCAGAGGGGCGCTATATTGTGTTCAGCTCCGCGGCGACAAACCTGATCGAAGACGCGCCGCTTGGGCGGCAAGTCTATTTGCGAGACACCTGCGCGGGAACCGACGGGGCATGCACGCCGGCGACGATGCTGGTATCGACGGACGCGGAAGGAAAACTAGCAGGGACCGAGGGAATTCTACCTTCGGTAAGCGCGTCCGGACGCTATGTGGCGTTTCTGGCGGTAACACCGAGCCAAGCAGGAAGTGCGGCGCCGAACAGCGGATTGCGGCAGGTATTTGTGCGCGACACTTGTTTGGCAATGGCGAATTGCACGCCGCAGTCTACGCGAATTTCGTTGCAGCCCGGCGATGTACCTCCGGGGACAATGAATGCGGCAGGACCGGCGCTGGCGGGCTATGCGAAACAAGTGGCGTTGGCGGACGGGAAAAGCTCGACGATGTTCACAACTACGGTGGCGGTGGATGACCGGGTGTTAGTGGCGATTCCCGGCGCAGGCAAGTAAATTAGTCAGAAGGAAAGAAAAAGGGCGCCCCGATTGGGGCGCCTTTTTCTTTTACTGCGCTCTCTCTCAGGCAAAATTTTCGCCGGGGTTCGGATGTCGGCGTATAGGGATTGCAGAATTCGTGCGTTGAGATCCTTCGTCGCAAAAGGCGCTCCTCAGGATGACACGTCGAGTTTGGTAAGTAGCGAAATGACGAGGAATGCTCAGCATTGGCGTCAGCCCATGAAACCTAGATTGCTGGTTGGGAAATTGGCGAGATTGGGGAAGACTGATGGCAGATTGGTGGCGCTGACCCCGAACCATGTGGCGAGGGTCGCGGCATACTGATCGAGAGCGGTGGTGGGAATCCAGCGGCCGTTCTGATCCGCGTCATTGGGACCGCCAAGCGCAAGAGTAGGGAAGGTACCGTAGATGGCGTTGCCCTGGACGGCGCCACCGAGGACGAGGTGATGGCTGCCCCAAGCGTGGTCTGATCCGCCATTCGAGCCTGGCTGAAAAGTACGGCTGAATTCCGACAACGTAAAAGAGGTAACGGAATTGGAGACGCCGAGTTCCTGCGTGGCTTGATAGAAAGCGGACATGCTCTGGCTGACGGTGGTCAAAAGCTGAACCTGCTGGGTGAGCTGATCGCTGTGCGTGTCAAATCCGCCGTAGGAGCAAAAGAAAATCTGGCGGTTGACGCCGAGAGAGCCGCGAGCGGAGATGACCTGCGCGACCTGTTGTAACTGCTGTGCCAGATAATTATTTGGAAATTGCGTTTGCAGCGGAGGAATATTTTGCAGCGCCTGCGAAAGAACCTGGGCATATTGCAGAGCCTGTCCGGTGACGGAGCTCGCTGCCTGAACCAGGTTCAAGCCGCTATCGAAGCTGAGCAACTGCTGCGTGGCGGCGTATCTCGCTTGTGACGCCGCAGAGGGATCGAATCCCTGCAAACCCGGGGTCTGGCCGGGGTTCATCGTAAAGGGCTGAGAGGTGATGCCGGTGCAGAAAATGGCGTTGCCGCTGATGGAAAGAATAGGAGGAAATAGCGCGCCGCTGTTGTAACTGCTCTGGACCGAGTCCGCAATTTTGCCGGCCCAGCCGGACATGGGAACGCCGGTGAGTTGCGCGCTCTGCCACTGGTTTTGCTGGTCTGAGTGGGAATAAAGATTTTCCGGCAAATTCAGCGAGGCTTGATAGGCGGCTTGCGTAGTGGGCTGAACGAGAGTGCCTACGTTGGCGACGAGCGCGAGATTTTTCTGATTGTTAAAGTAGCCCTGCATCTCCGGCATGTTGGGATGCAAGCCGTAGTTGGCCTGCCCGCCGGATTGCAAGGGAAGAAGTTGTCCCTGAGGAATCGCGAGGACGGAGCGCGCGCTCTGGTAGGAGGCGAAGCGAGAATCGATGGGCACGAGCACGTTGTTCGAATCATTCCCGCCGAACATGAAAATACATACCAGCGCTTTGTAATCCGTGGCGCCCTGCGCGAGAGCGCTCATCAAGCCGAATTTACTGAGGCCGCCGATGAGAGTGGCGCCCGCTGCGGAACAGCAAGCCAACCTCAGCAAATCTCTGCGTGTGTGAAGAGACATTTCTCGCTCCTGTTCCTTTAATGCTGAACCTGATACATCGAAGAGGTCAGGTACAGATAAATCGCTGTTTGCGCCTGGCCCTGGGTGTCGGCCGGATCGTCGGCACCCACCGCGGTTTCTATTATCTGTTTCATCTGATCGGGGGTGGTGCTGTGCAGAAAGATGGTATCGAGCCACGCGATCATCTGGTCGGGAGTGCCGGCATTAATGACCGGAGTGAAATCAAGTTTGGTGTTGGAGCCCATGGCGCCGTACACAGCGTCATTGATGACATTGTCTCGGGCAAGGCTGGTGTTGGTATTGAATATGCCGAATTCCGGACCGTTGAGCGTGGTGCCGGGAACCGGATTGACCGGGGGGAAGAAATTGAAAACCGTGGGCGGGTAAAAAATATTTTGAGACATTTGGTCGCCCTCGTAAGAAAGGCCGGCGCCATCGGTCTTCACGTGAAAGGCGCGTGAAACGCTCGCGATCATGACGACCGGCTCACGGAGCTTGCCGTCAGTGGCGACAACCGTCGCGGCGACGTCACCACGGCGCGCTTCGGGGTCGAGAAGAATGGCCGCGATGATGGCCTGCATGTCGCCGCGCTTACCAGAACCATAGGAATTGAACGTGCCGGTGTTGAAAGCCTGCGCGACGCGCTGAACATAAGCGGGGCTAGGATTGCTGGTGACAAGTTTTTCGATGAGTTGCGTGGCGACGAATGGGCCGATGTTCGGATGATTGAAAATGATGCCGAGTGCGGCGGTTAGGTCCTGCTGAGCACTCTGTCCAGCGGGGATGGACTGGCCGAGGATGGTTTTCGCGCCGGTGTCGTGTTCGGCGTTGATGGGGATCATGGGACCGCCGTAATACGGAGGATTGTTGTTTTGCTGGGCCATGCCCGGCTGAGTGGGGAAAGTCCAGCCAGTGAAGGCGCGGCCCAGATTCATGACATCGTTCTGCGAATAGGTGGGGATGGGATTGCCGGAGGCGTCGAGCATGGGCGTGCCATCCGGATTCAGCTGATTCAGGCCGAGCGTGAAGAGTTGCATGATTTCGCGAGCGAAATTTTCGTTGGCATGCTGACCAGGAGGCGGCGCATTGTTGTTGACCATGTTGAGATAGTTGCCCATGGCCGGAGTGAGCGTGACGTCGGTCATGACGTTGAGATAGTTGGTGAGCGCATCGTTGTCCAAAGTGCGCATGTAATTGGTGTAGCCCAGCGGATCGCTGATGGTGTCCGCACCGACCGCCCACAATTCGTTCAACGCCAGGGCTACGCGCTCGCGAAGTTGATCGCCGCCGGCAATGGCGTTGAGGAAGAAAGATTGCTGGACATTGCTGATGCTGTCATTCGGCCGGGGAGCCGGATAGGGAGTGATGTAAGACGAGAACTGATTCTGTAGATAACTGTCAAAACCGAGTTGTTGAATCTGGTCGACGTTTTCCATGTCGGGACCGAAGGAACCTTGCTCCAGAAAGCGCACTGCGGCCTCGGAAGTGACAGGCGAGCCGGAAGTCGTGACGGTGACAGGCAGGCCGCTGGAAGTGCCACCGCCGGGGACGGGATTTGTGACGATGACGTTGACCTGACCGGCCTGCGAGGTGGTGGCTGTGCCGATCGCGGTGATCATTTCGTCAGTGACGTATGTGACCTGCAACGGCTGGCCGCCGAAGGTTGCGGTGGAGGTGCTGACGAAGCCGGTGCCGTAAAGCGTGATCTGAAAAGCGCCGGGGGCCAGCGTGCCCGGTGTAATCGCAGAAAGAGTTGGAACAGGATTTGTGAGCGTGACGACGGCACTGCCGGATTTGGTGGTGTCAACGACGCTGGTGGCGGTGATGGTGACGCTTCCCAGGCCGACGATATTGTTGGGCGCGACGTAATTGCCGTTGCCGTCGATGGTGCCGAGGGTGGCATTTCCATAGGGAGTGTTATTCACAGCCCAAGTGACCTGGAGGTCCGTGGTACCAGTGACCGTGGCCAGGAATTGCGTGGTGTTGCCGGCACCAATCGATACGGTTTTCGGCGTGACGACAACGACGATATCCGAGGTGGCGACGACCTGAGCCATGATGGCCGCAGAAGTGGCAGAAACAGGATTGGGATTGGTGACCGTGATGGCGATGTTGCCGATCTGAGCGGAAGTGGCGGTGCCTGTGGCGGTCAATTCCGTGGGAGAGATGAACGTGGTGGCGAGTTGCTGCGTGCCGAAATTCACGACTGAGCCCTGCATGAAACCGGAACCAGTGATGGTGAGCTGAAAGCTGATGCCGACGACCATTTCCGTAGGGGTGACGCTGGTGAGGATGGGAACAGGATTGCCAAGGGTGACAGCGGCGTTGCCGGATGCGGTTGTGTCCGCGACGCTGGTGGCGGTGACCGTGATGGCGTTAGGATTCGGAATGACTGTGGGGGCGAGGTAATTGCCGTTGCCTACGATGGTGCCAACAGTGTCGTTGCCTCCCGGGACGCCGTTCACGGACCAAGTCACGCCGGTAGTTGAGGTGCCGGTAACGGTTGCGGCGAAGACTTGCTGTGTGCCAGCGCGGATCAGGCCTGTGGGAGGAGTTACCTGAACGTTGATGAGGCTGCCCTTGACTTGAGCTGTGATGGCGCCGGAAGCAATGGGGCCGGGGGCGGGATTTTGCACGGTGATATTAACGTTGCCAACCTGAGCAGTGGTGGCGGTGCCGGTGGCCGTGAGTTGTGTGGAAGAAACCACCGTGGTTGTGAGAGCGGTGCTGCCGAGAAAAGCGATGGCGCCCGGAGCGAAGTGCAGGCCCGTCAAGGAAAGAGTGAACGGACCGACCGGAATGACCAAGGGGGAAACGTTATTGAGTTGCGGAATCGGATTGTTCAACGTGACAGCGCTGCTGCCGGTTTTCGAAGTGTCTACAGTATCGGTGGCGCTGACGGTGATGGTGTTGGGAGCTGGAGGAAATTCGGGAGCGGTGTACAGTCCAGTAGAGGAAATGGTGCCGATGGTGGAATTGCCGCCAGCGACGCCATTGACGGACCAATTCAAGGTGGGTCTTGAGCCGTCATTGGCCGTGGCTACGAATTGCTGGTTGGTGAGTCCGGGAAGCGTGGCGCTCGCGGGCGTGACATTGACGGAATAACCGACGCCACCATTAGGGAAAAACGCTTCGGCGCATCCCCCCAAAAGGACGACGAACGTGGACAGCAGGAGCAACACGGAGCGCTTCACGGCGATTCTCCCGTTCTCTGTCGCAGCGGCGCACACGTTGGGAGATACACCCAGCCTGGTGCGTTTGCATGCGCGACAAGAAGCCTGAACTGCGGTGGGACTGGTTGAAGAAGGTTACGGGGGTTGACCGATTCGAACTACTGGCCGAGTGGCCAGAATCGGGGCAACTGTTCGCGTGGCGTGCGGGAGAAGAAAAGATTCGGCGTTTGCGTGAATTCCCTAGTTGAAGCGGACTTTAACGTCGGGGCGCTTTTCGAGGTGGACTGATTCGACGAAGCGGACCTGGCGCTCGTCGAGGGTGAGAAGCATCGAAGAGGTTCGGACGCCTTCGCCGAAGAAGCGTACGCCCTTGAGTAGATTGCCGTCGGTCACGCCAGTACAGGCGAAGATAATTTTCTTGCCGGGCGCGAGATCTTCGGTGGAATAAATGCGATGGGGATCTCTGACGCCCATTTTCTCCAGGCGTTCCTGATGCTCAGGTTTGCTGATGACGAGGCGCGCGAGGATTTGGCCGTTGAGGCAACGTAGTGCGGCGGCGGTAAGGACGCCTTCAGGTGCGCCGCCCGTGCCCATCACCATGTGGACGCCAGTGCCGACTACCGCGGCGGAAATTCCTGCGGAGAGGTCGCCGTCGCCAATCAGGCGGATGCGGGCACCGACGGCGCGGATTTCCGCGATTAATTTTTCGTGGCGGGGGCGATCGAGAACCATGACCACCAGGTCATCGACGTCGCGATCGAGACGTTTGGCTACGGATTTCAGATTGTCCGCGACGGAAGCGTTGAGATCCACGGCGCCTTTGCAGGACGGGCCGACGACAATTTTCTCCATGTAGAGATCGGGTGCGTGGAGAAGGCCGCCGCGTTCACTGGCGGCAAGGACGGTGATGGCGTTGGGCGCGCCAGTGGCACAGAGGTTGGTGCCTTCGAGAGGATCCACGGCGATATCGACTTGGGGAAAAAGCGCTTTGGGCGCGTGAGTGGCGAGGCCGACTTTTTCGCCGATGTAGAGCATCGGAGCTTCGTCGCGCTCGCCTTCGCCGATGACGATCGTGCCGTCCATTTCAACCTGGTCCATGGTTTTGCGCATGGCTTCGACGGCGACTTCGTCGGCTTTGGGGCGGTCACCGAAGCCCATGGTACGAGCGGACGCGATGGCCGCGTTTTCCACTACACGCAAGAATTCCAAGCTGAGACGTTCTTCCATGGATGCCCCTCCGGCGACGCTTATGTTAGGGCAAAGTTGTGCTTATAGTCGAGACCGCGGGCGAAGAGTGTTGCTTAGGAAAAATAGCTAGTGGGGTTCGGGACCGGAGATGGGTTGGATTGTGGCATTGAGGAGGTGCGGATCGGAGAAATCGGTTTGTTGGCCCGCGGCTTTGCCGGGGACGGGTAGCAATCGGGCCGTGAGAGGCTTGTTCCATTTGACGGAGAGAGTGGCGACATCGCCGATGATGCGAGTGAGTTGTTCTTCGGTGACAGTTCCAGGGAGAGGAACGGTGTCGAGGCCTGTGCCGCAGATGGAGGAATAACTTAATAGAGAATCGAGCGAGACGAGACCGGCACTCCAGCGTTGGGCGAGTACGGGATCTTCGAGTACGGGTAACATCACACCGGAGAAGCCTGTCTTGCGCAGACCGATTTGCTTTATGGCCGAGGTGATTACGCCTACAGCGGAGAGTGTGCCGTTTGAACCCAGAGGCTGGTGGGAAATATTTTCGATGGCGGTGACGATGGACGCGTCCTGCGAGGTGGCCGGAGAAAGATCGAGGCCGAGATAGGTCCAGCCGCGTTCGCTATCGATGCGCAAGGCAACACTTTCGACGTTGGAGGCGAGTTGGAAGAAAAGGTCGATCAGGCGGCGGTTGGCCGTGGGTGCGTCCGGGGCGTCGCGGACAGCAGCGGCGATTTCGTTCGCGGATTCCAGGCCGATGGCAAACTGGTGTCCGAGACCGGTGAGGTAAGCGGCAGGAAAAAAAGGCGTGGCTGGCGGAACGCTGGCGAGAGCCGCGAAATGGAAATTGCCGTCGCCGTGCAAGGTGCCGTCGGAGAGTTTTTTCATGACGCGCGCAGCGGCGCGGATAGCGGGCCAGTTGACGCCGGCATTTGTTGTGACGTTGACAGAGCCATAGAGGGATTTGGAATTTTTCAAGATATCCGCGAGGAGATCGGCTTGCGCGTCGCCATCATCGCCGGAAAGATAAGCGGGACCGATGGAGATGACGACATTTTGCATTTGCGCGAGGCCGTCGAGATCTTTGAAGAATTGCAGGGCTTCGTCGTGCGAAAGGCCGTGGGTGTATTCGGGGAAGGGTTGTGTGGCTATGCGGAGAGTTTGCACCGTGAAGTCGCGGGATTCGAAGGTGGTTTGGGCGATCTTGAGAAATTTCACGGCGTCAGCGATCTGGAGTTGATAGCTGGCGCGATCGAGGCGCACGAAAGCGGTGATGCAACGGATTTTGGTTTTGGGTGGTTCCGGTGGCTTGGTTTGAGCAGAGGCGGATAGGCAAAGGAAGAGTGCGCAGATAACGCGGACGGCGGTTTTGGCCTTGCTTGTAGTTGAGGTTGAGATCCTTCGTCGCAAAAGGCGCTCCTCAGGATGACAGTGAATCATTTTCGATTTAACAGCGACCTCACAAAAAAGTTTTCACATGAAGGCGGAGATACCGGTGATTTTTTCGCCGATGATTAGTTTGTGGATGTCGTTTGTGCCTTCGTAGGTGTAGACGCTTTCGAGATTGTTCATGTGGCGCATGACGCAGTAGTCATCGACGATGCCGTTGGCACCGAGAATGTCGCGAGACTTGCGCGCGGTTTCGAGTGCAATGGAGACGTTGTTCATTTTCAACATGGAGATGTGGCTGGGATCGGCTTTGCCCGCATCTTTACGCCGGCCTACGTGCAGAGCGAGCAATTGGGATTTCACAATCTCGGTGATCATCCAGGCGAGCTTTTCCTGGACGAGCTGATGAGAGGCAATGGGCTTATTGGCGAATTGCTTGCGGGTTTTGGCATATTGCAGCGCGGTATCGTAGCAGGCCATGGCGGCGCCGATGGCTCCCCAGCCGATGCCATAGCGGGCCTGATTCAGGCAGCTGAGCGGACCGCGCAGGCCCGTGACGCCGGGCAGAACATTTTCCTCGGGGATCTGGCAATCCGTGAACGCCAGGCCGGAGGTCACCGAAGCGCGCAGGGACCATTTCCCGTGGACGTCCCAGGCTTTGAAACCAGGCGTGCCTTTTTCCACGAGGAAGCCGCGAATTTTCTCGTCTTCGCATTTGGCCCAGACTACGGCGACGTCGGCGAGCGAACCGTTGGTGATCCACATTTTTTCGCCGTTGAGAACGTAATTGCTTCCCTTTTTCACGGCACGGGTAAGCATGCCCCCGGGATTGGAGCCGAACTGCGGTTCAGTGAGGCCGAAGCAGCCAATGGCTTCACCGGCGCGCAGACGAGGCAGCCATTTATTTTTTTGATCGTCGCTGCCAAACGAGTGGATCGGGTACATCACCAGCGCGCCCTGAACAGAGACGAAGCTGCGCAGGCCGGAATCGCCGCGCTCGAGTTCCTGGGTGACGAGGCCGTAGGCGACGTTGGACATGCCGGCACAGCCGTAGCCTTCGAGATTGGCGCCGAAAAATCCAAGTTCACCGAGCTGCGGAACGAGGTGCATGGGGAAGGTGGCTTCGCGACAATGCTTTTCGATGATAGGAAGAATTTCGTTGTCGACGAACTGGCGAGCGGTCTGGCGAACCAGTTTCTCTTCGTCATTGAGTTGGGAATCGAAATCGATGAAGTCGACACCGGCGAATGAGGGCATGCAAGCTTCCTTCGGAGCGCAAGTACGAGTGATGAGGAAAGTGTAGCAAGGCGAAAGGGGTGGTCGCCAGCGATGCGGACGATCTTCCAACGAACCAAACCGATGCGAGTGGGTTACTGTGGTTTGGGAGCCGACGGCTTTGCCGACGGAGCGGTCGTGGTGGCTTTTGCCGGATGCGCCTCATTGTAGAGGCGGATGACCTCAGGAGTGATATCGGCAGTCTTTGCGGCAAATAAAATTGGAGAATTTTGGGAGGACGAATCCAGGATCACCGTGAAGTTGCCGTCTTGCGCGTAGCGGTTGAGGGTATCGATCATCTTGCGGCCGATTTGATTTACGACCTCTCCGCGCGCGGCGTTTAAGTCTTCCTGATATTCCGTGTTCTTGCGCTCGAGACGCTGCGCAAGGCGGGTTCCCTGAGTGGTTAAGCGACCTCTTTCCGCGTCGGTAAGCGTTGCGCCGTTCAGGTGCTGCTGCAGATCGTTGACCTGCTTGTTGAGCGATTCCAGTTCCTGTTCGCGGGGCGCGAACTGCGCTTGAAGATCGGCGGCGGCCTGTTTGCCTTCGACTGTTGAATCGATTGCGCCTTGGATGTTGACGACGCCGATTTTTCCGGCGGAAGCTGGCGGTGTGGCACTTTGCGGTCGAAGGGCAATGGTCGCCACCCACATCAAGCCAACAGCGGCAACGCGGAAAATGTTTATTGCGGACACAAATCCTCCTTGCTGGCGGAAGAAAATCGCCGAGCAATTATTGTTTCACGACCCAAGGGAATGAGAACAAAGGAAATACTGACGAACGATGAGACTGCGCCATTCCCGGAATGGTTGCTCGTCCCGCGACTGGACTTGAGGAGTGGTACTTCGATTGGTACTTCGAGAGGCCAAAGGATTAACATCAAAATGTACGCGGGTTTGAGAAATCGTGGGAGAATGAGGGCGACAAGCGCCCGGCCCCTGGCGCCTGTGAATTTCATCTGTTCGACCAGCCCCACAGACGCCTGTCAGAGATCACGGTGAGAGTGTGCCCCGCGGAGAGGTGCGCTGTTCCGCCACAGCCCCATCAAATTGAAGCAAGAGGTGCGCGATGAGCGAAACGTGGAAAAAATGGGAAGGCCAGGTCGTCGATCATAAATATCAATTGCTAAAGCACGTCGGGAGCACCGATCACAGCGTGGTGTTCCTTGCGGAATTTCACGATCCGGAGCTGCGCCAGGTGGCTGTGAAGTTTATTTCTGCTGATTTTGCCGGAAGAGAGCAACAACTTGCGGCCTGGAGTACGGCGGCGCAGCTAAACCATCCCAATCTGCTTCGAATCTATGGCGGTGGCGTTTGCAAGATCGAGGATATGGAATTGATGTATGTGGCGATGGAGTACGCCGAGGAGAATCTGGCGCAAGTTCTGCCGCACCGCGCGCTGATGGCGGAAGAAACCAGCGAGATGCTGAATTCCGTGGTGGATGTGCTGGTGTACCTGCACGGGAAAGATCTGGTGCACGGACACATCAAGCCTTCGAACGTGCTGGCGATGGGCGAGCTGTTGAAAGTTTCCAGCGACACGATTTATCCAGCAGGAGAAGTACGGGAAATGCGGCGGGAGCGCAGCGCGTATGATGCGCCGGAATTGCCGGACTCGCCCAGCACACCGGCGGCGGATGTTTGGTCTCTGGGCGTGACGCTGGTAGAGGCATTCACGCAGCAACCGGCGGTTCTGCCGTTCAACGAACAATCCGATCCGATTATCCCGCCGATTATTCGTGAACCTTTTTTGGAGATTACGCGAAATACCTTGCGGCGAAGACCGAGATTGCGCTGGAGCAGCGCGGACATTGCGGAGAAATTGAATCCCACGGCGGCTACGGCGAAAGCGGCGGCAGTGGGTGTGGGTGCAACGAGTGCCGGTGGCGCGCTGGCGTCTGCATCGGCCAGCGCTATGGCTATATCCGCTTCACCTGTCGCGGCACCCGTGGTGGCTGCTGTGGATGTGCCGTTGTCTCAAGAACCGGCGGTGCCGTTGGCTGAGCTGCGGCCACCGGAACCAGCAATGAGGCCGGCGATGCCGCGTCCTCCAATGAGGGAAGAAGGAGTCGAACGACGGGAAACAGTGGTGCTACCGAACTATGTGATACCGGTGTTCACGGGAGCGCTGGTACTGATCGCGCTGATCCTGTTGCCATTCGCGCTGCGGCATCGCGCATCGCCGCAGGCGAGTTCGGTGGTCCCGTCTGGAACTGCGAATGTGATGCAGGCGCCGGCGAGTGCCACGAATTCGAGTGCCGCGAATGTTCCGTCAGCGGCAAACTTGCCGCCGGTGAAGTCTGTACCGCCGCCTTCGGCGGCAACCGCAGCGCGGCCGCAACCCGCAGCGCCCAATCCGACAGCTTCCCCATTGGCCAATTCGAAGTCCTCCGCGGTGGTCAGGCCGACCGATGCCAGCGCCACAGTGGGCAAAGGTGAAGTGTTGGATCAGGTGGCGCCAGCAGCGTCCCCGAAAGCACTGGCAACAATTTCAGGAACCGTTCGCGTGGGAGTGAAGGTGCATGTGGACGCGGCTGGCAATGTGTCTGATGCAGCGCTGCAAAACAGCGGGCCCAGCCGGTATTTTTCCGGTCTTTCGTTAAAAGCAGCGCAGCAGTGGGTATTCACGCCGCCGGAAGTGAACGGACGCAGCGTGCCGAGCGATTGGGTGATCCAGTTTCATTTCACAAAAGCGGGCCCGCAGATGTCTTCGCAGCAAGTGGCACCCTAAAAAAGCGCGGTGAACTGGACGCGAAGGGTTTGAGCTGCGCGAAGCCACGCAGTCCGGCCAGCGTTTTTTTAGCGGCAATTTTTTTCTTGACGCAGAAAACACTTCAGCAAATTGAGAATTGGAGATGGCGGATCAGTTGAGATCCTTCGGCTATCCTTGTGGGCCTGCTTCAGGATGAGAGGCTTTTTCTGGATTTGCGGGAGGAGATGGCGGGGTAGAACGCGGTACACTGGAGGGAAAAGGAAAGGATATCGAGAGTGGCGAAAAGGGGCCGGAAAAGTGTTGGCGCGAAAAGGCTGGATCCGAAGATATTGATTTTTGACGTGGATGGCGTGCTGGTGGACGTGCGCGAGACGTACTGGCGCTCAGGATTGCAAACGATTCTGAAGCTGACGGGAAAAAAGCCGACCTGGGCAGAATTTCACGAATGGAAGCGGATGCCGGGGAACAATGACGATTGGATGATGGTGTCGCGGTGGGCCACGGCGCTGGGAGTACCGACGACGTACGACGAAGCGAGGCTGGCGTTTTCGCCGTTCTATTGGGGCGTAGATGGGACGCCGGGAAACGTGGCGAAGGAAAAACTGTTGGTGACGCCGAAATTGATTGAGCGGTGGGCGAAACGGCGAGAGCTGAACCTGTTCACGGGAAGAACGCGGCAAGAGTTTACGTGGACGTTCGAGAAGTGGCCGGCGGCGCGATCGTTTCGGACGATTATTACGATGGATGACGCGAAGAAAAAGCCGAGTCCAGAAGGATTGCGAATCATTTTGGCTGGGCGCGATCCGAAGACGGCGCTGTATCTGGGCGATAACATCGACGATGCGCTCGCGGCGAAGACTGCGCGCGTGCCGTTCATGGCGATTCTGCCGAAAAAGGAAGGGGATTGCCGGCAACGCGCGAAACGGTTTCGGGAGTTGGGGGCGCTGGCACTGCTTGAGAGGGCGCGGGACCTGGATGGTTGGCTGGCGTAAGCCCGGCTGTCGCTGAAGCTTGGCCTTTACGTGGACATCCTTCGCAAAAAAGACGTCCTCAGGATGACATCGCGTTTGAGCGACTTAGCTATTAAGCCAGCTATGGGAGCGCTTCCGTGCTAAGGCATAGATCTGGGCCGTGCACTACGCAGTTGTCGGAAGGCTCGTGGGAATCACGGCGCAAGGACTTTATCTTTAGCAAAGATCCTTTCATCATGGCAGCTTTCAGCAAGGGTTCAAATTTAGGGTCTCGAGCAGAGGTGCAGGAATAAATGGCGACAGATGTGACGGCGCTGGCGGCAAAGCGATCGCCCTGACGAACGATTTTCGCCATGACACCCGCACCGGCCTTGGGACTCAGGGCCATCGTGAGCGGCAAAACCAACCGGCCACCGTCGCGCAAACGGTTTAGCCACAGAGGAAGCGGATGAGTTGTGCCTGCGTTGATGAATATGGCGTCGCAAGGGCCTGGATCGTAGATTGCGCCGTCGCCTTGGGCAACGCTGACATTCGAATAACGGGATAAATTCTGTCGGGAGCGTACTGCCAGTTCTGGTTGGATTTCGGTGGCAATTACACTCCCGCCCGCTCCAACGATCTCCGCGAGGATGGCGGTGTAGTATCCAACGCCACAGCCGAGGTGGTAAACGCAATCGCCAGGATGAAGGTCGAGCGCGTCAATCCAGCAGGCCAGGGCACTGGGGAGACCATTATTGATGCCGGCGTTTTTGTCGAGAACTATGAGGAGGTTATGGTAGAGCTGGCGGGGATCTTCCAGTTGAATGTAAGAGACTTGCGGGTTGCTCTGGAGCGACATTCTCGCCAGATCAGGAGAGGCGATTTCCCAAGGGGCGGGTCCCAGGAATTCTTCCCTGGGGACTTGAGTGAATGCCTGGATGACCGAGGCAGACTTGATATTGCCCGAAAGTCGGATTTCCTCTGAGTAAAAAAGGCGGCATTCTTCGAGACAGAGCATTGGGCGAGTATGGCACTTGCAACTGGGGCGGAACAACCGATAATGCCGAGAGCGGCGAAGCAGCCTTTTGAGCTGCCCACGGAATCAGAGGAAGAAGGGCTGACGACGGGAACTATCCGGTCGAGGAGCGGGAATGCCCTTGAGGACTGGGTTCGTGGCGGGCAAAGCGCAGGAAGGTAGCAGACCATGAAGCAAATGAACAAAATCTTGATGATGAGCGCAGCGTGCCTGATATTTTGCGGACTGCTTTGCGCGCAAGCGCCTCCGGGCCCGTTGACGCCGCCACCTGCGGACCCCAACGCACCCGTGGCCCCGCCACCTCCGAAGGCACCCGAGGTGCGGCCACGTAAGAGCATCATGGGTTTCTGGAAATTCAATAAAGATGAGAGCGACGACGGGCGCGCGAAACTGCAGCAGTCCAAGCAAGCAGATAACTCCAATCGAGGCAACGGTGGCGGTGGTTACGGCGGACCGCGTATGAGCGGGCCATTCCCGGGGATGGGAGGAGGGCCCTATGGAGGGCCGCGTCCACAAGGCGGAGACATTTCCGACACCATGGGCGATCTGGTGAATCCGCCACACGAGATGAAGATATCGCAGAAATTTGATAATGATCCGGAAGTGGTTCTGGCCGATGATCGCGCGCACCGGACGTCTTTTTACACAGATGGGCGGAAATTGGAAAAGGACAAAGATCCGGATGATAAGCAGGTGTCGGCGCGTTGGGACGACAAGAAACTGGTGACGGATGAAAAGGCAGCGCACGGTGGCAAGGTGAGCCGGACGTACGAGCTTTCATCTGACGGGAAGCAGCTGATTGAAACCGTACACGTGACCGATAGCAAGGGGAACCACCCTGTGAACGTGCAGTATGTGTACGACGCATCGGACGACAAAGACCCTTACGGCCCGCACTGAGCGGCTACGCTCTTCACGCGAGACTTTTATTTGACGGCGACCGCCTCATCGGGCGAGTTGGCCATTTGTTTTTCCGCATGGGTGCGCAGTTCCTTTGCGCGCAATCCCGCCGGGCTGTTTGGATCCAGTTCAATATATGAATCGAGCGCGGTGATCAGCGCGGGATAATTTTTCTGGCGCAGATGAATCGCCGCCAGAAGGCGGTAAACCACGAGTTGCTGTGGCGCCAGTTGCGCGGCCGTTTGGGCGGCGGCAAGCGCGGGTTCGAGGTGGCCGCGCGAAAGCTCCAATTCTCCCAACTCAAATTGCCCCGGCCAGGAATGAGGATTTGACGCCAAACCCTGGCGAAGCAGCGGTTCGCCTTCGCGGACCTCGTTGCGATGGATGAGGATTGTGCCGAGGGCGATGTTGGCATCCGCATATTTCTTCTGGCTGAGGTCCAGTGATTTGCGAAATTGTTTTTCGGCTTCGGCGGGATTTTGCAGGGCGAGATAGGCCATTCCGGACTGGTAGAAGGCCTCGTAGAAAGCGGGGGCTTGCGCAGTTGCCGACTGAAAATCGTGAAGGGCACCCTGGGGATTCTTTTGCGTGTACAGCTTTGTTTTTCCAGATGCGACGAGATTGCGGGCGACTTCTGGCATGACCAATTCGTGAGCCGAAATTGTGGAAGCCTCGGACGGCGGAAGGGAAATGTTGCGAGTTGGTTTCAGTGAGACGGAAAGCCCGCGATCCGATGTGAAGCTCAAATCGATGTGCAGTTCCGCATCCTGAAAGCCCGAGGCTTGAACCTTCAGGATGTAGTGGCCGGGATGAAGGCCCTGAAACGAAAACTCGCCGGAATCACTTGCGGAAGATTCCTGAAGGGGAGTTCCCCCGTCGTCACAGAGAACGAGATTCGCCGAAGGAATGCGTTGGTTGGTTCCATCGGTAAAGACAGTACCGGTCAAAGCAAACGTGGAGCGTTCCAACACTGAAGGAAACACGAATCCTGGGGCACGTGCAGGAAGAGAGAGAGAAAGTAGAAACACACCCAGGAAGAAGTCGATCCGACCCATCGACCACCTCCGTACACCACGAGGCCACCACAGCCTAATGCGCGGATTGTACTCTGGTGTGTGAGGAAAGATAGCGAAATGTTGCGACGGAATGACTAACGCAGATCGCCTGGTTCGATTCCGTTTTTGCGGGCTTCGCTTTCGATGTCGTCCAATTTAGCCTGCAATCGTTTTTTCTGGTCGTCGAGTTCCTTTACCTGATCCTCGACGGGAACCATGTTGTAGCCCTGGGTTGGATTGATGCCGCCGGTGGGAGTGCTGTTTTCGGCTTTGAAGTCCTTGAGTTGTGAAATTCGTTTATCAATGGCGTCGATCTGGTTCTGGTAATCCTTGATGCGGTCTCGATAGTCCGCGATCTGTTTCTGGCGGGCGCCAGCCGAACTTCCGCTGGTTGTGAAGGCGAGGTGCGAGTCTGGAGAACTCGACGAGGAAGAGGAGGAATTGTTTTCGCCGACGACGGAGACGGTGCCTTTCACGGAGCCGATCTCGTCATTGGTCCAGACCTTCTTCGGCTTCTTCTCCGGTGTCGGGCTGGTCGGAGCCTTGGCGGGTGAGTCCGCGGGTTTGGAGGCGGCATCGGGCGATTGGGCTCGTGCCGGCAGTGCTGTAAGGAACAGGAAAGAGCCAAGGGAGGCCGCGAGGAATTTCATGTGCTTCTCCTGTTTCGTTAACGTAATTGGCCCGGGTCGATGCCCTTTTTGCGGGCCTCGTCCAACAAATCCGCGATCTGGGATTCCAGTTCTTTTTTCTTGTTCAGGAGCTGATTCATTTGCTGGTCGACGGGAGTGCGGCTGTAGCCTTTCGAGATGTCGCGTTCCCCTGTGGAAACCGGCTCACCGTCCTGAAATTGTTTATAGGACTTCAACTTGTTATTCACGTCGCCGAGTTGAGTCTGGAGCTTATCCAGGCTTTTCTTGATGCGAGCAATGGTGGCAGGGTCCGCGAGCGCGTTCGAACCCATGTGGTAGTACTGGTTGCGCTTGTCGCCGACGACGGAAACGCCCCCTTTTGTTCCAGCAAGATCCTCGTTGGTCCAAATCTTTTTGGGGGCGGGAGCAGCAGGAGCGGTGGGCACTGCGGGCGCGGCATTTTGTGCACTAGGAGCGTCCTGGGGTCGTGCCAAAACGGGAAGCGATAGGGTAGTGATGAGGAAAAACGAGGCGAGAAGCCGACCGAGCATGAGAACCCTCCAGACCGGCTGGGTGGTACCAGTACTTTAATCCAGTATAGCTGAAGAAGTTTCAGTGTGGAGGCGGGTCGGCCTGGAGTTTGCTCAATTCAGCACGTACGACCGCTATGGATTCTTTGGGCGGTCCCACATGTTTGTAATCGGTGTAGAAGGTGCGTTCGTGAATGGAGAACGGCACCATGAATTTCCGGCCATCAAAATCATACTGCTCAAAGGTAGGTTCCCAGATGCCGGGAGCGATTTCGTAGCGCTCCTGCATGAAATGGCTGCCCTTGTAGACCTTGGCGAGAAAGAGAGCGACGGAGAAATCTTCGGTGACGGACCCTTCGATTTTGGCCAACTCGGAGGATTGTTCATCGACCCAGATCGTGCCGCGCACCCTGGTGAAGATCACGGTATTGCGAGTGGTGGGCTTATACGCAGGGTTTGGCGTCATGCTGTAGCGAATCAGGGTGCGATCACCGCGCAATTCCTTGCCTTCCAGTGTGAAAACAAAGGCCTGGTGGGTAGCATCCATCAAGTCAAAGCGCTCTTTGCGCTTGTGCTGGGCCCTTGCATAAGCGTCTTTTTGCGAGGAGCCGTCTTCGGCCGCCCAAGCCAGGTATTTCTCGAGTTTTTCGAGGTCGTTGCGATAGCTATCGGAGTCGGCAGGCTTTCCGTCCGGGGAAAGCGGCAACTTGTCTACGGCGGGGCCGCCCGGAAAGAGCCGGTAACGGGTAGTGACGGGGTCGGGATCGGCACCGGTGGCTCTTTTTTCGATGCGCTGGGTGCGTTCGTATTCGTCCAGTAAAGCTTCGGCCTTTTTCTGGTTGGCGATCACACGATTAAACAGGTCGGACGTGGTGGAAGTGCCAGTTGGGTTTGGAGATTCCTGGCCGATCGAGAGGGAAGCGAGGAAAACGAGGCAAACCAAAGTAGCGGCCAATCGAAGAGCGCGGAAGAACGAAGATGAGTTCGCTGCGATCATGTAACCTATAGAAACTAAAGTGTATGGTACATATTAATGCGGACCCTTAGGGCGTTCGGCAAGGGTGGGCGGCAGCATACTGCGAAACACCATGAAAGCATACGAAGGGTCGCAAAGTAAAACGGTCCCAGGGTCAGCTTGCCAAAGCAGAAAATAAGTGTATTGTCTCAACAATACAATTGCCCTGGGGTCAAACAAGCTTGGGATCTGCCCCAATTGAACATATGGCGAGTGCGCCCTGTTTCGGGCGTGACGCAATGAAGACCGCGGTGACGAGGCGCAGCGGCTGGATTACGTTTGTCGAAACGCTGAAATTGGCGATGGATTCGTTGCGCGCGCACAAATTGCGCAGCTTTCTCACGCTGCTGGGCGTGATTCTGGCCGTGGCTACACTCGTTTCCGTGATGAGCGTGATTGCCGGGCTAAACAAATATATCGCAGACAAAGTGGCGGACCTTGGCGCGAACGTGTTCATCATCGACCGGTTCGGAATTATCACGAGCGAGGATGCCTGGGTCCAAGCGCAAAAACGGCCGCTGATCACCGTGGAAGAATTTGAGCGCTTCCGGGACACCAGCCAATTGGCGAAGCAAGTGGCTGGATATGACAGGCAAAATTCCCAGACACGAAGCGGCGACACCATCATGGAAAACACTCAAGTGATTGGGGTCACCTCGAACTACGCGGAGATCGAGAACCTGGCCATTGCGGAAGGAAGGTTTATTACGCCGGCGGACGAGGAGCACCGCTCCGAGGTGGCGTTCATCGGGGCGGACCTGGCGGAGAAATTTTTTCCGAACGTGGATCCAATCGGAAGAACGGTGCGGGCGGAGACGCATACCTACGAAGTCATCGGAGTTGGCGGCCGGATCGGCAGCGCGTTGGGTCGATCAAAGGATAATTACCTGTTGTTGCCGTTGGGAACGTACCTGAAAGGCTGGCACAAGGCGAATGATTCGTTGGCGGTGTTTGTTCAAGCGCCGAATGCGGAGTCCATGCAATCCGCGGAAGAAGAAGCGCGGATGCTATTCCGGGCGTGGAGGCATATTCCGTACAACGGCACCGATAACTTTGCGATTCTGGGATCCGATTCGATTATGGCGGTGTGGCACCAATTGACGGGAAATCTGGCGTTCGTTGCGATGGCGCTGGTGAGCGTGTTTCTGGTGGTGGGCGGGATCGTGATTATGAACATCATGCTGGCGAGCGTCACAGAAAGGACCAGAGAGATTGGATTGCGGCGCTCGCTGGGAGCGCGAAAACAGCACATTTTGCTGCAGTTTGTGACGGAATCCGCGCTGTTGGCAGCGACGGGAGGCCTCATCGGCATTTTGACGGCGATGGCGATTGTGTTTTTCGTGAAGTACACGTTTTCGTTTCCTATGGACATGCCGATCGGCGCCGTGATTCTGTCGCTCATTCTGGCGACATCGGTGGGCCTGTTTTTCGGGATTTTTCCGGCGATGCGGGCAGCGAAGCTGGATCCGATCGAGGCATTGAGGGCTGACGGGTAAAGCCAGATGGCAAAGGCGTACGGAGAAAATCTGAAGCAGGCGCTGGACACGCTGCGCACGCACAAGATGCGAAGCGCACTGACGGTGTTTGGCGTGGTGTTGGGTGTGGGCGTGATCATGCTGGTGTCCGCGCTGATTACCGGCTTTAACCACAAGGTTGAAGAAGAAATCAATCAAGTGGGCGCGAACACCGCGTTCGTCAGCAAGTGGGATCAGAGCCGCAACGGGCCGCCGGCGCTGGAGGAGCGGCTCCGGAAGCCACTGACGATGGACGATGCGATAGCGATCGAAGAGCGCTGCCCCGCCGTGATGAGCGCGAGTGCGTGGGTGGAACCACACTGGGACACGACGCACACAATTCGCACCAGCGGGGGCGAAGTGACGGCGATCGATTTTCGGGGAGTGCAGGCGGCCTTCGGACTGGTGTACGCGAATGCGACGATGAAGGAAGGCCGATTCATCAGCGATGGCGACGATCTGCACCGGGAAAAAGTTGTGGTGATTGGAGAAAGTGTTGCGCCAGTGCTTTTTCCCAACGGGCATGTGATTGGCAAAGACGTGATGATCGATGGTGCGGAGTTTCAGGTGATTGGAGTGCTCGAGAAGCCAAAAGGGGGATTCGGGGCAGACGAAGAAGACCGGCGCGTTCTGATTCCCTACAAGACATTTATGAAGATTTATCCTGCCGCAGACGAGGTGAGCATCCGCGCGGAAGCGTATCCCGGAATGCTGGCGCAAGCCGTGGATCAGATTCGCGAAGTGATGGAACGCCGAAGGAATGTGCCATTTGGAGGGAAGGATAATTTCTCCATCTCGACGGCGGAAGAACAGGTGGCGGAGTTTCACCAGATTGTGGACAAAGTGGCGCTGGCGATGGTGGTGCTCAGCTCGGTGGGATTGCTGGTGGGCGGAATCGGTGTCATGAACATCATGCTGGTGAGCGTGACAGAGCGGACGAGGGAAATCGGAGTGCGCAAAGCGATTGGGGCGAAGAGCAGCGACATTACGTGGCAATTCCTGCTAGAAGCGATGACTTTGACAGGGCTTGGCGGCGTGCTAGCGCTGGTGCTGGTGAATGGGCTGGTATGGCTGATCCGATGGAAGCTGAACTGGCCCGGGGTGGTGCCGGTATGGGCGGCGGGTACAGGGGTGGCGGTAAGCGTGAGTGTGGGGCTGATTTTTGGGGTTTGGCCGGCAACGAAGGCGGCGAAACTCGATCCTGTGGAAGCGTTAAGGTACGAATAGCAAACGCAGTGACCGGACCGACTTTTTGTACCAGGGCGAGTGAGAGAGTTTACATCAGCAGTACCGGTTTAGCATTGTTCGAGTCAAACTATTCGATATAATAGACTTGCTGGAATTTGTGGTGCGGGTTTGAGCTGCTTCGAGTTGTAAGACGCTTTCTGCCTGACGATGTGATCGAGTCACAGACATCTCCTACGCGGCCAATTACCTTCTAAATCGAAGTAAACCTGCCGAACGCAAGAACAATCGCAGCCCGGAGCACGTCTAAAGAGAAGAGAAATCGGTGGATTGGAAACAAACCGGGGCGCAGGTACGTATTTTCAACAGGTGGACAATAGCATGGGAGTGGTCCCTTTAGAGGGTTTCAGGGCAACACAGCTGGCCAGGCCCGCGGGAGATTCGCTAACGCGGATCGAGAGATACCGCCGTGGCTGGCGCACGTTCGTGCAGACCCTAAGGGTGGCGCTGGATGCGTTGAAGGCGCACAAACTGAGAAGTTTCCTGACGCTGCTGGGAGTGATTCTGGCGGTTTGGACGCTTGTGGTGGTGATGAGCGTGATCGCCGGATTGAATTGGTACGTCGCCACCCGGGTGGCGAATCTTGGCGCCAATGTATTTATCGTGGATCGCTTCGGGATCATCACGAGTCAGGACGCGTTCATTAAGGCGCAAAGACGTCCGCTAATTAACCTGGAGGACTACGTAAGGCTGCGCGAGAGCATGAAACTGGCTACCGCTGTTGCCGCAGAAGAAGACAAGTTCGTGCAAACGAAAAGCGGCAACGTGGTCATGGAAAATACCCACATGTTTGGCACAACCGCGAATTTCGCGGATGTGCGCAACCTGAATGTGGCACAAGGGCGGTTCTTAACGGAGGCGGACGACGAACACCGGGCAGAGGTGGTGTTTATAGGACCCGAGTTGGCGGCGAAACTTTTTCCAAATGAGGATCCAATCGGCAAAACGGTGCGAGTGCAGACGCATACGTATGAAGTGATTGGCGTGGCAGAGGCGTTGGGCAGTGCTTTTGGGCAGTCGCAAGACAACTACATCATGATGCCGCTCAATACCTATCGAAAAGGGTGGCATACGGCGCAGGATTGGGTCGCTATTTTCGTTCAAGCACCGAGCCAGGAATTGATAAAAGCGAGCGAAGACGAAGCGCGCATGCTGTTCCGCGCGTGGAGGCATATTCCGTATAACGCTGAAGATAATTTCGCAATTCTAGGTTCCGATTCGATCATGCAGCTGTGGCATGACTTGACGGGCAACCTGGCCGTTGTAGCCATGGCGCTGGTGAGCATCTTCCTGGTGGTGGGCGGGATCGTGATCATGAACATCATGCTGGCGAGCGTGACGGAACGCACGCGGGAGATTGGACTGCGCCGGGCATTGGGCGCACGGAAGAAACACATTCTGCTGCAATTCATGACCGAGTCGGCGGTATTGGCGGCGACGGGTGGATTCATTGGGATCATCGTCGCGTACCTCACCGTGTTCTTGGTGAAGGCGGTATTTTCGTTTCCCATGTCCACACCCCTGATTGCGGTGATCCTGTCATTGTGTCTGGCGACCAGCGTGGGATTGTTTTTTGGAATTTTTCCGGCGATGCGGGCGGCGAAACTGGATCCGATTGAAGCGTTGCGAGCGGACGGGTAAGGCGAACTATGGCACAAGCGTACGGCGAGAATTTGAAGCAGGCGATGGACACGTTGCGGGCGCACAAGATGCGCAGTGCGCTGACGGTATTTGGAGTGGTGCTGGGCGTGAGCGTGATCATGCTGGTGGCGGCGCTACTCACCGGATTCGATCAGAAGATTCAGGAAAACATCAACCAGTTCGGCGCGGACACCGCGTTTATCACCAAGTGGGACCAGGGGCGAAATGGAGGCCCCCCTCCACTGGAGGAAATACAGCGTAAGCCGCTGACATTGGACGACGGCAAAGCGATCATGGCGTTATGCCCAGCGGTGAAGAGTGTGACCACGTTCCTGCAGACGGACTGGGACCACGTGCATACGGTGCGCACGAAGTCTGGATCGGTATCGGCGATCGATTTTCGAGGCGTGCAGGCGAACTTTGGTTTGGTGTACGCGAACGCATCGACCGTGGAAGGACGGTTCATCAGCGAAGGGGACGATCTGCATAAAGAAAAAGTTGTGATGCTGGGCGAAAACGTGGCGCCGGTTCTGTTTCCCGAAGGTCACCCGATCGGCAAAGAGGTGATGATCGACGGTTCGAATTTTCAAGTGATCGGCGTGGTGGAGAAGCCGAAAGGCGGATTCGGCATGGGCGATGAAGACCGCAGAGTGCTAATCCCGTTCAATACGTTTCAGAAGACATTTCCAACCGCAAACGAAATCAACATGAGGGCGCAAGCTTATCCGGGAAGGTTGAACGATGCGGTGGACCAGATGCGGGAGGTTCTTGAGAAGCGCCGAAATGTGCCCCAGGGCGGCAAAGACAACTTTTCGATCGCCACGGCAGACCAAGAGGTGCAAGAGTTTCACAGCATTATGATGATGGTGTACCTGTCGATGATCGTGCTGAGTTCGATTGGATTGTTGATTGGCGGCGTGGGCGTTATGAATATCATGCTGGTGAGCGTGACGGAACGGACGCGCGAGATCGGCGTGCGCAAAGCGATTGGAGCGAAGCGGAAAGACATCACCTGGCAGTTTTTGCTGGAAGCGATGACGCTGACAGGCGCGGGAGGATTGCTCGCCCTGGTGCTGGTTTTCATGCTGGTGTTCCTGGTTCGCTGGCTGCTGGATTGGCCGGGAGTGGTGCCGTTCTGGGCAGCGGCAACAGGAATTGCGGTGAGCGTGAGCATTGGGTTGATCTTCGGAGTTTGGCCGGCAGTGAAAGCGGCGAGACTGGATCCGGTGGAAGCTCTGCGATACGAGTAGAACGGAAATAAAGCAACAACGAAGCAGCACGAAACCGGCGTGGTATGCCGGTTTTTTTCGCGTTTGACGGGCTTCAGAAAAACGCAGTTGGAAACATGATCGGAGATCTTGCGGACATGGGGCACAACAGTGTTGTGCCGATACGGAGCTAGAAAGTGGATTCGAGCTGGATGTTGGCGATCATGTCTTGCAGTTCGTCGTTGGATTTATCGCGCTGTGCTTCCGTGGACTGGATATTCTTGCGCAGGGAATCGAGCTGGGTTTCCTGCTGGTCGAGTTCGCTGGTGTAGCGCTGGAGAAGGGCTTTTTCCTCGGAGCTACCTTTCAATACTTTCATATTTTCGCGGAGACGAGCTTGGTCCGCGACGATTCGGTCGATATCTTTCTGGCGATCTTCCATATCCTGTTCGACTTTGCTGATAATCGCTTTTTGGGCGGCAATTTTCTGCAGAACTTGCACCATGTCCGGTGCGATACTGCCGTTTTTGGAGAAGACGGCAATTTGCGCGTCATCGAGATCAGCGAGTTGAAAGTTGCTTTGCAGGACTCGAACTTCTTCGACAGGTAGCGAAGCGGTGGATTTTGCAGGGACGTCGAGCTTGAAGCGATACACGCCGGGAGCGCGCTCTTCGGGTTCTTTGGAGCCTTTGGCAAGCGTGGCATCGAAACGTGCCGGCTGCTCGATGACGAGTACACGGGTAGAGTCGTCCTGATTGCGCACGGCGTAAAGGGTGCTCTCGCGGAGTTCGCTGGTTTGGGTCATCACGCCCTTGGCGATTTTCACGCGTGTAATACGCTGGGGCTTGCTGGATTTCTGCATTTCCACGAGGAGGGCAAGATCGGTGGCGTAGGACAGGAGACGGCGCTCACCGGGTTTGATGGTCTCGGTGAGACCTTCGCCAGCAAAGACTTCATTCTCCAGAACACTGAAACTTCCGCCATCGAGGGTCAGCGTGCTGATGTTGTTGAGCCACAGGGCGCGGAGGGGACGGCCGGAATAAGCTGTGCTGCTCCAGAGAGAGACTTTTTCGGCCGCAATGTCCGTTTGGGCGATGGGAACGAGAGCGGACTGATTTTTCTTGAGTGTGACGCGGTCCTTGAGCTTGCATTCGAACAGATCGCCGAGGTCCTGGCCGGACGCAGCAGCGCTGCTAATGTCGCGGGCGGCTTCGATCCAGGACTTTGACGGCGCAGGTGCGGAGGCGCCAGCAACAAAGCGTCCGCCACCCGTACCGCCGCCTACGCCAGGGCCGTACCCACTGCCAGAGCCGGAACCAACGTGGGCGCGGTTGGCGACACCGGGAGAGGAAATTGCCGCCGCCTCGGCAGACTCCGTATTCAATATGCCGCCGGCGGTAGCAGTGACCATAACCGTTTCGGCCGCCGAACCCACTTGCAGCCGGCCGTTGATTTGATTTTCACCAGGGCTAACGTTGAGCTGCGAAACCACACTTCTCCTGAACCCGGGGGATTGGAACTCGACGTTGTAGGCGCCAACGGGTAGCGACGAAAAGGAGTAATTACCGTTGCTGTCGGCAGAAGTAGTGGCAATGACGTCACCTTTTTCGTCGAGGAGCCGAACGTTTGTGCCCGCAACAACGGCGCCGCTAGGATCGGTGATCTGGCCAGACAAACGGCCGTTGCCGCCGACGAGGGTGGCGGAGTGAGTTTGAGGGGCCAGCTGAACATTTTCGGGAAGCGCGACGACGGGTCGGCGGCCGTAGTAGGGCTCAGACAGTTGCTGGATGAAGGAGTGGGGAGCACCAGCGACGAGAGACAGTTCGACATTGTTCCAATCTTCGCCGACGGTGTTGTCGATGATAGCCCAACCTTGAAGGAGCGGTTTCTTGTCGGGCTTGGTGGGGAGAACGATGCGATAGGTGGTTTTCCAGATAGGGACTTCGCTGATGTAGCTGACGTAGAGATTGCGCTCGCCGGAACCGGTGGTGGAAATGGTCATGCGGCGAACGTCCTGATCGCGAGCGGCGGCGACGAGGCCAAGATAGCGGCCGACCTCGACCTGGAGATCCTGATCGAGAATGCGGATGGAGGTGGCGGGACTGAGGTCCACGGAGCGGACTTCGCCGGAATCGGTGATCAAAGAGATTTCGTCGGTCGCAACCGTAAAGCTGGTGCTGGAGCGGGTTTTGCGCTCGACGCTGAGAAGTTTGCCGACGATCGGAGCGCCAGCACCACTGCGGACTTCAATGCGCGCGCCGCGAAGAGCACCGAGAAATTCGGATTGCGTGGGTTTCTCGCCGAGTGCGAGACGCAAAGTGGCGAGGCGGCGCACGAGCGGGGCTTCGGAGTTATAGTTAACTCCAGTGATACGGCCGCCGGAAAGATCAAGGACGGTGAGGGATTTTCAGAACATCATTGAGTTGAGCGCTGGTGAAATCAATGTGGACGTCCTGGCTGCCGGCGACGCGGCCGAGGTGCTCGAAATGGCCGACGCCGTTTTTGTAGAGGACGACGCGGCGCACAGGCAGTTTTTCAGAAGATTCGGAAGCGGATGTGCGAGGTTCCGCTTGCGGTGTGGCGGCGAGCGGCGCGATGGGCTTGGGCTTCGACTGCGTGGATGAATTTTGTTGCGCTTGAATCAACTGCGAAGCGCAGAGGAGCAGAGACAGCAAGAGAGAGACGCGGGCCATGGGCATTCTCCGCCGTCTGGCTGCCCAGCAAGATTGAGTTGGTGTGTTCCTGCCAGTCTCGAAACAAATCAACGGGAGCATCGGGAGCTTGCGTTCTCGCGCTCAGTCGCTTAACGGCAAGACCTGGCAGGCCTCGCGCTGAAAAATTCCGTCGTCTCCGGCCGGCCTACGCGGCCGCGCAGGTCTCGCGGTCCAGCACCAGAAAATGCGTCTGCCCGCGGTCCACGGCCATCAGATACGCCACCAACTTCCGGGCCACCGCCAATGTCGCACGGTTGGCGTTGCCCTTCTGCTTTTCTTTATCGTAGAGCAGCGCCAGCGTCAGGCTGTAGCGTGGGGCCATCTTGGCCGCTTCGATCAGCATGGTCTGCAGATGCTTGTTGCGTTGCTTCGACAGCGGCGTGCGTTGCACACGATCCGCCGAACTGTGCTGGTCCCCGCACAAGCCGCAGTAGCTCACGGCCTTCTTGATCGACGAAAAGCGCTGCACCTCGCCCACTTCCAGCGCCCAGGTCAGCGCCGTAATCGGCCCGATGGCGGGAATGCTCAGCAACCGCTCCACGCGTTCGGCCAGCAAGCGATCTTGCTGCAGCGAGTGGATCAGAGCGGCTTCCATTCTCCCCAGTCGCACCACCATTTCGCGGCACTGGCGCAGTAGCGAGCGCAACCCCTCGTCGATATCCGGGTTGCTGGCGAGGAGTTCGCGGAAATAGCCAGCCTTGTGGAGCTTCTGCTTGTTGTAGCTCACCCCCGCTTCCATTAGCAGCGTGCTGGTCTTGATCTTCATCTGCACCATCTGACGCACCAGCAGGTTGCGATAGCGCAGCGTGCGCCGCCGTTCGCGAATGGCCGTCGGAGCCATATAAGACTCGGGCAGGAAATCGCAGCGCAGACAGTCGCAGATTTTGCTGGCGTCGATACGGTCGTTCTTCTTTTTCGCGGCGGCAATGGCTCGTAACATCAATGGATGGGCCACTTTTAACTCCGTGGCGTGTGGTTTTAAGTGATCGTAGATCCAGCCGGTGAACATGGTGGCTTCCATCGCCGCGCTCCACGGCTGCGGTAAGTTTTTCATCCAACAGTCCAGATCGTGGCGGGTGGCGGGAATCCATCCCTCAGCAAATAACTTGCCGCCACTGTCTTTCACGCAGTAACTGATCTTCTGCTTGTGCACATCTAGCCCGATGTAATACATAGGTTGCATGAGGAGCCTCCTTGGTGTTTCTGAATCAGCATGGTGCTGAGTTCAGCTTTTTTACACCAAGCGCTCCTCCCTTGACCTATTCATTCAAACAAATCAGCAAGGATGCGGAGTTTTGGACCGCTGTTGCCTGAAGGGTTGAATTTACTCAATAGGAACGGACGAGGAGATGGGAACGCGGGCCACCGGCGTAGCGCACGAACAAAGTTGACAGAGTGTGAGGGGTTCTACGGAGTTGCAGCTTTGGGTGGAAACTGCGTGTCGTCGGGAGTGGGATTTTCTTTTGAAAAGGCCTCCAGTGCGCGTTGGGTGTTGCTGGGTTCCTTGGAAAGGCCGGCCAGAGTTGTCTGGGCATGCTCATCGACGGCGCTGACAGCGGCGACGAGGCAGGAATAGAGAAAGGCCTTGATGCCGGAACGGAATTCCGCGGTGGATTGTTCGGCGGCGCGAGCGACGTCCGCCTCCAGGGTGCGGCGACGTGCTTCGACTGCGGCACGATTCTCCGCATCCAGAGAGGCGAGCGAAGAACTGGCGCGCTCGGTGGCTTCGGCCAGGACGTGGTTAGCCTGCGCTTCGACGCGGCGACGAAAATCATCGATGGTGCTGTTGGAGGCTTTTTGCAGGAGCGCGCGAGCTTCACTGGCGCGGGCTTCGAGTTCCAGCGTGACCTCGTGCGAGACAACTTGCTTCTGCTCCATCAGGCGAATGAGTTGGCGGTCGGAAACACGGGCGGCTACCGTTTCGAATTCCTTGGCGGCATGACCGACGGATTGCTCGATGGAGGCAAGGTCCTGCGGGCTGAGCTCGCGCGGGGCGCGTTCGGCAAGCTGGCGAGCTTCATTGAGGCGATCACGGGTTTCCGCCGAAAGCTTCTCAAGTTGCTGGGAGAGCTGGTCGGCGCGAGCTTGAGCCTGGGCGACAAGTCTCTCGTAATGCGCGGAAACCTCGCCAAGACGCCATTCGAGATGACTGAAAATCTGGTCGCGAGAAGAATTCAGCGTGGAGTTGAGTTGCTCCTGGGGAACGCCTTGACCGGCATTGGAGACCAGAGAGCGGACCTCGGCAATATTTTGCTCGTTTTGCGAACGAGCTTGGCGAGATTCAAGGGCCAGTCCTTCGAGTTGGCGGGCCAAATCGTTGGTGCGATTGCGAGCGGCGTCGGTCTGTTGTGTAAATCCAGAGTGAAGCTCGGCGAGACGCGCTTCGAGGCGATCCAGAACTTCCGCGCGCAAGGAATGCAGCTGCTCCTGAGGGACTCCTCGGGTCGAATTGTTCACTAGAGAGCGAACTTCGGTGAGACTTTGTTCGTTCTGTGAACGAGCTTGGCGGGACTCGTTGGCGAATCCTTCGAACTGGTGCGCGAGATCATTGATGCGATTCTGCGCGACCTCGTGTTGTTGCACGAAGCTAGATTGCAGTTCAGCCAGACGCGCTTCAAACCGGCCAAGAACTTCGGTCCGGAAAGAATTGATCTGTGAATCGAAGCGATCCTGGGATACGGAATCGACGGCAGGGGAAGCGGCGGGTGGAGTAAACGAACGGGCTTGCTCCAGGGCGCTTTCGATCTTCGAGCGGGCGTCGCCAGTAGCACGCTGGGCGTCTTCGTTGAGTCCGGCGAGGTGGCGGGAAGAAAGCTCGGAAGCTTGCGCTTCAAAATTTGAATGAGCACGGGAGATGGAGTCGTTCAGCTGGGCCTGCAGCTGAGGAGCGGTTTCATTGGCAAACCGTTCCACGAATTTCTGAGAGTCGGCAAGAGCTTGCTGAGAAAGCGCGGTGAGCGCCTCAATGCGGCGAGCAACATCCTCGGCGCGATCGCGATAGGAGTGCAGCTCGTTGTCCCAAAGAGTATGGGCTTCGGCCATGCGCGCGGCCGAGAATTGTTCGGTCTGGCGGACATTGTCTTTCCAGCCGTCCTCGATGCGGCCCAGTGCAGCCTTAACGGCGTCGTCAAGTTGCGATGAGAGAGCGACTTGAACAGACTTTTCGGCAGCAAGCTGGAGCTTACCTTGCAGCGCCTGCAGAAGTTGTTCGGCAGTGATGACGACACGTTCGGCCTTGGTTGGAGAGCCCTCTTTTTCGGCGGCTTCATCCGAAGTTGCAGCTGGCGGTCCGGGAAACACGGTGACTTCCGCCCTCCGGTCGTTGGAACCGGCCTGGCGGTCGTGGAACGAAGCGGGAGCAGCCGCAGAATCGTGGGCTGGCGCCACTGCCGCGGAACTCCGCGAGGCAGAGTTGTTGCTTCCGAGGAGGCGCTGCCAGTCTTCGGGTACGGCGTGGATGCCCCAAATATTTCCGGGAGTCTCCAGTTCGACGCCGACCTGGCAGAGTTCGCGAGACGTTTGAGCAGTGAAGACCGAGCGAACGCGAGCGCGCACCGGGCGCGAGTTCGCTCCATCGGTTCCCGTGACCTGAAGAGTGACCCAACCTTCCGGCGCGTATTCATGGCGAGAGGAATAGCGGCAGCCGTGAAGATTGATGGAGACCGCGGATGTTCTTTCCTGGAAGATTTCGCCGCGGCGGTTGGTTCCAAGAACGACGAGCGAAACCGGCCGCTCGATGCGCGAGCTGCGCCGAAGCTCAGGATCTTGTACAGAACGATGAGACTGCGAGAGTGGGTTCGTAGTCATTTCTTCTTCATCCTGAAAAGCATGATTTCCTTCTAGCTCGTCCGCGTCAATATCATAGCGCTCGCCAGCATCAGGATTCCGCGAAGATTCGGAGTCAAAAGGGTTGGAAGAAGTTTTTGGATCGACGAGCTCTTCCCACACCTCTTGATCGCGCAGGCGGACCTTCAGAATAAGCCCGAGCACCAAGGCACCGACGGCAGCTGCAACAACTATCAAGAGAAAAGTTGACATATGAGAACGCCGGGCGATCCCTAGGACACCGGTCCAGGGGATTGGACGGGGAACCAAGTGCGCAAAGCCCAGCGCAGAGGAAATTGTGTCCCAAAAGAGTGCGCGGCGGCAAGAGAATTGTCGGACGCGCACGCGTTTTTTCGTAGTCGGTACCAGCGGCAAGTACCAGATTTCAGTGGGACTTACTGTTAATCGCTTAGTTAGCAACCGAAACGGGTCCATTCACAGTGGACACGCGAACGATCGTGGGACCCGATCCAAATTCGACGCGCTTATGGTCGTCATCCCAGGTCTTGCGGCCTTCCGAGCAGACGCTGGCGTTGCACTGAAAGGGGCCATACCCGTCCGATTCCAACACTACGCCGGAAGTGTAGCCCGATGGGACTTGAAGAGTCACCGGGCCATTGGTGCTGTGGGCGTCGAGTCCCGAGCCCTCCCAAGAACGGCCGGATAAGAGGAGGCTGAGTGGCCCGTTTTCGGAGCGAACAGTCTGCTTGCCGCTATTCTCTTCCAAGGTCAGCGGCCCATTCTGGGAGCCAAGGTCGAGTTCGCCGGTGCAGCCTGTAACGGTGACAGGACCATTTTCGGCGCGCACGCGAAGATTGCCGTCTACGTGATAGAGGGTCATGGGGCCATTGTTCACTTGCAGGTCGAGAGCGGAGGACTTCGGAGAGCGGATCAGGAGGTGGGCAGCCCAGCGTTCGTTGGAATTCGGGGCAGAAATGCGAAGATCGCCATTCCGAAAGGATAGGTGAATCTGTGAGAGGAGCGCGCTAGCGTCCGAACCGGCTTCTGCGGCCTTGCAGAGGGTGACAGCATAAGCGTCTTTGTCCCAGCCAACGACATAGACACCTCCGTTGGATTCCGCGTGAACCCGAAGGGTGGGAGCTTCCGCTTTGGTAATGGTGCGATCTTCGGATTGCAGGACGGTATCGCGGTGATCGAAGCGGATGTGAAGATCGGCGCACGTTTCAGCGGGGAAGTCCACGCTGGGCAAAACTGTTGGGGAATGGCGGTGAGAAAGGGCTCGTGGAGCGGCGGTCACGGCGACGGCGGCCCAGATAACCATGGCGGAAACGGTGAGTGCCCGGCGAGAAGTCATAACGAATACCTCCAGCCGGTATAGACGAGATGACTTGGACAAAAGTTTGAAGCGGTTGACGCGAAATCCAAGGACGTCAGGCGGAGCGGAGGAGACGGGCGGCGCGCGAACGAAACGACGGTTCAGGGCTGCTAACCGCTTGAATTGCCGGAGAGTTACGGCGGGCGAGAGGGAATAGTTGCTCTGCCAGTGTATCGGCAGAGCCAATGCGCATCTGAGGCTCCTTGGCCAGGCAGGAAGCGACGATGTCATCCAGAAGGGCGGGGACAGAGGGTGTAGAGCGCGAAGGCGGCAGGGGCGCGGTGGACAGGACCTGATTGCAGACAGCTGGAATTGAATCACCTGCAAAAGGATTTAAACCGGTTAGCATCTCGTGAAGGACGACGCCAAGAGAGAAGAGATCGGATCGCGCATCCTGGGCGCGACCAAGAATTTGCTCCGGGCACCAATAAGCGGGAGTGCCGTGAACGGATGAATCGACTTGATGGCTGGCGAGGCGGGCCATGCCAAAGTCCGTGAGCTTCACGCGATTTTCGTTGGTGATCAGAATATTGGCGGGCTTTATGTCGCCATGAATAACCGCGCGACGATGGGCAACAGCAAGAGCAGTGGCGACGTGAGCGGCATATTCGCACGCGGATGGAAAAGGCAGGCAGCCTTTCGCGATAACTTTTTCGAGAGACTGGCCTTCGACCAGCTCCATCACCATATAGGGAGTCTGTGTGGATTCTTCGATGCCCATGTCATGAACCGCGATCACGCAAGGGTGAGAGAGCTTGCCAACTACGCGGGCTTCACGAAGGAAGCGATGGCGCGCATCGCCGCGTGCCAGTGCAGGAGAGAAAAGCTTGATGGCGACGGAACGATCGATGAGCGGATCGTGACCGCGAACGACGCGGCTATGGGCGCCGACGCCGAGTGTTTCGTGGATCTGATAGCGGCCGACTTGCACGTGTGGAGACTCCTCAGCGCATCGATCCCTGGGACCGTTGCTGGAAGGAAGAATATCGAGAGGGGATGCGGCGGAGAATGAAGCAGGAGTCACGTTCAAGAGGTACGAAAGTACTGGAGCAGAAGGACGTGAGAGGACGCCAATGAACCGCACAAGTGGAAAGAGCTAATTTCCGAGAGCGGATTTCAAAGTTGGATCGGTGTGAACGCGGTCGGGAAGAGATCGCACGTAGCTGACCATGGCGGGATGCCAGTGACGATTGAAGCCAAAATACAGCATTTCCGTTAGGGCCTGATCGGATGTCCAGCGATCGAACGCGATGCGATAGGCGGCGACGAAGACTCCAGTGCGGTCTTCTCCATACCGGCAGTGAACAAAAACTTTCTGTACAGGAGCCTGGCGAAGAACGGTGAAAAATTCCGCAAGCTGCTCCGAAGTGGGCGGAGAAAAACCATCGACGGGAATAGAAATGAAATGAATGCCGAGAGATTCGGCGTGAAGTTGTTCGAGATCGCGTGTGTGACGCGATTCGCTACGCAGATCGACGATCGTGGCGACGCCAAGTTTTTTTAATTCGTTCAGATTGGAAGGATCCGGCTGCGCGCCGCGAAAAAGCGAATCAGAAACTTTTCCGGCGTTCGGAACGCCGTGCACGGAGATTTTTTGAGCCACAACAGGAGAAGAAGAGGAAGGAAGAAGGGAAGATTGCCAAAACGGAACGGAAGGAGAGGCCGGAGAAAGAAAAGAAAAAGAGAGAACCAGGAAAATATAAAAAATTCGCATAGAGAACTGTCAAGAAAGAGTTTAGAAGGAAGGGAAGAAAAGAAAAAGCAGAAAGCAGAAAGGAATTTGACGCAACGACACCACAAGATATGGGCGCGTGCGGAAAAAGTTAGCTAGATTTTGCGATTTTCTCTTGACACCACCTTCACACCGCTTGATACTGCGAATCCAGATTCGGGGGACGTGGAAGCGCCAGACGGTCCGAGTCGGGGATTTGCTTGGACCGACGTTGCCCACGTAACCAGCCCGTGATCACCAAAAAAACGAGCGCGAAGTGAAGGCTCCGCGCAGCAGTTTTGAGTAAACGCGGAGAGCAGCTGTTCAGCCTTGCGAAATCGCCGGCCTAGGGCAGTGCGTTGGCTTTTTTGGGTTTTTTGGCGAGCAGACGGCCTGGACGGATCCCAGAATCGAAGATTTGCAGGTCGCTAGCCTGCACTCGGCGAAGCAGCGGAGTAAAATATAAGGGTTCCCCGCATCGATCATGGGAACCTGCAGCGGGGAGGAATCAAGGATGGCCACGGTGAAACCGGCGTTGAATGGAAAAGCAGTGGGAAAAGGGACGGCGAGCGCTGGAGCGTTCGGCGGCCTGGTATTCGAGAGATATTTTACGGATGGCGGAGAATCGCCGTTCGATAAGGTGGAATGGGAAAAGCGGACAGCCCTGATCGGGAATGAAAAGGGCGTGACGATCTTCAAGCAAGAAGGCGTCGAGGTGCCGAAGAGCTGGTCACAGACGGCGACAAATATCGTGACCAGCAAATACTTCCACGGGAAGCCCGGTTCACCGGAACGCGAAGGGTCCGTGCGGCAATTGATCAGCCGCGTGGTGAACACGATTGTGCGTTGGGGCGAAGAAGGCGGCTATTTTGCGGACCAAGCTTCGCGGGATGCGTTTCAGGATGAATTGACGCACCTGCTGGTCGAACAGAAGATGAGCTTCAATTCGCCGGTGTGGTTTAACGTCGGCGTGCAGGCGAAGCCGCAATGCTCGGCGTGCTTCATCAATTCCGTGCACGACAGCATGGAATCGATCATGGGGCTGACGCGGACGGAAGGAATGCTGTTCAAGTGGGGCTCTGGAACGGGGACGAACTTTTCGTCACTGCGCGGGAGCAAGGAGACGCTATCAGGCGGAGGAATTGCATCGGGCCCGGTGAGCTTCATGAAGGGATTTGACGCGTTCGCAGGCGTGATCAAGAGTGGTGGGAAAACGCGGCGCGCGGCAAAAATGGTGATCCTGAACATCGACCATCCGGACATCGTGGAATTCATCGAATGCAAGATGAAGGAAGAGCGCAAGGCGCACGTACTCATCCAGCAGGGCTACGATTCCTCGATCGATGGGGAAGCGTACAGCTCGATCTTCTTCCAGAACGCCAACCACTCCGTGCGCGTGACCGACGACTTCATGCGGGCCGTGGAAGACAATAAGGATTGGTGGACGAAGAACGTCATCGATGGGCAGCCTAACGAAAAGCTGGGCGCGCGCGAATTGCTTCACAAAGTTGCGGAATCGACCTGGCAGTGCGGCGATCCCGGGATGCAGTACGACACGACGGTGAACCGCTGGCACACTTGCAAGAACACGGCCCGGATCAATGCCAGCAATCCGTGCAGTGAATACATGTTCCTGGACGACACGGCGTGCAACCTGGCTTCGTTGAACCTGATGAAGTATCTGGAGCCGAACGGACAGTTTGATGTGGAATCGTTCCGGCACGCGGTGGACGTGACAATCACGGCGCAGGAAATTCTGGTAGATAACGCCAGCTATCCGACACCGAAGATCGCGGAGAATTCGCACAGCTTCCGGCCGCTGGGGCTGGGATACGCGAACCTCGGCGCGCTGCTGATGTCAATGGCGCTGCCCTACGACTCCGACGAAGGGCGCGATGTGGCCGGGGCCGTTACGGCGCTGATGTGCGGCGAAGCTTACGCGCAATCCGCGCGAGTGGCGGAGCGACTGGGTCCGTTCCCGGGTTATGAAGAAAACCGGGAGCCGATGCTGAATGTCATCCGGATGCACCGACAAGCCATGCGGGGAATCAAGCCGGAGAACGTGCAAAGCGAACTGTACATGGGCGCGCAGAGCGCCTGGGATGCGGCGCTGGAACTCGGCGAAAAGCATGGATTCAAGAATTCGCAAGTGACGGTGCTGGCGCCGACGGGCACGATCGGCTTCATGATGGACTGCGACACGACGGGAATCGAGCCAGACCTGGCGCTGGTTAAGATGAAGAAGTTGGTGGGCGGCGGCGTGATCAAGATCGTGAACAACACGGTGCCACAGGCGCTGATGAAGCTCGGGTACACGCCGGAACAAACCAGCGAAATAGTGACCTACATCGATAAGAATGGACGGATTGACGGCGCGCCCTTCCTGAAGGCGGAACACGTTCCGGTGTTCGACTGCTCGTTGGCGACGGCGGGCGGGCGATCGATTGCATGGCGCGGCCACGTGAATATGATGGCGGCGGCTCAGCCGTTTCTTTCCGGCGCGATCAGCAAGACGATCAACATGCCGGAAGAATCGACGATTGAAGACATCATGGACGCGTACATTGATTCGTGGAAGATGGGGCTGAAGGCCGTGGCGATCTACCGCGACAATTCGAAGCGTTCGCAGCCGCTGAATGCCGCGGGGAATAACAAGAAGGAAGAGAAGAAGGCGGAAGCGGTGGCGCAGCCGGAACAACGCGAGCTGTTCCCACGGGCGCAGCGAGAAAAGATGCCGGTGGAACGCGACTCCGTGACCCACAAGTTCAGCGTGGGAGGGCACGAGGGATACCTCACCGTAGGCATGTATCCCGACGGTCGTGCCGGCGAAATCTTCATCAAGATGTCCAAGGAAGGGTCGACACTTTCTGGAGTGATGGACGGATTGGCGTTGACCATTTCGCTGGGCCTGCAATACGGCGTGCCACTGAAGGTTTTCGTGGATAAGCTGTTGAACACGCGGTTTGAGCCGAGTGGAATCTCCGCGAATCCAAACATTCGTTTCGCCACATCGGTGCTGGATTACATTGCGCGCTGGCTGGGCGGGCGGTTCATCTCCGCGGACTACCTGAAACTGAACGGCATGCCTCCAGCGGAAGGAACGGTGATTGCGGGGGCTCTGGCAAACGGGGCGGCACTGCCCACGCACCTGGCGCATGTAGCGTATACAGCACCGCGGACGGCCGAGCCCGTAAGCACATCGCCACGCGACGCGCATGAAGGAGCGCCGACGTGTTCGGAGTGCGGAATGCTGATGGTGCCGAACGGTGCGTGCTATAAGTGCGAGAATTGCGGGAGCACGAGCGGATGCAGCTGATGCGGAAGGCTGAGGAGATAACGCGATGAGCGCACTCCCAAGTGGATCTGCACTAGCCGCAAAACTGGCGTCAAACCAACCGAAGGCACGAGGGTTTCTGCACATCGTGCGCCATGGGGCTGCGTTAAGCGCCTTCTACATCGTGACCTATCACCGGCTGGACAAAACGGGCGTGCGGCCGAAAGCGATGCTGGCGGAGGGTGCACAGGCGCTGATCGATCTGCTGGAAAAAATCGGCGTGGACTTCCGGCTGCGCGAGGTGCGCGGCGCGCTGGAAGACATACTGCGACTGGGGTCGGCGAACATTCCCGATTTGTGGCTGAGTGACGAGGAGATCCTGGAAAAGGGCCTCGTAGAGACGTAGTACAGGACAAAACTTGGTTGAGCGAAAGGGCGGGGGGCGGAAGCTTCCGGCCCTTTCCTTTTTGAGAAAAACCGCGTGGGCCAGAAAAGAAGAGCTAGCCAGAATATAATTGGCAAGCCATAGCTGAAGAGGAGGCTAAGAAAAAGCGCGACAGTCGAAAAGATGGCGGTGATGCCCTCAGCGAAAGAATTACGGATCTGCAGCACTGCACCACGCTGGCTTGAAAGGGAGCGCGGTAGTCCTCGAGCAAAGTGAAGTGGATGTGGGCTTGGGCAACAGTGCTCTGCAGGTTTTCCTGAAGACGCTCATTTTCAGCCACCGCTTCAGCGGCCTGGGCGATGTCTTTTTCCAGTACGACGGCGTCTCTCAATTCGCCTTTTCGTTCGCGCTGGAGCTTCTGTAGACGCGACAAGTTGGTCTGCGCGGCGGCAAGGCGACGGCCAGCCGAAGCAAGCTTTACTGCAGAATCTTCGCCTGCCTGAGACACGGCCTCCACACGCCGAGGGTTTGCAGTTCACCCAGGGTGGGATCGAATTCGTCGGATGGCACGGCGAGTTCGGCCGCCAGGGCGCGGCCAAACCCAGAGCGACTCTCGGTGCGAAGGTCTTCGAAAGCCGTGGTGAGCGGAGACGATCTGATGTAAGGACGCTGCGCAGCGATCAAAAGTCGAGGAGCGTGTCTGGAGGTCGGCGCTCCGTGCAATCCACGCTTCGTTATCGCGACCCTTCTGAAGCATTGCAAAGTCCGCACTTTGGGACCACATGCTGCGCGCGTTCCACGTGACGGCCGAGAGCCCCGTGGCACGTGAGGAGGCAATGCCGTCAAATAGCTCGCTTACCGTGATTCGAATGGCTACGACGAATAGAAGTATAAAGGCGAGCACGCAACCCGAAAGGATCAGAAAGCGTTTTTTCCAAGACGGACGTTTAGCGGCGTCGGACATGATGCACCTCGTTAGCGCGCCGCGGAAAGCGGGGACCGGCAGAGTTCACGCGGCTTCGTAGAGATAGAGGCCGGCAGACTGGGAAATGTTCCCAGCCAAGTATTGAGCTACCTCAAAGAAAGAATTCATTGAGAACATGACTAAATTCTTGGCGGCTGTGCGGCGGGCGGTGGAAGTAAGATTGGCCTAGGCGAGGATTTTACGATGAGCCTGCTGCACTTCTTTCTGCTGTCGCTATTCCTGTCGACCAGGCCGCAAAATGCGCACAAGCCAGCCGACATGATCGATGAGGACGATCTGAGGGTTTACCTTGCGAAGGAGAATGACTGCCCACCGGATCAGATTTACTTTTCAACCGTGGAACAGGCCGATCTTCTGAAGCTTGGGTACGACCAAGCGGTGGTGGTGGCGTCAACGTGCATGACGGGAACAGCAGGGCCGGACGTCCACGCGGTTTTTACGCGCGATGGCGATGGAGGAATCAAAGAGCTGAAGATACAAGAAGTGAAATTGCTGAACACCGTTCTGTTCGGCAATTCGAACTCGGAATTCCGTATCGGCGATGGTGTGCTGGTGGAGGTTTATCACGACACTTCGGAACGCGATGACCCGCTGATCGTGAAATTCAAATGGAACCGCACGAAGGACATGTTTGAAATCGTCAGTGTGGAAGCCGCGCCGGAGTACAAGACCAGTTATGACTGCGCGAAAGCGGAACAGCAAGGAGACGGAACCGCTCTGGCGATTTGCTATGTGGAGTCGCTGGCCGATCTCGATGTGGAGCTCGCGGAGCGCTACAAGGCTTATTTGGCGAGATTGGACGATCAGGGGCGCAAGAAAGCCCTGGAAGGGCAGCGGGCGTGGTTAAAGGAAAGAGACGAGAGTTGCGGGATCTATAAGATCTGGGTCGACTGCCTGGAAGGGGCATACAAGAAACGAATCGCCGAATTGCAGGTTGAGATCGACAACGCGACAGTGAAAACAACTCCGCGGGAAAAAGCACCGTGACGCGAGTGCGAATTAGCAGACGGTTTCACAGACCAATTTGCAACCGCTTGCGGACACCACGGCTGGAGCGTGGTGTGGCTGGGCAGGGCGGTCAGCGGGGGCGGAAGGACGGGCGACCCGCAAGCGGGCGCGGTCGGAAATGTGGTCGCGGAGCGAGTGGTGGAGGAACGTGGCGGAGGGATTCGCCGCACGTCGGACAACTCTCGGAGCGGACAATGTCGGCACGAAGCCAACGGCCCCTCTCTTCACATTCTGGATTGACACATTGAACTGTGGAGCCCGGCATCAGGGACATAGCGCTCTCCCCCAGTGGCTGCGTGCTCCTGAGCGGATATGAGCCCCCTAAGCAGCCAAGCGATGAATGAATGAGCGAACCGGACGAACGGATGAATTGTTGCGCTAGTGTGAACGGGAGTCAACGGGAAACAAGTACAGGTCCGCTGAATTGTTTGAAGGGTTGTGGAAAATTTCAGCGGTGACTGTTGGAAGTTTTTACGGTTTAGGCTTGGCGGGTTCTGCCGGTTTTTCGTCAGCAGGCGGTTCAGCCGCGGCCAGTTTGGCCTGAAGATCGGCGAGTTCGGATTGCGCTTGGGTAAGATCGGCTTGCATGGAGTTGAGCTTGTCCTTGCCGGCCGCGTCGTGCTCGTGATCCGGATTGGAATAGTAACTATCCTGGGCGAGCGCAATCTCTCGCTGCTGGAAATTGATCTTTTCCTTTTTGTCCGCGATTTCTTTTTTCAGAGCTTCCGTTTCTTCTTTTTTCTTGGCTTCGTCCGCCGGATTCGCCTCTGGTTTAGCGCCAGCGGGAGAGGCCGAAGTGTGGTCAGCCGCAGCTCCCGCATTCGAGTCAGAAGACGAGCCGGAAGCCGAGGGGGAGGGAGGAATCACGTCGTTATCGATAACGTGGACGGGCTTGGCGGTGTCCTGTTTCTGCTGGCGGGCCTGGCGCGCCGCGTCCGCAACGGAAGGCGCGTCATCTTGGGCGACAAGTCGAATGGAAAATAAAGAGAAGGCCGCAAGAAGCAGCGCAATCGAGCGCACAATAATTTTAGGCGACATCGTAGCCTCCCGCGCGTCGCCATGCCGGGAAGTAGTCGCTCGGAAATGTCCCGAGGCGATTCAGGGTCAGCAATGGCGTGCCATTACAGGATACGACTGCGAGCGAGCGGTCTCAACGGCGAAGAAAACAGAGAAGCGAAACAGGCAATGGCCCCTGGAGGCTCAGCTAGATCCGATTGACTGGCGCGAGATACTTCGTGGCTACTTTCCAGGGTCCGAGTTGGTTATTCGCGGTGGCGAGGAGAACGACGACGCAAGAAGGCGGCGACTTTGTGACGATTGCCACACACAGCCATTGAGCACCAACGGCGGCGGCGAGTACGAGAGGCGTCGTAGAAGAAAAGCCGACACAACGGATTGGCACAGCGGCGAATGGGTACTCGGGAACCTTCTACCAAGAGTTCCGCGGCGGAACGAGCAATCGCAGCGAGAAGCCAGTCCAGGCCGCTTTCCCGGCCGACAAATTGAAGAGACCAGGACCCTTTGTGTATGACAAGTTCATCGTGGCCCTCGGTGACGCGGAGGACTTCGTTGACGGGTTCAACCCAAGAGGCGGGGAAAGAATTACCATCCAAGATCGACGCGAAAATGGCGCGGAGCGATTCGCGGAGCCGCAGGATGCGGAGGAGGACAGCATCGACAGCCTGAGGTTCGGTGGAAAGAAATGGCCGGAGCCGGGCGGCCCGATCATCCGAAATGAGTCGCGCATCCACAAGAAAGGAAACAAATTCGTTCCACGAGAGGTCATGGGCTGTGGGAGAGAGATTGGCGAAATCGAGAGCGAGGCGACCCGCGACGAGATGGTGAGAAGATTGAGGAGTAGGCATATAACCTGTGACGAACTCCAAGGTGGTTATAACAGAATTGCGTCGGTCTGCAAGAGATGGATTCAAAAAGCACCGAACCACTGGCGCAGAGATCGGGCTTTGCAGAATTAATTTAGTGCACCAGATCGGAAGCGTGGACCAGATGAATGCCCTGAGCTTCCGCCTGGGGCAGAAAATCGGTGAGGGCGCGCAAGGTTGTCGGATGCGGATGGCCGATGGCAATCGCATGACCTTTTTCGCGGGCATCCCTGGCGGCTATTTCCAGTTGGCGGCGAATCGCGCCAACATCCTGAACATCATCGAGGAAGGGCACGTTGCGGAAAGCGCAAGGCACATGGGCAGCCTGCGCGGAGTCGTACGCGACAGTTGCGGCGGTGGTACGGCTGTCGATGAAGAAGAGTTGGTGGGCGCGCAGCAGAGGCATGAGCTCACTCATCAGGTGAGGATTGGAAGTTGCTAGTGAGCCTTGATGATTGTTGACACCAGCGGCATAGGGCACGCTTTGCAGCATGGAACTCAAAGTGTTCGAGATTTCAGACGAGGACATGCCGGGGCGGAGTTCCTGACTCTCCGGCGTTTCATTGGCGACGGACTCCATGGGCAAGTGGAGCATTACCTGATAACCGCGCCGGTGAGCTTCCTGCGCAATCTGCCAAGAATGCGGATGATTCGGAAGAATGGACAGGGTTAAGGGGTAGTGCAGAGCGAAGATGGCGTCGACGGCACCGGAATCACTGCCAACATCATCCAGAATAATGGCGAGGCGAGGGCCAGACACGACGGGGTGGGCCGAGGGATACGGAGCGGGATGCGAGTTCGCAGAGCGGTTCGAATGAAGAAGCGATTGAACGGCGGATTTGATTTTGCCGCAGCCAGCAAGCGCAAGGCAGAAGCCTGCCAGAATTACGCACAATCCAAACAGGGATTTGCGTCCGCTACCGGGGAACCGGGAATTCACGAATTAAATTAAGCAGCCTTCTTGGCGGATGCAGAAGCCTTAAAGAGATCAAGGGCTTTGCGCAGAACCGGATCATCGGCGGAAAGGGGCTTCGGTCCCGGCGCAGGTTCTTTCTGCGGGCCAGCGGCGGAGGAGGAATCGTCGCCGTCATCGCCATCGTCATTCAGCGAGGACGCGGCACGCACCACCTCCGTGGGAGCAACGCCTTCCTCGAGAATGGATTTGCCGTCGGCATTGTAATAATTCGCAACCGTCAGAATGATGGCCGCGCCATCTTCGAGAGGAATCAGCTTTTGCTCGGAACCCAGGCCAAAGGAGCGTTCGCCGACGATGTCACCGCGCTTGGTATTGGCGAACGCGGAGGCCAGCACTTCGGCCGAACCGGTCGTAGTCACGTCGGTGAGAACGGAGACGGGGCCCTTCCAAACAACTTTGGCAGGATCGGCAGCGAAAACCTGCTCGGGCACGGTTTGACGCTTTAGGGTTGTGAGCGTTCCGGAAGGAATGAAGAGGCGTGCGATGGCGATGGCTTCCGAGTCCTGACCGCGGCCGCAATCGCGAACATCGAGAATGATGTGCGCGATGCCCTGTTTCTGGGCTTCCTGCAGGCGGGCGCGAACTTCATCAGCGGTGCCGGCGTCGAGGGTGGGGAAGCGAAACGCCAGCGTGTCGCTGTCCACTTTCTGAATGATGGTCTTGGGCGTGGCCAGTTTTTGGCGAACGATGTCGACTTCGTCCGGATCGGTGCGCCCGCGGCGGATGACGCCAACTTTGACAGCGGTGCCGGGCTGGCCCGCTAGAAGATTCTTGGCCTGACCGACGGACATTTCGCGGGTGGTGAAACCAGCGATGGATTCCAGGAAATCACCACTATGGAGTCCGGCTTTCTCGGCGGGGCTGTCCGGCAAGACCGAAGTGACCACAATGTAACCGGAGCGCTTGCTGAGGTTCAGGCCAGATTCACCACTGCCGGGGTTCGCAGTCTTTTCCTTGTATTCGGTGTATTCGCGCGGAGTTAGATAGCTGGACTCCGAGTCAAGCGACTCCAGCAGGCCGTGCAGGGAACCGGCGGTGACGAGGTGCATGTTGGGATCGTCGACATAGTCCTGCTGGATTTTTTGCAGGACCTCGCTGTAGACCTGAAGCGACTTGTAGGCTTTGTCATTGGCAGTGCGGCCCAGAACATGGCCCACGCCTACCCAGCCGACGATGAGAACCGAAAGGATTAGAATTCCGTAGCGAGCGATACGATTCATCCGGCACCACCTTGGAAATTGCCAAAACAGCAGTATAACACTCCGATGGGATGGGCCAAGGAAGAGTTGGATAGCGGCGAAAAATTGCATGTAGATTTGAGGTGGAGATGTGAGCGGCTGACGGTTAAGTTCTAATTTGTTGTATAAGAGCCACACCATTTAAGGGTTTATGTGGCTTATTTTCCATAACTTACTGAAAACACAAGACAAGCCAGCGTGTTATTTGCAGACATTATGCTATGCTTGAAGTATATTCCGCCCATGTTTCAGACGACGATCCAACGCGAAGTGGGAACCCACGGCGTCGGCCTCCACACGGGAGTCCAGAGCACCGTGCGACTTGTTCCCGCGCCTGTCGACACAGGAATTGTTTTTCGCCGCACCGATCTTGATTTATTCCCTATTGAAGCGCACGGACACAATGTCGCCCGCGTGAGTTATGCCACGAGCCTGATGAAGCAAGGCGTTTTGCTCTCCACCACAGAGCACCTGTTAGCAGCTATTTATTCCTGCGGCATCGACAACGTGTTTGTGGACATTGATGCAATCGAGTTACCGATACTGGATGGGTCCGCAGAGCCGTTCATGCAGATGCTGGATGCGGCAGGCGTGCGCAAGCTGCGCAGAAAACGACGCTACCTGAAATTACTGAAGCCGGTGGAAGTGGTAGAAGACGGCAGGCGAATCGGAATCTATCCCGCTGAAGAATTTGCTGTGCGCTGCTACGTGGATTTTCCGCACCCGCTGGTGGGGCAGCAGGAAGTGGAGATGGTGGTGAACGCGGCCAGCTTCCGTAGAGTGCTGGCCCGAGCGCGGACCTTTTGTTTTGAGAGCGACATAGAGCCGCTGAGGGCGATGGGGCTGATTCGAGGCGGATCGCTGGAAAACGCGATTGTGCTGACGAAGGACGGAATGTTAAACGGGCCGCTGCGTTATGCGGATGAATTTGGAAGGCATAAAGCGCTGGACTTGATTGGAGATCTGGCGCTGGTGGGATTGCCACTGCTGGGAAGAGTGGAAGCGCGTAAGGCCGGGCATGCTTTGCATACGCAGCTGGTGAGCCGGCTGCTGGCCGATCCTTCGTCTTGGGAAATCACTACGCGCGAACACGCCTCGCCGGGAATTCGAGCAAAACTGTTAGCTGCAAGAGCGGCAGATTGAGCTGGCTGGGAAGAAGAAGTGAGCGCGGCAGAGATCAGATGCACCTGTCGGACGTCCGGTTCTTTCGGAGTTCCATGCAGCGATTTCCAGAAATAAATTCCTAACAGAAGCGCCACTGTGGTTCCCAGAATCCCCAACCATCCCAGGATGAGGCCGGCTATCGCCATGCGCCTGCCATTGATTCGAAGCGGATCGCGTCGAATCTGGCGAAGGGCGAGATAGCCGAGGATGACGGCGGCGATGGAGCCCGGGCCGATCGCGAAAATGGCGCAGACGAGACTGGCAATGGAGAGGCCGCTGGTGGCGCGCGGGGGAAGAACGATCGGCGGAGAGTCGGCGTTCAGCGTGGAATCGAGATTGGGGTCAAGCCATCGCCCGCAAGACGGACATTGAGCAACCGCATTTTCGAGTTGAGAGCCGCAATAGGGACAAGGTTTCACAACGACATCAGAATAGCTCAAGACGACGCTTAGAGCGGAGTGCTTGCCAAAGTCGCGCCATTCCTAGCGTCGAATCGAATTATGCCGGTTTCGTCCATATAGAAGTGGCGATTGCCAGTGACTCCGGGTGAGACCGGGTCGGCGGAAATCGCATATTTCGTAACATGGCCCTGACGATCGTGGAACATCGGCTGATAAATGAAAAAGTAGCCGGGTTTCACGGAGCGCTGGTTGGCTAAGGCCTGGCTGATCAGGCCTGCCCTATCGCAGTCGCCCGAGCCCGGGCCAAGTTGGGCTGTGGAAGCGGGGAAGCCTTGTTGAGGGCATTGCTGGGCGTAAATCACGATGGCGGTGTTGTAGGTTCGCAGGGAGCCAACTGCCACGGACTCATTGGCGGCCAACTTGGCACGGAGCAGATTGGGAATAGCAATGGCGGCAACGATCAAAATGATGAACGGAACCGCTCCGATACCGATGTAGCCGAGAACAAGCCCCGCTGTAGCGATTCCCTTGCCTTTAAGGCGACCGGCACTTTTGCGGATTTCGGAAAGGGATATGTGGCCCAGGATCACCGCAACGATGGAGGCAGGCAGGAAGAGGAAAAAAATACCGCTGATGAGGCTGCCAATGGCTTTGCCGCTGGTCGGCGGGCGAATCGGGCAGGGGAGAGCCCATCCGGGTGCCACATTTGGGACAAAACTGAACATCGTCGGCGATGATCGCGGAGCAATAGGGGCAGTTCATGGCGGGCGTTGCACCTCGGCTTAGATTTAAGGAAAGTTAATAGCGAACCGTATTTGCGGGAATGTAGCCCAGATTTAGGCGTGCGTCCAGTGCCTGGCGAAGAACAGGGCTGAAGAGACGGATTGTCAAACGCGGCTGAGCACGGGACAATGCTCTCGTCATGGCAAAGAACAAAGATGTGGCAATTCTGATTTTGGCGGCGGGCAAGGGAACGCGGCTGAAATCAAGCTTGGCGAAAGTGTTGCATGCTGCGGGCGGGCGGCCGCTGGTGGAGCACGTGGTGCGTGCATGCGTCGGAGTCGGACCCAAGAAAATTGTAGTGGTCGTGGGACACCAGGCAGATAAAGTGCAAGTTGTGGTGGAACCGCTGGGGGCAGAGACGGTTTTGCAGCAACCGCAGAACGGCACGGGGCACGCGCTGCTGGTATCGAGGCGGGCGATTGGCAACGCGAAGTACGTTGTGGTGCTGCCGGGGGATGCGCCGCTGGTGCGTACGGAAACGCTGCGCGCGCTGGTTCAGAGGCACAAGAGGGGGCAGGCGGCAGCGACGATTCTGACCGCGGTGCTGGCGGACCCATCGGGATATGGACGGATTTTGCGGAAGGGCGGAGATAACGTTGCGGCGATCATCGAGGAGTCGCAACTGACAGAAGAGCAGCGCGAGTTGAACGAAATTAATTCCAGCGTGTACTGCTTCACGACCGCGAAGCTTTGGCCAGCGCTGGCCGAAGTGAAGCCGAACAACAAGCACCGCGAGATTTATTTGACCGACGCGATTGGTGTGCTAAACGCAAAGGGCGAAACTGTGTTGGCGGAGATCGCTGGGGATTCGCGGGAGATGCTAGGTTGCAACACACGCGCTGACCTGGCAGGGGTGGATCACACGTTTCGGGATTGGAAGCGTGAGGCGCTGATGCGCGATGGAGTGACGATTCAACTGCCTGAGACGGTTTTGGTCGATCCGGACGTAGTGGTGGGCGAAGATACGGTCATTGAGCCGTGTGTGCAGTTGCTGGGAAAGACCAAGATCGGGGTGCGGTGCGTGGTGAAGACGGGGAGCGTGGTACACGATTCGGCGCTGGGAGATGACGTGGTGGTGGAAGCGCACTGCGTAATCAGCGCGAGCCGACTAGACTCGGATGTTGTGGTCGGGCCGTTTGCCCGCATGCGCAGGGAGACGCACTTGAAGAGCGGAGCGCGAATCGGGAATTTTGTTGAGTTGAAAAAGAGCGTGGTGGGCGAAGGCACGAAGGCGATGCACCTGACGTACCTGGGAGACGCGCGGATCGGGAGCAAAACGAATATTGGAGCAGGAACGATCACTTGCAATTACGACGGATTCCATAAGCACCCGACAACGATCGGGAACAAGGTTTTTATTGGGAGCGATTCGGCGTTGGTGGCTCCGGTGAAGGTCGGGAATGGCGCTTACGTCGCAGCGGGATCGACCATCACAGAAAATGTGCCGGCGGACGCGCTGGGAATTGCGCGCGGACGGCAAGCGAACAAGAAGGGCTGGGCCAAGAAGCGCCGAGAATTGGCGACCGCGGAAAAGCCTGCGAAACATTCCAAGAAACGCCGGTAGTTCCTGGCGACCAACCTGTTTCGATCCTCGGTGCGGTCTGTGTATCGGCGGGTGTGATAAAATTATAGTTCCCCGAAGGAAACCCGGAGGTGAATCATGAAATTTGGAGTCGTAGTTTTCCCCGGGTCGAACTGCGACCATGACGCGTTTCACGCCATTGGGCATGTTTTGCAGAAGCCGGTGGAGTTCATCTGGCATCAATCCGAAGATTTGCACCAATGTGACGCGATTATCCTGCCTGGAGGATTTTCGTATGGAGATTACCTGCGCACAGGGGCGATCGCACGATTTTCGCCGGTGATGAAATCGGTGGAGAGGTTTGCGAAGAGCGGCGGACTGGTTCTGGGTATCTGCAACGGCTTTCAGATTTTACTGGAAGCAGGCTTGCTGCCGGGAGCGATGATGCGAAACTCCGGGCTGCGCTTTATCTGCAAGCATGTGCACATTCGAGTGGAAGAGACGAATAGCCCGTTCACGTGCGCGGCGCAAGCGGGGCAAATTCTGACGATTCCGATTGCGCACAGCGACGGGAATTACATTTGCGATGAAGCGACGTTGAAGGATCTCGAAAGGCATCATCAGGTGCTGTTTCGCTACACAACGCCGGGCGGAAAAGATGATGCGGCGGGGAATCCGAATGGATCGACGGCGAATATTGCGGGAATCTGCAATCGCGCCAGGAATGTGGCGGGACTGATGCCGCATCCGGAACGTGCGGTGGAGCAAGTGCTGGATTCGAACGACGGGCTGGTGATTTTCAAGTCGATGATCGAGGCGCTCGTGGGCGCGGCGAAGGCTTCGGCGTGAACTGTCAGAGAACTGAAACGGGACTTAAATAGGGGCACGATTCGTCGCGCCCCTATTTCTTTTGTGATGAGTATCTGCGGCGCGGGAAAGCAGATTCCTCGCTTCGCTCGGAATGACAAGTGAAATATTAAGAAGACAACAGGTTGAAACGAATGGCTACAGTACAAACGGAAATCAAGGTTACGCCAGAGTTCGCGGCGGAACATGGAGTGACCCGCGAGGAGTACGCGCGAATCCAGAAGATTCTGGGACGCGACCCGAACATCACGGAACTGGGAATTTTCAGCGTGATGTGGAGCGAGCACTGCTCATACAAATCGAGCAAGGTTCATCTGAAACGACTGCCGACGCGCGGAAAGTTGGTGGTGCAGGGGCCGGGCGAGAACGCTGGCGTCGTGGACATCGGTGATGGGCTGGTGGCGGCTTTCAAGATTGAATCGCACAACCATCCGAGTTACGTGGAACCTTTCCAGGGCGCAACGACGGGGGTCGGCGGAATTTTGCGGGATATTTTTACGATGGGAGCGCGGCCGATTGCCGTGCTGGATTCGCTGAGGTTCGGCGAGATTGTTCCTTCCAAGAACACGAGCGAGGAAGAGGCGGCGAAGAACCGGCGGATTCTGGATGGCGTAGTTCGCGGCGTGGGAAGTTATGGAAATTGTTTTGGTGTGCCGACAGTGGGCGGAGAAGTGGCCTTCGAACCTTGCTATGTGCAAAATCCACTGGTAAACGCGCTAGCGCTGGGAATTGCGCGCAAGGAAGAGATTTTTCTGGCGAAGGCGAAGGGCATCGGCAATCCCGTGATTTATGTGGGAGCGAAAACCGGGCGCGATGGTATTCACGGAGCGTCACTGCTGGCCTCGGCGGAGTTCACGGAAGAATCGCAGCAGAAGCGGCCGAACGTACAAGTAGGCGACCCGTTCATGGAGAAACTGCTGCTGGAAGCTTGCCTGGAAGCGATGAAGACCGGCGCGGTGGTGGCGATTCAGGACATGGGCGCGGCGGGGCTGACGTGTTCGACGTGCGAGATGGCTTCGCGCGGGGGAACCGGAATTGAGATCGATCTGGCGAAAGTGCCGCAACGCGAAACGGGCATGACGCCTTATGAAATCATGCTGAGCGAATCACAGGAACGCATGCTACTGGTGGCAGAAAAAGGCCGCGAGCAGGAAGTGCTGGCGGTGTTCAAGAAGTGGGGTTTGGACGCCACAGTTGTGGGCGACGTGACCGACGGCGGCTTGCTGGTTGTGAAAGATCACACGCAATTGGCGGCGCAAATTCCGGCGCACCCACTGGCGGAAGAAGGGCCGGTGTACAACCGGCGGATGGTTGAGCCCGCGCCGCGGAAGGAAACAGAGCAAGATTGGTTTGCGTTCGCGGCGGAAGGCACGGACCTGACCGCGAATTTCTCGAAATTGTTGGCGACACCGACGATTGCGTCAAAGAAGTGGATTACCGAGCAGTACGACAGCATGGTGCGCACGAACACGTTGGCGGGGCCGGGCGCGAGCGATGCGGCTGTGGTGCGGATCAAGGAAACCAAGCGCGCGCTGGCTTTGGCGACGGACGGAAACGGCCGGTGGTGCCAACTGAATCCAAAGATAGGCGCGATGCACGCGGTGGCCGAGGCAGCGCGGAACGTGGCGACCAGCGGCGCACGCCCGATCGCAGCAACAAACTGCCTGAATTTTGGCAGCCCGGAAAAGCCGGAAGTCATGTGGCAGTTTTCTCAGGCGATTGACGGAGTCGGCGAAGCGTGCGTCGCGCTGGGAACGCCGATTACCGGCGGTAACGTGAGTTTCTACAACGAAACGCTGAGGAAATCGATTTATCCGACGCCGGTGATCGGGATATTGGGAATTCTTGAGGACGCGTCGAAAGTTCTGAAGGTGGCATTCCGGAATGAGGGCGACATCATCGTGCTTCTCGACGGGTCCAATTCTTCCAAAGCGGGGCCGCAGGCGCCGCCGCGGGCCGGCAAACGACGCGAGTTTTCGTCTTCGGAGTATTCGAAGAGCATTGGTGGAATTGTCTCCGGCGAGCCACCGGCGATCGAACTTGGCGCGGAAAAATGGGTGATTGATTGCATGGTGGCCTTGGCGGGAGAAGGAACGCTGCACTCGGCGCACGACGTAAGCGATGGAGGTGTGGCGGTTACGCTGGCCGAGTCTTGCTTTGCGGGGAATGAAGTCGGCGCCATCGTAGCGGTGCCGGAGGACGTAGCGGCTGAGTATGCGCTATTTGGAGAGCGCGGGGCGCGCGTTGTGGTATCGGTTGCCCCTGAAAAGCTTGCCGCTGTTCGGAATACTGCGCGACAATATGGTGTGGGCGCTCACGAAATCGGGAAAGTGACCAACGACAATGCCTTGCGCATCGAATACAAAGGATACGCGGTGGTGTCTGCGCCAGTGCCCGCGTTGCGCGAGACCTGGGCCCATTCGCTGGAACGCAACTTAAAGATCCAATGACCAACAAACTGGCATACGCGGACGATCGATTTCACGACGAATGCGGCGTCTTCGGTGTCTTCGGACACCCGGAAGCGGCGAACCTGACATATCTGGGGTTGTACGCGCTGCAGCATCGCGGGCAGGAATCAGCTGGAATTGTGGCGAGCACCGGAAGCGACCTGAACCTGCACCGGGCCATGGGCGAAGTGGAAGAGATTTTTCAGCCAAGCGTACTGGCGAAACTGCCTGGGTCAAGTGCCATCGGACACACGCGGTATTCCACGGCGGGAGACAAAGCGCTGCTGAACGCCCAGCCGATCATGATTGATTGCAACAAGGGCAAGATCGCCGTGGCTCACAACGGCAACCTGACGAACGCGCTGGAGCACCGGCGGCGGTTGGAACATCGCGGATCGATCTTTCAGACCAACAGCGACACGGAAGTGATCGTGCATTTGATCGCGCGATCGCAAGCGAGGAATTTTTCGGGGGCGCTGGGCGATGCGCTGAACCAGGTGGAAGGCGCGTATTCCTTGCTGGTGCTGACGCCAGAGGAATTGTATGCGGTGAGAGATCCGCGGGGATTCCGGCCGCTGGCGTTGGGGAAAATTCCGACTATCGACGGAAGCGAAGCCTGGGCCGTGGCGTCCGAGACGTGCGCTTTCGATTTGATGAATGCTGAGTATGTGCGCGATGTGGAACCGGGAGAGATGCTGCGGATCTCGCGGTCCGGGATTGAGTCCATTCGGTTCAGCGCAGCGAAGCCGCACCAATTCTGCATTTTTGAGCATGTGTATTTCTCGAGGCCGGATAGCACGGTGTTCGGCCGTTCGGTGAACGAATCGCGGGAGATGTTGGGGCGTTTGCTGGCGCGGGAACATCCAGTGGAAGCGGACATGATCGTTCCGATTCCGGACTCCGGTGTGCCAGCGGCTATCGGATTCTCATTGGAATCCGGGATTCCCTTTCGCATGGGACTTATCCGCAACCATTACATTGGGCGAACGTTTATCGAGCCGTCGCAGGCGATCCGGAACTTTGGGGTCAAGCTGAAACTGAATCCGGTACGGAACTTAGTGGCCGGGAAACGCGTCGTATTGGTAGATGATTCGATTGTGCGGGGGACGACCAGCCGGAAGTTGGTGCGGTTGATGCGTGAAGCGGGCGCGAAGGAAGTGCACATGCGGATCAGTTGCCCGCCAACGATTTCGCCCTGTTATTACGGCGTGGATACACCGACGAAGGAGGAATTGATCGCCTCGTCGAACTCGCCGGAGCAGATTTGTAAGTACCTAGGAGCGGACTCACTGGGCTATTTATCGCTTGGGGGATTGCGGCAGGCGGTAAACGACAATAAGGGGGAGTTTTGCACGTCGTGTTATACGGGCGTGTATCCGACCGACCTGGTGCAGTTGGAAGTGAAAGAAGAGATCACAGCGAAATTCAAAGAAGAAGTCACGGTGGAACGTGAAGGATAGCGCAAAGAAGCCGGCAAAGAAAAAAGCCCGGGGAGACGCCAAAGTTCCAGTGGGCGCGCGGGTAAAGCAGGAAGCGATCGCGTGGTTCTGGGTGGTGCTAGTGTTTCTGCTGGTGAACGGAACGCTGGGGCAGGCACGGGTGATTCCGTCGGGATCGATGGAGAACACCTTGCTTGTGGGCGACCACTTGATCATGAGCCGGATCGGCTACGACGCCGGAGTGCCATTTACCAATTGGCATGTGTCTTTGTGGAAGAATCCACACCGGCAGCAAATGGTGATTTTTCGGCCACCTTACGGCCACAACAAGCCAGATTTAATCAAGCGCGTCATTGGACTGCCGGGCGATACGCTGGATATCCACGACGGCGATGTGTGGATTAATGGCAAGAAACTGGAAGAAAACTACACCACCGGGCCAACAGAAGTGCCAGAGCGCTATGAATGGCTGGCGCGTTTTCACGGCTTGCCCATGACGATCCCGAAGGACCAGTATTTCGTGATGGGCGATAATCGCGGCAACTCCTACGACAGCCGGTTCTGGGGTTGCGTGCCACGCGAGGACATTATCGGCACCCCGGTAACAATCTATATGTCCGTCGATGCCCCTGAGGACGCGTGGAACGGAAACATCGGGGACCGATTTCTCGCCTACGCGGAAGCCCTGGTCCATCCCAGCAGAGTCCGTTGGAAAAGATTATTTGAAACGTTTTGAGCGCTGCCGCCGTGCGCGAAACGGAAGAATGCTTCGCGGTCTTGTGACTGGTCAAGGTGAATCGTGAAAGCTGACGCGATAAATACAAAGGTAAAGAAGGAAGAAGCAGCGGTGCCCTTGAGCGTGCGGGTCAAGAGCGAAGTCATCGCCTGGTTCTGGGTGATCCTGGCATTTCTGCTGATCAATGGAACACTGGGGCAAGCGCGGGTGATTCCTTCAGGATCAATGGAAAATACGCTGCTGATCGGCGACCATCTGATCATGAGCCGGATCGGCTACGATGCAGGCATTCCTTTCACGAACATTCACGTACCACTTTGGAGAAATCCGAAGCGGCAGCAAATCATTATTTTCAAGCCCCCCTTCGATCCAACGCAGCCGGATTATGTGAAACGCGTGATCGGCTTGCCTGGCGACGTGGTCGATGTTCGCGATGGAGCCGTGTGGATCAACGGGCAGAAGTTGCAGGAAAACTACACAACGGGACCAAGCGAGCCTGCGCCCGCCGGTCAAGCTCCTATAGGTTATGAAGTCACGAAGTTTCCGTATCGAGTGCCGGATAATTGCTATTTCGCGATGGGAGACAACCGCGGCAACTCCTTCGACAGCCGGTTCTGGGGTTGCGTGCCACGAAAAGATATTCTGGGAACGCCTGTGATCATCTATATGTCTCTGGACGCGCCGAGAGATGCGTGGAATGGAGATATTGGAGCGAGATTCGAGGCCTACCTGAATGCACTTATCCATCCTGGAACTGTGCGGTGGCGAAGACTGTTCCATGTGTTTTAAGCTGTAGGCTGCCCTGACACACCCAGAGGCGGGGCTGCGAAAGAAACGAAGATGACCGCCCCCCGTGTGACTTGTGACGAATCGTCCGTCCTTGTGGCCTCTCCAGTCCCAGTGGACACAAGCCAGCAAGCTGCACACTCGTCGTAGCGCGAAAGAACAGATCATAGAGGCAGCTAAAGATGAAATACGCCGACGCAGGAGTGAATATCGCTGTCGCTGACGACGCGAAGCAGCGCATCCGGCACCTGGCCAGCAAAACATTTTCGCCTGCGGTTCTGGGGGGAATTGGCGGATTCGGTGCGCTGTTCGCTTTGGACGGAAAGCGCTGGAGCGAGCCGGTTCTGGTGTCGAGCGCCGATGGCGTTGGCACAAAACTGAAAATAGCCATGGCGATGGGCGTGCATTCGACCGTGGGCGGCGACCTGGTGAATCATTGCGTGAACGACATTCTGGTTCAGGGAGCGGAACCCCTGTTCTTTCTGGATTATCTCGCGATGGGAAAGCTGGAGGCCAACGTCGTCGAACAGTTGGTGGACGGAATGAGCCGGGCGTGCAGGAAAGCGGGATGCGCGCTAATCGGCGGCGAGACCGCGGAAATGCCGGGTTTTTATCCGGGGGGCGAGTACGACCTGGCGGGATTTATTGTAGGCGCGGTGGAGAGAAAGAAAATTCTGACAGGGAAAGCGGTGAAGCCCGGAGACACGCTGCTGGGACTACCGTCGGCAGGCCTGCATACGAACGGATATTCGCTGGCGCGAAAATTGGCGTTCGAAGTGGCGAAGCTGAAGCCCGACACGTATGTGCCGGAAGTGGGAAATAAAATAGGTGCGGAATTGCTGAAGCCGCATGTTTGCTACGCGCCGGCGGTGAAAAATCTGCTGGCGAAAGGCTGGGTCTCCGCGATGGCGCACATCACGGGGGGAGGCATTCCGGGGAATTTGCCACGGGTGCTGCCCAGCGGAGTGAAAGCCATCATCGATCTGGACGCGTGGCCGATCCCTTCGATTTTCAAATACCTGGCGAAATTGGGAGAAATTGAAACGGACGAATTGTTGCAATCGTTCAATATGGGCATCGGGATGATTGTAATCGTGCCCGCGGAACACGTGAAAAACGCCGAAGCAGATTTGAAACGGCGCCGCGAGAAATTTTGCAGGATCGGGCGAATCGAGCGCGGAGATACTGGAAAAGCGAGGCTGGTGTATTCCGGCGCGCTGAATCTGTAAAGCGAATAGATCCTAAGCACAAAACACATTCCAATCAAGTTTGCGAAGTCGGCCTGGCGAGGCCAAAGGCGCTATCCTAATTTAGGATCAGAGCCCTGGCGCTCATTCGTTGACTCCAATAGAACTCAGGGAATGGCCGCGGTCACCTGGTTGGAATATGCGCTTTCTTCCCCCCTTGAATTCAAATCGGTTGCGACGTAATAGTAGGTTTGTCCGGCGGAGACGCCGGTGTCTGTGTACGCCGTGGTCGAAAGCGGTGACGAATTCATCTTCGTGTAGGGACCGCCGGATGCGGATCCGCGATAAAGATTGAAGGCTACGGCGGCAGAAGAGCCGGGAGTCCAATTCAAGGCTACAGAATGGCTTGCTGGAGCCGCACCCGTGCCAGTCAAAGTGATGACCAACGGAGAATTGGAAGCATTGCTCGTGACTGTTGCGGTGCCGGAAAGAGTGCCGGCGCTGGCGGGATCAAAGACGACATTGAACGCGGCCGACTGCTTGGCGGCAAGAGTCAGGAGAAGACTAATACCGGATGAGGAAAATCCCGAGCCGCTGACCGCAATGTTCGTGACGGTGACGCCGACGTTGCCTGAGTTTGTGAGAGTCACGGTTTGAGTGCTGCTGGTGCTCTCGGTAGTACTGCCAAAGGTTACGGACGTGGGAGAAGCAGAAAGTTGAAGAACGGAAGCGACGCTCGTACCCGCCAAGGCAACGACAATGGGAGAAGTGGGAGAATTATTCACGAGCGAGAGATTCGCGTAAAAACTGCTGGCCGAAGCGGGCGTGAAATCAACAGTAAAAGCGGACGAAGCCCCTGGCGCCAGCGATAGCGGTGTTGCCAGTCCGGAGAGAGTGAAGGTGGTGCCGGCCAAAGTCGCTTGCGAAAGGGTGAGCGTGGCGGTGCCGGTGTTCTTGATGGTGACCGATTGTGTGTTGGTCGCGCCGACGGAAACGCCGGAGAAACTGACGCTGGATAGAGTCACCGACATCTGGGGTTGAACGCTAGTTCCGGACAAGGCAATCGTCGCGGGAGAATTGGAAGCGTTGCTGACGACAGAATGAGCGCCAGTCACGGTGCCTATGGCGGTTGGGGCAAAACCAACGGTAAGTGTGGTGTTCGTGCCCAGGGCGAGAGTCTCAGCGCCCGAGAATCCACTCATGGTGAATCCGGTGTCGGAGACCGTTGCCTGCGAAATGGTGACCGAACCGGTTCCGCTATTTGTAAGCGATAAGGATTGCGAAGAGGAAGATCCGACCAAGGCATTGGCGAAAGTCAGGCTTCCGGTGCTGCCGGAGAGCAGATACGTGAGGCTCGGAGTTGACGTTTTACCGGTGCCGTTTACAGGCGCGGAAATCTTGTACGTTTCGCCTCTCGAGGACTTCATGCTGATCACGATGTCGCCGCTATAGCTCTCGACGACCGTCGGCAGAAACACCACCTGAAACGAAGCCGTGCCATGACCAGCGAGGGTCAGGGGCAACGCGGGCCCGGTGACGACGAACTGTGGGAGAGTGCTAGTCACACTGAGAATCTCACGGGAGTGAGAACTTTCGTTCGTGACCACAAAGGTCTGCGCGGTAGACCTAGAACTTATCTCATAAATGCTTTGGGGTCGCCAAAGTCCTTGAAAAAGCGGCCGTTTAGATCGGGCCCAACCATTTATGAGATGGCTTCTAGTATCCAGCGTTACATTACCGAAGAAAATCGAACTGGGGGAAACACCGAGTTCTGCTTGAGCCGGAATTGCAAATCTTGCGGAGCCTGCGAGAAAAAACACCACGGCCAGACACACCAATAGCTTTTACCCATGGGCGGAGAATCCTTATTAAAGTTTTTTGGGAGCGGGGTCGGAGCCGGGGAAGGGTGGGATCGGCCGCTCAATAAACTAATCTGCGTTGCAAGAATAGAAGGGGTACTGGTTCCTGACTACTGGTAAGAAGGGCAAATGAAGAACAGGTCAGCGGCACTCCCTCATGGGTAAAGAAACTTTGCCCCGATTGTGAGACCGGGACCTGACCCTACTTGAGCGAAACATGCTGATCGATCCAGCGAGGGCAGCGATCATTTGGACGCGGTACACAGGTGTGCTAACGTTTTTTGTTTATGACGAAGCGAATTGCAGTGCTCTTGAGCGGCCGCGGCTCGAATTTTGAAGCGCTGGCCGAAAGCGTAGCCGCGGGCAGAATTCCCGGAGCCGAGATTGCCATCGTGATCAGCAATCAGCCGGACGCGTTGGGGTTGAAACGCGCAGAAGCACGAAGCATCGCAACGCGGATGATTCCGTCGAGGGGGCTGCAGCGGGAAGCGTACGACCGGCAGGTGGTGCAGGTGCTGCAAGAATACAAGGTGGATCTGATCTGCCTGGCAGGATACATGAGGCTGCTCTCGCCTTATTTTGTGGCAGCATTCCCGCAGAAGATTCTGAATATTCATCCTTCGCTGTTGCCCTCGTTTCCGGGCCTGGAGTCACAGAAACAAGCGCTGGAGCATGGCGTGAAATTCGCGGGCTGCACGGTGCATTTTGTGGACGAAAACCTGGATGCCGGTCCAATTATTCAGCAAGCGGTTGTACCTGTGCTGGACGGCGACGACGAACAGTCCCTGGCCCAGCGGATTTTGAAGGAAGAACATCGCATCTACAGCGAAGCGGTGAAGCTCATCCTGGGAGGAAAATGGCGGATCGCCGGGCGGCGTGTGCTCCGCACGGAAACGTAAGCGCGATGACAACTTTCAAAAGCGTTGAAGAACAACTGGCTTACCTGGAGAAGGGCGTGGCCGAAGTGATCCCCGAGGAGGAACTGAAGCAGAAGCTCGCGAACTCGGTGAAAACCGGCAAAGCGCTCAGGGTGTACCTGGGAGTGGACCCGACGGCGCCGGATATTCATCTGGGCCACACCGTGGTTTTGCGCAAGCTAAAGCACTTTCAGGATATGGGCCACACAGCCATTTTTCTGATTGGCGATTTTTCCGCGATGATCGGCGATCCCACGGGGCAATCGGAAACGCGTCCACCGCTCAGCCGCGAGCAGGTGGAGGTGAACGCGAAGACGTACCTGGCGCAGGTCTACAAGATCCTCGATAAAGAAAAGACGGAAGTCCGCTACAACAGTGAATGGCTGGGGAAAATGACCAGCTTTGAGGTCGTGCGCCTTTGCGGACATTATCGCCTGGCGCGGATGTTGGAGCGGGAGGACTTTCGTTCGCGGTTGGGGAAAAATTTGCCGATTGCTGTGCACGAGCTGCTGTACCCGCTGCTTACGGCGTATGACGCGGTGATGTTGCAGTCGGACGTGGAGTTGGGAGCGACGGAGCAAAAATTCAATATTCTGGTGCACCGGGAAATCCAGCGGGAATACGGGCTATCGCCGCAGGTGGTGATGACCATGCCGATTCTTGTGGGGCTCGATGGCGAGCGGAAGATGTCCAAGAGCCTGGGTAACTATGTAGGAATAACGGAAGCGCCGGGAGAGATGTTCGGAAAGTTGATGTCGATTCCCGACGATCTGATGTGGTCCTACTACGAACTGGTAACGGACCGCACGCCGCAGGAGATCGCAGAGTTAAAGAAGGAAGTGCAGAGCGGGGAGCTGCATCCAATGGATGCCAAGATGAAGCTGGCGGAAGAGGTCGTGAGCGATTTTCAAGGCGCCGAGGCAGGACGGAAAGCTGAGGAGAATTTTCAGCGCGTGTTCCGTGATCGGCAGGCGCCGGAGGAAGCGATCGAAGTCTTCGTGCGGTGGGATACAAAGGCGGGAGGACTTTGGCGCGAGGATTTGAAACGACGAGATATCACTGAGCTTGGCCAGTGGCTACCCCTTAGTGTTGCCCCGAGTGGTATAGAGAAGTGGTCAAAGCTCTTGGTTCAGCTGAGACGCGTGCACTCGACGACCGAAGCGGAGCGTCTGATAAAGCAAGGGGCTGTTGAAATCGACGGCAACCTGCTCAAAGATCCGAGCACCAAAATCAACCTGAACGACCGACTAAACACTCTTGTTCGCGTAGGTAAAAAGCAGTTCTTTCGGCTGATTATCGGATAATACGGCGCGGCCCTCAGACTCAGACTCAGACTCAGACTCAGACTCAGACTCAGACTCAGATTAAGACAGTTCCTACCAGTTCGGCGACATGTCTCGCTATGGCTGGAGCGGCAGTCAGGCCCGGGGAGTCAATGCCTACCAGTTGGATGACCTGAGGGAACTCGCGGTCAGGTTCAATCACAAAATCCGCAATGCCTTTACCTGTTGGAGGAACCAGCTTTGGGCGGATGCCGGTGTAAGCCAGTTGGAGATCGCTTTCCTCAATTTCCGGAACCATTTGTTTTACGTCTGCGGCAAATTCGGGAATGGTCATGCGGCAGCGTTCGTAATTGTCCTTGGCGTCGACGTATTTCGCCGTTGGCCCCAGAAGCAATGTGCCCCAGAGAGTTTTGGTAAAGTGCAAGCCGAGCGATAGTCCATCGGCATGCGGCAAGGGATAAACAAGATTGCGAATCAGTTCGGCGTGTGGACCGCGAATTTCGCAATATTCGCCACGCACGGGATAAATCGTCCACGGACGCGGCCCCAGTAGCCGGGCAACTTCATCCGAATAAAGGCCGGCGGCGTTGATCACGCAACGGGCTTCGACAGATTCGGTTTCCGATTGTTCTTCATCGCCGATGCGGAGAGCGACTCGCACCAAATCCTCGTGCGGTTCGAGCGATTCGACTTTGGCGTAGGTCAGAAGGTTGGCGCCTTGCCTCTCGGCGATGCGAGCGTAAGCATGGACCAGTTCCTCGGCGGAGCAAATACCTGTCGATGGCACATCCAAAGCGGAATACCCGCGTACATGAGGCTCTCGAGCACGAATTTCTTCCGCGTCAATTATTTGCAATCCTTCGACGCCGTTTTCCTGGCCCTTCTTAAGCAGAGCCAGAAGTTGCGGCTCTTCCTCCCTGGATTTTGCGACGACGAGTTTTCCGGTGGTGCCGTGAGGAACGCCGTGTTTGGCACAAAATTCCTTCGTCAGGCGATTTCCCTCCACACAGTGACGAGCCTTCCAGGAATTTGTCGGATAGTAGATACCGGAATGAATGACGCCGCTGTTTCGCGTGCTGGTAGACATGCCGAATTTCGGGAATTGCTCGACCAGGAAGATATCCTGCCAGCGGCGAGATAAAGCTTCGGCAATGGCGCAGCCGACGACACCGCCGCCAACGATCAGTATGTTGACCTGGTCCATAATACAATAGGATATGCCAGAAAAGGCGCGAGGAGATCAATCCTCCTCGTGGCCGACCTCGTCAAAGAATGTTTTGCAGGGTTCGAGGTGAGCTTCAGTGCCATAATGCACGGCAAATTGTGCGCCTTTAGCCCCCTGGTAGCCATTCTTCCAGAGGGAAGCGCTGCCATACTCGCCATCCTTGTTCAGCGCGTAGTAATACAGGTGGAAGGTGCCCAGTTTTTGCTTGTCGCCATTGTAATTGCGAACGACGCGGCCAAGCGCTTCCAGGCACGCATCGGGCGGCTTCATGCCTTTACGCATCATTTCGACGATCGTGTGTCCGCCGGCAATTTTGATGTTTTCCTCGCCCTTTCCCGTGGACCCGGCCCCGCCCACATCGCCGTCGACGAAAAGCCCGGCGCCGATAATGGGAGAATCTCCCACGCGGCCGGGAATTTTCCATGCGAGACCCGAGGTAGTGGTGGTGCCGCTGACTTCACCCTTTTCGTTTACAGAGAGGCAATTGATCGTGCCGGTGGGAGGATACTTGATCACGCGCATTGCGTACGCCATCTGGTCCTGATTATTGTCGAAAATCTGAGCGACGCTGGCTTTCCATTCTGGACTGTCCGTGCCGGGGCGCCAGTTGAAGCTGGTGCGCGCTTTCCAGGCCAGCCAGATTTTACGGGAATGCTCCGTGAGAAGATTCATTTCCTCGAAGCCTTCGTCAACAGCGAAGCGGCGCGCTCCATCGCCCACGATCATCACGTGATTCGTGCGCTCCATCACCGTTTTTGCCAGCCGAGAGACGTTCTTAATGCGCTGCACGGAGCCAACACTTCCGGCGCGACGAGTGGGGCCGTGCATGACGCTGGCGTCCAGTTCCACTACACCTTCTTCATTGGGCAGGCCGCCGTAACCGACGGAGTCGTCGTTGGGATCGTCTTCGACCACGGTGACAGCAGCCACGACGGCGTCGAGCGTGTCTCCACCGCTCTTGAGAATGTCCATTCCTTTGCCAAGCGCGTGCACACCGTTCGCGGAGGAAATAATGAGCGGACGTTTACCCGCGGGAGCAGGGACAAGAGGCAAAGATTCGCCAAGAAGATTCGCCGTGCCAGCAAATGCGCTGCCGGCGAGCGTGGTCGCAAAAAATTTTCGCCGAGTCCAACGATCCATGAATGGTCTCCTAAAGGGAAGGAACAAATCCGTGTGGCACTTTAGTCCAGATTGAACAGGAAAGGAAATATTTCCCGGTTGGGAGTAGCGGGAAAATCAGTCCGTGCCGCCGAGTGGCAGGAAATACTGCGTGCCCTTGACAGGTTCCTGAAGGCGACGGAGAAGTTGCTGCAGATCTTCACTTCGTTCGACGAAATCGATTTCAGAGGTGTCGATGACCAGCAGGTCAGCGCCCTTATAGCGAAAGAAGAAATGTTCGTAGGCGCGAGAGACTTCCTCGATGTAATCGGGCGAGATCTGCTTTTCCTCGGGTGCTTTTTTCTTGGCGATGCGTGCGCGAAGCACTTCCGGCTTAGCCTGCAGATAGATGACAAGATCAGGTTCGGGGAGCTCAAGAGTGAGGGCTTCGTAACAGCGCTCATAGAGCTTCAGTTCGGCGTCGTCGAGGTTGAGGTTGGCGAAGATGCGGTCTTTTTCCATCAAGTAATCGGAAATGACGGGTCCGGGAGCCTCGCCAGAAAGGGCTTCCCGGATGCGCTTCTGGCGCTCCATCAGGAAATACAGTTGAGCGTGAAAGGCCGAACCGGGCTTTTCGGCGTAGAAATCGGCGAGGAACGGGTTGTCCTCGCAGTCATAAATGCGGCGGGCGTGGAGGCGTTCCGCCAGGATGCGGGCAAGGGTGGTTTTGCCGACCCGCAAAGGTCCTTCGATAACAATGAATTGCGGGGGTTTGGAGCCGGGCTGTGGCTGACGTGCGCGTTTCGCCGAAGAATCGGAAGCGGGCATTTTGCCTCTGCCAACAGGAGATAGCTTTCGCGCGGGATTATAGCAGGTTCTTGGGAAGGACGAGGCAGCCGTCGCCAAAATGGTACGAATGGCTCAAAACGAGGTTCTACGGAGGGGTGGTAATGAGTACTACAAGGACCATGACCAAAGGGCCAGTGACACCCTGTCCGGTAGTACAGTAGAGTACAGAAAGTTGCGGTCAACCCGGCGCCCCTTCCTCCCGGCCTGCAATGACTGAGGTGGTCCTTGATTCTCACCGCGATTGTTCTTATGTGCTGCAATACGATTTCTGGCGACGCTCCCCGGACTCCTGCAGCAACTGCCGCTGCCGAGATAAACACAACGGCGAATGCTTCCGCGGATCGGTCAGGGGAAGTTGAGTCGACCAAGCCAGATGCTCCTTTACCGAAAACGGCAGTCTCTCCAAATGCCAAGACGGACTTCGAAGCTTCGGGGGCGGACACCGCCACGCCCGAACCTCTTCCGGCCATAAGCAGTCCGGTGAAGCCTGCAACCGCGGACTCCTACGAAAGCCCACGAGATAGAAAGATTTGGTACGGACTGATGTTCGCGAGCCACGGGGCGGCCGCGTTTGACGCGTGGACAACACGCAGAGCGATCGGTGGAGGTTACGGTATTGAGGGCGATCCGCTCCAGCGACCGTTCGCGAACTCCGGCGCCATTTACGCGACTACTCAGGTCACTCCGTTAATTATGGATTATGTCGGCCACCGCATGATGCGCAGCAGCCATAACTGGATCCGCAAAGGCTGGTGGATTCCGCAAGCGGCGAGCGCCAGCGTTTCTTTTGGCGCCGGAATGCATAATTACTCCATCGCAAAGTAGAAGCGGTTCCACTGTTCGGGCGATCACGCAACAACCTCCGCGACGTTCACCTTCTTTGGTAGGCAGAACTTCTCTATCGAGATCGCGACGTTGTGAGTCTTCAGATCGAGTGCGAACGGTTCCTACAGGTTTTAATGGAGTTCACCTTAGGACGCGAATGACGGAAGTTTTTGGAAAAAGCCGAGCCTGATAACCTCAGATACTGCTCCCGTAAGCCTAAAATGCGATATAGTGTGGCGTGTCCTGTCTGGGCCGTTAGCCGCCTCGGCATTTTATTGGGGAACAAATTTCCTTCAGACGGGTTAAGATTCGTTACCCTGAGAAAAACGGTCAGCGAAGCGCAACGGCGCTGACTAGAGAGGCAGACGAAGTGTATGAAGAAGGCATGGTTGGGAGTGCTGCTGGTGTTGGGAACGGCTTACGGGGTGAACGCACAGGAAGACGGCGCTGTGCAAGGGCGAACGAATGCCGCGGCGAACTTCAGCGACACTTCCGCGTCGCAAGCGACTTTGTATACGACAAGCGGAACGGGGAATTTTTCATTAGCAACTCCGCTGGCCGACGCTAGCGCAACGCCTGCGGCAACGCCGGCGCCAATCCCGGCCGAACCGGCTGCGGAACCGACGCCGAAATACGTATTTTTTGGGGACCGTGACGACTACCGGTGGCAGTTGGGAATAGGCTTCGAATATATACGTTTCCAGTCCAGCCAATTTAACGCAAACATGTTCGGGCTAAATACCTCGCTGACGTATTTCACAAATACCTGGTTTGCATTGGAGGGCGACGTTGTGACGGCGTTCGGGCCGAACGTTTTTCCAAACTCAGAACCGAAGATGTTTGCAGGAGCAGGCGGATTCCGTATCGGGGGCCGGCGAGCGCGCTGGGAGCCCTTTGGACACGCGTTAGTGGGAGGAAGCCACTTGCAGCCGCAGACAGCGGGCGGGGGCCGAAACGGGTTGATGGCGCAAGCGGGAGTCGGCGTTGACTTTCGCGTTCACTCGCGGCTGTCGCTTCGCGGGGAAGCCGATTGGCTGTACACCAACTTCTTCAGCCAAAACCAGAACAGCGTTCAAGTCGTGGGCGGCGTGGTACTACATTTCTAGGTTGGAAAACAAAAAAGCTGAATCTGTTTGAGGGGCAAGGCCTTCTTGTCGAGCATTGCATATGCTGGTTCTCAAAGGCAGAACAAGCACTATAATTGGCCGGATTGCCGGGTTACTGTAGCGTCGAAAGATCGCAACTGGGGATGTATCCAAATCAGAGGTAGTATCCGTCCATAATATACGGACATTCGTGCGCTCCAGGTCCGGCTTTACAGTTTATGCCGAGGAAAAATCCACTTGCCGAATGAAAACGCTCGCGCGGCCACTGGGCCGGAAAATCAACATCCTGTTCGACCTCCCAGCAAGCATCAAGGTGTCCGAGTCATAGTTTGGCTCGTGTTGCTGCTGGTTTTTGGGGTTGGATTCTATCTCGTGCTGCACCACCATGATGCCACACAGACCGCATCGAAATCGCCACGAGGGGGCTTCGGACCGGTCACGGCCACGGTGGCGACCGCCAAGAAGGGCGACATCGGTAACTATCTCGATTCGATCGGGACTGTTACGCCTGTTTACACTTCGTCGATCACCAGCCAGGTAAACGGAATTGTCACAGACGTGCATTACAGGGAAGGCCAGGTCGTCCGCAAGGGTGATCCGTTAATTGACATCGACCCTCGGCCATATCAAGCGACATTGCTGCAGGCACAAGGCACGCTGGACCGGGATGAAGGCCTGTTGGCGCAAGCGAAAATGGACCTGGAGCGCTACAAAGATGCGTGGGCGCGCAAGGCCATCCCGAAGCAAACTCTGGACGATCAAGAAAAAATCGTTTTGCAGAACGAGGGCACCGTAAAGCTTGACCAAGGAATGGTGCAATACGACCAGGTGCAACTTGGCTTTTGCCACATCACCGCTCCGTTTGACGGGAAAGTCGGTCTGCGGCTGGTGGATCCCGGTAACGTCGTGCAATCGACAGGAACCTTGACGCTGGCAGTGATTGCGCAGATCCAGCCCATTACCGTGATCTTTACCATCGCTGAGGACAATTTGGGCGAGGTGCAGCAGCGGCTTCACCAGAATGCCAAGCTCACCGTAGAGGCGTTCGACCGTGCGAGTACCAAGAAAATTGCGAGTGGAAAATTTCTCACACTCGATAATCTGATCGATACGACGACAGGAACCGTGAAGGCCCGCGCCTCTTTCGAAAACAAAGATGCGGCGCTTTTTCCCAATGAATTCGTAAACATCAAGCTGCTCGTGAATATGATTCAGGGGGCGACGCTGATTCCAACCTCGGCAATTCAGCACAACGGCAAAACCGCGTTCGTCTTCAAGATACAGAACAACGTCGCCCATATGACGACGATTCAGACCGGCGTGACGGACGGAGCCACGACGCGGGTGACTAGCGGGATTAGCCCGGGCGACGTGGTGGCGAACAGCAGCTTCGACAAATTGCAGGATAATTCCACAATCTCAGTTCCCGCGAACCCGCCCGCAGCAAATAGCGCCGGGAGCACTTCTCCTTGAGTCCGTCTACCCCTTTTATTCAAAGACCCGTTGCGACGTCACTTCTGATGGCCGCAATCCTGCTGGTGGGAATCGTTTGTTACACGCAGTTGCCGGTTTCTGCATTGCCACAGGTGGATTACCCAACGATTCAGGTGCTGACGTTTTATCCCGGGGCGAGTCCGCTGGTGGTGGCCACCACGGTTACTGCACCACTGGAACGGCAGTTTGGCCAACTCCAGGGCTTAAGTCAGATGACCTCTACCAGCGCGGGCGGAAATTCGGTGATCGTGCTGCAGTTCGCGCTCAGCCTGAATATTGACATCGCGGAAGAGGAAGTGCAGTCCGCCATCAACGCGGCGCAAACCTATTTGCCCGCGAACCTTCCGGCACCTCCTATCTATAACAAGACAAATCCAGCCGATGCCCCTGTCCTCACGCTGGCGATCACTTCGAAATCCATACCGCTTTCGCAGGTGGAAGATTATGTAGATACGAGGCTTTCGCCGAAAATCTCGCAGTTGAGCGGAGTCGGCTTGGTCACCATCAGCGGGGGGCAAAAACCCGCTGTTCGCATACAAGCTAACCCATCTGCGCTTTCTTCTTACGGCATCAATCTCGAAGACCTGCGCACCGCCGTGACGCAGGCCAGCGTGAACGCCGCGAAAGGAAACTTTGACGGAGACCGGCAGGACTATCAGATCGACGCTAACGATCAGCTGGTGACAAGTAAGGATTACCGGAATGTGGTCGTCGCTTACCGGAATGGCGCGCCGGTGATGTTGACGGACGTTGCGAATATCGTGGACGGTGTAGAGAACAATAATCAAGCAGCCTGGATGGACAAAACTCCGGCGGTGATTCTTAACGTGCAACGGCAGCCGGGCGCAAACACGATCAGCGTGGTCAAGCGCATCAAGGCTCTCCTGCCGCAACTTCAGAGCAACCTTCCCACGGGAATTGACGTCACGATCCTGACGGACCTAACCACGCCGATTCAATCTTCCGTCTCCGACGTGGAATTTGAGCTGATGCTGACGGTTGCGCTGGTAGTCATGGTGATGTTTCTGTTCCTGCGCAACCTGTACGCAACGATCATCCCCAGCGTAGCTGTGCCGCTGTCGTTAATTGGTACGTTCGCGGCGATGTACGCCCTGGGCTACAGCCTGGACAACCTATCGCTGATGGCGCTGACGATTTCGACCGGGTTCGTGGTCGATGACGCCATCGTCATGGTCGAAAATATTTCGCGGTACATCGAGGAAGGCGAACCGCCGATGCAGGCGGCGTTGAAGGGCGCGGAGCAGATTGGATTCACGATCGTGTCCTTAACGGTTTCGCTGATTGCCGTGCTGATTCCGCTGCTGTTCATGGGAGACGTAGTTGGGCGGCTGTTCCGAGAGTTTGCGGTGACGTTGGCAGTGACGATTGTGATCTCGGCGATTGTTTCGCTGACGTTGACACCGATGATGGCGTCTCGCATCCTGAGGCACAACCCTACCGAAAAACAGGGGAAGTTCTATCAGGCTTCCGAGCGCGTATTCAACGGCATGATCAATTTCTACGGGCGCACGCTGAAGGTCGTGCTTGACTACGCAAATGTCACGCTCCTGGTTGCTCTCGCCACACTGGTTTTGACGATCTTTCTTTACATCATCATTCCCAAAGGATTTTTCCCCGTTCAAGATACGGGAATCATTCAAGGCATTTCGCAGGCGACGCCGACCATCGGCTCGAAGGCCATGGCCGAAAAACAGCAGGAACTGGCCAACATCATTCTGCAAGACCCCGCGGTGGAAAGCTTGTCGTCCTTCATCGGCGCTGATGGGCTGAACACGACGACAAACAGCGGCCGTATGTCCATCAATCTGAAACCGCTCGATGACCGGAAGATGAACGCTTCCGACGTGATTCGAAGATTGCAATCGAAGCTGGGTAATGTGCAGGGTATCCAGCTTTTCATGCAGCCAGTTCAGAACATCACGGTGGATGATCGCGTCAGCCGCACGCAATATCAGTACACCCTGGAAGATCCGGATGCGAACGAACTGAGCTTTTGGGCGAATAAATTCGTAGGTAAACTGAAACAGTTGCCAGAGCTGGAGGACGTGGCCACCGACCAGCAACCGGGCGGACTGGCCGTTTCCCTGACCATTGACCGCCCAACAGCTTCGCGGCTGGGCATCGCACCGACCACGATTGACAATACGCTTTACGACGCCTTTGGCCAGCGACAGATCAACACGATGTACACGCAGTTGAATCAATACCACGTGATCCTGGAGACCCAGCCGCAGTTTCAGCTGGATCCAAACAAACTCAACAAACTGTACATTCAAGCGAACTCGGCGGCGGGGACGAGCGGCGCAGCCGCGAGCTCCTCTGGTAACGGCTCCACATCCGCTGGGTCGAATGCTCTCACGAGTTCGGCGCTGTACACGCCGTCGTCAAATACTTTATCTGCCCCGGCCAGTGCCCTGACTCCCAACACGTCGACGACAACATCCAGCAAAGGCTCCTCGTCCGCCGGAACTACAAGCTCGCAGACCAGCAATGCTGTTCCGCTCGGCGCGATTTCGCACTTCGGCACGGAGACCGAGGCGCTTTCCATCGCACACCAAGGACAATTTCCGGCGATTACGGTTTCGTTCAACCTGGCCCCTAACGCCGCGCTGGGTGGTGCGATTACGGCGGTGACCAAAGTTCAGAAGGATTTGAACATGCCGAAGAGTGTGCAGGCGGATTTTCAAGGCACAGCCGCTTCTTTTCGAAATTCGCTCTCCAACATGCCTTTGTTGATTCTTGCGGCGCTTGTGACCGTTTACATCGTTCTAGGCGTGTTGTATGAAAGCTTTATCCATCCGATCACAATTCTTTCCACGCTGCCGTCCGCGGGTGTCGGCGCGTTCCTGGCATTGATTTTGTTCCATCAGGATTTGAGCGTCGTAGCCATCATCGGGCTGGTGCTCCTGATCGGCATCGTCAAGAAAAATGGAATCATGATGGTGGACTTTGCCCTGGATGCCGAGCGCAATCAGGGGAAAAATGCGAAGGATGCAATTTATGAGGCGTGCTTGCTGCGCTTCCGGCCCATCATGATGACTACAATGGCCGCGTTACTCGGCGGTTTGCCCCTTGCGTTCGGAAGCGGCTTTGGTTCGGAGTTGCGGAGGCCGCTGGGAATCGCGATGGTTGGCGGGCTGCTGGTGAGCCAAGTGCTGACGCTGTATACCACGCCGGTTATCTATATTTTCTTTGACAATCTGGCGCATCGATTCTCGGGAAATTCCAAGAAGAAAGAAAATCCAGGCGGGGAGCCACAACCTTCGGGGCAGTTATGAACGTTTCCAGGCCATTCATCCACCGGCCGGTTGCAACAACGTTGTTGACGGTGGCGATCGCCATCGCCGGCGCGATTGCGTTCAAGGTGCTCCCGGTGTCCCCGCTGCCACAGGTGGACTTTCCCACGATTTCCGTAGGCGCGAGCTTGCCCGGAGCCAGCGCAGAGATTATGGCGTCTTCGGTTGCTACTCCGCTGGAGCGGCAATTCGGCCACATCTCTGGTGTCACGGAAATGACTTCGGCCAGCAGCCTGGGCGCAACGGGGATTACCATTCAGTTCGATCTGAGCCGCAACATTGATGGCGCAGCCCGAGACGTGGAAGCCGCCATCAACGCGGCGCGCACGTATTTGCCGTCAAATCTTCCTTCGAACCCGACCTACCGCAAGGTGAATCCAGCGGACGCCCCGATCATGATTCTTGCGCTGACGTCCGACAAGTATGGGCCGGATAAGCTTTATGACGAAGCCTCCACGGTGATGGAGCAAAAGCTGTCGCAGATTTCGGGAGTTGGGCAGGTCACTGTCGGGGGAGGCGCATTACCATCTGTGCGCGTGGAAGTAGATCCCACCAAGCTTTACAGCATGGGCCTGACGATGGCGAACTTGCAGTCGGTACTCAGCCTGCAGAATTCCGATCTCGCCAAAGGGCAAATTACCGACGGGAATTTCACGGCGGACATTGTTGCAAACGATCAAATTTCCCATGCGGAAGACTACAAGCCGATCATCGTGGGCTATAACAACGGCAGCGCGGTCCATCTTTCTGATGTCGCCGACGTAGTCGATTCCGTTCAGAACATTCGAGTGGCCGGCTATTTGAATGGAAAACGCGCCGTCGTGGTCATTATCTTCCGGCAGCCTGGCGCCAACATCATAGACACGGTCGACCGGATTCGCGCGGAGTTGCCTTCCATCGAGGCCTCAGTCCCTCAGGGAATAAATACAACCATAATGCTGGACCGCACCACGACGATTCGCGCGTCGGTGAACGACGTTGAACGGACCCTGACGTTTTCGATCATCCTGGTGATCATTGTGGTGTTTGTTTTCCTGCGCAATGGCCGCGCAACGCTGATTCCCGCCGTGGCTGTCCCTGTATCTCTGATCGGCACATTCGCGGTGATGTATCTGTGCGGGTACAGCCTGGACAATCTTTCGTTGATGGCCCTGACCATCGCCACAGGTTTCGTGGTGGACGACGCAATCGTGGTGATGGAGAACATAACGCGGCACCTGGAAGCGGGAATGGAGCCTTTTGCGGCGGCTCTCAAAGGCGCCCAGGAAATTGGTTTTACAGTTTTTTCCATCAGCATATCCCTTATTGCGGTGTTCATTCCGCTGCTGCTGATGGGGGGAATTGTCGGGCGATTGTTCCGCGAATTTGCCATTACGTTGTCCACCGCCATTATCGTTTCGATGGTCATTTCCCTCAGCACAACTCCGATGATGTGCGCTCACCTGCTGAAGGAGCAACACGCGGAGAAGCACGGCCGTCTGTATATGGCGACGGAGAGAATCTTTGAAAGGATTCTCAATTTGTACCGGCATACGCTGGAGTGGGTGCTGGACAACTCGCTGCTGACACTTACTGTTCTTATTTTGACGATCGCGCTAAACGTCGTCATCGTTTTTAAAATTCCCAAGGGCTTTTTCCCGCAGCAGGATACGGGCGTGCTTGTTGGGGGCGTGCAGGGGCCCCAAGACGCTTCCTTTGCATCGATGAACGATTCCATCCAAAAAATTACGGGGGTGGTTCAGGCTGATCCGGCAGTGCAAAACGTGATTGTGTTCACCGGCGGTCAAGGTGCGACGAATACCGGGTTTCTTTTTATAGCGCTGAAGCCATTGAATGAACGGAAAATTGGCGCGCCGCAAATCATTAACCGGCTGCGCCCAAAATTGAACAAGCTGCTGGCTGCTTCGGCGTTCATGCAAGCCTCGCAAGACTTACGTATCGGCGGACGCAGCTCCAATGCGCTTTACCAATACACCATTCAATCCGACACGGTCACTGATCTCCAGACCTGGGGTCCAAAACTCCTGACGGAGATGAAGCGTCTTCCTGGTTTACAGGATGTAAACACCGACCAGCAGAACGGTGGTTTGGATGTTTTGCTGCACTATAATCGTGTGACCGCGGCCCAATTGGGCCAGACCTCGACGTCTCTGGACAGCGAAATCTACAACTCCTTCGGCCAAGCCGAGGTTTCGATCATTTATACGCAGTTAAACCAATACTACGTGGTGTTAGAGGTCGATCCACAATATTCGCAGACCCCCGAGGGACTGAAGACCGTCTACTTTCATCCAAAAGGCAGCAGCAGTGTGACCGCTGTCGGCAACGTTCCCCTCGGCACGCTGTCGACGAATCAAGCAAACACCATTCCACTGGCAATCAATCACACCAGCTTATTTCCTTCTGTCACCATTTCGTTCAATTTGGCCCCCGGTGTTTCCTTAAGCGACGCCACTCTTGCGATCGAACAGTTGAAGGCGCGCATGGGCGTGCCGACCACCGTCCGTGGTTTCTTCGCCGGCACGGCGCTGGCTTACCAGCAATCCTTGGGAACGGAACCCATCCTGATCTTGACGGCGGTCCTGGCCGTCTACATTGTGCTCGGCATCTTGTACGAAAGCCTGGTGCACCCGCTCACGATTATTTCCACGCTGCCGTCCGCTAGCGTTGGCGCCATGCTCGCTTTGATGCTCTTCAAGGAAGATCTGAACGTCATCTCGATCATTGGGATTGTCCTGCTGATCGGTATCGTCAAGAAAAACGCCATCATGATGATTGATTTTGCGCTGCAAGCGGAGCGCGAAGGCGGTAAGAGTACCAAGGACGCCATCTTCGAGGCGTGCATGCTGCGCTTCCGCCCGATTCTGATGACCACCATGGCTGCACTCTTCGGCGCTCTGCCGTTGGCGTTTGGAACGGGCACTGGTTCGGAATTACGCCGCCCGCTTGGTATCTCCATTGTTGGAGGGCTCATCATGAGCCAACTGCTCACTCTGTACACGACACCGGTCGTCTATCTGATGCTCGATCGCCTGCGGCTCCGGGTGATGGGCAAAGAACGAGATACCTTTCATGCGGGCGAAGCCACGGCCCCGTCCGCGGCGAGTGATTAAGATGAAAAACACCATGAACAACAATCGAAAACAACTCATCCTGGGCACGGCCATCGGCGCGTTACTGCTAGCCGGCTGCGTAGTTGGCCCGAAATATCACACTCCTGCGGCGACCGTGCAAGCGCCACCTCCTGTTTACAAGGAAGTGCCGACGCAATCCGGCGACTCCGGCACATGGAAAGTGGCGCAACCCCAAGACGCGATGCTGCACGGCAAATGGTGGGAGATTTACAACGATCCGGAATTGAACGCGCTGGAAGAGCAGCTCAACGTAAACAACCAGAACATCAAGCAATCATTTGAGAGTTTCATGGAAGCGCGCACATTGATTGCGCAGGCACGCTCACAACTTTATCCCACGGTAGGAACGGCACCATCCTTCGAGCGTACTCACGGCTCCGGAAGCCTCGGAAATTCGCTCGGCAGCACGGGGGCAACCAATGGGTCGACGGTCAACTTTTTCGAGCTTCCAGCGAGTGTTTCGTGGGAGCCGGACCTCTGGGGCAAAATTCGTAACACCATTCACGAGTACCAATACAGTGCGCAACTTAGCGCGGCCGACCTCGAAAATGAAAAGCTGACGGAGCAAGCCAGCCTAGCCGTATTTTTCTTCGAACTGCGCGGCCAGGACGCCTTGCAGAAGCTTTATGACGACACGATTGAGGCCGACAAGAAAACCGTACAACTCTCTCGCGACCGCTATGAGACGGGTGTGGATGACCTTATCTCTCTCGTTGAGGCGGAAAACGCGCTGCAAAATGCGGAAGCCGCGGCCACCAATCTTGGAATTGCCCGCGCTGAGTATGAACACGCCATTGCGGTCCTGATAGGAACGACGCCGTCCAGCTTTTCGGTGCCCGTGAAGCCGTTGAGCGCAACAGCCCCGCCGGTCCCGGTAGGAGTGCCGTCGCAATTGCTCGAGCGGCGGCCAGATATCGCGGCTTCCGAGCGCAACATGGCTGCGGCTAATGCGCAAATTGGGATCGCCACGGCGGCCTATTATCCGAGTTTGACTCTTAGCGCCCAAGGAGGCTTTGAAAGCTCGACAATAGGTAATCTTCTGACCTGGCCCAGCCGTTTCTGGTCCGTGGGGCCGTCTGTATCCGAAACAATTTTTGATGCCGGACTTCGCCACGCGACGGTCCTCCAGTACGTGGCTTTATATAATGCGAACGTCGCCGGCTATCGACAGACGGTGCTGACAGCGTTTCAACAGGTCGAAGACAATTTGGCGGCCGAGCGCATCTTGTCCAAAGAAATCGAGCAACAGCAGATCGCCGTGCAGTCGGCGCAGAAGTATCTGGAGTTGGCTCTGGCGCGCTATGAAACGGGAGTGGATCAGTTTCTTAACGTATTGGTGGCGCAAACAACGCTGCTCTCTGATCAGCAACAACTGGCGTCACTTCACACACAGTCGATGACCGCTTCCGTTCAGCTGATCGAGGCGTTGGGCGGAGGCTGGGATACTTCGCAACTGCCGACTCCAGCGCAGGTTTCGCAAAAAGTTACGAAATCAGAGATTGAGGCGCCGAACCAGCCGGCCCAGACAAGCAATTCCACTAGTCCCAATAATCCGGGCAGCAATCCGTAATCCCGTGAGTAAAAATTGAGCCGCCCACTTCTTAATCTGAAAGTTCGTTAACCAACGGATCGGAATGTCGCGTTAGTCTGGAAAAGGCATGTTTCCTTCAACCAAAAAGCTATCATTTTCGCTTCTAGTCACGGCCGCGCTCACCGTTTCGTGTTCAGGCCGGAACAAGCAGGACAAATCTGCATTTTCAGAAAACCACGTGCAGTTGGAACTGAAGGTGCCACCGAGTTTTCGATTCGTGGCTTTCGGAGATACGCGATTCCACGATCCATCGGATACAGAGCCGGCGAATCCGGCTATTCGCCATGCCCTCGTCGCAGCCATCGATAGAGAGAATCCTGCGTTTGTTTCGATTGGGGGCGATATCGTCTACGACGGAGTGGATGGCAACGATTGGAAAGTGTGGGACTCGGAAACGGAAATCTGGCGCGAGCATAAAATCGCTATATTCCCGGCGATCGGCAATCATGACCTGAAGGGCGATGTGTGAAGCGCCCTGGAAAACTACTTTGCGCGTTTCCCCGAGTTAAAGCAAAGCCGCTATTACTCCGTGCATATCGGAAATACGTTAATGCTTGTGCTTGATAGCGCGTTGGATGAGTTTATCCGGTCCGCAAGGTGACTGGTTGCATTCCCAACTCGACCAAGTTCCTGCGTCTACGGATTTCGTTTTCTTTGTGTTTCACCATCCTCCGTACACCAGTTCTTCCGATGAAAAGGTTTTTGGAGGCGGCCACTCGGCTCGCCCTCCCGAACAAGCGCTAGCAAAATTTCTCAAAGAGCGGCAGCAGCACGGTCGCGCGCGTTTTGTGGTGTTCAACGGGCATGTACATAACTACGAGCGCCATGAACACGGCGGAATTACGTATTTCGTGACGGGCGGCGGAGGCGCGCACGCATATCCGATCCAGCGGCACGCTGACGATCTTTATAAAGATCCCGGCGTCAACTATCACTATTTGCTTGCGGAGGTTGACCATAATCGTCTTACGGTCACCATGCATAAGGTTGAGATCAAAGACGGAAAAGAGGTTTGGAGCACGCCGGACTCCGTTACCATTACTGCGCCGGTTGCCGTGCCTGCGGCCGCAGACTGAACCGCCCGCTTGGCGGATCACAAACAAATTGCCGTATGATACGGGCATGAGGCTGCTGCTCGTCGAGGATGATTCGCGGATTGCCCACTTCGTGGCGCGCGGCCTGCAGGAACAGGCGTATGCCGTCGATGTCGTTGCGAATGGTGACGATGCTCTCTACCAGGTGGAAATCAACGATTACGATGTAATTGTTCTGGACGTGATGATACCCGGCAAGGATGGTTTCGCGACGTGTCGCGGCATTCGATCGCTGGGCAAGCGTATGCCGATCTTGATGCTTACCGCCCGCGACGCGGTCGATGACCGTATTCGTGGACTCGATTCAGGCGCTGATGACTACCTGACGAAGCCTTTCGAATTTGGCGAATTGCTCGCGCGTCTCCGTGCATTGCTGCGACGCCCGAGGGACTTACGCCCTTCTCAAATTCTTGTGGGTGATCTCGAGCTAGATACAGCTTCGCAGACCGCGAAGCGCGGGAATCGCTCCATTTCGCTCACTGCCAAGGAATACGCGCTTCTGGAATTTCTGGCGCGCAATGCGAATCGCGTTATCGGACGGTCGGAGATTGCCGAACACGTCTGGGACGAGTCCTTCGATCCATTCTCGAACCTTATCGAGGTTTATGTAAACCGCTTGCGGCGGAAGCTCGGCGAGGAAGACGGCAAACCGCTGCTGCAAACGCGCCGTGGCAGCGGCTACATCCTCAGCGCGCCATCGGAAACAGAGCTGGCCACCGATCGCAAGGCAGAGCATTCTCCCTCGCGAAATTCGAGAAAGCCGCATGCTTGAGTCGGTTCGGTCGCGGCTTACGCTGTGGTACAGCCTTGTGCTGGCTTTCGCGCTCGTCGGCCTGGCGGGAATCACTTACTTTTTGTACTGGCACGATATCTCCAAGCGCGCAGACAGCGACCTCACGCAACTTTCCGAGGCCTTTATCACCACTTTTCAGGCGGAACTGGGAGACTCGACCGGCCTGGAATCCGTAGATAACGCGGCACGCGAAGCCATGCTGGAGCACCGTTTTCGTGAAACTTTTTTTGTTCTCCTGGATGACTCGGGAAACGTGCGACAAAGTTCGTTCGATCTACCCTCGGCGGCCAATCCCAAGGGATTTCCTCCTCCGGATTTCCTTTCTCCAGATTTCTTCCGATCGCTGACTGGCCCAGAGCCGCGGGCGCCGCACTCCATACGTACTGGAAAAGATGGTTTTCGCGGATTAGCGTGGCCGCTTAGCGTGAGTAGACACACCTACACGCTGGTCGTTCTGCAATCGCTCCACGCACAGAGAGAAATGCTGGAGGATATTCGCAATACGTTTTTGTTGGCGATCCCTATCGCGCTGATATTCGCCAGTCTGGGTGGCTATTTTCTGGCTCGCAAAAGCCTGTCGCCGATTTCCGCGATGGCTTCCCAAGCTCGCGGCATGGGAGCTGCCAACCTGCACCGTCGTTTGGCGGTGGCGAATGAACGCGATGAATTGGGGCAACTGGCACAGACTTTCAATCAGCTGTTGGAGAGGCTCGATGCGTCGTTCGAACAACAACGGCGATTCATGGCGGACGCCTCGCACGAACTTCGTACTCCCGTGGCGATTCTCCGTGGCGAAACAGAGGTCACGCTTTCGCAACCCGAACGCACTCCTGGTGAATACCGCGAAGCCCTCGCGATACTCCGGCAAGAATCCCAGCGCCTGGCGCACATCATCGAAGACCTTTTCACTCTAGCGCGTGCCGACGCCGGTCAGTATCCCTTGACGCTCCGCGACTGTTATCTCGACGAACTCGCGTCGGAGGCCCTGGTGCGCGCGCGATCCCTGGCTGGTTCGAAAAACATTACGCTAACCTCGGCAATCGAACCGGATTTGCCCATTTGTGCCGATGACGCTTTGCTGAGCCGCATGCTGCTGAATCTCCTGGACAACGCCATCAAATATTCTCCGTCAGGAAGTACGGTCACGCTAGCCTGCAGGCGCGATTCCGTCTGCTACACGGTGACCGTTTCTGATGAAGGGCCCGGCATTCCCACAGAATTGCAACCACGCATCTTTGAGCGTTTTTTTCGCGCAGACAAGGCGCGCTCCCGTTCTGAAGGCGAGATGGGGGGTGCCGGGCTGGGCTTGTCCATTGCCCGCTGGATCGTCGAAGCTCACCAGGGGCGGCTTGTGCTGACGCGCTCGGACGCTTCTGGCACGGTCTTTACCGCCACCCTCCCTGCAACTCATCCCGTCTAACCTCGAAAATCTCGCAAATCCGATTGATGCTGACTCTGAAGTCCGCCTCTTCGACACCTCCTTGTAATCCCGGATTCACGAAGCATTCACATGAAGCAAATTACGATCAGCCGAGGGAATCCAACCATGCATGTGCTGATCGTTGAAGACGAGCCGGAAATGGCCCAGCTTCTTGCCAAGGGTCTTCGCGAAGAACAATTTGAGATTAGCGTGGCGCGCGATGGGCGCACGGCGCTGGAAAAGTCCGCGGATACTCCATTCGACGTCATCCTGCTCGACGTGATGCTTCCGCAGATGAACGGCCTGGAAGTAGCGCGCCAGCTTCGGCACCGCGAGCAAGATACGCTTTGATGTTGACAGCCCGCGACTCCGTTCCCGACATCATCAGTGGCTTGAATGCAGGGGCGGACGATTATCTGACGAAACCTTTCTCATTCCTGGAATTGCTGGCGCGCATTCGTGCCTTGGCGCGGCGACAAGACATTCGCCGAAAGAATGTTCTGGAGCTGGAAGACCTTGTGCTGGATGTCGTGTCCTTGCGGGCCTTTCGCAAGGGGCAGAAAATTCATCTTTCGCACACCGAATACCGCCTTTTGGAACTCCTGGTGCGCAACACCGGACGCGTTGTTTCCCGCCCGGAAATCCTGACCAGCATATGGGGGCGCGGCCGTGAAGTTTCAGAAAACACGTTGGACGCTTTCGTGCGTCTGCTTCGCAAGAAAATGGACCAGGGTTACGAAAGCAGGTTAATCCACACTCATCGGGGTTTCGGATATTCGGTAGGTGCGGTGAATCCTCTGTGAAGCTCACTATTCGCGCCCGTCTGACCCTTTTGTATCTGGTGGTTCTGGCCGCGTCGTTTGTGGCCTTCTTCTCGATTTGCGATTTTGGATTTCGCCGGGGCATCGCCACTACAGTCAACGACGCTTCACGCAGCAATCTGGAAATCGTGCAGAGGGTACTCACGCTGTCCGCGTCAAGGGGAACCCCTAAAATTCAAAAGGAGTTGACGGAACTCTCCGAACTGTCGGCCAATGGCGCCATTTTCCAGGTCTCCGCCGCGGATGGCTCGTGGATCTTCCGCTCCTCCCGCTTTCTGCTACCGCAACGCCCCTTCCCGCGCCACCGGCAGCCGGCGTCTCTTTGCTGACCAGCAATCTGGATAGCCAGCAGTATCGTATTGCGCAGAAAAATGTTTTCGTGGATGGCAACCTGTTTCATGTGAGCGCTGCCGTGCCCACGGAACCTTTTGACCAAGCTTTGGACCGATTTCGTCTGACGGAGAGGCGCTTCTTGCCGCTGTTGGTGGTGCTTGCTTCTCTCCTGGGCTATTGGCTCAGCGGGAGGGCGCTGGCTCCCGTGAATCGCATCATCCAATCCGCGGAGCAAATTGGCCCGCAAAACCTGTCGCAACGGTTGGAAGTGCCCAAAGCCGCGGACGAACTGACTCCTTTTCGCCCATCCGCGTTAACTACCTTTGGTGTTTTCTATTTTGGGAAAATCCTTGTGAAGACAGGCATGACTGTGGAACTGTAAAAGTGCCAATTTGCGCGTAGGGAAGCAAAACACTGCCAATATGGAGTTACTACTGAAGGAAAGATGAAGTAAAAAGAGAAACAGGTTTGAGGTCGTGGGCATCGAATTTGGGTGGAGATCGCGGCAAAGCGAACGTTCATCTGGATAATCATTCGGTAGAGCTTCCCGGAGCGTGCTTAAAAGCGACCGGTGGTTCCGTTGCCGCAATCCGGCAGAAGTCGAGAGGAACGAAAAATGATCAAGATTACCTGGCTGGGGCATTCCGCTTTTGAGATTGAATTCGAAGGGGGAGAAGTTTTGGTTCTGGATCCGTGGATCACGGGGAATCCGGCTTACCCGGCAGGGCACGAAATCAAACGGGCGGATGCTATCGCCGTTTCTCACGCGCACTTTGATCACATGGCGGACCTGGTTCCACTTGCGAACAAGTTCGATTCCAAGGTTGTTGCGATCTTCGAGATCGCCAGCTGGGCCGGCTCGAAGGGCGTGAAGAATACCGTCGGCATGAACAAGGGCGGCACAGTTGATCTGGGATTTGTAAAGCTTACAATGACGCACGCGTTGCACAGCTCTTCCATTAAGGATGGCGACAACACTCTCTACGGAGGTGAAGCCGCCGGGTTTATTTTGACGTTTAAGGATGGCCGCCGCGCTTACTTTGCGGGAGACACTGCCATTTTCGCCGAGCTGAAACTGTACGGGGAAATTTATCGGCCTGAGCTGGCGTTCTTGCCCGTTGGCGACCACTTCACCATGGGCCCAGAGGAGGCAGCTTATGCGGGACGCATGCTGAATGTGAAACAAATCATTCCGATGCACTATGGGACGTTCCCCGTACTTACAGGCCATCCAGAGCAACTTCAGGAGAAACTGTCGGGAACGGGAGTCCAGGTACTGAAGCTGAAGCAAGGGCAGCCGACGAACTGGTGACGTCCGCAATCAAGGCGTTAAGTCTTTTCTAGAACTCGCAAGGGGGATGCGCCGCAATGACATGCTTATCTGATTTGCAGCTCGACGAAAGCGTTCTCATCGCCAAGGCGTTACAGGGAGACCACGAAGCCCTGAACACTCTTTTTTCGCGTTATTACACGTTCCTCCATGCGCTCGCTTGCCACGTGCTCGGAGGTCGGGAAGATGCAGAGGATGTTGTGCAAAACAGTTTGATTCGGGCTCTGGGCAATCTTCAACAGGTCAACAACGCCGGCGCGTTCCGAAGCTGGCTGTCGCGAATCCTGGTCAACGAAGCCATCGATCTTCTGCGTAAAAAGCGCAGCGCACGAAGGTTTTCCGACGGACGCGTCTCTCGTAAAGAGGAGAGCGAAGAACTCGACCTTCTGCCCAGCCCCGGACTCAATCCGGAACAAGTTTTTGTCAAGAAGGAGTCCATACAGGCGCTCACAAGAGAAGTTGCTCGTCTCAGCGCACCGCTGCGATCGGCAGTTACGCTCTGCGGCCTTTGGGAATACTCAACCGAAGAAGCTGGAAAGGCGCTATCCATTCCACAAAGCACCGTGCGAGCCAGGCTTTTTCGTGCTCGTAAGCAACTGGCGGCAGCGATCCGGTCAAGCGAATGGCCGCTTTTGACAGAAAAGGAAGGTTCCTGCGGATAGAGGGCTCTCTTTTCTCGGAAGATCAGATGGAGATGATGAAAACATCGAGGGCTGCTCACGAATCTCGCCAATGACCGGAGATCGTGACGGCCCTCAGGCAAAATCGAGCTCGACCTCATCTACATAACACCAGCCCCAGCTTTCGCCGGGCTCGATCGATTTCATGATTGGGTGCTTCAGAGCGTGGAAGTGCTTTGTCGCGTGCCTGTTCTTTGAGGAATCGCAGCAGCCAACCTGGCCGCATATCAGGCATTGCCTCAAGTGAAGCCAATTGTCTCCCAGTTTGACGCACTCGACGCATACTGGCTCGGGCGGTTTCACGTGGTTAATTTGATCCAGGTGCGTGCACTTTTTCATATGTGTTCCTCCTAAAGCTCGGCCAAGGCGCGGTGAACCAAGTGGATGGCAATCGCCCCTTCGCCTACGGCTGAAGCCACGCGCTTCACGTTCCCCGACCGAACGTCGCCGACCGCAAAGACTCCCGGCAAGCTCGTTTCCAGCATGTACGGAGGTCGGGCTTGTGTCCAGTCGAACGCCCCTGTCACTGCATCCAAATCCCGCCCGGTAACGATAAATCCCTTCTCATCCAGAGCGATGCAACCCCGCAGCCATTCGGTTCGCGGCGAAGCTCCCGCCATAATGAATAAATGGCGAATTTCATGGGTCGAAGTCTCGCCCGTAGTTTTGTCCTGCCAGGTAATCTGCTCCAGGTGCGCCCCACCTTCGAGGCCTACGATTTCCGTTTTGAAATGCAACTGGATAGCGGGGTTTGCTTCGATTCGCTGGATCAAGTAGCGTGACATCGTGCTGGATAACTCACTCGAGCGTATCAGCATGTACACCTTGCGGGCCGTCTCTGACAGGAAAACCGCCGCTTGTCCGGCGGAATTGCCTCCTCCCACCACGACAACCTCTTCTTGCTCGCACAGCTGCGACTCCATGAACGTCGCACCGTAATAGACGCCCTGGCCCTCAAACTTTTCCAGATTCGCCAGACGCGGTTTGTTGTACTGCGCCCCTGTAGCGATAACGATCGCTCGCGCGGCGAGCTTGTTACCATTGTCCAAGAGTATTTCGTATGGGCGTTTTTCGCACTCTAGCCGCGCAACGCTGTGCGCCACCATCATCTTCGCTCCAAATTTCTCCGCCTGAGCGATCGCGCGAGCCGCAAGCTCCTGACCGGAGAGTCCCATAGGGAAGCCCAGGTAGTTCTCTATCTTGGAGCTCGATCCGGCTTGCCCTCCGGGTGAAACAGCCTCAATCAGCAATACGTTCAAACCCTCCGAACCGGCGTAGACTCCTGCTGCCAGTCCGGAGGGTCCGGCACCAACAATGATCAAATCGCGCACCTGCCTTTCATCTATGGCGCTATTGAGTCCGACGCAATCAACCAATTCCTGAATCGAGGGATTCCGTAGCACGGCATGTGCCTGACAGATCACCACAGGTATCTCATCCAACTTCACTTCAAAACGGTCCAGAAGCTCCTGAGAACTCTTGTCTATATCGAGATCGACGTATGTGAAAGGATATCCATTGCGGGTAAGAAACTCGCGCAGGCGCAGGGTGTTGGCCGAGTGGCGCGAACCCAACAGGATAAGGTTGCCGTATCCCTGATTGATAAGGGCCAAACGGCGCAGGATAAACGCTCGCATGAAAATCTCGCTGAGCTCGGCATCCTTCGCCACCAGTGAGCGCAAGCCATCTCCACTCAGTTCCAACAATTGCCCGGCCTCCGTCATGCGGCCCCGCACAAGGCATCGTTGCCCGGAGATCATTGTCATCTCTCCCGTGAACTGGCCGGGACCGTGGGTTGTGATTAAGCGCTCGCCGACAAGGTCCGGCTGTACGATTTGCATGCCCCCGGAAAGCAGCACGAAGAACGGCATACGCGTATCGCCGGGTTCGAACAGAATTTCGCCCTTCTTGACTTCTCGTAACCTGCTTCCGGGACGAACGCGATCGATTTGCGCCTCCGTCAACACAGGAAATGCTTGGGTCCGAGCGTCGAGTGCGCTGGGTAGAGTGGACATTTTCCCCCTGCAGGCGAAATAGGCGCCGCCCGCTTCGCCAAAGAGCAATTTACAGTACCTAAAATTCGATGCGCATCAGGCCCCAAAAGTACCGATTATTCGACCTTAGGTCCCGTTCCAGCCTCGGGCGTCGCAAGGTGTCACGCGGCGAAGAGTTCCATTAAGATAGTTCTGCTCTACATCCAATGAATACGACAGCGCTCACTACTGCTGAGAACCTGATCGAGTTCCGCGATGTCTCTTTCTCTATCCGCACTGGCGCGAGCGGAGAAATCATCTCCGGCGTCTCACTGGCGGTCCCTCGCGGAGAGACTATGGTTCTCCTCGGCCGCAGCGGCAGCGGTAAGACCACGCTGTTGAAGCTTATCAACGGAATGCTGGCTCCGACGCGAGGAGAAGTTTTGGTTCAGCAGCGCCGCACCGCGGATTGGAATCTCATCCAGCTGCGGCGAAGCATCGGTTACGTGATTCAAGATGCTGGGCTCTTCCCACACTTTACCGTCGCCGAAAACGTCGGCCTGGTTCCCACCCTCGAAAAATGGGAAAGCACCCGCATCGCGGTTCGCGTAGAGGAACTGTTGCGGCTAGTCGGATTGGAACCCCGTGAGTTTGCGAACCGGAGTCCCCGCGAGCTCTCCGGTGGCCAGCGCCAGCGCGTGGGCGTGGCTCGCGCCCTCGCCGCGAACCCTCCGATACTTCTGATGGACGAGCCGTTCGGGGCCCTTGATCCGGTTACGCGCGCCGAGTTACAGCACGAATTCAGCGCCTTGGCCCGGCGGTTGAATAAAACGATAGTTTTCGTCACGCACGATCTGCGCGAAGCCTTGTTTCTTGCTTCACGAATCGTCCTTCTTGAGGCCGGGCACGTCGTCGCCAGTGGATCACCGCAGAGTTTCATGCAAATCGACCATCCTGAAGTCCGCGCCTTTGCTGCTTCGCTGGCGGTCAGCCCCGGAGCGTCAGCATGAGCTTCTGGATCTTTTTCGGTCAGCACCGCGGTGAAATCTTCGCCGCGACCCTGGAGCATCTTCAACTGGTAGTCATCGCCATGGCCATGGCGATACTCATCGGCGTGCCGCTAGGCCTGTTGCTGGTACACCGGAAATTCCTGCGCACCATCGCTCTTGGCATTGCCAGCATCCTGCAAACGATCCCGAGTCTTGCGCTATTCGGTTTCCTGATCCCAATCCCATTCATCGGCGGGATCGGCAAGCGAACTGCCATCGTAGCCCTGGCTCTTTACGCGCTGCTTCCGATTCTTCGCAATACGTATGTCGGCCTGACGAGTATCGACCCCGCAGTGCTGGAATCGGCCGAAGCCATGGGCATGACCAGCACGCAAATTCTTCTCCGGGTGCGTTTCCCCCTGGCTCTTGCGTTCATTCTTGCGGGTATTCGCACTGCCACGATCATCACCATTGGTGTCGCCACTATCGCTGCAGCCATCGGCGCCGGTGGGCTTGGTACATTCATTTTCCGGGGCGTGGCTCTTGTCAGCGACGAACTCCTTCTCGCAGGGGCCATTCCAGCTGCGCTCCTAGCCATCCTGGCGGATCTTCTACTGGGATTGCTGGAGCGCCGTTTGCGTGTCACCTGATCGAAAGCGGCCGCACGCTTGTGTTAGACTCCTGTGCCCGCCAATAAACCGTGCTACCAAATATGTCTCGGACACTCCTGCGCAACGTCCCCCTCCTTTTTGTATTGAGCACGATTTGTTTGCTTCCCGCCTGCAAGAATCCACAGCGGTCTGGGATCGTGATCGGCTCAAAGTTTTTCACGGAGCAGGTAATCCTTGCGGAACTCCTGGCTCAGCACATCGAAGCGCGCACAGGAATTCCGGTTGAGCGCAAAACGAATCTGGGAGGCACGCTTCTGCTACACAAAGCCCTACTCGCGGGACAAATCGATCTTTACGTCGAATACACCGGGACCGCTCTTACCGCTGTGTTGAACGAACCACCGGACCGCTCCAGCGCCTCTAGCGACAACACCCTTTCGAATCCGGCTTATCAGCGAGTGAAACAACTCTATGCACAGCGCTTCAACCTTGAAGTCACCGAGCCCCTTGGTTTCGGAAACACGTTTGCGATGGTAATTCGAGGACAGGACGCGAAGGATCTTCATTTGCACACCATCTCGGACATCGTTCCCTATGCGCCCCGGTGGCGGGTGGGCGTCGGTTATGAATTTCTCGAGCGTCCTGACGGATTCCGCGGCTGGACGGATTTCTACAATCTTCATTTCGTACAGACGCCTCGGGTCATGGATCTTGGATTAATCTACCGCGCCCTTGTGGATCGCCAGGTCAATCTCGTGGCCGGTAATTCGACCGACGGACTCATCGACGCGCTCAACCTCTTCGCGCTGGAAGATGACCGCCACTATTTCCCGCGCTACGATGCTGTCCCAATTGTGCGGAAATCCACGCTCGACCGTTTTCCGCAGCTACGCGGCGCCCTCGGTGAACTTGGCGGTAAAATCTCCGCGTCCGACATTCGAAAGATGAACTATGCGGTTGACGTGCTGCATCGGGATCCAGCGGCTGTTGTGCGCCAGTTTCGTTCGTTGAGGGGATTGTAGCGATTCTCGCCAGTCAGGGGACCTCAATCGGCCGCCATCGCGGGAGATTCGGCAGATTTCACGTCATCGATGAGAAAGAAAAAACCTTCCGCAAGCGTCGGATGGATGTACACAGCGCCCTTCAGCAGTGTATAAGGCAAATTGCCCAGCATTAAAGCGTAAAGAATCTGAACCAATTCACCGCCATTGCTTGCCAGGACGGTGGCGCCGAGAATGTGGTCGTTCGTTGCGTCGACGATGAGCTTCATCAATCCTGCCGTTTCGTCGCGCTCAATCGCTCTAGCGACCTGCGTCATGGGAGTTTTTCCGATCTTCAATGGAAGCCCAGTGGCACGCGCTTCCCTTTCGGTCATGCCAACTCTGCCGAGTTCGGGATCGGTGAATACGCAATAAGGCACGATGCGGTCTTTGATGGATAGATTCTTGCCGTCGATCAGGTTCGCGAATACGATCTGGTAATCATTGTAGGAAATGTGTGTGAATGCCGGGCCTCCTTTCACGTCGCCTAGAGCCCAGACTCCCTCCGCGCTAGTCTCCAGCTTGTCGTTCACGGAGACAAATCCGTGGTTATCGGTGTGAATGCCCGCCTTGTGCAGATCGAGATCCTCGGTGTTGGGTCTGCGGCCCGTGGCCACCAGCACATGGGTTCCCTCAATACTGGCAGAGCCGCCATCATTTGCCACTGCCGCTTCCGCGATAATCGCACCGTCCCGCTCCGTGAGGCTCTTGATTTTCGAATTCAGAACCACTTTGATCCCCTCAGCTTCGAGTGCCCGTTGCAATTCTTTGGCAACTTCGGGATCTTCCCGCGGCAGGATTTGTTCGCGGCTCTGAACAATCGTAACGTCGCTGCCGAATCGCGAGAACATTTGCGCAAACTCCAGGCCGATGTAGCCTCCGCCAATCACGATCAGGTGTTTTGGCAGGATTTTCAGGTCCAGGATGGATTCATTGGTGAGATATGGCACCGATTCCAGGCCCGGAAGGGTGGGAATGGAAGGATGGTCGCCGGTGTTAATGAAAATGCGGCGGCCTTTCAGGATTTCTGTTCCCACGCTCAGTTCGCGCGGTCCAACAAATCTTGCCGACCCTCGATAGAGGTGTAAGTTCGGAAGTTGATCGATCCTTTTTTGTTGACCTTCACGACGACTCTGAATAAGCGCATCTTTCTGCGCAATGATTTTCGGAAGATCCACTCTAACTTCCTTGGTTGAAACTCCCCAACGTGCTCCGCTTCTCGCATAGTGGGCGACTTCCGCCCGATGAACCAAGGTCTTGGTGGGCGTGCAGCCTGTGTTTATGCATGTGCCGCCCAGGTGGCTTCGCTCGATCAAAGCAACCTTCCAACCGTGCTGTGCCAACGCGGAAGCCAGAGGAGAACCCGCTTGTCCCGAACCAACTATGATGGCGTCGAATTCCATGGTTCGCCCCCCTTTCATTGCATCGTCGTTCTTGAATGCCCGGGAGAATGGAATCCCTAGGAAATAGCTAGCACGCGATCCACAAATTGTCGGCGAAGGCCCATTCGTGGTCGATCCACTGCCCTTGCCAGCGAAACCCTGTTCGCTGCGCGATGTCGATCAACTCGCTTTGAGAATACTTGTGGCTGGTTTCCGTCCAGATGGTTTCCTCGCCCAGAATGCGGACGGTAAGGCCGGCCTTTGCAATCGTCACCGTTTGATCCGTGCGAGCCCGCAGGTGCATTTCTATGTTGTGGTTCTGATCGTCGAAAATCGCCAGATGTTCAAACTGTTCGATGTCGAAGTCAGCATCCAACTCGCGATTGATTCGAACCAGCAGATTTCGGTTAAAAGCTGCGGTTACGCCGAGCGGGTCGTCATACGCGGCTATCAACGTCGCGATCGGTTTTCGAAGATCAGTGCCCAGCAGGAGAGAATCGCCTTCTCTCAAAATTTCGCGCAAGCGGCTGAGAAATTCCATACCTGCGGTTCCATCGAAATTGCCGATCGTGCTGCCGAGGAAGAGCACCATGAGATGCTGGTTCGCTTCACGCATGGCCGTTACTTCCAACAAACCGTCGAGATACTCCCGCTCGAAGCCAACGATGCTAATGGAGTTGATATCGCTCAATTCGCGCTGGCACATTGCCAGGGCGGCCGAAGAAATCTCGATTGGATAGTAAGAGATTGGCTGTTTGTGGCTCAGCGCTTCGAGAATCATACGAGTCTTCTTGCCCGCACCACTTCCCAATTCCGCCACAATCGCCGGCGCGGGAAGTTCAGAGACAATTTCAGTTGCGTGCCGGCCCAGAATGCGCTCCTCCGCACGGGTCACGCCGTATTGCGGAAGCACGGAAATCACCTCAAACAGTGCCGAACCAACAGCGTCGTACAGGTACTTGGAAAGCAGCTCCTTCTGTGGCGATTTGGTCAGGCCAGCGCATACGTCCTTGGCGAATTCGCCTTGCGTGGGGCTTTTGATCAGTTCGATTGCCATGGATCAGTCCGCCGTGTCGCTTTCGTTTGAAACGCAGCGGAACCCTGCGTACGCGTATTGATAGCGCGATTGAAACCAGTTTCGAAACGAACGTCTCAAAATCGGGGCCGCCGTTCGAGCCGAACCGCCTTTCATTACGTAATGTTTGCCGTCAAAAAAGTCAGCCGAGTATCCCGGGTAAAACGGAAAAGGTTCAAAGCCCGCGAAGGGTTCGAACAACGATTCGGTCCATTCCCAACCATTTCCGAGTTGACCTTGAACTCCAAACGCGCTCTTGTTTAGCGGGAAAGAAGTGACCGGCGCGGGATCCCACCGTGAAAAATCAAAATTTCCAAGACTGGGGCGCGGCACGTCATTTCCCCAGGGATACGCACGTTCGCTCCCTTGTGGCGTACCGTAAGCAGCGCGATGCCACTGGGCCTCGGACGGCAACGACTTGTGCGCCCATTTAGCGTATGCGCTCGCTTCGGCCCAACTGACATACACTGGCCAATCGAGCGGAAGGGGCAACTCTTCGAACATGCCGCGGTAGCGCCAGTCGCCGTCGGCCCGAATCCAGAATACGGGATGCTGAATGTTTCGTTCCTGCCTCCAACGCCAATTCTCGTGGGGCCAAAACTGGCGATTCTCGTAACCGCCAGATCGAAGGAAATTGAGGAACTCACCATTCGTCACCATGTACTTGTCGATCCGAAAGGCGGGAACTTCCGTTTCGAAGGCGTTAAATTCGTTGTCCCAACCGAACAGCTCCGCGTCCCCGGGTTCCAACCCTAGCGACGCGGAACCTGCGGGAATGCGAAGCATCTCCGCCATAAACGCTGCTTCATTCGGCGATGCCTGTGATTGCGGGTGTTTTCGCTCAAATGCCAGTTGGTGAAACATATAGGCCAACGTCTCGGCGTGCATCAATCGATGCTCGATGGCTACGTTGAGCAGCGTCTCGGCGGAATGCTTAATCGAAGCGTCGCGGCTCGGGAAATCTCCCGCTTGCATCGCCCCATCCAGTAAGTGGCGCACTTCTTTCTTGTAACCGTCGATTTGCGCTAAATGCGGCCAATCCTCAGGCCGGTCTGTCGGCAATCCACCATTGACGGGGTCGATACCAAAGGCAAAGAGCCTGTCGAATTCGGGCGCGAAAGGTCTTAAGGCTGGCACTTGCGAGCGGAACAGATTCAGATCAAACGCTTCCAGGTGACCAATATAAAAGGCGATGCGATGTCGTTCGGGTATCGGCCGCTCGTAAAGCGAATCCACGCGCACACACTCAAACAGTTTGTCCGTGTTTTTTCTCGCTTCAGCCAAGCGATCGGTCAGAACCTGAAGGCTAGACGCCTTTTTCGGAACGGCAAGCATAAAGACCCCAATGACGCACAAGATGGCGAAACTTCCCCAAATCAGATGCAGGAGAAGTTTGCCCGTTGCAGCCTCGCAGGCGAATACATGCAATGCTGTACTTCGGCTTTAGCATCGCGCAACACTCCGTCTCCACCTGCAAGAAGAGCCACAGGCTTAGGAATAACCAAAACGGTGGCCATACCGCGAGAGCGGGTGTGTGCACCGGAAACAGGTTGGATGCGTCATCCGCAGCGAAAGGATAGAGGTATTTTTTGACCGTGGCGTGCATCCCAATTACAGTTTCGCAGCTACGCGGTGTCTAGGAACGGTTACGGAGCCAACGCGCGCGTCGCGGAGACTGGTCTGCTCGAAGATTCAGCTATTCCACCCTTGGTTCCGGCCTTTCATTGGTCCAATAGTTCAGGGAAGGGCCAATTCATGGAAAGAGTAATACGGTCTAGTGCAGAAGACTGGGAGCCGCCGCACAATGGAGCTCCTTTCCGTCTTCGTCGGGAAGCCAAATCGTGCCAAAGCGTCATTATCAACTCGGCATGGTCGAGCAAGTTCGTGAAGCCATGGAGAAGGCGAATCAGCAGGTGTACGGTGCCACGCTTTAGTCAACGCTAAGGCGTTTTTCATGACACCTGTATGACACTCGCGTATGTTTACTACAAAACTGAGAAAGGAGGTTTTCTAACTAACCGAAAGAGAAGAAGAATTTGGCTCCCCGGGCTAGATTCGAACTAGTAACCCTTCGGTTAAAATAAGCTGTCGATAAACAGCGAGGCATCGTTCGCATTTGTCTTTCTTGATGTGTTCGACAACCTTATCGACACCCGCCTTGCGGAACTTTGGGCACAACGTCAGTTGCGGTGCGCTTTTCCAAACAGCCAACATTTCAGGTGAAAATTCGAATTCGGGTTTCTTTTTGCGGGGCATCAGTCGGTCCTGGGCGGATACTATCACGATACGTCCACATGTGTAGTATGGTTTACGCAATTCAGGGTGAAACTATGGCTAAGCGCAAAGCTTCAATAGTCGGCTGGCACGGGACAATGTGGGCGAGGAATGCTGAAAATATTAAAGCGATTCCGGGAAGCAAGGAGCGGTGCACAACGCAACGTCCTGCGGGACGGCCTGGGGAAAATTGGCAGGGATTTGAAGTTCGAGAGAGGGAAAGGATTTCACGCTTTCCGCCGATTTCGAACTGCAAACCTGCGAAAGAACCGAGTGCCGTGGGATTTGCAGAAACTTTGGCTCGGTCATGCCAACCGTGATGTGACCGACAGATATGCGGAGCAGTTAAAAGAAGACGTTGAATGGCGGAAAGAAGTAGCAGAGAACGCTGGTTTGGGGTTCAAGCTGCCCACCGTAGAATGTTCAGTTGGGCTACTTGGGCTACCAAAACAGAAAAAATCGAAGTTGAAGAAAGTCGCTTAACTGATTGAGGGATTGAAGATTAAGTTGGCTCCCCGGGCTAGATTCGAACTAGCAACCCTTCGGTTAACAGCCGAATGCTCTACCATTGAGCTACCGGGGAACCGGCAAGCTAGACTTTTAATTTACAACAAGTTGCGGAATCGTGCCAACTCTGCGGGCTGGGCTGGGATCGTTTCAATGCGCCGCGGGAAGAACTGGTCACGGAAGCGATGCTTTCACTTCTTCCAGGACCCACTTGTCATTCGATTAGTCGTAGCCATAGAAACGATCGTGGAAAACGTGCAGGAACAGACACGCGGGCTGTCCCTGCATAATGGGATTTCCCGCAACGGGCTGAAAATCGCCGTCAGGAGCGGTGGCGGCGAAAACTTTTGCTTGCCATTCCCCCTCGGGATTGTTGGTGTAGCGATGAGGATAGACTTCTGTGGCCAAGTTATAGATTCCGGCCTTCGCTCCTTTTAGTGTGACCCGTGATTTTCTGGCCAGTAGTCTTCTCGGCGGAGTGAAACATTTGGACGACTGCTTGTCCGCTCCCAGGTTTCTACGAACGCGGATGTCGGTTACCGCAGCGCCGTTGACTCCGTCATCCATCGCTGGCGACAATTCCTGCTGCGATTTTTGTGCTGCCAATATCAATTGCACCGATCATAATGTTCTCCGAAAATAGGTAAGGCAAGGTCGCATCATTGTTTCGACTCGAGAATGGCCGCCTCGTACGGACCGAGCTGTATTTTTGTATTGGCGCCGTCGAGCGGAAGCGCTTTTGGTCCATCGGGATTGACCAATGTGTAGGAGCGTACCGGCAAAGTGGAGACAATGCTGGAATCTCGAGGTTGATCGCTGTGATTCATGGCCACGACATACCCCAGGCGATCTCCCTTGAGCGTCGATACTTCTACTTCTGAGCGATCGGAGTGGGACGCGGGCTTTACCCCGACCCAATCGCGGAAGACGTCATAGATTTTTCGCGTGTTCTCTACCTGATCAAATGCGGCCCGCACATTGGCCAAATAATGTTCAATGGGTACTGCTAATCTTCCGCCTTAACCAGGTTCCAATCTATCGGAGGGAAGCCGATGGGCCAAAATTGAGGAGCAGGGCTATCAAATTCGAATGCAACAGCAAAGACTCCCCCTTGGGAACTCCTGCTGGCGATAACTCGACAGTCTTCCTGTACCCCCAGGGTCGGATTACTCAGCGACATCCGATGTCCCTTGGGAACCTTCAAACTCATTTCTAGCAACCCACCATGCGCATTCACAACCAGCGTGAAGGCCTCCAGGCGCACAAGATCGCCTTCCTCGGTCTCGGTTTCGACAAGAACCCGGATCTGCAGCAACACGCGTTCGCTCCGCCTCTGGCTATTTTTTTGAGCCACGCGTTCCATCCGGCGAGCGCTGTTCTTGGGCCAACCGTTTTCCCAGCATCTCTGTAGTGTCCGTTCCAAAATGGCACTTTCTCTTAGAAATGTGTCGCTTGCTTTGCTATCCAAGCATTTTCTGGTGCTCCTCATTGCAGTACACCCTCGTCAACGGAACTTCGCAACTTCCACTCTGCTCATCGCCACGCGCGAAGCTTTTACGAAACCCCGACCGCCCTCAGCCCTCTTCGGCGCGGACACAACCCTAGGAAATTCATTGTTAAGCGTCATCAGAACAGCGCCTTAGGCGGGTACCAAGGTGCGGGGCTACTCTTCTCAAGAAGAGAATCGCCAATCCGCGATAGAAAAAGATCAGGCAAACTTCACGGGTTCCCTACGTCTGCCGGAGTGACACTGCGGCCGTTAGATCGAAAATCAACGACGCCTGACAGTTCATCGAAACACACAAGAATTCTCACTGCTTGGCATTCCAAGCACTTTCGCGTTCTTTTGCAGTCCCGACCCTGTAATTCGTACACTCTGGCCCACCAATAAACTCCTACTGGGTACCGTTTGTTGGTGTCCGGCCAAATCGCTCAGGAGACATTTATGAACATTTTGAAAAAAAGTCATTATTTAAAGGTTCTTGCCGCATCTTTGACCGTTGCGCTATTCGCCTGTTCTTTCGCGGGTTCCGGCAGATCTTCAGCATCACCTGCAGTGCAGCATCAGCCAGTGCCGGCCGTGGTTCTGCGAGCGGATGGAGTGGCGCCACCACCGCCTCCGCCATCTCCCCGTGCGATCAACAGGGGCATGACAGTTTCCGCAAGTCTGGCTTAAACCGGCTGTCACCGATTTGCCGATTGCGGTGAAGAGGGGAGTAGTCCCACTCCCCTCATCTCGTGCTATTATTTGGGCCCAGGATAGACTTTGAGCACGGGAACTCTATAGTTATGCCCCTCATGATCATCTGGTGTGTCGGGACAGTCCTCGAGATTCTTGTCCTTGCCCGAGGCTTTCAGCAGAAGCTTTTTCACCAGTTCCCTCTCTTTTACCTGTACTTGCTGTTTGTGACTGTGGATGATGTTATCCGCGTCATCACCGCGCGGTGGTTGCCGAGCCATTATTTCCAACTCTACTGGGTCACACAGTTTATCTGCCTCGCCCTTGGCTGTGGAATCATCTTCGAAATTTATCGCGTTGCCCTCCGTTCGTTTCCGGGAGCAGCAAGGATGGCGCGTTATTTGCTCCTGTTCGTGTTTGGCGCGATCTTTGTCAAAACACTGGCCAACTCCTCCAGCGACGTATTCGTCTGGCTTGCGAAAACTTCTCTCCTTCTCGAAAGAAGTCTGCGCATCACTCAGGCGCTGGCCATTCTGACGCTGGTTGCTCTTTTTGCCTGGTATGCCATTCCATTTGGCAAGAACTTGAAAGGCATCTTGTTCGGCTACAGCCTCTTCATCGCGATGAGGATAGGTCAGTTCGTCTTGTGGTCGTATTCGTGGGAACAAATCAAACCCTACTGGGCCTACGCGGAAACCGGTTCTTATCTTTTGGTGCTGGGAATTTGGGCGGCGACTCTCTGGTCCGCGCAGCCTGTTCCGCAAACACAACATGGCGCTCCGCTCGAGAGCGATTACGAGCTACTACTGCATGCCACCCGGGCTCAGTTCCGGAGGACACTTGCGCGCCTCGGTTGGGCGGCCCGCGCATGAATCCCTCTTTGGCACTCGCGGCGGTGGCCGCCTTCTTCGTTGCCCTTCTGCTGCTAAGCAACCGGCGAGAGCAGCTTGAGGAAGTGGAAGCCCGCGAGAGTTCCGGGCAACAAACGCACAACCGTTTCCGCTCCGTCCCCGAGTTTCCGCCCGCGGAACTGGCTGTCAGAATATTTTCGCCGGACGACCGGGAATTTATCGCGCGTACACGTTCTCCCCGGTTGCAGCGCCTGTACAAAGAAGAGCGCCGCAAAGTTGCCTTGCAATGGGTTCGCTACACTTCTCGCGAAGTCAGCCGCATCATGCGCAATCACCGTCTCGGTTCCCGTCAAAGCACCAACTTGAATGTCGCAGCGGAGACGAAACTATTCTGGCAGTACGTTGAACTTCGTTTTCTGTGTGGCATGCTGCTTTTGCTGATTCGGCTTTTCGGTCCGCACGTGCTGATGGATGTGGCCTCGCACGCCGGCGAACTCTACCAAAGGCTCGGCCGCACGATGAGTAGCGTTGCTACCCCCTGAAAATTACATGAGCACTCCAGCCAATCTCGTCAGCATCCGCAACGCGTATGACGATCTGCAGCGCCGCACTCTAGCGGGCATTGCCTGCGACTTCGCGCGGCTCATCTATCTTGCGTCTACTCGGGATTACAACAGTGGTGTGTACCATCACGAAGGTCTTGCGGCCGGCTTCGGCCAGGAACAGGCTCGTGAAGCGCTGGAAGCCTGCCATCGCGACGTTTTCAGCAGGCTGGTTTCTTTGCCCTTGGAAGAACTGGTTACGGAACTGGAAGCTTATGTGCGGGTCTCGCATGAAGCTCCCGCCGGTTTTATCCATGCCTGGATGGAACTGGAGCCTTACCGAATCTCTGTTCCCATGGAAGTGGATTCCACGGTCGTGCAACTGTTCTTGTCCAATATCAGACTTGCCTTGGAGGTTTTGCGATTCCGTCAGGAGAAGACTCAGGCATGTCAACCAGCCTCATCGCTACAGCCGTTACTTGGCCGATGATCTCAGCATCCTTTCCATAATCCAGACGCCGAACACTGCAGGGTGAGAGTGGGTGTGGTAGCAGCAGCAAATGCCCATCCTGTAATTCACACCAGGAACACGCATACCCATCGCGCAACTCCACAAAATAGATCGGCCGGTCGAACTCTGTCCGCCAGCGCTGTGGCTGTATTTTGCGCACGCGTTGATCCACCTGGACGAAAGAGCCGGGCCGCACAAGAGGGTAGAGGGTGAAATCCTGAAGCCCGATGTAGCCATACAGGCTGTGGCGCAAATCTAGATGCTGCAGCAGCGCGATTGGAATCTCGCCCCAGATTTCCACGATGCGCGTTAACAAGTTGGTGTTATCCAGGTCGAAAGACCGGTCGAATCGCACCGGGAAAGAAACGGTCTTTTCCACGTCATACACTTCCAGCGTTGTCAGGTGCGTGTTCGGCAGGGGTGCGATCAATTGGTGATGCCCGGTCTTCTGCAGGTCCACTCCGAAGTGCAGCAGGAGGTCCGTGAATTTAACGTGATAGATAGCAGCTAAGGAATACAGTTTGAAAATACTAGGTACGGAGTCTGAGTTTTCCAGCTGCGTAAGCCACGCATTGGAGATGTGAAATTCGGTATTTTTTTCTTCTTCGGCGATCCTTTGGCTCAGGTTTTCAACATCGCGTGTTGTGATTCCCAAGCGAATACGCAATTTCCGAAGTTGGTCTCCGGCCAGTTGTGAATTCATAAGCAGCCATCTTACTCCATTCCTGGGGTGCAATGGGTACGCGCGGAGATTTGAGGGCAAGGCATCTTCACGAATTGCGGTCTTGGTTCATCTCACGCTATGCTCCGGGATGCTGTGGAGAAACAACCTTGAACAAAAGAGTCTTTATCAAATTTTGTGCAGCCGCCCTCACGAGCCGTCTTTTGTCACCACTCCTGGCTTGGGCATCCGGAGAGAAGCTAATGAACTGGGCGGGAAATGTGGAGTATGGCACCGACCAAATATTCCCAGCCAAGTCAGTGGATCAGATTCAGGAATTTGTAAGGAAACAGAGCCGCCTGAAAGTTCTTGGCACGCGTCACTGCTTTAACAAGATCGCCGACAGCAGACATCAATTTCTTTCGCTTAAGGAAATGGACAAGGTGGTCGGACCCGACGCGCAGGCACGCACAGTCACCGTCGAGGGCGGCATAACTTATGGGCAGTTGTGCCCCTACCTCGACGGCAAGGGCTTTGCGCTCCATAACCTGGCTTCTTTGCCGCATATCTCCGTTGCCGGAGCTTGCAGCACAGCCACACATGGATCGGGGGAGCAGAATGGCAACCTTGCCACTGCCGTTTCTGCGCTCGAGTTGGTGAATGCCTCGGGCGATGTAGTCACCCTATCTCGGGAAAAGAGCGGCGAGATGTTCCTTGGTTCGGTTGTTGGGCTCGGTGCCCTGGGTGTGATTTCAAAGATATCGCTCGATGTCCGGCCCACGTTTCAGATGCAGCAGTACGTCTATGAAAATCTGCCGTTAAGCGAGATGAAAAAGCATTTTGACGCCATTCAGTCTGCGGCTTATAGCGTCAGCCTCTTTACGGACTGGCAGAATCAGCGCATCAATGAGGTGTGGTTGAAAAAAGTTGTTGAGCCAGGCCGGACTCTCGACGGGTCACCGGAATTCTTTGGCGCAAAACTAGCCACTAAGAACCTGCATCCCATCGCCGAGCTCTCCGCGGCAAATTGCACCGAACAGATGGGAGTGCCCGGCCCTTGGTATGAACGATTGCCTCACTTCCGCATGGGTTTTACGCCCAGCGCGGGCAAGGAGTTACAATCTGAGTATTTTGTGCCTCGCCATCACGCTGTGGAGGCAATTCTCGCTGTTGAGCGGTTGCGAGACCAAGTGACTCCGCATCTGCTGATATCAGAAATTCGCACGATTGCCGCGGACAACCTTTGGTTGAGTCCGTGCTACAAACGCCCGAGCGTGACCATTCACTTCACGTGGAAGCAGGATTGGCCTGCCGTCAGTAAGTTGCTGCCCGTAATCGAGAGAGAGTTGGCTCCCTTCCAGGCGCGCCCTCACTGGGGAAAACTCTTCACTTTCTCCCCTACGCAGCTACATTCCATGTATGAAAAAATGCCGGACTTTATCGAATTGAGCAGCAGGAATGACCTGCAGGGCAAGTTTCGCAACGAATTTCTAAATTTGAATCTCTTCGGCAAAGCATAGGATCAGAACGTCTCAAATTCACTTTCATCATGGGATTCAACGCCATTCCGGGCTCTTGTGAGATCATTGCGATCTGAGCGCCGCGGATCTCGTTCATTTCGCGTTCCGGCAACTGAAAGAGATTTCTTCCTTCGAATTCAACGGACCCGGCGGCAACTTCAGCATTCTTCGGCAGTATTCGAAGTAGCGTTTTTGCGAACGTCGATTTTCCACTACCCGATTCACCCAGAATGCCAGCCACTGTCCCTCTCTGGATCTCGAGGCTAATGCCATTCAAAGCATGAACCTGCTTTTCGCCGGAGCCCGAAAAGTGGACGTGCAAGTTAGCGACATTGAGCAATGTATTCATCACATGGACGGAACAGCCCATTTCCAAGGCTAACGTTGTCGGCCAGCCCTGTCCACGAGGATATGGGTGGCTCTTTGGGCACTCTATTGGAAGTGGTTTTTTGCCTAGAGCTGCGGAGCGACGATGGGGTTGCGCAACACTCCCAGGTTTTGGATCTCGATCTCCACCACGTCACCCGGTTTTAGGAAAATGGGCGGTTTGCGAAATACGCCGACGCCCTCTGGAGTTCCGGTAGCGATGATATCTCCTGGTTCGAGCGTGATGCTTGCGGAAATAAACTCAATCAGTTCCGGGATGCGGAAGATCATCTTGGATGTGTTGGAGTCTTGCAGAGTCGCTCCATTCACTCGAGCGGAAATGCCAAGTGAGTGCGGGTCGGGAACTTCATCCCGTGTGGTCATGTACGGTCCGATCGGACAAAACGTGTCGCAAGACTTTCCACGGACCCACTGTTTATCCGCAAACTGCCAGGCACGCGCGGAAACATCGTTCAGCGGCATATAGCCTGCCACATATTGCAGCGCGTTTGCGGCCGCGATGCCTTTTGCCTTCCGTCCAATCACCACCGCAAGCTCCGCTTCATAATCCACTTGCGGATCGCCCACCGGGATCACAATCGAGTCACCGGGACCACAAATGCTAGTGGTGAATTTCGCGAAGATGATGGGTGTCTTCGGTAGCTCTTTCGCACCCGCCTCCATGGAATGATCGCGATAATTCAATCCAACCGCGATGATTTTTCCAGGATTCGGAACCGGAGTGTGCAAAACAACATTCTCGAGCGGCGTGATGGCAGCCTTGCTCGCTCCCTGAACTAGCTTCCCGGCATCACGGACGCCAGCTTCTCCGGCCGATAAGAACGAGGCGATGTCGGTGAACGACTCGGCCGAAATACCCGCGGCACTTGCGGCGACCTTCAAATCAATCACGCCGGAGCCAGTGAGCGCGCCCAGGCGCGTTACTCGGTCGCTTCCTTCGTAACGTACAACTCGCATCGAATTTCTCCCGAAGTACGATGAAACTATGCCCCAACCAAAGTACACCGCCATTTTACTTTGAGCATTGTAGCTGTAGATGTGAAGTTACCCCATGTCCGGGTACGGGATCATAATACCCCGCACAATGCCATTCAGGAGTAGCGCCGCGACATGTATAAACGCTTAGAGCATCTCGGTGGAGATTGCATTGAAGGTAAGGTACACTCAGCGCACCTTTGATCATGCAACGGAAAAAACAATCGTCCACAGCGGGCAAAGCCGCCAGCATTTACGACGTAGCGCGGGAAGCGCGTGTCTCCGTATTCACCGTGTCTGCCGTCGTGAATCATAAAACTCATGTCGGGAAAAAACTCCGCGAGCGCGTGGAAGCGGCCATCCGCAAGCTGAACTACCGGCCAAATCTACTCGCGCGCAGCCTGGCGAAGCAGAAGACGCATACTATTGGCATGATTGTTCCGGATATCGCTAACCCGTTTTTCCCGATGGTCGTAAGGGGCGCAGAAGATGCGGCACAGAAGCGCGGCTATAATCTCCTCCTCTGCAATAGCGACGACACGTCGGAAAAAGAGGAAAATGCCATCGAACTCCTCCTCTCCAAGCGCGTCGACGGCATTCTTCTTACGAAGGCCATCAGCGATCTCAGTTCATCACTTCGTCAAATGATGGGGGAAATGAAAGTTCCGATCGTACTGGTGATGCGCACGTCCCCTAAAATATCAAAAGACGCCGTTATCACCGACGACTTTCGGGGCGGATACGAAGCGGTTTGTCACTTGGCCCGCGCGGGGAGAAAGCGAATCGGCATGATCGGCGGTCCGCGTAAGGTGAGCAATGGCAAGGCGTGTTGGGAAGGATTTCGCGATGCCTTGAAAGCCAACAGTCTCGAATACGATCCAGTGCTTGTGATCGAGGGAGACTATGGCGTGGAATCCGGTTATCGCGCCGGCAATTTGCTTCTGTCTCATCGCCCGGATGGAGTCTACGTTGCTAATTTCCTGATGACTGTCGGGCTTCTCAAAGCTGCCGAAGAAATGGGTCTGCGATGCCCTGAGGACTTTGGTCTGGTAAGTCTCGACGACTATCCCTGGCTCGGTATTTTTCATCCCAAGCTCACCACAGTGGAACTTCCGAAGTATCAATTGGGACAAGAGGCGGTTGAACTTCTTCTGGACCGAGTTGCCGGAAAGGACGGCCCCGGCGTTTTGAAGAAACTCCAGCCCGAACTGCGGGTGCGAGAGTCTTGCGGCTTCAAGCAGGTTGCGATGCCCGTCGCAGAGAAGTCCCGGTAAGTCCATTGTTCGTCCCAAAGAAATAACCGCTTAGAGCCTAACCCACGAACCGCCTTCCTTTCAATTCTTCTTTCGGCCTTCTGCCGTCTGCGAAAAACTCTTAAGACACACGCCACTATGTTCCCCTCGCTAGCTGGGTTGTTTCTCTCTCCTGGAGGTCATAGAATCTTTCCGTTCATCTCGGCGCTATCTGAGAAAGCTTGTTTGGCAACTAGCGCTCCGCTTTCCGATCTTGAAACGAGAGGGAATGCGAGAACCTGATTTGCTGACCTTAACCTCTTCGCCCAGCCTGGCCACCAGGCTAAGACTTTTCACCGCTTTCGCCGTCCACCGGCGCTTCATCCCGTTTGCGATCCCCACCCGAGGTGCGGCGCTTCCGAGTTTCGCGGGAAGTGCTTGTTTCATGGACAGCAAGCTTCAAGGCAAGTATTCTCTCGGCTTTGGAGAGGAGAATCGTTAATCCTATTATGATTGCAACTCTCGCATTCCTGGACACGCAGCGACTCGTTCATCTCTCGCCCGTCGATTTGGTCATCATCGTTTTCTACTTTGCGCTTGTGCTGGCCATTGGCTTTTATCTGAAGGGCCAAGCCAACACCGGTGAAGACTTCTTTATGGCCGGCCGGGAGATGACCGCCTGGGTTGCGGGTCTCAGTTTTCTCTCCGCAAATCTTGGCTCGCTGGAATTGATGGGCTGGGCCGGCGCTTCCTATCAATACGGCATCCTCGCCGCGCATTGGTATTGGATTGGCGCGATTCCCGCCATGTTGTTCCTGGCGCTGGTGATGATGCCCTTCTATTACATCAGCAGGACCCACTCTGTCCCTGGCTATCTCAAACTCCGCTTCGGAGAAGCCAGTCGCGCTCTTTCCTCGGTCAGCTTCGCGTTCATGACCGTTCTGATGAGCGGCATCAATATGTATTCGATGGCGCTGGTGCTGAAGATCGTTCTTGGCTGGGACATCAACTTCAGCATCTTGATTTCTTCTGTCACAGTCGCCATCTATGTCGCTCTCGGAGGGCTGCGCTCTGCCATCTTCAACGAGGTTCTCCAGTTCATCCTCATCTGGGCTGGCGCCCTATTAATTCCAATCCTCGGTTTGATCGAAGCCGGCGGATGGAGTGGCCTGAAGGCGCGTATCGCCACAAATGCCTCTGCCGAGTACACACATATGTGGAGCACACTCGGCCACTTCAACGACAATCCGATGGGCATCCACTGGACCGGCATCGTCTTCGGTCTTGGAGCGATCATTTCCATGGGCTATTGGACCACCGATTTTCTTGTCGTCCAGCGCGTTCTCTCTGCCAAAGATCTTCGCGCCGCGAAAATGGCTCCCATCATCGGCGCCGGTTTCAAGATGATGGTACCCTTCATCGTCATCCTGCCCGGTCTTCTCGCCCTCGCACTTCTGCCGATTAAACTCGTAGGTGAAACGCAAGCCGTAGCTACCGGTGGCCATAGCTATAACGAAGTCCTCCCGCTGATGCTCGCCCGTTATTGCGGACCAGGATTGCTTGGCCTCGGCATCACCGCTCTCATCGCGGGCTTCATGTCTGGCATGGCAGGCAATGTCAGCGCCTTTACGACTGTCTGGACCTACGACATCTATCGCGCCCTCATCAAAAAAGACGCGTCCGATCAGCACTATGTCAGTATGGGCCGTTGGTCCACCATTATTGGCGTGGCCATTTCCATCGGCACTGCGTACCTCGTGATGGATTTCAAGAGCATCATGGATTACGTTCAGGCCCTGTTCAGCTTCTTCATCGCTCCGCTGTTCGGCACCGTAATCCTCGGCATGCTGTGGAAGCGTGCCACAGCTGCCGGCGGTTTCTGGGGCTTGCTCTCGGGCACCGCGTCCTCCGTTGGCATGTGGGCCTGGGTCAAGATGGATCCATCCGCCCTTCGCTATGTGGCTCTATCGCCGTACGCTCGAGACATGGCCGAGAATATGTACCGCGCGCTTTGGTCTTGTCTCATTTGCGTGATCGTCACGGTCGCCGTCAGCTTGGTCACCAAGCCGAAGCCGGAGGCAGAGCTCAAAGGCCTGGTGTATGGCGTTACCGAAATTCCTTCCGAAGGCCAAGTCTCCATGCTGCACCGGCCATGGTTCTGGGCCACGGTGGTGGGGGCCATCTTTGTGGTCCTGAATATTATTTTCTGGTGAGGGTCTATGAAACCTGGCGGATCGATTTCAATCTGGTTTTTTATTGGAATTTCGTTGCTGTTCAACGGCGTGCTTATCCTTGGCGCCGGCCTGTACGAGCTCGTTCATCCTCCGTTGAAAGAAGTGGTTCTGTTTCAGCTGCACGCGGGTGTCTGGTGGGGCGCCATTCTGGCCATCATTGGAGCACTTTATTGCATCTGCTACGCTCCGGGCAAAGGCCGTAGCTGAACGGCTTTAGTGCAATCACAGTTCGCGGAGCTAACATGGCCAGCAAGGAAAAAATGACAATGGGGCTGATCGTAGGGAACAGGGGATTTTTTCCGGATCATCTGGCCAAGACCGGCCGCGAAGAAATGTTGCAAACCCTGCAAAATGCCGGCTTCGACGTCGTCGCGCTCACGCCGGAGCAAAGCAAATACGGCGCCGTGGAAACTCACGAGGAAGCCAAACGCTGCGCCGAACTGTTTCGCTCCAAAGACACCGCAATCGACGGCGTCATCGTCACTCTTCCCAATTTTGGCGACGAGCGCGCCATCGCGGACACGCTGCGCCTCGCGCGCCTCAATGTTCCCGTGCTGATTCAAGCCACGCCAGACACGCCGGCCAAAATGGGCATCACGCATCGTCGCGACAGTTTCTGCGGAAAAATGTCCGCGTGCAATAATCTCAAGCAGTACGGCATTCCGTATTCGCTCACCACGCTCCACACGGAAACTCCCGACTCCGCCGAATTCGCAAGGGATCTCGAATGGTTCGCCGCTGTCTGTCGCGTCGTCAAAGGTCTGCGCAATCTCCGCATCGGCGCACTCGGCGCCCGTCCCACCGCCTTCAACACCGTGCGCTACAGCGAGAAACTTCTCGAAGCCAGCGGCATCTCCATCGAAACTCTCGATCTCTCCGAAGTTCTTGGCCGCATCAGCCGCATGAAAGATGATGACGCTGCCGCCGTCCAGAAATTGCAATCCATCCAGAAATACGTTTCCACCAGCAATATTCCCCACGCTGCGTTGCTCAAAATGGCCAAGCTGGGCGCGGTAGTCGACGATTGGATGAAGGCCACCGATCTGCAGATCAGCGCGGTGCAGTGCTGGACTTCGCTCGAGGAAAATCTCGGCGTCGTTCCCTGCACAGTCATGAGCATGATGAGCGATTCGCTGCTCTCGAGCGCCTGCGAAGTCGACGTTTGCGGCGTTCTCGGCATGCACGCCTTGCAGCTCGCCTCGGAAACTCCCAGCGCGCTGCTCGACTGGAACAACAACTACGGTTCCGATCCCAACAAAGCGGTCTGCTTCCACTGCAGCAATCTTCCCAAATATTTCTTCCGCGATGTGAAAATGGATTACCAGGCCATCATCGCCGGCACTGTCGGCAAGGAAAACACTTTTGGCACGTGCGTCGGCGTGGTGAAATCCGGTGCGATGTGTTTCGCGCGCTTCTCCACCGACGATGCCAACGGCCGAATTCGCGGCTACACCGGCAGCGGCCGCTTCACCGACGATCCGCTCGAAACGTTCGGCGGCGCAGGTGTAGTGGAAATTCCCGGCCTGCAGAAACTCCTCCGCTACATCTGCGAAAACGGCTTCGAACATCACGTTGCCGCCAACTTCTCCTCCGCCGCCCCAGCCGTCCACGAAGCCGCCACCCGCTACCTCCACTGGGACATGTACGCCCACGCAGGCTAGGAACCCAACACCGCGACAGAGGCAACGCAAGAAACTGAAAAGTTCCGCAAACACGGCAGTTCCGCCCATTATGGTCAGAAGTAGCGCGTTTCGGCTTTTATTTTGAATTATTGAACTAAGTCAGAGTCGTGCCTGACCCTGGATCAACGGACAAGTCGGAAACGATTGAGCCAATCCCACTCACGCCGTCGTCGAACGTTCCTGCTCTTCGCTTTCGAGTTGCTGGATCGTCCGTTTCAGCCATTCGCCCACAGCCTTTTCCAGCTCTTCCTCTGTGCCCCATTCGTAGAAAGAATTCACCGTTTCACCTGTCGCTGTCAGGTGAATATGCCGGCAGGGGAATCGCGTCGCTTGTCGCTCCTGGGGTACAAAGTGAATCAAGGGGCATTCCGAACAGGGTTGCCGCTCTTCCTTATCCTGGAAATTGATACAGGTCGGAGAATCTTCAAACACAAAGTTGGGTCGCCACGGATACCTCGGTCCCCGACGATATCCGCCTCGTTCGAGGAAGGCCAGCTCCGCTTTCAAAATTGCCGCGAGTTGTCGACGGTTCTGCATGGCTATACCTCCCCACGCTACGTTCCCTCCTCAGCCCACGCAATGTCGGTGACGAATATCACTATAACTAGTGACTTGGGTCACCGGGACTCCTACCCCCTTCGGCCGCAAAATCACAGCAGTGGGTGATTTCCATGCTCAATGATTGGCGACGTAACGGCAATCGCTTTCAGTTTGTAACCAAGCTAGAAGGTGGGGCACTTCCGGAGGGAATCAGTATGCGCACTCCTTACGGCTTGGAAATAATCGAAAATTGCCTCTCCTGCCCACATCGCGAAGAGCGCCTCTTTTGCAATCTTCCTGACGCCGCCGTCAAATCCCTGGCGGCTATCACTTCTTCAGCCGCTTATCCCAAAGCCGCCACTCTCTTCGTCGAAGGCCAGCCCGCTCGCGGTGTGTTCATCCTATGCAGTGGGCGCGTGAAGCTTTCCACTTCTTCAGCTGATGGAAAAACTCTCATCCTCCGCATCGCCGAACCCGGTGAAGTCCTGGGTCTTCCGGCCACCGTCACAGGCACATGTTACGAGCTCACTGCGGACGTGATAGAGCCCGCTCAGGCCAATTTCATCGGTCGCAACGAATTTATTGGATTTCTCAAAGACAATGGAGAAGCGGCCCTGCGCGTCGCTCAACAGCTCGGAGAAACCTATCATTCCGCCATTTCCGAAATGCGTACCATTGGCCTCTCTCATTCCGCCGGCGAAAAGCTCGCGCGCTTCCTGCTCGAATGGGCCTCAAACTATCCGGAAGAAAAGGGGCAGGTACGCATCAAGCTGACCCTCACTCACGAGGAAATTGCCCAGATGATCGGCTCGTCCCGCGAAACCGTCACGCGACTGCTCGCGGATTTCCGCAAGAAACAAATTCTTCAGGTTATGGGCTCCACGCTGATCATCAAAAACAAGCAAGGCCTCGAAGCTATCGTCAACAATTAGCCCGGTCTTTGGTCGCGCGCTAACCCGGATTCACTTCTTCAAGCTTACTAGAGCTTTCTCTACCGCCGACGTTACCTCTGGCGATTCCGGTTCCACCTTGGAGTCAAATCGCGCGATCACTTTTCCATCCGGCCCCACAAGGAATTTTGTGAAATTCCAGCCAATCTCGCCGCCCGTCTCCGGATGTTCGCTCTTGTCCGTCAGGAACGCGTACAGCGGCGTGATGTCGCCACCTTTTACTGAAACCTTCGCCATCATCGGAAAACTGACGTGGTATTTCGCGCTGCAGAACGACTTGATCTCCTGGTTTGTCCCCGGCTCCTGGCCGCCAAAGTTATTCGCCGGTATCCCCACAATCACGAATCCACGGTCTTTATATTTTTCGTACAGCGATTCAAGCCCCGCATATTGCGGTGTATATCCGCATCGGCTGGCTACATTCACCAGCATTACCACTTTGCCCTTGAATGACGAAAGGGAAGTCGGCTGTCCGTCGATCGAATTCAACGTGAAATCATAAACGGTCTTTTCCGCTGCCATCGCGCTCATCCCCAGAAGTGCCATCAGCACAAAAAGTTTCTTCATTTTCCACCTTCGCAATCGCAAATTTATACTCTCGGGCCATCACTATAAACGATATTCCTGCGTTGTGTGAGCGCCTCCTTTTCACCGCTCGATTCCCAGGTCGACCCTCAAGAGAGGTCGTCTTACTGCAACGCAAAAATCGTCAAGCTCTGCGCCGGCAGCACCAGCTTAAGCTGCTGCCCTGCCAGATCGGCCTCGCCATTCCCGAATATCGTCGAAATTCCAGCCGCTGCCTCCGCCGGCGTCCCTTGCAGAGACAGATTCACGGTCTTCGAGTTCGCTCCATCGTAAAATGCGATCACCAGTTTCTCTTCGTCCGATTCGCGCAAGAAGATATAACTGGAGTCATCCGCAGCCAGATGCCAAAGCTTTCCATCTCGCAGCGCATCATTTTCTCGCCTCAAACGAAGTAGCGTCTGCACATACTCAAAAATCTCCTGCTGCTCCTTCGTTCGGTCTGCTCGCACGAACGCATTATTCTGATCCTCGAGCCAGCCGCCCGGAAAATCACGCCGGTTATCCGGGTCGGCGCCGCCTTTCATTCCAATTTCGTCGCCGTAATATATCCCTGGAATTCCCCGGACGGTCAGGGCCAAGGCAAATGCCAGCTTCAGCTTCTCAGGAGTTGCGCTCGTTGCCCCGGCAAACCGCGGCGTATCGTGGTTCCCGAAAAATGGCACCAGGTATTCAGGATGCGGATAGAGCGAATCCTGCCGCAAGATGTTCGCCATCCGTCCTGCTGGTGCGCCGCTCAACAGTACATCGCGCATCGCATAATACAGCGGAAAATCGAACAGAGTTGTCAACTGCGTGTCAATTCCGTCCCAGCCTTTGCGCCCGCCTGCGAAGAAAGATGTAACCGTGGGATCCGGATGAAATACTTCTCCGACCGTGGACAGTCTCGGATAGATCCTTCGCAGCGCCTCATGCCATTGGGCCCAAAACTCCCGAGGCACGTACGCAAACGTGTCGATGCGGTATCCATCCAGTCCGGACGCTTCGGCCCACCAAATCGCATTCTGAATCAGATAATCGGCAACCACGGGGTTCTCCGTGTTCATGTCCGGCAAAATTCCCCAAAACCATCCGTCCGTCATGTTTTTCCTCATCTGCGGCGGTGTGTGTGGATCGACCAACGCTTCAAGCAAATCCGAATTGTCCCTTTTGCCGGGCTGTCCATAAAAGTCGCTCTTCAACTGCGAAAACGTGGACAAATGACTTTCCGCGGTCCCGTGAAACCAGTCCGCCATCGGAGGATCTTTCACCCACGGATTCAGCGGGCCCACGTGATTCGGCACAATGTCAAAAAGCACTTTCATGTGCTGTTTGTGCGCCGCTTCCACCAATCCTTGATAATCCTTCAACGTTCCCAGGTGCGGATCGATGGCATACTCATCCACGGCTCCATAGCCGTGATAATCCGCCGGAGCACCATTCTTGACGATGGGAGTCAGCCAGAGCGTAGTAATTCCCAAGTCCTTCAGATAGGGAAGGTGTGCCTCAATTCCACGCAAGTCGCCGCCGTGATACGCGCGCGGCTTTCCCCGGTCGTGCGACCCAGGGAATTCCACCGGTTCGTCATTGGTAGGATCTCCGTTTGCAAAGCGATCCGGCATGATCAGATAGATCTCGTCGTCCAAAGAGAGCCCCTGGTTTCTGCCCAGAATTTGCTTTCGGGCTGCAATCGGAAATTCGAAAGACGTCTCGCCGTTCGCCGTAATAATCCGGCAAACGGCCGTTCCCGATTTCAATTGCGGCAGGAATTTCAACCAGACAAAAAGATAATCTCCATTGATCGACGATTGCGTTCGGCTGACGAGCACTTCCTGCAGGTTGCACTGTACATGCGTTGCCCGCAGATTTTTCCCGGAGAGCAGGACCATGACATCCGGAGTCAACCCCACCCACCAGTTTGGTGGTTCCACTTTATTTACGATGGGCGCATTGGGAGAGGCCTGTGTCTGCGCATGTACAGACGAAGCCCAAGAGAGCAAAAGGCAGACCGCGATCAGGTAATCCCGAACGTTTAGACGGATCGGATTTTTCCAGCTAAGCGCGCATGAACGGGGCATGGCAATCAATTCGCGAGCTTAACAGAACTGCTCCGCGGCCACAGAAGATTTTTCGCGTCTACTCGCGAAACTCCAGCGTTCCAAACGCCGACGGAACGTGGAAATTTGGCTTCGGAGAAAACGTCGGGCTCCACGCGGAATAAAATCTCGGCTCTGTGTCTCCCTCAATCCGGTAAAAATTCACCCGCCATGGGTGTTTCGAGTCGAATTGCGTGGTCAGATACTTCATGGGAATCGCCAACTCCGCTGTCCACGTTTTGTCCTTTTCGTCCCTCACGACGCGGCGCCGCAAACCGCTCTTCAATTCCTCGATCTTGCCGTGAGAGACCGCCAGATCGATCCAGTATCCATTCGGGCTCACTTCGAATTCCCTGTAAACGAACGGATCGCTGGAATCTGGCTGAAGAAAAGTTTCCGCCACATCCCGTTCCCACAGTTCATAGCGCCAGCCGTCGGCTCGAGCATCCGGAAAAACATAAATATTCCGGTATTTGCAGTGGAAGCGAAGGAAAAACGTCTCGGGCGTCCATAGCACGCGAACTTCCGTCGCTCGTTCTGGATCGGGGTTTTCTCCCTTCCAGTCCTGATCAAACGAGTATGCCGGCGCCTTCTCCCACGAAACTGCCGCTGGCAAGCCCTCTCCCGTGAGTGGTTCTTTCAGGCGCAATGCGTAAGCGGTTGGGAGTGTCGTACGCTCCGAAGCATGGACGGGATTCATTGTCCAGATAGTGTAATTCAGCGCTGCCGCAAAGCTCACCCACAAAACGTACGGCACGAACAGAGCTGCGGCCAATCGGTCAACCCTTCGGGCATTCGCAATGAACAGCAGCAAGAGCAGAAGCAGCAACAAAATAATCGCGAACGCTGGACCAATCAGATGCAGGCGAAAAAAGGCAGGTGACCACAGAAAATTGACCGCCAACTGCAAACCAAATAGAGTCAACGCCATGTTTCTCCACTGGGAAGCCGACGCTTTCCACACTCGCCATGCCGTCACGGCCATTAGCCCATACAGAATCGTCCACACCGGGCCAAAAAGCCAGTCGAAGTGTCAAGAATCCAGCGACAGAGAAGCAGACACCAGGTTCGCCGCATAGCCGGCCGGCCAGCGAACTCATTGGTCACCATCTCGCGAATCCAATCCCGGATCAACCTGGTCTACGTGCTAGCCTTGATCAAAGGGCATACCCCTTCGTCCGGAAGGAGAATTCCACCGTGCCAGGCCGTCAATCTGTCGAGGTTAGGACCGAACCCCAGCGCCGCCATCCCGAAGAATTTCAGTTTATCCAGCATCGTATCGAGTCCGGCGTCGCCCGCATGACCCTGAACCGACCGGAGCACAATCTCCTCAACGAATTGATGCTCCGTGAACTCGCCGACGGCATGATTTTTGTCGCCGAGCGAGACGACGTCAAGCTCATCGTCCTCGATTCCTCCTGCAAAGTTTTCTGCGGCGGCATTGATGTTGGCGAATACACCTCCGAACGCGTCTTCCAGATGATTGACGCGTTCCACTCGGTCTTCACCGCTATGATGGAAATTTCCAAGCCAGTGCTTACCGTCGTAAGTGGTCCCGCGATCGGGGGCGGTGCGGAACTCGCAGCCTTTGGCGATCTTGTCATCGCCACGCCAAAAGCGCGATTTGCCCAGCCGGAAATCACCATCGGCGTTTTCCCGCCGCTGGCTTCCACAATTTTGCCGTTTCTCGTCGGTCCGAAGGTTGCCCTCGAACTGGTGCTGCTTGGCGAGCCGGTTACCGCCGAGCACGCGCTCGAGCTCGGCCTGGTCAACCGCCTTGTGCCGGAGTCAAAACTCCAAGCCACGGTGGATGAGTTGATTGCCCGCATCACCGGCCACTCAGGGCCCGTCCTTGCGATGGCCAAAAAAGCCATCCTTGGGGGGATTGGCCTTTCTCTTCGCGACGGCCTGAAAAACTCCATGAATATTTTCCTCAACGAACTTTACCGCCTGGAAGATTCCCAGGAAGGTCTTCGCGCGCTCGTCGAAAAGCGCAAGCCCAACTGGAAAAATCGCTAGCCCTCGTCCAAAAACGTTTGCCATTCATTGACAGCTTTGTATGCCCACCGTACACTAAATCTACAATTTGCAAGCTCGGGAAGTGGGGAAGTGCCGTGAAAACCGGCCGCGGTCCCGCCACTGTGATCGGCAAGTCGCCGTTAGCCAGGCTACCCTCCCAAGTTGCAGCGGCCGCGTGTCCTTCGCGAGAGAGAACACGGTCCAGAATCGCCCCAGCCTCTCACGGGGCTTTTTATTGTTAGTTCTCGCGAACTCTCGTCAGGGGAGCTTCGTGTCTGATTCAGCGTCCAGTTTTGTTCCGCGCGCACTGCTTGTTTGCGCCGCGCTCGCCGTATTTTGTACGGGCGTGACCGCTGCTCAGACAAACCCAGCTCCTTCGGCTGCCTCGCCCGCATCTGCTGTTATGCATGAAGTCACCGACGGGTATGGCCGCTCCGTGCGGGTCCCGCTCAACCCCTCCCGAATTGTTTCCCTCGCCCCCAGCCTGACGGAAACCCTGTACGCTCTTGGCGTCGAAGATCGCCTGGTGGGAGACACAGACTATTGTGACTATCCTCCCGACGCGCAGAAAAAACCGAAAGTCGGAGGCGTCATCAACCCCAATCTTGAACAGATTGCCGCGCTTCATCCCGACCTCGTTCTTCTCTCCAAAGAAGGCAACATGTTGGACACGGTCCGTGCCCTCGACACCTTGGGCATTCCCACCTACGCTACCGATGCTCACACCATCGACCAGATTATTTCCTCCGTGCAAAAACTCGCCGATGTTTTGAACGCGGCCTCCGCTGGAAAAGCCCTTGCGGATGATCTGCAATTGCGTTTGCAAACGCTTCAGGCAAAGCTCAACGGCGTGTCTCCCAAGCGCGTGCTGTTCATTGTTTGGCCGGAGCCGCTCATGTCCGTGGGCAGAAGCACCTTCGTCGCCGATGCCCTTCGTAGGGCAGGCGCGGCCTCCATCGTTGATTCAAACCAGGATTGGCCCCAGGTCAATTTCGAAGAAGTCGCACGACTTCAGCCAGACTATCTCGTCTTCGCCTCTGCTCACACCGGCGCCGCCGGCAATGATTTCGAATCCGTGGCAAATCGCCCCGGCTGGCAGATTCTGGACGCCGTACGCGAACGTCGTTACGTCGTCGTCAGCGAGGCAATCATCCGCCCTGCGCCACGCATTGTCTCTGTGATCGAGGATCTTGCTCATCAATTGCATCCAGAGGCGTTTATGGGAAAACCCGGCACGGAAAGAGAAACTCCTCCTGCCAATGCCGTGCCGCCTCCCGCGCCGTCTAGTCTCCAGCCGAAGCCCACTGCTTATCGTGTCTCCGCGCAAGATTATCTACGGGAATCTCCATGCGCCCGCTGACACTCGGACGCCTCTTCCTGCGCTGCGGCATTCTCGCTGTGATTTTATTCGTCGTCGTCGTAATCGCTCTCAAACTTGGCGCTGTCCAGGTTTCCCTCTACGGGCTGGGCCGCGACTTGATCCGCGTTCTGTTGCACCAAAGCAGCTCCATTTCCACCGATTACGGCATGATCGTCGTGGACATCCGTCTCCCTCGCATCCTGCTAGCGGTGATGGTGGGAGCTTCTCTTGCTGTCGCCGGCACAAGCTTTCAGGCACTTTTGCGCAACCCGCTTGCCGATCCTTACGTTCTAGGTATTTCCAGTGGAGCATCTGTGGGCGCCGTTCTCGCTCTTATGCTCGAAAATCAACTAGCGATTTCGCCCGAGTTCGCGGGTCTCATTACCCCATTTGGAGCCTTCCTCGGGGCGGCCGTTACCATCGCCTGCGTTTATATCCTTGGGCGGCGCGAAGGGCAGATTGATAGCACCACTCTTTTGCTTGGCGGGATAATCACCGCCTCTTTCCTTCAATCGATCATTATGTTCCTGATGTCGACCGCCATCGGTGGGAACTTGCGAGGGGCTTCGTATTGGATGATGGGAAGCCTTTCCAGTCTTCCTCCCAAAAGCCTTCTCTATCTTCTCGGCATCGCGTTCGTTGTGGCTGGTGGAGCGATTTACACTACTGCTGCCGATCTCAACTTGCTGTTGGCCGGGGAGAAGGAGGCGATGCATCTCGGCGTTGACGTACGACGGGTGAGTATTCTGGTGTACGTCGCGGCGTCTCTTCTGACCGGTTTTGCGGTTTCTGTTAGCGGAACGATCGGTTACGTGGGCCTGTTGGTTCCCCACGCTATGCGCATGATATTCGGTTCTGATCATCGCATGTTGCTTCCGGCCTCGGCTTTGGGCGGCGCAATTGCTCTGGTTATTGCAGATACTATCGCGCGCACAGCGGTTGCTCCGTCTGAACTACCGGTCGGAGCGGTCACGGCTATTGTCGGCGCGCCCTTCTTTATTTACTTGCTCAGAAAGGGTCTTGCGTGAGCACGCCTCTTCGAACCCCCATGCCTTCTTCGCCTAATTCTTCGGATCAGCCGCGCGGCAATCCTGATGTGCGCCTCAGCGTTGAGCAAGCCAGCTACGTTTACGCCCCGAATCCTTCGCAAGCGCCGCTGTTTACCCTCGAAGCCCTCAGTTTCCAAGCCAAGCCCGGCGAAATCGTCTCCATTCTTGGTCCCAATGCCAGCGGCAAATCCACGTTGCTCAAACTCATCTCCGGCGCCCTTGAGCCTCTTTCTGGCCGTGTTTTTCTGAATGGATTTCCAACCCATTCGCTCGCTCCGAAGATCCGTGCCCAGCGCATCGCCCTCGTCCAACAGGAAAGCCGCCTGCTCTTTCCATCACGCGTTTGGGAATTTGTTCTGCAGGGCCGCCACGCCCATGGCCGCGGCCTGCGCTTCGAATCCGAAGACGACATCTCCATCGCCAAAAATGCTCTCGCGCAGGTCGGCGCCTCGCACCTCACCGATCGCTGGATGGACCAAATCTCCGGCGGCGAAAAACAGCGCGTAATCCTGGCCCGCGCGCTTTCGCAGCAGCCCCTGCTTCTCCTACTCGACGAGCCTACGCTGCACCTAGACATCGGTGCGCAAGTGGACCTCCTGGAATCGCTGCGCCGCCTCGCCGCGGAGAATCGCTACACCGTGCTGGTTGTAACGCACGAACTGAATCTTACGGGCGAGTACGCGGATCAGGTTGTGCTGCTCCAGAAGGGCAAATGCCTGCGTGTCGGATCCCCTGCGTCTGTTTTTCAAAAGGATTTGCTCGAACACGTGTTCCAAGCGCCGCTCAACGTGGAGATGACCTCTTCCGGGCGGCCGCGCGTAACGCTTTTCGATAAAACGTAGTTTGCCGAATAACCCAAACGGGTGGCCGGCCTGTGATAAGCGGGCTTCGCGCCACCGAACATCGCAACCCAGAGCGGGCCCAGCCCCTTCACCTCAACCGCAGACTTCGTGCTCGGGAAGACGGTGCAATGCCGTCGCCGCCGCGCGACTGTAAGGCGAACTTTTCGCTCGCGCGCCACTGCAGCCACTTCGCTGCGGGAAGGCCGCAAGCCAGCTGCCTCGATTCATCGGGCCAGCGAATCGTCGCCAAGCCAGGAGACCGGCGAAGTCTGCAGCCTGTGCAATTTCTGTTGCCCAGGCCAACCTTTACTCTCCCGCGCGTGAGGGAGCGGAGGAACCATGCGAAATTCGAAACTGGCAGTACTGTTTTTTGCCTTACTCAGTTCTCTTGTCGCCACACCCACGTTTTCTCAATCCCAAACGAAACATGCCCATCTCGTCGGTACTCTGACTGATCCTTCTGGTGCCGGTGTTTCTGGAGCTCGCATTTCCGCCAAGCCCGAAGCAGGAGGTGCAAGCCCCTTCGTCACGGAATCGGCCGGCGATGGCGCCTACGCGCTCGCTCTTCCTTCCGGCCGTTATCATGTCCTTATCACGAAGGATTCGTTCGTCACGCGTGAAACCGACATCACCCTGCCATTAGGCGAATCACTCAACCTGGACTTTCGTATGGATCTTGCGCCCATGTCCTCCAGCGTATTGGTCACTGGCCAAATTGCGCCCACCGAACAGGAGCAATCCCCGGCACCCAGTTCAATTCTTACCAGTGAACAAATCGTCCAACGTCAGGCTATCTCGCTTCCCGATCTTCTCTACACACAACCGGGAATCAGCTTCGCCCGCACCGGCCCGGTCGGCGGCTTAACCACACTCTTCCTCGATGGCGGAAATTCCAACTACACAAAAGTTTTCATCGATGGCACGCCCGCCAACGAACCCGGCGGCAATTTCGATTATTCCAATCTTTCCCTCGACAACATCGACAAGGTGGAAGTGGTTCACGGCGCGGAGAGCACCCTGTACGGTTCCGACGCCATGTCTGGCGTGATCCAGCTCTTCTCTCATCGCGGCACCACGGAGATTCCGGCGTTCACTCTCTTCGGCGATGGCGGCAATCTTTCTTCCGGGCGTGGAGGCGGTCAGGTCAGCGGGCTTGTCGGCAAATTTGATTACTCTGGCGCCGGTTCTTACCTCAGCACCGACGGTCAGGGGCCGAACGACTCCTTCATCAATCGCTCCTTAGCCGGAAACGCTGGCTATAGCTTTTCGGACACCGACCAAGTTCGCCTGACCGTTCGTAGCAATTCAAGCTGGGCCGCTATTCCCGGCCCAACGCTTCTGGAACCTCCCACTCTGGGCCAGTATTATGCGTATCAGGATCTCACCGCGAATCTCGCCTGGACGTTCAAGACTGGCGATCACTGGCAGCACCGCCTCTCGGGATGGGATTCTCGCATTGTCGACTCCAATTACATCCCTGGCGACGGCCCGGCGTTCATCGATCAATACAACGTCGCTGGCTTCGACGAGCAGTCCAACTACTCCTTCACAAAGGGCCTTATCGCGCTCGGCTATGAATACGAGGTCGAAAACGCTTATCCGAGCGGCATTGTCGGTAGTACGCACGCGCGCCGCAACAATCAGGCCGGCTTCGCCGATGGCCGTTGGTTCCCCCTACGCCGCGTAACGCTGACGGCAGGTTTCCGCATTGTGTCCAACACCACCTTTGGAATTCGCACCGTTCCCAGCGCGGGCATAGTTTACGCTGCCCGTTACGGCAATGGTGTTTGGGGAAACACAAATCTACGTTTCTCCTATGGCGAAGGCATAAAGGAACCAGCTCTTGAGCAATCCTATGGCTCTGATCCGTGTTATCCCGGCAATCCAAATCTCAAGCCCGAGCAAAGCGAAACGTACAATGCCACGCTTGACCAATATCTTCTCTCCGACCGCGCTCGCGTCTCGATTAGCTTCTTCGCCAGCCGCTTCACAGACATCATCAGCTACGCTCCGAATCCGCAACCAAATCCCAACTACTGCGGCACATATTTCAACACCGATCTGGCCCGCGCACGTGGACTCAATTTGTCCACCGAACTGCGCATGAAAAAATGGCTCAGCATCAACGGCTATTACACCTATGACGCCACCCGTGTTCTCGCAACCGACAACCCTCCCACCGATCCTGCCTACGGTCCGGGCGAACCGCTTCTTCGCCGCCCCACAAACTCCGGGTCTATCATCCTCAACGTTCTCTGGGCGCGGGTGAACTGGAATTTCATCGGTTACTTCAGCGGCGTCCGCACGGACATCAACTTTTTCACGCTCGAGCCCGCCAACAATCCTGGCTACGCCCGTTTTGATATGGCCGCCAGCTATAACCTTACCCACAGCCTTGCCGTCACCGCGCGCGTCTGGAACCTTTTCAATAAGCAATACCAAGACGCCCTCGGCTATCCCGCGTTAGGCCAAACCTACACCATGGGCTTGCGATATACCTTCGCGGGCCGCAACTGAGCTATGGCTATTCCAATGGTGTTCTCGTGGAGTGGCGGGAAAGACAGTGCAATGGCCTTGCACGTCCTGCTTCGTGATCCTCACTACGAAGTGGTCTCCCTCTTGACCACCGTAACCGAGGGCTACGAGCGCATCAGCATGCACGGCGTTCGCAACGAACTCCTTCACCGGCAGGCCGAATCCATTGGCTTGCCGGTCGAAGAAGTCCGCATTCCGCCGCAGTGTCCCAATCCTGTCTATGAGGCGCGGATGGCCGAAACGGTTTTGCGTTTTCGCGAACAGGGAGTGCATCACTTCGGTTTCGGCGACATTTTCCTGGAAGACCTGCGCGTCTATCGGGAACAGAAACTTATGCACGCGAATATGACCGCGCTTTTCCCGATCTGGAAAATAGACACGCGTGAACTGGCCTCGACGTTCTTGGAGGATGGATTCCGCGCCATCACAGTCTGCATCGATCCGAAAAAACTCGATAAATCGTTCGCCGGGCGGGAACTGGACGCTTCTTTTTTCCGCGATCTTCCTCTCGGTGTCGATCCCTGCGGCGAAAATGGCGAATTCCATACCTTCGTCTTCGCCGGCCCCATCTTCCGCTCTCCGATTGCTGTCCAGGTTGGCCAGATCGTCGAGCGCGATTCGTTTGTTTTTTGCGACCTGCTGCCAAAAAATGAAGGAGAGTAATGATGTTCTGGAAAATGAATTTCAATAAAACTGCGCTGATCTATCGCATTTCCATAGTGGCCTGTTTTATTCTTTTCGCCGCCTTTGTTCGCATATTGCCGCACCCGTGGAACTTCACCCCCGTGGGCGCCATGGCCCTCTTCAGCGGCGCAAAGCTTGGGCGTTCCTGGAAAGCGTTTCTTTTTCCTCTGATCGCGCTCTTCTGCGGCGATTTGTTCGTTGGATTTCATCGACTCATGCCTGTTGTCTATTTCAGTTTCTGCCTCAGTGTTTGGATCGGAATTGCATTTCGCCGCCGGCAATCCCTGAAACCACTGTCCGCCGCCACCTTCTTGGGCGCTTTGCAGTTTTTCCTGATTACCAACTTCGGTGTATGGGCCCTCGAAAATTTCTACCCGCGCTCACTCGCTGGTCTCACAAACTGCTTCATCGCGGCAATTCCGCACTTTGGCAATACTCTCGCTGGCGATTCTTTCTACGCGCTCGGTCTCTTCGGGGGATTTGCCCTTCTGGAGCGCGTCGGCCCTGCCCTCAGCCGCACCGGCCCGCCATCCTTGGCTGGATACGGCGATTGAGCAAGCTGGGGCGCTGCCTCTGCTATAATTTCTGTTCAGCTTATGACGAAATTCGCGACTGAATCCGCCGTAACCCCCGAGCTCCTCGCCAAATATGAGCCGGTGATTGGACTGGAAGTCCATGCCCAATTGCTGACCAAAACCAAGATTTTCTGCGGCTGCTCCACCCGTTTTGGCGATGCCCCCAACTCTAATGTCTGCCCCGTTTGCCTCGGCCTTCCCGGCACCCTCCCCGTTCTCAACAAGCGAGCCGTGGAAATGGGCATTCGCGCCTCTCTGGCTCTGAATTGCGCCGTTCACGACCACTCTCGCTTTGCCCGCAAAAACTATTTCTATCCAGACCTTCCCAAGGGTTACCAAATTTCGCAATTTGAACTTCCCCTGGCTACCGGCGGTTGGGTGGAAATCGAGCATGAAGGCAAAACCAAGCGTATCGGCATCACCCGCCTGCACCTTGAGGAAGACGCGGGCAAATCGCTACACGACGGGTTCCCGCATTCCGCCGAAAAAACCTACGTCGATTTCAATCGCTGCGGCATACCCCTCAGCGAAATCGTTTCCGAGCCGGATATGCGCTCGCCCGACGAGGCCTATGCCTATCTCACCACGCTCCGCCAGATTCTTCTCTACACTGGCGTGAGCGACTGCAACATGGAGGAAGGCTCGCTGCGTTGCGACGCCAATGTCAGCGTCCGCTTGCGCGGCGCAAGGGAATTTGGCACCAAAGTCGAAGTCAAGAATCTCAATTCCTTCCGCTACCTTGCTAAAGCCCTCGAGTTTGAGATTGAGCGCCACATTTCCGTACTCGAATCCGGCGGCCGCATCTCTCAGGAAACCCGCCTCTGGAATCAAGCGGCTGGTCGCACGGATCCCATGCGCTCAAAGGAAAAAGCGCACGACTACCGCTATTTCCCGGAGCCCGATCTTCTTCCTGTCCATGTCACCAATGCCTGGCGCGAAGAAATCCGCGCCTCCTTACCGGAGCTGCCTTTTGCGAAGCGCGCCCGTTTCGTTTCCGCCTTCGGCATCACCGCCTATGACGCGGAAGTTTTAACCGACACACAGGCGTTGGCCAATTATTTCGAATCAGTGGTCAAGGCGGGTGCGCCCGGCAAAGCTGCCGCGAACTGGATGCAGACCGAACTTCTTCGCCGCCTGAACGATTCCGGGAAGGGAATCGGCGAGAGTCCCGTTTCGCCCGCCGCTCTCGCCGAGCTTGTGTCCTTGGTCGAGTCGGCTAAAATCACGGGCGCAGTTGGGAAGAAAGTTTTTGCCATCATGTTTGAAACCGGCCGCACTGCCGCGGATATCGTTGCCGCCGAAGGCCTGGGCACGCAAGTTACAAGCGACGCCATCGAGCAGGCCGCCCGCGAAGTCATCGCCAAAAATGCCGACAATGTCGCCAAGTTCAAAGCCGGGAACGAAGGTGTGCTCAAATTCTTCGTCGGCCAGGTCATGAAAGCTACAAAACGCCAGGCCAATCCCCAAGTCATTACAGAAACGCTCCGCAAACTTTTATCCTGATTCCAGCGAGGAGACCCATGCTCAAAGTTGGCGACAAGGCTCCGGACTTCACGCTCAAATCGGACGATGGCAAGGACGTCTCTCTGAAAGACTTCAAGGGCAAGCGCGTGCTCCTCTATTTCTATCCCAAGGCCAGCACGCCCGGCTGCACCATTGAAGCCTGCGAATTTCGTGACCTGAAGCCAAAGTTCGAAAAAGAAGACGCGGTGGTTCTAGGAGTCAGCGCCGACCCGGAAAAGGCCCTGAAAAACTTCAAAGCCAAACAAAAACTGAATTTCCCACTGCTCGGTGATCCCACTCGCAAAATGATCAAATCCTACGGCGTTTGGCGCATGAAAAAATTCATGGGCCGCTCGTTTAAGGGAATCGTCCGCAGCACGTTCCTCATCGGCCCGGATGGCAAGATCGAAGAAATATGGGATGAAGTAAAAGCCAAGGGTCACGCCGCCGAAGTACTGTCCAAACTCTCCGCGTGAGCGCGGGCGCGAATCACAATTCAACAGTTACTTCGTCGCCTGCGCGAATCAGCATATTGTCTATCAATCGTGTGCTTCCAATCCGGACCGCCAGCAACGCGTAGCTGTCTCGCCCCACTCGCACCACCGGCTCGAACGTCTCCGCATCCACAATCTCCGCATAATCCACGCGCGCTCGCGGTTCGCTCTCCAAAACTTTCCGCATCGTCCGCTGCAACTCCAGCGTATCCTTTACGCCAGCCGATAATTCCGTTTCCGCCGCCCGCAGCGCCCGAAACAGCACTGCCGCCGCGCGCCGTTCCTCCGGGCTCAAATAGGAGTTCCGCGAGCTCATCGCCAATCCATCCGTTTCCCGCACCGTCGGACAAATCACCAACTCCACATTCAGATCCAGATCCCGAACCATCTTCTGGATGATGCGCACCTGCTGCGCATCCTTCCTTCCGAAATACGCATAATGTGGCTGCACAATCTCAAATAACTTCAGCACCACCGTAGCCACACCGCGAAAATGCCCCGGACGCGATTTTCCTTCCAGCCGCTCGCTGATTCCCTCCACGTGTACATACGTGGAAAATCCCGCCGGATACATCTCCTCTGCGGAAGGCAGAAACAAACCATCCGTTTTCGCGTTCGTCAGCTTTTCCAGATCTGCTTGCAGCGGCTGCGGATACTTGGACAAATCCTCATTCGCTCCAAACTGTGTCGGGTTCAGAAAGATTGAAGCGTACACCGGCGAGCATTCCTTCCTCGCGCGCTCCACCAGCGCCATATGCCCGGCATGCAGCGCGCCCATCGTCGGCACCAGGCCGATCGCCCGTTGCTCCAACCGCGCTTCCCGCGCCTTCTCCTTCATCCAGGAAATCGTGCGTATTGTTTCCATTCCGCGCTTAGGCCCCCGTCGCCGTGGCCTGCTCGCGATAAAAGTGCATCAAGTCAGTCAAAATCGGTTGCGCGCCCAGTTGCCTCAACATGGTCGTGATCTGCCCGCGATGGTACGTTCCGTGATTCACCAGGTGCTGCATCGATTGCCACAACGGGTTCCGATACACGCCGAACTTCATGGTCTTGTATTCCATCACGCGATCCAGTTCTTCCTGCTTCAGCCCGCGCACGAAAGTCAGGAGCGTCGGTTCAAACTCGCGCCAGCTTGCCTTCAGCTTTTCAATGTCATCAAATTCCGAATCGTCCGGAATCGCCGACGGCGACCGTCCCTGAAATCGCTCCAGCCAGAGCCATTCCACGCCGTGGATGTGGCTGAGCGTGTCCCGCACCGACGAAAAACTGGATCCCAGCTTCTTTGTGAACTGCTCTTTCGTCAGCGCGCTTGCCGCTTCCAGCACCCGGCGATCCGCCCAGGCGTTGTACTCATATAAAGCCACCATCTCTTCCGGCTTCATCGTATTCACCTCGCTCACAAAATCGCAGGGGCGCCCCGGTCTGCTCAAGGCGCCCCTGTGTGCACTTCTCTCCACTCGCTCAACGTGCTATCGGAATGGTCTTGCGGCCCTTCAAACTCTCTGGCGTGTGGTAAGACTCCGCGTCCGTGGGGAACTTGCCATTCTGCACATCCACGCAATATTCCCGCACCGCATTCGAAATCATGTCGCCGACATTGGCATAGCGCCGCGCGAATTTCGGCGCATCCTGAAATGTCAATCCCAGCATGTCGTGCAGCACCAAGACTTGCCCGTCACAATCCGGTCCCGCGCCAATCCCAATTGTTGGAATGCGCACCGCCCGCGTAATTTCCGCCGCGAGCTCCCGCGGCATCGCTTCCAGCACAATCGCAAACGCTCCCGCCGCTTCCACGGATCGCGCGTCGCGTAATAGCTGGTCCGCCGTCCCCGGAGTTTTCCCCTGGACGCGGTAACCGCCCATCGCGTTTACCGATTGCGGCGTCAAGCCTACGTGACCCATCACCGGAATCTCCGCCTCCGTCAGCCGCGCAATCAACTCCAGCCGTCGCTCCCCGCCTTCCACCTTTACGGCCTCAGCGCCGGCTTCCTTCACAAAGCGCATGGCGTTCCGCAGTGATTCGTGCAGATCGCCGTGATAAGAGCCATACGGCATATCCGCCACCAGTAGCGCCCGCTTCACTCCGCGCCGCGCCGCCTTCGTGTGATGTAGGGCCTCCTCCAGCGTGAGCGGCAACGTGCTGTCATAGCCAAGCGCCACCATCGCCACGGAATCCCCCACCAGCACCATATCCACTCCCGCTTCATCCAGTAGGCGCGCGGTTGGATAGTCGTATGCGGTCAGGCAAGTGATTTTCTTGTTTGCGGAATTTGCAGCGGCTAACGTCTTTCGCTGCATCAGATCGGGCACGGTGACCTTCCCGTTGCCCTGGTTTGGCAGGATACTCATGTCGGCCTCCGGTGCCATCCCCTAACTGCGGGGTATAGCCCTCTTCCAACAGCCCCACTATAACAAAAAGTGATCCAAGTCACCAACATTAGTGATTCTGCGCCTCTCCACTCGTCTTTGCGACCGCCTGAACTCGCCCTTTCCATTGGCCTCCCCGTTTCATCCAGTAGCGCCACGCGGAAAGCCAAGTCGCATAGGAATAAAACAGCGCGGCCATAGGCAGCAGTGGCGCCCACAACGCTGAAAGCTCATAGAACCGTACTGTCGGCAGATATGTCAGCGTCATCAATGCCCATGCCGCCAAGCTCAAACGCCAAACTATCGATTGCACTGCAAATGTCAGCACCAACGGCACAAGATACGTCAGCAGCATTCCCGCAACTGTTCCGGCCAATACCAGCCCGGAGTATCCCAACTGTGTGAAAGCTGTTCGCGCAATCAAGTCGCGAACTTCTCCAAATGTCTCGTACGCCCGCAGGCTCACGCTTTTTCTTGTCAGCCCCATCCAGATCGCACCGCCGCTCCGTTTCACCGCGCGTGCCAACGCACAGTCGTCGATCACTTCCGCGCGAATCGCTGAAATTCCTCCAATCCGCTCTAGCGCCGCTTTCCGCAACAGGATACAACCCCCCGCCGCTCCCGCTGTTTTCGATTTTGCATTGGCAATCCACTTCGGTGGATACAGCATCAGGAAAAAATAGAGAAACGCGGGAATCAGCAGCCGTTCCGGCATCGTTTTGGCCTGCAACAGTACCATCAACGATGCGAGGTCCAGCCGATCTTGTTCCGCCCGCGCCACCAGTCGTCGCAGCGTATCTGGCGCGTGCACTATATCCGCGTCCGTGAACCAGAAATAATCCGGCGAAATGCTGGCGGCCTGATTGATCCCTTCTTGGAGCGCCCAAAGCTTCCCGGTCCATCCCGGCTCCGGCGGCGCAGCTTGCAACAGCGACACCTGTCCCGCGCGAGCTAACTGTGCCGCGGCTCTGGCGCGCGCACCTGTTTCGTCCTCGCTGTGATCATCCACAATAATGATGGGAAACTCGCCGGTGTAATCCTGGGCCACCAGTGATTCCACGCACCGCCCAATTGTCGCCCCTTCATTTCGTGCCGGCACCGCAACCATGACGCGCGGCCACCTCGCAGGCATGTCGATACGAGCGTTATCTCTATCGAACCGTCTGACCTGCCAGAAAGCCCCGCGAAAAAAGGAGAAAACGATCCATATTCCAAGTGAAAGTCCAGCCAGGATGATCAGGAAATAAGCCACGTCCTATTGTGCCACTCTAACGCAGTGTGAGTCCGCGCGCTTTGCAGCCTCTCGATAACATCTCCCAACAGAAGCTGGCCCGTTACGACAGGTCCTCCGGGCGAATCGGCAACCGGCGAATTCGCTTACCTGTCAGGGTAAATACAGCGTTGCAAATCGCTGGTGCCACTACTGGTAAACCCGGTTCGCCGATTCCCGTAGGCTCCTCCGTGCTCTCCACGACGTGGACCTCGATCTTTGGCGTTTCGTCAATGCGCGGCATCTCATAATCGTTGAAATTCGATTGTTCCACCCGGCCGCCCTGAATCGTGATGGCGTCATGCATCGCGGCCGAAAGCCCGTAGATCGCCGCACTTTCCACTTGCGCCCGCACGCCATCCGGGTTGATCGGCCGGCCACAGTCCACCGCATACACCAACCGGTGCACTTTCACGGCTTTGTTCACCACGCTCGCTTCCGCCACGCACGCCGTATAACTCTCAAATGCGTAGTAGCCCGCGATGCCACGCCCCGTACCCTTCGGCAGCGGCGAACCCCATCCGCCTTTTTCCGCAGCAAGCTTCAATACGCCCTTCAGCCGCGCCGTCTTCAGTGGATTTCCTTCCTTCGGATTCCCAAAGTCCGGGATTGCGCGATCACCGCCAATCTGGTGCAACCGGTATTCCAGCGGATCGGCTCCCGCCAGCGCAGCCAGTTCATCAATGAAACTTTCCACCACGAATCCGCTGCTCGAATGTTCCACCGATCGCCACCATGCCCGCGGCACTCCCGATTTGGCCAGCGTAAATTCCACACGATAATTCGGCGTCTGATAAGGAATGAAAGCCGCGGTCCCAAACTCGCCGCCTCCGGAATCGTCCTCACCCTTATCGCCCCACATCGCCGCAATCGACGTGGAAGTCTGGAAATGTTTCCAAGCCGCCACCTTCCCGTCGCCATCGATTGCGCCCGAAAATTTGTGATAAGAAGCGGGGCGATAAAAGTCATGCTGCATATCGTCTTCGCGCGTCCAGAGCACCATTACTGGCTTTCCCGAAGCTTTCGCCACCTGCGCGGCCTCCATCACGAAGTCCGCCTGGTAGCGCCGTCCAAAGCCCCCTCCCATCAAGGTCGTGTGTACAACAACGGAGTCGTGAGGCAGCCCCGAAACGCCGGCGATCACATCCTGGGCCCATTGCGGCGCTTGCGTTGGAATCCACGCCTCGGCGCCATCTGGCCGGATGTGCACGGTGCAATTCATCGGCTCCATCGACGCATGCGCGGCAAACGGAAATTCGTAAGTTGCCTCGATCTTTTTCACGGATTTACTCAGCGCGGCATCCGCATCGCCATCGCTCCGCAGCGCCTTCCCCGGCTTTGCCGCGTTCTCCACGAACTGCTTGTGCAGCGTTTCGCTGGATTCCCCCGCGTGCGGCCCTTCCTCCCAAACGATGTTCAGCGCATCCCTTCCTTGCATGGCCGCCCACGAATTATCCGCAAGCACGGCGATGCCACCCGCTGAAAACGCACCCTTTGCCACCGGGTCGATCGCAATCACATCGCGGACGCCAGGCACAGTCTTGGCCTTCGTCGCGTCGAACGATTTCATTTTGCCGCCGAACACCGGGCATCGTGCGATCACCGCATACTGCATACCCGGTACACGCGCGTCGATTCCGAATTTCGCGGAGCCGCTCGATTTGCTCTTCGCATCCGTCCTGCGCAGCGCGTTGCCCACAATCGTGAAATTCTGCGAATTTTTCAGAGGCACCTTATTCAAATCCGGGACAGGCAACTTGCTCGCCTCCTCGACGAGTTGCCCGTACGTCAAGAAGTCCTTTCGCGCCCCGTGCAGAATTCCCCCATCCTGCGCCACGCACGTATCCCGATTCACGTTCCAGTGCGTTGCCGCGGCAGTGATGAGCATTTCTCGCGCCGCCGCTCCTGCTCTCCGCAACGGCAACCAGGAGCTGGCAACGCTCCCGCTACCCCCCGTTCCCAGCTGATAAATTTTTGGATTAGTCGGCGCCTGCTCAATGCCAACTTGCTTCCAATCCACGCACAGTTCCTCAGCCAAAATCATCGGCAAAGATGTGTTAACACCCTGTCCCATTTCCGATTTCGCAAGGATCAACGTAATCCGGTTGTCCGGTGTAATGCGCACCCAAGCGTTGAAAGGATTCACGACAGGTTTTTCCTGAGACTCCGCCGGATCGGTCGCCCGCGCGTCCAGATGAAAACCAATCAGCAAGCCAGCGCCTGTAACCGAGCTACTCTTGAGGAATTCACGCCGATTAAGAACGAGAGTCTGTCCCATGGCAATCCTCACAGTTCGTGGCGCAGCGTCCGCTGCGCTTTCAGAAGGGAATTACTTCGTGGCTTGCATTGTGGCTGCGCGGTGAATGGCCTTGCGGATGCGCTGGTAAGTCCCGCAGCGGCAAATGTTGCCGCTCATCGCATCGTCAATATCCGCGTCCGACGGGTTCGGCTTCTTTTCCAACAGTGCCACCGCGCTCATAATCTGCCCGGATTGGCAATATCCGCATTGCGGCACATCTTCCTCGATCCAGGCCACCTGCACCGGATGCGACGTGTCCACGGACAGCCCTTCAATCGTCGTGATTTTCTTTCCCGCCACGCTGGAAATCGGAGTGATGCACGAACGCGCCGCCTCCCCGTTGATATGAACCGTGCACGCGCCGCACAATGCCATTCCGCAGCCAAACTTCGTCCCCGTCAGATTCAAGGTATCGCGAAGCACCCACAGCAGCGGCATCTGCGGATCCGCCTCAACGGTCGTGGACTTTCCATTCAGAACAAAAGTGACGGCCATGGTTTGCCTCCTTCAGCTAGGGAAAATATCGTACACCAAACCAGTTCCTGGATGGAAATGTACGAAAAGCCCACCTTGCCTGCCCAGGCCGCCGAATTACAGACGAATTACAGGGGGGCTGCCGCTATTGCCGTTGACCTGTTACCATTGCCCTGCTTTTCGAGGGACCCGCCAGGATCCCAGCGTGTTTGCAGCTGGCTTAACGAGGTAGTCAGCGTGGATTCGACTCGCAATCTAGTCATTTCCCTATTCCCGCCGGAGATGCACACCAATCGTTCGTTGCAAACCATGGCGAGCCTGCTCGAGGATTTCACCCGGGCAGGAACGCTGCATGCGCGTTTGGATGCCCTGGTCGCGCTCTATTCCTGGCTGCGCCGCAAAGACAATCGCCTCCCCGAACTTCGGCCTGCTACAGATTCCTTCGCGCAAACGGGTTCGGAATGGCGGCGTGAGCGCGTCTGGCTTTCCATCCTTGAAGCTTCTCCCGAACTCCGCGATCGCTATCACGCTGGCGTCGCCGCCATCCTTGACGAAACCGACGCGGTTTCCCTGTTTGCTCAGTCCGGGCTTCCCACGGATCGTGGCCTCCTTTCCGAAACTTTCGATCGCTTTTTCCGCATCGTTCTCCCCGCCCCGCGTGAAGAAACCGATCTAGCGAAACTCTTTATCCGCCTCTTTCCCACGCAAAATGAAGTGGACCGCTTTTTCAGCCAGTCACCGGAGCAGTTGAAAGAACTGGCTTCTCAAGTCGCTCCGGTGGACATCCCCGAAGCCTGGGACAAACCCCTGGCAGCTTTGCGGGACGCTTTCTACCTTTTGGCCGCTCGCGCCCAGGGTCTCGGCATGTCCGAAAACTTGCGCATCCGCGGACAGGGCGGCTCCGTGCAGAGCTCCGCTTTCCATCGTCTAATGCGCACTTCCGACGCATTGCTAGAAGCGGTGCTGGAACAAGAGAGCATCCCGGAGGCGGCTCAGGACTGGAAATCGGCCGTGGCGGATTGTCGCGCGGAACTGCAAGCCATCGTTACTCATCTGGACACCCGCGGCGTCAATCTCGACGTTGTCTATGCCATGGATGTGATTGAGCAAAGCCTGAAGCGCATGGAGCTGATCAGCGGCGTTCTTGTCGCTCACTCTGGCGCCCCCAAGATGGTCACGGCTCTCCGGCTTTTGCGCGATGTGATCCGTGGCCGGCTCCACGACCGCAGCCTCATCGGCTTGGCGCAGAATAGTTTCCGGTTACTCGCCAAAAAAATTGTCGAATGGGCCGGAAAAACAGGCGAGCATTACGTCACCAACAATCGCGAAGAGTATCGCCAGATGTGGTATGCCGCTCTGGGCGGCGGCCTTCTCACGGTTGGCACGGCCGCGATCAAGATGATGGTTACGCACCGCGGCCTCCCTCCCTTTGTAGAAGGTTTTCTGGCGGGACTGAACTACGCCGTCAGCTTCGTTCTCATGCACGTTTTCCATCTCGCTCTCGCCACCAAGCAGCCTTCCATGACTGGCGCGGCTCTCGCCGGCATCCTTCACCGTTGCCAGGATGCCTCGAAGAGCGAGGAACTCGTTTCCTATGTCCAGCGCATCGTCCGTTCCCAGCTCGCTGCCGCCTTCGGCAATATCATCGCTGTCGGCGCTGGTGCTGTTGTCTTCAGCATTATCTGGAATCGAACGTTTGGTCAGCCTTTTCTAAACGTGGAAACTGCTGAATACGCGGTGAAGTCCATGAATCCGATCGCCAGCGGCACCATCTTTTTTGCCATTCTTACCGGCGTGATTCTCTGGCTCTCGAGCCTGGCGGGAGGCTGGATCGAAAATTGGGCTGTCTATCACCAGCTCCCCCGCGCCATCGCCGAGCATCGCCTCGGCTCTTCCTTCAAGCCCGAAACGCTTCAGCGTTTTTCCGCATCCTTTGCGCAGAACATTGCTCCTTGGGGTGGCTCCATCGTGCTTGGTTTCATGCTCGGAATGACGCCCTCCGTCGGCCACTTCTTCGGCCTGCCCCTGGACGTGCGTCACGTAACGCTGTCTACCGGCACTCTCGCGCTGGGAATTACATCTCGCGGGCCGGAGGTGCTAGGCCGTGGCGCCTTGATTTGGGCTTCTCTTGGAATTGCGGTGACGTTTGTGATGAATCTCGGAGTCAGCTTCTATCTGGCGTTGCGCCTCGCGCTTCGCGCGCAGGATATTCCGCCAAGCGAAAACTATGAAATCTTTCGTACCCTTTGGCGACGTTTCTGGGCCGCCCCCCGCGAATTTTTCCTTCCGCCGGCCCGGGATCCTCCACCGACGGCAGAAACAGCCGCCCACTAACACTCCTACGATGTAGCGGGCTCCGGCGTAGGCCGCGGCGGTTCGTGCTCCACGCCCCTCCACCCGACAGGCCGCCCACTGACGGCCTCCCTCACCGACCGGAACAGCACGATGTACATCAACTGCCGGTAATAAAAACGCTGCAGCAGCACGGGAATCAGCAAGGTCCAGTCTTCATGGCGTTCCAGCGCAAACGCAATCACGCACGTCAGCACGTCGATAATCAGGAAGCCCAGAAAGAACACCACAGACCGTTGTACGTCCGCCGTCGTCCAAAGTTGCGGGATTTGCGTGATATGCAGTTGCGCCAGCCCCCACAAGACGATGCTCCCGAAAAACAACAAGTCCAGCAGCGGCGATACCAGCGGCAGCACAATCTGAAACACAAAAATATTCGGCAGCGCGATGAATCCCAAGGTTCCGTATTTCGGCCGGAACAGCGTACCGCTGTGTTTCCAGAACGATTGCAATGTTCCAAACGTCCACCGGAACCTCTGCCGGATCAGTGTCGTCGGCGTTACCGGAGCTTCCGTCCACGCGATCGCGTCTTCGTCATATGTAATCCGCCATCCCAGTCGCCGGATCGCAATCGTCAGGTCGGCATCTTCCGCCACCGTATCCGCCGTAATGCCGCCTGCGTCCTCGATTGCCTTTCGACGCCATGCGCCGAGCGCCCCAGGCACGACAGTGATGCAGTTCAGCAAATCAAACGCGCGCTTCTCCATGTTCTGGCTGGTGATATATTCCAGCGCCTGCCAGCGCGTCAGCCACCGCGACCGGTTTCCGACCTTCACATTGCCGGCAACCGCTCCCACAGTGGGATCGGAGAAATGTCGCAGCAGTCTACGGATCGCGTCCGACTCGATCTCCGTGTCTGCGTCTATGGTCACCACGATGTCGGTCCGCGCATTCGACAGCGCGTTATTCAACGCTACGGCCTTCCCCCGGTTTACCTGGTGAATGATCTGCACCGCTTCGTTGCGCCCGAAATTCGCGTGCAGCAGTTCCAGCGTCTTGTCCGTTGAGCCGTCGTCCACCACGATCACCTGAATATCCTTCAGGTCTGACAACAGCACAGAGTTCACCGTCTGCACGATCACCGATTCTTCGTTGTAAGCCGGAATCAGCACCGTAACTGCCGGCGGCGGGTCCGCCAGCTTCGTGTGGTCCGGTCTCAGCTTCTCGATAATCGCCAGTATCCCGATAATCAGCGCTCGTCCGCTGACCAGCACAATTCCCAGGATGAACACGGTCGCGATCGCGAACCGCGACCACTGGAAAATTCCGAAAATCAGGCCGTCCGCGCGTGCCACCATTCGTTCGCGCAGAGTGAGCGGCACCATCACCGCGTCCCTTGTTTGGCCAAGCAAGTCGGAAACGGATACCAGTTCGATTCCCTCGGCGCGCAGTCCATCAATGATCCGCGGAAGCGCCTCCACGGTTTGTTCGCGGTCGCCGCCCCCGTCGTGCAGCAAAAGAATGTTTCCCTTACTGGCTTGTCGCATCACGTCAGCGACAATTTCCTTTGCCGGGCGCTGCGGCAGATTCCCATCGACCCGCCAATCGTCGGGATCAACCCTTTGTCCAACGATGATGTAGCCTAACTCCTGCGGGTACGGCAACTGCACCACTTCCTCGGCATACTCCGGTTGGTGGTCGATGCCGTAGGGTGGCCGGAACAGCAGCGATTTCACGCCTAGAGTGCTTTCGATGAGGCGTTGCGTCAGGTTCAGTTCCCACTTCAATTGCGTGTGCGAGATCTCATCAAAATTCGGATGCGTGAACGTGTGATTCCCAATTTCATGTCCTTCGTTATATTCGCGTTTCAGCAGATCGGGCGACGAGTTCGCCTCCTCCCCAACCACGAAAAATACCGCCGGTGCATGCTTCTCTTTCAGAATGTCGAGAATTCGAGGTGTCCATCGCCGATCGGGGCCGTCGTCGAACGAGATCACAATCTTGTTTTTCGCATCGCCGATCTGGTCGATGTCATACGAGAGCGGTATCGCGTCATACTTCTCGCTGGTGATCAGGTCACTCGTGTTGTCGTATGTGAAGCTTCTCCGTCCCGGTTTCGGCACGTCGATGATGTGCCAGATATCGCCCGCGCCTTCCAGGATCAGGTCCGGGCCAGGTGGTAAATCTCTCAGTTTGTCTCTCGTCGCGTCGTCAGCATGAACCGCATCCCAAATGGGCCATATGGACGTGTCCGCCGTCCCCATCCTCCAAAGCGCCGTCCCCTGCACGCCCAGTCGCTCGCAAGCTCGCAATTCGTTGTACGCCGTGACCGCGTCCAGCATCCAGACCTGGTGCGTGTGATTCTGTTCGTCGTCATACGAATAGTGCGGGTTCAACGATGCGGAATCGAAGTCGACGTCCGTTTCCGATTCATGCGCATGCAGCAACGCTACCTGAACGCTGAATTCTTCCGCATGCCGTTCTTCTTTCTTCGCAGATTCCGTCCAGTCGTAGGCGTAGTTGGCGATGCCCACCACAATTTTCTGCGCCGGAACAACGTCACGGATTTGCCGCAAATTTTCCATGAACCAGTCTTGCGCTGCGATCGGTCCCGGTGGCGAAGTGATCCAGTGCTGGTCGTAATTCATCAGGATGATCGCGTCGGTTTCTCGGCCGAAGAAGGCATAGTCGTAATCGTCGTCTCGCGCTGGCAAGGCAATCATCAGCTTTAGCCCTGCTCCATGCAGCCCCACACCCAATTCGGCGATGAACTGGCGGAAATTCGGCTGGCTTTTGAGCGGAACTTCTTCAAAATCCACCACAATTCCGGCTTGATGCGATTCCGTGGCATATTCGACCACATCGCCCACCAGGTGCCGGCGCGCCGAGGGATTCGCCAGCATCTCGTCCAGTTCCGTCACGCGCCACACGGTGCCGTCGTAATTGTTCAGCAAGCCCATCATCGGCAGCTCGACCCGTGGGTTGAGCGAGCGCATCCACTGGTGCAGCTTGTCCTGCTTCAGCCGCGAAAGCGCTTCCGCGGGCGTCACCTCCACCTTTTCGCCGCCGCGTTCGTAATCGACAATCGTAATCTGGCCATCGGCAGTCACCGAATGCAGCTGCTCGGGTATCAGCAGATCCAGATCCTTGTAATTCTTCTTGAGCGAAGCAAGGCTGTTGGCATCCCAGCTGACGAAGAACGCAGCGCGTAGCGGGTCGTAGCCCTGCGGGATCTGCCCGATGCGAGAGACGCGCAAGTGTCGTCCTTCCCTCGCGTTCACCAGCTTCAGATTCTTTTTCTTGGCAGAATGGTAGGTCGGCCGCGTGTCCGGCAGCAACGCGGAAGGCAGCTCTACGCTACCCGCGACGGTGATGAAGAAATACACCAGCAGCAATGTCAGCAACACGCCGCTCAATTCCAGAATTCGGCGCGTGCGTCGCCAGCGCACCTTATCCGAATCGTAAAAAATAGGCTTACGTTCTTTCATTCCGCGTGGACGCCTCGGGGCGGGTGGGAACCGGCGAGGCAAGAATCACTCCGTCGAAGGTAAGTGAACCTCTCTATTGTAAGATGCGGGGAAGCCAATGAAACGTTTTTTCTCCAGCCCCGTGCTGCCGCTTGTCGCAGGAGCCTGTTTACGGCTGCTTTTTGTCTTCAAATATCCCGCGGCCACTGGTGACACCGTTCTGTACGAGCAGTACGCCGGAAACTGGCTGAAGCTGGGCAAATTTGCCATGGACATCAACGCCCAAGCCACCCCCGTGGATTTGCGCATGCCTGGCTACCCCGCTTTTCTCGCTCTCGTGTATGCATTAACGGGTCGAATCGGAGAGGCCGCGCGCGTGCCGGTTATGCTGGCACAGGTTTTGGTGGATCTGGCAACCTGCTTGGTGATTGCCGCACTGGCTGCCATGCTCGTGCGCCTTTGCGGCCAGCAAACAAAGGCAAAAAGAGTGTTTTTGTTTGCCTTGTGGCTGGCAGCCTTATGTCCATTCACGGCGAATTACGTGGCCGTGCCACTCACCGAAGTTTGCGCCGTGTTCCTTACAGCGCTCGCCTTTTTGCTGCTGATAGCCGTTGCGGCTCGCGTCACCGGCAGCCCGATTCAGTTGCCCGGAGGCAGGGAACTGAACGAGCAAAGCACGTGGAAGGCTGCCGCGCTAGCGGGATTCGTCGTTGGCGTCGGCGCTCTCGTCAGGCCGGAAACACCGCTTGTGCTGATCACCACCTTCGTGGCGCTGGCATTCTGGATGTTGCCGCGCCGAGATCTTAAACGCTGGCTGCTGCTGTGCTTTGTAATGTGCGTTGGGTGTACGTTGCCGCTGGTGCCTTGGACCATCCGCAATGCAATTACGCTCCACGAATTCCAGCCGCTCACGCCGAAAGACACGACCCTGCCTAGCGAGCTTGATCCCAAGGGTTTCATGGCTTGGGAAAAAACCTGGCTTTATCGCGTCCGCGACAATTATTTGGTCGCTTGGAAACTCAACGACGACGAAATCCATATGGCAGATATTCCGGACTCGGCTTTTGATACTCCCGAAGAGCGCGAGCGGGTGGCCACGATTCTCGACAAATACAATGACGAGATTACCTGGACTCAGGAAGAAGACGCGATATTCGCTCAGTTAGCCCGAGAGCGAACCGCCCGCTATCCCCTGCGCACCTATTTGTGGATTCCCGCCAGGCGAGCCATCCGCATCTGGTTTACCCCGCGCATCGAATTGCTGCCCGTTTCCGGCCATGTGTTCCCCTTGGCCTACCAGCGCGAGGAAGATCCGGTTGACCAGGAAGTGACCATCCTGTTCTTCCTGGGCAATGTTGTGTTTGTAGCGTCGGCGCTCTGGGGTGCCTGGACACTGTGGCGCGTGCCCGCGACCCGTGCGTCCTTAGCCGTGCTGATTCTGTACATCGTCGTCCGCACGGCGTTCCTCACCACCCTGGAAACGCCCGAACCACGCTACGTCCTCGAATGCTTCCCAGCCATACTCGCGCTGGCCGCCCAGGTAGTTGCCGGCAGACCGACGGCGCAGCCAACGCCGGTCATCGAGCCCTGCGGCCTGATCTTCTAGACTGCGTCCGGGGGTTCCGGGTGAATCGTGACCCGCGAAATTTGCGGAAACCGTTCCTTCACCAGATCCTCAAGCGCGGCGAGAACATCATGAATCCTGGTGATCGCGTAGTCGCTCTTCATTACACAGTGACAGGAGACGAGAATGTGATGGTCCACCTGCCGGACGCGGACTTCGTGGCAACTCAACAGTTCGTCGTAATTGCCGGGCATGCGATTCAGAAAGGATTCGACGGCCAGCTCTAGTTGCCGCATTTCCCCGGCGGCGATTTCAGGCGTGGAGATATGCCGCCCGAGTGGCTCAATATGAATGTTGACGTCAAGCTTATGGCTGCGTCCGCCGAGGGCCGCGATCGCATCTTCCAGTTCGGTAGCCTGGCGATGCGCTTCACCCAGAGAAAGATTTTCGTCCACCTCCAGGTGCAGCTCCACGAAAAGATTGCCGTCCTGCTGGTAGGCGGAAATGTCGTGGACAGGATGGCCCATGCGCTGCGCAATGGCGCGAATCGATTCGAACAGGTCCTCGTTGTCAGGGGCACGCGGCTCGGTATGCACCACCACGTCCGCGGGTACGATCTGGCTGACACGCTGCTCGATGGCATCGGTGAGCGCATGGACGCGTTCGAGATTGGCAGCGCGCGGCACCGAGACGGTCGCGTCAACGAAGTGACGGTTCCCGGAGCGCCGGACACGCACGCGGTCCACGCGCAGCACTCCTTCCATCCCACCGATGGCATCCGCAATTTCGCTTTGTAGGCCTGCGGGAGCGGCATCGAGCAGCGCGTCAAGCGTGCGGCGGCCAAGCTGCGAGCTAAGCCACAGAATGACGCCGGCCACCGCAAGAGCAGCCAGCGAGTCCGCGTAAGAGAGCCAGGGAAGATTCCAGCTATTGCCGGCCCACACAACGGCCACGCCCATGATCACGACGATCGTGCTCCACACGTCCGTGGAGAAGTGCAACGCATCGGCCTCCAACGCTTCGCTGGTGTGCTTGTGAGCCACCTTATTGAGCGCCCGCGCGCGTGTAACGTCGATAGCCAGCGCGGCAAGGAGTATCAGAATCGCTGTGAAACTCGGTTCAATGTGAACGGAATGAAAGAACAGGCGATAAAAGGCCTCGTATATAATATAGAGAGCCGTAACGACGAGCAGTCCGGTTTCCAGAAATGCCGAAAAATTCTCAAACTTCCCGTGGCCGTACGGATGCCGTGCGTCGGCTGGTTGATCGGCAACGCGAACGGACAGAAACGTAATCACCGCGGCGACTAGATCAAGTCCAGAATGCAGCGCTTCAGAAAGCACGCCAAGGCTGCTCGTCCGCAGCACAAGAAAAGTTTTGAGGCAGAGCAGCAACGTCGCGGAGCCGATGCTCAGCAGTGCAGCGCGCTTCTTTTCCTGGCTGGCTTCATGTAGCCGGCGTGTAAGAACCATTGGCTATAAGCCTACAGTATGCTGCGATGACCATCGACCGATGGAGTGCGGCAGCCTGCTGCCGCGTTAACGCTGTAAACCAAACCGCTGGTCGCTCACTTGCCGACCGCAGGCGACATAGGCGGTTCAGGAAGAATCGGCAAACGCTTGGGTTCCCCGCGCGCCCCGCGAAACTCAACTTCTTCGAATAACAACGACGGCGCAACCACCGCCGCTGGCAAACCGTTCTGCGCACTGCCAAATGCGCCCAGCGCCGTCCCGGCCACTCCCACCGTCTGGTTCTCCATGAAGTTGTAAACGTAATCGTCATTCCCGATCGCTGCGATATTCCGCAGCGATCGCGCATTGAATCCCGTGATCCGCGCGCCGCGGACCAGTTCCTCATGGCCGTCAGCCGGATAGAAGCGATATACCACCAGCGGCAAACGATCCGTAGCCGCATTTCCTCCGAAACTGGCAAGTAGGTCGGTGAAATCTTCCTGGTGCATGATGCTGATCGTCGGATTATCCATCTGCCGCACGATCAGGCAATAGTCGAGCTTCTCGTCCTTGCAGGCATCGATGAACTTCTTCTTCATGTCTTCCTTGGAAACGGTTTCCGAAGACGTGAAGAAAAGATTGCTCATCGTGGGCTCAGGGTCACCGTTGAAAGCGGCGCGGCCGTGGCCATTGGACTTGTCCGAATCGGGTCCCGGCCTGCGAGACATCAGCAAATTCTTCAGCTTGCCGTCTTCCACGATCGTCACTTTTTCGGCAGGCACTCCTTGCTCGTCAATCGTATAGCTGCCGATCAGCGGCGTGCCCTTGTAATCCTTGGCGGAAGGATCGTCGATCAAGGTAACGGTAGGGGGTAGAACGCGAACATCGACCTTCCCGGTCCAGTCGCTGTGTGCGCCCAGGCTGTTCATCAACTGATCGACCACAGGCTGAAACGCCACGGGTGGACGGGCGCCGTTCAGGGAAGGGCCAAGAACTTGCGCAATCAGCGCAGCAGCGGCGCGAGATTCGAACAGCACGGGCCCGGTGTAATCGGAAGCTGTCGGAGCCGCGCGCATAGCCATAAGCTCGGAAGCCGCCACATTCAGATTCTTGCGAACGTCGTCGACAGACGGAAGTTCGGCCGGCCGCGGAGCATACGTGGCGTAAAAATGATTCAGTTCCATACCATCGTCGGCCAGCGTGCTCATCGGCGCTTCAATCGCCGCATAGGAATGGTTCACGCGAATCTCCGCGCCCTCGCTGGTAAGCAGGTATTCGGTCATGTAAACGAGATAGTAAGTAACCCGGGATTCGTAGACTTGCGGGAAGGCGCGCAAAGCCGACGACGTCTGGCGGACCTCTTCCTCCCAATTGCGATTGGACCAATCCGTAGTAGCAAGAGGGTCTACGTGCTGGATCACCTGAACGCGCGAGAAATCCTCAATGTCCGAGGGACGCGCGAGGCTGCTGAGATAAGCCTGTTTGCGGGAATAGGTTTCAACCGCTTCCTTGAACGCCTGATCGGTGGCAATCCACAGATCCTGCCGAAGCGAATCGTAATCGCGGTCAATGCCGACGCTCCCGGAAGGTCCAATGAATCCCCGGAATCCTTCATCGCCGATGAAATTGGAGCTATCCAGCTTGTAATCGCCCACGCGGGCGCCCACCGTCATCTGGCGTGTGCGGCTGTGGCCCGTGGAAAGCAAAGCGCCGAACTCACCGGTGATTTCGCGAATATCCAGATCCAGAAGGCGATATTCCAGGTAGTAAGGGCGTACGGGCTGGTTTGATGGCGGAATGGCCAGTTCCAGTCGTGACTTGGCGCGAGCCATTTCATCCTTCATCGCCTGAATCGTGTGGTCCTTGTCCTCCGGCGCCTGTGACGCAAAGACCATGGGCGCGACGCAGAGGGAAAGAAAAGCTGCCGCGAAACGTAGTGAACGCATTACTGAAGGCCTCCCGGTTTCACGCTGTCATGCGCGGGCGGCGGCAGGATTGGCGGCCGGTCCGTCGACGTTTGCTTTTTCTGTACTTCCAATTCTGTGGTGAGGATGGCGGGGGCAGCGGCGGAAACAGGGACGTATCCGGATTCCGCGCCGCAATAGCCATTAAACACTTCCGCCGTATCGCCCGTTGCCACGATCTTGGTCAGAGCGGCAAGCGGAGTCCCTACAATGTCCACGCCCCGAACCAGTTCATCCGGCCGCCCATCGGCAAAAACCTTATAAACCACCAGCGGTTCAACCTGGAAAGCCTGTGGCTGCCCGCGTCCCGTGAAGGTGAAGCCACCAGCGATATCATCGATCAAAAGGCCGTAGGGTTTGTTCTGCTGCTTGATCAGCTCAATCAGTTTGGCGCGAAGTTCGGCGTTGGTGACGGTTTTGTTGCTCTCCACGATCAGGTTTCCCTGCCGGGAAACCGGCGTGGCGCCGATTTGCCTGCGTCCGTGGCCGTTGGAGTGGGGAAAGCCCACAAGCGGCGACCGCGACATTTCAAAATTTTTCAGCACGCCGTGGTCGACGAGCACGGTGCGCTGGCCAATCACGCCTTCGTCGTCATACTGGTAGTACCCAAGCAGATCCTGCTTGCCCAGTTTCTTCAACGTGGGATCGTCTACGATGCTGAGAAAGTCCGGAAGAATGGGCTCGCCCACCTTCTTCGCGAACGTCTGACCCTCGTTCACATCTTTCTGCCGGTGCCCTTCAGCGCGGTGACCGAAAACCTCATGAAAGAAGACTGCTGCGGCGCGGCCTGTCAGGAGCGCCGGGCCGACAGTCGGATCGTTTAGTGGAGAAACAACCAGACCTTCCATTTCCTTCCGGAGTTGACCGGATGCGGCAAGCACCGCGTTGTCATCCGGCGCATCGGACGGGTTTACCCAGTCAAAATTGTAATAGCGATCGATGTCCATCCCGTCGCTTGCTTTGCCTTGAATGAAAAGCTCCAGGCGATAGCGGATCTGGCCGTATTGAAGCTGCGTGCCCTCGGACGTGAGCTGCATCGTGTTCTCCGCGAGCGCGGTGAAAGTCACGATCGAGTTGATCACAGCGGGCGATTGCCGGAAATAAGTCGTATAGTTGCGGACCTTTTGTTCCCAAGGCTTGCGGTCCAGCGTGAAAGACACCCAAGGTCCCGTGAAATCCTGGGGTTTCTCGCGAGAAAAATCCGGCGCGCTGCCCTCGGCGGTCTGTACTTTCACTTCCTTGCCGGTCTTGATCTTGATCAGGGCTTCGGCGGCGGCGCGATATTGCTTATCGGTTTCCAGCCAGATGGCGCGGCGCAGAACGTCCGGATCGTCGTCGAGCGGAGCGTTTGTGCCGGGCCCACCATTGGGAGGCTGCTTGCCGTCAACCTTGTGCGTATCATCCAGATCGTAGCTTCCGGTACGCACGGAAACTTCTAGCCACCGGTTGCGATTTTCGTCGCTCTGCAACAGCGCTCCGTTGGACCCGGACACCGTGGCGCGCTGCGAATCGGTCAGTGTGTAGCCGATGTAGTAGGCCGGCGGATCGAGTGTCCCCAGGGTTTTCATGGAACGATCGAGTTCGGCCCTCATGGCGGTGAACGCCGGTGATGGTTTGGCCGTGCCGTCATGCGGAGCGGCCACAAGCCGTGGCACCGCGATCAGCGCCAAAACAGCCAGGAAACTCAACGAAACTAAAAAGAGGGAACTGCTATGGCGCCAGATGGCGCGGGATTGATCGTTCAAGGGTGCCTCACTCCGGATTAGACGCACGTGGCAAGAGTCCAGTGTACGCCACTGATGTGCCGCAAACAAAGCGGGGTTGAGCGAGAACGTAACGCCCAAAATGCCACAAAGGCAGGATGAAATCGGCAAGACTGGCGCTGCTAGTCAACGCAACGGTAGTAGTTTTGTATTACTAGGCGCTTCAAAAACGGCTCTCCCGCTTATGTAGGGGCCACCTTCTGAGGCGGGCTGTTCTCTTAGGAATTTACCCCGCCATCACCAACGCGAAAAAAAAGACCCGGCGGCTGGGCACCCCGGGTCTTCTCTTTGCCTCTGAACAAAACAAAAAACTAGCAGGCGGCAGCGCCGTTCGGGCACCCCGGATTGGTCGGAAGAGGCGTGCTTTTGCCTTGCGTTGTCCCCCGGCTCGCCACAATCGGAATCACCACCACCGGAATCACCGCCACCAAGCCCAGTGCGATTATCGTGCCCTTGCCGAGATGATGGGCTTGCTGAAGGCCGCTGGGAGCTTCAAGAGTAGTGGACGCAATCGCATCCGACAGCACAGACAAAGCAGCCTGCGTGACCACGGGAGAAGAAGTATCACCATTGCGAATCGTCGTCATTTGCCCAGCTTTTACCACTACGCACACGCCAGCCAGATTGCAAACGCGCACAAAACCTTCGAAGACGATCACGGTCATGATGTTGTTTTCATATCCGGTGTAAAAATCGGTGCCAACCACCCCGGCGACTCCTGCCGGAGTGTGCACTTCGAATTTGCCATTGGGTTGAGTGATTTTTTGCGCCTTGGACCGCACTTTTCCGAGGCTGAGCTCCAGGTCTGTCTGCTGAGCTCCGGCATCGAGCTTGACGATATGGATGGAAGAATCCGATCCAATGTTAAGAACCGAGCCGTCGTCCAGAGACACACGAGCGCGGGCGCTTGGCTGCGTGTTCAGCACGTCCAACCAATCCACAACCGTTCTGGCCGAGGCGGTGATGGACTTCGTGCCGCGCGCGATACTCACGGCCGGAATAATGCGAGAGACTTCGCCCGCCCGCTGTGACGCGCCGGGAGCTTGCGCAAGCAGGTCGACGGGAATTGCGATCGAGGCCGCCACAAGGCAGGCGAGCGCCACAATACCGGGGGACTTGGTGTTCATCGAAGACTCCTCAGGGAAACAGCAAAGAAAATCACTATCTTCTTTAGTTACGTGAGAAGCGCGGAGGGGTCAAATAAAAAGCAAAAGCAGTTGCCCGTCTCGACACTGGAGCGGGAATCAGCGCGCGGCGTAATGAAAGATCGTCGCTGTCATGTCGTCCCACTGGCGGCAATCGCGCGTGAATTCCTCAATGCGTGGAAAATATGGCCCAGCAGATCAAGCGGCGTTTCGCCCGCGTGCTGGCTACATACCCTCCGAATTCCTTCAACGCCGAATTCCTCGTCCCGGGGGTTGCGCGCATCCGTTAGTCCAGCCGTGCAGCACCGAATCCCCAGGCTCCAGCTGAAAAGAAAACTCGTCGTAAGAGACGCCGGGGAACAGTCCTGGGGGGATGCCGGTGACTTCCAGGCCGCGGCATTCCTTACCCCGCAGAAGGTAGGGACCCGGCATACCCGCGCTGGAGATGATCATCTGACCGGTGGCCGGATAAAAGATCGCATACTGGATCGAGGTGTGCCGGCCTGGAATTCCCCGGAGATGCAGTCGCTGGTTGAGTAGAGAGAGAACCCGCCCCGGGCACTGGCCAGTTTTGTGGATTCCGCGGAGAGTGCCGATCGCCAGGGCCGCATAAAGCGCCGCGGGAAGCCCCTTGCCGGAGACGTCGCCGAGATATAAACCGATCGTGCCGTCGGTGAGCGTGAAGTAATCAATATAGTCGCCGCCAACCTCGGTGACCGGCTGAAACTCGTGTGAGATCAGGGCATCGAATTCGTGAAGAGGGTGCGAAGGCAGCATGGCGCTCTGGATAATGCGCGCTTCCTCCAGCTCCTGTTCGCGCAACTTCTCAATCGCAATCAGATCGTGAAGAGCTGTGGCAGTGACCATGCGGCTGGTGTCGAAAGGGATTTCAAGTACGCCGAGAGGGAAAGCGTGGCGTCTGTTAGAAACAATAGCAAGCCTGGAAGGCGAACGCGAAACAATTGCGGAGTGTTGTAACCAGACGCACCATGCCCGCGGAAAAGCTTGTGGCCAGACTCAGCCTCGGCCAAAATTGGGGTATGCGCGCACTCGCCGGATTACTCGTCTTCGCTGGCTTGGCATTTGGAATCTACTATTTTTACCTCAAAAAGATGCCGACAACCGATGAAGGAACTGCGCCGACTCAGGCGATCAGCCTGACGGGTGTCCGCAGCGATCTCTTGCAGATCGCCCAGGCCGAACGCGGAAACATTGCCCTGAACAGCAAATGTATTTCCCTCGATGAGCTGATTTCTTCGGGTGCCATATCCGTAAGTCGCAAAGAGCGGGATGGCTACACCTACGAAGTGAGCTGTTCCGGTACCGACTTCCAGGTCGTCGCAGAACATCCCCCGGCTCTGGCGGGGTCTGGGATCCGTTACCCAAAACTGGCGATAGATTCAAACATGCAGATTCAGGAAGTCCAGTAAACTTCTTCCCCCCTCAACGCACTTTTTCCGTCTTCGATTCAGGAACATTTTCCTACGGGTGTGCGTACCTTCTGGTGAGATTGCGGAAAGCGGCGAAACTAGACAGCCGCGAAAGGAGTGGCACATGGGAGGGGATTTGATCGGATTGGTTGCAGTGGTATTGACGTGCGGCGTGCCCGTCGCGGCGATGTACACCTACTACCGCGTGAGAAAGCTGCGCACGGAAGAGCGCCTGGCCGCGCTCGCAAGGGGAACACAGATCCCCATGGAGCCCGAATTGTCGCAATTCGCGCGTTCCCGGCGGGCCGGTATTTTGCTGGTCAGCGGTGGCCTGGGGTTCATGGTTATGTTCACGGTGATTGCGCGGGTCGTTTCGGAGCCGGAAACCATGGCCGCGGCCGCGTTTGGCATTTTGCCACTGGCGGTCGGAATCGGTTACTTCGTGGATGCCACCCTGATTCACCGCGATATCAAGGCCACCTGAGTTTGCGGTAGCGTGCTCTGCGGAAGCGACGAAAAGCCCTTGGAACCGCAAATGGCGATTCCGTCGAGGAGGGCGCACTCGCTTCCGCCCAGCCCGTTTTACCCGCCAACGACAGCTTCCTTATTTCACCACCCGCCGTTATTCCGAGCGAAGCGAGGAACCCCTCTTCGATCTAATCCCAACCACAATCAAAGCCGTACCTCGCCCTTCCTCGTCCTACCACCCGCCAAGCCCAATCCGCACCGTGTGCTAGAATCAACCGCCATGCATCCTGCCGTCCCGCAATTATTAGAGCTTCAGCGACTCGACCAGATCATCGCGTCGTCGCACGCGGAATTGGATAGCCTGCCGAAACAATTGCGGGAAGCAGACGCCAAATTGAACGTCGCGCGCGCTGCGGTCACTACGGCGAAGGAAGCGCACATACAAGCCTTAACGCAGCGCAAGAAACTGGAATTGGATGTTGAGCAATGGAAAGGGCGCGCAAAAAAATACCGCGAGCAGAGCAGCTCCGTGAAGACCAACGAAGCTTACAAGGCCTTGCAGCATGAAATTGCGACTGCGGAGGGCGAAGCCGCCAAGACCGAAGACCAGGTGCTGGAACAGATGATGGCCCTCGAGGAAGTGGAGCGCCGCGTGAAGCATGTGGAAGCGGATTTGCGCGAATCGGAGCAGGGCATCGCCGCGGAAAAGAAGCAGATGCAAGTACAGTATGGGGATAAGAAAAAAAGCTGGAGGCCGCCACGGCGGAACGCGAACAGATCGCAAGAAAAGTGCCGCAAGATGTCTTGGATCTATACACCAGAGTCGAAAAGCGGCATCCCGCATCGGCGCTGGCCGAAGCGCGCGGAGACCAGTGCCGCGCGTGCGGAATGCGCGTTCTGCCTCATGTAGTGCAAATGCTTGCGTCGGAAACGGATGAAGAAGTTTTTCGCTGCGAAATGTGCGGGCGGATTCTCTATTCCTTGGAGCCCATCCCTCACGCTGCGCCGAATGAAACCGCCAGCGGAGCCGCGAATTCGTGATGTTCAAGCGCACGCCAGCCCCTCGGGGAGCAGGTCTGTTTGGCGACGCGCCGCCGGATCCTCCGAAGCAGGTGGCGGCGCACCAGGCGAATATTGACGGTGGCTCACGCGGGAATCCCGGGCCAGCCGCGTATGGCGTGATAGTTCGCGACGGCAGCGGCGCAATTGTCGCCAAGCTGAAAAAATATATCGGATCAAACACAAACAATGTGGCGGAATATTTCGGGTTGATCGCCGCCTTGGATTATGCCCAGACGCATGGTGTGCGCGCGCTCCGTGTCGAGAGCGATTCCGAATTAATGGTCAAGCAGATGCGCGGCCAATACAAAGTGAAGAGCCCCGAGTTGAAGCCATTGTTCGAACGCGCCAGGAAAATGGCGCAGTCCCTCGAGTCGTTCCGGATCGATCATGTCTATCGCGAACACAATCGCGAAGCCGATGACCTGGTCAACCAGGCACTAGACGAGACAGGCCGGCCGGGTACAAGCACCCCGGCGGAAAAACCCGCTGCAAGAGACAACACCATGCGCCTGGTGGCACGTTGCCGCGATGGCAGGCTCGAACCAGTAGAGCCGCTCAACCTGCCAGATGGCACTGAAGTAGAAATCCTGCTCCGCCTCAAAAAATAGACTACACGTCTGCTGCGCATCTATTGCGAGTATGCTGTCATCCTGAGGAGCGCCTTCGGCGACGAAGGATCTCAATCGTCCCACGAAATAAATCCGTCATTCCGAACGGAGTCCGCGGAGTGAGGAATCCCTCTTCTCTCCTCATTTCACCAGGACTCTTAACTTGCGGGTTGCATTCACGCCGCGGTCGCCTGTCTCGGCGCATAGGGTGACTTCAAAACATACCACCGGTAGAGCGTATCCCTCTGCGCCGGCAAAAATCCCGCATCATAAATAATCCGCCGGAGCTCTTCCTCATTTGTGCGCCGCCGCACGCCCGCCGCGTACACCACATTTTCTTCAATCAGGATGCTGCCCACATCGTCCGCCCCAAACTGCAATCCCACTTGGCAAACCTTGATCCCCGGCGTCAGCCAACTCGATTGAATGTGATCGATGTTGTCCAGATAAAGCCGGCTCACCGCCAGCGTCTTCAGGTAATCCACCGCGGTCGTTTCCTGAACGCGCTTCCCCAGCGCGGTGTTCTCTGCCGCAAAAATCCACGGGATAAACGCAGTGAATCCACCGGTCTCTTCCTGAAGCTGCCGCACGCGCTCCAGATGATTTACGCGATGGCGCAGTTCTTCCCCGCAGCCGAACATCATGGTGGCCGTTGTGCGCAGGCCGAGCGAATGCGCGGTGCGATGCACTTCCACCCAGTCCTCGCTGGTGCATTTCAGCCGCGCGATCTTGCCGCGAACTTCGTCATCCAGAATTTCTGCGCCACCGCCGGGAATCGATTGCAAGCCCGCGTCCATTAACCGCTGAATTGTGTCGCGAATGCTGAGTTCGCTCACCTCGGCGATGCACAGAATCTCCGGCGCCGAAAAACAGTGCAGATGGACTTGCGGATATCGCGATTTGAGCGAACGCAAAAGATTTTCGTAATAGCCAATCTGAAGATCGGGATGCAGACCGCCCTGCAGCAGCACGCCGGTTCCGCCAAGGGGCAGCATCTCTTCGATCTTCGCGTAAATTTCTTCGAACGGCAGGATGTATCCGTCTTTCGCGCCCAGCGGTCGATAGAATGCGCAGAACGAGCAATACTCCGTACAGAAATTCGTGTAGTTAATGTTGCGATCGATCTGGTACGTGACGATGCGCGGGTCGTTTTTCTGCAGGCGAAGCTGGTGCGCGGCCATTCCGATGCCCACCAAGTCATCGGATTGCAGCATTTCGAGCGCTTGTTGTTTGCTGATTCCCACTTGTTTTTCCCTTTACGTGCGCCGCGCCGCTGCCAGTTCCGCCGATGGCTGAAAGCTGGCGATTTGCAGCGGCTTTGCCTGCGGAATCAAACCCAATTCAGCGGCCAGGTCGTAATATCGCTGCAGGCCACGCAGATTTTCCCCGTCAAGAGTGTAATCGATGTTTTCGCTGAGATAACGCGCAATTTTGTCTGCCGGGACATTCAATTCGCGCGAAGCTTCGGCGCTGATCTCTGCCAGCTGCTGCATGCCAAAAGCCAGCGAATCCTGAAAATCGCGAATCACTGCGCCCGAGACGGCAGCAGGCCTGGCAGCCCAAATGGCCAGCACGGCCGGAAAGCTCGTAAGGGCGTGCCATTTTTCCACCATGTCGTAGAGGAACAGTGAAGGCGAGGTGGGAAGGCCAGCTATCTCCGCGGGAAAGACGGAGTCGCCCGCGGCGTCGCGTTTTGCGGCAGTTTCGGAGTCGAGTACCAGCCGCAGAGCAGGATCGCCGATGAGCAGTGCCGCATCTGCGTCTCGGAGCATACCGGGCAAATCGGGATCAGCTTCGAAAAACTCAGGCGCAATGTGCCAGCGCTTCGCGCAAAGGATACGCACCAGCGCCTGGGTGCTGCGTGAACTGCGGTCCAAAGCGATACGCCGCACGTCGCGGATGGGTTTCTTGGAAACGAGCAAAAGGCTGCGCACGGATTTCTTCGACGCAATCGAAAGATTTGGCAAAGCGACAAGCCCGTCGATGCGCTGAAACTCGATAGCGGGAATAATGGCGATGTCCACTTCCCCCGACCGTAGCGCTTCCGCACACTGCGAAGGGACGGTGAACGACAACTGATACTTTCCGCGCAGCGGCCCATGCGTGAAGCCACGGACAAGCGGCGCGGTATTCAGATACTGCACAATAGAAATGCGAAGCGAGCTCACGCAGTCCCGATCCCAAGAAAGACTCCTCAAGTATAACAAAGGCACCGAAATCAGGGGTTCAGCCAAGCCCGCCAGAGAATTCAGCCTGTTCGAAACGCGCGAAAGTTGCACGAGTATGCTTTGCGTTTTAATGGCCATCTGCTAGAATTAAGGTTCTTGTTTTCTATCCTTTGAAGCTTAGGAAGTGGAATATCATGGCACTGAAGTGTGAACTCTGCGGCAAGGGCCCGAGCTACGGCAACGTGGTCAGCCACGCCAACAATACCCGGCGGCGCCGGTGGAATCCCAATCTCAAGCGTGTGCGTGCGGTAGTCAATGGCGCCCGCAGGCAAATTAAAGTGTGCACCGCGTGCATTCGACTCGGTCGCGTGAAAAAAGCCGCCTGAGCAAACCCTTGAACTTTTCCCTGAATCCCGCAATCCGATGGCGGAGAAACGGCGGCGCGATTCATCGTGGCGTGGCGCTGTTGCCCGCGGCGGTGCTGGTGGCGTCTTTATTCGTCGGCTGCAAACAGCAGGAAAGCCATGCGCCAGACGTGTGGGCGGTGGTGAATGGCGCCGAAATCAAGCAGGATGAAGTAGAGAAGTACTATCGCACGCGCATCAATCCCGAAGCCCAGGAGACTTCGCCCGAAGAGGTTCTTTCCGGCAAACTCAACGTAGTCGAACAGCTGATCAACAACGAAATTCTGCTGGAGCGCGCCAAGAAGTTGAACCTCGAAGCCAGCGACGGCGAAGTGGAAGACAAATTCACCGAGCTCAAGAGCGGCTACACCGAAGAAGAATTTCAGAAAAAGTTGAAAGATGGCGGCATGACCGTGGATGACCTCAAAAAAGATCTGCGCCGCCAACTCTCGATCCAGAAGCTTTTGAACCGCGAAGTCGCCGCGAAGGTCACCATCACAGATCAGGACGTCACGGATTTTTACAATACCAACCGCAACCAGTTTAACGTCGCAGACGCCCAATACCGCATTTCCCAGATCGTGATCACACCGCGCAAGGATCAGATGATCCGCAACCGCAAGAACGACGACGCCACCAACGAGGCGGAAGCGGAGCGCAAGGCAAAGATGCTCGAAGATAAGCTGAACAGCGGCGCGGACTTTGCCCAGTTGGCGATGGATTATTCCGAGGATCCGAACACCGCCGCGACGGGCGGCGATTTGGGTTACATCCCCGAATCCTCTCTGAATGCGCCTCAGACTGACCCCGTCCTGAAGCGCATGGTGCTGAGTCTGAAGCCGGGCCAGGTCAGCCCCCCGATTGTCCTGAAAGACAGCATACGAATTTTGAAGCTGGTGGCTCGCGAAGCCGCCGGACAACGCGGCATCAACGATCCCCAGGTGCAGCAGATGATTCGGGACACGCTGCGCAACCGCAAGGAACAGTTGCTGCGCAACGCCTATCTGGCGGTCGCCCGCGATGAAGCCCACGTAACAAATTATCTGGCGATCCAGGTGATTGAGACTGCAGGCAAGTTGCCGGAGGCCGCGAAGCCAAGCACGCCGCCCGCGGCAGGCACTGCGCCGATCACTCCAAGCACCGGCCGTCCCACCAACACGCAGTAAGACTCTATCTGATCTTAATCCCGGCTGGTGTCATCCTGAGAAGCGCGCCTTTTGCGCGACGAAGGATCTCAACTGTTAAATCAGCACAATTCGTCCGAAAACATCAATCCACCCAAGCCAGCACATCACCGGCGTTGATGGCCTGACCCTCTTTAGCCTGCAACCGTTCAACCTTGCCCTTTTTCGGCGAGCGAATTTCGTTCTGCATTTTCATCGCTTCCACAACCACCAGGCCCTGGCCCACTTCCACTTCATCGCCCACATTCACCAACAACCGGATCACTTTGCCCGGCATGGGAGCGATGATCTGCTGGCGGCCTTCGGCTTCGAGTGCTCCCTGTTTTCTTCCGTGCCACGCGCGCGGATCGCGGACGTCCGCCTGAAATTCGTGCGGCCCAGTCTGCAGCTTGTAAGTACCGTCGAGAGACGGCGCGATGTGAATCTCGAACACGGCGCCATCGAGAATCACGGACACCGCGTTCGGCGCGGCAAGAATTACGTCCGCGTCCACAGGCTTGCCGTCCAAGGAAACCTTGTACGACGCCCCATCCTTTTCCAGGTCCACAACGTGTTTCGTCTTACCCGTGAGCGACTGGAGATAAACCTCAAATTTCATGGCTGGCGATCCAGTTGGGAACGGCGCCCTTTCAGTTTCCACCGTGAAAGTTCGGTTCCGGAAGTTTGGCCGCCGCCAGTATTGCCCGGCTGAATGCTCTCCCAGTAAGCGGCAGCAATGGCGGCTGCAGCTTCTGTGCCCGCCTGTGCCTCCATTGCCGGGGGCTGCACACGAGCCAGCAAGTGGTCCAGCCACTTCGTATGGATTTCGCCGCGAAGAAATTCGGGTTCGCTTAGAATCCGGCGGAACAAGCTCACGTTCGTGCGAATCCCCGTGATGGTGTACTCGTCCAGAGCGCGACGCAGGCGCGAAATAGTTTCTTCGCGGCTGTTGCCCCACGCGATAAGTTTGCTCAGTAAAGGATCGTACTCGATCGGGACGGTCCACCCGCGATAGACGCCCTCGTCCAGGCGGATGCCGGGACCAGTGGCAATGCGCCGCGCGATAATTTTCCCCGGACACGGGAAGAAATTGTTGTCGGGATCTTCCGCGTAAAGCCGCACCTCCATCGCATGGCCGCGAGGCGTGATCGTTTCCCACGCGAAAGGCAGCCGGTGTCCGGCAGCGATGGCAATCTGTAGCTTCACCAGATCGAGTCCGGTAACTTGCTCCGTCACCGGATGCTCCACCTGCAGGCGCGTGTTCACCTCCAGAAAATAGAAATTCAGATTGGCGTCCACCAGAAATTCGACAGTTCCGGCATTGACGTACCCGCCCGCACGCGCCAGACGTACTGCGGCGTCCCCCATTTTTCGCCGCAGGTCGGGATTGACCGCGGTCGAAGGCGCTTCCTCAATCACCTTCTGATGGCGCCGCTGAATCGAACATTCCCGTTCACCCAGAGACACCACTCGGCCATGCGAATCCGCCAAAATTTGAATTTCAATGTGCCGTGGGGAATCCAGATACTTTTCCAGGAACACGCGAGAATCCCCAAATGCATTCAGCGCTTCCGAGAAGGCGTCTCGAAACGCCGGCGAAAAGCTCTCGTCATTCGGGACAACACGCATGCCTTTGCCGCCGCCCCCGGCCACTGCTTTCAGCAGCACGGGATAGCCCATCACGCGCGCCAGCGCCTGAGCATCCTCGACATTTTCGATTGGATCGTCCGTCCCGGGTACGGTCGGAACGTCGGCGCGGCGCGCAAGTTGTTTGCCCGCTGTTTTGGAGCCCATCATTTCCATGGTTTCCGGCGAAGGCCCGATGAAAGTGATGCCTGCTTCAGCGCACGCGCGAGGCAGCAGGGGATTTTCCGCCAGGAACCCGTAGCCCGGATGAATCGCGTCGCAGCCAGAGCGGCGCGCAACGTCCATCAGCTTGTCTATGCGCAGGTAACTTTCCCGCGAAGGCGCTGGCCCGATGAGGTAAGCTTCGTCCGCCAGCCGGATGTGCAGCGAAGTGCGGTCCACTTCACTGAACACGCAAACCGACGGAATGCCCATTTCGCGGCACGCCCGCAAGATACGTACGGCAATTTCACCGCGATTGGCGATCAGAATTTTTCGAAACATAGAGGATTGAGTAGTCACGCGAATCTTACCATGCGGCTAATTCGGGCAAATAATCACGTAAGGCTTGCGTGTCGTATTGTGTGCGGTGTATGAAAGCAGCCACGAATCAGTTGAAGGAGAAGCCATGAAGCGAATTGCGATCTTGCTTGCTGCCATTTGGTTATGCTGATCAGCACGCGCTTCGCGGCAACACCACAACTTCATTTGGTCGGCCAGCCGGGCGCGATGGCCGTTTCCATCCCAATGGCGGCGATTACATTGTGTTTCGCAAGGATATCGGCGGTGGCGAATGGTACCAGCTCTATCGATTGGATCTGGCGACAGGGAACGTCGCCCTGCTGACAGATGGAAAATCGCGGAACAGCATGGGCCCATGGTCCAGTCTCTATAAGCCACCGGCGAGGTTCACCGGAAAGCGGCCCGTCGTGGTGGTGATTCATGGCGGCCCGGAAGGGCAGTCGCTGCCTTACTTTTTGGGAAGGCAAAACTATCTTCTAAACGAATTGGGAATCGCGCTGATTTTTCCGAACGTCCGCGGATCGACCGGCTTCGGCAAGACGTTCACGATGCTCGATAACGGATTTTTGCGCGAAGACACGTACAAAGACATCAACACCCTCTTCGATTGGATCGGCACGCAGCCAGAGCTGGACGCCAGCCGCATCGGTGTTACCGGCGGAAGCTACGGCGGCCACATGACCCTGGCTATCTCGACGTTTTACAGCGATCGGATCCGCTGCTCTGTGGACATCGTCGGTATGTCCAACCTGGTAACATTCCTGGAGCATAACGAAAGCTATCGCCGGGATTTGCGCCGTGTGGAATATGGCGACGAACGCGATCCTAAGATGCGCGAATTTCTGGAGCGCATCGCACCCATGAACAACATCGAAAAAATCAAGAAGCCGATGCTCGTGGTTGCCGGAAAGAATGATCCTCGCGTGCCGGTCAGCGAAAGCGACCAGATTGTGGCCGCGTTGAAAAAATCCGGAACGCCTGTGTGGTACATCATGGCCAAAGACGAAGGCCATGGCTACCAGAAAAAGGCCAACCAGGATTACCAGTTTTACGCCACCGTGGAATTCCTGGAGGAATATCTCTTGAAGTGATGGAACGTCGCTCTAAGGCAACGGAATGCTCAAATCCCTGCAGATTTTGCGCGCAAGAAAATCGTTAATCTCAGTATGTCGGGGGACGCTCGAAGTCGCGTTTACTTTTGGATTGTAATAGATAGAGTGCCGTCCTCCTTCGCGCAGTAATTCACATCCATGGGCAGCAAGGTGGTGCAGTAGATCGCGCCGCTTCACGGCTTTACTAGACGGACACTGTGATTGGCTCTCGTTTAGCGTCTGGTGAGCGTTCTCTCGCCGAGAGCATGCGATTCGCTTCGAGCACCATGACAAGTGCTTCCTTGAGGTTGCGTCGCGCTTCCGCGAGCGTACGGCCTTGAGTATTCACGCCGGGAATTTCTTCCACGAATGCAACATACCACTTCCCGCGTTTCTCAATGACCGAAGTAAATTCGCGCTTCATAAAACCGAGTCTATCAAAACGATTAAGGAATAACCATGGCCTACCGTTGACGATCGCCACGGCTTAGTTAGAGCCAGCATCGTCAGATCTGCTGCCGCTTCCACCGGCCGCGCCGGAAAAGCAGAATCCCGGCGCCGGCGATAGCCGCTTCTGCGATAACAATCGCGTAATAAGCTCCATTAGCCCGGAAATGAAATGGCACCGCCAAAGCGTAAGCCAGCGGAATCTCCAGCAACCAGAACCCGAAAAAATTCACGATGGTTGGCGTAACCGTGTCGCCCGCCCCGTTAAACGCCTGCAGCATCACCATTCCGTAGGCATAGCCAATATTCCCGTAACTGATGATGCGCAAGCACGAAACCGCAAGCGGCACCACAGCCGGATCGTTCGTGAACAGGCGGATCACCGGCTCGGCGAAAAACACGAAGAACACGCCGACGCTTCCGAGAAAAATCACATTATACAGCCCAGTTCGCCAGACAGATTGTTCAGCGCGTTCCGGTTGCTTGGCCCCCAGATTCTGCCCCACGAGCGTGGCCGCCGCGTTGCTCAGACCCCAACTCGGCAGGATCACAAAAATCACAATGCGAATAGCGATCGTATAACCCGCGAGCGCGGCAGACCCGAACAGGCTCACGATGCGCACCAGTCCGATCCAGCTCACATCGGCAATCGCAAACTGCAGGATGCCAGTGATAGACACGCGCACAAGACGCAGCAAAACTCCGAGGTCCACGCGCAACTGCCAGGTGAGAATTTGAATCCGCTCCGTGCCGCGCAGCAGGCGATAAAACTGGTACAACACGCCGATGCTGCGCCCGATCAATGTCGCGAGGGCCGCGCCAGTGACACCCAGCTTTGGAAATGGCCCCCACCCAAAAATCAGGCAAGGATCGAGAATCAAATTAATGATGTTGGAAACCCACAACAGCCGCATGGCGATTGCAGCATCGCCGGCACCGCGAAAGATCGCGTTGTTCAGGAACAACATCAGGATTGCGCCGCAGCCGCCCAACGCGATGCGCGCATAACCGGACCCTGTGGCGACAATTTGTGGCGAAGCGCCCATCAGCTGCAGCAACCGCGGCGCGTAAATCCAGCACGGCACTCCGATAATGGCCGAAGTCGCCAGCCCGAGAGCGATGGCTTGCACACCCGCGATCGCTGCGTCAGCCGGATCCTTTTCTCCAATGCGCCGCGCAACCATCGCTGTGGTCGACATGCCTAGTCCGAAACCCACGGCGATCACCAGGCTGAGGATTGATTCAGTCAGGCCAACCGTCGCAATCGCATCCGCGCCCAGTCGTCCAACCCAGAAAACATCCACGACCGCGAACAGCGATTCCAGCACCATTTCTAAAACCATCGGAATGGCCAGCAGCACGATCGCGCGATTCAGGCTGCCCTTGGTGTAGTCCTGGTGCGACCCGCGGATCGCTTCGCGAATTGAGCCCCAAAACGTCGGAGGCGCTGAGACAGCTACAGTTTCCGGCGAGCTCATATAATCCCGTGTATTTCTGCGCGAGTCCGCATGCGATGGAAGACGCTCGCGCCGCCAAAAGACACAAACAGAGAGGAGAAGAAGTTCAGTTCCGCTTCAGGAGCGGATCAAAGGGCAGGGATGTTACGAGGCTGAAACATGATTCTTTCCAGACGAAGGCAAAGTAAAGGCCTGCATCATTCAAAAGATTGTAACCCAGTAACCGGAGGTTTGCTACAGGTGGAGGATGCTGGGAGTCTCGGTCCGGACTGGAGCTCATTACTTTCTTCCCGACCCACCCACCGTAGTTCCATTTATTGTTGGTTTTGCGTTGTAGACCGAACCGGGGAAACATTTAGGACCACGGATGCGTATATTAGGAATAGAGACGGCAGATGTGTGGCTGCCGCGCCGGATTTGGAGGGTGCATTGTGCTAACCCTGGCGTTCATGATTCTGTTGTATTTCCTTCCTGCAATTATTGCGCGCGATAAACGTGATGCTGCGGGTATCTTTCTGCTGAACCTGTTCCTGGGATGGACGGTAATTGGGTGGGTGATCGCCCTGATCTGGGCTTGCACGGCGGAGGCCTATCCGCGCGTTCCTATGATCCCTGTGACCGTGAGCGGCCGTTACTGTTGCCGGTGCGGTACGGCGACTTGCCCTGGCGCACATTTCTGCACGGGATGTGGTTGCACGGTCTGAAATTTTCGTCCAGCATGACGTGCTGAAGATTTTTTGGCACTCTGTTAGGTGGCGCTTTACGGATCCGATGACTGATTCCAAAACGCAATCTTTGCGCGAAGAGTTTAACCGCTGGGCGGAAGCCGGGCGAGGCGACGGCATGGAGCAGGATCACCTGCCGATCACACTACCGGTGATCGACAAGATGCACCTTGCCGCCGGCGATAACGTCCTGGACGTGGGCTGCGGGTCCGGATGGTTATCGCGGCGGATCAGCAAGCTTGTTCCCGAAGGCCGCGTGGTCGGCATGGACATTTCGGACGAAATGATTCGCGTGGCGCGGCGCACGAGCCTAGATCAAGACAACATCCTGTTCGTCACCGGAGAAGTGGGCGAAATTCCGTGGGAGCCCAATTTCTTCGCTCATGCGATTTCAGTGGAATCGGCATACTATTGGCCCGATCCTGGCATGGGCATGCGGGAACTCCATCGGGTACTGCGGCCGGGCGGCGCGGCGTGGATCTTGATCAACTATTACCGCGACAATCCTTATTGCCACCAGTGGGGTGGGTTGCTGGCTGTACCAACACAGTTGCTTCGGGCGGAGGAATGGGCGCAACTGTTCCGTGGAGCAGGATTTGCCAATGTTTCCGACGAAAGAGTTGTCGATCCTTCGCCAAGTCCGGAGACCTATGCGGGGCGATGGTTCCACGATGCGGCGGAGCTGCGGGCATTTAGGGCTAAAGGCGCTCTGTTGATTCGCGCAGAGAAGTAATTTCCAAAACAAATTTGTCTGTGAAGATGTGACCGGCAATCTGGCTGGCTGCTCGGAAGTGTGGTAAGAGTGCGAAGGTTGTTGGTGTGCTGCGAAGAAGAACAGCTGAAGGTGGATGAATGGAATTTTTGGATGATGGGGTGGCGGTAATCACCGGTGCGGGATCGGGGATGGGGAGATGTTTGGCACAGCAACTGGCCGCGAGAGGAACATCCCTGGCACTGGCGGACGTAAGCGAAAACCGATTGAATGAAACCGTGGCACTTCTGGGCGGCGCGACTGGGAAAGTAACGCGGCACATTGTGAACGTGGCCGAAGAAACGCAGGTGAAGGAATTTGCGGAAGCTGTTGCGGCACAGCAGGGACGAGCCACGATTCTGTTCAACAATGCAGGGGTGGCGCTGCTCGGGCACTTGGAGGAGATTTCGTTGGAGGAGTTTCGCTGGTTGATGGACATCAATTTCTGGGGCGTGGTTTACGGGGTGACCTATTTTCTCCCGCTTTTGAAGAAAGAAAAACGGGCGCACATCGTGAACACGTCGAGCCTGCTCGGATTTTTCGGGGCCTCCGGGCAAGGAGCGTACTGCGCCAGCAAATTTGCGGTCCGTGGATACACGGAGTCGCTGCACCACGAGCTGCTGAAGACCAATATTGGCGTCACGTGCGTGCATCCGGGATTTGTTCGCACTTCGATTGCGGAACGCGCGAAAGTGGGGCGGGGCGCCGGGGCGGGCTTGCGCAAGGAAAGCCTGACAAGATTCCAGAAAGTGGCGCGTACCGATGCTGCCACGGCCGCTAGCAAAATTCTCCGGGGCGTGGAGCTGGGCAAAGCGCGCGTACTGATTGGACCCGATGCTTATTTTGTGGATATTTGGCAGAGGTTGAAGCCGGCGAGTTACTGGAACCTGATCGCGAAACAATTTGAAGATCCGGGAGCCCAGGCGAAGTGAGAAACGGGGCGCGTAATTGACAGCCAAGCAGGACGAATTGACGCATGTGCTGTCGGAGCGTCTGGAGAAGATTTGGGACGCATATCTGCAAGCCGATGAAGAGGCCCACAGCGAACTGCTGGCAGAGGATTATCGCGCCGTTCATCCGGATGGCACCGTGCGCATTGGCAAGCCGAGCGCGAAAGAAATTGCCTCCGCGCCAATTGAGGATTACTGGCTGATGGAACTGGAAGCATGGCCGGTGGGGGAAGAAGAGGCGATACTCACGTACACGGCGGAAGTGGAAGTACGAAGTGGACTGTCCGCCAAACGAATTCGCTTCGCAGTGGGTGAAGTTTGGATGGAGCATGACGGCCATTGGAAGTGTCAAGATTATCGTGGGACGGTGCTGAAGTAATGTCGAGGCCAGACTTGCAACTGCAGCTCACGGTGCTATTTTGTTCCGTGTCACTCGCTTTGGTGGCGTTCGCACAAGCACCTGCGGAAACGGCTTTGACCAGCAACCCCGCATACGAGAAGAATTGCGCGAAGTGCCACGGCAAGTCGGCGGAAGGCCGGCATTTCGCAGGACCGCCGCTCAGATCCGATAAAGTTGCGGGCGCTTCCGACGACGATTTGCGCAACATGATTACCAATGGCAAAGAGCGCATGCCAAAATTTGGCGGCAAGTTGACCACTGTAGAAATCGACACTCTGGTTCAGGAGATTCGCGCACTGAACAAGAAATAGACGGCTTGCCATGGCCGGCGGAATAGGGATTTGTTGGCCGGCCGAGAATGGTGGCGATATACTGAATTCAGGGGCAGGACGGAGAGAGGTTCCTTGTGGGTGTCATAGACCAGCGGTTTGAAAAGAATTTTCTGATCACTTCGGTAGATTACGTATTCAATTGGGCAAGGAAGAGTTCGCTGTGGCCGTTGACGTTTGGCCTGGCTTGCTGCGCCATTGAGATGATTGCCTCGACGACAGCGCGTTTTGACATGGCGCGGTTCGGTGCGGAAGTGTTTCGTCCGTCGCCACGGCAGGCGGACCTGATGATTGTGTCTGGTACCGTCACGCTGAAGATGGCACAGGTGATCCAACGCGTATGGCAGCAAATGCCCGATCCGAAATGGTGCATCTCCATGGGGGCTTGCTCGAGCGTGGGCGGGCCCTTTAACGCTTATTCTGTGCTCCAGGGAGTGGATCGCATCATTCCGGTGGATGTGTACGTAGTGGGATGTCCGCCGCGGCCGGAAGCGCTCTTTTACGCGCTTCTGAAGTTGCAGGACAGAATCGACACCATGACGTTAGCGAAGCGGCCAACGGAAGTGAGACTGCGGACGGAGATGGTGGAAGAGTTCAAGCGGAACATTATGGTGGCGCAAGTGCCGGAGCCATCCGAAAAGTAAATACCACATCAAATAACGAGGCGAAAATGGCGTTCGTGAGAACCATCAAGGTGGACGAGTTGCCCCCGGGTACGGTGCGGGAACTGTACATTGAAGGAAAAGCGGTGGCGGTAGCGAACGTGGCGGGGAAGATCTTCGCCATCAATAACACCTGCCTGCATCGAGGCGGGCCCCTTGGGCAAGGATTGCTTGAGGGAAAAGTGGTGACATGCCCGTGGCACGGCTGGCAGTTCGACGTGACGACCGGAAAGGCAGTGCAGAATCCCGCGGCGGGAGTGGATTGCTATGCGGCAGAGGTTCGCGGGCAGGATCTTTTCATAGATCTGGGACCCTAGAAGATCCAAAGAAAACCGGGAAAAACGCGAAGCCCTTTCTGCAGGATGCAGAAAATAATGGGCTTATTTGTTCTACAATGGTTTTAGTACCCTTTGGAACTGTTTTCCTCCTGTGGAAATCCTTCTATCCTTAACATTTTGTTTGGTTTTCGTCGCGCGTCCGTGTATTCTTCACGCGAATCGGAGCCGATGGCGACTGCGACCCCTCAAACACGACATTACTGGATCTTCAGCGCGGACCCTCATCACTATCACTGGGACACACTCTTCGTAAAAGGTAAGGAGATGTGGCACGGCGCGGGAGCCAAACCGGACGCGGTCCGAGCCTTAAAGCAGGTGAAGAAAGGTGATCGCGTGCTTTGCTATCACTCCGCGCCGGAGCGCTCGCTGTACTCCATTGCGGAAGTGACCCGCGATCCCTATCCAGACCCCCACGATTACGATGGAAAGAATCTGGTGGCGGATTTGCGCGCGTACGAGAAGCTGCCACGGCCGGTGACGTTGGCAGAAATGCGCGGTAATTCTGCCTTACGAAAAGTGAAACTGCTGAAAGCTGTGCGGCGCATTATTTCCCCGTTGACCGAGGCGGAATATCACGAATTGTTGCGGATGGCCGGAATTGTGGCCATGCCGGGCGTGCCATTGCCCTGAAGCTCTGCGGCGAGCCGGGAGCAAAGGATTTTCGTGGCCATTCCCCAACATTTTGTGGTGACCTTACGTCGTACATTTACAGCAGAAGCTCATGCAGGATGATTCCGTCTGGCTAATTGATTTCGAGTACCTTCAGACCAAAAATGCTTGGCAAATGAGCGAACGCCAATTCGCTTGGAAATAGAGGAGAGAGAAATGCGCGTACGCATCGGGTGGTTAGTGTTGATGATGCTGTTTGCCGGTAGCGTGATGAGAGCCGCGGAACAGCCGCCGCTCTTGGCTCAAGAGCCCACGGTCAGCAAAACGTCGATCGTTTTCACCTATGGTGGCTACCTGTGGAGCGTTCTGCGGGCAGGCGGCGAAGCACGGCAATTGACGACGGGTGGTCATGAACGCTCTCCTATATTTTCGCCGGATGGGCAGTGGATCGCTTTCACGGGCGAATACGACGGCAATACCGACGTGTTCGTCATGCCAGCTGAAGGTGGCACGCCAAAGCGCCTGACCTGGCACCCGGCACAAGACGCGGCAGTCGGCTGGACGCCCGATGGGAAGCGCGTGCTGTTTCTCTCTACCCGCGACGCATATGCGGATTTCACGCGCCTCTATACAGTGCCAGCCGAAGGTGGAGTAGCCGAGGTGTTGCCGATGTGGAGGGCTTTTGAGGGATCGTATTCGCCGGATGGCACAAGAATGGCGTACGTGCCGAACTTTCAGTGGCAAGCGGCTTGGAAGCGCTATCGTGGGGGCCAAACAACGCCGATTTATGTCATGAAACTGAGCGATCTTTCGCTGGAAAAGTTGCCCCGCCAAAATTCGAACGATGGGAACCCGGTGTGGTTCGGGGATACGGTGTATTTTCTGTCGGACCGGAATGGGCCGGTCACCCTATTCGCCTATGACACAAAGAACAAGACCTTAAAGCAAGTGGTGGAGAATAAGGGTTTCGATTTGAAGAGCGTTTCGGCGGGACCGGATGTGCTGGTGTACGAGCAGTTTGGTGGAATTTTTCTGTTCGACCCACAGGCAGGAAAGTCCACCAAAGTGGAAATTCATCTGAATGGTGATTTGCCCGCGACGCGTCCTCACTTTGAGAAAGTGGCGGAGACGATTCAGAACGCTGGGATTTCCCCGACGGGTGCAAGAGCGGTGTTCGAAGCGCGGGGAGAAATCCTGACGGTTCCGGCAGAGAAGGGCGACATCCGGAATCTGACGCGAAGCCCTGGTGTGGCGGAACGTGATCCCGCGTGGTCGCCGGACGGTAAATGGATCGCGTATTTTTCCGATGAATCCGGAGAATATGCATTGCATCTCGAGGATCAGTCCGGGCTCGGAGAGGTAAAGAAGGTCAACCTGGGGAATCCGCCGTCGTATTTTTACGGACCGACCTGGTCGCCAGACAGCAAGAAAATTGCTTACACGGACAAACGACTGAACCTGTGGTACGTGGAGGTAGAGAAGGGCACACCGGTGAAGGTTGCTACGGAGCGGTTCGAGGATCCGTCCAGCGCGATGAACCAGGCGTGGTCACCGGACAGTAAATGGTTGACATACACCAGGTATCTTCCGAACCATCAACATGCGGTGTTCGTCTATTCGGTGGAAAGCGGAAAGGAATCGCAAATCACGGACGGGACGGCCGATGCGCGCTTTCCGGTTTTCGACAAAAACGGCAAGACGCTGTACTTCACGGCAAGCACGGACGTGGGATTAAGCGTGGGATGGCTGGATCTTTCGAGTTTCCAGCACCCGTTGACGCGGAGCGTGTATGCGGTGGTCTTGAAAAAGGGCGATCCGAATCCGGTCGAGCCACAAAGCGACGAAGAGAAGATTGCCAAGACTGAGGATAAGGGCAAGGACGCGGAGAAGGATAAAGATAAAGATAAAGATAAAGATAAAGACAAAGACAAAGCGCAAGAGGCTGACAAAGGCAAGGAAGGCGAAAAGAAGGAAGAAGTCCCAGTGGTCACAATCGATTTCGACGGCATAGGCCAGCGGATCGTATCTCTGCCGATCCGCGCCGCCAACTACATTCAACTGGACGCCGGAAAAACGGGAGTGCTGTTCCTCTCGGAAATCGTGGATGTACCGCGATTTAGTGAACCGCCAAGCGTAACGGTTAGCAAATTTGATCTGAGCACAAGGAAGACTGAGCCATACGTCAGCGGAGTGACGCAGCTTTATTTTTCGGCCAATGGAGAGAAGGCGCTGTTCCGCCAAGGACCGCCGCCGAACGGACCTTGGTTCATCGCCGGAACAGGCGCGGCGCCAAAGCCGGGCGAAGGAGCGCTGAATCTTGGGCAGATGGAAGTGTACGTGGATCCGCGCGCGGAGTGGAACCAGATGTACCACGAAGTTTGGCGGATCCAGCGCGATTTCCTGTACGACCCGAATCATCATGGGCTGAATATTCCGGCCACGGAAAAGAAATACAGCGCGTATCTAGCAGGGGTCGGCGGACGCGGCGACTTGAACTATTTGTTCGTGGAAATGCTTGGAGAAGTTACGATCGGACACATGTTCGTCGGCGGCGGAGACGTGCCCAAGCCCCTCCAGGTAAAAGGCGGATTACTGGGAGCGGACTATAAGGTGGAAAACGGCAGATACCGTTTTGCCCGCATCTACAGTGGCGAAAACTGGAATCCGGACTTGCGCGCGCCGCTGACGCAGCCGGGAGTGGATGTGAAAATCGGCGATTACCTTTTGGAAGTGAACGGAAGGGATGTGAAACCGCCCGCGGAAGTGTATAGCTTTTTCGAGGAGACCGCGGGGAAACAGATCAAGATCAAGGTGGGACCGAATCCGGACGGCAAGGATGCGCGGGAAGTGACCGTGGTGCCGGTGGACAATGAATTCGCACTGCGCAACCGCGCATGGGAGGAAGACAACCGGCGCAAGGTAGATGAACTGAGCGGCGGGAAGTTGGCGTATGTTCACGTGCCGGATACCGCCGTCGGCGGATACACAAACTTCAATCGATTCTATTTCGCTCAGGTGGACAAGCAGGCGGCGATCATCGATGAACGCTACAACCACGGGGGAGAAATCGCCGACTACATTATCGACATGCTGAAAAGGCCGCTACGCAACTGTGCGATTTCGCGCGAGGGCGAAAAATTCTGCTCGCCGCTGGCGCAGATCTACGGACCCAAAACCATGATCATCAATGAAATGTCGGGATCGGGAGGGGACGCGCTGCCATGGATGTTCAAACAGGATGCCGTTGGACCACTTGTGGGAACACGAACGTGGGGAGGGCTCGTAGGGATCTATGGATATCCGGCGTTGATAGACGGGGGTTTCGTAACGGCGCCACGTGTGGCCATCTACGGGCTGCACGGCCAATGGGAAGTGGAAAATCATGGCATTGCGCCGGACATTGAAGTGGAAAACGATCCCGCTTCGGTTGCGGCGGGACACGATCCGCAATTGGAAAAAGCGGTGCAGGTGACTCTGGAAGCGTTGAAGAAAAATCCAGTGGTCTTGCCGGAGCATCCGCCGTATCCGAATTATCAGAAGAAGTAAGCGGCGGTGGACGCGGCTGTAGCTTCACCGAAGGCTTACGGCAAAGACTTCGAGAGCAGCCACGGCATCAGGTCGGGCTCGGTATAGGCTTTGTCCCAGGAATCGTGGCCGATGCCCGGATATTCTGTGTACTTTACGTTCCCACCGGCAGCGGTCAATGCCTCATTCATTTTGCGCGAGTTCGTTACCGGCACGGTGTCATCGGCGCCGCCGTGGAAAATCCACACGGGAGTTTGGCCGATTTTCTTCGCAACCTGCGCGTAACTGCTGGGATCGTCCGGATACCCGTCCTTGGCCAAGTCCGGGAAGCTTTTCAGCAGGTCCGGGGGAATAATGATTCCGCCGCAAACAGGAACCACGGCCGCGAATTTGCCCGGATAGCGCGAGGCGATATCCCACGTGGCATATCCACCCATGGAAAGGCCCGTGAGATAAGTGCGCTTTGGATCGCCCTTGAAATCCTTGGTGGCGGCGGCGAGCGTGGCCAAGGCCATCTGTTCCATTTGCTGCTGCGTCCACCAGTGATCCATCAGGCATTGGGGAATAACGACCACTGCTGGAAAATGGGAACGATCCAGGCGAATCGCGTGGGGCAATCCAACATCGGTTTGCAACAAGCCGTCCGATCCACGTTCCCCATAGCCGTGAAGAAAAAGAATGACCGGCCACTTCTGCTTCGGCGTCCAATTGTCCGGCAGAAACACCTGATACTTGTAAGTCGTGCCCTGGAGCGACAGGGCACGATCGAGAAAGCCGGTTTGCTGCTTGCTTGCGGAGGCTGGCGAAGCCAGTGACAGGGATAACATCGCGGTGGAAAGGCAGAGCACCAGAATTGCGCGCACAGCGGCCTCCTGGCGATGGACTGTAGCACGGGCGGCACGGGCAAGAAAAGAAAGTGTGTGATAGTTTGATGCTCTGGGAAAAATATGCCGGAACTTCCTGAAGTGGAGACTGTCGCGCGCGGCTTGCAGCGAGAATTAGCCGGGCGAAGAATTTTAAGTATCACGCTTGGGAAAACGGACTTCATCGATAATCCAGAAGCGCTAGAGAGTGAACTGCCAGGTCGGACGATTGCTCGGGTGGAGCGCTACGGGAAATTTTTATTGCTGCGGTTGGGCATGGTTGAAGGAACGATCGCAAGCGACGGGGAAGCCGCCTTGCTGGTGCATCTCGGTATGACCGGAATGCTGATGCCAAAGGCCGTTCGCGAACTGCAAGCAAAACATACACACGTGGTGATGCTTCTGGACGACGGGCGCGAGTTGCGCTACGTCGACCCGCGCCGTTTTGGGCGAATGGCCTATCTGGCGGGGAAAGTGTTGTCCGGAGAGTTGCAACGCTTCGGCGCCGATCCGCTCGAAGTGGGACTCGAGGAATTTGCGCGAAGAATCCAAGGGCGCAAAGCCAGAATCAAAGCGTTGTTGTTGGACCAAAGTGTCCTGCGAGGCGTAGGGAATATTTACGCGGACGAAAGTTTGTGGAAGGCAAAGATTCATCCAGCACAGCTGGGCGGGCGTCTGAAGCAATCGGAAGTGATAGAACTCTACACGGCGCTACAGAAGATTTTGCGAAAAGCGATTTTATTGCGCGGATCGTCTATTTCTGACTTTCTTGACGCGGAAGGATTGCCGGGCGAATATCAGCAGCACCACCGCGCCTATGGAAGAGAAGCGAAGCCGTGTTTTCGCTGCAAGACTGCGCTCCGGCGAGTGATTGTGGCGGGTCGCAGCAGTTATTTCTGTCCCAATTGCCAGAGGGCGCCGAGGCTGCGAAAACGCACGGGCGGATTAAAGCGAAGAGCGAAGAGAAAGGCAAAGCGATAAACGATTGAAAATTATGCCCGTGGCAGAGTGGACAGGGAGAGGAAATGCGAGCGGTCGTACAGAGAGTGAGTCGAGCCAAAGTCACGGTAGAAGCACGGGTCACCGGCGAAATTGGCCCTGGGCTGACGATTTTGTTGGGGGTGGGCAAGGAAGATAGTTCCCCCGTAGCGACGGCGATGGCAGAAAAACTCGCGAACCTGCGCATTTTCGAGGATACAGGTGGAAAGATGAACCTATCGCTATTGGATGTGAAGGGCAGCGCGTTAGTGGTATCGCAGTTCACTTTGTATGGAGACGCGCGGGGACAGAGACGGCCCAGCTTTATCACTGCGGCGCCGCCAGAACTGGCGAAAAAACTCTACGAAGAGTTTTGCGAGGCCCTTCAAAAATTGGGAATAACCGTGGGCACGGGAATTTTTCAGGCGATGATGTCGGTGGAGCTGGTGAATGAAGGCCCGGTCACAATCCTTGTCGATTCCGACAAAACGTTCTAAGGCGCGTCCTATGGATGAGAGAAGCGGTGAAGTGTGGACAGTCGCGCGCATATTGGCGGAGTTGAGGAAACACGGTGAACGACGAAACGTGGAAGGGATGGCGCGTTTCGGAATCCGCGCAGAGAAAATCTATGGTGTTTCCAAGCCAAAAATGGACGCAATTGCGAAGGCCGTCGGCAAGAACCACGATTTGGGGCTAAGGCTATGGGAAACCGGGATTCACGATGCGAAGTTGCTCGGTATGCTGATCTGCGATGCGGAACGAGTGACTTCCGGCCAAATGGAACGGTGGGTTCGAAAGTTCGACAATTGGGACGTGTGCGACGGAACCTGCTGCCACTTGTTTGTGGATGCAAGCCCAGCTTGGGAAAAAGCGTTCGCGTGGAGCAGCCGCAAGAAGGAATTTGAGAAGCGTGCGGGCTTTGCGATGGCCGCATATCTGGCCATCCACGACAAAACGACAAAAGATGATGCCTACGGTAGATTCCTGAAGGTGATTGAGCGCGAAGCCTGGGACGAGCGGAATTTTGTGAGGAAAGCGGTGAATTGGGCGCTGCGAAATATCGGCAAGCGCAATCGGCGATTGAATCGAGACGCAATTGCGGCAGCGGAAAGGATCCGGAAAGAAGGTACGCGTACAGGCCGGTGGATTGCCGCGGACGCGTTACGCGAGTTGAGAAGCGAGGCAGTTCAAACGCGCTTACGGCAGAAAGACGGCTGAAGCACGATGGCCGCGATCCAAGTAGTTAAAATCCGCAGAGCGAAGATGGCGGATGCGGCGCGTATTGCAACGTTGTCCGGGCAATTGGGTTATCCGACGACTACGAAGGGGATGGCGCCGCGGTTGAAACGCGCATTGAAAATGAAAGACGGCGCATGCTTTGTGGCAGAAACCAAGCAGGATGGAGTGATCGGCTGGGTGCACGTCAGCGAGACGCCATTGCTGGAAGTGGAGCGCCGCGCCGAGGTGAACGGTTTGGTGGTGGATGAAAAAGTGCGGAGCCATGGCGCGGGTGGAAGCCTCCTGAAAGCCGCGGAGCAATGGGCCCGGAAAATGGGATGCGCTGGAATGTCCGTGCGATCCAATGTAATTCGCGAGCGCGCTCACACCTTCTACTTGCGGAGCGGATACGAGCATTACAAAACGCAGAAGGCATTCCGGAAAGCTTTGTGAGAGCGACGCACGCGGTCTATCCCAAAGCGGCTTGGCGAATAGAAATATTAAGATTCTTCATCGCGCAACAGGCGCGTATGACACCCCGAATCTGTCAGACGATCCCTATTCATGATTTAGTGACGACAAGGGCAGTCGCTGTGGAAGAATATATCGTGATACGATAAACTATTCATATGCCAGAGAAAATCACGGAAACCGAATATCAGGCATTGGGCGAACTTCGCTATCTGATCCGCAGGTTTTTGCAAGAAGGGGATGCGAAGGCCAAGCAGGCAGGGCTGGAGCCGCAGCAATACCTGCTGTTATTGGCGGTTCGTGGCTTGCCCGCGGGTGAAGAGGCGACCATCAGCACGCTGGCAAATCGCCTGTCTCTGCGCCACCACAGTACTGTAGAGTTAATCGACCGGATGGAATCGCATGGCTACGTGAAACGCATTCGGGGACGCGAGGACCGGCGGCAAGTCCTGGTTTCGCTGCAACCTAAAGGAGAACGACTGCTGGAACGAGTAGTGGAACAGCGGATCACCGAATTGCGTGCGAATGGCAGGGCGTTGGTCGCCGCCATCAGTTCATTGTTAGAGCCCGGCAGGCGAGTCCCAGCTTCCAATGAGGGTCGGCACAGACGGGCCGCCAACTGAACTGGGAAGCAACCTGCGGCGCGCAATGACGCTGATTAAAAAAGCGCACACCTAAGGCCGGCTGACAGGAATTCACATCTCGTGCCCTGGACCGGGCTGGTTCGATTTCCTATAAGTCTCCATAATGTCTTGCAGGCTGATGACACCCAGGATGCGCGAAACATTCGCCCGGCTTAGCACAGGTACCAGCGGATAATTTGTAGCCTGACGCAGAGCGACCTGCAAATCTTCGTCGGGATGGAGATAGGGAACCACAGAGAGCGATTGCGTTTCTTCGAGTGGAGGAAAGTCTGCAGCGTCCATCAGCTTTTTTAGGTCCTCTCTGGATAACACTGCGATGGAATTGCTCGGCCGCCGCACGAGGAAATATTCTTCGTTGGTTGCTTCCACGACGGTCCACGCGTCAGCAACGGTTTTCTGGCTATCGAGAATAATGGCCGGGCGGGGGCGCATAGCGTCCTCAACGGTGAGAATTTCCTGCTCGCGTTCTTCTTCCAAGGCTGGCAAATACAGGCCATCTTGGCGTGTGATCTGTTCCAGAGCCGGGACAGGTTGCAGCTTCCGTGAAATAAGATAGGAAAACATATTGGCGACAAGGACGGGAAGAATGATCGTGTAGTCGCCACTCACCTCCAGTGCCATGAAAACGGAAGTAATCGGGGCGCGCAGAAAGCCGGCAAATAGTACGCCCATGCCTACGAGCGCGTAGGTGCCCACCGAACCAGTCAAATGAGGAAAGAATATTCGTTCGACGGTGCCGACCGCGCCGCCGAGCATGGCTCCAATGAAAAGCGTGGGGGCAAACATCCCACCGGGAGTACCACTCGCGAACGACAAAGTTGTCGCCAAAATCTTGAGGCCAGCGAGAATGCCGAGCACCTCCCATGTGTATTGGTTGTGCATGGCTTGGTCCATGAAGTCGTATCCGGCGCCCATGACTTGCGGAAACCCTGCAAAGGCAATCAGGCCGATAAGCAATCCGGCAATCGCGGGGTAAAGGAACTGCATGTAGCTCGGGCTAGCCTTGATCTTGGGGCGCAGCCAGCCAATGGCAGCAGCGAAAACCACGGAGGCAACTCCGCCTAAAACTCCCAGCACACTGTAGGCAAGCAGTTCTTCCCACCGAATCACTGCGACCGGAGGGATGCGGAAGAACGGCTCCGAGCCAAGGAACAAGCGCATCGTGACAACACTGGAAACCGCCGAAAGAACGACGGTGGCAAGAATGCCTGCGCTCCAGTGGCCGATGACCTCCTCGATGACAAACAGGACCGCGGAAATGGGAGCGTTGAACGCAGCGGCCAAACCGGCCGCTGCGCCGACAGGAGCGAGAATGCGCAATTTCTTGCGCGAGAGGTTCAGGCGTGTCCCGATCGCGCTGGCCAAGCCCGCTCCGATCTGCAAGGAAGGATCTTCCGGACCAAGGGAGTGGCCGGAGCCAATGGCCAGTGAAGCAAGGATGAACTTTCCGATGACAGTGCGCAAGGGAATGTATCCATTCGAAATATACAGGGCAGCTTTGGTCTGATTGAGGCCGCTTCCGGTCGCGCCTCGAAACACAGTAAAAATCAGGGCGGAGATCACAAGCCCGGCCAGCGAAGGCGCCAGAAAAGCCCTCCATGGCGAAGGAGTGAGGGCGCTACCCAAGAGGTAGAGGCGCGTCCATTCCATAGTGATGCGGAAGCAGACCACGGCAAGGCCGGCAAAGATGCCGATGAACACAGCGAGAATCAGAAAAAAGCGATCCTCGTTGAAAGCCAGTTGAGCGGTAAGGCGAGAAGCGAGGGCACCCCAAGAAGGGTGCACCGGTGTAGCAGCGGGAGCCGCGGGATTGGTCGTGGCTACGTCGGGAGCGCTCACTGATCTTCCATTTCCCGCTGGTGGGCGATGGCCAACACCGCAGAGTCATCTGGAGTAGGCTCGCCACAATGGTCCTGCGCCAATTTTTCTGCGGAAGCGGAGAAGTCAACAAGGTTTTCTACCGCCTCGGGGTGCTGCCTGAGAAAACGAGCGTTGGCCGTGGCCATCAACTGTTTCCACCTTTCCAGAAACGGTGCAATAGAAGATGCCGCGGGGACCTGCTTAGATTCGCCGCAGGATTGCAGGCGTTTCCCGGCAATGTCAAAAACCCGTAGAGTGCGTTGAACTTTCTCGGTCTCGGGTATGCCCCGCTCATATGGATTAAGTGCGAGCGCGGACTGGATGACCGCCAAAAGTTGTTTGACGGAAGCGCTTGATGGATCCAAGTGAAGGGCACGGCTTAAATAGGTTTGCGCCGCGTGATAATCGCCAACGCGAAAGGAAGCTTCACCGGCGCCTACGAGAGCGGGCAGATACTTGGAGTTCAGCTGAAGAGCCTGACGAAATTGAGCCAGTGCCCGCTGGTCATCGCCGACACGCGCGTACAAATCGGCAACACGGGTACGCAGCTGAGGATCTCCCGGAAGATTGTCGGACAAAATCATGAGCTGAGATTCCGCGTGTCCTGTGTCTCCGCGATCGAGATAAAAATTGATCAGTTCGAGCGATGCGGCGCGGCGGTTGGCCTCGGGGTTTTCCGGCCAGTCACCAAAAATGGCGCCGTTGAAATAGCGCTCGGCGGCAACGTTGTCACCCTTCTTCGCGTAAAGGCGAGCTAGTTGAGCATTTACCGGACCATTCGCAGGATTGGTTTGCCACAACCCGAGATAGTAATTCAGTGCTTGTTCGGTCTGCCCGGCTTGCAGCAAAGCATCCGCGAGGTACATTTCGAATCCTGAGTTCCTGGGATCATAGAAGAGAGCGGTGCGGAAATTCTGCACGGCGGCTGCGGGACGGCCGTTTTTCAGATCCTGGTTACCGCGGATGAACCATTCGACCCCCAGAGCTGTGCGGCGTCGGTCATACGCCTGGGTATAGGAGTGAGTGAGGGCCGAAAAGAGCACGGTGATGAGAACAAGAATACCGACGAGCAATGGCTCCCGGATGATGAAATCGCGCTGTAAAAGATTCATTCCAATCCAATCACGTTACTGCCGGTCCTCGAGGTACGCGCGCAGGCCCCGTTTGAGCTGACGAGACGGTCGGCCGTGCAACCTACATATATCGTATCACGACATGATTTGAGGCACAGAGGAGCGCGGGCCGGGGGAAGATCGCGCGCGAGGTCAGGAGCAAAAGCTAAAAAGCGTCGCCACCGCCGCCGCCAAAACCGCCGCCGGAGAAGCCACCGCCGCCCGAAAAACCAGAGCCTCCGGAACTGCGCGGCGCGGAAGCGAGCACGTCGCCTGCTTGCAGCGACATGGCGTTAAGGTTGTTCACAAATAAATAAGGGTAAAAGCCCGGCCCATAGCTGCCTCCCTGGTACCACTGGGGAGGCTGCGTATAAATATTCTGGAACGCTTTGCTCCAGTTTTTCTCCACGCCGAGGGCCATGGCGAAGGGCAGGAATTTTTCAAACATGTCGGGAGTCTTGATCATGCGATTGAAACGGTCTGCCTCCACATGATTGAGAAAGTCCTCAAACCCGAGAATTTTTTCGAGTGCTGTGGCGCCGGACTGTGTTCGTGCGGGCATAAACCAACCGAAGCCGCAGATGATCAAGCCCGTAAGAATGGCGGCAACGACGAAGGGCAATGGCGCAATACCGTAGGTGCGCGCGAACCAGTTTCCTGCGGCAAATATCAAAAATCCCACGACGATGCCAAAGCCAATGTAGCTTGCGCGAACGCTGTCCGGCCGCCGGACATAGTATCCCTTGCCGACGAGGGAGCCGAAGATCTCATTCTTGATACCGGAAATATTCTGGTAGAAGCGGTTATGAAGATCGGCGAGAGAAACGACGTCGCCGGCTTGGCCATTGGGGAAAAGGCCGGCAAGCAAGTCCTGCTCATGGGGCTTGAGCGCGGTCCAGTCCGCTTGCGATTTCTGAAGATGGAATTGGTAATCCTTGGAGTGTGTCAAGCCGAGAAGGTGATCTTTCTGTTGTTCCTGAATGACGAGATAGCCGCGGACCGCGAGGTCGACGATGGAAGCGGTAATATCTTTCATATCGACGGAATTGTCGATCAAAGTGCCGACCTCGCCGGGAGTGAGTTGATCGGGCGGCTCATATTGCGCGGCGATAGGACGGAGGCGCGGATCGCGGCCGCGTGTCCACCACCACCACAACATCAGGGGGAAGACAAGGAAGGGAATTACGAGAGGCCAGTTACTTCGAAGATACAGAAAGAATCGCGAGACTGCGGTTGGCTCGCGGACGCTTCCTTTATCGAACGCCACGGCCACCGTCAGCCCTTCGTGGATTCCCAAGGGACTGATGATGCGAACATCGACAGCGGTGCCAGCGACTTCGACGGTGGCATTGCGGCCGGCGGACTTGTAGGCGCCTGTGAACGCGTTTGCGCGAATGTCCGAAGTGCCGTCCGGGAGCACGATGTGAGCGCTGGCTTGTTCGATGGGAATGGGCCACTCGTCGCCCGTAATGTTCCAGTACAACTCGTCATGGTCGTCGAAGAAGCGCAGGGCGTCCGAAACGGTGTATTCAATAGAAATGGTGTGGGTGCTGTTGTCGGCGTCCGGAATATAGATTTTCAATTCGAGGTATTGGCGTTGGCGGCTGGTTTCGTATTTCAATTTGTTGCCGTTCTCGTCGGTAACACGCTTGACGTCGAGAAACAGTGAGTAGTTCAGGCCGTTAGGGCCAGCATATTCGACGGGAATTGTGCGGTAGATGCCGTGCCAGGGACCGCCGATGAATTGGAATGTGAGGTTTTCAGTGACGTTCACGCTGCTGTCAGACAACACGGCGATATCGGAGTTAAATTTGAGCAGGCGGCGTTCCTTGGCGGAAAGCGGATGCGCCAGGGAAAGCAAAATCGCCACGGCGAGGAAAACGGCAGCGAGCCGGAGATGAGGTTGTTGGCGAAAACGCATTGCGGCACCAGACCGCAATTCAGGCCGTCGGGGCCGCTGGATTACTAAAGCTGACTTTAGGAGCTTCACGCTCTGCAGCAGACGAAACCTCGAAAAATTCACGCTGTTTAAAGCCGAGCATGCCGGCGAAGATGTTGGTGGGGAATTGCATAATCTTCGTGTTGAGGTCGCGAACGACGGCGTTGTAGTAGCGGCGCGCATTCTGGACGTTGTCTTCAATTTGCGTCAGCGAATTCTGGAGCGAAGTGAAGCTTTCAATGGCGCGGAGTTGCGGGTAGGCCTCCGACAGAGCGAACAGGCTCTTCAGGGCGCCGGAAAGCATGTTTTCCGCTTGCGCCTTGTCGGCGGGGCCAGTGGCGGACATGGCCTGATTGCGGGCGTTGATGACGGCCTCCAACGTACCTTTTTCGTGGGCGGCGTAGCCTTTTACGGTTTCCACAAGATTGGGAATCAAATCATAGCGGCGTTTGAGCTGAACATCGATATCGGCCCAAGCGTTGTCGCATTGCACCTTTAAACGAACCAGGCCGTTGTACATTCCGATGCCGAAAATGACGAGGAGCGCGAGGATGCCAAGGAGAACCCAACCAAACATCGGCCAACCTCCAGAAGGGAAGAACAAATTAAGCTATAAACTGACTATACGGGTTGCCACCCTGCGAGTAAAGCACGCGAAGCTGGTCGATCCAAAGAAGGCGAAAAAAGGATCATCGAAATTATTTAGAAGGTGTAGTCGGAGCTTTACCGTTAGCGGCAGCGAGCCTTTTCGCTTCCTCCAACTCCTTTTTTGCTTCGTTCGGGTGTCCTGCTTTTTCGAGTGCCAAGCCTCGGTTAGTGTGTAGATACGGGCTTGCCGGGGAGAGTTCGATGGCCCGAGCATAAGCGTCACTTGCTTCGGTGAAGTGGTCCAAATCGAAAAGTGCTTGAGCGAGATTGGACTGTGCCTTCAGGTTTTTTGGATCATCCTGCAGTGCCTGCTTAAATTCCGGCAGTGCTTCCGCGGAACGCTTCAGGAGCATCAAAGAGATTGCGTGATTGACGAGCGCGTCGTTGTAATCCGGTTTAAGGGCGAGAGAGTGTTGGAAATAAACTTCTGCCTGCTTCACATTATTCTGCCGGAGTGCCGCAAGGCCCTCGGAATTCTTCAACTCCGGACTTTGGGGATGGGCTTCGACAGCCGAAGCAAGAATTTTCGTAGCTTCCTGGACTCGATCGAGATCAAGCAGCACGACAACCTGTCGCGACCGCCTGCGGAAAGTCTGGCTTGCTGCGGAGCGCATCTTCCACAAAGCCCAGTGCTTTCCGAGGACGAGAGTCACGCTGGAGGGCATTGGCCATTGCGTAGGAAGAAAACGCATCATATTTTCCGGATTGTCGGGCGCTGTCGAGATACGGATAGGCTTCTTGTATATTGCCCAGTTCCACTAGAAGCGAGCCCAGGCTTAGAGAGATGTCGGCATCATTTGGTGAAAGAGCGTGCGCCTTTCGGAGCAGTTCCAGAGATTCAGGCAATTCCTTCTGGCGGCGAAGCGCATCGGCGAGATTATAGAGTACGGACGAATTGTCGGCTCGCTCCGCAAGAAACGCGCTTCTCGCTGCAAATCACCCAGTGGAAGCCGAAGCTGCATATAGAAGCAGCCTATGGCCAAACAGACGTATCCGGAAACGGCGCTGCTCAAACAGGTGAAGGGAGTGGGAGGCCTGATCGCCACGACCTATGTGCTGACCATCGAGGACCCACATCGTTTTCGGAAAAGTCGCGATGCAGGATGTTTTGTGGGCTTGCAGCCTGGGCGAAGGAACTCCGGCGAGAGTGAGCCACAGATGCGCATCAGCAAAGAGGGAGATGAGTATTTGCGGACGCTGCTGGTGCAAGGGGCGCACTATATTTTGGGACCTTTTGGGGAAGACAGTGATTTGCGGCGCTGGGGGCAGACGCTCTCGGGGCGAGGAGGGAAAACCGCCAAGAAACGGGCGGTGGTGGCGGTAGCAGGAAGCTGGCGGTACTGCTGCACCGGTTGTGGGTAAGCGGAGAAGTGTACGAACCGTTGCGCAATAGCCAGAAGGCGATGAACGCAGCAGCGTAGAGAAACCTAGCAGAGGAAGAGTTGAACCGAACGGCTGAGCTCGACCGCCGAGTTTAGGCGACTGCGACTAAGTCCTTGCCCAACTTTCCTCGTAAAGAAGGAAGTCGAGGACGTTTATCAGGTAGCAGCGCCTACTGAATCGAGAACGCCCAACTGGCACCGAGCGAACATCGCTCACATAAGAGTGCGGATGGAAGGGTGGCGACAGAGGCGGCTTGGCTGAACGCGACCAGACTCTAGGAAAGAAGAAAGCGAAAGTGTGCCTTGACATCAACCGGCCTTCTCACGGAAAGACTTGACCCCAGGGCCACCCCTTCGTCGACTTGCCTTCTACCCCAGCCGATTGCGTTCAGCGTCCGCTACTTCTCGAAGTAAACCAGAAAAATAAATCGAGCCGTGGAACGCACAGGGCCGAGCCGCGTTTGGTTTACGGTTTGACACGGACTTTCGCGTGGTCGGAGTGAATGCCGTTGGCGACGACGACGAGCTCGTAATGACCAACGGGGATGCCGTAGGGCACGTAGAAGTGGGTGTGGTGATCTTTCTTGCCGGTGGCGACAGCCATCGTCGAGTGGTCAAAAGTGTGGCAAAAGAAGACCTTGTTGCTACCGACGCGCTTGAGGCGAACGAGCGGATAGTTGGTGGCCATCTGAGCGTCGTCGCCGTAAGCGTTGGCTTGCGAAAGGCCGTTGATCTGGCGGCCACGCAGGCGATAGCGGTGGCCGTGGCGGAGAACTTTTGGAACGTGGGTGATTTTGGGGCGCCACTGATGATGCGGCCCGCCGGAAGGGGTGAAGACCTGCAACTGAGAAGTGCAGGTGGAATAGAGAACCTGGCCGGTGGGAAGAAGAAGGAAACGGCAATTGTAGGTGAGAGTGGAGGCGGCGTTGGCCGGAGCGGGCACGGGATTTAAGGAAACGCCGTTGAATTCGAAGATTTTGATCGGTTGACCAGCCCAGCCGGCGTTGCTGCCGCTGGTGATGACGGGCCCGGCCATGCAGAGAACGTGGCCGTTGGGCAAGAGGCAAGCGGGGGCGTCGAAGGCGCGCATGAGTTTGCCGCCGGACACGGGGAAATCGGGAGCGGGATGCCAGGTGCCGCTCTTGACGTGGTAGACGGCGTTGTGGCCGGAAGCGCCGGTGCAGAGGACGCGATCGTCGGGCATTAGAATCGCGGGACCAATTTCGATGGAGACGGCGGGAACGTTGATGACGAGATCGTGAGCTGCGGGAACAGAGGCGATCTTCACCCACTTATTGGATTTGATTTTGTATTTTTCGGCCTTGGGATGGGAGTTGACCTCCGGGCAAAGAATGGTGTCGTCGGGAAGAAGAGTCCAGCCTTCTTCGGAGCTGGAATCATGTTTTTTGCCGCCATGGGTCCAGGCGTTGGTGACGGGATGATAGATGGCGGTCTTCTTGTTTTTGATGTTGCCGAGAAGCAAGCGGCCGTCGGGGAGAACGCAGGACGGGGCGTCGCCGATGTTGGTCCAACCGGGAGGCGTAGGGATGGAAGTCCAGGAATTGGCGACGGGATCGTAAATTTCCGCTGCGAGAAGATCGAGATTGACGCCGCCGTTATATTCGCCGCCGGCGACGAAGACGCGGCCATCCTTAAGAACGGCCGAAGCATAGTAAAGCGGGGCATTGACCGGGCCATTCTGGGTAAGCGGGGCGTTGGCGGGCATGGGGCTCATGGGCTGCCAAGTGCCGTTGACATAATTGCCTTTGGAATCGGGAACCAGCTTGTGCCAATTGGCGGTTTCGTATTCGTGGCACATGACGGTGCCATCGGTGAGAAGAAGCATGGTGTCTACTTTGAACGAGGGAGTGTTGGTGAGGGATTTCCAGGGACCAGCCATAGGAGGGTCCTCCTTATGAGGAGAAGTGATCCCTGAGCCCAAATCGTTTCAGCCGGAAGATAGAAGGCCGGCCCAGAACAGCGAACGGTGACAAATACTCGATTTCGGGCAAATTTTTCTGACAATCGAGGCGCGCCCAGATGATGATACGGTTGAAATTTGGACCGAAAAGGCACTCCTGTCGCGAAGCCCGGGATGGATGCAAGTGAATCGGAACCGTGGGGCAGTTTCATAGGGAAACCCTTCGGCTGGGGTTGGATCATCATCAATCAGCAAGGCTATTGCGACGGAATCCTTCTGAGGGTTAGTGGAATTACTCAGGTGATGTTCTTGAATGTAGTTGCATCGTCCATCGACGAAAGTAAGGTCAGGTGCTCCGGTTCTCACCGCCTGATTAGTCGTTAATCATTATTTATCCGGTCCTTGATCGAGTAGACTGAGCCGACTTCGCCTGAGGCCAACCTCGACCCAGTTCGTAGCGCCTATTTAGTTATTAAATGATGGAATTGAGAGGAGCGGACGATGCGTGTTTTTGTTGCGGGGGCGAGCGGTGCGATTGGTGAACCATTGATTGCGGAGTTGTTGGAGCGGGGACATTCTGTGGTGGGGATGACAACGAGCGAGACGCGGGCGAAGAATCTGGAATACCAGGGCGTCGAGGCGGTGATCGTGGATGCGTTCGATGCGCCCGCGGTGGAGGCTGCGCTGCGGCGGTCGAAAACGGAAGTGGTAATCGACGAATTGACGTCGCTGCCGAAGGCGCTGAGTGATATGTCGAAATACGCTGCAGGCGATAGAAAGCTAAGGATTGAGGGTGGAGGGAATTTGTTTCGTGCGGCGCATGCGTGCGGTGTGCGGCGGTATCTACAGCAGTCGAGCGGATTCTTCTTGAAGGCAGCGGCAGGGACGCTGGCGGACGAGTCGTCTCCGTTGGATGTAAATGCGAGCCCGAGTGTGGCAGCAAGTGCGCGGACTTATACGGAACTGGAGGCGCGGTTGTTCAGTTCCAATGCAATTGAGGGTGTGGCAATGCGGTACGGATTCTTCTATGGGCCTAAGACGTGGTATTACCCGGGCGAGGCGGCGGCGAACATGGTAATGCGGCGACAGAATGCGGTAGTGGGTAAGGGCGAAGGCGTGTCGTCGTTTGTGCATATCAACGATGCGGCGATCGCAACGGTGGCACTGCTAGCGGCGCGGCCGGGAGTGTACAACCTCGTGGATGATGACCCTTCGCCGCAGAGCGTGTGGCTGCCGGCGTTTGCTAAGTTTGTGGGTGCTCCAGTCCCCCCGCACCTGAGCGAGGCGGAAGTGACGGCAATTGCAGGGAAAGATGCGGTGTACTACGCGACGAAGCTGAGTGGGGCCTCGAATGCGAAGGCGAAGCGGATTCTCGGGTGGAAACCACGACGATTGGAGTGGCTGGAGGCGTAAGTGACCGTGGCGAATGCCTCCGGAAAACACTTCGAAACGATCGAGTCGGACAAGCCGAATCTGGCGAAGCGATATTCTGTAGAGAAGGAGATTGATGAGGCTACATTTGTACAAGACGGGTACTAATATGGAATGACTAATCGACTACTTTGCGCTTCTGCTTTAGAAGGCAGCACGAGCCCCGGTCGAGGTTGCTGTTGCGACGCAATCGCCAGATCCAGCCGTGCGATGACGCGCTGCGGCATGTTCCACCTCGTGCAAAGTAATCCAGCAAGTTGGCTTCCTGGCAGCAGGAGCTCTTCTCACTTCTCCATATGACTCGCTACGTTTTCCCGACCAATTCGTAATACCAGCTCACTCGTCAGCCTCTGAAATTCTTCAATTACCCAGCGATTCCAGATCCGTTGTTTTGTGTTCTCTGCAACGCTTAACGAATACCCCGCAGCAAGAGCGGCGTCCTTGTCATTGAGCCCGGCCAATATACGCTGTCGCCTGGTAAGCCCATTCCGCAGTTCCGACCTTCTGATGTCGACCTCGGCCTGTTCCACTGCCTGTTCTGAAGCGTCGCGAGAATCCGACCTAAAATTGGCCGAACGATGCTGCTCCCCCCGCTGCTCTGAGCGACCGCGCGATCCGACCTTTTTCATCGCTCCGACTCTCCTCTCCGCTGTTTAAGCACTGGGCTCTGGCCTAAATCATTGCGTCTCCGCGTTTCCGACTGCGCTCACTTCGCCCCCTCGACTTCCGCAATTTCTCGCTTCGCACCATTAGCCAAGGCGCTGCGAAACTCCAAGAATCGCGAGGCTCTCTTCCTGGCCAGTTCTGCCCGGTACTCCCTCTTGGCTTGCCAAACGCACTCGAGCGCTGCGTAGATACCCTCTCGTTCAGCCTCAGACACTGGAAGATGGCATGGTGACGATCGCGCGGGCGGCGGTTTCCGTAACATTTCCGTCGAGATTCATGTTGGCCGCGGCCATGAATGCTTGCCCTTGCGGCTATTTTGGTGATCCTACCGGAGAGTGCCATTGCACGGCGCCGATGATCCAGCGTTACGTGTCGAAAATATCGGGACCATTGCCGGATCGAATCGACATTCACATCGAGGTGCCGGCGGTGAAATACAAAGAATTACGCGCACCCTCTTCTTCGGAAGATTCCGCAGCGGTGCGTGGACGCGTAATCGCAGCGAGGGACCGGCAAGCGGTTTAAAGGGGGAAAAAGACCTATTGCAGCGCGCAGATGGCATCAAAGCTGATTCGCAAATGCTGCGCGATTACGCAAGAGGGAGAAAAGCTGCTGGAGAACGCGGTGACTCGGTTGGGCCTATCTGCCTGGGCGCATGACCGAATTCTAAAGGTGGCCCGAACGATCGCCGACCTGGAGCCTGCGCCCGATATACAGGGAAAGCACCTGAGCGAGGCAATGCAATACCGTACACTGGACCGCACCTGCTGGTCCTAGTGGGGGAAATGCGGGTACTTGGCTCCATTGACTTGGGTTTCCCCGCTGTGTTACGAGTAAGTACGCCTTTTTTGCAACTTGGGCCGCGGCGATAGGCGGGAATGACGCCAGAAGTAAAGCACCTAGAAGTAATCCTGGACACGCACGTCGAGAGCGTCAATCTCGCAGAGGAGATGTGTCTTCGTGTCGCGGAAGCGGTCGGCTTCAGCGAAGATGAGTGCTACCGGATCGGAATGTCCGTCCGGGAAGGCGTCATCAACGCCTTTCATTACGGAAACCAGGAAAAACCGAACAAGAAGATTTACCTAGCATTGGACCTGACCCAGGAAAAGATGATCATTCACGTGATGGATGAAGGGAAAGGTTTCAAACTGGCGGACGTGCCCGATCCGCTGGCGGAAGAGAATTTGCTGAGCACTTCCGGCCGCGGGATTTTCCTGATGAAAGCGTTCATGGATGAATTCAACGTGGTGGCAGGACGGACCGGCGGGGCAGAGATTATTATGTCCAAGAAGATTCCGTCCGGTGGGAAGCCCTCGGGAAACGGAAATCGCGGAAAAAGTTCGGACGCAACGCCCAGACAGGAAGCTTAGGAACATGCCAGCCTTATTCATGACAATGCGGGAAGTCGGCCCAGTCACCATTCTCGATTTAAGCGGGAGGATTTCGCTGGGCGAAGGAAGCGCGCTATTGCGTAAGACCATTCGCGATTTGTTGGAATCCGGCCAATCGAAGATCCTGCTGAATTTAGGGGACGTAAATTACATCGACAGTTCCGGAATTGGCGAACTGGTGAGCGCCTTTACGGCGGTGCGCAATCGCAGCGGCGAGTTGAAACTCCTGAACCTGACGAAGAAGGTTCACGACCTGTTGCAAATCACGAAGCTCTTCACGGTGTTCGACGTGTACAACGACGAGCACACTGCAGTACGCAGCTACAACTAGGATTCAACTCAACCTGTGGTGGCGTTTTCCTTGCATTCGCTTGCTTGCCTGGCAGGAAGTGCCTGCCAACTGGGCACACGTCCCTAACTGCGGCACAATCGAGAATATGAGGATGGACGCGGATCGCACATGGATTGTTGAGCGGGCCAAAAGGATTGGATTCGATGTGTGCGGCGTCGCGCGTCCAGAAAAATTCCCAGAATTCGAAAAAGTTGGAGAGTGGCTGGAGAGAGGTTACGCCGGAGAAATGCGGTATCTCGAGGATCCGCGCCGCGTTGATCCGGGGCTGATGAGCCCTTCCGCGCGCAGCATTATCGTCTGTGGGCTAAATTACAACACGTCGTATTCCCATTCGATCGAAGCGGCGGGCTCGCTCCAGGAAGCTGGTAGCCCCCCACGGGGATGGATTTCCCGGTATGCGTGGGGAGATGACTATCACGAGGTGATGTGGGAAAAGCTCAATGCATTGGTGGAGTCGCTGAAGGAAAAATATCCGGAGCCCTTCACGGCGCGGACTTATGCAGACACTGGACCAGTGTCTGAAAGGATTTTCGCGAAGCACGCGGGGTTGGGTTGGTTGGGCAAAAATACGCTGCTGCTGAATGAATTCTGTGGGTCCTGGTTATTTTTGGGTGTTGTCATCACTTCACTGGATCTGGCGCCGTCGCTTGGGCCCGGCGAATCTCCGCCGCCAGACCTATGCGGAAATTGCCGGCAATGCCTGGATGCTTGTCCGACGGATGCGCTGGTTGAACCGTACGTGCTGGACGCGCGAAAGTGTATCTCCTATTTGACGATTGAACTTCGTGGGTGCATACCGGAGGAATTGCGCGAAGGGGTAGGTGGGCAGGTGTATGGATGCGATATTTGCCAGGATGTGTGCCCGTACAATCGTAAGGCCCCGGTAACTGCGCTGGAGGAATTTCAGCCGCGCGGCAAAAGTGAGGAGAAGAGCCTGCTAAGTCCGAACCTGGAGTGGCTCGTTGAGATAGACGAACAGGAATTCCGGGAGATATTCCGGAAAAGCGCCGTTAAGCGGACCAAATGGGCCGGTCTGGTGAGAAACGCTTGCATCGCGCTGGGGAATGTAGGACCTCGAATGGAACCCGTGAATCGCCTGCAGACGGAGACCGTGCTCAAGCGCCTTGCACAATCGAAGATTTCCACCGTTTCGGAATCTGCCCAATGGGCGCTCGAGCGCATCCAACAAGCGCCGAAGTAGCCAAGGCCCAAGCGTTCAATGTTCCTACGGTTTTGACGGGATTGAGTGGGCGGAGCCCTTGGCGCTATACTTTCGCGGCAAGTCCAGAAGCCCACCGAAGCTGAGGAGTTCCCGTGGATCGGCGGAAGTTTCTCGTGAGCAGTGGTCTTGCTGGTGTTGGCGTCCTCGGAACGGGGTCGGTGGCACCAGAGATATTGCAACCCGCCCGATCTGAAAGAGAACCATATTCCCATTCACACTATGGAGGAGAAACCCGTGGCTTTTACAGTTCCCCCTTTGCCGTACCCGTTCGACGCACTAGAACCGAATATTGACGCGAAAACGATGGAAATCCATCACGATAAGCACCACGGCGCTTATGTCACCAACCTGAACAAAGCGCTCGAAGGCCATCCCGACCTGCAAAGCAAGTCGATCGATGATCTGATGAAGAACCTAGCCGCCGTTCCCGAAAATATCAGGACGGCCGTCCAGAACAACGGTGGCGGCCACTGGAACCATTCGCTGTTTTGGCAGTTAATGAAGAAGGGTGGCGGTGGGGAACCTGGAGGTGATGTTGCTGCCGCAATCAACTCAAGCTTCGGCTCCTTCACTGGCTTCAAGGATGCGTTGAAAGCAGCTGGGCTGGGGCGATTTGGTTCCGGCTGGGCTTGGGTGATTGTTAAGGACGGCAAGCTTAGTATCGCCTCGACAGCCAACCAGGACACGCCCTACAGTTTGGGAGCAAAGACCATCCTTGGAGTGGACGTTTGGGAGCACTCCTATTATCTGAAGTACCAAAATCGGCGTGCGGATTACATTGACGCTTGGTGGAACACCGTCAACTGGAGCAAGGTGGCCGAACTGTACGCGGACAGCAAATAAGTTTGGTGATTTTGAAACCCAAAAGCCCGACTTCGCGAAAGCGGGTCGGGCTTTTGGGTAAAGAGGGAGTTAACTGTGCCGATCAAGCCATCAAGCGCGGGCGGCCCAGAGGTAGAATCTTGCCGGAATTCAGGACCCTCCCGGGCATCTCGGTGCTTCTCGTAAACGCACGAATTGACTGCGTAGGAGCCGGATTACCAGCCGCAGGAGCGGGCTTCATGGCGCGCTGAGAGGCTTCGCGCATGAGTTCCATGCGACTGTGGACCTTGAATTTCGAGAGCAGGGAAGAAACATGGAATTTAACGGTACGTTCAGAAAGGTTCAGTTCGGAGGCGATTTCCTTGTTGGCAAGGCTGCGAAGAATGCCGTCAAGGACTTCTTTTTCACGACGCGTTAGTTTTACGCTGGTCTTGACGCTCTGGCCCGCGTCGAGGAGTTGCTGTGCCTTTTCGGTGAGCTCGCCGAGGTTTCCGGGGGCTGTGGGAACCATAATCAGGTAATCGCTGGGAGATTGACCGCGGACCATGCAATGCATAGCAAGCAACCCGGCGGCATGATCGACCGGAAGCTCCCCAGAAGGTCCCGCTTCGACGTGAAAATGAGCGGTCCCACTTGCCTTCTCGTAAAAGAGGTAAATGCTCGATGTGGATGGGGACTGGGGTTGAGTGGCAGACTGCGTGGCCATACTTTTGTGTATTAACTTCACGTACACTCCTCCGTGGATGCCTCGCGGTGGGAACGAGACGCTCCTTGTAAGTTGGACTTGCGAAAGCCCCTAAATCGAGGCTGGCCGGACTCACCCGGCAAGTAAACAGGGCATATACCGGGCCGGGGTGATCCCCATTTCCCAAAACAGCGTCACCACGGGGGTAACGAGAAGGAGTCCCTGTGAACTTGCTAGCAAAAGCTAAACCTGACCGCGGTAGTGTTTAGCATGCAGGATGCCGGACTGTAACTTTTTACAGCGTACATATTTTCAAGTACTTAGGAAAAGGATTACACGGTAGCAGAAAGAGGAGCCGAGTAGAAATTGCGCGCCACTCGTACCTTTTTCCTCGAAGTGCGACGCATCTGGTCGTCTAAGGGGTCAGAACGCGCGTCTGCTCAGGAGAGATGAGTTCATACTCAATACCCCGCCAGCGAATCCGGCGGCCAATAATCGAGGAACAGAAATTCACAAGGTAAAGAAAAGGAACGAACATGCCCAAAAGAATATAAATCCACGATTGGGACATAATTTGAGAACGCAGCGCGGGCATAGCCTCTGTGACACCTATCACTCGCAGCGCTCCGCGGATCGCTGCGAGAAGAAGCGGAAGAATCAGCAAGGTCATGACCTGGAAACTGGGTCGCGAAGCCAGCGTGAGGTTCATCACCACGATGAGCCCTATCACAAGAGTGAGACAATAGAGAAAGTGTGTGGCGAAAGCGGTGGCCCACATTTGGGGCCGGTACACTCGGGTGATACGGATCTGGCGTGTGGAGAACTCCAGCAGGCCGGCAAAATCGGTTTGCACATACGAAGGAGTCAGGCACTCGGGTAAGAAAACGATCTGCCGGCGGGTGCGTTCGATCATCATGGTAAGGGAGTAGTCGTCGCTGAACGAATATTGCCAGGCGTCCAGCATGCCGATCTGTTCGAAGATGGCGCGACGGATGGCGGTGCCCCCGCCCCAGCAGAAATTCGTGTTATGCGGACCCAGCATGGTGACCACAGAAGCGTTCCAAGCTGCAAGGAAGGCAGTGGAAAGGCCATTGTCGTTCGGGCAGAACCAGCGCATGGTGGTCGTAGCACCAATACGGGAATCGGTCAGCGGCGCGACGAGATGATGCAGCCAAGTCTTGCCGGGGCGCCCGTCGGAATCGGCGAAGACCAGAACCTCGAACTCTGGCGGAAGCTGTTCCACGGCGACGCGCAGGTTATTCACCTTTTCGCTGCAGTTTTCGGGTTTGCCGGCGATCACAACATGGGCTTTGGCCCGGGAGGTACTGGCAACGCGCTTCACGATGCTGTGAGCAGGGTCGGTTTCGGCAGCCAGTACGAAAAAGACTTCATAATTCTGGTGGTCAAACTCGCACAACGAAACCAGGTTTCGCTCCAGGCCTGGCTCCATTCCCCGGCAAGGACAGATGACGGCAGTTCGAGGAGCGTAGAATCCGGGGTCTGTCTTTAAGCGGCGGCGGACGTAAGCGAGCCACACAATTCCCTGCCAGAGTAAATACAAGCCGACGGCGACCTGAACGAGGGCCAGCAAATCAAAGAGGTTTTCCATGCAACACGAGAATAACAAAGCTTGGGGGTGACAGAGCGTGGTTGTCTAGAGGTAGAATCGCAGCGGTAAACATCTGTTTGTACACGGAGGAGCAAACATGACGGGACGAGTGGATAGCTCGATGGTGACCTCAGCGAACAGTTTGGATGGATACCGCGTGGTCCGGAATTTCGGGATTGTGCGTGGGATTACGGTGCGCTCGAGGAGCGTCTTAGGGAATCTGGCCGCCGGGTTTCAAACTATTGTCGGCGGGAACATCACGATATTGACGGAACTATGCGAAAAGGCGCGTGAGGAAGCATATGAGCTGCTGTTGCAGCACGCCGCGGCGCACGGGGCGAATGCGATTTTGGCCATGCGCTATGACGCCAACGAAGTAATGCAGGGAGTGACGGAAGTGCTGGCCTACGGGACCGCGGTTCAAGTGGAAAAGATCAACTGATCGAGTAGAAGAGTTCGTGATGCGATAGCGGGAGTGGTAAAATCCGGGCCTCATGTTCTGTATTTCTTGCGGCAGCAAAGTTCCGGCGACAGCGCGGTTTTGCGCGAAGTGCGGCAAACCGATAGAAGGAGCTGACCCAGACGCAACGGTACTGGGTGGCGCAGCCATTCTGGATGCGAACCAGGAGACCATTGCACCCGACCTGCCGCCACCGGCAATGGCCACGCCCCGCCAGGCGCCATCGCACTCGCGGCCCCGTTCCGCACCACATTCCAATCCAACACTAACGACTTCCGATCCAATCGGGGGTGGACGATTCGCGCCCGGTGCTATTGTCGCGGAGCGATATCGAATCGTGGCGCTATTGGGCCGCGGTGGAATGGGAGAAGTCTACCGCGCCGAGGATTTGCGGCTCAGTCAGGTGCTAGCCATTAAATTCCTGCCGGAAGCGCTCTCGCAAGACGAGTCCGCGCTCGCGCGATTTCATTCCGAAGTCCGGGTGGCGCGCCAGGTTTCTCATCCGAATGTGTGCCGCGTGTTCGACATTGGAGACGCGGATGGCATGCCGTTTCTGACGATGGAGTATGTCGATGGCGAGGATTTGTCTTCGTTGATCCGGCGAATCGGTCGCTTGCCGCAAGACAAAGTCATCGAAGTTTCAAGACAGGTGTGTGCGGGACTGGCTGCGGCGCACGAACGGGGAGTGGTTCATCGCGATCTGAAGCCGGCCAACGTGATGTTGGACGGAGCAGGTAAAGCACGTATTACCGATTTTGGATTAGCTGGGGTCGCCGCAAACATAAAGGGAGCCGAAGTGCGGGCGGGCACACCGGCGTATATGGCACCAGAGCAACTTGCGGGGAAAGAGGTTACGGTCAAGAGCGATATTTTTTCGCTCGGGCTGGTGATGTACGAAGTGTTGACGGGAAGGCGAGCCTATGAGGCGACGACTTTTCCGGAATTGATGAAAAGCCGGGAAGAGGGAACAATCACGAATCCTTCCACGATCGTAAAGGACCTTGACCCGCTTATTGAGCGAGTAATATTGCGTTGCCTGGACAAAGATCCTGCGAAACGCCCGGCGTCGGCATTGCAGGTAGCTGCCGCGTTGCCGGGAGGTGACCCCCTGGCGGCGGCATTGGCGGCAGGAGAGACGCCTTCGCCCGAGATGGTGGCTGCGGCGGGAACCACAGAAGGAATGCAACCGCGGCTGGCTATGGCGTGCTTGGCGGCCGTGCTAGCACTGATCGCAATATCCAGCTATCTGGGACTTCGAGAAAATGGGTTGAGGAGAATTCATCCGCGGTATTCGACGGAAGTATTGCAACACAAATCACGCGAAATCCTGGCGAGCCTGGGATATGCCGCCGAGCCTCACGACGACGCCGCCGGCTTCAAGTACGATGAGGATTACCTGGCGTACCTCACGAAAAAGGACAAACCCGGTTCGGCGTGGAACCGGGTGCTTACCGAGGATCCTCCCATACTGCAGTTTTGGTATCGCCAGAGTCCCGAGGAACTGATGGCGGATGGGTTTTCAAATATATCCATCACTCCGGGAGTAGTTACATTTTCCGACCCCCCCGCGATTTTCTCCGGGATGATCAACCTGAAGCTCGATCCTACCGGCCGCTTGTTGTATTTCCATGCTATGCCTCCGGAAAGAGAGGATCAGGCGCAAGCGACGAAGGCGCCGGACTGGCAGCCGTTATTTTCCGCGGCGGGGTTAAATGCAGCGGACTTTCAGCCCGCTGCTCCGATGTGGAACGGGTTGGCGTCGGCAGACACCCGGGCAGCGTGGGACGGCACATGGCCCGGCAACGGTCGTCCGCTGCACATAGAGGCGGCCGCATTGCACGGCAGACCCGTTCTGTTCCGACTTTCGGGACCCTGGACAGCGCCGAGCCGTATGCCACCGCCGGAACAGACAACGTCGGAAAGGGCGAGTGAAATCTTCGGGACCATTTTCATTCTTTCATTGATCTCAGGAGGAATATGGCTCGCGTATCGAAATTATTCCCGCGGGAGAGGTGATCGCCGCTCCGCGTGGCGACTGGCTTGGGTTGTATTCCTGCTGGAAATCGCTTTGTTCTTATTTCAAGCGCACCTGAAATTTTCGGGCGATTCACTCTTTCTCCTCCTGCTGGCTGTCAGCACGGGGCTGTTCATGTCCGGGTTCATGTGGACGTTGTATTTGGCGCTCGAACCGTATGTGAGAAGCAAGTGGCCGCAAACCATCGTCTCGTGGTCTCGCGTAATGACGGGAAAGATTCACGATCCGCTCGTGGGCCGAGATATTTTGTACGGGACCTTGATGGGAGCGGTTTGGGTGTTGGTTTTTTATGCGGGACATCTTCTTGACATGCGCGGAGGGGAGCGTCCGCTGCTACCGAACACGGACCTTCTCGAGGGCGCTCGGGCTGCCACTTCGATGTGGATGCAGAATATCGTCGGGGCCATCGTGGGAGTGTTGATGTTCTTCTTCGTTCTGGTTTTCCTTCGCGCACTGGTGCGCAACCGTTGGCTGGCGGCTATCCTGTTCGTGCTCGTGTTTGCGATTCCCAAGATATTGGGGACCAGCCACCCGCTGATTGATTCTCCGGTCTGGATCATTATTTATCTGATTGCGGCGGTCGCGGTGGTCCGCTTCGGTCTGGTGGTACTCGCAATGGCAGTTTTCACCGCCAATTTACTGCTGAACGTACCATACACATTGGATTTTTCGGATTGGTACGCTCCCGCATCCGTATGCTTCGTGTTGAGCATCGTGGCTTTGGCGGCTTGGGGTTTCTATACAGCGCTGGCTGGGCAAAAACTGCTGAAGGAAGAGTTATTTGATTAGCCGTCGAAGATGCTGTTCGTTTCGAGGTGAGCCGCTCAGGAACGTCCTCGTGGTGGCACAATGTCCCCCGTCAGTTGCGAGGTAAGCATTTCAAGGTTTGCGAGCGCGCGGCTTGCGGCCAACCGCGCATTCTCGATGAACGACGAATCCAACAAAAACGAACAGCGATCAACAAAAGGATGATTGGCTGCTTCAAAGGGCTTGCGGTTGCGGCGCGTTGATTGGGCGCGGGCAAGTATATTTTCATACATTTGTAAATCGGATTGAAAATCAAGCGCGGCGCCCATATTCCAGCGCTGCTGGTGTGTCAGTGCGTCCAGAAATTTCTGGCGAAACGCGGAAGCGTCCTTGTTTGTCATTGGCAAGACCTTGCGATCCGCTTTAGCGCCGGTTCCTTTGCAGACGATTTCGAGGGCTTGTGCGGAAACGGCGAGCAGTGCTTCGCGCTGGAGGATGGTGAGCAGATCGCGATAAAGACCGGCGTGAACCTGAAGAGCGTAGCGTCCGTGTTCGACGACGTAGGAATCGACAAACCGGGGCACGACGCGCTCTTGAACAAGGGCTTCACTCAAACGCTTCGCGAGGACAGCCGCCGAGTCGGGAGTGGTATCTTTCGGTCTTCGCGTTGACGCCATACTAAGTTCCACATGGTAACAGCAGTTCAGAGCTTTGCGTGCCGGCCAGCAGAGCAGTGGAGCGATTGAACAAAACAAAAGGCCCGACCGAAATGGCCGGGCCTCTGAGTGTAGACGTATGTGGCTATCAGTGGATCGCTCGTGGCGAATCTCCGACGCCGGGTTGTTGGGGCTCGGGTTCCGGAACGACCGGTGCGATCGGTTCTTTTTCCAGCGCCTGCTCTAGGACTTCGTCGAGCGTGCGCACGTAACTGATCGTCAGGTCGCCCAAAATCTCGGCCGGAAGATCGGCCACAGCATTGGGTTCGTTGTCCGCGGGCAAGAGTACGTGCTTGATTCCAGCACGCTTCGCGCCCAGGACTTTTTCCTTCACCCCACCGATAGGCAGAACCACACCGGACAGGGTCATTTCCCCGGTCATGGCCAGCCGATTTTTCACCGGCCGGTTGGTCAACAAGCTGACCAACGCCGTGACCATGGCCGCGCCTGCGGAGGGCCCGTCCTTCGGCACCGCACCGGACGGTACGTGGATGTGGATATCCTGCTTTCGGAAGAAGTCCGGGTCGATGCCATAGCGCTCAGCATTCGCACGAGTCCAAGTCAGCGCGGCGGTCATCGATTCCTGCATCACCTCCCCGAGGTGGCCGGTCATAGTGAACTGCTTGCCACCACGCATTCGGCTGGCCTCGATGAAAACGATGTCGCCCCCGACGGGAGTCCAGACGAGGCCAACAGCGACGCCGGGTTTCTTGACGCGCTCTTCCACTTCTTTCTCCGTGCGGTACTTCGGAACGCCGAGGAACTCTCGAACGACTTCCGGAGTGACCACCATCTTTTCGGTCTTGCCTTCCGCCAGGCGGCGGGCTTGTTTGCGTACCAAGGTGGCAATTTCCCGCTCAAGGTTGCGCACGCCCGCTTCACGCGTGTAGCTGTGGATGATCTCCTGCAGCCCCGCTTCCGTGAATTCGAGCTGTTCACCTTCCTTGATGCCGTGTTCAGTCGCCTGCTTCGGGATCAGGTACTTGCGCGCGATGTGAATTTTTTCTTCGCCGGTGTAGCCGGGAAGCTCGATAATCTCCATGCGATCGCGCAGAGGCTCCGGGATGGGATCCATCCAGTTGGCCGTGGCGATGAAGATGATCTTCGAGAGATCGAACGGCGCGTCAAGATAATGATCGCGGAAGTTGGCATTCTGTTCCGGGTCGAGAACTTCCATCAGCGCCGCGGACGGATCGCCACGGAAATCCCGGCCAAGTTTGTCGACTTCGTCCAGCATACAAACGGGGTCGTTGGTCTCTGCGCGCTTCAGGCCTTGAATAATCTGACCGGGAAGAGCGCCGATGTACGTTCGACGATGGCCGCGAATCTCAGCCTCATCGTGCATTCCACCGAGAGAGATGCGAACGAACTTCCGCCCCAAAGCCCGGGCAATGGACTTGCCGAGAGACGTTTTGCCCACGCCTGGAGGCCCGACGAAGCACAGGATTGGACCCTTCATTCCAGGCTGCAGCTTTTTCACAGCCAAATAGTCGAGAATGCGTTCCTTTACCTTTTGCAGGTCGTAATGATCTTCGTCCAGGATCTCGTGCGCCTTGGGGATGTCGATTTCCGTGCTGCCAGAGGATTTCGACCATGGCAGCGAGGTCATCCATTCTAGGTAAGTGCGCGAAACCATGTATTCCGCGGACGCGGGAGTCATTTTTGCCAGGCGCTTCAGCTCGCGTTCGCATTCCTTCTTTGCTTCCGCGGGCATGCCGGCTTGCTCGACTTTGGTGCGCAGTTCTTCGATTTCCGCCTGCGCATCGTCCATTTCTCCCAGTTCTTTTTGGATCGCTTTCATCTGTTCGCGAAGCAGGTATTCCCGTTGGTTCTGGCTTACCTGTTCCTGGACCTGTTCATTGATCTTGCTGCGCAGTTCCAGAACTTCCAGTTCCTTGGACAGTTCGCGAATCAGGATCTCCAGGCGCTTGCGCACGTTGGAGGTCTCGAGCAACTCCTGACGCAACAGAGTCGAGAGGCTGGGCAACGTGCCAGCAATAAAGTCCGACAGGCGCGATGGATCGTCGATATTCATCGCCACATTCTGCAGATCATCGGAAAGTTGGGGCGAATGACTTACGACATCGCGGAACAAGTCCTGGGCATTGCGTTCCAGAGCTTCGAGTTCATTGTCGTTCTCGCCGATGATTTCCGGCTCCGCGACGATGTTGGCGCGAAGAAATGGGCGCAATCCCAGCAATTCTTCAACGCGAATCCTTTGCAAACCTTCCATGAAGACGACCACATTGCCGTTTGGCATCTTGACGGTTTTGTGCACCTTCGCGAGAGTGCCCACTTTGTGCAGATCAGCAGCCGCGGGATCTTCCACGCGCGGATCGAGTTGAGCCACTACGCCGAGGAGTTTCTCCTCGCCGGCTAAAGAATTAACCAGAGCCAGAGAGCTTTCCCGGCCGACAGTGAGAGGCAGGACGGCACCTGGAAACAGAACGGTGTCCCGAACCGGCAAAATCGGCAGAGTATCTGGCAAAGAGTATTTTTTGTCAGCCATAGTTTCCCCTTACGCTCAGCGGCGGGTAGTGCCGCCTTGAAACCTTAGATGCAGGGAACGCAAAAAAGGTGCCAGAACCTGCAATGGATGTGAGCAACAACCTTTAGTGTATGATACTCAAACTATAAATCAACTCGAGCTAAAGTACAATACCTATTCTAATCTGATGTATATAAAACACTTATACTCAGCTAGACACCTCACGCCTTTGTCCAACTATCCCTCTATCGGCCAACTTTACGTAGAGGGTAGTTGGCTAGAACAAATACGTTGGCCTCCGCCCTGGTGGTGACTCTACCTTCGAGTTGGGCGTCCTCAAGAGCTCCCAGGATGGCTTTGAATTCCGGACCGGGAGCATAACCCATCTCATTTAGATCGTCTCCTGTCAATAATCTTGTAGGCCTAACTTGGTCTTTGGGAGTGTGTATGAGGAAATCTTGGACCATGTGGTAAGCGTCCAGATTGTGGTGACTGGCCAGGCAGTCCAGGCGGTGGAGCGCAAGATGCTCATCGAAGCGGGGCTGCCGGACGAACCGCTTGAGGGTGGATTGGCGCATCCCGGGAATGTCTTTGAACTTCATGTGATTGTCGACCAGCGCGAGGATTTGGCCGGTCTCGTCGTTCGAAAACTTCAGGCGTTTGCAGATAGCAGCGGCGATCCGGACGCCCACTTCCGCGTGACCATCAAAGCGGATCCGGTCTCCTGTGACGGCGGCTGGCCGAAATGTGGCCGGCTTGCCCACGTCATGAAGCAAGACGCCCCAGGCGAGCGTGCGAGAGGCGCCACCGGGAATACCCTCGAGCATCATGCGGGTATGAATCCAGACATCGCCCTCGGGGTGATATTCGGGTGGTTGCTGCACGCCTTTCAAAGCCGCAATCTCTGGCAGTACTTGCTGTAACAGCCCAGTCTCATCCAATAACTCGAATCCCCTTCGGGCCGCCCCCTCAGTCAGGAGTTTGGATAATTCTTCATGGATTCGCTCGGCGGAGACGGAATCGATTTCCGAGGCATGCGCCCGAATCGCTTCGAACGTTTTTGATTCGATTGTGTAGCCAAAGCGGGCGGCGAAGCGAACGGCGCGAAGCATACGCAATTTATCTTCGGTGAAACGCCGCTCAGGATCGCCGATCGCACGAATGATGCCCGCCTGCAGATCGGGGCGTCCTCCCACATAATCGAGAACCTCGTTTGTGGCGTGGCGCATGAGCAATCCGTTGATGGTGAAATCTCGCCGAGAAACGTCCTCTTCGGCGGTAAGCGCGAAAACCACTTGGTCCGGATGTCGACCATCGGAATAGCCGATGTCGTGGCGATAAGTTGCCACTTCCACTTTGTAGCCATCCCGGCTCACTAAAACCACCCCAAACTCGGCGCCAACCGTGAGACTGCCAGGGAAAAGCCGCAAGACCTGCTGGGGCGTGGCGTTGGTAGTTATGTCATAGTCGATTGGATCGCGGCCCAGGAGAAGGTCGCGCACGCAACCGCCGACGAAAAAGGCCTGATGGCCCTCACTCACGAGCGTGTCACAAATCGAATTGGCTAGTTCACGCGCAGGCATCTTCAGATTATGCGCCACTAAGGAAGGCAGATGCGTGGCAAATGAGATCAGTTATGGGACCGGAAGTCACTTGGTCTGAAGGACGAGACAAGTGATGTCGTCGGATTGACGGGTTGTGCCAACGAACTCCTCCACGCTCTTCATCAGTTGGCCAAGCGTTTCCTGGGCAGAGAGCTTAGGCAACGCTCGAATTACATTGATCCATCGCGAATCGGAGAATTCCTCTCCGGCGGAATTGAACGCTTCGACGACTCCATCCGTGAAGAGAATGAGAGTGTCGTCCGGCTGGAGGTCCACGGAATCGGAGGAAAATGCGGCATCGGGGCTGATGCCGAACGGCAAACTCGATGACTGCAAGCGATCCACGCGGCCATCGGTGCGCCGCAGCACAGCAGAGTTGTGGCCGGCATTGACGTATTCGAGATGGCGCGTGGCCGGATCATAGAGTGCGACGATAGCAGTTGTGAAGCGTTGACCGTTCAAGCTGTGAGCGCAAGCATAGCGGTTCAAGCGTTCGGTGAGCTGAACGAGAGACATTCCCTCCGATGCAAGAGTGCGAAGGCTTGCCTGCAAAGTGGCCATGAGCAGGGCGGCAGGAACGCTTTTGCCGGCGACATCGGCGATGACCAGCATCAACTTCCCGCCCGTGGCGCCGTCACTCAGCGGATAGAAAGCGTCATAGTAGTCGCCGGCGACAGAATTTTGTGCGCGGGTCCAGAACGCCACTTCGGCATCAGGAATCACCGGGGGTTGGGAAGGGACAAGCCAAGTCTGGATTTCGCGAGCGATCTCCAAGTCGCGCTTCATGATGACTTTGTCCGCCAGTTCCAGAGATAGAAGTAGGAGAAAGAGTAAAGCGGCGATGAACTCAGACTTGATTTCGAGCCGGTTGTTATCTCCGAACTGGAATTGCACGCTGGAAAGCAACAGCAGGGTCAAAGCGACGAGCAGAAGAACACGCCGCGCCGGCGTAAGTTTATTCATCATGGCCCAGAACAACTGGCCGGCTACGCGCAGCGGACGTTTCCATGCAGGAAGCTTATGGATTTGCTCCCAGTCGACATCCTTGCCGTAGAAACCGTAGCTCGAGCGCGTGTCGGCGGCGAATTGAGACCACAAGTCGTCGATATCTCTGCCTTCGCTGACACGTTGCCAGAAGTCGCGAACGCGGCCGTGACGCGAGGACGGGATGCTGGGGGGCGCGGCGGGACTCATTCGTAGTCAGTATAAGACATTGGCGCGATGGACGCGTGCAACGATCGGGGGGCTACTCATCGCGACGGAGAGAGCCACCGAACTGTACCGAGCCGAAACCGAATTTGTCGCGAAGTTGATCGGCGGCTTTCGTGAGGCGATCGAGCTTTTCGCGCCGGCCGGTTTCGAGGAGATCGAGTTGCGCTGCGCCGTGGCATAGGTGGGAAACAGCGACGCCGAGAAGACGAACCTTGCGCTTTGGATCGCGATGCGTGCGAAACAGATCGAGAAAGATTGCGTGTACGTCGGCGTCCAGATGCACCGGTTCTTGCACGCTCTTCGAGCGCGTGTACGTCTGAAAACCCGCGTACCGTATGGTGAGTGTGAGAGTGCGGGCAAAGAGACCGGCTTCGCGGAGGCGCTTGCAGGTTTTCTGTGATAAGTGGCTGAGCAGAGATTCCATTTGCGCGACGTCGGTGGTGTCTTCGCCGAAAGTGTGATTATGAGAGATGGATTTGGGTTCCGCATCGATAAGGAACTCGTAGGAATCGCCACCGCGGGCTTTGCGATACAGGGCCGTGCCCCACTGGCCGAAGATCTTCTCCAATTTTTCCTGTTGGTGAGACGCCAACTGCTCAACGGTTTCAATTCCCAGAGCGCGCAGAGCACGTTCGGTGACTTCGCCGATGCCGGGAATCTTGCGGATGGGAAGAGGAGCCAGAAAACGAGCTTCCATTCCTGGCGCGACCCAAACCAACCCGCGCGGTTTGCCCTGATCCGAGGCGACCTTCGCGACCAGACGAGTCGTAGCCAGGCCGCCGGAGCAGGGAAGGCCGGTTTGCCGTGTGATGGAACGAAGAAGTTTGTCTGCCGCAGCGAGTGGAGGGCCGTGGAGTCGCTCCGTACCTGAGAGATCGAGATACGCTTCATCGATGGAAACCATTTCGACGATCGGAGAAAACTTGCCGAGGATGGTGGCAACGCGGTCGCTCCACTCCGAATATTTTTCGTGATGCCCGTCGAGGAAAATGGCCTGAGGGCAGAGACGGCCGGCGGTGCGGAGAGGCATCGCCGAATGAACCCCGAATTTGCGGGCCTCGTAGCTCGCTGCCGTGACGACGCCCCGCTGGTCGGGACGGCCGCCGACGACAACCGGCTTTCCCCGGAGGTCAGGACGTTCTAACAGCTCCACTGAAACGAAGAAAGCGTCCATATCCACATGGAGGATCGCGGAATGAAGAGGCGTCTCCTGGAGTTCGGGAGAATCATGTTTTGCGCGGAAGCGAGCGAGGTCCGGCATGCGATAAGCCTACGACTTCGGCGCCCTTGCGGCAACGCTCGTGAGGTAAAGCAAGGCGAACGATGGCGACTCGCCGAACATGGTGTGGGAATTCAAGCGGGTCGCTTAAATCAGATTTCGATCACGGTGCCTTGGGGCCAGGTCTGATTAACCAAAATCATAGAATAAGATAATCTGATAATCAGATTTATGAAGAAAACGAGAATAAGTGTGACCGAGGCCGCACGTAATTTTGCCGACTGCATCAACCGCGCCCACTATCAAAACGTTACATTTGTGCTGGTTAAAAACGGTGAAACTGTGGCCAGTCTGGGGCCTGGCAGGGAAAGGCTTTGCACGGGCCGCGATTTGGCCGAGGCCTTGGCTGATATCCAATTGCCGGATAACGAACGGCGAGCGTGGGTTCGTGATATACGAAGGGGCCGCAAAGCCCTGAAGACGCCGACTGACAAATGGCGATAATGTTAGACACGGACGTCGTGATTAGGGGTGAGAAAGGAACCTTCGACTTGCGGAATTGGGTGCTGTCCCGTCTAAGCGATCAGTTTGAAATCGCAGCGATTACGGTAGCCGAGCTCTGGCATAGGGTAGAACGGGCAACCGGGGCGCATAAGTTGACGAGGCAGCGTTATCTAAGTGCGGTCTTAGAGTCTGTTCCTATTATTCCGTACACCGAGCAGACTGCATACGAGCAGGCGCGTATTTGGGCTGAGCTGGAAGCTTCTGGCAAGATGATAGGCTTCTATGATGTGATTGTAGCGGCGACGGCCGTCGAGCGAGGGAGTCAGGTTGCGACATTTAACAAACGCCATTTTACTCAAATAAAAGGGCTCTTGGTTATCGAACCGAGCTAAATTCGGGCCGTAGAAATAAACCCTCTCGTTAACTTCTTTAATTCCTGCAGAAACAAAGTGCCTCACAACACGGATGAGATAGGGTGACTGCTAAAGACGTTCGGCGGAGATTACGCGAGGGATACCGGCGAGATCCTTTGTGATTGCGACTTTAATCCAGCTGGAACGATCGAGAAGTGGCTCGACGGCGGGGAGGCTGTTGTAGCCGAGTTCAAGAACCAGCAATCCGCCTGATTTCAAATATTGGGCAGCGTTCGGAATGAGCGCGCCGTAGATTTCGTAGCCTTCTATACCTCCGAAGAGCGCCGCGTGCGGTTCGTGATCACGCACTTCGATCGGTAGCGAATCGGCTTCCCGCAGGCTGATGTAAGGCGGATTGCTTACGATGAGATCGAAGCTCACTCGCGGTGTTTGCGCAAGGGAAGATCGAAACGCGGCGAATAGATCGGATTCGAGAAACTGGATGCGGTCCGATAAGGCGTGGTGGGCGGCGTTTCGCCCCGCAATTTCTAGAGCCAACTTGGAAATATCCGTCGCATAGACGGTAGCGGCGGAAAGTTCTTTCGCTAGTGCGATCGCGATACAGCCAGAACCTGTGCCGATATCCAGGAGCGTAACGTTTTCACCGTTTAGCCGCGGTGGGCGCCCTGCCCGAATCTCTCGGACGGCCAGCCGGTCGAGGGCGACTTCGATGAGATGTTCCGTTTCCGGGCGCGGAATGAGCACCTGTGGGCTGACTTCAAATTCGAGGCCCCAGAATTCCTGTTTGCCTGTGAGATGTTGCGTCGGTACACCGGAAGCGCGTCGCTTAAGAAGCGCGAAGTAAGCCGCCACCACAGGGTCTGGAAGTAGCGCTTCTGGATGAGAATAAAGCCAGGTACGGTTTTGCGAACTGGCATGGAGAAGTAGGAGTTCAGCCGCAAGCGTGTGGGAAGGAACATCGGCAGCACGCAGTTGGTCCGTGCCCTGCTTCAGCAGGGAGCGAACCGAACGATCTGTAAAAACCAGGCTCATCGTGCCAATTGCTCTGTCGTTTCTGAACGCGCTCCTCGAATCGGCGAACAATTTTGCATGCCGGCTAGGCCTCGGCCAATTCCTGTTTGAGACGTTCTGCTTCGTAGTGACCCACCAAGCCATCGACCAGAGGTGCGAGCTTGCCATCCATGACTTCAGTAAGTTGGTGGATTGTTAGCCCGATGCGGTGGTCGGTAACGCGGTTCTGGGGATAATTGTAGGTACGAATTTTCTCCGAGCGATCGCCTGTTTTGATTTGGCCACGCCGTTCCGCGAGTATGGCCGCCTGTTGCTTTTCCAGTTCCATTTCATACAGGCGAGAACGCAGAACGCGCATGGCCTTGGCGCGATTTTTAATTTGAGATTTTTCGTCCTGTTGAGAGACAACAAGTCCGCTCGGAAGATGCGTGATGCGGACCGCGGAGTAAGTGGTGTTGACCGACTGGCCGCCAGGTCCCGAGGAGCAGAACGTGTCGATGCGAAGATCCTTAGCCTCGATCTTGATATCGATCTCATCAGCCTCGGGAAGTACCGCCACGGTTGCAGCCGAAGTGTGGATGCGGCCCTGCGTTTCCGTCGCGGGCACGCGTTGTACACGATGCACTCCGCTTTCATATTTCAGCTTGGAATAAACCTTGTTTCCTTGAATCGCGGCGACGATTTCCTTGACGCCGCCCATGGAGGCCGGGGAGCTTTCCAGAACCTCGACCTTCCATCTTTGGGATTCGGCGTACCGCGAATACATACGGAACAGGTCGCCCGCGAAAATCCCGGCCTCATCGCCACCGGTGCCAGCTCGAATTTCGAGGATGACGTTTTTCTCATCGTTGGGATCTTTGGGGATGAGAAGAAGCTTCAATTCGCGCTCAATCTGTTCCTTGCGCGTGGTGAGCTGCCGTTCTTCTTCCTGAGCCATGTGGCGCATCTCGGCGTCTTCGGATTCCACGATCATCTGGCGAGTACCGGCGAGGTCCTTTTCGATTTGCTTGAACTCCCGGTGCTTGTTGACGATTTCCTCGAGGTCGGAGTGCTGTTTGGCAAGCTTCTGGAAGCGCGCGGAATCAGAGACGATTTCTGGAGTGGAAAGTTCCTTCGTCATCTGCTGGTAGCGAACGTCCAACTGGTCAAGTTTTTGACTGAGAGTAAGAACTGACATTTGCGGAATCCTTTGCGCCAAGAAAGCGCTCGACTCGTCCGTGGACGAGAAGCCGAGAATAATTTGATAAAGCGCCGGAGAAGGGTATTCGCTCCGAATGGAACGATCGTTGAGAGGACCCTAATGGAAAGAGGCAAACATCTTTTTTCTCTAGGGTTAGAGTAGCGCCAACGCCGATTGGTTGCAAACGTAGGTATGTGAAACTGGGCCTAAGTCGGTACCGACATTGCTGTTCGGCTTGTGGCTGTACTACGATGCGACTTGGTAAAGCTCAGGAGATCGAAGGTGGAAGGATGAGCGAGGCGACACAAACGACCATGGAAACCGGGATGGAAATTCGGCAGGAAGGTTTGCCACAAACGGATTTCGGTTTCTTGTGGGATTTCTGGTATCCGGCGATGCGCAGCGCTGCGATCTCTGGACGGAACCTGTCGAAAGCGACACTGTTGGAAGTCCCGTTGGTGCTTGGGCGGACCAGCGGGGGGAAAGCGTTTGCGATGCGGGACTCATGTCCACACCGGGGGATTCCGCTTTCGTACGGCCATTTTGACGGAAAGAATCTACAATGCAGCTACCACGGATGGGAGTTTGACGCTTGCAGCGGCCGCTGCGTGTTGATTCCTTCCTTGACGAGCCATGACAAGCTGAAAGTGGAGCGCATCAGCGCCGGCCACTTCCCTTGCGAAGAGCGTGACGGCTACGTGTGGGTTTATGTGAACGGGCCGGGAACAAAATTGCCAGAAAACTTACCAGCGGCCCCTGAGCTGCCAAAATTCAGCGAAAAGTACAAGATCACGCGGCTTGAGTGCGAACTGCCTTCACACATCGATCACGGAATTATTGGTCTGATGGACCCGGCACACGGTCCGTTTGTGCATCAATCCTGGTTTTGGCGGAGTAAAGCGAGCATCCATGAGAAGTCCAAACAGTTTGAGCCAATTCCGGATGGCTTCCGTATGAGCAAGCATTCGCCTTCGACAAACAGTTTGCCGTATCAGTGGTTGAAACGAGTTACCGGCGAGCCTGTCACGACGACGATTGATTTCGTATTGCCGAACATGCGGTTTGAAGAGATTCATAGCGGAAAATATTGGTTCTCCAGCCGCGCGACAGTGACGCCGGTGCGGCGAGATTGTTGCCGCATTGATTTCGTAGCGGCATGGAATCTTCCGCTGCCGATTTCCGTATTTCGCATGTTCGCGAAGATTTTTCTGCGCCAGGACCAGGAGACGATGATCAAACAGTCGGAAGGGCTGAAGCATAATCCACGTCTGATGCTGATCGATGATGCAGACCGGCCCGCGAAGTGGTATTTCGCTCTGAAGCAAAACCTGATCGAGCAGCGGCGAACCGGCATTCCCTTGCCGCACCCAATGGCGGGAGCAGTCACGCTGCACTGGAAAAGCTAAACTCACCTTGGCAATAAAATTCAACGAACATACGACAGGTCATATTCGACAACCACTTGCGGGCCTTCGGGAGGATCGATCTGGACCGTGGTTGAATTGTCCGGAAATGTTTCCGCGAGGAATTCGAACTCGAGAGTAGCTCCAAGGAGTACACAATCATATTCGCCGCAAGATACCTTGGGCTCGCCAGAAGAATTTAGGGGATGGAGCGGTTTATTGTTACCGAAGAATCGCACCTGAAAATCCTTCCAGAAATCCATCGGGCGAGGGGCAAGACCTAACGCGTACGGCATCTTGGAGCCGGTAGGAGCAGCGGTATAGGGTCCGTAAGACTGAGTGAACGCGATATCGATAACAACTTTGACGGTTTCGGTCTGGTCTCGGTGATCGAGTTCCGCTTGTTGAGCGTTATACCCATTGAAGTGTTGATTCGAGTTCAGCACGGCTTGCGCAAAAGGGGAAAAGAAACTCACCGCATCGATGTACGGACCCGTTTTCGGCGGAGGCAGGTGAGTCGTGTATTTGTCGAGAACGGCCACTGTGGTGTCATCGTGTCGTTGACCGATGAAATATGCTTCCCGCAACGCTGTATCTGAAAGCGGCGAATCAAATGCGGCCGCAGGAAATGCCAGCAGAGCTGTGAGCAGGCACGAGAGGAACCGGAGCCGGGTGAGCGCCATGGAGCACCTCTTGCCCATATGACGTAGCGGATAGTGAAGAGCGTTTCAGATACGACGTTGAATATTGGGGAAGTCGAGCCAGACCTTGATACCGCAAAAGTGAGAGCCTTCGGTACAGATCGGCGTGGTGATGCCAGCGCGCAGATGGCAGGGCGGACCGATGTAGCGGGAAAGTTCGGGATGGACTTCGCGGACTTGCGCAATTTCGTCCATGGAGGCGTTGTAGATTTCTTCCTGAGCGTTGAAGCAGGTGCGCATCGTCCATTTATGGAGGAGGTGTAAAAGCGAGCCAGTTTCAACCAGGCGGATGGACTTGGCATTGGGAAGCAGATAAAGAGCAATCTCTGGAGGCACGCCGCGGTCGAGAAGATGGTTTTTGGCGCTCCAGGCGTCACTCATGGCGCGTTCGTAGACTTCCTTGGCCCTAACATTCTCGTGGAGGAGCATCGGGGTAATGTAGTCTGGCTCGCGCGTATCGGCGAGTGTAAGCAACGGGCGCGAGCCGGGAACCATACGGTGCCGTTGGTCCTGACTGTCCGCAGTATGGCTGATCTTCTTGGCGAAAGTGTATGTAGCGTGTTGCAGCGCGCGCATCATAGGAGCATGCACGCCGATGTTCAGAGTTTCGAGGCGGTATAGATTGCGGGCGGGATTCAGAAGGCGTTCGATGGCCTGCACATCTGAGCAAGCGGATTCCGGCAATCCGACGACCGCGCGATAGGAAGCGGCCATAACGCGAGCTGCGTTGTGCGAGTAGTCCAGGAGCCTCGAAGTCTTACCCTGAAGTGGAGCGTCGAACTCTTGCACGAATACATCGGCCTGTAATTGAGCGGAAGTGATGTCTTTCCATTCGGGCAGCTCTTCGAGCGGCGAAGTGCCAAAGCGATCGAAAAACTGGGGATCCTGCTGGCGTACCAGCGCGACCATTTCGCCGATCACGGTGCGCGCTTCGGTAGGCGTGTCGGAAGCCGAACACATACGCCAGAGCCGATGAAGGACGATACCGGAAAGAGTGTGCACCATCGTCGTGAAGGCCGCCACAGGAAGGACATAGCGTGCGATTTCTATGGCTCGTTTTTCGGCAGAGCGCTCAATTTTCTGAATACGTTTTGGATGGGACATCGGGCCGATATGCCAGATGTCGCTCAGGATGGTCCTGGCGTCGGCAACGAGCAAAGTCGAGAGCTCGCGGTAATACGCCCAGGCGCGAGCGATGGCAGCCTCGTAAATTTCGCGCGAGCCTTCGTCGAAGAAGAGGGAAACGGCGGGAACGTAGGCTTGAGCGCGCTCCATGCGGACATAGCGCTGGCTCTGCTGTTCAGAATTGTAAAAAGGGTGGGCGTGCAGGAAAGACCAGACAAACTGGCGGCTGATGTTCTCCAGGCCAAATTCGAAGTGAGCATGCTGATAGACAGTATGGTGACCGCTGTAGAATGTGGCCGCTCCGATGTTCAGGCGCTGCTTGTCTGTGATCTCCTCTGGACCGATCAGGCGGGAAGAATAGCAGGTGCGAGCGGCCGCAATCGCGGAATCAAAAGGGTGGGAGAAGGCGTTGCGGAGGGTGACTCGTGGCGGCGCGGACTCCACTCCATCCGGAGTGGGCGCGCCATCAAACATGCGGGATTGTGTCGCCACGTTGGAAATTGATTCTACACGGAGTTCGCGAGTAGGACAAAAGGCCGAAAAACGAAACGGACCGGCCAGAGGCCGGCCCGTGGGTCAAATCCGATTCAGAATTACAATTACCGTTTGCCTGTAGGAGCAGGAGCGTTGGCGTATTTCTTGTTGAAGCGCTCCACGCGTCCAGCGGTATCAACGAGCTTCTGCTTACCCGTGAAGAACGGGTGGCAGCTCGAGCAGATTTCGACGCGCAGCATTTCACCCTTGACGGTCGAGCGCGTCTGGAATGTATGCCCACAGGCGCAATGCACCGTCACAGGATGATAATCGGGATGAATACCGGGTTTCATGATTCTCCATTCTTTCGTGTCCGGTCTGCACGGCTCCCTGGAAGCCAAGGAACTACAGCCGCGTCGCTAGGTCACGAGGCAAACCGCAATTATAAACCAAGTTGGGTTAAGCACAAAACTAGTGTGGTGTGTGCAGCCGGAAAGAAACGATCAAGATGCAGGAACAGCGGCCATCACTTGATTCGAGTAGACGCTCTCGACCCCGGCGGAATTGACGGCTGTAACGACATAATAATAGGTCGTGCCGGGAGAGACTGTTATGTCCGTGTAGGTCAAGGCAGCCACCGCCGTGCCAGTCAACAGGTTGTATGAACTGCCAGAGGTTTCGCTGCGATAGATGCGATAACCGATTACTTGGCTGGTGCTGGCATTCCAATTCAGCGCAACTGAGGGCGGCGTCGAAGGAGGCGCCGGGTTTGTCGTCGGCGGAGTCGAGGCACTAACCCCGTCTCCGGACAGGCTCAGCGTACCGGGTGAGGAAAGATTCGGGCTCAACAGAGAAAGTGTAGCCGATGCAACACCAGCTACCTTGGGAGTAAACCAGACCTGAAATGTGACTTTCTGGTTCGGGGCCAGCGAGAAACCGGGAGAAAGATCCGAATAACCGAAACCTGCACCGGATACCGTAATCCCCTGCAAAGAAAGGTCGCTATCCCCGGTGTTTTCGAGCGTGACGCTCTGTGTGCTAGTGGATTTTAACGCGATGTTGCCGAAGCTCACCACCGTAGGACTGACGACCAGGTTCGCCGTCTTCGACGTTGTCGGCGGGGTCGAGGTACTAACTCCGTCTCCGGACAGGCTCAACGTGGCGGGCGAGGAAAGATCCGGGCTTGACAGAGAAAGTGTGGCCGATGCCGCTCCAGCTGCCTTGGGAGTAAACCAGACCTGAAATGTGACTTTCTGGTTCGGGGCCAGCGAGAAGCCGGGAGAAAGATCCGAATAACCGAAACCTGCACCGGAAACCGTTACCGCCCGCAAAGAAAGGTTGCTATCTCCGGTGTTTTCGAGCGTGACGTTCTGCGTGCCGGTGGATTTCAACGCGATGTTGCCGAAGCTCACCATCGTAGGATTGACCACCAGATTGGCGATGGCCGTCTTGCCACTACCTGCGAGAGAGATCGACGCCGGCTTGGACGCGGCATTTGTCGAGATAGCGACGGTAGCAGATGCATCGCCAGCCGAAGTAGGAGCAAAGGTCAATGTATACGTGACGCTGCTGGCCGCTGGAAGGGTGCGAGGCACGGAAGGCCCCGAAATGGAGAATACGTTACTGGAAACCGACAGAGCAGAGATCTGCAGAGGGGCGGTCCCAGTGTTGGAGATGTCAAAGGTCTTGGTGACCTTTTGGCCAACCACTACTGTTTGGAAATTGACCGAACTGGCGGAAACAGAGAGATTCGGGACTACTGTCTTCGTATACCCTGCACAACCGATGCCCAGCAAAGAGATCAGAAACAAGCTGCCAAGGCTGGTGACGCTACGAAGCAGAGAAGAAGCTGTGTGAAGGACGCGCATCGCGAGAAAATCTCCCTTGGGTTTGTGAAATTCCAAATTATCGGTTTGGAGGCGGTACCCGCAACCTGTCCGGTGGACAGAAATAGGCCAGGGGGGTAACTGCCCTGATCTGCGCCCAGAGACCAGGATTGTCTGTTTACGAGGAAAATACCTTTAAGACGAAGAGGTTTGTCGCAGGCGCATCAGGAGACGAAATGGCATCCAAGGCGCAAGGCACCCTCTTTGGTGGTGCGTGACCAGACGGGGCGCAAGAACACGCGCACGGGCGGAAGAATTGGCACGTGCAAAACCGCCAATAGATTCTCCGAAAGTTCTTCGGCTTCTTCAAGTTCCAGTGCCACGCCTCCAAATCCGAGATCCAGGACGCGAGCGCGTCGTGTTCCAGTTTCTCCTATGACCGCATAGGCATTTGTGCCAGCCATGGAGACGCGTTCGGATTTTCGCTGAATTGTGAAGGACGGAGCATGGGTCGAGTCATGAGCGGTCTGATTGGAAATGGATTCAGCGGCAGCTGAAGAGGCCAAGTCAAATTCCGTCGTGGTCTTTTCCGGGGGACGTCCCGTCGTGATGTTAATCGGCGCTGCGCTGGGTGTGGGCGACGGAACTACCGGCGGTGCAGCTGCTGCCGGTCCGGCGAGGCGTGCGGAAGGCTCGGCACTGCGTTTATGGTTCGCGTGTTTCAGCAGATAAAGACGTTCGTCAGCGACATGAATCAATTGGTCGGACTGATCTCCGTCTTCAGGAAAGTTGGCGACGCCATGGTCCATTGCGACAGAGAAAGCCAGTTGAAGTGGCTTAAGAGTTTCCGCGAAGACAGTCTCAACACGGCGACTGAGAGCTGAAGCTTGTGCGGCGTCGGTTTGCGGCAGGAGAAGAGCAAATTCGTCGCCGCCGATGCGAAAGGCGGAGTCTGAAGTACGCAAAGCTTTTTGCAGTGTCGCGGCCGCGGCGCGCAGGACTTCATCGCCACGTGGATGGCCGTACTTGTCGTTTACTTCCTTGAAATGGTGGAGATCTAGGATAACGATACCGAGAGGGATGCCGTAGCGACGGGCACGATTAAGTTCTTTTTCGAAAGACTCAGCAAACAAACGGCGATTGTAGAGCCCCGTGAGAGGATCAGTGACGGCATTTAATTGTAGTTTTTTGAACTCGTCATATTCGAGAACCACCGGCACACGAATCATTCCAGCCGTGGAAAGAACATCCATCAGAACAGTCTTCAGTGAGATACGGCGGCCAATCTGCTCAGACAACTCCCGGCGACGCGTGAGCATTTCTTCCCAGAGCTGCAAGCTTTGGCTCTCGCGTAAATCGAGTTGAGTGATTGTGCGGAAATATCGTTGGAGAAATTGACCGCGTGCGGGAATGTCCATACCTTCGAGCGTGTCTGCTAGAAGCTCGAGATAGGAGTCTTCGACGGGCAAGCGCGCGGCCGCTGGGGCTCCGGAGCTGGGCATAAGCGGGTGTTCCCACATTCTGCCTTCCCCGCGGGGTTTGGGGCCGGCTCACTCAAATGGCATTGCTACAATCTGCAGCAAGCCAAGTGCCAATCAGTAAAGCAAGAATAGATCCGAGAATCCAAGCCGCTGGGGACCCAGCAGGTGGGTGCATGTTATTACAAATTCGATAGATATGCGACTGTTGCTTTGAAATTATTCGGCTGAAAAATGGACCTCCGCAGACCTCCATCAAACATCCGACAATCTCTGGGCACGGGTACTCACTTACTCAAGCGGGCGAAGGAATTCCAACCCGAAAACCCGCATCTCACCCAAGACCTCCATACGTCGGACTCGCGCGGTAATCGGAGGAGTTTCATTGGGTACCAGGCTTGAAGAGGATCCAGATGGCGTGGGAATGGTTAAGTGAACGGTTTGACCAACGCGAAGGAAGTGCGATGAGGCAAGACAAACCCCCCGAGCGCTGATATTCAGGGTTTTCGTAAGTTCAAAAATCTCGGTGCCTGTAGGGTCCGAAGCGCGAAGGAATACCGGGACCTGAATTTTGATCCGAGCGGATGCGCGCGATTGGGTATATTCTTCGACGCGTTGGAAACTAATATTCATTTTTTTAGTACTCCGGGTCTAGTACGGAAACGAGCAGGTTGGATGCCAGTTCAGGGATTTGCCTCGAAATATAAATTGCTTATTTTCAGTACATTGATCCAGATGGCCGGGTGTTCTAACCAAGTGCACTCCAGTCATTGGGACAATTTGCGTACAGGATTTCCCTAAAAGTGCAAATGGCACGCGTTTCCCATTGACAGTACAGCGGGCGTCTGGAAGGATATGGCACGGGAAAATATTTTCCACTCCTTGAGGAACGGCCGAAACAGATGGAAGTTACCGCCAATTCTGCAGGCAGATACGCACAGGGCAATGTGTCTCTAACACAGGTGCGTTCCTTCCTTGAAACGTTGGATTATGGAGTTATTTTGTCCGATCAAGAGGGCCAAATGCTAGCGTCGAATAGGCTGGCGCTAGCATTTTTGCAGCAGCTAGGCTTAGACGGTCGCCGCCCCTTGAACATTCTCCGGGAAGTACTGAAGGTGGATGTTGGGGACATACTGCAGAGGGTGCAAGGCAGAGAGGAAGACGTTACCTTGAAGGGCAGTCAGGACGGCAAACACTATCAGGCACGCCTGCGGTGGATCCGAGAGTCTGAGTGGCTGGCGATCGAATTTGTGTCAGACAACAAGAAGTTCGATAAGTTCGAAGAGCAACCGCGGGTAATAGAGCCGACCGTCCAGGAACTCTTGCAGGAGCGTGAAGTCACCTATCGGAACCTATTGGCCGCATATTTGAAGTTGCAAGAAGTGAACCGTCAAAAGACTGTCTTTCTCGCCTCGGCAGCCCATGAATTGAAAACTCCTTTGGCCGTAATCAAAGGCTATTATGACCTGTTGTTGACAGGATCCCTTGGGAGACTGACGGAGAAACAACGAGATATTCTCGAAGAATCAAAGGAAAGCTGTGAGCGGCTCGTAAGACTGGTTTCAATGTTTCTGAACTATTCCGCCTTAGAGAGCGGGAAACTTGTTCTGCAATTGCGAGAGAACGATTTGCAAGATTGCCTAACGGAAATAGCCAGCCGGTGGTCGGAACTGTACCAGCGTAAGGCAGTAAAACTCGAGACTCAGCTCGATCCATCCATTCCTACCTTCAAGTTTGACTATCAAAAGGTACAACAAGTTACGTTCAACCTGCTCGACAATGCTCTGAAACACACGCCGGCCGGCGGAACTGTGACGCTCCGGACACGTCCCCATTTCTGGGAGCGCCGGGTCACGCAGGTGGTACCAACGGAAGAAAGGCGGAGATTTCGTTTGCCGAGGCCCAATAGCGTCGAAATCAGCGTAATCGATTCGGGGCCGGGGATTGCAGCGGAACACCATCAAGAAATTTTTGAAGATTTTATGCGAGTAGATATGAAGACGTCAGGAATGGGTCTGGGGTTGGCGATTGCGAAGCGGTTGATCTTGGCACATCGCGGGAAAATCTGGGTGGAAAGCGAAACGCAACGAGGGAGCATGTTTGCATTTCTGCTGCCGATGGATCAAACCTAAGACTCAAGGAGCACGAAGGTGGGAACAATGGCAGTTAAAGAGACAATTCTTGTAGTGGACGACGAACCGAGCATTCGAAAATACCTTCAGACCTTGCTGGAAGTGGATGGCTTCGATGTAGAAACAGTAAGCAGCGGGAAGGAAGCGATTTCAAAAATCAATTCTGGCGATCGCCCGGATTTTATCATTCTGGATGTATTGATGCCGGAAATGAGCGGGCTTGATACATTGCAGGAATTGATGCACATAGACCGAAGTCTCAACGTGATCATGCTATCTTGTTCGAATGAGGTGGGTACAGTTGTCGAAGCGATCCGACTAGGCGCACATGACTACCTGACAAAACCATTTGAAAAGACTGAATTAGATGCGGCGATGCTGAAGTCGAAGCAAAAGAAGGAACTGGTGCAGGAAAACCAGGCATTGAAGGACTATTGTGATCAGGTGACAGAAGATCTGAGTTTTCTCGCGGCCAGTCCCCAAATGGTTCGTATTCGACAGCAAATCCTACAGATCGCTCCCGTAGATGTTCCGGTCTTTGTTTGCGGGGAAAGTGGTGTAGGAAAAGAGGTCGTCGCGAGGATGATCCATTTGCGGTCCAAGCGGCGGAATCAAGCATTCGTCAAGGTGAATTGTGCCGCCCTGCCTGGTGAGTTGTTAGAATCGGAGCTGTTCGGATTTGAGCAGGGTGCATTTACGGGGGCTGTGCGCGCGAAACCCGGAAAGTTCGAATTAGCAAATAAGGGGACAATTTTTCTGGACGAAATAGCAGAAATGCCTGTGCATTTGCAGGCAAAGTTACTACACGTTCTGCAAGATCACCAGTATTCGCGGCTCGGTGGTCGCCATCTCGTGGAAACCGATGTGCGCGTGCTGGCTGCTACAAACGTCGATGTGCACGAAGCGATGAAGACGGGTCGCTTCCGAGAAGATCTCTACTATCGGTTGAACGTATTGTCGATCAATGTGCCACCCTTGCGGGAGAGAACCTTAGAAATCCCCCTCCTCTTTCGCCATTTCCTCGACAAGTACTGCGAGAAATTCGGCAAGCCAGCGCCAGCTCCTTCAGCGCATTTACTCGATGCGGCAGTCAACTATCCGTGGCCGGGTAATTTGCGTGAGCTAGAGAATTTCGTGAAACGTTATGTGATCCTCGAGGATGATGAGGGTAGCCTTCGAGAACTGGTGGAAATGTCTGCCACACGCCAGAGGACATCACCAAGGACGGAAACCAGCGTACCCCGGGAGCAAGGCTTGAAAGCGTTGGTTAGGGGCTTGAAAGACGAGGCCGAGATGGAGGCAATTGCGGACGCACTCGAAAAGACACGCTGGTGCCGCAAAGACGCAGCAAAAATGCTGGGGATTAGTTACAAAGCGCTTTTGTACAAAATGAGGCAATTCAATCTAGATAATCCGAAGAACAGACGAAAAGCGCAGAATGACAAATCTGGAGAAGCCGTCCCGGTGGTGCTTGGGGCCAAGCCACACTAAATGGCGTTCTAGTACGTGCGCTTGCGCTTTAAGAACGCCCTCGAGAAAACATATCTTGCTTGAGTAGGCGCGGGCAATGTATCTTTTGCAGCGAAATCAAGATCCAACGTCAGGCTTGAACGATCGTGACGGGTCCTTCTAGACCTGTCAGTGCAAACGGTGGTGACGAGTCGGTCGCCTGGAAGAACTACCGAAAAGGTGCGAACCGTTTCCGGTAGTTCTTATCAGCTGCTGACATTTCCCCACGCTGACGTGTGAACTGTCCAGCGAAGGCATCCAGAATGTTCAAGGCGGCGAGCGAGGTCCGGTAGTTTGCAAAATTGCGAACGACCCAAACTATCAAGTTTTGTGAACCGAGAGATTTCGAGAAGACCCACAGACCATGGGGCTCCGCGGTAGGAGCCATGAACGGAGCTCGAGGATGGCGTTGATGACGGAACGTCGTATGGCGCGTCGCTATGATTTGACACTCCCTGTCAGTGTCCGGTTCGCCGTCGAAAATCTTCTCACTAAGCAGGAAGGCAGGACCAGAGACATATCGACACGAGGCTTGTATTTTGTGGTGAGCCAAGAGCTGCAATCTGGCTCCGAATTGGATATTACGCTCACGTTGCCCGCTGAGATCACGCACGGAACAGAGGTCCTTGTACGGGCCCAAGCCAAAATCGTTCGAGTTGAGCAGAGAGTGGAGGATGAAACGCCTCGTACGGGCATAGCAGTAGTCATCGAGCGCTATGACATCATCCGTGGAAGCACGCCGAAGTCATAAGGTCTTGTTGCGATCAATTTTCTAAGTTGCTTCTCGCGCGGAATCGGGTCGTCTTGTCCAATCGTCACGGCAGATACCTTCAATTTGAACATTCCCTGCACGGCAGCCGGAGTTTTCTCCTGCGGAAAGCAGAATCGTCCGCACTCTGTTGTGGCGACACGCATGCACCCTTCTAGGACACTGCGCGGTCAGCGATCTTGACAGCCCCAGAGACTAAAAAGGGAAGTCAGCTTCCTTTCGGCAGCCCTGAGATTTCCCTTCCCGAGCCATTGACGACGAACCATCCCAATGCAGTCGAACTGCTATTACATTCTTTGTGACGTGCATGTCATTGAAAAAAAGTGGGTTGCAGATCCTGTTTGCACTTAAATTTGGCCGATTCGTGACTCAGCTTTTGGTTGGCAATGTGCTGTCCTCGTCTGAACCAATGTTCTCCACGAGCTCAATTACGCCCGGTCTCCTCGATCCATGGAACGCTTTTCCTCCCGAGGAATTGCTATTTGGCAACTCTGCGGCCATGCGGGAACTGGAGCGCCAAGCCCGCCGGATTAGCAGAACGAGCATACCTGTACTTTTGAGCGGACGGGGGGGTACCGGCAAGGAGACAATGGCCCGATGGATTCACCGAAATTCGGAGTATGCCTCGGGAGAATTCGTAAAGGTCAATTGCGCAGCCATCCCTGGCTCCCTGCTTGAAAGTGAGTTATTCGGCTACGAAAAAGGGGCATTCACGGGAGCGAACTTCCGCAAACCGGGTCGAGTAGAACTCGCGCACAAAGGCACGCTGTTTCTTGACGAAATCGGAGATCTGGACTTCAGTCTCCAGAGCAAACTGCTTCACTTCCTTCAAGATGCCACTTTTTCTCGCATTGGCGACCAAGTGGAGCGGAAGCTGGACGTCCGCGTGCTGTGTGCAACCTACAAAGACCTGCGAGAAGAGGTCACCGCGGGACGATTCCGGCAAGATTTATACTACAGAGTTAACGTCTTTCGAATTCACCTCCCTTTGCTTAGTCAGCGGCGTGAGGATATCCCTCGGCTTGCTGAATTCTTCCGCCAACATTTCCAGAGGCAATTTGGGATGGCGGCCAAGCCATTTCTGCCCGAAATGCTAGAAGACCTCCAGAACCTGAACTGGCCCGGGAACATTAGGGAACTTTCCAATGTGGTGGCTCGGTACGTTCTGATCGGACCAGAGGCAACGACGGATCCGGTACGGGATGCGAAGAGCAGCAGATCCAGCTTCGAAGTTGCGCCGAATGGAATCCAGATATCGATGAAGCAAAAGTCGAAGGATGCGACTAAAGAAATGGAGCGCAGCGTCATCCTCGAGACACTTCGTGCGAATCACTGGAACCGGAGAAAAACAGCAAAGGAACTGAAAATAAGTTACCGCACTTTGATTTATAAGATCCATGATGCTGGATTGATGCAGGGCGACGTGACATCTGGCTCGGAAGCCCAACAGATCGCGTCTGCCCGAACCAGGAACAAGGACTAACTTTGTTATACTCCTCTTGGCCTGATCTCTCGCTTCACGAATAACCTGATAGCAGAAAATGGCGACTGCCGGAAGCCTATCTGCCTCGATGCGCTGATCCTCCCCGAGGATATTTCTTGCGCATACTGAATTGGTTCTGAAAAGGACATGTACGATGCGCTCACGCCAGACCGCCTGGCGAGAATCGCTGCGACTTGCCCCATCGGACAGCTTGCACCGAAGGGCAACCTTTATCTAGGCGGTGGACAAATCGGTTCGCCTGTCCCTCTTTTGGTCTTCCCACCAGTTATGCCATGCCCCGTACTTACCTACTCTCAACTCTGGGTTCAATCCGGAGGCCATCTCAATGAGCGTGGGTCACGCGCAAGTTCTCCTGCACCAGACCAGTACAAGAATCCGCAGGGAATGCAGTTTGCCGACGTTACTCGTGGTAGTGCTTCTAGTCCCTCAATTCCTAGTGCTTAGTGGCTGCGCGGGCCTGGTGAACGGAAAACAGCCAGGCGTGCAAGCTGGGTTCCGATTGAGCCCCGCGATTGTCAACTTCGGGCAGGTTGCAGTCGGTAAGCAATCCACGCAGCTGGTTTCGATGTCGAACACCGGAAACGCGGCCTTGAATATTACACAGGTTAAGGTTTCCAATACCCAATTCAGTATCTTGGGTATGCCCACCCCCATGGCTCTAGCCGTAGGCCAAACCGGAACTTTTCTCGTCGCCGTAAATCCAACTTCGACGGGAACCTTGACGGGAACACTCACCGCGCAAGGCGACGGAGGCAGTACACCGGTCATCGTCAACTTGTCCGCGACGGCTGTGAGTGCGCAGCCGCAATTGTCATTGAACCCCGCAAACATCAATTTTGGAAGCGTGTCCACCGGATTGCGGGCCACCAACAATCTTGTTCTTACCAATTCGGGGGCAACCAACCTGACCATTTCCTTGCTCACGCTCACCGGCGCCGATTTCGCGATCAGCGGGATCTCGACGCCGGCGACCATCCCTGCAGGTCAATCGATTAGCGCTGTTGCCACCTTTTCTCCTACAGCCGCCGGAAGCACGACGGGGAGTTTGGTCATCACAAGCAACGATCCCGCGAATCCAACGCTCGTTGTTCCCCTGAGTGGGAGCGGGACCATCGTGGCGACAGGCCAACTGAGTGCGAATCCGGGGCTTCTCAGTTTTGGAAATGTGGCTACCGGCAGTTCGACGGAAAAGCAGATTGTCGTTACGAATGCGGGCAACGCCGCCGTGAGAATCTCAAGCGCGACTGCTGTTGGCGCCGGCCTAACGATAAGCGGGGTGGCCGCACCGGCCACGCTCTCTCCGTCAGAGAGGGTGGTCCTTACCGCGTCATTTTCGCCGAACGCTGCGGGCAGCGATACGGGATCCATTACGATCGTTAGCGATGCGGGGAACTCTCCCTTGACCATTCCCGTGAGCGGTACCGGCGTCCAAGCAGGTCTAACGATCTCGCCTGCGAGCTATAATTTTGGGAGCGTTGTCGACGGGCAAACAAAGTCTCAAACATTTACCGTAACTAACACGGGGACGGCGGCTCTGACGATCGCCGGATTATCCGCGAACGGCAATGCGTATAGTGTGAGTGGACTGGTCACACCCGCGACCATAGCCGCAGGAAGCAGTGCAACTTTTGCCGTTCTGTTTGAACCGACGATAGCAGGTAGCCTCACAGGAACGGTGAGCATCGTGAGCAATGCTCCCAATTCTCCTAACGTTTTGTCCTTAAGTGGGACGGGCACGGCCGCGACCGTCACGCTGTCATCGAACCCGAGCAGTATGACCTTTACGAACGTCAATGCCGGCAGTTCGAGCTCTAAGAGTGTAACGATTACGAACAGTGGAAATACAAGCGTGAGCATTTCTCAAGTCACTGTGAACGCGAAAGATTTCAAAGTCAGCGGAATCACGACGCCGTTTACTCTGACGGCAGGGCAAACCGCCGCGATGAGCGTATCTTTCAGCCCGAGCACGTCGGAAAGCGTTACAGGCAACATTGAGGTTGCCAGCTCTCAGGGTGCAACGGCAGTTATCTCAGTTTCAGGAAATGGGGTGCAGCCTAGTTTAACGATTACACCTTCCAGCGCCAGCTTTGGAGATGTGACTGTCGGATCTCCTGTCACGCAGACGATTCAGTTGAGCAACAGCGGCACGGGCACTTTGTCTGTCACGCAAGTGAGTGTGGCCGGGAGCGGCTTTAGCACGGGCACCTTGTCGCTACCTATAGCTCTGAGTTCCGGGCAGTCGACAAGCTTTAATGTTCAGTTCGCGCCGGCGTCAGCAGGAACAGCGAGTGGTAGCGTAACGATTGTTAGCAACGCACTAAATTCACCTGCCGTCATTGCCATGAGCGGCACTGGAGTAGCGTCGACACAAATACTTACGTTTAGCACCACAAGTCTTGGTTTTGGGAATGTGAACACGGGATCGTCATCGACACAGAGTGTCACGGTGACGAACGGAGGCAATGCGAGCGTGACCGTCTCCCAGATCAGCGAGAGCGGGGCCGGGTTCACACTCAGCGGAGCCGGCACTCCCGTCACTCTGACCGCTGGGCAAAGTCTGACATTCGGTGTGATCTTTGATCCCAGTGCCGCGGGGAGCGCCACTGGCTCAGTAACTGTAAGCAGCACGGCAAGCGGTTCTCCTAAGACGATTGCGCTTTCGGGTACCGGAGTCCAAGAGACGGCACACTCGGCCACTCTGACCTGGACGGCGAGCACTTCAACGGTTTCCGGGTATAACGTCTACCGCAGTACAACAAGTGGATCGGGCTATGCCAAGATCAACGCCAGCCTGGTCGTCAGCGTGACCTATGACGACACGACCGTTCAAAGCGGGACCACCTATTATTATGTGGTAACCGCAGTCAACGCCGGCGGCGAAGAGAGCACGGATTCCAACCAAGCTACGGCGGTTATCCCTTGAAAACCGTCCAAGAGCTACCCGCTGCATAGGCCGCCTTTATCCCGACTATCCCGCGAGACTGTTCGCAACACATGAGAGAACTCGGAGTTCAGCGGACGTCTTACCATGTCCACCGAGAAATGCCCAATGTCTCGATGGTATGTCACCGGCGATTATGGCTTCGCGCACGGAATGATCCTTATGTAATTGGACGCGTTAAGGACATTATCGTAAGCGATGATGTAAACGGTTTCCCCTGTCGAAGCGCTGGTGCATACAGTAAAGGGCCTTTAACCAGGGCTCGTGGTGGCTTTCGGTGTGGACGATGAGGAACGAGGAACGGAGTAGGCTCGAGCTCGCCGTTCCGGGCCGTTGCGATCTTAACGCCAAGAGATTTTCATAAGATTTTGCGGGCCGCAGGCCCTAACAGGCAGGGAGGAGGGAGTGCACGTAAATCAAGAAGTTCCGTCGGTCGAAGCCCGATGGAACTTCGCGTAAATCCACACTATAACTTGGGCAAGCACCGCGCCAAACGCATCAATCAATACATCGCGGAAGCGCGCTTCCCGAAGAGGCACAAAGGATTGGTGCCATTCGTCTAGGCCGGCATAGGTTACGGCGATCAAAAGCGTAATGATCGCCCAATTGAGTCTCCATCCGTGACGTTCTGCGCGAACTCCATGAAAAACGGTGACACTAAAAATGCCGAATTCGGTGACGTGCGCCATCTTTCGAATTCCAAAATGCACCACTTTCAGCGTGTGGCGGCTCGCGGATGGGAAAAGCCATCGCAGTATGGGAAGGATGAACCGTCCGGTTTGCTCGGCGCTGAAGTAATGGGTGGAAAACAGAGAAATCAGAATCGCGACGACAATCGCTGGGATCCAGTATCTGAGGCGCGTATTCATCTTGGGGTTTTTGATTTTGAGGTCGGAGCGCAATGGTATCGAGTTGGCACAAATCAGAGGTCGAGAACCTATCCCTGCAGAAGAATACCATGTTGAGCTTGTTTCTCTCCAACGGTCGGTCGAATGATTGATCAGCTTGCGGTATGTAACGTTTACCTACGGCGACTAGGGCCGATTCTGATTCATGTATTGCGCGATTCTGATTTTGGGGCGCGCCAGCGCTCGCGATAACCCGATTGTCAATTACTTCCTCGAGGGAATTCTCAGGGGCAAAGGGATTAATAGGCTGGCAGATGGGTCCATCGCGGATAAAAATACGGACAAAGTGAGCAAGTTTCTTCCACCTTGACTCTGCTGAAAAAGCTTCCGCTTGCTGTTCAACGGAAGGCAAATCGTCGTTTTTTTTGTAACGCACTGATATTAAATACCTTAGTATGGTAGGGACTTTCGGCTCTGATGCGCAGGGATGGAATGAACCGTGCATCACATGAAGTCGTAAAATAGTTGCGCCTAGCGGGATGGTTACAAGTAAAGTGGAGGCGTGGCTCCCTGCCCAGATTAGTCGAAACGAGGGAATAGCAGCATGGTTCGAAATGGCGAAATCTCGGTTAGCGACGCGAAAAGGGTTTTGCGCAGGTATTGGTGGATTCTTCCGCTGAGCACAGTGCTCCTTGGTTCGCTTGGATATATTGCGACTCTTGTTTTGCCGAAGAAGTACACCTCGGAGACCAGCGTACTGGTAGAACAGCCGATCGTGTCCGCGGACTACGTAAAGCCCGTGGAGTCAGATGATCTCAACATGCGATTGGCCTCCATGAAGGCGCAAGTCCTGAGCGGTCCACGATTGCAGCCCATCATTGAGAAATTGAATCTCTATCCGGATCAGCGCTCGAATACCAGCATGGACGACCTCATCGGCCAGCTGCAGAAGGCCGTCGACGTCAAATTGCTGGAACCCATGCCAGGGTCATACGGCCGGCCCCCGGGATTCCATGTGGGTGTGACCTTCAACCAGCCGCAACTGGCACAGCAGATCTGCACAGAAATCACCTCGATGTTTATGGAACAGAACTCTCAGAGGCGGATGGACCAGTCGCAAAAAACGACTCAATTCATGGGCGAAGAACTCCAGGTGGCGAAAGCGAAACTGGACGAGCAAGATCAAAAGCTAGCGCAATTCAAGAGGCAATACCTTGGCACCCTTCCCGAGGAAGAGCAAACCAACCTAAGCCTGTTGACAGGTCTGAATACGCAACTGGAAGCAGCAACGCAAGCGGTGGGCCGCGCGCAGCAGGAAAAGGAATTCGACCAAACATTGCTCAGCCAGCAGGAAGCAAATTGGAAAGCGACGTCGGCAGGCGGCCCGCAAAATCCAGACACGATGGCACAGCAACTTGCGGCCTTGCAGGACCAACTGTCAGTCATGCTTGCGCGCTACACGCCGGAACACCCGGATGTGCTCAAGGTAAAATCGCAGATCGAAGCCTTAAAACGTCGCATGTCCGATGACCCCGGGACGAAGCCTCTGATTGACCCTTCGGCGGCGAAACTTCATGAGCCGCCCGAGCTCCAGCAGATGCGCGCAAAAGTCAAACAAGAGGATCTCAATATTGCGGATTTGACGAAGAGCCAGAACCAAATCCAACAGCAGATCCGACTGATGCAAGCGCGGGTGCAAGCCAGCCCGGTGGTGGAAGAGAAATACAAAGAACTAACACGAGACTACCAAACAGCCCAACAAATTTACAATGACCTCTTGAAAAAACAATCAGATTCGTCCATCGCAAAGGATCTTGAACATGAACAGGAAAGTGAAGTCTTCCGGGTACTCGATCCCCCAAGCTATCCGTCCGCGCCCTCTTTTCCAAAGTTGATCATATTTTTAGGAGGCGGATTGGCAGGCGGATTTGGGTTGGCGGCGGGGATTCTATACCTGCTGATGATCCTCGACAAGGCCATGTACTCGGAGCGTGATGTCGAATTGTCCTTGAAGCTGCCGGTACTGACGATGGTGCCGACCTTTAGCGCCCTCAAGGAAGGTGGAAGCAAAAAGAGACGCAATTCCGAGAACTACAAGCCCGCGGTGGCCCTAAAGGCTTAGAACGCCGCAGAGAGAGATCAGAACAAAAAATGAGCCGGATCCATGAAGCATTGAAAAAGGCGGCACAGGAACGCAATGCGCAACAGGAGGATATCCTCGCCAATGGCGGACCAATGGACCTAACGTCCGGAGGTTTGGCGGGTGCCGTTCTCACAGACGACAGGACGCAACCAGAAGGACCCTCGGTTGTGACTGACTTACAAAGTGCAACATTCCTGCGATATCAGAAATTTGTGAAGAATTGTCCGCGTCCCGCTTGGAAGATCAGAGCGGACGGAAGCGTGTTTTGCGCGGACACATTGTTTCCTTATGGGGCGGAGCGATTCCGAACGCTGCGCTCGCGGCTTTACCAGATTGCAAGCACGCAACCAATTCGACGCCTTTTGGTCACCAGCAGCGTGGCCGCCGAGGGGAAGACTTTCATCGCAGCTAATTTGGGGCAATCCTTTGTCCGCCAACCCAATCGTAGTGTGTTGCTGATTGACGCCGATCTGCGGGCTCCACGACTTCACGTACCCTTTGGAGCCCCAACGATACCCGGGCTTACTGAGTATCTGCGGAAAGAGGCTGATGAGACGCAGATTATACAAGTGGGGCAAGAGGGGAATCTTTGTTTCGTTCCTGGTGGTGGTCTGGTCTCAAACCCGAGTGAGCTGCTGCACAGCGAACGGATGAGACAGTTCATTGACGACATGTCACGGATCTTTGATTGGGTGATTTTGGATTCACCACCAGTTTTGGCCGTCCATGACGCGAGCATTCTGGCGGACATGTGTGATGGTATTCTTTTTGTCGTGCGTGCCGGGGCGACCGATTCTACGCTCGCAGAGCGGGCTGTCACCGAGTTTCGGGAGAAAAATCTACTGGGTGTGGTACTAAATCGCGTGGAGAAGACAGATCTCTACGGCGGCTATTATTATGGCTACGCGCATGGGAACGTTGCGGAAAATGCAACGAGCAGTTGAGCTTTTGGTGAGCTCAATTCTTAATCAGGAATAAGCGGTCTGTTCTATTTTCACACCTCCTCGAAGCCGATAGATTGGCGAAAGTAATCTAAACCGGAACAAGAAGATCTGCACCCAGTTAGTTGGTTTCCCACGCGATGGCCACTGATCGGTATAACTTGCCAGCTATTTGAGAGAGAAGTCGCAGCGCAGGCAAGCCTGGAACAAACCCTCATTCACGTTCAATCTATCGACTTGCTGCAACGAGAATGAATCCCTAGGGAAAGCATGACAGCCCCCGAGGTGGAGCGTATGTCAATAATAATACCCATAAAATCAATGAGTTGCGGAGTTTATTTGTCAACGAGCGAGAAGCACAGGTTTGATCTCGATACCCCGCAGCGGCACACCGCACATCGGATTGCTGGTGCAGGATGAGATGCCGGAAGTGAAAGAGGCGGCGTCCGCGATTCGAGGCCAACTTCGCGACGATCAAAAGGGGCCGGTGCCAAATCAAGTTGACGGGAGCAGGGTTCGGGAATGACGCGGCAAGCTAATCGGAAGTCGCATCTTGGAATGACTTTAGAACAAATGAGCATTCGTTTTCTCAGTACTAGTCTTGAATCAAGACAAAAGGATGCCCCGGTACGAGACATTGAAACATCCATTGTTTTATCAATCACTTAAGGATCATAAACACAGACGAGAATGCGCCATTTTCATATCGCAATGGCAGCCAAATTGCCATTAAATCCGCGGGCGTTAGTGGGGGTTTTGTGGCGGTAGCCTGTTGTGGTTGGGCGTATTAGAGTCTCTTCCCCCCCCCGCACGTTTTCGAGGTGAGGCCATTTTGAGCGGTTTGGATTCCTCAGTGAAGGATACGATTCTGTTCCCATGGTTTGCCTTGCAAGTGAGGTCGCGGCGCGAGGGCTTTGTCGCGACGTACTTGGAGGGCCAGGGGTTTGAGTGCTTTCTTCCGCTCTACAAGAGCAAGCGTCGTTGGTCGGATCGCGTGAAGGAGGTTGAACAGCCTCTGTTTCCCGGCTACCTATTCTGTCGGCTCGATTTGTCCAATCGTGGGCCCTTGTTAATGGCCCCGGGTGTTCAACAAATTGTGGGTGTTGGCCGCACTCCGATGCCTGTAGAAGAGAGGGAAATAGAATCAATCCGCCAGGTTCAATCGTCCGGATTGCCCAGTCTACCCTGGCCATACATGCATGTTGGCGAGAAAGTTCGTGTGAATTACGGAAGCTTCGTCAATCTCGAAGGCATTCTGGTCAACTTTAAGGGGAGTAATCGGGTTGTGTTATCCGTGACCATGTTACAGCGCTCGGTAGCTATGGAAATCGATCTTGCGTGGGTTAGTCCCGTGCGCGAAGCGAAACCAGCGCAAGGCTTGAGAGTTCTTGGCGATCGGCCGAGGACTGTCATAGTCACCGGTTAATGGGAAAACGAAGTAAGAGGTTTACATCCAAGAAAGAGACAAAAGATATGGGCTTATTGCGCATAACGGTGCCACGCGAAGAACAGCAAAATGACGCAACGGTTCGAATTCCGAGCCCGAGCCAAGTTCAGGGCCAGATATCAACTCGGATGATCCTCGGTGAAGACACTTTCATGTCTATGTTATATCTTGAGCGCCGTCGCGCAGAGAGGGCTCAAAAGCGCTATCTCTTGTTGCTCGTTGATGCCAAGGACGCGATCTCGGACAAGCAGAAGACTCTCACAGTGCAAAAGATCACCCAGACGATTTGTGAGGTCACGCGCGAGACCGATCTAATCGGGTGGTACTTGAAGGACCAAATCATTGGCGTCATCGCCACGGAAATTGGCGACACCTGTTCTATGGAAGTCCGCAAGAAGATTTCCGAGAAATTTCATGCAGCTTTCTTAATAGCTCTGGGCCAAAAGAAAGCGTCTCAGGTCTCCCTCTCTTTTCATTTTTTTCCTGACGAGCGGGGAGATGGAGAACTGAATCATTCTCCAAATAATGCGCTTTATCCAGATCTCTTCAGGACTAAGGCCTCGCGGAAACTGGCCTTGGGATTCAAGCGAGCTATAGACATCGGCGGGAGTGCCCTTGCCTTAATTTTCTTGGCGCCTCTGTTTGGCCTTATCGCACTAATAGTAAAACTTACTTCGGAAGGTCCGGTGTTATATCGTCAGGCTCGCCTCGGGCATTACGGTAATAAATTCGAGTTGCTGAAGTTCCGCTCGATGAGGAAGGATTGCGATAGCCGGATCCATCAGGAATACGTCAGCAAGTTCATTGCTGGGCAAGTTGCAGGACAGAACGGCAACGGTAGTTCACCGACATTCAAAATCCAGGGCGATCCGCGCGTCACGGGCGTTGGGAGATTTTTGCGCAAGACGAGCTTAGATGAGGTTCCGCAGTTTTGGAATGTGCTGGTGGGCGAGATGTCGCTCGTGGGCCCCCGTCCTCCGTTGGAATACGAATTTAAAGCCTACAGCCCCTGGCACCGCCGACGTGTATTGGAGATCAAACCGGGGATTACGGGATTGTGGCAGGTCGAAGGACGCAGCCGGACCCAATTTGATGAGATGGTACGTTTAGACCTTAAGTACGCTCGTGCCTGGTCCCTTTGGCTTGATCTAAAGATCCTTGCACGGACTCCGGCCGCCGTTGTCTCTGGCGATGGGGCGCACTAGGAAGTTCTTCGTCCTTTAGTTGAACGAAACCTATCTCCTCGTTTCTACGTTTTGAGGTTATGCTTAACCCGCAGATTGCTCCGCATCCCGCCCACGAATGATCTATCAACAACGGAAAGAGGCGTAAATTGCCCACCTTCGTTCGAGAGGGAAAGTAAAGGGAGGCCTGATGATCCGAATCGGTGTCATAGGCTACGGCTATTGGGGGCCGAATGTCGTGCGCAACTTCCATACACACGAGGATTCGGAAGTTGTCCTTGTATGCGATAAGGACCCCAATGCACAACTGCGGTTGAAGAAGACACTCCCAGCCATCCCATTCACGACCGACGCCATGGATGTCGTGAAATCACCCAATATTGATGTCGTGGCGGTGGTAACACCGGTATGGACGCACTTTGAACTGGCGAAGTCTGCGCTGGAAAATGGCAAGCATATCTTCATCGAAAAGCCATTCACGTGCAGCGTCGTCCAGGCCGAGGAATTAATCGAGTTAGCCGAACGGAAGAACCTTCGAATCATGGTGGATCACACTTTTCTTTTCACTGGCGCGGTGAAGAAAATTCGCCAACTGGTCGATGAAGGCGCGCTTGGAGATCTGTACTACTATGATTCGCTCCGCGTGAATTTGGGCTTGTTCCAACATGACGTGAACGTCATCTGGGACCTGGCACCCCACGATCTTTCGATCATGGATCATGTCATCAAGGAAAAGCCGGAGGCGGTGGTAGCGACCGGGGAAACGCATCTGAATGGGGTCGAAGACATTGCCTTCATCACCGTGTACTTCCCAAAGCGAATCATCGCGCACATCAACGTAAACTGGCTTTCGCCTGTAAAAGTGCGCACAACTTTAATCGGCGGAGAAAAAAAGATGCTTGTCTGGAATGATCTCGAAGCCGACGAGAAAATCAAGATCTACGACAAGGGAGTAAGCATGTCCGCGAATCCGAGCAGCCTCCACCGATTGCTCGTGAGTTACCGCTCAGGGGATATGTTGGCTCCTCAAGTGGAACAAGTCGAAGCGCTGAAGGCGGAAACAGCTTATTTTTTGAAGTGCATTGAAGCGAACAAATCGCCGTTTAATGACGGTGTCAGCGGTCTTAGAGTCGTGCGACTTTTGGAGGCTGCGGAGAAATCGGTTCGCAAGCGCGGCACGGCGGTGGCCCTGTGAGTGAGTTCGTCTGTATTGCCTCGACCGTCCGGCTCGGGAAAGACGTAAAACTCTCCAGTTTCATCAATCTATACGGTTGTGAAATCGGCGATGAGACCAAAATCGGTGCATTCGTCGAAGTTCAGAAGAATGCCCGAGTTGGTCGACGCTGCAAAATCTCGAGTCACACTTTCATCTGCGAAGGTGTGGAGATCGAGGATAATGTCTTCATCGGACATAGTGTGACATTCATCAACGATAGCTATCCACGCGCGACAAGCCCGGGCGGTAGCTTGCAGACAGAGGCCGATTGGAAAGTTGAACAGACGCGGATTTGTAAAGGGGCTTCGATTGGGTCGGGTTCCACGATTCTCAGCAACGTAACTGTGGGTGAAAACGCGATCGTTGGGGCCGGGAGTGTCGTGACAAAGGACGTCCCGGCGAATGCAATTGTTGCTGGAAACCCGGCAAAGATTTTGCGGTTTGTGACGGAGAAAAAATAGCCCGATGATCAATACAACGAAAGTTCCATTTCTCGATCTGATAACGCCTCATCAAGAGTTGGAAGCAGAGCTACTCGCGGTCGTTCAGAAGACTTTCCGTAGCGCCGGCTTCATCGGCGGTCCACTGGTAGAAGAATTCGAACACGAATTCGCTGCCTTCTGTGAAGCGAAGTATTGTGTCGGCGTGAATAGCGGTACGGACGCTATCCGGTTTGCGCTCATGGCCGCGGGTGTCGAACCCGGAGATATCATCATCACGGTTCCACATACATTTATTGCCACCACGGAAGCGATCTCTCAGACCGGCGCGCAAATCGCTTTTGTGGATATTGATGAACAGAGCTATACGATGGATCCGCAAGAACTCCAACGGTTCATTGAGAGGCAATGTGAATTCGATAGCCGAACTGGGAGACTGATCGAGCGCGTCTCAAAACGCAGAGTGGCAGGTGTTATCCCGGTCCACCTTTACGGCCAAACCGCGGATATGGATCCAATCCTTGAACTGGCGACAAGATATAATTTTTTTGTGATTGAAGACGCCTGTCAGGCGCACGGTGCGGATTATTTTTCCAAGAAGGACAACCGATGGAAACGTGCCGGATCCATGGGCAAGGCCGCAGCCTTCAGTTTTTATCCCGGTAAGAACTTGGGAGCTTGTGGAGAGGCCGGTGCAATCACCACGAACGACGAGACCATGGCGCAACGCATGAAGATGGTTCGGGACCACGGGCAAGCCAAAAAGTATTATCACGACATGGAAGGTTACAATGGCCGGCTGGATTCGATTCAAGCGGGGTGGCTGTCGGTAAAGCTGCGTCATTTGGCCAGCTGGAATGAAGCGCGGCGCTCTCTCGCACATCGTTACCATCGCCTGTTGGCGGATGCAAAGGACACGATTGTGACGCCCGTTGAGGCGCCTTGGACAAAGGGTGTCTATCATCTGTACGTCGTACGAGTGCCGGACCGCGACGCACTTCAAGCTTATCTTGCAGAAGGGGGAATCGGTTCCGGCATTCACTACCCCATTCCGCTTCATCTGCAGAAGGCCTATCGATACCTCGGCTACAAAAAGGGTGACTTCCTGCTGACGGAGCGCGTGGCTGCGGAAATCGTTTCGCTTCCCATGTTTCCGCAACTTACCCATGCGCAGCAAGAGGAAGTCGCAAACAGGGTAAGAGAATTCGCTACATTGAGAGTTGCCACGGCTCAAGGCAGTTGAACACTCCTCGGCGAGCTCCCGTCCTACACAATCCTTACGGCGGCTCGAACCGTCCTCAATAGCACGTCACTTTTTCTTGACGCCATTCCGTTAGCAATTTAGATATTTTCATCCATTGCAATGCGTGTGAACGGTATGCTTCTCCCTCGTCTCGATCGTCTAACCACTCTTTATTTCGGATTACCCATCACCAAGCTGGTGGGGCCGAAGCGTGGCACGCGAGTTCCTATACTGATGTATCACAGCATTTCAGAGAACCTGTTCGGAAAATCACACCCTTATTCTCATATCAACACGTCGCCGGGTGTTTTCAGGAAACAGATGCTATATTTGCGGCAGGCTGGGTACCGCTCCATTGACCTGAGTGAACTCATGATAGGATTCGAAAACGGCATCGACCTCGCTAAAACCGTTGTGATCACCTTCGATGATGGTTATCAGGATTTCTTGACGGATGCGATGCCGGTCCTGAAACAGTGCGGATTCACGGCCACCGTTTTCCTTGCCACCGGCCGCATCCAGCAAATGTCCATGCGGCTAGAAGGTGTCGATTACTTGACGTGGTCCGAGGTACGTGAACTACACGAGGAGGGGATCCGGTTTGGATCCCACACCGTGACCCATCCGGACTTCCGGTGCCTGGGACCGGAGCAGATCGAATACGAACTCGGATATTCAAAAGAGGTCATCGAGCAAAACCTCGGCGTCGCAGTAAATTCCTTTGCCTACCCCTTTGCATTTCCGGAGGAGGACGCGAATTTCACACGGCTCCTTCTCGACGAGCTAGAGAACCAGGGGTTTGAAAATGGCGTGACCACCATTTTGGGACGGGCAAGTGTTCGCTATAATCGTTTCTTACTGCCGCGACTGCCGGTGAATAGTTGGGACGACCAGAGTTTTTTCCGGGCCAAACTTGCGGGTGGTTATGACTGGTTGCATTGGCCCCAGTGGTTCAACAAATTTATGCACCACAATGCTTCTCTGATGCAACGGTCGAGCTGGTCAGCGTCTGAACGAGTCAAGTGATGCCCAGCTGCTTGCATTCCGTGTGGTATGTGTGAGTGCATGAATTTGGATGCATTCAGAACTAGATCTCACAGAATTCGAGGGCACTTAAATACCAATGGACATCAAGATTGAGGCAAAGTTTTTACAGGATGTCGTCGTGCTCGTTCCGGATGTTTTTCAGGATAGCCGGGGCTTCTTTATGGAGACTTTTCGAGAGGACCAGTTCAAGACCCTCGGATTGCCCACGCAGTTTGTACAGGATAACCACTCGCGTTCCGTGAGGGGAGTTGTGCGCGGTCTGCATTTCCAGTGGGATCCCGCGATGGGCAAGTTGATGCGCGTTACCGTGGGCAGCGCTTTTTTGGTGGCCGTGGACATTCGTAAGGGGTCACCCACGTTTGGCAAGTGGGCGGGCGTGGAAGCTTCGGCTGAAAACAGGCGCCAGGTGTGGGCTCCGGCCGGTTTTGCCCGGGGATTCTGTGTCCTTTCCGACGCTGCGGAAATCCAGTACAAGTGTACTGGAATCTATAGCAACAAAGCCGAATCGGGGATTCGTTGGGACGATCCCGCAATTGGCATCGATTGGCCGCTCAGGGATGTGTCGCTCTCAGAGAAAGACCGAAACGCGCAAACCTTAGCCCAGTGGGCAGCTCGGCCGGAATCCGCGAATTTCCGTTTCTGAACGATCACTCTATCGACTCGAGGGAGGAACCGTGAAACTCCTCATTGCTGGCGGCGCAGGGTATGTGGGTTCGACCCTGATCCCGAAATTGCTTGACCGCGGTTACAAAGTCGACGTCGTCGATCTGTTTTGGTTTGGCAACTACTTGCCCCGGCAAGTTGGAGTCCTTAACAAGGACATTTTCCAGCTTTCAGAGGAGGATCTGGAGCCTTACGACCAAGTGGTGTTCCTGGCTGGTCTTTCCAACGACCCCATGGCGGAATACTCGCCCAGCAAGAACTTCGTGTACAATGCTGCGGCTCCCTCTTACCTCGCCTATACTGCGAAGAAGGCCAAGGTGAAGAGGTATGTCTACGCGAGCTCTTGCTCCGTGTACGGGTACACGGAAAATGAACTGTACGACGAGACTCGTCCTGTGAGTTCCACCTACCCTTATGGTATTTCCAAACTTCAGGGGGAGCAGGCGGCGCTTCAACTCGCCGACGACAATTTCTCGGTCATCTCGCTGCGAAAGGGAACCATCTCGGGCTACAGTCCCCGAATGCGCCTGGATCTGATCATCAACACCATGTTCAAAACTGCAATGAAAGATCACACCATCACCATCAATAATCCCTCCATCTGGCGACCTATCCTGAGCATCCAGGATGCTGCGACCGCGTATACTCGCGCCATCGAAGCGAATCACCGGATTTCGGGTGTGTTCAATGTCGCCTCGGGCAACTACACCGTGGGCGAAGTCGGTGACCTGGTCAAATCAGCGATCGAGGAGCGATTGGGAACACCTATCCGACTAATCATTAAGCATGTCCAGGATTTCCGGAATTACAAAGTCAGTATCGAAAAAGCGAAAAATGTGCTGAGTTTCCACCCGGCTGACGATCTGAAATCTATCGTCATGAACTTGATCGACAACATGGACAAATTTCAGGACTGGGAGAACCCGCTGTATTCCAACATTGGAACATTCCGGGGAATCGAACACGGCGTCGAAATTCACGGCATGTCCAAGGTGCTTTAGCCATGAAGGTAGCTGTGATCGGCGCGAACGGGCAGCTGGGCAGTGACCTAGTCATGGCGTTCTCCGAGAAGGGCGATGCAGTCAGTGAGTTGACACACGCTGACATTGAGATCTCCGATCTGCCTTCGGTCTCCCGTGTGCTCGAGGACATTAGACCCCAGGTGATCGTGAACACTGCCGCAATGCATCATGTCGAAAATTGCCAACACGAACCTGAGAAAGCGTTCGCCGTTAACGCACTGGGGCCAAGGAACCTGGCACTTGTGGCGCGCGACCTAGGCGCCGTTATGATGCACGTCAGCACCGATTATGTGTTCGACGGTCGCAAGGGAAGTCCATATTTTGAAGAAGACACTCCGCTGCCGCTCAATACTTATGGCATCACTAAGCTGGCGGGCGAGCATTTTGTCCGCACAACGACGCCCAAGTATTTCGTGATTCGCACCTCCGGCCTGTATGGGAAAAGCCCATGCCGTGCCAAGGGTGGGCTGAATTTCATAGAACTCATGCTGAAATTGGCGAAGGAACGAGGCGAGGTAAAGGTTGTGGATAGTGAGGTGGTTTCGCCAACGTCCACGGCAGAGCTTGCGCGCCAAATGGTGCAGTTGAGTCGTTCGGATTGCTACGGTCTCTACCACGCGACGGCCGAAGGCAGTTGCTCGTGGTATGAATTTGCACGGGAGATCTTCGCGATCACCGATACGCAAGTCCGGTTGAAAGTAGCGGGGCCGGACGAATTCCCGGCCAAGGTAGCTCGTCCGAAATACTCTGTACTCGAAAACCGAGCGTTGAAGAGCAACGGCATGAATATTTTTAAGCCGTGGCAGGATGGACTGCATGAGTATCTAGGGAATCGAATCAAGTCAATTCCATCTCCGATTCCTTCCTGACGGCGAGTGGGTTGTCTGAACTCCTTTAAATATCAGAGATGCATGGATGTTAGGACATGAGAGATCTATACCTTCGAAGTTGGTCAGCTTTCGCCAAAAGGCATCTGACCATGTCTGCTAGGCCACTCCCGATGAAGATTTGGATCGACCTCGACAATTCACCCCACGTTCCCTTGTTTTTGCCCATCATTGAGGCGCTTGAAAAACGGCAATACCAGGTCTGGCTAACCGCGCGAAACTCTTATCAGGTGTGCGAATTACTGCGATTGCACGGCCTCTCCTGCAAAGTTGTGGGTCGGCACCACGGGAAGAAGTGGATTTTGAAAGCACTCGGGACTGTGCTGCGTGCCTCGCAATTGTTGCCCCTTGCCCTCAAAGAAAGGCCGTGCCTCGTTGTGTCCCATGGCTCTCGGGCACAAATTATAGCCGCTTCCTTGCTGGGGATTCCGCGAGTACTTATGTTTGATTACGAGTTTTCAAACGCGATTGGCTTTTTGAATCCAGACTGGGTCTTTGTGCCAGATATGATCCCGGTAGAAAGCGTCCGCCAGAAGCCGGACCACGTTCTCCGATACCCGGGGCTCAAAGAGGATGTGTATGTCCCACGATTCACGCCGGATCCAAATTTTCGGCGTCTCCTGGGCGTCCGCCAAGACGAACTCATTGTCACGCTGCGCCCACCTGCCACCGAAGCCCACTATCACAATCCGGAGAGCGAGGAGTTCCTCTCCGAGGCTATAAGGTATCTTCTGGACCATCCCGATACTCGAGTGGTGATGCTCCCACGAAATGAGAGTCAAGCAACAGCTCTTCGCGCCGCCTGGGTACGAGCGATTGACGAGGAGCGCATCATCATTCCGGAACGTGCCTTGGATGGTTTGAATCTGATCTGGAATTCGGATCTCGTTATCAGTGGTGGAGGTACAATGAATCGGGAAGCGGCAGCCTTGGGTGTTCCAGTCTTTAGCATTTTTCGAGGACAAATGGGCGCCGTCGATCGATACCTTGCCAAGACTGGCCGGCTCGTTCTCATCGAGAAAATTGACGATGTGCGAGCAAAAATTGTTCTAAAACGAAGAAAGCCCGTTCCGCGGGGAGCCGCCAGCCGGAGCGACGTCCTCGATTGTATTGTTGAGGCAATTCATTCTATCGCCGAGCATAAATGTCTTCCCGCTTACCGTTAGATTTGTGAATGTCGCGGACCTTCGGTCACTAACAATCCGGCAATCGACCGGCCCACAACATTTGCGACCTCTCTCGTTAGTCGGACTCCTCCCTACCGGAAAACGAGACGGCCGTTAGAGATACTCAGAGGGTCACTGAACTCTATGCAACCAACAACAACGAAAATCCTTACCGTCGTTGGTGCACGCCCCAATTTTATGAAGGCTGCTCCGATCATTGCAGCAATCCGGGTTCACAACGAACGCCTTGGCGTGTCGCCGCATGCCAAAGATGGCTCCGACTCGCACATCGTCCTGCAAAATGTGCTCGTCCACACAGGCCAACACTATGATGAAGCGATGTCAGACCATTTCTTTTCCGATCTGAACATTCCTAGACCGGATATTCACATGGGAGTTGGGTCAGGTTCTCACGCCTCCCAAACAGCCGAAATCATGAAGCGGTTCGAAGAGATTTTGCTCCGCGAGAGGCCGGACTTATTGATAGTTGTAGGAGACGTTAATTCGACTTTGGCCTGCGCTCTCGTTGCGGCCAAAATCTCATTCGGCGGCAACCGGCCTCGGCCGCTCATCGCCCATGTGGAGGCAGGTCTTCGTTCCTTCGATCGGGACATGCCCGAGGAAATCAACCGCATCATGACCGACCATGTTGCCGACTTATTGTTTGTATCGGAGGAGAGTGGACTGCGCAATTTGCGTCAAGAGGGGATCTCGGACGAAAAGGTTCATTTCGTTGGGAACACCATGATTGATTCTCTCCTTGCGTTCAAGGGCAAAGCCCACGACTCCCTGATCTTAGAGAGTCTAGGCCTCCGGCATGGCCGCTCCAGCAATGGATCGGCGAATGGCACAAGCCGATATGCCCTGTTGACTCTGCATCGTCCTTCCAACGTTGATCAACGCGCCACTTTTCTGAACATCCTGGAAGGCTTGGAGGAGTTGTCGACCTCTTGTCCCGTTATATTTCCCGTCCATCCGAGAACGCAGAAAAGAATCATCGAATTCGGTTTCGAACGCTTTTTTGATGCTAAGAATGGGTGTCAAGATGGGGAGAAATCGGGCTCCGCGCGTGCGAATGGACGAATCCGCCTGGTGGATCCGTTGGGATATCTTGATTTTCTTTGCCTAATGCAAAACGCCACAGTCGTCGTGACCGACTCCGGGGGCATACAGGAAGAAACCACGTGCCTTGGAATCCCATGCGTCACCGTACGTGAAAATACGGAGCGGCCCATCACAGTCAAAATTGGCACGAATATCCTGGCAGGAGCAAGTCGCGATGGAATTCGCCGGGCTACACGGCGGCAACTCGAATCGAAAATTGTCGGCACTGTGCCCGAAGCGTGGGACGGCAAAAGCGCCCAGCGCATTCTTGACGTGATTTGCCGGGAGATCCGAAAGAGTCAGTTGCTCTGATATTTGTTGGCGTCCGCCGGTCCTATCTTTCAGGGATCAGCGCAACCCCATGGGATCTCACAACTTAAGCAGAGGCTAAGAGAAATGACGCGATACGTAATCATTACACCGGTGCGTGACGAGGGAAAGCACATCGATGCCACAGTTGAGTGCGTCCTTCGCCAGACGATTCGGCCTGAGCAATGGATTATTGTTGACGACGGATCGACCGACCAAACAGGTGCCGTGCTCGATCGATATGCGAGGCAGTTTCCCTGGATTCGGGTCATCCACCGCGCTAACAGAGGTTTCCGGAAATCAGGCGGAGGAGTGATGGAAGCGTTTCACGATGGATATAACGCGCTCAACTGTGACTGGGATTTTATTGTAAAGCTCGACGGGGACTTGAGTTTTGCGCCAGAGTATTTCGAAAAATGTTTCGAACACTTCCAGAGCGAACCTAACCTAGGAATTGGCGGTGGTGAGATTTATCACCTTGTCTCAAAAGAGCTCAAACTCGAAGCAACTCCCCGATTCCATGTGCGAGGTGCAACCAAGATCTACCGAAAAGCCTGCTGGGTAGCTATCGGAGGACTGTGGTCAACTGCGGGATGGGACACAATAGATGAAGTGAAGGCTAACATGTTGGGTTGGAAGACCTACAGCTTTTCCGATTTGAAGCTGCTGCATCATCGTCTGACCGGAACTGCGGATGGCCTGATCCGCGACCGAGTGAAACACGGCAAGGTGTGCTATGTCTCCGGCTATCATCCCCTGTTCGTTCTGGCCAGTTGCTTTTATAGGATCGCACGGAAGCCATACGTCATAGGTTCGGCAGCCGTTCTCTACGGATACCTGAAGGCTTATTTGACCCATCCGCCCCGTGTGGAGGATCCCTCCTATATTGCCTACATGCGCAGTCAGCAACTGAGACGCCTTTTGGGAATGCAAACGATCTGGAGGTGACCCTCCAGTCTGGAATGTACAAAGTCGATATATGTGCGGAATCTGCGGCAAACTGATGTTCGGGAGTGAGGCGAAGGTGTCGCCCTCGCTCGTAAAGGCCATGGCGGACACGATGTACCATCGTGGGCCAGACGATGAGGGGTACTACGTTTCCGGCCCGATTGGTCTGGGATTCCGCCGGCTGTCCATCATCGACCTGCAAAGTGGGCATCAGCCCGTTGCGAATGAGGACGGAACGGTCCAGATCATTTTTAACGGAGAAATTTACAACTATCAGGAACTGCGCAAATTTCTTCTAGAGAAAGGCCATGTTTTTAAGACCCAAAGTGACACGGAAGTTATCGTGCATCTGTACGAGGAACTCGGGCCCGAATGCTTGGAAAGATTGCGCGGAATGTTTGCGTTCGCCATATGGGATGAAAATGCCAAGTCTCTCTTCCTTGCGAGGGACCGAGTTGGAATAAAGCCTCTCTACTATTGCCTGAGCGACACATCCTTGGTCTTTGCTTCCGAAATTAAGGCCATCCTGGCGGATCCTTCGATCCGCCGGGAGATCGCCCCCGAGATGATTGATCGATTTCTGACTTTCCTGTATACGCCCGGTCAGGAGACGCTGTTCAAAGGGATTCGCAAGCTGTTACCTGGGCATTATCTCTTCGTCAGGGATGGGAAGGTGGCGATACGGCAATACTGGGATCTTTGTTTCACGAAGCCCACCCCAGCCCGGAATCTTAAAGACGCAGAAGCTGAGTTGCGGAGCCTCTTGGCTGAAGCCGTGAAGCTTCACATGATCGCAGACGTACCGGTGGGGGTCCTTCTGAGCGGTGGCGTGGACTCGACGGCTGTGCTCAGCCTCGCGGCGCTCGGGACAGACAAGAAGATGAGCAGCTTCACCGTAGGCTTCTCCGGGAACGAAGTTGCCGACGAGAGGCCTTACGCGAGATTGGCTGCGGAAACATACGGTACTCAGCATCATGACATGACTATAACGGCGAAGGATTTCGCTGCTTTTCTACCTCTCTACGTGTGGCACATGGAAGAGCCCGTCTGTGAGCCGCCTGCCATCGCTATGTATTACGTATCGAGGTTGGCAAGGAACTATGTCAAGGTGCTCTTGTCGGGAGAGGGCGGAGACGAAGCATTTGCAGGCTACAGCAATTATCGGAATCTGGTCTGGCTTGAGCGAATCAAGCGCGGCATTCCTGCGCTGAATGGGACCTTTGCCCGAGGGCTTTCTCTGGCCAATTCGCTACTTCACTCGTCTCGCGTGGCCAAGTATGCACCTTTGATGAATGACCCCTTTCCTAACTACTACTATAGTTGTACTTCTAATCCACACCGCTATACGGGAAATCGGCTGGGTAAGGTGTACTCTGGCGATTTTGCAAGAGTCGTGGACCGCGAGTCTTCTCTCGAACCCCTACGCCAGCTGCAGTCGCATGTTCGAGCTCACAACACTCTCGACGCGATGCTCTATATTGACACAAAGACATGGCTTCCCGACGAGTTGCTGATCAAAGCCGACAAGATGACTATGGCTAATTCCGTCGAGCTCCGGGTACCTCTGCTGGACCACAAAGTCCTGGAATTTGCTGCGTCGCTGCCGCCCAGTTTCAAGCTGAAGGGATTTACTCCAAAATACATCCTCAAGAAGGCTATGGCGCAGAAAATTCCCAAAGAGATCCGCAACCGAAAGAAGGCCGGTTTTCCTGTTCCTTATGAATCGTGGCTCCGGAATGATCTTAAGGATGTGGTTTGGGATGTTTTGACGGATCGCAGAACGATCGAGCGCGGCTATTTTCGTAAGGATGCAGTCGAAAGTTTGCTGCAGGCCAACTCGAATGGTACCAATCATTCCAAGGAAATATTCTCGCTGCTTACTTTGGAGCTATGGCAGCGTACATTTTTGGAAGGGGAACAAGTTGTCGTATAGTAGAACTCGAAAAGCGGCAATTGATCTGGCTTCCCAAGTATTTTGGCGCATGCCTGGCTGTTTCCGGATCGCCCGATTGCTCGGTCCATCCTATTCATTGCGCTGCGTGGTGTTTCATCATATTTCCGACACGGAATCTCCCTTTACCACGGGGATGAACGTAAGTACGACGCCCAAGAAATTTGAGGCTGCGTTGGCGTTTCTTACGAAATACTACACTCCCGTGAGTCTGGAGGAAGTGCTGACGGACTCTGACGGTCGCGCGCTCCCCGCCCGAGCCATACTCGTGACTTTCGACGACGCCTATGCTTCAGTTGTGGAAGTCGCCGCGCCACTCTGTAAGAAGTATGGTGTGCCCGCGGTCTTTTTCGTGAATGCTGCTTTTCTCAATAATCAGCGATTGGCGCCGGATAATCTTTTGTGTTATGTCGCAAATTTGTATGGAATGGAAACGGTTAACGCTGCGGCCCGCAGCTTGCGACGCCGCGAGACGCCGCGATTATGTTCCCTGAATGAGGTTTTTGGGAGTTTCCTACCATCCCTAACACTCCCTGAGAGGGAAGCATTTCTTGCAGAATTACCGCGTTTGGCGGGAATCACCGAGCGTCGCCTTGCGGAGGAAACCGCCCTGTACCTGACCAGCGACCAGCTTGCTACCCTCGCGGCTTTCAATTTCGAGATCGGTAACCATACCTACACTCACGTCCACTGCAGGGCACTCCTGCAAGAAGAGTTTAGCCAGGAGATAGACAGGAATAAGGCTGAGCTAGAAGGCCTTTCCGGTACCAAGGTACGATCATTCAGCCAACCATATGGTTCTTCGAAAGATCTTACGGGCGACTTAGAAAATCATCTGGAGCGTAGCGGCTACGAGGCCGTCTTCCTGAGCGAAAGCGTGGCGAATTCTAGAGGTGTTTGTGGGCATCGACTTGACAGGGTTAACGCCCGGGCCGACCGCGACGATACTCTCTTTTTGGACCTCGAGGTTCTACCCCGGCTACGTGCAGTGCGCAACCGCGTCCGAAATTCCCACTCAAGGGTCAATTGAGAAGTGCAGAGACAGACGCCAGCCATTCAATTCGCATGTCGCGAGAAGGAACCAAAGTTCATGCCGAATCCTGCATGGCAAGTCGAAGTGGATCGTGCAATTTCCACCGAATGGTCGAAGATGCTCGATCTATTTGACGATGCGAACATTTATCAGACTTTCGCGTACGGCGGAGTTCGCTGGGGGAAAAAAAACCTAAGTCACCTGGTCTTAAAAAGAGACGGTGAACCCTTGGGAATGGCACAACTCAGGATCGTTCGCCCAACACCACTCAAGTTTGGCATGGCGTACTTGCGATGGGGCCCGCTTTGCGAGCGGCATGGCAAGCCGCTGGATCCCGAAGTCTTCACAAACATGGCGCGTGCTCTAGAGCAGGAATACGTTGGTAAAAGGAGGCTGTTGTTACGTGTTATTCCCAACGCGTTTGCCCGATCTCCTCGCGCCGAGACGGTGCAAACTGCCTTTTCCAGGTTCACTCGAGAAACCCTTACCGCGGAAAACACCTATAGGACATTCGTCCTTGACCTTAGTTCTTCGATCGATGAATTGCGAACGAGGCTGGACGCAAAATGGCGAAATAAGCTCTCAGGCGCGGAAAAGAACAACCTCAAGGTCGTGGCTGGAAACGGCCGCGAGGACTACCAAACGTTTTGTCAGCTCTACTACCAGATGCGAAAGCGCAAAACGTTCGAAACGACCGTAGATGTCGAGGAATTCCGACGGATACAAGAAAACTTGGCGGAACCACATCGCATGCAGATCTTGATTTGCCACGACCGGGAGATACCTGTGGCGGGACTTGTGGCCTCAGCGATGGGCGATTCTGCGATTTACTTGCTCGGGGCTACCAGCGACGCAGGGTTGCATACAAAGGGGGCCTATCTTTTGCAGTGGACCATGATTAGATGGCTGAAGGAGAATGGCATTCGGTGGTACGATCTGGGCGGCATTGATCCTGAAGGCAACCCAGGAGTCTATTCCTTCAAGAGGGGATTGTCCGGCTTCGACGTTTGTCAGACGAACCCATTGGTGGCGTCAGACAGTGCCCTCTCTTCTGCCATTGTCAAGGCAGGTTTTGCCATGCAGCGCACCCTCCGTGGCTCTCTGAGCGCTCTAAATATGGCCCGCTCACTCAAACAGCTGGCAATTAAAAATTAGGTTCAGCGCATGTCATCTACATCCACGTCTGTCGATATCTCTGTCGTCATCGTCGGCTGGAACGCCAAAAACTACCTGGAGTTGTGCCTGGAGAGTCTGGTTAAAGCCTCGCCACGCCGCAGCATGGAAGTATTTGTGGTCGACAATGCGTCCGCGGACGGCTCCGTGGAGATGATCGAAGCGAAATTTCCGTGGGTGAAGCTGATCAAGAGCAGCGAAAACTTGGGTTTTGCCAAGGGCAATAACGTAGCCATCCGGCAATGCCAGGGACGCTACATCGCGCTGGTGAATCCGGACGTGATCGTCTTCCCGGGTTGTCTGGACGCGCTCGCGGATTTCTTGGATCAGAATCCCAAAGTGGGCAACGTAGGACCGCGCGTGCTGAATCCAGACATGTCGATGCAGAGCACATGCCGACGGTTTCCGACGCTGTGGAATAATTTCTGTTCGGCGACCGGCCTGTCCACTCCATTCAAGAACTCGCGGTTCTTCGCCGGCGAACACATGTTCTACTTTCCGCACGATCGGACGTTGGCCGTGGATGTCATCGTGGGTTGTTTCTCAATGATCCGTCGGGAGACTTTTGACGAGGTGGGACTGCTCGATGAGGGTTTGTTCATGTATGGTGATGACGTGGATTGGTGCCGGCGCGCGCGGAATGCCGGATGGCAGGTGGTGTTTTACCCTGGGGGGCAGGCGATCCACGATCGAGGAAAGATCACGGCTCCATATCCAGTCCGCTTTGCTGTAGCGCAACAGCGTTCGGTGTTGCACTATTGGAAGAAGCATCACAGTTTTTGGGGTGTGCTGGGTATTCGGACCATAATGCTTTTTCGTCACCTGCTGCGCTATACCGTTGCCGTTCTCTCCGGCTTGGCGCATTCCGGGAAAGGCACGCAAAGCGACGTGCAGAAGCAAGTGAGTGGAGCGTGTTTGCGGGAGCTGCTTCATGGCAGCGTGCCGATCAAGGCTTAACGGCAGTCTAGTTGCTTCCACATGTCGATTTCCAATTCAATTTCGCGTTTCACCGCCTATTACACGCGCCACGGCTTTCGGGCGACGATCCGCCGTGCTGGGGTGGCCCTGAAACGGGGCCTCTTGGCCAGCCGCATGGTCCTCTTCTATTGTGACCTCGGGAAGCAAACAACAGCTCCGGTAAACATTCCAAGTTCGCTAAAAGCGGAGCGTCTGAGAAGCCATGCCGAACTCAGCCCCCAGGATTTACAGGAAATGACCAGCTTCTGGAATCCCAAGCAAGCCCACAAAAACATCCGAGAGCGGTTCGAGCAGGGTGCATCTCTGTGGTTGATCAAGTCGGGCGACAAGCTAGCAGGGTACGGTTGGACCTTGCAAGGACGCACGATAGAACCGCATTATTTCCCCTTGGCGCAGGATGACGTGCACCTCTTCGATTTTTATGTGTTCCCCGAATATCGTGGCCGGGGAATTAATCCGTTTCTGGTTAACCATATCCTGAGAAGCTTGGGGAGTAAATGTGCGGGCCGTGCGTTTATCGAGGCGGCGGAGTGGAACGAGGCGCAGTTGTCTTCTCTTCGAAAAACCGCATTTCGGCCCGTGGGTTGGGCCCGGAAATCAGCGATCTTTCATCGCACACTCGTGTGCTGGGCCCAGAAAGACGCGGTAGAGGGGGTGCAGAAAGTCGCACAACGGAGTGAAAGAGCTTCAAATATAGTGAGATCGCAGGGGCGATGAATCTCTCGAAACTCAGAAAAATAAACTACTGATGGAAGTTCTTGAATGCTAACGGATTTTTGCTTTTGTTCGATGCGAATGTCCAACCCTGTACCAAATCTGTCCTCCGGTTCAGTAGCGGCTCAACTGGCGCTACATGTAACGTCAGCTGTGGCAGTCGTTTGGACAAGGGATGGCCTATGGCAAGTTACTTTCGCGCCGCGATCTTTATGATGTTTTTTCTTTCTGCTTATGCTGGAAGTGTTTTCGCTGCTGGAGGCACATGCCCGTCTGGCGCAAACTATCTGGACTCTACCGGGCAGCAACAGGTGACACTCGCCAACCTCGGCGTGACGAATTGCTATTACATCGCCGCGAATGGGTCGGATGATAACAGCGGCACTACGGAAGCGGCTCCATGGGCGCACTTGCCGGGGATGGCAACTTGCCTGTCCAACTGTGCCGCGGTCACTCCCGCCGCTGGCACGGGCTTCATCTTCCGTGGTGGCGATACTTGGAGCGGTAACAGCATAGGTATCAACTGGAATTGGGGAGGAACATCTGGCAATCCTATTTATATCGGTGTGGACCAAGGTTGGTACTCAGGCAGCGCTTGGGCACGCCCGATCTTCAGTTGCGGCGGGGCAGCATGCACTGGGGCGAGCAGTGACTTCTTTGTGATGAACGAGTCGAAAGCCTACAATATTTTCGATAACATTGAATTGAAGGGCCTCTACGAAACGCCCACCGTCCATCCGAATTACTTCGACATGTATGGCACGAATAACACGGTCGAAAACGTCTATGTCCACGGGTGGACCTACACCGGAACGAGCGGAGCAGGGCAAGCCTCGCAGATTTTCGCAGGGACTAACTCTCCTGGCACTGGCAATATCATTCGCTACGACGTAGGGGACGGCTCGGACACAAACCAGATTTCCATGTTCTTCACGCACTCTGGAATCGCTACTGCCTATGGCAACGTGATGAACTATATGCCCACAGGTCTCGACGGCTGCGGGAACAACTGGCACGACAACCTTTTCGAGAACATGACGGTTGCCAGCGGCCACCAAGACGCCTTCCTGCACACAAGTTCTTGTTCGGGTACAACGTACCTCGTCTACAACAATCTTCTCCGCAATTCCACGTTCGCAAGCTCTGGCGGCGCAGGACACTACTGGCTCAATGGTCTTGGGAATTGCGGAGCGATTGGTACTCCACTTACGAATTGCATGGGATATTTCTTTAATAATCTTGCCTACAACAACCAGCCAGGAAATATGATTGATGCGGGAAGTCACTTTGGTGTCAACTTGGGCACCCTATATATCTTCAACAACACAATCCAATGCGGCACAGATACGACCCCTGGCGACTGCGGAATTGGTGACAATGGGAACGCCCAGGGCGGTGTGGCATCTGGCGGTACAATGGCCCTAAATCTCATCAACAATCACTGGATTGCTGCGGACACGACGTCCGTCCTTTGCTGTAGTGGACCTGCTGGTACAGGTTCCCATGGATCCTGTTATTCCTTCACTTGCAGCGAGACGACCCCAGTCTATCAGACCCTCGCACAGGCACAAGCACAGGGCTACACGGACGCTTCGACCTATGTTTTTGAGCCCACCGAGTCGAATGGTTCAACGATTGGAACAGGGGCAAGCCTGAATTCGCTCTGCTCGGCGGTCGGCGCAATTGATGCAGACGCCGGGGCTGCCTGCCAGGAAGGCACTACGTATGCCTGCTTGTACAATTCAACGAATCACACAGTAAGCTGCCCGTCGATGGCAGCGGTCACGCGGACCGCGGGCGCATGGAATGTCGGCGCATATCAATTTAGTACATCGACAGCACAGTCTTCCGCTCCGAAGGCTCCGCAGGGTCTTATGGCCTCAGTTCAGTAACAAGAACCTCGGATGCCGCGCTCTCCGGAATGCCGCGTTGTTTGTGGCTAAGGCGGCATCCATAATCAAATGGTCACGGCACCTGTCCGACAGTAGGTTGTACACTCCCGTACGGTCAGTTTCGATTGCGAACTGAATTACTGACCATTTCCATTTGTTCGTGAGAATCATGGTGGCAAGTTATTTTCGCGCCGCGATCTTTATGATGTTTTTTCTTTCTGCTTATGCTGGAAGTGTTTTCGCTGCTGGAGGCACATGCCCGTCTGGCGCAAACTATCTGGACTCTACCGGGCAGCAACAGGTGACACTCGCCAACCTCGGCGTGACGAATTGCTATTACATCGCCGCGAATGGGTCGGATGATAACAGCGGCACTACGGAAGCGGCTCCATGGGCGCACTTGCCGGGGATGGCAACTTGCCTGTCCAACTGTGCCGCGGTCACTCCCGCCGCTGGCACGGGCTTCATCTTCCGTGGTGGCGATACTTGGAGCGGTAACAGCATAGGTATCAACTGGAATTGGGGAGGAACATCTGGCAATCCTATTTATATCGGTGTGGACCAAGGTTGGTACTCAGGCAGCGCTTGGGCACGCCCCATCTGGACTTGCGGCGGAGCGGCGTGCACTGGAGCGAATTCAGATTTCTTTTCCATTGGTACGAAGAACTACAACATAATCGACAACATCGAGGTAAAAGGTTCCTACGAAACCGCGACCGCCCATCCTAATTTCTTCGATGGATATGGCAGCAACAACATCTTTGAAAACATCTACGCTCACGGCTGGGTCACTACCATAGCCACCGGGATCGTATCGCAGGTTTTTTCCGGGCTTAATTCTGGCACCAACGACGTGCTGCGTTACAACGTTGTAGACGGCTCAGACACGGCGCAAACCAGCATGTTTGCGGTTCACTATGGCGCTCCCATCGCTTACGGCAACGTCATGCGCTACATCGGGACGGGTCTAGATGGGTGCGGCGATATATGGCACGACAACCTTTTCGAGTACATGACGAACGTGCAAGGCCACCAGGATGCCTACCTCCATACCGGCTCTTGTACTGGAACTACGTATCTTGTCTACAACAACGTTCTCAGGCATACGCTGTTCGCAGGTTCGGGCGGCGCGGGTCATTATTGGCTAAATGGTCTTGGGAATTGCGGAGCGATTGGTACTCCACTTACGAATTGCATAGGATATTTCTTCAATAATCTTGCCTACGACAACCTGCCTGGAAATATGGTGAATCTGGGAGGCCATTTCGCTGTGAATTATGGAACCATCTACGTTTTCAATAACACAATTGAATGCGGCACGGACTCGACTCCGGGTGATTGCGCTATAGGCGACAACGGAAATGCCCAAGGTGGTCATCCATCGCATGGAACGATGGCCATCAACGCCATCAACAATCACTGGATTGCTGCGGATAGATCGTCCGTCCTTTGCTGTAATGGACCTGCCGGTTCTGGTTCGCGTGGATCCTGTTATTCCTTCACCTGCAGCGAAAGCAATGGTCTGTACCAAACGGTCAAGACGGCAAAGAAGAAGGGTTACATATCCGCTTCGACCTATGCTTTCCAGCCCACCCAGTCGAATGGTTCAACGGTTGGAACAGGGGCAAGCCTGAATTCGCTCTGCACGGCGGTCAGCGCAATTGATGCAGACGCCGGGGCTGCGTGTAAGAACGACACGAGCTATGCTTGCGCCTACAATTCGACGAATCACACAGTAATCTGCCCGACAAGAACCGCGGTCACGCGGCCCACGGGCGCATGGGATGTCGGAGCGTATCAATTTAACTCAACGCAGGTTAACTCAACGCAGGCTTCAAGGAAGTGAGTTTCGACTTCTTAATAACATTCATCGTCGGAATGGACGATACCATCAAAAATGCATTGTAAAATATGCGGCTTCTCTAGAAAATTGAGAGAGGCTGTAGCGCGCGTGTAAGTCACAGGAAGCGGAGCAGAGTTAATCGCTAAAGTCTATGGGACCGGAACATCTTCAATTTGGAGGCGGGGCAGAGGAGACCGCGCTTCATCCGCTAGTGGCGGTCTATCTCCTCATTGCGATCATGCTGATCTTGTTCCTTCCCCGCAGGAAGGCAATTTCGGTATTTCTTTTCGCGTTTTTCACGATCCCCATCGAACAAGTGGTCGTCTTGGGGGGATTTCACTTTACGGCTCTGCGCTTCCTGATTTTGGCTGGATTAATTCGACGGGTGTTTTCCCGCAAGACATCGTCAGATCGTTTCGGCAGCTTGGATTGGGCCGTGCTGCTTTGGTCGATTTCAGCATCAATCGCCTTTTGCCTCGAGTATCAGGAGAAACAGGCGATTATCAAACAGATGGGAGAGCTTCTGGACACGCTGGGTGGCTTTTTGGTGGTGAGATTTCTAATTCCGGACGGCGAAACGATGCGCCGCACCCTCAAGACGCTGGCCGTGATTTGCGTGGTTCTTGGTATCTGCATGGTCTTCGAGCAGGTGGGCCATCGCAACGTGTTCGGCTACATAGGATATCCTTCAGTCGATGTGGTAGTGAGAAACGGGCACGTACGCTCGGGGGCTACGTTGGGTTGTATACACGCTGGCGCGTTTTCGGGGGTATTGATTCCATTGTTCCTTTGGCTGTGGACGGACAAGAAGTCGCGAATGATTGCGTATGCCGGACTAGTGGGCGCGTTGGCCATGGTCTTCACATCGTACTCAAGCACGTCGTTTCTCGCGTTGATGGGGAGCATCGTCGGACTTGCTTGTTGGCCCCTGCGCAAGCAAATGCGCCTTGTGCGTTGGGCATTGGCCTGCATGTTGGTAGGGCTTCACATAGTGATGAAAGCACCCGTTTGGGCGCTCATCCAACGAATTGATCTGACGGGTTCCTCGTCAGGCACGCATCGTTACATGCTCGTAGACATGACTTTCCGACATTTCAGCGATTGGTGGCTTGTGGGTGCTAAGGAGTACACAACATGGGGGTATGATAGTTGGGATCTCTGCAACCAGTTTGTTGCCGTTGCGTTAATGGGAGGTTTGCTGACTCTGATTTTCTATATTGTAATCTTCAAACTAAGCTTTGCTTCAATTGGGACGGCAAGAAAGCTGGCGAATGGAGACCGCGATCAAGAATGGCTTTTCTGGTGTTTTGGTGCGTCCCTATTTGCCACAGTTGTGGCGCATTTCGGTATCAACTATATGGCGCAATTGATCATGGCCTTCTTCTGTCTGCTGGTTTGCATTTTCGTCGTAACGTCCGAGGCTAGGCAGGCTGCAACGGAGAAGGTGGCGGCACCTGACAGGGAGGAGTTCGTATTCGCTCCCGGTGCAGTGGGTGGCTATGTGCCACTCCGGACGGCAAAGCAGTCTCGCGGCTCCCGCTTTCTAAGCGAAAGAGACAAAGCTCCGTCTCGTGGTTGAAGGTTTGACTTCTGCACAAGAACTTATTAAGGAAAACAATGAGCGGCAGACACGATCGTGTGCGGGTGCTGGTTAGCTTCCCACTCCGACTGGGAGCTGGCAGAATCTGTGGCATTGCTTGGGAACAGGTGAACGGCTTGGCGGCGGCGGGAGCCGACGTTGTGGTATTTCCCGCGTCCGTTGCGAAACCGTCCCATTCCTCTGTAAGAGTCTCCCCGACCCTGGCGAGAGGAAGGTTTCGCTTGCCGTACCGCGTGGTGGGGACAATGCGAGCTGTAGCTTTGCACGACCGCATCGTGGCACGCCGGATCCGGAAATTGGTCGGACAGATTGATATCATACACACCTGGCCACTCGGAGCGCTGGAGACGCTAAAGACGGCCGCGAGCCTGGGAATCCCCACGGTTCTGGAACGACCGAACGCGCACACCAGGTTTGCGATGGAGGTGGTGCAAAGAGAATGCGAACGCCTGGGAGTCCAGCTGCCACCCGACCATGAGCACGCCTATAATGAAGAGAAATTGCAAAAGGAAGAGAAAGAGTATGCACTGGCCAGCCGCCTGTTATGTCCCAGCGATTTTGTAGTGAAGACCTTTCTCGACCGGGGATTTACGAAGGATCGCCTCGCCCGCCACATCTACGGGTATGATGAGCGGGTCTTTTACCCTAGCACCCAACACGAAAAGCAGGGGCGCGGACTGACCATGCTGTTTGTAGGTGTGTGTGCAGTGCGGAAGGGTGTCCACTATGCCCTGGAAGCATGGCTTCGCTCTCCTGCCTCAAAGGACGGGACATTTCTGATCGCCGGAGAATTTTTGCCTGCCTATCAGGAAAAACTCACAGCTATGCTCGCGCATCCGAGCGTCAAGGTCCTAGGCCACCGCACCGACGTGGCAGAGCTGATGCGGAAAAGCGACATTCTGATCTTGCCAAGTATCGAAGAAGGTTTTGGTCTTGTGATTGCAGAAGCCATGGGTAGCGGATGCGTACCACTGGCTTCGGAGGCCTGCACCGAGATTTGCGACCATATGAAGACGGGTCTCATGCACCGGGTGGGAGACGTTGACAGTTTGGCGCAACAGATTACGCTGCTGCACGAGGACCGCGACTTACTCGAGAAGCTTCGCACCGCCGGTCTCGAAACTGCACTTTCGGTCACGTGGACCGCTGCAGGTCGTATACTGCTTGATGTGTACCGCGAAACGATCAAAGCCCACAGAGCGGAAGCGCCGCGCGAGATCCGCCTACCGAAAGAAAGCGTCTACGCCAAACCTTAGGCCTTGTCTTCACTTCACGTGGGGCGAGGACAAAGTCTTATGAATCCAAAAGTGTCGGTCATTATTCCGACGTACGAACGGGCGGAGAAGGTCCAGAGGGCCATAGAGAGCGTCCTCGGCCAGACCGTCACCGACTTCGAGGTCATCGTTGTGGATGACGGATCATCGGACGGTACAGGGAACGTCCTGGCAGAGAAATTCGGTGATCGGATCCGCTACTACGCCCAAACCAACCAAGGCGTCAGTGTGACACGGAATAGAGGAGTCCAGGAAGCCCGAGGCGAATGGGTTGCATTCCTGGATTCAGACGACCTTTGGGAGAAGGACAAGTTGGAGTCGCAGCTCGATGCCCTTGAGCGAATTACTCCGCAGTGTGGTGCGTGTTACACGGACACCCGACTGTTCAACTACCCTGAAACACGGACCTTGTTCCAATTGGCTGAAAAGAACTACACACATAAAGGAACAATCGGTATTAACGGGGAAGTGCTCAGACTCCTCGTGCGACCCGGGGGTGCAGGAATGGTAGTCCATCTCTCCTCGCTCTTGGCCCGCACGGAACTTGTAAGAAAAACGGGAGGGTTCGATCCAAAGCTGTTATATAGCCAAGACAGTGAATTCATGTTCAGGTTAGCCATGCTTACTAGCTTCTGTTTCGTCCACCGTCCGCTTGTTTGGTTTGATCGATCGCCAGTAGAGACTCGCCACGTGGGAGTGAGCGCAGAGTGGGACAAAGCGGAATTCTTCCTCAGAGATAGTCAGCTGAGACTTGAAGGCCTTTTGCGCCTGAGCGACAGGCTGCCAAGGAAAGTGCGCAAAACCATTCGGGAGCAGCTGCGAGCGGTTCACAGTGGTTGGGTCAACTGGTATCTCGAGACAGAACAGTACGCCAAGGCGCGCACAGCCGCGTCGAGAGCCGCGCAAACAGACTTAACACTCAATGTTGCGGTGAAATGGCTGCTAACGTGGGCGAGTCCCCGACTGGCGCTGCGAGCTGTACACGGCCACCAGGAAAGAAGCAAGGATTCAGCGGGAATTGTCTGAGAATTTGGCGAGTAAATAGACTCACCCCTTATGGACACCAGTTCATCGTTAGCCCCTGTTCCGGAGCTGAACAAAGCTAAGGACGGTAAGCAAGTGGCCAGGACCAGCGTCATTGGCCTGGAGCCGTGTCCCTTATGCGGACAAAAGAGCGCGCAGGAGTGGCTGCGGGCTCCGGACCGATTTCACGGCAGCCAGGAGAAGTACATTCTGCTGCGCTGTTCGGGGTGTTCCGTTGTTTGGACCGACCATCCACCCGCACCCGAAAAAATGGACGCGCACTACACCGATGCATATCACAAGTTAATCTCAGCTGCCGGCAAAGACTCCCAGTTTCGATGGGGATTTCGCAAGGAAGTTGTGGACCGATACAAGCAGGCCGGGACCTTGCTCGACATGGGGTGCAGCTCAGGAGCGTTCTTGGAGTTCATGCGCAGTGGCTCTTGGGAACTCTATGGAATCGAAATGTCCGAGGATTGCGCAAAAACGGCAGAAGCCCGGAGCGGGGCTCGTGTATTTGTCGGGAATATTCTGGACGCGCCATTTCCTCCAGAATCTTTCGATGTTATCACGTGCTTCGATGTACTCGAGCACTTATACGAGCCACGTCGTGTAATGGCGCGAGTCAGCGAATGGCTGAAGCCAGGGGGAATTTTTTACGTCTTGGTACCTAACGTGGACTCGGCCGAGGCTCGCGTATTTCGGAGCTACTGGCACGGGCTGGAGCTGCCGAGGCATCTGTTCCACTATTCGCCTGCGTCTCTCAAATTCCTTGCCAACTCGGCGGGACTTCGAGAAGTCTCGCTTGAGACACGCAGGAATCCTGCTGTGGGGACCAGCCTGCGCTACGTTTTTGATGATGTTCTCAAGACTGCGGGTATCCGGCGAACGCCCGTAGCTTACCGACGGGAGGCAAGCCTTCCCTGGAGAGCGGCGCGAAAAGTAGTTCGCGTGACGGTCCTGCGTGCTCTCCTTGGTTTGGCTCCTCTCATGGGCGGAGGAGAGTCCATCCACGCGATTTTCTGCAAAGAGGGCACTGTCCTCGGGTCTGGCACTGATAGGAATTGACGTCACTACCAAAAACACACACACATGCCTAACGCGACTCGCAAGCAAATTACGCATTTTGAAGATCCATTTAGCCTTTTTTCGCAAGCCCTCACCAAGGTCTATGGCCTTTGGTTAAGAGCGACCTATCCATTTGCATCCATGGGCACCAACTCATCTATCCATCCTACGACCATGTTGAGCCGGCGGGTGGCGTCGGGGATCAAGATAGGCAACGGCGTAATTATCAGAAATTACGCGTGGCTCAACACCTTCGATTTATCGGAGTCGGATAGCGAAGCCAAGATCATCATCGATGATTGTTGCGTCATTAACGCCCAGGCAGTGATTTCGGCCAAGAACCGTATTCATCTGGAGCGCGACGTCATGATTTCGGCTTGTGCACTCATCATGGATCACAACCATGCCTATGAAAATATTCAGCTGCCGATTAAAGCACAGGGTCTTACCACCGGTGGCGCGATCCGAATCGAGCAGGGATGCTGGATTGGCCACGGAGCCGCAATTGTGTGCGGCCAGGGCGAGCTGGTGCTCGGCCGCAATAGTGTGGTGGCGGCGAACGCCCTCGTCACGAGAAGCTTTCCACCATACTCTGTGATTGTCGGTAATCCGGCGAGACTGGCCAGACGATTCGACACGGAGAAGAGGACCTGGGTTGGAGCAGGCGGGCGTCCTGTCTCGGATGAGTATGGTTAACCTGAGATACGGTTTCCTGCAACAAGCCGCGGTGTTGTGGCCCAAATGGTCGACGAACCACCTCCTAGGTGCCAGACTCGGAGCGCCTCTTGCGAGGGGCCTTGCTGCAAGCAGGACGAACGCCTTTTGGGAGAAAGGCCTTGGCTGTCCCGAAAAGGCGGTATTCCCATTGTCGATAAGGTGGGCAGCAACAACAAATTCGGCAGGCGACTTCCGAAGACGCGGCACGTGAGTTTCCGAGTGACTTTCCCATCATCTTGCCGATCGCGGGCTCGACATTTACAGCACTGTCTTGGATTCGGCTCCGTGGATTCATTGAAATGTTATTCCGACCTATGAGCATATGGGTGCTGGGAGTGAGCCATTTGATGTAGGCAATTCTGAAGCTCGATGGAAACGTACAAACCCTGGGTTTGGGTAGGGCAGATGAGGAAAAAAGAAGAAACTCGCGTGTCGCCGCGACAAAAACGGAGGGAGTAGTGAGCGTCAAGTTTTCTGAGGACCATGAGAAAGCTCTCCAGCCCTTTGGAGAAGACCCAAAGTACAGATTCACGAAGGTCGTCTGCTGGATTGTCTGTGTTGGCTTTGCATTGCTTGAGGCTTGGTCACAGCTAAGATTCATTAACGAGGATGGAATTTCGTACCTCGACATGAGCGATGCGCTCATACAACACAATTGGCATTTACTCATTAACCCAATTTGGAGCCCGCTCTACCCACTTTTGATCGGCGTGGCGACCTGGCTCACGCGCCCGTCGGCGCAATGGGAAGTCCCCCTTGTGCATGCGCTGAACCTGGTCATTTTTCTCGGAGCATTGGCATCGTTCGAGTTCTTAATGCGTCAGGTGATCAGGGTTCTAGGACGAGAAAATGGGCAAGAAGACACAGATTCAGCGGCGACACTACCGATCTGGACATGGCAACTGCTAGGTTATAGCGTTTTTGCGTGGAGCACTTTTGGAATGATTTGGGCACCTCGCATGATTACTCCCGATCTATTAGTGGCCATGTTCGTCTACCTCGACGCCGGACTTCTGCTCCGTCTACGCGACAGCACCAAGCGGTCACAGACTTGTCTGTTGCTTGGACTCACTCTTGGGTTGGGCTATCTAGCGAAGGCAATCTTGTTTCCCATGGCCTTCCTGTTTTTGGTTATCGCATTTTTGGTGGTTGGGGAATGGAGAAAAGCGGTACGCCCTCTCGCGATGACCTTCTTTCTCTTTTGCGCGATATCCGCACCCTTGTTGGTCGCCATGTCGAGCAGGGTAGGCCGGCCCAGCTACAGCGAAGCCGGAAACATGAATTACGTTTGGCACGTAAATGGCTTTAATCCGTATCTCGCTTCGGCTTCCACTTCCGGTCCGCCAACCTATTTGAAACACCCTATGACTATGCTGCATAGGGGCCCTGATGTCTTTGGCTTCAGAGAGCCAATAGCATATACGTACCCTCCGCGACAGGATATGGAGTACTGGAGTGCGGGCACCAAGGCAGTGATCAAACCGCGAGACCAACTTCGAGCGATCGGCGAAAACCTGCGTGTTCTTATTACAGACGTACACATCGTGCCTCTGTGGGTGTTCATGGCGGGAGCACTCATCCTTATACTCAGAAGCCCAGATGCATCTTGGCGCTTTAATAAGATCCTACGAAGTTGGCCATTGCTCCTCCCCGGAGTTGCTGGTCCCTGCCTGTATTTGCTTATATCCGTTGAACCACGCTACGTTGCCCCGTTTCTTGTACTAGTGTTACTCGGGTTGTTCCCCGGAATACTTCTCCAGATCCCAAAGGATGCTGCCAAACGGACTGCCATCGCGACAGTGGTTATTGCCACCTCTATAACGATTCTTACCGTATTGCTACTTGGTTATCACCTGGCGGGCTTCCCTCGTGTGGACAAAGGAGAACTGTTTGTTCAGGTGGGCCAGTCCCTGAACAGGGCCGGTGTGCGACCTGGAGACGATGTGGCCATCATCGGGGATAGTTCAGACGGTTGCCGCTGGGCGCGGATGGCACGGGTGAGAATTGTTGCGCAGATACTTCGCGAAGATGCGGCCAACTTTTGGCAGAAATCAAGCCCTCGCGTGAAGGCAGAAGTTTATGATGCCTTCGCGAGAGCTGGAGCAAAGGCGGTCGTGGCGGCACAGACACCACCCACCGACGAATTCGCAGACTGGCAAAGACTTGGAGATACACATTACTACGTGCATTTCCTGGGCCAGTCGAGCAGCAAGTAGAAGGATTCGTACGATCACTTCAGAGTACAGTCATCCTGTCACGGTGGATTTCAACATGAACAGTAGGTACCTCCTTTGAGGTCATTTCTTCCGGCAGCTGGAATTCTCAGGAAAGCTGAAGGGAACTAGTGAGCTACAAACCACTTGTATCCGTTGTTATCCCTACATACAATCGAACCCAGCAAACGATCGCAGCCATCGAAAGCGTTGCGGCACAGACGTATCCCGAGTTGGAGATTATAGTTGTCGACGACGGTTCCATAGACGGGTCAAATGAAGCGATCCAGCAATTCATTAATCAGAGAAAGAATGCCTGTCATCAGATTCTATACTTTAGCCAGCCAAATCAGGGTGCGAGCATTGCTCGAAATGCGGGGATCGCAAAAGCGCAAGGAGAATACATTGCCTTCCTAGATTCAGATGACTTGTGGCTTCCCGAGAAACTCGAATGCCAGGTCCAAGCACTCCAACAGCTTAAGGATGAATCTGGCGCCTGTTTTACGGACGCACATTTGGTAAACAAATCGGGTCTGGACGTCAGCAGTTTTCAAGTACACCGAAGACATTATAAAGAGTCTATAGGAATCGATCGAAATGCAGCGAAATCACTCGCAGAATCTTTCTCCGGCTTCTGGGTCTCCAGTTTGTTAGTCCGTGCTGATATAGCCAGGCAAATAGGCGGATTTAGTCCTGATATTTCCTTTGTGGAGGATCGCGATTTCCATTTTCGTTTGTCCTTGGTAACCTCCGTCGCTTATGTGAACAAGCAACTCATTCGGTTAGACAGATCCCCCTCTCCTCCCGGTCCGGCAATTCGACCATGGGACAAAGTGGAAGTGCAGTTTCGACAACAACAACGCATGCTGGAGAAATGGTTGAACATGCAGCCGGCATTGCCACCGGATCTGTACAGGACAGTCAAACGGAGTTTGGGAGCCCTGCACTCGCATTGGGCGAACTGGTACTTGGAGAATAGGCGCTACGATGACGCCCGTCAGGCGGTCTCAAGAGCTGTGAAGTATAAGGTCACATTTGGGACGACCGTCAAGTGGGCACTGACGTGGCTCTCTCCGGCTTTGGCTGGGCGAATATCGCCCAAAACCAGGCCAATCGGGACCGGTGGGCACGCGTCTTGAGATCTGCGTTCAAACTCGAAGCTGTTCAACGCGCGGAAGTTTGCCGTCTTTTGGCTGCTGGTCAACATCCCTCCGGACGATTGATGTCGCTAGTCCCCAGACTTAATCTTCGTTTGAAGTTCATGCGGTAGACACCTTATCTCTAAGGATCGAGCCTTCTCAGCTGGGATGGCTCTTAGCGCACACAAAATGAAACTTGTTGAGGCCCTTAAAATTCTTAAAGGTGCGAGACGCGGGAACGGCGAATCGTTTCGTTGCTTTCTAGCGACCGGAATGAACCCCTTGCACCTCACAACATTCTTGGCCGCCGAACTCAGTCTGCTTTGCCCTGATCAGAGAATCGAAATTCTTAGTGGATTATACGACGACTTTCTCGGCAATCTCGACCGACTGGCGGTTTCTGACGCCGACAGCGGCATTGTCTTGATCGAATGGGCCGACCTAGACCCCAGGTTGGGGATTCGAACTGTTGGTGCTTGGTCACCTTCCATGTATGCGGATATCCTGTCGAATGTAAGAGCTCGCACCTTGCGAGTTCAACAGACAGTAGAACAGACTTGCGGCCGCATGCCTGTTGTGTTTTGTATGCCAACGTTGCCTCTACCTCCCATTTCCTTCGTTCCCGGCTGGCAAGCAAGTTCATTTGAGGTTGACCTAAAAGCATTGTTACAGTCCGCGGCTTCCTACGTTTCACAATTTGCGCAGGTAAGGGTTCTGAGCCATGAACGCATCGACTCAGCCTCGTCTTTGCGAGACCGTCTTGATGTCAAATCAGAGCTGCTCTCCGGGTTTCCGTACAAACTGGGGCATGCTTCGACTCTCGCTGGTTGTCTTGCACGCCTAACACGGATGCCAGTTCCGAAGAAGGGGTTGATCACGGATTTAGATGACACCCTCTGGAGGGGCATACTCGGGGAGGTCGGAACTGGCGGGATTTCGTGGGATCGGGACCATCACAGCCAGATGCACGGCGTCTACCAGCGCCTGCTGAGCGCCCTTTCTGCTGAGGGTGTGATGATAGCAGTCGCCAGCAAGAACGAATTACCCCTCGTTCAGGAGGCATTTCGCCGAGGGGATTTGGGGATATCTGCGGACTCGGTTTTTCCCATGGAGGTGAGTTGGGGACCAAAATCGGAGTCGGTAAAGCGCATCCTAAAGACGTGGAACGTAGGAGCCGATTCGTTGGTCTTCGTCGACGACAGCGCTCTTGAACTGGCCGAAGTCAAGGCGTCGCACCCTGAAGTGCAGTGCCTACAATTTCCGACGAAGGACAGTGTAGCCATTTACGACCTCCTGTTCCGCCTGCGCGATCTGTTTGGGAAAAGCCGCATATTGCAGGAAGACTTGATCCGTGTCGAGAGCGTACGATCCTCTTACGCTGGTATGGCAGTGCAGCAAAGGGCGGGAGCGACGCCGGCTCATTTCCTTGAAGAGATCGAAGCCGACATCAACTTCACTATTTCCCAATCGCCTATCGATCCGCGGGCCCTGGAACTCGTCAACAAGACCAATCAATTCAATCTCAATGGCAAGCGATACACAGAAGGTTCGTGGCACAAGTTTTTTCTTGATCCGGCAAGCTTTCTGATGTTGGTGTCGTACAAGGATAAGTTCGGGCCCTTAGGGAAAATCGCGGTTATAGGCGGCAGACGAGATAGGAAACTCCATGTCGACATGTGGGCCATGAGTTGCCGAGCATTCTCCAGGCGCATTGAGCACCGCTGTCTCGAAGAATTGTTCGCAAAGTTTGATGTCGACGAAATCGAGCTCGATTATTTACAAACTGACAGGAATAATCCCTTGTCGCAATTCCTGACGGAGATATTGGGTATGGCTCCGGTTCCGAAATGCACAATTTCCCGGCAGGATCTAGCGGCGCGCCACGAAGAGTTTCGACGCCTTCAGGAGGTTCGGAATGGATGAACAACAGCGACGCCTTGTGAACTGCTTCTGCGCGGTATTCCCCGAATTGTCGGAAGAGGAAATCACGCAGGCCAGTTCGGCTACCGTTCCAAGTTGGGATTCCGTGGCCGTCGTTACTCTTTTCGCGGTGATCGAAGAGGAGTTCGGGATCAGCATTGAGGAAGATGATCCCGCGAGGTTTGAATCGTTCCAGCAATTTCTCAGTTACTTACAAGAGTCCGAGAGAAAAAGGCAGCGTACTAGCGACGTTGGATGAAGGACTGTCGGGCGACGCACCAGCGGTTTTGATCAAAGAATTAATCATTGTGCGGGAAGACTGACCACCTGTGGTCAACCCTTGAGGAGGGGAATAATTTTTGCGAGAATCCACGACCGTGTGAAGGTAAGCTTTGACCGATTGATGCTCTCTGGCACCCTCAGGGCAAAGGCTACGCGGGGGGCGGTTTTCCTGGGAGGCGGAAGCGTCGCTGAACAGGCTAGCCGATTTGCCCGTAATATGCTGTTGACAAGACTTTTGGTGCCAAGCGCCTTTGGAGCGATGGCGATTGTCATGTCCTCTGCAGCCATTGTCGGCGCTTTGACCGACGTAGGACTAAGAGCAGCGGTCGTTCAAAACCCGCGAGGAGGGGAGAAGGCGTACATCAACGCTGGCTGGTGGATGGGCATGGGCCGGGCGCTCAGCGCTTATCTCATTATTTTTGCCTTGGCCCCTTGGGTTGCTCATTTCTATGGGAACGCTGAACTGTCTGCGCTTCTTCGCGTAACTCTTTTGGGTACACTGTTCGACGGCGCCATGAGTCCTCGTTCGATTCTCCTGCAGAAGGAGATGAGATTCGGGCGTTGGATGGCCATAAGCAATATGGGTGCCATCTGTGGGGTCATTCTGACAGTGATTCTCAGTTTTACCATTGGCGGGGTCTGGGCTCTGGCTATTGGTTATTGCAGCGAAAACGTCTTCCGCTGTGTCATTTCCTATATTTTGTGCCCAGGTTTACCGTCGCTCGGGTGGGACTGGCACGCCGCGCGGGAACTTTATAAATTCTCAAGGGCAGCATTTGGACTTTCTTTTCTAAACCTTATCTTCTCAAGGACGGACATCTTCGTATTGGGTAGGCTCTGCTCTGCAACAGATTTAGGGCTGTACACGATGTCGGTGGCGCTGGTCCAAACTCCTTCCATTTTCCTTACCGCCATGTTAGCGCAAACCCTCTTTCCCGCCGTGGCCCACGTCCAGGAGGATAAGGAGCGCGTGAACCGCATTGTGATAGAGTTAACTTCTTGGCTTATTTTGTTAGGACTTCCGAGCGTTGTTGTCATCTATTTGTGCGGGCATTCCCTTCTTCTGATAGCTTACGGGTCTCGATATGCTGTAGGTTCTGGACCGCTGTCAGTCGCTGCCATCGTAGTGTTTCTGGGTGTGTTGAACGTCGTTATCACGTGTGTCTTTAGCGGTTTAGGACGTCCGGAGCTGCATCGCCGCGCGGTCGCGGCTTCCGCGCTCACAATGATTATTGTGATTTACCCCGCTTGCAAGTTGCTGGGGATGGTTGGAGGCCAGGTCTCTGCACTAATTGCGGTTAGTGTGAGCTACCTCATTCAGGTTTTGCGCATGCGCGGGATCACCGGCCTCGATTTGCTTCGCTATGGAAGGCCATTTGTGCCCACCATGCTCGTATCCGGCGGCCTTCTGGGGTTCGGTCTTGGTGCTCACTTTTTCGGGCTGGCGACCAGGCCACTCGCCAACATTGCTCTGAGTGCGGGGGCCTGTGTTATCGCCTATGCTCTGTGCGTGCCAGCCTTCCTAAAGATTAGGCAAAACCGTACGAGCGGTTGCTGACCAGACCAAGCATTATCAATGGAGAGCTATCTGATGGTGTATGCTGGCGTTGCGGCCCTAAAGAGACGACAAATCAAAAGTTATCGATTGTGTTCCGCAAAAGCTGGCCGCTGAAATGAAGATCACCGCAATCGTGTGCACTTACAATCGTTGCCAGAGCTTGGCGAGAGCGCTGGACAGCATTGCGGTCTCGATTCTTTCCGAAACCATCGAATGGGAAGTCCTGGTGGTGAACAACAACTCGAGCGATGAGACGGAGGCTGTGGTTGAGGACTTTTGCCGCCGATATCCCGGGCGTTTCCGTTATCTGGTTGAACCGCAGCAAGGTAAATCGTATGCGCTCAACGCTGGGATCCGCGAGGCTCGCGGAAATATTTTGGCCTTCGTCGACGACGACGTGACAGTTGAACCACTGTGGCTCCAAAATCTCACATCCGCTCTGGGCGACACCCAATGGGCTGGCTCCGGGGGACGCATCCTCCCGGCGCGCGGTTTTGTACCTCCCCGCTGGCTTGCGCTCGATGGTCCGTGCAATCTTGTTGGGGCACTTTGTGCCTACTTTGACCCTGGCGATGTGTCCAGCGAACTCAAAGACCCCCCCTTCGGGGCCAACATGGCTTTCCGCAAAGAAATGTTCGCTAGGTATGGACCTTTCCGGACCGACCTGGGCCCTTTCCCGAATAACAAGATTGGATTTGAGGACACCGAGTTTGGCCGTCGGCTGATCGCGGGCGGAGAGCGACTTCTCTACATACCGACGGCGGTCGTTTATCATGAAGTACCAGAATATAGGGTTCGAAAAGAGTTTTTGTTGACGTGGTGGTTCGACTTCGGGCGTGGTTCCGTTCGAGAAACCGGAAAGAGGCTGGGCACGTGGGAGACACTAAAGATCCTTGGCAGGACATTCCTGACGGCTCTGCAATGGTTGCTGAGTTTCAATTCCCAGCTTAGGTTTTATCGTAAGTGCCGGATATGGTACGGAGCTGGAAAGATCGTCGAAGTCTACCAACAAACGAGGAGTGCAAACTCACCAGGACACAAATTGGAGCGGCAGGCGGGCGAAGAGTCCAGCGTTTGATTCTTCGATGATGAGTCTTCGGCTACAGGGCTGTCATGCATGCCACGAAGTCTCTGCCATCTTCCAGATCTTATTCCTAGCATATGTTTTCTGCAGGATAGCAACATGGGACTGGCGCATGCGGACATGAATACACGGTATGTTGTGCAAAAACATCTGAGTCGGCGGCTGCCCTTTCTAAATCTGCGGCCCATAGTGGCGTCGATTCTGGTGTCACGCGTACCGAAGGCAGATGACTAGTTGCCGTCATCTGATCGCTGGAAATTTCTTCCAAGGAGTAATAACGTGAGTCGTCCCGACAATCACCCAAACTGTTTTTGTGAGGACCCGTTGCAACTCATGCCACGGGGACTTAATAAAATGCATAGCCTTTGGATTAGTCTGACCTATCCATTTGCCTCCAGAGGGCGCAATTTGGATTTTCATTTCATGAGTCACGTCAGTCGGAAGCGGGCTGGTAGAATCAGTCTGGGCGATAGGGTATCACTGAGAAAGGGCGCATGGCTTAACCCAGCCACCGACGTCCCCACCGGTGAGCCGGTGATTGTGATTGAGGACGATTGCGCCATTGGCACTGATAGCATCATTTCTGCCAAGAACCAGATTCACATCGAACGTGACGTGCTCATCGCCCAGTCGGTCCTGATCGTAGACCACAATCACGCGTACGAAGACATCACGATACCGATTGTCAAGCAGGGTATAACGGAGGGCGGAAGAATCCGAATTGGCCAAGGATGCTGGATCGCCCATGGGGCAGCCATTTTGTGCCCAAAAGGAGACCTAACCATTGGCCGAAATTGTGTTGTCGCCGCCAACTCGGTTGTGACGCGAAGCATTCCGGATTACTCCCTGGTTGCTGGATTGCCGGCGAGAATAATCCGGCAATACGATCCGGCGACGAAAACCTGGCGCATTGGTCGGTCGAGGGCATAGACCGCGAAATCAAAAAGTACCATGGAGTTCAGGTCCGTCAGCCGGAGTGCGAAACTAGGGAACATTCACCCTGACCAGGCAAGAGCACCCGTTCCGAGCTACCTCGATGAATCGCAAAGCGACCATGCTATTGGCGAAGCCAATGGTGTGTTAGGGGCAAATTTTCTTGAAGGGGGAACGGACTCCGCATGACCATGGGCGCAAATGATCTTTTTTCCTTGTCAGGCAAAACGTTTTTAATTACCGGGGGCACTCGCGGCATTGGCCAGGCCATTTCACTCCGTTTTGCGCGGGCTGGTGCTACGGTAATCGCGAACTATCTTCGGAATGAAAAGTCTGCCGAACACCTAAAGGGGATCGCTGCGGAGGAGGGTTTGGCCATTGTGGTGTCTCGCGCGGATCTGACGAGTAAAGAGGGTCTGGAACGAGTTGACCGCTCGATACAAGAGCAGGGTCCGCATCTTTCAGGTTTGGTTCATTGTGCAGCCACCGGGGTTCATCGCCCCATAGAAGAACTTACGGAGCGCCATTTCGATTGGACATTTGACCTGAATGTCGGCGCATTTTTCAAGCTGATCAAGCTTTGTCTACCGCGTTTTTCGAAAGGGTCAAACATCGTAGCCGTCAGTTCCTGGGGAGCCTTGCGGGTCATGCCGTCCTATTCGTTGGTAGGCTCGTCCAAGGGCGCGCTCGAGTCGCTCGCGCGCCATCTCGCCGTCGAACTGGCACCCCGTGGCATCCGCGTGAACATTCTCACGGCCGGCGCTGTGCTCACGGAGGTCTGGAAGGCGCTGCCGAACAGCGAAGCCCGTATCGCAGAAAGCGTCCTACGCACGCCGGCAGGACGTTTGGTCACCGCGGAAGAGGTCGCCTATGGAGCCCAATTCCTTTGCTCGGATGCATCCGCGGGGATCATTGGGCATACCTTAGTAATCGATGGTGGTATAGGCATCATGGCTTGACTAGATCGGGGCACAGATATTGCTAGAATGGAACCCGCCCAGTCAAAAGTTGAGTGGTTATGGTCGTATTGTTTTATGTTCACGCAGGGAGTGGTGTTTCTAACGAGCATTCACACGCGCTGGATCCCAGCAGCAGGCATGTGGATATTCAAATTTATATCATTTATCAGGAGAGCAAATGAGCGATACGGAATACGTCTTAACCAAAGTCCGGGAGGCTTTCAAAGGGGCCTTTGATATTGATCCGCAGTCGGTGACGATGGAGACAACGGCAGATGACATCCCCGGGTGGGATTCGGTGGGGCATTTGTCTCTGGGCGGCAGCTTGGAGGAGGTTTTTGGGATCAGCCTCGATGTGGATGATTTGATGGAGATGGAAAATGTCCGCGCGATAGTTCGAATCATAGAGGGCAAGCTTTCCAAGAAAGTGTAATGTGATAGCCAGTGCGGAATGGAATTTTGCTGGGCGATTGGTAAAGCGCTTGGGACCGCGTTCGCATCTGATCGATGCAGCCACGGGGGTCACAATTAGCGCGCAGGAGTTGCCGCGGCGGATCGCAGCTTATGGTGCCTCCCTGCGATCCGCCGGTCTTAGCGAAGGGGATCGTGTGCTGATCGGGTGTTCTCTGACGCTCTCCTGCGCCTTGGTTTATTTGGGAGCCATCTACGCCGGTCTCGTTGCGGTGCCGGTCGAAGATCGCGCAGTGAAAGATTCGGGCGCGGTGCTGCTAAAGGCAACCGGCGCAAATGCCGTCTGGACAGAAGCTGGTCTTCGCGGGGAAGGGACTCACGGTGGATCCATCATCTACCTGCAGGGTGACTTGACTACGGAGACTGTTGAAGTCATGCCGCCCGCCGCTTGCCGAGTCTCGGACCTGGCTGCGTTGATGGCCACTTCTGGCTCTACTGGTGTTCCCCGTTTTGTACTGGTTACTCATGGAAACCTGATCGCCAATACCGAAGCAATCATTCGAAGTCAACAGTTGGCCAGCGACGAAAGAGCCATGCTGATTCTTCCTGTGAGCTACTGTTTCGGCGCGAGTGTGATGCACACCCACCTCTATCAGGGGGGCGGCGTGGTGTTTGACCGTCGCTTCATGTTCCCAGACAAAGTGCTCCAAGCCATGGCGCAATGGGATTGCACGACATTTGCCGGCGTGCCGACCGTTTACAACGTGCTTCTTCGACGGTCGAATCTTCGGCGGATCGCCATGCCGAGTCTAAGGCGTTTTCTCCAGGCTGGGGGGAGCTTGGCACCTGCGAAAATCAACGAGATAAGGGCGGCCTTTCCGCAGGTCAAGTTTTACGTGATGTATGGACAGACCGAGGCTACTGCCCGCATATCGTGCTTGGAACCCGAACGCTGGGAGGACAAACCAGGGAGCGTGGGCCGACCTCTGGACAATCTCAAGGTTCGAATTGTGGACGACGATGGAAATGATTTGCCCGCAGGGCAAACAGGCGAACTGGTGGTAACGGGACCATCCATATGCTCCGGTTATCTGAATGATCTGGACGAAACGAACCGGGTTTTTTCAGGTGGTTGGCTGCGAACCAGGGATCTGGCTCGCCAAGATGAAGATGGTCACCTATGGATCGAAGGCCGCAAAGGGGCATTCCTCAAAATGCGAGGAACGCGCGTGAGTTTTCCGGAAGTGGAAGCACGGGTTTCAGCGATTCCAGGCGTTTACGAATGTGTGGCCCGCGCCACCGATCATCCGGAAGCGGGCGAGGCACTCGTACTATTCATTGTGCCCGATCAGGGAGCCAAAATTGGGATGGAAGAAGTTCGGCGCCACCTTCCAGCCCATTGGGCGATCGATTCGGTTCGCTTGGTCGATGAATTGCCGAAGACTTCTGCAGGGAAAATAGCGCTGTCCTCGCTACCCGTTTAGACAATAAGTTCTATGCAATCATTCGAAGACAAAATAGACGGTCTTCTCTCCCTGCCTCCTTATGCTCAGGCGCCAGAGGAAAGACATGCGTGTCTATTGGAGATACTGAAAGAGCAGATCGATTACGCTTGCCAGCGGCACGCCGGCTATGGGAACTATATCCAGTGCTGGCCAAAAAATTATCGAACCGCTGCTCGTGTTGCCGACCTTCCTTTTCTCCCGGTGAGAACTCTCAAGGCCAATCCGCCAATCTCCTTCGTGAATCCGGAAGAGATTAAAAGAACCTTAACCTCAAGCGCGACGACGTCTCAGATGCCCAGCCGAGTTGTACTCGATTCGCCGACGGCCCGGCGCATGACCAAAGGAATTGTATCGATCGTACGGGATTTCATCGGTTCTGCCCGCAGACCTTATCTGGTTGTGGATACGGTGGGTTTCCAAGGAGGCGTTTCCGAATTGGGGGCCAGGGGCGCGGCGATTCAAGGGTTGCAGCCTTTCGCCAGTGAGACCACGTACTGCCTTAGTCTGAGTGCGCAAGGTGACCTAAATCTGGAGCGCGACCGATTGCAACAATTTGCCCGCGACCACCAGGATTCCGAAGTATTGGTGTATGGCTTTACCTATATTCTGTGGAACAGCTTGGTGAAGCCTCTCGCGGCAGAAGGTGTCTGTCTAAACCTGCCGAAAGCGCGGATCTTGCACAGCGGTGGCTGGAAACGTCTGCAAGATCAGGCGGTTGAAAAAACAGTGTTCAACGAGGGTCTGGCCCGTCTGTTTGGGTGCACTTCCGACCGCATCGTGGATTTCTACGGTATGGTAGAAAGCGTGGGAGTTATCTATCCAGATTGCTCTGCGGGTAACAAACATGGGCCCGTGTTTGGCGACGTGATTGTTCGGAATCCGCTTACTCTCGAGCCCGTTGCAGTAGGAGAACATGGAATTGTTCAGGTCTGTAGTATTTTACCCACGAGTTTCCCCGGTCACCTTCTACTCACCGAAGACATGGCCCAGGTGCTTGCTTATGACGGTTGTCCCTGCGGGAGACGCGGCATCAGTTTTCGCTTTTCGGGTCGAGTACCCAAAGCGGAACTGCGAGGCTGCGGGAATATCGAAAACAGACGAGCGGCAATGAGCTGAATCATGAGTATTTCGATGGCAGAACTTACGCATAAGGTCGACTCCCCAGCGGAGATCTCCGCTGCCGCAGCCAAACTGCGTCAAGAGATTTCGAGGTTGGAACTTTCGCCGGGCGAAGTCATGACCGTGTTTGATTCCTGGGCAAAGAGTCTGGACGCTCGAGAACTCGACGATTTGCCCGGCATGCCTTTCGTCAGGATGTGGCTGAGACGGGGAACTTTGGAACCGATCATCGCACGCGAACTTGGGGCCAATGCTCTCCAGGGTGGATGGACGGAATTTGGTCGTGCCCAGTTGAAAGCGTTTCCCTTGGGCGTTGTAGGCCACTGGCCTGCCGGCAATGTGGAGATCCAGCCCATTCTGTCCATGACCTGCGCCCTTTTGGGAGGTAACGCTGCTCTGGTTCGTATCCCCAGCGGCCTTGTCGAGTTGACGCGACTTCTAATGGAGAAATTGGTCGAGAGCGATCCCGGGGAACGCCTGACGCGACGCATCTTTATGGCCGCGTTCGACCACCGCCGCCAGGATTTACAGGAGGCGATGGCGAAAGTCGTAGACGGAGCAATGATTTGGGGAGGAGAAGAAGCTGTCTTGCAGATTCGCGCGTTACCGTTTCCCCATTGGTCCAAGATCGCGGTTTTCGGACCCAGGATGTCGGTCGCAGCAATGGACGCCGGGGCCTGGGGCAACCCCGACGAACAAAAGTCCTGGTGCTCACGGATGGCGCGGGATGTCTGGCAATTTGACCAGCAAGCATGTTCCTCACCCCAGGTTTTATTCCTCGAAAAAGGGACCGGGCAGTCCATCGCTCCATTCCTTTCCTGTCTACAGCGCGCTTTTGAAACCGAAAACCGTGCGCATCCGCGGCAAGCCATTCCCGCTGCCCTGACTTCAGAAATTTGCCAGGCGCGCGTGTCCTGGATGCTGAACGACATCGCGCATCAGGCCGTATTTCCCATGGGTCCAGATTGGACGCTTCTCATCGGCAGAGGGTCGGATATTCCTCAACCCACGCAAGGGAAAACCTTGACCGTTCTCGAAGTAGACGATTTGCTCGAGGCGGTTTCGAAGTTCGATGGAAATGTGCAGACACTGGGGTTGGGCATGGCCAATGCCGAGAAAGAAACGCAGCTTGCGTTGCTAGCCGGTCGAAAAGGTGTTGATCGGATCGTTAAACTGGGGCGTATGCATGTTTTTGTCCCCCCCTGGGATGGGGTCGATCTGATCCGCCCCATGGTCCGAATGGTCAGGCATGTGCGCTCGACAGACTGAGTGTTCTAGCAGAGAGGAACCAAAACTATGACGGATGCGAAGGCGTTTCTAAGAGGTCTGGATTCCAAGGCCAAGACGTTTGTCCCCGCCGCAAGGGCGACACTTGAGGCCAATGAAGAACTCACTTCCTGGTTGTTGAATCCACTTGCCCGCTGGGCGGAAGCGGCCTACGGTGATCGCGCCTTTGAGGACGCCGCCAAGGGCTACGCAAAGTATTGTATGGGTGTGTGGAAGTCCCAGCAGCTCTATGAGAAAAACGGCCGCTATACGCCGGAAGCCATGCCGGAGCTCGTCTCGGAGGTCTATGAAGACGAGGGCTATATGGTTCCCTACATGTGGGCCGCGATCTTGATCTATCCTTTCTGGCCCTCCATGATCAGCCACATCGCGATGTATCGGGACGAATTCCTGAAATCGCTGCCGACTGGCGCGAAAGTCCTAGAGCTGGCATCCGGTCACGGGGTCATGGGCCTGCTCGCGGCGGAGACAAGACCGGACATTCAGGTCAAAGGTTTCGATATCAGTCCGCCAGCGGTGGCTGTGTCCAATCGTTTGCATGGCGTCTCCGGGCTTGGTCAGCGTGTTTCTTTCGAGGTCAAAAACGCCCTGAAGCTGGACCTGACAGAGAGCCGTGGAACCTATCAGGGAATTATTGCCGCCATGCTGGCAGAACACCTGGAAGACCCCCGGCCTTTGTTTGAGGTGATCGCCCATCATCTCGCTGACGACGGGCTCGTCTTCTTCAGCACTGCGCTCGAATCCGCGCAGCGTGACCACACGTTTGAGTTTCATCACGAGAGTGAGCCCGTGAAGATGGCCGAAGATGTCGGCCTCCGGGTTGTCCGCCTGGTCTCTGATGCTGGCAATCCTGTGCCCGGGGGCCGATTTCTTCCTCGTGCTTTGGGCATGGTACTGCGCCGGCGCTAACGGAACGAAGATCGATGAACTGGAAATCGGGTTTCAGCCGTGTAAATGACGTTGCAGCGAAGTTGTCAAGCGAGTGGCTATGACCATGACTTTCGAAGAAGTGAAAGAGCATTTGAAGCAACGATTCCCCATGATCATGGTGGACCGGGTTTTGGAGTTGGAACCAGGGAAACGCATCAAGACCATAAAAAACGTCGCGGGCAGCGAAATCCAATTCCTGGGGCACTTCGCAGACTACGCCATTATGCCGGGAACCCTGATCATTGAGGCCATAGGGCAAAGCGCTTCCATTCTGTTCAGCCGCACAACCGGCAAGGGCATGAACCAGAAGGAATTCATGGCGCTCGCCGCCGTAAACGACATGAGGTTCCTGGTGCCCGTGTTACCGGGCCACACCATGACGATCGAAGTGAACGTAATAAAAATGACAGACGAAGCCGCCTTGGTGGAAGGAGTCGCCCGCGTGGAGGAGACCGTCGTAACGCGGGGCAAGCTGAGCTTTGCTCGCAAGGTCACTTGAACCTGCGCAATAAACGCCGCCCTTGGCCCGCTGTCCTGGTTTCGCGTTTCGAGTCTGTAGGAATTACCCGGAAGGCAAGACCATGCCAAAAGCCTCGCCGCTTTCGATCAGGCTTCTGAACATGATCGAAAACGTGGTATTCCGGGGCTTCGGACGGGAGATTGTGTCGAGTCTGAAGCCAAAGAAGATTCGATCTACTGCATTACCTCCAGACTATGACTTTTCTTGAATCAAAGATATCAGGGGTATTCGAGATTCGCCCCGAGCTGATCCGTGACGAACGGGGATTCTTTGCCCGGTCCTGGTGCCAAGAGGAGTTTGCTTCTCATGGACTGAACTCCCGGCTGGTGCAGTGCAACATTTCCGGCAGCCTGCGAAAGGGGACTTTGCGCGGTATGCATTATCAGGTTGCACCTTTCGCAGAGACAAAACTTGTACGCTGCACACGTGGTTCGATTTTTGATGTAGCACTCGATCTACGGCCGAACTCTCCGACTTATAAGCAGTGGACAGCGGCTGTCTTGACCGCAGAAAACCATCACATGCTCTGTATCTCCGAGGGATGTGCGCACGGTTTTCTGACGCTCGAGAACGATTGTGAAGTCTTCTACCAAATGTCAGAGTTCTATCATCCGGAAACGGCGCGTGGTGTACGCTGGGATGACCCCGCTTTCGGCATTGAATGGCCGGGCGCACCGGAAGTCATTTCCGTGCGGGACGCGTCTTATCCTGATCTTGCATAGACCCATGAGATTCTTTCCGCCACTGGATGGTGCAGACAGCAGTGAATCAGGTAGAGAACTGCATCGCTTCGCTGCCGAACTTTACCCCACCTGCCGAAGCATTACCGGCGATGGAATGCGCCAGTCGCTCCAGATGATTCAGCAGCGCATTCCGCTGCAAATTTTCGAAGTTCCTTCAGGAACATCGGTTTTTGATTGGACCGTTCCCAAAGAGTGGAATATTCGAGACGCTTATATCAAGGACAGTTCCGGCCGACGCGTCGTGGACTTTCAGAAAAGCAACTTGCATGTAGTGAATTATAGCGTTCCCATCCATGCGACCTTGTCTTTACATCAAATCAGGCCGCATCTCTTTTCGATTCCCGCGCATCCCGATTGGATTCCTTATCGAACCTCGTATTACAAGGAAGATTGGGGTTTTTGCGTTTCCCACAATCAACTCGTTGCCTTACCGGAAGGTGATTACGAAGTTTTCATCGACTCGACGCTCGCTGAGGGGAGCCTGAGCTATGGCGAGTGTTTCTTGCAAGGTCAATCCAGCGATGAAATTCTGATTTCTTGCCATGCCTGTCATCCTTCTCTCGCGAATGACAACCTATCGGGGTTGACTGTCGCTACTGCACTGGCGAAATTTCTCACAGTATGCCGCCCCGATCTCCACTATTCCTACCGTTTCCTGTTTATTCCCGGAACGATTGGCGCCATCACCTGGCTCGCGCGGAATCGAGACCATGCAGCGCGCATCCGTCACGGCCTGGTGTTGACCTGTATCGGGGACCACGCAGCGTTTCACTACAAGAAAAGCCGCATGGGAGCCGCGGAGATCGACCGAGCTGTAGCCCATGTTCTTTCTCATTTTACCGAGGGAGCGGAAATACTAGAGTTTTCACCGTACGGTTACGATGAACGGCAATACTGCTCACCGGGCTTCAATTTGCCTGTAGGCTGCCTGATGAGGAGCGTGTGGGGTACGTTTCCCGAATACCATACTTCTGCCGACAACCTGGATTTCATCGATGCCCGGTGTCTCGCTGAATCTCTTCAAGTCTGCGCCACCACATTCGGAATACTCGAAAACAACCGTCGCTACCGCAATCTCAGCCCCTTCTGTGAACCGCAACTCGGCCGCCGCGGCCTGTACCGCTCTGCTGGAGGCGATTCCATCGCCGACGAAATCAATGCGCGCCTGTGGGTGCTGAACCTCTCCGATGGAGAGAATTCTCTGTTGGACATCGCAGACCGCGCTGGTCTTTCCTTCTCCTTGATCCTAGAAGCCGCAGAGCTCCTTTGTAGAAACGGTCTGTTGGAGCTCGTCCCTGAAGCTGGGGGTAGGACAGAGTTTAATGCGAAAGTTGTTCAAGAGAATATCGTGCCGAATTCCTGAAGCGACTTTCCGTCTGGACATTGTAAAATCAAAACTGCGACAAAAAGGTTTCCCATGAAAATCCTTCTCACAGGACACAAAGGTTACATCGGTTCAGTCGCGGGCCCACTTCTGCAAGCGGCCGGACACAACGTGATCGGCCTGGATGCCGATCTTTTTGCCGATTGCGATTTTGGTCCTGCGTCAGCCGAAATCCCTGGCATTCGCAAGGATGTTCGCGATCTCGTCCCGGAGGATTTGAAAGATTTTGAGGCCGTGGTCCATTTGGCCGCGTTGTCAAACGATCCGCTCGGAAACCTCGATCCCCAGCTGACTTACAACATTAATCATTTGGCCTCCGTGCGCCTCGCCAAACTTAGCAAAGCTGCGGGTGTTCGGCGCTTTGTGTTGTTTTCTTCCTGCAGTGCTTACGGGGCTGCGGGAGAATCGATGCATGACGAGAGCGCTACGCTAAATCCCGTCACCGCTTACGCGGAATCGAAGGTGTTGGTAGAGCGCGATCTTGCACCACTGGCCGACAAGAATTTCACACCTACCTATTTGCGAAGCGCCACGGCCTACGGTGTTTCTCCCCGCTTGCGTTTGGATATCGTTCTCAATGACTTGGTCGCATGGGCCTACACTACCGGCCGCATTCTCGTAAAAAGTGACGGGACGCCGTGGCGCCCCATCGTTCATATCCGCGATATTACCGCTGCCATTTTGAGCATACTCGGAGCACCGCTGAACCTGATTCACAACGAAGTCTTTAACGTGGGCCGGACCGAAGAAAACTACCGCGTTAGCCAACTTGCAGAAATCGTTGGCGAGACCGTGCCGGGATGTCACATCGAATATGCCATCGATGGTGGCCCCGATAAGCGGTGCTACCGAATCAACTGCGACAAGCTCCATCGTGTTTTGCCGAGCTTCCAGCCTGAATGGACGGCTCGCAGAGGGGCACAAGAGCTCTACGACGCCTACCGCACCGTAGGGCTGACCTTTGAAGACCTGGAGCACGGGCGCTACACCCGCATCCGCGAGATCCAGCGCTTGCTGATGGCTGGGAAACTCGATGCTTCGATGCGTTGGGCAAATAGTGGTAAAGGCCTTCCCTTAGAACGCATGGCGACGTAGTTAAATACAGCGACCAGTCCACAGTCTGAGTTATCTTGCCTTCAAGTAAGATATTATTTTTTCAATTACTTACGAAGGTTTTGCGCGATATTTTTTGCCGCCTGTCCGGTTTCACTTTGGCAGGTGGATTGCGTAGTCCTTTATTAGGATAGCTCCTTGGGACCGCGCTGGCGGTAGCCCGCCCGACAGTTGGCAACTTCCTCTTCCGCCGCTCGTTCTGGCCCCCGCCGAAACGACCTGTATACAATCTGGTCGAGGGTTATTGTCCGCTCGGAACCAACTTATTTCTATCTCGTCGTTGAGGACACTGTCCCTAGGTCGATGGTTTCGAATCTGCTAAGTTGAGAAGTGGAACTGTCTGAATGGCCACCATGACCCTAGCTTCTGACCTAAAGCAAGGCACCTCGCCCCGGACGTGCCGTTTCTGCGGTTCGACCCTGCTGCGCACGTTTATCGACCTCGGTATGTCGCCGCTTTGCGAGACCTACCCTGCCGCCGCCGATTTTAAGAATGGCGAGGTCTATTATCCTCTCCACGTATACACTTGCCAAGATTGCTTCCTCGTGCAACTAGAGGAGTTCGAGAAGGCCGAAAAGATCTTTACCGACTACCCGTATTTTTCTTCCTATTCCGATTCCTGGCTGAAGCACTCTGAAGGATATTGCAATAAAGTGACCAAGCGCTTCGGCCTCCATGGCCAGAGCTTCGTCGTGGAAGTCGCCAGCAACGATGGCTACCTGCTTCAATATTTCGTCCGCCAGCACGTACCCGTGCTGGGTATAGAACCAGCGGCCAATGTCGCGAAGGTCGCCGTCGAGAAAGGCGTGCCGACACTCGTACGCTTCTTCGGTGCGCAAGTGGCAACAGAAGTCGTTCGCGAGCGTGGAGGTGCCGATCTGGTTCTCGGAAACAACGTTCTTGCCCAGGTTCCGGATCTCAACGATTTTGTGGAAGGCTTGAAAATTGTTCTGAAGCCCGCCGGAGTTCTCACGCTTGAATTTCCCCACTTGCTGCGACTCATGGAATGGAATGAGTTCGACACTATCTATCACGAGCACTTTTCCTACTTTTCTTTGCTAACCGCGGCGCGCATCCTCGAGGCACACGGCATGAAAGTATTCGATGTTGAAGAACTTTCTTCTCACGGTGGGTCGCTCCGTGTTTATGCATCTCGCGTCGAAAATTCGACTCATACAGTTCAGCCAAACGTGGCCCGGTTGATCGAAGCGGAAAGGCGTGCCGGTCTCGCGTCTCCGGAAGGTTATGAACGCTTCGCCCAACAGGTGAAGGAGACCAAATTCGCGTTTGTCGAATTTCTTTTGTCCGCTGCTCGCGACGGTAAGAAAGTTGCGGGCTATGGCGCACCTGGAAAGAGCGCTACGCTGCTCCACTACTGCGGGATTGGCAAGGACCTGATCGAATTCACGGTGGACCGCAGTCCTCACAAACAAGGGCGATTCCTGCCTGGCAGTCATATCCCGATCTATCATCCGGACCGGATCCGAGAGACTCAACCGGATTATGTGGTCATTCTTCCGTGGAATCTGAAAACGGAAATCATGGAGCAGTTGGCCTTCATACGGGAGTGGGGTGGCAAGTTTGTCGTGCCCATTCCGAAAGTCACCGTTTGCTAGGCGAAGCGAGAAAGGAACAACCATGAAAGTCGTATTGTTCTGCGGTGGTGCCGGGATGAGGCTGAGGGGCTATTCGGAGGATGTCCCGAAACCCATGGTGACCATTGGTTCACGGCCGGTGCTGTGGCATGTAATGAAGTATTACGCGCACTTTGGACACAAGGACTTCATCCTTTGCCTAGGTTACCAGGCAAACGTAATCAAGAACTACTTTCTCGAGTACGAGGAATCGGTGTCCAATGATTTCGTGCTCTCACAGGGCGGCAGAAAACTCGAATTCATGCAGAGGGATATTGACGATTGGACGATCACCTTTGTCGACACCGGGATGCGTTCCACGATCGCGGATCGCTTGCGCTTGGTTGAGCCGCATTTGAATGGCGAAGAGATGTTTCTGGCAAATTACAGTGACGGCCTTACCGACTTTTTCCTACCACAGATGATTCAAGAATTTTCCCGGCGTGACGCCTACGCGTCATTTCTCTCTGTACAGCCTCGATCGAGTAGTCTGGATACGGTTCAAATGAACGAGGACGGGGCTGTGCGGGCCATTCGGCCCATGAAAGATTCGAACATTTGGGCAAATGGAGGGTATTTCGTTCTTCGAAAGGACGTGTTCCGGTACATTAAACCGGGCGAAGAACTCATTTACGAGCCGTTCCAACGACTAATTTCGGAAGGCAAGGTGTGGTCACACCGCTACGACGGCTTCTGGCAGTGCATGGATACGTTCAGGGATAAGCAGATTCTTGATGAGCTCGACGCTTCCGGCGCAGCCCCCTGGCGTTTGTGGAAGAACGGTAGACCAGCTGCAGGAATCGTCGCGTGATAAGGCTGAGTGTTCCGAGCAAACGCACAGACCCCCTCACTGTACTCTGTTTCGGGGCACATGCAGACGACATCGAGATCGGCTGCGGCGGGACTCTGTTGCATTTCAAGCGAATCTTTCCTCAATTGAGGTATCACTGGGTAGTGTTCCACGCAACGGGTGCTCGCGGCGACGAAGCTGCTAAGGCTGCCGAATTGTTTACGTCCGGTTGTGAAAAAGAGATTGTTCTCAAGGAGTACCGAGACGGATTTCTCCCTTACCGCGCATACGAGGTGAAAGAGTTTTTTGAGGAGACGAAGGGCCGAGTGAACCCGGATTTCGTTTTCACCCACTGGCAGGGCGATGCCCACCAGGATCACCGGCTGCTCTCTGAGCTCACTTGGAATACCTTCCGAAATCACCTGATTTTGGAATACGAAATTCCCAAATATGACGGTGATATGGGGCGGCCAAACGTGTTTGTCCCCCTAGAGTCTCCTTTGTATGACAACAAAGTTGACTATCTGTTCGAAGCATTTGTATCGCAGCGCGCAAAACGGTGGTTCGACCGTGAGACTTTCCGGGGTTTGATGCGGCTTCGGGGCATGGAATGTAATGCGGAGAGTGGGTACGCAGAAGCTTTCCACTGCCGCAAGCTGGTCCTTTAAGCAAAGCGCGCCTGGAACGGATGAGACGAACCTGAAGAGGAGAAAGGCACCATGAATCTTTTTTTCGATTCTCAAATGAGTGAAGCAAAACGGCGCCGCGAAATATACCAGGGGTCAGTGTTTGTGTACACTCCTTCTCCGAGTGCATTGAAACTGTGTGCATTTGCACGAGAACTCGTCGAGGAAGCCTTCCGTCCTCACGATCCTCGCAAGATCCACGAAGTCATGCCGGTAGAGCAGTGCGTGGAAATTCTCGCTAGCCTCAAGCCAAAATTCATTCACCATCCCACATCTAAAGAATTGATCCGGGGGCTGGTTGCTGAACGAGGCTGCGAACTGGAAAAAACGTACTTTGATGTTCCACGTCTACGAACTGCATTTCCATCTGACTATTTGTCATCAGGTATCGCTTACGCGTTTCATCCTCACCGCGACACTTGGTACTCGGCTCCTGTGTGCCAGATCAATTGGTGGATGCCGGTTTACGAGATCTATCCGGAGAACAGCATGGCCTTTCATCCCCGTTACTGGGATGAAGTGGTACCCAACAATTCCAACACCTACAACTATTACGAATGGAATCGCAAATCGCGCCAGAGTGCGGCACAACACGTCAAGGCGGATACGCGTGAACAGCCACGTCCCCAGACCTCCCTGTTGCCCGATCCACAATTGCGTATCATCGCCGAAGTGGGAAGCCCCATGCTTTTTTCGGCGGCGCAGTTGCATTCAACTGTACCGAATTCCTGTGGGGTGACACGCTACAGCATCGATTTTCGGACAGTTCACTTGGACGATGTCTCGAACAAGGCTGGCGCACCAAACATCGACTCGGCTGCAACGGGAACCACAATGCATGATTACATTAGAGCGACAGATTATACACACCTTCCCGAGGATGCTGTGGCCTTGTACCACGACGGCACCGAGGCCGAGTTCATGCCCTCGCCCTCTGCTCCTCCTGCGGGTACGGTTCGGACCTAGGAGAACAATCCATACATTCATAAGTGATTCACAATGTAATTTGCGTTGATGGAAGTCCGCAGCCACAAACGCCGCGACGATGGGCGCGGGGCTCACAGCATCTACGAGCCGCATCCTTTCCAGGCTGCCGACATTTTGGTTCGTGTTCGTAGGGGACAGGTGAGTTTCCATTTGGAGGAACAGAATGAGTCAGACAGTTGGAAAGCCACTTTACGCACTAGGCTTACAACAACCACGCTGGGCTTACTTCCAAGGAGATGTGCGTCCTTGGGAGGAAGCTACTCTGCATATCTCCTGCGAGGCAGTGAATCGGGGCCTGAATGTGTATGAAGGTCTAAAAGGATACTGGCAGGCGAATGAGCGTAAGTTCGGCATCGTGGCACTGCGCCGGCACTACGAGAGGCTGACTCGGTCGGCGAAGCTTCTGCATATTCCTGTCCCAGTAACTTTTGAGGAATTCCGTGACGCCTGTGGGAAGTTGGTGCGGGCGCTCTACGAACCGGACAAAGACATGTGGATCCGGGCCACGCTATTTGTTGTCGAAGGTCACTGGGGAGAAGGCACGGTCGCCGACCTTTTCCTGACCGCGTATCATCAGAGCAAACAGGCGCCCAGCCCGGTTGGTGTCGGAGTCAGTACCTGGCAACGATCAAGTGACATAAGTTTGTCGCCCAGGATAAAGACCAGTACGAACTACCAAGTGGCGCGGCTGGCACGCATCGAAGGGAGAAAACGCGGTTTTCCAGAGATGATCCTGCTAAACCAGTATGGCCGCGTGGCTGAAGCTTCTGGCGCCTGCGTCCTACTCGTTCGCGATGGTTCTGTTATCACCCCTCCAGCCTCTGAGGGCCGGTTGGAAAGTATCACGCTCGAAATCGTCCGCGGGATCTGCCACTCCCTGGCGATTCCGTTCATTGAGCGGCCGGTCGATCGTACCGAACTCCATATCGCAGACGAAATCCGGCTAATCGGCACTTTGGCTGAACTCGCGCCGGTCACTCGCGTGGATGAGTACGAATTACCAACAACTTCGCCCGTCACCGATCTGATCGCAGAAACTTTCTGGGCTGCGGTCCGTGGAGTTACACCGCATTCCGCGGTCGAATTGACTTTCGTTTAGACTGGCACCTACAACCCTTGGCCAGTGAAGGCAGGGCCAGGAATCGGCAAGGAGACGTGAGACGCCGGGATCTATGAAACAAGAACTCCAAGAGCTGTACGCCTATCGTGAGCTTCTTTATATGATCGCCTACCGTGACATCAAGGTCCGGTATAAGCAATCGATCATGGGCTTTCTCTGGGCAATTCTCATGCCCATCCTCATCGTAATGTCCGGCATTGTAGTGCGCTATGCCTATGCGATGGTGGGCCATGCACCGCTGAAAACGGCCGATATCGCCGACGTCGCCATTAAGTCCGTCCCGTGGGCGTTTATCGTTTCAAGCATCCGTTTCTCGTGCAACAGTCTTACAAACAACCGTGACCTCGTCGTCAAGATTTATTTCCCCAAGGAAATCTTCCCCATGGCGGCGGTACTCGCCTGCTTCTTTGATTTCTGCGTCGCCAGTACTGCCTTATTGATTTTTCTGCTCGTGGCTAAGATCGGCGCGAGCATTTATCTTCTCTGGGTTCCCGTGATACTCGGCACAATGGTCATGATGTGTGTGGGCATTGGTATGCTCGTATCCGCCGCCAGTTTATTTTTCCGTGACGTGAAATACATTGTAGAAATCTTTTTGACCTTTGGGATCTTCTTTACTCCTGTCTTCTACGACATCAGCATGTTCGGCGATCGCGGAAAGTTGCTGCTACTCAATCCTATTGCTCCGTTGCTCGAAGGGCTTAGCGCCTCGGTCGTCCATCATCAGTCCCCCGATGTTCACTGGTATCTGTACAGTCTTGTATTCAGTTTGGCTGTTTTCTTGAGCGGATTTACTTTGTTTAAGCAACTCGAACCCGCGTTTGCGGAGAATATTTGATGGGAACCTCTTATGTCTGACGTCGCGCTCGGCATGGTGCATGTCTATAAGAAATTCCGCAAGGGAGAGACATATAATTCCCTGCGAGATTTGTTGCCTGCCTTAACGGGCAAGATGTTTCGCGGGCAGGGGCTCGATGCCAACGACAGGCGTGAATTTTGGGCGCTCCAAGACATTTCTTTCGAGGTGAAGCACGGCGAAGCCCTCGGGATCATTGGACGCAACGGTGCCGGAAAAAGCACCGCCTTGAAGATTCTGAGTCGCATCATGAAGCCCACCAAGGGTCACATGATTGTGAACGGGCGCCTATCTGCTCTCCTCGAGGTCACTGCCGGGTTCCACCCGGACCTTACCGGTGTGGAGAATATCTTTCTCCACGGCACGATTCTGGGCATGAGCAAACGGGAGATTCAATCGAAGCTCGACCAGATCATCGCGTTCTCCGGTCTTGAAGAATTCATCGGCACCCCCGTAAAGCGTTACTCCTCCGGGATGTACGCCCGCTTGGGGTTTTCTGTGGCAGCGCATGTGAACCCGGAAGTGCTTGTAGTCGATGAAGTGCTCAGCGTGGGGGACTACGATTTCCAGAAACGCTGTATGGAACGTATCCACTCGGTGGTCAAAGCCGGCACCACGGTCCTCTTCGTCTCTCATAATCTCAAGTCCGTCACCGAACTCTGTAAACGCACGATGCTTCTCGAGCACGGGAAAATGGTCCTCATCGGTGAGACCAATTCCGTAATCCAGAAATACTTGAACTCCCCCGTCAACGTCAGCACTCCTCACGAGAGCAAACCCGTCTATCTATCGGCTGTGAGAGTTCGTGATGCCGCTGGTGAGCAAAACACTTTTGAGTCCGGGCGGACTGCATGGGTGGACGTCGAGGTTACTGCCCGCCAACGCGTCGAGAAACTCACCATCTCAATTTGGTTAAGGGATGAGGCCGAATATGAAATTTTCGATACGTCGACCGAACGTTTAGGTTGCGACCCAATTACTTTGCAGCCGGGACAATCATATCGGTGCACCTTCGAACTCACCCTGAATGTCGCTCATGGCAAGTTTGAGCTTTGTGCCGATGTCCTCCACGTCGAGCTGGAGAAAATCTATGATCAAAGAGTGCCTGCAGCCAGTTTGTTCGTAGGATCCTCCATGGCCGTGCGTGGAGCTGTGAACTGCTTTCCGCGAGTCGTTGAAAGTCTTGTTTTCAATCTAGGTGCGGAAAAGACAGTAGTTCGTTAAGTTCGTCCGGGCGTTTGCGACCACCGTTTTGGAGATTCGCTCAATATTTTCGTTTGTAGCTTGACGCAACATTCCTCGCTCCGAAACTCTTCGCCACACAAATTGATGGAAACAACTGTGAAAGAATGAGTTCCGCACCGCTCGTCACTTTCGTTGTCCCCTGTTATAAATATGCTCATTTGTTGGGCACATGTGTGAGTTCGATCCTTGTACAGGACTATTCAAATTTTGAAGTACTGATAATGGATAATTGTTCGCCGGACAACACCCCAGAAGTGGCGCAGTCGTTCCAGGATGCCAGAGTTAAACACATCCGCAACGATTCAAATCTAGGGGCAGAGCAGAATTTCAACAAAGGCCTGACGCTTGCTCGTGGGAAATATGTGTGGATATTATCCGCCGACGATCTACTACGTGGGCCTTCTGTCCTGCGCCGATTCGTTGACGTTATGGAGCAAAACGCAGATTTGGCATTCGTGTTTTGCCGGGCAATGGAACTCGATGGAGAAAAGGAAAGAGGTTTCATCTGGTGGGCCGACTGTGGCGACCAAGATTGTACCTGGAATAATTCGACATTTGTCGCACGTCTTTTTGATTTCAACTGTATCGCCTTTTCTTGTGTGTTGCTGCGCAAAGAGTGTTTGAATCGTGTCGGTATGTTCCCCATGGACCTGCCTTTTGCAGCCGATTGGTACCTATGGATAATGCTCGCCATGCACTATGAGGTTTGCTACCTGGCCGAGCCCATGGTTCTTAGCCGGGTCCATAAAGACAGCCTTACCTCTCAGCAGAGCCGGGACTATGCGCGCATCTGCATTGGAGATGAGATCGATGTTCTCTGGCGGGTAGGACGCGACGCAAAGCTGGCGCAACATCCCAACCTCCGTGACGCATGCCGCTCAGCTCTCATCCACCGTGCCAAGCGATGCTTGATGGCAGGGGTGAGTGAAACGGAGTTTGTTGAAATTCTTCAAAGTCGAATTCCCGATAGGAAAACAACAAAGGATCTTCGAGCAGCCACGTATAGGGATTTGGCCGAACAACACTACAGCAAAGGTGAATACGTTGCGGCAACGCAAACGTATCGGCTCGCACTCAAAGCTCGTCCCTTTCATCCGGGGACCTTGGCAAAGTACCTGTTCATGAGAACAGGTCAGATGGGAATTTGGATCAGAAAGTTCGCACATCAAGTGCGGAAATTGAGTGCTCCCCGCTGAAAACCAAGAATGAGATATCGAACGGCAAAATTACAGCAGTTCTCATAGATGAGGCAAAAGCTTGGTATGCAGGAGACAAAATACGGTCCAACGCAAGAGGATGTTCTGTTGTCTGAACTCGATGCAAGAACCCGTTCTGACCCACCCACGTCGTCACATCCGGTCAGTCGCAAAAGCAAGACGAAGTTCGGGGAGGCCATCACCGAATGAGTGATAGACAACACGAGCCTTTTCAACTTTCGTTCGGGCATTCGTTGAGGGAAGGAGGTTTGCGACTTGATTGGAAACCCCTTGTGTCGACTTTTGTTTTTGCTCTCTGCATATCATCCGCGCTTGTTAGCTACGACCCATATTCCTTTCGTTGGGATGATTCGGATTACCTGTGGAGGTCTATAGCGCTTAGTAAGGCTTTTTGGTCTGGAAATGCACACGCAGTGCGTGCAGCGATGGTTAGTGTGCGGCCCCCTGTCATGACCTTCTTGGGTCTCCCTTGGGGTCCGTTGGCGTCATGGGATGCTGCTGTTCCTTTCCTTAGCCTCGCTCAGCCTGTGCTCGCTGCCGGTTATTATCTATTGGCTTCGCTACGGCAGAGTCATTTTGGACTATGGGCGGGCAGCATCGTTCGGTCATACCGCTGATTTTTATTTCGTTTCCCCTTGGCAATTCGTCAGCGAAACTCTCAGGCAATCTCCGGGATTGTGGATGTCGCTGATGCTCACGGTTGTTGTTGGCGGGTACCTAATCGCTAAACGACGTGATCTTCTATGGGGAGCCTGTGTTCTACCGATCCTTATCCTGATCGGATATTGCACGATTTGTCTTGCCAGTAGCAATCGTGAGATCCGCTTCTTGCTTCCTGGAATCATTGCGTTTCCATTTTTGATCGCGATACTTATTTTCGCAAAGGGCCAAAGGTACAGCCGGAAAGCATCACTCATGACGGCTGCCCTTCTGCTGTGCGTTCTTGTTTTGGCGGCAATTCCAATGCGACATCGGCCGAACAGAGAATGTCTATCTGGGAGCGATGCCGTTTTGACATACGCCGCACAATGCAACGCGAAGCGCGTTCTGCTGGCTACGGATAGTTCCTCGCTCAACGACGCATTAATGAGAGTCGTAATCGAAGTTTCACCATCGCGGCCCCCAGTCGAGACAGCCACTCTATCGTGGAGTGCTGGTTTTGGCAGGCCGATTGAAGACGATTTTCACGATATTCGAGAATCCGACCTTGTGGTTTTTCAGAACAATGAGGCGTTGGATTCGTCCTTCACGAATCGACGGGTTTCAGAATACGAGCAGTGCACGCGGCAACGCTTCGGGGATGCCCCGATCAAAGTAGTAGATGGTATTCGAATCTACGGTATAGGCCAAATCGGTTCACACTAGCTAATCTTCACTACTTCTTGGGCTTGAACTTAGGAGCCACTGGGTCGCGTCCGTTTCGAACCCTGCCGAAGTCTTCTCTGCGTCTTGAAAAGACTGCCAATGGAGCGCATCTCCGCGCAACGACTCGCTCGGACTCCGAGAATACTCGGATGGCCTTTCCAAGCGCTTGCCTCTCAAAGCGCTTTCCTCCATTCCTCAGAAGCGCTCTGCAAAAGGCGATTGCTCTGGCAGTTGCCGGTATCGAAGTCAGGATGTCGCAGATCGAATCCGCAATCCATAGCTCGGGGCCATAACAGTCTCTTAACTTGGTCGAGAAACGAGACCAAAGCACCTTGCGAAATGGAGAACCTCAAGCTTTGCCGGTAGCCCCGGGCAAGAGAATAATGTTTGTTCTTCCGAAAGCCACCGAGTTTGGCGGCCTTGAGCGGCACCTGCTCGACCTGGTGCGCAGGCTCCCGGAACCACTGCTGCCTACCACAGTAGTTTGCTTTGGCGGGGACATTATCACGTCTCGTCTGAATCAGGAGCTGCAGGGTCGCGCAGTTGTGAGCTGTATGAAAGAGCCACGATCGTTATGGGATTGGCTCCGAATCATGCGAACAGATAACCCAGATACTATCGTATTCGCTTATAGCTGGATCGAAGCATTCCCCTGGCAGGCTCCGGTCGCTGCCGCGTCAGCTGGCATTCGGAGGCGCATTTCCATCCAGCACTTAATTCCGCCACCGCTGCCCACTCCTGTCCAAGGGAAGTCACCACGTGCCAGGCTCCGGCGTTTAATCGGTCGCCAAGCGCGGAATGTCCTTAAGGTCAAGATCTCTGCGAGAATCTCCGGCTATCTCTCAAGCACTACAGTTTGCGTTAGCAACGCCGTGCGAGACTCTCTAGTAAAGATGTATGGATTTCAGCCTAGCAAAACTGTCGTCGCGGTCAACGGAGTCTCCAGCTCTAGTTTCGCTCCCTCGAAGACAAACGGGGCTGCCGTGCGAGCACGCTTGGGGATAGACCCCGAGGAATTTGTTCTCGTGTGTGCGGCTAGGCTTGTTTACGGGAAGGGAATCGATATTCTGATTCGTGCAGTTTCTCGAGTCCTGCACCAAGGCGTACCCTGCAAGTGCATCATTTTGGGTGATGGACCGCTCAACGAGCAGTTACAACAGGAAGTGAATCTCGAGGGTTTGTCGGACAACGTGATTTTTGAAGGATTTCAGCAGGATGTTCGGCCCTATCTGCAGGCTGGCTCTGCCTTTATTCTCACCTCTTACCTGGAAGGTTTGCCGATCTCCGTTTTGGAGGCAATGGCCTGCGGCCTCCCGTGCATTGTCACAAATGTAGGTGGTAGTGCGGAAGCCGTCAAAGATCAAGTCACGGGCCTGGTCATCCCGGCCGCATCCGTGGAAGCGGCCGCCGATGCAATCCTTTATCTTGCGACCAACCCGGACAAGCGTTTCGAGATGGCCAGCAAGGCCCGCGAACGGGTGAAACGGTACTTCGACCTTGACCAGAGAATGGCTGAACTCATAAGCGTCATAACTCGTTGAGCGATGTAGTGGGAAGGAACAAAGCTTCAGCACTGGTGCAGCTATCGAAAGCTTTCTCTGAAAAGGAAAAATGAACGAACGGCCAAAAATAACCGCCAGCGAGGAGCGGATCAGTCCCGCAAACATTGATCGAACTTGGGAGAATCTCTCGGCACAAACTCCGGTTGTGATCATCTTTGGACCACCCTGGCCAAGGAGTGGTACCGCACGAGTTATTCAGAGCCAGATCCGTTATTATCGCGAACGTGGATTCTTGACCGTCTTCATTGCGGTTCCGTTTCTCTGGTACATGATACATGTTGCGCGGGATCCCAAAGAGATGCTCGAAGGGCTGAATGAACTGGGTGCAGACCGTATGTTCTTGGCGACTCTTGACCAGAAGAGATACACGGCGGCAAAGTATACGACTTCCCTTCGTCACGCCTTCCGTGGAACCGTACTTGATTGGCATGTCGCCCTGGGGAAGGTCGCCCGGTTGAGTGATGAACATCTGAATTCCTTGAGAGGACTCCGCGCAGTCTTGTTCCACGTCAATCACGTCTATACACTCGGCTATGCACTAAATCTGCGTAAGCGATTGTTCGGCGGTAGCTTGCCGATTCCGGTCATCCTTGAGACGCATGATGTCCAGTCGCAACTTCTGCTAGAAAGGGGCGACCTCAACCCGTGGACCCGCCGGCCCGACCGCTTGGACACGCTGATCAAATCTGAAATCGCCTTGCTCGAAAAGGCTGACGTTCTCGTCCATCTGTCGGTCGAGGATTTTAGATTATTTCAGGAATTGCTGCCTTTTAAGCCTCAATTCCTTGTTCTCCCGACTATTGAAGAAAATTTTAGCGCTGACTTGCGGGCAGCAGTGCCACCGGCCGAGACCATTGACTTGTTGTTTGTGGGCCAGTGGCATTCCCCCAATCTGGCCGCCATGAAATGGTTCTTTGACCAGGTGTGGCCCTTGATTGCCGATCGCCGGTATAACCTCAAGATTGTCGGCCAAATCGGATCGATGGTGCAGCGGGAGCTTCCCTTAGTCTACGACACCTTCCGCACCTGCTTTGTTGGGGAAGTAGCAGACTTGATTCCCTTTTATAATGCAACGCGTTGTGTTATTGCTCCCATGGTTTCCGGCTCCGGCACTTCCATCAAGACCATTGAAGCTCTGGCATTGGGCAAACCCTTCATAGGAACATCAAAAGCCTTCCGAGGGATGCCGATGGATCGTCTGAGAGGAGCAGGCATTCAAGCCCACGACGAACCACAGGCTTTCGCGGATGCCATTGTGGCCGCCCTGGCGAATATCCACGAAGGAGAACGTGCCAGTCAAACGGTATATGGCAGCTTGTTTTCCACGCAAGCCTCTTTTGCTAATCGTGATGAAGTCCTTAAGTTGGTTCGACCAGAGATGGTCGCACGGGATTTGCACTGTCGTCGTTAGCTTTCATTTTTCACGACCGCCTCAGAAGTGGTCAGTCGACCTGTTTCCCCGTCTGACTCCGCATGTTGACTCAATTAAGCGAATGAACTCTTTCCGTTCATGAACGTCTCATTGATCATTTGTACGTACAACCGTTGTGAGAGCCTAATGAAGACTCTAGAAAGTGTCGCCGCTTCCGAGTTGTCGCCTGCTGTCGAGTGGGAAGTCCTTGTAGTGGACAATAATTCGGCCGACCAAACGCGTTCGGCGGTCGAGGAGTTCGCTACCATGCATCCGACGCGCTTTCGGTATGTGTTTGAGCCGAATCAGGGTTTATCCAACGCGCGGAATGCAGGGATTCTCGCGGCACGGGGCGAAATCATTGCGTTTACCGACGATGACGTGATCGTGGACACCTCGTGGTTGCTGAATCTAACCCGATGTTTACACGACCAAACGTGGGCGGGGTCCGGCGGTCGCATTCTTCCTTTGCAAAGGGGTGTTCTTCCGCGCTGGCTGTCCCTGAGTGGGCCATACGATTTGGGAGGCCCAGTCGCCGCTCTGTTTGATCAGGGGGACGAGCCGAAGGAGCTCAATCTGCCGCCGTACGGAGCGAACATGGCCTTTCGAAGAGACATGTTTCAAAAATACGGATATTTCCGGTCTGACTTAGGTCGTCGCCCCGGTAACCTGATTGGCGGCGAAGAAACTGAATTCGGTATGCGCTTGATCGCTGCGGGAGAGCGGTTGGGTTACATACCTTCCGCCATTGTTTACCATCCGATCTCGGAAGAGCGGCTCAACAAGAAATACATTTTGGCATGGTCGTTCGATTTTGGCCGCGCGGTGACATTGCTGAAAGGAAAGCGGGTGGCGGTTTTAGGTATTCCTCGACACTTCGTCAGCATTTTCAACCTAGTTCTCCGGTTGTTACCGCTGAGAATTATGTATTGGCTGCTGGCAGTCAACCCACAGCGCAGATTCTTCTGCAAGTGTCGAGTCTGGCAGACCATTGGAGAAATTGCCGAGGTGTGGCGTCAGTTTCGTTGCACGCTAAGACATGTCTGCCACCCACGGTCGCGAGGTAATAGCAAGGATTCTTTTCCCTCGTAAAGGTGCGATTTGTGGAATCTTGTTGAATTCCCAGAGTTTACACTGGGGGTGCACCTTCAATCTTCTCGATTTCGAGAGCGAAGTAAATTTTGCGTGTCCACATGAACCGCAGCGTAATCTTATGCACCTTTAACCGCTGCCAGAGTTTGCTCGAAGCTCTGGAAAGTGTGGCAGCGTCGGAGTTGCCGGATTCTGTCACATGGGAAGTGCTCGTAGTCGACAACAATTCCACGGATAACACCCGCATCGTGGCCGAGGAATTCTGTCGTCGACATCCAAATCGTTTCCGTTACTTGTTTGAACCACAGCAGGGCAAATCGTATGCCCTTAACGCTGCGATTCGGGCTGCTCGGGGTGATATCGTGGCCTTTACGGATGACGATGTGATCGTCGAGCCCACGTGGATTCGAAATCTTACTGCGGCTCTGGAAAGCAACGAATGGGTTGGTGCGGGAGGACGAATTCGTCCGGAGCGAGGCTTCTCATTTCCGTCCTGGCTCTCGCTTGATGGCCCCTATTCGATGGGTGGAGTTGTTGGTCTATTCGACCGTGGTGATAAGCCTGCTGAACTCGATTGGGCTCCCTACGGCGCGAACATGGCTTTTCGCCGTGAAATGTTTGAGAAGTACGGAGGCTTCCGTACAGACATCGGTCCCCGTCCAGGGAGTGAGATTCGCGGCGAGGACACCGAGTATGGTTATCGACTGATGGCCGCGGGAGAGCGATTGCGTTACGAACCATCGGCAATCGTGTACCACAAGATGCCAGTGAACCGAATAAGCAAAGATTGTTTCTTGGCCTGGTGGTTTGGCTTTGGGCGGACCTCAGCCCGGAAATGGGGGCGGGGGCCGAATATCCTTGGTATATCCCGACGCTATCTAACTATTTTTAAAAATGTGACCGCAACAATGGTTATGATAGTGCCGCGTTGGATACTAGCCTCAAAGACTCAACAGAGATTCTTTTACAAGGCGTTGGTTTGGAGAAAAGCTGGGGAAATCTACGAATTTTATCGCCTCGCCCGGGGTAAGGATCACAAGGAAGGGATCGGGTGAACAGTACTGCCATTTTGTATAAGCACAATTGCTGCCAGTTCTGGCAACGGCGCTGGAGAGCGCCTCCGCTCAAAGTGACGCGGCACAGGGGTAGACAAGAACAGTCCGTATGATTCCGCGGAAGTCCTCAAGGTGTGGCTACCGCTGACAGGTTGAAGGTTAGGATGTACTACCCTGCAATATTCCAGAAGCGCCTACCTTATTGGGAGTTACGTCGCATGGTGTAAATACTAATATCGTCCGTCACTTTGATTGGAGCATCACCCGCTTGTTGCCGGATATACTGCTCGTATTCCGCAACACGCTGATTCGTAAATGGCGGATTCAGTGCCTCCTTATCCTGAAAGACAATCACGTCAGATTCCCGAATCACGCGAAAATCATCTTCAATCGGCAAGTCGGCAAGAGGTGGCCACGCTAAAGTGGTGGTTTCAATGGAGGATCGTGATGGTGACAGCACGATCGCGAGCAGCATCAAATCGTAATTCAGAGTGGGGCTGTCAGTGGCCAGTAGGATATGCCTCGCATTCGAGGCAATAGCGTACGCCAAGACCGCTTCGGATCGCTCTATACTTTGCCTCTCTGCCCGCCGCAGTACCGGCATAGCTGCTGCCACCACGCAGGTGAAGACAACTGTAGCGGCCAACAGCGCAGCTTTTTGAGAGCGGTAACCAGTTCTACCGGAAATAACAATCCCGACCAAGAATGGCGCGGCGATGACTACTGGGAACAAGAATCTAAACTCCCGATTGCTACTTGCGAGCGCGACAATGCAATATCCCGTCAGGACGAACAGCGCCAGAGCATTCGCGCCCCACTTGATCTCGCGCCGCTTGATCACCAAGTACACGATCTCGCCAATGAGCAGTGTGCCGGATAGAAGCAAGCCTGGTGACAGTCGAACGGTGCCGGACAGGAACGGAAGCAATGGAGAATAGAAGAAGGGCGCATCGTGTCCGAATGAAGCGGCCCAGGCGAATTTCAGGGCTAGTGCTCCATATCGAACCCAATAGAGGGCGGCTGGTAACGAGCAAATGGCGAGCGAAACCAAGGCGACGAATGCGTTACACAGTCCACGGTTGCGCGCTCGAATGACAAATAGGATGGGAACAATGAGTGCGATAAAATAGAAAAAATTCACCTTCGTTATTGCGCCCACCGATAATATCGTCGCCCAGAGAACACCGCGCGCTCGACCGTCTCCGGTCGAAGACCCGGCGCTTGCTATTTCGTAAGGAATCAAGAGTAATGCCGCGAATGCAATCCAGGCGAAGAGGGTATCCGCCATGAAGCCGGTTGCGCTGTAGTTCACGCCCGAATAACGATCGTCGATGTCTCCCCCGCGCGGAAACGGACCCATGGCTGCCAGCAAACAGGCGCTACCAATCACAAGGTATAGTGGTTCCAGACCGGAACGCAGCATCAAAAACAGGCAGCAAGCGACAAAAAAGGTCGTGAGCACGGCAAGTGAGAGAAAGCACTTCCCAGCAGCGTCCCAGGTCGCCAACGGTCCCCAAGGCAGACCCAGCAGTGCCATGACCGGAGGATGAATACCCTTTACCGCCATGCGGAGCGCATGGGGATCGCCCGACCAAAATGCCCTGCTGGTTGCTATGGAATTCACGAGGTAACCGGCGTCATCCCACTGATAAGTATATGGCTGGTAGCTGACAATCGTGGGTGCTGCACAGAGAGCGAAAAAGAACGTCGGTAATAGAAGTTTCCAACTGAGTTGGATGCTCACACTTTCCTCCGAACCGATATTGGCTGTAACCAGCAGAACAGTTTGCTTGTCAACCTTTTGTAGTCGTTGCAGTTGCGGCGACCGCCGTTAAGTTATGTCTCAGGTCGGCACGTGTCAACAAATTTGAGACCACCGGTCATGGGACTTCAGTGAGTTGCTTCATCGGCGTGGAGCGGTGAACTGCTGCGCCAGAATGCCGAGCTTTTAGTCCATGTCGCCACGGTGCTCAGACTGCCACGCGCCTCACCCGGCTCTGCCGTGATGTCCTCGACACGCAGTAAGTTTAATCCCGCAATTACACCCCCCCGCGCTGCTTCCTCCGCCAAACCTTCCCGCTGGTAACCGTTCAATGAAGGCCATCTCAAACAGCAGTGTGCGAGCTTCGGCACCATCAGCGTGACTTCCGCCCTTCGTCTCTAAGTGCCGAACTTTAGAACTCATCGTGTATAGTCTTTCGCATTTCGGTCCACTCGTACGGCTCGGCGCGGTAACGACGGTCGGCGTCTGCATCTCCTCGAATGTGCAGAAAAATACTACACGTCATGCTTTGGGTCAGGTTCGGAGGTAGATTTCAACCTGTGCATAAACTGTCCTTTCGACCAGTCGCGATCCGACGATATTGGGATGTAACGTGATGCTAAGCGTGCTTGGAACTGTCGTCGGGGGAGAGTCGACGAAGTTGAATGGCTCAATGAAGCATGGAGTCCATCGATCTCTCGTGAAAGGAACTTCAGGATGCAGTGGTTAAAGGTTTTAGGGCTTCTACTGGCACTAGCCGTTTATCAGAGGGCACAAGCGCAGACTGCTACCGTGACTTGGGGAACTATGGATCAGACGATTGACGGATTCGGCGTGTGGGATGCGTTTCAAGGTTCGGCTATGACGGGCGCCAATGCAGACACCTTGTTTTCCCCTACCAGTGGGGCTGGCCTTTCATTGCTTGGCACATTGATACCCAGTGGCGCTTCCGACTCGCCTGGTGATTGTTCAACTGTAAATAGTGGTTGTGCAGGAACCAACACAGGGGATATGACATTGGCGGTTGCTAGGGGAGCTAGGATTTTTTCTGCTGCTTGGACTCCACCGGCGTCCATGAAATCCAACGGTTCTTACACCAACGGTGGGTCGCTGCTGGTGGGGTCATACGGCGCCTATGCTACGTGGTTGACGAATTACGTGGAAAGTGTGCAAACCTATTTTAATATCACTCCCTACGGCGTTTCTGTACAGGAGGAACCAGACCAAAACGTTGCTTACGACAGTGCCATTTGGAGCCCACAGAATCTTCACGACTTCATACTCAATAATCTAGGTCCTTCATTTGCTTCGGCGGGACTGACCACGAAGATTATGATGCCTCAGGCATCCTGCGCCGATTTGTTGGCTAAGTATGCCAACACAACGATGGAAGATTCTGCGGCTGCGGCTTACGTCGGCATTGTGGCAGATGAGGATTTCTGTAACAATCAAGTTTCCTACACTACCGGAGGTGCTGGTACAGCTGCCAAGCCGGATTGGATGGTAGCAACCGGCCCGTTAGGGAGTGGGGCGTTTGACCCTTCTATCGGTACTGCGCTGACATTTGCACAGCAAATACACAGCAGCATGACACTGGGATGGGCTGCTTGGTGTTTTTGGACCTGGCACTCTAGTAATCCAAACCAGCAGCTAATCGACATCTCCACGGGGACTGTGTCCAAGACACTGTATGCAATGGGCCAATGGAGCAAATTTGTTCGCCCGGGCTGGGTGCACATCGACTCTACCGCAAATCCACAAACTGGCGTCTATGTCACTGCGTTCAAGAGCTCAAGCGGCTCTTACGCTGTTGTCGCGATCAATACGAACCATAGTGCGACTTCGCAGACATTCACCTTCAGTGGATTTCCAAGTACAACCTCGATTACTCCTTGGGTAACGTCAAGCACTCTCAGCCTTGCGACACAGCCAGCGGTGGCGGTTGAGGGCGATTCCTTTAGCTTCTCGCTTCCAGCAGAAAGTGTGACCACTTTTGTGGGCGCAGCGAGTGGCAGCAGTACTGGAGGTCCTGTGGCTCCGCCAAGTCTTCTAAGTGTTAGCGTTAAGTAGGGAGTGAAATTTGTGGTTCCTTGGTTCCCTCCCCCTTTAGAGAGCCAGCCTCCAAGTCCGGTGTCGGTGGCAGGGAATGGATTGGCGTTGACAAGAATTCCTCCCAAACAATTCGCGGGGCCGATACCTTCGCGCGAAACAGGGAGGCGAGTAAGCGAGACGGCGATTTCTCGCCATTCGCGTTGGTCGAACACGGTGGACTACGGCCAGAACTAATGGAAGATTATTCGTAGCCGTGTTTCCAATTCTTCTCGAACTCTTCCCGTTTGCATCGCGCTTTTGCTGGGCCAGCGTTTCATCGTGGCAAGATCGTACCCTCAGGATTTCGTCACAAGCGGAAACTCGCCGCATGGTCGCAGAAGATGATCCTTCGTATAGGTATACGCCGACACCACTAGAGGGAACAGGTCTTGCTCGAAGTGATAGCGTGTAGTGGCTCTCGGAATGGTGGTCTTTAGCTTACGTCACCGGAGCGGCATTTGCGTCTCCATGTTACCGTCACTGCATGCATACAGACTGTGGTCAAATATGTGGAGCATGTAATAATTTTCCCACATTTCATTGGCAAAACGTTCCGGAACGAAATAGCGTATCCCCCGTATCGGAGCAACTTTCCGAAGGGGATGTGCGGCGTTAAAGTCGTTTATCGCGAGCAACTCACCGTTGAATTCACAGATTGTATAGCCCAGGATATCGTCAAAATAACTATGTACTCGCGGCAGGAGGAGACTCTGGTCTGCGTCAAATAGCGCGAACGCCTCCATGGTCGAAGAATAGTAATCCAGATCAAAGGCCGCAAAGGCAACGGGGGCAGGATTTCTTTTTAGGAACGAAGGAACAGTCTCACCGACTGGGCCCAACATTAACTGGGCTTTTGTAAGGCGCTGCTGCAGCTTTTCTACATCCATCCGAAAGTAGCCTTCAGACCACAAGTTCGGCATGTCCCGGTGATCACGAGGACGTGGCATGCCCGCGCCACTATCAAAGCCGTACACGTCTATGTTTATCTTGAAGTAATCCTCGAGTCTTCTGGCGATAGCTTCCAATTTTATCAGGCTGTTTCCTCCAGCAACCCCAAACTCAATGAACGAAACACGATCGAGCCCCAGACGTTTAGCGAGTTTGGCTGCCTGTACTGAGGGCCACACATATTGGTGCCACTGCTGCTCGTTCATGATGCTGACAAACAGGGGGTTCGACGTGTAAAGAATCTCCGTAGCATCGCGTGGGTTGGTGTCCGGAGGAGCTTGCGGTGGCTCTGCGGACCACTTTCTAAGCGTGCGCGCAGACTTTCGCAACAGACGTTTGATCTCTGACTTCAACATTCCATTCCCCGCGCCCACCTAGATATTGGTAGTTGAGTCGGCCCTGTTTCTGACCTGGACGTCCGCCGCAGAATACGCGTCTCCTGCCCTAAATGCAACTTCACTCACCGGCTTCATCGGCTCAGTTGAAACGCCCAAGGGAGTGCGTTTATGAATTCGCATTTTACTGATTCCTCAGAATTTCTTGCGTTTCTACATCCGAGTGAGATCTCAAAAACTCGACGAATTCCGGATAGAGCACTCTGTTCCCGTGCGCGCTCAGATGATCCCCGGATCAGCGGGAAGCTCGAGGTCAGAAAGTACCGGTATTGTTTAAAATCCATTCTGCCAACTGCTCCATACCCCCTGGGCGAGGCACTAACCACGACTTGTGATCGTTGTGCACCACCATTGTCTGACGGCTTCGAGCCGAATCAAGCGAGCGATTCCAGAACAATGTCGGCTCCTTGACCCAGCGGCTTGTCGGCACGTAGCTGACGATGATTCCGGACGAAGCCGATCGAAGGATGACGTGTTTGCAAGGACAGGCCAAACACTGCGCACAATAAAGTGTTGGCAAGAGACTTCCATAAAATGGAATTATGCCCCGATAATGGAGATAACTTAATGGTTTCGTCCTGCGTTTAAAGTGGCTTAAATCTAACAAAAACTATTTGGCAGGCCTCCATGTGAGCGCTTTGCTTCGTCGTTTTTTCGTGGCTGGGGACTTGCACTTTCCCTACAGTCATTATATGAAGTTAGGTAGTTTAGACAGGAGGTTAAGGTACCGGACCTGCAAAATTTTGCCAAACCTCATGAATTCGACCGCAAATAGTTCAACCCAAGACTCCGTCGGGTTTCTCTGCGGCTACCGGCCCACCATGAGGACCCATGTTTATGCCCGGCTCATCCGACACCTCTCGCCAAAGACCGAAGCGGCGCTGCCATGAGATCAATTGCGTTGCCTTCGAAGCAGCAGAGCTTTTCAAACATCTCAACAAACAGACTGGGTATCGACAGTTTAGCGTGGGGGACTACTTACCTAGATGACCTACTAGATTTAGATTTGCACTGTCAGCATACCTTGTGCTCGTGCCTACCCGACGTTGAGATTCCCGAGAGGGTGTCCATGACATCTCGGGGAGTGGCCGCACGCATCTCATCAAAGCAAACGGGCAGCGAACCGATAATTCACGCTCTGGAGCGGCCGCTGCGGAACCGAAAACGGGCCGCACAGGGATTACAGATCAGCTAGAAATCGTTATAAATAACCTAAGAGCGACGGGAACATCTTAGCGCAGGGCCGTAGATCTAGGGAGGGGAAGCGAACAAATGAATACCAAGGTGCCTACATTGTTGTTGGGGATTCTCCTGTGGTCACAGGCGTATGCGCAAGACACCCACGGGCAGGTATCGGGGACGTCACAGAGCCAAAAGACGGATCCCAAGGCCAACACTGGCACTGCATCCGCACCGGCTACAACGGAAGCGGAATACAGGATCGGACCGTTGGACGTGGTTCAGATTGACGTTTGGAAGGAACCTGAAATTACCCGTACCATCCCAGTTCGTCCGGATGGAAAAATTTCTCTTCCGCTGCTGAACGACGTGCAAGCAGCGGGACTTACGGCCATGCAGCTTGCGGGTGTGATTCGAGAGGGATTAACCAAGTTTCTTACGAATCCACAAGTTACTGTTACTGTTACGATGATCAACAGTCGCAGAGTCTTCCTCACGGGGGAAGTCTCGCGAACCGGGGCGCTGCCTCTCCTGCCCAATATGACCGTGCTTCAAGCCCTGTCGAGTGCCGGTGGGTTTACTCCCTTTGCCAGAATGAAAGACATTTACATTCTGCGAATCGAAAACGGAAAGCAAACAAAATACCCTTTTCATTATAAGGATGTTGTAAAGGGTAAAAGACCAGAAGAAAACATTCTTCTGCAACCGAACGACATTATCGTGGTGCCGTAAAGGACAGAACTATGAATTACAGAAACGGACGACACAGAATTTCCCTTTTGGCGCTACTTTTTCTACTTGGAACAAACACCCTCTGCGCCCAAGAACCTCAGCAACCCCAGCCTCAGCAGCCCCAGCCTCAGCAACCCCAACCCCAGGAGCCCCAACCTCAGCAGCCGCAACCTCAAGAGCCTGACGACAACCCCTACGACTCGACGCCCAAACCTGCAGGTCGGGCCCTGCCATACTTCGATTTAGGAATCGGCAACGGTGACTTACGCCCAGATTATACCCCGCTCACAGGCATGCTTAATGCTGGTTTGGGTTTTCCGGACGTCAAGCATAGCTATTGGGTGCCCGGAGTTTCGGTTAGCTCCAGCGCAGAATCCAATCTCTTCGGCCCGTCGAGTTCATCGGGGTGGTTCGCGACCAGCTACGTGACCGGAAACGTAAGTTTGCTTGAGGCGTGGAGTCGTTCACAACTTGCGCTCAACTACTCAGGCGGTGGTTCTTTCTCGACCGACAGCACGGAGGGAGTCAGTGGTTTTCAGCAATTAGCATTCGCGGAAAGCTTCCAACTCAACCGTTGGATTGTCCAGATCGTGGACCAGTTCTCGCAGTTGCCGCAATCCGGTTTTGGTTTTGGCGTGGGTACGAGCCTTGGCATTCCAGGAGTGGGTGGTGCACTCGGACCCACGATTCCCACCATAGGAAGCGCTACCTCTCCGAATCAGTCTATTTTCAGTGGATACGGTCCCCGCTATAGTAATACCGCTGTTGCGGAAGCCACTTATCAACTCACTCGGCGGAGTTCCATAACCGCTGCCGGCGCCTATGGGATTTTACACTTTGTGGATGCTGGAAATATCGATACGAACTCGGTGTTTGGCAGTTTAGGCTATAATTATCAACTCAGTCACAAAGACAATATCGGTTTTTTCGGACAATTTAGTAGCTATCATTTTCCCGGAAATCCCCAGGCCTATGGCATCCGAACAGTGAGTGCGGCCTATTCCCGGAAAATCACGGGGCGCTTGGCACTAAGCCTCTATGGTGGTCCTCAATTCACGTCACTTCGTGTCGCAGTTGGAAACACGTCGAGCATCGTGAACGGCTATGCGAGTGCATTTGTGAACTATCAATTTACGAATGGAGGAATTTCTGGACATTACGTGCATGGGATATCTGACGGCAGTGGCGTTCTGACAGGTTCGCTTCTGGATGAAGTCGGTTTTTCGGCGGGACGAAAACTCACCAGGCAATGGAGTGCCAGTGCCCACGTAGGCTATGCGCATAACCGAAGTGTAGTCAACGGCGTGGGGACAGTCAGCAACCCAAGCTACGATGATTGGTATGTCGGTGTTGGTGTTAACCGTCCCCTTGGTCGCGATTTGGTGGTTTCACTTGCATATTCCGCAAGCTTCGAAACAAACCACCCAGGCTGCAGCAGCCCAACTACCCCAGGTTGCGGACCGGGTGCGACCACCTCCGGCCAGGTTATTACCCTAAATTTTCGATGGCACCCGCGCCCATTTGCCTTGCAGTAACAATTGACTCGAGTGAAAAACCACCAATAAATGGTTGATTAAAATATTATCTAACGTCGTCACTCGAGATCAAAACGACAGACACCACGGCATATACCAGTCTGCGCCGAACTTTGCGGGCCGGCATGGACTCGTGTAAGGTGTTGCTTAGCGGCTCGAAATCGGAAAGGATTGCCATATGAAAGGTGTTGTCCTTGCAGGCGGAACCGGTAGCCGGCTTAGTCCACTTACCCGGGTAACCAACAAGCATCTGCTGCCGATTTACAACAAGCCTATGGTTTACTATCCCATTCAAACATTAGTCAACGCGGGGATAGAAGAGATTCTGTTGGTCACCGGAGGGAACAGTGCCGGGGATTTTCTCCGTTTGCTTGGGAACGGCAGCGATTTCGGCTTGAAGCACCTTAACTATACCTACCAGGACGGCAATGGAGGCATTGCGGAGGCGCTCGGGCTTGCAGAGTATTTTGCAGCGGGCCAGAAGATATGTGTTGTGCTTGGCGACAATATTATTGAGAATAACATTTGCCGTGCAGTTGAGAACTTTAGAAAAGAGGATGATGGCGCAAAGATCCTTTTAAAGGTGGTAGAGGACGCGCAGCGGTTCGGTGTGGCCGAGGTTCGCGACAATCGCGTAGTCAACATCGAAGAAAAGCCCAAAATCCCCAAGTCCAATTATGCGGTTACGGGCATTTACCTGTTTGACGCAACGGTTTTTCAAAAAATCAAGCGCTTAAGCCCTTCGGGTCGCGGAGAACTTGAGATCACAGACGTCAACAATTTCTACATCGAAGAGGGAAAACTGAGCTACGAAATGCTCGATGGTTGGTGGACCGATGCCGGAACATTCGAGTCTCTCCTGCGCGCGAACAACCTCGTGGCGCAAACCGGAGCAAATAAACTAGACGGACTCGTCGCCGCGGGCCAGGAATGAGGCCGATGAAAATTCTAGTCACCGGGGGCGCTGGTTTCATCGGATCTAGTTTCATTCGCCATGTCCTTGGTCTCGACCAAGGTTACAGCATCGTGAACTACGATAAGTTGACCTATGCTGGCAATCTAGCGAACGTTTCCTCTGTCGCAGGCGATCCCAATTACACCTTTATCAAAGGTGATATTTGCGACGGTGCGGGTGTCGCTTTAGCGATGAGAGGTTGCGACGCGGTTTTGCACTTCGCAGCTGAGTCGCACGTGGATCGCAGTATTTATGAACCGGCAACCGCCATCGAAACAAACGTAACCGGCACCGGTGTCTTGCTTCAAGTTGCCCGAGCGAAAGGCATCGCTCGTTTCGTGCAGATTTCGACCGATGAGGTATATGGTGACATCCCGCTTGGCGCGTTCGCCGATGAGACTTCGAAAATCGCTCCAAGTAGTCCGTATTCTGCCTCGAAGGCTGCTGCAGACCTTCTCCTTCAATCCTATGTTCGGACGTATGACTTCCCGGGCCTGATTACGCGATCTTCCAACAATTATGGGCCTTTCCAGTTTCCGGAGAAATTTCTGCCTGTGATGATCATGAATACTCTTGAGGACAAACCGGTTCCCATCTATGGAGATGGAAAACAGCAGCGCGACTGGTTGCATGTGGAAGACAACTGCCGCGGAATTTTAGCTGTTTTGGAACGCGGCCGTTGTGGCGAGGTGTACAACATCAGTGGCCTCGATATCGTGGAGAACCTAGCTCTCGCTAAGCAGCTGTTACGCCTCACGAATAAACCGGAATCGCTGCTCCGGCATGTCCAGGATCGCCCGGGTCATGATCGCCGATACGCACTCAGTTCTGAAAAAATAAGACGTGAGCTTGCCTGGGAGCCCCAGATTTCGCTGAAAGATGGATTGCGCCACACAATTGATTGGTACCAGGAGAACACCCACTGGGTAAAAGCGGTCCGCAGCGGAGAATACATGGCGTATTACCAGAAGAACTATGAAAACCGCGATTCCTCCCTATCGTCCCTCTAGCGGCCTGAATCGGCGTCGTCGCACCGAGTTTCTGGAACTTGTGTGGCTCCCGTTCCTGGAGCCATGGCCGATTGCTACGAGTTGAAATGCACTGAAAAAATGTTTACGAACTTCGTGTCAGGATTTGATTCCGATGACCTCAATCCTCTTAACAGGCAAGAATGGACAAGTCGGAGCCGAGCTTGAATCGCTCCTGTCGCAGTTGGGGAATTTGGTCGCATTAGACCGGAGCCAATTGGATCTTTGCAACCCTGGTGAGATCCGACAGGTAGTCCGTCAGGTCCATCCACGGATCATCGTGAATGCAGCCGCATACACTGCTGTTGACAAGGCAGAAACGGAGAACAGAGCTGCGCATGCCGTCAATGCAGACGCTCCCGCGATTCTCGCCGAAGAGGCAAGCAAGATTGGGTCTGTCCTGGTGCATTATTCAACAGACTACGTTTTCGATGGCTTGAAACAGACCCCCTATGAGGAGACCGATTCCACCAATCCCCTCAATGTCTACGGCAGAACAAAACTTGCGGGCGAAATCGCCATTCGCCAGTCCGGCGTGCCTCACCTGATTTTTCGAATTTCGTGGGTGTATGCAACGCGCGGCCAAAATTTTCTTTTGACGCTCCTTCGCCTGGCCTCTCAGCACAAACAGTTGCGTATGGTACGCGATCAAACCGGTACTCCCAACTGGTCTCGAGAAATCGCACGCGCCACTACTTCCGTGCTCAACAATGTCTCGCGAGAATCGGATATCTGGTCATCGCTTGAAAAGGTCTCCGGTACGTATCACATGACAGCTCCGGGAGCGACCACGCGGTTTGAGTTCGCTCAGGTAGTCTGCGATGAGTTGTCCCGCGGCACCGCTTCTGTTCCTTGGGTAAGCGCAGCGACGGATGGTCGTCCGCTTATGGTTCAGCGCATTGATCCAATCACCAGTGCCGAATACCCTACCCCCGCCACCCGCCCCTTGTATTCCGTACTCTCAAGCGAACGACTGTTTTATACCTTCGGCGTCCGCTTGCCCGAATGGCGAGTGCAATTACAAAATGCATTTGCGAACGGTCACGTTTAGATAAGGCTCGCGACGAACGACTTCTCATCTAACCAAATTATCAAACAGAGACGGAACATCGTGGAGGCGACGTTGCTGCCTGAGTTGCCGAGAGTAGTGCGCCGACACGATGTAAACGCCAAACAGCTTTTGCACCGGCGTGAGCTGTCTCGCGAAAGGCGAATGGGTCTCAGTCCCGGAGCTGGTGCCCGGGAAGGGTGAAGGTGGCGGAACGTGCGGCAGCAACAGTGAAGGGATGAGCTGGTTTTGCGGTCGGGAAGTGGGGAGCACGCTTCGCGAGGACCGCTTCATACTGCTGGATTTGTGGATGTCGTTACGCTGTGCGCGGTACTTGGGAGCTTGTCGCTAGCAGAATGATCGGCTGCCGCCGGGAAATGCGCGTCTGGCGGCCTGCTGACCTTGTGAGGTGAGCCGAGTTCAGTCAACCACCTAAGGCACGGATACGGCTACTTGAGCGGAATAGGTGCTCTCGTTCCCGTCCGCACCGACAGCGGTCACCACGTAGTAGTATTCCGCCCCTGAAATCACATTACTGTCGGAGTAACTCGTTCCGGCGTTTGGAGCGCTTACCACCTTCGTATACGGCCCGCCGGAAACTGTCGATCGGTAAACGTAGTATCCAATCACACCTGTTGACCTGCTGGGCTGCCACTGCAACTTGACCACCCGCGTTGCCACCACTCCCGTTCCTGTCACGGGGACGGTGATGCTCCCACCATTCGAAGCGTTACTAAGGATGGCTATTCCGCCGGTGGTGGTTCCGGCTGTCTTCGGCGCAAACTCTGTTGTCACTACTGCCGTCTGTCCGGGTGCGAGGGTCTCCGCAGTCACGCCAGTGACGCTTAACCCCGTGCCATGAATGCTGTCCCCTGAGATGTTGAGATTCGAATTTCCCTCATTCTTCAGGGTAAATTGTTGAGTCGCGGACCCGTTCACAAGCACATTGCCGAAGGCTACGCTTGCCGGACTCACCTCCAACACCCGAGAACTTCCGACCGCAGTGCCAGACAACACGATCGTCATGTGACTGTCCGAAGCGCTTGAGGTCAGTAGGATCGACCCGCTAGAGCTTCCGACCGACTCGGGCAAAAACCCCACCGTGAGCTGCTCCGAGGACCCGCCTGCGATAGAAAGTGGGGTGGCCAATCCGGACACCGAAAATCCATTCCCTGTGGTCTTCACGCCGGAGATGGTGAGCCTCACCGACCCGGTGTTTGTGAGTTTGATGCTCTGCGTATAGTGTGTGCCCACTGGCACATTCTGAAATTGCACATGGAGCGGCGTTGCGCTGAGATATCCGGCCGCTTCTTTTGCTACCCCCGCTCCCTTGAGCGTGATTTCCACTGTCCCATTCCCGTCTTTAGTGAAGAGTTGAGCCGTGCCCGACACATTCCCCGCTTTTGACGGCGCAAACCTTATGCTGAGGGGGATCTCCGCTCCTGCATCCAGCGTCTTTGGATACACGATTCCGCTCATACTGAATCCAACACCGTTCAGCGAGTGGCCGGAAAGGATGATTGCGCTATTCCCAGAGTTCTTCAACGTGATCTTGATGATTTGCGACTGTCCTACCACCACGTCTTCGAACCGCAGTGCTCTCGACGACACAACCAATTCTCCTTTTGCTTGAGCACGAGGAGGAGCGGCCGCAAAGAGCAGTGCATTTAGCAGTACTACCATGGAAAGATAAATTGCTCGCGGTGGGCGCAGTTCGAGTCGTCTCCGAGCAATTCGGAAAAACTTGCGTTCCCAAGGTCCGTGATGTCTCATGCTAGTCTCAGTTTCTTAGAACGTTCTCAGGTCAATCTACTGAACCGGAGGACTGTTGTCGGGCAGGAATAAGTACAGGAGACCGTTTAGACCTCCGACCTGAACCTGAGTACAGGTACCTCAGGGGCCAACCAAGAAGCTAATCTAATCTCGGAAGAAGACGTCGCCCTCTGCTCCGATTGCTAGAACTCTCTGTCCATCAGAAATGACAGTCTGTGTTATCAATCGGAAATCTAGCTGAGGACACGAAGTTACGGGTTTGCCATATTGTCATCTGCCAGTTGCACTATGTGCGTCTTCAGGCTAAAGCCACTTGGTGCCTTGTATCCTGGAACATCTGATCGAAGAACTGCAATTAGGACTAATGCTGCTTATGTACTATTGGAAGTAGTACCTGGCTGGCAATACACTGTTCCCAACAATCTTGTCTAACTGGAGCTTCATTTGAAACCGATTGATCACTACGTTTCCCCTACTAGAAAGGCTAAAGCTATGACCATTCTCACTAGCACCGCCTTTCGCAGCCTTCTGCTCGCACTTTCGATTTTATTGGCGGTTGCGGCAATGCTGCAAGGCTGTTCGTCGGGGGGCAATAGTGGTGGGGGTACCCCGCCTCCGGATCCGTCAGTACCGAGCATCGGCAGTCTGAGTCAAGCGTCCGGGCCGGTAGGAACGGCGATCACGATCGCAGGAACAAATTTTGGAGCGGCACAAGGCACAAGTACGGTGACGTTCAACGGAACGGCGGGAACGCCGACGAGTTGGAGCGGGACAAGCATTGCAGTGGCAGTGCCGAGTGGAGCGACGACGGGGAATGTGGTTGTGACGGTAGGCGGGGTAGCGAGTAACGGTGTGAACTTCACGGTGACCGCGGCCGCACCGAACATCAGCAGTCTGAGTCAAGTGTCCGGGCCAGTAAGGACGGCGATCACGATCGCAGGAACGAACTTTGGAGCGGCCCAAGGGACGAGCACGGTGACGTTCAACGGGACGGCGGGAACGCCGACGAGCTGGAGCGGGACGAGCATTGCAGTGGCGGTGCCGAGTGGAGCGACGACGGGGAATGTGGTTGTGACGGTAGGCGGGGTAGCGAGCAACGGTGTGAACTTCACGGTGACCGCGGCCGCACCGAACATCAGCAGTCTGAGTCAAGTGTCCGGGCCGGTAGGTACGGCGATCACGATCGCAGGAACGAACTTTGGAGCGGCCCAAGGGACAAGCGCGGTGACGTTCAACGGGACGGCGGGAACGCCGACGAGCTGGAGCGGGACTAGCATTGCAGTGGTGGTGCCGAGCGGAGCGACGACGGGGAATGTGGTCGTGACGGTAGGCGGAGTGGCGAGTAACGGCGTGAACTTCACGGTGACCGCGGCTGTGCCGGTGATCACCAGCAGCGATACCGCCAGCGGAACAGTAGGCACGGCTTTCTCTTACCAAATTACCGCTACCAACTCACCCACTAGTTTCGGTGCGTTAGGACTGCCCGCCGGCTTCACCGTAGATACGGTCTCAGGTCTGATATCGGGAACTCCGACGGGTGCGGCATTAACCTTCAGCGTGACGCTGAGCGCTACCAACGGCGGGGGTACAGGTACCACGCCTCTGACGTTAACGATTAGTGGTGGTGGCTCCGGGACTTTGGTTTCTCACACCATTCAGATTTCAAACGACGCGGATGACGGTTACTATGACAGCGAGAACGGCACAGGGTGGATTAGCACTCCAACGGCAGCACTCGGCGGAGCAGATCGGGTGGGGAGTTGGGCTAGTTTGACAACTGCTTACGTTACTGGCTACCGATTTCCGTCTGTCGGCGCCAATTCCGGTGACACGATCCAATCAGCCTACTTGCAGCTGGTGAGCAGCGATGGCTTTGCCACCAGTGCTGTTTGTGGTTCAGCACCCTGCAGTAGTAATAACTATACCTTCCGCGTATACGGCGTTGCTCAAGATGACGGGCCTTCTTTCACGGGGGCCACAGGCAACACTCCTCTAGACGTGCCTTATACGACTTCTTACACCGATTACACGACTACCGGTCCGGGCGATGACCATGGCAGTTGCCAAGGAAATAACAACGGACAAAACACCTGTACCCACATCATAGATGTTACGAATATAGTCAGGGAAATTACTTCACGTCCCGGGTGGACCAATACGTCCGCTATGCGTTTTGTATTGTTGAGCACGGATAGTACGGCGCCCAATGTTTATGTGGGCTTTGAGGATTCCTCAGCAAATGCCAGCAAAGCAGCCACTCTCGTAGTGAATCCTCCTGTGCCCACGATTGTGTCTTCGGGTGTCTGGGGCACCAACGCGAGCCCAACCTATCCGACAACCTACACCGTAGGTCCATTCGTCTATCCTGGTGCCTCGACGCTGCTGCTCTTCCTAGGGGACTATTACATCTTTTACGGCCAGCCAATACCTCAACCTACCGTGTCGGATAGCTGCGGCAATAACTGGAACGTTTTGGTAGGTCCCACGAACTGGGCAGGTATCTCCTACGACATGAGGAGCACCGTGTACTATGTACAGAATCCGGCGACATGCCCTGCCGGCGCTACGATCACGGTCACAACTAGTGTTCAAGAGCCTATATTCCTGCATTTCTTCGGCGTCGTGGGATCAGACACGATAAATGCACCCACGGTCTCAGCGATCACTAGCCCCAGTCCGGGCACGTACACGACGAGCGCAAGCTCCAACCCCATTACGCTCACTCAAGCCGGGCTGCTTATGAGTTGGATCTTCGGTGACTCTGATGTACCCCACGTGTTCACGCCGCAGGCGGGCTTTATCACCGACTTGAATTCGACGCCAACTTTTCTGACAGGGGTATTCGAAAGTGTGTCGTCACCTGGTTCCTACCAGAGCCAGTTTTCGATTTCACCTTCAGCGGACGGATGGCAAGTCGTCATAATCGGGTTGCAGGCACCGTAGCCTTTCCGGCAGTCCGAGACCTTAATCAGGGTCGCACTGCCGGAATTGAACGTGCTCTTTTACGCGGAGAAGGTCCTCGTCCTGCGACCTCTTTAAAGCGATCATTCCGCTGCTCAAAACAACTGCGTGTTCTAAAACGCGCGGGAATCTGCAAAAAATAAAGCAACCCGATGAAACGATGAAAGTCTGACCGCCGAGAATCTGAGCAAGTGGGCCGGAACGTGCGAGCGGCGACTACTCGAAGTTGTTTTGCGGAATCCACCACGCACGCCAGAGTAGAATGTTCATTATGTGCTGAAATATGCTATCACCCGGAGCCGGCCGGTCTATAGATTTCAGAGCATGCAAAAAAGCAAACGATGCTAGAAAGAGCAAGCTCTGGTTCATCGGATAGCCATATCTTGTATCAAAGAAGACAACGTAATAAACCAGGGGAAACATTGCCCAACATGCTGCAAAAAGCCACCCGGCGAGCGGCACGACACGGGAAAGCGTAATCAGGCCCAGCAGTGCCACTGCAACCAGTGGAAGCTGAATTAAAGACCTGTACCAAGGAAAACCGAACCAGAAGTACCAAATTCTCTGGGCCGTCAGCCCGAGAAATGCCCGCGGATGAGTCTTGAGTGAGCGCTACGTGAAGCACATGTTTCAGGAATCGAGAGGTGGAATTTCCAAAGCATCGCACCTGGCAGCGTGAGCTCGTTTCCAGCGATCAGGAAGCCAGGCGTCGAGGTCGCTTGCCGGCCACGAAGGGAGATTCATCAGCAGTTGCATGAAGTAGAGTTGCGGATCCATCTCGTGCCGGCGGCAACTGCTGGTCAAGCTGGCCAGGATCGCTGCCGTCCGTCCGCCGCGAGGGTTACCTACGAAGAGCGAGTTCTTGCGATTCAGAACCACGCGCTTCATCTCCCGTTCGCTAACATTATTATCGATGGGCACCGCGCCATCCCCGGTGAACACCGTCAGTTCTTCCCATTGGCCGAGCGTGTAGTTCACCGCTTCTGCCATGGGATGCTTTGGCAGCAACTGTTCCTTCCATGCCAGCAACTTCTGTCGCAGTTCGGCCAGCACCGGCACCGACTGTGTCTGCCGCAAGGCTAGTCTCTCCGCCACGGATCTATCCTTGGCCTGTTTTTCCACCGCAAACAGCCGACCGATCAAATCTACGGCTGCACGGGCGATCTCCGGCGCCGATTTCTCGGCCTCCACGAACTTCCGACGCGCGTGCGACCAACATCCGGCACGCGTGATCGCGTTGCCGGCCACTACTCCGTTGTAGCCGCCATAGGCATCCGCCAGCAGAACTTCGGTGTAGTCTTTCAGAAACTCTTTCGGTCCCTCTCGTCCGCGGTTCAACGTGAAGTTGAACACGTTGTATGGATTTACTTCGTCACCAACGTACACCCACATGCGTGACGACTGTGTCTGCCCCGGTCCGAGCATCGGAAAGATCGTGTCGTCGGTGGCCACCACATGAGACTGCCTTACGCGTTCCGCCATCCGCCGGTACAACGGTTCGACCACATCCGCTACGTCACCGCACCACACCGACTGGGTGGCCCGTGAAATCTCAAAACCCTGCCGTTCGAAAATATCCTCCAACCTATACAGTGGGAGGTAATCAGCAAATTTGCTGGTAACAATGAAAGCCAGCAGTCCCGGACCGGCAAAACCCTTCTCGATCGCTGTCTCCGCTTTGGCCGCTGCCTCGATCTGCGGATTTTCGCCGGCTTGTTCGCAACGGGAACAGGCATACTTCTTGCGAACATGCCGCAAGCGCTCGAAGTGTCCGGGAAGGTATTCGATCTGCCAGCTCTCCTCGCTGCCGATCTCTTCTCGCTGCTCGCCGCAGCAAGAACAGAGTCGTTGTTCTGCAGTCAGCTCATAGACGTGCGTGCTGACCGGAAGGTGGTCGAAATTCGCTAAGGCCCGCCGCCCTTTGCGCCGCTGTACGCGTCGCACTTCCGGCTCGGCTTCTCTTTGCAGAATGCTCTCTATAGGTAACGGTTTTTGTTCCAGTTCTTCGGCAAACTCGAGCAGCGCCTGCGCCAGTTCGTTCTCGCTCAAACGATCTGCCCGCGGTCCGTAGGTCGCCTTCTTGTAGCGCAACAGCTCTTTCTGCAGCTGCAGATTTTCCAAGTACAGGTCGTCGGCGCGCTGTTGCTGCTGGTCGCGCTGCTGCACCAACGAACGCAGGATCGCCTTCAGTGCTTCTTTATCGTCAGGCAATTCGGTCAAGGAATTCTCGACGGTGGGCATATCTGCTTAGACGTAACAGCAGAAACTTGGTTGCACACACGATGATTATTTTATGCGTTGTTTTTGTTTTTTTCTTCGCGAACTTATTTATTCTCTGCTTCGCGCGGCGCGTTCGTAGCGAGGCACTCGCTTCAGCTTCGAAACATCGATGCCATCCAGAATCATCGCCAGCTCGCTGGCACGCAACTCCACCGATCGCGCGCCCTGTTCTATTCGCGGCAGTTTGAAAACCCCAAGTTCCAACCGCTTGTACCACAGTACGAAGCCGTCCCGGTCCCACACGAGAATCTTCAACCGATCGCCACGCCGCGAACGGAACACAAACAGATGGCCGCTTTGCGGGTTCTCTCCGATCACTGTCTTCACGCGTTCCGCCAGCCGATCGAATCCACAGCGCATATCCGTCGCTTCACTGGTCATCCAGATCCGCGCTCCTTGTGCACGATCCATCGCCTGCAAACTTGGCAGCCCAATCACCCCGCTGCCTCCACCACCGTCAGCAACGCCCGCACGTGTTCAGCATCGAATCCAGGCCGCACCATTAGGCTTCGCCCATTCTGCAATCGGATTTCAACCGCGTCACCGGTTGGCGCGCTCTCGGTTACCTGCACTTCCAGAAACTTCGCCTGCGTATCTTCCTGCAACCGCTTCTTCCACGTGAAAAAATACGGCCGGCACAACCCTCGCTCACGGCAGAATGCCGTCCCCGTCTGCCCGCTTCGTGCATGTTCTCGGATCAACCTTCGCCACTTCGTCCATGCCTTCTTTGTACGTTTGGTCATGGCGTAACTTTGCGGTGCGAAGGAATCTTTCACAAGATGGGGTTCGTTGAGCGCTCACAGTCTTGATCCACTGGCGGGCTTCCTCAAATCGCCAATGGTGATAGTTTACTTCGCCCATTCGTTGGACTAGTTGAGCCTCCTGCAGAGATAACCCTGGATGTCGTCGCTGAAAGAAGTTGCGGGCGCCGGCCGCGTACATTTCTTTCACAAACAATGGATTGGCGTCATCATGATTGGACATGCTCAATTCAAGACCGAAGTTGCTCCGGATAAAAAATAGTTGGTGAAATGTTTTCTCATTCCGGATCATCCAGGGCAGGATGGCGAGCGCAGCCGCGGCCATGGCTATCGACGTCCGGCCCAGAGTGCCCTGTGGCACAACCAAAAAATATAGGGTCATGACTGCAACAAAGACGACGAGCATCTGAGGTGCCGCAAGTATTAGGAGACCCCAACAGAAGCCGACCAGGGCGGCATACAAACCGGATCCGCAATGACACCTCCACCAGTATATGGTGAATGCGAGGACAGCCACCCAGCACATGCCGACGAAACTCGCTTCCCATCCGCGGACTTCCACTCGTGGGTGTAAGGGGAACAATGCCCCCACCGCACCAGCAAGAATTCCGACGCGCGGGGATAATCCGCAGGCCAACGCCAACACAACTAATAAAGCGTATTGGGCCGAAGCACAGACCGCATTGAACAGAGTGACCGACAATGTTCCTAACGAACCAGTCCCAAAGAGGCGGAACAGACGGCTTACTAACCAAGGATAGACAGGCGCCAAGTGCGCGGTCGGACCAGTTCGGAGGGCATAGGGGTTGCCGAAAACTTGCTGAGTGACGAGGTTTTTCGATACCCGTTCGACCTCTGCGAGATAAAGCGGCCCGCTGTCGAGACCAACCAAAAATACAAAAGCCACCCTCACGACAATGGCTAACGCCAGGATAATCAGAGCTGCACGAAGATTTTCGCGCGCATCGGATGAAATTGGTGCCATTAGTGCCCCTCAGGCCTCGTGCTCGACGCTTCCAGAAGAACTTCCCGCACGCATGCGCCGCTCACTCGTTTCGGCACATTGCGCTGCGTTACGGCCTTAGCTGATCGAGACACCCGCATTGCCGATGGGGCTGTTCGCGTCAATGTTTAGGGTGAAATGCGGCACGAGCCGACTTTCCGAGGGGGGCCCATCGAAAATACTCCCTTAAATAATAGAAGACAAGTAGATTTCTTAGGTAGTATTCCCAGCACCTTCCCTTCTTATTGGCACGATTTACACTGGTCGATACTGCAAGGGTTACATCCGCCGCGGTCAGTTTGGCCAATTTTTCTGCCCTTTTCGTCAGTTCTACTTTGCAACCTTCCACACGGGTTCCACGCGCGCTGAATTTTGCGGGTACTATTGCCGGGAAGGAAGGTACCGACTTGCAGCTACCAGTTCTCAATGCGCCTGTTTCAAGCGACGCAGTGTCGTGCACTACTTTAGTATTGAAGGGTGGTCACCTGCAGGTCAACGGCTTATCGCGGTTGAAGCAGTAAGCTAGAAAACTTCGAATTCGCGGGCATTGCATGATGACAATATATGGTTTATCGCGGATAACCCGCCTTTCAGTTGGATTCAGCTCAGGTACCGAAGGAACGAAAAGAAGTAGGGACCCAGGCTTCCGCCGAAGCGAGGATTAATCTCAAGTAGGAAAGGCTGACCACGGTATATCTTATAATTCACGCAACAGAGTCCTTGAAAGCCAATCGTTCTCAAGATTTTGCCAAACAACTCAAGGTACGCACATCGGCAAATGACCCTTTGTAGCTCGCGGTCTTGTCCCTTTATAGGGGTCTCACTCTCAAACTCGTACAGAAGATTCAGGGATTTTATGATCCTGTCGCCCGTGAAGAGGATGTGTGTGGCGAATTCAAACTGTCCGCGGATGATCTCCTGACAGAAGAATGCGGGATCTCCTACTCGTTCGATAAGCGCCATTTCGTCATGGCGATCGCGGATTATGTGGCAGTCTTGTCCCCACTCTCCCGTTCGTTTCTTCAATATATACGGCGGCTCGAGCTCGCGTCCATTACCGATCCTGGGTATATGTCTTCCGAATCCTGCGTTGATGAGCGTCTGGTTAAACTCATATTTATCATGGCAGAGACGCACGCACTGTTCGGATGGAACTGGAAGTGGATTCCTGGATAGAAGTGGCAAGGATCGGCGAACCCGACTCAAGTCGGCAAGGGTCAACGGAACTACCAAATCAAAGCCCCCGAAACTCTCGGGGGTGATCGATCCAAACTCAACCTTGTGGCGTGTCCGAGAAAATCCTCTCTCTATGTCCTCTTGCCAATCAGGCTTCTCACAAGACATCAGCACCCGCAGACTTCTTCGAGGGAAAAAAGACGACAAGAATTGCTCGCGTTTCAGGTAAAACCTATTTCTGTACCGAGCTAAGCGGGGGCGTCTCATCGGGTCCTTTCATGCTCGGGATCGCAGCAACGGTGGAGATCGATCTATTCAGGCCAGTTTAAACCATGGCTGAAAAATGATTTTCCCGACCGGCTGGCAGGTTTCAAACTCGCCACCTCCCAATAGCCTGATTAATCCAGTGAGTTATTTCTTTCCACGAGAAGTTGGTTTTGCTAGCGATGGCAGCTTCGCTCTGAGTCAGACCTATCTGAGTGCGCTACAACGGCACATCAATCAGATCAACAGGTTGAGTTCGTTGCCGACGATGGGCTGGCTTAAAGCCGGAAGGATGCCAGCAAAAGGGCGGCTGAGCAAATCCAAAGCGAACAGGTTTGAGAAAAAGCTCGCGGATAACCCTTTCGGCCCTCAATTCCAAGCTGCCTCAACTGCCAACTCGACCAGGCAAGGGGAGAAATGGAGTGTGTCAAAAACATGCCTTGTGGGGAATGCTAAAAGGGAGAATACGAAGGAAACAACAACGACACGACAAAACGAGCGTTAGAGTATGCGGGTCCACGTATTTTGGGTGACGGGATAAGGGAAGGGAACGGTCGATTCCTCAGATTTAGATGTCGGGGAAACTTGGCGACAAATCGTGGCATTTGTCCAATCTGAGGTCGCGATACGCGATAAGAGAAGAAGGATCAGGCAGTTCGATGGAATATGGAGGTTGAAGTCCATTGAGCTATGTAGCAAGAGTCCAGCGCACGCCGCCAAGGAGCCGGCAATCACGGTGCGAGTGAAGTGACCTCTCGCCGACTGCAAAACTCCGAAACCCTGCCATAGAAGTAAAGCAACAAAAAACAGACCACACACTCCCCCCGCCATCCCCGTCTCCGCGAGTAATTCAAGATAATCATTGTGCGCATGGTCCACGGTCAGCCCGTTGTAGAAACTTGCATATCGCGGATATACCGTGGGCAGGGTTCCTAAGCCCGTCCCAATCCAGGGATGATCAAGAAAGATCCGCCATGTGTCCTGGTAAATCGAAACTCTTACCTCTCGCGAAATCCCTCCATGAGCGAGCTGTTCAAAACGTTCGATCGCCTTGCTCATCCCCAACCAGCCAATGAAACTCCCGGCCACTAGCACAGTAGCAGCAGCAACCAACAATTGCCTTCTCCCGATTCGGTGTGCACGCGAAAGAAATACAAGGAGGGCGAACTCGAGGGTAAGACCGATAATCCCTCCCCGAGAGGCACAGAGAATCAAAGCCCCGATGGGTACGATAGTGAATAGAAGCAATAAGGTCACCTGTTCTCGCCGCCACGAACGGAACAGGAGGAGAGCGAGTCCTAGAGGGGCGGTCAACTCAACGAATCCAGCGAAATGGTCGCCGTCAACGAACGGTCCGAACGGTGCTGCTCCGGGCGGCAAAGAAACGAACCAATAGAGGTTTCCGTTGAAAGTAAAGTGTTGGATGATCCCAAATAACGAGACGACAAACCCCAAGCTCAGAAGAAACCAGACGAGCTGCCTAACGTGATCCTCAGTCCGGAACGACTCCATGGTTAAGAAGAAAAGTGGGCAGTAGGAAGTCCACCTGAGCAATTCGATCTTGGTCAGATAGGGATACACCGAAAGAGCAAAGAGGCACTGGAGCATGGCGATGGCAACCAGCCCCAGCAGAGGGAGGTAGAGCCAGTTCCAATGAATCTCCATCTGCCGACGGCGAACGACCATTACGCCCCAGAATACAAACAGTATCGCCGCGCCGATCTCGAGGATGGCCTGTCCCCACGGTTCCACGCCGCCGAACGACAGCACGGCGAGAGCGGACAGAGTGCAGATCCCCCAGCGGATCGCTCTCATCCTGCCCCACCTGTACTTGCTGTGGAAATCGGCGTTAGCGATACGTCGTCGATCCAAACGGTCCCGGCTAGCTTGTTGTCAAACTTCCAACTCGGGATGCGCTTAACTGCAATTTTCAGGAAGTGAGTCTCAGGACCTGTGACAATATCCACTTGCACAAGAGTCCACGGATTCGTTCCTAGGATCTCCGAGGTTACCTGGTGAAGTTGGCCAGAATGACGAGGATCGAAAATCTCGAAGCCTAGACCACGATCGGTGGAAACTCCTTCGGTTCGCAGATACGCTGAGAAGAGATAGCGGGTCCCCGGATCGACGGGAACATATTGAAATAGGTTGTGAAAATCGAGATTGGAAATTCCCTCGAATTGGATTCGCAAAGAGCGTGCGCTCGCATGTCCAGAACGGCTATCAAAATCGAAGCGGACTCCGCTCGTCGTCACTTCCCTCCAGTCGTAGCCACCGTTGGCAAGGTCATGCTCAAATCCACCATTGAAAATGAGCGACCCGTCTTTATTTGGACCTTGGGGCCAATGTGAAGCTTCGAGCGCCTGCTGCCAAGTGCGCCGCGAATCAGTTGTGCGATCCTGATCGATCAACGCGTCTACAAGCGGAATGGCGTCCGGCATCCTGATTGGCAAGCCGAGTTGGCGCTCGTGATTCCAAACCTCCAGCGCAGCATCCAATAGATTGCGGGAGAGGAAAAAATCCATGGCGCTCTGGTAGTACCCGGGTTTGGCAGGCAGAACCTTGTCCAGGATCAAAGTGACACTCGGATTTGACTGCCAGCACTCGGCGATCGCATCCTGGGTGAGAGACGAATCGATCGATATTGCTCGTTGAATTTCCCCGTAGCCATCGGAGACTTTTCCCTCATACAGCAAGAAACTCCCATAGCGCCAGGCGACTTCCGGAGAAATCGGATAATTTGCCTGCGCCCTCTCATAGGCTTCCTGTGCGCGAACTGGATCGCCTGACGTCTGATACGCGTCACCCAGCTCCATCCACAGATCGGCAGACTGTGGATTTACTTGCGCAGCGACTTGCAGATAACGAACCGCCTCTTGCATACCATCAGTGCTCAGATCCCATTGTCGGGAGAGCCCCAGATGCCGCCAATATTCGGCGTTGCCGGGTTCGAGCTTAATGGACGCGCGCCATAACTCCGGCTTTGCAGAGGTGTTCCAATGCGCCGCCAGATAAGCTTTTCCGCTTAAGAAAGTAAGCATCCCCGAAAAGAAGGCGACCAAGGCAAAGAAACAGGTTCTGGGCCAAGCGCCAGTGAGATCAATCTGCATCAATGGGAACCGAACTCATCTCGACCCATTCGTGCACAGGCAGCCGGAGGTGCCTTCTATGGCTGTCGGTCAAATGCCTGTTCGAATCGTAGGAATACTCAGGCACGATCTCCTTAATTTTTCGGCGGACGGGCCCAGCACCATCTATGCTCAGGGAATTTTTCAGTTCGCTCAGATCGCTCTGAAGTTGTGACCAAACAATGAGTTGGCCTCGAATCCTTTTGATTTTCTCAAAGGACGTCGAATGAATTTCCTCAGACGGATAGTAAAGTTCTTCCTTCAACTTCTCGCCCTCACGTAGCCCCGTGAATCGGATGCCGACTTCACGCTCGGATCTCCCGGAGAGCCGAATCAACGTACGGGCGAGGTCCAGGATCCTAATGGGCTCGCCCATGTCGAGCACCAAGGTGTCGCCGCGCTTTCCGATGGCGAAAGCCTGTAGGACGAGAGAAACGGCCTCACGCCCGGTCATGAAAAATCTCTTGATCTCTGGATGGGTGATACTCAGAGGCTGTTTGCTACGAAGTTGCTCCTGGAATAGAGGAATCACACTGCCGTTCGAGCCCAAAACATTGCCGAAACGGACAGAGACGCAGCGCATCCCATTGGCTGGTCGGCAGGCGATGATCAATTCGCCGATCCTTTTTGTGGCTCCCATAATGCTCGTGGGGTTCACCGCTTTATCGGATGAGATCAAGACGAAACTCTTGCAGCCGTTTTCCTCGGCAATTTTAAGAAGGCTCAGAAGGGCAAAGACATTATTTTTAACCGCCTCCTGTACATTGCGTTCCATCACGGGTACATGTTTGTAAGCGGCGGCATGAAATACCGCTTCGGGCCCATATTCTGCAAAAATCTTTCCTATTCGTTCGTTATCACCCACATCGGCAACGCAAAAAAACAGCTCCCCAGCGAAACTCATTTTGGAGAGTTCTTGCTCCAGGTAGAATATTCCCGTTTCACTTTGATCCACACAGAGCAAAGTGGATGGAGCATATTGCAAAATCTGTCGACATAGCTCTGATCCGATTGACCCTGCCGCACCGGTCACTAGCACCGCGCGTCCCTCAATTCGCTCCTTTACCGATCGTAGATCAATCTCCACAGGATCTCGCCCGAGAAGATCCTCCAGATGCACATCGCGAAACTCGTGGATGCTCTTCTGTCCGGTGATGATGTCGCGGAGCGCAGGCACGGTTTTGAACCGCGTACCACATTGCTCGCAGATGCGCACGAATCTCCGCATCTGTGTCGAGGTAGCGGACGGAACAGCGATAAGTATCTCGTCCACAGGGCTCGCTGCCAGCAGAGAGGGGAGTTGATCAACACTTCCGATTACGGGAATCCCTTGAAGTTTGATGCCTAATTTCGATTCGTCATCATCGACACAACCCACCACCTCATAGGTGTCGTTCAATCGTTTGATTTCCCTGACGACCATCTGCGCGGCCGAACCTGCCCCGATTAGCATGACCTTGCGCCGGGACGTCGCAACTTCAGATACAGATTCCGTCACGATGCGCGAGAACAATCGAACACCAGCTAGCAACCCGATGCTCAGCAAAGGTTCCAGAATGTAAATCGTCCTAGGGAACGCAACAACATGGAGAATGAGCCGCATCACCAAGAAAAATGCCACCGAACTGACGGCAATGGCCTTCACAATGTCCAGTGCGTCGTTCACTCCTGTATAGCGCCACCAGCCGTGAAGAAGACCAAATCTCCAAATAGCGGCGAGTCGAACGCCAATAAGAAGAGGTGCTGCCGAAAAAAGCAACGCACGATACGGCAGCGAAAAGTCAAATCGCAAAAGCCAAGACAGAACCAGTGCAGTAAAGATCAAAACAGCCTGGAAAAGAGCAATCAACCAGGTGCGATAGCGGAGGAAATGGAAAGGCATGATCTTAGAAGGCACGAAACTAAACAGGGGTTGCGCTGTACTCTTCATTGAACCATCGCGAAGAAAGTGACGCTTGCTTTATATAGCAGCTGCGTTCATTACTTTTTCAACGCCCTGACAGGTGTCCAGCATGTCTTGTTCGGAAAGGGTGGGGTGCACCAGGAACATCAAGCTTGTCTCCCCTAACTTCTTCGAAACCGGGAGGCGACGTTGAGGACGTAGTTTCTCTGGAAAGGCCCTTTCGAGGTAGATCTCACCGCAAATTCCATTGAAACAGGGAATGCCTTCCGCATTGATGGCCGCCAAGATTCGGTCGCGGTCCTGCCCTGCTCTTAGGCGATCAGGGCGAACAAATGCGTAATACTTGTAGTAGGAATGACCGATCTCTTGAGGCGGCATCGTCAAGCGCAGCGCGGCGCAACCTGAGAGACCTTTGGCAAGTAGAGAGGCATTTCTCCGTCGAATTGCTGTCCATTGAGGAAGCTTGCGAAGTTGAATTCTGCCAATCGCTGACTGCATTTCAGTCAGGCGCCAATTCGTGCCGAACGAGTCGTGGATCCAACGGAAACTTCCTGAATATTTGCCATGATCGCTGGCGTTGCTCCTCGTTCCGTGATCCCGGAAACTCTTGGCATGTTCCCACACCGAACCGCAGTTGGTTGTCAGCATCCCGCCTTCTCCGCCGGTCGTCATGATCTTGTCCTGGCAAAATGAAAAAGCGGCCGCATCTCCAAAGGATCCTACGGGCCTGCCCTTGTAAGTGGCCCCGTGTGCCTGGGCACAGTCTTCGATCACCTTGATCCCGCGGTCGTGCGCCAGCTCACGAATGGAATCCATGTCACACGGCCAACCGGCTAGGTGCACAGCGATAATCGCTCTTGTCCGGGAGGTCAAAAGAGGTCGAATCGTGTCAGCTGTGAGGTTCTGACTGGTGGCGTCCACATCGGCAACGACAGGGATCGCTCCCCGCATTACGACGCAACTTGCCGATGCAATGAAAGTACGGCTAGGCACGACGACTTCATCCCCCGGCCCGACTCCTAAAGCATAAAGTGCGAGCTCCAGCGCAACTGTGCCGTTCGCAACCGCTACTCCATGTCTGCAGCCCGCAAACGCCGCAAATTCCGCCTCAAACAGGCGCCCCTGCTCGCCCGTCCTGTAGTTAATGTTTCCGGACCTTAAGACAGCTGCCACTGCCTCGATTTCATCCGCCTCGAACGATGGCCAGGATAGAAAGGGAAGAGCGCGACTTGGCGTGCCTCCTTCTATAGCCAAGTCCTTAATCACAGGGCTGGGAATCATGGAATCACTTTCTCGAGGCGGCCGTCACCGCAGTCCAGTCTTCTTGGTCAAGCTCCCGGCGAATCCGTGCGGGAACACCAATCGCGACGACGCCATCTGGCAGATCCTTCACGACGACGGCGCCCGCTCCGACTATCGTATGCGAGCCAACGTGGATACATTGGAGTACGACCGCCCCGAGTCCCAAATGTGAGAAGGCCCCCAACCGCGATGCTCCTCCCATCGCAGCCCTCGGCGCCACATGTGCGTAACCACCGATCTCCACATCGTGCTCCACTACGGCACCGCTGTTCACAATGACCCCAGTCCCGACTCTTGCATCGGAATTAATGATTGTGCCGGCCATAACGACGGTGCCCCGGCCAAGCCGCGCGCTTTGCGATATCGTCGCCGTAGCGTGAACCACCGTCAAGAGTTCTATGTTCCAAGCAGCGCAGCGTTCCGCCAATAACTGGCGCGATTGGTTGTCCCCAACGCCAAGAACTGTAGCAACGGAAGAATGCGAAGCCTCGCGATGCAACCATTGCCAGCCGCCTAGCACCGGAAATCCAATAACGTTCCTGCCCCACAACTCTTCCCGGTCGTCCACGAATCCGACGAATTCGTTTTCACCCCGGGAAAGCAGAAGGTCTGCCACAACCTTTCCATGCCCGCCCGCACCGTAAACAAATATTCGTCGCTTGTTCACGGTTTGCTGCCCTCGCTCCCCAAAAATTCGGGCATGGTCACGTGTCCGCGGTGAGAAATGCCCGTGCGTGTCGCTATTTCTAACAGGGTTCGAAGGAGGATCCACGCATCGAGAGCCAGGCTCCAGTGCTCGACGTACGACAGATCCAGGGCGAAGCGCTCCGGCCACGTCATCGCGTTTCTGCCGTGTACCTGTGCCCAACCGGTCATTCCCGGCTTCACATTGTGCCGCCGCATTTCTTCTGCGCTATAGCGATCCAAATATTCCATCAGCAGCGGCCGCGGTCCCACCAAACTCATGTCACCTCGCACCACATTCCACAATTGCGGAAGTTCATCCAGGCTCAACTGTCGTAGTGCCTTCCCCAGCGGGGTTAACCTCTCTGCGTCCGGCAGCAGCAATCCCTGCGCGTCTCGTGCCTCCCTCATCGTTCGAAACTTCAGCAGCGTGAACGGTTTCCCCCGGTGCCCCGGTCTTTTCTGGCGAAATAGTACCGGACCGCCGTCGCACCATCGAATGGTCAGGCCGACCGCCGCCATCAGCGGACACGTCAACAGCAGCGCGCTGCCCGCAAAGAATATATCGATAACGCGTTTGGCGAAAAGCTTCATGACTGGGTAACTGTCGCGGGCGTCCACTCAGCCGCGCCTTCCTTCGCCTTGGCACAAACAGGAACGGTCAGTCCTTTCGCCTGGAGCATCCGCGAATATTCTTTCGCCAACGCGTCCCAAACGATCTCCTGGCGGAATTCGCGCAGCACACGTTCGCGCCCGGCAGAGCCCAACGCCGCCGCCAGTCTCGCATCCCCAATGACCGATGCCAGCGCCGATGCCATTGCCCGCGCGTCTCCCATGGGCACCAGAATACCGGTAACGCCGTCGATCACAGCGTCCACCACACCTGTAGCCCGTGCGGCGACAACTGGTTTACCCGCGGCGTGCGCTTCCAGTGCTACGTTACCGAAGCCCTCGCGGTGAGTTGGGAACGCGAACACATCCATGACGTGATAATAGTCAGCGGGATCTTGAACGAAACCAGTGCGGACGATCCCGGGGTCGTTCTCAATTAGGGTGCGAATCTCTCGAGGAAGCGGGTCTCCCTCCTCCATTTCACCCACCAGTAGCAACGTCAATTCTGGAATGTTCTTGCGTAAATCTAAATACGCTTCGACGAGCTCGCTGGTTCCTTTGTCTTTCGTCAACCGCCCAACAAAACCTACAACCGGCGATTCGGGTTGGATTCCCAGGTCATGGCGGATTTGCCTGGCACGTCTCAAAGCTTCATCCGTGCGTACGAATCGCGCTGGATTAACTCCTGCATAACTTCCGGTGCTAAGCACTACAGTTCGGTTTGCGTCGACAATATCTAATTCAATTGCCTTCTGGCGTAGACTTTCACTCACGCAAATGACTCGGTGAGCGGACAGGCACGCGATACGTTCGGTGAGCAGCAACAATTGCCGCTTTAGTCCGGTAGTGGTCTCGCAACGCAACCCGAGCAATGTGTAGTATCTACACGGCACGCCACACAGCCACGCTGCTATGCCTCCCAGAAGTCCTGCCTTCGGTGTTGCGACATTTGTGATGGCTGGGCGAAGTCGCGAGATCACGCGCAGAAGTCGCCATAATGAGCTGAGGTCGCTCCAGGGAGAAATCTCGCGCTCCATGGCGACTTGGACGATTTGCACGCTATCGCGTTGAGATTTCCTGAGCTCCTCGCCTGGCGACGACACGATAACAACCTCATATCCTTTTCCTCCAAAGTACTGGGACTGACCTTCCAGGAACCGTACGCTCAGCGACGACGTAACAATATTCATGACGAGGGCGTGATTCCGTTCCGTAGAATTCTCTTGAATATTCATTCGCTCAAAAAGTAACCCTTTTCTGGAAACTCCGAATGAGCCGTCTCGTACAGGTCAGACCAGACCTCGGACCAACGCTGCAGGCTGTCCGGCTGTGGCGGCCGTGCGCGGTGCGCCAGTACGCGGTAGTTAAGGCCAGTTATGACCGCGAAAACGTCCACGGGAGCCTTGCCCAGCTGTTTTAAGACCGCTCCCGCGGCTGCGCAGTATTTTCGACGGCGGAAAAACTCGCTAAGTGCTCCTCTTGCAAATCCATAACGGCCAACGAGAATCTTGCGAAGGAGGAGCCGATCTTCCCGGCAGCCATAAAGAATTTCGGGTAGGCAAGCGAAATGACTCGTCGAGTAACTTCTGAGGAGCAACACTTGATCTTCTGCACGCGGTGTGTTTGGGTCATAAGGGCGAGCGCGAAACCACGTTGTGCGTCCGACCAGCGTGGCATGTGCAATGCGAAAACCATTTGAGGGCCGGCGACAAATTTCTTCGTGAGTTTCCGGTGTGGGCCTGCACCCAAGAGCGACACCGTTGCCCCTGAACATCAGCATTCGGCAGCCGAGCAAATCGACTTCTGGGTGCCGCTGCAAGTATTCGACCTGACGTTCGAGGCGTTCGGGATACGCCACGTCGTCGGCGTCCATTCGGGCGAAATATTCGCCTCGGCTCAGCTCGACGGCTTGGTTCAAACGAGACACAAGCCCCTGGTGCAAATTATCGGCAGATACACGAATACGCGGGTCGGAAAAACTTCTCGCCAGCTCCACTGTTCGATCACTCGATCCGTCTTCCATCACCAGCAATTCCCAATTTTCGTAAGTCTGATTTAGAATCGAGTGAATCGCCAACGAAAGCGTTTCTTCGCAATTGAACGCGGGCATGCCAATCGAAACCAGCGGAAAGGCATCATCCTTGTCCACTCGGGTGTTTCTGTTGCTGTAACTTAGTTGTGCGATGGGGCTCATATTTGGCACGACACGGCGGATCGTTGACCGACGGCGCTCTCGTAAAGCTGCTCGTATTGGTCCACTATGCCGTCCCAACTATGCTTCGCCATAATTTGGGCACGACCCGCATCTCCCAGGCTTCGTCTGAGCTCTGGGCTGCGTGCGAGCTCACTGACCACTCGTCCCATTTCATCGACGTTGCGAACGACCACACCGCCGCTATTTTCGCGCGCCGAGCCCACGTCAAATGAAACCCAAGGAACTCCCGCCGCCATACTCTCTAGCAGTGCAAGCGAGTTCGCCTCCTTTTTGGACGTGCTGACCATCATGTCGGCTTCTCTGATCGCGGAAATCACTTCTTCTCTTGGCCGATTTACTCTCAGGTCGACTGTGTCCGGTGACTTAATGCTTCTTAGCTTGCATTGATATGCGCATCCACCCGAGATGCCGAGCCGTCCTAGTCCCCACTTCGCCATCGGGTAGGAACCAGCAACAAGCGTGAAATATGCTCCGAGGTCTCGGAGAGAATCCGCCAATCGAAAGAAAACGTCGTGGCCTTTCAGTGGGCTATGGTTTGACACATTGACCACCCACGGCCTCTGTCCCACCCCCCACTTCCGTCGCAAGCCAAGCGGCGGTCGCGCCCAATCATCCATGTCAACTCCATTGGTGATGACCGGCGGCACGGGCAGATTGAATGCTTTGGAATAGGCCGCTTCCCCGGAACAGCTCGACACTCGAATCCACTTGGAATAATTCAAAAGGTGCTGAGGAATGGTCGAGTAATACTCCAGGAAAGATGGGTGCTCATCCACGATTCCGTGCGTCACCAGAACCGAAGACCAAGTGTAGCTCCCTATCTGCTTGACCAACGCATCGGTTGGCCAAACATGCAGGCCGTGATTGACGAGAATATCCCAGCTGCCTGTGCCAACAAACTCACGATACTTTTCGATTTCCCCATACATTCCGAGAGCTAGGTTCCCCCTCACCGAGAATCGATGGACGTGGACACCGCGCGCCTCCGCATATGACCTTCCTAAAGGAAGGCCGCTCGTTGCCACATGTACCTCGTGGCCCCTTTGCGCTAACCGTTCTGAAATGTTCCGCACGACCTCAGCCACTCCGTCAAGCAACGGAGCGTATGTATTTGCGGTGTGCAGGATTCGCATCTACGATACGATGCCTTCGGATGCTACGGCTGCTCGCTACCCATGTGGCGCTTCTGAGACGAACTGCAGACGCAAGGCATCGTAAGAACCATCAACGCATAGCCGCCGAGGAGTAGCACAGACTCGTCTGGCGCGATCCGAAGCCCAGTACGGCGAAGTAGGCTCGAGACTCCGAACTTGATACCAGGCTGTGCCGCGTCCACTACCGAAGGCGTATAAAACCAATCGAGCAATTTGTACCCGCAATCTCGGAGTGTCGCGAGCGCCGTTTCTTTGGTGAAATGGTGAAGATGGCCATAGGTCTTCCTATTAAGCATGAGGACCCCGCGCATCAAGCTGTGCACCGTGAGTTCGAGAGGGATATGAAACATAACGTAATGGGCCTTGTCACGAAGATCCCGCAAAAATCCCAAATAATCCGACACATGCTCCACAACATCAAGGGCGAGTAGTAGATCAAATGGCTGGCCTTTAAATTGACAGAAGTCTAGAAGGTGGAAGCTAAGAGATTCGTTTGCCTTCGGCAGAGACATTTTGAACGCATCCGGCGAAATTTCATACCCTGAGAAAACTGTTGGCTTAGGAAGACGATTCTGTAATTCGACGAGTACATGCCCCGCACCGCATCCCACCTCACAAACGCTTCGCGGGACACAGCGTTTATTCCGGTCGAGCATATTCATTACCTGGCGCGCCTTCCACGCAGAATCTTCAGAATGCCAGGTTGGATTATTCTTCAAATAGACACCGTCTGAATATATCGACTCAGGTCTGCCCGAGCACTCAGCCATGGGTGCCGGGGACATGCCCATTCGATGGGAGTCTAAGCAAGGATCCAACATTATGAGCGCTCGAATCTGACATGGACTCTTGGAATTCTCAGTTGAGCCAAACGTCGACGAATGAAGTAGAGGTAGAAAGGCCAACAGAAATAGATGAAAACTTGACTCACGACAGACAAGCTTCCAATTATCAGAAAAAAGGTCCAGACGGAGAAGTACTGGCAGACGAAGGATTCGAAAAATGAGGAGGATCGGGCGAATGCTGTCTGCAGCTTGAAAGCGATCCAACCGAGAAAGGCGAAGCCTGCAAGCAATCCTGGCAACTGGAAATCAAGGAACGCTTCGCCCTGAAAGGGCGAAATCTGGTCCTGGACGTCGAGCTGACCATAGATCAGCCGGTTATAGACGGCCGTCCCGCTGTTTTCTCTGAAGGGTTTACCAAGGATGGGAAGCGGCGCCAAGGCTGACGAGCCCAGGACCTTGCCCCATTGGGAATTTGTCCCCCATCTGCCCATCTCAAGAAAGAATCCAAGAAACTGTGGAGCCCCTCCGTAGACCTGAAACATTTCCGTGATTTCCAGTTTGTCGGCCAGCAAATTACGGACTGAAGGATCACTAAGGATTTCCTGGCCTGTAAAATTGCTGCTTCGATAAGCGCCGTAAAAGGGAGCCAACAACAAAACCACAAATACGAGTGCACCTGCAGGAACGAGTGATCTGTGGAGAACGCGGCCGGGACTACCCACAATCACAGCGAGCATAGCGACAAGGGGAACCACTACCGAACCGCGGTTATAGTTGAACGTGGCATTCGAAACACAAACTGCCAAAATTGTCAGCGCGGTCACGACACTCGTAAGCCCTCTCTTGTTCTTAGAGCGCACACGGTCCAGCCAGCGGCACCACAGCATGACCACGCAAATCGCCAAAAACGGACGAAAAAACAAGCCAGCCGCAAGTCCGAGCTTGTCGGATGTGTCAGCAAGCCGGCTTATGTAGCCGGACGGATCAGAAAAATACTCCGCAACTTTGTTGAGAGCGCCAAAGGCCAGGAAAAATCCTATGATGCCGATCGCTCCGTTCACGGCGATGTACTTCAGGGATAGCGATTTACGTGCGAGGCAAGCGGCTAGCAGCAGTGTCCTAGCGCTTGGCTGCCGGCCGATCTTCGAACGGCGCGTAAAATATTGGTAAGTCGCGCAGAACGCAATGAAGGCCGAAACATTGACGAGCATTGCAAGATTAATGGCTTGATCGGACGGCAAGAAAGGCAGAACGCCCCTCGACGGACCGAATAAGAGCACAGATAGCGGAAGTAGTACCAGCTGCAGGAAAAAGACGAACAAAGCCCAATTCCAAGGGCAGAGCAATTTTCCCGAAACGGGACGGCAAGCCGGCAAAAGGCATTGGACGAGGAAGAATACCAATGCGCCGACGAGAGCCGCCGGGTACCGGTTTTCGGTGGGAACCGAAAGAAAGGCAGTTGCGACGATAGCCAATGCAACCAAGGTCCACACGCGGGATCCAGTAAACCAGAATGTCCCGGAGCGCTTTCTGAGTGTCCGTGTGCCGCGATTCAGTGCAGGCAGAGAACGATTCAATGAGGTGCTAACTTCCATACATTTATGAATGTGCGCTAAGCCACGACCCTTTTTGCACAAACGTGAAAAGTCCCAGGCTCGTCGTTGCGAATGCTAGGCCGTAGGAAGCGGCCAAGCCCACCGCTCCCCACTTCGGAATGAGCACCCAGGACAGGCCCACGAGAATTGTGACGAGCAGCAAATCAAACGCGAACCGCCACCACATCTGGTGCGCGGCAATCAGTGGTTGGCCGAGCATGGCGTTCAAGACCTCCGCGATGGCCGAGCATGCAAGGACGATCAGAACCACTTGTCCCCCGCGAAACGACTTGCCGTAGACCGCCATGATAGGCGCGGCGAAGGCCGCAATCACAAGCGCAGCCAACAAGGCAAGACTGCCGTTCAGCTGCAAGTTGGCGCGAAACACTTTGCGAAATCCGCTTCCATCTCCTTCTCCGTGTAGGTTCGAAAGCACCGGCACCACCATCGCGAACACGTACGTCGGGACAAACACAATCAGCACCCGCCACTTATCCGCAGCCGCATAAAGTCCCAGTTCCGCGTAGCCTTGAGGCTGGCGCACCAGCAACGCATTGCAAACCCAAATTGCCAATACCACCAGGATTGAACCCAGGAACGCGGGAAGACTGAAACGGTGCAATATGCCCAGCTCTCGGCGCCACCCTGCAAACTGATAAGAAATGTTGGCCTTCACGCACTCGAGACGCAACGCTCGATTGTTCAGCGCCCAGTTAATGGCCAGCGCCGCCACCCATCCCCACATCGCGCCCTGCAACCCACCGCGCCACACCCCCAAAGCAATGAGTGGAAACGACGCTACTCCGGCGTAGATGTTCACCCGCGCAATCGTTGGAAACGCCTCAAATCCCGCCAGTGCCCCGGTTTGCGCTCCGTTGATCGCTCCAAAAAAAATCATTCCGGACCCAATCGCCAACGGTGCTGCCAGTTGTGGAGCCGCCAACACATGCTGCGCCAAGTACGGTGCCAGCCAAATCAGCAGCACCGTCATGACGCTTCCGGAAACAAACGCCGCCGTCGCCGATAGCGCTAAAATCCGCCCCGTCCGCAACGGATCCTGCCGCCGCAGTTCTGACACATACTTGGTCGCCGTGATCCCCAATCCGAGCCCCGCCAAAATCCCGAACATCCCCGCGGTGCTTTGGATCATGCCCAACGCCCCAAACCCCTCTTTGCCAAGGAACCATGCGCACACGACCGACGCCGCCAGCAAGAATCCACGGGAGATGACCGCCCCGATGACCGACCAAAACGCGCCCAACGCAAACCGCGCGCGCAATGAACCACGCGGAGCAAGTCCTTCATACTTTTCAAATACCCAGGTCTGCAGCAGTGCGGTCATGCGTGGACTGCGAAGCGAGGATCAAAATCGGACACGTTCATCTCGACAGCGACCGAGCGCTGGAGAAGTTCGAAGGAAACCACGAAGCGCGTGCGGTTCCTCTGCCGCAGCACAATTCCACTAAACCCCGCCAAGGGCCCGCTCAACACGCGCACCCGCTGGCCGCGCCGCACGTACGGATGCGGCTGCAATGCACGCCCAGCTTCAAAGCAGGACCGAAGGGCTTCGACGTCTTCTGCTGGAACCGGAGTCGGATGACCACCGAAACCAACCAGCCGCGCCACCCCCTGAATGTCCAACACTTGAAGCCGGTCACGCAGGGCGAGGCGCACAAAAACGTAACTGGGAAAAAGCGGGAGCTGCAGGCGCACGCGACGATCTTTCCAGCGGCGGACGCTCTCATACACGGGCAGGAAACTCTCCACCTGTCGTCGTTCCAGCTGCTGCGCAACGCGCTTTTCATGGTTTGCGCTGGTATAGGCCGCATACCAGCGAGGCTCTGAAGATTCGGCGTGCGGCTCGGTGGTAACCGGGAGCACGGCACCCATTCGCGACAGTGCCGCATTGAAAGTAGAGGTTTCCATTTGAGCTGATGTCTTGATACAGCTTCGCCCCGTCACTCACAGGGTGATCCGTGGCCTAACCCTTTGAGGAATAAGTACTTACATCCAAAATCGCGTGCTCGTCCTCGACCGGCGCTGGCAAATTCAGGTCTGCTCGATCTGAGCTTTGCTTTTGCCGTACGCACCATAGCCGTAATAGCTTTGGTAGTAACCGTCGAGGCGCACATCGACGTCGTTCAAGACCACACCGATCAAGTGAGCGCCTACATCGCGAACGTGCAATTGCGCACGCTGCACGAGTTCCTGCGGCGTGTAACCTCCCCTGACAACGAGGAGGGCGCCGTCGACCATAGTGGCGAGGATGCGCCCGTCAGCGACATTCAGGAGCGGCGGCGCATCGATTAGGACAAACTGATACTCCCGCATCGCCTCGAACATGAGCGTCATCATGCGATCGGAGGAAAGCAACTCGCTTGGATTAGGCGGCACAGGTCCACAAATAAGGCAATCGAGGTTTGCTACTCCCGTCGGACGGACTAGGTGAGTCCAGCCTTCCTCGCCTGTCAAAAATGTGACTAATCCACCGGAATTTTCTTCAATATTGAAAAGCTTGTGAACGCAGGGCCGACGCATGTCCCCGTCGATCAACAGGACGCGCTTTCCGAGCTGCGCCAACGAGATGGACAGATTACTGGCGACGGTAGTCTTGCCCTCACCGGGCTCAGCGCTTACAAACGTCAAAGAGCGCGGCGGGCGACCAGCGACGGAAAGCAGGACTGACGTTCGCAAACCGCGGAAAGCCTCTGACAAGGCCGAATGCTGGGTTCCGTTCCCATCGATGCGCACCCAGGATTTCCCCGAGCGCTTTTCGGCGGGAACAAGCTTGCCGTTTCCGTTATGGTGCGATGCGAGCTTTTCTGGCAATCCGTAGACGTGCGTGCTGCCGTGACCCAGAGATTCCCGGGAGGGAATCAAAGCGAGTGCGGGAACCCGAAGCACACGTTCGATGTCGTCAGAATTTTTCAGCGTGTTATCCAAGTGTTCTTGGAGGAAGGCCATTCCAATTCCGCATCCCAAACCCAGCAACAAGGCCAATCCCAAATTCAGGACAGGTCGAGGACGAACCGGTCTCGTCGGAGGCACAGCGGCGTCGACGACGCGGATGTTACTTGCATTCATCCCCGCCGATACACCAGCCTCTTTCAAGCGCTGCAACAAGCCTTCGTACAATTGCTTGTTCGTGTCTACTTCGCGCTTGAGAATGTTGTATTGAACGGTTCTTCCCGCTACGAGATTCGCCTGATTTTGTTGTTGCTCGAAAGCTTCACGAACTAAATTCTCGCGGCGGGTGGCGGCCAGGTAGTCATCGACTATCCCTTGCGTGGCTCGTTTGCGTTCCGCATCAAGCCTTCGGTCGATTTCGTCAATTTGGCTTTGAATCTCCTTTACCTTTGGGTAGTCGCCGGTAAATGTCGGCGTCAACGCTGCCTTTTGCCGCTCGAGTTCCGACAGTCTGGCCGTGAGTTCCTGCATTAACTTGTTGTCGACGACACCCGGGAGCGCACTGTCGTCACCCGCTTCTGTCAATCGGTAAATAGACTCTCTCGCATAGCGTTCGGCTTGCGCCTTGGTCAACTCGTCCTGGAGCTGACGAAGCCGTTCGTTGACAATATTTTCGGTGTCTCCCTTCTCCGTCTCGAGAAACAGCAGTCCGTTCTTTTGGGCATATTCCTGAAGGTCGTCCTCCGATTTCTCGAGCTTTGCCTTGAAGCTCTCTAGCTGTTGAGACAGCCATTCCGAGGCTTTTTGTGCCGACTGCCACCGGCTTTCTAGGTTTTGCTGAATATAGTTTGCTGCGAGAGCATTCACGGCTTGCGCTGCCACTTTCGGATCCTGTGATTCAAAACTGATTTGAACCAAGCGACTTCGCCGCACAGGATCGACACTCAGGCGATCCTTGAACTCCCGCATCACGATTTGCTCGACGTCGGGGTCAACGACGGAGTCCGAACCGGGAGCAGCAGCCTGCGCTTTTGTCTGGAACCAGCCATCCTTCGGCGGATTGAACTCGTTGTCGCGCTCAAGATGCAGCTCGCCGATGACGCGGCGTGCCAAGGTTTCGCTCTGCAGCACCTTATACTGTGTCTCTAAATAGTTGTCAGAGACGTTTTCCAGCTGAAATAGCTCTTGCACGGTCGGAATATTGGCGTTCTCTTTTTGTATCTCGAGGAGCGCATCGGCGCGGTAAACCGCTTTTTCCTTCCACGTTACGATTAAGGCTATCGTGAATGTGGCCAGGAGAACGGAGAGAACCGTCCAGCGGCGCTTTTGGATGGTTAGCCAATGAGCGCGGAGATCCGGACCCTCCACTGCTTCTTCGATTTGGTAAGGCTCGAGCAATTCAGGACGCAGGCGCTCCGGCCTCGGCCGAATCGGATCAAATAGCTGAATTTTGCTTTCGTCTGCCACGTCACCACCTGTAGATTGCTGCACCGCCGAGGGCCCCGACGATGCCAGCCGTACTTTGCTCGAGGACATGCAAAGTTTCTTTACCGGCACTGTTGGGAACGAACAGAACATCGTCTGGTTTCAGTAAGGGAGCGGGTGCTTTGCCTGCCATGATTTTGTCAAGATTGATGGCGATTTCCTTGCGGGATTCATTTGAACCGCCGGCCAGAAAGATCCGCGCTTCTTTCCCTTTCGAGTTGGGTGTCACACCTTCAGCTAGGGCGATGGCCTGCAGCACCGAAATGTTTTCATTGGTTTTGAGCAAGAACCCACCCGGTTTATGCACCTGACCCAGTACGTATACAATCCCGGCACGGGCCACTTTGACCAAGTCGCCCGGGTAAACGAGCACATCGGAACGAGGATTGCTCGAGTCGAGCAAGTCCTTCAGACTTACGGTGATGCTTTCGGTACTCGATGTCGCGCCAGTTGCTGGTCCCGGCACGGACATCGCAATTTCTGAGGTGTGGTCAGTGGCTACATTTAAACTGTTGCCGAATGCACTTGCCAGGGGGGGATCTGCAGCGGCGCCTTGGTGCCGTACCACGATGACTGTATCTCCTGCATCGTTTGCCAAGCCTTGAGCCATGGAGAGAACTTCAACCAGTGTCTTTGCATAACGAATTTGATAGACTCCGGGCTTTTCTACAGCGCCAAAAACAGAAACAGGATGACTTCTCATCTCTTGCACAAAGACGCTGACTTGGGGATCTTTCATGTATGTCTGACGAAGGCGATCTTGCACATCGGCTTGCAACTCTCGAGTGCTCAAGCCAGCAGCCTGAACCGGGCCGAGTAGAGCGAGAGATATAGCTCCGTCGTCAGAAACGCGGACAGTACGATTCAGATCGGGAGCTTCCAGTACGGATATTTCCAGTAAGTCTTCGGGCCCAATTTGATAATCGCCACGCTGAAAATTCACCTCCGGAGCTTCCGTCTCCTTTGCTAGCCCGGCGATTCTTTGGTTGTAATCCTGGGTGCTTTCTCCATGTAGTGGCGGCAGCTCATCCGTCCGTGAAGGCACGGGCGTCGGCCCTGCCGCTTGTTGAGCCGCTAAAGGCACAGACAACGCTAGAGCCGAAAGAACAACAAGCAGCCGCATCCGACGGACCCGTTTTTGTGTTCTGTCTCTGATGAGATACTCCTTGCTCAGTACCGGACGTTTCCATTTCAGCGAACGGGTAAATCCTTTGCTCTCGAGCCGCCACGATTGCCGCTTCGATAATCGAGACTAGCGCCGGCTCGCTATTGGGTGGACGACGGGCTGTTCGAAGAAGAGCCCTTCGTAGCCAAATACGCGCCTATTCCTCCTGCCGCGGCCGCGCCAACTACGACCCAAACCAAGAGATGGTTGTTGCCACCTGTCTTTGCTCCGCCTCCCAGCTCAACGTACAGTGAGGACTCGTTGCCAGCGCGTACCACAACGTTAGGTAACTCATAACTCTGATATCCTGCCCGCACTACGCGCAGCGTATATTTTCCAGGAGGTACATTGCTGAATGTATATTTTCCGCCTTGAGCACTAGGGGCTGTGAAAGTTCTTCCGGCAGCGTTTGTCAAGGTTGCAGTGGCGCCCGAAACCACGAATAATTGTTTATCGACCACAGTTACCGTGATTGATCCCATGTCCGACTGACTGTTGGATTCTGCTTGCGCCGACAAATTACTCTTTGTCGGAGGGTCGGCTGGCAAGCGGGTGCTAGCGGCCGAAATTGACCTCTCCGGTTGCAAAACCACGGAATGATCGCCTCGAACAAGTTCTAAGGACCCTTTCTGCACTCGCACCTGGGCTTCCTGGTTATTGACGAAACTGAGTTGAGCTAGAGCTGGCGTGTCAGGGCGGCTTCGCAAGGTCAGACCGTCATGCGCTTCGAAAGTCACCTGAATGTGCCCTCGCGTCTCGAATCCGAGGGTTCCTCGCTCCAGGGTAACGCCCACGTCGCCCGCGTCCTTGGTTAATTTGGCGCTGGTATTGGGACCGAGCCACAATCGCTCTTGGGGAGCGGAGCTCAGGAGAAGGGCCGAATCAGCGTGGGTATAGAGGGAGTCGCCGCTCGACACAATGCTTCCGTTGAGAAGAGGTTGGCCGTTTCGATCGGCCGTACCTGTCAGCTTCGCCACTGCGATTGATTCTGGGGCATTACTCGGCCCTCCGTGAGAAACAAACGGGAGCGCGGCAAACATCGCAGTGAGTATGGTCCGCGCTAGAGCAAATGCGCCGCAGAGTTGGGTCTGGCCGACCCTGGTCGGTCCCGCGATCGCTGAAGGGTCGGGGACAGCAAAAATCGGTTGGAAGGCCATCAGCAGCGAGCAAATTAGCGCCAATAAACCCCTGCCGCTGACTGCTCGTATTTGTCTCATTTCTTACTCCTCAAATCCGCCATAGACCGGGACCAATTCACCTACGGAAAATCTCACTACGCTTTAGCAAGTCGAAAAATGTAGTGCTCTGAGAATGGCTTGACGAGACGCGGTGGTGTAGGTGCGCCGAATGTCGCCTTCTTCAGACATCCAATAGATTTCAACGACATCCGTCGCCTCTCCAATGGCCACAATCCTCACGTGGGGCCTCTTTGCGAGAATCTCCGTGCAAATTGGCATGGCCGTGCCAGACTCGTCATCAAGGGGGACAATCAAGCAGTCTGGATTGGTACGTTCTGTAGCCGGGACAATCGCGTTTTCCTCGCTTACATCACCGACGACTTCGATGTCAGGCTCCTCCCGAATCGTGTCATAGAGCATGTCGCGCCAGATCCTGGTCGAGTTCGCAATCAAAACGCGGATCTTTTCTTGTTGCAACGTATGACTCTCAGGGTCTGCATCTTTGTCAAAGCTATGGCGGCACACAAGGCCTATCGAGATCCAATTTTGGTCCGGTACTTTTTCGCTGGCTCGTGGCGGCCCTTAGTATTGGTTCTCGCTAGCGCGGTACTGGTTCTCGGTACTGAACCTCTTCAGGAGAGATGCTTTGGAAGTCCCGCTCGGGCGAGAACAGAAATATGTGCAAGAGAGTTTGGTGAAATTCAGAAGGGTACAGACAGGCGGGAGGTCAGTTTGCGCCCTGTGTTGCTTGGCGAGGGCCGGCATTCCACAAGCTGGGCGAGCATTGCACGATTTTTCACTTGCGTTTTTTGCAGAATGCTATGCACGTGGTTCTTTACTGTCTGCAGGGACAGATTCAAGCGCCCAGCGATTTCCTTGTTCGCTAGCCCTTGGGCGACCAACGAGGTGAGTTGATGCTCTCGAGGAGTTAGATCGTGAATGGATTGCGGGCGCGGCGTGTTCAATCGCGGGTCGTTGGCAACATGGTTAAACAGGGCGCGCTCTAAATGCAGTGGACATACGACAGCGTTCCGCTCAAGCCGATGCACCGCTGCTAAGATCTGCTTTGCGGACGCATCTCTCAGCAGATAGCCTTCTGCGCCTGCCTGCACCGCTCTGAGAAATGTCTCCTGGTCGTCCTCCATCGCGATCATGAGAATCTTCGTCCGCGGCGCAGCCTCATGAATGGCACGGGTGCTTTGAAAGGCCCGGTCATCCCATTCCGGGCGCAAGACGACAATTTCCGGGTTAATTCGAGGGCCCTGTGTTCCGGTGAGGGGCGAGAAATCAGCCGCACCCAGCACGCGGAATCCCCTATCGCTGCGAAAAAGGCGAATCAGGGATTCTCGAAAGAACCGATTAGCGGTAATGACAAATATAGTTTCCATTGTTGGAAACCCACAAAGAATCCCGGATGAAATAGGTTCGGAGGCTGCCACCTCGGAGACGTAAAGAGGTTGCCATGCTAATAGCCATCCTGCCTGGATGTCAATGTCGAAAGCTAGCAAGAGCGGTTGTGGGTCAAGCGGGCTGACATCTGCGATTGTATCAACTTCTGTATTTTATTCTCTGGTCTATAGGCTTGCTGCCCTGCCGTTACTGCCTCGAGAGTCATTTTGTGAGACGCAAAAAGATCTCGATAAACTATGGTTCATGGCCCATCCGGCGATGGCTACCTCGGGCCTCGCATTTTGTCAGGGCGTGGGCGCGCTGGCTTGGTAATTCCGACTCCTCGATTACGTCTTGCCGTAATTGCTTCTGTACCACTCCCAGGTTCGCTGTAGCCCCTCTTCAAACGCAACTTGGGGCGCATAACCCAAGACCCTACGACTGAGCGAGATATCTGCTTGTGAATCGCGAATGTCCCCAGCGCGAGGTGGATCGTATTTCGGTTGTATCGCTTTTCCGGTAATTTTGCCGAGCAATTCTAAGACCTGGTTGAGAGTGATTCGAGCTCCTGTGCCACCGTTAAAGACCAGACCAGAGGCCTCCTCTGTCACGCAGGCTCGCAGGGTTATGTCAACCACATTCGCGATGTAGATAAAATCCCGCGATTGCTGGCCATCTCCGTAGATGACTGGATTCTCTCCGCGCAAAACAGCCAGCATGAAACGTGACAACACTCCGGAATATTGCGACGAGGGGTCTTGCCTTGGCCCGAAGACATTGAAATAACGCACGGAAGCGTTTTCCAGTCCGTATACCCGTCCGAAGAGTTGGCCATAGAGTTCCCCGACGTACTTTGTGATCCCGTACGGGGAGATAGGAGCAGGTGCCATGGTTTCGACCTTGGGTTGAACCGGGCTTTCTCCATACGCTGCAGAGGAAGCAGCAAGAACAAAGCGCTTAACATTGGCATCGCGAGCCGCAACGAGAACGTTAAGCGTTCCATCGATATTCACCTGGTTCGTGTCGATCGGATCTTTGATTGACCGCGGTACGGATATTTGCGCCGCAAGATGAATGACGTAATCTACGCCTTGGCATGCGGTTTGTACTGCGGCCAAGTCTGTAATGCTGCCTCTCCTAAAATCTATCTGCGTGCGGATCGAGGCAAGATTGACTTCTTTGCCGGAGGAAAGATCATCAAGGACTACGACCTGGTGACCGCGACGAACCAGCTCTTCGACGATGTGTGATCCGATAAAGCCCGCACCACCCGTAACAAGAAATCGCATGCAACCTCCATCCCTTTCCTTTTTCAGCTCCGTTGCCACGAATGATTGTCCCCTGCACCCGGGAGAGTCACCAGGGTGTCAGACAAGCTTCGAGTCTCGGATTCCACTGATTGCTCGATTGAATTTCTGACCGTCATTGTACCGAACACAGATGCAAGGTATCACCTTGTCTTGAGTTTTCTTCCGTTGGCCCACGGTAAGCAGCCTGCTGTTGCGTACATTCTCTTCGGGCAACCACAATTTGCGCGCAAGAACTTTTCTGTCGCGTAACCATGCGGGGGTTGAGGAGAAGCGGGATGATCCTTTATAGGCTCCAAGAATCGAAGCCCGGGGCCGTCTGGCGTGCAAAGGACTGCCGACTGTTTCCGATTGGACTGCGTCAGCGTTTTTAACGTTGGTTGTCCGCGATCCGATTGGTGAGCGGCGCTCGGCGCGTGTCAACGACTTTGAGACAGGTGTTCGCGAAATTTAGTGAGTTTTTCATGTGTTGGGGTTTTCCACCAAAAAATGTCGCGCCAGGATCGCCTGGGAGCGACGATCTCCAACTCGGTCGACCCACAGTATCCCCGCTTTTGTCCTTCTTCAAACGCATGGCGCATTTTCAGAGTCGATCGCTGCGGTCAGCGGTTCCAGAGCGGGCCTGTTAATCCAAACTTCGCTGGGAAGAGCCGGCGGTTTGGGAGCGCTTCGTACGAAGCGCTCCGGATGAAGTTGGTAGGCAACATCGAGGACTTCCTGGCGTTGCCGCAGAATGTGTTCCGCTTGGCCATAGTGCACCATCGCCGGCGTAAGCAAGCCCAGGCCGGAGTGGCGATGTTCTCCGTTATACCAACGAAAAAATCCCTGACAGAATGCTCGGCTATCTTGAATGCACCCGAAACGGTCCGGGAACTCCGGCCGATACTTTAGGGTGCGGAATTGGCTTTCCGAGTACGGATTGTCGTTCGAGACGTGCGGCCGACTATGCGTCTTGGTCACCCCCAGATCGGCCAGCAAAAATGCCACCGGTTTGGAACTCATCGAGGTGCCGCGATCGGCGTGCAGCGTAAGTTGACCGGGCTGGATGTGTTGTTTCTTGCAGCTCTCCTCGATCAGCCGCTTGGCCAGCTCGGCGCTTTCGCGATAAGCGACCATCCAGCCGGTGACGTAACGGCTGAAGACATCGAGGATCACGTACAAGTAGAAGTACGTCCATTTCGCTGGGCCGAGTAGCTTGGTTATATCCCAGCTCCAAAGTTGATTCGGAGCCGTGGCCAGGAGTTCAGGCTTCTGGTAGGGCGGATGCGTCAACTGATCGCGGCGCTCGCGAACCTCACCGTGCTCGTCGAGCAAGCGATACATGGTGCGAATCGAGCAGTGATACTCGCCTTCATCGAGCAACGTCGCATAAACAGCAGCTGGAGAACGATCCTGGAAACGTTCTTCGTGTAGTCGAGCCAGAACTGCATCCCGTTCTGCCGGGCGGAGTGCGCGTGCCGACGAAGGCCGCGACGCGCTCACCCCCGGAAAAGAAGTCTTACGGACATCTCGATAGTAAGATGCGCGAGGCATACACAGAGCTTGGCAAGCAGCGCTGGTGCCAACGTCGTTCGCTAGCTCGGCGACAGCCGCCATCAGGATTTCTCCTCCGGGTCCTGCTCCGGAATCGGATGACCCAACAGCGCAGCGACTTTTTTTTGGACGTCGATGATGATGTGTGCCTTACGCAGATCTTCAGTCAAGCGAGCGTTTTGTCGGCGAAGTTTCTGGACTTCTTCTTCCATCGGGTTGCGCTTGGACTTCGGCCCGCGTTTCTGTGGCGTCAGAGCCTCGAGAATTCCCTGGGCCCGCTCTCGTCGCCAGTAGGTCAGCAGAGACGAATACAGACCTTCACGGCGGAGAAGAGCGCCCAGGCCACCTCGCGTCGTCGCAGCGACTTCGGCTTCTTGTAAGATGCGTTGTTTGTACTCCGCTGTGTAGGTCCGCCGCTTCGCCTTAGCAACGACTTCGGGATCCGGCCGCGAAACGGACGCTGGATCGGCGCCCGCTTTGGCTGCCGCTGCACTTCGCTGCGGCTCGCCAGGAGGCGAGCCTCCGCTCCGTTCCGCGGCAGCCAAACCCCCAGGGGAAAGAACAACACCAAGAGCATTCCCATTCATCTCTGATCTCTTCTTTCTCGCCCTTCTGCTCATTAATTAAGAGTACTAAACCTGTCTCAGAGATGTTGGCACGGAGGGGCTGGCTCATTTTGCTGTCGGCGACCGAAGATATAGAGGACAAACTCCACTCTGTTGGAGATACCAAGCTTTTCGTAAATTCTGAAGAGATAATTGCTGACCGTATGTTCGCTCAATCCGAGCTTCTTCGCTACTTCCCGATTTGTCAGGCCATCCGCTACGAGTGCAGAGACTTGCTCTTCCCGCTTGGTGAGCAAACAAGTGCCCAGCAAATTCGTCACTCGCGGCTTCACTTCGACAAGCGCCTCAAGGATCACTCCCATTTGTTCAGAGTCAGCCCAGACCTGTCCTTTGTGCACGGCCAGAATGCACTTGCCCAATGTTTCGATCGGCTCTATCCGACAGAAGATTCCCTTTGCACCACTACGAAACGCTTCGAGAGTAAGCTCACGTCGGATTTTTTTAACCAACAAGACGGAGCGAATGTTCGGGTGGCTCTTGCGCAGGAGTTCAACCGCTTCAATGCCTTTGTGAGGGCCATCCTGTAAGTCTTCACTGATGAGTGCCACATCAACGGGATGAAGGTTGCAAAGAGAGACAACTTGATTGACAGTTCCTGCGCAATAGATTTCTCCCAGGCCGAATCGCGAGCGTTTGAGTCCATCCTTGAGTAACTGACAACCCATCGGGGTATCTTCCGCAATCAATACGCGGATAGCTGCAACGCGCGGCGAAGACACATCTTGGAGTGCATGGCTGGGAGAGTATGCATTCATATAAAGTTATGTAATGGTTCAATGCGGGGACAAACTGTCACCGTAAACATATCCGGCCCGTACAGACATAGTCAAGGGCCATTTCACCTTTCACTTAAAAAAAACTACTGAGAGTAGTGCAGGTAATGGCAGTTCCAATGGTTTGTCACCACTCCGATATATTTCTATTTCCAGCGCCACGACCTTCTTGCTTATTCTCTTGGCGGTAGTTCGTTACACATCGGATTAACGAAACCTATTTTCTGAATGCTTGCCGTGAGAACGGTGCTCTAGAGGCCCACGAAGCCCATGGAAAGGAAAATCGATTCTCATTTTTGTACAAGCCTGTCCACTGTGATTGTGAAGTCTTCATTTTTTTTGAAAAAATTCACGCACTTCTACCATGGATCAGTTTGGTTCCGTTGAGTTTATCGGGTGCACGTTGCGAGGATCTCGGGTGGTACGGTTCATGCTGGAACATAACAGTAACAGCTTGGTTCATGCGCAAGCTTGATTGCAGTCGGCAGCGGGTTGCAAGCGCGAACGCTGCAGGGGTCGGGAAGTTACCACTCGGTTATGCAACCCAAAGCCGCGGCAATCCAGGTAGGAGCTACGAATTTTGGAGTTTGCGGTGGTGACGAAAAGAACATCCCCGACGATGACCGAACGTCGTTGCCGCAAGGTTGGGCGAAATTACGGGACTCTGATCGGGGCACTCGACTTATCCGGCCGTGGACGGAGTACTGGGAGGGAGTACTGGGAGGAAGGTATTACGAAGGGGGGCCTTATTTTCAGTACGGATCCGCTATTCGTTTTCTGGAGGGGCACCCATAGGATGGGGACATAGAGTGAATGCGGTTCTTGTTCGCGGTCTCGAGCGCAATGTGCGTAAGAAGCTCGTGAGGACAGGGATCCAGTGGTGCCTGAGAAGCGATACAGGGCAGCTTGCCAGAGTGGATAGGTAAGTCACAGTAGCGGAGCTTTGCACAGGTGATGAGACACGACATGATCAACTGCGATTTTGGGATGCCGGCCGGGTGGTACGCTCTTTACACGCGCCATCAACACGAGAAGGCTGTGGCAAACACGTTATCGGCAAAGGGATTCCAAGTTTTTCTGCCGTTATACACGGTAAGACATCAGTGGAAAGATCGAAGGAAGCAGCTAACGCTACCTTTGTTTCCCTGCTATGTTTTTGTCCACACTTCTTTGAGCCAACGAGTCGAGGTATTGAGAACTCCTGGTGTGCATCAATTTGTCGGATTCACGGGCATGCCATCCGCTATCGCGGTGGAGGAGATCGCAGCCTTGCGACGAGCGATCGACTGTTCGCTTGAAGTCGAACCCCATCCCTTTTTGCAGTGCGGAGAGCATGTGAGAGTCAAGTGTGGACCCCTTACGGGGTATGAAGGGATCTTGGTGCGTCAGAAGAATCTGTGCCGCCTAGTTCTTTCGATCGAAATTCTAAGCAGGTCCGTTGCCGTCGAAATGGAAATGAGCGAAGTCGAACGGGTAGCGACCGATGCACTGCTGCCTCAAAGTGGGATGCCGCCCGTTGTGATTGCTTCAGCTCAGCCAGTTACGTCTGGACGCTTTTCGACTCCCGGTTCTGATCATATCTGACACCAAGAGCCATGCTTCTATCGGCCGCAAGCCACTCTCTTTTTCCCAACTAGGAATGCACGAGTGATCGAAAATCGCAGAACTAGATCATCTGTAGCGGATGAAATTGTCGGCACCGACGAGTTTGTCCTAGCGCGAGGCCGAGGTTGGAGCTTCGACCTCGCGCTAGGACTTGCGTCAATTTTCCCTGTGTGTGAGGTATCGTGAAACCGAATCGACTGTTCTCTATCCTATGCGGGCTTTTTGTCGTCACAATGTCGTTGTTCACGCATGGCTGCTCGAGTACCTCAGTAGGTGCACCACCTGCGACTCTCCGAGCCATTATCATCTCAACCATGCAAGGTTCCACTACTTCCGCAACACCCTCTGTGGCGAATGGCACTTCCGTGCAGCTGTATGCAACGGGTATGTACACCGACAACAGTACGCGAGACCTGACCACAGTGGCTTCTTGGCTCTCGACCTCTGACGCGAAGATGGGGAGTGAGGGCCTAGTAACCGCAGTTGCCCAGGGAACCGCCACGGTCACTGCGACCTTTGGATCGGCCAGTGGAAGCACAATAGTCACCGTGACTCCTGCAATTTTGCACTCGATCGCCATCAATGCGGCGAATGGCTCGATCGCCAAGGGCACGAGCGGGCAGTTCACGGCTACGGGAACTTACAGTGACACGAGCACGGCGAACATCACGAGCCAGGTGACGTGGAACTCGGCCTCACCGACAATCGCGACGATCAGCACGAGCGGTCTGGCCATAGGCGCCGGCACGGGCACATCGAACATTACCGCTACCATGAGCGGGGTGACGTCGAACGCTTTTTCGTTGACGGTTACTGCTGCGGTTCTGCAGTCGATCGCCATCAATGCGGCGAATGGCTCGATCGCCAAGGGCACGAGCGGGCAGTTCACGGCTACGGGAACTTACAGTGACACGAGCACGGCGAACATCACGAGCCAGGTGACGTGGAACTCGGCCTCACCGACAATCGCGACGATCAGCGCCAGCGGTCTGGCGATGGGAGCGGGCACGGGCACATCGAACATTACCGCTACCATGAGCGGAGTGACGTCGAACGCTTTTTCGTTGACGGTTACTGCTGCGGTTCTGCAGTCGATCGCCATCAATGCGGCGAATGGCTCGATCGCCAAGGGCACGAGCGGACAGTTCACGGCGACAGGAATTTACAGTGATACGAGCACGGCGAACATCACGAGCCAGGTAACGTGGAACTCGGCCTCACCGACAATCGCGACGATCAGCGCCAGCGGTCTGGCGATGGGAGCGGGCACGGGCACATCGAACATTACCGCTACCATGAGCGGAGTGACGTCGAACGCTTTTTCGTTGACGGTTACTGCTGCGGTTCTGCAGTCGATCGCCATCAATGCGGCGAATGGCTCGATCGCCAAGGGGACGAGCGGGCAGTTCACGGCCACGGGAACGTACAGTGACGCGAGCACAGCGAACATCACGAGCCAGGTAACGTGGAACTCGGCCTCACCGGCAATCGCGACGATCAGCACGAGCGGTCTGGCGATGGGAGCGGGCACGGGCACGTCGAACATTACGGCCACTATGAGCGGGGTGACGTCGAACACTTTTTCTTTGACGGTCACTGCGCCGGTTCTGCAGTCGATCGCGATATCCGAGACAGCGACGAGCATCACCGTAGCTGAAACATCTCAGTTCACGGCTACAGGAACTTACAGTGACGCGAGCACGGCGAACATCACGAGCCAGGCAACGTGGAACTCGGCCTCACCGGCAATCGCGACCATCAGCGCCAGCGGTCTGGCCATGGGCGCAGGCAAGGGCACGTCGAACATCACCGCGACTCTAGATAGTGTCATCTCCCCGGTGGTTGTGCTCACGGTTAATGCCCCGACGCTTCAGACGATCGTCGTTACCGGGACGCAAGGTTCGACAACGCCTGCGACGGCGTCCATCGCGAACGGCACCTCGGTGCAGTTGTATGCGACGGGGGTTTACAACAACAACAGCACACAGGATTTGACCACGCAGGTTTCCTGGTCTTCGACTTCCGATGCCACAGTCAGCAACACCAGTGGCAGTCAGGGTCTGGTGACCGCTTCCACCGTCGGAAGCGCCACGGTGACGGCAACTTTGGGCGCAGTCAACGGGAACACGCTGGTAAGCATAACTCCGGCAGTCCTGGCTTCTATCGCCATTAACCCGACGACGGTTACGAGCTGGCCACAAGGGACCACGCAACAGTTCACAGCGGCGGGCACGTTCACGGACGGCAGCACGCAAAACGTGACGACGACAGTGACCTGGAGTGTGAGTAGTACGGCGGCCACGATCGTAGCGAGCGGGGCGACCGGGGGCTTGGCAACCGGAGTCAGTCAAGGACCGGTGATCATCTCGGCGTCCGCACCAGGGGTTGCAACGGCTTCTACGCAGACTCTGACGGTTGGGGCGGCGGCGCTGGTTTCCGTGACGATCAGCCCAGCGAATGCTTCGATTGCGCTGGGAACGAACGAGACATTCACGGCCACGGGTAATTACACGGATGGGACGACACAGAACCTGACGAGTACGGTGACTTGGTCGGCGGCGCCGGATCCTACGGGAGCCGCTACGTTTCCTGTAAATTCCTCGATAGCGACAGCGACGGCAGAAGGAGTTGTGACCATCACAGCAACGCCGACGTCAGGCCCGGCAGGTACGACGACGATGACCATCACCGCACCAGTGCTGATGTCGATCGCGGTGACTCCGGCGACGGCGAAGATTTATCAGGGAGGAACCCAGCAGTTCACGGCCACGGGGACCTTTTCCGACAACTCGACACAGGACCTGACCTCGACGGTGAGCTGGGGAACCAGCAACGGAGCGGTGGCGACCATCAGCACGACGGGTGCGACGGCAGGCTTAACATCCGGAGTAGGAGGCGGTGGCCCAATAGGGATTTCGGCGACGTATGGTTCGATCGTCAGCACCACAACGGGTGGGGATGGCGCGTTGACGGTTGTGGGGATTACATCGATTGCCGTGACTCCCGCTACGCCCACGGTTTACCTCGGTGATGCGACGCCCACGAACCCCTATGGCTTGACGAACAACACCACGCAGTTCATCGCGACGGTGAACTACGCAGACAACAGCAACGCGGTGGTAACAACCAGCGCCAACTGGAGTTCGGCTACGACGACGGTGGCCACGATCAGCAACACTACGGGAACGCAGGGTCTAGCGACGGTGCTCACGGCAGGCACGAGCACGATCATGGCGACGTATGCAGGGGCGTCCGGCACGACAGTGCTAACGGTTTCGCCGGCACTTCTGGAATCGATTGCGGTGACGCCGGCGAGTGTTTCGCTGGGGCTGTTAGGCACGCAGCAATTTGCGGCCACGGGAACGTACAGTGACGGGAGTACCCAGGATGTCACGAGCAGTGTGACTTGGACGTCGGCGACGCCGACGCTGGTAAGCATTACTTCCCCCGGAGGACTGGCACAGGCGCTCGGTTACAACGCGGGGATTTCCATCACGGCCAGCGAGACCAATGCCGCGGGAACGCTGATTACGTCTCCGGCAGCAACGGTGCTGGTACCGCCGCCGACACTTCTGTCGATTACGGTTGGACCGCCGACGATTTCGCTGGCAGCGGGATACACGCAACAGTACACGGCAACGGGAAATTATTCTGATGGGAGTACGCAAAACCTGACGGCCACGGTAACGTGGGCTTCAAGCAACACGGCTTTCGCGACGATCACCGCCGGCGGTTTAGCTTCGAGTCTGACGATTGGTACGACAACGATTTCGGCGACCTCCGGAACTGTGGTTGGTACGACGACCTTGACGGTCACGGCCCCGGTCCTTGTTTCCATCGCGGTTACACCGGCCAGTGTCTCGCTGGGTCTCAACGCCACCGAGCAGTACACGGCGACAGGGACCTACAGTGACAACAGCACCCAAGTTATCTCGAGCTCGGTGACCTGGACCTCCGGGAACACGACGCTCGTGAGCATCAGTTCCTCAGGATTGGCACAGGTGCTCGCGACGAGCAATGTTGCCATTCCGATTACTGCCAGCGAGACCAATTCAGCAGGCACACTGATTACGTCTCCACCCGCGTGGCTAAGCGCGCTTTCGACGCTGCCCATTGTCTGTCAGGGGCCGACGATCGACATGAGGCTCTTGGTAGTAAACAATGCGGAGGCGAATGCCGGGGCCGGCTATGCGGACTTTCCGGCGATCCAGCAAGTTCTCAACTATGTGGGAACGCCGTACGACGTTGTGGATGTAACGGGTGCCGCGCCGACGCTGTCAGATGGCGGTTGCCACGCCTACTACCAAGGGGTGATCTTCGCCTATGGCGGTGATTACTACAGCATTCCCGGGTGGCAGTCGACGCTGATCTCCTACGAGCAGACCTTCGGGGTGCGTCAGTTGAACTGGTATGACACGCCGGACCCGAACTTTGGGTTGAGCAATACGGGGACGCAGATACCATCTACGCAGAGCTACACAACCAACTTCACGACGGCAGCAGCACCCGTCTTCTTCTATGCGAACACAACTACGCCGTTGACCATCACGAATGCGGCCGTCGACCTGGCGAGCGCAGATCCCGCCGCTGGTGGAACTTTGACGCCACTCTTGCAGGACGCCAGTGGCAACATCGTCTCTGCAATTTACACGCTGAACGGCCAACAGTTCCTCAGCCAGACCTTCGACAGCAACCCGTATTTGACGCACGATCTGGTGGTGGCTTACGGTTTGCTCAATTGGGTCACCAACGGGGTCTTTCTGGGCGATTACCACGTGTATGCCACACAGTCGATCGACGACTTTTTCATCGATGATTCGGAATGGATACCGAGTACGGCGTGCCTTGCCGACCCGCAAACGTTCGATCGCACGGCACCCGATGCATCGAATCTACCGGTTTTCCGTGTAAATTCAGCGGACATGGCGCAACTCGTAGCCTGGCAGAAGAGCAAGCAAGCCGATCCTCTACTCTCGCAATTCGAGTTGACCATAGCCATGAACGGTGTGGGGACGTCAGGGAATGGCGACTGGACAGGGTTGACAGCCCCGATTATCGCCTCTTCGGCAAGTGGCGGCACAGCAACATTCACGGCCCAAGGCTTCTCGGGATTGGTGGGGCAGTCGGTCACCGTGACCAACACCACCAACGGCGGCGGCGTGCTCAACGGAACCTGGACGATCACCGCGGTAACGTCGAGTGCCGCGACCACTCCCGGTACGACAAGCTTCACCGTGAACATTCCGTCGGCGCCCACTGTCGCTCTCGCAACCGAGAAGGGGGTAGTCGACAATCCGGCAACCCCAACGGCGAGCGTTCCCGACGACCTGGTAGCGAATCTGCAAAACTACCAGCAGTACTTCCACTGGATCAGCCACACCTACAACCATCCGACAACTCTGACCGGACTCTGTCAGAGCGCTCCGACGGGTACCGGCTGCGGCGATGTCAACAATACTCCACCAACCGACTACATCAACCTGGAGATACTGACCAACCTTTATGTGGCGTCGAGTCCCGGTGGAGTAAACCTGGATACAGATACCGTGGCGGGACCCTATGATGACGGAGGCTTGAAACAGCTCACCTTCACGGACTTCAACCCGGGCAACATCGTTACGCCAGGGGTCACGGGGCTGAATGATGCGAACGTTCCCGGGTATATGTACGACGATGGCATACGGTACGTGGTGAGCGATACGTCGGTAGCGACGACGACCAACCCGCCGAACAATAACGGACCCAATCCGTCCCCGAACGTGGGCATCGTGAACAGCTACGCAACGGGAATTTATGAGGTGCCGCGGCATCCGAATGATGTGTTTTACAACGTGGCCAACTGGGCCGACGATCAGGCGGAATTCCAGTGCGTGTACTCGTACTACGTAGCCCCAGGAGCTCCGGCGGGAACCACGCCGGCTCCCGATCCGCCGTTCAATACGTACGTTGCGGCGCAAGTGCTGGATTTTACCAGTTCCGCGTTTCTAACCAACATGTTGATGGGCGACATGGATCCGGAGATGTTCCATCAGCCAGACTTGCATTTCTCCGACAACTACTCGTACCTGAGCGCCGCCCCCGTTCCTGCCAGCGTGAGCGCGTTTCTCGCGGGGCAGACGAGCCACGTTTCTTCTCTTATTTCGGACACCTACGATCTAACCTTCAGCAAGTATGAAGCGGTGTATAAGCTGCCAGTACTCACTCCCACGATGGATCAGATGGGCGTGCTGATGCAGAACCGCAATGCGTTCAACCTGTCGGGTGTCACGGCGAGCATCGTGGGCGCCGGCACGGCGAGCGCGACCATTACCCTCACCATGCCAGCGACCGCAACCGTCCCGACGGCGGTGATTCCGGTTACCGGTGTGACCAGCACGGGATCGGAAATTTACGGCGGGCAGAATATCTCGCACATCAACATGACGCCCGGCCAGACCATTACCCTACCGCTGCCATGATGTCTCGAATGGACAAGGAGAAACAATAACGGGAATGGTTACAAGAGACAGCGAAGGAGGAGCGGTGTGAGCGAGATATTTGAGGCACTGACGATCGCGCAAGACCGTGCGGTCGAGAAGCTGGTTGAGCGGCATGTGGAACGCGAAGAACCGATCGAGGTGCTTCCGAAGGGGGGCGGTGTAGTTTTCTCCCATCGCAAGCTCAGGAACGGTCTGATTCTTGCTTTTTTTGCGGTAGGGCTGGCGCTGCTGGCCACCAATTATGCGTTCAATGCGAGTGGGGTAGTGGTCAAGGGCCAGCCGATCTACGGGGTGGCGTTTGAAGGCACGGTGCATCCGGCAAGCGAATTCAGCATAACCGCGGACCTGGGTGGAACGGTGTCGGGGATTACGGTCAAGGTTGGCGACACAGTGCAAAAGGGACAACCGTTGCTGCGCATGGATGGTCGTGAAGCAGAATTAGCGCTGCAACAGGCGAGTGTGGAGCTGCAGGCGGCGGAATCGAACCTGGAGCGTTTTCGGGCACAGCTGGCCGAAGCAAACGCACGAGTGGCGGTTTCACAGCGGGAAGAGCAGCAGGTTCCCACGCGGCAATGGCGCGATTCTCCGGAAAGGGCAACGGCCACTTACGAGCTTGCGTTGAACAACTACAACCGGGCCAAGGCGCTGTACGATGCGGGGATCATGCCAAAGCAAGAGCTGGATGCCAAAGCGACGGAACTGCGCATTGCTCGAGATGATCTGGAAAATGCCAAGAAGTTGGCGGGGGCGTCTTCCAAGCTGGAACGCGACCAGACGGTCCAGGCGAACCTGCAAGCGATGGTCACGCGCGAGGATTTGCAGGAGCAGTTGCGGCAAGCGCAGTTGAAATATCAACAAGCCAAGGAGCAGGCCGGGGAGAAGGTTGTGCGAGCGACGCAGGCCGGCGTGGTGTCGGAACTTCCCGTACACCTGGGCGATCACGTTTCTCCGGGCACAGCGGTAGCGCGATTGGCGGAACTCGATCATATGATTGCGGAAGTTCCGGTGGCCGCGCGGATGATTGCGGAGCTGAAAGTCGGGCAGTCCGCGCAAGTGGAACTGCCATCCTCACCGCCACGTCAGGTGGAGGGGAAAATCCGGGTGATCAATCCGCTGCCATCCCCGAACATGACGCATATCGTCGAAGTGGAATTCGATAATCCGACTCTTTTGCTTTTGGCGGGGCAGTCGGCGGAGATTCGTTTCGCGAAACCATGAGCAGGCAAAGACCGCTATCGGTGCTGCTGGCGACGGAAGGGACCTATCCGTTTTACACCGGGGGTGTGAGCAAGTGGTGCGACCTGCTGACGCATGGTTTACCGGAGATTGAATTTCATGTACTCGCGGTGGTGACGAACCCGTATCCGGAGGCGAAGTATGAACTTTCGCCCAATGTGCAGGGAGTGACCAAGGTGCCGCAATGGGGTTTACTGCAGCCTGCGGAATTTTCGCATCACCAGGCGACTTCTGTGGTGCTTCGCAGCATGTGGGACACGACGCAGGGAGTGATCGCGGCGCGCTTCAAACCGATTTTTGAACGATTTCTTGCCCTGGTGTTTTCGTCTCAGTGCGACAAAGAAGAACTGGGGCAGGTGCTACTGCAATTGCAAAGCTATTTTCAGCGACATGATTACACGCGGACGATGAATTCGGTGGAGGCGTGGGATGTACTGCAGCACGCGGTGCATGCCTCCTGGGAATGCCGTCCGGCGGCGGCGGAGAACCCCACGCTGGCGGAAGTGAAACAAGCCTACCGCTTGCTGTATCACTTGCTGATGGTACTGCACTTTCCGATTCCGGAAGCGGACATAACGCATTCTTCGGCGGCGGGATTTTGTGGGTTGCCCTGCGTGCTGGCCAAGCTGACGCACGGTACGCCGTATCTGCTGACCGAGCACGGGGTGTATCTGCGCGAGCAGTATTTGAATTTACGGCGGCAAATGAAGTCTTTTTTTGTGCGCTGGTTTTTGTGTCGTTTGGTGGAAAACGTGGTGGAATTGAACTACAACTTTGCCGACCAGATCTCTCCGGTATGCGCTTTTAATTCCCGCTGGGAAGAGCAGCTGGGGGTGGAGCGGGAGCGCATCAAGGTCATTTTTAATGGTGCGGATCCTGAGAAATTCCATCCCTCGGAACGGGAACCCCGGGAGCGACCGCTGGTTTCCACCGTAGGATTGATCTATCCCTTAAAAGGTCAGCTGGATCTGATTCGCGCGACGGCCATACTCAAGGAAAAGTTCGCCGATGTGGAAATACGTTTTTACGGGTCCCCCAACGATGCCGAGTACTACCACAACTGTGAACGCAGCGTCGCGGAGTTGCAGCTGGAGAACAACGTGACTTTCGCGGGATCCACGAAGGAACCCTGGAAAGCCTACAGCAACGCGGATATCGTGGCGATCCCAAGCATTTCCGAGGGATTTCCCTTCGCGGCACTGGAGGCCATGTTGTGCGGCGCGGCCATCGTGGCCACCGACGTGGGAGGTGTAGCCGAAGCCATCGGAGAGTGTGGACTGCTAGTGCCTGCCAAGACCCCGCAAGCCATGGCTGATGCGCTCTCTCTTTTGCTCCAGGACGCAACCACCCGCGAACGATTGGGGCGCAATGCCCGGGCGCGTGCCCTGGAATATTTTACCGAGGAACAGTTTCTAACGTCCTACGAGAATACCTACCGCCAGCTGCTGTCCCACAGGCCGCTGAGACTCTTGCGGGCCTGAGTTTTGATCGGAGAGTGAATGTGCCGTTGCTTCGGGTTGCGTTGCTGATTATGACGTTCTCAACGTTTAGCCTCTTGTTCACGCCCAGCGCACGCCCTGAAAGTGCGGTCCCAGCGCGCTTGGCGATTTATTATGGTTATCCAAGCCTCGTCAATGGCTCGCGCGGAGATGTGGAGAAGGCCGCCAGCGTTTTTGCTAACTATGATGTAGTCGTGTTGGGGGACGGCCTGGAATTCGCAGATAGGCAGTCCGGGCGTTATCCCGAAGGAGATCCTGGGGAACATCAGAAAACACTGCAGATCATGGCCGCCGCCCGGAAGCGCAGCCCAGGCACGCGCTTTTATGGCTATGTTTGCCTAGGCGAGATCCCTTGGCCGAAGGGACAACAAACCGCACTTTCAACAAAGCAGCTTGAAGAGCGCATTCAGCTTTGGAAACAAATGGGCGTCGCCGGAATTTTTCTGGACGAGGCAGGATACGACTTTGCCGTGGTCACGCGCGAACGCCAGAACCTAGCCGTACGCATGATTCATGAATTGGGCTTGAGCGCATTCATGAACGCTTACTTCCTCGAGCACCTGTTCAGTCTAGACAACCAACTTCCCAACGCAAACGGCTCGGACAAGAATCCGAAACGCTTGGCGCCGCTTTTGGACCAGCGCGATCTGTTCCTGCTCGAGTCTTTCGAGGTGAAAGAGGGACTCTACGAAAGTGCTGCAGCGGCGCAGAAGCGCTTGAACCAGGCGCTCGCGTACCGTCGAAGCCACGGAACGCACATTTTCGCGACGACAACGACAACCGCGCAGCAGCCCTTCAGCGCAGAAAAGTTCAATTATGCCTGGTGGACCGCCAGGGTTTACGGCCTGGATGGTTTTAGCTGGGGAGAACCGGATTTTGCGGCCCTGAGTAACTCCTTGCCGGTCCGGCGATGCGAAGGGGAAAACACAACGCTTCCTGCGTTTGATCGATCCGCCGCGGTGGATTCCGACAGCACTTATGTCTGGAGAAAGGCGGGTCCGTATCTCGTCGTGGTCGATGCCGGCGCTCATTCCGTTCGCCGTATTTCCTCGGTTGGTTCTGCCGAACCCAAAAGTGTCAGAGCGTTAGTCAGTTCGTCCCCGTCGCAATCTCCTTTGACCTGTGACGGAGCCAAGCAATGAAGCTCAATCCGCAAGAGGTCGAAAATTTACTGCGCAGCGGCGAAGCCGGCTCGACGAAATTTGTCCACGCTCGTGAAGTCGCGGCCTTGCTCGAATCTCTCGGCTATAACGACAAATCCGCAAGAGAATTGGGTTACCCCAGCATCTTCCCCTTTGCAGAAGAGCTGTTTGCCCGCTTGCAGCAGGATCCGGAACCGGACGACGCGCCACCCGGTACAGGAAAACGGCTTTCCGCCTTGGCGGAGTTGAGCTACGCGGTGCGTAAGTTTTCGCTCGGCCTAGCTTACGCCATACCCTGGATGGCATTGCTGACCCTGGAGTATTTAAGACCGAATGCCCTGAACGTTCCGCCGGAATTGGGTGGCGCATTGAGCCTTGCCCTGATCGCCAGCCTTATCACCACGGGCGGATTCATTCAGATGATTTCCCGCAGCGGCAGCTTCTATTACGGGCTAAAAGAGCCCGCTTTGGCGCGTCGCACTTGCATGAAGCTTCTGAACGTAGGGCTCACCAGCACCCTGCTGCTCGGATTGCTGGGGATGATTTTGGGAGCGTACTTCCATCTCTTCGCCCCCTACTACCTGCTGTTGGCGGCCATCAACTTTGTTGCCCTGAGCCTGCTTTGGATGTTCTGCGCCGTACTTTCGGTTCAGGGGATCGGCTGGTGCATCCTGCTGGTCTTTTTACTCAGTGCCACGATTTGCGGCCTGACAAAAATCCTTACCGGCGCTGGAAACACGCTTCTCCTGACCCTGTGGCCGATCACGGCTGTTTTGTGCGCGTTAATTTCAGTGTGGGCGGGTTTTTATCGTGCCGAAAAGAACTTCTCCGATACGCGGAACAGTGCTCGACCACGATTCGGTGTCCTGTCCATCTCCTTGATACCGTTCTTTCTCTACGGCACGTTCTATTTCAGCTTTCTTTTTGCCGATCGACTGGCCGCAGGAAGCGCCGTCCCCTGGGTTTCCGGTCTGAGTTTCGGTATCGACCCAGCTTACAAGAGAGGTATGGATCTGGTTCTGCTGGCCTTCCTAATCACAGCGTCACTTGTGGAATATTTGAGTGATTCGTATTTGCGATTCTGGCGGCGACTCGCGGCAGAGTTACCACAGTCGAGCGGCGGAGAACTTGTCACCAGGCTTCGCAGACGGCACTGGAAAACAATCTCGGTAATTTTTGTGATGTTTGTTCTTGTTTCTTTCGGTGCCTGGTTCGCCTTTTCTCGGGTGAACGGCGCGCCTCTTTCTCCCCGGTTGTTACAAACGGCAGCGCTCGGGGGACTCGGTTATCTGATGCTGAGTATCGCCCTGCTCGAGATTGTGATTCTCTCGAGCGTTAATTCCACTTCCTTTGCGATGGTGGCGGCGGCCTTCGGGCTCGCGGTAAATCTAATAACGGGATATGGGCTGAGCCATTTCTGGGGCGTGCAGTATGCCGCTGCCGGATTGCTGGCCGGGTCGGCAGTGGTCTTGTGGACGTGTAACGCAGCCGTGAGACGGATCCTGCGCCGGCCCGATTATCACTATTCGATTTCCTGAACTTTTTATGCAACCACTGGATACATTCCGAGCTGCCTGGATCCTGTTCATCGCCCTGTTGGTATTCTTCTTTTTTCCAGCACAGCTGTTCCCGGGCCGAGGGAATTCTTCGACAGCCCTTCGACTGGCAGGCAACTTTGTTCGTGCATTGCTGATAGTGACGATGGCAGGTGTGCTGCTGACCAGCTTGAGGATCTTCAACACCACGACCGTGGTATTGCTTTTCTTCGGCGCACTGATCATCGCCTGGGTGCGCAAGCGGGCGCGGAGCTCTCAGAATTGGCTGGCCGGGTTGCAAGAAGCGGCGATAGGAATCGTGCGCCTGATCGAAGGTCAGCCCGTCGTTCGCGACCGCGTGTCGGCCGACGAACCTCAGGAAAGTATCTGGTCAAGAGCGATACAAGAAAGACAAATGCTGGCCGCGGCTTTCGCGGTCGTGGTGACGACAACGGCGGTCTTATATTTCGCACATCCGCTTCATGAGCTTCGGCTTAATCAACCTGAACAATATGAAGTGCTGCTTCGCGGCCGAGAGTTGATGCTCAATCTCCATGGTCATGACCGACCCGTGGTATTTCCATCGGTGATTGCAACGGTCGCTTTCTTGAGCAGTACCGATCCCATGCAGGTAACACGGTTTCTGTGCCCGCTGCTTGAGCTGTCGATCGTCCTTGCGATTGGCTTGGTCATCCGTGCCTGCACGCGCGGGGCGGTTGCTGCTATCGCCGCCATCTATTGTTTGGGAGTGGCCGCCTTCGAACCCGTGGGAAATGAGGCGCCCGTGCCCATTTCGACGATGGAGAAACTCGAGAGTGTTTTCCGGACCTCTTTGACAAGGACTCGCACCAGCCCCGAATTTGAAATCGGTTTGCTCTGCCTTCTGCTTGGCTTGGTGTTTCTGGCGCATTGGTACAAAGACTCAGAAGCCTGGGATTGTCTGGTGGACGCTGCGTGTTGTCTGTTGTTGGTGGGTGTCGTTTCCCAGTACCTACTGCTCGTCTTTGTGATCACGGCGGGTGCTGTTCTGCTTTGGCCAGTCATGGGAGTGGTTGTCTTTGTCTTGCTGTCTTATGGTTTGGCAGCTTACGCGACGCTTGCCGGTAATATCGGGCTCCCGAACGAATTGCGCCTGACCCTACCGCTCGCCGCCGTGCTGGGTGTGGGTTGCTTCCTGGGGTTGATCGAAACCAAGATTATCGCCCCCATGGGAAAGGTAGCCGAAGGACTGCTGTTGCTTGCCTGCGTGATCATTGCCATTTTGTGGTCCCGTCCGCACCCGCTCGCCACCCAATACCTCGAGTACGATAAAGCGGCCTGCGAAACCCAAGTAATCGCAGAACGATTTCCCCGTCAGACCTGGGCGGTGGTAGCGCCAACAGAGCAATTGGCAGAGACGCTGGGTTTGGGAGGGTACGAGGATTTAGCCGAATTTGTCGAGAAATATCAAGATCGCGCGTCGAATCCTGAATTTCGTATTCCCGATGCGCCGGAAGACTTATTCGTCTATGTGGAGAAGAGGCCGTTCGAGTATTTCTCCCGCGAACCTGCCTTCGTCCCTTTGAGCGTGCTGTCCGACACGACCTACCGCAGTTATCGTTCGCCGGCAGGGCGCGCCAGCCTGGAGTCGGCGGCGCTTCAGCTCTGTGAGAGTTACCGAAAATCCCACGACGACGCGGATGTGTTTTTTGAGGATGAAAATCTCCGCATCTATCACGTCCATCGTCAAGAGGTTCAGAAGACCGGAGCAAGCGGGTGAGGTACCGCTCGCTCGCATTTCCCATGTTTAGGAGCAGTTGCTTTGCAGCGAACTCAAATTCACGGATAACGACATTCGGTGTTCGACACTAAAAAACCATGTACACAGACTTCTACAAGCTAAACCGCAATCCATTTGAAATCACTCCGGATCCTTATTTTTTGTATTCGACTAAAAAACATAAAGAGGCTTTGGCGGCGCTTTACTATGGTGTTCGCCAGCACAAAGGGTTTGTGGTCTTGACCGGCGAAGTTGGTACCGGCAAGACCTTGCTGATCCGTTGTCTTTTGCAACTTTGCAAAGGCACGGACATCGCCAGCGCCTATATTTTCAATAGCCGTCTGTCGACGCTGGAGTTTCTGCAGTACGCCGCCACCGATTTTGGGCTTAGCGCGTCGGGGAAACATAAAGGGGAGATACTCCATGAGCTCAATCGGTATCTTCTTGCGCGCCACCAGAGGAAATTGACGACCATGATGGTGGTGGACGAAGCCCACCACCTGTCCACGGAAGTTCTCGAAGAAATCCGACTTCTAACCAATCTGGAGACAGCCGAAGAGAAATTGCTGCAGATCGTGCTGGTGGGGCAGTCGGAATTGAGTGACAAGCTCGATTCCCACGAGTTGCGACAATTGAAACAAAGAATTACTCTGCGCGCCTACCTGGAGCCACTGGATTTAGAGAACACCAAAGGATATATCCAGTGCCGGTTGCAGCTTGCGGGGGCCAGTAGCGGAGCGAGCAGTTTGGTTCCGGATGAAACGGTCGCAAGGATTCACCACTTCTCGCGGGGGATACCGCGTCTGATCAACACCATCAGCGACAACGCACTGGTTACCGCATTCGCCAGACAGCTGGCCAGCGTGCCGGCGAGCATCATCGATGAAGTAGCCGGCGAGCTGCGATTGAACGTGGGCAGATCACGCAGCGTGTCTGAATTTCAGACAACGAAGGGGGCCAATCAGACCCTGTCTGTCGGGCAAAGCCTGCTTCAATTGCGCCACCAATACTAAAACACAGGAGCAGGACAACACCGCTCTTAGGGCTCGACAGCGGGACTCGACTCGGTCCCTTCAAGCGATCCTTCCGTTTCCGGAAAAGATACTGAGAGTTTTGCCAGGTAATGGCCGTTCGCAAATGGTTGGTGAGAAGTTGTGCGCGCCAAACAGCCACTAGGGAGTTTCCTACCACAGCCGAGCAAGAGTTGTTGTTTTCCGCGCGATGACTTCTTGCTCATTTTGCTCCCATCAGAACTCCACCTTGCGATGGGAGTTTCTGCCACTTGAGGAGGCACGCAACAGTCATTACAGTATCGCGACGCGGAGGCCGCCCAAAGTCGCACCAATAAGGTCCAAAGCTAAGACTGTCTGCGGAGTTTTTGGCGGAGAAAATAGCCCCGAAGATCCCCAAGTCACCCAGAAAGGTTAGGCGGGATATGGGACTCCGAACGGGCGCTCTTGTGCCGCCAAGGGAGTACTGGGAAGCAAGTATTAAATTGTTCGGTACGGATCCGCTATCGGTTTTCTGGAGGAGCACTCATAGGATGGGGACATAAGGTGAACGCGGTTCGTGTTTGCTGTCTCGGGCGTATGGTGCGTGCAGAAGTACCCATTTTTTTCTCCCGGATGTGATGAGAATGTTCGGGAGTTCCTGAGACAGGCGAGCGTTCCCTGGAGTGGTTAGGTCTTGGTAAGTCACAGTAGCGGAGCTTTGCACAGATGAAAAACGACGGCTGCAATTTAAGAGTGCCGTGCAAAAAGTTTCTCGATACACACAATGGGCCCCGATTGTACTACCGAACAAGAAGCCAAACGCCACCGAAGAAGGAACATCCGATTCCGGTAACCGAACAACGACAAGATTTTATCCACGGATGAGGTAATCCATACAACGATTTTGCCAGATGGTGCGTACCGCCCCCCACCGTCAGGTTTCCATCACTCTACCCAGCAAGTGAGGTCATCATGTTTTCGAAGTTTCGTTCCGCTATTTTCTTTGGACTTTTCGGCATTGCGCTGTTGCTTTTTGCTATATCGCCGAGCGCGCTGGCCCAGAGCGTTACGCTCTCGGCCACTTCGCACACCTTTGGATCCGTCGCCGTCAGCGCAACCAGCGGCGCGAGTTCGGTCAGGCTCACCAACGGAGGTACCGCTGCGCTCACGATCGACAGTATTGGGGCGAGCAGTACGAACGCGACCGGGACGAACTTCACTGCGACGAACAGTTGCGCAACAACTGCCTTTCCGGTTTCCCTGGCGGCCGGCAGGAGTTGCACGATATCGATTACCTTCACACCGACAGTGATCGGACCGCTCACCGGGAACGTTACGATAATCGACAGCGTCGGTACGCAAACGATCTCCTTGACCGGGACGGGAGCTGCTCCGGTCACCGTTTCACCAGCGTCGCGTGCGTTGGGCTCTGAAGCCATCGGACAAACCAGTGCCGCCAAAACGTTCACCGTCACCAACCACGGTTCCGTTGCCCAGGCTCTGACGATCACACCCAGCTCCGAATTTGGTGCGACCGATAGTTGTAGCGAAATCGTATCCGCAAACGGCACGTGCACCATCAGCGCTACGTTCACGCCCACGGCCGCGGGAGCGGTGACGGGAGGCATCACGATTGGCTATAGCCTTGGAACGATTCCCGTCACGTTGACGGGGACAGGCATCGTTCCGCTCTCGATTTCCCCGTCGTCGCGTGCACTCGGCTCGGTCGCGATTGGGCAAACCAGCGCCGCCAAGACATTCACCGTGACCAACCACGGGGCAGCTCCCCAGCCGATTACGATCTCACCGGTCACTGGTTTTGGCGCGACCGACACTTGCGGTGAAATCGTACCCGGAAACGGTACTTGCACCATCGATGCGACGTTCACGCCGACTGCAACGGGAGCGGTGACGGGAGGCATCACGATTGGTTATAGCCTTGGAACCCTGTCTGTCAGCTTGACGGGGACCGGTATCCTGCCTGTTGCGGTTTCTCCGACATCCATTGCATTCAGCACAACCCTGGCCGTCGGCACCCCAAGCGCGGCGCATACCGTTACGATCACTAACCACCAGACCGTGGCCCTCACCAATTTGAGCATTACCGCCACTCCCTCCAGCTACGCGGTGACCGCAACGACATGCGGCACTTCTCTCGCGGCTGCAGGGGATTGCACTGCGACGGTTGTCTTCACTCCCGCTGTCTCTGGTTCGATTCCGGGACAACTCTTGGTCTCGGATAGTGCGGTAGGCAGTCCGCAAATGGTGAGTCTGACAGGGGCTGGGGCACTCGACAACTTGGTTTCAATTGTCGTGACCGTACCTGACTCCACTCTGCCCAATGGCACCACGGAACAGCTCCAGGTGACGGGGACTTACAGAAGCGGAAAAACAGGAAATGTTACGTCGAGTACAACTTGGTCAACGACCCCTTCTGGCGTTGCCAACATTAGTTCGACTGGTGTAGCCACCGGTGTTGGTCAAGGGACTACGATGGTCACGGGCTCCGTGATGGGCACAACAACAGTGACGGGAAGCGCATCGCTGGTGGTTGGAGCACCGCTGCTAACTTCTATTGCGGTTTCGGCACAAACGAACTCGCTGACATATCCTGGCACTTTGCAGTTCACGGCTACGGGAACCTACAGTGACGGTAGCACGGGAGACATCACCAGCACGGCCACCTGGGCTTCGAGTAATACGGCGGCCGCAACAATCGCTGCCGGAGGTATGGCTACGGCTGCCGACCCGACAACCTCGACTACTACCAATATAACGGCGGCCTTGAATGGCATTACATCCGCTCCGTTCGGCCTGACGGTTGTGAATGCGGCTCCGACGCTTCAGACGATCGTCATTACCGGGACGCAAGGTTCGACAACGCCTGCGACGGCGTCCATCGCGAACGGCACCTCGGTGCAGTTGTATGCGACGGGGGTTTACAGCAACAACAGCACGCAAGATTTGACCACGCAGGTTTCCTGGTCTTCGACTTCCGACGCCACAGTCAGCAACACCAGTGGCAGTCAGGGTCTGGTGACCGCTTCCACCGTCGGAAGCGCCACGGTGACGGCAACTTTGGGCGCAGTCAACGGGAACACGCTGGTAAGCATAACTCCGGCAGTCCTGGCTTCTATCGCCATTAACCCGACGACGGTTACGAGCTGGCCACAAGGGACCACGCAACAGTTCACAGCGGCGGGCACGTTCACGGACGGCAGCACGCAAAACGTGACGACGACAGTGACCTGGAGTGTGAGTAGTACGGCGGCCACGATCGTAGCGAGCGGGGCGACCGGGGGCTTGGCAACCGGAGTCAGTCAAGGACCGGTGATCATCTCGGCGTCCGCACCAGGGGTTGCAACGGCTTCTACGCAGACTCTGACGGTTGGGGCGGCGGCGCTGGTTTCCGTGACGATCAGCCCAGCGAATGCTTCGATTGCGCTGGGAACGAACGAGACATTCACGGCCACGGGTAATTACACGGATGGGACGACACAGAACCTGACGAGTACGGTGACTTGGTCGGCGGCGCCGGATCCTACGGGAGCCGCTACGTTTCCTGTAAATTCCTCGATAGCGACAGCGACGGCAGAAGGAGTTGTGACCATCACAGCAACGCCGACGTCAGGCCCGGCAGGTACGACGACGATGACCATCACCGCACCAGTGCTGATGTCGATCGCGGTGACTCCGGCGACGGCGAAGATTTATCAGGGAGGAACCCAGCAGTTCACGGCCACGGGGACCTTTTCCGACAACTCGACACAGGACCTGACCTCGACGGTGAGCTGGGGAACCAGCAACGGAGCGGTGGCGACCATCAGCACGACGGGTGCGACGGCAGGCTTAACATCCGGAGTAGGAGGCGGTGGCCCAATAGGGATTTCGGCGACGTATGGTTCGATCGTCAGCACCACAACGGGTGGGGATGGCGCGTTGACGGTTGTGGGGATTACATCGATTGCCGTGACTCCCGCTACGCCCACGGTTTACCTCGGTGATGCGACGCCCACGAACCCCTATGGCTTGACGAACAACACCACGCAGTTCATCGCGACGGTGAACTACGCAGACAACAGCAACGCGGTGGTAACAACCAGCGCCAACTGGAGTTCGGCTACGACGACGGTGGCCACGATCAGCAACACTACGGGAACGCAGGGTCTAGCGACGGTGCTCACGGCAGGCACGAGCACGATCATGGCGACGTATGCAGGGGCGTCCGGCACGACAGTGCTAACGGTTTCGCCGGCACTTCTGGAATCGATTGCGGTGACGCCGGCGAGTGTTTCGCTGGGGCTGTTAGGCACGCAGCAATTTGCGGCCACGGGAACGTACAGTGACGGGAGTACCCAGGATGTCACGAGCAGTGTGACTTGGACGTCGGCGACGCCGACGCTGGTAAGCATTACTTCCCCCGGAGGACTGGCACAGGCGCTCGGTTACAACGCGGGGATTTCCATCACGGCCAGCGAGACCAACGCCGCGGGAACGCTGATTACGTCTCCGGCAGCAACGGTGCTGGTACCGCCGCCGACACTTCTGTCGATTACAGTTGGACCGCCGACGATTTCGCTGGCAGCGGGATACACGCAACAGTACACGGCAACGGGAAATTATTCTGATGGGAGTACGCAAAACCTGACGACGACGGTAACGTGGGCTTCAAGCAACACGGCTTTCGCGACGATCACCGCCGGCGGTTTAGCTTCGAGTCTGACGATTGGTACGACAACGATTTCGGCGACCTCCGGAACTGTGGTTGGTACGACGACCTTGACGGTCACGGCCCCGGTCCTTGTTTCCATCGCGGTGTCGCCGGCCGGAGTGTCGCTTGGCCTGAACGGCACACAGCAATTCACAGCCACCGGAACTTACAGCGATGGCAGCACGCAGAACCTTACCAACACCGCGACGTGGGCGACGCAAAATGCCCAGGTGGTGACGATGGGCACTACGGGCTTGGCCACAGTAGTTGCAGCGACAAACGTGGCTGTCGCGGTCACGGCCAGCTCGGGGACGATTGCACCTTATGGCGCAGCCAACACCGCGTGGGTGAGCGCACTTTCGACGTTGCCCATTGTCTGTCAGGGGCCGACGATCGACATGAGGCTCTTGGTGGTAAACAATGCGGAGGCGAATGCCGGGGCCGGCTATGCAGATTTTCCGGCGATCCAGCAAGTTCTCAACTATGTGGGGACGCCGTACGACGTCGTGGATGTATCGGGTGCTGCACCGACGCTGTCAGATGGCGGTTGCCACGCCTACTACCAAGGGGTGATCTTCGCCTATGGCGGTGATTACTACAGCATTCCCGGGTGGCAGTCGACGTTGATCTCCTACGAGCAGACCTTCGGGGTGCGTCAGTTGAACTGGTATGACACGCCGGACCCGAACTTTGGATTGAGCTATACCGGGACGCAGATACCATCTACGCAAAGCTACACAACCAACTTCACGACGGCAGCGGCGCCCGTCTTCTTCTATGCGAACACAACTACGCCGTTGACCATCACGAACGCGGCCGTCGACCTGGCGAGCGCAGATCCCGCCGCTGGTGGAACTTTGACGCCACTCTTGCAGGACGCCAGTGGCAACATCGTCTCTGCAATTTACACGCTGAACGGCCAACAGTTCCTCAGCCAGACCTTCGACAGCAACCCGTATTTGACGCACGATCTGGTGGTGGCTTACGGTCTGCTCAATTGGGTCACCAACGGAGTCTTTCTGGGCGATTACCACGTGTATGCCACACAGTCGATCGACGACTTTTTCATCGATGATTCGGAATGGATACCCAGCACGGCATGCCTCTCCGACCCCCTAACGCTCGACCGCACACTACCCGATGCCTCCAATCTACCGGTTTTCCGTGTAAATTCAGCGGACATGGCGCAACTGGTAGCCTGGCAGAAGAGCAAGCAAGCCGATCCTCTACTCTCGCAATTCGAGTTGACCATAGCCATGAACGGTGTGGGGACGTCAGGGAATGGCGACTGGACAGGGTTGACAGCTCCTATTATCGCCTCTTCGGCAAGTGGAGGCACAGCGACCTTTACGGCCCCGGACTTCTCGGGATTGGTGGGGCAGTCGGTCACCGTGACCAACACTACCAATGGCGGCGGTGTGCTCAACGGAACCTGGACGATCACCGCGGTAACGTCGAGTGCCGCGACCACTCCTGGTACGACAAGCTTCACCGTGAACATTCCGTCGGCGCCCACTGTCGCTCTCGCAACCGAGAAGGGGATAGTCGACGATCCGACAACGGCAACGGCGAGCGTTCCCGACGACCTGGTAGCGAATCTGCAAAACTACCAGCAGTACTTCCACTGGATCAGCCACACCTACAACCATCCGACAACTCTGACCGGACTCTGTCAGAGCGCTCCGACGGGTACCGGCTGCGGCGATGTCAACAATACTCCACCAACCGACTACATCAACCTGGAGATACTGACCAACCTTTATGTGGCGTCGAGTCCCGGTGGAGTAAACCTGGATACAGATACCGTGGCGGGACCCTATGATGACGGAGGCTTGAAACAGCTCACCTTCACGGACTTCAACCCGGGCAACATCGTTACGCCAGGGGTCACGGGGCTGAACGATGTGAACGTTCCCGGGTATATGTACGACGATGGCATACGGTACGCGGTGAGCGATACGTCGGTAGCGACGACGACCAACCCACCAAACAATAATGGGCCCAATCCGTCCCCGAACGTGGGCATCGTGAACAGCTACGCCACGGGAATTTATGAGGTACCGCGGCATCCGAATGATGTGTTTTACAACGTGGCCAACTGGGCCGACGATCAGGCGGAATTCCAGTGCGTGTACTCGTACTACGTAGCCCCAGGAGCTCCGGCGGGAACCACGCCGGCTCCCGATCCGCCGTTCAATACGTACAATGCCGCACAAGTGCTGGATTTTACCAGTTCCGCGTTTCTAACCAACATGTTGATGGGCGACATGGATCCGGAGATGTTCCATCAGCCAGACTTGCATTTCTCCAACAACTATCCCTACCTGACCAGCGCGGCCCCGAGCGGCACCATACCTGCTAGCATCACCTCGTTTCTCGCAGGGCAGACGAGCCACGTTTCTTCCCTTATTTCGGACACCTACGATCTAACCTTCAGCAAGTATGAAGCGGTGTATAAGCTGCCGGTACTGACTCCCACGCTGGATCAGATGGGCGTGCTGATGCAGAACCGCAATGCGTTCAACCTGTCGGGTGTCACGGCGAGCATCGTGGGCGCCGGCACGGCCAACGCAACCATCACCCTCACTATGCCATCGACGGCAACCGTCCCGACGGCGGTGATTCCGGTTACCGGTGTGACTAGCACGGGATCGGAGATTTACGGCGGGCAGAATATCTCGCACATCAACATGACGCCCGGCCAGACCATTACCTTACCGCTGCCATGATAACGGGAATGGTTGCAAGGGACAGAGAAGGAGGAGCGGTGTGAGCGAGATATTTGAGGCACTGACGATCGCGCAAGACCGTGCGGTCGAGAAGCTGGTTGAGCGGCATGTGGAACGCGAAGAACCGATCGAGGTGCTTCCGAAGGGGGGCGGTGTAGTTTTCTCCCATCGCAAGCTCAGGAACGGTCTGATTCTTGCTTTTTTTGCGGTAGGGCTGGCGCTGCTGGCCACCAATTATGCGTTCAATGCGAGTGGGGTAGTGGTCAAGGGCCAGCCGATCTACGGGGTGGCCTTTGAAGGCACGGTGCATCCGGCAAGCGAATTCAGCATAACCGCGGACCTGGGTGGAACGGTGTCGGGGATTACGGTCAAGGTTGGCGACACAGTGCAAAAGGGACAACCGTTGCTGCGCATGGATGGTCGTGAAGCAGAATTAGCGCTGCAACAGGCGAGTGTGGAGCTGCAGGCGGCGGAATCGAACCTGGAGCGTTTTCGGGCACAGCTGGCCGAAGCAAACGCACGAGTGGCGGTTTCACAGCGGGAAGAGCAGCAGGTTCCCACGCGGCAATGGCGCGATTCTCCGGAAAGGGCAACGGCCACTTACGAGCTTGCGTTGAACAACTACAACCGGGCCAAGGCGCTGTACGATGCGGGGATCATGCCAAAGCAAGAGCTGGATGCCAAAGCGACGGAACTGCGCATTGCTCGAGATGATCTGGAAAATGCCAAGAAGTTGGCGGGGGCGTCTTCCAAGCTGGAACGCGACCAGACGGTCCAGGCGAACCTGCAAGCAATGGTCACGCGCGAGGATTTGCAGGAGCAGTTGCGGCAAGCGCAGTTGAAATATCAACAAGCCAAGGAGCAGGCCGGGGAGAAGGTTGTGCGAGCGACGCAGGCCGGCGTGGTGTCGGAACTTCCCGTACACCTGGGCGATCACGTTTCTCCGGGCACAGCGGTAGCGCGATTGGCGGAACTCGATCATATGATTGCGGAAGTTCCGGTGGCCGCGCGGATGATTGCGGAGCTGAAAGTCGGGCAGTCCGCGCAAGTGGAACTGCCATCCTCACCGCCACGTCAGGTGGAGGGGAAAATCCGGGTGATCAATCCGCTGCCATCCCCGAACATGACGCATATCGTCGAAGTGGAATTCGATAATCCGACTCTTTTGCTTTTGGCGGGGCAGTCGGCGGAGATTCGTTTCGCGAAACCATGAGCAGGCAAAGACCGCTATCGGTGCTGCTGGCGACGGAAGGGACCTATCCGTTTTACACCGGGGGTGTGAGCAAGTGGTGCGACCTGCTGACGCATGGTTTACCGGAGATTGAATTTCATGTACTCGCGGTGGTGACGAACCCGTATCCGGAGGCGAAGTATGAACTTTCGCCCAATGTGCAGGGAGTGACCAAGGTGCCGCAATGGGGTTTACTGCAGCCTGCGGAATTTTCGCATCACCAGGCGACTTCTGTGGTGCTTCGCAGCATGTGGGACACGACGCAGGGAGTGATCGCGGCGCGCTTCAAACCGATTTTTGAACGATTTCTTGCCCTGGTGTTTTCGTCTCAGTGCGACAAAGAAGAACTGGGGCAGGTGCTACTGCAATTGCAAAGCTATTTTCAGCGACATGATTACACGCGGACGATGAATTCGGTGGAGGCGTGGGATGTACTGCAGCACGCGGTGCATGCCTCCTGGGAATGCCGTCCGGCGGCGGCGGAGAACCCCACGCTGGCGGAAGTGAAACAAGCCTACCGCTTGCTGTATCACTTGCTGATGGTACTGCACTTTCCGATTCCGGAAGCGGACATAACGCATTCTTCGGCGGCGGGATTTTGTGGGTTGCCCTGCGTGCTGGCCAAGCTGACGCACGGTACGCCGTATCTGCTGACCGAGCACGGGGTGTATCTGCGCGAGCAGTATTTGAATTTACGGCGGCAAATGAAGTCTTTTTTTGTGCGCTGGTTTTTGTGTCGTTTGGTGGAAAACGTGGTGGAATTGAACTACAACTTTGCCGACCAGATCTCTCCGGTATGCGCTTTTAATTCCCGCTGGGAAGAGCAGCTGGGGGTGGAGCGGGAGCGCATCAAGGTCATTTTTAATGGTGCGGATCCTGAGAAATTCCATCCCTCGGAACGGGAACCCCGGGAGCGACCGCTGGTTTCCACCGTAGGATTGATCTATCCCTTAAAAGGTCAGCTGGATCTGATTCGCGCGACGGCCATACTCAAGGAAAAGTTCGCCGATGTGGAAATACGTTTTTACGGGTCCCCCAACGATGCCGAGTACTACCACAACTGTGAACGCAGCGTCGCGGAGTTGCAGCTGGAGAACAACGTGACTTTCGCGGGATCCACGAAGGAACCCTGGAAAGCCTACAGCAACGCGGATATCGTGGCGATCCCAAGCATTTCCGAGGGATTTCCCTTCGCGGCACTGGAGGCCATGTTGTGCGGCGCGGCCATCGTGGCCACCGACGTGGGAGGTGTAGCCGAAGCCATCGGAGAGTGTGGACTGCTAGTGCCTGCCAAGACCCCGCAAGCCATGGCTGATGCGCTCTCTCTTTTGCTCCAGGACGCAACCACCCGCGAACGATTGGGGCGCAATGCCCGGGCGCGTGCCCTGGAATATTTTACCGAGGAACAGTTTCTAACGTCCTACGAGAATACCTACCGCCAGCTGCTGTCCCACAGGCCGCTGAGACTCTTGCGGGCCTGAGTTTTGATCGGAGAGTGAATGTGCCGTTGCTTCGGGTTGTGTTGCTGAGTTCTCAACGTCCAGAAAGAGACCATGTACACAGACTTCTACAAGCTAAACCGCAATCCATTTGAAATCACTCCGGATCCTTATTTTCTGTATTCGACTAAAAAACATAAAGAGGCCTTGGCGGCGCTTTACTATGGTGTTCGCCAGCACAAAGGGTTTGTGGTATTGACTGGCGAAGTTGGTACCGGCAAGACCTTGCTGATCCGTTGTCTTTTGCAACTTTGCAAAGGCACGGACATCGCCAGCGCCTATATTTTCAATAGCCGTCTGTCGACGCTGGAGTTTCTGCAGTACGCGGCCACCGATTTTGGGCTTAACGCGTCGGGCAAACACAAAGGGGAGATACTCCATGAGCTCAATCGGTATCTTCTTGCGCGCCACCAGAGGAAATTGACGACCATGATGGTGGTGGACGAAGCCCACCACCTGTCCACGGAAGTTCTCGAAGAAATCCGACTTCTAACCAATCTGGAGACAGCCGAAGAGAAATTGCTGCAGATCGTGCTGGTGGGGCAGTCGGAATTGAGTGACAAGCTCGATTCCCACGAGTTGCGACAATTGAAACAAAGAATTACTCTGCGCGCCTACCTGGAGCCACTGGATTTAGAGAACACCAAAGGATATATCCAGTGCCGGTTGCAGCTTGCGGGGGCCAGTAGCGGAGCGAGCAGTTTGGTTCCGGATGAAACGGTCGCAAGGATTCACCACTTCTCGCGGGGGATACCGCGTCTGATCAACACCATCAGCGATAACGCACTGGTTACCGCATTCGCCAGACAGCTGGCCAGCGTGCCGGCGAGCATCATCGATGAAGTAGCCGGCGAGCTGCGATTGAACGTGGGCAGATCACGCAGCGTGTCTGAATTTCAGACAACGAAGGGGGCCAATCAGACCCTGTCTGTCGGGCAAAGCCTGCTTCAATTGCGCCACCAATACTAAGACGCAGGAGGAGAACAACACCGCTCGCTCACCCGTCGTGTCGACGGAGTGCTCCTACCTGCCAAAGAACCCGCCCTCCACCTCACATCACAAAACCGTCAACCTTCCTCACGTGTCTGGCGCGGCCGTGCTATGGCCAGCATCTCCGCCATCTTAGCGATGGTCAATATATATTCCTGTACCTCGGAACAGTATAAATGACACTTTCCTTGTGCTAGGTTTGCGTTCTCAGTCCTCCGGCTCCGCGGAAAAGTCCCAATTCCCGGCAATTCATGTTGATCGCTTTTTCCTTGAGGGACGATCATGTGCGATAGCTATCGAGCAACACGCTTCTCAAAACTTCTGATTATCTTCGCCGCTTTGTTAGCTGCTGCCGCCGCAATGCAAGGATGCGCGGGGGTCGTCAAAAGTAGCACTAGTCAAAATCCAACTACTCCCCAGCTCAACATCTCCGTAGTAACGCTGCCGATTGGACAGGTCGGCACGCCTTATAACGCAATGCTCACTGCGACCGGTGGAACAGCCCCCTACACCTGGAGCCTCAGCAGCGGTACACTGCCGGCTGGGCTTACACTAAATGCTGCCGGCGCGATCACCGGCACACCCACGCAAGCTGTAACGAACGGTCCACTCACGGTTAGGGTCACGGATTCCAGTAGCCCCGCACAAACGCAAACTGCCACCCTCTCCCTGACGGTCAACGCAGCGGCGAGTGCGGTGAGTATCACGAGCACACTGCCAGCCGCGACGGAGAACACAGCATACTCGCAGCAATTAGCAGCGACGGGAGGGAGTGGCAGCTACGTCTGGAGCTTGACGACGCCGGTAGCTGGTTTTTCGCTGAGCAGTGCGGGACTGTTGACGGGCACAGCCACGAGCACGACGACGTTGTCGTTCGCGGTGAAGGCGACGGATAGCGCGAACAGCAGCAATTTTGGGACAGCGACGCTGAAGCTGACGGTCAACGCAGCGGCGAGTGCGGTGAGTATCACGAGCACACTGCCAGCCGCGACGGAGAACACAGCATACTCGCAGCAATTAGCAGCGACGGGAGGGAGTGGCAGCTACGTCTGGAGCTTGACGACGCCGGTAGCTGGTTTTTCGCTGAGCAGTGCGGGACTGTTGACGGGCACAGCCACGAGCACGACGACGTTGTCGTTCGCGGTGAAGGCGACGGATAGCGCGAACAGCAGCAATTTTGGGACAGCGACGCTGAAGCTGACGGTCAACGCAGCGGCGAGTGCGGTGAGTATCACGAGCACACTGCCAGCCGCGACGGAGAACGCAGCGTACTCGCAACAACTGGTAGCGACGGGAGGGAGTGGCAGCTACGTCTGGAGCTTGACGACGCCGGTGAGTGGTTTTTCGCTGAGCAGTGCGGGACTGTTGACGGGCACAGCCACGAGCACGACGACGCTGTCGTTCCCGGTGAAGGCGACAGATAGTACAAACAGCAGTAATTTTGGGACAGCGACGCTGAAGCTGACGGTCAACGCAGCGGCAACTCCGGTGAGCATCACGATGACACTGCCAGCCGCGACGGAGAACGCAGCGTACTCGCAGCAATTAGCAGCGACGGGAGGGAGTGGCAGCTACGTCTGGAGCTTGACGACGCCGGTAGCTGGTTTTTCGCTGAGCAGTGCGGGACTGTTGACGGGCACAGCCACGAGCACGACGACGTTGTCGTTCGCGGTGAAGGCGACGGATAGCGCGAACAGCAGTAATTTTGGGACAGCAACGCTAATGCTGACGGTCAATGCGACGAGCAGCGGCTCAGCTTTTTACGTTTCTCCCTCCGGTAGCGACTCCAATGCGGGCACGCTTTCCTCGCCGTGGAGAACGATCCAACACGCGGCAGATTCCGTGCAAGCGGGCGATACCGTTTACGTGCTTGCTGGAACCTACAACGAGTCAGTTACCATTGCGGTGTCTGGTTCTTCGACTGCTGGGCCGGTGAGCTTCATCAGTTCGCCTTTTGGCGCGGCAATTGTGGATGGGACCGGGCTGACACCTTCCAGTTCGAACACACAAGGCCTGTTCAACATCGAGGATGAGAGCTACGTCACGATTCAGGGTTTTACGATCCAGAACTACACGACCTCGAATGCGAACGCCACGCCAGCGGGAATCTGGGTGACGGGTTCGGGTAGCTACATCAACATTCTCAATAACACCGTGACCAAAATCACCACTTCGTCCGAGGCGGAAGGGAATGCCTTCGGAATCGCGGTGTACGGTTCAGAAGCGCCGACGGCGATCAGCTACATCACCATCACTGGGAACACAGTCTACGACTGCAAGACCGGGAACAGTGAGACGGTGAACGTAGATGGGAACGTCACGAACTTCACGATCACATCCAATACCATCCATGACAACGACAACATCGGGATCGATGCCATTGGTTTTGAAGGTGTGTCTCCGGATCCGGCGTATGATTATGCCCGCAACGGGGTAATCGGCGAAAATACGGTGTACAACATCAGCGCGATTAGCAATCCTGGGGAAGGGAATCAGTATGACGCGGACGGGATCTATTGCGACGGATGCGACAACGTCATCATTGAGCGGAACAACGTTTCGACGAGCGATCTGGGGATCGAGGTAGCCAGCGAGCATTCGGGTCATGTGTCCACCTACGTGACGGTGCGGAACAATCTGGTTTTCAATAACAACTCGGTGGGTATATCGATTGGCGGATATGCCAGCAATGTTGGGGGCACAAGCTACTGCACCATCGTCAACAATTCGCTGCTGGAGAATGACAGCAAGAGCACGGGAAGCGGCGAACTACAGGTGCAGTACTACGCCACCAACAACGTGTTCGAGAACAACATTGTTTATGCCACCTCGCAGTCGTTGTTCATCAACAACTTCACCAATAGCGAGTCCAGTCCGCTGGCCTCCGACTACAACGTGTTCTTCTCCTCGACAGGCGAGTCATCCGCTAATTTTGTGTGGAATGGGACAAACTACACAGGATTTACAACGTATCAATCGGGGGCAGGACAAGACGGACATTCTCTCTACAGCAATCCGCAATACCTGAGTCTGAGCTTGACGACACCGAACCTGCAGGTCGAGACGACATCGCCAGCGGTGAATGCCGGGATTAACCTGGGGACTACGGTCGTGGGCACAGTCGATTATGCTGGTAATCCCCGCGTACAGGGAACCACTATCGATATCGGCGCCTACCAGCAGTAGGTCGAGAGAGAAAAGTAAAATGGCCGTGGTCTAGGCCGAAACTCCAGAGAACTTCAACTAATGCTCCCGCTGATTCGCTCAATAGCTTCGGGCAAAGGTCAGCTACCGCCTCTGTCGGCGGGGGAACTTGCTCAAATTTGGGTTGGATAATTTCAATTTCGAGCGGCAGATCGCACGCATTGGCCAAGTTCGCCGCGCGAACGCTCCTCAGGAACTTGCCCATGCTCCAGCAGTACTGGTAAATATAAGAGCACCATAACTGTACTGCATCGGTAAATTCAACTGTACCACAATCATACCTCTGTACAGGTTTCGTAGCCTCCATCGTTCTCTAGAGTTGGTGTGCCAGCTCTGATCGACGAACTCTTCCTGCCCAAGGAAATTTAGAGTTTCGCCTGAGGGGAAGATAATGATGGCGCTACATGTCCGTCGCACTGCACTCTGTTCAAATCTCCTGGGTCTGTTTGCTCTTCTGATAGCCGTCGCAGGCGCCTTACCCGCGTTCGCGCAGGGCCATAGCGACTGGCAGAATTCTTCTCATACTTCAACCGCCCCGCTCAGGATCCTGCCTTCCCCGCTGCCGACTGGGAAAGTGGACGTACCATACAGTGCACGGCTAACGGCCACTGGCGGGACGCCGCCCTACAGGTGGAGTCTCAAGAGGGGCGAGTTGCCCACGGGCCTCGCTTTGAATGCGTCTACCGGTGTAATCAGCGGCATGCTCAAGGAAGCGGTGACGAGCGATCTGCTTTCCTTTGAGGTTACGGATTGCAGTGACCCCGAAGAGAGAAGAATTATCACCCTCTCCCTGACGGTCAACGCAGCGGCGAGTGCGGTGAGTATCACGAGCACACTGCCAGCCGCGACGGAGAACACAGCATACTCGCAGCAATTAGCAGCGACGGGAGGGAGTGGCAGCTACGTCTGGAGCTTGACGACGCCGGTAGCTGGTTTTTCGCTGAGCAGTGCGGGACTGTTGACGGGCACAGCCACGAGCACGACGACGTTGTCGTTCGCGGTGAAGGCGACGGATAGCGCGAACAGCAGCAATTTTGGGACAGCGACGCTGAAGCTGACGGTCAACGCAGCGGCAACTCCGGTGAGCATCACGATGACACTGCCAGCCGCGACGGAGAACGCAGCGTACTCGCAGCAATTAGCAGCGACGGGAGGGAGTGGCAGCTACGTCTGGAGCTTGACGACGCCGGTGAGTGGTTTTTCGCTGAGCAGTGCGGGACTGTTGACGGGCACAGCCACGAGCACGACGACGCTGTCGTTCGCGGTGAAGGCGACGGATAGCGCGAACAGCAGCAATTTTGGGACAGCGACGCTGAAGCTGACGGTCAACGCAGCGGCAACTCCGGTGAGCATCACGATGACACTGCCAGCCGCGACGGAGAACGCAGCGTACTCGCAGCAATTAGCAGCGACGGGAGGGAGTGGCAGCTACGTCTGGAGCTTGACGACGCCGGTGAGTGGTTTTTCGCTGAGCAGTGCGGGACTGTTGACGGGCACAGCCACGAGCACGACGACGTTGTCGTTCGCGGTGAAGGCGACGGATAGCGCGAACAGCAGCAATTTTGGGACAGCGACGCTGAAGCTGACGGTCAACGCAGCGGCAACTCCGGTGAGCATCACGATGACACTGCCAGCCGCGACGGAGAACGCAGCGTACTCGCAACAACTGGTAGCGACGGGAGGGAGTGGCAGCTACGTCTGGAGCTTGACGACGCCGGTGAGTGGTTTTTCGCTGAGCAGTGCGGGACTGTTGACGGGCACAGCCACGAGCACGACGACGCTGTCGTTCCCGGTGAAGGCGACAGATAGTACAAACAGCAGTAATTTTGGGACAGCGACGCTGAAGCTGACGGTCAACGCAGCGGCAACTCCGGTGAGCATCACGATGACACTGCCAGCCGCGACGGAGAACGCAGCGTACTCGCAGCAATTAGCAGCGACGGGAGGGAGTGGCAGCTACGTCTGGAGCTTGACGACGCCGGTGAGTGGTTTTTCGCTGAGCAGTGCGGGACTGTTGACGGGCACAGCCACGAGCACGACGACGCTGTCGTTCGCGGTGAAGGCGACGGATAGCGCGAACAGCAGTAATTTTGGGACAGCGACGCTGAAGCTGACGGTCAACGCAGCGGCAACTCCGGTGAGCATCACGATGACACTGCCAGCCGCGACGGAGAACGCAGCGTACTCGCAACAACTGGCAGCGACGGGAGGGAGTGGCAGCTACAGCTGGAGCTTGACGACGCCGGTGAGTGGTTTTTCGCTGAGCAGTGCGGGACTGTTGACGGGCACAGCCACGAGCACGACGACGTTGTCGTTCGCGGTGAAGGCGACGGATAGCGCGAACAGCAGTAATTTTGGGACAGCAACGCTAATGCTGACGGTCAATGCGACGAGCAGCGGCTCAGCTTTTTACGTTTCTCCCTCCGGTAGCGACTCCAATGCGGGCACGCTTTCCTCGCCGTGGAGAACGATCCAACACGCGGCAGATTCCGTGCAAGCGGGCGATACCGTTTACGTGCTTGCTGGAACCTACAACGAGTCAGTTACCATTGCGGTGTCTGGTTCTTCGACTGCTGGGCCGGTGAGCTTCATCAGTTCGCCTTTTGGCGCGGCAATTGTGGATGGGACCGGGCTGACACCTTCCAGTTCGAACACACAAGGCCTGTTCAACATCGAGGATGAGAGCTACGTCACGATTCAGGGTTTTACGATCCAGAACTACACGACCTCGAATGCGAACGCCACGCCAGCGGGAATCTGGGTGACGGGTTCGGGTAGCTACATCAACATTCTCAATAACACCGTGACCAAAATCACCACTTCGTCCGAGGCGGAAGGGAATGCCTTCGGAATCGCGGTGTACGGTTCAGAAGCGCCGACGGCGATCAGCTACATCACCATCACTGGGAACACAGTCTACGACTGCAAGACCGGGAACAGTGAGACGGTGAACGTAGATGGGAACGTCACGAACTTCACGATCACATCCAATACCATCCATGACAACGACAACATCGGGATCGATGCCATTGGTTTTGAAGGTGTGTCTCCGGATCCGGCGTATGATTATGCCCGCAACGGGGTAATCGGCGAAAATACGGTGTACAACATCAGCGCGATTAGCAATCCTGGGGAAGGGAATCAGTATGACGCGGACGGGATCTATTGCGACGGATGCGACAACGTCATCATTGAGCGGAACAACGTTTCGACGAGCGATCTGGGGATCGAGGTAGCCAGCGAGCATTCGGGTCATGTGTCCACCTACGTGACGGTGCGGAACAATCTGGTTTTCAATAACAACTCGGTGGGTATATCGATTGGCGGATATGCCAGCAATGTTGGGGGCACAAGCTACTGCACCATCGTCAACAATTCGCTGCTGGAGAATGACAGCAAGAGCACGGGAAGCGGCGAACTACAGGTGCAGTACTACGCCACCAACAACGTGTTCGAGAACAACATTGTTTATGCCACCTCGCAGTCGTTGTTCATCAACAACTTCACCAATAGCGAGTCCAGTCCGCTGGCCTCCGACTACAACGTGTTCTTCTCCTCGACAGGCGAGTCATCCGCTAATTTTGTGTGGAATGGGACAAACTACACAGGATTTACAACGTATCAATCGGGGACAGGACAAGACGGACATTCTCTCTACAGCAATCCGCAATACCTGAGTCTGAGCTTGACGACACCGAACCTGCAGGTCGAGACGACATCGCCAGCGGTGAATGCCGGGATTAACCTGGGAACCACGGTCGTGGGCACGGTCGATTATGCTGGTAATCCCCGCGTACAGGGAACCACCATCGATATCGGCGCCTACCAGTAGTAACGATGTTCGGGGGTGGCAGCGCTGACATTTGTCTTCGAACTAATGTTGGTTCGCGGAATCAAGTTCACCCTCGTTGTGTGCGGTCCTCTGCCATTGGAGCTTCGCGAGGCGTGCTGCGTTGGGTCAGCACGCAAGGTTATCTTCATGCGGGACTGCGCGGCGGACGTGCAACACGCCTTCGGCCACCTCTACCAGACCGCCGACGTGGATTCACGCTTACAGTGACGACTGGCGGCTCCAAATGGCGATTGACTCGGAAGCTGAATTCAAGCAGGAACTAGAAGCCATCTCATAAATGGTTGGGCCCGATCTAAACGGCCGCTTTTTCAAGGACTTTGGCGACCCCAAAGCATTTATGAGATAAGTTCTAGAAGTGTTCGGCAATGAGGTAGAAGAGGCGATTCAGAGCTTCTACGCCGAGCAGACCATACATAACGTCGCGCGCGAAGATCAGAACGTTCACCGTGCGCTCAACCGCAACGCCGCGTTTTGGAATTTGGCGAGCCGCGCGCTCCAGGCCAACGCCATCATCGTGCTGGGGCGGATTTTCGACAGAGACTCGCGGGCACACACGCTCAACCGACTTCTCCAACTTGCGACGCAGAACCCTAGCATTTTTTCGAAGGGAGCGCTCGAAAAGCGCAAGCTGCCGCAAGCAGGCAAACACACGGCGGAATTCATGCGTACTGTCTACATTCCGAAGAAACGTGATTTCCAACGCCTCCAGAAGTACGCCGACAAGCAGAGGGCAATCTACAACGGACATTACCTGGACCTGCGGAACAAATTTGTCGCACACAGAGAGCGGGTCGATTTGACTGCCGCGTTCGCAACCGCGAACACTCGACGGCTGGGACGTCTACTCGTATTCCTCGACCAACTTCATGACGCTCTGTGGCAACTATTTATGAATGGCTGCAAGCCTGTTCTGCGCCCCGCGCGCCACTCCGGCCAACAAATCTTGAAATCACCCCTGCCGAGAGGCTTGCTTCGGAGCCAGGACGCTCAGGAATGGGTCACACGGGAAACAAAAAAGTTCTTGAAGCACGTAAGCGATTCTTATGCGGCAAGGGCGTAAGAATCGCCTGGGGTAAACTGTACGCAGGAGGTCGCAATGTCCTTTTATTCGGAACCCTCGACAAGCTGTTGCCCCGGATCCTTAGCAGCGCTGATACGTGTGCGCAATTCGATGATCGGGAGGTCGTCTATTCGGAAAATGGTGCATTCGCCACGACATCGGCAAAGTTGGGGGATGTGTACCCCTCGACATATCGAACGCCGAAATCCCGAACGATGTTGTCAAAGGTGGACTCCGGCTTCCGACGAGCGATGTTGCAAAGGCACTCTTTGAATCCGTTTTTAAGTGCCAGGCGCGGAAATTCGGCTAGGATCGCGCGTTGTTTGTCCTGCGGAATTCGATCAAGGCCTGCCCCCAGAACATCCACCGCTATTCCCGCATGGGTCATAGCCACTTCGGGCTCTTTGTGAAGAGCGATAGATTGTGTGGTATGAAGCGCGATGGCATCCCAAACAACTTGCATCTGTTGCGTCGAGATGCCACGCCCCTTCAGAAACGAGCGCGCCGCATTGGCGCCATCCACCTCGAAACGATTTTCCGCCGTATAGCGGTCAGTCAAGCCCAGATCGTGCAGAATCGTGGCTACTGCCAACAACTCGGCATCCGGGGGACGTTCAGCGCTTTCTGAAAGCCATACGCCGAATAGCCAGGAGCGCATCGCATGGTTGAAGAGAAATGGCTCTGACGCGCTCCGTGACAAATCAATCGCATCGCGAACTAGAACTGTGTCCGGTACTTTGATTCCTGCTAAAACCATTCCCTACCTCTCTCGCTTTCATATAGTCCGTGGAGCAATGCAGCCGCAAATCAGAGATCCTGCATTTGGCTCGCTCAGTCACACGCCGCTCGCCTTGATACTGTTGAGGACGGTGTTGTCCCAGTAAGCGTCGAGCCGTGTGATTTTGGAGTCCGTGTCGAAACGCAGAATGTAGCAGTGAGGGATATGTACGTCCTGACCCTTCTTTGCAACCCCAGGCACTTCGGCAGGTATGGGCCCGCTCATCTCGGCTTGGATCACCACTGTGTTCCCCTCGGCAGGGATCAACTCGATCACTTTGACTCGGAAATTCGGAACGGCATTCGGAAACGCGCTCCAAATAACATCGATGCCACCACGGATCGGCACGACGCTTTCGCGGCCGTATGGGGCATATCGTCCAAGTGCGCCATCCGCGCAAAGAGCAAGCATGCCATCAACCTCGTGTGCATCGTAGGCAGTGAAGAACTGTTGGGCAATCGATACGTAGTCTTTCGCATTCGTCTTCATCTCTGTGCTCCGCGGAGGTCGCTTTGTTGGAGATCTTTGTGGCCTAGTATTCAAACCACTGGCTGAGCGCTTTGACCTTTTCCTCCGTACACGGCGGGAACAGGTGCTGGATGGCCACGTCGGGCGGCGAAATGAGAACCGATTTCGCATGGGTGAGGGCGTCAAACCCGGCCTTGCCGTAGTAGTGACCAATGCCGGAATATCCGACCCCTCCAAAGGGCATGGTTTCGATAAACAGATGAATGTTCACCTGATTGATCGCACCGCCACCAAAGGACAAGCTCGCGAGGAAGTGATCGATTGCCTTCTGGTCACGGCTGAAAAGGAAACCGGAAAGGGGCTTTGGATGCTTCTTCACCTCACGAATGGCCGCATCCATGTCTTTATACGTAAGGATTGGGAGTATCGGCCCGAAGATTTCGTCCTCCATGATCGGGTCATCCCACGTGACCGGATACAGGATCGTGGGATCGAGGTAGCGCGCTTCGCGGTCGGCAGAACCTCCGGCCACAACCTTGCTCTGATCAATTAGGGATACGAACCGGTCAACGGCTTTCGGGCTGATGATGCGCGAGTAGTCGTCGGACCTGCTCTTCGGGTCGGTTCCGTACAACTCGATCACGGCCTTCTTGGATTCTCTTACAAACGCCTCAGCAATCGATTCGTGCACGTAGGCGTATCCGGGCGAAGTGCACCATTGGCCGCCCCAGGCCGTAGCCCCCCAGACAATCTTTTTGGCTGCGTCGGGGATATTGGCGGTCGCATCAACAAAGGCTGGGTTCTGGCCCCCGAGTTCGAGAAGAACCGGAGTCAGATTTTTTGCGGCTGCTTCCATGACGATCTTGCCGACCTTGACGCTGCCGGTGAAGAAAATGAAGTCGAAGGGCAGCTTGAGCAGTTCCGTCACCTCGTCCTTACTTCCGGTGACGGCAGTAACGGCCCGAGGATCGAAGTATTTCGGAATGAGATCCAGTAAGACCTTGCTGGTGGCGGGCAAACCCTCGGAGAGTTTGAGAATGCACGGATTGCCCGCCGCGAGAACTTGGCACGCCGGGTCGAAAAGCAGGGTCAATGGCCCATTGAATGGACCAATGACCAAAGTGACACCGTAAGGTTCTCGATAAACCTTGGCAGTATGCCCGCTCTCCCGAAGCGCTTTCGGCACGACGACATCTACAGCCTTCATCCACTCTTTCAGCTCTTGCTTCGCGAAGGCGGCGGTTCCAACCGGCGCCATAATCTCGAAGACTTTTTCCTGACTAGCGGTCTTGAAGTCGCTGCTCATCGCAGCCTCAAGAGTCTCGCCGTTCTCATTACACAAGTTTTCAAGCCGTGTCAGCTGATCGATGCGCCACTCGTAGGATTTGGTCGCGTCCGAATCGAAGTACGCCTTCTGCTTGTTAAAGATTTCCTGGAACGAATTCATCCAAGTCTCCCTCTGGAGCGTTCGGTTTGTGCTCCGTTTTGCCGCAGGCTTTTAAACTTGTTTAGGTCATAGTGAGCACTACTCGGAAGCGCGCCTTGCCATCCATCATTCGTTTGTATGCTTCCTCGGCTCTTGCAAGCGGAAGTGTTTCGATCATTGGACGGACATCTGTGAGTACGCTGAAATCAAGCGTGTCTTGAGTTTCGATCGCTCTTCCGGTGAGACTGCCGACAACTGACCGTCCACCGAAGATGAGCGGTACGCCGTTGACCGGGATGGCATCACCTGAGACTCCGACAACCGCAAGTTTGCCCCGAGTTTTAAGACCGGGAAGCAAGCTACCGATTGCGGCCCCGCTTGGCGCGGTCGCAAGGATGACATCTGCGCCTCCGAGCTTTTGCAGAGCTGCCGCCGGGTCTTCTGCCTTGGCATCGATGTAGATGTGCGCTCCTAATTTCTGCGCCAGGTGCTCTTTGTCGGGGCCGGCACCAATCGCCACGGTGCGCAGGCCCATTTTTCGTGCAAACTGCACACCAAGGTGGCCAAGTCCGCCCACTCCCTGAATGGCAACGGTGTCGCCGGCACGTGCGGCGTTACGAAGCGCGTTGAAGGTTGTTATGCCGGCACATACCAGGGGGGCCGCATCTTCTGACTTGAGTGCATCCGGTATCAGGGCAAGCGCGCGTGCCTCCGCAATCATCGTTTCCGCATAGCCACCGTCAGTTGTGATGCCGGTCATAATTGCATTTTGGCAATAGGCGGTTTCACCACGGCGGCAGGCCTCGCAGGTTCCGTCTTCACCCCCGAAAAATCCAACTCCGACACGCTGGTCGACCTTCCACGCTGTCACGCCAGGCCCCACTTCCTCTATTCGTCCGATAACCTCGTGGCCAGGCACGCGCGGATAGGAAAGGTTGGGGAATTGCGCTTCCACAGTTGCGGCGTCCGAATGGCATACACCGCAAGCCTCGACGCGGATACGCACCTGTCCGGCGCCGGGGACGGCAACCTTTCTTTCGACCAAGGAGAAAACGCCTGGCGAAGTTACTTCCATCGCGCGATACATGTTTTTCATCCAATGCTCCTTCGGTGACCGCGACTGACCTTGGTCTATGGGAAATCAGAGAGAGCGTTGACTCCCGCTTCGTAACTGTGTGTAGATGACGAGGGCAACACTAATTTGAGACAAGACGCAATGCCACGACATAGATGAATCAAAATCGGACACGGGCTTCGGACGCGGATTGATGTATCGAGGGGGCAAAGATGAGGAGAATCATAATCACTGGTCCGCAACCCGTTGACATGCTCGACCTTGTCGGTCCGCTCGAAGTATTTAAATTCGCTCCAAATTACGAGGTGGCGGTGGCCAGTCCAGAAAGCACACTGGAATTGCAGCTGAATCACGGATTCAAAATCTCGGATGCCGTTCCCTTCACAAACATTGCCGGTCAGATCGATACACTCGTGGTCGCGGGCGGCCCAGGGGCGAATGACGAACTGTATGACGACCATTATCTAAACCGCATCATCGAGTTGGCATCTCGATCTCGTCGGGTGGCGGGAATCTGTACTGGAACGTTCGTGCTCGCAGCCGCTGGGCTGCTTGATGGCAAAAGGGCTGTCACCCATTGGGCCTTTTGCGACAAGCTTTCCCGACAATATCCTTCCGTCGTAGTTGAGCCTGATCGCATCTATTTGCGCGATGGATCGATTTATACGTCGGCAGGTATTACTGCAGGGATGGATTTGGCACTGGCACTAGTAGAAGAGGATCACGGTCACCAGGTGGCTCTCGAAATCGCACGCAAATTGGTGATGTTTCTCGTTCGTCCCGGCGGACAGTCCCAATACAGCCACATGCTCTCGCGGCAAGCGGCAACCTCGCAGCCGCTCCGCGAACTTCAGGTTTGGATGATTGAGAATCTGCATGAAGATTTAGGCGTTGAAAGACTTGCTAAACGGATGGCAATGAGCGCGCGCAATTTCACGCGTGTTTGTCTTCGCGAAACGCGAATGAATCCAGGGCAATTCGTCGATCGCATGCGCGTGGAGGCAGCCCAGCAAATGATCGATAGCTCCACGATGGGCCTTAAGGAGATCGCGGATACTTGTGGATTCAAAACTCCCCTCGCCATGCGGCGAACGTTCCTGCGTGTTCTGGGCATTACTGCAGGCGAATATGCAAGCCGATTTAAGCGGCCGCAAAGCCAGACCGAAATGGATAGATGAAGCCAACGCCGGATATCTGATTACAAGTTGCATGCTGGTTGCGCGGGGCGCGGCACGTGCGATTTCGACATAGCTACGACTTCGCAATGAGTTCTTATATCTGAGGAACCGATTGCGAATAATAGGAGGATGAATGGCGCAAGTTTGGTTAGTGACGGGCAGTTCTCGCGGTCTGGGTCGCGCGATTGTCGAAGCGGGCCTTGCGGCGGGTAATAAAGTGTTGGCGACAGCTAGGGACATCGAGTCTCTACGTGATCTATCGGAACGCCACTGTGACCGGATCAAGCTCTTCGCGCTGGACGTGACCGACGAGTCCGCAGCAGCGAGCGCAGTGAAGGCGGCGATCGGTGCCTTTGGCTCGCTGGAGGTTGTTATCAACAACGCAGGATACGGCAATCTCTCGTCCGTCGAAGACACGCCGATGTCGGATTTTCGCGCACAAATCGAAACGAATCTCTTCGGGACGATCATCGTGACGAAGGCCGCTCTTCCGTACTTTCGCCAAAGGAAAGCCGGTCATTTTGTTCAGTTTTCGTCGATGGGCGGAAGGATCGGGCCTCCAGGGCGGGGGCCCTATTCGGCTGCGAAATGGGGTGTCGAGGGTTTCTCAGAAGTGTTGTCGCGCGAAGTGGCGCCGCTAGGCATCAAGGTCACCATCGTTGAGCCGGGCGGCTTCCGCACGGACTTCGCCGGCAGTTCCACCAAACTGAGCGAAGGAAATCCCGACTACGACTCGACTGTTGGAGCCACCGCCAGGTTTCAACGCGACTACAACGGTAAGCAGCCCGGTGATCCGAAAAAGGCGGCTCAAGCGATCGTGCGACTGACGCAGGAACAGAAACCTCCATTGCGACTGTTACTCGGCAGCGATGCGTACAACGGGGCGGAGAAAAACGACCTCGCGCGCCTAGAAGAGGCAAGGTCCTGGAAAGAACTCAGCGTGTCCACTGATTTCGAGGCGAAGCCGCCACACCCGGAGCGACCAAAGTGAACCTACCTTCGCGGCAATCCGGCCCACAGACGTGCCGCCTTTTCGCGACGCGCAAATCGCAGGAGCATGCTTCGCATTTTTTGTTTCGCTGGCTCATGTCAAAGACCGCCTAAAGCAAGGCGACGGGGTGTTCGAGAAACGGTCTTGAAAGCCGCCGCAAACCGGACGACCTTCAGCGTGTTGGCGCAACTTGGAGGGCTCAAATGTAACGGTCTGGGAAAGCATCGATTGTGAGCGCTTTCGGAGTCGGGAGCCGATCTCTCAGGCTCGATCAGATCTGGGCTCTGCCGCCGTCAACGAAGAGTTCGATCCCCGTGATGAAGCTCGAGTCATCCGATGCGAGAAACAATGCCACCTTGGCAACTTCCTCGGGCTCTCCCATGCGCCCCATCGGGATAGTGGACACAATCCGCCCAATCACGTCGGCGGATTGCCGGCTGACCAGCGGCGTATTGATTGGACCCGGACTGACCACGTTGGAGCGGATACGACGGTCCTTGAGATCCGTGGTCCAGGTTCTCACGAAAGAGCGTATCGCGGCCTTACTTGCTGCATAGACGCCGAAAGCAGCCGTACCCTTAACACTTGCGACAGAGCCGTTGAGAATGATGGAGCCACCATCCTTCAGCAACGGTAATGCTTTTTGCACGGTGAAGAGCGTTCCCCGCACATTGATGTTGAAGAGCTTGTCGAAATGCTCTTCGGTGACGGCCCCGAAGGGGACAAATTCGCCAACGCCAGCGTTGGCAAAAACAATATCTACTCGCCCCTTCATCTTAGAGATCGTCTCGTAAAGACGATCAAGGTCGGCGAGGTTAGCAACGTCTCCCTGAACTCCGAAAACGTTGGCACCGATGGCCTTCACGGCCTCGTCGAGTTCCTTCTGGCGGCGACCCATTATGAAAACGTAGGCACCCTCTTTGACGAAAAGTTTGGCCGTAGCAAATCCAATTCCTTCTGTTCCACCGGTGATGACAGCGGTCTTGCCTTCGAGCCTTTTGGTCATGACCTTTCTCCGTTGTAGCTGCTGCACATCACTTTCTCCGCATTGTTCATAGGGTTCCGGGAACGCTGGCCACAGGCAGGCATAACCCGTCACATTGTGGGGGCTTAGCCTACCCGCGGTTGGTTTGCGGGGCGATCTGCACGGATCTGTGAAGCAGATACACCGCGTAAAATTGAAGGGCAGCGATAAAGAGCGGCCCGGCGCATTTCCCAGGATCATGTTCGAACAAACCGATTCCGGCATCCAGCAATTGCATGGCGCCGGCGAGCGAACCCAGAAGCAGTAACGCGGGCGTGGCCTGCTTGTAGATCGCCCCCAACGCGAACAAAGCCAGAGGAATTGTGCGCGCCGCCGCGTACATCGCCAATATCAGGGACGCCTGCGTTGGAACGGATTCGGCGGGGACCAGGTATTGCGGACGGATGATCCCCACGATGGAAAAGCCGCTCGCGACCAGGACATTGATCGCCGTGACCACTGAGGCAAGCCGAAACGCCTTTGTTGTTGTCATTGATTCTTCTCTCTTGGGGGCTGAACCTAAACGCTCTGAGCCTTCGTGTTATACGCGGGCACAAAAACATCCTGCACAAATCTTTCAAACGTCGTTGGCGTGCTGTTCTGCCTCGAACGTGGCTCCTGCGCAACGAGGAGTCCTCCATTGATGGCTTCGAACATCTCTATGTACACGGCGGCTTTCTTGGGCGACCATCCCGTTTGCACTAACGCCTGTCGTACCTGGTCATACGGAAACTGCTCGTAATGCAGGTCCGGTTTGCCGATACCGCGAGCAATCGACGCCGTAACTTCCGTCATCGACAGATCGCGCTCGCCAAGCAGTTCGCGTGTTTCCTTGCCGGAAAAATCGAGATCCAGGAGACGCTGTGCGGCGTAGTCGCCGACATCTCGTGTCGCGATCATGGGCAGCTTCAGGTCTGGTAGGAACGCATGCCCGAACAGGCCCATCCCGCGAATCATGTCGATCGCTGCCAAATTGTTCTCCATGAAAGACGCAGCTCGCAGGTGCAGAACGTTCAAGCCGTTGATCGCGTTCAGTTTCTCCTCGGAAGAATGCAGTCCGGTGACTGGCCCCGTACCCTGCGGGACCTGCGCGCCGTAGCTGCTCAAGTGCACGGCGTGGCGCAGGCCAGACTCCTTCACGCCCTTCGCAATCGCATCGCTCTGTCGCTCTTGCTCTTCGCGGGAGTGCAGCGGCGGCAGTATCGCGTAGGCCGCCCGCGCGCCGGTGAAGGCTTTGGTGAGCGCAGCCGTATCGGTCATGTCCGCGGGGAAAGCTTCCGCGCCTTTGCTCACAAAGCGCTGTAGCCGCCCCACGTCGCGCCCCACGACCCGCACTTTCTCGCCCTTCGACAGCAGGAAATCGGCGATGATCGAGCCGGTGTTCCCGCTCGCGCCTAAGATCACATGCATTGCATTCGAAACAACGGGTGAAGTCATGGCTACTGCCTCCTTGGTTTGGTAAAAATGGTTTCGTACACTTTCAGCACGATGGCGTGTTTTTGGTTGTCACTTGGGGAATGTGTCGCCGAACATGGGAAGGCCGCTCACTGATTGGGCCTTGGTCGCCTCGTCCTGCAAAACGTCCTAATGCTCTTTGAGAAGACCGTCTTCGAACCGGATAACGTCGGCGGCGATCCAGGCGGCGGGCCTTCCCATCCCCGTGAAGCGGCCATGCGCTACGACGTAGTCGCCTTCGGCGATGATGAGCTGGTTCTCATAGTGCAACGTCTCCGGCACTGAGCGGACGAGATTGAACAGTCCTTCGCGACCTGGTCCTATGTGTGCGCTGTGCTGAATGTAGTTCGGTGACCAGAAACGTTCCGCCGCAACGTAGTCACGCTTGTTAAACAGTGTCTCGAATGCTTCGAGGACGATTGCCTTATTTCGTTCTGGGGATGAGCTGCTCATTGCTTCTCCTGTGCTTACGATGGGTTGATCTACGCGCTCATTGCAGTAGAGTATGACCATAATCCAGAAGTTGCAAGGTATTTCAGAAAAATCTCTGTGGAATATCCCGGAGGGCTTCACTTGCTAAGGATAGCATTGCCGTTTATCATTGACGCAGTGAGTTTCTTGCACCAAGGTTATACCGTTTGCATCCAATCAAGGAAGAGTATGCTGATACTCTAGGAGAGGGTGATGGCAGATGGGTTATTCGAAGAGTGACAAGGCGGAGACGCACGCTCGGATCGTGAGTGTTGCCGCCAAGAGGTTTCGCGAGCTCGGTCTCGAAGGCATCGGCGTTGCCGATGTGATGAAGGAAGCGGGTGTTACTGCTGGCGGGTTTTACAAACATTTCGATTCACGAGACGAACTGGTGGTAGAGGCGCTGGCCACCGCATTCCAGGATCTCGACCGCTGGGAGGAAAATACTGACACGCTGACGAAAGTCTTGAAGGCCTATTTGACCGAAGAGCACCGGGACGCTCCCGGAACAGGCTGCGCTCTGGGCGCGTTGCTGGGTGACATGTCTCGGGCGAGTCGATCGGCGAAGGCTGTATACACCGCACGACTCAAGCGCACCTTGGCATACTCGACGGACCTTGTTCCGCCAAATGGTGACTCTGATCGGCGCGCCCGTGCGATTCTCACGATTAGTGCAATGCTAGGAGCAATCAACCTCTCTCGTGCTGTGTCGGACCCGAACCTTTCACGAGAGATTCTCAAACGGACTCGCGATGAGCTGATCAGTTTGAACAAAGAGGACGGCGGGAAGGAAAGACCGGAAACCCGTTGAGGGCTTGCCTGTCCGCTTGCGCGGATTAAGGACCGTCTGGCGAAGGCGACTCCGCAAAACCCTTCGGCGCTTTCTTGGTGAGCGCGGGGTTGCTCTGTCGTACATGTGAATATGCCGTCGTGAACGACCTTTGTCATTCACGTTTTGGGTTGGCCAACCGCGTGAAAGTCACCGCAGCTGTTGATGTAGAAATTCGCTCGTCCGCCCGTTGGAGAAAACAATTTAGCAACATTTGACAACAATTGAGAAGTGGAGCGGTCGGTAACGCCTTGGATCAGCGAGGCCTAGAATTTAGGGATGCAATTTCGATCCCCACCGCCTCTACCAAACCCGCATGAACAAAGGCTATTTCGTGGCCCTTGGTCCAGAAACAGGGGTTTGGTCCAGGTTGAAGGAGATAGACGGCGGGATGACAAACTTGGTCCATTTGTGGGCATTATAGCCCTTTCCCCACTTTCCAGCACCCAACCCTCACTCAGGACGAGAAGCCTCGGAAATCGCCTCGCAGGGCCGGTTACAGTTATCTATAAGGTTATCATTAACGTGAAGATAACTAGTGCTTCGTCATTCGGAGTACGTGATGCCACAGTAGCCACGCCAACCGACCGGCGCAGCGGTTTGTAGCATAGTCCAGAAGCAAGTAATGCCTAGATAGTTCTCAATTCATCCGGAGCTGTTCGTGAGCGCACGCAAAAGCATTCTGCTCAGCCTTTTTTTCGAGAGCCGCCCGCAAGTGCCATGTGTGGCGATCTCCTCTTCACAATAGCTACTTGAATGGCCTTGAATAGTCCGGGACTTGTCTTCATCTTCCGATAGAAGTTGAGATCACCTTTGATCTTGACGTCCTCGAATACATAGCAGTCATCTTTCTTCTGGATAACGCCCCGTTTTACAGCCATCTCGAATTCATCATAGTAAACAGAAAATCCTTCACCAAGCACGTACGTCAGTATCGCTTGCTTGTACTGTGGGGAGACTTTGTTCTTCGTGGTGTAGAACTTACCGGGGCTTAGCCACACTATTCCGTTTCGTATTATTGACGGTCCCCTTAGCCTGCACTAAGATTGCGCGGGAGGTTCTTTGAACAGCACAAGAGGCTACCAGCGCCTCGAAGCAGGAGCCAACTAGGTGAAGAAATATTTCGCGTATCTTCCCATCTTTGGATTGTTAGCAACCCTGACAGCGAGCATTGTCCCAGCTTCGGTTGGTGACTCAACAACGCAAGACTCGAAAGAAGACGCGCCACCTGTAGCGCCGGTGCGAATTATCACCGACGAATACTTTGGCGTCAAAGTGAGCGATCCCTACCGCTACATGGAAGATCTATCGAATCCAGAGGTTGTTGCGTGGTTTAAGGGACAGAACGAATACACACGAGCCGTGCTCAGGCGAATATCGGGCCGAGAAACTTTGCTGGCGCAGATGAAGGCGCTGGACGAATCGGCTCCTGCGCGGGTGACTGACATCCGACGTATGCCGAACGACCGGTACTTCTATCAAAAGCGGCTTGCTTCCGAAGACGTAGCAAAGCTCTACATGAAAGATGGTTTGAACGGCGCCGAGCGTCTGTTGATGGACCCGACAAAGTTCGCGACGCCTGGCGGGCCTCACTATGTAATCAGCTACTATGCACCTTCCTTCGACGGGCATTACGTGGCCGTGGGCGTCTCTGCAGCAGGCTCCGAGGACGCCGTGCTACGAGTAGTCGATACAAATACAGGACTAGAAACGGGAGATGTCATCGACCGAGCTCAGTTCGGGAGCCCGAGTTGGATGCCCGACGGGCGATCGTTTGTGTATAACCGCCTGCAGAAGTTGACGCTAAGTTCGGCCCCTACAGAACGGTACCTTAACAGTCGGGCTTATCTGCACGTGCTCGGCGCCAATCCGAATGAGGACCGATTGGTTTTTGGCAGTGGCGTGGCATCAGTAAAACTCGATCCGGCGGATATTCCGTTTGTGGTGACTTCGCCGGGCACTCCTTATGCCCTAGGGATCGTGGCTCACGGCGTCCGCATTGAGGTTACGGTTTACGCCGTACCTCTGGAATCACTGACCGCTGCAAGTGTGCCGTGGAAACTGTTGTGCGACGTGGACGATGATGTGACGGGGTTCGACGTACACGGCAGCGATCTGTACCTTATCTCACATCACCATGCGTCGCGATTTAAGGTCCTGAAGACCAAGATTTCTAATCCGGACGTGGCTCAAGCGGAAGTAGTTGTGCCTCCAAGCGAGGCCGTAATCCAAAACGTTGCAGCCGCCAGCGATGCCCTCTACGTGCAGGAGTTGGACGGAGGGATTGGGAGACTAGTCCGGCTGGAGTTTTCCGGCGGAAAACCCCAACGAATTCCCCTGCCGTTCGACGGGTCTGTCGCGCTCATCGGAACTGACCAGCGGATACCGGGGACACTGCTGGATCTGGCCACGTGGACAAAGGCCCGGACAATTTACGGCTATGATTCGACGAGCAAGACGGTGACCGACACCAAACTGCAGCCGTTGGGCAAGTACGATGAACCTGCGGATCTGGAGTCGGTGGAAGTGAAAGCCAAGAGCTACGACGGCACTCTGGTGCCTCTTTCGATCGTCTACAAGAAAGGCCTGAAGCTCGATGGAACGAACCCAACACTGTTGGAAGGCTATGGTTCCTACGGCATCACCTTTGATCCATATTTCGATCCGAAGTTTATTGCCTGGTTCGAGCGCGGTGGGGTATTCGCGGTAGCGCACGTCCGTGGAGGAGGCGAATACGGCGAAGACTGGCACCTGGCGGGAAAACTGCTAACGAAACCAAATACATGGAAAGATTTCATTGCCTGCGCTGAGTATCTGATCAACCAGAAGTACACGACAACAGCACGGCTGGCCATCGAGGGAGGAAGTGCCGGCGGGATCACCATCGGACGAGCGATTACAGAACGCCCAGACCTGTTCGCTGTGGCAATTGATGCGGTGCCGATGTCGGACGCTGTGCGGGTTGAGTTCACGCCCAATGGTCCACCGAACATTCCCGAGTTCGGGACAGTGAAGGAGTTGGACGGATTCAAGGCTCTCTATGAAATGAGCGGGTATCATCATATCAAGGATGGAGTGGCTTATCCGGCGGTGATGGTAACCACCGGGTTCAATGATCCTCGAGTGATCTCCTGGGAGCCCGGGAAGATGGCGGCACGCCTGCAGGCAGCATCGTCCAGCGCAAAACCGATCCTGCTGCGGGTCGACTACGACGCCGGCCACGGCATCGGATCAACAAAAACGCAGAGAGAAGAAGAGCTGACAGACGAGATGAGTTTCGCATTGTGGCAGTTCGGCGTGCCGGAATTCAAAGCCGCGAACAAGTGATCACCTGCATGTGTGGGTCTTAAGTCTTGAAAGCTCGCTCTTGAAAAAACGCAGTCTCAACTTAACTCCAAGCTGCTACAAGAACAACCTGGGGCAGCAAAACATTTCCAATTGCGAAGACTAGTGTGTTGTCCCGTAAATACGTTCGCATAGTCGTTCGACTTTGGCGAATATCGAATCCGCTGTGGCGGTCCAGACGAAAGGCTGTGCATTGCGGTTGGAATTCTTGACGGAGTGATCGATTTTTGTGACCAGTTCCTTCACGCTGCTAAACGTTCCCCGGCGAAGAGCCTGTTGCGTGATGCGATTGAACCAGATTTCGACTTGAGCCAGGAGGCATAGGTTAGAGTGAAGTGTACGTGGAACCGTGGCCGCGTGGCGAACCAGCGCTTAACTCGCAGATGCTTGTGCGTGGCGTAATTATCCACGATGATGTGCACCTCCAAGTTCTTCGGCACGTTCTTCTCAATCTCCCGTAGAAAACTCAGATACTCTTGATGCCGGTGGTGCGGTCGACATTTCGTGAGCACTTTACCGTTCGCCGTGTCCAGTGCAGCAAACAGCGTGGTGGTTCCATGGCGGCGATAATCGTGGGTCATTCCCTCAACATAGCCCAATCCCAGCGGCAACATCGGCTGGGTGCGTTCCAGCGCCTGAATTCCGCTCTTCTCATCTACGCACAAAACCACAGCATTTTCAGGGGGATTCAAATACAGCCCTACAATATCCCGTACTTTTTCTACAAAAAATGGATCGTTCGAAAGCTTGAAATGTTTTTGTCGATGCGGCTGCAAGCCAAACGCCTGCCAGATGCGGTGCACTGTCGATTTCGATACTCCCGTCTCGGCGGCAATCTGACGGATACTCCAGTGCGTTGCGCCTTTGGGTTTCGACTTCAGCGTCTTGCGAACTAATTGAGCAACTCGTTCGTCGCTAATCGGGCGGGGGCGCCCTGGGCGTAATTCCTCGTAGAGTCCTGACACCCCCTGTGCCAGGAACCGTCGCCGCCACAGGCCGACCGTGAAGACCACGATATCCGCCGCAAGCCGGCCACCTACGAACGTATTCTAAAGAATGTCAAAGGTCGCGAGGTCAACGTCCACTGGGTAATCACGCGCCCCATGCTCAAGCGACCCGGCTATCTGGAGGAGTACTTAACGTTTTGGAGCGGACGTGCGGAGGTGAATCGCATTTGGGTGAGCCTATATTCACCTCAGGTCGGGGAGCAGAGCCCTGAAAGGCTGAAGCCTGAAGAGCGCGAATTCTTGGGGCGTAGACTGCACGCCTTGACAGTGCGTTACCCGAAGCTCTTGATGAATGAGGGCATCGCCGCCAGTTTGATCCGCCCGCCAAGAAATCCGGATGAATGCCTCTTCGCAAAAATGTCGGCAAACTTTTCGGCGGACCTGCAAAGCCGCGTCGAACCTTGTGTTTTTGGCGGCACGCCTGACTGTTCTCAATGCGGCTGTGCAATCAGCAGTGGCTTGCATTGGATTCGGACGCTAAAGGTGGCGGGACCCCTCAAGATTGATCATTTCATTGCAGGTTCGATCGGCGTCGGTCTGATGATGAACCGCATCCGCGCTCGTTCGATCCGACTGCCACGGTGGGTTGATGATGGACAGAAGCAAAATAATAAACCCAAGCTCGTGCAAATCCAGCCCTGAGATTCGTGTTTCTCAAGCACTGGCATCGTGAGCATGTGGATGCAAGTGCAGTGCGAAAAGGGGACAGCGAAGCAAGGAGGCGTTGTTCTAAAGTTTTGCGGCAACGCGAACCTTGTTTGTTGGCGGACCGTCAACGTAGAATCTCGGGGGAGGTCGTTGTATGACACAAGAAAGCCGACGGTTGGAAGAAGCCCGCAAGGGGACTGCCTGGAGAAAATGGGGACCCTATCTGAGCGAACGTCAATGGGGGACTGTCCGGGAGGATTATAGTAAAGACGGCAACGCTTGGGACTATTTCAGTCATGATCAGGCGCGATCGCGCGCCTACCGCTGGGGCGAGGACGGCCTGGCCGGCATTTCCGATGATCATCAGAGTCTCTGTTTCGCACTTGCCCTATGGAATGGCAAGGACCCTATCCTCAAAGAACGGCTATTCGGACTCACGAACAGTGAGGGTAATCACGGGGAGGATGTGAAGGAGTATTACTTCTACCTCGACAGCACGCCGACGCACTCGTATATGAAGTACCTCTATAAGTATCCCCAGCGGGCATTTCCATACGACGAACTGGTAGCCACAAATCAGAAGCGTACCCGTCACGATTTCGAGTACGAACTTCTGGACACGAGGGTCTTCGATGGCGACCGGTATTTTGATGTTTTCGTCGAATACGCGAAGCATACCCCAGAAGATATTCTCATCAAGATCAGTGTCTGGAATCGTGGCCCTGAGGCGGCTTCACTCCATATTCTTCCAACACTCTGGTTTCGCAACACATGGTCCTGGACGGAGGGGGCGGTCAGACCAATCCTTCGCAGGGCAGGAGCTGCGACGCATGCAAATGTCGTGTCTGCATCACATCCAGAATTGGGAGAGCGATTCCTCTATTGTGAAAGAAACGTGCCCCTGCTCTTCACGGAGAATGAAACGAATAGTGAGCGCATCTTCGGCATGCCAAACCGAACGCCATACGTGAAGGACGCGATCAACAACTTTCTCTTGCATCAGCAGGCTGCTGGAATAAATCCGGGCGAGATGGGAACAAAGGTCTCGCCTCACTATCGTGTGACGGTTAACCCTGGTCAATGCGAAGTGGTACGTTTGCGGCTAAATAATATTGCTCCGAGAGACCTAAATTCTGCGTACGCTGCAGCAATGGGAGATCCGTTCGGAGTAGATTTCGATGCGGTTGTAAAGACGCGGGTTGAGGAAGCCAATCAGTTTTATGCCACGGTGATTCCATCGAAGCTGGATGCCGATGCGGCCAACGTCATGCGCCAAGCCGTGGCGGGGATGCTGTGGTCGAAGCAGTTCTACAACTTCGATGTCGACAAATGGCTTGAGGAACACGGTGCGGATCCGTTCAAGTCCAAGCATCAGGCCCCGCGCAACAATCACTGGTACCACATGAACAACGCCGACATCATCTCGATGCCGGATAAGTGGGAATACCCATGGTATGCGGCTTGGGACCTGGCCTTCCATATTCTCGCGCTATCGCTGGTGGATGAAGAATTCGGCAAACAGCAATTGGACCTCATGCTCGAGGGACGCTACCTCCACCCAAATGGACAGCTTCCGGCGTACGAATGGAATTTCGGTGATGTTAACCCGCCGGTGCACGCGTGGTCGACCATCTTCACCTACCGGCTCGAGCAAGTGCGACGCGGCAGTGGTGACATTGACTGGCTGGAGCGCTCGTTCCAGAAGCTGATGCTGAACTTCACTTGGTGGGTCAATCGCAAGGACCCCACAGGGAGAAATGCGTTCGAGGGTGGCTTCCTCGGGCTCGACAACATCGGGGTATTTGATCGCAGCGCGCCTTTGCCCACGGGCGGCTATTTGGAGCAGGCTGACGGCACTGCCTGGATGGTACTGTTCTGCCAAAACATGTTAGAGATTGCCGTGCAATTGGCGCTCGAACGACCTGCTTACGCGGAGATGGCCGTCAAGTTTGCGCAGCATTTCTTATGGATCGCTTCTGCGATGGTGCATGTGGGCGACGAGACCGGGATGTGGGACGAGGAAGACGGGTTCTTTTATGATGTGCTGCGCCTTCCGGACGGGAGATCAGAGCGATTGAAAGTGCGCTCCATCGTAGGGCTGCTTCCCCTGTGTGCCGTCACCGTTTTTGAGGGGGAACTTAAAACAAAATATCCGGAAATGGGCCAACGTTTCCAGCGATTCCTTTCGGCCCGCCCGGAGCTGACCGAGTACATCCACGACCCGGCTCAGATCGGCTGTTTCGGCCGGTCGATGATGGCGGTTTTGGACGAGACGAAACTGCGGCGAGTATTGACGAAGATGCTCGACGAGAAGGAGTTCCTGAGCCCGTACGGCATACGCTCTCTCTCTCGCTATCACGCGGAGCATCCCTATGTATTTCGTGCCGGAAGCCAAGACTACAGCGTGTCGTACCTTCCCGCGGAGTCCGACACGGGAATGTTCGGAGGCAACTCGAACTGGCGAGGGCCGGTATGGATGCCCGTCAACGGGCTCATCATTCGCGCACTGCTGATGTACCACCTGTATTACGGCGAGAATTTCACTATCGAATGCCCGACGGGTTCGGGGCGAAGGATGAACTTGTACCAGGTTGCAGAAGAGCTGTCGGGACGGCTGACCAGCATTTTTCTCCGCGATAAGGATGGCCGGAGACCCGTGTACGGGGAAATCGAGAAATTTCAACACGACCCTCACTGGCGCGATCACCTGCTGTTCTATGAATACTTCCACGGCGACAATGGAGCGGGACTCGGTGCAAGCCACCAGACCGGGTGGACAGGAATTATCGCCCGGGCTATACATCTGTTTGCCACCTCAACCTCAGAGCAATTCCTGCAGCTTGGGAAAAAGGCGGGTGTTACGGAGGTGGCAGATCGAGCGGAGAGACGAATTGCTATCGCTGCCGGTTGATAAATCACTTCATCGCCATTGATCGACCTTGGCAACGTCGGATGACATTTAACAACCCCAAGATCAGATCTTTCCAAACGCAAAATGTTTGAGTGACCAGATTCTATCTCGTGTAGGTGCGCTACTTCCAAAAGATGAAGAGGCTGATATGGAGTTCGGATAAGGCGCCGCACTTCCGGAGATGAAGGGGCTGCTATGGATTTGCAGAAGAGGAGCGAGCCACAAGCGAGCAACTACGAGTGATTTTGCGGAAGGGCGGCACGAGTTGATGACGAGGGCGAAATAAATACGTAACCCGAAGACCAAGCCCGGATTTGTCATCCGATGTGGTACCCCTGATTGTGATTGGGGATTCCAGAGGTTTAATGCCGGATGAGGATGCCAACGCTACTTGAACATTGGACGCTTCGGCTGCTCTAGCGGGAAGAAGGGCCGCACGGTGTCTGGACCAACATGCAGCCCCGAGTCAAAGGTCAAAGCGTAACCGAATGGCTCAATCCATACGCTGAAGCGTGCGGCAGGTCAAGGGGAATCGGCGTCCTTCGCAAAAGACCAATATGAAACAGTTTGGTGTTGCGCGGTATGGAACTCAGGTACCTATGCGACAGGACGTTCTGGCACTGTTGTGCCTACCCGAAGAGGCCGCACCTCGGCAATGGCCACTTTCTATCAAGGCCCTGTGCCTGACGCTACAAAAGTAACAGCGCCAACATGGTTCGGTAGCGAAAATCATCTGAAACTCTTAGCTATTGGCATTAGTGATAGCGTTACTTTTGACGGTACTCGGAGTACGTTTGACCGACGCATTCTTATTACATCCGGAACGTAGGGAAACCGGGAACTGAACCTCCCAACCCCACCTTGAGCCCCTCCGGACCTCAGAGCTTTCTCGACAAAAGCTCAAGAAAGGGTCTGTGTCTATGCCTTGGCTTTCTTCTCAGCCTTAATCTTTGCCCACCTTTTCTTGGCTGCCTTAGCGATCTTCGCTTTCGTTGCGGCGGACATCACGTTCTTCTTCTTTGTCTGGCCGGTCTTTTTGCCGCCGCGACTTGTGCCGCCAAACAGCTTGATAGCTGCACGCACCGTGTCTAAATGTTGCTGCGCAGCATCCATTTCTTTTTCGAATTTCGTTTCTTCTCGCTTCAAAGCCGCTAAGATGTCCATGAATCCTCCGGTGCTATCTTCTCATGTCCAGTCGCCGACTCAACTGATGTTGCATATTTTCGCCCGAAAATAACTCTGGCGTTGTCACTCTTTTGTGGAGGGCAAAAAACGCCAGAATGCAACAATACGATAGCTTTGTTGCCAGCTAGAAGACCTGACTGAACGCCTTCGCGGAGGCAGCTGAGGCGTCGGCATCCGAGGGGTTGACATAAGCCAGGGTGGAATCGAACGAGCGGTGGCCGAGGTGCTGGCGGATCAGGAAGGCGTTTGCACCCTGTTGAACCATCAGCATGGCAGTGGTGTGATACTGGTGGATAGTATCATGAAGCGACGTGGGAGCAAGGATGGCTCATACCAAAAAGGACAAAGAGAAACTCCTGAACCGGGTCAACAGGATCAAGGGACAAGTCAATGCGATCGAGAAGGCTCTGGAGGCCGACGATGATTGTTCCAGGGTGTTACAAACCATCGCCGCCTGCCGGGGTGCGATTAATGGCTTGATGGCCGAGGTGTTGGAGGGACACGTCCGATTTCATGTCGTCGATCCCCGGCGCAAGCCAACGACGGAGCAAGCCGAGGCCACTGAAGAACTCATCGATCTCGTGAATCGCTACCTCAAATAGAACGGCCCGAATCAGTCATTCATACTAGCAACCCCTGAACGGAGCTTCTATCCCCTTTATTGTTCGGCTAGATATACCCTACTAGAGTATATTATTGTAATTCTGGAACAACACAAGGTGTGCCGACATGAATCTTACGAGCACGAAGGATCGCGAGTCCGACGAACTTCTGGTCGCCGGCTCCGGCAATGTGGCTTCCGTCCGCGGAGACACCGCAGAGGCCCCTGGACACGCACTCAGTTGGCGGGAGATCAACCGCGTCTTGTTTGTCGCCGCCGCTGCAGGAGCCATCTGGTTTTCCGCAGGCGTATCAAATCCCTACGTCACCGCAGTTGGTGTGATCTGCACGCTGGTTGGCGGTTTTCCGATCTTTCGTGAAGCATACGAGAACATCGTCGAGCGACGCATGACCATGGAGCTTTCCATGGCTATCGCTATTGTTGCAGCGCTGGCGATTAAGGAAATCTTTACGGCCCTGGTAATCAGCTTGTTTGTTCTCGTCGCCGAAATCCTCGAAGGTCTCACCGTCGGCCGTGGCCGCAAAGCCATCCAGCATCTTGTCGATCTGCTCCCCAACACCGCGACGGTCCGCCGCAACGGAACATGGACCGACGTTGATATCGCGAAAGTTTCAACCAGTGACGTCGTCCTCGTGAAACCCGGTGGCCGCATTCCTGTCGATGGCCAAATTGTCGGCGGACATTCCTTCGTCGACCAGGCCCCCATCACCGGCGAGTCCATGCCCGTCGAAAAACAGTCCGGCGCCGTCGTTTATGCCGGCACCATCAACCAGTCCGGCGCGCTCGAAATCCGCGTCGAGCGTCTCGGTCGCGAAACCACTTTTGGCAAAATCATCGAAGCCGTCGAAACCGCCGAAAAGTCCCGCGCCCCCATTCAAGGCATCGCCGATCGCCTCGCAGGCTACCTCGTCTATTTCGCCCTTGGCGCGGCCACCCTCACGTTTCTCATCTCTCACAACATCCGCTCCACCATTTCCGTGGTCATCGTTGCCGGCGCTTGTGGCATTGCTGCGGGCACGCCTCTCGCCATCCTCGGCTCCATCGGGCGCGCCGCTCAACAAGGCGCAATCATCAAAGGCGGCCTCTATCTCGAAAAACTCGGCGAAGTCGACACCGTCCTTCTCGACAAAACCGGTACGCTCACCTTCGGCACTCCCGAAGTTCTCGATATCTGCGCGGCAAGCGAGAGTTCCTCCGAGCTCCTGCTGAAAACTGCCGCCATCGCCGAGTCGCGCTCCGAACACCCCATTGCCAAAGCCATCCTGCGCCGGGCGGCTCAGCTAAACATCGTCTGTGAAGATCCCACCCAATTTGACTACACTCCCGGCAAAGGCATCAGCGCCACCACCACTGACAAAGACGAAATCATCGTCGGCAATCAGCAGTTCCTGATCGAGCGCGGAGTCCAACTCGCGCAATGCACGAGTGCCTCAGTGGCTTCCGAGATTTTCGTTGCTCGCGCCGGCCATTTCTTGGGCACGCTCCACATTGCCGACACCATCCGTCCCGAAGCCAAGGACGCCATCCAGTCTCTGAAATCCATGGGCCTTCGCACCGTTCTCCTCACGGGCGATGCTAGAGCTGCTGCGGAAGATGTCGGCAAGAAACTAGCCGTCGACGAGATCGCCTCCGAACTTCTTCCCGAAAATAAATTGCAGTACGTGAAGCAACTCACCGAGAAAGGCCACAAAGTCGCCATGGTTGGCGACGGTATCAACGATGCTCCCGCCTTGATGCAAGCCTCCGTCGGGGTCGCCATGGGCTCTGGCACCGACGTGGCCCGAGAAAGCGCCGACGTTGTCCTTATTGGCAGCGATCTCTCCAAGCTCGTCCACACCCTCCACGCCGCCCGCCGTTGCCGTCGCACCATCCTGCAAAATTTCGTCGGCACTCTTGTCGTCGACAGCATCGGCGTCGGCCTCGCCGCCTTCGGTTTCCTCAACCCGCTGCTCGCCGCCTTTATTCACGTCTCCTCCGAGCTGGCCTTCATCCTCAACTCCGCCACACTGCTCCCATCAGTACGCTCCGCTAACCAGTTCGGGCGCGGCATTCTTTCGCAATCTGCCTCTGCGGGACACCAGGGGCACAGTGTCAGTTCTGCAGACGCAGACTAGACTCGCTCTTCGCTCGGCCAATTAGAGCCCATGGACAATTTCTCACTCACAACCAAGCGCATTGTCATCGGCCATCTCACCGTCTGCCAATGCTGCTGCTGTGGCAACACCGAAAATGGCCGCCCTCCGGTTCCCGTGGAATGGCTTAAGAAAGAGTGGCGCGCCCGAGGACTTCTCAAACGCGTCCAACTAAGCATCAGCGGCTGCCTCGGACCTTGCGATGTTCCCAACGTCGTCACCACCTCCAACGAAACCGGCACGCTCTGGCTCGGCAAAATCTCCGAGTTCCAGCAATATGACCTCTGGTCGACTGGGCCTCTCGTTGCAAGGACGCCGGCGAACTCGTGCCGCTTCCCAAAGAGTTCCGACGTCACACCTTGCACCCATTTCGGAATCCAGAGTCGAACTCTATGGAGTCTTTGCTTTTGTGATGAAACGACCTGGCACGGAGAACGTTCGGAATACAGCAAGGATATCGAAGACACACGTGACACTTAGACGTGGCCATCCATGATCAATTTTCTTGTGGACTTGCGCATGGACTGCGAATGTTGCGCAGGTCTCCCGGGTTCACCGCCGTGGCCGTGCTTAGGGAACGAGAAACGCTTGTCTCCATCAATTGAGTAGTCCCCGGAATGTCGCAAACTGGAAACAGGGTTCGAGGAAGTGAGGAATGGTACGCGAGATTGGAAGGCAGCTCAAAAGCACCAGATATTTTGGCTGCCCAAAAACCTCCGTGTCTCCGCGCTTGCAACTCACTCATTCTAGGAGATCGAGATTCACCGATTTGCCCTGCCCAGAATCACAACATGTTTGTGGGACTCTCAGGCCACCTCCCTATTAGGACCCTCCATCTCCGCTAAGTTCGCTTTAAGGGCACTAGGTAAATGGACTCTGGTTAGAGTTACGCACTCAAACCACCTAACACTGCAGAGGAGCTCTGGCGTACGGATTTGGAATCGATATTTGGGAGTGTCTAGCTGTGTCGCGTTGACTGTTCGTCGTCAAAACAATTGGGCGTCGCGGCGGCGGCTAGGAAGACCTCCGTCTTGTCACGTGAAGCCGCAAGCTGCGCTAACTCCTAAAGGAGAACGTCAATTCGGCAGGTTGAGCTTCTTCAAGAGAGCGGCAAATCGCGAGTCATTGGGCGATCACCTTTGTACGTGTCGCCCTCGGCGTGATCTTTCTCGCGAACGGAGCGCAGAAGGTGCTCGGCTGGTTCGGTGGGCATGGTCTCAAAGGAAACCACGGCCCACTTGACTTCGACCGGGCTCCCCATTGTCATCGCATACGCCGTGTGCTTCTTCGAGTTCCTTGGCGGCTTAGGCCTACTATTAGGATTGCTTACGCGGCTCGCGGCCCTGGCGGTCATCATTGTAATGGTGGGCGCAATCGCCAAAGTTCAATGGCAGCATGGCTTCTTCATCAATTGGGAGCTCGCGCCTGGCAAGGGCCACGGCTTCGAGGCCGGCTTCGCCTTTATTGCCATCGCGCTGGCCTGTGTCGTTGCGGGAGGGGGAGCACTCTCGCTGGACGCGCTCTTAAAACACTGACCGGCGCAGGGCTGGGCTCCCATCTAGCGGAATTGCAACTAAATGTGTCTAGAGGCGGCTGATTCTTGTAACGTTCGTATGTCTCGTCACGCATTTGCACTCATTTGACTTGCCGCAGATAGAATTTGTACAGAAAGCCGGGTTGCTAACACGATTCGAGGATAAAAAACGTGTGGATGAGTTGCCTAAACTAATGGAAGACAATCCGGACACCGCTACACGACGGCACGCCAATCGAACCATTTTGTGCTTCAGGTTCGTTGTAGTTTTCGCTATGGTGCCGATCGCCAAAAAGCGAATATTTCCCGCCGCCAGCCTCTCTTGCCTCCGTCCGTCTTACAACTTTGCCGGGGCAGGAGGTGGGTAGGCAGGAGTCCACTGCGCCGCAGTCACGCGTTGATGGAGTTCCTCCTCGGTCGTCTTTGGAGCGAGGCCTTCTTTTTGCGCTTGGATACCCACCGCTAACGCAATTTCCGCGGCGACCCTCCGGATGTCGGTCAAACGAGGCAGCAAAGATGCAGAAGAATCCTTGATGGCCGGCGAATTCGCGCCGAGCGTTCGAGCTGCTGTCAGCATCATCGCGTTTGTAACGCGGCGAGCGCCCGACGCGACCAATCCGAGTCCCATTGCCGGAAAGATGAAGACATTGTTGCACTGGGCGATAGGAATCATTCGACCCCCATAGTTGACAGGAGCAAACGGTGAACCCGTAGCGACGAGAGCGCGTCCATCAGTCCAGCGAATCAAGTCCTCTGCTTTTGCTTCCGATTTGGAGGTCGGATTCGAGAGTGGAAAAATGATCGGCCGCTCGACCTTGCGCGCCATCTCCCGAACAATCGCCTCTGAAAAAGCGCCGCCAACCGTGGAGAGGCCGATCAGAACTGTCGCTTCGATCTTTCCAATCACGTCGGCAAGTCCGATTTGACCGTTGGCAGTTCGCGGCCATTCGGATACACGCCCCTCAGCCTGAACGTAGACACTCTGCTCCGTGCTAAGGTCCTTTCGTCCTGAATGCAGGAGGCCGCCCTTGTCAACGACCCAGAAGTGGCTGCGCGCCTTCTGTTCGGATAATCCGTCGCTTACCATGGCCGCTCGCAATCCATCGGCGACACCGATGCCGGCAGAGCCCGCACCCAACATGACGATCTGCTGATCCTTCAAACTCTTTCCCGTCACTTTGACCGCACCAAGAACGGCCCCTAGGGCGACCGCCGCTGTGCCCTGGATGTCGTCATTGAACGTCAGCAGTTCGTCGTGATACCGCTTAAGAATAGGGCGCGCGTGCGGGGTAGCGAAATCTTCCCATTGCAGGCATGTTCCGGGAAGTTCCTGTTTCACCGCCTGGACGAACTGATCGACAAAATCAAAATATTCCTGACCCTTAATCCGTTCATGGCGCCAGCCGAGATACTCCGGATCGTTAAGGCGTTCCTTGTTGTCAGTGCCCACGTCCAAAACGATGGGAAGCGTACGTTCGGGACGAATCCCACCGATCAGCGAATATAAGGACAATTTGCCGATCGGGATTCCTAGTCCGCCTGCGCCCTGGTCGCCGACACCCAAGATGCGCTCTCCGTCCGTGACGACGATTACGTCTATCTCCCGATTGGGGCGATTTTGCAGGAGCACAGGAATGGAGTCGCGCAGCGGATAGGGGATGAATAAGCCGCGGGGCCTCCGGTAGATATGACTGAATTGCTGGCACGCTAACGCGACCGCGGGCGTGTATACCATTGGGGTCATTTCTTCGATGTGCTCGAGCAGAAGTCGATAGAAGAGGACTTCGTTGGTGTCCTGCAGTGCCCGTAAATAGATGTGGTGTTCCAGGTCGTCGCCCTTTCGCTTGTAAGCCTCGTAGGCGCGGACGACTTGCTCTTCCAGGCTCTCAACGTGCGGTGGGAGAAGGCCGTTCAGGCCGAATTGCCTTCGCTCTTCCTCCGTGAATGCCGTGCCTTTGTTCAGCCCTGGATAGTTGAGGAGCTCAATCCCGCGCGGAACATCGGTAAACTCAGACTGCACTGTCTGTTGCCTTGTGGCCATTTTCTTTGCTTCCTTTCTCTTTTCTTGAGGCCGAAACAGCACCTTAATGACCAATCGAAAAGAGCGAACCGCTTGGTTTTTGCTTCTTCAAAGGTATAGATGCTTTTCGCGAGCCTGTGACACAAGAAATCTTAGGTGCGCGGAATGATTTCCAAAAGAATGCCGGCCTGAATCCTTCACACACAAAAGTTTTGCGCCGCGAAGCCCTAACCTCATGTCATTTTCAACCATCGGCCCGCACGCCTGCAGGCCGGTGTTCTGGATTCTCAGTGGCCTTACGATGGTTCTGGTTGCACGGACGGCTCCGAATGAGGACATTTTGCATCAGAATAAGACATGCACCCGAGCATAAGTTATTGACTCCGAACACCAAGGCTGTGAGACGGGGAGCGTGGCAAAGCGTTGTAGGCCGAACTTTGCCGAAGAACACGCTGTGCGCGAAACCGGTCCCACTTGGCGACTCGGTCCATAGCCCCCCGAAATAATTCCTGGATAGTTGGCAATCCGAAGCAAGCAATCCAAAAACGGGGTTCGGCGAGATCACTGGTTACATCCTCTAACTAGACTTCTTGTCCGGAATATAACTTCCGGTTGACCCGTCTTCCGCCAATGATCGATCCGGAACTCGAGCCAGCTGCGCATTGCAGTTGTGGCGCGCTTCCCAATGAGAAGTCGGCAGCCAGTTTCCAAAAATACAGGTTAGGTGGAGCGAATAGCGCCTCTACTTCTGCCTGCCGAAGACCTCGCGGAACATCACATTGAGGTCATCGAGTGCTCGGGCGCAGTCACCTGTAAAGCTGGAGCCATGCATGATGGCGAGCGTTTTGGGCTTTAGGTCGGCGAGCTTTTTCAAGTTCTGCGCGGTGAGTGGTGTGTACGGAACATACTCCGCAAGGATGCCCGCCTGAAATTCCTTCATCGCCTGACGCGAGCGGCCCACGACATCGGCAGAGGTGAGCGGTTCGACGTCGCCCATATGATGGAACAGGTCCGAACAGAGCAGTGTTCTCTCCGTTTCTTCGAAGAGGACCCCAGCGTCCCAGCCGTGGGGCAGATGGGGAGTCTGGCAGTAACGAAAGCGGTACTTTCCCGTCGCAAAGGTCTCGCCGTCAGCTAGACCGCGTGCCTCCCGGCCAATGAAGTCGTTCATGTTCACGAGGGCGCCCACTTGGCTGCAGATCACATCGGCCTTGGGCGCTGCAGCCAGCCATTCATTGAGCGACCCGCACTCGTCTGACTCAAAATGGCTGAAGCTGATGTGGCGCAACTCGGAAAGGTTGATGAGCTTTGAGACGGCCTCGCGAATTTCCGCGTGCATTCCGCGCAGCCCGGTGCTGAACAGCAGCGGTTCATCGTCCTTCACCAGAAAATGGTTAAACTGAAAATTTCCCCATTGAGCAAAGATCGAGATGCGATAGATATTCGGCGCGATTTCCGTGGTGACTGCCATGCTAGCCTCCTCAATCGGATTTTTTTACGGCCTTTCTATTTCGACTTCCGAGCCACATACGCCCGCAAAAGAGCTGGGGGTGCGGCGGGCGCGGTTCCTTGATGAGCCTGTGGTCCAACTCACTGGCCTACTAGCAAACATCCATGTTTTCCTTTCATAACTGGTACCTCACTGTTCCTTATTTCGTGTTCCGATCAGAAGGCCACTCGCGCTGCCTTGTATTTCTGTTCGAAGTGCCGTCGCAGACAGCGTCTCGCATGGAATGTGCGTGCTTTAACAGCGGAAACCGTCAGACCGAGCCTTCGCGCCGTTTCAACATTCGTGAGCCCTTGCAATTCGTGAAGAAGAACCACGATGCGCAAACTTTCCCGGAGATGCGTAATTGCTCGAAGGACAGTGGCCCGGCGTTCTCTTTCGGCGAGGGCTTGTTCCGGTGTCGGTCGCTTATCCGCCGGCTCGAAGGTGGAATGCACTTCATTGTCATTGTTGCTTTCTTGGAACGGTGTGTTAGCACGCCTCCGACGGATCAGCATCAACGCTTCATTGATCGCTATGCGCGTTACCCAGGTTGCGAAAGACGAGTCTTCGCGAAATCTGCCGAGATTTGTGAAGGCACGCTGAAACGAACGTTGAACTGCGTCTTCCGCATCTTGCCGATTGCGAAGTATCCGAAAGGCCGCGCTATAGATGCTCGGTCGGTGACACTCGTATAGTTCTCCGAAAGCGCTCGAGTTTCCGGATTTAGCTTGCGCTACGAGCAACCGCTCGTCGGTCGATGCGGCTTTGGGAGTTGTGCAGTGTTTGTCTTCCTGTCGCTCGGCAAGCGCTGTGGCTTCTTGATCGTTCATTGGTTTTCGTCTCCTTTTCTTTAAATCCTTCAAGCATTCACGACCACTTCGTCCACGCGTACCTAGCCGGGCGTGACTCAGGCTTCGCCCCGAGCCAGCCAATGGCCAAAGCGCATGGAGTCAAATAATCCACATCCCTTGCGGTAACGCAGCACGCAGTACCCTTCTTCCAACTAGCGGCGAAAATTGGGATCGACGGCTTAGTTCTGGCGAGAACTTAATGTTGAGGCGGCAATCGCCGGTGCGGGGAGCGCCGTTTTCACGGCCGCCCGTGTTATAGGTTTTTGCGTTGTACAAAGCTGTTTCGAGAGTCATTGCGGAATCCTTTCTGAAAATCTTTTTGTTTCGATCCTCGATCGAATCGCTTGCGACGAAGCCATAACACCAGAAACGTGGAGGGCAAACAATCAGACGATGGTATCGGCGATACTTTGGTAGGAGTCGGCGCGACAAGCGGCGTTCACATGCGCGCGTGTTGGTCCAAAGTGGTGTAAAGAGTAAGCCGAAGTCGCGTTGCGATGCAGAAGTCGCGGTGGTTTTGGGCGCAAGGCTACGTCATCATATACGCAGCCAGGTTAAGAAAAGGCTCTATGCTCATATGTCTATCGGATCGCAGCCCCAACGCTATAGCGAACGGTTCTTGGCATGGGTTAGTAAACGTCCGCTGAGGGGTAAAGAGAGTTTGTGGCCCTCATCGTTCGACTTTAGTTGTGAGATTTGGTCCAGCGCCCGTCCCACTCTCTATAGAGGCCAGTAAGAAACTCATTCCAAGCGGCGGCAGGGCGGGAACTAGGGTAAGGTTCGGGGCGAATGGGTTTTTCTGAAGTCCAGACGATCTCGAATTGTCCACCTTCGACAATCTTTCCCAGTCGCACAGTCTTCCAAGTATGTTGATTCTCTGAATCTATTCGGACAAGCCCGCCGGGAGCATCGAATTTCTGCTTCCTTAGCGCTTGTCGGATGGCTGGCGTGTCTGTCGTTCCCGCTTCTTCCACCGCCTGAGCCCAGAGATGTACACCCGAATACCCGGCCTCCATCGGATCGGCAGTGACGCGCTGGCGCCCATATCGATGACGAAACTTGTCCACAAAAATGCGGTTCTCCGGCCGGTCAAGGCTCTGAAAGTAGTTCCAGGCGGCATAATCCCCCAGAGTTTCTTTCGTCGACAGGCTCAGCAATTCGATCTCGCCAATGCTGAAGTAGACAGTGGGAACTTTCGCAGGTGTAATTCCGGCCGCGCGGAGAAGGCGGGTGTAAAACAAGTTCGTGTCGCCAACGAGGGAATTGAAGATCACGTCTGGCTTACTCCTTGCGATGGTGCGAACAACTCTGGTCACCTCCGTGCTGTTCGGGAGCACGTACTCTTCACCAACAATCTCGCCTCCTAACCCCTCGACCTCCTCCCGTATAATCGCGTTTGCGGCCCGCGAATATACAGAATTCCACCCCACCAGAAAAAACCGTTTCTTTCGGAGGAAACCAAATGCCCACTGAACTGCGGGGACAATCTGTTGATTGGGTGCCGCGCCCGTGTAAAAGATGTTGGGACACTGCTCCATTCCTTCATATTGAGTCGGATAAACCAATAGGTGATCTTTTTTTTCCACGATCGGGAGCACTGACTTCCGGCTCGCAGACGTCCAGCAGCCGAATATCGTGCAGACCTCTTCCTTAGCGATCAACCTTTCGGCATGGCGTGCGAAAACCGTTTCTTCCGACTGCCCATCGACTACTACGGGCAGGACCTCTCGTCCTAAAATTCCACCTTGCCCATTGATCTCTTCGATTGCGAGCAGAATGGCGTCAACTACCGGGCCCTCGGTCCAGGCCATGGTCCCGGTTAGGGAATGGAGAATCCCCACTCGCAACTCGTTATGGGCTTTATTGGGCTTCGTTTCTGGCGTTAGGGTTTCTGTACGAGTACCGACTGGCGAGTAAGGAGTCTCAAGTTCAACGCGAAGTAAAAAGCGATAGCCGCGCGCCGGAACGGTTTCGATGTACCGCGGCTTTCTTGCGTCATCACCTAGCGTTGCTCGCAGTTCCCGGATATATCCGCGAAGCAACTCATCACTAACGAAGGTATCCGTCCAGATGTTGTCGAGCAGCTCTTGCTTGGTCACCAGGCGCTGAGCGTTCTGCGCAAGGTAGAGCAAAACTTCAAAGGTCTTGGGCCTCAAGGGGATCAAGGTGGATTCCCGCCACAGCCGCTCGTTGGCGACGTCGAGCCGAAACGGCGGAAATACAAATGTAGCGTGCGAGGTCACTTGGCACCTGATTGGCTTTCACGGCGGCCCCTATTTTACGGAAGTTCTACGAAAATTCCACGCTCCTTCTATGGCCTATGGCCTGAAGTGTGCTACGGCAATACTTTGAGCTCATGACGAACAACAATAAGCCGCAGAGGGCCGCAAAGGGACGAAAAGAAATCGCTTCGTCGCCAGAAGCTTCGATCATGCCTCCGGAGCGTGCCTTTGTCGTTCAGTTTAGCCGGTCCACTGAGTCGGAGCTCGGTTGGTTCAGGGGACGAGTAGAGCACATGATGTCTGGACAACACGCAAGCTTTGTAAACCCTCGAGAACTGGCCGCGTTCTTTCGGAGAGTTATGAATCAACAACTTTCTCGGTCGCAGAAGAAAGTAGGTAGTCCTAATGTCAGGACCTAAGGAGTTCTGGAGGCAAGTAGCTGCCTACGGCCAAATGTGCCCGTCGTTTGTGCTTTCAACTCGCCTTCTTATTTCTGACAACGGAACATGCGAAGCAAACCGTGGAAGTGGCATCGCTGTGAACGCGATGGTAAGCCTGATTGTTTCCTGTTGGCGGCGGATATAAAATCAGATCGTTTTCCGAGGTAATCGTCATGCGCGAACAAACTGCAGGGACTATTGCAGAACTGTGGCGGTATCCAGTCAAGTCGATGCTCGGAGAGCAGCGAAGCCAGCTCGCAATCACCCCGCGAGGCAGCCTTGGTGATCGTGCCAAGGCATTACGTGACCTCAACACCGGGAGAATCGCGAGCGCGAAGAAGTTCCCGCGGCTCCTCGACTTTCATGCACGGTACGAAGTCGAGCCGACTTACGACACTCCGGGGCGAATTGAGATCACAACACCAGGGGGCCGGACAGTCTACGCCGACGATCCGGAAGCATCCGCGATTATTTCGGATGCGCTTGGACACCCGGTTCGATTGGAGAACGAGCCGCGCAGTGAAGAAAAAACGGACATCAATCGTGAGAGTGTCTTCGGTGACGTGCCGGTCAACAAGTTCAAGCCGGACTGGACGCCCGAGACGATGCCTGATTACTTCCAATTGATGAAGGAATCGTTCTTTGAAATAGGCGCCGCCTTTGTGGTCGCAAGTGGGTCCGTGGATCATTTGCGTAGGCTACAGGGCGGGACGGCGAAGATCGATCGGCGCCGATTCCGTCCGAATATTTATATCGAGTCTGGGCCGACATGGAGTGGTTTCGTCGAAGACTCCTGGATCGGTGGCTCACTGGAAATCGGTGGAGCCGTACGAATCCAGGAGTTCCAGCCAACGGTATGGTGCGTCACCTCCACACTGGCGCAGGAAGACCTGCCTCGCGATTTGAGCATTCTTCGCACAATCGCTGACCATCATAGGGGGTGCTTCGGCGCCTACGCAACTGTTTCCAAACCAGGATTGGTGCAGTTCGCAGATTCAGTCATCCTGCTGAACGAAGAAACGCCTGCGGCTGCCAGGGCGTAGTCGCTGGATCGTCAAGCTCCGGTAGTGCGCGGTGTCATCGATCGCTGCAGATTAAGTCGTGGGCCTCAAAAACTCTGCATCGCTCAAAGAACCGAGCGTCCCTGCCCGCAACTCCTTCCGGTTTTATAGGCTCCCATTGGATCGGGACATTCCACGGAAATTCCACGGGCGTTCCACGTTCCGTCTATAGCCAGTCGAAGGGCGCCTTTGTATTGTCAGTGAGATTTGGCGGAGCGCAAAACCTTAGGTGGGACCGTTACACGAGTTTGAGAAATCGAAGCGGCCGGGGGGATACAGGTCACCGGTTTTACCGAGTTTGGGACCCTTCGATTCGGTATGAAGATCCTTTATGGAGGTGAGAACGTGACCGAGTCTGCCAAATCGCAAAATGATGTTCCATTAAAATCTTCAATTCTAACAGGCGAGGCTTCGCTGGAATCGATCCTCTGCACGGAGGAGTTACACCGTCGCCCGTCGCGTCCGCCGGATTACGAGAAAGAGAACCGCGCGCTCGTGGCTCTGATGAGCGCGCTCGACGATTCACCAGGCACCATTTTTCAGACGCTGGCTGATACGATTCTGGATATCACCCAGTGTGACTCCGCTGGCCTCAGCCTGCTGTCGAGGGATGGCAAAACACCTGACGGTTGCGGTAAAAGGTTCTATTGGACCGCTATAGCCGACACGTGGAATCCCCATGTTGGCGGAGGGACGCCGCGCAACTTTGGCCCATGCGGAGATCTGCTCGACCGAAATTGTACGCTGTTGTTTACACACTGCGAGCGGCGGTACCCCTACCTACGACCGATCATACCTGCGGCCGCACAGTGCCTGCTGGTTCCTTTCTACGTCCGAGGCCAAGCAGTGGGCACGATCTGGGCAATCACGTATAGTGATCGTCGCAAGTTCGACGCCGAAGATAACCGGGTCATGGGTTCACTGGGGAAATTCGCTTCCTCGGCATATCAGGTGCTGGCGTCCATCGACGATCTCAAATTCCAAGTTGCCGAATGCCAAAAGGCGGAGGCAGCGGTGCGTGAGCTGGCCAGAGGGTTGGAAGCCAGAAACCGGCGCTTAGTCGACGCCAATATTATAGGAATCTTCATCTGGGATCTTGACGGTAAGATTGTGGAGGCCAATGAGGCGTTTCTCCACATTGTGGAATACAACCGCGAAGATCTTATTTCGGGTCGCATGCGTTGGACGGACCTTACTCCGTCCGAATGGCGCGAGCGCGATGAACATGCCGTGGCCGAGCTAAGAGCGAACGGAAGTGCCCAACCGTACGAGAAAGAGTACGTCCGGAAAGACGGCAGTCGCGTGCCCGTAATGCTTGGCGGCGCTCTGTTCCAAGAGGGTGGGAACGAGGGTGTCGCTTTCGTCCTTGATTTGAGAGAACAAAAGCGGGCCAAGGAGATGCGTGAGAGATTACGCCAGGCGCAGGCGGAGCTCGCGCATATGACGCGCGTGATGACGATGGGAGAACTTACCGCATCGATCGCGCATGAAATCAATCAGCCGCTGTCGGGCATCATCACCAACGCCAGCACCTGTCTACGGATGCTGGCCGCCGATCCTCCGAATGTCGACGGGGCGCTCGAAACCACGCGGCGGACGATTCGCGATGGCAACCGTGCGTCCGAGTTGATCACGCGATTGCGCACCCTCTACACCACGAAGGAAGCCACGACCGAATCGATGGATCTAAACGAGGCTACACGAGAGGTGCTCGCGCTGTCGTTGAGTGAACTCCAAAGAAATAATGTGATTTTGCGACCGGAACTTACCGACGACCTCCTGCTTGTCAGGGGCGATCGAGTACAGCTACAGCAGGTCATCATGAACCTGCTCCGGAACGCGTCCGACGCGATGAGCAGCGTCGATGATCGTCCGAGGCAGTTAGTGCTCAGAACCGAACGAGACGAAGAGGATCGTGTGCGACTGACTGTGCAGGATGCGGGAGTCGGTTTCGACCCTCAAGCCGTTGACAGACTTTTCAAAGCATTCTACACGACGAAGAATGACGGTATGGGAATGGGACTATCGGTCAGTCGCTCCATTATCGAGAGTCACCAGGGCCGTTTATGGGCAACGCTGAATGATGGTCCGGGAGCGACATTTTCATTCTCTATTCCGCGTGGATCCAAGGGTGTGACCTGCGCCCGCAGTCTTGGCACTGTTCAAGGCGCGTAACGAGTAAATAAGCAAAGTCATGATCTTTGGCGTTGGCCTCGTGGAAGGGGAACGAAGTCGCGTGTTGAAATCGTCCCCGGTGAACTGTAGTTTGTTCAGGGCTCCCTGCGTGTCGAAGAAAAAGGGCTCGCGCCAGCCGGCGAAAATACGGTAGTCCCCGGCTTCCGAGAAGCGCACACGGCATGCGATATCGGCGAAGCCATCGCCGTCAGTGTCGATCTTTAGCTGATATATAGCCTCGGGCGCGAAGGGTTTCATTGTCGTAGCCCGGGCGTTTATTGCTACTGGCGAGGCGGGGGAGCATTGCCCGCCGCGGCTTCACGCGATTACCTCGAATATAATTTCAAGTGCGACTGGGGCGCCGAGCGGAAGGGCTCGCGACGCCACATACCAAGCGGCTCGGGTTTTTGTCTTTTCCGAAGACGTCTTGCAGTAACTCCGAAGCACCGTCGGCGACTTTCGGCTGATCGCGGACATCCCCCAGCGTGGCCACCGAAACGCCGAGCCGGACGACTCGCTTCACTTTATCGAGTGATCCTAAATATTCACGAGCCACGGCGAGGCCATTGAGTGCAGCGAGATGAGCGGCCCTGCGTCCCACTTCTATATCTAGCTCCGCGCCGACGCGCCCGATGAATTTCGCTCCGCGGCCCTCGGTGGGAAGCATTCCGGTTCCGGCGGCGCCGGAAGCTGGATGCCAAGCTCGTTCAATCGCTTCTCCGCGTTGGCCGGTCCAGGTCCTTCGCGGGTTGCCATTCGCGCTTTCGAATTCGTATTCATTGCTCTCTCCTTGCTCGAATTAGCGCGCTGGTCTGGACGCCGCAGTGGCCTCGTCAGTGAACCCGAGCAGCCCGACGTGGTATCCAAGCCGGGTTTCCACATCGCCCGGTTTGTGAAATCCGCGTTGGAACAGAGTCCGAATGCGCTCCTGGGCTGCGGGGCGTCCGAGCGAAGCGATAAAGGCATCCCATTCGGGTGCGATCTCTCTGTCGGGAGGCAAACTATTCAGATTGACCAGGCGTTTCGTTTCTGCGATCGCTCGCTTGTCGAAAGACGAGATTCTTTTGGCAAGAGCATCGACGAACGCGTCGAGCTCAGCGTCAGGCAACGAGCGATTGACATAGCCATACAACTCCGCCAGATCGCCGTTGATATCATCCGCTCCCAACAACACTTCCAAAGCTCTTCCTCGTCCGATCAAACGTGGTAATCGAGCCATAGGTCCGCCGCCCGGAACCAAACCTGCTCCGACCTCCCACTGCGAAAGGACAGCCTTTTCGCGGCTGGCAAAGCGCATGTCACTAGCTAGAGCGAGCTCGCTCCCGACGCCTGTGGCGCGTCCACGGATCGAGGAAATGGACACGACGGATGCGCGGCTTAGCCGGGCAAGCATGTCAGGCAGGGGTTGCAAGCCCGTAGGCCCAACAGAAAATTTTGCCGAATCTTCGGGTTTGGCCACGAAATCGTAGTGCGTTAAGAAGAATCCTTCGATAGCACTGTCAAACACCACCACCTTGACGCGGTCATCGGTTTCGAGCAACGACACAACTTCCTCAAGCTGTGGGATATTCGCTGGCCCGAAAATGTTGAGAGGTGGAAGATCAAACGTAACCCGCCAATGCGCATCTGAATGCCGAAACAGACGGATTTTACCTGCATTAAGTGTCTCGCTCATGTATTCCTCCTGATCTTCATTTCTCGCCGTAACAATCACTAAATGCTTCTATGAGGTTTCGGAAAGACCGCGCTGGGTCAAACCTCGGCGAGCAGGCTCATCAGATCCGAGATCGACCCGAGTTTCGCGCAGTTGCGATTAAGCCAGTAGCGTAGCGGTAAAACAAGTGGACGAAGGTATCGGCGATACTTTCGTATTAGTTCCAGATTGGTCGCCGCATTCATCACATGTCGCTGATGCTCCATACGGAAGACTTGTGTTCCGTTGGCTTTGACAGCCGTTTCACCAAATCGGAAATTCTGGCGACAAGATGAACGCGGAAGGCAAGGTCAGAGAATTGGGACGTATTGCAGGAAGTTGGCGATCCAAAGAACGCCGCACACGCCAACGGCATGTTCTGAATTGTCTCAGAGCCATCCTGGGCGGTTACCTTTGTACGTGTCGCCCTCCGCGCGATCTTTTTCGCGCATGGAGCGCAATGGGTATGGTCTCAAAGGAACGACGGCCTACTTGACTTCGACCGGGCTCCCCATTTTTATCGCATACGCCTTCTTCGAGTTCCTTGGCGGCGTAGGTGTACTACGAGGATTGCGGCTCGCGGCCCTGGCGATCATCATTGTAATGCTGGGCGCAATCGCCAAAGTTCACCGGAAAAATGCCTTCTTCATCAACTGGGAACTCGCGGCTGGCAAGGGCCACGGCTTCGAGGCCAACTTCGCCTTTATCGCCATGGCGTTGGCCTGTGTCATTGCGGGAGGCGGAGCCCTCTCGCTGGACGCGCTCTTGAAACACTGACCGGCGCAGGGTTAGGCTCCCATCACGGATGTGAGCAGACACGCGCGCCCAAAAACATCTCTGATTCTGGGCATCACGACTTGAGAAAAACGGAACGAGTGCAATCAACACTTTGAAGGTCCTTAGCTGCTCATCTGCCCAAAAACCCCGAAGTTCTTCGCTCTGCATCGGTCTTTTGCCTGCATTGCTTGCGTGGACGGGTGTTGTATCAAATCAAATCCTTTGATACGGGACGAACGCACTGCGGTTCGGGACCGAGAATGTATGAGTTACGGGACGCCGAATACAGAACCATTTGATACGGATTTGCTTATCGACGACTTCGGTCAGAAACCCGCGCAGCTAAAAGCAAGCTCCTTCCATTTCGACATTGAGTTGCGTTAACTTCCCCGAAGAGGTGGTCACTTTTTCCGTGAGGGAATCCATGCCTGGGCTGCTGACGGAGTACGGCATCGAGGCGGTGCCCGGGAATGCTCCCCGTCACCGAGAACGAATTCATCATTATTACTAGCTTGATCGAGGAGGAATTGAATTTGCAGATGTTTTAGACGGCCGGCCTTTGCGTCCTCTTCAATCTGACTTAGGTTCTTCTCCACGGCGGAATCCAATAGGCATCTAATGGCCGCGCTATTGAGCGCTCGCACCTCGTACTCTTCCGTAGTGGACATCTCACGATTTTGGGCAGCGGCCCGCTCCCGTATCTGTTCAGCGCGGCGACGGTACTGCTGCATTTGCCACTTGTCCAAGCGCCTTAGGTAGAAGCTCAACAGTTGGTGACTTGTGCCGAGTTCGGCGGCGAGCGACCGGAGGGAAGGTCGGGAACATTCAGGAATCTGTTTCCACTGGACGAGACTCGCGTAGATTTCCGAGCTGCGCGATTCGCGTTTAGGTTTCCGTCCGCGCATCTCCGAGTCACCTTTCGAGACGAAGGATGTTGAGCGCAAAATCCGTCTGATTTCTAACAGTTCTAACAATTGGCCGGGAGGAGCGGTCAGTAACGCGCTCTATCGGTGAGACTTAGAAGTGGTGGGATGCAATTTCGATCCCCACAGCCCCCTACCAACTTCCCGCATATGCTACTCAAGTCTCGCAGGTGCGGGGCGCGCCAGCTTCGTTTGCAGGGAGAGCCCGTGGTCAGCCGTTTTTGTGCCACAACATGAGGGCTCCACCTTTTGGCTTAGTGGGCGCCTGTAAATCCAGAATTTTCGCGTTCCAATGGATTTGGTACGACCCACACCACTCACTCCGACCGTGTATAGTATGCACCGATAGAATGGGAGCCTCGATGCGGATTCCGTCCGGGATCTTGATACTAACGTTGATATTGATGCCGGTTGCTTTTGGGCAGGCTACCTCGAGCGGAACAAGGGCCACCGACTCGGCCGAAAATCTGCGTCATGTGGCACACGCCTATTACACATGGCGGAATGAGAATGATCCGGTCGGCAGCAGCTACCAGGGACTCCATACCTGGGACGAGAAGTTGCAGGACTATTCCGAAAGCGCCATTGCCATGCGTCGGAAACATCTTGCCGAGACTCTTGCACAGCTCAAGTCGATGCGGACGGATTCCTGGGCAAAGGACGACCAAATCGATTGGCTGCTCTTTCGCTCGCAGATCGAGGGTGCTGTCTTCTTTGATGCACTTATGCCCGAACGCCGTGACCCGCAGACCTACACTAACGAGTGCGCCAATGCAATTTTCTCCCTGATAAAGAAAGACTATGCACCCGGACGGACCCGCGCGCTGGCAGCGACGTCACGCTTGAAGCTTATGCCAGCGTTCCTTGAACAAGGGGAGAGGAACCTTGTGGAACCCGTGCGTCTCTATGCCCAACTCGCTATCGACTCGGCTCGCACCGGCGACAGTCTCTATACAGATAGTCTGGCGACTATCGCAAGTGAACTTACTCCTGCCGAGAAGCAGGATTTCGTCCAGGCGCGTGATGCCGCTCTTGTGGCGCTTCATGCTTATGCAGACTGGCTGGACCAGCGGCTGTCGAAGATGGCAGAGTTCCGACCTATGGGCGAAGCCAAGTACAACTACCTGCTGAAGAACGTTTACCTCTTGCCCGTCGATGCGGAGCAAGTCGCCATGCTTGGCCAAGTAGAGCTGGCACGCTATCGCGCCCTGGAGGCCCTACTTGCCGATCCTTCCATGGCAGATCCGAATCCTGCCCGCAGCAAATCGGTTCCCGCGGACGAACAGGAGTTCCTACAAGCCTACGAGCGCCGCGAGGCAGAGATAATTCAATTCCTTCGCGAACGCAATCTCGTCACTGTGCCTCCCTATCTTGGGAAATTTGAGATCCGGGAACTCCCTGCGGCGTTCAAGCCGACCAGTCCGGGCGGCTTCATGAACCCTCCCGGCTTGTACGACACGGACAACAGCGGATTTTATTTCATTCCGGCGTACAACCCAGACAGCAAGAATTTCTATATTCGCGCGGCCATCGAGGATCCGCGGCCTATTCTTGGCCACGAGGGCATCCCCGGCCACTTCTTGCAGATATCGATCTCCAATCACCTGTCAGACGAAATCCGGCGCGAGCAGGGTGATGGCGTATTCGCCGAGGGTTGGGCACTTTACACGGAAGAAATGATGATGCGGACCGGCCTCTATCCGGATAATTCGGCCGCGCAAGGTCAGATTTTGCGGCTTTCGAGATACCGCGCCGCGCGTGTTGGGGTCGATGTCAATCTTCATACCGGAAAATGGACCTTCGAACAGGCAGTGAAATACTTCATGGAGGCGGGCGGGCTCGATCGAGAAGCCGCCGAGGGTGAGGCTGCCGGTGCGGCCTCTCAACCGACACAGAAAATCACGTACATGGTTGGAAAGTGGCAAATCATGCGGTTGTTGGGGCGCTACCGCCAACAGCAAGGCACGAACTTTCGCCTGGGAGCCTTCCACGACGCCTTGTTGGCCAACGGGACCCTCCCGATTTCGGTAGTGGAATGGATACTGCTTAATGACAGGAGTGACCTGGACGCGGCACTAAATTAATACCAAAGGAATCCGGTACCGACCTACGCAATTCGTCCCGCCCCGTGTACCCGCCGTGTACCCCAATTCCGCAATTTGAGCGTTTTTGGCGTTTGTGGCGCTACGTAAAATGAATAACTTACGTGCTTTCAATACCCGCCCTTAGTTCGAAAAGGAGGGAACCTGGTCCTCCTCTCTGGCCTCAACTGGCTGATGCATATAGACTTAATTTAATTATCTTTTGCGATTATGGATGTGGTCTATTGCTGGGAAATCAGCAATTCCTCACCGTTTGGCCTCTTTTCCTCTCGAACAGAATCATTGAAATGATGAAATGATGACACCCATTCCGGATCACGAATGGCGTCCGTACGATTAAGTCGAGGACACTTCTAACGGCTATGGATGATTCTGATTGTGTATTGACGCTTAGTGCGAGCCGACGGATTGAGCCGTTGTGGAGTACGTCCGGACATGGAATCTTTGTCTAAGCGAGTCGACTCGGATTGTGAATCGCTTTAGCAAACCTGGAAATCCAACACTTTTTCGTTTCATTCGTTCCGATGCCGATCTTGAGGAAAGTCATGAAGAAGCCGCTTTTTAGACCCGTGTTTGCAGCGATGCTAATTGGGTTAATGACGGGCACACCGGTGGCTCCTGTTTTCGCGCAGGAGCCTGTCCCCGCTCAAACGCATCCCGCTGCACAGGGGGGCGTACCAATATCGCTGGGTGTCTCCAAATTCGACTATTCCCGAGCGCCGAGTCCCTTCCCGGACTTTGTCAATCCCTACCGTACCCAGGTAGTCGCTCCCGGGGTGCTCACCAATTCCCCCCGCCTTCAGCAACTTATCCGCGACGGCAAGCTCCCTCTGAGCCTGCAAGATGCCATCGCTTTAGCGCTTGAAAATAGCATGGATATCGTTGTGCAGCGCTACACCCCCTGGATGGCCGATGCGAGCTTGTTGAAGGCCCGCGCCGGTGGTTATGGGTATGGCACGCCCGGCAGCATCGCCGTGGGCTCAACCGCCAACCTCCCTGAACTCTATTACGATCCGACCGTTTCGCAGGTTGTTGGTTTCAGCGATGCCACGACCCCCATCGCTAACCCCTATACCTCTGGTCTTGGTGCATCGGGTGGTACAACTGTCGCACAGCCCCTCTTCTCCCATGCCGCTGAGTACAATACTTCGTATTTGCAGAACTTCGTTACAGGATCGACCCTCAGCGTGAGTTGGGACAATACCCGTGCCTCTTCTACGGCCGCGAACTTCTTCAATCCCTACGTGCAGTCTTCCTTGTCGATTACGTTTCAGCAGCAACTCCTAGCGGGAGCTGGGCGTTTCGTCAATCGCCGAAACATCATCATTACGGAAAATAATCGAAAGATTGCCGACCTCACCTTCGCCCAACAAGCCATCACCACCGTGACCAATACCATTACTGCCTATTGGGAACTGGTCTACGCACGCGAAAACGTCAAAGTCGAGCAGCAGGCTGTCACTGTTTCAGAAAAGCTCTATAACGACAATAAGAAACAATTGGAGATCGGCACAATGGCCCCCTTGGACGTAACGCGGGCCGAATCGGAACTGGCTACGGATCGCCAGAACCTTATCGTTGCACAAACGACTCAGCTACAGGATGAATTGGTCCTCAAGAATTACATTTCCAAAGACCCCATGGCTTCCAATCTTCTTGATGTCGAAATCATACCCACGGATAAGCCGGAAACTCCCGCAACGATTGAAACTGAATCGTTCTCAGACGCCGTCAAAGAAGCTTTTCAAAAGCGCCCGGATCTCCAGGAACAATATCTCAACCTTAAGAACGCCGAAGTGGACGTCCGCGCCACGCGGAACGCACTACTTCCCACGGCCACCCTTGGGCTTCAATACTCCTCCAACGGACTTGCAGGCAATTCTTTCACGACCGGCACACCAACCACCGTCGCAGGAGTTCCAATCGTGGACGCCAGCGGCAGTCCTATTCCCGGTTTCTATACTCCCCTATCCGTTACGCCTGTTACAGGTTCCTTCAAGGATGGCTTCTCGACGGCTCAATCGCAGATCTTCCACAATAATTTCCCGGTATATGCCGGCCAACTCACCGTGAGTCTTCCGTTGCGTAACCGTGCGAACCAAGCCGACAACATTCACGCACAATTGGTGCAGCGGCAATTTGAAGCGGAAGTGCAACAGACAAAAAACAATGCCTTGTTGGATGTTCGGAATACCATCATCGCCGTTGAGCAAGGCCGTGCCCAGGTTGAGGCGGCGAGCAAGGCCCGGGAACTACAACAACAGACGTTCGACGCCGAACAGAAAAAATATCAACTCGGCGCTTCTACCGTTTACAACGTCATTCTCACGCAACGCGATCTCATCAATGCCCAGGGCACGGAACTGCGCGCACTTGCCAATCTTGCCGAGGCCAAAGCCAATTACGAACGCGCCCTTGGCCGCACTCTCGAGGTCAACAACGTCACCATCGCCGGAGCAAGGAAGGACATGATCGAGAAGGACGCTCTCATTCCTGGCACTATGAACGGCCAGGTTATAGGAACCGATTCTCTCTTCAAGGCTTTGGAAAAAGCGAACGTTTCGGACCAGCGCTGAAAATGGGGGACTGTTGGGATTGGTTCCCGATAGCGGTTGAAGGCCATGGTTTTATCGCAGCGTTTCTTGCTATTTCGCTGGCCTGGGGCTCCCACGTGATGGGAGGTCTGCCTCGAGCGAGAATCCCAGTTATAGGACTTCCGTACTACCAATAGGATGGATTGATCCATCTTTCTGTAAGTACCGCCTTGCCATAGGTTTCTTGCAGTAGCCCATCTAGGCTTTCATCAGAGGTCCATTAGGATGGGCAAGGTGAAAGACAATGAATTCCTCGTTCGATTCCGATAGCGGAACAAATTCGAAAGTGGGCGGAACTCCGGCCCGGCGGCCGCAGTGGGACCGACGCTCGAGTCGACGATGCAAGATCATCCAGCCGATACGCATCCGCCCCACGGATCCAAGACTCGAGCCGTTCGATGATATTCGCAGCACACTCAGTGTCTCGCCGACAGGGGTCTATTTTCGTTCAAGCGAGACTAAGTATGAGGTGGGGATGCGCCTTCTCGTGTCCTTACCTTATTCCAACGAGCCTGAAGACATGCCCCACGAGTATCTGACGCAGGTGGTGCGAGTCGCTTCCCTTCCGAATGGGTCATTTGGAATCGGAATGAGGATTCTGAGGGAGATGAATCTTCAAGGTAAGTAAACTGTAGAAAATGAGTTAGCAGAAACTATCTCCTCAGGATACAGCCGCCTCTTTCTTATCATATTTCAGATCAATGCTCAGTCGGGATGGGACTGCATTCGACCGGCGAATGTTCCGAACTCCATTTGGACATGCCGTCTCGCAGGATACGGCTCACCCGTTATGACCTGATCGGTCTGACTGACGGAGATTGACAACTCGAGCCCGGCCTTGTCGAGGAGAATCACCTTGTCTTAGGCAGACGTTAGGAGTAGGGTCTATACACCCGGCCCAGCGACCCAGGCTCAACAAGCTCAGAAAGAAAGGCAAGCGGCTGTGGCTAATTCTTGGCAACTGGGGTCCCTACCGTCCAGGAGACTTTATTCGCGTGTGGACACCGCGGATGAGGTTTGGGTTTACTGGAACTCCGAGGGAAGGGCGGACGTTTCGAGCGTACTGGATTTGTGCATGGGTGGTCTCTTTCTAAAGACACCCATTGTCAAAAATATAGGATCGGTTGTTAGCCTCCACTTCTTGGTGCAAGAAGGCCAAATTCGTGCCGACGCTACAGTGCGTCACATCAGATCGGGAAGCGGTATAGGAATGAAATTCGCAGCTGTGAGTCAGGAAGACCGGCCCAGGCTCGCAGCCATGATGACACGCCTGCGCAGTTTGTCCGCAAAGAAGGCGAGGTAGACAGCTCTCCTCCCGGACGCACTACAGTGTGGTCTCGGCAAACTTAGATCGCCCAAAAACTCTTGGTGCCCTTGAGACTGCTCTGCGGATTGAAACTGGTGGTTGACTCACCCATGGCGAAGTCTGCAAAGCTGACGCTGGCAGGGATGGTCGCCGGCGAACTGGCGTTGCTGACGACGCGGAGGCGCTTCCCGTCACGCTTCAGCTATTGACCGGCGTAAGATTGACATTGAGCGGAAGGCTGTGCCCGCGGAAAGAGTCACGGGCCATGAGAAGTACTGAGGTTCGTTCTCTGTTATGGCGTGCTTAAAATTCTTGCCCCCCATCCTCTAGCCAGCGCTCCAGCTTTTCCTGTTGTCCGGGTGCCACTTCCGTGAATGTCACGCCCATACCCAGTCCATGACTGACATAAACGACTTTCACAATAGCTTCGAAAATCTCCAAGTGATGAGTGATCCGCAGGCGAACCTGGGAACCTTGCGCGACGGGATTCAAGGTATCGATGTAACAGCCTGTGCGGCTAATATCGGACGTTTGCGCGCTCAGTCGCGCTCCTCGCGATAGTTCTATCACATCCGCTGCCAGCACCATCGGGCGTCTCTGTGACATCCGCCGTTCTTGAGTCACATCCGACATTGCGTCTCCGTCAAAATCAGCTCACTGTCGCTCGACTTCCGAACTCTCGTACTGTGGATGCACACGGCGAGTATTGCCGCAGCGGGCCACAGGTGTCAATGATTGCTACACCAAGCAAACCAATCATCTCCTCCCCTCGCCAGCGCGAAGAGTCTGACGCTGATCGAACGCAGGAATAAGCTGCGGGGAAACTCCAGAGTTTCTCGACAGTTTATAGGCTGGGGCTGGGCATTTGATTGAAAGCTGGATCACCGATCCTACTTTCTGAGAGTCTATGAAACACAATTTCGCGGTCCCCCAGTCTTCCGGTTGACTCTGGACGGGGCCAAACCTCATTATCTAGTTGGATGGGGGAAGCAGACACGATTTGGAGCCTCGAACCCTTAAGTTTCTCGCTGCTATTTTCGTTACCGCAGGCTTGGTGGCTTGCTCTTCCCACACGAGCTCCGGCGGGGGCACGGACAGCGGTAGCCCCGCTCCCACCGCTCCTTCGATCACTACCCAGCCCGCGGCTCAGTCTGTCACAGTTGGTCAGACCGCCAGCTTCTCCGTTGTGGCTTCGGGCACCACGCCTCTCTCGTATCAATGGCAAAAGAACAGCAGCAACATCAGCGGCGCCGTGTCCGCGGCTTATACCACGCCGGCCACCACCACCAGTGACAACGGCGCCATGTTCGACGTTGTCGTGACGAATAGCGTGGGCGCGGTCACCAGCCAGCCTGCCATGCTCACAGTGAATCCCTCGAGCTCTGGCGGTTCGTCCATCGATGTGGTCACTTATCACTACGACAATCTCCGCACCGGCGAGAACGTGAACGAAATTACGCTGACCACGACAAACGTGAACGTCAACTCGTTTGGCAAATTGGGCGAATTTGGCGTCGATAGCCTCGTGGACGCTCAGCCGCTCTTTCTCGCTAACCTCGCCATTCCCGGCAAAGGCACGAAGAACGTTCTCTATGTGGTTACCGAGAATGATTCTATCTACGCCTTCGACGCCGACAGCATCACTTCCAGCGGTGGAACCGCATTGTGGCAAGTCAGCGCGCTGCTCAGCGGAGAAACTCCCAGCGACAATCGCGGTTGCAGCCAGGTCACTCCTAAAATCGGCATCACTTCCACGCCGGTCATCGACCGTGGAAGAAACGCCATCTACATCGTCGCTATGTCCAAAGATTCAAACGGAACCTATTATCAGCGCATTCACGCTCTCAACTTAACGACGGGGGCAGAACTCTTCGGCGGCCCCACCACAATCCAGGCCACTTATCCCGGCACCGGAGACAACAGCTCCGCCGGCAACGTGGTGTTCGATCCGAAACAATACAAGGAACGTGCCGGCCTTCTCGAGCTCAACGGCACCATCTACACAACGTGGGCCTCGCATTGCGACCATCGTCCTTACACCGGTTGGGTCATTGCTTATAACGCTGACACCCTCGCGCAGACCAGCGTCCTCAATCTCGTCCCCAACGGCAGCCAGGGCGCCACCTGGATGGCGGGCGGAGCGCCCGGCGCTGACGCCTCCGGGAATATCTATTTCATCCTGGGCAACGGCGATTTTGACACCACGCTGAACGCTAGCGGCTTTCCCACTAAGGGCGACTGCGGCAACTGTTTCGCCAAAATAAGCTCGACCACGCCGTTGGCGCTGCTCGATTACTTCACCCCGCTTAATACTGTCGCCGAATCCGATTCGGATACCGACTTCGGCTCCGGCGGGGAACTGCTTCTTCCGGACATCGTCGACAATGCTGGCACAACCCACCATCTCGCCGTCGGCTCCGGCAAGGATGGCAACATCTACGTCGTCAATCGCGACAACATGGGAAAATTCAACGGCAACGCCGACAATATTTATCAGCTCATCTCCGGGCAGCTTGCCGGTGGAGTTTATTCCAAACCTAGCTACTTCAACGGAACCGTCTACTATGGCGCCGTGAATGACGCTATCAAGTCCTTCCCGATCACCAATGGTCAATTGGCCGCGACTCCAGCTACTCGCTCGACGCACACCTTCGGCTACCCGGGCGCGACTCCTGTCATCTCTGCCAGTGGCACCTCCAACGGTATCGTGTGGGTCGTCGAGAATAGCAGCCCCGCCGTGCTCCACGCGTATGACGCGACGAATCTCGCCACCGAACTTTACAACTCCAATCAGGCTTCAGGTGGCAAAGATAATTTCGGCAACAACAAGTTCATCACTCCGATCGTTGCCAATGGAAAGGTGTACGTCGGCACGCCCAGCAGCGTAGCTGTGTTTGGGTTGCACTAAAACCACTACCTTTAGCAACTGGAACGGGCTTGCGGGTGGGTCGCTTACGCCACATTGGCTATTACGACTTCAGCCACGCTTCGAAGCGCTTCGGCGCATCGAGTTGTTAGAGTTCTCGTCAGCGATCGTTTTGGTATTGCCATTCGCCTGCTAACTGCCACACCGAAACAGCAGATGGTCAGGATGGTTGAGAAAGTACGAAGTAAATGTTCAATGGGCTGGGTGACGAAAATGCCTCGACATGCATGTAAGGCGGCGTGGGCGGATCCGCCTCAACAACTAAGCCTGGGCCGGGAGGGCCTTGCCGTGATCTTCGATATGCGCCTTTGCTGCTTCTCCAGCGTGATGAGGCGCGTGTTGAAGGTGTCCATGAGCCAAATGCGCGTGATGGGCAGCTGTCTCGTGTTTCCCTGCTTCATATGCCATCAGGCCCTGGCGCTCAGAGTGGAATTCCAGGCTTGGCGGCCGGAAGGCAGCGCCGTAGAATAGATTATTGTGAAAATCGGAATCGATTTTGGAACGACTCGCGTAGTCGTCGCAGTAGCGGACCGCGGTAATTATCCCCTTGTAACTTTCGAAGCCCCTGATGCGCGGGTAAGAGACTGGTTCCCCTCGCTACTGGCGATCTCCGGAAACGAGCGGGTCTATGGATGGGAGGCATTCGAACGTCAGGGGAAACCCGGCTGGACGGTTGTGCGCTCTCTCAAGCGCTGGCTGAAAAACGCCGACCCGGAGCACGCGATCGATGTCGTCGGCCAGCGGCTCAATCTGTCTCTCCTTTTGACTGAGCTGATGACGGCCTTGCGCCGGGACCTGATGGACAAATCCACTTTGGGTGCTAGCAAATACGACAGGCTCCAAGTGATGCTCGGTGTCCCGGCGAATGCCACCAGCAACCAGCGATTCATCACGCAAGAGGCAACGCGGGCGGCAGGCTTCGAAGTGCTCGGGCTGATGAATGAACCGTCGGCCGCCGCGCTTGAGTTCGCCTGCCGCAATAAAGGCGACGACCTGAATCGTGGGAAAAGCGGACTGCTAGTTTATGACTTGGGCGGCGGAACCTTCGACGTCTCGCTCGTGGCTCTCGGGGAGGCGGAGCGCGCCGTCATCGCCTCAGACGGCATTTCCGATTTGGGCGGAGACGATTTCGACGAGATTCTTGCTTTATTAGCGTTGGCAGAGTCTGGAAAACCTGAGCCGACAGAGGAGTCGCTCACGAGCGCAGAGTGGTACCTGCTGTTTGAGGAATGCCGCGAAAAGAAGGAGACGCTCAATCCCAACAGCCGCAAGATCAATATCGACTTGGAGCGAGTGCGGAAAGACTGGAAGGAAGTTACCGTTGGGGTCGATGCCTACTATGAACGGTGCCGGCCATTGATAGAATCTTCGCGCCGTGTCGTGGAAACTGTGCTCGCCACCCATCCGGACGTAGCCATTGATACCTTGTACTTGACTGGAGGGGCATCCGAGTTGCCCTCTGTCGCACGGGTCCTGCGTGAGACATTTGGACGCAGAGTACGGCGATCAGCATACATGCGTTCCGCGACTGCGATAGGATTGGCCATCCGTGCGGAAGGCCAGGAAGACCGACCTCTCCGCGATCAATTCACCAAGAACTTCGGTGTGTGGCGTGAAGCAGACGATGGTCGTACCATCATCTTCGATGTGATCTTCCCGAGGGGTGCAAAACTTCCATCGAGACAAGACGAACCACTGCGAATCGTCCGCTCCTACCGTCCCGCGCATAACATCGGTTACTTCCGTTACCTGGAATGTGGTCAACTTGGCGCCAACAATCAGCCCGAAGGTGAGATCAGCAATTGGAATGAGATTCGCGTTTCTTTTGATCCAAGATTGCCGAATTCAGCCGACCTTATCGCTCATCCGGTCCGCCGCACTGCTTCCCCGGAGGAAGTATTGATCGAAGAAGAGTACACCTGTGACGCGAATGGTGAGGTACAAGTCCGGATCCGCGATCTGACGAGACAACAGACAAACGAGTTCCGACTCGGGCGCTGGTCAAAGAATCGAAAAAGAATGAAACAAAGATGAGGCACATTTGCATGCTGCTCCCTGGCATGTGTGAGACAAATTCCGTCAACTGCGGAATGCCGGGGCACGCTCGAAGCGATAACACGCAGATCCCGCTTTCTTCGCAAACGCCTGAGCTTTCCCGCCACGCAAAAACTGGCCAGCATCCAGGTGGCCGAACACCTCGAGCAGCTTGCCACTGAGCCAGTCCAATCGGTCTGATGGCTGGCTCCCAGGCCGGCACCGTTTTCTCCGTGGAAATACTCGTAATCAAAATGTAATCCTTCCAGTGAGGATCCGTCTGAAATTTCTCCGCGCCTCCGTAAACCGGCCGCCGGCCAGAGCTATCGCGGAGGAATATCCAAGTCAACCGATTAGCCATTTCCCTGGCCACTTCGAACAGTTTCATTTGGATTCCGGAGCCGGTCGGACACCTTGAAGCTGTCGCCGTAATAGAGGTAAAACGACAGAAGTACGCGAATCAAGAGCGCGTTCACTGGCATCCATACCGCCGAGGATTAGTAACTCACTTCTTGCTCGCAGGAGGATTGGTGACTCCCCTCTGCTTCCGAATATAGCTGGCAATCTCGTCAACGGTACTCAGCCAAACCCCAGTGGCCGGATTCTTCAAATACTTGCAGAGAGCTTCTAGGGCCTGGGTGTCTGTTGTCTGATAACCGCGTTCACCAATCTCGTGACCCACGAAGATCACCCACCGCCCTTCTCGTACGGCGTCGTCCACGATCTTTTTGATCCGGAAGAAATCCAGGTCATCGAAGCCCGTACCCATGGCCTGTGCTAGATCGCAGACCAGCGGATCATTCGCAGACTCGTCGAGGTAACCCCGTCCCAGTAGGAAGCGGTCCGCAACGAGCGGCACATAACTCCTCACCTCCCTACCCCTTCCCACAAACTTTTGGCCGCACGGGTAAGCAAAGGTCCTTGGCTTCACTCCAAGTTGTTTATAGATTTCCTCATTGGCTTCATCTAGTTGTCGCGCCATCATGGCCAAGTCGTAATTCTCGAGTGCATTGTTGCGGGAAAACAAGTAATTGCCGGTACAAGGATGCGTTAAGGAATGATTACCAATCTCGTGGCCATCGGCCACCGCTTGCTTCCAACCCGTGAGGCGTTTCTCTACGCCGCTAGGTTGAACGAAGAACGTAACTTTCACACCCTCTTTCTTGAATAAGGCCAGCCCATTATCCACCTGGCTCAGCCGGGCATCATCGAAGCTGAGGCTGACTGCAGCCTTTTTTCCATCGGGCCAACGAAAAGACTTTAATTCTTCTCCTCTCCGCAATGAGGAACTCTGTCCTAATACCCGGGCACCGATGAAGATCGTACAGATCCCGATTCCAACCATCAACCGTAACGCATTCACTTTGCCCTCCAGTGTGCTCAGGCTCATCGGTGCCTCAACTGGCTCGGTCGCGCCTCATCTTCGAAGCGCCGCAGAAGGTCGCAATCCGGAGCCGAAGGACGGCAGAACCCTCATCGCCACATCGCGCCCAAGCTTAGCATCTCGGGCACGGTACACCTCCTCCGTCCATTGATACCACAGCGGATTTTATCGCTGCAGAATACCTATTCCGGTACAGGGACGTCTCCAGGGAAGACCCTATACCGATATAGGGCTTTCGCCCGATGTCGATAAATATCGTGACCGCTCTATACTCGCGAGGCTTCCTGGGCAATCTGTGGTGGCTGGCGCTGCCGAACAGCCCATGAGCAGGAAGATATGGTGCCCAGGTATTGTAGGGATGCCCGGAGTTTAGGAGTATTTGCTTGGAAACTACGACTATTCCCGGATTCGACCTAAGGGTCTCGCGGATTGGGCTCGGCACTTGGGCCATTGGTGGCTGGATGTGGGGCGGCACGGACGACCGTGAATCTGTCCGCACCATCCACGCGGCAGTGGCTGAGGGAATTAACCTTTTGGATAGCGCGCCCGTCTATGGCTTTGGCCATTCCGAAGAAATTATCGGCGAAGCCATAAAGCAGCTTGGCTGTCGAAGCAAAGTAATCATTGCCACCAAAGTCGGCCTTCAGTGGTGGAAAGGACTGGTGCTCCGCAATGCGTCCCGTACGCGAATCCTGAAAGAGATAGACGATTCTTTGCGCCGCCTTCAAACGAGTTACATCGATATTTACCAAGTGCATTGGCCCGATCCTGACATTCCAGTCGAAGAGACTGCAGAAGCGATGAATCAGCTGTACCGCGAGGGCAAGATTCGCGCCATCGGCGTAAGCAACTATTCGCCCGCGGATATGGAGCGGTTCCGTTCGGTTGCGCCTCTGCACTTTGACCAGCCTCCCTATAACCTTTTTGAACGTCAAAGCGAAGGTGAGGTACTCCCTTACGTCCGCGAAAATAACATCGTGGCACTCACGTACGGCTGCCTTTGTCGCGGCTTGCTCACCGGAAGGATGAACGGTAACACCGTTTTTCGGGGTGATGACCTGCGCAAAACCGATCCTAAGTTTCGGCCGCCAACATATGCTCAGTATTTGAGAGCCGTGGAACGCCTCGACCAGTTCGCTCAGGAGCATTACGGCAAGCGCGTGCTGGATCTTGCCGTGCGCTGGGTGCTCGATCAGCCCGAAGTGACGGTGGCTCTTTGGGGCGCGCGCCGTCCCGAGCAGATATTGGCCGTGAACGGCATCGAAGGATGGAAGCTTGATGCGAGGGCTTTGAAGGCCATCGACAGTATTTTACGCGAAACGATCCTCAATGCCGTTGGCGAGGGATTTATGGCGCCACTGTCCTTGCACGCAAGACAGAGGAAGAATGCACAGGAAGTCGCTTCAATGAAATAATGATGTGTTTTTTCTTGACTCCTGTAATAGAACTGCCTAGTAACTAATCACCTCTACCAGCTAGCGCAGCGTACCGTTTGTCGATTTTTTCCAGTAACAAACGCGCAGGGGTTTATTACTGTTTTAGAGGGGAGCACTACAAACGTTAATCAAGAGTTGAATCGACCTTCGAGAATCTCATGCCCAACATGGCATCTGCTGGCACACGCATTCCGGCGAAAGAGCGGTCACGAGAATATCGTCTAGGAAGGGAGGAAAAATGAATAAGGACGACCTTCTCTGCCTCAGTAACTTTCACCTGGATCCCATAATCGTTGAATGCCTCATTGTATGGTTCATATACCCCAGACTGATTAAGTAGAGTTACTACGATTTGTTCCTTGTCTTTCCCCTTGTTGTGCATGCTTAAGTGCCATTCTCTGGAATCCACGCAGGCATATGCCAGTTTTTCACGCACATCCTGTCCAAAGATGCGCGTGCTCAGGTACGACAGTTTGTGAGGGTCCCAGCCGAGCGCTCCCATCTCTTGAAGGACTTGCCTGAGTGGTTCAACCTGTTCTGCAATGGGGGCTTCCAATTTTTTACCATTCGGCCCGATACGCAGGCTGCTCATACCGTCGGGTTCCGACTGCAGGTCAATCGACAGGGTGCCGTGCGGCAGAGCAAACGTCCAAGTCTTTACGGTCACCGGCGCTTGTGCTTTAGCGCTGGCTGCTAGTGAAACGACAAAAATACATGCACGAATCCACGCCCGAGGTTTCATTGCATCCGCCGGTATTCAATCCCCAGAAGCTGTATGACCGCAATCATATAGCAGGTTTTAAATGGAAATTCGCGACTCTTGTTGCCGTGTCATCTGTGTGTACCTGGAATCCGCTTCATCGATATAGCGTTATTAACCTCGGCTCCCGAAAACTGAGTCTTGCATCGACGCCTGAATAACATTGATGACGTTCCACCACGTGCCGGCTAACCGGACATTGAGTCACTTGCCTGTAGTGATGCTTCTGAAGGTAATCAAGGGCAATTCCCAACGTATATTTGTCTTCGTCATTCACGCCGATGGCCCGGGCCACAATCCGACAAGAAATCCCCCTTTCATTGAGCAGGCCTACGAAGCTCTCGACGTGTCCATCACCGCACACAAAGACAATCTCTGTTTATAAACGGTTGACCAATCGTTCCAGCCAGAACCTTTCCCGCATAGGAAAGTAAAAGGCAACCTCAATTGCACCAGCCTTGGCAGTTATCTCATCATCATTGGATAGCGACCAGCCCTCATCGCTTTGAAATATGGATAGCCCGATGTCCTGTCTGTTTTGGTAGCCCATTTCGCTCCGTTGCTTTGAATCTGGGTCGCAAAAGCAGTGTTCTGCTCCAGACTCATCTGCTATCCGTCTCGGTATTGACTGGTTTTCGCCTAATCCCTCCGAACTCTGCTCCAGGGATAAAGCGGTTCCCTTCGCGCGACGACGCAAGCGACCGCGGCGCTCGACCAGGGCGTGGCGATCCAGCACCGCATGGATGGTGCTTCCGGGCCCCCCAACTGGATTGCTCGTGCTTCACGTTCAGAATGTAATTCTCCACTTGAAATTGAAGTTGGTGCGCGTATCGATAAGGTCGTGGAAGCATGAGAGGCGTCGCTTCTTCTCGCGTACCGCTTTGACCTCGACGGAATGGTTGCATGCACCATAGTCCAGGCTGGACAACGATGAGTAAACCAGACTTAGAGTGTCGCCACTGGCACTCCTCTCGGTTTCTACCATGTAGACAGAACGGCGAGAAAGATCGATATCGGCCAGTTTGGTCTGGACGGAACGGGTCAGCGCTTTCCGTCGGCGCGATGTCCGCGCCTCGACGGTAAAGCACGCATCGTTGGAATCTGAACGATTATCTCAGGCCGCTCGAAGCGCATCCGCTTCTACAAGCCCAAGTCTCTTAACTCTTCTGCAGTAAATGCCAACTCAGCGTCTGGTCCGGCGATGCTCACCATGTCTTGTTGATTGAGCAAAGTCTTGATTTGTCGCCAGCGAAATGCATCAAAGCAGAGCATGGGTCCAAGTCGCTCCATGAACTCATCCATATCAGAGAAGGAAGCGCGTAACGCCTTATCGCCGCCTATTTGCATTGCCCACACTTCTACCGCTTGATGCGCAACCTCACCGGAATCTTTACGAATCTTAGCTGGAATTATGTGCAGTCTGTAGAGTTCGGAAGTTTCGTCAGTCATGACTAGCTCCTCTCCCGCTGGTTCTATACGGACGTTAATCCCTTCACCTTTAGTCACCCATTAGGTTCGACAGACGGATTATGAATCGATATAAAAACCTGGCCTTAGGAAGGCCTGAAGCTAGGTAGCCACGAGCACGCAACTATATCAGATCAACGGATGTTTGATATAGCACCCATTCTCGAGAGATTCTCGAGAGGCTAGCCCTGGGATGCGTAGCGTGGTGCAAAAAATTACCAAGGAAAGTTTCTCGAAGTATGTAAAGAACTGGAATCCTTTTTTGTGATTTGTCTGCAACTTTGAGTGACCGCGAACCGCACGCGTATGTACCATACTAGGCGCTGAATTATGGGTGTGCTCATAACAATCGCGGGTTAGGGTCGGCCTGACCTTTCCATCACCGCTGCCACAGATTATTTCCCCTTTTATTCTGGCCCTCGGTTCTTCCCCCGAACTATCGCTTCGCCGTTCAACGGACTTGGCGGCTTTGTCGCGTGGCTCGCGTTGAGTGCTGCTTGTCGGAGTCGTTCAGACACTAAAGTTCATATCTAGTCGGGCATCCAAAATTGATGTATCGTTCTGAGCCATGCATAGCGAACGCGGGGGTTTTGATGGATTCCATGCGACGCGCCCTCCTCCACGTGCTGATACTACTGATGATGTTATTTGGATTAAGCCTGGTCTTCACCGACAACCAGGTGCGAGCCGATCGCGCCGCGTGTGACGAGATCAAAGCCGCATGCAAGAATGCAGGCTTCGTTCAAGGGGGCGGAGCTCGTAACGGGCTGTTGTTGGATTGCTTCCAACCTATTGTCCAAGGGATAGCCCAGCCGAGGTCGGCATCGAGACCTCTACCGAAAATCGACCTGCAGTTGGTGGAGTCGTGCCGTGAACGGAGCGACTCAGCCCCCGTCGCGGCGCCTGCGGGTGCACCGCTGGCGCCCGCGCCGGACGGCCAGACCATCTATGATCCCAATCTTAAAGTGACCTGGCTCGCCGACGGCAATCTGGCCGGCAAGCAAACGTTCGGAGTTTCCAACATCAACAAAAGTGGCTCGATGGACTATGCGACAGCGGTGCGATGGGTCGCTGCCATGAACAAAGCCGATGGAGGCCACGGATACCTGGGTCACAATAATTGGCAGCTTCCGACCGTGCCCGTCAAAGACGAGAGCTGCGCACGTGCTGGACGGAATGGCGAATCGTTCGGATTCCATTGTTGGGGCAGCGCGCTTGGATCTTTGTATTATAGATCGTTGGGTCTTCGCGAGCCGAATACCGCCGTTCGCATACCCGCCAATACGGTAGGCCCCTTTAAGGATTTTCAACCTTATTTATATTGGTCCGAGTCTCCGGCCGCCGATCCGAAGCAAGGATTTGTAAGCTTTTCGTTCAACAGCGGATTTCAAGGAGCCAACGTGTGGCGGAATTATCTCTACGCGCTGCCGATGATCAAAGGCAAGCTGCCGGGCTTGCCACCTGCTGGTAGCAGAGAATTGCAAGCCAACCCCGGCGGACAAACCGTCTATGATCCAATTGCACAAGTCACCTGGCTGGCGGACGCAAATTTGGCGGCTAAACAAACCTTTGGAGTTGGAAACATCAATCCTGATGGTGCGATGGAGCACACGACAGCGGTAGAGTGGGTCGCCGCGATGAACCGAGCCGATGGTGGTCGCGGATACCTCGGTCAAAGGGACTGGCAATTGCCAGAGACGGGACCGTCCGATCCGTCCTGCAGCATGAAAGGGACAACTGGGTTTGACTGCACAGGCAGCGCAATGGGGAAGTTGTTTTATAAACAATTGGGATTACACCGGGGCGAGTCCGTGGTCGCAGCTCCGGACATTAAGGTCGGCCCATTCCACGATATTCAACCTTATCTTTACTGGGCGTGCGAAGCGGAAACCGCTGCATCCCCTTGCCAGACCTCTGGGCCCGCCGAAGGGTTCGAGTGGAATTTTTCCTTTGGGAATGGCTTCCAAGGGACGAATCTCTTGGCAAACAATTTGTATGTGATGGTCTATTACCCAGGAACCAGATAGCTGAGTGCAGAAACCTTAAACGGAACGTTTAGCGTCCCCGCCCGAAGAACGACGCCAAAGGTGCAGAACAAACCTGCGGCAACGAGCTCCGGCGTAGATTCATCGCTGCTCGATCGGCTGACGAAGTCCGGAACCTTTGGTAAAGCCAGTTTGGGACACGTTTTTGGATGCCTCCGGTCTCGTCGAATCAAAGAGAGATTTGGTTATACTGGCGCCGGCGCAATGGGCGAACCCAACTATATTCCAATCGGAGAACTCCCGACGGGTGGCTTTACTGTTCGGCATTTGGCTGTACCGTTCCGGCGAAGGTCATCGACCTGCATCGCGCCGCGCGTCGCCGTCCATGAAGTTCGAGAATTGTTCACTTCCAAGCGCACGCGGGCGCTTCCCACTCATTGGCTAGTTCCTGGTAAAAAAAAGGGCCTGTCCCATGCCGGCGAAGTGAATTTCGATAAGGCTATGAGAGCCGTCTCTGTTCGTTTCGTACCCAACTTCATTCACACTGTACCTAACACCCTGTTTCACCCACTTACCCTCGACGGTGACACTTCTACCTCTGTCATCCTGGAATTTCACAATGGCATCAGGGGTGTACGATTCCCAACTGATAGTGCAGTCCCCGACGGGCAAGTGAGTGGCATCGACCTTCAGCGCGGGAGGTAACCTGAAATCCCGTCTTCCCCTCTCGTAGGATCGGGGCGTGAATCCGAGTGACGTCAGATCCTTGTGTGCCGCTTCAGCCTCACTGTCACCTCCGTAAGGTCCGACGAGAACTTGATAGGATCTCCCCCAAAAACGGTTCCATTGAATGACCGCTGCAGGAAAACCCAATTCAGACAATTTGACGGTCGTTTTGTCAGCCAACAGTTTTTGTTTAAACCTTCCTACATCGAGATACTTTTCCGAGCGCATGACGGTGCCTTCAACTTTCGAGGACTCAAAGTGGACAGCAGGTCGGTTCGCCAATTCCTTTTCTGGTGCAGAGGACCGGATCAAGCTGGTGATTGGATCCGAGGCAGGGGGAGCGATGCCATTTCCCGGACTCAAAGGCCGACCTGTGGTCGAACTCAACGCTGGAGTATCGGAAGGCTTGACGACGGGAACAGAAAGAGAACTTGAGGCAGGGCTCGCATTTTGGATCTTCACGCCATAGGACTTAGGTGCTGTTACCCCTGCCGTCGAGACGAGCTTCTCCTTTAGCGGAGCTTGAATCGATGCTGCTGCCACTGTCTGCGGCTCTCGCATTATATCCTGCGATTTTGGTGGCTGTGGCTCTGGGGGTGGAGTGCTCGATTCTTGTGCTACCGGACCCGCCGAACTCGAACGAGGTTCTTGTGAGACGGCCCGTAGTTGCGACGATATCGGCTGCGACCAAGATCTTCCTCCCAATCGTTCGCCCAATCGGATGAACGTGTCACCCAGCTCGCGACTGTGCGCAAACAACGAAAACCCAGACACCACGAGGACCGAAACGAGAACTCCCGCCAGCAAACCTCCGGAGAATCCACTCCATAGTCTTCTTGATCGAATATTCCGAACATATGCTTCAACTCTCTCGGAGCCTCGCCGCGCCGCATCTGTAAATTGTTTGACAGCGAAGAAACGGAGTTTTGGTGGTGACAGGGCAGCCCTTTCATTCAAGGCGGCCAAGGGAGCCTGGCGCATCCAATCGCGAATTTGTTCGCGGGCTTCTGCGGGCAGGTTCGTGAAGCGCAACCCCCCCGTCTTCCCCGTGTGGTCAGTCCATGCCAGTTCGCTTCCGGCTTCGATAAATCGCGAGACACCTTTTGTTGACGTTAACCCTCCGTCAGCTTCAACGAGTTGGCTCCTGTAGGAAAACCATAAGCGAATCGTCTCTGTCCGCTGAATCGGGGCCGCAGATTGAAAGCAAAGACCTCCCTCAGAAATATTCAGGATGACGCCACCATTGTTTGCATCGAGATTGACATAGGCGTGCCCTTTCACTGTGATCCGAGGGACATGTCGGCGTTCTGACCTCATTATTGGCGCTATTCTCCTTGCCCGTTGTCCGCCTTCGGTTCGGAGTTGCTGTTGTCCAAGTAAAGGACGGCCAAGCCGGCTGCCAGTGATTGACCCGGTTCGATTGCGCAATCTACGGCGGCCAGGGCTGGTCCGCGCTCTCTTCTTGTCAGGCTGGGAGGTAAGTCAACAAACGGAAACTCGTATTGCATACCCGAGAGAAGGCAGACGGTCAATGGTACGGGGGTACTACTTGGGTCAGGGAAACTCTGCGGCCTGGCGAGATCGGTGCCGCGAAAAAAGCTGGCGGATTCACCGAACCAACCCTCTACTCTTGATCTCAACTTTTCCGGTTTGCATGCACCTTCCTCTCCACATAGCCAATGTGGGGCAGGACGCAAGTCACGTGCGCTTGTCGCGACCTTTCGCACAGCACACCAGGCAGGCAGATTGTTAACACTCTTGCTGGTTTCACGTCTGTGCAGCTCGAGGAGGCCGCATGGTCAGGATCCTCCTTGCAAGCAAGTCTGTTTACGCAAGAAAGGCTCTCTGCGCCTCCCAGAATTCGGTTTGACTCAGGCACAGATGGATGATAACAAGTACAAACCTGCCCTCGCGTCGGTTGCGAGAACCGTTCCAATCCGGAGAGTAGTCTTGAAATTCTTTGTTCCAGGTCAATCGCCAGAGCATGCCGAGGATATCTATACCGACTTCCGCGCACTCCACAATGCAGCCGACAAAAGAATCCGAAGCATCGCGTTCTTGGACCGCGAACGGCAGAACGAAGTGCAACTCTGCGTTGGGAAGGACGAGCCTTGGTATGGAGGTAAGATTCTGTTGATTCTATTGTGCTATCCGCGAGGCTACCAAGTCTTCACCCAGACCCGAGGCATTGATACTGGATCGCCGATCTTGGTCCAAACAACGGATGCCCGGGTGGAGGAATTCGATCCATACGACAATCAACATAAGCTGAGCCGCGGGGCCTAAGTCTGTACGGCATTATGTGGCGGTGCGGCGGTCAGACCGCGATGCACCAAAGGTGCGCCACTTCGGGTGCTCCACCGCAGATGCAGGTTAACAGTGGCGTACTATCCTTCGATAAAAATTCAAGCTTGCACCCGATCTTCTGCGGCCTTCCCCTTGGTAGTAGGTCAGCTGTTCTCAAACCGGCACTCCGGCCAGTGGTTTTCCTGTGGCACAGCTGCAAACTGACGAACGCCCGTCCTCTGCAGGAGGAGTGACGCCGATGCGCACTCTTTCCGCGGTCGCGATGTACCTGTCTTGCATCCGTTTCCCGGCTATCGAGGTAGATAACTATTGAATATTCGGTACTGGCTAGAGTAGCATCCGCGATAATTTGTCGTACTCCGAGTGTTTGAAAATTGTGAACCTAGGCTCAGACTAAAAGGCTGGCCAAAAGGAGAGATGTTTATGCGCAGATGGGGTGTCTATCTTCTGGCGATCCTTGCGATGCTGCTGGTCGTAAATTCCGTTAGCCGGGCGCAGACACAGCCCCTGTTGACGCGTCATGTGCGAGCAGTGACTCGTACCGGTCAGGCTAAGCTTGTGGGGCATCTACCTCCTGATCAGATAATGACTCTGGATGTGGTTCTGAAGTTGCGTGACCCGGCAGGACTGGATTCCCTTGTGAAGGAGCTCTACGATCCTAGCAGCTCCTCGTACCGGCATTTTCTCACCGTTTCAGAGTTCACCGAACGGTTTGGACCCAGCCAGGCAGACTATGACGAGGTAGTTCATTTCGCGCAAGTGAACGGCTTCGAAGTAGTTGGTGGCACGCGCGACGGCATGGACGTGCAGATCAAAGGGTCCGTAGCAGCTATCGAGAGTGCTTTTCATCTGACCATGGGAACCTACCAGCACCCCACGGAGAACCGTACTTTCTATGGACCAGACCGAGAGCCCACCGTAGAACTGCCGTTCGCGCTTTGGCACATCTCAGGTTTAGACAACTACTCCATCCCGCATCCCCTGTTCGTCAAGAAGGGTGACTATGCGAAGGCCCATGGGATCGAAGCGGACGCGGTCGTATCTCATGCCACCACCGGCTCCGGACCTTCCGCCTCCTTTTTGGGTAGCGATATGCGCGCGGCTTACTACGGCGGAACGGCCTTGACCGGCGCGGGCCAGAACCTCGGATTGTTCGAGTATTTGGGCACCGATCTGGCCGACCTGACCACCTATTTCAAAAACGTTGGCCAAACCAACAATGTGCCGATAACTCTGCTCTCGACCGACGGGACCAGCACTTCGTGCGTGTATACGAGAGCCGGGGGCGATTGTGATGACACCGAACAGACACTCGATATGACCCAGGCGATCGGCATGGCTCCGGGGCTTGCCAGTCTCGTGATGTACATCGGATCCACCGACACGGCAATCATCAGCGCCATGACCACACACAACCCCCTTCCTACCACCATTGGTTGTTCGTGGGGCTGGACACCGGCGGACCCAAGCACTCTGAATCCGTACTTCGAAAAGATGGCGGCGCAAGGACAGAACTTCTTCGCCGCTTCCGGAGACTCTTCTACATGGTCCTCGCGCAACGAGGCCTGGCCCGCAGATAATGCCTATGTCGTTTCTGTCGGGGGCACGGACCTTGTGACCGCGAGCGCAGCAGGCCCGTGGAAGTCTGAAACCGCCTGGAGCGACAGCGGTGGCGGCATCTCGCCGGACGGAATCGCCATACCGGCGTGGCAGCAGCTCTCCGGTGTGATCAACTCCACCAACAAGGGTTCGACGACACTTCGCAACGGCCCAGACGTGTCAGCAAACGCGAACTTTACATTTTATGTGTGCGCCGACCAGACCACCTGCACGGCCAACGAGTATGGCGGTACGAGCTTCGCGACGCCAATGTGGGCTGGCTACATTGCGCTGGTCAACCAGCAGTTGGCCGCTAACGGTGAATCGCCGATTGGTTTCATCAACCCGACGATCTACGCGCAGAATGTGACGTCGAATTATGACACGGATTTTCACGACATCACGAGCGGCACATCCGGCAGCTATTCCGCTGTGGTTGGGTATGATCTTGTGACCGGCTGGGGGAGCCCCAACGGGACAGGGCTGATCAACGCTCTGGCTCCGACCAGTACCAGTCCGGCGTTCACGATCACCGCTTCACCCGCTTCCCTCAGTGTGGTGCAGGGCAGCAGCGGCAGTTCCACAATCACGACCACCGTCTCCGGCGGCTTTGATTCCGCGGTCGCCTTGACCGCGAGCGGCCAGCCGGCAGGGGTCACTGTCAGCTTCAGTCCTTCGTCGATTGCCGCGCCGGGTTCTGGCAGCTCGACTGTGACCTTGACGGTAGCTTCAACGACCGCGACGGGAACTTATACGATCACTGTCACCGGCACCGGCGGGGAGAGCACGCAAACGACTGCGGTCACTTTGACGGTGACCGCCGTGGCGCCCGCCAACTATTCCTTGTCTGCGTCACCGGCCAGCCTGACCATCACTCGCTCATCCTCCGGAACGGCGACGATCACCATTTCTCCCTCGAATGGTTTCACGGGCAGCGTCACCCTGTCAGCGAGCGGACTGGCCAGCGGCGTCACCGCTTCGTTCAGTCCCAACCCGGCGACCGGTGCAAGCACGCTGACATTGACGGCCAGCAGCATAGCGACGACTGGAACGAAAACCGTAACGGTTACCGGTGTTTCGGGCTCACTCAGCCACACGACGACGATCAGTCTCAGGGTTCGCCGTTAATCTTAGCCAGCAGTGCGGCGAAGATTTATCGCCCGCGTGACCGCTCGCGGAAAGCCGCGAGTTAAACAAGAACGAGGAAGACGGAGTAAAGGGAGGGTGTCCTCAAAACAGATTTTACGGAGTTGACATCTCCGAAGCACTGCAACGCAAATGACCACCCAAGCTTGATCGTTACAGCGATTTCAACAGTGCCTGGAAGCGGGGATTGCTGCGGAGAGAATCTAAGTCTGAATCCTGCTCGGCCCATACCTTGTGGAGAGATCCGGACGAGCTTTGGGCCATGACTTTTTCGAGACAGATAATGGCCTCATCGGCCAAACCTTGGAGAGCGTAACTGCAAGCTACGTTGTAAAGAACCATGGGGTCATCTGGATCCACAGAGAGGGCACGCCTCGCCCACTGCAGAGCACGCTCTTTCTGACCCACCTGGAATAACCCGGCCGCGCCCAAGTAGAGCGCCCGTGCATCGTCAGGGTGCAGTTCCAGGTGTTTTTCAATGATTCGCAAGGCGCGTTGTCGAACCGCTTCACCCTCCAACTTTCGCCCCAAAGCAAAATAAGTTTGCCCTAGAAGCATGGGGGCCTGAAAGTCTTCTGGATTTGCCCAGCAGGCTTTCTCATAGAGCTGCGCCGATTCTTCCATTTCGCCCCGTTGGTAACGTAAACGAGCATAAAAATAGTAGGCGTCAAATATCTTGGGATTCAGTTGAATGGCGGTCTCGAATTCCTTATGAGCCTCCTCATACTTCTTCGTCATCTGAAATGCGAGTCCACGAGAGACGTGAGCCTCGGCCAGTTCCGGGTCGAGTTCCACCGCTTTGCGGCTGGCGATCTCCGCTTCTTTGCGGTTGTCGTCGTTGGCTTCCCACCAAAGGTAGATGAACGCACAACAGTCAGCGACTCCGGCATAGGCAAGCGCGTAATTCGGATCGATCACAATCGCCCGTGCAAACAACTGCCGGGCAAAATCAAAACTCTTGCGTCGAAATTGGTGGAAGAACTGCCGCCCCTTCAGGTAGTAGTCATAAGCTTGTACGTCCGTCGTAGGGGCTTTCTCGATGGCTCGTTTCTCCTGCTCTGTAAGCACGAGTTTCAACGCCTTGGCAATGCTCTGGGCGATTTCATCCTGAATTGCAAAAACATCCTCCATCTGCCGGTCATAGCGCTCAGCCCAGACTGAGCGTGCCGTTGCAGTTTCCACCAGCCGCGCGGTGATGCGCAGCCGCTCGCCAGAACGCCGCAAGCTTCCTTCGAGGACATAAGCAGCATTCAATTCACGGCCAACATCCGGAGCCGTCACCGGTTTGTCGCGATAGGCCATGACCGCCGAGCGCGTCAGTACCCATAGTTCCTTGATCTTGGAAATCTCAGTGATGATGTCTTCCGTGATGCCGTCGCGAAAGTATTCGTCCTCCTTAACACCACCGGGATTCTCAAAATATAGGACCGCGAGGGATTTTGCCGCACCCTTTTCCACCTGTAGTTTGCCCGAGTCGGAATCCTGTTTCAGCCGCTGCAAATCCTCCAAAAAGTTTGCCGCGGACTGATACCGCACTTTGCGATTCTTCTCCATTGCGGTGCTTATGACTTGGGCGAGTTCCGGGGGGATGTTCGCATTCAATCGCAGGGGTGAAGTCGGGGTGCGGTTCAGGATAGCTTCAAATACGAGAGCCGACGTGTTCCCCGAAAAGGGTTGGCGGCCAGTGGCCATCTCATAGAGCACCACGCCAAGTGAGAAGATATCCGTGCGCATGTCTACCTCTTCCCCGCGCGCTTGCTCTGGAGACATATAGGCGATAGTGCCCAGAGTAGTCCCCGGACTCGTCAGATTGTCCTCTCTGCCGAAGCTCATTGTCTGTCCCTCGGGGAGGTTCTCAGCCAATGTATGTTCTTCCCGTCGGCGAGCCAACTTTGCCAGTCCAAAGTCTAGTATTTTCACCTGTTCTCGCTGCGTTATGAAAATATTGGCTGGCTTTATGTCTCTATGGACGATTCCCTTGGAATGGGCGGCGTCGAGCGCGTCGGCGAGTTGGATCCCCAGAGTGAGAATGGTTTCTGGATTCATCGCCTTCCCTGTAATCCGGTGCTTCAATGTCTGGCCTTCGAGAAATTCCATGGCGATGAAATGGCGTCCGCCATATTCCCCGGTGTCGTAGATGGTGCAGATATTGGGATGGTTCAGGGAAGAGGCGGCTCGGGCTTCGCGACGGAACCGCTCGATCGTCGCCCCATCCTGGGCTGTTTCGTCCGGTAAGAACTTCAATGCGACGCAGCGGTCCAGGCGAGTGTCCTCCGCCTTGTAGACCACACCCATACCTCCACCGCCGAGTTTCTCCACGATATGGTAGTGAGAAATGCTTTGGCCGATGAGCGAGGAGGAATCCGTCACAGGATCGTAAGTTTAGATTTAATGAGACACCGAGTCAACAAAGCGAGACTCGCCAGCGCAGCTGCCGTTCCACCTTCCCGCCCGAGAACTGATATACGGCTGGAATGTATGTAGTAGCAGTCCGTTTCGTAGTATGGAATTCACGCAACCGTTAGAGGAAAGGTATACACGGTTAAAAAACGACGCACGTGATTGGCAATGCCAAATTGCTGGCAGCTGAAATCGAGAGGTACTATTGACAGAGTGATTTCAATCATTTGTAATCCTGCCACTCAGCCATCCAGCACCGCCCCCTGGGATATCCATTTTAGCTACTTTGCTTTTGCGCCAGTCTGCGCAGAATTCTCTCTGCGCGGACGAATGCAGGTTTCGCACACTGTCGTGACGGAGCCGGCTAAAAACGGCTTGGAAATAATGAGGCTCGTGATGGTTCCTCAGTTCGACATCTTTCGGGTTTTGAGTGACAAGGAACCCCTCTGGATTGAAGCAGCGATGACCCTTGAGGATGCCATTACGCGAGTGCGACAAATCGGCGCAGTTCAGTCAGGGAAGTATTTTATTCACTCCCAGAAAACCCACGTTGAAATCGCAATGACGGTTCGGCGTTCCGCAAATGTTGTACCCAAGTTCAGCACCAGGTCAGAACCTGTCACCGTGCGTCTTCATCCCAGGGTGCTGTGCAAACCGAAAAAGTAAAACCGTACCGACCTTTGTTGTGCGTGAGTAGCGTGTCCTGCCTCAGCTGGAAATGGAGGAAGCGTTCATCCGTTAAGCGGCGAGGGAACAGCGGAAGAATCGCCGCCAGCGGGCCACCTGACGGATGAAATGGATTACTTCGGATTGGCCGATCATCCGGACACAATCGCTTGAAGCACTTCTGAATGCAGCTCCTGGTTCAAACCCCGGGCGGCAGCAGAGTCAGACCGAACGGTCGCGCCAGTTCGGCCAGTTGCGCGGGATTAGGGGGCGGCGGACATTTCGCCACGGCCAAGAAATACTCCTCTAATCCGCCGGGCGTGATGACGAACAGCAAGCGGCCGGGCGTGGACCCCACGTTGCGAAAGCCGTGTGGAACGTCGCGGGGCAGGATCGCACAGGCGCCAGCGGAAACGGTCCGACGCTCATCGCCGACATGCAACTCGTAGGTGCCCTCTAGCCTGGAAAATTCATGATTTCAGAAGCACGAAAGGCCTCGCTATGGTACAAATCCGTTGTCTAGTCAGATTTGAGACCAAAAGTGAGGCCTTCGCTTGTCCGAACATACCACAACAGACTGTCTCCTTTTTCCAGATATTTTTGATCGGCCGGTAGTTGCGAAGTTTGACCAACGGCAGGGCAGTTCCGATGGCGGAGCGATTCTGCTGCAAGCTGCCGAGCGGCGTTTGGGCCTGACTTCGGCATTGGCGGGTTGTCTGAGAGATGCCCGGCAAGCGGGTAAGGTGCAGCATGAGTTGTGTGAGTTGATTACGCAGCGAGTCATGGCCATCGCGTTGGGATATGAAGACGCCAACGACGCGGCACGGTTGGCCTGCGATCCGATCCACAAGATGCTGGTCGGTCGGGATCCCGTCGACGGCGAAGACCTGGCTTCGCAACCTACGCTGTCGCGTTTTGAAAATGCTCCGAATCGCAAGGAACTGTTGCGCATGACAGAGGCGCTGGCGGGGCGGGTCATTGAACGACATCGCAAGCGCCTGCATGGTCGCGCTCGGCGCATCACTATCGATCTGGATCCCACCGAGGACCCCACCCACGGCGCGCAACAACTCTCGTTTTTCAATCGCCATTACGATTCGCATTGTTATTTGCCGATGGTTTGTTTTCTCACCTTTGATGGCGAGGCGGAGCAGTACTTGGTGGCGGCGGTGCTACGGCCCGGAAATGCGCCCGGTTCGGCAGGTGCGCTGGGAATTCTGCGCCGATTGATCGAACGAGTAGGGGACGCTTTTCCTAAGGCGAGAATCCGGGTGCGCCTCGACGGCGGCTTCGCGTCCCCGAAAGTGCTGGATTTTCTGGACTGCGAACCGAAGGTGGAATACCTCGTCAACCTAGCTTCCAATGCGGTGTTGAAGCGTAAAGTGAAATCGGCTATGCAGTGGGCTCGTCGTGCGTCGGAGGTCTCCGGACAAACCGAGCATGTCTATGGCGAGTGCCGATACGCTACCCGCAAGACTTGGCCGTGGAAACGACGGGTCATCTACAAAGCCGAGGTGGTGCGCGCCGCGAACAAGGAACCGAAGGACAACCCGCGCTTTGTGGTCACCAACTTAAAACAGGATCCCCAGTGGATTTACGAGCAGGTTTACTGTCAGCGGGGGGACATCGAGAATCGGATCAAGGAATTGCACGACGGCATGCAGATCGGCCGGACCAGTTGCTCGAACTTCTTGGCCAACACATTCCGGGTGCTACTGACAGCGACGGCTTATGTGCTGATGCAAGAAATGCGCCTTCGCCTGGCCCGGACCCACCACGCCCGGGCGCAAGTCGCTACCTTGCGTGAACACTTTCTAAAACTCGGAGCCCAAGTCGTCGCCACGGTGCGTCGCATCGTGGTGCATTTCCCTCAAGCGTTTCCCTACCGCGATAGCTTCCTTCGTCTCGCTTTGAGCTTGGGCGCGCAAAGCGGATAATCCAGAGTCTCCACGATATAAACTTTTTACACGTCAACTGGCTGGTAGGAGTGTCTCGTTTCACTTCAAAACCTGAACTTCAACACCACTAACAACTTTAGAATCAGTCTTCCCGTTCCACTTACCTCTGCCCTTACTCGCAGGTTGTCACACTCTCAAAAAAAAGAGCCGCTGAATCACTCTTCACGAATAATGCAGGCTAGAATGTAAAAAATTTCGTCCTCACGTGAGTGAATGTGACGCGGCGGACCCCAACCGGCTGGCGTAACCTGCTCGCCCACGGTGAATCGTCCTCCAGTGTTGGCGGCCGTAGCGATCAAACGCATTGTGGTCCCGATCATCGTGAAGCTGGGCCCATTGCCGGAATCAGTCAGAATCGGATGAAAATGAGGCGCGGAAAGACCGCCCATTGTATCTCCACTCATGAATGCCGCTTTAAGGAAAAACTCCGCGCCATTATACACGGTTGGTGTGTGAAGGTGCGTTCCGGGCGGTTGACGCATCCGGCAGTCGAGAACGCCCTCGAATATCACCTTGTCCCAGAATCGCAAGTGGCTCGCGGTGATTTACAGTCTCAGCACCGAAGCGTATGTCGCCGTCTACTCCGTCGACGCCTATGGCGACCTCAGCCCTGTGGCAACGTCAACCTCAATCGGCGTTGCCGCGTTTAACGGTGTGGCGATCAGCGAACCGTGCCCTCGCTTATGCACTTCCTTTTGCCCGGCGAGCGATGAAATGCTCGCCGGAGCTCAAGGGCTCGCAGGAATCACGCAACGAGTTCTGCGCTCGGAGCCAGCGTCGGTCCTGGCTTGGCCGCCCAAAGTACAGAGGGCCTTCACGGTAGCGCGCCGCGCGCTGAAACGAGCGCCGCGCGGGTGATGGAAACGGCGAATTTTATCACGCGTGATTCGTTTTGCACGCCTCTCACGATTTGCCATTCGCTGAGAAGCGCGATCAGGGGATGGTGGCGCTTACTTGGCTGGAATAAGCACTCTCCGTCCCTGCGGCGTTCTCCTCGGTCACAACATAGTAGTAGGTTTGTCCCGCAGCGACGCTGGTGTCGCTGTATGACGCGATAGGAACCAAGGCCGAGTTCACTTTGGCGTACGGCCCACCGGACACCGATCCACGGTAAACATTGAACCCTGCGAACGACGAGGAACTAGGTGTCCAAGTTAAGGTGACCGAGTGGCTGACTGGCGAGGTGCCCGATCCTGTGAGCGAGATGACCAGTGGGGAATTGCCCGCATTGCTGCTAACCGTGACGCTGCTCGGAAGACTGCCGGTCGTCGAGGGATCAAAGGTCACGCTGAAAGAGGTGGACTGCCCGGCAGCAAGAGTGAGGGGTACGGTGAAACCGGTGGCGCTGAATCCCGTGCCGCTTACACTGATCTTCGATACGGACACACTGGAGTTACCAGTATTTGTCAGCGTCACACTTTGGGTTGCGCTAGTCCCCGTGGCCAGGCTTCCAAAACTGAGCGAGGCCGGGGTGGGCGTAAGTTGCAGGGTGGAGGAAACGCCCGTGCCGGCCAGAGGAACGACGAGCGGTGAATTGGGTGTGCTATTCACCAGCGTAAGGTTGGCGTAATAGCTGGTGGCGGAGGTAGGCTTAAAGGCCACGCTGAAGGTAGAGGACGCTCCAGGCGAAAGAGAAAGCGGCAGTGCGAGACCAGAGAAACTGAAAGCCGTACCGGCCAATGATGCCTGACTGACACTGAGGTTCGTGGTACCGGAATTTTTGATGACCAGCGACTGGGTATTGGTCATACCCATGGTGACGTTGGTAAAGCTGACGCTGGCAGGAACCACGGAAATCTGCGGCTGTACGCCGGTACCGCTCAGCACAATGGTTGCCGGCGAACCGGCCGCGTTGCTGCCGACGGTGAGGGTTCCCGTCACGCTTCCGGTGGTTGCCGGCGTAAAACTGATATTGAGCGCAAGACTCTGGCCCGCGGCAAGAGTCACTGCCCGGGTGAAGCCGCTGACGGTGAAGCCGGCGCCGGTGACGGCGACCTGCGAGATGGTCACGCCGCCTGTCCCGCTATTCGTCAGTGTAGTCGCTTCGGAGGCGGAACTTCCCACCAGGGTATTGCCGAAGCTCAGGCTACTCGCACTGCCCGACAGCAGATACGTTTGACTGGGAGTTGCCGATACACCTGTTCCCGTCACGGCGACGGAATTGGTTGAAGTACTGCCATTCCTATCTCGCGTGCTGACAACGATGTCGCCGCTGAAACTCTGCGCGGTGTTCGGCTCAAACATGACTTCAAACGTTGCACTGCCATGCTCATCGAGAGTGATGGGCATCGCGGCGCTGACAACAATGAACTGCGGAAGGCTGCTTGAGATCTGCAGAATCGAAACGGAATGCCGGCCATTGTTTGTTACCACAATGGTAGCTCCGCCGCTTTTTGTGTTCACCTTGACCGATCCGAAACTCAGCGAAGTGGGGGCGACTCCGACATCTGCGCGGAGCCGCATAGGAAAGGACAGGGAACCTAGAAAAAACAACCCGAGAGAAAATAACACCAGTCGCGTCTTGTTCATGCGCGGTGATCCTTCATATTTATTTCAGGAACGAAGTCCGAACGTGGGAAAGGGGGACTTCAATCACCGTTCGTGACGCTAAATCGATAGGAAGAATCAAACTCGGAGTCAGACAGGACTACTTGTACCAAAGGTCAAATTTGGTACAGGTAGTTTGATCCGTCATGGACAGAAGTGGTTCGAGTTCAATTTTTCCTTGGGGAACGGCTTTCAAGGGACGAATGGCTCGGTAAAAAATTAGTATGTGATTGTCCAGCGCTGTTGTTAGAAGAGCGAGACAAGCGAGCAGCTGCATTGACGGGATAGTGTGTGAGTGCTGCGTGTATGTACACACCCTCCCTTTCGCCCTCTCGATTTCCCCAGTGTTTATGCGGGTCCGAGCGCTATGACATGCGTTTCAACCGCGTATTTACTGGCTTTTCGCGATGTGCGGAAATGCATAGTGTCAATCAGCATTCGAGCGAACTTCTGGGCGCAAGTATTCACTCACCTGATGGTACATTCCGACATTGTGGTGAAGAAGGAAGGCCAGTTGGCTTGGGCGACCCGCAAGGACAGTCCTCAGCTCAGAGAGCTGCTCGATGAATTTCTCAAGGATCATGCACTAGGCTCATCGTTTGGCAACACCTTGGTGCGCCGCTATGCACAGAACACGAAATGGGTGAAAAACTCGACCTCCGCCGAAGAAATGGCAAAGTTTCGGTCCTACGTGCGTTACTTCCAGAAGTACGCGGCGCAATACAATTTTGACTACCTCATGCTGGTTGCGCAGGGATATCAGGAATCGCTTCTGGACCAGAGTCGAAAGAACCCCAGCGGTGCGGTGGGCATCATGCAAGTGATTCCCAAGAACGCTGCAGCACCGCCAATCAGCATTTCCAAAGTGGATACCGCCCAGTACAACATTGAGGCTGGCGCGAAGATGCTGCGCAACATCGCGGACACTTATTTTAATGATCCCAAGCTCGACGCTTTGAACAAGACTCTTATGGTCTTCGCCTCTTACAACGCCGGACCGAACAGAATTGCGCGTCTACGGAAACAAGCGCTCACAGAGGGGCTTGACCCCAATCAATGGTTCGGAAATGTCGAGCTTGTGGTAGCCAAGGATATTGGGCAAGAAACCGTTCAGTACGTGAGCAACATCTACAAGTACTACGTCGCTTATAAACTCACTTTGGAAAAATCTCCCACACCTAGGTGAGTATAACAACGTAACGTGCTCAGTACTTCGACCTTCAAGATGGGCCCGCACTATGAGGAACTCTGCCGGTCTGCGGACAAATCGGGATTTGTCGCGCTAGTGTCCAAAACTAACCCAGCACTACCTCGAAATTTCTATGTCTTAATTTGGCCGACCCAACCAGGAGTACTGCCACGATATGGAAACGTTTTGATAGTTTCCGCCGAAAATAATATATGTGCCGTCGCTATAGCTGACTTTGATAGATTGGTGTTTGCTGATTGGGAATGAAGCCGTGGCCCCAATACGCGAACCGGTCTGCTTGGTCGCTAGGTTCCGTATGCCGCTCAGACTAGTGATACCGCCCGACCAGAAGTTCCCGTCCAGCGAGACCCAGAAGCGCGGCTTCACGTCATAGCTCAGATGCCCCTCCAGAGCGCCGATCGGCGCTTCATCCTGAGATTTGGTGATCGGTCCAGCGTAAAATGCTGGGTTTGTGGTGTAGAACCACACTCCAGCATAGCCGTCGAGCACCCAATGGCCCCAGCGTTCGGAATACCCTAGTTCCGGTTTGAACGCCCACCGATTGCTGCCCCAGTTGATTAGTTTTGTGCCGCTGTATTGCCCGGTGGGCGCAACCGTCCTTAGACTCAGTCCCAACAACCTCTTTTGCTTCCACATTGCAAATTCCTTCGGTTGCATCGCGGGGCCACCCATCAGGTTCACGGAAAAGCGAAAGCTGGAATCCAGCAGGCCCGAACGGTATACCGATCTGTGTTGCTCGGACAGGTCACCCTGAAAGGTTCCCACCCCGTAAGGGAGGTAGGCTACGATGTTTGCCGAGCGTCCGAAGAAATTCAGCGAGTGATAGTAGCTAAAGATCGATACGTTGTAGGTACCGGTCGCGTTAGTGACCGGTATTGTTCCGTTGAAGTTCACGCCTCCGTCATAGAAAGACCAAGTGGTATTAATTGCGTTGGTATGCACTGCTGTTATTACATAGGCTCGTGGTGCCAGGTCTTGCGCGGAAAGCTGCGCAGCCGCCGACACGAGTGAAACTAGCAATGCCACCACGAAGCGAATTTGCATGAGTTTATCGTTGTCTGTAGGTTATTCTCGCCGAGTCTCACGCCGCGGGAAACGGATGCATATATTCTCTGGTGTCACTCCTCTTGGTGATGTGCGCGGTGTCACGTTGGAAATTATTGTGTGACCCACCTCACAGCCCTGCCTTAACTGGGCTCTATAAAATCGTGCGCGACCGTCGGGGCCCTGTTGCTCGATTCGAGGCGGGCGGCCCAGAGTTGTGAAACGGAGGCTCCCGGCCCGTTTGAAGCCTCTCAGCCTTTCACTCTTCCTAAGCACGCTCTCACTGATTAACGAGCTTACTTTCTGTGTGGGGTACTACACGGAACCTTTCCTCATCTCCTCATCGAAAGCGCCTCGGACCTAATTCTTCCTCTTCCACAGAACTGCGTGGCCGAAGCGTTTCCGATCAAGGCCAGCGACTTATCGGGTGGTACGACTTACGCTCGGGGCAGCGTAAGGAGCTGGTGAACCGGAACGCACAGGAGGAATGTGGCGATGACCAAGAGTCCGATCCGCACGCATTTCGGGTCCACCGGATTGCGACGATTTTTGGTGCTCGCTTAGGTGATGAGCGATTTCAATGTTGGAACCACCAGCTTCGGGCATTGGGCTATTCCTTAAATACCAATGGAGGCCCGCTGACCCTATGGCCCTGGAGGGCAACATCGACTTGGACGCGGTCGGCTATCTTGATGAATGGGATCCCGCTGTTCATGCCAAATTCCTTGCGGTCAAACGCCATGCTGCCCTTAATTTCCCCGTTGCCCGTTCCTTTTTTCTTGGGGTCAAGTGTTAGGGTCAGCGTTTCGGGCTTGGACACACCTCGGATTGTGAAAGTGCCTTGCACATCAAAGGTAATCGGACTGGTCTGCACAACTTTTGTGGAGTGAAAGGTTATGTACGGATCATCCTTGGAATTGAAGAAGTCTTTGCTCTTCAATTTGTTGTCTTTCATGTCGCTTCCGGTGTTAACGGAGTCTGCATAAATCTTGATGTCGAGTATGCCTGACTCGGGGTCCGTGGACGGAAAGGTCAGCGTGGCCTCCCACTTGTTGAACTTACCGTCGATGGCCACAGAAGCCTTCACGAAGAACTTAACGTCGCTTTCCTCCGGGGTGATGGTGAACACGGGACCCTGGGCGCGGCTTATGGACGGGAGCATGCCGGACACCAAAAGGCAGATAAGCGCTAATCTCATCGAATTCCTCCTATTACCAAAAACGACGACACCATTGAAGCTCATATACTTTCACCAGAGGTTGCCGATGGCCATTGTCAGAAATGACAAGCTAGCCCAAGGGCCTGATTCACGATATAACCGGAAAGTTGGTGTCGTTTCTGCGATAATCCTCCCCGAAGCTGGGCCAGACGTGGATGCGTGCGATCCCAGCACAAGCCGCCTTTTGTATTTTTGAAATTCACTTTTCTTGCAAATACGCAAATGCGTGAAATTGCGCGCAAATCACCCTTTGGGAACGCAGGGGTGTATCACTTTTGCCCGCCTATACCTACACCCCCAACCTATTGATGGGTTAGGTGGGCTCCGTCTATACTGCCCGGCGGGTGGGGTACTGGTGCGATTTGCTGACATATTCTCCAACGCGCAGCTCGTATTCTTTCAGGATTGCAGCCGGTAGCAATTCTCTTCGGCAGATCCTCTCCAGGATGCGTCTGCTGCATCCGTATCGGATCAGCTTTCGTATTCTTATTCTCTTAATTTTCCGTATTAATCTTTCCCTTGCACGACCGAGATGTGCGGTCTCTTGTTGCTCAGCCGGGTGTTCGTATTCCACAGACACATACATAAGTGACTCCAGATCGTCACCTTCTTCCCAACGGCGATCCGTCTCCTTGCCAATCCGGCGAAGTCTTCCCGCTATGATGTGCGCTCGCCCGAGTAGGCCCCGGGTGTCGGCTTTGCAGGTCGTTCCGTCCGGGCTAAGGCTCTTAGCTTCAGGATGCAGCATATAGCGATAAAACAAATCATTGAAGATCTCAATGACTGCTTTTTTCCCGTACTCAGCAGAATCGAAGCGTGTTGTGAGTTCATACTTTCGCTGATCGTTCGGGTCGGCGAAATTATCTCAGCCGATCAAGGACTATTCAACTTCGTTCGCTCAAACTGAGATTGATGCATTGTGCGAAGCTGCTTACGGCAAAATGGTATTTGCGATCAATTCCGACTACTCGGGTAAATTCCTTGCCGTTCTCTTCAAGAACCCCACGATGAGCAAGGGTGTCTTCGACATTGCCTGCAGCTGACCTACTCTGAAGCCACCCGGAAGGAATTGCTCTTTTCCATTTCCGCACATCGCGAAAAGCCAGTAAATACGCGGTTGAAACGCAAGTCATAGCGCTCGGACCCGCATAAACAGTGGGGAAATCGAGAGGGCGAAAGGGAGGGTGTGTACATACACGCAGCACTCACACACTATCCCGCAGCTGCATTGACTTGCGGTAAAGTGGAGCCTAACATTTAGCCCAGCTGCGACCTAAGTTGGACGGCCTGCTGCGTCGCAATTCCAGGTATGCTCGAGCGCAGTCTTCCGGTGTATACCGCATGCCGAACTCTGTGGTGTCTCATTACCGCGTTCTCGATGCTCTGGGTAGCGGTGGTAACGGTGTTGTTTATCGAGCCGAAGACACGGAGTTGCGGCGCATCGTCGCCCTCAAATTTCTACTTGAGCAAACCGGGGCTGATCCCCAGGCCCGCGAACGCTTGCGCAGCGAAGCACGCACGGCTTCATCCCTCAATCATCCCAACATCTGCGCGATTTTCGAAGTAGGCGAACAGTCCGGTGAAGTCTTCATCGCTATGGAATATGTTGAGGGCAAGCCGCTCTCGAAATTGATTCGCTCCGAAGGACTCCCTATCGAAACCATTATTCGCTACGGCCTGCAGATCGCTTCTGCACTTGAGCATGCGCATCATCATGGCATCATTCATCGTGATTTGAAGCCTCTGAATGTAATTGTGACGCCCCAGGGCGACGCAAAAATTCTCGATTTTGGACTGGCCCGGCAAAGTGATCCGACAGAGTTCGATAGGCAGACCCTGGAAACTGTTGCGACGGCAGCGGGCACTGGATTGGCGGGAACGTTTCCCTACATGGCACCTGAGCAGTTTGAGGGAGATAGTGCTTCAGCTCGCACGGACATATGGTCGCTCGGGATCGTGCTTTATGAAATGGCTGCGGGCTCGCGCCCGTTCCATGGAGAGAATCTGTACCGGCTTTGCACGTCCATCGTGCGGGATGCCCCGCCATCCCTACCACCGCACACGCCTCCCGGGCTAGCCTCGGTGATTTACCGTTGTCTCGAGAAGGAGCCTGCCCGGCGTTACCACAGCGCTGGTGAGGTACGCGCGGCGCTGGAGGCATTAGTTCCATCAAGCCGGACGGGCGTTACTACGCTTCCCACCGAATCGTCGCGCTCACTGCGCTTTACAATTGCTGCGGCGGCTGTCGTTCTGCTTGCTGCCGTGGGATTCTTTGCGTTTCGCGCCGGGTATTTCGGGAAGCGCGGCGGCGATCTGCCGATGCCCTCACGAGTTCTGCTCGGAGTGCTCTCCTCAGCGAGCAGCGGCGATGCAACGCAATCCGCCTTCGAAAATGGCCTAGTGGATACGCTGGATTCGCGCCTCGGAGACCTGGGCATGGCCAACCGCCTCGTTGTCATTCCAACCAGCGAGATGCGCAACAAGCACGTCACCACCGTTGCAGCAGCCCGCACGCAGTTCGGGGTGAACCTGGTCCTGGTGTTAAATGTCCAGCGAGCGGCTGATCAGGCACGAGTGAATTACGCGCTTGTGGATGCAAGTTCGCTGCAGCAATTGCGTAGCGGCACAATTACTGCTCCGGGAGATGATCCCTTCGCTCTTCAAGATCGCGTATTCGAAGGCGTAGCCACTGCCATGCAGCTGCAGTTCGCTCCGCAGCAGAAGCAATCGCTTGCCACTCACGGCACCCTCCAGCCTGCTGCGTACGACTTCTATTTGCAAGGCCGTGGCTATTTGCAGGATTACGTCAAACCCGAAAACGTCGACGCAGCCATTCAGGTCTTCACCCATGCGCTCGACAAGGACCCGTCCTTCGCCGCAGCCAACGCTGGACTGGGCGAGGCCTACTGGAGCAAGTACCAGTTGACGCATGACAAACAATGGGTGGACGCAGCGACTCGGAATTGCCAGAAGGCTGCGGAACTTGATGCCGCTCTAGCATCCGCGTATATCTGCCTCGGGAGAGTGTTTGTTGGAACAGGCAAGTACAAAAACGCACTCGAGCAATACAAGCGCGCCGTTGCGTTGGAACCGGCGAGCGACACAGCGCAGGGAGGGCTGGCCTTTACCTACGAGCAGCTTGACCGGCTGGATGACGCCGAAAAAACCTACAAGCAGGCTATTGCCATGCGCCCCAACTATTGGGCCACATACAATTGGCTTGGTCTCTTCTACCAGCGTCATGCTCGCTACGAAGATGCGAGGGCGATGTACTCGCAAGTGGTGTCCCTTGCGCCGGACAGCTTTACCGGGTATTCCAACCTCGGTGGCGTGTGCGTCTTGCAAGGCCGCTACGCCGAGGCGATTCCGTTTCTCCAGCAATCGCTCCGTATCCGCTCAACGGCCGAGGCAAGTTCAAACTTGGGCACTGCCTATTTTCAAATGCGCCGCTACCCGGAATCAGCAGTCCAGTTCGAGGACGCCGTGAAACTGGACGAGAATGATTATCAGATGTGGGGAAATCTGGGCGATGCGTATTTCTGGAGTCCAGGGAGACGTTCTGAATCTGTGAAGGCATATGGCAAGGCTATCGCTCTCGGAGAAGAGAAGCTGCGTGTCAATCCACGCGACTCAGAAGTGCTCGGCTACCTCGCCATGTATTACGCCATGCGTCAGGAACGAAAGCCCGCACTCGAAAATTTAGAGGCTGGGCTCCGCCTAAACCCTAAGAGTCCCGATCTGCTCTTCACGGCAGGCATCGTCTACCAGCAGCTCGGCGACACGCCGCGTGCACTCGACGCGGTCGAGAAGGCTGTCGCGGGAGGAATTACGCCTGCGACGTTGAGTGACACACCGAATTTTGATAGCTTGCGAAGCAATCCTAGATTCCTAAAACTAATCCAACGGTGATTCAATAGAGTGAAGGAGGACGGTATGAAGGTATTTCCAGTCTGGGCCCGTGATATAAGGCTATTTGTCATTCTTCTGTTCGTCGCCCTGGCAATAAGCGGGTGCAAGAAACAGCATCTGTACGCTGCATACGCTTGCGGGAATATAACAATAAATGTGGACCCGTCGTACAATACGGACCCCTATCCGAGATATGTGGATCAGAGGGCGGTTTATCTCTGCGACAACAACTACACAATTACCTGGGTACCCGGACCGCACGTGAAAAAATTTCAGATTCAGTTCGTCGGTCCTGATCTTCCGTTCCGCACAGCTACGACATTTGTTGGCACCACCCAGCCCGTTACATCGCCGACACTGGCCGACCCTGGCCAACTTACCATATTCAAATACAATATATTAATAACTGATAATAGTGACGCCACTTATGAATCAGACCCGCATGTGGTCGGGGGTGGGGGCATCGTTACGCGTACCGGTCCATAGACAATGTTCCTGGATTTGACCCTCGTGCGAGTGAAGCGCAGCTCTCGCGCTGATTGTTCTCGAGGTGATAGGCCAGAGGAAAAAGCAAGCACGGTGGGAGCACATTCGCTTATTCGGAACAATCTCATCGCTCGCGGGACCTTCTAGTCGACACGCGCTGATAGAGAGATTTTAGCAGAGCATTCCTTACCCCTGTGACCAGGAAGATCTGCCCCTTGTGACCTAGGTGGCGAAGCTCGAGAATTGTCCCCAACGCCATCGCCTTCTGCGAGGAGGAGGTGGTTCAATCTCCGCTGGTCAGGCTCGGGTCCCCGAGGACAAATTCTTCATTTCAAAGGAGTTTTACATGCGCGTCATTGGCTTACGTGCTGTCGCGGCCCTCGTAGTCTTGGCCTCTGCCGCCTATATCCCCATGGCTCGTAGCCAGACCCGCTTGGCCGTACCGTCTTACCAGAATCCAGGTAACTCCGTATGGAAAAGTTGGGACGCGGCAGGCTCAGCCGCCTTGGGAATCATGATCGTCGACCTTGATAATGGTGATGACATGAGCTACCACTCCAACATAGACACAGCCATCCAGCAAACCCGCAAGAAGGGAATTCATGTTCTTGGCTATACCTATACCGACTACGGGGCTCGCAATCCGACTGTCATTCATCAAAGGATCGATGCCCTGTATCAGAACTATCTAGTGGACGGAATATTCTTCGACCAGGCCCCGACTGACTGCAATGCCGCCAATTCTTATTACCCGAACAACTTTTTGTATTATCAGGAACTCACCAACTACGTCCGGCAAAAGGTTGGTGCGCGCATAACGGTGCTGAATCCGGGCATCAATAGTCCCAACGACTGCTGGATGTCGATCACCAACATCCTCATGAACTGGGAAAACTCCGGTGGCTATTCTGCTTACCAGAGCAGCTACATTGACTATCCCTGGATCCATCAATATCCGCCCGACCGTTTCTGGCACGCCATTCTGGGAGTTCCTCAAGCTGAAATGCAGGCCACGATCAACCTTGCGCTGACGCGCAATGCGGGGTGGGTATATGTCAGCGACAGCGCCTCCAATGGCTACAATCAAGTTCCCGTGTATTGGACTGCCGAGGCGGCTACGGTCGAACAGCAGGGTGTGCAGGCTCCTTTCGCGATCGCCTGGCCACAATCCACCGACAGCAGCGGTGCGGTCATGAACGCTCGCGTTTCGTTCCGTTGGCGCGCCGTCAATGGAGCGGTCTGGCAAATTTTTCTCGATACGGATCAGAACGCGCTAACCGGCTATCAAAATGGCTCGCTCTCGATTGGAGCCGAATACATGATTGAGAGTAACTCCACAGGAAATGCTCAACTGTATCGGTACAACGGTGCCGGGACCGATTGGAATTGGGTTGCTGTGTCGGCGAATGCGCAGGTGACTTTCCCCGACACAGGCACTAATTTGGTCGCCTTTGACCAGGAAGGCATCGGGGCGCCCCAGGCGCTCAATTACCAAATTCATTCCCTCGATGCGAATTATAACTTGTTGTATTCGAGCTACGCGATCCCGCTTAGCCTAAACAACACGGGCTTAGTATTGGATATTGCGAATCACCTGCAGTGATATAGCTGGGGTGCTCCGAAAGAGAATGCCGGGTTCGCCATTGAAGAGTCACACGCGCGGGGGCTTCTCAAACGGACGTGGGTGCGAGAGCGCGAAACTGCCCCCTTCGCACCAAAATTGTGCCAAGCTTGGTTTGATCCCTCCATCTCCCTATTCGGCCAGTCCGCCTGGCCGACGGGAGGAAGTGACGTTGCGCTTGACTACTGGCCGCGGAGGGCTAGGGTCGCCCCAATTCGCCGAGAGTGGTCATGTGCAATTCTCTAGGAAGGGTACAAGACCCTGGTGAAGCGCGTGCGAAGAAGTGCCCCGACAGGTTCCATGGCCCGCCTCTTCCTCGGACATGTTGCTGTGTTTGGCCTTTGCCTCTTTCGCGTTCGGTCAGGACGTGGGAAGTCAAGATAGGAATTACTTAGGCAACGCGTCGGTGATCACTGTGGTCGTACACGATGCTAGGGGAGGGCTGTTTCCCTCGTTGGCAGTGGTGAAACTATTCCGGGAGTAACTGCCGCCAGAACGGAGACTGGTCGCAGAAGCGCACCGGGAGATTTTGTCGGTCGCGAGGCGGTGTGGTTCATGGAGCCTTCCGGAAGTCATCTGTCGTGGGCAGTTTGCGGTTAAGGGCGCAATGGTAAAGTCAGGCATGACGTGCCTTCTTATGGCGCGGCGCCCTCGCTGAGCCCTACGAGTTTCTGGAATTCAGAGTCGTCGTGCAGACAATCTAGATCGGAGTCCTTGGCAATCCAGTTGATGTTTCCGTAGCCGGCCGCGATGGCTTTCTTGAGAGCCTCGAGCGCTTCCCTCTTTTTCCCCAGCACGCCGTAAGTGCACGCGGCATTATAGAGAGTATTGCCGTCATTGGGCCGAAGCGCCACGGCGGTCTGCAGGTGGCGCACACTTTCCTCTGCTTCGCCGAGATACGCTAGATTGCAGGCCAGCAGAATACGAGCGCGCACGTCCTCCGGCACCAGTTCCAGTTGTTGGCGCAGAACCTTGCGGATGCGCGCGCGGGCGTCCGCCGCTTCCTCTTTTCTCCCCAGCCGTTCGAGAGCCAGCATATATGGCACATAGGTGTTGTAGTCGTCGCCGTTGGCTTCGATGGCTCGCTCGGTCAGCGCCGCGGCCTCTTGGTGGCGGCCCGAAGCGAAATAGGCGCGACCTAGCATGTTCCATGATCCTTCACAGTCAGGCTTGCGTTCGATAGCTCGCTGGGCAAACATCGCGGCTTCGTCAAATTTCTTCTGCGCATAACAGATGCGAGCACGCGCTACCAGAACTTCCGGTAGGTCCGGGGCAAGGGCGGTGGCCCGGTCGCAGGCAGCCAATCCCTTTTCAATCCACTTCGGGTTCTGTTCTCGGATCTCGTAGATAAGCCCGCACAGGTGTGCGATACCACTGTGCGCAAGCGCGAAATTGGGATCCAACTGGATGGCTTGTTCAAACATCTGCAGGCCGTAGTCCATGTTCAATCGACGCGTGTAGCTTCTTCCTCGCAGGTAAAAATCATAGGCCAGAGGGTTTTCGGTGGGCTTACGCGCGATGGTTTTTTCTTCCTGCGGCGTCAGGGTGATGCGCAGAGCCTGGGCGATGCTGCGAGCGATTTCCTCCTGGATGGCGAAAACGTCTTCCAGTTGACGGTCGTAGCGCTCGGCCCAAACGGAATGCCTCGTGGAAACTTCCACGAGCTGAGCGGTGATGCGCACGCGGCTCCCGGCGCGACGAATGGAACCTTCGAGCATGTACGCAGCACCAAGCTGCTGTCCCACTTGAAGAGCGGTAATCGGCTTGTCGCGGAAGGCCAGCATCTCCGACCGCGGAAAGATTTCCAATTGAGAGATCTTCGAAAGTTCCGTGACAATGTCTTCGGTGATGCCATCGCGAAAGTATTCGTCCTCTTTCGCGCCACTTTGGTTTTCGAAGTACAGCACCGCAACCGATTTTTGCCTCGGCGGAACCGCATGCGGCACGGAACCGCTATCGGTCTTTTCTGGCACCACGCGACGGCTCGATTCGATGTCGCGATTCAGGCGCTTGAGGTCTGTGCGGATATCGGAAGCATGTTGGTAGCGCAGGTCGGGGTCCTTCTCCAGAGTCTTGCTAAGAATGTGTTCAAACGCCGACGAAAGGCGAGGATTTAGCTGTATGGCCGGAGTCGGCGTAGCATGCAGGATTCCGTCAAAAATGACGGCTGCGGTTGTTCCAGGGAACGGAACCGACCCAGTGGCCATCTCATAGAGCACTACCCCGAGAGAAAACAAATCCGACCGTGCGTCCAACTCTTCTCCACGAGCTTGTTCCGGAGACATGTAGGAGACCGTGCCCATGGAGCTTCCGGGGTTAGTCAACTGCTCGCGATGAGGCACATGCGTGACCGTGTGCATGGAACCGTCGTCAACTGGTTCGGGTACGTGCGGCTCCGCCGACGCAAGCTTGGCCAAACCAAAATCCAATATTTTGGCTTGGGCCCGTTGCACCAGAAATACGTTCGCGGGCTTGATGTCACGGTGAACGATTCCCTTCGAGTGCGCCGCATCCAGGCCGCTGGCAATCTGAATACCAACTTCCAACAGCTCCGATGTTTCGATCGGCTTCCCGCTGATCCGGTGTTTCAGGGTCTGGCCCTCCAGCAGTTCCATGGCGATGAATGGGCGACTCTCGAATTCCCCAATATCGTAGATGGTGCAAATGTTCGGATGATTGAGGGCGGATGCGGCGCGTGCTTCGCGGCGGAAACGCTCGATCGCATGGGTATCCTGAGAAATGTCGTCAGGAAGAAACTTAAGAGCGACATTGCGGCCGAGACGCGTGTCTTTGGCTTTGTAGACCACGCCCATACCGCCGCCGCCGAGTTTTTCCAGGATGCTGTAGTGGGAGATGGCGCGACCAATTATAGAGACAGTTTCGCTCATCGGGCACGAAGTTTACCTCAGCGCCCAAATGCAAGCAAATGTGCCACAAGTGACTCAGGCACGCCTAAGTCAACTTGCCCGCAAATAATAACAAGGGTTTAGATCTCACCATCCGCCGCTCGCCCGTTAGGCGTATAATCCGTCACGAACAAAGCAGGAGGAGCCGACATGGCCAAAACCAAACAATTCACAATTGAGATTGACAATCAACCTGGTGCGGTAGCGGGAATCACAAAAACACTTGGGAATGCGAAGGTGAACATTCTCTCTCTCTTGGGAACGACCCAGGGCACAGGCGGAACGGTTCATCTAGTCGTCGACGATGTCCGCAGCGCCAAGAAAGCCCTCGATGCGGCCCGAATCGGCTACACGGAAACTCCTGCGGAACTGTACGATCTACCCAACAAGCCGGGGGCGTTGGCGCAATCCCTCGGAAAGCTTGCAGCGAAAGGCGTCAACCTTAATTCCATCCACGCCACAGCCACGAAGGGCGGCAAAAAGGCCGTCGTGGTCTACACCGTGGAAGCTGCCGCACGAGCAGCAACCGCCACGGCGTAGGAGCATCTCTACCTTTACATGTACTTGCGTTGGTCCGGTTCCGCGAAATTAAACAACAAAAAAGTGAACCGGTGGCTGGGGAGCGTCCGCGTCATCATCGCCTCATACGGCATCGGACAACTCAGCCATGCGAAGGGACTTGGACGGTCGCGTCATTCAGGACGGAAAGACAGGACGGGCGGCGCTAGGACCCTTAGCGTATCCCCATGGATTTGCGTCACGCCAAAGCGGAAAACGCTTTGGAGCCCACTGGAGCCGCAGCTCCCTCAACACCGCTGAAGGCATAGAGAACCAGTTCCACCCGGCTCGATATGCCCAGTTTGTCGTAAATCCGAAGCAAGTAGTTCCGTACGGTGTGTTCGCTCAGGTTCAGCTTGTCTGCAATCTCCTGGTTCCTCATCCCGTCCGCGACCAGGCGCGCTACATCTCGTTCGCGCGGTGTCAGCCGAGCCATTCCTCCGGTATGCTGAATCTTCAAGGGTCTCAGAGAGATCACCAACTCGAGGAGAAACTCCAACTCCATATCGCTGACCCAGACTTGCCCCTCATGAACCCTGCGAATGCACTTTGGCAGCGAGTTGAACGAGTAACCGCGGCAGAATACGCCCCTCGCCCCGCCACGAAAGGCGTCGACCACGAGATCGCGTTCAGTTGAATCCAAAAGCATTACGGTGGGAGTCTTTGATTCGGAAACGCGTAGCTGGTGGAGGATCTTAAACCCCGTGAGAGGGCCATCCTCCAAACGAGCGCTGATGACGGCGACGTCTGGTCGAGAGTCCTGAAGCTCGCGCAATGCGTCTAACGAGTTGCTCGTGAGCGCCTGCACGTCGAACTTGCTGTTGCAGCGCTTCAGCGCGCCCACGGTCAACTCGCAATTCATGTGTGTCGCATCAGCAACAGCTACACGAATACCATAGGTAGGCATCTGCGGGTGTCCACCCATTTACTGTCTCCTTGAGGGCAGGGCTGAGGGTCCTAAGTTTGCACGTGCAGCCTGGTAAACTGCAAATGAAAAAACTGGCTTATCCACATCTGGATTCCAGGTTGTGGATGGTACTAGTCTTGGGCAGGTTAATTCCTACTGAGGAACCGTACTAGTGGCCAACATTATTCCATAGGAATCGTCAGTAACAACGAAACTATACAGAAGTCTTGCCGAGTTGTACACAGAAACCTGCGTGTTCCTTGCACTGAGGGTGGAGGATCATTTTACGTCCCATTTCACCAAAGACTTCTCTTTTGCTCAATCAAAGCTGTTTCAACCCGCCGATGTTCGACCTCGATCGCCTGACCGTGCCACAAATCGATGAAATGTTTGAGAAGTTTAAAGACTGCCCCGCCATCATCTTCGATAACCGTGGCTACCCGAATGCAACCGCCTGGCAGATCGCAGCTAGCAGTCCTTGCCGTTGCAGTTCTTTCAGTTCTTGCACCTCTCTCCCCTTAAAAATCTCGGAACCTCCTCCATGCGGAATAGGCTTCGTATCAAGGCGTGGGGGAAATTCAACCGTAATTATGGGGATTTTTGCACCGGCACCGACAGCTCCTACAGCTCCTTTAACTCATTGTATTGAGGGTAAGCGGAGCGTATACTGCGCAAACTAGAGATCCAGTTTGTTCCTTTGAGTACAGGTGGATGATGATCGCGTCATATAGATCGTGCAGCCACAGATATTGGCACCGGACTTCCCTATAAAACCGGAAAAGTCTGAAGCTCGATAGCTAATTCCCGTGTTGTTCTTCAAAAATCTAGAAAAGTATCTCTTCGATCCCAATATTTTCTAGAGACGCACGATGCCGGCTAGCGTGACATTCCAGCAATCTGCCGTGCCCCGCGGGCTGAATCGGGGAGAGATTCATATTTGGCATGCGCGATTGGAGTTGCTTGCTGGGATGGCGCAAGGTCTGCTGTTGACGCTTTCCCCAGATGAACAGCGTAGGGCAGAGAAATTCCGATTCGAAAAAGACCGAAATCGATACGCGATGTCTCGAGGGATCTTAAGGGACCTTCTGGGAAGGTATCTGGGTATTTCGCCAGGAAGCGTGCAATTTCACTATGGCGCTCACGGGAAACCCTATCTGTCAGAAAAGTCCTCGCCGTATCCGATACACTTCAGCCTGTCTCATTCTTGCGGCCTTGTTCTGTTTGGATTTTCGCTCGACCAGAAAATCGGTATTGACGTGGAGCACATCCGAACGGACTTCGACTTCGAAAGCATAGCTAAGAAATATCTTTCAGCCAGCGAATTCGCCAAACTCCTTGCCCTGGCGCCCGCAGCAAGATCCGCAGAGTTCTTTCGTTGGTGGACGCGTATCGAGGCCTATGCAAAGGCCCGGGGAATCGGAATATCCCTCTTGGACGATCAAGGGATGTCGTCGCCGGTCGGAGAGATGTCGAACTGGAAGCTAGAGGAGTTCACTCCTGAAGTGGACTACGTTGCATCGGTGGCTTCGACGTTGTCCACGTCAATTCTGAAGCACTGGAAGTATAGCCACCTTCGAGAGACCTAGATACAGAAGTTTTCTCGCCTGAGGTCAAAAATCCCGAGTCCGTTGCTGACAGACAAGACGGCACGCCCGCTGCTGTACACAGCCCTCCAGTCATCTTCCTGGGATTTGCGTCATGCCGAAGCGGCATGTGCTTTGGAAGAGACTGGGGCTGCCATTTCCGTACCGCTGAAGGCATAGAGAACCAGTTCCACGCGGCTCGAGATTCCCAATTTGTCAAAAATCCGAAGCAGGTAGTTCCGTACCGTGTGTTCGCTCAAGTTCAGCTTGTCTGCAATCTCCTGGTTCCTCATCCCGTCCGCGACCAGGCGCGCTACATCTCGTTCGCGCGGTGTCAGCCGAGCCATTCCTCCGGTATGCTGAATCTTCAAGGGTCTCAGAGAGATCACCAACTCGAGGAGAAACTCCAACTCCATATCGCTGACCCAGACTTGCCCCTCATGAACCCTGCGAATGCACTTTGGCAGCGAGTTGAACGAGTAACCGCGGCAGAATACGCCCCTCGCCCCGCCACGAAAGGCGTCGACCACGAGATCGCGTTCAGTTGAATCCAAAAGCATTACGGTGGGAGTCTTTGATTCGGAAACGCGTAGCTGGTGGAGGATCTTAAACCCCGTGAGAGGGCCATCCTCCAAACGAGCGCTGATGACGGCGACGTCTGGTCGAGAGTCCTGAAGCTCGCGCAATGCGTCTAACGAGTTGCTCGTGAGCGCCTGCACGTCGAACTTGCTGTTGCAGCGCTTCAGCGCGCCCACAGTCAACTCGCAATTCATGCGTGTGGCATCAGCGATAGCTACACGAATGACTTGGGAAGGTATCTGCAGAGATCCAACCATGTATTGTCCTTACTGTCTGGGCTGAGGGTTATAGTTTGCACATGCTGACAGATGAGTGCAAATTAAAAAACCGGCACATCAACATCTGAATTCCAGACTGTGAATCGTACTAGCCGTAGGCAGGTCAATTCCCAATGCGGAAGGGTACTAGCGGCCAAAAATATTGCATAGGAATCTTGAGTTGCATCGCAAGACAGAAGCCTTACCCACCTTGCCAGTTGCACACCCGGAATCTCTATATTCTTTACGGCTTAGCGCATGAAGTTCGGAGATGGTGAAAAATTATTGAGAATAGCTCGGCCTCAACTGGACGATAAGTCCCGATGCATCAAAGACTTCTCTTCACTCAATTAAAGTTGTTTCAATACTTCGATGTTCGATCGTTCTTCTTATTGACGGCGTAAATCCCACATGACCGTTTAAAGGATGTTAACAATTGACAAGGCAGATCCCATCGCATAGGGGCTTTTGTCCCTATGGCACCTCACCAGCCTTTAAGTTGTGCAAAGCAGAACTCTGAGACCATTCTGGCCTAAAGTCACAGCTCGCGATCCGCGCGGAGGCTAGTGCGGAAGGTGACATTCCACTTCTTGTGCCTTAGCGGCAGGAACGGTTACCTTCGCGATGAGCACCGAAGCGAAGCTCCTATGCACTCCGCTTTGGGCGGAGGGAAAGCTTGAACGCCCAGCCCGTCGCGATGGAACTGAGAAACCGAGTCCGCTATCGACTCTCCGCTGCAGCCGTTTTTTTTTGGGAAGGCCCGCAGAGGAATCGCTTGCAAGCCGAAGGAGTGACTCGCGACGTCAGTCTGTCAGGGGCGTTCATATACACACGAACGTGTCCGCCGGTGGGAGCCACACTTGAACTTGAGATCTTTCTTTCAACCGCACCCGGGAGTGGGAAAAAGACCGTGCGAATTAAGACAGAAGCAAAAGTGATCCGCGTGGAGCATTCGCCGGCGGGCGAGGGCTTCGCAGCCCTCAGTCAAGATTTCACATTGTTGTTCGACAGCAAGACGAGAAACGCGTTCGGTGTTTCGAGCGCCAGCGATGAAGGAGGAGATGACAGTGAGTAAGGATCGATTTGAACTGGCGGCTCCGAATTCAACTAGGAATCATCGTCGAAAGACTAGCTCTCGCATCATTAGTTGCTAACAATGAAATGGTTCTAGACTACTACAAACTCGCAGAGCAGCCGTTCGGCGTAACGCCGGACCCGCGCTACTTGTTTCTGAGTCCGACACACCGCGAGGCGCTGGCTTCTGCGGTCTACGGTGTAACTGCGGGCCGAGGCTTTACGGCCCTGATTGCTAAGCCCGGGATGGGTAAGACGACCCTCCTTTTCGATCTATTGAACAAAGTGCGGGAGCAGGCCAGGACAGCATTCCTTTTCCAATGGCAGTGCGGTCCGAGGGATTTGCTGCGCAGTCTGCTTGAAGACCTAGGCATTGAGCATAAGGGCGAAGATATTGCGAAGATGCAACGGAAGCTCAACGAATGTTTGTTGAGTGAAGCAAGCAAGGGCAAACAGTTGGTCGTGGTTATCGATGAGGCCCAGAACCTGAGTGATTCCGTTCTTGAGGTACTGCGGATGCTCTCGAATTTCGAGACACCTCAAGAAAAACTGATGCACTTTATCCTGGCTGGACAGCCACAGCTCGCTGAGAAATTGAACTCTCCGAGCTTGCTTCAGTTGAGGCAGCGTATTTCGATAATCGCGCGGCTGAAGCCGTTTACTGCGGAGGACACGCGGCTCTACATCGACCATCGCCTGCGGGTGGCCGGTTATGGCTTCGAGAGGCCCCTATTTACGACGCAAACGCTGGCAATGATCACAGAGTGTTCGGAGGGAATTCCTCGTAACATTAACAACCTTTGCTTTAACGCGATGTCACTGGGCTGCGTCAACAAACAGAAAACCATCGACACTGACGTGATCCGTGAAGTGCTCGGGGATCTTGATCTAGGTTCATTGTTTCCCGACGCGAGCAAGGTTTCGAAATCTGAACGGCCGAAAGAGTCCGTCCCGGCGAGGTCTTCCTCCGGTACGTCTCAGTCACCACTGCAAAGCTCGTTAGTGCGTCAAGTGTCCCCCGAGCCGAGCAGAATTTCGAAACCTGAGGAGCCGAATGAGTCCGTCCCAGGACTGTCTTCCTCTGAGACGTCTCAGTTGCCGCCGCAAAGCTCGCTAAAGAGTCCGATGTTCCCTGGGCCTGCCGCTGTTTCGAAATCCCGGGAGCCGAATGAGCCGGTCTTGGCATTGCTTTCTCTGGAGACGTCCCCGTCGTGGCTCCGGCGTTGGTCAATACGGCTCGCATTGGCCTCAGCGTTAGTGATAGTAGCGGAATGCGGGCTGTTTCTCCGGACAAAACATCAACCAACAGATGTGGTTGCTTCGTCGACTTCGTCGACGGTCACGCTTAAGGATTCTGCGGCAACTCCCGTAAGTTCTCCGGTCGCCCCAGGCTCAGAACCTTTGACGGTTGCGGCGGTTGCAAGCACTTCGCAATCTGCTGGCCCAAGGGTCATTGTTGTCCAACAGAACGACACTCTCTACCGGATCTGTGTCGAGAACTTTGGCAGGTATGACGAAACGACCTTGGTGAGACTGCGCGAGTTGAATCCATGGTTGACCAATCCTGTACTTATCAGGGTCGGACAAAAAATCCGCGTGCCCGATGCCAGAAGCGGGTCACACAAAAATCCTCCTTTAGCCGGGCGTGCACCTGTGTCCATCGGTGCAGGGGCGGATAAGCGCCATGGGTAAGAATTTTGGATCGCTTTGCAAGGGTGGGAACACTCTTGCGTGCAATTGATCCGAGATCGATGCACCGTTTAGCGATGTTTATCAGAGGGCGTCGAGGGTTGGTGAAATTCTCAGCTCAGATGTGACTCAATATAGCGGAGCTTTGCCTTGACAACATCTCCACCGGTTACAAGCGAACTACTCTCAGTTGAGTTGAGAAATATCCCAATTGAGGTGTCCTGGTTTGCGGTCCAGACTCGGCCGCGATTTGAAAAAAAGATTGCCCTAGAGCTTAGGGAAAAAGGCCTCGAATCCTATGTGCCATTGCATGAGGTCAAACGCCAATGGAGTGACCGAAAACAGTTGGTTTCTCTGCCTCTTTTTCCTGGTTACGCTTTTGTGCGGATCGCCACCTTCCTGGATGCCCGTGTCCCGGTTCTGCGCACTCACGGCGTGATTAACTTCGTTGGCGCTAGGGGCATCGGCTCTCCTATTCCTGACGGCGAGATCGAGGCGGTGCAAACACTGCTCAAGCAACGGATTCCGTTCAAACTTTACCCTTATTTGAAAATCGGTCAAGCGGTACGCATTCGCGGCGGGGCGCTGGATGGAATCAAAGGCATCCTCACCAAGGTTAACGGTGATCAAAGCCTAATCGTTTCCGTCGAGCTCATTCAGAGATCGATCGCGATGCGAGTGACGGGTTACGAAATCGAGCCGGCTTGACGCGCATCCGTAAACTTGGTGCGCGTCTCACGAATGTTTCTAATCGAAAACCGTGATGTTGGTCACTTCCACAGCCGTCAGGACTGATCGGAGCGGAAGAATAGTCAGGTACTTAGGATAATAAATTCCAGTATCAATTCTACAGATGCAGCTATCCCGAACTTTCGGTAAACAGAATGAAGTCAGTTCGCATAGTATGCCAGCGAAGATTGATTTAGGAACTCCTGACGTTAGATCTGCTCTAGCGGGTTGGTCCAATCGGAAGGCACTCTGAGATGGAGAAGAATGAGTTGCAAGAGATTGCTCAGCCAGATAAGCAAAAGGCGAGTTCTTCGGCCACTGGACTGGAAAAGGCATGAGCAAGAATTTTGAACTGATGCAAGAGGCCGGGACAAGTATGGGAGTCCCTGCGATTCCAGAGTCTAAGCCCCATGCGCAGGTTTTCGATCGGAAGGAAAAGGAGCTGCTCAAGCACAGCGAGTACAGCCTAAACAGGGCGGCGCGAGAAGAATCTTTGAAGCTCGTGCAAAGAGTCTTTCTATCGGGCAGGGTCGGGTCGCCGCGTGTCGTGGCTTTTGCGGGAATCGACTCTGGTAGCGGTTGCAGCGAGATTTGCGCTCATACGGCGGAAACCCTCGCCGGTCATAAGCTAGGGAATGTTTGCCTGGTCGATGGTAATTTGCGTTTACCTTCCTTGCCAGATTTGTTTGGGGTGAGCAATCACTACGGGCTAACAAATGCGTTGCGGGAGCAAGGAGCGATCCGCGGTTTTTTAAAGCAGGTCTGGGCGGACAATTTGTGGTTATTGTCCAGTGGGTCGCTCGCTGCAGAATCTTCCTTCTTACTAAGTGGCGACGGCATGAAGAGTAGAGTGTCCGAGCTTCGAACAGAGTTTGACTATGTGCTTATCAATGTGCCGGAACTGAATACCTACGCAGATGGAATTGCGTTGGGGCAGTTGGCGGATGGGGTAGTTCTCATAGTGGAAGCGAATTGCACGCGGCGTGAGTCCGCCAGCAAGATCGCAGAGAGTTTGCGAGCGGCACAGATAACAATCTTAGGTGCAGTTCTGAACAAGCGAACCTATCCGATCCCGGAGCCGTTGTACCGGCTACTGTAAATCTGGTTCGAGGCGTAAATTTCGAGGGTCGACAAAGTTTCCAGCCTGGATGTGACTCAATTTGGCGGAGCCTTGCCCTGGTACCAATTGTCGACAGCATCGAAAAGGTATGTGCTTTCGCAACCAGCATGACCAATCGTCAGATTCAGATGGAAAGGCCAAGCAGCACAATCAATTCCGTAGATGAGGGAAGCGGAGGTGAGCATGAGGAAAGATAGAACGCTTTTGTTCCGTTTGACTATGTTGTTCGTGGGGGTAGCCGCGCCTATCTCAGCTCAAATGAGCCAATTACCAAGCACGGATTCATCCGCGACGACGCAGATCAGCGCGCCGGCGGATGCAGCGAACATCGACCGGGATAGACCCGCACTTCAGCATCGGTATCCACGCTATCAGGTGATGCGGGACGACGTCCTCGCTTTGTCTTTCCCGCTCTCCCCCGAGCTAAATCAGACCGTCACGATTCAACCTGACGGGTACATCACGTTGCAGAATGCTGGGAGCGTGTATATCCAAGGGATGACTGTGCCGGAAGTTGTTGAAGCGGTAAAAAAAGCATACCTGAAAGTACTCCACGATCCAATCATTGATGTAGACCTGAAGGATTTTCAAAAGCCCTATTTTTTGGTTTCGGGGCAAGTTGGGAAGCCTGGACGGTACGATTTGCGAGAAGACACGACGGTATCGGAAGCGATCGCGGTGGCTGGTGGTTTCCTGCCCACAGCCAAGACACAGGTATTTCTCTACCATCGGATCTCTGCAGGGTGGGTTGAGGTGAAAAAGCTCAGCCTCAAGGACCTGCTCAACGGAAAGAATGTAAACGAGGACGCTGAGATGCAACCGGGAGATATGATTTTCGTGCCCGAGAAATTTATCACTAACTTTCGAAAGTATGTTCCTTACTCCCTCGGTCTATATCTGAATCCGGCAGTACCGGCATTCTAGGAAGAATCTAAACGGAAAACCTCGTATGAATTCGGCTACTTACCGATCCAGTCTTAATGCTGACGTAGATCTGAGTTTGAGGACCATTAAGAAGGGGCAGCATCATGAATCCTTTAGAGTCTAGAAAACTTCAATCCGTGAATTCATCGGATCTCAACACTCGTGAACTGCTGGCACCACTGTTTCGCCGTAAGAGGCTTGTGGGCCTGACTTTTCTTACCATGCTTGTAGTTGCGGGTATTCTTGCTCTAGCCGTGGCAGGCTCGTATGAAACGACAATGGAAATACTAGTTAGCCGGCAACGCATGGAGCCTATGGTGACTCCCCAACAAACGTTTCAGACGCCCCCTACGCCGCCGCCCCTGACCGAAGAGGAGGTCAATTCCGAAATTGAGTTGTTGAAAAGCGGTGACTTGCTGAAAGAGGTGGTTCTCGCGAATAACCTTCAGGAAAGTGAGAAACGAACTCTGTCCGCGCTGCTACTCTCGCGAGGACGGGACGACTGGTACGTCGATCGAGCTGTAGAACGCCTAGGAAAGAAGCTATCCATCGAAGTTGTGAAACAGACAAACGTAATCGAGGTGAGTTATAAGGCACGGGAACCAAAGATAGCCTACGGAGTGGTTAAGAAATTAGCCGAACTGTATCTTCAAAAGCACCTCACAGTCCAGCGGCCAAACGGTTCGTATGATTTCTTCGCGAATGAAGCAGAGAAATACAGTGAGGCACTAGCAGCTTCCGAAGAACGCTTAGCTAGTTTTGGAAGAGACCAGGGAAATGTTGCCCCAGATATCGAGCGTACGGAGATGGCGCAGCAAGTAGTGAATTCCGTAGCTAGTCTGCACCAGGCGCACCAAGTGATCGCTGCCGACGAAGAACGGATACGAACCGAAGAAGCCCAGATAAAAGCGACACCCGCGAGATCCTCCACCGCGGAAAATTCCAATGACGCCAACCTCCTTTTGCAACAACTGAAGGCCAACTTACTCGCTGCACAGATCAAGCGGACCCAACTCGGACTGAAGTATGACGCCAACTACCCTCTGGTTCAAGAAGCCGACCAGGAAATTGCACAGACACAGGCGGCCATAGAGGACGCAAAAAAGACTCAGTACGTAAACCAGACTACAGATCGTGACCCAACTTATGAGCTATTGAGGGAAGACGTAGCAAAAACGCAAGCCGACCTGGCCTCCCAAAGAGCCACTGCCGCTGCTCTCGAGCGCAGCATCCATAGCATGCAGAGCCAAATGGTCGAACTTGATGGAAAAGCGCTGAAGCAGGCTGATCTAATTCGCGAGGCAAAGGCTGACGAATCCAATTACCTCCTTTACCTTTCCAAGAGAGAACAAGAGCGCACCTCGGACGCACTGGACCAAAAGAGAATTGGGAATGTGGCCATCGCAGTGCCGCCGATGCTACCCGTCTTGCCTGCGCACAGTCCCGTCCTTGTCTTCATGATAGGGGTCGTTTTTGCTGCGTTTGTCAGTGTGGGGACTGCATTTACGGCAGAATATCTTGACTCTTCTTTCCGGACCCCAAGTGAAGTTGGCGATACTCTCGGAATTCCAGTGTTGGCATCGTTCCCGAAACGGGCCGCTTAGCTAGCTAAGTTAGCCCACACAACACGCTGTCCCAACGAGGCTCCCTCTCTGGCAATACGTTTTTCGGTGCAGCCAAGAATCTGTGACTAGATGGCTGCCAGTGTCGTTGTCGCCCAAATGCAACTCCTGGACGTGTGGGTCGATTCCTAAGCCCAGCAAAGAGAGAGACTATGAGCAAGAACTTTGAACTTATGCAACAGGCGGGAATTGTAGTGGAACCCGAGAGGGTTGCCCCACAAGTCGATCGAGCTGACAACAGCTATCCAAGAAGCGTTGGTCTCTCCCCGGACCAAGTAACTAGAGAAGAATCACTGAAACTCGTTCAGCGTCTTTTTCTGGGGCAGGGCGTAAAACGTCCGCGCGCCGTGGTCTTTGCTGGAATTGAGCACGGGAATGGATGCACTCGGCTCTGCGGCGAAACGGCTCGTGCTTTGGCCGAAAACATCACTGGATCTGTTTGCCTTGTCGATGCAAACCTGCGTGCGCCATCGCTGCCGCAATTCTTTGGCGTTACGAATCACTGGGGGCTCACGGATGCCCTGCGCAAGGAGGGTTCCATTCGGAGCTTCGCAAAGCAGGTGTGTGGTGACAATCTATGGTTGCTTTCTTGCGGATCCATCGCAGCGGACTTCTCGAACCTTCTGAATTCAGAGCATCTGAAAATTCGCTTTGCCGAATTGCGCAAGGAGTTTGATTACATACTGGTTGATGTGCCTCCGCTGAATCAATACGCCGACGCGATGGCAATAGGACAGATTATGGACGGCTTAGTGCTGGTTGTGGAGGCAGATTCGACTCGCAAGGAGTCGGCACTCAAAGCACTTGAGACTTTACGCGCCGCCCAGATCGAGGTTCTCGGCGCTGTCCTGAATAAGCGAAGCTTCCCAATCCCAGAATTCGTGTATCGTCGGCTGTAGTGCGCCCAGCAGCTCCCGTCGCAAGAATATCTCCTGAACAAGCCCGCCTACTGAATCTGTTTTGCAGGGGTTTTTTGTCGTGAACACAGCTAAACGTCGCATTCTTCTCGGAATCCTGAAACTGCTGAATTTGTTCCTCCTGGTGCTGTCCTTTGGACTAGCCACCGTCATGCAGGTTTTACGCGAACGTGGAGGCGTCACACTATCGAGTTTCCTGTCGATGAGAGTCAAGCTATCGAACTTTGTGGTTTTTGCCTTCCTTTTATTGATGTGGCATCTCATTTTGTCCCTGAGTGGTCAATACCAATCACAACGACTCTCCACCAGACGATCTCTAATCATCGACGCGGTGAAAGCAACCACGTTTGCCACACTGTTGTTAGCAGTAATGACGGCAGCCTTCCGGATCACGATGGTCACGCCCGGCTTTGTTGTTGCATTTTGGATCTCCAGTTCCGTGCTGGTAGCTGGTGGGCGCCTGCTTATTCGAAGCTTTCTCGAAACCATTCGACTGCGTGGCCACAATCGACGTCACATTCTGATTCTGGGGACTAACAGCCGAGCGTACAATTTTGCCAGGCGATTGGAGGCAAAACCTGAGTTCGGCTATCATGTCCTTGGATTTGTGGATGATCCGTGGAGTGGGCTGCAGGAGTTTCTCCAAACTGGCTACACACTCTGCTGTGACTTCGATAGGCTTGCCGAATATCTGCGGCGCAATGTGGTTGATGAAGTCGCCATTTATTATCCGTTGCGCTCTTTCTACGAATACTCCTCCCAAGTGGTGGCTCTCTGCGAACGTCACGGGATTCTCATACGCTTCGATTCCGACATTTTCAATCTCAAGGTCGCCCAATCCCGCGCAGATGAATTTGACGGAGGCGCTCACATCACAGCGCACTCTGGTTCGCTGGATGGTTGGCCAAGTCTGGTGAAGCGCGGCTTGGATGTGGCGGTTTCTACTGTATCGCTGGTAATTTTGTCTCCACTGCTTGCGGCGGTCGCACTGGCGATCAAATTTATGTCCAAAGGGCCGGTTCTGTTTCGGCAGGAACGGATTGGGCTCAATAAGAGAAGGTTTCTCATATATAAATTCCGCACCATGGTGCCGAATGCAGACAAAATGCTACCCGATCTTGAAAGCCTGAATGAAGTCGCCGGCCCAGTATTTAAGATAAAAAACGATCCTCGGATGACGCCAATCGGCCGACTGCTCCGGCGCACCAGCATCGATGAGCTTCCACAACTATTCAATGTTCTGCAGGGCGACATGAGTCTTGTTGGACCGAGACCATTGCCGGTACGCGACTACGAGGGCTTCAACGAAGATTGGCAGCGACGTCGTTTCAGCATCCGACCTGGGATTACTTGCCTCTGGCAGGTAAACGGACGGAGTTCAATCTCGTTTGACCAATGGATGCAATTGGACCTTGAGTATATCGACCAGTGGTCCCTGTGGTTGGACTTAAAAATCTTAGCTCGCACCGTTCCTGCTGTGCTGAAAGGGTCCGGCGCCGCCTGACAAGTTCTCCTGCGGACAATTAACGTTGCCTTAGGACAACACTGAGGGATACCTACCAAGTAATCTCGAACTTGACCCCGTCGGTCTTGCTGCTCTCTTCGGGGCAAACTCGAATCGTTGATCGCGTTTACCCTTATTCACCGCAAAGTTTTATCCAATGCTTCGCGAGAGTCTGAACCTCGCAAAGTGTAGCTTCATTCGTCGGAGGGCAGATTGGGCGTTGCTATTATTACTGGTTCGGCGGGCCTCGTGGGTTCAGAAGCGGCTCGCTATTTCGCTTCCTTGGGAATGGAGGTGGTAGGAATCGACAATGGCATGCGGGCCAAATTCTTCGGGGAGGAAGCTTCCACTCACTGGGTTCGCGATCAATTGGTTCAGGATCTTCCAAATTACTTGCACTACGATGTTGATATTCGCGATGTGAACGAAATCTCACGCATTTTCGATCGTTTCGGAGCCGAGATCTCGCTTATCATTCATGCAGCAGCCCAACCCTCGCATGATTGGGCTGCCTCCAACCCCACGCTCGATTTCACGGTCAATGCCAACGGCACTTCAGTCCTGCTTGAAGCCACGCGAAAGTTTGCTCACGAAGCGGTCTTTATCTTCATGTCGACAAACAAGGTTTACGGAGACCTACCCAATTCCCTGCCGCTGGTGGAGCATGAGACACGATGGGAGGTCGCAACCAACCATCCCTACGCCGCCCACGGCATTCCCGAAACAATGTCAGTCGACCAGACAGTGCACAGCCTCTTCGGAGTTTCCAAATTAGCCGCCGACGTTCTGGTACAAGAATATGGGCGTTACTTTGGCATGAAGACCGTCTGTTTTCGAGGGGGTTGCCTCACCGGGCCGAACCACTCGGGAACACAACTCCACGGATTTCTTGCGTACTTGATGAAGTGTGCGGTCACGCAAACGCCGTACGCAATTTTTGGATACAAGAAGAAACAGGTTCGCGACAATATCCACAGTGCCGATCTGATTCGAGCCTTCCACGAATTCTATAAGCAACCACGAATCGGCGAAGTCTACAACATCGGTGGTGGCCGTCACAGCAACTGCTCCATGCTGGAAGCCATTGCCATCTGCGAAAAGATTACAGGCAAACCACTGCCGTCAAGCTACGTGGAACAAAACCGGCGCGGCGACCATATTTGGTGGGTCAGCGATCTTTCCCGTTTCCAGCAACATTACCCGCAGTGGAAGTTGCAATACGAGGTCCCTCAAATCCTGCAGGAAATCTATGAATTCAACCATCAACGTTGGAGTGACTCATGCGCGATTCCTGTAAGCGGAACGTCCTCGGCATCATGATGGACGCCGTTGACTACCAGATGGCCTTGGACTTCGTGTTCGAAGCCGCTCGAGAAAAGCGCGGATCGGCTATCTCTGCTCTGGCCGTGCACGGCTTGATGACCGGCACTATCAACCGCGAGCAGAAGTTCCGTCTCAACCACTTTGATCTGCTCCTCCCCGACGGCCAACCAGTACGTTGGGCACTGAACCAGATGTACAATGCGCAGCTCGAGGATCGGGTTTATGGCCCCAAGCTGACCGACAAAATTTGCGAGCGCGCCGCCCAAGAGGGCGTGCCTGTGTATTTTTATGGCAGTACGCCGGAGATTCTGGAAGCGCTGAGGATGAACCTTAAGTTGAGGTACCCGGCTCTTACCATCGCCGGTATGGAGCCCTCGAAGTTCCGGCGTCTGACGAGCCAGGAAAAGCCGGAGCTGGCCGCGCGCATTCGGAAATCCGGCGCTGCGATTACTTTTGTAGGCCTGGGCTGTCCCCGGCAGGAAGTGTTTGCGTTTGAGTTTCGCGAAGCCCTACAGATGCCGATCCTGGCCGTCGGTGCGGCGTTCCCCCTCCTGGCAGGAGTGGTAGCGCAAGCTCCGCCCTGGATGCAGGATGCTGGCCTGGAGTGGTTGTTCCGCCTCGGCTCTGAGCCGCGGCGATTATGGCGGAGATACATCTATTTGAATCCCGCTTATCTGTTTCTGGTGTCGCTCCAGGCTCTCGGTTTATCGCGCTTCACCACTGATGGCAAGTGTCCGACAGCGGAGTTACTCTATGGATGAAAGATTGGTGAAGAATTCGGACGTTTGGATTCGCATCACTAGAACCCGGTGGATCTGGGAAGTCTCTGTGTTAGTCGTTTTGAGCTTGATCACCGTTTATGCGGCTACCGAGCTCGAAAATCCCTGGATTGTCCTAATAATCCTAGGGGTGCTGGGATTCCTCCTGCTGGTTCCGAACTTTGCTAGCGCAGCAATCGTCCAGCCGGCCCGGCTGGTACGAACTATGGCCTGGTGGCAAGGTCTTTGGCTTGTGATGCTCCTGGGTGGTCTCATCTTTCGGGCCCGGACCGCGTCCGAAATAAGCCAGTCCCCGCTTGACGCATTTGCACTGTTTCGAATTAGCTGTATGTTATTAGTCGCAGGGGTTTTGTTTTTCCGCTTAACCCTTCGGAGAACGAATTGGCTACGCTTTCATTTCTCCGGGCTAATAGGAATCTTTTCTTTGTTCGGTGTCCTCTCTCTTTTGTCAACAGTCTGGTCGGTCGCACCTCTCTGGACTTTGTACAAATCTGTTGAATTTCTGACGGATGTCGCGGTTGTGGCTGGGATAGTAGCCACGCTCGATTCGGTGGATGAATACAAGAAGTTTGTAAATTGGACCTGGATATTGCTGGGTCTTCTGGTGGTTTCAGCTTGGGTGGGCGCAGTGGTAGATCCTGCCGATGCACTTTTTGCTGACCGCCGACTGGGCTCCATTCTCCCCATGAGACTTGTGGGAGTCATACCCGTGGTTCCCTGTAACGAACTAAGTGAAATCAGCGCAATCTTAGCCTTGGTTTCTCTGTGTCGTCTCTTGATGGATCCAAGTGTTCAATTAAGAAAGAAGAACTGGTATCGCCTGCTGTTTGTGTCGAGCATGATCACCCTAGTGATCACCCAGACCCGCGGAGCATACGCTTCTTTCGTCATTGGAGTGGTTGTGCTCCTGGTATTTGCGCGCCGTTACCTCGTACTTGCATTCGGAGGAATCCTTGCATCAGGAGTCGGCACGCTGCTGCTCATGTTCACTAACTTCGGCACCCGAATGCGAGAATTTCTCATGCGAGGAGAAACGAGCGCGCAAACTGGAGGCTTGTCGGGGCGACTTGAGGTCTGGCAGATCTCGATTCAGAAAATCCTCGAAAAGCCATGGATCGGCTATGGAGGATTTGCTGGAGCTCGATTCGTAGCACTCACAAAAAACACAACGTGGTCCGACGCACTCAATGCGTACATTGATGCCACGCTCAACCTTGGAGTCTTGGGTCTCTTGCTTCTTCTCATAGTTGTAGCCTCGATCGGGTGGATATTGTTTCGTGCCGTCTATCGATCTTCCGCTGCCCAACCGGAAAGCTATCTGGCCATGGAGTTGTTCCTTGCGTATACAATTGTCGTCATAGGTTCAATGGAGTCGGGAGCTGTTATCACGCATCCTATGTTGTCATTTCTCATTCTCTTGGGTTTTGCGGAGTTTCTCCGTCGTCGTAACAAAATCGAAAACGTCGAGCAGCGAGTTGTCGAAGTGCCTGCCAGTTAAGCTGCCCCTATCTTAGCCATCATGCGCGTTCTCATAGTTGGACTTTCGCGATACTCGGCCCCAAGTGGCATATGCCGCTATGCTGACATGCTTTCTCTTGCCGTTTCGAGTGTTGGCGAAGTCGAAGTATCCATGGTGATTGGTTCATGGCAAGAATCCTACTTTCGGAATGTTTTCAATACCCACTCCCGCGCCAAGCTACTCGTTGCCGAAGTCCGAAACAACTCCATCTCAAGAAATCTGTGGTTTTCCACCGCGCTGCCTGAACTTGTTCTCAGAGAGCGTCCTGATATAATTCACTTCGCATACCCGGTACCTCTCTTCCGACGAATTGATTGTCCGACAGTTGTAACCGTGCACGATCTCTATCCGTTTGAGGTGCCCGAGAATTTCACTTTTGCTTTCGCGAATCGAATCTTTTTGCGCGCCTGCGTTCGCGATTGCGACGCAGTAATCTGCATTTCGCAGAACACATTGAGCAAATTGGTCCACTTTATTCCGACCTCAGCAGACAACACGGTCTTAATGCAAGTCTATAACCCTATCGTAGAGCCACGCCTTGCCGCGGAACAACACCCGCTTCGAAATCTGCTAACCAACGGGTTTATCCTTTCGGTAGGCCAGCACCGTCGCAACAAAAATCTGGATCTCTTGCAGCGCACATTTTCGAAGCTGCGGGATTGCGGTCAGGTCCCACGTGATTGGCAGCTCGTGATAGTTGGATCTGAGGATGCCCAGACGGTCGAACTGCATCAGCTAACCCGTCGACTAGGTTTGACGGATCAAATTATTTATTTATCTTCCATTAGCGAATCTGAGCTGGCGTGGCTCTACAAGAATTGCGCGGTCGCCGTTTTCCCGTCCTCTCATGAGGGGCTCTGTATGCCTTTGGTTGAAGCGCTTCTCGCTGGCGCTCGCGTTGTCTGCTCGGATATTTTGACGATGCGAGAGATTGGCAGGGGTGTGCCGGTTTATTTTTCGTTGACGCACGAGCCTATCGAAACGCTTGCTTCTGCAATCTGCAATGCTCTCACACGAGCGCCTGGCAGGATTCAGTTTGGGGATATCTTTGATCCAAATCACGTTGGACAACAAATGAGCGAGATCTACCGGTCAATTTGCAAATCTTATAAAGGCAAAGAAAACAAACAACAGTGTTTCGTTGATGAGCAGGATCGGTCGAAACCCGTGCTTGCGAGGACGAATAAAAGAGAGAAATGGCGAGCTGCTAATGGGAATCCATGATGCGACTTTGCGTGAAAGCCACCAGTGAACCAACTTTAATGAAGCTCTCTTTCAAGAAAGGTGTACCTAGAAATACCCTTTGGATGATCCTTGGTCAGGGGTTCCGGTTCGTCATTCAGGCGGCGTACTTTACCGTAATTGCCAGGTCATTGGGTGCCTATAATTACGGGGCATTTGTTGGGGTCGTCGCTCTGGTGGGGATTGTCTTTCCTTTTGGAGGTCTCGGTGCTGGCAACCTCCTCATAAAAAATGTAGCTCGCGAGCACAGTTTGTTTGCCGTCTATTTAGGACGTGGATTACTGACTACCCTGGCTTCAAGCGGCGTGCTGTTCTTTGGAGTGATGTTCTTGTCCAGATTCCTTTTGCCCAGCGTTATTCCGCGCGAGCTGGTATTACTTGTCTCCGTTTCTGATTTGGTCGGACTAAATCTCATTACATTATGCGGCCACGCGTTCGTGGCTTTCGAGCGTCTTAGTTGGACTGCGACCATTAACGTCATGATCAGTGCAAGCCGATTGAGTGGGGCGCTCATCTTGGTCTCTGTGCATCGGCATCCAACGGCACTCGAGTGGGGATTTCTATACTTGTACACCACCGCAGCCGTGACCGTGGGTGCGCTCGCGCTAGTATTCTTCAAGTTGGGATGGCCACGCTTCAGTTGGAGACGCTCGATTGAAGAGCTTCGGGAGGGCTTTTATTTCTCCACTAGCCAGAGCGCGCAGACGATTTACAACGACATTGACAAGACCATGCTGGCCCGACTAGGAACGCTGGATGCAACGGGCATTTACGGTGCAGCCTACCGCCTAATGGATGTCAGCTTTGTCCCGATTTCCTCGCTGCTCGCGGCGGCTTATCCCACGTTTTTTCGCAAGGGGGCCAACGGCATCCGCGCCACTATCGGTTATGCGAAGCGGCTCTTACTTCACGCGCTAGCTTACTCGAGCGTGGTCTCCATATGTATTTTGTTGTTTGCTGGTTTGGTTCCTTACGTTCTTGGTCCCGAATATGTGCGCACTGTGGATGCTTTGCGTTGGCTTGCTCTTCTTCCAATATTGAAATCCGTTCACTACTTTCTGTCCGATGCGCTAACCGGCGCTGGATACCAGGGCATCCGAACTGCGATTCAGGCGGGGGTAGCGCTATTGAACGTTCTCCTGAACCTGTGGCTGATTCCAGCTTATTCCTGGAGAGGCGCCGCCTGGTCGAGCCTGGCATCGGATGCCACACTTGCCTCTGCTGTTGCTGCGGCATTGTTCTTGCTGTCCCGCAACGCTCGAGCGGTTAATGTAGGTGAAGTGTCAACTTGCCATCTTCCTTACGGAGTTGAAACTCTGTCCGAGCCATAGTTATGAAAATTCTAGTCTTTCCGAAAAATAGTCTCCGGCCCAATCCTAATCCGTACTGCATGCTTCTTTACGAAAACATGAGTGAATTTGGAATTCAGGTGGAGGAGTTCTCCATGTTCCGGGCCCTGTGGGGGAAGTACAAAATCTTACACCTGCATTGGCCGGATTACTATTTGAATCAGTCCTGGCTGAAAGCTGGACTAGGTATCCCGCTGGTCCTCTGGTGCGTGATTTGGGCCCGCATCCGTGGGACGTGCGTGATCTGGACGGCTCACAACTTTCGCAGTCATAAGCACCGGTATCCCCGGATTGAGCGATGGTTTTGGGCGGCGTTCACCCGAATGTTGGACGGATGGATCAGTCTAAGCAATTCTAGTAGGGAAGAGGCTCTCCAGCGTTTTCCGGCCTTAGCGAATGTCCCGTGTGTTGTCGTTCCTCACGGCCACTACCGCGACGCATATCCTGCAACCTCTTCCAAAAAAGGAGCCAGGAGAGACCTCGGCATTTCAGAACAGGCACGAGTGATTCTTTTTCTGGGGAATATTTCGCCATACAAGAACGTTCCTCATCTGGCGAATACTTTCCGACAAGCATCTATAAAGGATTCCGTTCTTTTGGTGGCAGGCCGGCCCGCAAGCAAACAGGACGCTTTGGAGGTGCGCGAAGCTGCTCAAAACAGCCAGAACATACTGCTTCATCTTGAATTTGTCCCAATGAAAGAGCTGCAAAAATTCTTCGCGGCCACTGATCTAGTAGTTCTTCCTTACTCGGAGATCTCCAATTCTGGTTCTGCGCTTCTAGCGCTCTCTTTCAACCGTCCGGCTCTCGTGCCAGCACAGGGCTCGCTTCCGGAGCTGCAAGGGCACGTTGGATTGGGGTGGATACGAACCTATGAAGGAGAACTTACCCCTCCAATTCTCATAGAATCTTTGAGTTGGAGCGAGGACTGCTCGCGTGAGCCGGCTCCCAATCTGTCGGCATTTGACTGGCCCAAACTAGCTCAAGACACGTTTCTTGCATACCAACAATTTTCTTGCGACATTCCCGCAACTTCCCTAACGCCCTCCCGCTACCGCGAAGAGCAATAAAACATAGCGAAGTCGGAGCGGACGCTAGAATCAATGAACACAACAAGTAATCCGTTTTCGTTGCAATGGGCGAAAGACCGGTTAATTGAATCCGGCGCCGAATCCTGGGCCCGTCCACTTTGGGTGGCCCTAACCGGCAGACGGCCATCCTTGACCGACGCAGAGCTATCGAAAGTGATGGCTAGGGTGCTCAAGCCAAACAGCATCTGCATCGACGTCGGTGCGCATAAAGGTCTTATAGTCGATGATTTCATCCGACACGCTCCTCAAGGCACATTCCATGCATTTGAGCCGATACCGTATCTGGCAAGATTGCTGCGTCGAAAATATCGCAGCAATCCTAGAGTAAAGCTGTATGAACTTGGCCTGTCCGACTCTGCAGGCCCCACTACCTTCTATATAAATAAATCCGAGATGGGTTATAGCAGTCTTGCCGCCCCAGATCACAATACTGCGAGCAAGGACGTTGAGACTTGCACGGTAGAGATTAGAAGACTCGACGACTTACTGCCTGAGGCACGGCCAGATTTAATTAAGATCGACGTGGAAGGAGCCGAACTTGGCGTGCTTCGTGGTGCAAAAAAGATGCTTGCCCGATCGCGTCCAGTGGTTGCATTCGAGCATGCCTTGGGCAGTGCCGACCGCTTTGGCACAAAACCTGAGGACGTCTTCGACTTCCTTGCGGGATCGGATTTTCAGATTTCGCTTATGGCGCGTTATCTTGCCAACGAACTACCGCTTACGCGGAGCGAGTTCTGCAACGAATTCTATAGGCACTCGAATTATTTCTTTATAGCCTATCCAAAATAAAAGCACCGCAACCACCTAAGCAAAAAGCAAAACAGAGAAGAAACTCCCAGTCCCCAGAGGGACAGCTACCATGCCAAGAGTTCTCATCATTCAGGCCGTAATGAAACACTACCGGATCCCCTTTTTTACTCAGCTCCATTCGGCTCTTCAGGAAGAAGACATAGAACTGGTTGTTACCTACAGTCCTCCTAACCGCATGCATGCTCTGCGTACGGATAGCGCTAGTTTGCCTGTTGAGTTCGGGCGGGAGGTGAGGGGATATTGGTTTGCCGACCGCTTGCTATACCAACCTCTTTGGTCGGAAATTCGTCGCGCCGACCTTGTGATTACGGGCCAAGAAAACAAGTACCTGATAAACCTTTGGATTTTCTTTCTTTCCGTATTGCGTCTTAAGCAGGTGGCGTTCTGGGGCCTCGGTGAATGCAAGGAAGAGGGGCAGTCATCGTTTTCGCGCTGGCTTCGTGATAGATCACTGGGGGCTGCGGATTGGTATTTTGCCTACACGAAAAGCATCGTTTCCTATCTGGAATACCACGGGCTGGCCTCCAACCGGGTTACCGTCGTGCAGAACTCAACGGACACTGCCGAATTGAGACGTAAACTGGCTGAAATCACCGAGGAAGAGGTTCTTGACGCTAAACGGGAGCTCACCGGGGATTCCAATACGTTAATCGGGCTTTATTGTGGCGCGCTCAGCCGAATCAAAGATTTGCCTTTTTTGTTGGAGTCTTCCAATAAGGCGCACCGGCAGTGCCCTAATTTTCATCTTGTAATAATGGGGAACGGACCAGAACGCGCATGGGTAGAGAAAGAAGTCGCTGGTCAACCGTGGGTCCACTATGTTGGATCAAAGTACGGAAGGGAGGCGGCCCTATACTACAAGATGGCAAACCTTTTTCTGCTAGGTGGCACCGCCGGGCTGGCGGTTGTAGACAGTTTTGCTGCAGGGCTACCACTAATCGCGACCGAGCTGCCAACCCACCCCCCCGAAGTCAGTTACCTCTGTGATGGCCAGAACGGAAGGATAACTCCTCATGACCCCGATGAATTTGCTAGGGCGGTTGTCGAGCTCTTATCTACGCCTTCTGCTATGTTGCGCTTACGAGAGGGCGCAGCAATGGCTGGATCTAAATACACAATGGAGGTGATGGTCAGGAATTTCAAGTCCGGCGTTATGAACTGCCTTGCCACCTCTCAGACAAGACGATCAGTGATCTCTAGGACATTTGGGAGGACTTCTTGAAAATTAGCGTATTCGGCTTAGGATACGTCGGCTGCGTCAGTGCAGCTTGCCTTGCGCATGACGGCCACATTGTCATTGGCGTGGATGTGGACAGGCGCAAGGTAGAAGCTGTGGCAGCAGGAAATGCGCCATTTTATGAACCAGGACTTGGAGAGCTTCTAAAAGAAGCGAACAAGAAAGGGACCCTTACTGCCACTTCAGACGAAAATCATGCGATCTTGGCGAGTGACATGGCCATAATATGTGTGGGTACGCCGTCAGACCGCGACGGCAACATTCAGCTCGACTACCTGCGAGCCGTACTGACTTCAATTGGCAAGGCAGTTCGTGATCGCAATGATCCTTTTCTCGTCGTACTCCGAAGCACGGTTCTACCCCAGTTCGTGGAGGAACAATTGCTGCCTCTGCTGATCGCTGCGTCGGGTAGAGAACTGTCAGAAAATTTGCAATTTTGCTATAACCCCGAATTTTTACGCGAAGGGAGTGCGATCCGGGATTATTACCGAGCTCCAATTATTGTGATCGGTCATCGCGACGACCGGGCAGCCGCATTACTGGCACGGATATACCAAAAGGTTGAAGCCCAAGTTGTTTTCACCGACATTGCCACCGCGTGTTTGATAAAATATGTCTGCAACGTTTTTCATGCCCTGAAGGTTGCCTTCGCCAATGAGGTGGGCTACCTCAGCCAAGCAATGAACGTGGATGGTCGCCGCTTGATGGAGATCGTCTGCCAAGACACCAAACTGAACATCTCTCCCGCTTATCTTGCACCTGGTTTCGCTTTCGGTGGTTCTTGCTTGCCGAAGGATCTTCGTGGGGTAGTCGCGGACTCGCGCCGCCGCGCATTAACGCTGCCAGTCATCCAATCAATTCTAGCAAGCAACAAAAACCACCTCGACACTTGTATCGAGGTGGTGCTGGGTACTGGTCGCAAGAAAGTAGGTATGTTCGGACTCACTTTCAAGGAAGGAACCGACGACCTGCGTGAGAGTCCGGCGGTCGAACTTGCCGAAGCCTTAATCGGCAAGGGCCGGGAGCTTTCCATTTATGAGCCAGCGATTTCTCAGGGATGCATTCACGGAGCCAATTTGCACTTTATCGAACGCAATATACCTCACATTTGGAAGTTGCTGGCCTTGCATCTAGAGACCATGTTGGAGAATTGCGGTGTGATAGTGCTGCTTAAGAAGCCGTCCGAAGATGAGAGGAGTGCGTTCAATAACCTGAGGGCGGACCAAATCTGCGTTGATTTCGTGGGCGCTCTGGGCACCGGTGAGGTCCGCGCTCAAGTCCTGTCCTTCGGACTTCCTCAACCATTTTTCCGCGGAACAGCTGCAGCGGCTGACTGACGATTCCCTCGGAAGCTGGATAACTAAGTGAGTAAAACACGCCCGGGCCAAATACTTATCGGCTGAGATAGTCTCTGAATTCATGGGCCCAATAATTCATGGCCAGTAAAATAGACCGAGTTAGAAACCTTACTCAAAGACTTTAACCTTCATCATGGACCACCGAACGGCTGATTGGCGTATATTTTGCTTGGTATCTTTCTTGGTAGGAGCACTTCTGGCTTGTCCAAGCGAAGCCTCCAGGACCTCGTCGCCCGAGGAGCCGGTCCCTAGTACATTCTTCGGGATGCACATCGGACGAGCTACAGGTGGGACGCCGTGGCCTAAAGTGGCGGTCCCAACCTGGAGGCTGTGGGACTCACAAGTGAAATGGCCGGATCTGGAGCCCAGCAGGGGAAGATGGCAATTTGGCACACTCGACAAATACGTTGCAATCGCCGAGCAGCATAAAACTGAGATCCTTCTACCGCTAGCAACAACTCCCCAGTGGGCTTCGTCACTTCCGAGCGTGAAGTCAGGATGGCAAGCCCCGGGTCTAACTGCGCCACCTGCGGACATGGAAGATTGGCGGGCGTATGTGAAGCAGGTCGCTACGAGGTATAAAGGCCGCATCCACGCGTACGAGATCTGGAACGAACCGAACCTTAAGCAATTCTGGATCGGCAGCACGGACGAATTGGTAGCCATGACCAAAGACGCATACTACATAATAAAAAGCGTCGATCCTGATGCGTTGGTAGTTTCGCCTGCAGCCACCACTGGCGCGGGAATCTCTTGGCTGGCAGATTTCCTAAGCAAAGGCGGGGGCCGTTACGTGGACGTGATTGGATACCACTGCTATGTTTTTCCCCAAGCGCCCGAGGCGGTTCTGCCTCTCATCGGAAAAGTGAAACAGTTAATGAAGGACAACGGGATCGGAGAAAAACCAATCTGGGACACGGAAATAGGCTGGGCCGAACCAAAACCCTTTCCCTCAGAGGAACTCGGAGCAGGCTATTTAGCACGAGCCTTCATTCTCAATTGGTCCGCAGGGGTTCAGCGCGCCTATTGGTACATGTGGGACAACCGTAACTGGGTAACGATCGAGACTACCGCAGCAGACAATAAGACCGTCTTGCCAGCCGGACGGGCATACGAGATCGTTCAACAGTGGCTATCAGGCGCGTCCATGGATTCATGCTCGCAGTCCTCAAGCCAGATTTGGACGTGCCCCTTGCATCGAGGGAATAAATCGCAATGGATTGTTTGGACTGTGGTCAATGACAGCAAGACTTTTTCACTTCCTAGTTCTTGGCATGCTCGAACCTTTACACCTCTATTAGGTGAATCCCAATCCATAAGGGGCCCTACTGTCACTTTGAACCAAGTGCCCGTCTTAGTTTCGTCGCCAGAAACGGCCGCGTCTTCTTCGGCCACACTTCCCGCCGCACCGGTCCTAGTAGCAGCTACTACCGATGTCGCGCCTGCGGAACCCCAATACAGCCCGTTGGGGGGGATATATCCTTCAGGACAGATTATTAGCCTAAGCCGCATCACTCCGGGAGAGGTAATCCATTACACGCTCAACGGAGGCCAAGCCTCCGCAAGTTCGCCAGTGTACATCGGTCCACTGGTGCTCGGTTCAGAGCAGATGATAGTCCGTGCAGTTGCAGTCCTCGGGTCTGCTACTAGCAACGAGGTAACGGCAACTTTCACTCCTGAGTCGGACTCTTCTCCGATTCCAGCTTCCTTGTTTGGTCTCACTGTTCTCAACTTTGCCGCTTTGTCACCCTCCATGCGTTTCGGAACGACTCGCTCCTGGGATGCATATCCCAACCTCGATTGGTCCGACACTAATCCGGCACCTGGAATCTATGATTTCAGCTACATTGACAAATTCATTGCACTTAATCAGGTGCACGGGACGGAGGTAATTTATACGCTCGGTAGGACGCCTCGGTGGGCTTCGTCGGAGCCGGATGCCCCTGGCCCATACGGTCCTGGGCAGTGTGCTCCCCCTTCAGATATCAGCTTTTTCGAAGACTTTGTTCGGACTCTCGTCAGGCACGTTGCTGGGCGGATCAAATATTGGGAGCTCTGGAATGAGCCACAGAGTACGAACTTTTACTGCGGAACCATACCCTCTATGGTCACCATGGCCCGAGAAGCGTCCAAAATTATCAAGGACCTCGATCCTACTGCGCAGATTTTATCGCCCGGGGTTACCGGCGGCCCAGGCCCTGATTGGCTTTCCTCCTTCCTTTCTGAAGGAGGTGCCTCTTACGTCGATATTATTGCCTTCCACGGGTATTGGAGCGCATGCGCTGAGGATGTGGTCAACGTTATTGCCAGCTATAAGTCGGTAATGGCAGCGAGAGGGGTTGCGGGAAAGCCCTTATGGGATACAGAGTCAAGTTGGGCTGGTTTTGGGAATTTAGGAACCCCAACTAGCGAGCGGCAAGTCGGTTTCATCGCCAAGGATTATTTGCTTCATTGGTCGAGCGGTGTATCTCGATTCGTATGGTATGCCTATGACGGTGGTCCTCTGTGGGGAGGGTTGTGGACATCTGCCAAAGGCGAGTCGCCAGCTGCGAAGTCCTTTGCCGAGACGTACAGCTGGCTGGTTGGAGCGACCCTTACCTCCCCTTGTTCAGTAATTTCGAGTGGAGCACGGACGTGTGGCCTGTCACGTCCCGGCGGATATTTAGCTGAAGCTGTCTGGATCCCAAACTCGACCGCCACCTATGCCGTCCCTTCGCACTTCACCCATTATTTGGATCTGGAAGGCGGCGTTCACGCAATCACAAGTAAAACCATTACGATTGGTGACGAGCCAATCTTGTTACAAAATGAGACACTCCCCTGAACCGGATCGATCCTCACCGATGTTTACGACCAGAATTCACTCTCGGTACGTAGCCACGCCACTGTCTCCTGCACCCCGAGCTCCAATGAATACTTTGGAGAGCCAAGGGCGGCGAACGTCGGTTCCATGGGCGTCACATAGCTCTCCGTCATGCTGCGGAAACGTGAACTGAAGATCGGGAACTTACCCCCCAACTTCACAACAACGTCTCCGACTAGTGCCAGACCTTTGAGCAAATGTCTAGGCACTACACGCACGGGTTTTCCCGTTAGCTGTAAGGAAAACTCGTTGGTCCATTCATAGAGGTCTATCGGTGCATCTCCAACATAAAACGTCTTACGGTTTAGACTCCCATCCTCATGAGCCAATATTTTTAGTACTTGGTCGATCACGCTGCCCACGTAGCCATAGCAGCGAGTCACAGGCGGTCCACCGGGATGCAGATAGCGTCCTTGCTTCAGAACTCGCCAGAACTCAGAAGGATAACGCGGATGCCAACGACCCCAGATATTCGTCGGGCGAACAATTGTCCACGAACACGCTAGGTCTGATTGGCGCACTGCCTTTTCGCTCAGAACTTTGCTTTCCCCATAGATAGTGTGTGGAGCGTAATCCTCATCATGCTTCGGCAAACGGCCTGGCCCGAACACGAATTGACTGGAGGTGAATACCACACTTTCAACCGAGGGAGTTCTTTGAATCGCCGAGATTACATGCTGCGTCCCGACGTGGTTGGCCGCATAGTCAGCAACCGTTGTGCCAAACATATCCGTTCGGCCCGCAAAGTTGACCACATGCGTAGGCTTGAATTCACCGAAGCAACTCTCCAACCTCACTTTGTCCAGCAGATCGCACTGGCGGAACGTCGTAGACTTTGCGTCGAACTTGGGTTGTGCAAAATCCACGTTCAAGACCTCGTAGTCCTCCCGGCGATCCAATTCGGCAATAAAGTTTGCCCCGATGAAACCGCTGCCACCTGTAACTAATAGCCGTTTTCGATTCATCGCGCTCCCTCGTTTTAAGTCGCCCGCTTCAGTCTCAACCGAGCAGCCAGCGAGGTCAAGGGGCGTGGGAGCGATTCTGTTTCTGCAGCTGTTACGTTTTTTTGATACGGGACAAGGGGTAGCCCATTAATCCGAGGTACGCGGAAGGTTCGCTGTGGTCTGCAGCACTGACATCTCTGCCGAATTTATCAAGATGAATATCCTTTCTGTCAACAACACCACCGATCTCTATGGCGCGAGCCGCTGCTTGGAGCGCGTATTCACGCGCTTCGTCGAGGGTGGACACGAGGTCCATGTTGTGCTTCCAGGCAATGGTCCGCTGGTAGAACTCCTGCGGTCCAAAGGCATCCAGGTTCATATTCAGACTGGTCTCTCAGTTTTCGATCGCTCTCAGGTGGGTTCTATATTGGGCTGTCTACGCTTCCTGCTCTATTTTCCCATTTCCGTAGTACTTCTGATCGCATTAATACTCCGCTATAGCATCGATGTAGTGCACACTAACACTGGAGTTCTTCCTTCGTCCGGAATTGCAGCTATGCTCACTGGCACGCCACATGTCTGGCATGTTCGTGAACTATTTGCAGAATTTGGATGGTTGTGGAAGCCCTACGAACGTTATATATCTCTCTTCTCATCCGTCATAATTGCCATTTCTCGCTGCACACGAAATCAATTTGACTTTGCAATCAGGAATAGAGTCCATGTTATCTATGACGGTTTGGACGAAACGGCATTTGAGGTAAATCCAGAACGCCGCGATGCATTCCGCAACTCCTTTCCGACGGACAAGCTTCTTGTTGGAGTTGTGGGACGCATCAAGTTCCACCGCAAAGGACAAGAAGTGTTGGTCCGAGCTGCTCGTCTCCTAAAAGAAAGACATCCTCGCGTTCACTATGTAATTGTGGGCTCCACGGCACTCGGCAACGAGGAACATGAGACCAGGCTGCGAAGCCTAATTGCGTCTCTGGACCTTGAAAACGACTTCACATTCGTGGGTGACGTAGAAGACCCGATGCCAGTTTTCGCTGCTCTTGATGTCGCTGTAGTCCCCTCGGTCCAACCAGAACCGTTCGGGTGTGTCGTTATCGAGGCAATGGCCGTTGGAACGCCAGTCATAGGTAGCCGTTGCGGGGGCATAGCCGAACAGATCATCGATGGTTCGAGCGGCCTACTCTTCACTCCCGGGGACCCCGATGCCTTGGCCGATCGTCTCGAGCGCATTATTAATGACGGTCTGCTGCGCGAACGAATCATCGAAGAAGGCCTTCAGCGTGTTCACGACGTTTTTCGACTTGAAGACACTTGTCGGCATACCCTTGCGTTGTTTGATCGAGTTAAAAGACCTGAATTCAGAACGCTACCTGGGGGAGGCGCCTTATGAGTACGATCGCGCAGCTACAAGAAATGCAATTGAAGAAACTCTCGCACGTTCGATCAGTTCTCGGTGTAAACGTTGTCGCCAGCAGCTATGCAGAGATCGTTCAGAAAAGTTTACGCTGGGCTCAAGAACGTCGATCCCGGGCTCTTTTCTTTTGCAACGTCCACATGATCATGGAAGCTTACGACAATCCCTTGTACCGCGAGGTTCTTAATCAGGCGGACATAGTTAACCCTGATGGCATGCCCCTCGTCTGGGCCTTGCGAGCGCTCGGCGTAAGAGGTGCACAAAGAGTCTACGGTCCGGACGCAACAGGTGCCTTGCTCCCCGCGGCCGAAAAGGCGGCCATTTCTGTTGGCTTCTATGGCAGTAGCGATACCGTCCTCGATACTCTAGTCAAAATGGTACGCACACGACACCCAAACCTTCGCATCGACTTCGTCGAAAGCCCTCCCTATGGGGTTCTGACCCCCGAGGAAGACGCTGCTACCGTCGAACGCATGATTTCGTCAGGCGTCCAGTTACTGTTCGTCGGACTTGGATGCCCTAAGCAAGAGCGTTGGGTTATGGATCACATGGGGAGAGTTCCCGCGGTTATGCTCGCTGTTGGAGCTGCATTTGATTTCCTTGCCGGGACGAAACCGCAGGCACCCAGGTGGATGATGCGCGCAGGACTAGAATGGGCCTTTCGTCTTATCTGCGAACCCCGTCGTCTGGCCAAGCGTTATCTCAAGCATAATCCTCGCTTCGTCGCTTATTTTCTACAGCAACTCACATCCGGACGTACCGGCCAGTCTGACGCAGAAGCAGTCCCGTGACACAGGTATGAACTTATTGACCGGCACGAGTTCCAATGGGTCCGATTGCGCCAATACCAATGCAAACATCTGAACTAGCAATCGCAATTCCTGCGTATGGCGCAACACAGACTGGACTCGAGCAAAAAGTGTGTGTGAAGCCGAAGCCAGTGAAGCGTGTAATTCAATTAGACTTCACGCGCGGCTTGGCAATTTTGCTAGTGCTTGGCTATCACGCAATAACAATTCCCACTAGCGTGCTCGCGTTTCGCATATTTGAATTTCCCTTCAAGAAGTTCGGTTGGTCAGGCGTTGATCTCTTTTTCGTTTTGAGTGGATTTCTCGTAGGTGGATTGCTAATTGGCGAATATAAAACGCGAGGTTCTATTCGGATCGGCCGCTTCATAAAAAGAAGGGGCTTTAAGATATGGCCAGCCTATTATTTTTACTTACTCTTTCAAGTAATAAGTCACCATTTTCCTTTATCCACCTTTTTGGTTCCGAATCTGCTTCATTTGCAGAACTATCTCGGGACGAGCCTATCGCACACTTGGACACTTGCGGTAGAGGAACATTTCTACCTAGCGTTGCCGGTTCTTCTTGTGTTCCTAATTGGACGGAGACTCAACGAGACACAGATTGTTTTCATTCTGGCAGGGCTTTGCGTAGGTACCTTGGTGCTTAGAACGGGCCTTGTATTCTTACTAGGGTCAACGCGAGTTTGGGAATACACGCATACCCGAATCGATAGTTTGATGTTCGGCGTACTCCTAAGCTACTTTTATCAATTTCGCCGAAACGCCCTCAATCGAGTAATGAATCAAAAGATATTGCTGGGGAGCGTGTGCATCCTAGGGCTGCTGTTCTTATCGCTAGTACCAGATACTTCCGTTTTGATGCATACGATAGGATACACCGTAAACTATCTTTCCTACGGCTCACTCATGCTGCTGATTCTGAATTCAACAGGAGGCTGGGCGACCAGTTTGGCGTATCGCTTCATTGCCTGGATCGGGCTCTACTCCTATAGCATTTACCTTTGGCACACCTCTGTTCGGAGTCCACTCGTTTGGCTTACAGCGGGCATGCCGAATACGTTGCGATGGCCCGTTCTTCTGGCAGCCCAGATTGCTTGTGGTGTGGGCCTCGGCGTGCTAATGGCAAAAGTAATTGAGTGGCCATTTTTACGACTGCGCGAAAAACTAATACCTTCCGTTTCCTGATGGGGATTCTAATGAGAAACGTCAAAGTAATAAGGGAGGATTTAAGGGATGTGGATGAAAGAAAAACGATTTTGGCTGCAGCTCATTTATCCAGAAGCAAGCTTTTGCTTCTCCATGCCACGGATGGCAAGGTACCATGCTGTTAGAGCACGAGTTCCCGCAACCAAAATGAGTCCTATCACTGCTGCCCTTAAACCCGATCGTAAGATCCAAGGGAAGACGACTAGCACAGAGATAACCATTGCGCTCAGTTGTGCTATGAAATTGGAGCGCGTTTCGCCCAGCCCTCCCAAAATGGCGCCGGCGAACATCGCTATGGCCTCCAGCGCATATGCGAGGGCAAAGTATCGAAGCAGTGGCGAGTTCGATAGATAAGGCGAGTGGCTACCGTAAATAGTTTTCATAAAAAAGCGACCACAAATTGCGAGCACGACAAAGTAGGCGCCAAAAAGCACAGTTGCCAACCGCATCTGCTTAATGGACGCTCCCCACGCACTGACCCCTGACTCAGCATGGTTAGCGATAGAAGCGATAATAAGATTGTTAAAGCCAAACATCAAAGGATTAGACAACGCAACCAGTTGAAAAAGGGCTTGAAACGAGGCGACGGCCGGTAGGCCACTGGTATATGCAAGCAACCAAGGGAATGCTTGAAAAGTAAAAAAGGCAACAACTTTTGCAAGGGTGCTCCACTTGCCCAGTCTCCATAACTCTTTGAAAAATGTATTAAGAGACTCGCGACGCGGGCGGTTTGGGCGAATCTGCACGGCTTGTCCCATTCCAGCGAGAAGCGACGTGAGAAGAATCACCCCGAACACCACTGTCAAGTTCGGTTCATGATGCCAGCAGATTACTGCGAGTATAGCCGCTTGCCCGAGATAACTTATCGCGTCTCCTGCAAGAGCACGCTTGTAGGCCAGCCGGGAGACGAAAACAGTACGGAGGGTCTCTTGGAGTTGCCAAAACAATGTTGCTCCAACCACAATTGGAACTAGGAATAACCGCTGGATTGAAAGACACGCGACGGTAATCAGCACTGTACTCACTACGAGACCGATAATAGTTGCAAGCAGTCCGCCGGTCGCGACATCCCCCAAAGTGTTATCGTCTGACTTCGCACCCCGAATGCAGACGGGATAGGCGACCATATTTGTATGCAGGTTATTCAGAAACAAAACAGCGTTCAGGAGAAGAGCAAAAGCCCCAAACGAGGAGGGCGAGAGAGTGCGAATCAGTACCAAATTTGTCAAGAAATTTCCGCCGCTAACAATCGCTTGATCGCAAAGTGCCCAAGTCGTAGTGCGGTAAACATCTTTGGTCACGATTCTGTCTCCAGACATTCTTACTAATTAATCGGTGCCGCACGCGACCTGGCGCAAATGGAGTCGGACAGAAATCTTAGCGTCTAAACTGTCCGGCGCGCGGTTCCTAGCAGAGAATGTCTTGTTATCTTAGAGAAAGTCTCTTTCGATGGCTAGCTTTTGTGGCCTTGAAGCGCGTTTTTATGATGAGGAGTTTCTCCTAGCTAAGCTAGCAAAGGCGAGAAAAAAGATTTGTCTGCGAGGCCGGTTCACATAACCGAGAAAATATGAATTCAGAAGTTCAGAGAGTTTGGGGCCCAGGTGAAGACAGACCTCAATGGGGAGCGTCAGTTACCCAAGGAATGTCCCAGGCTGTTCCCGTGGGGGCGCAGAATCTATGGTTGGTAAACATAGCTGGCTTTGTTTACGCGATCTCAATGCACAAATTCGCTACCCGCGATCCTTTATCTGCGAATATGGGCCCTCAAGCTATTATCGAGATTTCTTGCATTGTCGGTGCATTCGTTTTGATCATGTGCGGCACCTCGAAGGCACGGCGTCAATACACGCCTTCAATAGCTAGTACTTGCTTTATAATTTTTGGTGTTTTTTCATTAGCCTCTTCTTGGCGCTCGTTTAATCTGTCTCTCAGTTTTGTTAAAGGAGTATTGTTCCTCGTTGTTCTTGCGGCTGGGTATCTGGTTTGTCAGGCTGGATTGAGTCAGCAATATTTTAGATCCATATACTGGGGATATATTACTTTGCTTTTGGTCGGCTTGATAATAGGCATACTTCTTCCACACCAATACCCATTGTTTTCGGTCGACGCCTTTTCCGGAAGGACACGATTGTGCGTGTTCGATACGTTTCCAGGCGTATTGGGTGAGCAGGCAGGATTAATTCTTCTTATAGCGCCACTGATCAAGTTCAAAATTGCGTGGCCCTCTCAAGCATTTCTCTTTCTTGTTAACGTGTTCGCTGGCGGGAAGACTAGTACTTTTCTGCTTTGCGCCTTGATTCTAGTTCGTTTTGTGGTCGGTGTCCGTCAATTGCGTTCATGGCGCACTGTTGCAATTGTGTGTGTAGCGGGCGTTATCGTTTCCTTTAGTACCCTTTTGCAACTCGGCGCCATCCAACCAGACCACATCATCGCTGATTCGGCAGAATCGATCTATGGTACGAGGGTAGCTTCGGAAGCCACTAGTCTGGATGGGCGGCTCGCTCTGTGGACGGCGTCGCTCAACACGCTTCAGAGTGCAGAACTGCTGGGCTTTGGTCTGGACGGCGCCCGGGAGATCATGTTGAAAGTGGCAGCGTGGTCTGGCAGCACCCATAACGGATATCTGGAGCTTGCTGTATCGGGAGGGCTTTTGGGGTTTGCTTTTTTCTTATATGGTCTCTTCGCCGTACTGCGCGATTGCTTCCTGGCTGCCTCACCGTTCCGCCTTCATGCTTTTCTGTTACTCACTTACATGGTGATTAACGCAGTGATTGGACTTATATTTAGCTTTCCCTCTTATTTTGGAATATTCATTTTGCTTTGGCTGTCTTATGAGGCTAAGACCCATACCATATCGTATAGAGCGCCATCTAATTCTTTCGGTAGGTCGAGAGACATATGCTGAGGCGAACTGACGAGGGCATGTTATGAAGCCTCTGCTATTGATAGATTTTCTGTCTGGCGGCCATCATGAATCTTACCTTGCCCATTTGGTCCGTTATGGGGTAGCTCACAATCAGGGTAACTTGTACTTTCTCGTTTCACGTGCACTCTATGAGGGAGTTCGTTCCGAACTGTCTCCTCAAGAGTTCGATTTTCTTGGCTCTCATGCACGATTGATTGAAGATACCGTCGAATGGTCATATATAAAGAAATGGACAAAAAACCGATTCCTAACTCAGTGGCTCTATATCGAATATCTGAATCTACATGAAAGCAAAACTTTTCGCCTTCTTTACCTTTTTCTCGAGAATGTGATTTATCCGCTAGCGCTCTCACCTATTCCTCGTCGTAACACTGCGGGCATCATGTTTCGGTCTACATTCCACTATAAAGAACACAGAATGTTGGCTCCAGGAGCCGGGAGTAGAGCACTATTTTCAATAAAATGGATAATCGCATATCTTTTGGCAAAGCGGTCTGGTTTCGACCGCATCTTTCTCTTCGACCCTCTTGCCCTAGCCTATGCTCATTCTCATTGGGGTTCCCAAAAATTCAAGCTGATTCCCGACCCCCTTCGGACAGATTCGCGTGTCCGTCCCCTGAATGAGCAGTCGTTCAGGGCGGAAGCTCAGCGGACTTTTTTAATCGCTGGAGCCTTGCATCCCCGCAAGGGAATTCATCTGGCTGTGGAGGCCTTGGCTAAAAGCTGCGAGAAAACAAGAAGAAATGTTCGGTTAAGGTTTGCCGGTCTGCCCGAGGTCGGTTCTAAAGAATATGTGATGCACAACATCTCGAGACTGCAAAGCATAGGAATTGATGTAGAGGCGGACCTCCGGTTCATGAGTGATTGCGAGCTCACGGAATATATCGAGAATTCCGATGTCGTGTTGATACCTTACGTCGGTTTCAAAGGAAGCAGCAACATTTTGATGCATGCAGCCCAACTTGGAAAGCCCGTAATCTCGACTAACGACGGGCTTCTTGGCTATCTCGTCTCTCGACACAAGCTTGGGGTGGCGATTGACCCTGCGGATACGAATAGCTTCTCACAGTGCCTAAACAGTTTTGTCTCTACGGGACATATAAACGGATTTGATCCCATCAGTGCACGGAGTTTTGCCGACGGTTGTAGCCCCGAAGAATTTGTCAAGGTTCTCACTGCTACCCCCTAGTTTTTTCCGCGAAGGTATTTAAGGAGACAACATGCAAGTCATCGAATCGAAGGCTTTACTCCCCACGCGGCGGGACATGGCAGCCCGAATATTTCGACAGCGACGAGTCTTTTTGGTGTGTTTCTTGTTCGTCATTGCCGGCTTTGCCCTCACTGGCCAGTTCGCGCCAAAGTTCAAGGCCGAGATGAAGATCCGTGTCCGAAAGGAACGCGTCGACCCCATGGTGACCACCGGGCAAAGTAGTACTCCTGAGCTGCAGAGCGTGACTGTGAAAGAAGAAGATCTTAACTCTGAAGCCGAGCTACTCAAGGGCGATGACCTCCTTCGCGAGGTTGTCATTCAGGCGGGTCAGGTGCCACTGTCAGGTAGTAATGATCCAGTAGCTATTGCCAAAGCGCAGCGCAAACTGCAGAGAAAACTTGATGTCTCCCCAATCGCGAAGACTGATCTTATCTCCGTTAGCTACGAATCTCCCGATCCGGTGCAGTCACAGCAAGTCTTAGCGACCCTGGAATCGCTGTACCTTGCCAAACAGCGCAATGTACGAGTGAGCGATTCTCAAATCAACTTTTTTGAACAGCAGGTGAATATACAACGCAACGCTCGCGCGGCCGCCGAAGAAAAGTTGATCGAGTTTACTCAAGCAAGCGGGATTGTGTCTGCGGCCCTCCAGCGTGAACTAACTGTAAGGCACATTGAAGACTTGAACCAAGAGCAACTGCAGAATTCAGCTGAAATAGCCAATCTGCAGGGGCGAGTCAATAAATTGAATTCCCAGGTATCAATCGAGAAGCCGCGCATTATAACCGAGACCAAAGCATCGGATAACCCCCAGCTCTTGCAGCAACTCAAGACGAGCCTTCTTAATTTACAGCTAAAGCGCACGGAATTACTTAACAAATACGATCCCCATTATCGACTTGTGGAAGACGTCGATCGCGAGATTGCAACGGTCCAGAGCTTGATTGACGACCAAACTAGCGCTCCAGTCCGAGAAAACAGCGAAAACATAAACCCGATACACCAAGCTCTTGAGACGGAACTGGAAGAAGTAAGTGCCCAACTATCTGGTCTGCGTGACAAACAAGTACAGCTTGCACGATCCCGCCTAAATCTCGAGCAGTCCGCTCAAGGTCTTGTAGCAAGAGACTCCGAGCAGCAAGCCCTCCTGCAAGACGCAAAGACTGCACAGGATCAGTACCAGCTCTACGTCGATAAGCTCGAGCAAGCACGCATGACGCACTCACTCGACAAGAATGGCATCTTGAACGTAATCGTCGCGCAGGAACCTGTTACTCCCGCGCTGCCGCAGAACTCCGTTCTCAGCTCACTTGCCGCACTTTTGTTTACCGGCCTGCTGCTTAGTTTTGGAAGCGCCTTTCTTGCCGATGTCTTCGATCCCACCGTGCGAAATGCCGCAGAACTTAGAGAAGCGTTGAACGCGCCCATTCTCGCTGAGTTCGGACGAGAGAATTATGTCCAACGAAGACTTACATGACCCTAATGAGCAAAGCGATCCCTTATGCGGGCCTTGTTGCGACGCGGCCGTCCGTGTGCCGCACTTCTTTAACGAAACAAGGGCAAGCTGAAGTCCAACGCCTCACCGAGACTCTTTTCTATCGAAAGAGTGGACTGTACCATAGATCTGTTCTCGTGGTGGATCTGGGCGGAATTACTTCCTCCCTCTGGGTCGCTACGAGCGTAGCGTCGGTGCTCGGGAAGGCAATTCACAACATAGTTCACGTACTAGCAGTCGGTAGCGATGTCTCAGAAAGTTATTCCGCGCCAGGAGCAAGTGACTTAGACTTGAGTAATGGTAGTTGTATTGTGGAGCAGATCGGCGACCCGAGCTCCGCGGCCGAGGGCATTAATGTGCTGACCAGCCGCCTTTCCGCTATCAAGGCCGAAGGCTTTATGACTATCGTCCATACATCTCAATTGAAAGAACACCATTAGCGTCCCAAGCATAGACTTTGTGGATGGCGTTGTTTTGCTCGTACGAGCAGCGCAAACCCGCCGCGCAGAACTAGAGACGATAGAGCGACGATTTACGACGACAGGCATGCCTTTGCTGGGATGTGTTCTTCTCGATCTCAACCATCCCATTCCTGAGAGTCCTTATCGGATCCTTTGAAATCCTTGTTCGCTCTTTCTTGAGTAGAATCCCGCTCTATCGGCGTTCAAATACGAAACAAACTGAAGTTTCGCCTAATAAAGATATGTATTCCCACCTAAGGAGACACTCGTGTCTAAGCGTGCATTGATTACCGGTATCACCGGCCAAGACGGTTCGTACTTAGCAGAACTACTGCTTGCCAAGGGATATGAAGTCCATGGTATTATCCGGCGTACAAGCACATTCCATACTGATCGTATCGATCACATTTATCAGGATCCCCATGGGGAAGGCCGACGCCTGTATCTCCACTATGGCGATCTCTCAACGTCAGAGCAGTTGACCAACCTCATTTACAACATGCGACCTGACGAGATCTATCACCTGGGCGCGCAGAGCCATGTGCGGGTGAGCTTCGATGTACCGGAATACACAGGTGACATCACCGGATTAGGAACAACTCGAATACTTGAGGCCGTCCGCAGGAGCGGCACCACATGCCGTTTCTACCAAGCAGGGTCTTCCGAAATGTTCGGCTCCGCGCCACCCCCCCAGAGTGAATGCACTCCTTTTCATCCTCGAAGCCCGTATGGGGCAGCTAAGTTGTATAGCCACTGGATAGCAGTGAATTATCGGGAGGCTTACGGAATGTTCGCGGCGAATGGCATTCTTTTCAACCACGAGAGCCCGCGACGTGGCGAGACCTTTGTTACTCGCAAGATTACTCGGGCCTTGGCTCGTATTTATGCCGGAATGCAAAGCAAACTCTACCTAGGGAATTTGGATGCACATCGTGATTGGGGCTACGCTCCGGAGTATGTAGAGGGGATGTGGTGCATCCTCCAGCAAGAGACTCCTTCCGACTACGTGTTGGGCACAGGACAATCGCATTCAATTCGAGACTTTTTGGACGAGGCGTTCGGGCATCTAAATCTGGATTGGAGAGACTATGTGGAATTAGATTCGCGCTACCTTCGCCCTGCTGAAGTAGATTTTCTCAGAGGTGATGCGAGCAGAGCCCGCAGAGAATTAGGGTGGGAGCCCCGCATCAATTTTGGGGAGTTGGTACGCATAATGGTGGATGCTGATCTGGAAGCCATAGGCATAGCGCCGAGTGGCAAGGGTCGCCGTATTCTCGAGCAAAAATTCGGCGACTGGCACCAATGGACCTGTGCAGTATCAAACTCTCTAAGCGCTGCCGCCGGAAGTGCAATCGGTGCCTAAGCAAAGTAGCAAAAGTTAGCAAGGTCAAAATGAAACTAGACGCAAGAATCTATGTCGCAGGTCACTCGGGTTTGGTGGGTTCAGCAATTGTTCGCGCACTGCGCCGCGCAGGCTACAGCAACTTGGTCCTGCGTTCCCACGCCGAGCTAGATTTGACGCATCAAGGGGAAGTCGAGCGCTTCTTCGCGGATGAGCGGCCCGAATATGTCTTCCTCGCAGCTGCAAAGGTTGGCGGAATTCTTGCGAATAGCAACTTTCCAGCCGAATTTATCATCAAGAATATTCAGATGCAGACAAATAGCATCGAGAACTCTCACAAAGTGAACGTTCGTCGGTTGGTCTTTCTTGGATCGAGCTGCATTTATCCAAAACTCGCACCTCAGCCAATTCCAGAAAGCTCTCTCTTGTCGGGAGCACTTGAACCCTCGAATCGTCCGTACGCAGTGGCCAAGATCGCAGGAATCGAAATGTGCTGGTCTTATAACCGCCAGTATGGAACGCGTTATTTGGCAGCCATGCCCACGAATCTTTACGGTCCAGGCGACAACTACGATTTAGAGACATCGCATGTCATACCTGCCCTCATTCGCAAAATGCACGAAGCCAAGGCCTGCGGCCAGAGAGAGGTCTTGCTTTGGGGAACTGGCTCACCACGCAGAGAATTCCTGTATAGCGATGATCTAGCGGAGGCGTGCCTTTTTCTCATGGGCCTCAACGCTCAAATCTACGATTCACTTGTCACAAGCGGATCGAATCCACCACTTATCAACATCGGGAGCGGTGTGGACCAAACCATTCGAGATCTCGCCCAACTGGTCGCCGAAGTAGTTGGCTTCGAAGGCACACTGCGATTCGACCCGAGCAAACCGGACGGCACTCCACGTAAGCTACTCGATATTTCTCGGCTCTCTTCTTTGGGCTGGCGACCAAAAACCAGTCTTCGGGAAGGCCTGGAGTCTTCGTATCGCAGTTTCTTGGAACTCGGAGGCGGATCAACAATGGAGTGCGCCAAGGGGACCGGCGGCAAAGGATAATGAATATGATCTGCAGTGAATAGACAACACGCTCCTAGTAGTGAATGAATGGCCTGCCACGTCAGCACTGCGCTTTCTACTCCCAGGCAGCGACACGCCGTACTACTGTCTATCAGCCTACTTACCTCAAAAGTTGTCTACAACTATGGCCCGCTGAATGGTATGCATTGGTTGCGGAATTGTCCGACCTAAAACCCGGTTTGCTAGAGCCCCTGGGAGAGAAATCAAAGTAACTGTTATTACGCTGTATCACTAAGAGTAATCTCCCAATCATTTACCAACACAGGATAGCCTTGGCAATGACGTTCACCCAAATTTCAGGTCGAAAGCAATACCTGCCAGAACTCGATGGGCTTCGCGCAATTGCAGTTCTTTTGGTAATTACTGCGCATATGCAATCCGCGATATTTAATCGGCTCGTCGGTCGTTTGGGAGTCACTATCTTCTTCGTGTTGAGTGGATATTTGATTACCTTTCTCTCCCTTGGCGAAGAATTTGAAAACGGAAGCTTGGGTTTTTGCGGTTTTTATATACGAAGAATATTTCGAATATGTCCTCTCTACTATTTTGTTTTGGGACTCTATTGCTTCTTGATTCTCGGATTGCACATCTCGCCGGACAAACAATTACGACTAGTAGTGGCTTTGCCGTATTACATTTTTTACTTTCAGGAAATTCCATTCCTTGGCATGGACGCCGGACAAACTCTTCCCTTTTACCAGAGCTGGTCTCTTGGGATCGAGGAAAAATTTTACCTGTTATGGCCGGCACTTTGTTTTCTTATATTGCGCCACAAGACGAGATTCCGTATTCCAGTTGCAATTGTTCTCATGGGAACAATGTCATTTAGCCGCTATACAAGGCCATACATTTCGATCCTATTTGGCTGTGTTTTGGCGCTTTGTTTTGAATTTCCCTTCTTGAAGAAGTCCGTTCAGCGAGTCGCAGGAGTGGGATCATGGGTGAGCCTCTGCCTACTCGTCGCGTTTCAAGTTATTGTAATGCCAGGATGGAAATGGGCGTATGCGGGACTCGTATATTCGGCCGCATTTTGTATATTCTTGGCACTTCTATTAACTAGCGAAAATATTATAAAGAGAGTTCTGGCGACAAGGCAGCTTGTATTCTTTGGGAAGATGTCTTATGGGATTTATCTGATACATGTATTGTGTATCAGCGCTCTGCCAAATAAGCTGCACTTCCAGAACCCCGTAGGAGGTTTTCTAATTGTGTGCAGTATATCCCTGGCGATCGCAACAGCTATGCATTATATGATCGAGAAGCCTTTCATAAACTTTGGTCGGTCGCTATCTCAGAAGTTTGAGACGACAGGAGGTGCAACGAGCCTGCAGTCCAAAAACTTAACCGCGAATGGACTCCCAGTAGCTGTTACTCCAGTGCCAGTGCCTTCTGTTCAGGCATCCGTGAGCCAAGTCTAGTTTTTCTAATGAGTAGACGAGAAAAAAGGAGAAAAATAGATAAATTGCCCTTACCCAAGAGTTCACGGCAACACATACTTTGAACCTCTAAGAGCTGAGGGAGGGCTGGACTCACCATACCTACGGTACGGTGAGACCTTTCCAGTCTCAGACTTTGCTCTTTATAGTGGATTCTGCAAGCTATTTGAGCTCGTCCGCAATACCTCAGTGCAGCCTGCAACGCTAGGCGACGCGTTCTCGTTGGTCGGTGTCGAGCGGATGCCTTGAGGCTGAGGGCGTCTTCCTCGTACAGTGAAATGGAAATATGCCGATCCAGCGCGCCATCTCAGTACACAATCAGTTGGTACAGGCCACTAGTCTCCTGTTGGCGAACTGATCTCTGATGGGGAAACCGGTTTTTTCTCGTTGAAGCGAAGACGGATGTTGAAACTAAATTTTTGCCCTATTCCTGAACAGATCTCAAAAATAGGGGAAAGCTATCCGCAATCTATAGCCTTGAGCTATGGCGATCGACAGTTAAGTTACGACGAACTTGATACTAGGGCAGGTCGGTTCGCGGGATATTTGACGCAACTTGGTATCGTGTCGGGCTGCACTGTTGCTATCTGCATGGAGCGGTCGTTCGACTGGATCGTCGCGGTTCTCGGCGCCTTACGTTCTGGGGCCGCATATGTGCCACTAGATTCTTCTTGGCCGGATTCGCGTTTGCGCTTTGCCGTGAAAGACTCGGGCGCAACGGTTCTCGTGGCCCGAGCAGCGCTTCTTGATCGCCTACAATGTAAAGTGCGCGGCATAGACCCCTACCGTGACACAACGGCAATAGCTGCCGCCCCAAGACTCGCACGCGGCCCCATCCAGCCTGATAGCCTTGCCTATGTGGTTTATACTTCGGGGTCGACCGGAACACCAAAAGGCGTGGAGATAACGCATGCCAATCTGTCTCATGTCATCCGATGGCATCGTGATACCTTCGGCGTCACCCAGAAAGATCGGGCGAGTCATCTCTTGGGTCTCGGATTTGACGCGGCCGTCTTGGAAATCTGGGCGCATCTTTGCGCCGGCGCGACGTTGTGTCTCGCAGATGAGGAAGTGCGCTCGTCGCCGGACCTAATCCAGCAGTGGATGATCCGCGAGCGTGTGACTATTGGCCTTGTTCCCGCAGTTCTTGGCGCGCGCTTGATGGCGATGACATGGCCCGCTACAACTGTACTGCGGCTGCTGATCACGGGGGGAGATGTGCTGCACAACGGACCAGCCTCCCAGCTGCCCTTCGCGGTTGTCAATAATTATGGCCCAACGGAATGCACCGTGGTTTCCACATGGGCCGTGCTCAAACCCGGAGCGGATGGAGTACCACCGATCGGTATGCCGATCGCCGGCGCCAGCGTCTATCTGCTGGACGAACAGGGTGAGCCGGTTCCCGACGGAGCGGTGGGCGAGATCTACATTGGCGGCAGAGTTGTCGGACGGGGATACCGCAACCTCCCTGAGCTTACGCTTCGCAGCTTTCTGCCTGATCCATTTGCGGGGACCCCATCTGCTTGCATGTATCGCACGGGCGATCGCGGGGTCCGGCGGCCAGACGGCGCTATCGAATTTCGTGGACGCCTCGATCGGCAGATTAAGGTCCGCGGGCAACGAGTCGAACTAGATGAGATCGGTAGCGTCCTTACTCGCCACCCGAATATCGAGTTTGCAACGGCGATCAACTGCAATTCGCAGGAGGGAGAGAACCAACTGGTGGCGTACGTTCTCCCGAAGGAGAATGCGCGTGTTCCGACTACGAGCGAACTCCAAAAACAGCTTCTGCGCTCCTTGCCTGATTATATGGTCCCAGCCATCTTTGTGCGGTTGCAAGCCCTCCCGATATCGCCCAATGGGAAGCTCGATCTCAAGATGCTACCGCAGCTAACGGATGCACAACTGTTGGAAGGAATCAATGCAAAGGCTCCTGCGACACCGATCGAGGAGAAGGTGTTGACCATAGCGCAGGAGCTTCTCGAAAACGATTCAGTTTCGGCGGAGGATAATTTTTTCTTGGCGGGCGGACATTCGCTCTTGGGTATGCAGCTTGTTATGCGCCTGCGCAAAACATTTGGTGTAAATCTGACATTGCGACAGCTCTTTGAAGCGCCGACGGCTGAACGGCTGGCTTCGTTGGTCGATATAGCACTCAGGGAAGAACGCCTCGCCGTGATTTGGGCGGACCTGCTCGCACGGAAGTCCGTGGAATTGGACGAAAACTTCTTCAACTTAGGCGGCGATCCAACTCTGGTCGCTGCCCTACAGAGGCGCATTACCTCAGAATTTGGCCAACAGCTCCCGATCGACGAACTGGTCCAAAATCCCACCGTTCGTCAGCAGACCGAGCTGACAGTGAGAAAGGTAAGAAGTGAACCCGTGCTGCCGCCGGGAGTTCTTGCGCTGCAGCCTAACGGAAGCCGCACCGGTATCTTTTGGCTACACTATCTTAATGCAGACTTGGGCAAGGTCATCGGAAACGAACAACCGCTCCTCTATGTCGCGCTTACCGCAGAAGACTTGATGACGCTTGGCAAGACGCCTTCCCTCGAGAGTATCGCCTCAGGCCTGCTGCGCAAGATTCTTGCAGCGCAGTCTGAGGGTCCTTACACTATCGGCGGTCATTGTCTGGGTGGCATCTTGGCGTATGAAGTTGCGTCCCAACTGAGGGATGCTGGCCACGAAGTGTCGCTGGTTGTGCTTGTGGATCCGCCAAACCCTTCGTACATCGATTCCCGTTACTCGCTGAATCGTCTCGTGAACTACCTCGGCTACGTCGTGCAGAGAGCTGCGCGTCTGGGTCTACGGAAGAGCGTGGACTACTTCGGTGAACACGTGTTCAAACGTTCCGCCCGTATCTTGAGAACAAGGTCCAACCGTACGGAATTGGAAATAATTCAACGCACAATAAAAGTCGCAGCTTTAAAGTATCACCCCAGAGAGTATGACGGAAGAGTTCTACTGCTACTTGCTTCCGAGCGACCTCCTCATGTTGACCGGCAGCTTGAATGGCAGGGGGTAGTTCCCTACAACCTACATACGCAGTACTTGAACGCACATCACCGCGATTTGCTAAATGGAAGAAGCTTGCAGGCTATTGCAGATGCCATTGTCTCTCAGCTCAGATCTGGCTCCGACGATAAGTCTATTTCCTATTGCGCGGACACACCGGGATCGACGAATACCCTGCGAACAAGGAACCGCCCCACGGCACGGCATAGGCTTTGAAAAGGATGAAGGCTACGGAAGATGGCGATTCGACATCGAAGCCATTGTCTAAATGTTGACGAAGAAACCCAAACGCATCTGACTGAGCATATTTTAATGCAGCCTCCACACGCTAATGCGGTTGCAGAGCCAACCAACGAGAGTCTCAGTCTCCTCCGGTTGCTTGATCCGGGTGTGTTAGTTGACCCGTACGCTTTTTATCGTGCCCTCCGTCAGCACGATCCCGTACATTGGGATCCGTACATGCACGCATGGGTGGTAACAAGCTACCCGGAAGTTGTCACCGTGCTTATGAATTACTCGGCGGACCGTGCCCCCCAAGCGGAGTATCTGGATCGGCTTGGGCTCTCCTTCATGAAGCCATTTGCGGAAATGATGCGGCAGCAGATGTTATTCATGGATGATCCCATGCACTCTCGTCTCCGCGATATCTGCTCAGTGGCATTCACCCCGCGCAAGGTGGTGGAGTTACGCGAAGTGATCCAGTCCATCGCCAACGAATTGATCGATGAAGTAATCGCCTCTGGACGCCTGGACATGATTGCCGATTTCGCCACCCCATTGCCTGCGATCATGACGGCGAAATTAATGGGGGTTCCCGTGGAAGATCATCGGCAACTCGGGGCCTGGGTAAACGATATCACTGAAGTGCACGGCAATTTCCAGCACCATCCCGATCGCGTAGCCGACATCGTACAGAGTCTTCAGGATCTGAAGCGGTATGTTTTTGATCAAATGAAAGAGCTGCGTAAGCGACCCAACTGCGGCCTGATCTACTCCTTGGGGACCGCCGAACTTGATGGTCGGCGTCTCACGGATGAAGAGGTGATCGCCAGTACGATCGTTACGATCATCGGAGGCCATGAGACCACAACAAATCTCATCGCCAGTGGGTTTCTGACATTGTTGCGCAATCCCGACTCTTTTGAACAACTGCGCAGTCGTCCCGACATCGTTGTTTCCGCGGTAGAGGAGCTGCTCCGCTACGAGTCGCCGGTTCAATACACCGCTCGCATTGCACCATCCGACACCGAACTTGGTGGAAAAAATATTCAGAAGGGTGCAAAGGTTGTGGCGGTTTTAGCTGCTGCAAATCGCGACCTAGACCGCTTCCCCAATCCAGACTATCTGGATTTGCTTAGACCTGACAACCGGCATCTGGCGTTTGGGTGGGGGGCACATTTCTGCTTTGGCGCACCTTTGGCACGCATGGAAGGTCAAATTGCTTTCGATGTGCTGCTGCGTCGGCTTTCACAGCCTGCTTTGCTTGATCAGACATTACAATGGCGTGCGAATGCTGGTTTACGCGGATTGACTGCGCTGAACATCAGCTTCGACCCCGCCCTTCCTTTACAGACAGCTTAGGTCTCGCAGATTCGATAGCACTTTGATACAGACCCTTGGCGTTCTGATGGACTCCCGGTTCGCCACCGATCTTGTGCACACAGAGGCCCAATAGATCTATCGGAAACCACTGCTTACTCGAGCATATCGCGCAACGAGGAAGCTGGAGAACCAAACTTTACGTGTGGTGAAAGTGGAGTTTTTGGCAAAAGATCGCGTTCCGCCTATCTCAGGCAAAAAGTCCGGAAACGTGTGAAGGAGAGAAAATTGTGCGACTGACCGTAATCGGTTGTGGATACGTAGGGTTAGTGACCGGCGCTTGTCTGGCTGCCGCTGGTCACGAAGTCTGCTGCACGGACATCGACGAGAAACGGATCGACCTGCTAAAGGCTGGGAAGGTCCCCATCTTTGAGGAACACCTCGATGAGGTGCTACAGCGCGCTGCGGCAGAGAAAAAGATTTTCTATACTTCCAACGTTGGCGAGGCGATCCGAGCTGGCGATGTCATTTTCATTTGCGTGGGCACGCCACCGAAGGAAACGGGGGAAGCCGATCTGTCGGCGATCGACCACGTCGCGCGACAGATCGCGATGGAGGCCCGTAGCCCCAAACTGGTCGTTGAAAAGAGTACTGTACCTGCACTGACTGGTGCGCAGCTTCAGAAAGCTCTTGCCGCCTACTCGCAAAATGGCACTGTGAAATTTGAGGTGGTCTCCAATCCGGAATTCCTGCGGGAGGGCACTGCGGTCGAGGATTTCTTCCACCCGGACCGCATCGTAGTGGGAGTCGACAGTGAGAAGAGTGCTGCCGTTATGCGCGAAGTATACCAGCCCATCCTGGAGCGGCGGTTTCCTTGCCCGGTGCACGCCAGCAAGTGCCCCAGCGAAACCAACGGTGGGCTCCTGATCACCACGATCAATAGCGCGGAACTGATCAAACATGCTTCCAATTCCTTTCTTGCCTTGAAGGTCAGCTACGCGAACGTGATTTCGGACTTGTGCGAGCGCATCGGCGCCGACGTCGAAGAAGTGACGCATGCTATGGGTCTCGATCCACGTATTGGCACGCAGTTCCTTAAGGCGGGTCTCGGGTTTGGCGGATTCTGCTTTCCGAAAGATATCCAGGCGTTCATCCACCTCTCCGCTTCCGCAGGTGTCGAATTTAACATGCTGAAGGAGGCCGAACGTGTGAACAAGCAACGCATCGAGCGCTTCTTTGACAAGATTCACAAAGCTCTGTGGGTGATCAAGGGCAAGAAGTTGGCGGTGCTTGGATTGGCCTTCAAAGCCAACACGGATGATATTCGCTTTGCACCCGCCCTGGACGTGATTCGAAGGCTCCTGGCCGAAGGGGCAGACGTGCGCGCGAGCGATCCGCAAGCCATCTCTCGGACCAAGCCACTTCTGCCCGGGGCGAAATACTTTGAAGATCCTTATGAAGCGCTGGAAGACGTAGACGCTGCACTAGTTTGCACCGAGTGGCAGATCTTCCGGAATCTCGATTGGGAGCGGGCCGGCCAGAGCATGGCACGGCGGCTGGTCATTGATGGAAGAAACCTGTATTCGCCAAAGAAAATGCAGGAACTGGGTTTCGATTACTACTCCTTTGGACGACTTCACAACGGATTCTCCGTGAGCGTGCGAAGCGCCCACCATCCTGCGCGGCTCGGGGCACACTCGGTGCCGCCGCTACCTAAGAGTGCATTCGATAACGACCTGATCTTAGGGTAGACCAGAGAAGGTTTTGCTTACAATTTCTTGGAGAAGTAAATCGACCAACAAACCATCTCAAAGCAACAGCAGGATTCGACTCATCGCGTCCGGTAGGAAGCTTAGCAGGCAGTTCCAAAACGTTGCTGCCGTTGATGGCAGGTCGCACAAAGTGTGATCAGGTTGTCCAAGTCATCGTCACCGAGCTTGCTCCGCTTCTCTAGGTGGTGCACGTGCAAGTCTTTGGTCGAACCACAATTTTGACATCGCCACACATCTCGCTCGAGCACTCGGCGACGAAGTAAAGAATTCTTCTTGCTTAAAACCCGTCCTCTCGAACATTCGCTCCCGCCAGAAAATCCGCGCAGATCATCTCCAGGCAGTGACTCCGCGATTTATCGGTTCCAATCATCAGGCCAACGGTCTCGAGGGCCTTCTCGACCACCGGTAACTGGCTCTTGTAAAGCTTGAAGTAGATAATCTCCCACGCCTCCGTTTCTTTCCCCGTCAGGTGCCGCTCGACCTCCCGCTTGAAGTCCTCCTTGGGGAGTGCCTGGGCCTTGTGCACCCAGGGTGCACTTTCGAATCGCTCTCCCTCCCTCCGCGTCACCTTCGCAAGCTCTGGCGCCTTCGTCCTTCGTCCGCCCAATCTCCCGCAACTGCTGCTTCGGAACACGCGACGGATTTTCGTGAATGGCCATGAGGTAATAGGCCTTTCGGCGGGAGTCCGGAAAGCGCCTCTCAAGGAAGTCATCGAACGACTTCATCTTCTCTAACCGCCAATATTGTCCCGCCCGGATTTCACAGAGATACCGGCCTTCATCCACGAATCGTAGATCCCGTTCGTGAAGACGTGCTTTGTCCCAAGCGAGGATCTCGTCGATCTTCCCGAAGACAAATACTGCTCGTTTCAGATTGAGTTCCGGAGGCATCGATGCCCGTCAGTCAATCCACAAGCTGGTCAAGCCAGGCAAGGTTGCTCGCGCCCAGTGCAAGGGTAAGATTGGATCCGATCAGGGTTTTGTCATGGAGACAGAGCCCGAGATGCGCACAGCTCATGCAGCCGTTTTGCGGAAAGCGGATCCCGCTGTGGGCAGGGAACTGGGCAGACTCGATCTGGCCGATTGTGGTACTAACGATGTCGCCAAATTCCAGGCGAGTGATTCTAATGGAGCATGGCAGATCCTGCTCCCGAGCCGGGACAAGCACGGGGACAATCCACTCCGATTTCGAGCAAGTTCCCCTCGCGTTCTCTACGGGCCCTGTGCTTGAATAGGCCACACAGACCTGTCCTTTATCCGCTCGGTTGACCAGGTGACGCGTGTCGTTGGGTTCCGCAAACTCACGTGTGATGAGTCTACAAGCGTCAAATCGAGTTCACTACAACGGTCGACCCGTCCTACAGGGCTGGCGGGGGACTTGGGTCGGGAGTAAGCCAGTTGGGCTCTTGCTCGCTCTCGCGGTTCTTCTAATATGCCTAACGCAATTAGGATGCACAGGTTCGACGAGCGCAACTTCTACTACTTCAAGTCCGACGAAGGCGAGCTCGGCGCCTACTATCACCGTACAACCGGCTAGCCAAGCTGTTACCGCCGGTCAGACGGTGACGTTCTCGGTTACGGCGTCAGGGACGGCTCCGCTCACATATCAGTGGCAGAATAACGGAACGCCTGTCACTGGCGCGGTATCGTCGGCCTATATGATCCCGCACGCAACAACTTCCGAGAGCGGGACGCTATTCACAGTCGCGGTGAGCAATAGTTTAGGCAGCGCAACTAGCACGGCAGCCACACTCACAGTCAATACGCCAGCGGTGGCGATCATCATAAGCCCAAGCGGCGCGACACTAACCGCAGGAAGCAATCAGCAGTTTGTAGCAAATGTAACCGAGACGTCGAATACTGCAGTAACCTGGACTGTGACCGGCGCCGCGTGTGCTGGCGATGCGTGTGGTACAATTTCGAGCAACGGACTGTATGTCTCACCAGCGAGTGTGCCTTCACCGGTGATCGTTGGTGTAAACGCGACCAGCGTGGCGGATCCCACCAAATCAGCGTCGGCAAGTATAACGATTGTGCCGACAGTTGTTGTCACTGTGACCCCTGCCAATGTTTCGGTTTCCGCTGGATCTTCGCAACAATTCACTGCCTCAGTTGCGGGGACGTCAAACACAGCGGTCGACTGGACCGTATCCGGAACTGGCTGCAGTGGAGCAGCCTGTGGAACGATCAACAGCAGTGGGCTTTACATTGCTCCGGCGGCCATTCCGTCGCCAGATACAGTTACCGTGACAGCCGCTAGCGTGACAAATTCAGGCAAATCGGCATCAGCCAAGATAACAATTGAGTCTGCGCCATCTGAGAGTGTGACATACTTCCTTGCGCCGGCGGCGGACGGAGGGAGTGACTCCAATAGCGGAACCAGCATTGACAGCCCATGGCTTACCCCCAACCATTATGTTAACTGCGGTGATGTCATCATCGCAGCGGCGAGCACATCTTACGTGGCCACTAATTTTACCTACGGAAAATGGGGAACAGTGACATGCCCAGAAGGCAACAATGTCGCTTGGCTCAAATGTGTGACCTTCGATGCTTGCAAGTTCACGGCGAACGGTTCATATGTAGCGATGGCGGTCACTGAAAGCTACTGGGGTGTGCAAGGATGGGAGGTTACATCAATAGGGGAGACGGATGCCTGTTTCACGGCATATCCTGCCGCTGGAGTAGAGATTCATCACATCATTTTTGCGAACGATATTGCGAACGGGTGCTATTTGAGCGGCTTTCAATCCGGAAATAACGGTGATGCCGGCATAGATTATCTGGTAGTTGTTGGAACGATCACCTACAACGCCTCGCAAACATCAGTGGCGTGCGCGAGTGGTATCGACATTTACCAGCCGGTCCAATCGGACTCCTTACCGGGGACGCACATCTACATCGCAGGCAATTTCTCTTGGGCTAATTTTGACGCCAACCCCTGCGCTGGCGGAGCGCCATCTGACGGGGAAGGAGTCATCCTTGATACCCTGGATGGAAGCCAAGGTGGATTGCCGTCGCCCTACGCCGCTCAAGTCGTGGTTGATAACAACATTCTCATCGCTAATGGCGGACGTGGTTTTCAGGTGTTCAACAATAGTGCCGGTTCTGCGCACGCCGCCATTTATGTCAGGCATAACACTGTTTGGGGGAACAACGGCGACCTCAAGGAAACAAACAATTTATGCGGTGAAATGTTGATCAGTGCATCGCTCAATGTGCAGGAGTTCTTCAACATTGCCGCGACAAACGCGACTAAGGGATGTGGAGGGTATCCCTTGTATGCGTACTACGTCGCCAATGGAGGGCCGGCCGACCTTGTTTATGACGACATAGGATACTCAGCAACTGACACCGACAGCGACATAAAAGACAGCACCGGATTTTCCTATGGTCCGAACAATTTGTTCGGCACTGATCCGAGTTTCGCGAACGCTACCGCTCCCGAAGCCCCGAGTTGCAGCAACGCGTCGAGCGTACCGAATTGCATGGCGAAGGTGATCGCTGATTTTACGCCGACGGCATCGGGAAGCACAGGTTACGGCTACCAGATCCCTAACGCTGCGTCAGTCTCTGACCCGCTGTTCCCGAAATGGCTCTGCAACGTGAATTTGCCACCGGGGCTTGTAACGATGGGATGCTTATAGGGTTCGTTGTTTAGTCGCACTGCGCTAGAATCTCGCCCAGCCCGCTGCGCGAGGGGTGCTGCCGTTGATGGCAGGTCGCACAAAGTGTGATCAGGTTCTCCAATGCATCGTCGCCGAGCTTACTCCTCCTCGTTAGATGATGCACGTGCAAGTCCTTCGACGAACCACAATTTTGGCACCGCCACCGGTCTCGTTCGAGCACTCGGCGGCGAAGTGAAGCGTATTCTTCGTCGGTTAACTTCAGCCGAGGTCGCTTCTGGCGAACTTGCCCCATTCTCCCTTTAAGACCCGCCTTCTTGGAGGTTAGCTCCCGCAAGAAAGTCAGCGCAGATCATCTCCAGGCAATACCCCCTCGATTTGTCGGTTCCAAGCATCAGGCCAACGGTCTCGAGGGCCTTCTCGACCACCGGCAACTGGCTCTTGTAAAGCTTGAAGTAGATGATCTCCCACGCCTCCGTTTCCTTCCCCGTCAGGTGTCGCTCGACCTCCCGCTTGAACTCTTCCTTGGGGAGCACTTGGGCCTTGTGCACCCAGGGTGCACTTTCGAACCGTTCTCCCTCCCTCCGCGCCACCTTGGCCAGCTCTCGCGCCTTCGTCCAACCAATCTCGCGCAGCTGCTGTTTCGGAACACGCGTCAGATTTTCGTGAATGGCCATGAGGTAATAGGCCTTTCGCCGGGAGTCTGGAAAGCGCCTCTCAAGGAAGTCATCAAACGATTTCATCTTCTCCAAGCGCCAATACTGTCCCGCCCGCACTTCGCAGAGATACCGGCCCAAATCCACGAATCGCAGATCCCGCTCGTGAAGACGTGCTTTGTCCCAGGCGAGTATCTCGTCGATCTTCCCGAGGACAAATACTGCTCGTTTCAGATTGAGTTCCGGAGGCATCGATGCCCCTCGGTTAATCCACAAGCTCGTCAAGCCAGGCAAGGTTGCTCGCTCCCGGTGCAAGAGTAAGATTGGATTCGATCAGCGTTTGGTCATGGAGACAGAGCCCGAGATGCGCGCAGCTTATGCAGCCGTTTTGGGGAAAGCGAATTCCACTGTGGGCAGGGAACTGGGCTGCCTCAATCTGGCCGATTGTGGTCCCCACAAGGTGCCCAAATTCCTGGCGTTGCTCCGCCGAGATCGACGTCTTCAGATATTGGATCTCCGGCTGGTGCTTGCGTATGAAGACAACGAGAGCGACATCGGAAATTCCGGTCATCCACGAGTAGCAGATCAACTGCGGATCGAGGGCAAGCAACCCGGCGGGCTCCTCAGGATAACGGCTGGATGTAGTCTTCCAGTCCATAAGGCACCGGACACCATCGAGCTCACCTATGGCGTCGATGTAGGCAACAAAGTGATTGTTGTTCGGGAGGTCTCTCACGACCTTGATCTGAAGGTTCTCTTGCGGCTGGGGAACGCGAATCCGATTGTCCTGAGCGAAGCGCTCGAGAAGATGTACTCCTTGATGGACCAGCCGGTCCCAGGTCTCTCCCTTCTTGAACTCAAACGGGGTATCGCGGAAGGTGCCCCACTCTCGATAGAGCGCCGCGGCACAATCACCACCGCAAAAATAGGACTCCAGAGCTTTCTCAAAGCAGCGGCCGAAGATCATGGCCGCACGGGTTTCCTTCTCGCGCCAGCCATCCAGATAGCGATGGCGATAGCTGCGCGGGCAGCGGAGATAATGGGAGATCTGCGTGTAGCTATAGTTCATTTTGTCTACTCTCCCCCTCCTCCGGGGTCAACGAGGTACAGGAGAGTGCCTCCCATTCCGCTGCCGGGGCAAACGCGTCGAGGTTCTGATAAGAATGTCCGTTGAGGCTAGTAAAGCTGGTGCGGACTACACCCCGAAGGTTCAGGAGTGCCTTTTCATCAACCTGGTCCCGGGTAAGCAGTTCGGTGTCGTAGCCAAAGTCCCGAAGGAACCAACTGAGCTTCCAAAGTGCACGTTCGGTGCAGTAGAGGCGACCCGAGAAGGAAATTGCTTCATAAGAGGTCGGCTCCAGGATGGCGAAGCGGAGGGCAAAGAAGGGCTTCTGGGGATGCCAGCGATAGGACGCTCGTTCAACCCGCACCAAGAAGAGCCCGTCGAGATTAGAGACCAGATCTTGTTGCCCTGAATGCAAACCGGGAATGTGTCGCCTCATGGTCGGGCCTCCACAGGTTGGGAATAGGAGTTGAGTTTGCAGACCAGTGCATCTCGGTTCTCTTTGGCAGCGGCGGAGAGATGAGAGATAAAGGACTCGACCAACTCCCGCGAGGCGCCACTGAGGGTCTGTGTCCCGCAGAAGTCCGCCGCATAAGCTTTCACGAGATTCGCGTCGAGGTTGTACTGACGGATCAGAAGGCAGAGCTGATCGCGGAGCCGAGGTTGGCCGTTGCCCGAACCGTTGGAGGCGGAACGTCCGTTCGACGGCGGGGGAGCGGCGGAAGCTCTCGCCCCGCTCGAGAACGCGCCCAACTCTTCGACCGAGCAGAGGCCGATCCCATACGCCTTGCGCAGGGCACGATTGACGGCTCGAGTTTCGGCGATGCGGAGCTCGGCGCCTCGCACCAGGGAAGAAACGTTTGAAGGATCGGCGTCGCCATAACCGACGAAGCCCTTCGAGAGGCCACCCTTATAAACGACCGCTTTGAAGACCCACCGACCCATTGCGAGATCGGAGAGCTTGTCCTGGAGCATCGTGTTGATTCCGCGGCAACCTCTCCGGGAAGCAAGCTGAAGAAGCCCGGAGTGAGTCACATACCATCGGCCATCCAGAAGTTGAAGATCTCCCGTGGCAACCGAGAAAGAATACCTGGCAGTGAGTTCTCGAAGGGACCGAAGCGCGATACGGGAGGGCTCGCCCCACAATTGGCGCGCAACCTTTGCATTGGAGCGAAAACTGGCAACATTCCTCTTCATGACTCCACCTTGGTACTGCCCACAAAATGACCGGTTTGCAATCCCGCGGAGAGAGAGCAAGTCAAATTTCCTACATTTCGATGGACAATCCTCCTTAGGCGATGTGTTGGGTAAGTTTTTCCGTCCATTGTTCTCCCACTAGCGAGATTTGTATTCCTTGCACGAACGCTCCTCAGAGGGTAAAAAGAAATACACACGGGTCCCACAAGAGGGGTCTCGTACCTTTACCATATTCTCTAAGGAATATGCTAATTGGCATATTCTATTAAGAATGTCATTTCGTGTCAAGGACTTTTGTGTCCAAACCTGTGACTATCAAGGTGGATTTGGAGGGAATCGGAGGCCGCATTCGATCTCTCCGAAGTGAGATGCTTCAGGAGGACCTTGCCATGTACCTGGGGATTAGTCAGGGCCAACTTTCCAAGATAGAACGGGGAAAGTTGGGGCCAACTGTGGAGATATTGATTCGACTCGTGAAGAAATTTGGGAAAAGTGCAGATTGGATATTGATGGGCCAAGACTAAGTTGTCTGATCATATTTCCTGCCATTTACTGCTTCATACCAATATAGGAACTATGCTCTGAGGAAATTTACGCACTGCCGCGCCACTCCAAACCATCAGAAAGAAGTCGTGGACACGAGACTGCGGGGATTCAGTTTTACGCAGGCGGATTTTGCTAATCGAACTGAAACTCCCGAACAACGAAGCTGATAGCCGGCAGGGCTCAAAAGGCTAGATGGTCGGAACGACGGTCAGGGGATGAGCGGCCAGCCCTTAATGTTCAAATTTGCAAAACGAACTTGCCTAAGTTCTGCCAATGGAGCTGGTTACATTAAAGAGTGAACGAAGTTTGGCCGCTGCTGTATTCGGCTCTCCCTCTCAAATTGCTGGAAAACAAGGGGAGCACCTTACGAGTGGATCGGATACCCCCTGCTCGCGATTCAGTGCTAGTGGCGGTCTCGACGGTTTCGGGCATGTGCTCCATACTAATTGCAAAAAACTTCTTCCATGTGGAGCTTTTTTGGTTCACTTTCACAGAAGGACGCGTGGAGGACAAGATGACTAATGAATCGGGAGGAGCGCACCCCCAGGGACCGGCCGGGGCAGAGATCGAATCATTAGACAAGGAATTCCGGGCGTCAGCAGGGAAGTTGTTCACTACGGAGAAGCTTTGCGAAATTTGGGCGAGGATTTGTTCTGACAGCGACGGTCGTGAGGCGCTTGAGCGGCTGAACGCGGACGGGTTTCCGATCTCGCATTTGATTCCTTGTGATGCCACTTTCAAGCTTCCCTGTTGGGCCGACTACATTGCTGCTCTGGCCTTGGTTCCCAACAAACAGTCAACTCGGCGCATTCACAAAAGGACCAGTTTCCGAAAATATTGGCCACTTGTTCGCGAGCTGCAGAGGTTCGCGGCGACAGTCAATCTGCCTTTTGTGGAACTGACAATCTTGAGTAGGAAAGACAGCCCTAGTCCCGCTAGTGCCAGTCTTCGAGAGGATCTGTTAAAAACAGCCTTAATGCTGGATCACTTTCTCTCTTGGGACTACTGTGTGCGCTACCTCAATTCCCGAAACGCGCTTATAGCGGAGCTGCGTTGGACAATTCGCGAGAAGACCGGAAGACCGCACGATCGTGAGCTTAGTGTCTTGATTGATGCTGCTTTCCGGGCCGCCGGATATAAGAACGGTTGTTGTATCGATTCAACCACGCTGGACAGGATCGAGAAACGCGAGAAAGAGAATCGCGTAAAGGCTAACCGGCGAATTCGATCCTTAATCAGGGCGTCCGCTGTGTCCCTCTGACGCTCCACGAGAAACGGGCGAAATTCGAGAAAACGCGTTTAATCACCCTTTGCTTTTTCCAGTTACCTTCACCTCAGGAGACGTGAATTGAAACCAAACTGAGTCTCCCCGGAGGATAATGACATGGAGCTAGAAAACAAAGGATCAGAAACGCAGCAGGAGTCCAATCAGAGTGAACAACTCGCGACCCAAGTGGCCTCGACGGAGCGTGCCTCAAAAAATGGTGGTCCAAGGACGCCGCAGGGCAAGCAGAGAAGCAGCCAAAACTCTTTCAAGCATGGATTCTATTCTAGAGAAGTCTCGCTGAACGGAAAATCGCGAACTCAGTATAATGCCCTGCTGCGAGGACTTTGGAACGATTATGAACCGAGAGGCACACGCCAACAGGTTTTCGTCGAGAAACTCGCGCTCTTATTGTGGTCTCAGCGTAGAGTGTTGAGTGCGCTTGTTGAACTGCCTTTACCTGGCGATCTGGATGATGCTAGCCGAACACTTACATTGGATCTTTTGCTTCGGTGGCTCACCACTACGGATCGGGCCATTGATCGTATTTTGATCCAGCTCGAACCTTCGCAGAGCATAAGTAGAGGACAACCCGTACAACCGACGCTCAATGTAAACCTTCGGACATGATTTGCTTCCGGATCTGCTGCCAACACTCTCGTAGCAAGCGGGGGAAGACAGATCGCAGGTCAGTGGGAACATGGTTGTGTTGGATTTTGCTGACGTCTCTGCCCTCCAACGCGCAAAAATCGAAGAATTACAAAACGAACTCACGTAAGTCTCTAACATTCTTCTAGTTGACGTTTCTTGAGCTGGTCGGAGGAAGCTTCTTGTAACGTTAACGATCTGATTTTGCGTTCCAGAAGCGGCACCACCATCCTGCTTCTAGCGAGAATGCATGGGGCAGGACCGCTTTATTAATGTGGCGTTGGCACCAGGTTTTGCCAATGGCGCTCCGAGGCACAAGGGCCAACGAACTCGGGGGCGGAAGTACTGCTCACGATCACTCGGGAATTTGACAAGTCGCTGGATTGGTTACTCACGTGCGAGGAATAGGCCGATTTTGAGAACTGCACGGAATACAGGTTGTGCGGCAGGGAAGTGGTCCGGGTCCCTAACCTACCAGCTTCAACTGGGCTCCCGCTGCACTTCCGCCTTCGCGATGCATGCGCCGGAACTCGGCGACCGCCTTGTGTTGGGTGATGCGGATATGCAGACGATCAGTATGTGCAGAGTGACGTCGGCGTGAACCATAGACCGGGAACAGTCAAGACACGCTGTCGCGAGAGGGTGGAATGTTGGTCGGTGAGTCGCAGCATTCTTATCGCAAATTGGTTCAGAAAGGCTTGTGAGAGGGGAGCGTGGCTATGGCTCGCAAACCCGGGATCCAAGGATCATGTTGCGAGAGCAGATTGAGTACAACGAGTTCTGTCGTCGCCGACAGAAGCAGCAGGACCGCAAAGCGCGATATGGTGCAAAAATGTCACCGGCCGATTGTAAAGCCTTGAACTGTTGGGTCAGGAGAGCGGTATTGCCCGCGCTGACCCATCAACCAATATTCTGATGGAAGGAGTTAGCCACGGAATGCGATCACGGTAAAAAAGCACAATCGATCATTCGGAGATTTCCTTCAAAACGTATATCCCACCCCAGCGAGCGGGGCAGCCTTCGACCTAAGTCCGCCGTCGTCCAGTCTTACAAGAACGTTTGCTGTAAATACTAGCCGTGACACTTTGGGGAACGGCCGGGCCTTGATGCCCATCGACGCGTTCGTGATGTTATATGATGAGTTCGAGTTATTAACCAGATTAGGCAGCGTGACCGTACCGGGAGTGGGGTTCGCGGTGCACGCCCCGCAATATGCGAGAAACTGCTGCTGAGTGACGGCTACGGTTTCGGTATCAAAAACCCGCTGTCCCACGATATCAAAATCTCCGGTCAACCATCTTGTCACCCTGACGTCCGCGCCGGCGGTATAAGTGAAATCACTTGGAATGCTGCCTTTCACGCCGGTTCCCAGATTACCCGCAGTAACCGAATCCGTGTTCCACTCGTAGCCGACCAGCACATGAGGAGAGATCCGCGCACGGTAGGAAAAAACCACGAATGGTTTAAATCCATACGATCCGGAACCGAGATAGTTAAGCGCATCGCCGCTTGGGAAACGTACGTCCAAACCCGCGGCGAAGCCTGCTCGTTCGCCCTCCCAAGCGTTCCACTTCACTCGCGCAACCACATCACCAATCCCGCTCGCCGAATTCCTTGGGCTGCTGCCGTTGCCCGTCCACGTGGGATCAGGAAATCTATGGTTCAAGCATTGGGGAGCAAGGCCCGCCAGACCAGACGGAGGGCTCGTGTTCGGGCAATCTTTAAACAGATGGAAAAAGTAAGGAGCTCCATTCGTATAGGGTCCCGATTGAGGATAGGTCTGTTGGTTACAAACCTGGTACGCCGGTCCATTAGGTCCGAGGCACGTAGCGTTCGGACTGCCGGGAGCAGGCGTAATGAGTCCATTTGTGCCAGGCACGATTGTGTCCTGCGAATACAGTGTCATGCGAACGTTTTCGATAGGAATTACCATTGAGACGTCAATCCGACGCGTAATTCCATATGTGACATATGAAGTGTACTGGTTAACCTTCAGACTAATCGTATTTACCGTATCTATACGGTCACGAACAAAGGCACAGCCACCGAGGTTCTGGCCACGAGCAGAATTGATTGAACAGTTCGTAGGTGTCGTGGCACCGATAGGAGTGTTATCGTGATCGTCGTCTGTGTGTGTAAGAACAGCCGGAAAATCACGCAGATTTAGGCCGTCCAATTTGTCAAAATCGAAAAACTGATAGCTGAACCCGATGAACAACCGATGGCGTCCGATGGTTTCGGCACGCTCGCCAAGGATTGGTCCCAAGCTGTCATCCGTGCTTGTAACGAATGTTTTAAGGGACGAATCATAGACGAGGAGGACTCCGGACGAGGGTGAGGCCAAAGGCAACAGGTTTGCCTGGCGGCCAATAGTTGCGGTGAAAGGTTGCAGCGTCGTTGAGAAGTCACTTGAGTAGTGAGTTGTATGAAACCCCGCGGGGTACAGTACCTGCGTGAAATTGAATGCACTTCCGCTTTTTGAGCCATACTCCTGCGGAATCACGCACGCGAGCTCACTGCTTTGCACCGAGCAAGGACCCTGCTGGGCGAGAGCACTGGCGCAACAAAAGAAAGCAGCGAGAGTCGCCAACGCAGTGTGTTGTACCAACATCGCCTCCCGTCAGATAGCACCGCATTCCTCGGGATGACATCTTCGGGGACCTGACTTGAGTTATCGGAATCGGCCTTGCCGAAACACTTGGGGGAGTGTATACGCTAACTGCGAATTGTCAAGCAGGTGAACAGTTTCCGCGGAATGGTCTCTCATTTAACGTCTGTTATGAGCCAAGTGCCTTTCGATTTCGCCAAATAGAAAACGGTTGCGTCCTTCGAACGTCTGACCTTGTACCCTTTTAGTGTGTAGTCCTGGGACATCTGCCCCTTCGCGACTGCTTTAGCGCTGTCGCTGCTGAACTCGATACGGTCAATGTCTATCTGCACCCGAATGGAACTTGCCTTTTCGAAGGCGGACTTGATCGGTTCATACCGAGTTCCCATCGTGGGCCAAACTTGTAGCAAGGCGTCCGCGTCCCTTTGATCGAACGCCTGTGCGTAGCGCTGGATCACCGCACGCACGTTGCCGTCGTCGTCCACCTTTACGGGTGGAGGATTTTCGATTTTTGCGGGCGGCTGGGGTGGTGAGACGGCTGGCTGATTTAGCGCAGCAAGCTTGTTGTCGATTTCTGTGCGATACCTCTGAGCCTCGCCGGCGTGCGGCCCACCATTTTGAATAACCGACTGGAAGTCACCCCTTGCGGCGGTCAGTCCATTCTTGTCGTTCGCGGCGGTGGCTTGCTGGTACTTTTGCACCATCTGTTGAAATGTGGTATCCGCGCTCTTTTTGTCCGCGCGTGTCCGAATGTCGATGATTGCTCCGGGAATACTCTTGGCATAACTAAGGGCTTCGCTGGACTGAGGGCCGCCATCACCTGCCAGCGCCTGGAATTTCGATTGCAAAACTGTCAGTTGTTGGATAGCAGAATCGTCGTCGCGTTGCTTCAACTGCTCAAACTGATTTTCCAATTGCTTGAGCTGTGACTGTTCAGCCTGATCGATGTTGGCGACCAGCTCGGCGGCGTTGCCTCCGTTCTGCCTGAATTGGTCAGCGGCATGGCGCGCGGTGGGAAAATCGCCTTGAGTCAAGCTTTGTCGTGCTTGCGAGAGAAGAGCTTTCTGCGCTTTTTGCTGAGGAATCGTCTTGTCAAGATATCGTTGAGCATCGTCTCTGTGCACACCGCCCACGGGCAAAGCCAGAATTTGCCTCAGATCCTTTTGCGCTTCCGTGTAGCGTTCCTCGGTCACGAGTTTGTTTGCTCGTTGCCAAAGCTCCTCTTCGTGCTGGCGCACCAGGCGTAAATTGGCGTCTTTCCGGGACTCTTCGACCTGCGCTAACTTGTTCTGGATTTCAGACGTGAGCGGACCGTTTAGTGCCGCGCCTTGCTGCAGTAATAGCGTCGCTCCGTCCAGATCGTTTTCTACGATCTTGCGGTCTGCAGAATCTAAGTCCTTCCGCTGTTCTGCCTCCACGGGATCGACGCGAGGCGTAGTAGGTTGCTTAGTCGTTGTTGCGGCGGGCGGCGCAACCGGCCGAGGCCTTACGCTTAAGGATCGAACTCCAACCCAAACCGCGGCCAATAACGCGAGCGTCGAAAGAACGAGGACGCCCGGCCTGCGCCAGAAAGGAACGGATTTAGGCTGTCGTTCAGGCGTTGCCTTCACCGGGGTTGGCGGAGCAACGGGCGGCGGGGTTCGCGCGATGTCAATCTTCGTGGCTGGCGCAAGCACCGCCGGGCTATCGGCCTTGTTTCCGGGACTGGGAGTGCGCGGACGAATCGGAACAATGGTCTCAGGAGAGGGAGGCAGAGATTCTGCTGGTTTGTTAGGTAGCGTATGCGGAGGTGATGCAGTGGTGCCTGCCGTAATTTGTGCAGTGCCCGTTGCGGAATCTACAGGAGCGGTGTTCTTCGGTGAAGGGGGAGCCTCAGGGAGCGGCGTAGCTTGCAGGAAGGCGTACTCCTTTGAAAGACCAGGGACAGCTGGCGAAGAAGATACCAAGGGTTCTCCGGCAGGGGGAGTTTTTGCCTCGTTAATCCGGTCCGATAACCTCTGGATTCGGGGATCAAAAGAGTCTATGGTCTGGGCTTCGAGAACCTCATCAATTTTCCTGCTAGCGCCGTCGATATCTCCGGAGTCAATCAGAGTATGAATTGTTTCGAGAGTGCGCTCCTGGGATCTTTTTTTCTCACGTGCCAGCAATTCCACCTGCGCAGAGTTCAACAAGTGCGACAGATCGGTGTCTGGCCCCAGCGTCATCAAGGTTTGCTGCGCCAGGTCCACGGCCTCACTCAGTTCTTCTCGGTTGATCTTGACTCGGACTTCCCGAATACGCTGCTCAATTTGTTGCCGTACTTGCAGCTTCTTTTGCTGGATTTCGGACTGCTGATACAGGTTCTGCAGTTCCTCGTTCGAGGGGAAAGTCTTGAGGGCAGACTTGAGGACACGCATAGTGTCGTCGAAACGCCCTGCGTCGAAAAGTGCTTTGGCCTCCGCGAATTTCTGCTTGAAAAGCGATTCCCTGTCGATGTCAGCCTGCTGGCTGGTTGCAAACTCTGCCAGACGAATCAGGTTGGCGTCGGAGGGAAACTCGGTAAGGAGTTGCTTCGTCCGTGTGATGACTTGGATATACTTCTTTTCGCCCATTAATCTCTTCAGGGCGTCCAGCTCTCGCTGCAGTCTTTGGGCTTTGGCATGTTTGTTCTGTTCCCGCTGCACAAGGGTCCGCAACTTGCTCGTGCCCGAGTCCTTCGGATGATCGGCGGCCAAGCCGTCCAGAATTGCCAGCGCTTCATCAAACGACTGTGCCGCCAGCAGGCTCCTCGCTTCGGCAAGTTTCTGTTGTTTTCCTTGCTCGGCAAGGTCTTCACGAGCGGTGTCGAGAAGCCTGGCAATCTCAGACTCGTCAGGGAAATCTGCCTGCAGCTTACTCAACAGAGCGATCGATTCGTTATACTGCTGGGCAGCCAGAAGTTTGCGGGCCTCAGCAAGTCCGTCCGTTTGGCGCTGCTTTGCCTGCTCTTTGCGCGCTGATTCCAGCAACTTGCCAACGCCCGGGTCGCCAGCAAATTCGGGCTGAAGCTGAGCCAAGAGAGTAATGGCGTCTTCGTACCGTCGCGCCGCCAACAGATCGCGAGCCTTAGCGAGACCTACTTCACGGCGTTGGTCCGCCTCCTCTTTGCGCGTGGAATCCAGTAGTCTGCGAGTTTCTTCGTCCTCGGGGAACTCCTGCTGCAAAGATGCCAGCAGCGCGGTGGCCTTGTCATAATTATTCGACGCTAGGAACTTTCGCACCTCCTCGAGACCGTGCAGTCTGCGCTGCTTTGCCTGGTCTTCTCGTACGACATTTTGCAGCCGGAAAATCTCTCCCTCGGAAGGGAATTGATTTTGCAGAGATGCCAACAAAGAAAAAGACTCGTCGTAGCGGCGAGCCGCAAGCAGGCTTCGTGCCTTCTCCAAGCCACGCTGCTTCTCCTGTTCGGCTTGTTCTTCGCGTACAGCTTTTTGCAGGACCAGAATCTCTTCGTCACCGGGAAACTGTTTCTCCAACGTTCCCAAGAACGCAGCGCATTCTTGGTACTGCAGCGCCGCCAAAAGCTTGCCCGCTTCCGTAATACCTCGCACGCGGATTTGTTCGGCCTTGTTTTGGCGCGCTGCTTCTAGAAGCTCGGGAATTTCCTGGTCCTCAGGGAAGCTCTGGTTCAGAGACGTCAGCAAAGTAATGCACGGATCATATTGCCCCGCTGCCAGTAGGCTTCTTGCTTCAGCCACGCCACGCAGTCGGCGTTGATTCGTCTGGTCTTTGCGAGCATCTTCGAGAAGCCGAGGTATTGCCTCGTCACCGGGAAATTGCTTCTGCAAGTCAGAAAGGAGGGTGATGGCGCTATCGTGGCGGCCCCCGGAAAGCAGATTTCGAGACTGCAGCAGCGCTTGCTGCTTCTGTTGCTCGATTTGATCTTCCCGAACGGTTTCGCGCAGCCGCGAGATTTCCTCATCCGCTGGGAATTGCTGTTCCAGATCCTCCAAGAGTTTCAGGCACGCAGTGTAGTCTTGGTGCGTCCAGAGTTCGCGCGCTTTTTGCAACCCATCGAGCAGGCGGCGAGCCCTTTCGTGTTCCGCAATTTCCTTCTGAACCTGTTCCTGGAGATTTTGTGCCTGAGAATTTGAAGGTTCTGCTTCTAATACTTTGGCCAAAAGGCTCTCTGCTTCATTGGGCAGTCCCTCCGCCAATTTTTGCTTGGCCGCTTCCAGCCATTCGGCCAACAATCGAATCCGATCCAGCTCCTTCTGAACGGCGCGTTGCAGTTCTTCGGCAGGCACAAAGCTAGAGTCGAGTTGCAGCGCGCTGTCCGCCGCCAATTTTGCATCCTGAAGTTTTCCTTCTCCGAGAAGCGCTTGTCCTTTTGCGACTAACAGCTGAGCCTTGGGTCGATTCGAAATTCGCTTGAGCTCGAAGTTGGCTTTCTCCAGTAGGGTCCGGGCATGCGGATTGCCCGATTCGAGTTGCAAAGCCTGGCGTATGAGGTCGCGGCCTTCGGCAAAATTCCCCTGTGCGAAGAGTTGGCGGGTTTGCTCGAGCAGGTCTACCACCGACTGCGATTGTAGGGTCCTGCAGATGGGATCCAGATCTAGGAGCACGTCTTCCATCGATTGGTAACGTTCACCCGGAGACTTGCGCAGCATTTTAGAGACAACCAGTGCGAGCTCATTGGGGCAATCCGGCAGTATCTGGGTTAACGGGGCTGGATCGAGATTGCAGATGCTGTGCATGAGGCTCGCCGGCGTGGGCCCGGTAAAAGGCTTTTGGAAGCACAGCAGTTCATAAACCAAGACGCCGAATGACCAGATATCGGAACGCTCATCCGCGTGCTCGCCATGGTATTGCTCTGGCGACATGTAGGCAAAGGTGCCAATCAACATGCCCGTTTGCGTCCGTGAATTCTCGAGCACACGCGCGATACCAAAATCAACTACCTTGACTATGCCCTCCTTGCTGAGCATGACGTTGCCGGGCTTGATGTCGCGATGAACAATCCCTCGTTTATGCGCATAGTCGAACGCCCGGCAAGCTTGCATGGAGTAGGCAAGCTTTAGCGTTATGGGGAGAGCGGAACGACGCGCGATAACCTGCTCGAGATTTTCGCCCTCCACCAACTCCATGGCGATATAAGGAAGCTCTCCCGCTTCGCCCATGTCATAGATAGTTACAATATTGGGATGTTGGAGGCCGCCCGCCGATTGGGCTTCGCGGTAAAAGCGCTGTAATAGCGCGGGATCGTCTGCCACACCGGTGGTGATGGTCTTAAGTGCTACCAGCCTGTTGATAATCGGATCGCGGGCACGGTAAACCACTCCCATGGCGCCATGCCCTAGCTCCCCGAGAACCTCATATTTACCGAGCTTCTTCAACGGTTGCTCCGGCCACTGCGACCGCTTCCAGTCCGGGCAAAGACCCGCAGTTTAGCACATGCGGAAAGGGGAAGATCGCCGAAGGGGGGGCTGAGCAATAGAACGTAATTCCTGTGGAATCCCACTTGAAACAGGCACCCTTTGGCGCTGAATTAAGAAAAAGTCGCGGCGCCAGCCGAAATCGAGGACAGCTCCAAGATCCAGAAAGCAAGGACTGGCGCAATCCCTTTCAGTTCAAAACGGTCTCAGAAATCTTGCAAACCTGTCAATAGAAGTTGCGGGCTCAGGCGTATCGGTAACCAGTACTATAGACAGCTTGGAAGAACCAGTTATTTTGGCTGTGTTTTGCCCGGAGAGTAGGATATGCCGTGAGTTTGTGCCCCTTGTTGCACACCTGATCATCTGATGTAAGCTGGCGGAACAGAGGGACAAATGCTGATCACGAAAATGCGAACCAAGGAATGTCGAGATCTTCTCGCACGTCTCGGATTTGGCAGATTGGCCTGCAGTTGCGACGATCGGCCTTACATCGTGCCCATCTATTTCTCTTTCGATGCCGATCGTCTGTACTGTTTTTCGACGGTAGGACAAAAGATCTTGTGGATGCGGCAGAATCCTCTTGTGTGCGTCGAAACCGATGAAATTAGCGCTCACGACAATTGGAAGAGTGTAGTTGTTCTCGGCAAGTACGTAGAGATTTCAAATGATACCGAAAGTGCTAAAGCTCGAAATTATGTTCGCTCTTTGCTCCAAAGGCGGCCCCTTTGGTGGCAAAGCGGGTATACGATCAATCAGGTTCGTCGACGCTCGAATGCCATTGTCCCCATTTACTACTGCATTCTGATCGAGAGAATGACCGGACTCCGTGGCTCCCCAGACATCTCAGAATCCAGAAAGCGGCCACGTTCTGGTGAATACCGTCACCAGAGAAGTACATAAGCCAAGGTCGGCGGCGAGAGGATTCCGCTGCGGATTAAGGATTTCGGCTACAGCCAGCAGGGATTGTCGTGGCTAGTCGGAAAGACTGCAGCGCATTCGAAAGGGGCAAGCTGTCCCCCCCGTCTGGAAGTTGGCCTTTCAGTTTAGTCGCATCCCGCGCGGAGTTCCTCCCATTCTTCTTGCATATCGAGCGGTAACCTCGGCCACCTATGAGATTCGCGAAAATTCTGCTTCCGATAAACATCTTGTAAAAGAAAAGCTGCCAGTGGTGGACGGAGCGAATACCGTAACGCGGAGGCTGGAAAGGGAAACGCCGCCGGTGCCGGAGTTTGTTGGAACCGGGTTTCGGTGGTTATCGGGGTATCCGCGGTCGGAGTTACGTGCTTATTAGGTGACGGGAGTCCGACTCTTCGTCGATCGCCCGCGGAGATGCAGACGGTCAGTATGCGCAGAGTTGCGTCAATGACCGGAGGTTGGTCCCCGCTTAAGTCCGGCCGAGCCGGGCGGAAGGACAATTGCTCACTGACCTTGCCCTACAACCGGTATTGTCTCAGGCCAACGGCTTTGGCCAGTTTCAACTGTCGCTCGTCGAAGGTCCAAAATCCCTCCGCCTGCAATTCGAGAGCAACGGCAACGTGCAGGCTGTCGAGCGTTCGAATCCCAAGCTTTGGTCCGTAGCGACGCCCTAGATCAGCGCACACCTCGAGCGCGTTTTCGGGTATGCCAACCTGCACCCAAACACCGGCGGATTCGTCCTCCTCCAACTGATGATGCAACTGATTGGCTTGGTTTGGGGACAGCATTCCGCGAAAGACGTGTTGTCCAATAGCGTGTGCCCACTCGGCGCGATGAAGTGGCGTGAACCATAGACCGGGAACAGTCAAGACACGCTGTCGCGAGAGGGAGGAATGTTGGTCCGTTACGTATAGGGAAACGAGGAAGCTAGAATCCGCGTAAATGCTCAATAGCGCCCGCGTTCCTCAATGACGATTTTGGCTCCCGGGAGAACGCGGTCGCCAAAGATCTTCCTCGCCCGTGCAGTAAAGTCGGGATATTTGACAGGGCGCTGAGGTTCCGGCGTTTCGGGAACGATACGGGCGATCACTTTGTTGCGTTCCCGCAGCACAATGGTCTTCCCGGCCCGCAGCCAAGCCTTCAGCTTCCGAGTGTCGCGAAGTTGGCGAATATTTACGTTAGGCACAGCCGGAGTGTGACACATATTGTGTCACATTGTCAACGATTGAATAGCGAGATTGTGCGACTCAGGAATTCAACGGGATTCTCTCGGAAATGTGGGGTGGCAACCTGCGCTCTTCATAAGGCAGTTCGCCCTGAGAGGGCCAATGTTCGCGCACGATCTCCGGATTGATCCCATTCGTCCAGAAGACCTTTGGTCGGCCCGGGGCGGGCGACGAAAACTCGAGCGGTCGGGATGAACTACCGATGATCCGAACTCTCGGATTCGTCGGTGTCAGCACGTTTTCTTTCTTGCGTTTACCCATCTTTCACGCACACGTTTGGTTTCGTATATTCTACTGCGTTCTCTGTCAGCACAAAAGACAGGAGGAGCCCTTGTTCCGTTTCCTGATTTTGCTCAGGGACTTAATGATATGAATTTGAGCCATGGGCTCGAATATGTAACAGAAACCGGGTTGGCCTCCTCGGCATAATTCTTTGATTCTCCAGGGGTAAGTGGTAATCGGCACACGCGTGAATGGCGTTACATGTATCAAGTGGTTTAGTCGGCGAAAGTTAATGCTCCGCGGCGCTGGGGCGCAACGAAGTCGACGCAGATCTCCAGCTCGCGATCCCTCGGGAATTTGACAAGTCGCTGGAATCGTCACTCACGGCTAGGGATAGGCCGATTTGAGTTCTGTACGGAATCCAGGTTGTGCGGCAGGGAGTGGTCCCGGTCCCCAAGCTACCAGCTTCAACTCGGTTCCCGCTGCACTTGCGCCTTCGCGATGCATGCGCCGGAACTCGGCGACCGCCTTGTGTTGGGTGATGCGGATATGCAGACGGTCAGTCTGCGCAGAGTGGACAACTCTTGCCGGCGGCGACTGGCCCAAGGTGCCAACGAGAGCTTCTCTGACACTACTCGTCCTTTTTCGCTGAATCGTTTCTTCCTCCAGCAATAGCCCTCGTTCATCGCTAGCGCCTGCAACTGAGTAGGAGTCGGGCGTCCTCACGATCGAACTTCTGCTTCTTCACTCGCTTGGCTTTGATCTCCGCAGGGTCCCCGATCCACAGCTCGAAACCCAATTCAGCCAGTAGTCGCTCGAACCAGCGTGAACATCCGGTAGCTTCCATCCCGGCCCGCACACAGATTCCTTACTGCTTCAGGCCTCGATAGAATTTCTCGGCTTGTCCATCACTGTGGTTCAGTTCCTGTTCACCGCACTCACCTGTCTCCTCTACAAAAAACGCGATCGTCTGAAAGCTCGGGTGGTAATCTACGCCTATTAACATCATGTTCGGCTCCTTTCTCCCGAGCCTGTGGTCGTTACGCAACCGCAGTCTACCCGGGTCGAGGAGCCGACATTGTTATGCAATCAAGTGGGTTGTGGTACCAGCTTTACTGGCGGAGTGGCTGAGAGTTTAATTCAGGCGCTCTTCCAATCGGACGGTGACGGTTTCGCTGGCATTCTCTGCGAAGCTGTGATGGCTTGCAGTCGCTAGGGTACAGTGATATACCTCCGCAACATGAACGAAAGCGAGTCACAGGCACTGGACACTTAGGAAACGGTCACGAAACAAATGGCCCTTACTGAACGCATACAGGCTGAAACAACATTACGCGAGAGCGAGGAATGGCTCCGTTTGGCGATTCAGGCAGGAAAGATGTACGCCTATGAGTGGGACGCCACAACCGATGTATTAGTACGATCCCCAGAATATGTAAATGTACTCGCTCCTACTGAGCCGCGAACCTTAACCCACCAGGAGGCAATGGAAAAAATCCACCCGGACGATCGGCCGAAACTTATCGCAGCCATTGCCAGGCATTCGCCAGAAAACCCGACCGTTGACGTGACCTACCGCGTGCTCCTTCCCGGCAGGGCTCCAGTTTGGGTGAAGAGCAGCGGGCGTGCTTTCTTCGACGAGGAAGGCAGAATGTTACGGGTTGTGGGGATTGTCGCGGATGTGACCGATCAGAGGCTTGCGGAAGAGGCCCTACGTGCTAGCGAAGAACGGCTGAGGTTAGCGCAGAAGGTCGCCGGCATAGGAACTTTTGAACGGGACATTCGAACAGGTGTGAATACCTGGACCGTAGAAATGGAATCAATGTACGGTTTGCCGCCGGGGGGCTTTGGGCGAACCCGGACGGCCTTCGAAAATCTGATTCACGCCGACGATCGGGCATTAGTCAAGAAATTGGTTGACGAGGCACTGAGAACTGGACAAGCGGTGAGTGGAGAATGGCGCGTTATCTGGCCTGACGAGAGCGTTCACTGGATAGCTGGACGCTGGCAAGCCCTAATGGACGATTCTGGAGAGCCCTCACGGGTGCTTGGCGTCAACATAGATATCACCGAGCGTAAGCGGGCTGAAGAAGCCATTAGGGAGAGCGAAAAACGTTTCCGGCTGGTCGCCGACAGCGCTCCCGTCATGATCTGGATGTCAGGACTGGACAAACGCCCGACTTATTTCAACCGGCTTTGGCTGACATTCACCGGTCAACCGGAGACCGATCTTATGAACGGTCTAGCCGGAATCATTCATCCCGAGGACTACCAAAAATGTCATGAAAGCTATTGCCATGGATTCGACAAGCGGCAACCTTTTAGGAAAGAGTGCCGTTTGCGAAGACACGATGGGCAATACCGCTGGATGGTCGACCTCGGCGTGCCAAGGTTCCATGAAGATGGCTCCTTCGCCGGCTACATCGGCTCTTGCGTGGATATGACCGAACAGAAGCTAGCCGAAGAAGCCCTCTCTTCCATAAGCGGCCAATTGATCGAAACACAGGAACGGGAACGGACTCGGATTGCCAGGGAACTCCACGATGACATTAACCAGAGACTCGCGCTAGTGGCCATGAGTCTAGATCGCCAGAGCGGAGATTTACATTCTAGTGCAAAGGAAATGCGGTCGGTCATGAGAAATGCGACTAAGCAGATCTCGGATCTTGTGAGTGATTTGCACATGATCTCGCACCGGTTGCACTCCTCTAAACTCGACACCGTAGGTCTCGCCGCGGCAGCTGCAGGTTTTTGTCGAGAGTTATCGAAACAGAAAAATGTGGCAATCGATTTTCAGTGCGACGGAATTCCTAAAGAACTACCGGAAGCCATCGGGCTATGCATGTTTCGTGTGTTGCAGGAAGCTCTTCAAAATGGAGTCAGACATAGTGGGGCTAACCACTTCAAGGTGCGGCTCGCGGAATGCTCAAATCAGATTGCTCTGACAATCTGCGATGAGGGTCGAGGATTTGATCCTGCAGAGGCGCAAAAGGGGAGCGGTCTCGGACTGGCGAGCATGATGGAGCGTCTGAAGCTAGTTGGTGGCGAGTTGTTGATCGAAGCCGGTCCTAAAGAGGGAACTACCATCCGTGCATCCGTTCCCTTTACTGGTCAACCGAAGTCCAAAGCAGCGGATATCTAATTGCTTCCAGCAAGCGAATGGAAGCGATTTCGTCACCAAGTCCCGTGTTAGCGGCCTCACCGCCGAAGTCCGGTATCCAAGTTTCCGATTCCCGACTCACTGAGACCTACTTCTCACTCCGACCAAATCCGCGAAGGATTACTTCCGGGTTGCTCGTCACCCGCCCAGGACGCTCAATTACCAGCGGACTCGTCGATGAACGCGGCTTGTCCCCAAAGCGGTCGAGTGTAAAAAGATTCTTATTCGGCGCGCAGCGCTTCCGACGGAGATACCCTGCTTGCCCGCAGTGCGGAAATGAATGCTGCGACAAGCGTTGAAAAGCTGAGTGTCAGGATGGCGCCCCCACCTACTCCGCCACTGGCCACTTGACCAGGTCCCATAAATATGGGAGCATGATCTATGAAGACAACTCTGGAAATGCCCGACACCATTTTTCGGCGCGCCAAATCAGCGGCTGCACAACGCGGAATACCCTTTCGGGAGTTTGTGACCCAAGCCGTCAAGGACAAACTGGCGGCCAGTGGGAAGACAGCGGACAAGCCCTGGATGGCCGCTTTCGGGAAACTCCGGCATCTCCGCAAGGAAAACGCTCGAATCAACCGCATCATCGAAGAAGAATTTGAACAGATCGATGCCGAGGATCGACTGTGATTTTGGACACGAACGGGCTTTCTGGCGTTGCTGACGGCGATGAGGGGCTGGAACCCTTACTCAGGAAGGCGACTGAGATCGCCGTTCCGGCGATCGTATTGGGCGAATACCGATATGGAATTTCGCACTCTCGTAACCGGCAGTACTACGAGCAGTGGCTGACAGAGCACCTGCCAACATTTCGCATCCTCGACGTGAATGAAGAGACGACTATTCCCTACAGCGCTGTTCGAACAGAACTGAAAAAGGCAGGAACACCGATTCCCTCAAATGATGTTTGGATCGCGGCCTTGTGCCGGCAACATTCCCTTCCGCTCGTAAGTCGTGACCGTCATTTCGATCTTGTATCGGGGATTCGAAGGCTGAATTGGTGACATCTTTACTCTGCGCACCTGTTTACGACACCGATAGACTGTTCGATCGCTAGAGTGCGCTCTTCGTTAAAAGATTTGTTGCAGCGCGATACAGGTGATGCTGATACCCCTCATGACATGAACGCTCTGCAGCTGCATGGTCTTTTCGCCGGTACGTGACCTACAAAAACCAAAGGATGGGCCCAGCCGAGACTAGTAGACTCGATGAATCCATAGACCACCCCGCCCAGTCCGACAGTTGCGAGCAGTGCCCCCAGCCAATCGACTCGCCCCGCAGTTGCGTTACGGCTTTCGGGAATATGCAGTAGCGAAATTGTGATTACTGCGGCTGCAATCGGAATATTGATGAAAAATGTCCAGCGCCAGGAGGCATGCACCAGACGTGCGGGCAAGTTACTACTTAATACGCTCCCACAGCAGCTTGAAAGTCGCATTCTTTCGGTCAATCACTCCACCTTTCCCGTCTTCGCGAGGAATAAGGAGCAGGCGATCATTGCCTTGAAACTCGAACCATCGGACATTGTTGACGCCGCGCCAATTCGGTTCGCTTGAGTCTTCCAGGTGGTGAGTGACAGTTTGCGCCTTCAAATCCAGCGTGTATCTGCCGTAATACGCGATGTAATTGTCGAAGGCGGCCACCTTCTCGTCGCTAGTACCGCCGGCGGCCCCGCCCACGAAGGGCTTGCGAATGCCCTTGGCGTCGATTTGGACCGACATCCAGCCGGACCGGTCATAGATGATTACGCCCGTAGGGTGATCGTAAGCAAAGTGAAAAGTGGCATCGGTGCCCTCGACTGAAACCAATCGCCAGGCTCCTATCAGCTTCTCAGCAACATTGTCTTGGCGCGACTGCGTAGGGAGCAGGGAAACGCATGTGAGGAGCAGAACGAGGACGCAGGCTTTTTTCATAGGCGCCAAACATATCACATCCAGATTTCTCTCCTGGCGTGGACAAGGCGATTATTCAAGCGCCAGGCCCGCTTTGATCGCCAAGGACCCTGCTGCCGGAGCGTTCGAGATGATACCCGCTTATTTTCGACGGCAGCAAGCTCGCGCTGATCCGCGGCCATGATGATTCTGACATTGTTCTCTTGCGAGATTCGGAGAAGCAGTAAAGCATTACAATCACAGGTTACTTCAGGGCACATGCCGGGGTTCGAGTCCCCACGGGCCTACCATTTCCTCTTTATTTACTATTACTTAGATGCCAACATTCGTAACGTATTGGTTGAACGTAATGATTGGAGCCCGCCAATTCTCTCCATTGCGTCGCGCTGTGATTGCGGGATGAGGTGGGCATATACCTTCAGCGAAGTCCTCACGTCCGCATGTCTCATCTGACCTTGCAACACCGTTAAAGGCACGGAGCTTTCAACCAATTCTGTTGCAAGGCCGTGTCTAAACGCATGGAGCCCTGTGTTCTCGCTTGGGATGCCGAGCTTTCGCAGGACTGGCTTGAGTCCGTTCTGCACCACGTTCTTCCTCGTACGCGGTTTTCCATCCTCGTGCGATGATGCGAACAGAAGGCCGCTTGGATTTGGCTTCCAGTTCCTTTGAATGTAGTTCCGCAACACACCTTCCAGCGCGGACGGCATTGGTAGGAGTGCAACAGAACCTTTGGTCTTGGGTTGGCGGATTTCGCGTGTGAAGTCATCCGATGCCTTATTCACGCGTATGGTCTTGCGGTCAAAGTTTAAGTCATCGAGCGTAAGCGCCAGAAGTTCTCCAGCGCGCAATCCCGTCATCCATGCGAGAGCGAAAAGAGTCTTGAATGGCTCCCGCGCTTCCTCGATGATGAGCGTCGCCTGTGCGCGAGTGAAAAAAGCGACAGGCTTTTCTCTTGAGATGGAACCGAGTTGAAGGTCTGCGAAGCTAACCTTCGCCACGCGCATACTGCACTTGCCGGCGTATTCGATTATCGTGAACACGAAGCCAAGGATGTTGAGCGTGGTTTTTCCGGAAACGCGATTCCTCAAGCTGGTTGCGAACTGCTGCATTGCATCTACGTTTATATCGAGTAAGCCAGAACGACCGAAGCGCGGCATGATGTGATTCTTCAAGTACGATTCACGCTGCCGCACAGTTGAGGGACACAGGTTTGGCGCAATCGCCTGCCGCCATTTGTTGACCGCGTCTGCGAACGTCTGGCCCTTGATGACAGGCATAACGCTGCCACGCGATTGGTTGACTTCTTCCATGATGCGAGCGTGTTCGCGGCGCGCCGCGCGCTCACTCATCTGGCTTAGGTTCGCTATGAACCTCTTCACTTGTTTGGTCGCAGTCGTCCCGTCCGGACGCTCTACGTCAACATAGTGCATGCTGTACATTCCACCGTTCTTCTCAATCACAAAACTGCCTTTTTGAAACCGTCGCCTTGGCACTGGACCTCTTCTGCCAGTGATAGGCGGCGTTGCGACTACAAGGGTATTAGCGGCTTGCTGGGCACTCAAGATTTGCTTTTCGTCCACGGGGCACACTTCGACTGTGAGAATCGTGGTTGAATGCGTGGGAAGGTTTGACGCCCAAGCTCGCCGCCCCGCCGGGCCGTCCACCTGCATCCCGCCGGGTTGGTGCCAAAAAGCACCGAGGACTACTCTGCAAATTATGCGTTCAGGTGTGACGCAGTCTCAATGATAGTTTCGTTGCTGATAAGGTTAGATTCTCGCAACACCTGTCCGCCAGCACAGGTGCTCTCTCCGCGGCAGCCTCAGTAAAGTGGGCACATGCCACACGATTATTTCAGTTTCATCTCGCAAAATGGAGTTAAAACACCCGCTGAGTGGAAGAGTTATGGTCCCGGCATCAGGCGCGCCCTCAAAGAAATAGAGGGTTTGAACGAGAAACACGCGGAGAGTGCCAGTGAAGTCGCCAAAGAACGGGATAAATTGTCATGGTTGATTGGTGACTGGATTCTGGCTGCCAACAAGGTCGAAGGACTGAAACCGGGCGCGGTTAAAAGGTACGTTCGAGTTCAGCTCGAAAACGCGAAATCCATAGGGACATTGAACAATATCCAAACAGTTTGCGAGGCTTTCGAAGATACTTCACGACGTCGTGAAAATTTGAGCTTTTCCCACCATTTAGTGGTGGCCAAGCGGGAATTCAGCCTCGAGCAACAGGAAAGGCTCTTAGACCATGCAGAAGGCTATCGAACGGATAGGGACGCATTGGGCAAGAAAATACCCGTCGCCGGGAGATACCCCGTACAGCTCAGCATCCGGGAGTTAAGGGCTCACATCGTGGAGCAACAGAAGGGAGGATATTTGCCGCGCACAGGCAAGGGTAAAGGCACTCCAATGACGACCGTAAACATCAAGATACCCACCAGTAGCCACGACCGACTGAAAACGATGGCCAAGTCTTTGTGCGAACGCGAATTTGGAGCTAATCGACCTTTAGCAGCACCAACCGCTGCCAGCGTAATTTGGTGGATGGCAGGCAAATACTACGAAGAACACAGGGATGAACTCGAGGCGAGCTGCGGGATTAGCCCCACCACTTCCATGCAAAGCTTGGACTCTACACAACCGGGAAAAGGCTGGGGCGAATGAATATCACGCTGATTAAAGTTCGACTTACGGACCTTATGCCCGCGCCATGGCGCTTTTCCGAAGACCTTGCGCGAGCGCACCAGAAAACACGCCACTACAGCCCTATCCAGCGCAACATTGTTCGGTCCCTGCAGACGGACGGGCAGTTTGCCCCAATCCAAGTACGTCCCGTTGGAAATGGTAAGTTCGAAATCGTAGACGGCCATATCGTCGCGGACGCTGCTAGGGAACTCGGTTGGGCAGAGCTCGACGCTATCTCCCATGAACTCACTGACGATGAGGCTCGTCTCAGGTACATTCACATAAATTTGAACCGTTGTGGGCAGTATGGCCATTACCACGTGAAGATTCACAGGGTCTTTGGCAAGGTGCCCGCCGATAGCAACGAGCAAAAAGCGAACCTTATCCACCAGCATGTCTCATGGCCAGCCGACCGTGTTCTCGATTATGTTGAGCTTAGTGAGAAGGACGAAAACTGGATGCTGTTTGCAGTGCCAAGGAAAGCCGGTGAAGAAGAACAAATGGACTTTTTCAACGAAATTCCAGAAGTTCCGGACCACCAGTAGAGCTTTTGAGTCATCCCCACTCCCTTCGACACCTTTTTGCGCTAAATCATAGAAAGCCATCGAACGAATCATTGAACGCCATTTAGGCGGACCCCACACTACGTTTGTACCTGAGTTGACATCGCGGCAAGCAATCTAATGCGCCTTGCGGTTTGCCACGATGCCACCCGGTAACACGCTGTAGAAGTAATGAGCGGGAACGCGACCGCATTACAAATAACGCGTCCAGCAGGCAACTGCTGAGAGTTGGGAAAGTTCGCGGGCAACTGAGTCTCCTCGTCCACCGTGGCCAACGATTCGAGATTCGAGACTCAACCTTAGAACCTACGCAACGAAGTCCATACTGCTGAACGGGAACCACGCTCCCTGATGAGGCGGTCACTGCGGCTTCGTTGCGCCCCAAACGAAAAGAGCGTCCGTGTCCACTTGGCGAAAGTCTAATCCCAAACACAAAGCATTCAATTGCAGTTTTTCATGGCACTACAAGAAGACCGCCATGTATCAGAACGTTTACTACCTGATTGCGAATATCACCTCGGGTGGTGAGAACGCCTTCTTCAGTTCAATCGAAAAGGTTGCTGCCTATTTTGACGCTAACTACGAAACTGTTCGCCGCGTCTTTAAGCAACTGGTGAGAGATGGGTGGTTGATTCCCGTCTCCGGTGAAAACCGTCGGTATAAGTGGGTTCATCACAACGAGTGGGCGAAGGCACACCCGAACGGCTGCTGCGAACGGGCAGCACTGGTCTGGGAGCATGAGACTGACCCGTTCATCGGTAAGCTCTACGCGATTGCTGATGGCAAACTCAAGCTCTACGAAAACCATGTTCGGGCCATGCGCGCAATTGCTGGTGATGAAGAAATCTTGTTGCTGTATCGCCATGAAATCGAGGCAGCGAAAGCACGCCGTCAACGTGGTTCCTACGAAGGGACATCGCCGCTTGCTTGCTTCTGGACTGTCCATCGCTATTTGAAAGAACTTGATAAACAGCGAAAGATTCGTGACAAAGAGCGGGCAGCCGAAGCAAATCCGGCACTGGCATCAAAACATGGGTAGAAAAGACTGGGTACAGGCAGGGTGGGATTACTGGGTACAGACAGGATGCAAGACTGTGTACAGGCAGGATTCCTACCCTGTCTACACCCAGTGCATAGGTTTGTTCTTAGATTTGACTACCAGTGATAGTTAGCATTGATACTGCCGCGATGCGGCATGTGATGTGCTTGTTTCCTTCTATAGATTAAAACCCTAAGAGGAGGCGGCTTCGCCGAATCACATTCGTTGCCAGACGCCATTGCCGCAACCCCAAGAGATTGCACAAACCGAAAACCGTGCCATCGCCGAAACAAATCTGCCTGCGGGCCGGGCCGTGGCATGTGTGTTCGTGGGGCTACGGGACGCTGCTAGAGGGGTAACACCGGGTCCGTGGTTCCGGGAGGTAACCATGCACAAGGAAACCAAACAAGCACCACCAGCGGAGACGCGTAAGTGCCTGCGGTGCGGCCACGACTTCCCGGTCAAACCGTGGGACACGCGAAACTATTGCACAGGCCGGTGCCGAAAACTCGAAGAGCGCGAAGGGCCGGGCCGTTGAGAAGTACACGACCACGTTTCGCACCACCACCGCTCCCGCTGGGCATCCGCACGCTCTCTGACTACGAATGGGAGCCTGCCCCGCCACGCAAGAAGAAACCCACCACACCCGCCAAACCAAAGTACACCAAAGAACAGAAGCTTGCGTATCAAACAAAGCGTCGTCGTTTGGCGATACTAAGAAAGTTTGAGCGCGAGGAGTGGGACTACATTCGCCGCTATGCCAAAGCAATTGAGGCTGTAGCGGCCGCTGACCGTGAATTTGTACGACTTGAAAACGAACGCGAGGAGAGACGCTTGGAATCAGAAGCCGAACTGAAAAGGATTCAGGACTACTTCAACGGTGAGCGCGATAAGGAACTTCGTGCCCACCTTGCCCGCATCACCAAGGAACTGAACAAAGACATTGTGAAGAACGAACGCGAAGTACTTGCCCGACGTGGTGTAATTCGAGGCATCCGCTCCTAAGTCCTTCTCCTCTGCAATCCCTGCCATAACACTCCCGGTAATACTGGGAGGCTTTCCCAGTGTTGCTCGCAGATAAAAAGTTTGGGCGGCTCAGAGTCCTGTCCTCACCGAGGTCCGACGTGTTTCGGTGTCGGTGCAAATGCGGGAACGTGATTGAGCTTTGGCGCAGCCAGCTCGCAAACAATGTCGTACGGCACTGCGGCTGCAAAGATAAACGCAGAGCGAAGCGCGCCAAATTCTATAGGCACCTACGATTTATAAATCGGCACAAGTACGATAGGCGACCCAGAAAGTTCTGCAGCGGCGAATACCATTCATACGCGAACATGCTCAGACGATGCTACGGAAGGAATCGGCGCGGCGAATTTCTCTGTGAGAACTGGGGGGGCAAGGGCATTCGGGTCTGTGACCGCTGGCGAGAAGCCGGGGTTGGCTTCAAAAACTTCCTCGCCGACATGGGACCGCGACCTGCCGGGAAGTCACTCGACAGGAAAAATCCCCAGGACCATTACACGCCGCTTAATTGCCAGTGGGGCACAAAAAGTGAACAGGTCTACCATCAGACTCGATATATGTGGAAGGACAAAACGCCACCGCCGATTCCCTCGATTCAAGATGCCAACGAGCAAATCGACACCATCTTTGGAACCGAGCCATACTGACGGCATGTGCCGAGAGGACCTGGTCGTTATGCTCGTGTGACGGAAAACGTGCTAGCCTTCAAAGGGGCGGCATTTTGGCTAATCCAAACGATATTCGAGCGAGGGTTTTTGTTAGTTGCGGGCAGGCGAACGGAACGGACGAGCCTTTAATCGCCAAAGTGGTTGCGGATAAGCTTCACAAGGCTGGATTTGATACGTACATCGCGGTTCAAGAACAAACTCTTAGTGGACTGAAAGAGAACATTTTTCGCCAGTTGGAGAAGTCGGAGTACTTTCTCTTCATTGATTTCAAGCGAGAGGCCCTGAAAACCAAGGGAGCTTCCGTTTGCCGAGGCTCGTTGTTCTCTCATCAAGAACTTGCTATCGCCTCGTATTTAGACATGGAAGTGTTGGCCTTTCAGGAATCTGGGGTCAAACCACTTGATGGAGTACTGGGGTTCCTTCAGGCCAATGCAATTCCGTTCAAGGACAGGTCTCAATTACCCCGACTGATTGAGAAGAAAGTTCAAGAGCGCATCAAAAAAGGTGTGTGGGACCCACTTTGGAAAAATGTGCTTACTTTAGAGCGTGAGGCAACACAGTTCAGCGATGCGAACCGAATAGCACCGGGTCAGCCTCAGTCCTTTCTAGGGAGATTTTTCCACATCGATGTGTGCAACAGGCACCGCAGCAAAGTGGCAACGAATTGTTACGGTTATTTGGAGAATGCTGTGAACATCGAGACCATGAAGGAGATTCCATTTAAGACGGTTGAATACAAGTGGGCAGGCTATGTTCTCCCTAATGCCACAATTTTGCCGAGACAAACTCGGCGCCTCGATGCTTTTTGGATAGACCACAGGGTCCCGACCAAACTTTGGTTCAACGCATTTGTTGATTCGAGTGAGTATACCCCGAGTATCGAAGGCGAAGGCCGATATGAATTGACCTACATTGTGATAGCAGAAAACTTTCCGATTTCGCGTAGGTCTTTTGCTCTGACCTTAGACAAGTCGCTCGACGTTACAGTATTTACTCCAATTGTAAAATGAGCGAGTCAGCCCTGATTCCCATATCGCCCCATTAGTTCTGTATAGAAGAGAAGGAAAGCGCAAACGTATTGTTTAGGTGTACACACTGAGGCTCGATATCTTCTCAGGTTCATCTTCCAAGCTATTTTGAAACACGTAAACTACGGATGTTTCATGAAGCTCGGAAGTCTGGACAACATCTCGATACCTTGCGATTATTCGCAATATCCCTCTCTTGGTACCATTCACGATGCTGGCTCCATCCGAGAAGCCGGTATCGGCATTGAATCCACAGACCGTCACTTTCTGTCCGCTTCCAAGAACGGAATGTAGATTTCGTGTTGTGAGGTTTGACGGCTCTTGGGGAAGCGGTCCACTGACAGTTTCCGCACCAACCTGAACACTTTCAATGCGTGCAATCGTCCTGCCGTGGTTCTCGATTTGTATCGAACACTCAAAAAGGTCCAAGACTCTATTATCTTCACCCCATACAGGAAGGTCGTCGTCATTTCTTTCCGGTGGTCCGAGCTTGATTTCAATCCACGCCCGTTCACTATTCAACACGGCTTGAGCACTCAGGTGCGCGGCATCCGCCGCCTTCTTGGCAATCGCCATCTGGTCGGCCAATTCTTTGTGTTGCTCAATTCTCTCCTGTCCCTGTCTCCTGTATTCCTTCAACTCCAAGAAGAAGATTGCGACAAGAGCAATTCCTTCTAGCCAGATAGCAAGAGATTGTTCATTAGCTCGCAGCCATGCGAAAATCGCCGAAAGAATCGAAAGAATTGTGCACATACCTCGGTCTTTAGCCTCTACGGTCGATTGTGCGGGCCCACAGGATAAGAACGAAAGATACCGCTGGCGAATCTGTACCAAAAAGGAAACAACTGAAAGTGAGGTCGGATAAAAGGCTAGCCAGGAGTAATCGGAGTTATATTGCGTCGACAAAACAGGAGTTGGCCTACTTTATGAAGTAAAATCTCCCAGATGGCTAAGCGATGAGAAAACCCCTTGCGAGAGCTGCAGCTCTAGTGGTCACTATTTCAATCGGCTTCGTCATTTTGTGGATTCTCGTTTATCCCGAACCCGACCCCAAGAACATCAAATACGTGCTTTGGAAACACGGTCTTTACAGAATGGACCTCGATACAGCGAGTGACACGATGATTGGCGACTCAAACCGCGGAGTGTTGGTGTTAGGAAAGACAAAGGTAGAATTGCGAGAAAAGTTCGGCTACCTTTCGACGCTGTCAGAAGCACCACCGTATCTTAGAGGCTGCTATGAGAACTCCCGCTGGACGGGTACTGATGTACTCTTCATCCGAAAAAGCCCATGGATGATTGTGTTCAGCGGCGACAAGGCCAAAGAGCTAGTCTTCATTAAGGGCTGTTGACTTTTCCGGTAAGAGGCGCCGGGGAACTAATCCCATCATCCAGATGAGGACTCCACAAAAACAGTAATGCCACCGACACGATGAAAAACGGCCATGCGACGGTTCGGGGGTTGCCGATTGTGCGCAGCATGAAACCGTACAGACCGATGGACATGGCCAAGACCATGTTCTGTATCGTGAATCTTTGCCAGCGGCCCAACGCACTCGCGTCCTTAGGGTCACGCAGCAACATTTCATTCAGCGCAGAAAGAACTCTCCTACGTAACAGTAGGCCAACAAAAATCGTTCCAAGTGCACATGCAGATAGGGTCCACGCGTATGAAATCTGCACTCGGTCGGCGTGACCAGTTGTTCTCTCGGCCATTAATAGGCAAAGGGCAATGGTCGCAAGCAAAATGCTCTGAACAGCACGCGCATTTAGGAGGGCGGATTGTCGCGTGATAACCGGAGGGAGTTGCGAAGTCGTTCTAAGATGCAAATAAGCCGAAAGAATTAAACCGACAATCGCAAATCTTAGCGTCAACTCTAGCGTTGGCTCGGCCCACAGTGCGAAGCCAAAAACCTCATGCGGGTAGGCTATTTTCAACGCAACTTTCAGCAAAGCTGCAATCAAGCCTAGCGATTCTAAAATCAAGAAAAACAACGTGACCCACTTCCAAAGCACCCTAAGACTCAATGGCATCCTCGCCGCCTGATATTCGGAACGCCGCGATAATCTCACATGAGGCTCGGTTTTTCTACCAGCCCGCCAGTGCTTGATTAACGCATCCGTTATCGGAGAATTGGGTACACTACCCGTGCCATCTTAAAGGGTATAAGGGCATCGCCTACAATACCCCGCCTCACCACCTGCGAGCCTCTGCCATACGAAATCGCCTTTCAGAACCACTCCAAACACATATCAAACGGGTTCGTTTGAGGATTAATCGCCATCATTTGCCCACGATAACGATAGGCACCTGAAGCTGTGGCCGCTCCGCGATGATTATCATCGTCGAGAATGGGCCGCTGTAAGTTATTGACTATAGGGGGGGATTTTTCCGTGGGTCAAAATTAGTACCACCGCTCGCCCAGTTTCTCGGACAAACGGGGGAAATGAACCCCAAAATTCCGCTCGTTGACTCCGGGGAATTAAGTTGAGCCCGAGAATTGAGCCGCCATTCGTCCACGATTCTGTGCTTATTCGACGCTCCATGATTAGCAACCCCTCACACCTGCAAAAGGGATGTGGGGAGCATCATCATGGAAAAACGATTTCTTGCAACAGAAGTCCGCGCCAAGAAGAACGGGGATAAGCGCACTATCACCGGGTACGCAGCCCGCTACGACGTGCTAAGCAGCGACCTCGGTGGTTTCCGCGAACGCATCGCCTCCGGCGCATTCAAGCGCATCCTCGCTACCAACCCCGATGTTGTTTGCCTGTTCAACCATTCCGACAGTGCGGTGCTGGGGCGCACCACCGCTGGAACACTTCGCCTGAGCGAAGACAGCCGCGGACTGAAATTCGAATGTGACTTGCCGAATACCCAATTCGGTCATGACACATATGAGAGTGTGCAACGCGGCGACCTAAACGGCTGCTCCTTCGCCTTCATCGTCGACGACAACCGCATGTGCGAGTACAAGGAAGAAGAAATTGACGAGGAAGATGCGGACGGAATTCGCGGCAAGTTCAACCGCGCGATGAAGGCGGTTATCCGCACCATCAGAGACTTCGCGAGCCTCATCGACGTTTCCGTTGTTACTCACCCGGCCTACCCACAGACATCTGTTGATGCGCGTCACCTACTGGTGGGCGCGGAAGTTCGTTCGCGCGTCGCGGCGATGAGGAAACCTTTCATGACCGTTGAGCAAATGCGCCAGCGAATGAGCGGCCCATCGTTTGAGGACCGCATTGAGGAAACAGTTCAACAGCACGCGATGCGTAATCGCCGGCTATCGATTTTGGGTCTGTAGGACCAAACCGTCTTGCGGCGGTACCGCAGGAAAACCAAACACACCGTCCCGAGCGGTTAATTTCGGGAGAAATGAGAATCCCATGATTGATATCGGAGCATTGAACGAGCACTTGTACGAGTACAACGTGCTCAGCAACAAACCAAAGCACACGCCGGAAGACTCGCGCCGCATGGCCTATTTGCAGACCGCAATCAGCGCGCTCAAATCTGGTGCGTCACTCGCCGAATTTGTCGAGGCTGACCGTCGCGCACTTTCCGACAAGTACGGTCTAAACCTCGACCGGGCACCCGGAGCGAAAGAAATGGAGGCTCGGGGATGGAAAGACTTCGTCGCTGGTGAGCATTTGCGCTCTATCAACCCCGGTATGGAGCGCCGCGATATGCAGGAAGGTTCGCCACTATCGCGCCTAGGCACCTACACCGGGCTCGGCTACTTCGTGCCCACCGGATTCTTCCCACAGGTTTTCTCCGCACTTGCGGCGCACGACGCGTTGCTTGACGAAGAATCTGTGACCGTCATAAAAACCTCCAACGGCCGCGTCATCACCGTGCCTGTCATCGGCGACATCGAAAACGTCGCAACGTGCATCGGTGAAGGCGTGAGCCAGACCTCGACCGACATCAGCGCAACCAATCAAGCAACCTTGACGGCGTACAGTTACAAGACGCCGCGCTTCGTCGCTTCGATTGAATCATTCCAAGATACGGACACAGCACTTAGCACTGTTGAATTGTTCCGGCAGTTCACCTCCAGTCGCCTCGCTCGCGGTATCGCGAAGGACTTAGTGATTGGCAACGGCTCCAGCAAACCACAGGGACTGCTGCCCTCGCTCGAGGCGGTGGGTGTTCCTTTCGTGACCGCATCTGGTTCCGCTGCTAACACTGGTGGAAGCGAGACCGGCGCAACGACCCTTGGCACAGCCGATTTCGCCGCTGCCCTCGAGAACCTTGACCAAGCGTATATTGATTCCCCGAAATGCGCGTGGTTTATGAATCGCAAAACGCTCGTAACCGTGGCGAGCATCACAAACAAATTCGGAGACAATCTGAATCTCGTGCAGTGGGTGGACGGTAAGCCGTTCATCTACGGAGTGCCCGTGAAAATTTGCCCGAGCTTGGACAACATCGGTGCATCGAACGTGCCTGTCATCCTCGGCGACGGAACCTACTGGGCAACCAGACTGGTGACCGACGAGAAATCCGGTATCCGCGTATACACTGAAGCGACAGGACTCGTCGAACAGGGGAACATCGGCATGTCGTGCTTCATGCGCGCTGACGGTGAATTGCTTTACACAGACACCGGCTCTCCTGCTCCATTCACGTTCCTCAGAAATCACTCATAAACCCTAGATAAATCCCTCAAGCAATTGGCCCAAGTCGAGCCACCAAGGAGGGGGAAGGTTTGGGCCAATTGTCTCACTGCTGAAAGAGGGGAGTTAACAACGAGGCAGCGCAACGCTTTCATGCACCCACGCATTAGCTGGAATGGACTCGGAAGGCTTGGTACCTCGCGCACAGAAGTACGCTTGGCCGCAATCAAAACAACCGCGACCTGCAACATTGGACGGGCCTAGTAACCGTTCTTGTAATCTCATTCAGCCATTTGGTAAAGTTTGCGTTTCTCCACGTCCCGCATTCCGCTTTCGGTAATGAAGTAACGCGCTCCGTCAAAATGTACAAATGCACGTTCGTCGACAAGCCTGTTTAGAGTTGTCTTGAGATTAGCCCGCATTTTAGGTTTCGACCAAGAACTCAGTTCATCTAGGGTCGCGCCGACCTTGCCGCGCTGGTACAACAGGACTAGAGCGCGGTCGCCAGCGAGCAGGTCGGGATTCAATATCTTCAAAAATCCTGCAAAATCCTGTACCACAGCTGCTCTGCGGGTCACCAAGGATTCCACAATGCTCTGAGCTTCGTTAGCGGGAACGGTGTGATACAGTCGAACAAACTCGGCGAGTACCCAGTCCAAAGAATAAACAACAAGGCTTGAGTCCTGGAGGTTCGGGTCTATGTTGTCAGCCAGATGTGCCGTGTCCCTCTTGTTTCGGATATCGTATACGACCCTGAGTGCCCTTGGGATGTGCAGCCTAATTGAATCGCTGTGCGTGCCACTCGGGAGATTCGCGAGTCTCTCGCGCAGTTTCTCAACGTCAAGCTGTTGGCCGAGCGGGGTGAATTTTCCTGTCGTCGCTTCTTCTAGGATACGGAAGGCAGCTTCGCAGAATCGACCACCTTCAACAGCGCTGAGCCTAAGGCCTCCAAGATAGAAATTTCTCTTTGCCTCGACATACGCTTCAAGCAATTCATCCACAAGTTTCTTATCATGGGTCTTCGCGAGGCCCAGCCGTATGGTGTCGAGCACGCTCACACTCCGAAGCTACTAAGTCATCGAGGGAAGTTATTTCTTCTTCTTGGCCTTGCGGCGACGAGGCTTTCGCAGACCATTTACCTTTTCGCGGTCCGGTAGTGCTTCTACCAGTTTCTCCCCTAGGACGGTAATCTGCTTGTCACCGCCCCCGGCAGCGGATAAATACTTGCTCCTCGCAGCATTCATCACGGCTACGGCCGGGTTGGAAAATCTTGGCTGCGCTGCATCAACATTTACAGCCACAAGCGCTTTGGTCTTGAATCGCGGAGTTGCTTTGTAATGGGTGAGGTAGTACGCCAAGCACGTGATGCGTTCCGCGTCAGTCTTTGGGTCCTTCTGTGCCAAGAAGCTCTTGGCGGTAAGATTCGCAGGCGGCGCAGTGGGTGGAACGTCTGGCGAGTTGCCCGCAGCTGCTGCAGCACCCGCTGGTGGGGCACCTCCAACTTCTAATTTCTCCCAAAGCCAAGTTAATACCCTTCGCTTCTCATCCGGCTTCAAACTTGACAAGGCATTAAATGCCGCTTCCATGGCCTTTACTTCGCCATCGGGCTTTGCAGCCATCAAATCCTCCAAGGTGCTGGGGTCCCGGGGATAGACCTATATTCTTTCATACAGTGCGTAAAGCTTCAACGCTCACCCTGATAGTTATGTTTCTGGAGCGGTCGAAGGAGGGTAAGCTAAGAGGACAAATGGCCAATTTCACCTACGGTGATTCCAGTCGAACTGGTGACGACAAGTACGTGCTGGCTCAGTTTCGCTCCGACGCATCGCTTGCATGGGTTGGCGAGCTTCGGGCATTCCTCGTGAAAGACGAACTTAAGTACAAGTGGTTTGTTCCCGAGCGCCATCGCGTAATGTCGAATCCAGAGTTATGGAAGCGAGTAGAGAATGGGGTACACCAGGCCGAAATCACTATCATCGACCCGAGGTCATACCAGGATTTTGCGATTGCAGAATTGCTGGAGCAACGAGCGGAGCCGGGTATCGATTTTGACTTTAAGACGATTAATGAAATATCAGGTCAATACATCATCGAATGGAGCCCAGTTGGAAGGTTGGGAGCGTTTAATCTTGACTGGTTAGCGGACAACACAAATTTTGAGAACGCGACGGACTTCAGTGCACACGGGCTGAAAAAGCGCGCTGGTGGAAAGCTCCGGGATGCGGTTGTTTTAGCCGCTCGTGCTCATGGCATGATTAGCCCTTCAGAGTTGAACGAAATCCTTGCGAATTCCTTCGGTGGCGGCACCCTCGACTATCAGACTCGCATGAAGTACATCGGAGAAGTCACCAGAGTTTTTGACGTCGAGCATCCTAAGAGCATTCCCATCCTCAACGAGTTCGCTCAACGGCTCGCACACGCCGCAGGAATACCCCGTTCCCTCACGCATGCCATGAATCACAAGGCTAGCGTTTACGAAAGTGCATCTCATGAGGTGGACCACATCCAAGCTGCCGACCTTGCGGCGGGCTGGGCCGTGGACCTTCTTACCCTAACGAATGGAGACTACAGGGCCGTGGCGCAAAGATTCGCTTGGGTTGGAGTAAACGGAGTGGTCATTCCGGGCTGAACAATGCCTGCGAGTGAGATGTTGTAGAACAGTGAGGTTTAAGAATGCAACAAGAACTGTCTGACCTCGACGAACTCGTTATCAGATGCCGTGGTGATGCGGCGCGCACGTACATCCGCGAGGCGGTCGCCTGCTATAAGGGCGGTGCATACCGTTCAGCCGTGGTCGCGACTTGGATTGCCATCCTCTACGATTTTCTTGATAAGCTCCGCGAACTAGAGATGAGCGGCGACGCAGCAGCAAAAGTCAAGCTTCAAGAGTTTGAAACGGCGCGTGCCAATAACAACTGGAAGGCTTCTCTTCAGTTTGAGTCCACTCTGCTCGAATCGGCCCAAAAACAATTTGAGTTACTTTCTCCCCTCGAAGTCATCGATTTGAATCGATTATCTGAGGACCGCAACCGCTGTGCTCACCCATCAATGTCTTCGTCATCAGAGCCATATCGGGCGACCGCCGAACTTGCACGCAGTCACATAAAGAATGCTGTGTCTTATCTTCTGGAACATCCACCAGTTCAGGGCAAAGCAGCGTTTGACCGAATAATGAAGGATATTCAGTCTGAATATTTCCCACGAGACACTGACAGAGCAATCGAGTTCTTTCGTGCCGGTCCATTAACAAGAGCGCGACAACCACTTGTGCGAAACCTCGTAATTGCGCTTTCCAAGACGGTGTTGGGCCAAGTCTTGAAGACTGCCGAACGAGCAAGAATGTTTGCAGCGCTGAATGCCATCGCTGAAATGTATCGACAACAGACCGAAGGTGTCCTTCGTGAGCTCCTTCCACAGTTAGCTGCCGCGCAACCTGACAAGCGGTTTTATCGCCTCATATTCTATGTTGCCAGAGTCAATGGAACCTGGGAATTTTTAGGGAGTGCCGGGCAAATAAAAACGGCAAATTATATTGAGAAAGCCGACAACAAGAATGCATTCCGCTTTTTGCCGTACGCGCTTCAGCTGCCAGCGCTAAAGCCTTTGGCTAAGAAACGCCTTGCTGACGCGAGTACCGAGACTCTTGCCAGAGTTATTAACTTCAGCAAGTCTGCCGAGTATGCCGAGTTTTCGGTGCCACTTTTCGAAAAGGCGGGTTCATTCAGGAAAGCAGAAGCGCTGTTCGAGGAGCTGATTTTGCCGCAGGCGGAGTTTTTAGATGGCAGCTATGGAAAACGCATACTTGGGGCATTTTGCGAGAACGGTCAAATCACCTATGCCAGCCGCATTCCCGGTCTCTATCTCGAATTTCTTAAGAACACGTCCAGGCTCGACGACGAGCTCAAACCAAGTTGGAAACAGGTGTTTAACCTGATTGAAACCGAGAAGCGCAACATAACATCTGCGGAAGGACTTTGTGCCGCGCTTAAGAAACGATTTGGGTTTAAGGCACAAGGCTAGGAACGGTGCATGGACTGGATTGTGGTAACCGGCAGCCACCCCAGGAAAAGTGGACAGTATGAATCCATCTAGTGACATGGGTTTGTTACAGTTCGCCAGATGGAATTTGCTATTTCGCGATGTTCCGGCGCGGATGGGTGGAAATGGATTTCAGTCTGTCCCTCCGGCCATTGGTCACCCTCCCGTCGAGCTAAGTAGACTACTTCGGCTTCAATGGTTTCCATATCACGGTCAGAATTCTGTGGTGGGGCGTCCTCGTGACACCAAATGTCCAGCATAGCTTCAGTGAAACAGTGCCGCCAAGCGTAGCCGTGGTACCCATTTTCGCCTGAAGCTGTAAATCCACCCCGGAAGCGCGTGCGCATCGATTGCCGCGTTATCCCAACGTAGATGAGTTTCGCTTCAATTGAGACGACATATAGCTTCGGAAGTTTGCGAGTGGCGAGGCCGGAGAATTTCGGTGTGCCTCTGCTGCAAGTCACAACGAATTTGTCTGCATCGAAGCAGAGTTTATATCGTTCTGGGCCAGCGATTTTCATCCAAGCGCATTATCTCGTAAATCCACCGCTAATCGGGACGTTGTGCCTTCACAGTGATGAGCAATTCGGAACACCTGTCCCGCAGCACAGGTAGTGTCGCCGGGTGGTAGCGTGAGAACTTGTGCAAATGCGCAAAGGCAGCAAATTCACGGCCGAACAGCTTGAGCGAATTCACGAGGCTGCGAAGAAAAGAAGCAGGGACCCCAAGTGGCGAGCTGCGGCAGAAGCGGCAGGGAAGAAGCGTTCTGAAGACCCCAAATGGCGAGCTGCGACAGAAGCGGCCGCCAAGAAACGCTCTGAAGACCCCAAGTGGCGAGCTGCGATTCGAGCGGCGTACGCGCGGCCTGAAGTTATCGAATCCAGGGCTGTCGCCGCCAAGAGACGTTCTGAAGACCCCAAATGGCTAGAAGCGATTCAAAAGGCGGCGGCGCGCCCGGAAGTCATTGAATCCAAGATAGTGTACGGCCCCCGCGAGCCATGGAATCGAGACACCATAACGGTTGATGACAAGCTATTGCGCTATGACGAAGGATTGTGCCGTTACTGCAACAGACCCCGGCAGCCGGACCGGAAAGATTGTCACCAATGCATGGTTAAACATGTCGAGCGCAATCGAGAGTATCGCGCGCGGAAGAAGCAGGCGAATAACAGCGCAAACAAACACACTGGCAAGCCAGCAAGCTAAACGTAATAAAACGTAATGATTAAAATCAGGTCGTGGGTTGCAACGCCGCATAAACACTGGCTATTTGTGAAAGTACCGTAAATCGAGTCCCCACGGGCCTACCATTTCCTTCCAGTGTTGAAAAGGCCCTCTTCGTGCCCTCTTCGTGCCCTCTTCGTTGACTTGCTTACTGCCCCCAACCTAAGATGTGCTCCACATGTTAGTCAACGATTCCTTGATTGGCCAAGTTCTCTCCCACTATCGCATCCTCGAAAAGCTCGGTGGCGGTGGCATGGGTGTGGTGTACAAGGCGGAAGACGTCCGCCTGCACCGCTTCGTCGCACTGAAGTTCCTGCCGGAGACGGTGGCGGGGGACGCGCAGGCTCTGGCACGATTTGAGAGGGAGGCACAAGCGGCCTCGGCGCTGAACCATCCAAACATCTGCACGATTTATGACATTGGGGAAGAGAACGGCAAGGCGTTTATCGCCATGGAATTTCTGGAAGGAGCAACGCTGAAGCATCGCATCGCGGGGCGCCCCATAGAGCTGGAAGATCTGCTGGAAATCACCATCGGAATCGCGGGAGGGCTAGACGCGGCGCATACGAAAGGTATCGTGCACCGCGATATTAAGCCAGCGAATATTTTTGTGACGGGAAACGCCCACGCGAAGATTCTGGATTTTGGACTGGCAAAGGTCAGAACGTCGAAGGGCGCGACACAGAGCACCGACACGATGGCGACGTTAGGAGCCGATCACGACCAATTGACGAGCCCCGGAAGCACGCTGGGGACAGTAGCGTACATGTCCCCCGAGCAGGTGCGCGGAAAAGAGCTGGACGCTCGGACCGACCTTTTTTCGTTTGGGGCGGTGCTGTATGAAATGGCTACAGGGAACCTGCCTTTCCGTGGCGACACCTCCGGACTGATTTTTAAGGCCATTCTGGATGGAACGCCAGCGCCAGTTGTGAGGATGAATCCGGAATTGCCAGCGGAGCTGGAACGCATCATTCAGAAAGCAATGGAGAAGGACCGGGATTTGCGGTACCAGTCCGCCGCAGACATGCGTTCCGATTTGAAGAGACTGAGGAGGGATACGGATTCGGGGAGGCTTTCGGGTTCTGCAAGAGCCGCGGCCCAAGAGGCGGTGGAGGAAGTGGGAAGCGCACCGCGGATGGCGGCGACGGCGAGTGCCGGCGGGACGGCCCCGAGGGCTACGGGAAACAAGAAATTCTTCATTGGCGGCGTGGCCGCGCTCTTGGTATTGCTTGGAGTAGGATTCGCGGCCTATCACTTTGGCGGGGGTGGGAAGAGCGCTAGCGCGCCCTCAAAAATTACGCAAATCAGCCATTGGGATAAACCGATGGAGCAGGCGAGACTTTCGCCGGATGGTCATACCGTGGCTTTTAGTTCGCCAGTGAATGGAGTCATGCAAGTATTTCTGATGTTGGCGTCTGGGGGTGAGCCGTTACAACTGACGAACGATGAAACGGATAAGTATGTATCGAATTTTTCGGCCGACGGAACGGAAATCTATTTCGAACGCGTGTTCGGAAAGGTTGAAACCTGGTCTGTGCCGACGCTGGGAGGAAACTCCAAGCGAATTCTGGCCGGCGCCATAGTGACACCGACTCCCGACGGGAATTCTCTCTACTATGTAAAGCACGGAATACGAGGGGTTTTTCGGGCGGATCGGACAGGAATGGGAGAAGAGCAAGTAGCTGCCCTCGATCCGAAGACGGCGCGAGTAATGCGGATTCTTCCTTTTCCGGATGGAAAACGACTACTGGTGATTACGGAAAACGGAATTTCCACGAAAGAGAATCTCCATCCCTATGTGGTGGAACTCGGGAAAGCAGGCGTGGACGACCTGGGGGAAATCGCTGGCGAAGCAGTAGATGTGGTCTGGAGCGAGGCGGGGAAGAACGTACTATTTGGACGAACGGTGAATGGATTGACGAACATCTGGAAGCTGGATCTCGGAAACAAAGAGTTGACGCAAGTGACGTTTGGCGCGGGTCCTGACCGCTCCCCGCTCCCCATTCCGGGGTCCAGAGGGATGTATGTAGTGAACGTCAAATCCACGGGCTACCTGACGTCATACAACACGAAGACGAAGGACTCGGTAGACGTCGCAGGAGAAAACGCGACGCAGCCCGTGATTTCACACAGCGCGAAGCGGCTGATGTACCTTACCGCCCCCTCCCGGGACCGTACGGAGTTGTGGGTGTCCGACGTGGATGGCGGTGGCAAGACGAAACTGACTGAGGGGAAGTCACTGGCAACGGCGACGTGGGCGCCGGACGACTCACGATTGGCATTTTTCTCCGAATCAGAAGGGGAAGGAAAAGCGGCGAATTTTTATGCGATGCTGCCGGACGGGAGCGGGATGCAGACGTATGTGTGGCCGGCGGAGTCCACGATGCAATCCGTGCTTTGGAGCACGGACCAGAAAACATTCTATGTAAATGCGTGGGAAAAGGGAGCAATTTCAGAATCCATCTGGCGTCAAAGCGCGGACGGATCGCCGCGAGAGAAACTTTCCGACGGGTGCGGGTTCGCGTTTGATGTATCGCCCGATGGAAAATATCTCCTCAGTCTAGTTGCGGGGGGAGACAAGATTGGAATTTACTCGTTCGCCATAGAAGACCGGAAATGCACCATGCTGGTGCCGGGCGTGGTGACCTTTGGATTGAATATTGAGAAAGATGGAAAATCGTTCTTGTACGCGGTACCGGGGAAAAAGGATGTGACTATTTACCGGCAGAAGTGGGAAGCCGGAAAAGCTGTAGGGCAACCGCAGGAAGCGCTAAAATTGCCGTTCGCCTTCCCATTGGTTACGGGCGGAAATGCGTACGATTTTTCGAGGGATTTGACCACGGTGGTGTATGCGCGGGTAAGCGGCCACTCGGATCTCTACCTTATGGGAGACAAATGACCACTACCGCTCCCGACGACCCACTGCCCGTTTCTCCAATGCATTTTTCAACAGACTCATTCTGTTTTTGGGCATTTCAATGATTGATTACCAACGCTCGTAGATTCACAAATCTAAGAAACTCACGCTAGACAGGTTTCTGAGCAAGCGTCACTTTGGAAAAATGTTCACAAATCTGATGAATACTGAACACCGAAGGTCCAAGGATCGCCCCTCTTGATTTCAATGAGTTAGAAGCCTCTAGATTATCGGGATTCTTGAACGCCAAGGGCTTGATAAACCCTAGCGTTTAGCGGTACTGATTCACACAACCTGTTGGACCACTGCCGTGACAGTTAGCGGGTTATGATGCCAGGTTAGAGTCACCTGTCAATTCCTGGAACTACGTAGCAAGAGAATGATTCAATCCGACTGATTCTGCCACCGTGCGACGGGTAAGTGCCATCCTCGATATATCGCCATAACTCGCAACCAGAAGCACAGGAGTGCGCCCACGGTCATCATTAGAAAAGCCGGGTAATGCAAAACATATCCGATCACTACTACGACGCCAGCGGCTAGCGCAGCAACAGCATAAATATCCGCCTGAAGCACTGTCGGCGTTTGGTTGACAAGTACATCGCGCAGTATTCCACCACCAATCCCGGTTAGCACTCCCATAAAAATCGCCATCACCGGATTGAGTCCCGCGATGAGCGCCTTTTGTGTGCCGGCAACAGCAAACAGACCGAGTCCCGCGCCGTCGAATAACAACACCAGCCTGCGACGTTTATCGATGTCGGGATACCAGAAGAACGTCACCAATCCTGCCAGAAGCGAGACCCCGAGATAGCGCCAGTCGCTGATAGCAGCGGGTGGCACCGCGCCAATCAGCACATCTCGTGTGATTCCGCCGGCATTACCGGCCGCGAACGAGAGTGCCATCAGACCGAACAGATCGAACCGGCTTTTGACACCCGCTGCCGCACCGCTGAGTGCGAAAACGAACGTGCCAAGCAGATCCACAGCATCCAGAAAAGGACCCGCTAGTTCATACCCGTGGATCAGCACGCTGTTCACGAGGCCAGCCACGCGTGCGCCGCAACAACTAGGGCCTTGACCCCTGTCTCCAGAGTTGGATGAATGATTGGTGCAAAGGCGGGGTTATGGTTAGTTGGAAGCGAGCTGAGTTTTCCCTCTTTCTTTGCCTTGGCGTACACCGCTGGATCATCTCCGCCGAAGAACCAGTACACTGCCGGAACATCCCACCCAGCTCCAAAGCAGCCGAAGTCCTCGCTTGCCATAGTGGGCTTTGTCTGTTCGATGGAACCGGCAGGAAAGTTCTCGAGAAATGCATCGACGAGCTTCTTTGTCGCGTTGGCATCATTCCTTACTGACGAATACTGATCGAGTGGCGTGATCTCTGGCGGTCTTGGCGCTCCTGATGCCGCTGCCTCAGCCTTCGCAATGCGTTCAATCGCCGCGAGCACACGCTTGCGCACACCCTCGTCAAATGTGCGCACGTTCAATTTGATCAATGCCTCGTCCGGAATAATGTTCTCTTTCGTGCCGGCCTGCAGCGACCCGATTGTCACCACTGCGGAATCCGTGGGCGCGACCTCCCGGGAAACGATCGTTTGCAGCCGCATTACGGTCGCGGCGGCCATAACTACGGGGTCGATGCTGGACTCGGGCATCGAGCCGTGCGCGCCGCGCCCGAACATGCGAATCTGCAGGCTGTCGGCCGAAGAAGTGACAATGCCCGCACGCCAATCGATGTTCCCGGACGGCAAACTCATGACGTGCTGCCCTAGCACAACGTCCGGTTTTGGAAATCGTTTGAACCTCCCGTCATCGATCATCGCCTTAGCACCTTGCGCGGTTTCCTCCCCTGGCTGAAAGACCGCCATAAGTGTCCCTCTCCACGCGTCGCGGCTCTTTGCAAAAAGACTTGTTGCGCCCATCAAGCAGGCAACGTGCATATCGTGCCCGCACGAGTGGGCTACAGGTACGGTCTTGCCGCTAGGGTCAATCCCCGTGACGGTGCTCGCGTACGGAAGGCCAGTCGCTTCTTTGATGGGTAGAGCATCCATGTCCGCGCGCAGCATTACAGTGGGTCCATCGCCGTTGCGCAAGATACCTACGACCCCAGTCTTGCCGACCCCCGTGGTCACGTCAAAGCCCAGCGCCTTCAGATGATTCGCAGCAATTCCAGCCGTCCGGGTCTCCTGCATCGACAATTCCGGATGCGCATGGATGTCTTTATAGACGGCCTCCAGTTCTGGAAGCAATGTGGCGAGACCTGCAATTATTTCTGTCGGTTTGTTCTCGCTCATGAAATTAGTCTCCTTACGGCAGATCGCCACCTGTGGACTTAGTGGCAATTGCTGTTGTCCGCGTTGGCGATTTCCAGAAATGTAATACTAACTGGTGCAAAACTGATGTGACCTGCGCGCGTTGACTGACCCAGAAATTGTGGCATGTCGCCATCTCTGTTCAGTTGAAGAGTCTTCCCATTGAGCTGGACTGATGCGTCTTGCAGTTGCTTGGCAGTCAGCGTGTAGCGTTCTGCATCAGACGGCAATGTAATTTCCAGGGCTTGCTGCCGGTCGGCATTGATGACCAGGAGCGTGACGCCGCCGGGATGGTTCTGAAGGCAGTGGGCATAGACGTACACATTCGGGATTGGCGATGTATGGGGATCCAGAACCGTCGCGCCCATGAGGCGTCGCCAAAGCAAAGCGGCCCAATAATTCGGACGTGGTGCGAAGGTATTTTCGTCTAACAGACCGTAGTCGCTTGATGCCAGCGTGTTGTGCATAATCACTTTCACGCCGCGCTGGGCGAGGCTTGCATGTTGAACAAGATATCGGAACGTGTCCAGAAAAGTAGACGCCCAGGGATTTCCACCGCAGGCTGCATCGGCGGTTTCCGTGATCCAAAGTGACTTGCCTGGCTCGAACCTGTCTCGAAGGTCGGCGTAAAATGCGCCAATCTTCTCCGAGCGGGAGAGCCAGTCTTGAGAAAGTGCCGCCGCCGCCGTTGTTTGTGATGATGCGCCCATGCTTGCGCACCGCTGAGAAGCAGCCGCATAGAGGTGGTAAGAAAAAACGTCGAATACGGGACCCGCTGCGTGGAGCAGGTCTTCGGATTTCAGCATTCCGCCACCCATTGGCATTGCGAACGGTCCCTCGCCAACTGAACCTGGACCGAGAAATAGTGTATCGGGCGCAGTTTTCCGAAGGAACGTACGGAAGACCGCAACGTCGCGGCCATAGCTTGCGGCATCGTATCCCTTCGGTGCGCCGCCCATCGCTGCATATGTCGGCTCATTCATGAATTCGGTTGCGGAGATCCGCCCGCCAATAGATTTTGTGTACCCGAATAATTTTCCAGCCTGCTCGGAGGTCCACAAACCTTGAGCATTGCGCGGTCCGGAACCCGTAGCTACCGAAGTGACAATCTCGGCATTCACTGCGTGAGAAAAATCAACAACGCCCTTCCATTCCTTTCGCGTTAAGACTCCGCTGAATCCTGATGGTGCAGTGGCTGGGGCGGCATTTTCCGAATCCTGAAAATAAACGCTATTGGCCCACGTACCGCTGACACGCACATATGCGGGTCCCAACGCCGCTGCCAACTTTCGCAATCGAGGATTCGAAAGGTCAATGGGTGCTCGATATTGATAGAGGTTCGGGTTTATTCCTGCCGGAGTGAAACCCTCCTGCCGTGCGGGCTCTTGTGCGTTACTGTTGTTTGTAGCGGAACTCTCGTATGGTTTCCAAAATCTTCCGCCGATTAGTTCCACCATTTCAATGTTGTAGGACTGGAAGTGCTCATCGACTACACCAATGGGGGGCATCTTGGCGGGATCAAGTGACGCAACCTGTGTCGTCAATTGAATCCCCGGAAACACGAAAGCCCCGGCACATAAAGTTGCAGCTAAGCACAGTCCCGAACGCGCGATCCTGCTCATTCCATTGCCTCAATCGAATCCCGAGTGCTCACGACAATCGGCGTATGGCCCTGTGAGCAAATGCAGATCGCGAGCGCGGGTACGACCAAATCTGGACCGTCGCGTTTGGTTGTTCATGAAACACCGCAATAGGCGGTCTGAAGTTTCTTGGCATACCATGGCTGGACCTTATTCCGAAGAGCCTGCTTACAATATCACCCAAGTGAAATGGTTTCTTCCGAAACTTCGTTTGAAGGGCCTTGCCACTACTCGCTGCGTGTCTGCTGGAACAAACAATGATGTAAAGTCTCAGAACGATGCCTCAACTTGGTCGATCAGAGAAGCCTGCTCCCACGAGTCCGTGACGACCTCTCGGTAGCCGAATATTCCGAAATCTGCTCGTTGCGGACTTGGTCTCCGATATTGGGACTGTGGGTGCAGCGTGGCTGATGACCTCGCTCACCAATAATCCACTCTACATTGCATTGATTCAGACCGCATCCGACGGAACATCGCTCCTGATCCGTTGCGGAGAGCCAATGTACAGTCTCGGGCAAGAACTCACCGCAGATATGGCTAAAACGGTGTAGTCTTCCGGTAGGCGCGACATGCCCAACGAGGTGAACGTCTTTGCGAATCTCCAAGGGGCGCACCGTGATGTAGAGATCGGCTCTTGAACGACCGACGGTGAACGCAATGTAAGGTTACACCGCGCAAGTTGTTGGGTGGTCACTTCGAAGCACTATACGCTGCAAAGGTAAGGGAGCGACGCAAATGCCGGAACCGACGCAGGAGAAAAAGATAGTCGTGACCAAGGATGGACCGTACATGGTTTCGGGCGAAGTACCCATCGCGATTCAGATCATCACTCCCAACAGCGAGGGATCTTCCTGGGAATGGAAGGAAGGCGAGTCATTTGACGCGAAATCCGGCTACGCGCTTTGCCGCTGTGGTCATTCTAAAAGCAAACCATTCTGCGATGGTTCTCATGCCAAGATTGGGTTCGATGGCCGTGAGACCGCGAGCCGCGTGCCTTACGCCAGGCAAGCGGAAACCATTGATGGGCCAACTCTTGTGCTTAGCGATGCTGAAAAACTGTGCGCGTTTGCTCGGTTCTGCGATGCGGGTGGAAAGATTTGGTCACTCATGGAACGGACCGATGAGCCCGAGGTTCGCGAACTGGTGATCCGCGAGGCAATGCATTGCCCGGCGGGCCGCTTGGTCGTGCACGATAAGAAAGCGCAGAGGGAGATCGAACATCCCCTGCCTCCCTCAATCGGTGTGGTCGAGGATCCGGCCATGGGATGCAGTGGGCCGCTCTGGGTGCGTGGGGGAATCACGGTCGAGTCACACGACGGCAAACGGTACGAAAAACGGAACCGTGTGACGCTCTGCCGTTGCGGAGCGTCCGAAAACAAACCGTTTTGCAATGGAGCGCACGCAAGCATTAAGTTCAATGATGGTCTTTACAATAAGTGAATCCACTGAACCGCGCTGTATTTTAGGAGGCTCACATGACACAAGCGAACCCACAGAGTAATCTCGAACTCATGCGGACACTCGACGATTCGTGGAACGCACAGGACTGGGGTACGTTTGAAAAGCGGCATTCCAAGGACACCACCGTATTTTGGCCCGGCCAGGCCGAGCCCACAAGAGGGCGCGACAATCACAAGGCGGAGTCCGTCGAATTTTTCAAGACGTTCCCCGACAATCATCTGATTAATCATCCCTATAAAGTGGAGATTGCTCAGGGCGAATGGACGTGTACCGTTGCGGATTTTACAGGCACGATGCGCGGACCGATGAAGGGGCCGGACGGCAAGCTGATCGCGCCGACCAACAAGAAGTTTCACATCGAGTTCTGCACCGTCGCACACTGGAAGAACGACGAGATCGTCGAAGAAAAGCTCTTTTATGACTTGGCCGGATTGCTAAAACAGATTGGAGTTATGTGAGGTTTTTGGGCCGTTTCGCTAAACATCCTTCATAGTTCCTTCCTTCAGTAACCTACCGTAAAGCGCCGCCGGACATGCGCGGGACGTTCCAGTTCGTCGATCATTGCAACGGCGTAATCCTGAACCGAAATCTCGCTCTTACCGGTGGCGTCTACCCAAAAGCTGATCGTTTCCCAGGCGAAACTTTCCCGTCCGCTGCCCTGGCTTCAGTTCCGCTGAGGGGCTCAGATAGGACCATTCAAGTTCCGGTTCTTTCCGCAGTTGCTCCAGAGCATCTATCGTAGCCAGAGAACCAGGCCTTACCCAGCTCGGGATATCTGGGCTATCGACGACGCGGACTCCAGGTTTGACCTCCAACCCACCCGCTCCGTCCACCCAGAGCACCCTTTTAATTCCCGCCTTCTGAATCGCAGCGATGATGGATGCACCTAACAGGGATACCTTCATTGTGTACTCCTCATGTTCGGTAGCGGCAGAACCAGCGGGCTAACCCACCTGCACGGTTAGCATCGATATCGATCCACCATCGACACCTTCGATGGGGAAAGTAATGATTTCGCCCTGCTGCCTAGTCGCGACGACGTACAGCATTGGCAAGTAATGATCCGGTGTGGGAATTGAAAGCAAAGCTTCTGGTCCGAGTTTCTCGTATTCAATAAGAGGTTTGTATTCTCCGGCTACCATCATCTCCTTCGCATCCCGTTCAAAGCGAACAGCCCAATCGTAAGGGTTGGGCATGTGCCTACCCCAAGCATACGCATGGAGATTGTGGACTAAGTTGCCGCTGCCGATGATGAGTATGCCCTCTTCGCGCAATGGCGCGAGCTTCTTGCCAATCTCAAAATGGAATGATGCTGGTTTATTTTCGTCGATGCTTAGTTGTACAACGGGAATGTCAGCATCGGGATAGACGTGGCGAAGTACCGACCATGTCCCATGATCGAGCCCCCAGGAGTTGTCGAGCTTGACCTCCAGCGGCGCGAGCAATTTTTGCACTCGACGGGCGAGTTTGGGGTCACCAGGTGCAGGATATTGCACCTGAAACAATTCTCGCGGAAACCCGCCGAAATCGTGAATGGTTCTCGGCGAAGTGGCGACGGTTACTCCGGTTTCTGAAACAAACCAGTGGGCCGAGATAGAGAGAATGGCTTTGGGTTTGGGTGTTGTCTGTCCTATGCGGCTCCATGCTTTTGTGTAGCCATTGTCGAGGACGGCATTCATCGGATTGCCGTGACCGAAAAAAATTGCGGGAAGTATCTTGGGCATGTCGAGACACCTCCCTTTGGTTCACGCCACCTCTGCGGGCTACTGCGCGGGCGGCCTAGTGCTGTTAACCACGTCTGCTGAGCCGCCAGTCAGATACTGAGCCCACAGTATCACTTTTGCGGACTCGGTTGCGCGGATCCCGCTGATCACCAGGCGTTCAGAAAACCCTTTACTAGATCAGCCTGGAAGTGACTGATATTTCAGAGCGGGTCAACCAGTTTTCCAGGGTTCGTAATTCATGTGGTTTATGAACGCAGCATCGGTCTCATTTAGCCCGCAGGGTTCGCTGGTATGGCTACGGTCAAAGGCGCCAAACTCGAAGCTCCGCAGGTCGCACTATTAATCTCCGAAACTCGCCGAACCAGATCTGCCTTACTGTTCTTGTATGTTCGTTGACTTGCCCCAGGTTGCAACCTAAGATTGCGGGATTGTGGCAGACACCGATACGCTCATCCGACAGATCATCTCCCATTACCGCATCATCGAAAAGCTGGGCGGAGGTGGGATGGGGGTGGTGTATAAAGCCGAAGATGTCCGCCTGCACCGCAACGTCGCCCTTAAGTTTCTACCTGACAATGTGGCGAAGGACCTGCAGGCCTTAGCGCGATTTCAGAGAGAAGCTGAGGCGGCCTCTGGTCTAAACCATTCGAACATCTGCACCATTCATGATATCGGTGAAGAAAATGGCCGAGCTTTCATCGCCATGGAACGCGGTGACCGAATCCCGCATCCGAGGCATTGGCGTACGCTGGCGAACCTCGTAGGAATTTCAGGCACCTTTACTCCCGCCAAGAAATAGTACCTACTTTTCCGGTAAAGCCGACTCACCGGGAGTGTGCTTAGCCGCCAAAGAATCTCAGCAAACTGTATAAAAGTAGACAGCATTCACCCTTGACAGTTTCTATCGTAGAAGACCCGATAGAGAGAACCAGCACTCGTGGCTCAGTGCAGTCCAGTGGGCGCTGTTGTTGCCGCTCCCTGGAGGCTGGGAAATGATGGATCGGCTTGCAAAAGCATCGCTATTGCCCGGGGTCAGGATTACCGGTGTCGTTATTTTCTTTACTTTCTGACAGCAATATCCGCCGAGGTCTTCGTTGGCCAGACCCGGCTTGTTGCATACGACGACATCAACCTCATCGCGTACGCGTTCTACATAGCTCTGACGCTGCTCTTCTATTACATGTTTAAGCCCGTGAACAGGGCTCTCTCTTTGCTCGCAGCATTCTTCAGCTTCGCGGGGTGTGCAAATGAAGTTCTTAGCATGTTTAATCTCGCTCCCTACAAAATCAGCTCCCTGGTATTTTTCGGCCCCTATTGCCTCCTAATCGGCTACCTCATTTTCAGGTCAACCTTCCTGCCTCGATTTCTGGGCGTGTTGATGGCGTTTGCCGGTTTGGGTTGGCTGGTCTTTCTATCACCGCTCGCAATTCATTTGATCACTTATCTGAAAGTCCTCGGCTTTATCGCAGAAGCATCGCTGATGCTATGGCTCATCATGAAGGGCGTGAACGTTCAACGATGGAAGGAGCAGGTCAGCGCAGCATGAAAGTGTCCGTCGAATTGCCGGAGCGGTGCCGCGGCTTAAGGGAGGTAAAAGTATGAGCGCAACTTTAATGATGGAACGGATTGCGGAAGTGTCGCCGCGTTTCAAAGCCAGGATGGCCGGCGCCCTCAATTTTTTCAGCCTACTGACGGCAGGCCTCACCGAGACCTTTATTCGCGGCAGGTTGAATTTCGTAGGAGGTTACATCGCGATCTCCAGCATGGCCGTTGTGACACTGCTCCTCTATGGCATCTTTAAGCCGGTGAATAGGGGCCTCTCCCTGCTCGCGACGTCCTTCGCCTTCGTGGGACTTACCTTTGAGGTTCTTCGATGGCAGCCTCACGGCGTGAACATCGCTATCGTACTTCACGGATTCTACTGCCTCCTGATCGGCTACCTCGTTTTCAGGTCGACCTTTCTGCCTCGAATTCTGGGCGCGCTGATGGCGTTTGCCGGTTTGGGTTGGCTGACCTATCTATCACTGCCGCTCGTAAACCATCTGTCTCCCTACAATCTGGCCTGCGCCATCCTCGCGGAACTATCGCTGATGCTGTGGCTCCTCGTGCTGGGTGTGAACGTTCAACGATGGAGAGAGCAGGCGAGCGCTGCGGCCGAGCGAGAACCACTGCCACACTCCTGGTAACGGCGTAACCGAACAAATAGACTTGGACCTCAGTGGTAGTATTTGTCTCTTCAATGGCTCACTTGCCCCGAGTTCCGGACCTAAACGCGCAGCGTGCTGCGATGAAAAAGCTGGGATTTCTAGTCGGGAAATGGAATGGAGAGGCGCGTCTCCTGCGTGGCCCCGGTGAATGGATGGATTTGCATCAGAGCGAGGAAGCACAGTACAAGCTCGATGGCTTGATACTGGTCATCGAAGGAGTCGGGCGGACAAAATCTGATGGGCATTCTGTTCAACAGGCTCTCGGGGTAATCTCTTTCGACGACGAAACTGCAACTTATCGCATACGCGCCTTCAACGATGGTCGTTTTCTGGAAAGCGAGGTGAAACTACTGGATCAGGATAAGGCGATAAGTTGGGGCTTTGCCTTGGGCCAGATCACGACCAAATCGGTGCTACGGATAAATGAGAGCGGGGACTGGACGGAACTCGCCGAAATCAAGATTGGCTCGGAACCCGCGAAAACACTGTTGGAACTTACGGTCCGGCGCGCGGGCTAAGTACTTTTCCAGCGAAGGTCTCGATTAACGGCGTTATCGCCGAAGTGGATTCTGGCGGTGGGTCCAGTATCCATGAGTTGACCGCGTGGTTGTCGATAACTTCCGGTTTGGCGACATCCATGATAGGTCTTTGTCAAGAGAGCAAAGACTCTCCCGACGCGCTCAGGAGGAGCGCGGGTGTAAATTCTTTTCTTCGTCTCAGCGCGTGTGTTGGCCTCTCGGCCGCGGTTTCTATTCGTGAATAGAACCAGACATCCATTGGCGGGCGCAGCTCGTCTGGCTGCCCAGCAAGATTGAGTTTGTGTGTTCCTGCCAGTCTCGAAACAAATCAACGGGAGCATCGGGAGCTTGCGTTCTCGCGCTCAGTCGCTTAACGGCAAGACCCGGCAGGCCTCGCGCTGAAAAATTCCGTCGTCTCCGGCCGGCCTACGCGGCCGCGCAGGTCTCGCGGTCCAGCACCAGAAAATGCGTCTGCCCGCGGTCCACGGCCATCAGATACGCCACCAACTTCCGGGCCACCGCCAATGTCGCACGGTTGGCGTTGCCCTTCTGCTTTTCTTTATCGTAGAGCAGCGCCAGCGTCGGGCTGTAGCGTGGGGCCATCTTGGCCGCTTCGATCAGCGTGGTCTGCAGATGCTTGTTGCGTTGCTTCGACAGCGGCGTGCGTTGCACACGATCCGCCGAACTGTGCTGGTCCCCGCACAAGCCGCAGTAGCTCACGGCCTTCTTGATCGACGAAAAGCGCTGCACCTCGCCCACTTCCAGCGCCCAGGTCAGCGCCGTAATCGGCCCGATCGCCGGAATGCTCAGCAACCGCTCCACGCGTTCGGCCAGCAAGCGATCTTGCTGCAGCGAGTGAATCAGAGCGGCTTCCATTCTCCCCAGTCGCACCACCATTTCGCGGCACTGGCGCAGTAGCGAGCGCAACCCCTCGTCGATATCCGGGTTGCTGGCGAGGAGTTCGCGGAAATAGCCAGCCTTGTGGAGCTTCTGCTTGTTGTAGCTCACCCCCGCTTCCATCAGCAGCGTGCTGGTCTTGATCTTCATCTGCACCATCTGACGCACCAGCAGGTTGCGATAGCGCAGCGTGCGCCGCCGTTCGCGAATGGCCGTCGGAGCCATATAAGACTCGGGCAGGAAATCGCAGCGCAGACAGTCGCAGATTTTGCTGGCGTCGATACGGTCGTTCTTCTTTTTCGCGGCGGACACCAAGGAGGCTCCTCATGCAACCTATGTATTACATCGGCCTGGATGTGCACAAGCAGAAGATCAGCTACTGCGTGAAAGACAGCAGTGGCAAGATCTATGCCGAAGGATGGATTCCCGCCACACGTTTTGATTTAGATCGTTGGATGAAGACGCTGCCGCAGCCGTGGAGCGCAGCGCTGGAAGCCACGATGTTTTCCGGCTGGATCTACGACCACTTAAAACCCCACGCCGTGGAATTGAAAGTAGCCCATCCCTTGATGCTGCGGGCTATCGCCGCGGCGAAAAAGAAAAACGTTTGCGATGCGATTTTCTGCCGGAGTGCTACATGGCCCCGACGGCCATTCGCGAACGGCGGCGCACGCTGCGCTAGAAGGACGACCGAGTCATGGACGTTTATAATGACTTGACCTTTGCTGGTCCGGCGGACTATTCTCCTGCCTCCCACGGTAAACCGCATAATTTACGCCTCAAAGGAGAAAGTAATGTCTACAGCTCCGAAACCCCAATCGGAAGTTCAGGACCCCGTCAAAGTGGACCCGAAACACTACAAGGTTGAAGTCGAAAATGAGAAGGTGCGCGTGCTCCGAGTTAACTACAAAGCACACGAGAAGTCGGCGATGCACTCACATCCCGACAATGTTGCGATTTTTCTGAACGATGCACACTGCAGGTTTACGTTCCCGGATGGCAAAACGGAAGAGCGTCGTTTCCGCGCAGGCGAGACACTCCATTCGCCTGCCGGAAGCCATTTGCCAGAGAACCTGGGTGGCCACCCCATTGACATAATACTCGTCGAACTCAAACGGTAGTTCGGAACACGGCTAAACGCATACGTGGAGGATGGTGCACTTGGGCCAAGCTATTTGTGTGCCCGAGTTACGAGTAACTTGGGCACTGAAACCCACTTTGCCGATTGATGCTGCGTTAATCGAGACTTAGGGTTCCGATGACCGCATTTTATGAATTTATCGCTAGGGATGCTTGCCTGGAAACCGCCACACCCGTTGTGCCCGCACTGGAAAATAGCGGCCTTATCATGGTTTATATGTCCGACCAGAAACTCGATGGCGCGAAACGATGGCTGAAAAACCGGCGCAGCCAGAGGATTGAATTAAACGTTCCAGTAGTCGTTTATAGAGCCGCAGGGGAAGGCCCGCAGTTCTACGAAAGCACGCACACACTTGTCGTCAGTGCACATGGTGCGCTGATAGCCTTAACAGACTTGGTGGTGCCTAGGCAAAGGCTCCAAGTGCAAAACCCAAACAGCGGGCAACATTTGGAGTGTCGCGTGGTCTCCGTGAAGAAGGGCCCGATTGGACCTCCCCAGGTTGCGGTGGAATTTGCACAACCCATACCGAGCTTCTGGCGCATAGCGTTTCCGCCGGCCGATTGGAATCCCGCTATCTAGACCAGCTATCTGCCAGCACAAAATTTAAGTCGCCCCGGTTGCCCACCACATGGACGATTATCCCTGTTTATCGGGACCAAGCAGTGTCAGCGGGAATAAAAAGTCCGTCTCGTCCGGAGGAACGCCACGCCACGAGGTACGGGCGATCGGCGAGTCCTAAATTGAGTACGTTGTCGCCCGAATCGCGGTCATCAAGGTAACCGCAAGGTGACTGAAGCCAAGGAACAAAACGAATGTCGGATCCACTGACTGTCGTGCATCCGGGACCACCGGGGCCAGCGGGGCATCCCCAATAGTTCTCAGTGGCATCGATACTGCCCGTACAGAGCGTGGCTTGGTCATAAGCGCAAACGTCGGCGACGCCAATTTTGCCGCCACCCAGGTCATTGAGATGGATGTCGACTTCGGCTGGAGTGTTGACGGCAATGTCCACATCTTCGTCGCGGATGACGTTATACGAAATTACGGTGCCGTAAACGGGGGAGCCACCACCTCCGCTGTTGATGTTAATTCCCACGGGTCCGGGCGTTGCGGTATCGGCCGTGTCGGCAAGATTCTTGGCTATGAAATTTCCGATGATAATGTTTCCATCCATGTTATCCGCGGGAGCCCCAAAAGCGGGACCAACGTGCGTATGTAGGCTGACGCCCCCAAGCCCGTTGCCTATCAGCTTATTGTGTATGACCAAGTTCCCGGCAACGCGACCGGGGCCATTTCCGTCGGAAAAAAGACCTACTCCGGAGCCTCCGACTTGCACACCATTGCCGGTCGAGATGTTCTCAGCCACGGTATTGTGATCAACCCCAAAATGAGGAGCAAACGGGGGAGAAACGTGTCCGGTTGGAGGATGGGAGGCAAGAACAATCCCGCATTCTAGCGGATTGTCTTGAAAGGTGTTACGGAGAACAAGATTGTCCCTGCTCTCTGCGGTCTCGTCACTAATAAGGAGTCCATCAGCGTTGCCAGCCACGAGGTTGTCCGAGACCGTTGAATGGCTCGTGCCTATTAAATGGATCGCGCCTCCGCAGTCACCGCTTTCATCGTTCTCATAAATCCCATTCCCCGGCTGGTCTGGGCAACCCATGGTGGCGCCGGTGAATTCCAGGCCAGGAGAGGCGTCATTGTTGTTGATGTGATTGTTCCGGATGATGATGTTCGAGGCGCTCACCACCAAAACACCTTCGAACATAGCATTTTCCACCGTGAATCCTGTAATGGTAACGTTGGTGAGGCCTGGGTTGTCGAATCCGTCCACAAAGAAGCCGTGCGCGAGACCCGTGGCGTCAACGATAGTCGATTTGGCATCAGCACCAACGATGGAAAGTGGAATACCAACGGTGACGTACTCTTTGTAGGTACCAGGGGCAACCTTAATTAAGTCGTTAGCAGAAGCATGAGTGACGGCCACCTGTATTTTTGAATAACACGGGTAGGAGCCTGCGGGATTCACACAGAGGGTCTTAGCCGCGACACTCTGCGAAAATACCGCGAACAGAACGGCGCAACAAGGAACCAGCCATGGGCGATAGCAAATTGCATACATGGACATTCTCCTTTTTCCCAGATGCACAGCCGCTCGGAAGCATCGGAATCGATGACCTAGAGAGTGGAACCACTTCACGAATGTCTGCCGAGGGACTTGTGCCGCTTGAGGGGTCTATTGAACCGGGAGTTCCTATTTGGATTCCCGGTCCGGGCATCCTACACTTCTGTTGCACTCTATACAACGAATTTCCACTAGCAGGCCCTCACAAAATCAGCGGTGTTCCGCCCGCCCGTTCACCGGAAATTTCATGGCCAGCCTTTTGTGTCCAAGTGCCTGATTTGCGTCGGAAACCGGTAACTTAGGTACCGGGACCCACTTTTGGAGATACCGCGTTTAAATCCGGCCTTGACCGCAAGCTGCCTCCATCGTTCTACGGTAGCGGCTTTGGCTTCCAGAATTCAGGATCAGCTTTGATCCAGTCATCCTGGACGTAGCTTTGGCGTGCGCTGATGGCAAACAATTGGTGTTGTGAGGCTTCGCAGCACTCCGCGTAGAGCTCCCCGAATTTCTTCATGCCATCTTCACCCATGGCGGCCTCGAACTGTTTGTCTTCCGCAAAGCCTTTGTCGATTTCTGCCAAGGTCTTGTGACTGATCAAGAGAAGGTAAGTGCCGCTATCGGCCCCATATACTTCCTCAAACATTCCCCAGTGCGCACTGGGCACGCCCTTCTCATAACCGGCTTTGGCCATCTTCACGACCTCGGTCCATTGCTTTTCCTTTCCCGGGCGCACGTGGAAGACCGAGAGTTCCATGTAGCGCATCTGGGAGAGGTCCGCGCGTGGGTGAAGGCTCATCTCGTCGTGGAAATAGAACACGCCTTGATCCATCGATTCGAGCAGATCACCATCGGCCATCGCGGCACGATCCAAGGCCGTCGAAAGGGCGGTATTTTTATCCACGGCATCCGCGTCTTCTTGCCAAGCTTCGAAGGATTGATACGACGTGAGATATAAGGCGCGCGACTTTCCCGAGAGAGAGGTCATAGCGATATAGTGCGTAGGCCACTTGGCACGCGCCATCGCATCGACGAACGCACCCTCTGTCTTGTCGTGAGCCATTCCTGCTTTACCGGGCTTGACGAATTCTCGACTGATCTGCAACACCTTGGGTATGGACGCGCTACCAGAAGTCATCTCCTGCGCTGCCATCACACACGCATATGTCGCTGCGAGTGCCAATGCCACTGATAACCTGCTGAGTTTTCTCATCGTTTTGACTCTCCTCTACTCAATTCGAACCTGTTTTGGGGTGGCCTATATACTGTGGAGGGAAACCACAACTCGATGCGGACTGAGCCTATAGGAACCCCAGCCTTTGGTCAAGAATGCATCTGTTGACGATCTAACCTCGCTCTCAACTCCCGATTTGTCGTATCGGATCCATCGGTACCGGAATATTTTGGATATGCACGGGCCCTCCAAGTTTGTGCCGTGGAGCCCTCATTTATCACAGAAAACGGCTAACTGTTGCGCAGAGCCGGGAATCCCAAAAATCACAGATTTTCTGCAAAAACTCGGTCAAGGATTGACTGCATGTCAGCTGCGGATCGTGGGTCCGGGCCCGCCTGCGGATTGAAACTGACCCACACGATATCGCCAGCATCAGGCACGTAAGAACCAGCCATTACCATGCCTCTTTTCCGGCAGGAGTGCCGAAATCGACTTCCTCGTGCAGATTCCCGCGAGTGATGCCCTTTATAAGTTCGGCCACATCATATTCCTTGCGCCGTGCAGGTTCGATGACGATGCGACCGGATTCCTCCCTCACGTCGACGGGTTCATCCAGACCCAAGTGCGCTGCCTTTAAAACTGCGGCAGGGATTCGCACCGAAGCACTGTTCCCCCATTTCTTGACTACGGCCCTCATTGCACATGCCTCCTTGTATAAACATTGTATCGACATAAGGGCATGCTACTGGCGGTCGGCAGGAAGCAGCAGCCTTGGCCCTTGCCACTGCCCATGTTCGAGTGGTGAACCAACCAGCAAAACTCTTCATCTTCTAGTTTAGCGGCTCAGGGCGCGAAGAGTCGTCTATGATCAACACGACATCCTTCAGCTCGGCAGGCATACGACGTGCGCTCCTCATAAGCATTTGAGGATTCGTTGCGAAGAGGCGGATTTTGCGAGCCGGGTTGGTGTTACTCAGAGTTATCTGTCTGCCCTCGAGCACGGACGTGACGAAGCGGGGGCGGACGTTCTGCTCGCGATCGAAACTCTCCAATGGGAGTCTGGGAGAAGCTGGATGGGCGGAGAGAGCGGAGATAACCCTTGACCCCGGCTGACTTTAATCGTACAATTCATGTATCGAATTGTACGATTGCAAATCGAGAGGTAAAGTGGGAGAGCGCAATGTCGATGGCAAATGCGATAAGAATTACGAAGGTGTCTGCGACCGACTTTCGGGATGATCTGAAAGAACATCTCAAAACAGTCAAGGACAACAAGGTTTTGCTGATTGAAAACCGTCGCCAGGTTGCAAAATATGTGGTCGACCAGGAATATTTGGATCGGCTTGTGGAAGAGCGGGAGTCCATTCTCGCGACCCTCGAGATCCTGGCTGATCGCGAACTTACCAACCGCCTGCTAGAGCTGAAGAAGAGCGGCCTTTCCAAGGCCAAACTCTACACCATGGCTGAAGTCTTCGGATGACAGATTCAGGCAAGACGAGCGAAGAAACATCGGCGCCACAATTTGAGGTTGTCTTCACCGAGGACGCCAGAAGCGATGTTGAGGCTCTTGATGGTAGCGTCAAGAAGCAAGTCGCAAAGATCATCAAAAAGAAAATTGCAGTCAACCCAGAAGCATATGGAACACCACTTCGTTCATCTTTGTCCGGCTATTGGAAGCACGAGTTTGCGAGCCATCGGTTGATCTATCAGATTCTCCCGGAAAAGAAGAAAATCGTCGTGGTTTGTGCTGTCGGACCTCGAAAAGCGGGGGATGTTGCCGACATCTATTTTCAGCTAAACAAGGTAGCTGAGTCCGGGCGATTGGCCGAGCAGGTTACTTCGATACTTGAAACCATTCTCCCTGACCTGAAAAGGAAAAAGAAGAAATAGTCGAGTTTGCGAAAGTCAATGCGACGGTGGAAAGCGAACGTAGTGTTTCGCGCAGTAGCGCATTTCTGGACGCGATACAAAAGGTTCCTGTCGGAGCGGGTTTGCGCGTTGAGCTCACGTGCTACGGTCGTTGTTAGTGGTCAAGCAAAGCCGTTTAGATCAGCTGCTTCTCTTAGAGATCGTCGCAGTTGGCAGTACTCATTTTCCTCAAAAACTAAGAGCCTGGTCATCGTCAGGCCATGCGAATTCTTTGCAAAATTTCGCGGCTTTGGTGTCTCCGGCAACTGCGGCCTTTACTTGGCCAGCAACGATTCGCCCCCAGTTTCGGCGGACAACTGATGATGCAACTGCTTGGCTTGTCAGCGATTGAATAGCGAGATTGTGCGTCTCAGGAATTCACAAAAGGAAAGACACAAGGTGCATAGCGAACTTCTTGATTGGCTTACACTTCGAGAGTCCAGAGGATCTCTAACTTTTTTTCAACAAGGGCGAAGTCTTTGTCTTTGGGAACGGTTGCCTACATGCGTAGAGACCGTCTTAAGGAATCTACGATGAAGTGCGATAGCTTGCTACCACATTGATTTCCAACCCAGTAGAGGCACTGCCATCATCCTCCCGAGTGTGCCCACTTGCTACCGTTTGTTATGGAGATGTGGCACAAAAGTGGGCACAGTCCACCACCGATTGTCGGGGGAGGCCCTGAGTTGCCCGTCCATAGGACCCGTGCGAGCGCTGACATCCCCACATCCCACTGGCTTTTTTATTTTTTTAATTTTTGGTCAGTTCAACAGACCGCAGTACCAAGTGTGACCTGCCTGGTATCGAGTCTCTGGTCTGGGAGAAGGGAAAACCAGTATATCCCTAAGCTGCTATCATTCGCCGATAGCGGGAGATTCCATGAACTACGGCGATTATGAAAGTTTCATCCGGAAGCGCATGCGCATGTCGCACGTCTACCAGCCAGTGATGCTGATGACCCTGCTGCGGCAAGGCGGTAGGGTTTCTACCACTGAAATCGCCAAAGCAATCCTGGGGCACGATGAAAGCCAGATTGAATACTACGAAAAGATTGTCGGCAACATGGTCGGTCGGGTCCTTAGGAACCACGGGTTGGTGAAAAAAGAGGGCGGGGATTATGCGCTTTGCCTGGATGAGAAACTGACCAAAGGTGAAACTGCGCGCCTGATTGAACTCTGCCGCCAGAAACTCACCGAATACGAAGCCAAGCTTGGAGAGAAAATCTGGCTGCACCGCAAATTGTCCGCTGGATATATCTCTGGGACGTTGCGCTATGAAGTGCTGAAACAAGCGCAATTTCATTGTGAATTGTGCGGAATTTCAGGGGATATCCGTGCGTTGGAAGTGGACCACATCATTCCCCGCAACCTTGGTGGAACAGATGACCAGAGCAACCTTCAGGCGCTTTGCTATAGTTGCAATTCTATGAAACGAGACAGGGACCAGACCGATTTCAGGCAAGTACGCAATTCCTACAATATTCGTGCGGATGGCTGTCCGTTCTGTCATCTGCCGAAAGAGCGCATCCTCTACGAAAACGAACTTGCAATAGCCATTCGTGACGCCGCTCCCGTTACATTGCTTCACACACTGCTAATTCCCAAGCGCCATACCCCAGACCTGTTTGAACTTAGCCGTCCTGAGACGAACGCCTACAATGAACTACTCAAAAGGATAAAGGAGGAAATCCAACAAACCGATGCCAAGGTCGCTGGTTTCAATGTTGGCGTGAATAATGGTGAGGCCGCTGGGCAGACGGTTCAACATTGCCACATTCATCTTATTCCCCGACGAGTGGGCGATGTGACGGATGTCGCGGAGGGCATTAGAAGCGTTATTCCTGGGAAGTGGTCCTAGCTCCATCATAGGCTTGCTGAGTTGTCCGCCAACACGCCCCGGAGAGCACGGACATTCCCCACGGCACCTCCGGGCCTTTATTTTTTTCATTTTTGGTCTAGAGGGTAGTAAGAAACCTTGGACCCCAAGGGTGCGGCTGACCGTCGACTGCAGTTTGTGAGCCTTCATCGGCTAATTCTGGACCTTTCAACTCATATCTTCTACCCTGCCACCCAACAAAATAGTCCACTCCACGGGGAGACGGTACGAAGAAGCCAGAGATCTCATGGCAGTGATGGCCGCTTCGTGCAAAAACAACATTGTGCTCTTACTTAGATCCAAGTCTATTTGAGGCAAGCCGCTTCCGTGCACGATACTATTTCTCAAGTCTTCCGCCTCTTTCAATTTTGACACCCGAAAATATCGAACGTCTGCTGGACCAAACATTGGATGATGGCGAATTTTGACGTGCCGAAAGAACAGCTCGGCCCGGCTCGCAAGGGACCTTCCGGGTAATTGCTGTCGAAGCCTCTCGAGTTCGACCGCGAAGACGCCAGATGGGCCTTTCTCCTTTAGCAGACCCAGTGGAACCTTGCGTTTCATGTTTAACTCAGGAAGCCAGACTGGGGGGTCAAGCTCTATTGCTAGTTCGCAAGCCGCAGTAAAGACATCATCGGCGGTCGAGTGAGAGAGAACAACTACCGCCGCTGCGATTACTCTGTCGCAATTGACTGCGGTCTGCTGGGCCAAAAACTCCGCGATCTTGTCAAAGTCTCTTACGTGATCATCGGTTTCAGTCGGCATTATTTCTTTCAGAAGGGACTGTAGACCAGTAACGTCAGCACGGTGCTCGTATTGCACCATATCCTTGAGCGTGCCCGAGACTTTCGGAATTTCCAGAGCGAAACTCATCGTCGATTGGCTAACGATAGCTCTGCGGAGAACTGCTGAATACCTCTTGCTGGCCGCAAACAGCCGTGCCGAGTCAATTACATGTCGCTGCTCGGGCGTAGCCATAGCGGGGATTGTAACTAAGAAATTCTGGCAACGCACTATATTGAGTCATCCAACGCAAATCGCCTGGATCGAGTTCACATGCCTGGTAAACGGGTTATCGGTGTGGGTTCCTGCCCTTGGGTCGACTTAGTCGTCTGTCTAACTACCGGCTGATGACGTCCAACCACCCACACACTGTTTTTGTTTTTGTTCAGTAAGAAACCAGGGCACTAGAAGCGACTTGATGTCCGGCTAGCCTTGTGGTGGAACACCGTCTTAGCCTCGATTGACATAGACGATTCGGGGCCGTAAGGGCAGGCCAATCTGGTTCTTGGCCCCAACCCTTGCGGCCCGTTTCCTTCTAGTTAAAGTATTCGCTCGAAGAAAGTGAAAAGTTACGCAGGTGTCGATGCAACACTCAGTTTTGGGAGGAGAGATCGAGTTACCCGTACCCTTAACGCAAAGGTGAGGGCGCAACTGGACGTTCATTTAGCAAAATACAAAGCTGCCAATGCTACCTACGTAGAAATAGGCGGTACAACCTTTAATTGCATTTCGTTGACTTGTCATGGGGCGCAACCTAACATGTGCGCCACTGAGTGGTTGGCGTGTGGCCAAGGCAACAGAGACATGACCCCTGAACGTTGGCCCTGGGCGGCGGTGGTATGGGTGTTGTCTATAAAGCCGAAGACACGCGACTCCATCGTGCGGTGGCCCTAAAATTACTGCCTACCGAAATGCTTCACGATCCTTCTGCGCTCGAACGCTTCCGCCGCGAGGCTTCTACAGTTCCAGCACTTTCGTACTACCAGCGAAATTGAAAGGGCCATCTTTGTAGCGGTACCTCCTCGCTATGGTTTTTGTGACGTAACCCATCTAACCTCATTCAAGGGTTGCCTGACTCTGGCACTTCCTTCGCACCAAGAGAAAGGAGTCGAATCATGGAACTGACACACCTTCTTATATGGATCGCTTGTGGAGGTCTTGCAACGCTGGCGATCTTTGTCACCTTCTGTTTGCTCACGTCTTCCCAGCAGGTGGAGGACGAACAAGTCGAACAATTGAGACGACTCCTGCACGATTTGACGGCCTGAGCTGGCCGTGCAGCCAAAAATCATCGGGGCTTGGAGCGGCAGGCTTTGTCTCCGTACCAGTGAATAGCCTCAGGAACGTCTTTCGGAAGTGGTGCTATGGAAAAACACGGCAATGACTTCAAAGTCGGCGACCACGTCATGTTGACACTGCATACTGGCCGGATCGTTGACGGCGTCGTCAAAGCCGTCGTGGATCACACGGACGGAACGAAGCTGCAAGTAGATTACGGACATGACGAAACGGCGCTGGTGGAGTTGTGGCGCGTTCGTCCGAAGTAACCAGTCCATCCGTCATACGTCTATTGTTCCTCTTCGTTGACTTGGCTTACGCACGCAACCTAAGATGTCCGCCAAATGCTGGATTCCTCATCGCTAATCGGCCAGACCATCTCGCACTACCGCATTATCGAAAAGCTGGGCGGCGGCGGAATGGGAGTGGTGTATAAGGCTGAGGACACACGCCTGCACCGCAATGTGGCGCTGAAGTTCCTGCCGGAGAATGTAGCAAAAGACCCGCAAGCATTGGCACGATTTGAACGAGAGGCGCAGGCGGCGTCCGCCTTGAACCATCCGAACATCTGCACCAGTCACGACATCGGTGAAGAAAACGGCCGAGCGTTTATAGCTATGGAGTTTCTGGAAGGTAAGACCCTGAAACACACCATCGCGGGTCGGCCTATGGAACTAGAGGCGTTGCTCGATGTGGCGATTGGTGTAGCCGAAGGGCTGAACGCTGCCCATTCGAAAGGCATCGTTCACAGAGACATCAAACCTGCGAACATTTTCGTTACCGGGAGTGGCCACGCCAAGATTCTGGATTTTGGATTGGCCAAGGTTAGCTCAACGAAAAACGCAACTGGCAACGAACTAACACTGGCCACGCAAGAAGTAGACCCCGACCATCTCACTAGTCCCGGCAGCACCTTGGGAACCGTCGCTTATATGTCGCCGGAGCAGGCTCGGGCCAAGGAACTGGACACACGCACAGACCTATTTTCGTTCGGAACTGTCCTGTATGAGATGGCGACCGGGCAGTTGCCATTTCGAGGAGACAGTACGGCGACGATATTCGACGCCATCCTGAACCGGACTGCAGTTCCGCTGGTGCGGCTGAATCCTGACCTTCCGCCGAAGCTAGAAGACATCATCAATCGTGCGCTGGAGAAGGACCGGGAAATGCGTTATCAGCACGCATCGGAAATGCGTTCCGAACTGATGCGCCTCAAGCGGGACACGGAGTCGAGGCGGTCGGCTGCGATAATTTCGGGGTTGGTGAGTGTGGCTCAGGAGGGCAGTGCCCAGGTCACGCCACAGCCGTCGTCATCGACGGGAGTGAAGGTTACAGCAGTTACGGGAATGAGCGGGAGACTCTGGAAGATTCTGATTCCCGTGGCCGCGATTCTGGTCGCTGCCGTTGGGGTTTGGCTCTATTTCCGCTCACACCAGTCGGCGACGCATCCGGCCACGACGGTCCTGACCGAGAAGGACACAATTGTTCTGGCGGACTTCGACAACAAGACGGGCGATGCAGTATTTGATGACACGCTCAAGCAGGCCCTGGCCGTGGACCTGGGCCAGTCGCCCTTCCTGAACATCCTTTCAGAGGACAAGGTTCGCCAGACGCTGCAGGAGATGACCCGCTCGCCGGGCGAGCGATTGACGCAAGACTTGGCGCGGGAAGTGTGCCAGCGTGCGGGGAGCAAGGCATACCTGAGCGGTTCAATTGCGAGCCTGGGCAGCCAATACGTGATTGGCCTCAACGCGGTCAATTGTCAGGCCGGTGACTCACTGGCTGCGGAGCAGGAGCGAGCCACAAGTAAAGAGCAGGTGCTTGCGGCCATGGACAAAGCCGCAGCGAAGCTTCGCAACGAAGTAGGCGAGTCGCTCAGCTCGGTGCAGAAGTTCGACGTTCCGCTGGACCAAGCCACCACGAATTCACTGGAAACCCTCAACGCTCTCACCCTGGGTCGAAAAGCCCTGCTCGAAAACGGAGACGCCGAAGCCATACCGTTCTTCAAGCGCGCCGTCGAACTCGACCCCAATTTTGCATGGGCGTATGCGTTTCTGGGAATCAATTACTCCAATCTGAATCAGCCCAGCCTGGCCGCCGATTACTTCAGGAAAGCCTTCGCCCTGCGCGACCGCGTCACCGAACGCGAGAAGTTCGACATCACCGCGCTCTACTATGCAAGCGTCACGGGCGAGCTGGAAAAAGCGAATCAGACGAATGAGCTGTGGAAACAAGTCTATCCGCGGGATTTTCTGCCTCACATCGACCTGAGCGCCGACTGCATGATTCTGGGGCAATATGAGAAGGCCGCCACCGAAACCCGTGAATCGGTTCACCTGGAGCCGAACGACGTGGTCGGATATGAGAATCTGGGCCAGATTTACTTGGCCCTGAACCGTTTCGACGAAGCACGGGCCACAACCGAAGAAGCACTGGGGCGCAAGCTCGAGGGTATTCCGCTACACCTGAACCTGTATGCTTTGGCCTTCTTTCAGGGCAACATGGCAGCCATGAAGCAGCAGTCGGATTGGGCTATTGGAAAACCGGTTGCGGAAGACCAGATGCTTTCGCTCGAATCCGACACCGAAGCTTGGTCTGGGAAGCTCGGGAAAGCCCGCGAGCTATCGCGGCAAGCTATTGAGAGCGCTCGCCGCAGCGACGAGAAAGAGCCCGCCGCCTTATGGCAAGCGAACGCGGCGATACGTGAAGCGCTGTTTGGCAACACAGATGCGGCCCGTCAGAATGCTGCTGCGGCAGTAGCGATTGCGCCAGGGAGCCGGGATGCGGAGGCACAGGCGGCGCTGGCCTATGCTTTGGCGGACGATGCGACTCACGCCCAGTCGCTTGTGGATGACCTCGCCAAGCGATTCCCGGAGAACACTGCTGTCCAATCAGTCTGGCTTCCCACCATCCGCGCTCAAATAGAGGTGAGCCGCAAAAATGCAGCCCGCAGCATTGAGCTTCTTCAAGCGGCGGCACCCTATGAGCTAGGCATGCTAAGTGTGAGCGCTGTTAACTCCTGTTTGTATCCCGTGTACGTCCGCGCCGAGGCTTACCTGAGCACGCATCAAGGCAACGAAGCCGCTGCCGAATTCCAGAAAATCCTCGACAACCGCGGGCTGTTGTGGAACTGTGCGACAGGGGCGCTGGCGCATCTTGGTCTCGCCCGCTCCTATGCCATCATGCAGGGCGACACCGCCAAAGCCAAAGCGGCCTATCAGGATTTCCTCACCCTCTGGAAAGACGCCGACCCTGACATTCCCATTCTTATCGCTGCCAAAGCGGAGTACGCGAAGCTGCAATAGCTATTTGAATCGCTCAAAAAAGTTGGCAGTCTTTGGGGTGGCTTCTGATAAGTCCAGCGATAGTCCCTGTGAGGGACTGTGAGCCACTTCTCCAGTAATGCCGTTTTACCAGATAGGCTAGATTTAAGGCTAGATTTGTCTTCATTGACTTGCCTCTTGCCCCCAACCTACCATGTGCTACGCATGTCAGGCGCCGATTCACTTATCGGAGAGACCATCTCGCACTACCGCATCATCGAGAAGCTTGGTGGTGGAGGCATGGGAATCGTTTATAAGGCCGAAGATACCCGCCTGCGTCGTAATGTCGCGCTGAAATTCCTACCCGACAGCGTAGCGAAAGACCCACACGCACTGGCGCGTTTTCAGAGAGAGGCGCAAGCAGCTTCAGCCTTGAACCATCCCAACATCTGCACCGTTTATGACGTTGGCGAAGCGGAGGGGAAGACGTTCATCGCCATGGAGTATTTGGATGGCGCGACGCTGAAGCACCTGATCAACGGGCAACCGATGGAGTCGGAGCGCTTGCTGGATCTGGCGATTGAGCTGGCGGACGCGCTGGACGCGGCGCACAACGAGGGGATCATCCATCGGGACATCAAGCCAGCAAATATTTTTGTGACCAAGAAGGGACATGCAAAGATTCTGGATTTCGGTTTGGCCAAGGTGAGTTTAGCGAGAACGGCGAGGGACGGGGAAGGCGCGACCGCGACGCTGACGGCGATGGGAGTGGACAGTGAGCAGCTAACGAGTCCGGGGAGTGCGCTGGGGACGGTGGCGTACATGTCTCCGGAACAGGTGCTGGGGAAGCCGCTGGACGCGCGGACTGATCTCTTCAGCTTCGGTACGGTCCTTTACGAAATGGCCACGGGCTTTTTGCCTTTTACCGGAGAGAGCACGGGAGCGGTGTTTGAGGCGATCCTGCACAAAGAAGCAAGAGAGGTAATGCGGCTGAACACCGGCCTATCGGCGGAGTTACAGCGAATTATCGATAAGGCGATGGAGAAAGACCGCGACTTGCGCTACCAGCACGCTTCGGAGATGCGTGCGGATTTGAAGCGGTTGAAGAGGGACACGACGTCTGGAAAAACGCGTACTGTGGATGCAGTCGCACCCGTTGCGAGCCGCAAATCCCGTTGGATTGGTTTGCTTGCCGTTGTGATTGCAATACTGGCAATCGCTGCAACGATTGTTTGGCTACGCCTGCCCCAGACTCCTCCGAGGGTGCTCGCTACTACCCAACTCACCAAAGATGGCGTGCCGAAGAATAGAGTGCTTACCGATGGGTCACGGTTATATATCGGGGAAAGCAAAGGGCCGAGTCAGTTTCTAGCGCAAGCCGCCGTTACGGGAGGTGAGACGTCGCCGATTCCCACTCCTTTCCCTGCCGTACGACTCCTGGATATCTCTCCCGATCATTCTCAGCTCCTGGTGGCGAATATATATGGCTTCGAGGCAAGAGAGTTCTGGGCGCTCCCGCTTCCCAGCGGTCCACCCCGCCGGATTGCTGATGTGACGGGCTACAACTCCGGAAAATGGTCGCCGGATGGCCGTCAATTAGTATTTAGAGGGGTGGACGGCCTCCACTTAGCCAAGGCGGATGGCACCGATGCACGCAAGCTATTCACCCCGACAAATTTGTCGGCCTGGGACCCTCTGTTTTCTCCCGATAGCACTCGCATTCGATTCGATGCTTGGAATGATAAAGACAATTCAAATTCGATTTGGGAGATTCGGACGGACGGCACTAATCCTCATCCCTTGCTGGCGAGCTTGAAGAATCGAGCTCGGGAATGTTGCGGTACATGGTCACCCGATGGCCGTTATTTTCTCTTCTTGATAAATGACAATCCTCTGCTGGGAGGAGGGAACATATGGGCCTTACAGGAATCGAATAGTGCGTTTCGCAAGTATTCCTCTCGGCTGTTTCAGCTCACGGCTGGACCGATGCTATTCGGTGCGATGACATGGAGCCCTGACGGCAAGAAGCTGTTCGCGCAGGGTCTCCAAAATCGCGGCGAACTCATCCGCTACGATGCACAGCGCCGCGCGTTTGTGCCATTTCTATCAGGAATTTGGGCGACTGATCTGCGTTTCTCCCGTGACGGCCAGTGGGTTGCGTACGTGTCCTACCCCGAGGGAACGCTGTGGCGCAGCCGGGTCGACGGCAGCGACCGCCTACAGCTCACAAATCCACCGATATTCGCTGTCCTGCCATGCTGGTCGCCTGATGGTACGCAGATTGCGTTCATGGATATCCAGGTGGGAAGACCGTGGAAGATTTGGCTCATATCAGCCCAGGGCGGAGCAGCGCAGGAAATGCTCGCCGAGAATCTGCCCCAGGTCGATCCCGGATGGTCCCCGGACGGTAAGCAAATGGTGTTTAGTCGTTATATAGATGAGAAGCCAAGCATCCAACTGCTGGATCTGAATTCCAAGCAACTGTCCACCATTCCAGGCTCACAGGGCCTGTACTCTCCTCGTTGGTCACCGGATGGCCGGTACATCGCTGCGCTCACCACCGTCCAGACAAAGATTGTGATTTTCGATTTCAAAAGCCAGACTTGGTCAGACTGGGTCAGCGGAAATCGGTTCGCCTACCCTACATGGTCGCGCGATGGGAAATATCTCTATTTCGAGACTTGGGTGACAGCTACGCCGGGATACTACCGAGTCCAACTTGGACAGAGTCGTGGCGAACTCTTAGTGGACTTGAAGGGTTTGCATCAATTTTCCACTGACAACCTTGCCGTTTGGAGCGGGATTACTCCGGACGGATCGCCGCTGTTCGTTCGCGACACGAGCACGGACGAAATCTACGCGCTGGACTTGGAACTGCCCTAATTTCCAATGTCCCCCTTTGGAATCTGGCTGTCAGTGCCCGGTTAGTCGGGTTACCGGAAAAGTCCTATTAAAGGGAATGTCAAGAGAAAAGTACTCCCCTTCGGCTCGATGCCGATCTTTTTTTTCTCGGCATTCAGCCCAACTGATTGGACGTAGGCTTTGCTTCCTCTCTCCCGTGGTGCCCATTTCGCTGTCGTGACGGCGCCCATCGTTTTCTGAAACAACAAGCCGGACGTGCTGGTATCTTCACTGGTATCGCGATCAACTGTCTTAGCATACGTGCATACGTTCTAATCCGTCTAAGTTATCTCTCAATTCTTGTCCCACGGGCACGTGAAACGCGCCGAATCGCGCACAAACTACGGAAGTCTGCTTATTTTCAGATGTGCTCCGGCCGTCCAGCAATCACCTTTCCCGAGATGCGAGGTGTCGGATGGAAATTTGGAATCCTGAAGTATACCCGCTGGCTGACCCAATAGCCTAGCAAACTCGCACAAGTAAGCCAACGTCTCTGGCGCTGACGCAGGATCTGCGCAAACCTATACGGAGTGAGAGTGAGGAGGCCCTCAGTATCAGTCGCAATCTATGCTCTGCCAACGAGGCGTACCGGGCCGGGATATTCCGTGAGTTTCCTATCGTTGGTGAGCAGCGTAATGCCCTCCACAGTCGCTTGGGCCACAAGGATGCGATCGAATGGGTCCTTGTGTCCGGAAGGTAGTTGGTCGACATTGATCGCGTGTTCGCTGGTGATCGGTAACTCGGTATATCCATTGTCCAGCAACGAACGTCGGAGAACTCTCGGGTCCACATCGAAATCATCTCGACCGAGACTACGCTTGATGGTGATCTCCCAGATGCTGGCGGCGCTGAACAGCAGCTCATTCTCGGGATTCTCGATCTGTGCCCGGGCAGCCTTGGGGAGCCGTTTCGGTTCATTCGCGACCCAGAGTAGCAAGTGCGTATCGAGCAGCAGCTTCACTTTTGGCCATCGAACATGCGTACGATCTCCGTGCGGCCCATGGTGTCGAAGTCCGCTGGAACGCGGAACTGACCTTCGAGAAAGCCGAGTCTTCGCACCTGCTTGCCAGTCGGCGTTTCGAGCGCCATGACCTTCACCAGAGGCTTGCCGGCCTTGGCGATGATGAACGGTTTTCCGCTCGCTGCCTGGTCAACCAAACGGGATAGTTGGGTCTTCGCTTCATGAATGTTGACAGTGGTCATCGAGACTCCTCTAATGAACTAAGTTCACTGAGTCTAGTCTATTGTGGCTGCCCCGTCAAGAGTGAGTGTGCATCAGCGAGACGCTAAAGATTAGAACGAAAGATATTCGCGTCGTCGTTAACTTCATACGAACTCCGATGTTCGGAGAATTCCGCAGGCTTCCAGAGTATGCTCGTGTTGCCGATACTCCTGCTGCGCTGTATGGGACCAGTTGTTTTTCGGTCGTCCAAAAGAAGGGGCCTTGCGATGTTGTCGACTGGCCAGGTCAAACCATCGCAGTCCCTGTGATGAGAAAATTACAATAGATTCAGCGCGAATGTATCCTTCGGCGGAAATCGTGCCTGTCCACGACTGTACACTTCGAGACGCGGGCTTAGCCCCTGCTTCACCGAGCCCGTGATGAATTTGCGCGTTCTCTTTCCTGAGGCTGGGGCGAAAAGCAATCCAACCAGCGCACCTACCCCAACTCCCATGGCAAATATGCTCAATTTGTTTGACCATTTATCTTGAGTTACTGTACCCGTCCTCGCAGGTGCGGGCATTTAGCGCTGAATTCTCAGCGCAAGCTGTTCGGTCCCGACCTGATGGTCGCCCTCACCTCGTTGTTATGGAACTTGGCACTCATGTCGTCTATAGCCGAACGTTTTCTCCGCCGGTAGTTTCAGCACCTCGAAGACGAACAGTAGAAATCGCGTGCTTCCCATCAGTTCGCGCAAGTTATCTGCTAGAATCGCTTGATTATTAAAACGGTTTTGTCGTCGATGCGGTCTTGCTCGCCATTCCGGCGCAAATCGTCGTCTCTCTCGAGAGCGTAATCGACTAAGGAGTTGCAGATTTCCTTCGCCGACAGTTCATGGTGCTGACGCATCACTTCTTCAAGGCGGCTACGTTCCTCTTTATTGCCGCCACTATAAACCCCATCGGTGTAAAGAAAGAAGATGTCCCCTGTATTCATGAGCGTGAGCTCGGCCATATCCGAGGATTTCGCTCGTCGCTTCCGATAGTCCAAAGAGAGATACCGGTTCCGGTCGGGGTGGTCTTCGGGGATTTGCAAGCCGAGCGGAAGAAACTGCACCATTCGGTTCTTGTCCAATTCCACGAATCGGCCAAATTCCGCAGAGTAGACGAGTGGCGGGGGATGTCCAAAATTCACAAATCGAAAATTACCTGACGGCCGGATTTCGCCATACAGCATCGTGGCGATCTCTTGCACACCATCCGTTAAACTCCGCCCAAGCGCGTTGCGTGCCGTGGATGATTGAGCCAGCCTTATGTTCATCCTCTCGAACAATTCCGGGGTGGTCTTCCCGCGGTGATCGAGTTCCGAAAGCATCAGCGCTTGAAACGTGTCATGGACTGTCGAGGCGATTTTGGCAGCAATGATTCCGTGGCCTTCGGCATCGACCAGGAGGACCCCGGCGGTGCTGCGTAGTTCACGCAGGTCTTCGGCAACACGCACCTGCTCCGAGCTTCGCGCCTCCCGGTAAGCCGTTTCCTTTCCCGAATTGAAGCCCGGGCGGGACTTCAGCCAGTTGACATGGTCGTCAACGGAGTTGCGGGGCGATGCACCGACGGCCAGTTTCTCTAGATACTCCTGAGAGCGTTTCAGCGCGAGCTGGATGCGACCATCGATGTCGTATCGTTGCTGAAAATTGATGTATTCAAATAGGTCGCCGCCTACCGCTCCGGCAGGAACCGAATTGCCGTACATCTCGATTCCGGGCAATTGAGGAATTGCGCCTTCCACCGGCATCAGGCGCTTGCGCAGGTACTCGTCAATATTCGTCGGGATATAAGAGTTCCCCATCCCGACTACTTTAGCGCACGTCGCAATAGACGCCCAGACCCATCGAAAACTTGGCTATGTCTCAGCACACTTTTAATGGAGAACGCCTTTCGACTTTACGTAGATTGTTCCCGAACCAAAACGTACGACGTGCTCCGACCGCCGCCCTTTTCCTGTTTGAGAATGTGTTTCTTAATCAGCTCCTGAATATCCCGCAATGCGGTATCGTGGGAGGTCTTTGCAAGCTTGCTCCACTTTTCCGTGGTCAGCTTTCCCTCGAAGCCATCCAGCAGCATGTTGATGATGCTTCGTTGCCGTTCGCTGACTTCGATCGACTCCTCCTTCAGATGGCGCCAGAATGCATCCTTCGCCAGCACACCAACAGTGAGATTCTTGGCCTTCGCAATTGCGCGCCCGAGGCAATCCAGAAACCAAACGAGCCAGCCTGTGACATCCAGGCCGTCTCTCTGTGTGGATTCTAGAATCTCGTAGTAGCCCTTGCGCTCGTCCAGAATTTGTGACGACATGCTGTAGAAACGCAGCGCGCTGTTTTCGAGCCGAGCTAGGGACATCTCTGTAATCGCCCGTGTGATCCTTCCGTTTCCGTCTTCGAGTGGATGGATGGTCACGAAATATAGATGAGCCAGACCTGCCTTGATGAGCGGTTCAGTCGTTCTGCTACCGTCCTCATACCAGGACAGAAATTTCTTCATTTCTGGCTCGACCAGTTCTGCTGGCGGGGCTTCGAAATGCACCTTTTGCTTTCCTTCGGGGCCAGAAACTACTTCCATTGGGCCGCTCCGCCATGCTCCCGTCGTAATCTTGCGCATTCCACTGCGCCCGGTCGGGAACAACGCTGCGTGCCACCCGAAAATTCTCTCCTCCGTCAGTGGAGATGCGTACCGCTGCGTCGCGTCGAGCATCATCTCCACGACGCCTTCCACATGGCGATCCGCAGGCCGGGTGCCTGCCTCTTCGAGCCCCATGCGCCGCGCGAGCGAGGATCGGACGCTGTCCGCGCTGAGTTCTTCGCCTTCAATAGCCGACGATTTGACGGTTTCTTCCGTCAAGGCCGCCAGTGTCGCTTCGCTTTTCAGCTGATAGCCGAGGTCCTTCATTTTTCCGAGGAGCAAACCTTGCTCGTAGCGTGTGGCAGACAAATAAGGAACGAGCCGATTCGCATCCCATGTGAATCGAGGCCAGTCCTCGGACATATAAATGTAGGTCATATTCAACGCTTATTCTACGCACCATTCTACGCACCGTCCAGCACAATCCACGCTTATTCTACGCATCATTAGACGCACTGTAAAACATTATATATCAATAGGATGTATAGTGCGTCCCCTGCTGTCTGATCTTAGAGAAACCACGAGACCGCTTCTGCTTCTACCTTTCACGGCACCAGGCGGTCGAAGGATCCGACATAACGGACAGTGGCCTCATTCACAACACATAATCCGGCTTATAGGCTCACCAGCCACTTTCTTTTATATTATCAATGACTTAGCTTGACAACTGCTTGGTGTCCAAAATAGTGTCCATCTCGCCAGAGGTTGACACTATGCCCCGAGTCAATCTTACGCGCCAAATCAAAACAGAGGATGGCTGGAAACGAGTGTCTCTCGAACGCGATGGTCGAGGACGCGTTCGGTGGGGGGAACGGCGAGGGTCGATACCTCATTGAGTGACGCGAAGGGGGAAAGCGCTTGCGAGCAGCGGCGGGTGGCACTCCAGCCGAGGCTCTGGAAGCGCAACGGCGTAAGCGGCTCGAGTTGGAAGCCAGAGAGAACAACCTTGAGCTCCTGGGGCTCCCCAACGAAGAGGACAACATCCTTCTGGATCGAGCACTGCAGAATTTTCTGAGAGATATCAAGGCGTTCCGAAAGCCTCTTACGGTTCAGAAATACGAGTACATCGTCGAGCTGTTCTGCGAACGCGTCGCACCCAAAAAGTTTGCCCGCGAGATAACGCCGGAGGACATCAAGGCTTTCCTCGCTTGGCGGAAATCGAAAGGGTTTGATCCTGGCACTACGCTTTGCACCGATCGTGTAATTCTTCACAACTTCTTTTCTACGCTCAAGATCGATAATCCAGTCAAGGAAGTGCCACGGCTGCCACGGCTTCGCAAGCGGCCCATGGCTTACACAGATACTGATTTGAAGAAGTTCTTCGGAAAGTGTGATAACTGGGAGCGAACATTTTTTGCGTTGGCTTTGGCTGCAGGTCTCCGACGTGGAGAATTGAAAACACTGCATTGGTCAGATCTGTACCTTGCTCGGAAGCGGGTGCACATCACCGCCAAGCCACTGTATGAGTTCATCCCGAAAGATTGGGAGGAGCGCACAGTCCCATTAGGCAAGGAGGTCGTCGAACTCCTCCGAAGGCATCCGCGAAAAGACGGTTGCCCTTTGGTTTTCCCTTCGGTCAGCGGAAAGCCAAGCTATCGGTTTTTGCATGATCGGTGTAAGGCCATCGCAAAGCGTGCGGGACTCAACCCTGAAGAATGGCATCTTCATCGTTTTCGCGACACCGCTGCAACTCATTGGCTTCGCGGTGGAATCGATGTCAGAACGGTTCAGGTTTCCCTAGCGCATTTTCCACCCAATGAAAATGGTGTCGAAAATTGTAAATCAGGGGGACCGCTAACCGCTTTGCCGGTTCAACATAGCCTTCACCGGCTACAAGCTCGGTGGCAACATGAGCACCGACGATTTCCAGCTCTGCAGCTAAACCACCGCCGAGTTGCTGCAGTTTCTTCCACTCGGCAAAGCAAAAGGGTTGAACCATCCGTAATAAGCGTTGCGTCAACATTGAAAACGGTGTTGATAGAATACGGCCAATCCTTTCTCATTAAAATGGTATTGGAAGCGTGCCGGTCAAATAGCGTTTCGTACTGTGCCATTGTGGCGTTCATAGGCGTCCAGAGCGCATGGATACAATCGTTTTCTTGAAATTCTTCTAAGACTGAGACGAGATCGTCCAGCTCTCTAGTGCCGGCTCCATGCCGTCAGCTTCTTCCAACTTGCGCATTTCCAGGAGAGCCATCAGAAAGGACAGCGTAGACTCCGCGCCTTGATTTTCATTTGCTCGGTCGGGGTGCAAGCCGTCGCGGCAACCGCCGGTAGTCGCATCATAGAGCGCGATCTGAAGATCGTTGTCACCTAGGAACCAATTGAAAGCGCGCCATGCCTCTTTGCGCCAGCGTCCCTTTCCTGTTGAGCGATAAGCCTCCAAACATGCGGACGCGACCGAACAGGCTTCTACTGGTTGTTGGTCAAACCGGGCCTTCTCCGTATTCTTGGAATAGAAGCCGTGTGATCCGATCGGCACGAAATGGCCCTTCATCTCACAACGTTCAATCGTAGCCAGCCAATTCAGCGCTTCAAGCCCTGCCGAAACCATCTCATCGTTCGCGGCGCGCGTGCCCGCCCGAATGAGAGCTTGTGGCAATCGTGCATTTGAATACGCAAGAACATTTTCAAACCAATTCCAGTCCTCCGAGCGATTGGCGCGATAGGAATTTAACAATCGACCTGCCAACGCATCTGCCGCACTGAGAGCAGCGCAATCCCCAGGGAACGAGTCGAGATATTCTTGCAGGCCCAGCAAAGCGAAAGCCCAGGCGCGGGGACTCTTGAATCCGACAGCTGCGGGAACGGCGAGTTCAAAAAGGCGCCCCGCAGCTCCCCGCAATCCTGCGTTCTTGGATCTGCCGAGCAGTGTTCCCAGCCCCCATATTGCTCGACCATGACTGTCCTCTGAATCCTTCGGCTCCTGCCATTGGCGTTCGTAACTGAGGCTGTTTCTGAATCTTTTGGTTGTTGGATCAAACGCAATCCACAGAAAGGCTAGATACCGCGACGATAAGTCGGCTGAGCCTCCGGGCACGCGGGGTTCAAGTTCTTCGAGAAGTGTGGTTACGATCAGTGCGCGGGCGTTGTCATCTGTGGTGTAACCTTCCAGATAGTTCGGAATCACAAAAACGGCATGCTCGACGATTCCCGTTTGGTCTGTCATTCGATGAAGGTGGTCCAGATTTATGGCGGGAAGTCGGTCGAGAGTCTTTTCCGTGTTTTGCGCCAAAAATGTGGCGCGAGGATTTCGCAAGCGCTCGTTGTATATGCGCCCAAAACTCTTCATATATTTCTGCGCTGCGCAATTCCACACCATGTCTCTCGCGTATAGATAAGCGCGCTTGCGCATAGCGTGCCTGGCGGTGCCGTTTTCCAGAAGCTCAGTGGTCTTTGCGGCTATCGCGGCGGGATCATCAAAGGGAACAAGTGCGCCGCGTTCCTCGTCCAAGAGTTCGATTGCGTGTAGGTAGGGAGTCGAAATGATTGCTTTGCCGGCGCTCAATGCATAAGCAAGCGTGCCGGAAACAACTTGCCCCTTGTATTTGTAAGGCGTGATGTAAATATCCGCCGCGCCGATCAACTCCACTAGTTCTTGGGGACTGACAAAACGATTGCGGAAGATGACATTGGCCTCCACTCCGAGATCCTTCGCCAAGTTTTGTAAATAGGAGCGGTATTTGTCGCCCTCATGTCGCAAGAGTTGCGGGTGAGTTACACCAGAAACCATGTAAACAACATTGTTGTGACGCGACAAGATCTTTGGAAGAGCTTGGATAACATTTTCTATGCCCTTATTGGGCGAGAGCAGGCCGAACGTGAGCAAAACATCCTTCCCCTCCGTCCCTAAACCATCTTTATAGAAATTGGGATCCGTAAAAGGCAAATCGGGGATGCCGTGTGGAATCAAATCGATCTTGTCGATCGGAACGTTGAACACTTCCTGCAAGATATCCACCGATTGTTGACTCATGACGATCAGGCGGTCTGAAAGGGTCGCAATTTCTTGCATCACTGCGCGTTCGTCGGGATTTGGATCGCGAAGTACGGTGTGTAACGTCGTAGCAAAAGGCATTTCCAGGCGCCGCAGCAGTTCGAGGATATGTCCGCCAGCGCGTCCGCCAAAGATGCCATATTCGTGTTGCAGGCAAACCAGATCGATATTGCTGAAATTCAGAAAGTTGGCGGCGTGTCGGTAGGAATCCAGGTTATCTTGAGACAACGCGAATCGCACTCTCGCGGGGTAAGTATAACCCCCCTCGGTGTCGTTAACCGGGAGTGCCAGGAGCTCAGTCGCGCCGAATTCCGCATGAATGGCGTCACACAAGTCTGTTGTGAACGTCGCGATTCCACAACGTCTGGGAAGATAATTCCCCACGACGGCGATTCTATTGGGTAGTACTGCGCTTGGCAGTATGGGCGCCACTGTGGCTAGCTCTTCTTCTAATATTAAAGAGCGGACTTCAATTAGCGCGACGGGATCTGTGAGAGGCATTATTTTTGGCAGCGACATTTTGAACTCCTGTGAATGCTTGACGCGCGGGTGAAATCATCGTATGGCCATCAAAGGGGCTATTCGCATTTGATGTGCCCCTTGGCGATCAGACTTCTCTGCCCCGGTAGTTTTCAGAAAATATTTGCCTCCTTACTCGTCAAAGACAACTGTCAACAACGAAGTACCGGCCGCGCCTGGCAAGGCTGTCTGGAAAACCTTTAGCAGTGTGCGGTCCGGTTGCTCCTGTTTTCCATAGCGCAAGAACCAGAAGCGCACCATCTTAATGTGTGCGTTCCGCCGTCGTACTCACGGTACTAACAGAATCTCCGCATGACTGTACAAAAGAGAACAGCACGGATTCTTGTCAATCCCTAACATCCAACATTGGAATGTTGAGAAAGAACGCGATTGGTGCAGGCGCTGGAGCCTTGATTGGGCCTTTACAGGCGATCTCCCTTCTTTCGCGCGCTTTGCGCTTGATTCTTTGAGATTAGGAGGATTTCATGACTGCAGAAATGCAAACTTTAGAAGGGACGGGCGCTTCTGCTTCTATCAAACCTTGGATAGATCTTGCGAAGGAACGGGGAATGGCCGACCATCGCGTATTCCGGGATCTTCTAAACGCGTTCAACAGGATGAAAGAGGGAACGATTACGAAACAAGAATATCAAGCCGCAATGCAGGCCTTCATTGACGCGTGCTCTGCGAAAGAAACCAGTGAAACCCCTCACCTCTGATGTCCGAGAAAATTTACATGTCAACAAGCAATTACCTTCTGAAAGAGTAACTGCTTCTCATCGCGGCTCAGGGTCAAATCGTGGTGCTTGGGGCGTAACGGGGAATCTTTCTACCAACCTACGATGAAAAAGTGGAGATGGCCGAAAGAAAGCGCCAGTGGGCAATCGCGGATTTCAAGAAGATCCCGGAACAACTCTAAGCACGATCGTAGCACCGCTGCGACCGGAAGGGCGGCTCAAGCGCGAACCTTGGCGGTCGATTGTGCAGGTGCAGATTTGTTAGGCCGATCGGTATTAGCCAGAGTTATCTCTCCTCCGTTGAGCATGGACGCAACGAGGCCGGCGGCCACTTCCTCGGAAATGAGGTGACCACATGAATATCCTCTATTTCCGCTTCGCCAATTCCTATCCTCTTCCGGTTTTTCTTCGTCGCCGGATTTCGTTTTCGGCTAGCATTTTGTGAGGGATAGGATTTTAGAATGGAAATGCTAATGAATAAGATTCTTCTTCCGATTGACTTTTCAAACAACTCGCTAAAGGTCGCTCATCAGGCAGCGTTTTTGGCTCGCCATTTTCATTCCGAGATCATACTGCTGCATGTGGTGACGCCACGGAGCTACCCCGCAGGTGTACTGGAGAGTGGGCACGAGCTCACAGGGCGAGATTTGAATGCGGAGATCGTCAAGCAGGCTCAGAGGAACCTGGACCAATCGTTGCAGTCGGAGCTGGATGCGATTGCCGTCAGACGCTTGTTGCTCAGAGGAGACCCGGCCCGCGAAATCGCGCAGGCAGCTCGCAACGAAAAGGTGGACTTGATCGTAATGTCCACGCATGGCCATGGCGTGTTCTACCGCTTTCTGCTGGGTTCGGTGGCAGCGAAAGTGCTACACGAGAGTGATTGTCCGGTTTGGACCGACGCCCACCTGGAAGAAGCACCAGCGCGTGAGTTCAGCATCCGCAACGTTCTTTGTGCGGTTGATTTGAACTACCACAGCCGCAATACCGCGTCGCGGGCCGCCGAGATGGCTGCCGCCGTCGATGCGACGCTTACGCTCGTCCACATCACGGCCGGCGTGGAGATCTACGGTCCCGGCGGATCCCACGTCGACTCCGTGTGGAAGGAGAGGATCTTCGGCTTCGCCGCCAAAGAGTTCGCCGATCTTCAGCAGGACGTGGGCACGAAGGCCGAAGTGATAATCGATAGCGGAAATGTCCCAGAGATGTTGAACCGAGCGGCAGAGCAAACGAAGGCTGACATCCTGGTCATCGGACACATGCCTTCCGGCGGTCACTTGGGGGCCAACGGCAGTGGCTATGCGATCATTCGCGAGTCGCATGTCCCGGTGCTGAGCGTCTGAGGGACCAATCAAATGAAGAGAGCTTCATCATGTCCCTGCGCGTGGTGTCATTCAGCCAAGAATGCTGCTATTTTCCACCGTTTGTCTTCAGCGCTCCGCACGCCGCCGCAGCACGTACGAGGTTATCCAAGGGCCGCGGGCCAGGTTGAAACTATTAGCAGCAAGAAACCAACCGTTAATGCCAAGCTGGAGAAGCTTCCGCACGAATCGTTCTACTACTTTTTGCATGACGAATCCAGCCAACGGGCTAGTGATCGACAAGATCGAAACAGCTTGGGCTGCCAGTACTGCCCCACCGGCCTCGCGTTGGCATCCTAGCCGGTGGTGGTCGAGCGCGGATTTATGCCGCTCCTCTCACTCACGTATCACGCACTGCCGGATCGTTGCCATCATCAAGCGTGCCCTGAGCAGCGAGCCTTCCCGCCGCCGATGCCTTCCCTTTGAGAATCCACTCGAAAGCCACTCCGATCAGGGCGCCCAACATTGGACCGACGACGTAGATCCAAGTCGTGTGGAAGTCACCGCGCACTAGATCTGGAGCAAGCGAACGCACCGTGTTCATCGAGGCGCCGGAAACCGGTGCCGACCATAGTCCTGCAAGGGCAATATACCCGCCCACGGCAATGGCACCGTTTGTGCCGGTATTCCGCGCGCCGGACGCCGTACCCAGGATCGTGTTCACCAGGCCGGCTGTCAGCACGACTTCCATCGCCAGCGCCTTCCCGCTCGTCACACCACTTCCCGGCAGTGTCGCGCCGAGCGCACCAACGGTCCCGAACAATGTCCGAAGAAAAATAGCCGCGCTGATCCCTCCGATCAATTGCCCCACTAGGTATGCCGGGACTCTTTTCCAAGGGAAGTCGCGCCGCAACGCGAATGCAAGGGTGACCCCCGGATTCAAGTGCGCTCCACTCACTGAGCCCATAAAGTAAATAATCGCCATTACCATGATTCCCGGCGCCACTACTATCATGCCCAGGGTGACCCTGCCGCCGCTCATCGCCGCAACGACGACGCCACCCGCAGCGACCAGCACCAGCAGAAACGTGCCCCAGGTCTCCGCGAAGACCCGTCGCCACTCAAGGGAAGGATCGAAGAAATCGCGCTCTAATTGTCGTTCGACCATCCGTTGCTGCTGCCCCGCGTCTGTTTGGCCACTCCCAGTCGACTCCATGCCCACCTCCATTCAATGCATTGCCCGGCTAGCGCTCCCGAACCACAGCCCGATCAAAAAACCCCTCAACTCTTCACGTGCTGAACAACTTCCACGGGCATGTGGCTCAGCTTTACGAAAATTCGGCTCCGACGGCGGAGGGGCCACCAGTCGTAAAGATAGATCTGCATTGGGCGCCACATAGCGACCCATCCGGCAATCGTGAGGCTCTCTCTTATTACGGCAGCCCAAGTATCCGCTTCGCGGCCTAACAACATCTTGCTGAGAAGTAGACACGCAGACAAGAACAACAGCCCGATGAAAAGACTGGTACGGCCCTGCTTCAGGAGACGCCTGAACTCCAAGTTGGTAATTTGAGCGCGGTGGGCAAAGTGGTTATGGACGGCCGACCTGATCAGTTCTTTGGGATCTTCAGCCGGCCACTGGTCCAAGTAGATACGCAATTTGAGTGGAGCGTCAGGGGAGAATTCTTGGGCCCAGCTAACGATGAATTCTTCTGCGTCGTCGTCGAGATCCTTCTCAATGAACGGAGAAGGGTCCATCGAATTGAAGAGCTGGCTCATTTCGCGCAGTTTCAGACTTATGATGTGCGGACGCCCCGGGTCCGCGGAGGCAGTTTTTAGCACAGGAAAACGCATACGAAAATTCTTCCTACCTTCCATCCTGCATTGCGATTTACACCTCGCGTTTTAGTGTGAAGGACGAATCCTGACAACCTCGACCGAACAGCGGGCGTGGCATGCCACGGTATCCGAGACGCTGCCCATCAAAAATCGTTCCAACCCAGTCTGTCCAATCGAGCCCAGAACAATCAATTCAGCCTTCCATTGTTCTGCCGCGTCGAGGATCTTTGATTTAGGATCACCTTTCCCAACTGCCGTGGTGACCTTTAGATTATGGCTAAGGAGCATTTCTGCAAACTTGGCTACCAGATCCTCTGCTTGTCTAGCTCGAGCTTCCTTGAGCTTGTCCAGAGCCGGGTTATAGCCACGCGTTCCCCGTGCCAGCAGGCGTGGCAGTGGCTCCACCACATGCAAAACTCGAACTTCCGTTCCAGGGGATCGAATTTGCTCAATCAATAGCCGCGCCGCTACCTCTGAAAATTTGGAATCATCGATCGCGAGCAGTATTCTCCTGACCTTGCTTTTCGCTGCTCCGCTTATGCGCTTCGAGCCTTTGGCAGAACGAGGTAGCCTAACAAGCTCAACGGAGCAGTGTGCGTGACGCAAAACAGAATCCGGCAAACTTCCCAGCAAGAACCGGTCAAGGCCCGTTCGCCCGTGCGAGCCCAGCACGATCAAGTCAGCATGCCATTCTGCGGCAGTGTCTATGATTTTGGATTTTGGGCTGCCCAACTCCACAGCTGTCGTCACCCTCAGGCCTTTGGCGCGCAACAGCTCAGCGGTTTTTGCAACCAAAGTTTCGGCCGGCTTGCGTTGCGCATCCCGGTCGTGTTCCACCCCAGGGTAAGAGGCCATCATTTCAGGGAGCTGAGTGGAAAGTACATCTATCACATGCAGTACGTACACTTCGGTATCCTGTGGCCTGGCTTGTGTGATTACGGTCCGCGTTGCCGCCTCGGATAATTTAGAACCATCGACTGCAAGAAGGATTCTCATAGCTCATCTCCTGGTCGGTTCTGGATAGTAATAGGTTCTGACATTCCTGCTGCGGTTTCGATGGTTTGTGTTCATCGTGCTCGCAGATACGGCGCGGAATTTGCTCCTCAGAGCCGCGCCGCGAAAAGTTTGATCAGGTCCTGACAGCGGCACGAATAGCCCCATTCGTTGTCATACCACGCTAATACCTTGACGCAATTAGAACCGACCACGCGGGTGTACCCAGCGTCCAAGATTGCGGAATGATCGTTGGCTCGAAAGTCGACGGAGACCAATTCTTCCTCGGTGTACTCCAGAATGCCCTTCATGGAGCCTTCAGCAGCACGCTTCATGGCCGCGTTCACGCCTTCCACCGTCGCAGGCTTTTCTGTGATTACCGTCAGGTCCACCACGCTTACGTTCGGGGTCGGCACGCGTATGGCGTAACCGTCCAGCTTGCCCTTCAGTTCGGGGATCACCAGGTGGAGCGCTTTGGCCGCACCTGTTGATGTAGGGATCATTGACAGCGCCGCAGCCCGGGCCCGACGAAGGTCCTTGTGCGGGGAATCGAGCAGCCTCTGATCACTCGTGTAGGAATGGATGGTGGTCATCGTGCCTGCGATGATTCCAAATGTTTCGTGTAGCACTTTCGCTACTGGCGCCAGGCAGTTCGTGGTGCACGATGCGTTGGAGACGACGTGGTGTTTCGCCGTATCGTAAGTCTCGTCATTCACCCCGAGGACCACCGTGTGGTCCGGATCCGTGGCGGGCGCGGAGATCAGGACCTTCTTTACGGATCCGCGAATATGCTTTCGCGCTTTAGCGCCATTTGTAAAAAGCCCGGTCGATTCGACCACTACCATCGCACCGACCGATGTCCAGTCCAGATCCCCCGGATCCTTCGTCTTGAAAACCTTGAAACTCTTACCGTTGACGGAGATCGTATCGTCCGTATGGGTTACTTTGTACGGAAGATTGCCCAGGATCGAATCGTACTTTAGAAGGTGAGCTAGGGTTTTTGCGTCGGTGATGTCATTGACGGCCACGATCTCAATTGAGGGAATCTCCGAGGGTCGCACGATAGATATTGCGGCCGATGCGCCCAAAACCGTTGATTCCAACTTTGACCGACATTTTTTCTCCAGTAAATCTGGCAAGCATAGGTGCTCTGCGGAAAAGTCTCCAGCGCAACACAAGTAACCAGGAACTTCCGGCTTGGACCTATGGCTCGTGCAACGGCCTGAGTTCGCACCAGTCATAAACACGGCATTTCCGGGAAATCGGAATGGTGCCTGATTGTGTTCGCTGTTTAGAATCCACATGCAATCCCTTGTGACTCCAGTCCGGCACCGGGGGCAGAAGCCTTCGGTTGATGCTACGAACCAGAAGGTTCAACTCTCTTTAGCTCCAAGCAGTCCGAGATAGTTTTCAGCTGAAGGTCGTCAGTAGTGAGCGTAACTACCGGTGTCACTCGCGGGGTCGTGCTAACCCAGTCGATTACGCATTGTCCGCCATAACAGGCGAGTACGCCCCCAAAAATTAATAAGACCAGCAACACAAATAGCAAACAGAAGAGAAGCCAGCAGACCATAAGTTCTCGCACGTGGTAGGAAAACAGGCCGAGACCCAGGAGCAACCCAGAGATCTGCAGCACGTACTGATTTTCTTGCAACCTAAGCAAACATTCCCCTTCGTCGTTTCGCTCAGAATGGAAGGCTGACACCAAATTTTAGAGTCTGACAGGAGTGCGGGCTGTTCTCTTTTGTACAGTCGTGCGGAGATCCTGTTGGTAGCGTGAATGCTGCGGCGGAACGCTCCACCGAGATGGTGTTTTGCCCTAAACATGAAATCAAATAAGGAGATTCTCTCATGGCGAAAGTTCTGAAATGCGGCGATGTCAATCCAGGATGTACCCACGAGATACGAGGCGAATCGGATCATGACGTTTTGAGGAAAGCCGCCGAGCACGTGAAGAAAGACCACCACATGGAGAACATTCCTCCCGATGTGCTATCCAAAGTTAAAGGTGCAATCCACGATGAAGGTGAACCGCGATCGCAAAAAGCTGGCTCAACGAATTAGCAAGTAGACTGATCGTTGCGGATTGTCGGGCTGCCTTCAACCGAATCGTTTCTTTGATTTCCGGTATGACGCTCGCGGGATGGCGACATACAGCGGACTTTGCTGGAATTAAGCATGCCCTACCACTCAAACCACTTAAGCACCCAACTGTCGGCGAATCGATAATTGGCGCAAAGTAGATCACAACTACCAACCAATACAAAAACGGATCATTCGACGGCCCAGGAGAAAGAGCGGAGCGACACATGAAACGCAAGAGCCGTACGGTGTCCCCCCTCGGCGGGTTCTCTTCAGGAGCCAGCTTGGGCGGCAAGCTCTCGCGGTATCGGAACGAACAGAACATCTACAGACAAGGTTCGCCTGCCTACACCCTTTTTTACATTCAAGAAGGAGGGGTGCGGCTCACCACTCGAACGAAACATCAACCAGCGGCCGTTACTGCCATCCTTGGCGCGCATGATTTTTTTGGCGAGCTTTGCCTCGCAGGCTATCCCTTGCGTGTGTCCACGGCCGTCGCGTTGACCGCCAGTTCCATCCGTACCATCAAGAAAGCAAAGATGCTCCAAATGCTTCGTAGAAAGAACAAGACCTCAAATTCCCTCGTGACTTATCTTCTGTCCAGTGTGAAGAACTACCAGGATCATGTGGCCCACCTCCTGACTTCCTCCGCCGAACAGCGGCTAGCTCGCGTGCTTCTGCGGCTGGCCCATCTGGACAGAAAGGGTCCAGCGGTTGTTGAGATTCCCGTTCTCAGTCACCAGGTTCTGGCAGAGATGGTCGGGACTACGCGCCCGAGAGTCAATCTCTTCATGAATCGATTCAGAAAGAAGGGCTACATTGACTACGATGGGGGATTAGAAGTGTACCAGTCGTTGGGAAAAGTGCTCCGAACACGCTAGAAATCGACTGTAATTCCCTGAAGTTCCAGGACTTATTCGAGTTCAACTGTAGGCTGTGAATACTATGTCAATTTGGCACGACTGTTCAATATTGGACAGTCAGCTGATTTCGCCCAATGCTAGCCTCTAGCGCATCGTGGTGTCATCGGCGGCTCCTATCCGTTTATCTGTCAACGTCCTTCGCTCTTCCCGAAAAGCGAATCCGAGATCCCCTGTTTTTGATGTGAAATTGTTTCTTGACTCCGCCGGTCTGGGGAGAAGGCTAGTAATGTTTCGAGCGAAACAGACCGTCTTCACGCAGGGTGATCCCGCGAAGAATGTCATATACATCCAAGAAGGCGGCGTGAAGCTTTCTGTTGTCAATAAAATCGGCAAAGAAGCGGTTGTGGCAGTCCTTGGACCCGGCGATTTTTTGGGGGAAGGATCCCTTGTGGGGCAGAGGGCTTGCATGGCGACTGCGACGGCCATTGCGCCCACGACCGTGCTGTTGATTGAGAAAAGCGAAATGATTCGGGTACTCCGCCGGGAACACGAGTTCTCCGATCGCTTCATCGCCTATATGCTGGCACGAAACATCCGGGTCGAGGCAGACCTGGTAGATCAACTCTTCAACTCCAGCGAAAAACGGCTGGCGCGCACCCTGTTACTGCTCGCGCGCTATGGCTCGCCGGGCCAAACGCAAAAGGCACTTCCGAAAATATCGCAAGAGATGCTGGCGGAGATGATTGGCACAACGCGGTCCCGAGTCAATTTTTTCATGAACAAATTTAGGAAACTGGGCTTCATCCAATACGACGGAGAGATTCACGTCAACGATTCCCTCCTGAGTGTGGTGCTGCACGATTGAGTCAGTCTGTGCAACTAGTGCGCGGGACGCTTTTCAATGGGCAAAGACCTTTCCACAACCGGGAGCGCTGGGCAGCGCTAAACGACGTCATTCTCTTTGAATGGCCTTCAGGAACGTAGAGGTAAGCAACATGATCAACCATGAGCACGTTTTTGTGATTTCGCCTGACACGGAACATTATGAAAAGATTAACGCAACGATGAACAAATGTGGTCTAAGCTCATTCGGCTGCAAGAAATTTGACGAAGCACGAAATGTTCTGGCCAAAGGAAAGTTCAGCATGGTGTTCTGCTATGACACTCTGCCGGATGGTGATTTCCGGGACGTGGTCGCGGCAGTGAAACCCACTCCAGTCGTGGTACTTTCTCGTTTCGCTGAGTGGGACCACTACATCGCTGCTCTCCGCGACGGAGCCTTCGATTACATCGCATGCCCGCCAGATGCGGCCGAAACGGAACGCATCGTGCAGTCAGCCATAGGCAGCGCGATTCGAGGAGATCAGAGTGCAAGCAGCGCTCCGTAGCGCCACATTCCTTCAGATGGTGATTTGTCGCCAGCAAGCTCTGGCACGTTACGGATATGTGGGATCCGGCCAGAGATAGACACTGCTAAAGGCAGCTACGAGGAAGCAGACTAAGAGCCGAAATCCAATTGTGACGTCCAGCAAATCGCCAGGGACGCCTTGAAGAAAGATTCGCTGCCCTTCCTCGACTGAGCGCACGTTCCAATTTTTCGCGGGATTACAGGAGAAAGGGCTTCAGCACCCTTACAAGAGGAAGTGAAGCTCCGTGCAAATAGGTACGCCTCACGCTTCAATACGGAGAGAAGCAAACGGTTACGCTATAACTAGTGCGTGGATTTCTTCTCTTTTTCTTTGGACGTTTTGTTTGGCTCGTCCTTCTTCTGGCTTTTGCGACTCGTAGTGCTCCGGACCTGATATGCCGGACCCCAGTGGATCCCGCGGCGCGTAGAATCGTGGGTCCCCGTATCCATACCTTGATTTAAATCTTGTTTTTCGATTCGCTCCCTTGTCTGGCGCCCCTCTTCCGCTTGCTTCTCTTCCGCGTCCAATTCCACCTCGATGTTGTTTAATTCTTGTTTTTCGATTGGGTCGCTTGTGCGGCGCTCTTCCCGTTGCTGCTCTTTCTCGTCCAAGTTGCCGGATCTAGACTTTGCTGTTCCTGTATCAGCCATGTCGGCCTCCTCACAAGACATTTATACTGGGTCGGGGGAGGTGCGTCTGTCCAATACCGCACAGGAATCTGGTCAAGCCTTAGTGTTCGCCGAACACGGCAAGGTGTCGCGCCAAGGCCACTCTTCCGAAACACCAACGATAAGAGTAGGATTGTGGCGTCAGGAGGGGCTATGGAGGAGGCGAATTTCAATCCTCTGGATGACAGCTCTTGGCCCAAGGGCGGTCTGGTTCCAGCCGTCGACCCCGCCGACCTTAAAAGCGTTTGGGCGATGCAAAATGATTTTCAAGCACGTCACCCCGGTCAACAGGGTGCAATTAGCATCGACCTCTATAAACACGCATGTCACCCCGGGGCAGATGTTAGCGCGGTCTTTAGCCGGGCATCGATGCTCGGAATGTTGCAACACGTGGCCGAGGCTGGACATTTTGAATTCCCTTGGATTCATGACGGCAAGCCTGATGAGGTTGTCTTCAAGATTGTCGCGACCATTCCGATGGCTAGATTACAACCCGGCGTCAAGCACGAAGGATTTCCGTTCGATGTCGAAGAATTCATAAGGCAGATTAAGAACGATTCTAAGGCGTGAAGCGAGCGCCGCGGTAGGGTACGGCTGGCTGTCAGCCTTCGACGATTGCCTGTTTCCCTTGCCCAACATCTATATGCCTCCGCAAACTCTTGTAGGGTGCTCTTCTCTTCGGCATCTTCTCGCGCTTCTAGCACATTATATTTGCGGTGGTTCTCGCCCACACTTTTAGCGTCTCGGTAACGACGTGCCGTTTCAAATAAAGTCTTGAACTGTGGGGTCAAGGGAGCGGCATTGCCCACTTTGACGCTTGCTCCCCACGCGTTCATTACTTCCTGCGCGAGCCTGGCTGCGGTGCAAGTGTCCGTAATTGGACAGTCAGGAAAAGCGGCTGATTCTAACATCGAGGCTGACGGTGCGTGCTGTGTTTGGAAGGTAAAAAGAAGGTTCCGACTATGAACTACCTTTGGGGAATGCATTGGCATTGGTGGTTTTCTGGATCTTCCTCTGGATCGTGTTCTTTTCCTTCATGATGCCAGTGAGGCGGACTACCTACCGACAAATGCAATCGCCTTTGCAGCTCCCGCAAAGGAGATATGCCGCCGGCGAGATCACAAGCGAGGAATACGAAGAACGGCGGACCAAACTCCTGCGGGATGCCAATATGAAATAGGGATATTTACATGGACTAGCTCGACCGCCTCGCGCCGAATTGCTTGGTTGTCTTAGCTTGATTGTCGCGGTCTACGTCTTTGGCTGTGACTGTAACCTCAGCGTGGCCACCTCTTTTGAGGTTCCGTTCCGCTATTCTTGCCGACCTGGCCATGCGCGGCCGTGCCATTTCCTTCTTGATACGGGCATGTGTCGATTCGTCGGATTCTCTCTTGCCTTTCCTATGCAACATACCCCGAGCATGACATCGAGATGGAAAGTATGAAGTCCCATTTCGCACAGTTGCAAGGCATTTGTCTAAATGAGGGTGCAGTCAGTCTAGGCAGACTGGTTAACCAAACTCGATTACAATCCGTGAATGGAATATTTATTCTTGACCGCATCCCTCTGTTTATTCTCCGCGGCGATTGGGACAATGGTCCTTATCATTCGTGAAGCTCGTCCACACTTGAATCAAGAAGACCAAAAGTCATTCCGCAAATGGACGGAATCAGGATTTGCTACGTCTATCAACCGTGCCCTTAAAAATGGTTGGAATCAACACGCACGTTCATTTCCTAGAAGCCGCAAACGGTCGCTTTTTACACTCTTCCTGTTTGGCGCCGCTCTGTTACTTATGGCCTATCCTCTCTGGCTCGTGTTAGGGACGCAGTGAAATCTGGGTAGGCTACGTAGCAACTTCATCCTCGGCGCCACATCTCCCTCTTCGGCGTTTACGAAGAGTTGAACAGTCAGGTGGGTCCGTCTCGGTACTCATCTGACTCGGTTGGAGTGACTTATCCGAAAGCCTTCATACGCAAGATACGCTGTTATGACAAAGGCGACCGCACTTAGCCACATCGGGACCTGCCAGCCGGCAATAACCACCGCCCATTTGAAGATGAGCCGCAAGACGTGAGCGACCGCGACGATAAGAAAAATTGCAGCAGCAAGTTGGGGAAACGTATTCTTACTCAATTGTCTTAACCTCCAGCGGGAACAGAAGCAGGTCCCTTTGCCGGATTATACTCTCCTCGTGCGCTGAAGCCCGGCACCGGCTTGAATAAAACAGAATTCAACTAGGGAACACGTGGCAGGACAAGCAGAGGGACGTGGGGTTCTTGTATTTCGGAAGGATGAGGTTGGCAACGGTGGAGTGGTGGGGCTCGTGGCAGCTAAGGCAGGTGATGGGCGGAGCGTCCTTGCCCAAGGCGCCGTTGGGCCCAGAGACAGGATGTCCCTCGACGGGGTGGTTGAATTTGTGAGTTTTGTCGAGGTTGAGGTAGAACGAGGAATCCATTTCCTTGAAGGGAATTGTGGCGCCCCACGGCAAAGTTAGGGTGTGCGCCTTGTGATCCACCTTCATGAGGCCGCGGACGTGGCAAGCCATGCAGACTTCCTGCGGGCTTGCGCGCAGATGCCCAGGGAAATTACTGGCGTGGGGAGAGTGGCAGAAGCCACAGTTACCCTCCTTGTAGGGGGGATGCTGCACATGGTCCGTGGACAGCTTGTGACAGGTGAAGCAGAGTTGATTGGAGGGAGAAGAGAGAGTGATGTAAGTTGCACCCTTTACGTTCGCGACCGTGTGACAAACTGTGCAGCCCATTGTGACAGCGGTGTGGACATACTTTCCCGCGGCCTTGTCCTGGTGGCATGCGAGACATTTGGAGGCATCGACGTTTGCGGGGAGAGCCACGGGATGCTTGTGAAGGTCGGCTCGAGCAGGAGGAGCAGAAAACAGCAAGAAGAAAACAACCAACAGTGTGGAGCGAAGGACGAAGCCTTGGGGCGCGTGAGAGACAGGCATAGTTCACCATTCGCTGAGAGCGTAGACTCTGTGTACTTTGGGGAGCGCCGAAGGTTCTATGTATGGAGACGCGGTCACGCGGCGGCCAGCATCAGCCCCGGCTTCCCAGCCGGAAATATTTCTTCGCAACGGGTTCATCCGCCCAATACCCCTGGCGACCATAGTGTCGATAGAGTCCGGCCTCATAATCACGAGTTGGCAGAGAGTCTCCCGTGTATTCCGGTGATCGCTTGATGGCGTCACGGGAAAGATTGACGAAGACTTTCGATTCGTCCCAACTAACGCGCTCGATCCATTGTGGTGAAACCAGGACCTTTTTCCCAGGCCACCAGTTCTTGGTGTCGACGATTAGATACCGAATCGCCCAAGTCTCGTCATCGACGATGAAATCGCCGACATGGCCCACCTCACCATCTTTGGCTTGGATGTGGTAGCCAGTCACAGCCCGCGTGCTGCGCAAATGGGGATCCCCCGCTTTCTCAACTTCGGTGGGTTCTTTCCATTTTTCAGGGTCACGCACAATGTAGGGATAAGCTCCCCACATGTAGGGGCCGCTCCAATAACCCGGCCATCCATAATACCCGTAGTAGCCTTCCTCAAATTGTCGCGAGACGGGCTTGTCACTCTCCAACGATGGACTCCCCTCAATCTGTTTTTTGGTCAAATCGATGGCGATGTCTTGCTCTTCTTTCCTAACGGCCATGAGAGCATACGGGGAGATCAACACTTGCCTGCCCATAAGCCAGCCTCCTGTATCGGCAACCCGAACTATCGCACTACAAATAGAATCGAAACTGTCCCGTATTGAACAAGGGGCGTTGAGAGTGTCAACGCCGGATGAAAATTCCCCATTTCGCCGGTCGAAAATTCCCCACCCCTGAAGTTCATGAATGGGCCTCCTTGGCCTCGGACGCAGTGGAGCCCAGCGCCGCCTTTTGGCGCGTTTTGGGCGTAACGGAGGCCGAGGCCAAGGAGGGAGAAGCCGCGGCCCGCTCCTGTTCGCGAGGCGGGACCAGTCCTGCCTTGCGGCGGTCTTTCAACCGATAGCTCTCCCCGCGGATGTTGATGGTCGTCGAGTGATGCAGCAGCCGATCCAGAATGGCGGTCGCGATGATCGGGTCTCCGAAAATCGAACCCCAATCTCCGTAGCTCTTGTTCGAGGTCAGAATGATGCTGCTTCGTTCGTACCGGGCGCTGACCAACTGGAAGAAAATCGTGGTTCCCAGATCATCGAGCGGCAAGTAACCGACTTCATCGATCACCAGAACTTTGGGGGCCAGATAGATGCGCATGCGCCGATCCAGCCGGCCTTCGCGATAGGCTCGCCCCAAGTCCGTCGCCAGATCGTGCGCGGTGATGAAGTAAGCTCCCAAGCTCGCACGGATCGCCGCTTCTGCCAGAGCCACACTCAAGTGCGTTTTGCCGACGCCCGGTGGACCGAGAAAAATCACGTTGCTGGCTTCGTGGATGAATCGCAGTGAACGCAGCTCCCGAATCTGGCGTTCGTCGATGGAAGGCTGAAAACTGAAATCAAACTGGTCGAAGTTTTTCACAAAAGGCAGATGCGCCAACTGCAGCTTGGCTCGCAGGTAGCGCGTCCGCCGAGCTTCCACTTCGCAGCTCAACAGCTCGTCTAGAAAATCAGCATAGCTCAGCTCTTTCTTGGAGGCTTGCTCTAACAGATTCTCCAACCTCGCTTGTAAGGCTTTCAGCCCCAGACTCTCCAGCGCGGTGTGCAATCGCTCGATCGGAGTGTTCATCGTCCGCCTCCGTTCGCAGCACTCTCGTACGCTAGCAGTGAACGTCTCTCCACGATCGGTGCACTCTGCCGCACCTGAATCAGGATCTTGCTATCCGCTCTTCGCGCTCCGAGCGGGATACCGTGATGATGCGGCGGAAACGTCACCACTTCATGTTTGCGTCGCGCTCTCGGGTGCACTGCAATGCGGGCGCGGCCATCCAGCACATCCACTTCCCCAGCCAGTTCCCGCACCCACACGTCCTTGCCGACATACTGCCAAGGCACCGAATAGCGGCTCCCTTGCCAGTCGATATACGCATCACGCGCCACCTTGCGCAGTTCGCCATCCACGTAGGGATAGCTCGGGCGACCAGCGAGGGACTGCAAACTGAACTGCTCCACATCCCAACGTACCGTCACTTGTTCTCGGGTGGTTCCATGCACCCGTCGGTTGGCCACCGCCGCAATCCACTCGCGCAGTTGCGCATTCATATCTGCGAGGCCATGCGGTTCGCGTCCTTGCAGTCCGCAAAAGAAAGTTCCGGCGCAAGTACTTCACTCCGGATTCCACCTTGCCCTTAGTCTGCGCTCGATACGGCCGACACAATCGCGGTGTGAATCCCCAATACCGCGCAAAATCCAGAAACACCGGATGCCAGACGATCTCGCCACGCTCGTCGCTCCCCAGCCACACCGTCTTCATGCGGTCGTAGAGAATCTCTTCGGGGACACCGCCCATCTGCCGAAATGCTTCTTCGTGCATCCGCAGCAGCGTGCCGATCTTCTGGTCCACCGCTACTTCCGCCATCAGGCGCCGGCTGTAACCCATCGTGAAGGTGAAGGCCCAGAGCTTCTGCTCCTGGTCTGCGCACTGCAAGGTTCCCAGATGTCCCCAGTCCACCTGCGCCTGCTTGCCCGGTGGTGTTTCGAAGCGTCGCACCGCCACGACCCGTGCGGAACTTCGCTGTGGGTGCAGCCAGTTCTTCAGAATCGTGTATCCGCCGGTGTAGTTGCGCCCCCGCAGTTCTCGCAGCAGCACCTGCGCGTTCCACACTCCGGCGCGCATCCGCTCTTCCAGATACGGCTTGAAGGGATCCAGCTTGCTCGCTTGCCTTCGCCGTGGCCCGTATTCCGGCATGGCGTTCGGTTGCAACAGGTATTTTCGAACCGTCTTGCGATCCCAGCCGGTCAGCTTACTGATCCCTTGAATGCTCATTCCTTGTCGTTGCAGTTCTGTCAGCTCTTGCACGTCTCTCCCCCTTAGCAAGTTCCGGAACCTCCTCCATGTGGAGTGGGTTCCGGTTTACCACGCTAGGGGTGGGGAATTTTCAAACGGCACTTTGGGGATTTTTACACCGGCGCTGACAAGAGTCCATGCAGCTCCCTTTAGCGCGGAATTAAAATCTGCTTTTCTGACCTCAGGCTAGCTCAAGGAGCGAGCTTCCGTGGACGTGGTAGCGCCTTGGTCATGGGCGGCCGCGGCACCTAGCCAACACACTCAGAAATCAATAGAAACCAGGTTTCAGATTCTTTTGAGCTACTTGAATTCCGTCACCGCGAACAGGATTGAAATATGTTCCCTTTTGAACAGAAGTGCTTTCCCCCAGTGTCTACGATGTCGCCGTGGAGCACCATCTGTTCGTGCGCCATCACCTCGGGCAAGTATTGCAAGCAACCACCGATGAAACGTCAGTATCTTGGAGGTGGAAGATGACAGTCTCCGGGAAGGAAGTGCTCTTGGTCGGACAGAATTGGCATAGTGCACGGATCTTGACGGACCGGCTGCACCTGTGGGGATTCCGGTGCCATCTTGCCAGCAACATGCGAGAGGCCTGCGATCTGTTGAGCTCGCACCCTGTAGATTTAGTGCTCAGCAATACGCATCTGCCCGACGGAACTGGCTTCGGTCTGCTGACGGCTTTGGCCGACCTTCCGGTGAGTGTGTTCCTTTGCTTGCCGGTCGAAGACAGCTGCTATTGGCTGCCCGCCATTGATGGTGGAAAAGACTGCTTGGGATTGCCAGCTCTCGGGCCTTCGGAGTTTGCGAGCGCACTCGAAGAAATGGCCCGGTGTTTAGCCGTCGGGCCGTCGGTCAACTAGCCGGTTCCCAAGGCCGGGGCAGCCTAATCTTCGCGGAGAACGGGGTCCGTCCGAAAGATGGCACTGTCTTTTCGCGCGCAGGAACAAGAATTTGTTCCGCAGAAAGGGAAGAAGCCATGAAAGACCATTCTTCACTTGAATCATCTGTAGAAATCAGCACTGATGTGAATCTTGTATCGGTCCATGAACTTTTCCAACATACACAAGACGTATTCAATTTGATTGCCCAGCGCGCCTACGAGATTTTCGAGGCCCGTGGATGCGTGCACGGAAACGATCGGGGGGATTGGTTTCTCGCGGAATCCGAGCTACTCACCCCTGCGAAGTTCCATCTTTCGGAATCTGGCGAACAGCTTACAGCACGCGCCGACGTTCCTGGATTCCGCCGGCGGGAGATCAAGGTGAGTCTCGAGCCGCGCCGATTGAGCATCAGCGGAAAAACCGAGCCCCGCGAAAACCAAGAATCTGAAAAGCACCCCCATTCGCATAGGCACGCGCAACTGATGTTCCATGTCATCGATTTGCCCTGTGAGGTTGATCCCTCGAAGGCCAAAGCAACATTCAACGACGGAAGACTCGATGTAGTGATGCCAAAAGTGGCTCTTGCGAAGAGCGCTCGAGTGTAGACGGTGCCGGGATTGTCCGCAGATGGCGGTGCCTCTGTCCATGAGGCAGGTGGAATCGGAGCCGCAGGCTGCCCGCCGGTTTGTCAGTGGCGCCAACAAGCCGATCGTCAAGGGACCCACGCTCGACGAGGCGCTGAGTTCCTTGTTTGGAACAGTACCAGGGCAGCCGGCGCAAACGGGGCAAACGAGCGGGAAGCAAGGGCTCTTGCCGAAAGCGGCGCTGGATCAAGCCAGGGCTCAGCTTGCGGACGCTCAGAAAGCAATCGATTCACTTAAGCGCCTGCTGGCTAACCCGGCTCAGAAAGCGCGGTTCGCGTGGGTTGCAAGAGCGGCTGTAACAATGAGGCTATGTGGGTCTACTAGTGCGTTTCACGGTCACCCCAGATGTCGTTGTAACCCCCGAGCAGTTCGTCGAGCGACTCCACTCACGGTCATTTGACCTGATCTTAGCCGAGCACCCCAACCGCGGCGGCCGAGAAACGGAGGTGCTGGAGATCCTAGAGCAGGTCAAGCGACATCCCTCTTATGTTCTTGGTGTACGGCTTGAAGCGCGAAACGGCTGGGGAGTTCATCCTGAATGGTGCTGCTGATTGTGTAGAGGGGGACAACATTGGGCATCTACCGATTGCTGTTCATCGGGCTCTGGAGGAGAAAGCCTTGCGCGACTAATGCGATCGCGCCAAAAGGAAGTTGGGACATTCGGAGGCACGTTATAAGACCCTGGCAGGGAATCTGAACTATGGAATTTGCCGCTGCAGTGTCGAGGGCAGGCTCCTGGAAGCGAACGAGGCGATGATAAGCATGCTCAGCTACAGATCGAAAGAGGAACTTCTGTCTCTAGACATCGTATGCAACCCAATTCAAGACTTAAGCGACGAGCGCAGTTGCTGGCTCGAGGGGCGCCGATGCTTTCGTCAATACCATCGAAATTGAATGGAAGCGCAAGCACTATGCGATCACGAAGTTTGCCGGCATTAGTGCGTGGCGAAATGGCCGACCTGCATGCGCATTTGGAGAACGCGGAAGATTGTGTCACGGGCGATCATTCCTACGATGTGGCCGTCGGAAATAACGGGCATCTGGTGGATGTCCTCTTTTTGCATGCGGTCTAGCACAGCGAGGACAGGCTCATCCGGTGTAGCCGGGCGGATGCGATCGAGCTGCAGCATGGCGGGTTGGATTGAGGTGTTGACCCACTCTCCGCGAGGCACAGTTCGCACGGCGTCGAGGGTGATGAACCCGACGGGATTTCCAGCCCCCGTCACGATGTGGAATTGACGGCCAGTGCGAAGCATTTCGTGGACGTATTCTTCAACCGACATGTCGCGCGCGACGGTGGGGATATCGCTACTCATCACGTCCTCGGCGCGCACACCGCTGAGCATATTTCGAATGGCGACCTGCGCAAAGCTTTGCTGCGATGCCGACAACAAGAACCAACCAATAAAGGCAGTCCAGAGTCCGCCGACCCAATTGCCGTGCAGCGCCTGCCAAACGCCAACGAAGATCATCAGGTAGGCAATGGCTTTCCCAGAACGCGAGGCGATCTCCGTGGCGCGCGCAAGATTTTTGGTGACGCCCCAGGCCATGCCGCGCAGGATGCGCCCGCCGTCGAGCGGGAATCCCGGTAGTAAGTTGAACACCGCGAGGATCAGGTTGATCTCCGAGAGCCAGCGCGAGGTTGCTGCGACCATTTCATGTCCAGCCGCAAAATGCGAAACAAGCCAGAAGCAGCCGGCCAAGAAGAGGCTTGAGAGCGGGCCAGCAATGGCGATGTTGAACTCCTGCTTGGCACTTTTGGGGTCGTGTTCGATGCTGGCGAGGCCGCCGAAAACGAAGAGCGTGATGGACCGTACGGGAATGAGGTAGCGCAAAGCCACAACGCTGTGGCTCATCTCGTGGAAGACGATGGAGGCGAAGAAAAGCGCGCTCGTGATGATCCCGAGCGCCCAGCACTGGGCGAGAGACCAGCTTGGATGCTGCGAGGTGAACTGCGCCTGCAGAGAAAACGTAATGAGCGCAAAAATAATAAACCAGCTCGGGTGGAGATAGATCGAGATGCCGAGGATGCGGCCGAGCCGGATACCGGAGCTCGGATTTGGTTGCGCCATGGCCGTGCTACTCATAGGTCTCGCTTTTGCTTGCACCCCCTCGGTCGTGCGACAAACAAAAGAGCGATACCGCCCACGAGCGCTAGCCCCCCGAGAATTGGGGGCACCGGATTGATCTTATATTGTCCGATGGTCTCCTGAAACATGAGTCGTATAGGTGATGCAAAGTAGGAAAGCGAAACGATCCCCAGGACGATCAAAATGATCGCGACAATTGATGCCGTTTTCATGAGATCTCACCTCTTAGTCAGTCCGATGCGCCAATTTTAAACATGCGCCGCGATCCGGCACGTCCGTGACATTCCGCCACGACCTTGACCAGCTTTCGAGTGAATGCCGCCGTCACCATCTCGAAATGGTATCCCATGCGTGCTTGTCGCGAGAAACAACCACCAATACAACAGCGAATGGCGGCTGAAAATCCGCTGCCGAAGAGTCTGCTTCCCTTTCTTCCGACTGCGGAAGAACCCTGGGCGATCTAAGGTGGTATCGTAAAACGCTGGGGACAAGGGCATCTGTCCAATAAAGAACACATTTCAATTTGGGTCGCAGAGTGACAACCGCAGGCGTGGATGGCGGTACGTTGACTTTCGTGGTGGGTGCAGCCGCTCTCGCGGAATGCTAGCGACGAAATCCAACTAGCTCAAAACAGCCTTACGCGGCGGTTTAGGAGTGGACTCGCTAGGAGCCATATGCGGTCGTGCCGAAGCGCTGCCACGCTGGCAAAAGTTTCTCTATAAGTGCTTATGCCTTCGAAAATCTCGAGGTTTCTGAGCGGATGGGGATTATTTTTTTTCATAAATCCTACCGATGCTCATTTCTCTCACGATACTCCTCGCAACCCTGTCTTCGATCTTCCGTTCGCACCGCCCTCCAGCTGGAGAACCTGGCTCTGCGCCACCAAATCGGCGTGCTTCAGAGGTCCCCAAGAAAACGCTCGAAATTGAGTTGTGGATCTACCTGTCGCACCTCTGGCGTGACTGGCGCTCGGCGCTGGCCATCGTCGATCCAGTAACGGTGGTAGCCTGGCATCGTGCCAGCTTTCGTTTGTTCTGGACCCGGAAGGTACGGCGCTGCCACCGCGGACGGCCCATCCTTTTGCGTGAGGCCCGAGATCTGATACACAAGATGTGCCGGAAGAACCTCGGTTGGCGTGCACCCCGCCTCCATGGCGAGCTGCTCAAACTCGGCATTGACATCGGGGAGAGCGGGGAGGGGTACGAACCATTGCGCAATAGCCAAAAAGCAATTCGCGCTGTGGCATAAAGAGTTTCGATCCGAGCAGCTGAGCTCGACCGCCAAATCCAGGTGACTGCGGCTAACTCCTGGGGCCCGACGCCCACCGAAAAAGTGGGAAGAGAGGGCGCATTGGCGGCAGCTCGGGAAGTCGTGACCAGCATAGCCCCAACGATGAAGGCACATCCCTCAACATTTCGAATCCGTCACGTCGTGACGAACGAAGACAGACAAAATATAAAAACCACAGGGACAATTGCGCCGCAGAAGCACGTGTTTTGTGGCATATCACCAGCGCAATGGACCTCAACTGCCCAGGCTACCTTGTGCTAGTTCCTTGGTTCAATCGCAGTCTGCTCTCTGCATGTCGCTCCTGAGAAACTCGTTATGAATTGCCAACTCTGGTAAGCGCGCTAATCAAACTCAGTACTCCGTCCCGCGGCTCGAAAGTGTACAGTTGTGGACAGACACGATTTCCGCAGAAAGATACACTTCGGCTCAATCCGCTGTTATTTTTAAACCCATCGGCCTGCGACATTGTTAACCGGTCAGGTCAAGTGAACGACGCTGATTATATTGGGCTGGATGTTCAAGTTCCCTCAGGGCTCCAAATTGTGCGACGGGCTAAGAACTGTGCAATCCAGTACAGACACCTAGGGACTCAATGGGTAGTCTCCGGCCATGAGACGAAGAACAGCTGCCAAGAAAAAGAAAACTTAGAACGGACCATCTACAAGCGCAGACGTCAAAAGCGCCACCGAAGGAGCGAAATTTATGAAGATTCTGTTGGCGATCGATGGCTCCAAATACTCGGAAACTGCTGCCCAGGCAGTAAGCTCGGAGTTTCGTACGCAAGGTACAGAAGTTCTTGTCTTGCAGGTCGTCGAACCTGTCGTGTACGCCGCGCCTCCACAGATGGCCCAGGGCTATGCCCCAGAACTCCAGGGTCAATTGAAGCAAGCCAGAGAGTCCGTCGCGCGTACGGCAGAAATCCTGTGCAAGGCTGGGTTCAAGGCGGAGTCACGCGTAGCGGAGAATGAGATACGAACGGAAATCCTCGACGTCGCCGAAGATTGGCACGCGGATCTGATCGTTCTCGGGTCGCATGGAGAAAAGGGTTTGAAAAAATTCCTAATGGGCAGCGTCGCTGAATCCGTTGCCCATCATGCAAACTGCTCTGTTCAGATTGTACGAAGACCGTGATATCGCGGAAATAGTTTCATATCCTCCGAGAGATGACATGAGATTCAGCAGAGAGCCCGTTGAATCGAATCCCCAATGAGGTGCTCGGTCAACGGGCGTAACTCTTCTTTGTGACAAATTGCAACTCGAACTGCCGCAACTCCACGCGGGCGAGTTGCGGCGAATGCACTGTTCGAGCGCAAGGAGTGCATTCCCGAAGCTGTAGTTGTGAAACGCGGTGTAAGCTTCGAGCAATCGGCCCGGCTTTTCAACCGCATCCCGCAGTAGTTCTCCCCAAGTGGCGTGTTGTCTTTCTGTCATTTTGTTTTCCTCTTTTCTCCTTTTTTCGAGCGTGATTTGCGCTTGAAAAAAAGAAGCAAATGCCCTTCGTGGCGGTCCCCGGCGCTTTCCCGCTCGCGCTGTCAAGGCCGCGCAGTTTGCGTTCACGGGAGCGGAGTGGACGGCCTTGACAGGCCAAGCGGGCGGGGAAGCGCACTCTTTCGGCAGGAAGGGCAGGAGAAGAGGGACTATTCCCAGTGGAATACACGAACAGCGTTTTACGGCCTGTTTGTTCTTGATAACGAAGAGCTGCTCATCTTCCTTTGCTTGGAAAAATCCGAGGGAACATCGATCTACTTAGGCAAAATTCTGACTTGCCACGCCGCTATGTACATATAGTATTTTCTAAAAACCCTTCGACTGCTACTTGAATCGCAGTTATGGCCACTCATTCTGCGACATGATTCGTGCGAAGGTCTCAGTGTCTGGACTCTGAAAAGTTAGCGCCTTATATCCTTGTGCCCGCGGTCGGTCCGGTCAGTGGCGGCAAGCTTGCGGTCCAAGTGGGGACGTGAACGCGGAGCGCCTGAATGGCGCTCACAGCGTTTCCCGGCAGCGACACCACATATAGGACACGGGACTGAGGATACTTCTTTTGGGTTGAGTTCACTCTTAATCATTCTGGCACAATGCTTTATAGCCGGTAGCGTGTCTGTACAATCTTGGACACTGCCCGAGTTTAGTCGAGCAAACGCCGAGACGATTTATCACAGCGCAGATCGGAGGGAACGAGAGTCACCACCCGAGGCAGCCCCCCATTAATTTTCCTATGCTAAACGAGACTGGCTTGGTTCATGCCACGTCGCCGCATAAAGGTGTGAAACGATGGCTGATGCACGCCACTACCAGAAATTAGCAAGCAGGGCAGGAACCACGAAGTAGGAATTGTGGGAGCGCGGGCCGCCGCCGTTCTGTTTCCCGACGTCAAACGGGAAGCGTATGCGGTTGTTCTGCGCGCTAATGAGGGACGCGCTGGCAGATCCACCGGCCGCGCACGAATCGCACACCCTCTTAGCGCGGCAAGGCGGTCCTGACGAGTTCCACGGTAGTTTTCGGATCTACGACCTCGACTATTAGCTCCTCGTATCGCTCGTCCTTCAGCTGAATTACCACCGTGTTGTCCGGATTGTGAACGTCCCAGAAAACCCGTTTGCGGTCTTGATAAAACGTACCAGCGGTGAGCACTCCGGGAATATTCGTCCCGGGCATTCTTAGCCCGTGCCACCACCCGTGCGCTACGGTGGGGTCTGCCCTGATTTCCACGATGTGCGCCAAAGGGATTTCCAGTGAACTCTTGAATGCCCATAGCTTGTCGGCTCCCTGGACGTGCAACACCAGATTACTGTCGGAAATGGATGCATCGACCGTGTCATTGCTCCTGTGCCATTATGAGCCTATTTCGCCTGTTCGCAACGTGCGAAAACGAATTTCTTCTGAAACACCCCGAAACGGTATATCAGCCGGGTCGGCATCGCCGACACGATGCTCCGCAGATTGCTCCAGTGGAATAGGCGCATGTTTTCTAACTCACACATCATGCATTTAGCACAATGCGGAATCCCGTGAGGCAGTATGCAGCCGGCGGTCGCAGTGTGGAAGCTGGCGACAGATGATCCGGTTTGGCTGCTACACCAAGGGGTCTTTGGTATAGTCAGCGGATGGCTTCGAACCCTAAAATACCTCGGAAGTTGAAACCAACCTGGAAGGCGCTGATTGAGGTCTGTTTCATTATCTTCTTGTTCTATTCCAATCTTTTAATGGGGGAATTTACTCGTGCAAATGGGCGGGGAAAAAGTTTAGCATTCGCCGTTGAAGATATTTTTTCGGTTACAAATTTAGTTATTGCCGTCATTTCTGGATTGCTCGGCTATTTAGTTTTTAACTACTTTCGAAAGCGCCTTTGAATCGCTATAGGAATTACGGCTAAAAAGAAACCGCGTTCGCGGTTTTGACGTCGGCGACAAAATCAAAATTAGCTTGCCCGGTAGAAGGATTATTGATGCGACAATTAGTGCCGAACCAAAAAAGTCGGGCGTCCATATCGCAACGGGTAAATTTGTAAAAGTGTTCAATTGTGTACAGTCTCGCTGTGACGCCAGCCCTACCATCATCGCACTCTATTCGAAAAGGCTCGCCAAGTTCTTGCTGAACTGGTCAGCGGAGAGGCGGGGCGCCAATGGGGCGTTTCAATTCCAAAACCAAAGTGGAATTCGCCGACGGCCAGTACTGCGGTGCAGAACACCAATTCGGAAATACCCATAAAAACGCCCGCGATCGTCAAGTTGCCAACTCGCCATTCATTAGGCATCGGAGACGGCCTCACATTGTCGGTCGTCAAGGACATGCCCAGGAAATCACCGGTAATCATGATAATTACCATCAACATTGGTGTTAGGATCGCGTGTCCGGTCAGGATCAGTCCGACCGCCAGGAAGAGCACCTGCACAACCTTTTTTGTCACGGAGTTCAATGTGTAGGTCAGGATGCGTTGGAACGTTACCCGGCCTTCTTTCACTGCGGCCACAACACCCTCAAGTCCTGGCTTGGTCAGCACGATTCCGGCCGCCGACTTGGCGACATCCGTCGCCGTCGAAACCGCAATTCCCATCTGCGCCTGGCGTAGCGCAGGCGCGTCATTGGCGCCATCGCCGCACATGCCGACAGTGTGGCCGCTCTTTTGGAACGCCTGAACGAGGTGATACTTATCCTCCGGAAGAACTCCTGCAAAGACCGCGTAATCTTCTGGACGCACGCTCTCCGGGATTGCTCCGGGCGGACAGATAGCACCATTGAGCCCTACCGCTTGCGCGATGATTGCCGCTGTCGCTGGCGCATCGCCGGTCACCATCACGGTGCGCACGCCCAAAGTGTCCAACTCTTTAATAAGCTCGGCCGCGTCCGTGCGAGGTGGATCACTTAGCGCGATTATCCCTGCAAGCCGCATCGGCGTTGGTGTGCCTACAGCAACCGCCAAAACCCGGAAACTCTTCGCTTCGAGTTCGTGCGCTTTGGCGCCCGCTGTTGCCACTGGCTCGGTCAATTTGATAACTGCTGCAAACGCCCCCTTCAGTGCACGCAGTGTGCCTCCATTCGCATCCACTCCTGTCGCCTCGGACATTTTTGTTGCTGGATCGAAGGGAACGAACTTGGTCACTGGTGGTAGTTTTGTGGTGTTCTCTTTCATGGCGGCGGCGCGGATGGCAGTATCTACGGGGTCCTGTCCCCCTTCGGAACTCGCCAGCGCCGCCATTGTCAGCACGCGTGCTTCATCGAAGCCCGGCTCAGGGCAGATAGCAGTCACCGTCAGTTCGTTGCGCGTTAGCGTTCCTGTTTTGTCCGAGCATAGAACTTCCAGCGTTGCCGCCTCGTCCACAGCCGACAATCGTGTTGGAAGCACACCCAGGCGTGCCAGCGCGCTTGCGCCCACCGCCGCAGCAAGCGTAAACGTGGCAGGCAGCGCTACAGGGATCGATGCCAGAATAGCCGTAAGAACGAGCGGAATAATCTCACCAATCGGCATCTTACGGGCACGCGCATACGCCACCAACAATAGGATGATCACGCCATTGCAAACGGCAAGATTTCGCACCACGCGCATTACGGTTTTTTGCTGGGTACTCTCGACATGGGCAGTGCGGACGAGTTCCGCGGTATGCCCAAACTTTGTGCCTGCTCCAGTTCCGGTGACGACTGCCGTGGCTTCTCCGCGCCGCACTAGCGCTCCAGCGTATGTTTGCAGGCCCGGTCCAGCTTCGATCGGGACGGATTCGCCGGTGAGCATGGACTGATCCAGCAGAATTGATCCGTCGACAAGCTTTACGTCGGCGGCGACCACGCCACCGAGCAATAGCTTCACGGCGTCACCCGGTACCAGTTCCGTAGCGGGTATGTTCTTCCAAGCCCCATCGCGTCGCACGGAAGCCGTAAGCGCGAGCCTCGATTTCAGCGCGGCAAGAGTCGCTTGCGCGCGTCCCTCTTGGAAGAATCCGAGAGCGGCGTTGAATACCAGGAGCCCAGCGATCACCGCGCCTTCGACATACTCGCGGAGCACAATCTGGAGGATGATCGCGGCTTCAAGCATCCATGGAACCGGCGCCCAAAATTTGGCCAGCGCCATGCGCCATGGCCGTATCGCGGTGTCCGGCATATCATTTGGGCCGTACTTCAGAAGCTGTGCTTTGGCTTCCTCGCCAGTGAGCCCACGCGACCCGGTGTCCTCACCACTGACTTGTGGCGCAGGCAGCGGAACAGGCGAAATTGCAGTCCCAGGCATCGGTTCACCCAGAGTTGTGAATCGAGATATTTACGCGCATGCCAGATCTTAGTGTGTCGGAAGAACCCCAACTGTCCAATTGAGAACACCGTGCCATCGCGGTCGGAAATTCGCGACGGCTGCCAGAAATACTTGCTGCGCGAAGGTGTACGCGCATTGGTCACCTTCGCTAAGGTGTTAAGAGGAACAGTGTATTGCGCGGGATCGGTCCCAGAGCCAGAAATGAGATGAATTCTTGTTTGTGTTCACTGCTCCGAGTCCCCCCTCTCAGGGTGTTGTTGTTTTGCAATATGAAATAAAGAAAAACCAGAAAGGTCAGACCTATGAAGATCTTGCTCGCGATCGACGACTCCAAACTCTCCGACGCGGCCATACAGGCCGTGATCAGGCAAGCACATTCGCGAGATACCGAGGTACGGGTATTGCATGTCGTAGAACCACCCTCTCTCCTCGTCGCCCGCGACATGGGTGGATATGACCCGGCTCTCGATGCAGTTTGGGACGAAGAAACGAAGCAGGCGCAAGCTTTGGTTGCGAAGACTGCGGAAACGTTGCGCTCTCACGGAATTGATGTAACCACAGCCGTCCAGCAGGGTGACCCGAAATCCATGATCATCGATACTTCGGAAGAGTGGCATGCCGACTTGATTGTGCTCGGCTCGCATGGGGCGAAAAGCTCTTGACCGTTTTTTGATGGGGAGTGTTTCGGAGGCGGTCGCCCGCCATGCCCTTTGTTCTGTGGAGATCGTGAGGATACCGTCGGGCCGCTGAATAGCGCCAGGCCGCGATTGACGTTTCTGCTGAGTCGGTAGGATGTTGAAAGCCATTTCAAGGGCGAGCTCTCTAAGAGGTAGGGCCGCTATCTGCAGCGCCCCGAGCCCGCTACCCCAGATACCGTTGACAACAAAGCGCACTACCGTAAATCTCGGATCGTTCGTTGGTCGGCAGGGGATTTATCTACGTCCGGTGCCACGTGCAATTCTTTTCCTCTGAATCGCCTGAGCCGCGGAAAGCTTCCGGTCTACGTGTCGTTTTGCGCGCGGAGCGTCTGCCCTTGGTCGCATAAACTACTACACCGACACTTCCGGTAATGCGACGGTTTTCGCCTTCCGCCTACTTGTTTCCTTTCTCGCTATTTCCATAAATGTGCGTGTTTGGGGAATGAGCGAAAGTGAGTCTTATGGGACAGCTTTTGCAATGTATGCGTGTCATTTTATGTTTGTCGCGTAGCCTCTTAATCCGCGCAACCCGCAAATGTAAAGCAAGATCGGGCAAACGAAGGATGATCTGGCAAGGTACTAAAGATGCGTATTCAGCGCTCCATTCATTTTCTGCTATTCCTATTTGTGATGTTGGCCATTCCGGCCACCTCGTTCGCACAGATCGGCGTCTCTATCACGGTCGCCCCACCCGAGTTGGTGGCGTACTCACAACCTATTTGTCCTCAGGAAGGTTATCTGTGGACACCTGGTTACTGGGCTTACGGTGCCGACGGTTATTTCTGGGTGCCCGGCACATGGGTCGAGCCGCCCGCGGTTGGCTTGCTCTGGACTCCAGGTTACTGGGGTTGGGGCAATGACGCATACCTTTGGAACGAGGGCTACTGGGGCCCCACTGTCGGATTCTACGGGGGCATTAACTATGGCTATGGCTACGGTGGTTCCGGCTACGAAGGCGGATACTGGAGAGACAACCAGTTCAACTACAACAGATCGGTGAATAACGTAGATGAGAGAAACTTTCACAACACTTACGAAAAGTCTGCAGGCAACGACAGAGCGGGAAACAACGTCAGCTACAACGGCGGAACCGGTGGAACAACCGCTCGAGCGACGGCTGCGGAAGAGACCGCGGCTCATGAGCGTCATACTCCGGCAACGGCGGCACAGACCGGGCATCAAAATGCCGCCAGCGGGAACCGCGAGTTATTACAGTCCGTGAATCATGGCAAGCCGCCAATCGCTGCAACATCCAAACCGGGAGAGTTTACCGGCAAGGGTGTGGTGGCGGCTAAGGGTGCCACAGAGGCTGAGACCAGGGCCACCGAGAACAAGGCAGCTGCGACACACGCGAATGAGAACAAGGCGGCTGAGAAGAAGTCAGCCGAGAGCAACAAGGCAGCCGAGAATAAGGCAGCTGCGACACACGCGAATGAGAACAAGGCGGCTGAGAAGAAGTCAGCCGAGAGCAACAAGGCAGCCGAGAATAAGGCAGCTGCGACACACGCGAATGAGAACAAGGCGGCTGAGAAGAAGTCAGCTGAGAGCAACAAGGCAGCCGAGAATAAGGCAGCTGCGACACACGCGAATGAGAACAAGGCGGCTGAGAAGAAGTCAGCCGAGAGCAACAAGGCAGCCGAGAATAAGGCAGCTGCGACACACGCGAATGAGAACAAGGCGGCTGAGAAGAAGTCAGCCGAGAGCAACAAGGCAGCCGAGAATAAGGCAGCTGCGACACACGCGAATGAGAACAAGGCGGCTGAGAAGAAGTCAGCTGAGAGCAACAAGGCAGCCGAGAATAAGGCAGCTGCGACACAAGCGAATGAGGACAAGGCGGCACATGTAAAACCTGTGGCGGCGCGACCGGAGACCAAAGCCGTTCACACGAACACCAGCCAACAACCGTCACATCAGGCGGCTCCTCACACCGAAAGCGAGCCGAAGTCTGCTACACAGCATCAGACTGCGGCGAAGCCGGAAGCCGCGCCGAAGTCCGAACCGTCGCATCAGGGCGAGCCTCACGAAGAGAAAAAGCCCTAGTTCCGGTAAGACTGAATGGTCCAGTTGGACCGAGTTCACAGACTCAAATGAGCGGCCCGTGGAACATTCTAGGGCCGCTCGTTTTTTGGGTCACCGGGTGCGCGTCGTCGGCAGCAAGATCAGTATCATCAATGCGACCGAAGTAGTGAGCCATGACAATTGACGAAATCGTGGGCAAACGAAAGGGCCAGCATCGGATAGGATAGGCGAAATCTGAACCAGACAATATCGAGAAATAAGACCGATGCCATCAACGAATTTGATTAAAGACAATATGCTTATCGACCCCGCTCTCCAGCAAGAGATCATCAAAAGAGCTGTAGACGGGAATTTTGTGAACAACCCTAGTCAGGCAGTTCATTCTCTCGGCACCTTAAAGATGCCCGATGGTAGAGAGGTCTCCGTACATCTAAGGCACGCGGCAGACGCTATTCTTCTGGACAGCTCCGGTAACGTCGTTCTCATTACTCGAAGGCATAGCCCTGGCGCAGGCCTCCAGGCGTTGCCTGGCGGTTTTATTGACCCTATTCGGGGCATTGGCGGGGCAACTGTTGCTGAGAAGGCTATAACTGCCGCGCTGCGCGAAGCGGTAGAAGAGACGGGAATTAATAAGCAACTACTGGAAGGGACACCTATTCCTCTTGGCAATCGGTCTTACGATCGCCCCTTCGACATTCGTGTGGCGTGGTGTGATCTGCCGGGGACCGATATAAAGAAAGGCGACTTATTTGCAGTATCGACTCAAGCCTTTTCCGTTAAAACAACACGAGACTTATCGCGAGTTTCTCTAAAGGCGGGTGACGACGCCGAGGGGGTTCATGTTGCCAAGATTTACAGTTTGACTCCTGATCAATTTGGAATTGCGGACCATCTGCCGATGATACTAGCGGCTCAGTCGGCTGCGGATAAAGAGCCTTAGCAAAATCCCAGAAATTGCACTGCCTAACCACAGTTCTACACTGCGCCGTCTCGGTCTAATTGTCCGACAATCGGGGATTTCAGTCCTGCGGTTCTAGCGACGGTGGCCGATCGCTAACCACGCGATGCGTCCCGTTTTGGCCGGATCAACCGGGAATGCGATGTATTCGGATGCTCCGTCGCGGAGTCGATTGATTTGCATAGCGACGGTGTCGCCAACCTGCCAGTTAGTCGGAGTCACAAAGTTCGGAAACGTTTTTCGACTCATCGTTGGACGGTCCAAAGTCAAATATCGTGGGGATCAATCGACAAAGAAAGTTAGGACGCTATATAACTTAGGTGATACAGCCTGGCGGTGCGAGTCCGTTTGGCAATCCTAGGATGTTTGTTTTCAAGGCGCGGCGGAGGTAGTGGCATGGAAGCCTTCCCGCTTGCGATCAAGCCAAGCGAGCCATTCCGTCAATCCTTGGCGCGTCTGGCAGGATACACGCACGATGTCGATGTTGCGGTGGACGCGGCGGGAATTCTCTTCGGCGACGCGAATATCGAATGGCACGTAGGGCAGCAGATCGATCTTGTTCAGGATCAGGAGCTCCGACTTAAAAAAGATCGAGGGGTATTTCAGCGGTTTGTCTTCTCCCTCCGTGACGCTGAGAACCACAAGTTTTGCCGCTTCCCCCAAATCGTAACTCGACGGACAGACGAGGTTGCCGACGTTTTCGATCAACAGCAGATCGAGGTCCTCCAAAGGCCAATCGACAAGGGCCCGTTCGATCATGCGGGCATCGAGATGGCATGTGCCTCCGGTCGTTATTTGCTTTACGGGAAACCCTAACCGGGCCAGGCGTCTCGCGTCGTTTTCCGTCTGGATGTCCCCGGTGAGAACGGCGACTCGTTCGCGTCGATCGAAGCTTTCAAGGGTGCGTTCGAGAAGGCTGGTTTTTCCGGACCCGGGTGAGCTGATCAGGTTCAGGCACAGAACATTGTGTTCGGTAAAGCGCACCCGCAGGCGGGCGGCAACGTGGTCATTTTCGCTCAAGACTTTACGTTCAAGCGTCACGTGTTCCATTTTCGACCTCCAAATAGGCGAGTTCCAGTTCGTCGCCTCCCAAGAATTTAGGCTCTGTCACGCCGCACCGGGGACATGCCGAATCGTCGTGCGACGCGGCATACGCGTGTCCGCAAGCCCGGCATTCGTGGCGGCGCGGGCAGTATTCGACCTCGAGGGCGAGCGGCTCGAGTTCCGTCCCGCGCACGAGGGCTTCAAAACAAAAACTCAGAGCATCCGGGTCGACGCCGGCCAGTTCGCCGATGCGAACTCCCACTTTATAGATATGGCTGTCCGCGAAGCGCAGTCGTTCTACGCGGATGGCATCCAGAACCGAATTGGCGATTCCCATTTCGTGCATCGGACTGGGCTCAGCAGATCCTTGGCAATTGGTCGCCGGAGAGCAGATCGACAATCCGCGAAGTTCCCAAGCGTGTTCGCAGAGTGACAATTGCGGGATGAGCGTCCGTGACAGTTCCGATCATCCGGGCGTTGCGGCCGAGCGGATGCTGGCGCATGGCTTCGAGAATCCGGTCGGCGTCGAGGGGATCGGCAATCGCCACCAGCTTGCCTTCGTTCGCCACATACAGTGGGTCGAGCCCCAACATTTCGCAAGCGCCCCGGACTTCCTCGCGAATCGGAAGGGCACTCTCTTCGAGCTCGATCCCCACATGCGACCGGGCGGCAATCTCGTTCAAGGAACTCGACAGGCCGCCGCGTGTAGGGTCGCGGAGACAACGAATCTCGGAGCCTGCGCGAAGCATGTCGGCGACAAGAGTGTGCAGCGCTGCCGTGTCGCTGGCGATAGCGCTTTCAAACTCCAGGCCTTCACGCTGGGAGAGTATGGTGATTCCATGGTCGCCTATGGTGCCGCTCAGCAGCACGCGATCTCCGGCGCACGCCCGGTCAGCCGAAAGCCGCACGCCGGAGGGAACGAGTCCGATTCCCGAGGTGTTCACAAACAATCCGTCGCCGCTTCCCTTTTCCACGACCTTGGTGTCTCCGGTGACAATCACGACGCCAGCGCGAGCGGCAGCGTCGCGAATCGATGCCATCACGCGACGGAGAGTATCGAGCGGGAATCCTTCTTCGAGGATGAGCGCGAGGCTCAGGAAAAGAGGTTTAGCGCCGCCCATTGCCAAGTCGTTCACGGTACCGTTCACCGCCAGCGTTCCGATGTCGCCGCCCGGGAAAAACAGCGGCTTCACGACGAAGGAATCCGTCGTAAATGCAATTTGGGATCCGGCGATGTCCACGATGGCCTGGTCATCTAACCGGTCGAGCACAGGATTTTGCAACGCCGGCAGGAGAATATTGCGCAGGAGGTCCGCGCTCATCCGACCGCCGCTTCCATGGCCCAGAAGGATGGATTCGGTGGCGGCAAGCGGAAGGGGACAGCTTAAGGCCAAGGCGAGTTTTGCTTCCCGCTGCATCAATGGACTTGCCTCGGCGCGAACGTGTGCCGTCGATACTGGTAATACGCCGCGCATGCACCCTCGGAAGAGACCATGGGTGCGCCCAACGGATTTTCCGGCGTGCAGCGCGTCCCGAATGCGGAACAATCGGTGGGTTTCTTCAGGCCCTGGAGCACTTCCGCACTGATGCATTCGGCGGGCTCCTCGGCGGTCACTCCTTCGGTTCCAAAGATGCGATCGGCATCGAATGCAGCGTATTCCTCCCGGAGACGAAGGCCGCTTTCCGGAATCCCGCCGATGCCGCGCCATTTCCGGTCACACACCTCGAACACTTCCGCTAATATTTTTTGGGCATGCAGGTTCCCTTGATACGTCACGGATCGGACATACTGGTTCTCGACGACCGCGCGCCCTTCCTCCAATTGCGTCACCAGCATGAGGATTGCTTCAAGGAGGTCGAGAGGCTCGAACCCTCCGACAACAATCGGCACGTGAAACTCCCGGATGAGGTCCTCGTATTCCCGGTAGCCCATGACCGTGCAGACGTGCCCCGGACCAATGAAGCCTTGCACGCGGTTGCGGACTGAACTGAGGAGCGCTCGAATGGCCGGAGGTACGAGGACGTGCGAGGCAAGTATCGAAAAATTCCCGATGCCCTGCTGTTTCGCTTGCCAGACGGCCATGGCATTGGCGGGCGCCGTGGTTTCAAAGCCGACCGCAAAAAAGACCACCTTGCGGCTGGGGTTCGCGCGCGCGAACTTAAGGGCTTCTGTCGGAGAATAAACAACACGCACGTCTCCGCCTTGAGCCTTCACGTGGAAGAGATCGGTATGGGAACCGGGGACGCGAAGCATGTCGCCGTAGGAAATGAAGGTCACGTCGGGACGTGAAGCGATTTGGATGGCTTTGTCGATGGTTTCTAGGGAGGTGACGCAGACGGGGCACCCCGGGCCATGGACCAACTCGATGCCGGCGGGCAGGATTTCGTCGATGCCGTAGCGCATGAGCGTGTGGGTTTGCCCGCCGCAGATCTCCATCAACACCCATGGCTGCGTTGTGCGGCGAGCCAGTTCGGCCACAAGGCGGTGAGCAATTCTCTCATCGCGGTACTCGTCCAAATACTTCATACGTTCCCCCACTTGGCCCTTGACATCGATGGACCTCGCCGCTCAGGAGTCTGCCAAATCCGAGGCGAGTTCGTCCTTGAGCAATCCCATGGCTTCGAGCAGCTGATAGCTGCGCTCCGCCTCTTCGCGATCGACGAGACTGATCGCGAATCCTACATGCACAATCACGTAGTCTCCGACAGACGCTTCGGGAACAAAGTCCAGGCAGGTCTCCCGCGTGATGCCGCCGAATTGCACGCGTCCCACATGAATACCGTTCTGAACTTCTTTGCTGACGAGCTTCCCTGGAATGGCGAGGCACACGCTAGAGGTCTCCTTCTTCGCAAGGTTGGGACAGTGTGCGGCCCGAGGATTGCGCGGGCGGCAGGGAGGACTGGTGGGTATTCGCGACGGCGTCCGGTGAGTCCTTCCAGAGTCGCAGCTGCGCCAATGCGGCATCGACCAAAAACGGGAGCGCCGCCTGGACATCAGGAGATAAGGACGTACCCCAGTCGGTAATCGCAGGCTGCACGCCGAGCACGACGATATCCTGGGTTTTGGTCGACACTAACGCGAGGGCCGCAATGAGATCGGTGACGCCCAACTGGTGCACACTCAATCCCCCCGCTCCGGCGAGCAAATCTCTCCCTGTCATGCGGGTGAGTGTTCCGGGAGGTTCTCCCGAGTTGACGGCATCGAGGAACAGGATGCGTGCGGCCTCCGAAGCATACGGAATTAATTCGAGTCCAAGTGTGCCGCCGTCGAGAATCGTCAGGGCCTGGGGCACGCGCGCATCCGCTTGCAGCAATCGTGCCGCATGGACACCGACTCCATCATCCGAAAGAATCGTGTTGCCGACCCCGATGACCACGGTATCTGAAGAAAGCCAATCGCGCATAATTCAGGCCTCTTTGCGAGAGCGGATCCGTCCACGCCCGTCGACGACGTGGACGGCGCAAGCCAAACAGGGGTCGAAGGAGTGAACCGTGCGCAGAATCTCCAGTGGGCGCTCCGGGTCCGCGACCGGGGTTTTCAGGAGCGCGGCCTCGTACGCGGCGCGCTGACCTTGGGCGTCTCGCGGGCTTGCATTCCAGGTGGAGGGCACCACGGCCTGGTAATTCTTGATCGCCTGGTTTTCGATCTCCACCCAGTGCCCCAGCGACCCGCGCGGAGCCTCAAAGAAACCGAAGCCTCGTGCGGTTTGGGGCCAAGAGTTCGGGTCCCACTTCTGTCCGTCGTGAATGCGCAGGTTGCCCGTCGCTAAATTGTTTCCCAGTTCCTCGATCCATCCAACCAGGCGACTGGCGAGGAGCTGCGATTCGAGGGCGCGGGCCGCGATACGGCCCAGGGTCGAAAACAGAGCCGTGGGCGGCGCTTTCAGTTTTGCCAGAGTGGAATCGACCAGTGTTTTCACTTCTGGCTGGCCCGAGGCATACGCGACCAAGAACCGAGCCAGCGGGCCAACTTCCATCGCTTTGTCTTCATAGCGAGGGGCTTTCAGCCAGGAATACTTCTGGTCCACTTCGAGAAACTCGTAGGGAGGCTTGGGACCGGTGTATCTCGGGATCGTTTCCCCTTCGTAGGGGTGTTTCGCCACTTGATTTCCTTCCATATACTCGTACCAGGAGTGGGCGACGTACTCGGTAATGTTCCCTGGATCCACGGGGTAGACTTTGGAAAGGTCGCGATTCAGGAGGATGCCGCGTGGCAGGAAGAAATCCGCCGGATCTTTAATGCTGCCCTGAGGATAGGCGCCGTAAGACATGAAATTTCCCAGTCCTTCGCCGCGTTCGAACCAATCGGGGTAAAAGCCGGCGACGGCGAGCACGTCTGGAATATACAGCTGATTGACAAAGGAATGAGCGGTCTTCGCCACTTGCAATAAGAAATCGATTCGCTCCGGGTTCACGGTGGCGTTCGGTTCGTTCGGGTCGAGCGAAGTGGCCATGCCGCCGACGAGAAACGTCTGCAAATGGGGATTCTTGCCGCCGAGCACCGCGTGAATGCGGATAAACTCCTTTTGGAACTGAAGTGCTTCGAGGTAATGCGCGACGGCCATGAGATTTGCTTCGGGTGGAAGCCGATAGGCGGGATGCCCCCAATAACCCGAACCAAAAAGACTCAGTTGTCTGCTGGCAACCAAGGCGCTGACGCGGTCCTGAACGGCCTTGAAATACTTTGTGCTCGACACCGGCCAATCGGAGATCGATTGTGCCAACTGGGAAGTCTTCGCTGGATCCGCCTTCAGGGCGGAGACCACATCCACCCAATCCAGCGCGTGCAGATGGTAGAAGTGGATGACGTGATCTTGAATCGTCTGTGTTGCCGCAATGATGTTGCGGACCAGGCGAGCGTTGTCAGGAATTTCGATGCCCAGTGCGTCCTCCACCGCGTTCACGGAGGCCAACGCATGGACCATGGTGCAGACACCGCAGATGCGCTGCGCCCAGATCCAAGCCTCCCGAGGGTCTCGGCCGCGCAGGATCAATTCAATTCCTCGGAACATCGTCCCGGAACTCCACGCGTCCGTTATGACGCCGCCGTCCACCTGAGCTTCAATACGGAGGTGCCCCTCAATACGCGTTACAGGATCAACCACAATCCGCGCCATGCTGTCCTCCCCACGCTTCGCGACTACGCAGCGATTCCTTGTCTCAGCCGGAATCGTCCAACTCCAGTACCGTGTCGCGCGCGAACCTTCCGACCGCCTAAGCGACGGCCCTGCCGCCAATCCCTGCCGATACGACATCGTCCGCCGGAAAACCGCCCGAAAGCCCGGCGCCGATGACAGAAGCCGGCAAACGGCGATTTAGCGGCTGAGAAGCGGCGCTACGTCTCTGTGACTTCTCGATCGGAAACGGCCGGACGCGGCGGCATCGGCTGGCTCTTGAAGACAAAGTTGTCGATCAGCACCAGGATCCCGAAAATGACGAATCCCCATGCTGGGCGGCTGAGGATACCGACGCCGATGGAGATCGACATAAAAGCAATAACCCTCAACGCTCGAGTTCCGTTCATATGCACCCCCTAAGCTGCTTTGTTCCTGAAATCTCGGCCCGACGACAACAGGTGTCCGACGTGAAGAGCCGGAGTGGCCCGGCACGGATCCACTTCGTGGACCGGGCAGGTTTTGTGGATGAATCGATCATAATGATCCTCCTGTATGGCAGGAGCTGCACGCCTGCTGGGCCCAAACCCCACCTATGTCGACCGGATGTTTGAAGGTTATCCCCTGCGTATCCTTGGCGAATTGCACGGTTCCGGTCTTGCCCTGCCCCACAATCGTGTGGCACGTGTTGCAATCGGAGGGTATGACACTTCCGTCCACGCTTTTATGCTGGCCGTCGTGGCATCGGAAGCACCCTGCCGAATAGAAGTGCGTGTCGTTGGTGAAATAGGTGTCCCAACGGACTTTCATCGAAGGGAAGAAATAGTGGTCGTACGTTGTTTGCAGAGACGCGATGGCGCCCTCGATCGCCTTCTGCTTTCCAGCATAGACCTGAGGATAGCTCTTCTGATAATAGCCGCGCACCGCGCTGTCGATTTCCCGCCTGGCCTGTTCACGGTTCGTGTAACTCGCTGTAAGGACCGCCACGCCCTGCTGCTTGACGAAGGGAAGAGATGGATCAATGGCTCCACCGGCAAGCGCCAGATCGACGCTGCGGTCGGGTGCCTGGAGGATGTGGCTCGGGCGGTTATGACAGTCGATGCAATCCATCGTGCGGATCTCACCTACCGGTGATGCGGTCGCTTTTTGCGCCGGAGAGGTATACACCTTGGCGGCACCGGTCTTTGGATCGACCGCTCGGACCCAAACAATAGTTTGTCTTCCCGGATCGTTGGCCACGTACTCGACCTTGCTGGCAACATGCCAATGAATTCCCGTGCGGGACTCGTCCGCATGCCCGCCGCCACCGATTCTGACCAACATGTAGATCTCCCAGCGAGTGTTCTGCTCGTCGGACAGGAAGTGTACGCGGTGCAACTCGCGCGAGCCGAAGAAATTGGCCGGCCAATGACACTTCTCGCAATTGCCCCGTATGGGGCGCAACGCTGTGACCGGCACGGGTATCGGCCGCGGATAGTCGTTCTGAATGGTTTGGACGAGTTCTGCCATGCCGCGGATTTTCGATTCGAGGTATCCGGTGGCACCGGGTCCGACATGGCATTGCGCGCAAGCCACGCGGGCATGCGGGGAACGTTGATAGGTGCTGTACTCCGGGGTCATGGAATGGCAAACGGCGCCGCAGAAAGGCACGGCATCCGTGTAGAGATAGGCCTGGCCGCTTCCATAGATCGCCGGAACGGAAATGATTGCCGCCCCGATCGCGACAGTCAGGAGAGCCTTTCTCTCGCTCGCGAGGTTGAGGTCCCACTTGGGGTAACGCGCGAACGACAACGGCTTGTGCATGCGCCAGAGGATCCACTGAGCATACATGCCTAACAAAATGACCGCGACGCCGACAAAAACAAAAACGGGCGGCAGGAAGAAAATCACCAGATCGCCATAAGGCTGAACAAGAGCGCCGCCTCCGATGGTGTGATAAGCCATTAGGACGGCGAATACGAGCACGCCGACGGCGACGATGCCCGTGCCGGCGAAACTGATCCAGTTGCGATAGAGGGCGAGCGGTCCGGGACCGGGCCGGGACTTAGGCACGCTTCCTGCGCGCTCCTCTTCGGGTGTCCCGCGCGGCAATAGTTCGTGACGCTTGGCGAAGCGCCGGGCCTCGGGGATCGCGGCGATCTCGCGGCGCAACTCGCCGGCAGGCATGAATTTCCATCCGGAGAAGATACTGTCGAGGAGTCCGTTTTCTTCTTCGAGGGAAACGAGAACCGAGGCATACACGTGGAACATGACGAACGCGAAGAAAACGAAGGTCAGAGAATAATGAATCAGGCGCAGGTAGGACGGAGAGAGGAGTAGCGGGAGCCAATCCGTGAAACGATGCAAGACGGAATTTCCCAACACTTGGCTGTAGAGGACCAATCCCGTCAAGATTTCGACAAGGATGAGCAGGTAGATAATGACATAGGAAAAAGCGGCGAGAGGGTTGTGGCCCACCCGGTGGCCGGGACTGAATCGCATGAACAGGTAAAACTCAAGCATCGATCCCATGCCCTGCCATTGCTCGCGGTGGATGGGGACGTACGAAGACCACCTGGCCCAAAAATTGCCCTTGAAAAACCAGTACGCGCGTAACGCGATTGCGGCGATCAGTACGAATCCGGAGACCACGTGAACGAACCGCATCTTGGCCATGAGGAATGGTTCCCGGCCCGCGGCGAGCAGGAAGGGGCGATGCATATAGAGGCCGGTGAAGGAAAGGGAGACAAACGCGAAGAACATCAGCCAGTGCGAGATGCGTACGGGCTTCTCCCACACATACGTCCGGACGAGCCCGGTTTCGGGAAGCCGAGCCAGGGCCGATGCTGGCGAAGTTTTTTTCGGCACGACGTTGTCCTATCTTGGTCCGGCCGCGCAGACGATTACGAATCGCCCGAGCGGGCTGCGGTCATTCTTTCTTCGGCGGCCCTTCGCGCTCTACCACGGCGCCATCCCGGGCGATCTCGGTCGGGCCTCCCCTTGGCTCTTCCCCTCGGGGGCGTGCTTGCGCCCGCGCGGCGCTGGCGATTCCGTGGAGGCCTAGAGCCGTCGCCATACCACCCGTTAACCAGAGGCCAAGCTTTCCGGCGTCGACGTCCACACCGAAACCCGGGACCGAAGGCAGACGTTTGTAGAAAGGTGACTTCGTATCCCAGAAGCGATGCGAAGCGCAAGCGATGCATCCGTGGCCCGATTTTACGGGCCAACTGGTTCCGTCATTCCAGCGGACCGTTGGGCAGTTGTAGGTGGCTTCGGGGCCCTTGCAGCCCATTTTGTAGAGGCAGTAACCTTTCCGGTGACCTTCATCGCCCCACTCCTCAACAAAACGGCCGGCATCATAGTGAGCGCGGCGCTCACACTGATCGTGAATGATATTGCCGTAGGCGAACAGCGGCCGATTGTATTGGTCGAGAGCCGGCATTTGGTGGAACGTCAGATAGTGCACAAGGACTGCCGCAGTATTGGCCGGATTGTGCGGGCAGCCGCCCAAATTGATGACGTTCAAGCCGGGCACAGCCTCCTGCAACCCCACGGCCCCGGTCGGATTTGGGTTCGATCGAACCAGGCCTCCGTCCCAGGCGCAAGCGCCGACCGCGATGTTCGCTGCCGCATTCGAGCAAACGTGCTGTGCAATCTCGAGAGCGGTCTTGCCGCCAATCGTGCAGTACACACCACCATCTGCGGTTGGGATCGCGCCTTCCACGACCGCAATGTATTCACCTTTGTGCTCCCGGACCACTCGTTCCAGTGCATCTTCGGCCTGCTTACCCGCCCCCGCCATGATCAATTCGTGGTATTCCCAAGAGAAGAGGTCCAGCACGAATTCCGTAACAGTTGGATTGCTCGTGCGCAGCATGGACTCGGAGTTGCCCGCGCAGTCTTGAAATTCGAGCCAAACCAGAATCGGACGTGTCGTCTGACTGAGAGCCTTTTGGACAGCTGATAGATACCTTGGTGGGAGCGCCAGCGTGGCCACCATCAAGTTGCAGAACTTCATAAATTCGCGGCGGGACACGCCGCGAGACTTCAAAGCCTTAGGCAGTGGGCTGCGCAATGCTTCCATACTTGCACCTCTCAGGGTTTGAGAGCACGCCCCGTCATCTACTTTCACTCCGTGACGATTCTCTCAATCGCAACTTCCGTTTTTGTTTTCACAAACGCCGTCTATATCCATCTTGCATGCTCATCCGCGTTGAAGACCCCTCTTACAACCTTTTACCCCATTGCCCGATCCTTCGGCCCTAATTCCGGGAGTTCGCTCGAGTCGAGAATATGAGCGCTAGGTCGGAGGAGATGCCGTCGCCGGTGGCTCAGTAAAACGAACGCCTTCACTTCGCGCCAAGATTGCATGTCCACCAAAACACTCACCCGACTTTGGACATTCCGCGCAGCGAGCCGAAGGGAGCGATTCTGGCGTCAAGCGTGGCTCGGCGCCTAGCCAGTAAAGTCCATTCGCCATCACACAAAAACCAGTCGCGGCGAACCACACCATCGCACCACCAACGAAGGCCGTGAACAGAGTGAGCCATGGGCTGTAAACGAGCACCAGCGCTGACGCGACGGAGATGTTGAATCCCACTGCAAGATAGATGCGGCGCTCAAGATACCATCTGTCTGTCTGCATAAAGTATAGGTTCCAGCGCGTCGGTTTCTTTGACCCAAGCATTGGCGTGAAGCCAAGCAAATGCAGCACACTGCCCACGGGGCAAAAGCCCGTAAAAGCAACATTGATGGAAACGAGCCCCGTCGCAATGACTCCCAGGATCCACAGCCGATTCATCAGTAATGCCATCGCTGTGCTAGCTAACAGAACCACTCCGGCGATCAACCAGACGGTGCGTTCGATGTACCACCGGTCGGTGGGGACCATATAAATCTTCATCCTCATGAAATCCTTTTCTTGAAGGTCATTTTTCTGCGTTCTTCAGGCATCTGATCTCCCTCCACACGATCATGCTCCATTCTGTACTTCGCGTCTTTTTCGGCAAGCGGTGCCACCCTTCTCCCCGCGCGACCGATTTTGAGCAAGGACAGAACATCTGCCGCTTTGTACGGCGATGAAGCCTACTTTTTCAACGTGCGGATGTAAGCCACTAGCCCTTTAATCTGTTCCCCTTTCAGAGACTTTCCGTACGCCGGCATCTTGTTCTTTCCGTCCGTGATGATCGTTGTGAGCTCTGCGTCTGACATTTTCTGTACGTCGGCAGAGCCAAGATCGTGTGCGCCCATTGTCTTCCCCGTCGCCGAAGCGGTCCCGTCAGGGCCATGGCACGCCGCACATTTTGATTTGTAGAGCGCAGCCGATGCATCTTGCGCTTGCGCCGGCAACGCAAGAACAAACAAGACGACAAGTGCTGCCACAGCCGTGAAAGAGACTTCCACATTGAGTTTCTTCATCTTTGAGCTCCATTCGAATTAAAGAACATTCACCTGTCTCCAGAAATTCAGCCTCAACCTTTAACACTGCCGCTTCCCGATTTCGCCTCACCGTTTCAGAAGGTGTACCGGAGCGCGAATTCGGCGGTGCTGCCGTTGAAATCCTGTATGGGAATTGGCGCCAATCCCGGCGTTTCGTTCGACCCCAGCCCCTTGCCGTTATACCCGTAATAGTTCCACGTCATCCGGTAACTCAGCCCTTTGTACACATCGAAAATCGCACTCACATATGGTTTTTGATAATTGAAAGCGAGAGTCCCGGGCACCTGAAGCGGATTTATTAAGAGCGTGCTACCTGCCACGAAGCTTCCAGCGTATCCGAGGGTGAGCGTGACTCGCCGAACGGGCTTCCACTGGATGTCGGCGTATACGAAATTCTGTTTGCTTGAGTAGAAGCCCAATCCGGAAACGGCGGGCGGCGTGTAGCCCAAGCTGGTGGGGCACTGGGTCGCGGGCGGCGGACCAAAAGCATTGTTGTAATAACAAATCAGTGCCTGAGTGTAGATGTTGGTGTAGGTGTAGCCAAGATCGAAAGAGAACTTTGCAGTCGGCAGCAGGGTGGTGACGAAGCTGTAGGTCCGGCCGTGCTCAATGTCGTTTACGGTAGAAACGTTGTCGCGATTTTCGTGGATGTCGAGTGCGCCATCGAAGTTGATCCAGGAACGAGGCTTGTAGTCCGCGTGAAGCTTGTAGCTCTGCACTTGCCGCGGACTGATCCGGGTGAAGGAATAATTGTTGTAACCGAACTGGAAATCTCCGGTGATGCGAAGCGAGTCGATGGGCAGAGCCGTGAAACCCAGCAACAAAGTATTCTCCTGAATACCGGTGATGTTGCGAGACGTGTCATTGCCCGCTGCGGGACCGGAGAACGTGAGTGAAATCAGCTGGCCGGTGGCGGGATCCACCGTTTCAGTGCAGGCGGAGGGGATAGCGCAAGCTCCACGAGCGGCGAAATAATCGTTTCCGGCGGTTCCGCCAATTCCTCCTGGAAAATAGGTTTCGGCGGAATAAAAGGTCGCGCTGTAATCGGCGATCGTGCGATCTGTGTACACATAGCCAATCCGGCCGGTCAGGCGCTTGGTGAAGTCATACTGTAGCTGGAAAGTGTTGGATCTGATGTTCTGCCCCAGAAAGGTTGACGTCGGGCCGTTAACGATATCGGCAGAAGAGCTTGCGGAATGACCGGGACAGGTCGCTGCTGTGTACGGCGCGGGGCACAGGGAAAGAAACGTGGCCGAAGTAAACACCGATTGCGGCTGCGCCAGACCTACGAGCCCTGGCTGCATTTGGCCGAATATATTTGTCTCCGCCGTATCCCAGAGTCCGGGAGTTCGCCAGTTGTCGTACCGAAACGAATCAAGAATCCGAAACTTGTCGGTCACCGAATAGACACCCGACCAGTCCGCATTCACGGAAACTCGCTTGGCATCCGCTGGGCCTCCCGTAGTGCTTCCGCGCGTTCCGTCACGGGAGGTATAGTCGTTGACGATCTCATTGAAGTTTGGGACCGAGTTGTTGGCCGCGCTGTAACCAAATGAACCCGCAGTCTCAAAGTTCTTGAAGTAATTTGACTGAAACCGCAAGCGCTCTGTAGGCATGAAATTCCGTGGCCCGCTCGCCTGGCTGTAGGACAGATAGCCGTTACAGTTTGGATTGACTATGTTCGGAGCAGTGGCAATCGGCGCAGCACACGGCAAAACTTCCACAGGCCCCAAGGTGCTCCAGATAATGCCCAAGTCCACGGGAGTGCCGTTGGCCAGTTGGTAGCCGGAATTCTGCGGATTGTCCGTGACAACGTTGTCCTGCTTGTAATACGTCAGAAACTGGTCATAAGAAATGGTGGTCTTGGGCAGAACCTTGAAGTCCACACCGAGTCGATAAGAATTCGTCGTAAAGCTGTATGCTTCATTGAACGCAGAGATAGTCCCGCCGTCGGTGGTGAAGAATCCGGGACCTTCGTCTCGATCATGAGAAAAACCCAGGCGCAGTTGAACGCGCGACTGCGGCATTAAGGTCAAATTGTAATCCTGCATCCGGCGGACAAGGTCCAGCGCATGCGGCGAATTTGCGATGCCCACCTCGGGAACGGACGTCGAAGGGTTCAGTGGATTGGCCAGTAGGTTGTAATCCCAGAAATTTTTGTCGCGGCGAAACAACAGCCGAAAGTCGTAATACTTGTTCTTGCCGATGCGCAGGCGGGTAACGTCATTCGGATCGCCGCCATAGCCAAAGTTGCTGAAGCTGAGATTGTCGAAGAGCAGACCGTCGTGGTCCAGCGAGCGGATATTGACGGTGTAGTCGAACAGGCGCAAGCCCGACCCAAGGTTCAAGAACGTATCGTAAGTATCGATGTTGCCGTTGATCCACGTGCCGCGGTAACCGGCTTCGATGGTCTGCTGGATGTTGTAGTTTCCCGAATCAATTCCCTTTGTTTCATCCGAGCCGGTCTGTGCGCGAGACGCCGGGGAGCAAGCCGCGAGGGCTATAAGAAGAATCAAGAAGTCGAGTACCCGCTCCGTTAAGGCATACGTCAGATGCCCTGCTGGAAGGCGATTGTACGGCAATGTCAGAATATGGTTCATAGCGGTCACTATTTAAAGAACGTGGCATCGAAGTTGGAACCGTGAATCTGGATGTGGCAGAGCGTGCAGGACTTGAAAAAAGTCTGTTGGCTGTGAAACGAAGGAGCCCCCGGGGCGCTGCCGGTTTTCGCGTTAGGAGCGGAGTTCGTGTGGCATTGCAGGCAGAGCAGATTGACGTTGCTCACTCTCAGCATGTGCACATTCGCGCCTCCATGGGGAACATGGCAGGATGTGCAGCCCTCGATCTTTACTGGCTCGTGCTCGAACACGTATGGCCCCTGCTTGTCGGCGTGGCAGGTGAAGCAAACGGCATCCTGAGTGGCGGAAGCGCGCACTTGCTTTGGCCCAACGGTTCCGTGCGGATTATGGCAATCGGAGCATAGGATGAGGCGTTCGTTGACGCGGTGATGGAACGGCATTTGAAATTGAGCTTGTTGTTGCAGGTGGCATGAGTAACAAAGTTCCGGCTGGCTCTTGACCAACATAAACTCCCGGGTTGTTGAGTGATGCGGCGAATGGCAGGCGATGCAACTGACGTTGTTTTGTGTGTGTATTGAGTTGATGGCGTTCATGTGTTGCGTGCCGCCGGCGTGGCAGGTCATGCAGCGGGCATTGATTTCTTTAGTCGAGCTATCCTTGAACGTAAATATCTTTGTTACATCGCCTCCGCCGGCAACGTGATCTGCGCCGGGACCGTGGCAGCCTTCGCAACCTTGGTGCGAAGGGCCACCGACGGTATTTAGTGTCGTCACCCAATGCGGGGTTTTCTCCCAGCTATCGTAGATTTCCTTGTGACACGTCTTGCAAGTCTCCGCTCCAACATACTTGGAGGCTTCAGAGGCGGGCGCGCTGGCCGGGGGTGTGGTCGCGGACTGCGGGCTCTTGTCGACAACCTGCTGGGGAGCTTGGCCGAAAGCGCAGGCGGCGAAAGCGAGAAGGCATAACACTTGGAAGAGACGGCCTCGTCCAAAGGCCCTGGAATTTGCCGTCATGAGCCCATCGCCGCCACTGCTCGGGACCTGTCGCAAACGCGCGTCAAGGCGTGGCTCAAAGATTTGGAATCACCCGGCTCTATCTCATCCAGGAGAGCGCACTCCATTGCCGCGTCTCCGAACAGGACGCACAATTTCATGACGCCCATCCGCACCAGGCGGGACGTGATCTGTGGCCGATCGCCGAACCTTGCGAGATCTTGAGCACCCATCGTTCTGGTTTTCCCATCCAGACGCTCGGCACTCGCTGTCACGAGTCGGGTTCAGCGTTTGCCGTTCACAGTTGCATCAAAGACGGCACATGCTACAGAGATTCACGGCGGCCAGACTGTTCAATATTGCACACTTTTGGCGCCGCAGGAGAAACACCCCTGCAGCGCATCCTCACGCCAGCGTGGAGGCTAAAGAAGCTCCTTCTTGCGGGTTAGGGGTTCGCCGGACGATACTGTTGGCTCACCCTGGCTGGAACGCGGCTATGAAGATTGAGGTCCGATATCCGCACAGACACGAAGAGTTTCTGGAGAGATGCCACGACGCAGGACGAAGGCGGCCGACGCCATTTCTCCTCGAGTCGGCAAAGGTGATGACTTCAGGAACGCCGGCGATCTTTACTGAAGAACGCAACCGTTGGGGTGCAGTTTGAAACCGACCCCGACGCTCCTATAGAAGAACAAACGGAAGCAAGTTTGACGAAGGAGGCCATTCCCCATCGAACTCGCTGGGATTCTCTAGCTTCGGAACGCGCAGCCACAGATAGGAAATAAGCCAGGCAGGTGAGCTGCATATAAAGGATCAGAACCCAAGGCCAAGAGCCGCCTCGGAAAAAACGCCGGGGAGGACTCGAACCTCAAACCGGGGGATTAAGAGTCGTTCCGGGGGATAGGCCAGCAACTCCTTTGTTTATAAAGAAATACAAGTGGTGAACCGGGCGGGACTCGAACCTACAACCCGTTGTTCGGCCTTCGAAGCGCTAAATACTAAATGTTTCAAGCGGTTTCCTCGTTTCGAGAATAGCAAGAATGGGCGGTTTTAGGCGCAGTTGTTACCTCAGTTGTTACCAAGACCGCGAGAGGCATGAAATCCTTCAAGTCGGAAAATCGCGGAGGCACTGATCCGGTCCTTCGTTAGTCCAATGTCTTACTTAGAAAACATTTGCACGTCACGACTCGACTTACAAAGGGTGGCCTGGGCGGCCGCGGCAAACATGACCAGCAGTGCAGCAGCGAGAACGATGCTTCTGATGATCGCAACTTTGCCCCAAACGCTGTCTGCTTCCGAGATGACATGGTTTTGCGTGCAAACAATCTTCATGTTTTTCACATCCTACTGGCCCGATCCCAGATTGCGACCGCCAATGGATCAGTTCGCTGGACCGCATTCTTTGTGTTGGCTCCGCGGAGAAGGCAGCGTTTGGCGGCTTCCACCAGCAAAAGGTAGGCCCCCGTCGCGACGGCCGGAAAGGCGATGCCGCAGCGATCGTTAGGCAGGTTTTCGACGCGCACTACCTCGGCCAAATATTCGCAATTCATTGGGTCATTTGCGAATGCGAACGGGAAAGTGACGAACAAGCGCATGCCCTTATAGTAGTCGCGGCGATGAGCCTGAAAGTAGAGGCCGCTTTTGGATACGTTGACGCTGAGCGGGAGGTCTGCAAAGTGTTCGTCGCGTGCCTCAGAAGGACGGACTCGCAGCATCTTGCTTAACTCATGTCGATTTGTCTGAACGCACGGATGATTTGTTTTTGAGTGATGGACCTGCCTGCATATAACCCTGACGAAATTCAATCGTCCACGAAATTCCGAACACGCTCTCTACCAGGCCGGGTGGTCAGCGCGAACGATTCGAGGCTTACCGGCAATCTTTCTGAAAACAAAGACTCTGGCTGAAGAACGGCAGCGCGTGGTTCTGGAAACGATCAGCCACTCTGCTCGTGTGCGTCCCTGGGTACACTTCGAAGCTGTTCGCGATTCCGTACTTATCCAGAACGTCGCGCAGCTTGCCGGCATCGATTCGCAACCCGTCCTGGTCTCCCACATCCATCGCAATGGCGCGGTACCGGCGCAGGTTTCCGATGTACTGGTCCACAAATGCGAGTGGCGCATTTGCCGCCCATTTCGCGAGAATGTCTGGCTGGACCGCACCATCTTTCATCGGGAGATCCAAGTAAAGAGGTGGATTCTTCGGGTCCGGTGACCAAGCTGCTGCACTGGCCAGCTGAGCCCTCTGAAAAAACGGAAGCTTTGCTGAATCCTCTGGTGTCTTGACTGCTTCAAGTGCCTTTTCATCTTCAAGTTTCAATGAGGCCGCCGTTCGGGCGGATAAACAACACGGACTCATTATGTACAGGCTTCCGAATACTTCGGGATGCTTCATTCCTATTCGGCTCGCACCGTAGCCACCCATCGAGTGGCCAACCAAGCCGCGGCTCATTCGATTCGGAAGAGTGCGGTAATGAGCATCAATGTACGCCACCAGATCGCGCGAAATAAACTGTTCAAAATCTCCTGTAGTGACCGAACTGGAATACATGGAGCCGTTGTGCACGGTCTTGGAATCCGGCAACACAACGATCATCTCTTTAGCGCCTTGTGCAAAAGCGCCTTCGATGGTCTGCGGTACCCAGATTTCGTGGGTCCACTGTTCGGCGCCGATGAAATAACCATGCAACGCATATACTACGGGATAGCGTCGCGATTTCTGCTTGGCGTAGCTGGGCGGTAAAAACACGAACACGTCGCGATCGACAGCGTCTCCCTCCAAATTGCCTTCCAAGGCTGTCCCGTGGACCTTGATATGTTCGACCGCCACGGGCTTTGCGCCGGAAACGGGCGTCGGCACTTCCGTTTGTACTTGCGCCGCAAGCCGAGGCGTTGGAGCCATAGCCATCAACAGCGTGATCACCCAACACGCTCGATTCGTTTTCATGGAAATTTATCCCCCATAATCTCTTCAGGTTGTGTGCTTTCGAGATTTCCCCTGCCGTTCCACTACTGCATCGGAAACGAATAAATGCTGACGCTAAAAGCCGGGACCGACATCGTCTCCGGCAAGGAGGTCTGTTCCTGCTCCTCGATTTGAACTTCGGGCTTTTGTCCCACGTTATTAGTTGCGTCCACAAGGGATGGCGCCATCCGCCACAGGTGGCCCCGGCTTGAGAGCTTCGCACTATTGAACGAGACCATCAGATGCTGTTCAGAGTCTGACGGATTCAGTACAGCGAACGTAAGCGTCTTGCGATCATCTGTGAGAGCCGCGCTTACATCCAGAGGGTAGGTATCGCTGCCAGGATTCACTGCAGGTTGATCACCGCCCGCGGGGTAGATCGGTTTAGGCTGTGGGGAATTTCCGGACACTTCCACAGGTATTGTACCGAAATGTTCGCGATACATCTTGAACAGAAGACCCGTCGGGCTTAACACCGCACCGGTTCTGTCTTCGTTGATCATCGCCGTTGCAAATGTAAATGCACCCAACTGGAAAAGATCGGAGTGGCGAAACATCTCGTGAAACGCCCAGGCATAAGCGGGAACTGTCTTGTAAGACCCCGGGGGAGAGTCCCTGTCCATATAGGCCCACTCATCGATGGCGATCGGCACTGGCTTTGCTCTCAGCGCCGGAATGAGTTTCAGATATTCCTGATAATGCTCGAATTTGACGCGGACTTGCGTCGCTGGTGCGCGCTCCCATTCGATTAGCGGCTGCGGACCGATATCGACCTTCTTCTCTAACTTCAGATCGGTATGCATGTTGCTCGCGGAATAGAAATGTTCGCTGAGCATGTCGATGTAGTCCAGGCAGTGAGCCAGCATGTGACCACTCCAGTCTGCTGTCGAGAGATAATCCGGAACAAACTTGCCGCCGATACGTTTGGACTGGTTCGCTCCGGTCATGACGTCGGGCATCGCACCGGCAGCAATCAGTTTGATAGAGGGATCCACCTTGCGCATGGCTTTCGCGAACATGACATGCTTGAGTTGAAATTGCTCGGTGGCCATAGCGCCCATCTGATAATCGCCCCAGGGTTCGTTGCCGATGCCCCAGAACTTAACGTTATAAGGCTTCGGATGTCCGTTGACGGCGCGCCATTTGCCCATTGGCATGGCAACTGCACCGTTAGTGTATTCCACGAGTTCTCTGGCCGACCATTCGTCGCCAAAGCCGGCATTCACCGTAATGTAAGGCTCCACGTCGAGCAGACGGCAAAGCGTCAGAAACTCATCCGTTCCTACGTCATTTGGCTGCACGGCATGCCAAACCGGATCGTAGATGGGAGGACGCATATCGATATCACCCACGGCATTGCGCCACTCGTACGCGGAGACGAAGTTGCCGCCTGGAAAGCGGTAGACTCCGGAGTGGAGCTGCTTGAGTGCGTCGATCACTTCCTTGCGGAATCCTTCGATATTGTCGGCTGGCATCAGTGAGACGGCTCCGACATGAAACGCGCCTTCACCAGTTCCGGCGATTTCGAGCCGCCCATCATCGCTGTCGCCTTTAGCAGTGAATCTCAGCGGGAACTTATGATAAGCGGAGCCCAGCGGAGGAATCGTGACGGTCTGCCGGTCGCCAGCTTCCTTACCCCAGATCAGCGTCACCTTCACTACTGCTGTTGGGCTGCCCGCCAGAACGATTCTGCCCGTGTAGGCTTTCTCATTGCGCACGGCCAGTCCGCTCTGCAGGAATCCGTGCGCTTCACTTTTTTCGAGTTTCACTTGCGGCGAGTGGTCGCCCGTGTATGGCCTGTCGCTGTCCATGATCACGAAGTCGTCGGCGCCGATGGGCGCCCAGTGGCGCAGGGTGGCGTGTCGGAACCTGGGTTGTCCGGCCGGCTCGGCGGGTGGGTGTGAAGTGATGGGAAAGTAGAACTTGCGATCATCGAGCATCTCTGCCCAGATCCCGTTGTTCACAATTCCGCCGATGTGTTCCAGAAACTGCCCATAGATGTATTTCGAAATGGGAGCGGCGGTCTTGGACGCATCAATAGTGACCTTAACGGGTTGGGTTTGCGCGAAGGCGAAAGTCGAGATAAGCAGTGCGAGCGGCAACCAAACATATTTCGTCAGGCTCAAGCTGCAAGCTCTCAAGTGCACCATTGAATGCCTCTTCTTCCTATTCCGGCAGAGTCTTTGTCGCCTTCACGTTGAACGTTTCCACCACCGCGGGCGCACCGGTGTTTGGCTGTCCACCGCCGATCCACACCGAATATTTCCCTTTAGCGATAATTGGTTCGCCGGCTTCAGTAACTATGCTTAGATCGCGGTCCTTTAGTTCGAAGCGAACCTTCTGCGATTCGCCTGGTTTGAGATGCACGCGCCGGAACCCGCGAAGGGCACGCAACGGCGCTCCCGGCACGTTCGGGAAACTCAGGTAAAGTTGCGCCACCTCGTCGCCCTCGCGGTTTCCCGCGTTAGTAACGGTCGCTTCGGCCACGAGCGGATCGTCCGCACCGAGCGTTTTTTTAAGCAGACGCAGTCCGCGATAAGAGAAAGTTGTGTAGCTGAGACCATAGCCAAACGGGTACAGCGGCTTGCCTTCGAAATAGCGGTACGTGCGTCCCTCCATCGCGTAGTCATCAAAGGGGGGCAACTGTTCGATTCCCGTGTAGAAAGTAACGGGCAGCCGGCCGGCGGGATTGCTTTTACCCGACAGCGTTTGCGCGATCGCTGTTCCGCCTTCCTCGCCGGGATACCACGCTTCGAGGATCGCATTGGCGTGTTCGTTGGCCCAGTTCACCGCGAGCGCGCTGCCGTTTGCCAGAACGAGCACCAGAGGTTTCCCCTTTGCTGACACGGCTTCCAGGAGGTCCTCTTCCGGTTTGGGAAGATTGATGCTGATCCGGTCGCCACCCTTAAAACCTTCCTCGCTGACCGGCATCTCTTCGCCTTCCAATTCGCTGGTAATTCCCAAAACCATTACGACGACGTCTGCATTCTTTGCCGATTCAATGGCCTCAGGATTCGGCTTGGGATCGTACTTTGCCCAAATCAACTGCGCCTGCACCGGTCCGGCGCCGCCTTGCCCGTAACCAACTTTCAGGTACACTTTCTTCCCTTGTTCCAAGTGAACGTGACCGACCTTCGCCCCCGGTGCTTCGTCGCTGCCGACCCAACCGTGCGCGATGGTTCTGCCGTCTAGTTCGACTCTTGCGTACCCCCCTTGCAACCGCACGCCGACGGTATAGTCTCCCGTCTCCATGGGAGTCAGAAACCCGCTCCACTCCACCCGCAGCGGATATTTGCCTGACGCTTCCTTCGGAATCTCCTGCGCCTTTAAATCGATATTGTTCACCTGGCGCTCCGCCAGAACGGTTCTCTCTACTCCCCACATCTCTCCGATAGAAAACTCCGCCGTCAGTCCTGGCCGGCCTTCTAGAGTGGTTAGGAACGTTGCCGGCACGACATCTCCTTCGCTGCGCAGAAACTGCGTTCCCGACTTAACCGTGATCTGCGAATCTGGAAACTCCGCCTTGAGTCCCTCCAGTACGGAAACCGTATGCGTGGGTCTGCCGTTGTAGTTGCCAAGGAGATATCTGGTCTGATCGGCGAGTGGTCCGATTAGAGCGATCTTTATGCCGCTCTTCTTCAACGGCAGCGTTCCATCGTTCTTCAGTAGCACCATCGATTCGTTTGCCAGTGTGCGCGCCAGTTCACGATGCTCGGGACTGTTCAGTTCCTTTTCATCGATCTTCGAGTACGGAACCATTTCCGGCGGATCGAACATGCCCAGTTTAATGCGGGCAGTGAACAGCCGAATCAGCGCCGTGTCGATCTCACTCTCTTTTAGAAACCCTTGTTTGTAGGCGTCGAGGTAGGGCATGTAGTCGCGATCGTCCTTAATATCCGAGTAGTTCAAGCACTCGTTGTCTACACCGCGCTGGATCGCCAACGCGGAAGCTTCGGGCTGTGTCTTGGTGAAGTGGTGATCACGAAAAATGTTGATGATGGCCGCGCAGTCGGACACGACGTAGCCCTGGAAATTCCATTTGCCCCGCAACTGGTCCTGCAGCAGAAACTCGTTGACGCACGCTGGCTGCCCGTTGACGCTGTTGTACGCGCACATCACCGACCCGGCTCTGGCCTCCGTTACGGTCGCCCGAAACGCCGGCAGATAAGTGTCCAATTCGTCATGTTTGCTGACTTTCACGTCGGCAGTGTGGCGCGTTGTCTCGGGCCCGCTGTGTACCGCATAGTGCTTTGGAGTCGAAATGACCCGGTAGTATTTCGGATCGTCGCCCTGCATCCCCGTGACAAACGCAACGCCCATGCGTGCGGTCAAGAATGGGTCTTCGCCGTAAGTTTCCTGCCCGCGCCCCCACCGAGGATCGCGAAAAATGTTGATGTTCGGCGCCCAGAAATCCAGCCCCTCCTGTGCATGGCTGTGGCCGGCCCGTTCAAACTGGACACGCTTGATTCGTGCTTCAATGCCGATGGCTACAGCCATTTGATGGATCGCCTCGGTATCAAACGTGGCTGCCAAACCAACTGGTTCGGGGAACTCCGTGGTGCCGCTGCTCGCTACTCCGTGCAACGATTCGCTCCACCAGTTGTACGCTGGCACATTTAGCCTCGGGATCGCCCGCGATTGGTTCGTCAGCTGCGTAACCTTCTCTTCGACCGTCATGTGGTGTACCAGGTCTGCAGCCCGCTGCTCGGCCGACGACGATGTGTTCAGGTATGTCGGTGTCGCCGAATCTTGGGCATAAACGCAGCTAGCAGCCAAGAAAACAGCGACCGCACTAAGAATCTGAAAGTTTGGTATTCGCATGTCCGGAATAGGCCTCTTTTTTGTGCTCTTCAACCAGCCCGCGGATCGAATCCGCTCGACCGTTTATAGCCTGGCTTGCTGGAAAAGCCGGGGTGCGAATCTTCAGATCGCGGCACCACGGGTGATCCAGTATCCGTTCGGTTGTGTGACCATGTCCATTTTCGGCCCACTCCAGGAATTCAGTTTGATCTTAGTGGCATCCGGGGCTTTGATGCTGATGTGCACTCTGGTCTCGGCAGCAACACGTGGATATTCCGATCCCCAAACCTTCGTGTCGGAAAGGCTGATAGTATGTTCGGACAACTATTTGCGCCAAGTCGATTGCAATCTCCATAGTCGCGTTCCCTCGCCCCCGGATCGCCGTCGATTACTTTCGACGGCGATCTTTTTCAGCCGACTGGGTGCAATGCCGGTAGAACCTCGGAGCACGAGTTCTGTTTTAATCGTGCCGATATCGTGCGAAGTTCGACTGGGCTGAGTCTCTACTGAGTCGAGCAGAGCGCAAAACGCCATTCGTGCAATTTCGGTCTGTGACATCCGTACGGTGGTCAGGGGCGGAGTCGTGAACTGAGCGAAGTGCGTGTCATCGAATCCGACCACCGACAGGTCCGAGGGAATCTTGAGGGCCAATTCAAAAGCCTCACGCATGACACCGATTGCGGTCATGTCATTCGAGCAGATCACCGCCGAGGGGCGAACCGGGACAGACGCGAGCACTGACATGGCTCGCATCCCCGATTCCATCGTGTGATCGCCCTCAATAAGAAGCTCCGGACATAGGTTCAATCCAATTTCACTCATGCATTCTCGGAAAGCTACGCTCCGTGCGACTGCTGTTTTCAAATTAGGGGGTCCACTGATAAAGGCTATGCATATGTGGCCAAGGGCGGCCAGGTGCTGCACGGCTTGGCGAATACCGTGCCGGTAGTCAATGTGGACAGTTTTGAGTAGTGGTCCCGAAGACTCCATATCGACAACGACTGCAGGAATCTTGTGCCGGCGGAATGCGTCGACTGGTCCATCCTCCATACCGAAGGTAAGGATGGCTACGCCGTCGACCCGAAGCTCGATCATTCTGCGTGCGGCCATCTCGAGCCGGTCGGGGTTGCTGGCGATCGAACTCAGAAGAATTTCGTACTTACGCTGTACGCCTAAGTCCTCGAACGTCTGAACGATCTCGGGGAAAAAGGGATTGGTAATCTCTGAGACCATCAGGCCAAAAATGCGGCTGCGGCCGGAAACCAGTGCTCGCGCATGGGTGTTCGGGTAATAGCCGACCTCGTCGATTACCTTTTGCACATGCTTGGCGACGGCTGGGCGCACGGTAGGCACGCGATTGATGGTCCGCGAAACGGTCGCGATTGAAACCTTGGCACGAATCGCGATCTCCCGGAGGTTCATGTCCCTTCTTGCTGTGTGTCGCTCATCGTTAACGTTAACGGCGAGCGAATACTACGTCCTAGAAATGCGAACGAAAAGTCGTAATTTTTACTGAAATACATCGAATTATTCGATATAGTCTCGCGAATGAACAGCACGCTGGATGAATGGGAGATATTGCACGCTATCGTTCACCTGGGCGGCTATGCGGCTGCGGCTCAACAGCTCAATCGCTCTCAATCCACGATCAGCTACGCAATCGCCCGACTTCAGGATCGGCTGGGAATCAAGCTGTTGGAATTAGAAGGCAGAAAAGCGCACTTGACTGAGGCCGGTCGTGTGTTGCTGGCTGACGCCGAGCCCCATTTGGCGGGGTTTCACCGACTGGAGCAACGGGCTCGATCCCTCGCATCAGGCGGAGTTTCAGAGATTCGATTGTCGGTGGACTGCATTTACCCGAACGACCGCCTGTTCACAACTCTCTTCGAATTCACTCGGCGATTCCCCTATGTCCATCCTAGGCTTCGGCAGGCAACATTTCTCTCTTCGGAGGCGGAGTTCTCTGCGCATGGCGCAGACCTTTGTGTTGCAGCACTGGCGGCGCGCGAGTATTACGCCAAGCCGATCCTGGAAATCAAGGTGCTCGCAGTGGCGCGGTGGGATCACCCGCTTCATTCCCTTTTTCGTCCGGTGGCTCGGATCGATCTGATTCAGCACACGATCGTGACTATCGAAGGAGCAGCGTCTGGAATCGGTAAACGGCAACCGCGCAGTCCTGCGCAACGTTTCTTGTCCGTCACGACGATAGAAGCTGCCATTGACGCGGTGCGCAGCGGGCTCTGTTTCGGCTGGCTACCCGGTTACCGTATTCAGTCTTACTTGGATAGTGGAGAGCTGCTCCCTGTGCACATGCCGGTCGGCGGTGTCAGGGAGGTTCGTCTCAACATCATTTGTAGGGATCTGAGTCCCGCCAGCCGAGAACTCCATGCCCTTGCAGAACTGCTCGGCACTAACCGTGATTTGGAATTGATTTAGTCGCACTCGGTGAAGCCAAATTTCCCGTATTCCGACCGTGCCCCGGACGTTGTGGAGGTAATGGGGCATGAGAAATTCCGACAGATTAGACCGCATCGGACGCAACGGCGATGAAAACCAATTTGAGTGGACAGCCATGCGTGGATGGACCCGGTTTCCGCCGTATCCGATTCCGTGCAATCCAATCCGCTCGTGAGGTCGGTTCTTCGATCTGCCGACGGTTCAGACCTTCCCCAGTGCGTATCGGGTACCTGCAGCGCTACTGGAAAGGATGAAATCGCTTGGTCAAGGTGAATGGGTCTTCCGATCCCGATCTGGGACCCCGGTAGACCCAAAGAACGCCGCCAATCGATATCTCCGACCGGTGGCAAAGGAACTCGGACTAACGCTCGGGGGCTGGCATGATTTCAGGCATACGCTTTCAACGCAACTGCTCAGGCGCTATCCCACAAAGGTGGTGTCGGAACTTCTCGGTCACTCAAACGAGGATTCTCTCCATCGAGACATCCGCATGACCTCAGGTGGGCAGCCTAACGATTGCTGATTCGCTGGAGGGCCTGGGCTGCTTGGCGGACGACATCCGGGTCTCTGCTGGCTGCGGCTTTGCGTAGGTGCTCAGTCGCGCTCCGCAGATCTCCTTGTGCGGCCAGAACCAACCCTAAGTCCAGGTGTGCCAAACTGAAACCAGGCTGTAGTTTCACCGCCTGCCGATACTCCCTTACCGCCTCCGCCAATCGTTGGTCTCTGGCGAGAAGTCCACCCAACAATACGTGGCCTTCAGCAAGATTGGGATCCGCGTTCACTGCGGCCTGCGCTTGTGTCCGCGCTTCGTCTAACCGCTCGGCGGCTCCCAGCGCCAGAGCATAGTTAAAAAGATAGGGTCCATAGTCCGGACGAAGATGCGTTGCTTTTTGGAAGTTATAAAGAGCCATAGACATTTCATTCTTCCCTGCCAGCACCCGCCCCATCAGATCGTAAGCACCCGCGTCGTACGGATCAATGCTTAGTGCGCGTTTCAAGGCTGTTTCGGCAGGTTCCATCTGCGCTTCGAGGACAAAGAGGCTGGCAAGGTTCAGGTCGCCCTCCGGCAAATCTGGATTTAGCGCAAGCGCTTTCTGAAGTTTCTCGATTGCGCGACCGGTTCGTCCAAGGTCGGCCTCAAGCATCGCGTATTGATTCCAGGTGCTACCGTCGAGAGGTGCCAAGTCTAGCGCCTGGTTCAATATCTGCTCGCTTCGTGAGACATTCCCCGATGTTTTCAAACTAGCGGCCAAGGACCGTAATGCTGTCACAGATTTTGGCTTGATCCGAACTGCCTGTTCAAACGCTCCAATGGCCGCTTTCGAATTTCCGCTGTTTTTCAGGGCATCCCCAAGTGTGATGTAAAACTCCTCCTCGCGAGGAGGATGTTGGTTTATTTCTCGGGCCAGGTCGGCTACTCCTTTCTTCAGATTATTCTGACGGGCCACTTGCGCTACAGCAAGGTATCGGCTGTTTTCGCTCGTTTTCGGCAGGGGCGACGGATAATACGGGACCACTTCTCCGTGGTATTCCTCTGCATCAGTCAAATGACGTTCCGGAAGCTCTGCCTGAAGATCACGCATTGGGACCTTACGCTGAATGAAATGGTCCGTGATAAGCGCGTGAACTACATCCTCAGTTCTCCTTTTGGCATGTGGCACGAAACGCAGTCAGCTGCATCCGGGTGCTTGCCCTGGGCAACCAAGGTGCTAATGACGGGTTCATGACAATGACGGCATTGTCCGGAATAGTAGCTTGTCGCTTCCTCGCCCGCTGGGAGCTTGCGATGTGGATCATGGCAGGACAGGCATGTCAGCGCCCCCTTGCTCTCTAGAAAGCAACGAGATTTCCGAAGTCGATATGCAACACTCACGAATTCAAATTTGTCATCGTATCCGGTGTTAGGGGCATGATCGAAGTACAGGACATAGTCCTCAAGGGGTTGCCCTGGGACGTAGGAAAATATCCCGCGATTAAATCGTCTCACTAAAGCTGGGAGGCGGCCGCTCGTCGGCTCCAGGTGGCATTGCATGCAGAGTTCCATCTGGAGCTTTGAACCTAGCCGTGCAGGATTCACAATGCTGCTACTGATGTCCGAAAACTCAGCGCCTGTCTGGGCTGCTCGAATATGTTGGCCGCCCGGACCATGACATCGTTGACAATCAATCCCTTCAGGAAGGTCCCCTGTAAAGACCGGATCAGCGTCCGGAACTTCGCTTCCGGAGGGCACTTGAGGATATCCATCGTGACAAAATACGCATCCATACGAAACCAATCGCCGGGTCTGCGGATGACGGGAGTCGAATCCTGGACTCATGCCCCAATATCCACCTCGTTCCGTATACCAACCCAGAGGAAGTTCGATCAACGTTCCTCGTGTGGTACGGTGTAGGTAGGACCTCGAGTGGTCGCCTGCACCTATCACGTAGTCAATTTTCATCTCTTCGACATTCGTCTCATTTCCGTTGGAGCCGATTTGCCACCGTCTCTGGTAATAGGCTTGGTCGCGAAAAATCATCGAGTAGTGCGTGTCAGACAAGGAGTGGTAGAACTGCATGTTCCCTTTATAGTCTTCGATTGTGTTCGCAGGAGCGGGCTTAAACAGGGATTTGGCCATTCCCGTCTGCCGATAGTTTTCATAGATTTGACTGTGGCAACGCGCGCAAAGCTGGGAGTCGACGTATTCATTTACTGGAGTGCTTTTAGGTGGTGTGACGCCTGCGACTGGTATCCCGGTTTTTCCCCAGGTACCCACAATGAGTCCACCCACGCAGAAAATGAGCCCAATCACGCAGCAGAGGCTGAACCAGCACGGAGACTTCATATCGGCTCCTTGCACCACTCGTTCCCAGATGGCGGCTCCGCCTGCGCGTAATCGCCTGCTTCGGTGAGGCTCAATGCCAAGTTGTTCAAGACTGTGCTCCGTTGGGTGCCTTGTCCGCAATATCCTTAGGACCGTAACCACCAAGTGTTCGCAGTTACGAGGTGTGCCGAATCAACTTGAATGTCGCGAACGAAAGCCATGCCGCTGATATGACAAGTAGCGTCCAGAAACTGACAACGCGAAGTGGAACGACTCGGTACGTATCGTGGACGTGGATGTCTAGTGCGAAAGAAAGCGGCAAAACAAACCTAACGACGAATGCGAGTATGATGACCAATCCCGCGCCAATCAGGTGCTTCATAGATGTGCTCCGCGACCCTTCTACATCGGGAGTCTCGGTTTTGTCCAGTTCGCATCGGTCAGGTGCTGGTTACGGCCAAACCGTCCATTTAAAGTCCTCGGAGAACTTGACTTCTCCGGTTACGCGACGCAATCAGGACTTGACGGCGAGGTCAGTCGATTACTTCCCGCTTAGTTTTCATCGATATTTACGCCCTCCAAGTGTCGTCCCTTTCTCAATTTGCTCTTTCTGGGCGCTTCCGATTTTTATGCCGCTGAAACCGACTTCTTCTTCCCATCGAGTGCCACTAGAAGAAGTTTCAGAAGCGCTTCGTCCGAGAACGGGTTCTGACCTGAGATCAACTCGCGATCTTGAAGGACGTAGCTCTTCCATGGATCGACCACACTTACGTCACCGCCCGCCGTACTCAAGGCGAAGTCTGGGTAGAAGAGAACCTTACCACCAATCTCAAGCGGCTCCCGCTGCTGTTCCTCCGCCGTCGAAAAGATGGTCATCTTATATCCGGAGTAAATCCATCCTTGAGCCTTTGCCCGCGCTCCTGCGGCATTGCCCGCTGCCAGCGCTCCCACCACCTCCGTCGAATTCGGAAGAGCTGAGAGAAGTAAAATCGGGCCATGGCAGAGCACCGCGGTAGGCTTGGATGTTTCATGAAAGTGTCTCATCACCGTGCCAGCGTCGGGATCATCGAGAAGATCTATCATCGGGCCATGGCCGCCGGGGACGAAAACAGCGTCATATTGATCCAGGCCCGATGCGATGACCTCCGGGATGCGAGTTGGATTTTTGAGCCCAGTCAGGCTGTCGCGGAATTTTAGATAGTCCTGAAGCCTGGCCTCGTCCCCACCGAAGAAATCGGCAACAGCTGAATGGACATCCAATTGCGGCGTGTTGCCTTTGGGGTTGGCAAAAGTGATTTCGTAGCCTTCCTTCATCAAAGCCCGAACCGGAACCGTCAGTTCGTTGAGATAGTAGCCAGCGCCGGCATAAACCTTGCCATCTTTCAATGGCAAACCGTGACCGCTCGAGACCAGCACCAAGACTTTTCCTTTTGTTGTCATTTTGTTCTCCTCTCTGAAATAGAATCTGTTTCCCGAAATCTTAGCTTGCACATAGCAACCCAATTTGCGAGAGCCTCGGCCTCAGAGACCTCATCATTGAATCTACCAGCGCCGTGTCGTACTCGCCGAAGATTAAAGTCGATGGCGGAAGCGCCATGACGAGGTGCAGAGCCGACATCCTGTCCGCGCCGAGCGTTAACCGTACTTGAGATCGGTGCTCTGTCCGACCTCGATGATGTAACCGTCCGGATCGCGGATGTAGCAGCGAATCTCGCCGTACTTGGGAATCGGCGGCGTGAGGAACTCGGCTCCCCGGCTTTTCCACAATTCGTAGCACGCCTGAATATCCGCAACGCGGAAATTCATAAAGCTGTTGATGTGATTCGGGTCGGGCACGCTGAGCGTTACCGTGGGCTTGTCCGGGGTCGGCCCGCCCCCAACGTTCAGAATCATCCAGATATTCGCAAGCTGAAGGTAGGGAGGCGCGTTGCCGTCACCCATGGTCAGAATGCGAGCGCCGAAGACCTTTTCGTAGTAGCGAGCTGATCGCTCGACGTCGGCGACGGTGAGAAAATGCGCGACGCTGATCCCCTCTCGCGGGGGCATCTCATAGCTCTTTTGTTCGATTTGTACGCCGCTCATTGACATCTCCAGTTCCGACAAACGACGCTCAACCGCTTTCCGGTTCTTTCGTATTCGTGCCTGCCGCCGATTATGCCCGATGAGGAAAGACAAAACAATTGGACCACGCCCTTACCGGAGAGCACTAGACCGGCATTCGTTCGGTAAGCCGACTTCCCGGGACGTAGACAGGTTATGCAAATAAAACCGCCGATTTCAGACACGACAAATAAGGAATTAGCGCGGATGTTCGCGACGATCGCCGGAAACTAGGTGTGCGAATTCTTTTAGATCGACTGGAAATCCTTCTAGGGGAGATTGACTTGGCGCCAGGCCGGTCATGGGAACAATCGCTAGAGCCTTGAAAACGGCATCACTTGGGTTGACATAGTCGAGATCCGGTAGATTGGCTATGTCTGACAAGCGCGGTTCGCCATTACCTATGAAGCTTCTGAGGCTTGCCAACATGCCCAACATCCCAAATCGATACCAAACGGCGCCAATATCTGCTCCTGGGCTGCAACCAGCGTTAGCGGGAACCGGGAGGCCCAAGCTACGAAAGTCATATGAAGTGGCAATGCCGCTTTGAGCGGAGTCTTCAACTGGCTATTCGCGGACTCAACAAAAATCATAATCACGATTTGAAAAATATCTTCAAGGGAGCGGCTACGCGAGCGGCGGCCACCGCCGGACCTTTTCAGGAATTTTACGAGACCCGCATTGCCAGCGGTATGAAACCAGCGATGGCGCGGCTGACCCTGGCGCGCAAGATCGCGGCCATCACTTTGCTCGTTTGGAAGAAAGGAGTTTGTTTCGACGCTGAACAGTTAAAGCAACAAGCAGCTTGAGCGACTGGTAAGAACTCTTTTCTTCGCTGGATTCATGTCTGGCGGCGATCTGTCGGTTCTTCTGGCGCTCTGGTTCGAGGGTGAGTATCCATAACCCCGTTACGGGCGGAGAGTGTGCTTCGAGCACCCCCAGTCTCTTGGTTAACTATATGCCCCCTCGGACAACCAGAAAAAGCTATAGGCCTCGAGCCTCAGATAGAACCATGGTTGGCATTCTTGCTGCCACCCAGCTGCTTGTCGCATCAGAAACCGAAGCCGTCGTCACGACAGCAACATGAATCTGCGAAAAAAGCGAACCCCAAGAGCCGCTCCACATTACATGGGCTGGAGAGTCGGGCACAAATCTTGCTCCTTCCAGTCGCGGGGGAGTTTTTTCTCTTGACTCTGCCTTTTATAGAACGGGGTTACCTTCCATGTAGGTCCCGGTACCCAAGTTTCCGGCTGCAACAACTCAAAGAGGCGAAAAACACATTCGCGCCGGAGTTCCGACTAGTTGCCATGCCAGCGGATATGGCAAATGACGAAGAGTGTGTGTCGGTATCGGAGCAGGGTTCGAGGAAGCAATCGAAAGAGAAGTTCTATGCAACCGCGTTTCGCGAGAAGCGCGGTGGCGAGCAGGTCATGTTGCTTGTTTGGACCCAGGAAAGGGGATACTGGAAGATTATTGCCATCCGTCTTGAGGACAGCAGCGACACGACAATTGTCCCAAGAAGCGCGGCGGTCCAGGTTGAGCCAGTCGAACAAGAGCCGCCGAAGATTGGACCTGACCCCACAGCGGTGAATGACATCACGCAGTTCTATCAAGCCTGGATTGCGAAAAGGAATACTAGACAGGCTTTACCGTTCGTGTCGCGGCGTTCCTACCAATGTCTGACGCCGTCCTCCGAAGACCAAAGGACATTAGCGCCCCTCGCTAGAATCCAATTAGGGTTGGAACAGCCGCTAAATGAAATCCCGTTGGGGAAACACCTCAGTGAAATGATGTCAAATGTCCAGCCAGTTAACGAGAACTTATCTCATAAATGCTTTGGGGTCGCCAAAGTCCTTGAAAAAGCGGCCGTTTAGATCGGGCCCAACCATTTATGAGATGGCTTCGAATTGATGCGTCCAGTCGAACAAGAAAATTCAAAGGCTTTCGCAATCATGGCTATGCCAGACCAAATGGCCGACACGTTTCTGTGCGGAAATCGGCAACTGCCGAAAGAACCGCCGGAGCTGCAGCCAGCGGAAGCAAAATACGGGACATATTACTTGTCCGCCAGCCGACTGAATTTTGTGGAGGAACAATCTCCTGCGTTTCTGCTGCTGTGGACCAAGGAGGGAGCGCATTGGAAAATAGTGGCGTGGGCAATAGACGCACCTTAGCAACGCACGAGTGTACCTCGCGCGGCCCTGGCGATGACCCAACCGGGACACTCCCGGTCCTGCCGCAAGCCGAAGCAATGAGATGAACTACTGGTAGTCTGGAGCGATACGGGTTGCTGAAGGCGTACCGCCGTTCCTACCACTGCATGGGTCACTCGCAAGTCAGCGAAGCGACGCGGTTGTGACAAAGGCTTGGCGGCAAGAATCGCGATAAGTCCCGGCAGACATAATCGGTCGAGTCACGTACTAGCCGCAACCTTACCGGTAACGCAACTTCCCGGGACCTAACCGGATTTGTAATAGAATCGTGCCGTCATGGCGAGTCCAAAGAGCACAAAGACAATCGGGTTGCGTCTTTTCCGAACGTCGCCACTTATTGCAATCGTGACAGTGCTGGTGTTGGGACAGAACAAGAATCTGAAAGAGCCATTCACGATTGCGATAAAGGTCGAAACACCCAGCGTCAAAGTGGAGTCCGCAGTCGTAGTGAATGGCCGTCTTACAAACACTTCTAATCGACCCATTGATGCGAGCGGCCGCTACTGTGGCCCGTCCGGGCTGGACTCATATCTGACTTGGGATGTTCGTAATCTCGAAGGGCAATCGGTTGCGAAGAAAATCTACCCGCATCCGGAACTCGCGACCGGTAGTGCCATTTTAGATCGAATCATAAAGCCGGGCGAGAGTCTTGCGGGAGACCAAGATATTAGCCGCCTCTATGATATGAGCCGCCCCGGTGAGTATGTCATTCAAGCGTCAAGGCCAACCTCTGATGCGAAAGACGCGCAAGTAATAAAATCCAACAAGGTGAGTGTCACTGTCATTCCGTAGAGGCAGCCGCGCTATCACTGCGGCTTAGGTACTGTGAGCAACATGTCCGCCGATTTGAAGCCAGGATACGAGCTGTTCACACAGTAGTTGATTACTATGACGGCGTTAGTAATCCCAGGGGGACGAATTTACTGTCAGCACCCCGCGCCCGAAGTCCCCAGGGCAGCTAGCTGCGGTCGGTTCAAATTTGTAGCTGAAATTGAAACTGTTCCCGAGCGGCGGACTCGGCAGGGCGATGATGTCTACTTTGTTCACCGCGTCCGTGACGCTGAATGCGTCCCCAATCATTTGCCCAGAGAGAGTGAGTGAAGTAACACAGGGCCAATTCATGACGCTCGCACTCCCTGTCAAGCTAAGGTTGGTCTGCGAACTGGCGCCCGGTCCGAGTGCCACATAAATGCTCGGAGATATCGACAGGGGGCTCGAAGTTGAATTAAACGTCCCCGTGTAATCCATGACGGAGCCGGGCTCGATGATAAAGGTTTCGGTGCTGGCAGTCCAGGTTCCGGCGTCTCCTAGATTGTCGGTGTAGTTCCCGTTTAGAGCACCTGTTCCCGTAGTAGCGGACCCTACCATATTCACAGTAGTAGTACCGGTTTGACCCGGGAAGGAAACTACGATTGTCACGTCGGTGCCGCTGACGGTTCCGTTTGAGGTGACGGAGTCTTGTTTGCACTGCGAGGGATCATTTGAGGGGCAGACGAGTGTATTTGCGTTACCAGTAAATGTCGCTCCGGTTTGCGTAAAGTTCGCGTAGATACTCGTCGTGTCGTGTCCGCCAGCAGACGTCAGGACCAGATTGTATTGCCCAACGACACTGGCGTTCTGGGCGGACGGCGTCATTTGGGACGTGGAACTCCCACCTCCACAACCAGCGAAGAAGGCGGCCGTCAGAAGGATCGGAACAGCAGCTCGGACCTTTGTGTGGAGCCTGAGTTGTCGCACGTTGTCCTCGGTTGTTTCTGTTCGCTCATCGCCAACTCCGTCGGCGTTGCGCAGAGCGACCGAAGTGACCAACGTTCGGTGGAAAATGGGTCGCGGCGCAACCCACTTATTCAAGCCCATGGCAATCCTCCAGTCTAGAAGCGGGGATTCCCTTGGCCCAATTGGCCAGTACTTATACCACTCTCCGCCCTCGCCCGTAAGCTCCGCCTCTGTCGCGGGACACATCTGGTCTGCTAATAGGTATATCGGAAACGCGAGGTAAAAGACGACAGGGCGCCGCAAAAATCTTGGGTTATGAAATCCTCGGGCTGCCTAGGTCCAAACGGCATAATCGGAAACTTAGCTTACCATTAGACGCTGCCAGCTCAACCGGTCGATGCAACACCCTTCAATGCGTTGATTCGACCATGTTTCCCTAAAAGAACTCTTCTATTTGGTTCTATTCTGTCTAGACCTTGCCAGCTCTCTGTTGACGCTTTGGCAGCGTACCGTTTCTTTGGCGTCATTCCATCAGGGGATATATAGGGCACTGTTCCGAACCTCTGCAGACCAGTACGAACATTTCGCTTTGGTGTTGGCCTCCACCGGGCACACCCATCCGGCGGCCTCCAAAAGAGCACTCATCGTTGGCTTTCGCGTGTTCACCCTTACGCTGGGCTCTGTGTCGCTTCATCGCTTCGGTGCTTCCCACCAACCATCTCTTCGGTCATTGCGGACCATGATGACTAATGCGAACTCCCTTCCCGAGAAGGGAGGCGGGTACCGGTTCAAGACGGGGCGACGATTGGGCTGCAAGGGAGAAGATCGGCGGACGGCCTATGCTGTTTAAAAAAGTAATACTTACCTACTTTTAGATTTTCCACTAGAATTGGGAAACTTCTCCCGAGCCAGGCCCCGAAAATAGCGCGCTAGCGAGGATATCCCCATGTGCACCATGACAACCGAGCCTCCGGGTTGCTCGGGCTAAGAGAACTCAAGTACCGCGAACGAGCCCACGACCTAGACGCAGAAGCGAGAACAGCGACATAAACTTTAGCTCCTAGGTTGTACGGGTATGTTGCGTTGCCCAACGAAGGGAGCGCCACATTTGAATGGTGACGACGAAGTACCAAAGCCCCAACGCTGGGCCGAGGTCGATAAGACCTGCATTCTGTGGTGGAGTCGGAAATGTATAAAGATGGAGCACCAGTAGACCGGCGCCGATGCCCACTCCAAAAACGGTGAAGATAACCCCAAAGCGCGGGTGACGAAACATCGCCAGTGCGAAGCACACGGTTCCGATACCGATGTAGGCATCCCAAGCTACATCTAGCCCCAACCAGATGCCCGCAAATTGCGACGAGACCTTGTCACCATTTGCTGAGTATCCAACGGCAAGTTGGACGAAAGCCATGACGGAAAACAGTGCGCCCGCAAGTGCGTTCAACATCAGACCCAGTGAACTAGAAATCGTCGGTCTTTCCCAATCGAGCAGTCGGCGGAGGCCGTAACACGCGAAACCTAGGGCAGGACCGAAACACGCCACCAACGTCACGGTCGCCAGCTTTGGCAGATGGGCGAAAACAGCGAGTGGGTATGCTAAGCAGGCCACAAATCCAAAAATTATGCCGACCTTCACGGCTTGCAATGAGTGCCTCTCTTCGCAACGTGGGATGGGTTCCGCCATCTTGCACCTTCTGCTCGTGACCGCGCATGATTTCCAAGAAGGGAGGAAGCTGCCCACAGTATATCGTCAGGACTCCAATGTGGCGGCACTTCGTAAGCGTCGCCGACCAGTAAGGTAGGCCGGTACTGTGAGGAACCTTTCCGGTAACCCGACTAACCGGGAGTTAGCTACCGGACTGGCCGAAGCGCTCCGTCGGGCGAGACGCAACGAGTGAAATCGAACCGACCAACCCGTGCAATGAAGAGCGATTGTGCACGACCTACCAGGAAGTTGGCTCCCTCCTTCGACTTCCGGCCATCATTCAGATGCGTTCGATCTTGGCTTGTCCGAATTCGTGTTCGAGGCGGGTGATGGTTCCGCGAAACTCTGATAAATCGTGCAGAGTCTTTAGGCAGGGATCGCGCTGAAACAGCGGCCAACACGCAAATCCTCCTTCAATCGTTCGTTCCAGCCATTCGAAGGCTTTGCCGGGCTGTCCCAGAACGGCGTAAGTACATGCGATTTGATAGTGCGTGTGGTGCGTATGCCCGAACGAACGAGGAGACTCGCACGCCCGGCGAACACAGTCCAGAGCCGCTCCGGAATCCTGATGAAGGGCGAGTAGCACACCATTCAGGCTAATCATCATCGGCTCATCAGGAAGAATCTGGAGCGCTGCAGCAACATAGTTTTTCGCAGACTCCAAGTCACCTCGAAGCAATGCCGGCTGGGGCCGAAGGCACAGGAGATACTTGTTCTGGGGGCTTTCACGCGCCCAAGCATCAAGTTCCCTTTCGGCACGATCCAGGTCACCGTCCCAAAGGTAAGACTGTGCGATGTTGTGATTCGCGAGGTTCCGCGGGTTCAGCAATCGCCCCTTTTCGTAAGCGCGCTGTGCTTCTTTGAGCCGCCCGATGTGCGCGCAGATCGAGCCCAGCCGGTTGTGCGCGTGATCCAAATTGGGCTGGAGCGCCAATCCCCTCTGTATTTCCGCGATCGCTTCGACATGCCGGAAATTGGTGGCCTGACTCCACAAAATATAAGCTTTCGCCAAATGGGCCTCAGGCAGATCCGGATCCAGCTCCAGCGCTTGCTGGCAATGGAATTCCGCTCGATCGACCCACGTGCGGCGCGAGTCGAAGCCGAAATACTTACCTGTACAAACATAGGAGAGTGTCGCGTGTGCGAGGGCGAATTTGGGATCTGCGACTATGGCTCGGTCTAGCGCGGCAATGGCTCTGTTCAGAGATTCAAAGTCTTCGGAATAGCTTTCGCGAAGCCCTTCGAGAAATTCGCCGTAAGCCCCGGGATCGGTGGTGTAGCGGTCCCGCGTCTTTAGCGCGCTACGTCGAAATTTTCTCGCCAAGGCCTCGGCTACGCGTTTGCTGATTTCATCCTGGATTTCGAAAATACCTTGGAGCGTGAAATCGTATTTTTCAGCGAAAACAATTTTCCTCACGTGCGAGTCAAATAGTTGAACGGAAACCCGCCAATGCGATCCCATGCGCTGAATACTTCCCTGCAATACGTGGCGGACTCGCATCGCACGGCTGACCGCGACCGGGTCGCTACCACCGGGATACTGCAGGATCGCCGCTGTCGGCGGAACTACTAGATCTTCCAGATTTCCGAGCGTGGTGATCAAAGCATCGGCAAATCCCAAAGAAAGCGATTCTTTTTCCTCCACATTACTAAGGAACATGAATGGCAGGACCACAAGCGAAGAGCTGGAATCTTCCTCACTTGCCGCAGGCATTGCCACGCTAGCGGTCGCGATGCCGGAAACGGCCGCCAGGAACTCGTCTGCCACTTGATAGCGGTTCGAAGGGTTCTTCTGCAGCGCCTTCTCCAGGATCTGGGGAAGATTCTTCCAAGCCTTTACCGTGCTTTGCGAAATGGATTGCGGCTCGTCATGCAGAATGGCATGGAGAATGTCCATGCCGGAAGTTCCTTGCCAGGGATGTCGGCCACAAACCATCTCGTAAAGAATGATCGCGAAGGAAAACAAGTCACTTCGGTGATCAATCGACTCGCCAAGGATTTGTTCCGGCGACATATACCGAACCGTACCCAACATTTGACCGGGCGCGGTCAAATCCACATCGGCAGTTTGGCTGAGACTGGCAACAGGAGAAGGAAGCAGCTTCGCCAGGCCAAAGTCGAGCAGCTTCACGTAACCGTCTGGCCGCACCATGATGTTTTCGGGTTTCAAGTCTCGATGTACGACGCCGGCACGATGTGCGTTGCTCAGCGCTTCCAAAATCTGTTTGGCGAAGGCCAACGCCTGGTCGCAGGATAGCGCGCCGTGAAGCAAATCTCGAAGAGTGTGGCCCTCCACCAGTTCCGTGGCAATGAACAGCATTCCTTTGTCTTCCCCGACCTCGTACACGGTAAGAATGTGAGGGTGGTTAAGCGCCGACGTTGTTCTGGCCTCGCGTTGGAATCGTTCAAGTACTTGCTGGTTTCCGGAAAATTCGTTGGGCAAAAACTTCAAGGCCACATTGCGCCCCAGCTTAATATCCTCGGCCTTGTAAACGACGCCCATACCCCCGCCACCGATCTTCTCCACGATGCGGTAGTGGGAGACGGTCTGGCCGATCAGTGACTGGCAGTCCGCCATACTGCGGCCATGTTAGTTTTCGACCCGAGGTAAGTCAACGAAGCTGGCGGATGGCAGTTCACATCCAGTGCCGAACCCGGATAGGTCCTGATAACGACGTTCTCGTCAATGTGAGGTACTACTTTACTTCTCCGATTTCGCGACTTTGAACGAATCCGCTCTGCGACGGACGCTGGACGAAACTCCAAGGGTATGAGTATGTCTGACAATGCCGCTTGTTGCGCTTTACGAATCCCACGTTAAGCGTTTGGCATTGGCTCAAAGATATTCCTCTGGCATGTATAATGCGTCACAACGATGGCGCTTACTTCTGGCACGAAATTTGGGCCTTACGAGATCGTTTCACCGCTGGGAGCTGGTGGGATGGGTGAGGTTTACCGCGCCCGAGATTCACGATTGGATCGCACCGTCGCGATCAAAGTCTTACCCAGCCACTTATCCAGCGACTCCGAAGCGAAAGAGCGCTTCGATCGCGAGGCTCGTTCCATTTCGTCTTTAAGTCATCCCAACGTGTGCCAGCTCTACGACGTGGGCGCACAGGACGGAGTCAGCTATCTCGTGATGGAGTTCCTGGAAGGCGAGACGCTGGCCGATCGCTTGCATAAAGGTCCGCTGCCACTGTCACAATTTCTCAAGATCTCGGTCGAGATCTGCGAAGGATTGGAAAAGGCACACCGCTGTGGGGTGGTCCACCGCGATCTAAAACCCGGCAACATTATGCTGACCAAGGGCGGCGCAAAGCTGATGGACTTTGGCTTGGCGAAGCCAACCCTGCACGTTGCCACTTCTGTCTCCGGCCTCAGCGTAACCATCAGTACCCCCGCCGCGAGTCAGCCGCTTACGGCGCAGGGCACGGTGCTGGGAACGTTTCAATATATGTCGCCGGAGCAGGCGGAGGGCCGGGAAGCCGACGTGCGCTCCGACATCTTTTCGTTGGGAACGGTTCTGTACGAAATGCTGACCGGGAAGCGCGCGTTTGAAGGGAAAACCGCGGCGAGCGTAATGGCAGCGGTGCTGGAACGTGATCCTGCGCCAGTTTCCTCTTTACAGCCCGCGACTCCCGCAGCGTTGGATCGGACGGTCAAGACGTGCCTGGCGAAAGATCCTGACGATCGATTCCAATCCATCCACGATTTGAAAATGCAATTGAAATGGATTGCGGAGAGCGGCGATGCCGCTTCATCCCAGACCCTACCGGCATTCGTTGCGCGGGGAAAGGGAATACGATACAAGGCAGCCTGGATTGTTGCCGGTGTACTGGCTGTATCTTTACTTTCTTTGGCAATGTGGATGATGGTGCAGCGCCCCCAGGCTGCAGACGCGGCACCGGTGCTAGCGTTTATTCCACCGCCGCCGGATACGCGATATCTGGCGGTTGGATTTGGCGCGGGGCCTGTTGTGGTTTCACCCGATGGCACACGACTGGCCTTTTCGGCTATTGACCAAACTGGCGCAGTCAAGCTGTGGATCCGCCCTTTGAGTGCCCGAGAGGGCGTAGCGGTAAACGGAACCGAGAATGCTTCAGCGCCGTTTTGGTCACCCGACGGAAGCACCATTGGTTTTTTCGCTGACGCGAAGTTGAAGGCCTTGGACGTCGCGGATGGCACGATTCAAGTACTAAGCGAAGTTTCCCCTCAGAGTGGAGGTGGAAGTTGGGGAAGCGACGGCGCAATTCTGTTCGCCAGCAGGCACGCCTCATCCGTCAGGAGTAGCGGCAACGCTCTGGCCTATATATCCAGCCAGGGCGGTAAAGTGACATATCTGACCGTGCCTGACGGGGACGATGTCGTCCACAATAATCCTGCATTTCTCCCAGACGGAAAACATTTCCTTTATCAGGTGGACGGCCGAGCCAACCAAGCTCGCATTGAGATGGGATCACTGGGATCAAGCGACAGCAAGTTAGTGCTGGAAAATGCACACTCGCCGGGTTATTCCGACGGATTTCTGCTATTTGTCCGAGAAGGCAAAGTGTTTGCGCAACGATTCGATACCGGGTCCGGCAGGTTGTCTGGTGGGGCAATTCTGCTGGCGGAATCCGGGAGTTACTCCGTGGGTGGCCGGTCTGTACTGGCTTTTCAGTCGAACTCGCCCGAAGCACGATTGCAATGGTATGACCGCGAAGGTAAGCCGCTCGGAACCATCGGCCCGGTCGCGTTCTATCTGAATGTGAAGCTATCGCCCAATGGTAAGCAAGCATTGACCGTCGTGGACCTCGTCGATCGCAGGACTTCGTCATTTGGGGGATCGGACCTGTGGTCCTTGCCAGCAGATGGCGGCGAGAGCAACCGGCTAACCTATGGAAAGGACTGGAAGGGCTGGGCGGTATGGTCTCCGGACGGCAAGTACATTGCGCATTCCGCGGAGTCCGATGGCAAAGCCACTTTGGTGCGGAGAGCAGCGGACGGGTCCGGCCAGGATGAAACATTGCTTACGCTGGACGCTGAGTTTCCTTACGCATCCGTGGTGGATTGGTCGCCTGACGGACGCTACCTTTCCTACTATGCCTTCAATTCGAAAAAAGGCCGCGGGGAGAATTGGATTGTCCCACTCTTTGGGGATCGGAAACCGTTCCAGGTTGCTCCCGTTGACGCCTCGCAATATGACGGCAACTTTTCGCCGGACGGTCATTGGCTGGCGTACTTTTCCTACGAGTCCGGGCGCCCTGAAGTATACGTCGTTCCCTTTCCTGGACCAGGCGGCAAGTATCAGATCTCGCGGGCTGGCGGCTGGAACCTGCGATGGGGTAGCAAAAACCAGCTGTACTTTCTGACTACCGGAAACCAGCTTGTAGAAGCGGACCTGAATTTGACCCCACAGGCCTTGCAGGTCAAGGCTCTGCATCCACTGTTTCAAATGAACCTGCTCGACGAAGCTGCGCCGCTATTTGACGTTTCCGCCGACGGACAGAGGTTCCTCATGGTGACCCCGGCGCGTGCGGAATCCAACTCTATTGGTTTGCTGCTGAACTGGTCCACTCTCGCAGCAGCTAAGAAATGACGAAATGACGTGAGCGCTACGTGAAGCACATGTTTCAGGAATCGAGAGGTGGAATTTCCAAAGCATCGCACCTGGCAGCGTGAGCTCGTTTCCAGCGATCAGGAAGCCAGGCGTCGAGGTCGCTTGCCGGCCACGAAGGGAGATTCATCAGCAGTTGCATGAAGTAGAGTTGCGGATCCATCTCGTGCCGGCGGCAACTGCTGGTCAAGCTGGCCAGGATCGCTGCCGTCCGTCCGCCGCGAGGGTTACCTACGAAGAGCGAGTTCTTGCGATTCAGAACCACGCGCTTCATCTCCCGTTCGCTAACATTATTATCGATGGGCACCGCGCCATCCCCGGTGAACACCGTCAGTTCTTCCCATTGGCCGAGCGTGTAGTTCACCGCTTCTGCCATGGGATGCTTTGGCAGCAACTGTTCCTTCCATGCCAGCAACTTCTGTCGCAGTTCGGCCAGCACCGGCACCGACTGTGTCTGCCGCAAGGCTAGTCTCTCCGCCACGGATCTATCCTTGGCCTGTTTTTCCACCGCAAACAGCCGACCGATCAAATCTACGGCTGCACGGGCGATCTCCGGCGCCGATTTCTCGGCCTCCACGAACTTCCGACGCGCGTGCGACCAACATCCGGCACGCGTGATCGCGTTGCCGGCCACTACTCCGTTGTAGCCGCCATAGGCATCCGCCAGCAGAACTTCGGTGTAGTCTTTCAGAAACTCTTTCGGTCCCTCTCGTCCGCGGTTCAACGTGAAGTTGAACACGTTGTATGGATTTACTTCGTCACCAACGTACACCCACATGCGTGACGACTGTGTCTGCCCCGGTCCGAGCATCGGAAAGATCGTGTCGTCGGTGGCCACCACATGAGACTGCCTTACGCGTTCCGCCATCCGCCGGTACAACGGTTCGACCACATCCGCTACGTCACCGCACCACACCGACTGGGTGGCCCGTGAAATCTCAAAACCCTGCCGTTCGAAAATATCCTCCAACCTATACAGTGGGAGGTAATCAGCAAATTTGCTGGTAACAATGAAAGCCAGCAGTCCCGGACCGGCAAAACCCTTCTCGATCGCTGTCTCCGCTTTGGCCGCTGCCTCGATCTGCGGATTTTCGCCGGCTTGTTCGCAACGGGAACAGGCATACTTCTTGCGAACATGCCGCAAGCGCTCGAAGTGTCCGGGAAGGTATTCGATCTGCCAGCTCTCCTCGCTGCCGATCTCTTCTCGCTGCTCGCCGCAGCAAGAACAGAGTCGTTGTTCTGCAGTCAGCTCATAGACGTGCGTGCTGACCGGAAGGTGGTCGAAATTCGCTAAGGCCCGCCGCCCTTTGCGCCGCTGTACGCGTCGCACTTCCGGCTCGGCTTCTCTTTGCAGAATGCTCTCTATAGGTAACGGTTTTTGTTCCAGTTCTTCGGCAAACTCGAGCAGCGCCTGCGCCAGTTCGTTCTCGCTCAAACGATCTGCCCGCGGTCCGTAGGTCGCCTTCTTGTAGCGCAACAGCTCTTTCTGCAGCTGCAGATTTTCCAAGTACAGGTCGTCGGCGCGCTGTTGCTGCTGGTCGCGCTGCTGCACCAACGAACGCAGGATCGCCTTCAGTGCTTCTTTATCGTCAGGCAATTCGGTCAAGGAATTCTCGACGGTGGGCATATCTGCTTAGACGTAACAGCAGAAACTTGGTTGCACACACGATGATTATTTTATGCGTTGTTTTTGTTTTTTTCTTCGCGAACTTATTTATTCTCTGCTTCGCGCGGCGCGTTCGTAGCGAGGCACTCGCTTCAGCTTCGAAACATCGATGCCATCCAGAATCATCGCCAGCTCGCTGGCACGCAACTCCACCGATCGCGCGCCCTGTTCTATTCGCGGCAGTTTGAAAACCCCAAGTTCCAACCGCTTGTACCACAGTACGAAGCCGTCCCGGTCCCACACGAGAATCTTCAACCGATCGCCACGCCGCGAACGGAACACAAACAGATGGCCGCTTTGCGGGTTCTCTCCGATCACTGTCTTCACGCGTTCCGCCAGCCGATCGAATCCACAGCGCATATCCGTCGCTTCACTGGTCATCCAGATCCGCGCTCCTTGTGCACGATCCATCGCCTGCAAACTTGGCAGCCCAATCACCCCGCTGCCTCCACCACCGTCAGCAACGCCCGCACGTGTTCAGCATCGAATCCAGGCCGCACCATTAGGCTTCGCCCATTCTGCAATCGGATTTCAACCGCGTCACCGGTTGGCGCGCTCTCGGTTACCTGCACTTCCAGAAACTTCGCCTGCGTATCTTCCTGCAACCGCTTCTTCCACGTGAAAAAATACGGCCGGCACAACCCTCGCTCACGGCAGAATGCCGTCCCCGTCTGCCCGCTTCGTGCATGTTCTCGGATCAACCTTCGCCACTTCGTCCATGCCTTCTTTGTACGTTTGGTCATGGCGTAACTTTGCGGTGCGAAGGAATCTTTCACAAGATGGGGTTCGTTGAGCGCTCACGAAATGACCACGGCGCCATGTAGGCCCAAGGGAGTAGTATCTTCACGGCTACATCGCGCTCGAGTTGCTCGTCACGGGCACGGAACACTACGCCCATACCCCTTGACCGACTTGTTCGTTAGGTCCAGTCAACCGAGACGCGCAAGGATTAGCAGATTTCAGGACAGTGTTGCTCGCGCCGCTATGCAAGAAGAATAGGAACAACTCTCCGCGGGTGCGACTAACCTGAAAGGCCAACTTCCAGGCGGGGTAAGACAGGTTGTCCCTTTCGAATGTGCTGCAGTCTTTCCAATTGCGCCAGAGTCCGCTCGAAGGCGCGTTCCAAGGTGACTTCATATCGAAGCAGCCGTTCTGCGGCAGGACTGTCGGGAATGTGGCGCCGTCGTCGCACGATGATTTTCCGGGTCCCGGCGTCGACGTCATGCTCCTCAAGGATGGATGTCAGGCGCGCGATCTCCGCATCAATTTCATCCAATATCGGTGGCGGCGATATCAGGTTACCGTCCCTCTCGGAATTATCAAGCCAAAATTCATAGCGCTGATACAGCGTCTCGCCTTTGCTGCCCTCGCCAATCCCATAAATTTTGTCGAGGATGCGGCGGTCGTGGGCGGGGTCTAGTCCATTGGTTTCAATTCCGTTGCGGAGCTCGGTGAGGTGGTCAATGCATTTTCTCAATTGCGCAATGTTGGTAATGCCCCAAAACAGGGCTTCGTCGGCGTCTCTCCTCTTCGGCACGCTTACATGTTCAATCACCGCCAACCTCAGTGGCCGGCGATCCACGGTGTTCTCAAGTTCATCACCCTCCGCTAACAGCAAGCGGCGATGTCTCCATACGAGCATGGCAAGTTTTTCGACCAACAAGCTCTCTGGCGAGCCTTCCGGCAGGAAATATTCCGAGAATCCCTTGAGTAGTGCAGCGTAGTCTGTTCGAGACTCGTTCGGCAGAACCACTACGCTCGAGAAGATTCCATGGGTCGTGGCGTTCGTCTTGCTGATCGCTTTACCCTCAGCCCTTGAAGGACCACCCCGTCCCTTTCCATTCCGTGAGGAATCCGCTGAAGGTGAGGCAGCATTCGTCTGCGGCGGAAGTTGCGTAGGGGCAGGGGGAGTTTGAGCGCTCGGCGGCGGGTCTCCGGCCTCCTCGTTCATCTGGCGAGTCCATTTTTCCAGTTCTTCGAGTGTCGGTTCACGCTCGTCTTCCTCTTCGATCGATCTCCGGATCTGTTCCCGTAGTTCTCGGTCTGCTTTTGCTTCACGCCGAGCGTCGTCGTCATCATTTCTCACAGTGCACCTCGTTAGACCAGATATCCTTCAGCACACAATTACCGGCAGATGCACCATGTTGCTGTATATGCTCCGTCTATGACAACTAGATGAGCGAATTGATGTTAGCAAATAGGTAAGCCCCGCGCAGTCGATGGTCGACGCATGAGAACTAACATCGACATCGACGAGGGTCTGGTCCGTAAAGCAAGAAAACTCACGCGCCTGAAAAGCAAGCAGTGGATAAAGCCTTGGAGTTACTGGTCCGGTCGGAGAGCCGCAAAGGCATACTCCGGTACTACGGTAGTGGCATATGGAAAAGGGCTCCCAAGGCCATGCGGAGAAACCGAGTCTGATCTTAGTGGACAGTTCCGCTTGGATTGATTTTCTGACCTTCCCCTGCAGGTGCTGAACTTCGCCTAATGGTCGTCGAGGCCGAGCCCTTCGCACTCGCAGGAGTTGTCGTCACGGAAGTGTTGCAGGGGCTCAGACGTGAAGTGAGCCGCATTGAGCATTATCTTTCGCAATGGGACTTGCTTGAACCAAGTGGATTCCGAACCTATCGGGAAGCAGCGGTCATTTTTCGGTCTGCACGTGCGAGGGGTATCGCATTTACGACTGTCGGCGCCCTGATCGCGGCGATTGCCTTGGAGCATCGCGCGACGCTCTTTACCCTGGACAGGGACTTTACGAGAATCGCCGGCATCGTTAGTCTGCCCGCTTTATGTCTTTTGAGAATGCTCGTTCCGTGTGGTAGAGGCGCCCGGAGAGCATCTTGAACCGGCTCCTACGACAGCAGCAGATTCGCAAGGGACAGCCTGTACCACCGACGCTCAATGTAAAACTCTCGCCATGATTTGCGTTCTGAAATGGGTACCATCCTGCTCCTGGAGAAGACGTGGGCAGGACCTTATTATTTTAAGGTTGCGATGACAACCGGTTTTACCGACGCCGCCTCAAGGGTGAAAAGCTAACGAACTCGGGGCGGAGGCCTGCTCGCGATCCGTCGAGAATTTGGCAAGTCGGTTACTCACGGGCGAGGAGTAGGCCCGTTCGAGATCTTTACTGAATCCAAGGTGTGGGGCAGGGAAGCGCTGCCTCACGTGAACCGAGTTTAGGGCAGCGTCGGGCAACAAAAATCACAGATTTTTTTGGCTCCTGCCGGACACATTCATCCAGATCAAGAGTGCTTCCGAATAGACAATTTTTTTCTGCAGGCTGTGGAGAGTTACGGTACTCCTAATGCTCTAGGACTACGCAATATGTACCCCACTTCGTGCCTAAAATCGCGGGTTTCTTAGGATCTTCTCTTGACAGGCTTTGCTGGACGATGCAGAATTGCGGCTGTTTTCTACGCCTATTGAAGCTAGGCATTCGTCCCCAGGTCCGCGTCCTTCAATAAAGGAAATTCGCCGCTGAACTCTCCATGTTCAGAAAATCTCTGTTGCCCGAAGGAGGGCTCACTAATGAATTCACATCAATTTGGCCTGCGCCAAATCTCCATTTTGATTGTCTTGGTAGTCCTCGGATCTGGCGCGCTCTCGCCCAGTCTGTTTGCACAAGGCGCGTTCAGCATCACTAATTTCACTAGTTCGAATCTGTGTCCTAGCCCGTACACTGCAAGCGGATGCGTGGTGGCAATAAACGACAATGCCGTCGCCTCGGGCGGTGGCGCACTCCAGTTGACGGCTAGTCTGGGCAACCAGGTCGGTTCGGCTTGGGGGGTTGCTCCGGAGACGGTTCTAAACGGCTTCACTACCCAATTCCAATTTCAGTTTACAAATCCGAGTAATCCACCCGCGGATGGCATTGCGTTCGTCATTCAAAACGTGCCAACCACTCCCTTGGGGGCTATTGGCTTTACGGGGGGAAATGGCGGAGCCATCGGTTACGGCGGTGATGACGCCAATAATGATGTCGCTGCCGGCATCACGAATAGCTTGGCCATCGAATTTGACTCCTATCAGAACGGTTGGGATCCGGATGCCGACCACGTGGCGGTGCAATCCTGCGGGACCAGCTACAACACTTCTCACCACGGCCAGAATTGTCCAACGGGCACCAGTTCCACCCTTGGCATCACCGCCGCGGGAGCACTCGCAAAACTTGGCATCACAATCACTGACGGGAATGTTCACACGGTCAACATCGTGTACAATTCTCCGGGCACTTCTTGCTACCCACTGAGTCCCGCCAACAACACCAACAACCTTTGCATCTATATGGATACCGTCACCGCTCCCGTTCTGGCGGTAATTGCCGATCTCTCTACGATCGGCCTCACGAATGGGACGGCCTATGTAGGTTTTACGGGAGCCACCGGTGGCTCTGAGGAAACACAGGACATCCTGAATTGGACATTTACCCCTGCTTCCTCCAACACGACTACGACGCTCACCCCGGGCGGGTCCACGCTCTCGGTGATTAACTCCAATCCGGCTACTTTGATTGAACAGACGATCACTTTGCCCCTGACTGTCTCCTGCAACGGTCAGCCTGAGACCACTACATGTCCTTCAATTACGTTGCTGACCAACAACGTGTTGATTCCGAATTTGGGTTCATATGTGGTCGCTACTCCTTTCGCCACTGCACAATGCTTTGGCCGTCTCGGGAATCCCAACGGCTCGTGCTCTCTCTACGAGAACGCCTGTTACGGTGGTTCTATCACCCTGCTTCAAGCCGACGATTACTACTGTCCCTACGTCACCCAGGGACAATCCCCAAGCAATGTGATCAATTTGCTCGACACATGGGTTCCGGTGAGCCAGCCGGATCCGTCCAAGACGATTGGGACAACGATTTCCCTAATAGCCTTCTCGCCCAGCTTTCCTCGGGAAACCTGGATGCCAGCTCCGGCTGGACAAACCACACCCAATGCGGTGTGCACAAACCCCTTTGGAACCAGCACCTCGACCCCTCCTCCTCCGGTGGGAATGGCGGGCGGAAGTGGCTGTGACTTCGTCGATTCGCTTGTCAACGTATCTGGCGACCAAACAACCACAAGAGGCAGTAAGCCGAAGTCCAAGGCCTGGCTCATGAGTGCCTCTGGCGTCTACTATCCGCCGACTAGCGTGTACTTCAACGGCAGCGTCACACCGGTGAATACCCCCGGCACTTACAATCCCAGTGCTACTAGCGGTACGTGGTATCCGTCCGCTCCGAGCCTTACTTTCACTGTAAACCCTGCTTGTCCGTATTTTAATACGTTCCCGTGCAATCTTTCGCCTGCGGACCAAGTCACTTACAATTACTTCGCTCCGGCGCCCGTTGCAGGCGAGACTTACGACGTCATAACGCTGGCCAACCAGCCGCCAGCCAATCAGACACCGAGCGCCTATGTAATATCGCCTACATCGGCCACTCCCCCAGATTCTTTTAGTACTGAGAAAGCGGTGCCGGTCACATTCACCGGTAGCTTGGCCGGTATTACACAAGATGGCCAATATTTACTGGAGTTTGGAGCCAGCGACAATGTGGGCATAGGTGAACGGTACATCTATCTGACACCTCCGACGGGTTCCTGTCCCACTCCGAATGGAACAATTCTAGCCACGGGCAGTTGCTACGTGACGACTCCATTCCAGGTGCAGCTGAATATTGACTCCTTCAAGCCCACCATAAATTCTGCAACACTCTCGCCAGGGGGTTATCCAGCTGGCACGTTCCAAGCGGGCCAGACTTTCAATGTCGTCGCCGCGTGCATCGACAAACTTAATAATGGCGTTGCGTCCGGCCTTGCGGCTTGCAATGGTCAAACTTTCTCCTGCGTGGCGAACACATTAGAAACTGTCACTTCGCCTACGATTACTGCCCCAACGGTCGCCGGCAACTACAGCTATTCCGTAACTGCACAAGATTGCGCGGGTAACAGCACGACGTCTACCGTACCCTACACCGTCGCGCCAAGCGTTACTCTGCAGTTAAATACGATTCCGCTCATCAACTTCACAACAACACTGCCTGGGGGCGTTCTGACCTTCGGGGCGGCCATCACGAATCAAAGCGCAGCACCGGCAGTCGACGTAACCGTCACTACTACCTTCACAAATACGAGTGGAGTTTTCCTGGGCACTCCCAGTGCAACCATCTCCACGGTCTCGTGTTCCAATAGCCCTTGCACGTTGAAGGGAACGACGGTGACCACCATCAAATGCAGTGTGACAGGGAGCGTGAACGCGCCTTTGATCGCCTGCACAGTTCCGAGCCTGGGGCCCGTCTCGACAAAGACAGGCCTGTGGATGGAAATCATCCTGCCGGTATCTAGTAAGTCGCCCGCGGGGACATTCACGTCCGTTACCACGGCAGGGTCCGCCGGCATCACCACAGCCAACTCCATTAAGGAGAGCTACACCGTTCGGAAGTAAGAGTTAACAAGACCAGAATTGCGGCGTTTAAACAATCCCTCTCCCCCACAAAAGAAGCTCCGGGCAACCGGAGTTTCTTTTCTTAAGGGTGGCGGCTATTTCCATGACATCCCGCGTTACAGAACGGGTCGTAGTAATGGGGAAGTGAATAATAGCGTACGATGCCGCGAGTCTGTGCGAAGCAATCGCGCGACCCTACTTGCGGATCTCCAGAGCACATAGGTCGTGGCGATCAGGTCTCCCACACCTATCAGCTGTTTGAGCAGCGCCCATTCCGGATACGTTTGTTTGGCCATCTTTTCGATCCGCCGGTCGTATTCCTGGATGCGTTCGTTTAACGATTCCGCCTCTCGCAACATCGGCTCCAAGGCCTCACGCAATCCTGCGCTTAATGCACCGGTCATTTCTCGACGGACTTGTTGCGTGTGACACTTGCGCAGCCGTTCGCCGTAGGACTTCACCAATCCTCGGGCCGCATTCACCAGAGCAGTTCGAGCGCTCACGAGCTACCGCTCGTGCACGGATCTCCGTCGGGTGCAACTGCGCCTGCGCACTGCGATGCTTCACCGGGCTCAGCAGCCTGGGATCGATTCGCGCCAGCCGCTAGCGATCGCGCATCCAGACGATCATCTTTTCGCCGGCTCTTGGTGATCAAGCGCACCTTTTGGGCGTGCCCCACGATCATTTCGTGCCCCAGCGCGGTCAACAACCGGCTCACCCACGGAGAATGCGTCCCTGTCTCCATCGCGATGCGACACCGCGGCAGGCTACCGAATACCTGCTTCATGGCTTCCGGTGTGGTCGCCAGCTTGTGCTCCAAAACAATTTCTCCTGCTTCATTCAAAACGCGGTACGCACTGGAGCGGTCTCCCAGATCCAATCCAATGGTCGGCTGCCCTTGGAAAATGTTTTCCCACTCGTGCGCATAGTGCTAATCTTCTGCATTGCCGGTCTCCTTTTCATTGTGCTTCGAGCACGTCGAACATTGGGAGCGTATCGCATCCCGCAGGAGACCGGCCTTCACCCAATCTGGAATGGTTACTTACGGGCCACGAGTAGCCCCGGTTGGCTTTCCTTGAATGCGCGGAAGCCATTCGAAAGCTTGAGCGACAACTCGGACGCGAAATCAACTATACGGTTCTCACGCGGAAGGAATCTGAAGCGCCGTGCTCGAAAGGATGCCTTCCTTGAGAACCTCTGGCACAATAAGCCGCGTGAAGCGAGTTTGCGCATCAGCGACAGAAAAAAAGAACGCGTCAACCTATCAGCGCCCGGATTTTAGCGCGCACCTCTGCCAACTCGACCGCCGATATTGCCCCTTTCCGGCTAGCCCGTCTCTTCCGCCAGTCAAGGCTCTCAACCTGATCCGCTAGAACGGCGCTCGGATTGTCAGCGGAAATGACAACCTCGAATGGATAATTCTTGATCTGCGTCGTCATCGGACAGCAAACCATTAAACTCGTCTTCGCGTTATAAGCGGCAGGACTTAGCACCACAGCAGGGCGGTGTCCAGCCTGTTCACGGCCGGCCTGCGGATTGAAACTGACCCACACGATATCGCCAGCATCAGGCACGTAAGAACCAGCCATTACCATGCCTCTTTTCCGGCAGGAGTGCCGAAATCGACTTCCTCGTGCAGATTCCCGCGAGTGATGCCCTTTATAAGTTCGGCCACATCATATTCCTTGCGCCGTGCAGGTTCGATGACGATGCGACCGGATTCCTCCCTCACGTCGACGGGTTCATCCAGACCCAAGTGCGCTGCCTTTAAAACTGCGGCAGGGATTCGCACCGAAGCACTGTTCCCCCATTTCTTGACTACGGCCCTCATTGCACATGCCTCCTTGTATAAACATTGTATCGACATAAGGGCATGCCATTCTCTGAGGTGTCAACATTGTCTATACTGGCGGTCGGCAGGAAGCAGCAGCCTTGGCCCTTGCCACTGCCCATGTTCGAGTGGTGAACCAACCAGCAAAACTCTTCATCTTCTAGTTTAGAGGCTCAGGGCGCGAAGAGTCGTCTTTGATCAACACGACATCCTTCAGCTCGGCAGGCATACGACGTGCGCTCCTCATAAGCATTTGGGGATTCGTTGCGAAGAGGCGGATTTTGCGAGCCGGGTTGGTGTTACTCAGAGTTATCTGTCTGCCGTCGAGCACGGACGGGACGAAGCGGGGGCGGACGTTCTGCTCGCGACCGAAACTCTCCAATGGGAGTCTGGGAGGAGCTGGATGGGCGGAGAGAGCGGAGATAACCCTTGACCCCGGCTGACTTTAATCGTACAATTCATGTATCGAATTGTACGATTGCAAATCGAGAGGTAAAGTGGGAGAGCGCAATGTCGATGGCAAATGCGATAAGAATTACGAAGGTGTCTGCGACCGACTTTCGGGATGATCTGAAAGAACATCTCAAAACAGTCAAGGACAACAAGGTTTTGCTGATTGAAAACCGTCGCCAGGTTGCAAAATATGTGGTCGACCAGGAATATTTGGATCGGCTTGTGGAAGAGCGGGAGTCCATTCTCGCGACCCTCGAGATCCTGGCTGATCGCGAACTTACCAACCGCCTGCTAGAGCTGAAGAAGAGCGGCCTTTCCAAGGCCAAACTCTACACCATGGCTGAAGTCTTCGGATGACAGATTCAGGCAAGACGAGCGAAGAAGCATCGGCGCCACAATTTGAGGTTGTCTTCACCGAGGACGCCAGAAGCGATGTTGAGGCTCTTGATGGTAGCGTCAAGAAGCAAGTCGCAAAGATCATCAAAAAGAAAATTGCAGTCAACCCAGAAGCATATGGAACACCACTTCGATCATCTTTGTCCGGCTATTGGAAGCACGAGTTTGCGAGCCATCGGTTGATCTATCAGATTCTCCCGGAAAAGAAGAAAATCGTCGTGGTTTGTGCTGTCGGACCTCGAAAAGCCGGGGATGTTGCCGACATCTATTTTCAGCTAAACAAGGTAGCTGAGTCCGGGCGACTGGCCGAGCAGGTTACTTCGATACTTGAAACCATTCTCCCTGACCTGAAAAGGAAAAAGAAGAAATAGTCGAGTTTGCGAAAGTCAACGGTTGCCCACATGCGTAGAGGTGGGCGCTTCAGTCCTCGATAGGCTTTACGATCGAACGAATCCACTCGCGAATCTGCGGGAATCGGAATTCCTTCCTCTCCATTGCTTCTGTTATGAATTTGTGGGCAGCGAGCGGATCTACATCAAGAAAATATCCGTTCGCTCGAAGCATTACATCTGTCAGTGTAAAGCTGACTCGTTTGTTTCCATCAACAAAGGCATGGTTGCTTCCCAGTGACTCCATCAGAGCCGATGCTTCCTCAATCAGATCGTTGTAGTAGCCATTTTGTGGGCGGAAGATAGCGGACTCCAACAGTCCCCTGTCTCGGATGCCTTGGAGTCCGCCGAATTCCTCAATTAGCAAGCGGTGAGTTTCTATGGCTTCAGCCACGGTAGGGTAAATGCGAACGGACATTTACTGAGCCAGGAGATGGAGGAGCTTGCGGTTCTTCTCGATCGACTTACGAACGTGGGCCATAATTTCGGGGCGAACGGTGTTCCGCGTCGGAGCCACGTACTGAATGTAGTGTTCCACAGCTCGCTCCAATACATAGGTAGTTGTCTGACCGTTGTCCCTCGCCAGTTTGGCCAGATCATCATACAGCCCGGCGCGCATATTGAGTCCGACTTTTCGGGTGGCCATCTCTTCTCCTCGAATGACCTAATTGTACCGCTGAAATTCCTCTTGTCAAGAATAATCTAGCCACATCTAGACACATCCAGGCTCCTTGTGATGGAATGTTCTTCCCGTGGTGCATTTTTCTGATTCACTTTTCGCAGAGGGACGCAGTGTGGCAAGGAGGTGCAGCGATGATGCCAGAGAGCAAGCTGAACAGCGAGGTCACGGGAAACGGCCGTATTCATTCTCCAAGCTCTAGAAGCCCGCTGGCCACTGCTGCGCGCTGTGGTAGACGGCGAGGATCACGATGCGGGCGTTTTCGATGGCATACGCGGCGATGAAAGGAGTATTCGAAATGACGAGCTCTCGGGTACCGGGAACCCGGCCAGCTCTGCCCGACACGGGGAAGGCCCCAAGCTGTTGAACGCAGGTGACGATCTGCATCTTAATCCGAGTCGCAACTTCTTCGCTGTTAGAGAGGGCGATGTAGTCGTGAGCGTGATCCAAGTGCCGGGTCGCCTGCTCGGTCCACTCGATCATGGACGCGCGCGTCCCGTCCTCTTGAGCCGCTTTACGACCTGCTCATGGCTTACGACATGGCCAATCCGCATCTGTTCCAGCCCCTTACGCACCAACGCGTCCTGGTAGGCGTGCAGTTCGATGTAGTTGGTGATCGCCTCATTGATGAGATAGCTGCGCGGACGGTCTTGCGCAGCGGCCAGAGAATCCAAAGCGTCGATCTTTTCTGCGACGGCACGGAAACTGATTGTTTTCTCGTTCTTGCCCATAATGCCGGAACGATAACACATATTATTATGTATTACAAATACATGCTCAGCGTGTAGAGAAGGCAATGGGACAAAAATTGGGTTGCACGCCAATGCCACACTGGCAAGTTCGAGGAGGTCATGGCCGGTGGACATCGGTGCAACTCACGAACCTGGACGGGGCTAAAGTTCCCAAACGATATAACAAACTGCGGAAAAAGTGCAACGACAAGCTCGTCCCCCTGGGGTGTCCGGAGTCAGTCCTTTCGCTGCGTTCACGAATTCCCCCTGCCCACTCAAAAGGGCTTTACAGGAAGGAGTTTCGTTCCTTTCCGGAGTGGCGATCCGCCTTGCTTCACCGGCGGGGCTTGGACTTTGGATGGCCCAGCCTTCTTGGTCGGATTTGTTGGCCCGTTAGCAACTGGAGGGGTGGATGAGGCTGTCATAGTTTCCGGAGTACCTGAATTCTGCGGGCGTGCGAGTTCCTATATGAGGTAGAAATTCTCCGCAGCTTCTGTGGCCGTGGAGTAAAGGTCAATAATTTTGTCCACGCTGGTCATCGCTAACGCTTCTTCCACCATTCCTCGCGCCCCCGCGACCCTCAGCGCTCCCCCAGCTTTCCTCAGTTTGGCGTGACACATCATCAGGATCCCGACGCCGGAGCTATCCAGAAAGCACACCTCCGTTAGATCAAAAATCACCTTCTTATGGTTCTCTTCAATGAGTTGCGCCATACCCCATTCGATTTTCTGGCTATCACTCCCCATGGTGATTCGGCCGTTAAACTCCAGCACCAGGACGTCCGGTTCAATCTTCTTGCGTTCGATGCTGAGTATCATCGCGGCCTTCCCTTCTAGCACTGGTCTAGTTCCTTGCTCCCTCGCACGAAACGCTGTTTGACGCGAACTGCCCGACCATTCCCCAAGTTGCATGCTGGTAGATCCTTGTTGGTTTTGACTTTGCGAGTTTCCTGGCTACAATCGCGTTCTTTGTCATTTCATAGCTCTTGATTAGGTCCTTCGCGCCGTCGGTAGGACAGGACTTGGTGCGCTCCGCACTGTTAGTTTCCTCATCTTTTTGCGAGCCTTCCTATCTAACTAGAACGGAATTCATATCCGCCTCTCCTCTGTGCCGAATCCTTGGCGGACGCTGCTGCCTTCTATTAGGTAAATCGAAAACGGTCGGCAAAAGACGACAGGGGGCCGAAATTCGTTGGAGATAGATTCCGGAACGACCGGCAGGCAGTCCGAAAAGGCTAGGTCGGCTCTTTCTCTCTAATGATGGGGCACACCGATGAAAGCTGCGCGCGGTGCGATCTGGCTTAACGATTGGCGAAGCAGAAGTGGAGCATTTGGAAGCTTTTCATCCCAATGGTTCCATAGTTCTGTTCGTTGTGTCTCCAAACGTTTGGCTTCCTCGGTATGATCGGCTCGCCGCAGGAGGCCGGCAAGCGCTGTCCAGGTTCGCGAAATGCAGGTCGCATCCCGCAGGTCATTCTGCACATCGGGCCCCCAGGCCATAATCTTGCCCAACAGTTGCCGATAGGCATCGATTGCCTTGCCCGCTTGGCCGGTTTGGGAGTAGTCGTCAGCCTGAGCTCTCAGAGCGTCGTAGGTGTCGCTCATGGGTTCGACTTTTTCGGCGGGGTATCGCTGAGCCGCGTGCAACAGTTCAAGGGCGCGATCCAGGCGCTGCTTCGCATCATTTTCGCGACCGAGCCAGCGGAGCGCGTAAGACGAACCCGCGAGTAACTCAGCCTCATCGCGCTGGGTGCTGGCGTTGGGCTTGGCTTCTCGTATGCGCACAAGGGAGTGGTCGTAAACTGCCAGGGCTTTTTCTGGATCCTTGTGCCGGAGAATGTTGCCCATTTCTAATCCGAACACCGCGACGTTATGTCGGCCCAAGTAATCGACTGAATCCTTGCTTGCGAGCTCCTCGGCAATGTCGTAGGCTTTTTGAAAATCGGCAAGCGCTTCGCGACCGCGCCCGAGGCTTGCTTCTGCATCCGCCCGGCCGAGGATCATGCCTTCCAGGTTGTATCCATTCGCCAGATTAATCCGAAGTGACGCGTGTCCGCCGGCTGCTTCGGCCTGTTGGAAACCAAGCGACTCATGCTCGGTATTCAGAGCACCATCCAAATCCCCGGACTGCCACCGCGCAGTTGCCAAATTCTCAAGGATCGCTCCGCGTAAGGCGTTCGCTCGAGGTCCGGGTACGGGAATGTCCAAAGCTCGCTGCGAATATAGGATTACTCTATCGAATTCTCTCCCGGCGTAATAGGCACCGGCGATATTCACGTAGAAGTACCTCATGCTGTAGAGATCGTGCTGTCCAACCGGACCAGTACTCATGAACTGCGCGACCAGCGAAGCAGCATCGGCGGCATCCTTCAATTCTTCGACCTTATCGCCCCGGGTGTCGGCCAACTCCATGCGATCGTGCGCGATGGTTGTAGCGATAAACAGCGCTCGTTGATTTTGGGGGTCCTTCGCAATGACAGGATCTACAAGTTTTGCGGCATTGCCTAAACTAGCTTCGGCTTCCGAAAATTGGCCCAAATTCGGAGAGGTTGGGTCCCCTTGTGCATGGGCCACACGTACGTAAGCGTAGGCGATCTCGAGAGCGAGGTCCTTGTCAATGGGAGCCCCACTAGCGAGCGAATTTAGATATTGCAGCGAATCGGTGACAATGCGCATTCTAACTTGCGTCGAGCCCGGCAAACCTCGAAGGTCGTTGTCCAGCGCAATGAACTTGTTGGAGAGTTGACGCACTTCCGCGAATCGGTGTTCTGCGATCCTTCGCTCACGATTGGCGACATAGAGTCCCGCAGAGAGGCTGCCAATCACAACTGCGATGGCAGTGGCACTTAATATCACCACCGTGCGGTTGCGGCGCAGGAATTTGGCGGCGCGATAGCCGATGGTGTCGGGGCGCGCGGTAATAGGCTCGTGCTTCAGGTAGCGCCGGAGATCATCCGAGAGGGCTGTTGCGGAGCCGTAACGTTCTGCGGGATTCTTCTTCAACGCCTTGCCGATAATCGTGTCCAGATCGCCGCGCAGGTGTCTCCGAAGTTTTTCCGGCGTCGAAGCCCGCTTCTCGGCCAACTCCTTGGCCTCAGCGGAAGAAGTTGCGTTAGATGGCTGCGATGGCTCGCATTCGACAATGGCCTTAACCAGCTCAACAGGGGAGTGCAGTCTTTCACCTGCGGGATGCTGTCCAGTCAACAGAAGGTACAGCAAGACTCCCAAAGCATAAACGTCCGTTGCCGTGGTGATGCTCTCGCCAGTCACCTGTTCCGGTGCCGCAAACTGGGGAGTCATCGCTCCCCTACCTTCGATTGTAAGTAGAGTCGTAGCGGGATTTGCGTCTGCTGCGAGCAGCTTCGCAATGCCAAAGTCCAGAAGCTTCACTTGGCCGTCAGTTCGCACGAACACGTTGGAAGGCTTGATGTCGCGGTGAACGATCAAATTCGCGTGCGCATGGGCCACTGCGCTTAACACATCGAGAAAAAGTCGAACGCGTGCGTCCACGTCGAGCTTTTGTTGGTCGCAATACTGATCGATAGGCAGTCCTTCAACATATTCGAGGACGAGATATGGTTCTCCATTTGGCGTTACACCGCCATCCACCAGTTCTGCGATGTGAGGATGCGTGAGCTGTCCGAGAATCTTGCCCTCGCGCTTAAACCGCTCGGCACCAATCCCGGAGGTCATGGCAAGGGGCAGAAACTTGACGGCTACTCGACGCTCGAAACGCCCATCGCTTCGTTCCGCGAGCCACACACTGCCCATCCCGCCTTGGCCGATCAGCGATATCAGGCTGTATGCTCCGATTTTCTGGTCGAGTACCGCTCGGCCATCCGCGACCCGGATGGGCATTCGCTCTAGAAAATGCTCGTCGGCCAGCGCGCGGTGTTCTTCAAGCAGTTGCTGCAAGATCTCTGCGAGTTCCGGTTTCTCCAGACGGAACGACTGTAGCCAGCCCTCACGCTCTTCCTCGGGCAAGGAGAGAACGTGGTCCAGGTAAGGACTTATCTCCTGCCACTGTCCGGGACTGAGTGTGGACATAATTCCTCAAATCTCTAAATTCGTCCGAATGCTGCGGTGTAAATAAATGCGCGCCTTCTCCCACTGCCGTTGTACGCTCCGCTCCGAAATGTTTCTCAAAGATGCGATCTCGGTGAACGTCAAACCACAAAAGAATTTCAGGTCAACAAGCTCTGCAAGGGGCGGATCGGTTTTGGCGAGTTCATCCAAAGCATCGCTGATGCGACTCAGATCACTGTCGACGGGCGCACACTTAGGGTCAGTTTCCGCGGAAGTTAGCTCGAATTGGCCACCGCGTTTCTGGGCGTGGCGCCGCCGGGCATGGTCGATGACCAATCCGCGCATCACGCGGGCAGCATACCCCATAAATCTGGCGCGATCGGGGAAGGAGATCCCTTCTCTCTCTGCCATCTCGATATATGCCTGGTGAAGGAGGGTTGTGGCACCAAGGCTTAAGGGGACTCCCTGTCGCGCGAGTTCACGCTTCGCCATCCGGTGTAGCTCTGAGTAAAGCACACTGAACAGTGCGTCCGCAGCCGAGAGGTCGCCACGGTCGGCAGCTTTGAAGAGTGAGGATAGGGCCGACTCCATCTCCACGCGAGTAGCCTCGCTAGCACATAGTTCGGGAGCCTGGCTCCGGTAAAGTTGCTCAATTCTAATGGAAAATCTAACCATGGGTACTACTTTTTCAGGCGGCACGGGCCGCCCGCCAATCTTCGCCCTTTCGGCTCGGGACGAGGCCCATCTTGCAACCGGTAAGGAAACTTCGGCCCACCCTTCATACGAGGAACCAACTCGTTGCGCACCCAGATCCGCCGCAGGCGAATCGTCTGCCGTTGATAGCCAGGCCATGCCACTTCAACGTGGGAACACACCGTGTTAAGAGATTCTTATTCCGTGCCGATAGGCTGGATCAAAGGGTTCACGACCTGAACTGCTCGGTAGCGTTGTCCTGTTGCCAGATCTTCGGTGTACAGGATCGTCGCGCCTGAACTTTCCGCAGCCTGGAGAATAAGCGCATCCCAAAAGGAAGTCTTATAACGCAACTCGATATCGAGTGCCTGGAGAACCGACTCAGAGGTGTTGGTGATCACTTCCCACGTCGCGTAATCGCGTATTAGCAAGCGAACTTCGTCCACGGGCAGGGGGTGGCTGATTTTGCGCCGAAGATTGATACACAGTTCTTGTAAAACCTGCGTGCTCAATACTCCCTCCCCCGAATCCCAGAGCTGTTCCAATAACCGTTGAGCGCGTTGGTGTTTGACTCCCGCTGAACGGTCATGCGCATATACCAAAATGTTGGTGTCGACGAAGCACCTACCGCTCATGAAGTTCATCCCGTGAGCTTGGAGGCGTCCAGCGCAAGTTGAAACCCTTGCGGAGACGGGCCAAGGCCCGCTTGCGTGCCTGGTTATACCCCTTGCGCTCACGCACTGCCTGTTCCAACCGAGCAGCGAGCAAAGAACTAATCGACGTGCCTTCCTCGGCAGCGAGTACTCGAGCTTCCCGCAAAAGTTCTGCTTCAATTTTTAACGTAATATTGGTTTTCATACTAGCACCTTTTTACGTGCAGCACTATTTTACGTGCTTAGACCCTGTAGGTCAAACGTAGCTTTCAGGCCATCCTGCTGATCGCTAGGAGAGCGGCGAAATCGCGCAGGGCTTTCCATACCGGGGAATCCTCAGCTCCATCTGCCAAAGCGTCTAAGGCTTTAATTTTCGTGTGAAGGCCTTGCTCCCGACTCGCGCAAATCCGGGCCCGGCTGCACGCGAAACGGTTTGTTCTTACCCCAGCGGTAGATTGCGAAATCATGGTCCAGCGTCAGAATGTCCGCGGTCCCGAACTGGTCCGCAAGACGAATGAGGCAGGCATCCGCAAGATCAATCTTCCGGTCTTTATATTTTCGCAGTACTTGCTTGACGCCAGCAGTATCTCGAGAAAGCTGAAAAGGAACCTGGAAAATCCCAGCGGCGATGTTCTCGATCACCGCCTCCGACGCGCCCGACAAGTTCCGCAACAAATAGCAACTCTCTGCAATGACGGCTTCGCACGTGACGAGTGGCGCCTCCACTTCTCGAACCGCCCGAGCGCACGCCTTGTGAAGATGCTCGCTGCGATCCAGTAGTGCAACGATGAAACCTGTGTCGAGTAGTACCGGCTTCATCGTCCAAAGTTCCGTAAATGTTTCTTGTTCGATCCCAGGTCCGGCACACCGGATTCGAACTTACCCAGGCCGATGACGCCTGACTTTTTGCGCCTCAAGCAACTGGCTTCCAGAACACGCAGCCCCTCGCGCACAACCCGCGAAGGAGTCCAGCCCAGTTCTCTTACCAGAACTGCGAGCCTCTTCCGCGATCGGTCATCGAGCCTAGCTTGAATTGCAAGTCGCATGAACTAATTGTACTACAAGTAGATACTTGTATGACACCGAAATCGAGCAACGCGATCTCCGCTGTCGCTGAAGCGTTCTGTGTGGCATCTGTTGTGGTGTTCGTAGCAGCTGCGCTCTTTGGATTGGCCGCCAAATTTAGCGCGTAGGTATACCCCGGTATTGATAGCTTGAGGAGAGGATATGTTGCCGTGGTACTAGTGTGTTGTCCCGTAAATACGTTCGCATAGTCGTTCGACTTTGGCGAATATCGAATCCGCTGTGGCGGTCCAGACGAGAGGCTGTGCATTGCGGTTGGAATTCTTGACGTAGTGATCGATTTTTGTGACCAGTTCCTTCACGCTGCTAAACGTTCCCCGGCGAAGAGCCTGTTGCGTGATGCGATTGAACCAGATTTCGACTTGAGCCAGGAGGCATAGGTTAGAGTGAAGTGTACGTGGAACCGTGGCCGTGTGGCGAACCAGCGTCTAACTCTCCGATGTTTGTGCGTGGCGTAATTATCCACGATGATGTGCACTTCTAAGTTCTTCGGGACGTTCTTTTCAATCTCCCGAAGAAAACTCAGATATTCCTGATGCCGGTGACGCGGTCGACATTTCGTGAGCACTTTGCCGTTTGCCGTGTCCAGTGCGGCAAACAGCGTGGTGGTTCCGTGGCGTCGATAATCGTGAGTCACTCCTTCGACATAACCCAATCCGAGTGGCAACATCGGTTGGGTGCGTTCCAATGCTTGAATTCCGCTCTTCTCATCCACGCACAAAACCACTGCATTTTCCGGGGGATTCAGATACAGCCCTACAATATCCCGTACTTTTTCTACAAAAAATGGATCGTTCGAGAGCTTGAAATGCTTTTGTCGATGCGGTTGCAAGCCAAACGCCTGCCAGATGCGGTGCACTGTCGATTTCGAAACTCCCGTCTCGTCGGCAATCTGACGGATACTCCAGTGCGTTGCGGCTTTGGGTTTCGACTTCAGCGTCTTGCGGACTAATTGGGCAACTCGCTCGTCGCTAATCGGGCGGGGGCGACCTGGGCGTAACTCGTCGTAGAGTCCTGACACCCCCTGTGCCAGGAACCGTCGCCGCCACAGGCCGACCGTGATCCTGCTCGTCTCCAGTTGTGCGGCAATCTCTCGGTCGTTCTTCCCAGAAGCGCTCAACAAGATAATCTTGGCTCGACGCACTAAGCCAGCGGGAAGAGAACGTGACTTGGCCAAGCTGTCCAACTGTTCACGCAGTTCCAAATCCAACACCACCGTCGATTTCGGTCGTCCCATCGCCATAGGCACCTCCATTGTGCACGGGAGATACCTATATTCCCAGCAATACTAAGACCAGTTATTTATGGGACAGAACGCTAGCATCCGTCGTCACATCAGCCGGACAAACGGATATTGGCAAACTCATCGGGCACTTGACTCAGGAAAGCACTGTTATTCCAAAACTGGCAAAGCCAACTGCTGCAGATAAAGGACAAGGTGGAGCAAAACTGACCGTTTCTGACGTATCGTCCACGGGCCGAAAGGATTATTGGGGAGTTGTATCTCGCAGGAGCACGACATCCGACTCATCGTGACCACGCAGTACGCCGAGCGTCTTCCCATCCGGCGAGTAGCGAAACCCCCAAAACACGTCTGACCGAAAATCGGTAATTTGACGCCCAGGCATACTGACCATGCTTTTGCTTGATGTTTTCAAACTGTTGCATGTCAACCATAGGATGATCCGCCGTGTTTCAATTCGACCAAGTAATCAGGATGGTTGAAGGGCTGTTTCACAAGCCGCAGGCGCATTGGCTGGATTCTAGGTAGCACGTCTTAAATCTATCATTCGTGGGTTGCTCTAGGTCAACGACGCACCACGAGCAATTCCTCAAAATCTTAACTGCGTACAGTGGTCCTGCGGCAAGGCAGGAAACGCCTAGAGTGGGGGCTGAGTTGGGGTGTCCGCCCCGCTCCTCGCAGTCCCTAAACGGCACCACTCCTTCGAGAAGTTTTGTGACGAAGAAACGGGGTGGCTCCGCTCTTTCCTCGGAGACTGAGCCACCCGTCTGCAACTTCAGCTGTAGCGATTCACTCCGCCTTGGGGAATCGCACAAGCTGTCATTGCAAGCTCCTTCAAGCTGAATTCAGCCTGCACCGTCGGGTGGCAGGCTTTCAATTAACCAGCAGAGATGTAATCAGAACTCGATACAGCAGGCGGCAAATCGGAGCTTTCGATAGGATGGTACCCCATGCCCTTTCTGAGTCGTTCTAATTCAGGTGTTGGAATAACGAGTTCGGTATGCCCGCAGTCCAAGCAGACCAATATCTTCTGGCAGATGTAGACGGGAGCCAGATTAATTCTTTGCAACCCGTCAAAAGCCACGCTCAATTCTCCTGAGAATTCGTGCTGGTTTTCAGACAAGCAGTTCTTCCCCATATTCCCTCCAACATGTGGCCAAAGTTTGAGTTGACTGGGCGGTCCTGCAAGCATCCTGAATTAGTGTGCAACGCCGTCGGCTGATGCTAAATGACCGCAGTCACAGCAGACCATTAAGGAGTGCGACTGAGCTGGACAGCACTGCCGCAGGCTCTGCGCAGGTCAGAAAATCTCCGCCCAAGAGCTTCTGACGATACGAAATCCCAGCTCTAGTTATGCGAGCCAAAATTTCTCTACGCAGAACTTGCGGCAAGTGCCACTGGAGATACGAACTTCTACTGGGAGGAGTAGTCTCCATGTTCTTCTACGAATGGGTAACTGTAAGAACTGACAGTTTAACGGTAACGTTAACGCACGATTGACTTCGAGTGGGATTTAGTGCTTGCGGGTCGGCTTAAAGGTTTCGTCGCCAAACACTTCCAGCAGTATGAGAATGAATTCGACTAAGCTCTCAAGCATTTCATGCGTGAACGGACCACGTAGTTCGAGGGTGCCTAGGTCGCAAAATGATTATCGGAGTCCGAGACACGGAGGAAAGATGTCAGACAATCCAAGACCTTGGGCCAATCTCACCCATGCCGATACGATTCATTACGAAATTCAGATGTTGCGATTTGCTGCTAGAAGATTGGAACGGGAGAAGTGGGAAGAACCCCACGATGCATGGGTGTATGAGGAAGATTTTCTAACTCATTACTGTTGTCTGGTGGATTTTCTGGGTAAATCGAAACCGACATCTCCGACTACTACTGACGTGCACGTCACAAACCTGCGGGAGAAAATGCAGCTAAAGACTCCTTCCGAAGTCGATGAGATTTATGCTGAAGGTCAGAAGCTCTTCGCAAAATACGGAGACAAAGCTGGCCGATAAGACCGTCGTCAACTACTTCCAAGTCGTAAGGGCAGTAGTTGCGTCAGCGGTTTCGAGCGAAGGCGAGCAACTCTATCCACGCAACTGGAACTTCCATTTCATCGGCCTTCCGGTCATAGATGAGAAAAAACAGCGCAAGCCGTCGCGTTAACCACATCGGAAATCGAACAGATTCTCGCAAGAGCAAAGGGCCGCTACAAGGTGCTGTTTAGGTCTGGCCGTTCAGAAACTGACTGGACCGATCCATGGGCGGCCAGTTGGGACACATGCTTGAAAAGTGAGGCACACAATTTAGGTGGGCAAACCTCACCTTTGCGGTGGCACGCACCGCTGAATTATGTCGGCAGCCGAAGCCTCGCTCAGTAGAAAACGCCCGTCGAGTTTTGAGTGAATTTGAGTGAATTCGGAACTGTTGAGTGAATTCAGACATGAGTGAATTCGGAACGAATTCGGAACTGTACAACATTTCGTAGGTACATTAGAATGCAAAGCCACAGCAAATGGACGATCCAGCTAAATTCCCCCTAGCTGTTTTAGCTGTCTGTTTCTTAGCCATGTGGTTATCAGCGCGAATCGGGCTCCTCTTTCGCAAACGCCAGCCGAACCTGGAGGAAGCTAAGAGCCAGGACCTCGACCTTATCGTGACCGTCACGCTGACACTACTTGGCCTCATCATCGGATTCAGCTTCTCGATGGCCATCAACCGGTACGACCAGCGAAAAATCTACGAGGAGGCAGAGGCCAACGCGATTGGCACAGAGTACGTCCGGGCAGACCTGCTGCCTGCCGCGGAAGCAACGAGAGTGCGTGCACTCCTGAAGGACTATCTCGACCAACGTATTTTGTTTTATCGAACACGCGATGAACATGAGCTCCTGCAGATTGATGCACGCACAACTCAATTGCAGGCTGAGCTGTGGTCGGCCATCAAGGCTCCGGATACGGCGCAGCAGACACCCGTTCTCGCCCTGGTCGTTTCAGGCATGAATGATGTGTTGAACTCCCAGGGATACACGCAGGCTGCATGGTGGAACCGAATCCCAACTGGGGCTTGGCTTCTGATGTTGGCGATCGCCATCTACTCCAATCTTCTGGTTGGCTATGGTGGGCACCACGCGGAAGCGGGAGTCATCCGATCGCTGGTGTTGCCAATTGTTTTATGCTTAGCGTTCTTCGCCATAGCGGACATTGACAGCCCGCGTCGGGGCACCATTCGCGTGCAACCACAAAACCTGATAAGCCTTGCTCAGTCCCTGCAGGGGCGATAATCGAAAGAAAAAGTTATCTGGGCTTGCGACCGCGACCTAACTCGTAACCAGAGAGGTGGCGGCTAGTACCAAAATGCTGGAGTTTTGCGAGGTAGGATGGCCTATGTCTCATAAGACTTACACGGGTCTGCTGAGTACTTGGGGAATACCTGCAGTTTATGCCGCAGTCGCAGTGGTGGCTGCACTGACCTTTCCACGTTTCGAGAGTCGAATCTTTCCTGGTCTGGTCGCCGCGATGAGTGTCTCCGGGGCGACGGCGATCTACTCGTCGATCGCCTCGGGCATGATCGCTCTCACAGGGATCGTATTTTCTTTGACCTTCGTGATGGTACAGTTCAGCGCCACTGCCTACTCACCGCGCCTTGTGTTGTGGATTGCACGTGATCCCGTGATGTCGCACGCACTGGGAATGTTTACAGCCACTTTTCTCTATGCCATCGCTGCGCTCACGGGAGTCGACCGGAACGGTTCGGGGAAAGTTCCGTTTGTTAGTGCTTGGATCGTGGTTGCTCTACTTCTAGGGAGCGTAGGCATGTTCATCGCTCTGATCCAACGGATAGGTCTGCTTCAAGTTAACCGAATGTTAGTTTTCACAGGCGAGCAGGGGCGAAAAGTAATAGCGACACTCTATCCGCAGTCCAAACCCATGGTGGTCGTCACGGGATCGGATGATTTTCGTGTATTGCCTTGCACCCAGATGCTACTTCATCAGGGACGACCTCGCTCGATACAAGCGATTGACGTCGCCGCTTTGGTGAAACTGGCGAGAGCATCCGGGGCAGTTTTCGAAATGGTTGTAGCGGTTGGCGATACGCTTGTGGAGTTGATGCCTTTGTTGCGCGTGTATGGCGCAGCGCGCCCTATAGGTGAACAAAAGTTGCGCCATGGGATGGTACTTGGGGAAGGACGTACGTTCGAGCAGGATCCCAAATACGCAATCCGCCTGCTGGTTGACATAGCCATCAAGGCGTTATCACCGGCGATTAACGATCCGACAACGGCGGTACAAGCCCTTGACCAGATCGAGGACCTGCTGCTGCGTCTAGGTCAGCGTCATCTGGAAATAGGAACGCATTTCGACCGCGAGGGCAAATTGCGACTCGTAGTTCCATCTCCGACGTGGGACGATCTCATTCGGCTGGCCTTTGATGAGATCTGCTCTTATGGTGCTACCAGTGTGCAGGTCATGCGGCGGATGAACGCACTCGTTACGGATCTGACTCTATCTGTTCCGGAAGAACGCCGTCCGACCCTCAAATACTGGGATGCGCGGTTGAAAGCCACGATCACACGTTCGTTCATCGCGAGTGAGGAAAGACTGGAAGCCCTAAAGGAAGATCGGCAAGGGCTTGGCATACCTCGCCCGAGTCCACATGGAAGTTCTTAGCTTCTTCGATTAAGGGTTGGTACTAGCCTCACTTTTCCGATAGCGAGTTCACTAAGGACTTCGTGGGTTCTAGGTAGTGAGAAAACACATCGAATGGCACGGCGTTCTAATGCGCGACATCTGCTAATGTGCGTCTGATAGAACCATAGCGCGTGCTCCCTACCTAAGAAGGCGTCTCTCCTGCGTCAAGTCCCGGTAACTCCAGCCAGCTCAACCTTCGTTGCAAGAGAATCGATGCGTGGCGCTGTCCTCAATCAGAACCTAGCCAGGGTAGAGTTCCGTCTGATTCAACGCTCGCGCACGATTTTGGCCTTTTCCAACCTTACAAGTAGACTTCAAGCTTAGTGTTGCAGCTTATCCGCCGGCTCGTGGTTGGGCCCACGCCTGGTCCTGCCTCGTTTGCTAGACAGGACCAGGCGGACCTTTTTACGGCGTTCGTCACTCGAGAGGCTCAGGTTGTAGCTCTCGCCGCGATCTTCGCTTCGATTACGTGACGGATCAATCGCTTAGTCCGTTCGACGAAGGCCAAATGGTCGCCGAGGCAACTCTCAAGCAGCACGCCAACACCATGATTGCCGGAAACATCGGCGGCGGCCACCAACGCGACATATTCCGCCGTGCGCATGTGGCTTAGGTGAATGGCCTTTGCCAATACAAAGAACCGCTTCGCCTCGGGAGATTGAATCTCCGCAAGCTCCCTGCGAAAATCCTCGACAAACACATCGTGGAGCTTTCCGGTGACGTTGACCGGTTTTTCACCGATCAATTTAAAGGCCTCGTCCAACTTCGCGAGGTCTTGCTGGGACACAAAAGCCCGCGCCGCGAGGGCCTCCTGGATTTCCGGGTTCTGGGCCGATTCGCCCAACTCCTTGTAGATCGCTGCCGAACGCTCCGTGCCGTGCCGCACCTGGCTCAGCATCGTAATAAATAATTCCTTTGGGTTTTTAAGCGCCGTTATTACCCGTTGCTGATAGGCACGTGACCTTCGCGGGTCTTGATAGTTGCATTTGAACTGGGTGCATTTTGCCATCTTCGTCTGTGGTCGAGGTGACTGTCTGCCACGACGAAGCATGTTTGCTACATCCTAAGAGCATTAGTAGAGGAACTGTGAGCAAGAACAGGGGTCGCATAATTTTCTCGGCCCGTGATTCTCGCGCCTTGCGAGCTAAATTGCCATAAGGGATTCGGTGCATGTCAGGGAGTTGGGTCGTTGTTCATGAAATATTCACAATTCAGGTCCAGCATTATCTTCTGACACCGTCGAGATAACTCAGATGAAGAAATTGGTTCCTATTCCCGCCGAGAGCGCTGAACAACTGAAAAAAGAGAAACCGACGGAATTTGGCTACCAATTCGTATCGGTCAAACTCAAAGACGGACGATTTTTTGAACAGGCGGTCGCAAGCGAGGGCTGCATCATCCAAGTGAAGGGTCATAAAGATATACCGTTCACAGAGTTGGAAGTGGAATCCGTCGAAGTCAATAACAAGCCGTGGAACTTTAGGCGTCCACCTGATGTAAAGCGTCCAAAGCCGTGACATCAGGCAACGGAGTAATCCTATCGAAACTCTGACGCAAGTCGTTTAGAACACAACTGATACCCGTGTTATAAATTCGAGATGCCAAAACCAACTGGGAAGTGGATTCTCTTTCAGTACGTCAATAGAGCTCCCGTGCCCCTGTCGAAGCCTTTCAAGTCGAAGGAACTCGCAGAGAAGGAGCGCTCGAAATACCCGGAGCAAGAACGCAAGAAAATTGGGGTTGGTGTGGTTCGAATTAGCTTTTAAGATTTGGTCAGGTCTAAATATCAAAACGTACCAGAGAATAGGTACCTGAGTTCCGTTCCGCACAACATGGCGGTGGATCATGTTTGTAAAGTCGCTGGGTCGGACACCTCAGAGCATGTCTGGGCGAGCGACAACTGAATTTGGGCATCCCGGAATGGATGCCCTTTTTCATTTTTGCAGTGGGTATTGGCGGGGCCACATCCGATAAGGGCGGAATGCAGCCCCGCGGGGGATTGAGTGCGGATACTAAATATGACGAACAGCGAGGCACGTCAAGGTCTTGAGAGGTCGGTTAAGTTGCAGAAGAGTGGTAAGGGCCGCACAGTTACCTTCCCGAGTGCAGCCCCGAGGTACAGGAGCGTCAGTCGTCAACCCCACCAACCGTCGGCACGAAGCATGTTCTCTTAATCTGTAAATAGACAGGACTCAATCCGATTGCCCGTAATCAGGGCTTAGACCGGGATGGGCGGCTACCCCGGCCTGTCTATGCGAAAATATGCCGATTATCGTATAGTCGCAAGTTCGGAGAATGTCATCTGCCGAATACCCTTCAGTCCGCCTAGGAGCAAGGCAACATACGGCCCTTGGGAATTCGAAGGCTGAATATGCCGAAGCGTACTCTCCGTCAATTAGAAATCTGGTACCGGGACCAGTCTACGGAGTTGGACATTAGACTTCTGGTGAGTTATTGACCCGCGTTTCGGAATCGGAACTGTACAATTGTGGACAGACACGATCTCCGCAGATCTATACCGTTCGGCTAAATCTACAGTAAATTTCTCACCCCAGGGCCTGCGACAGTTTGACCTGACCAATTGACAACATCGCAGGCCCTTCCTTGTAGCCCCTCGCAGCGCTATTTACAAACCCATAACACAACCCTAGATAGTTGCCCCGCGTTGGTAGGGCGCAGCGTATTGTGGGAATAACGGGACGATTTGATCGTATCGTCCGATCTTGAATGCAAAATAAGGCAGTCTTATGTACTCAATTGTTCTGACAGCGCTGGCCATAATCCTGCTTGCTGTTTTGGCGGTTAGACTAAGGAAACCAAAACGTCCTGAACGGTGGATGCCTGACATCCGTCGGGTAGTTTCGTAATCCTGCCGCCAGAAATCGGGATAGTCCGGGCCAGTAGAGGGTGCCATTTCGCCTTCGTCATCATCTCGTGCCGCCCTTCGGCGACTGCGTTTCCAGACGGTTGACTGATACGAGAGTTTGACGCTCCCAAGAGGGCGCGTATATACTCCCGCCTGCCCCGAATTCGGACCTAGTGGGGCGCGGACCTGGGCCAAATAAATCCATTTCAAAAATTTAGGAGGAATGAATGAGAAAAGTTTTGTGGGCCACTCTGTTTGTGGTGACGCTGCTGACCGCACTTCCCATCTATGCGCAAAGTCCGAATTATGATGTCGGGCCGGTGTGGCGGGTGACGTACTATCACCTGAAGCCGGGGATGGGAGATGCGTTCTGGAAGGATTTTCGCGAAAACCTGAAGCCTCTTTATGAAGCCTATAAGAAAGAAGGTTTCATCACTGATTACAAGGCCTTCAACAACCTTACTTCCGATGGACCGAGTGATTGGGACATCGCAATCGCTGTCCTGTATCCAAACTATGCGGCGTTTGACCAGATAGAAGCTAAGGCAATGACCATCGTCATCAAACACTACGGCTCACGAGACGCTGCATACGATTCGGTGAAGAAGCGCAGTGATATACGCGAAGTGGTGTCCAGCAAAGTGGCGCGGGAAGTGACGCCTAAATAGTCGTGGAAACGGAAGTGGGATGAAATCGGCGGCCCCGAATGTTTCTCTGGCAAAGCGTTCGGGGCTTGCTGGCTTCTAGTACTCTATTTCGCCCTCGTCATCATCTCGTGCCGCCCTTCCGCAAAATCTGGACACCTGTTACTTCTGACGATGGCCGAAATGCCGGACCCCAGTCCAGCATGGTGCACTTGACCAGAAGGCCCGGGAATGGGGTCAACCCCCTCCTACCTGTGAGCATTTCCGCACCTTCAATTAGAACAAGAAAACTAAAGAATCTTCGGTATTCCCAAATAATAGCTTGGCATTCAGAATCAACATCCGCTCAGAAGTTTCCATGCCAATCTGGGTCCTCATGTGCAAAAGATGCGGCGAAACTTTCGCCTATTGCGAAATAGGCGAATCCCTGATTGATTATTTCTTCCCCAAGAAGCCCGAGATCCCGACTGAAGGCGTCGAGTGTCAGTGCCCGGCCTGCAAAGCCAAATTCATTTGCCAGCAATTTGAACTGATGTTCGGTGATTAGAGCCGCAGGAAAATAAAGGGCCGCAGATACCTTGCTCCGCCCTATCTATTCAGGTTAATAATTGCGGTTCGAGATTCGGTGGGATTTTGTGTGAATGACGCACGGAAAAACCGTTGGTCACAAGTTTCGCAGCGAAATGGCCTGACGAACAGAATCGTGAGAATTGTTTTTTCTACGATCCCATTGCGCCTTGATAGATGGGTTCGTTTACTACGGCACGATGGGCAACTCTTCAAGGTAGCGCTCCCGATGGCTGTTAGCACCGATCACAACTGAAAGAACGGCGAGATAACCGATGCTGTCCGACCCGCCCAGACCAGACAACACCGCTCTTTCCCGCCGTTCAGCTCTGCATGTTATGGATTCGCAAAACTCTACGCTGTTCAATTTTGCACAGTTGAGTTCTTCCAGCGAATGGTCGTTCCATCTGGTCCCTGATAAAACTCGAAGTCAGCGTAATGGCAGCATGGATCTGTGAACCGGCGCTCTCAACTAGAAGGGGCCAGCGATGTCGCCAGCCCCTTGTTAGTTCGTCTTCGGTCTGGGTCTCTTTAGCGAGCTGCTCCTGTTCCGGCCGCCATTGCCCGTGTTCCCACATTCACCTTGATCTGCTTCGGTTTTGCTTCCTCGCGCTTCGGTATGCTCAGCGTCAGCGCGCCATTCTGATAGTCGGCTTTGATCGCCTCAGAATTCACGGAGTTCGCCAGCGAGAAGCTTCGGCTGAACGAGCCGTACGCGCGTTCGATGCGTAGGTAATTGTCCTCTTTCACCTTATTCTCAAACTTCCGTTCGCCGCGAATTGTCAGGACGTTGTTCTCCACGTGGATGTCCAAGTCCTGCGGATTGACATCCGGCAGGTCTGCCTTCACCACCAGCTCATGCTCGGTCTCGTAGATGTCGACGGCTGGGGCCCAAGGGGTCAAGTTCGACTCCTCGTTCGTGCGTCCTACCAAATCTCCAAACACGCGACTAATCTGATCCTGCAAGTTCGTCGCCCCGCGGAATGGTTGTTCCAAACGATTCATTGTTCTCATTCTAAACCCCTCTTAAATTTTCTGGGATCTGTCTCGGCCAAGGCAATTTCAGATAACTCGTGTCAGCTCAGATTGCCGTATGGTTTTATCGGTACGTAACGAGCTTGCGCCACTTAACTTACGTTGTCAAGTATAATTCAAGATTATCTTTATACTTAACTATTATAGTTAACTCTGGTTTTGTCGCCACTTTGTATTCCTTAGCCATGCTTTGGGTATCGTCTTCGCCATTCCTTCCGTGCCTCTTGCAATTGAATGACGAACACTTCACGCGGTGGTCTGCCCAGATTCGCTTGCGGCGTCAACATATCCCGGCAAGCTTTTCCGAACTGAATCAGTTCGTCATCTGAGAGGCTTTCTAATCGTTTGCGAAGATTTTCAAGACTGAATTCGCTGGTACCAACACTCTGCATGCTTTGTCCCTTCTGTTAGAGAAAGGGCTACAAAGATTCGATCAAAGCGATGGGTTGCGGAATGAACGTAAGCGTTGACTGTCGACTTCGACTGACGCTTACCCTCGGCTTGCCTCTTGCGGCAAACCAATCTAAGATGCCGTCACTATGGCGCGCACTGACGCGCTCATCGGACTTACCCTCGCTCATTTCCACATCACCGGAAAGCTTGGTGGCGGCGGGATGGGCATCGTATACAAGGCCGAAGACACGCGTCTCCACCGACCCGTTGCTCTAAAATTCTTGCCCCCAGATTTGGCAAGAGACTCCCAGGCACTAGAACGTTTTCGCCGTGAAGCCGAGGCCGCCTCTGCATTAAACCATCCCAATATCTGCGCCATATACGACATCGGCGAGGAGGATGGACATGCATTCATCGCCATGGAGTTCTTAGATGGCGAAATGCTCAAGGATTGTATCACCCACAATGCTCTCCCGATGGCACAGCTACTGGATCTCGGGACACAGATCGCGGATGGCCTCGATGCTGCACACCAACTGGGAATCGTTCATCGCGATATCAAACCCGCGAACATCTTCGTCACCAAACGTGGTCACGCGAAAATTCTCGATTTCGGCTTAGCCAAATTGAGTCCCAAGTCTGGAAATGACCTCACGCTAACCGCAGGTGCAACAACTGGCCCCATGGAAATTCAACTCACGCGCCCCGGCTCGATGATGGGCACAGTTGCCTACATGTCACCGGAGCAGGTTCGTGGTGAATCCCTCGATGCGCGCACCGATCTGTTTTCCTTCGGACTGGTTCTCTACGAGATGGCCGCAGGGCGCGCCGCATTTCCCGGCAGCACCTCTGGTGTGATCACAGAAGCGATTCTGAATCGCGCGCCTGCGTCCCTGACGAAGTTGAATCCCGCTATTCCACCGCAACTGCAAGACATCATCAACAAAGCTATCGAAAAGGAGCGCAACCTTCGCTACCAAAGCGCCTCCGACATCCGAGCCGACCTGCAACGCCTGAAGCGTGACAGAGACTCGGGGCGCCCGTCTTCCGCCGCTTCTGTGGTCAATTGGCCTCACTTGACGCTTCACAAGCGCATGCTGCCTATCGCAGTGATTGTCGTCCTATGCGTCGTTCTCGCCGGAGGCCTGTACTGGCGCAGATTGCACAAAGGCGCAACGCCAAGCAACCCCGCGCAGATATTCGTTCCCGAGTTCATCAACTCGACGGGCGACCCCATCTTCGATGTGGTCCTCCAGAGGATTATCTCGGACGAGCTCTCTCGTTCGTCCGTCGTGGACATCGTTACGGAAGACCGCTTGTCCGATCTGATGCAGACTATTGGTCAACCTCGCGATGCACCGCTGACGACCGAGCTTGCGCAGCAAGTTTGCAACCGTAGCAATGGCAGAGCTCTGGCGCTGGGCACCATTGAGCCCCGCGGCAATGGCTTTTCTATCCGGCTTGTCTTAAAGGAATGCTCGAGTGGCCGCGTCCTTGCCAACGAGCACGACGATTCTCCGACCATGAATGAGGTTCTGATGACCACCGCTAAGTTGGCTGCGCTGGCCCGTTCACGCCTCTCCGGAAATAGCGGAGCCGTCGCTCCGGACCCGGCTCCTCTGCCCACTGCTTCGGTGGAAGCTCTCAAGGCCTATCACGCTGGCCAGGAGCTGCACCGCAACGGCCAGGACAAACAGGCTGCTGCCATGTTCGAACGCGCCACCCAACTGGACGCCAACTTCGCGGAAGCCTGGGTGTCTCTATCTAACGCACGTTTCATTCTGGGAGATTCTAATCGAGGGGTCGAGGATCTTAAGCGTGCATTTGCGCTTAGAGAAAAGATTGTGGGAAACACCAGGAAGTGGACCGAAGCCTGGTATTACCTCCGCGCGACCGGAGAAATTTACAAAGGGATTGATGCACTCCATCAGTGGGAAGTGATGGAGCCGAACGAGTTCTCACACCATAACTTGCTTGGTATGGCCTACGCCCAGCTCGGCCTGTACCAAAAATCGGAAGACGAGTTCCGTAAGGCCCTGGCCATCGGTCCCAACGCAGTAATGGCTTTCGGTAATCTAGCTCAGACGTTACAGGCACAAGGCAAATACGACCAGGCCAAAACCGTTCTGGAACGTGCAGCAGAGCGGAAATACCCGAATCACGTTTTTCGAAACGGCCAATTTTTTGCGCCATTGTCCTACAACTTGGCGCTGCTCTGTTCGGATGCCGCGGCCATTGAACGCGAGAAGGCGTGGATGACGGAGAATGCGGATGATCCCTCTGTCGTTTCCATACAAGCCACTCTCGCGTTGTTCGCCGGCAACCTGAGCCGGGGGCGCCAAGCTACACAGCGTGCGGTCGCCATGGAGCGCGAATCCAATCTTGACGAGACCGCGGCAAATCAGCTGCTCTATCTGGCTCGCGCAGAGGCACTAGTCGGCGAACCGGTCCAAGCCCGTGCGACTATCGCTGATGCCATGAAACTAGCGGATTCAAAGGCGACGAAATCCGAGGCCGCTCTCTTGCTGGCGCAGACGGGCCAGAGAGCGGAAGCGCAACAAATCGCGGACCGCCTGGTTGACGCATATCCAGCCGATACATTATTGAACGCTCTAACCGCACCCCTCGTCCGCGCAGCGGCTCAGCTAAACGCGGGCCGAGCCGAGCAGGCAGTGCGCAGCCTCGAATCCGTCAAACCTTACGAATTTGGGAGCGCGGCTGGTCTATTCCCGAACTATCTTCGAGCCACAGCCTACCTCAAGCTTGGTAAGTCGCAAGAAGCGGCTGCTGAATTCAAAGCTGTGTTAGGACACCAAGGTGTCGATCCTACGGCGTTAGAGTGGCTGTTAGCGCATCTAGGTCTCGGTCGCGCCTACGCCTTGCAAGGAGACACCGCCAAAGCGAAGGCCGCTTATCAAGACTTCCTCACTCTTTGGAAAGACGCCGACCCGGACATCCCCATCCTCATCGCGGCGAAAGCGGAGTATGCGAAACTGCTGTAACTGATCCTCAAAGAAATGAATGGTGCCTAAACTATTTTGCCCTCGTCATCAGCTCGTGCCGCCCTTCCGCCTGCGGATACTTCGGATTTTAGACTTTCAGCTCAACCGTGCCTCAGGGGTCACCCAAATCCGGCCAATGAGGGTCACCTGAAAACCGGCCAACGAGAGAGCCCAGGACATTGACTCCGTTTGTTCAACTTTTTGCACCTACATTCTGAAGGTGAAATTATCAAGATCGGGATCGCCGTAGTACCCGTCCGTCTTAAGCAGTTGCAAAGGCCGTTTCATGAGCTTGGCCTGGCACTGATTCTCCCGACCTTTCGGGACCTTGCGAGCGAACAACTTGTAACCAGTCCGAATGTATTATGTCCTCTACAGCGCATATCTTCGGCGGCGTTTGGCCCGTGGTCTCGAAGAGGCCAACCAGCTGCAGGCGGGATCGTTGCTGCGAAGAGAAAGGGGTACTGCCGTTCGTCAGTCATGGGATTCTCCGGCGGGAGAAAGAGCTTTCAGTGTAAGGCCAAACCGTTGTAGATTGCTGGGCCGTGGCTTAGAAAGGAACGAGCCCGAGAAAGCGGAGGTTGATCGAGATGAAGCGACTTATCGATTTGTTCGTCTTACTGGTAGGGGTTGTGGTTGTGGCGGGAACTTTAATGGCACAAACGCCTTCGTTTGTGGGGACCTGGAAGTTGAATCTGGCGAAATCGAAGTATGAAGGGACTCCGGCGCCGAAGAGCTTGACGCGAACGGTAACGGCAGATGGCCCCGGGCTGAAGTATTCGTTCGAAGGGGAAGCGGCGGATGGGTCGAAGATTTCGTACGGCTTTACGTCTAAGCTGGATGGATCGGACTCGGCAGTTAGCGGCGTCGGGACGCCGGGGGGTGCCGACACGGTGGCGCTGCAAAAGACGAGCGTTCACAAGATTGCGGGAGTCTTGAAGAAGGGTGGAGCGAAATTCGGAACAGTCACGGCTGCCATTTCAAATGATGGAAAGACCGTGACGGTGTACACCAAAGCGAAGGTTGATGGAAAGGACGTGAAGACGGAACAGGTGTACGAAAAGCAGTAAAAGTCGAACGGAACAACACGAGGGGCCTGCCGTTGGTGGCAGGTCTCTACTGCTGCTACCCATTCTCATCTAGAGACGCGTCTTTTGGCTAGAACTTATCTCATAAATGCTTTGGGGTCGCCAAAGTCCTTGAAAAAGCGGCCGTTTAGATCGGGCCCAACCATTTATGAGATGGCTTCTAGTTAATCGGCCCTATTGTGGACTCGCCCAAGCGGTGCATACTTGACGGGCGAGGAGTGATGCCAACCTTCGAAGTCCACTATTCGTTTACTTGCCCGGTCTGCCTCCAACCTAATGCGGGCCGAGAGGAAACTGTGGCCGATGACAACGTCGCTGCAAGACAGCATACAGTTGCCCCTGCAAGTTGCTCGTATTGCGACAGGAAGCTGCCTCCCGATTATTTTGTGAGAAGAAACGTGCGAGAGAAACTCTCGTAGACGCGGGCCGTTGCGATGCGGAGGCGCATTGGATGGATTCGAGGCAGCACGGCGGCATTCTAGCATCCGTGATGGCATGGGGCCGGGCGAATGGGTACTAGCCGTCACTTTACGCAAGCGACTATCCGGGAGTTGACCGAGCGTTCGTGCTCGCCTTCCAACATTTCGCTAACGTCCCCCGCCTTCCCTCTCCGCCGCGAGCCGCTTCCAGCCGAGCAAAAACGGACCATTGCTCACCATTCTCTAGTTAAAAAATTGACCCCGGTGGTTAATTTTTAACCGATGGCGACTGCTTCCACCGCAGCTATATTGGTAGTGCTTTTCGGGTTTATCGTTTTCACTACGTGCCAGAGATTCTCTTTCAGTACGTCAATAGAGCTCCCGTGCCCCTGTCGAAGCCTTTCAAGTCGAAGGAACTCGCAGAGAAGGAGCGCTCGAAATACCCGGAGCAAGAACGCAAGAAAATTGGCGTTGGTGTGGTTCGAATTAACTTTTAAGATTGCGATTTTGTCTTTTGCAGCGACGCGGAGCAAAAAGGCCTGACTGCCATCAGGCCTTAAGACCACTGGAAAAGAGTTTGCTCGTGGTCAGGTCTAAATATCAAAACGTACTGGCGAACAGGTACCTGAGTCCCATTCCGCGCAACATCGCAGTAAGTCATATTTGCCGCAGTCGCTGGCCGGACACCTCAGAGCATGTTTGGGCGAGCGACAACCGAATTTGGGCATCCTCGAACGGATGTCCTTTTTCAGTTTGGGAGTGCGTTCATCATTTCTAATTCTGCGTCAATCTATGACCACTATGTCGAGCCAAACTCAACAAGCAGAGAAACGCCTTAGCGGAAGGGCCAAGTTAAGCAAGATGTTACGAGCCCGCCCCTCCGAGGCACGCGACGAACACTTTGCAGACCTTCCAGTCAGCGTCAACGTGTCTAAAAAAGGTATTTACTTTCATACTCACCGCCGCGACTACTACAAGGGCATGCGTTTGTTCCTAACGTTCCCGTTTACATTCGCAAATGACCCAATGAATTGCGAATATTTGGCCGAGGTTGTGCGCGTCGAAACCCTGCCTAACGACCGCTACGGTATCGCCGTCCATTTGATAATGACCGTGTAAGTTTGCCATCCAAGGGCGAAAATTGAGAAGCACCCCTACGGGGGATTTGCGAAGTGGCTATTGCTTCCGACTAGGGGCGGAATTCCTAAACGCCTTACCTTGCCTCCCGCGCAACTTGAACGGCTCCAGTAGATAGCGAAAAGCATGCGCTGGCATGCCAATGCCCACCAACTCGAGAAGATCAAAAATTACAAAACGAACTCAGTAAGTGTCTAAGATTCTTCAAGTTGACCTTCTTGAGCTGGTCGGTATCTTAGTCATTGCATCGAGTATGGCTAACCGCCCCGCGCCTGGGAAGCCTCTTTCCCAGTAAAACGCCGGGCAGGAAATCTCATGGTCTGAACGGCTTGGTGCCCGATTGGCGCCTCGCGTTCTGCATCCTTATCCTATCGCCCGCTTCCTCTTACTCGTCCGCCGTATGAAGCGCTCGACTAACGCGGTAGGAACTATTATTACGGATCGCCGGCACAGAGTCGTGCGCGCCCATGCCGGCGCCGCCGACTGTTGCTCTTGTATTTACATGTATTGTGATAGCAGCGACTCCATCGTTTATAACGTCGCCTGCGCTTACGCCCGTGTCGGCCGCACGGAAGACGCTATCGCCTGTCTCCAGAGGATCATGGAGCACGGCGACTTCTTAAAGAACTGGGCCGCCAAGGATTCGGATCTCGACTCTCTACGCTCTGATCCCGGTTCCAGGCCCTCCTCAGCTAGTGCAGTGTCCCGAAAATTCCTTCGCTGAGTTCCACGCGTTAAATTTTGCAACATCAATGCAATGGCATCCGCCCGCCTCCGCCCGATATGCGCCTGGCCGACGGAGGAAGCGACGTTGCGCTTGACGAAACTGGCGCGGAGGGCTAGGCTCGCGCCAATTCGTCGAGAGTGGTTATGCGCGATTACCAACGAAGGGTACAAAGCCCTGGTCAAGCACGTGCGAAGAAGTGTCCCGACAGCTTCTATAACCGGCTCTTTCTCGGCATGTTGCTGTGTTTGGCGTTTACCTGTTTCGCGTTCGGTCAAGACGTGGGAAGTCAAGAGAGGGAGTACTTAGGCAACGGGTCGGTGATCACTGTGGTCGTACACGATGCTGCGGGAGGGCTCTTCTCCTCTTTGGCGGTGGTGAAACTATTCCGGGGAGTAACTCCAAGCGGCCAACGGGATACGACGCGAGGGGTGGCCGAGTTTGTGGTGAACAAATTCGGCGACTTTACTGTAGCCGTGTCGGCGCCAGGGTGTGCGGAGGCGCGAAAGGACGTGACCGTCGACGTCACAGGAAGAACACAGGTGGATGTCGACCTTTGCCGATCTTCGACAGGGGAGAATCCCACAGAAGTGCCGGGCAGACCCGTGCTCGCGCCGAAGGCAAAGGAGGCACTGGAAAAGGGGCTGCGGGCTTTACGGGAAAACAAACTGGAAGAGGCGGAGAAGTACGTGGGCGAGGCGATCCGGCTGGCGCCCGGAAATCCTGATGTGCTGTACGTTCAAGGGGTGCTCAGCTTGAAGCGGCGTCACTGGGAGCAGGCACAGACAGTGCTCGAAAAAGCCACGCAGATCGATCCGAATTCCGCGCGTGCCTTTGCAGCGCTGGGGATGGCTCTGTGCGATCAAGGAAGTTATGGCGCGGCCGTCATTCCACTCACGAAATCGCTGCAGTTGGATCCGGCGGGTACGTGGGAAACACACTGGGCGCTCGCGAAATCGTATTACCAGCTTCAGCAATATGACGAGGCCTTGAAACAATCGCAGGAGTCACTGGAAAAATCGAATGGGAATGCTCCCGAGATTTCGCTGCTGGTGGCGCAAGCGCTGACAGCGGTGGGGCGACATGAGGATGCGGCGAAGGTACTGCGCGAATTCCTGAGGGATCACGCGAACCGGCCGGAAGCGGCGACGGCACGCCGGTGGCTGGAGCAGCTGACGGCAAGTGGAAACGTCCGATCAAATTAGTCTTGGAATGGGCGCCTTGAACGGAAGAGCGCTCAGCACGCAGCTTCAAGGCTCGCGGATATGAAGGATTTTTAAGACCACAATTCCGTTTGGAACGAATGGGTCGACCGACAAAATCTCCGGTGCGGTGCTGCGTCTAGTGTCCACTCTGGCAGCCAAACATGCTGGTAGACATCAAAGTGACTGCCGCGCAATAGCAGGAACTTGTGGCAAGTCTCATCGCCGCCCAGGCGGAGTATGGGAAGCTGCAGGAGTTCTTCCTGAAATTGTGCGCTCAGACCTTATTAGTGCCCGGTTCTAATCGGGCACGTTCCATTTTGTCCCACACAAGCTTAAGATTCACTCCGGGCTGGGGGCCTCCGATCAAACACCTGACCGGCTCGGTGCTCAGGAGTATAATGAGAAAACTGCGCTGGAACTGGCCTGCCTGGGCCGGCTTCCTCTTGAGCATTCTCGCATTCGTCAGCTATTTCACGGTTCTTGTTAGATTCCCCATAACCCGCGATGTCCCTTGGGTGAACTTCTTGTTGTTCGGAGCGGCTGCTCCGTTTTTCCTGACTGGCCTGAAGAGGGCCTTCACAGGAGGTTCTCTTGGTGGGAAGTTTGCAAGCTCCGTCTTGACGCTCCTGGGCATTTCCATTCTAGGTGTGTTCTGCTTTATCGTTTTTCGGGCGACCCGCCAGTTGCCTGCGTCCCATGGGGCACCGACGGTGGGCCAGAAAGCCCCGGACTTCGCTCTGCGCGATACGCACGGCAACCTGGTTTCTCTTTCCGCACTTCTATCCTCGTCACCGGAGCCGGCGAGTTCCGGCACCGCTACTCAAGAGGTGCTCTTGATTTTTTATCGTGGGTATTGGTGACCGTTCTGCAACTCCGAGTTACGGGGTATTGAAGAACAGCTTCCCGCTTTCAAAAATCTGGGAATCCGGCCAGTGGCGATTAGCGTGGACACACCTGAAGAGTCAGCCGAGCTGTGCCGCAAGGCCGGCTACACGTACACATTTCTCTCCGATCCCAATGCGGAGGTCATCCGGCGTTACGACCTTCTGCATCCCGGCGCGGGTGTGAACGGCCAAGATATAGCTCGCCCAGCCGAGTTCCTGCTGGATTCATCGGGCGTCGTACGATGGGTCAATCTAACAGAGGATCTCCGTGTCAGGGCGACGCCCGATGAAATGTTGAAAGCAGCAAAGCTCGCTCGAAGATAATCCTCGATTTCCTTCCGAGTCTTTCCATCGGGTACAGCCGGTTCCCAAGCCGCGAGCTGGCTGTTAGCCATCAAGATGATTGGGTGCGTTCCTTGTCGAAAGCCCTGTATGCCTCAGCAAACTCTTCCCGTGTGCTCGTCTCTTCGGCTTCCTCTCGTTCCTCTAGCACATCATGCTTGCGGTGGTTGTTGGCCAAATTCTTAGCATCTCGATAGCGTCGGGCTTTTGCAAATAAAGCCTTAAACTGCAGAGTCAAGAGAGCAGTATTGCCGCTGCGAACATTTGCTTCCCAATCATTCACGACTTGCTGCGCCAATCTGTCCGCCGCTCTCAAGTAGTCTTCGAGCGAGTTCATTCTGACCTCGTAAAAGTGATAATCCAAGATTTCGCTCAATCACTGCTTTGCGACCACCGCATCCGGGATGACCTTGCGGTGGTCTTCGATAAGCACCTATTTTACCGAGATTCCTGGTCCTTCTACACTTCTTCGAATAAATCAGCAACCAAGTCACTAAATGCGTACTTCTTGTCCGGCCCAACGGTACTTATCGAGAGTTCATCACCACTCTCATGGCCGTAGATGAGATACTCCCCATGATTCGCTGACCCTAGTTCTTCGATTCATACCTTTGCCTGATCGAGAGCTGTTGCCGTTTCCACTCAAGAAGGTTGGTCGTCGGTGCTATTCGGCCACGCATCGATACTAACGCGCGCATGCAACCAGTCTGTTCACAAATGCACAGGGTGGATCGGACGCAAGAAAGTTGAACAGGAAGTCCTGCGAATCGACGCGGGATTTCTGTGTGGAAAAAAACACGGGTAAGACCGCAAGTGCGCGCAGGCCGACTATTTCAGGCCGGTATTGAGCAGAGTAGACGAGCTTTGATTGGAAGGTGATGCGAGAAAAGATAGCTCGATTTAGGCGGTACCGTTCCTGAACGAACAGGTCGTGCGCCCGCCTTGCTCCACGCACGAGGCCTTCCAAGATGCGGCTCTTCAGTTCATTGTATGTGACGTGCGATGGGGCAGCGGAGAAAGAATTGGTTCGAGCTGCCGACATGCACAGGTTATTCACAGGACAGAACACTAGTTGTCGCAGATCCCGATTCTTCAGACTCAGGACCCAGATTTGCAGAAAGCCATTTTCTCGCATCAGTCTCCGCAGGAGCCAGGCGTCCTCGCGGTCGGTATCTCGCTTTTTCACCCGCTTGGCCTTGATCTCCTCAAGAAAGGGACGGAGGTGTCCTGTCCCCAGCACAGTTCGAGTTACTGTCTCGCAATAAGAAGCAAGAATATGGAGCAACGAACAGCGCATAAGGCGATGATTAGAAGTACAGCCCGAAAGGCAGGAAAAGGATGGAGGAGACAAAACAGCAGGAAACCGCATATTCGGAAGAAAAGATCGAGATAACGGGACCGGATTCGCTGCGAAGTCCGACAGCGGCTACGGAGTCTTGGACGGAAAAGACCACTTCGAAGCAGATGCAAATGGCGCAAAAAGCGGCTGTGCCGAAGATCAGCCAGACCGGCGCGGCTGCGACAGGGGAGTTTGCGGAGTTCCCGAAACGCACCAAGCGCGTGTGGTTGGTTGTAGGAGCGATTTTCGGAACGATGGCGGTAGTCACGGTAGTGACACGCAGGTCCGAGCGGCCCAGAAACGCGGGGGAGAAGCGGCAGGAGCAAACGACATTAGAAATGATCCCGGAAAACTTGATCGCGCGGTGCGGCCCACCGGCGGAAGACGTGACCAAAAAAATGTATCCCGTCGTGCTACGGACGATGAGCTACCAACGCGGAGAGAACGAAAAAATCGTCTTCGAATTTAGCAGGACGGCGGAGGCAAAGAGCGATTGGGTGTTTCTGTCCATGAAAGACCAGAGCGGAACCAGGAGCTTCGAAACGCCGGAAGCGAAGATTGCTGCGCTGCCGTGCCTGAATTCGATGAAGTGAGCGCTGTTGCAGCCCCGAATTCCAAGCTGGCGAAAGCGCTGGCTTGACCCATACACACAAACTGGTCGGGACCTAATAGGAACTGTGATAAAAGTTGAAGTGCAGCAGCTTGTTTCACTGAGTCGAGAGGATGGAGATGAAACTGTTCGCCACGATGGTGGCGGGTTTTTCTTTGCTTGCTTCGTGGGGAACCTTTGCTCAAGGGGGAGGCCCTGCAACTTCGCACCCGGATTCGTCGGCAACAGCGGCCAATTCGTGGAATCCGAAGGCGGCCGCCGCTTACCTCGATCAAAGAGAGCAGTGGTGGATGGGCTGGGAAGATGCCGCTCGCGAGAATGGCACCTTCTGCGTTTCTTGCCACACAGCTGTGCCTTATGCCCTAGCTCGGCCCGCTCTTCGCAAGGCGCTCGGGGAACAAGCTCCTACGGAGAATGAACGCATTCTATTGGAAAACGTCAGAAAACGCGTTCGACTTTGGAAAGAGATCGCGCCAGTCTACAACGATAAGGAATACGGACCCAATAAGAGTGCTGAGTCTCGCGCTACGGAAGCCGTCCTCCTCGTCTTTATCCTCGCCAGCAATGACGCCCAAAGCGGGAGGCTCAGCAATGACACGCGGAACGCGTTCAACCACCTTTGGGAGCTGCAGCAAACCACCGGGCCCAACAAAGGGGCTTGGGAGTGGCAGTTGTTCGATCTAAATCCCTGGGAAGGGAACATCTCTCCCTACTACGGAGCAACCCTCGCGGCCATCGCCGTGGGGATAGCTCCTGAGAACTATCGCACCACACCGGAAATTCAGAATAACCTCAAGTTTCTTCGCGAATACTTAGACCGCGAATACTCTGCGCAGCCGTTAGTGAACCGACTAGCGCTGCTTTGGGCTTCATTAAAATTCCCGGGCCTGCTGACGCCGGAGGCCCAAAAATCTATAACCGACGAAGTTCTGAGTAAGCAACAAGCGGACGGTGGTTGGAGTCTGTTTCCGCTCGCGAGGACTTGGCGAGATTGGGGTCTTTCTTCTCTAACCGGTACGTGGAAACGGACGGACGGAACTACCCAAGACATGGGCAGCGATGGGTATGCGACGGGTCTTGCGATCTTCGTGCTTCAACAAAGCGGGGTTTCCCGCGAAAATGTCCAGCTCAAGCAAGGCAGGGAATGGCTCGTGAGGAACCAGAACAAAACGGAAGGCCTGTGGGTCGCCCATTCCCTTAACAAACGACGGGATCTTTCTTCCAATGTAGGACGTTTCATGAGTGATGCAGCTACGGCTTATGCCGTGCTCGCACTTACCAATTAACGAGACCGCATTATCTGAGTTAGATCGACATCCGGCGGTCAACCGGTTAGCGGTGCTAGCTCCACCGGTAAAGTGGCCGTGATGGTATTTGATCGGATTTCAACAAGCGTGAGAAGTACGTGAAAAAGTGGGAACGAGAGGTTAAGAAGATCGCGCCGTCTGGCGTAAATGGCCGTTTATGGAAAAGTGACCGCTACCCTTCGAGCTGCACGAATCTCCAAGTGCACGACCTAAATCACTGCGATGTTTTTGGAGTAAGATTTCAGTAGATTCCGAAATCCCGCAAAGTGGTAAGCTAACGCCATGAACGAAGAGAAACTCAAACCGGATCAGCCGATCGAAGATAAGAACTTAGAGAATCCCTCCGTCGAAGGGAAGTCCGAGAGCAAGATCGAGGTCATCGATCTCACGGATGAGCTTATGGAACAACTCTCAGTTGTGGCGCAGAAACGCGCTGCCAGTGCCTGATATTTGGATTGTGTAAGCCTAACAGACATCTCCGATTTTTTGGCTTTCCACGAACGGCTTTGTCGCCCACGCTGCGCGCGCTACGGAAATCATTGAACCCTCGGACTTTTGGTAAAGGAAGTCGGGAATCGGTACTCCTTTGGAAAGGCCAGTGCACAGGTGGACTGTGCCACTTGGTCCGGATTAAAGACGTTCAAATGAGAAAACTATTTAATCTGCTGCTTGCACTGTTCTGCCTGCTGCCTGTGCTTCCAGTTGAGGCGCAGACGGCATGGCCTATTCGAGCCAGTGCCAATGGCCGCTATCTGGTCGATGCGAACAGCAAGCCTTTCTTTCTTATGGCGGATTCACCGTGGGCCATACTCGGTGTGATGAACCCGACACAAATGGCGGCATTTTTTCAAGACCGCGCGAACTACAATTACAACGGAGTCATGTACGACATTTTGTGTGGGAGCTACACCACCTGCGGGGAACCTCCGTCAAATGGTGCAGCCTTCGATGGACAGAAGCCTTTTACCGTTGGCACGAATGAGGACAATTACACTTTCTGCGCTGGCGGATATCCGACTTGTTCGAGCATCAATCCAACGTATTGGGCCGAAATAGACGCTTCCGTGACGGCGGCGGCGAACGCTGGATTAGTGGCCATGCTGAATCCGCTGGACACCGGACTCACCCCAACGATTAATCCACCGGGCAGTACCACGGCTTGCAACACGGCAGGCGATGGATGGCTGACGGCTGCGGAGGCGGCTCAAAATGGCACAGCTGGAATGTTCGCCTTCGGTGAGTGGCTCGGTGACCGCTACAAGAACTATCCGAATATCGTCTGGTGCTTAGGAGACGATACCCAGACCATCAACTGCACGACGGGAATTCACGCGCGCGATGCTGCCTTGATAGCCGCCTTGATGCAAGGAATTGAAACCACTGATACGACTCACTTGGTCACTCTCGAAACGCAGTTCAATGCCAGCTATGCCACGCAGAACGCGACCGTAGCACCGTACATCACCCTGAACAGCGCGTATGAATATGCTGGCTATCCCGAAGTGATTACCGCGTACAACGCCGTCGCGAAGCCAGTGATTAATATCGAAGGCAATTACATGTACCTCTACTACCCGATGGATTGGGGAGCTGGGAAAACCAGCGGAAATGGGATGACTTGGCCGCTCGCCACCGACTCGCAGAATCCTTGCGTCCCGAACATTACGCCGACTGCACAGGTTGATCCGCCTTGCACGCAGATGAACGACGTGGTCTTCGATTATATCGAGCGTGCGCAGGACTGGTTTCTGCTTACCAGCGGCGGCACCGGTATCGTAGAGGGAAACACATATGACGAGACAGGCGGCTATGACTGGGGGCGATGTGCGGGTTGCGCTGGCGTTGGTTCAGCGAAATGGTATCTGTGGATGCACGCTGACGACGCCGTCCAGAAACAGTACTTCTTTAAGTTTCTAAACACCTATCCTTGGTGGACTCTGGTTCCGAACACAACGCATTCCGGCGCTGGCGCATTGGTCACGGCCGGCTATGGCACCTACGTGTCGATTCCAACGGATGCAAGTCCCCTTGTAAATTTCTTGGCTCAAGATTATGCAACGTCTGCTATCTCAGCGGACCACACCTTTGCCACTGTCTACGACCCTTACGGTGTCGGCTTGACCATTAACATGGCGATATTTGCGAGAGCTGTGAATGCTCAATGGTACGATCCAACGAGCGGCGTTTTTACGTCCTTAGGGCAAATCCCAAACACAGGCACGCATGTCTTCACACCGACCGGGAAGAATAGTCGAGGCGTGTCGGACTTGGTTTTGATTTTGCAAGCTGCAACTTGGGGAGATGCCTGTCCGGCAGTTCTTTTGTGTCTTTGAATCTTGCCAACAACCAAGGGATCCTACGGCTCACGTTTCAGTATTGGCGCATGATTAAATAGAATCAAAGCCATCCATCGAAGCGGCTACGATGGCGACTGAGATTGCGGAGGCGACGAGTATTCTATTTGGCGTACGTCGTCTGTGGTTTTGTACTAAGGCAAATCCAGAGCGTTTATTGAAAGCGGCGTAATTTGGTTCAGGCTATCTTCAGTTCCACATGAACACCGCGACTGGTACATTAGTCGTTCCGGTTGCCGACCGACAAAACAAACGACACATCTACAGGAGCAAATCGGCGCGTGTCAACGACTTTGAGACAGGTGTTCGCGAAATTTAGTGAGTTTTTCATGTGTTGGGGTTTTCCACCAAAAAATGTCGCGCCAGGATCGCCTGGGAGCGACGATCTCCAACTCGGTCGACCCACAGTATCCCCGCTTTTGTCCTTCTTCAAACGCATGGCGCATTTTCAGAGTCGATCGCTGCGGTCAGCGGTTCCAGAGCGGGCCTGTTAATCCAAACTTCGCTGGGAAGAGCCGGCGGTTTGGGAGCGCTTCGTACGAAGCGCTCCGGATGAAGTTGGTAGGCAACATCGAGGACTTCCTGGCGTTGCCGCAGAATGTGTTCCGCTTGGCCATAGTGCACCATCGCCGGCGTAAGCAAGCCCAGGCCGGAGTGGCGATGTTCTCCGTTATACCAACGAAAAAATCCCTGACAGAATGCTCGGCTATCTTGAATGCACCCGAAACGGTCCGGGAACTCCGGCCGATACTTTAGGGTGCGGAATTGGCTTTCCGAGTACGGATTGTCGTTCGAGACGTGCGGCCGACTATGCGTCTTGGTCACCCCCAGATCGGCCAGCAAAAATGCCACCGGTTTGGAACTCATCGAGGTGCCGCGATCGGCGTGCAGCGTAAGTTGACCGGGCTGGATGTGTTGTTTCTTGCAGCTCTCCTCGATCAGCCGCTTGGCCAGCTCGGCGCTTTCGCGATAAGCGACCATCCAGCCGGTGACGTAACGGCTGAAGACATCGAGGATCACGTACAAGTAGAAGTACGTCCATTTCGCTGGGCCGAGTAGCTTGGTTATATCCCAGCTCCAAAGTTGATTCGGAGCCGTGGCCAGGAGTTCAGGCTTCTGGTAGGGCGGATGCGTCAACTGATCGCGGCGCTCGCGAACCTCGCCGTGCTCGTCGAGCAAGCGATACATGGTGCGAATCGAGCAGTGATACTCGCCTTCATCGAGCAACGTCGCATAAACAGCAGCTGGAGAACGATCCTGGAAACGTTCTTCGTGTAGTCGAGCCAGAACTGCATCCCGTTCTGCCGGGCGGAGTGCGCGTGCCGACGAAGGCCGCGACGCGCTCACCCCCGGAAAAGAAGTCTTACGGACATCTCGATAGTAAGATGCGCGAGGCATACACAGAGCTTGGCAAGCAGCGCTGGTGCCAACGTCGTTCGCTAGCTCGGCGACAGCCGCCATCAGGATTTCTCCTCCGGGTCCTGCTCCGGAATCGGATGACCCAACAGCGCAGCGACTTTTTTTTGGACGTCGATGATGATGTGTGCCTTACGCAGATCTTCAGTCAAGCGAGCGTTTTGTCGGCGAAGTTTCTGGACTTCTTCTTCCATCGGGTTGCGCTTGGACTTCGGCCCGCGTTTCTGTGGCGTCAGAGCCTCGAGAATTCCCTGGGCCCGCTCTCGTCGCCAGTAGGTCAGCAGAGACGAATACAGACCTTCACGGCGGAGAAGAGCGCCCAGGCCACCTCGCGTCGTCGCAGCGACTTCGGCTTCTTGTAAGATGCGTTGTTTGTACTCCGCTGTGTAGGTCCGCCGCTTCGCCTTAGCAACGACTTCGGGATCCGGCCGCGAAACGGACGCTGGATCGGCGCCCGCTTTGGCTGCCGCTGCACTTCGCTGCGGCTCGCCAGGAGGCGAGCCTCCGCTCCGTTCCGCGGCAGCCAAACCCCCAGGGGAAAGAACAACACCAAGAGCATTCCCATTCATCTCTGATCTCTTCTTTCTCGCCCTTCTGCTCATTAATTAAGAGTACTAAACCTGTCTCAGAGATGTTGGCACGGAGGGAATCACATCCCGACTGACAATAATTACGAACATGTAGCGGGACTGCTTGGAGCCGTCGGTAGGTCGGTGAGTTTACGGACTGTACCAGCTATACCCTATAGCCGAGTCGATCCCCGGGTCGTATGGTAAAGGGTGTCCAAGGGCCCTCAACCCCCACAGCCCGCTACCCCGGAAAAGCGTTTTTCCACTCGACAGAACGCCACCTCGCGGCGAGAGGCTCCGGGAAACTCGGTGTTTTGACATGGCTCGCACTAAAATTTACGGCTACATTTTGAAGTTTCGCTGTATCAATTGTGGGAGGCTTGAGGCATCCGCCAACTACGCCGGCGAAGGTGTGGTACCCGACGATCTCATCAAAGCACGAATTTACGAAGCAAACTGTGAAGCATGCGGTTGGAAAGGAAAAGTTTGTGGCGTTTCCGCTATTCAGATCCAACATATACCCAACGTCAGAGCACAAGGAACTGGGCGATAAATGCCCTAATCGAAATCAACGGACGTCTTAATGAGTTGGGAGTAAGTCGGCCTTATTCGCGATTGCGGCGCGAGCTGTTTATCTTCCTTGGCATCATGGGTGACTTCGCGTTTCTTCCTGATCAATTCTGATTGCTGACAGCTTTCTTCGCTTTGAGTCGTTCGTTCTCTTGTTTCAGGTCGGCGTTCTCCTGCGTTTTATGCGTCGAGGCGATTCTGTAGGTCGCCATAGTTTTGTCCAGCTCCGATGAATGCGTCTTCAACCGCTCATTCTCATGTCGCGCTTTTGTTTCATGGTCGGCCCCAAGCGACCAGCCCCAGCAACGGAGCGAGTGCCAGTGCAATACTAGCGATCATGTGCTTTCTCATTTGTCTCCCCTGCATTTCTGGGCGCTTAACTTCCTCTGCGGTTTTTCGCGATTTACTGAGTCTATGTTACGAGATACTTCGTACAACACCTCCAGATCCGCACTAGGGCGAAACCCTGATTGCGTTCCGCACCGCATCTGGCCAGGATTATTTGCGTGGAGTGGCAGGTGAACGTGATGGACGAACCGGATTTTAAGGTGCGCTACTCGAGCTTCCGTGGGTTTGTGGAATGTACCGGCCAACAGGCAACTCACTGTATCAACTACGGTCAGTACGTTAAGTGCGCGCCCAGCGGCAGCCAATGTCACTTGACAGAAGATTCCCAGCTCCTCCTCTGCGATCACTGCTTCGCCTTTTGGTGGCAGTGCCGAGAAAACCACGACCCAATGACGTGGGACATCGCCCTCTTATTCCGTGATCAGTTCGAGGCTGCGCAAGTCAGAAAGCTTTTCGACACCTACACTCACGCAGTAGCATCCTCCGATCGAGCCGTACTCGCATCGGCCGATACCATAGATAAGGCAGAGCAAAACGCCTAGTGACCTTGCTCGCGGCGAGACGATATACAAGCGTGAAAAGGTTGGGCGCGGAGTTCATTGAGAGTTCGGAGGACGAAGCATTCATCGGGGAGTGCAAGTCGGGCGGTAGAGAAGACGAAACTCGATGATTCTCCGGAATTAGAATAAATAATGGCCATTTGGTCAGCGACCGAATGGCCCTACATGTGAAGTACGCGACCTGATAATGTGTTTTGGAATCGGCTCGGCCTGTTTTTCGCCGAAGACACGGGGCAGGATCTTATTACGGTTGCGATAGCGCGCGGATTGTACCGACATCGCCGCAGAGCGTAAAAGCGAGCAATATTGTCGCGCGCAGCTGCGCGTTTCCAGCCGCGATACAAACTATCGGATCAGGTTTGCGTGTTGAGCTCACATGCTACGGTCGTTCAGACAAAGCCTCATGAACGATTGGCAAGAACGAGAGCCAACCTTGCAGCGTTAATGGAAGCGAATCGGGGAAATGTATGAGACGAATCGATCCTTGCAATTTAAGTCTCGATCTCTGGTCTGCCGGGATGGAGCACATATTGCCACAACCTTTCGTCTTCGGCGTCTTCTAAACGCTGCGCAGACTTGAGCAAAGAAAAACAGGCATAAGCCACAAGAATTAATAGACTGCCTGCGATCCAATTAAGTAGGTATGATAGTTCCATGGTTCCGATTCCTCTCGAAAGTGTCGTTCAGCGTTTTTCAACTTTGCCAGTTCGACTACCTTGAAAGGGCAGGTTAGATGGATTCCGCCGCAAAACCCATAGTGAGGCGGTACCCGTAATAATGGTGACTCATAACCTCTCCTGGGTAGTACGAAAGTGCTGGAACTGAGATTCTGGCCCAGTGGTCTTCCAACGTTTCCTGGAATGAAAATGAGGATCAAGTTAAAGCAAAGTATTCCTCTTGGGCGGTTTTTTGTGACCATCGGATGCTGGACCGATCAAATCAAGCGCAAGATGTACCGAGCCATTTGTAGGTATTGCGCGTTGTCTCTCCGCCGTAGGAGCACGCAGCGGAGTGGAACGTAGAACCGCAGTTCACAACAAGCGGCGAAATCGACCCACCTAACCTGCGCTGAGTCGAGAATCATCGAGGTGACGGAACCCTATTGCGTTGGAAACGGCGTTGCGTTTAAAGGCGTACGCTCCTTTGCCTGTAGGGGAGGGCCGCTGATGACGTCGTTCTTAAAATATTTAAAAAGAACCATCCGTGGAGTGCTTAGTCCGTCCTTCAGGTTTTTCTGCCAGAGGGGACCGGAATATTTTCCTTGCCGATTCAGAGCGTACACGCAGAACATGTCCACATTGGCACCGGCATCCGCTGCGGCGACAAGGCCGGACTCGGGCTTTGGCGCATTGCCTGCGTGACTTCCTCTGTAAGCATTCACCACGCGGCCTTTCCGAACGAATATAACCAAGTCTGCCTCACTCCGGCGAGTCGTCAACAAGTAATAGCCCCAATCGTGGAGAGCCCTCTGGATGTTTTCTACCGCTTCCCGATCCTCGGGAACGACACGGGGATCATGGACCGAGCCTGGGCTGTCTGCCCCGTCAAAAGCTTCGACGTAGACGAATTTCGCGGACGCAAGAATCGCGAGCGGCTCAGGCTCCTTGGACTGCGGGCCGGACTGGGCGTCGCAAAGGGAAAGGCAAGTAAGCACGACGAGACCCGGAAACGCAAAATAACGCATGTTCCATCCTCGATAAAAAGGCAATCTGATACCTGGATGTGCGGGGATAACTCCAGAGTTGCGGGGAACCCACAGCATATCGCAATGGTGGTCTAGCCCGCAATATTTATAAAAGCCAGGCCGGGGTGCCGAGCTGGGCCAAGCGGCCGAGCACAGACAGTGGCGTGCCCACAATCTTGGAGGAATCGCAAAAAGAGACAGGCACCTCAACCTAGAACTGCTATGCCTACCGTAACTCATTTTATTTGCAGGTTTTGCTTGGCGATGAGAACGCATTCCCGTAGACTCGTGCTCACCGTTAGAGACAGTCCCGCAGGCTGTCCGCACGTCAGTTCACAAAGATGTACGAGCAAGTTTTCCACTTTTTTGGCCTGCGGGAGAACCCCTTCCACGTCTCCCCCGATCCGCGTTCCTATTTCTCGAGGCGGGCATCCGATCTGGCTCTAGCCGAGTTGATTCTTGGTGTCGAGGCGCCGCAAGCCTTCATCGTACTGACCGGTGAAGCCGGCACGGGCAAAACCACGCTATTGAATCATTTTTTGGATTTGCTGCAGGCACAACAGCGATCGACTTCATACGTGGTTCATTCCCGACTGAAACCCGTGGAGCTGTTCGAATTTATCCTTCGCGATTTCGGCGTGTCCTGCAAGACGAGCAACAAGAGGGACTTGCTAGTGGCACTGCGCCAGTGGTTGATTCGCCGCCACGCGATCGGCGATTCGCCGGTCGTAGTCATTGATGAAGCGCAAGCGCTTTCGCGTCGAACGCTTGCCCAATTGCAGCTTTTGCTGAATCTGGAGGCGGCGGGTCGCAAGTTGTTGCACATTGTGCTGACTGGCCAACCGATGCTAGAGGAGGAATTGCAGCGTCCGGAATTGCGGCACTTAAACGAATGCGTGACGTTACGCTGCAACCTGCCACCATTTTCGACGGACGAAACACCACACTTCGTGGAGTCGCGGCTGGCCAGCGCAGGAGCTGCGAACGTGGTCGTTTTTGCCGAGGGAAGCCTGGAAGCGACACATGCGTATTCGCAAGGAATCCCGCGCACGGTAAATTTGTTGTGCGAGCACGCGTTGATTGCCGCATATGCGGAGCAAGTGAAGATCATCTCCCCGGACCTGATCCGGCGGGTGGCGGCGGAATTTGATCTGACTTCGGAGACATCGGGCACCGAGGGGAGTGAACCTTCGGCAAGATTTACCTATCTAGTTCACGTCCGTCCGGAGGAGAATGCGAATCAAGTTTCGGAAAACGCGACCGTAGAGAGCCCCAAAGCCGAAACGATTATCGTGGAACCGGTGACGCCGGCAGTGCGGCACTTGGCGCCAAGACCGTCGTCTGAAATTGTGCCGTCCTTGATTGTCGAAGAAACGATATCGTCTCCCGTGCCGACGAATCCGATCAAGGCGCCCGTGGCAGTGGCCGCACCGACTTTTCACCGCAGCGTGCGGTTAATCCCGCAGACGGCACAGGCAGAGGATCCGCACCATGTGTCACCAAAGGAGTTGCCCGTCGGCTGGCAGGGGCCTAGCCTGGGCCAACAATTCGTGCGCTATTGGAAAGAAGTGGGAACCGCTTTTGTGCGCGACTGGAAGGAGCTGTGTAGAGCATATGGGCCCGCACAGGTAGTAGCGAGGAAGCGTCGGTGAAGGTTGTCGAAGTCCTCCATAGCTTCAGATTCGACGACAACACTCCCTTCTTTAGTCGCTCTTCGCGTTGACTGGCCTTCTGTCTCCAGCCTGACATGTGCTGCACTGTGGGATCACCCTGCGCGAAGTCGTTTCTTTTCTTCGGGACTTGCGAACCTTTTTTCCCGAGACTGGGCGAGTCAGAAACACTTTCAGGTGGAAATCAGGGCTTCATGAATTGGCTTTCTTAGGGGAGCGAGGCATCTTAGCGAGAGCCAGAACAGTGCAGAATTCCATAACAGTCCAATCTTGCACAGTCCCTGCCGGACAATGATTCGTGTGTCTTCGAGGGCAGGTATGGGAAAGAGGTCTTCTGTGTGGATTCGATCTTACACAGTTGGATTTTGCCGGCATGGGACGGAAGCGTTGGTTGCATGCGTTCGCAAGGCAGAGGGGACAACCGGGACCGCCCGTCAGCCCGCCGATCCATTTTACTTGCTTCTCGTGCCCTTTGTACATTACATCCCGTATAGGACAGTCCCCGCCGATCGTGTTAAATGCTGCTTGTCCCGGAGTTTGTAGGGCTCTTGACGTTCGACATATTGCGGTCGCGTGAGTATCGAGTCGATGCGCGATTTAGCTCGCCATACTGATGTATTGATCTGTTCGACAGGCGCCTGAATCGAAAGAGTCGATCTTTGACTGCGCGGTCGGGTGCTCTCAGAGACGTAAATTTAAGTGTCGCCAGTTGGAACAGTGCATTCCGCTAAATCGTCAAAGAGGGAGTCAGCTTTGGAGATTCGAACAAGAGTATATCTTTCCACTCTCATCTTGACAGGCCTGAGCGTGTTTTTCACCGGGTGTAGTTCCTCGGCTTCGATCTCTAGAGACCCAACCGCGCCGACAGCGGCGAACATTTCGAGCTCGCCGAAGAGCCAAACGGTGACGGTGGGCCAGACTGCGACGTTTTCCGTAATGGCGAGCGGTACCCCGCCACTGTCCTATCAGTGGTACATGGACACGCAGAAGGTGGGAACCAATGCAAGCGCTTATACGACATTGCCGACGACATCGGCGGAGAATGGAGTGCAGATCAGAGTCACGGTGAGCAACTCGATGGGCAGCCAGAGCAGCGCGCCGGCAACACTCACGGTCGTGCCTGCCTCGGCAGCGCCGAACATCTCGAGCCCGCCGGTTAGCCAAACGGTTACGGTGGGCCAGACTGCGACGTTTTCCGTAACGGCGAGCGGTACGCCGCCACTGTCCTATCAGTGGTACATGGGCACGCAAGCGGTAGGAAGCAATGCAAGCGCTTATACGACATCGCCCACAACATCGGCGGAGAATGGAGTGCAGATCAAAGTCACGGTGAGCAACTCGGTGGGCAGCCAGACCAGCGCGCCGGCAACGCTCACGGTCATGCCTCCGTCGACAAACCCTGTCGTGCAGCTTTCTGCAGCGACTCTCATCTTTGGAAATCAGACCATGGGGACGACCACCGCGGCGCAGCCGGCGACGCTCACGAACACCGGTACGGCCAACCTGACGATTTCAGCAATTACAGTGAGTGGAGATTTTGCCGAGAGCAACAACTGCGGCGGCTCAGTGACAGCCGGGAGTAGTTGCACGATCAGCGTGACTTTTACGCCCACGACGACAGGAACGCGGCCAGGCACTTTATCGATTTCCGACAACGCGACCGGAAGCCCGCAATCCGTGATTCTTTCGGGAACGGGTGTTGCGGCGTCCACCAGCGGGGTCAACGTGCTGACGGTACACAACGACAACGCGCGTACGGGCCAGAACTTGAATGAGACCATCCTGACGACCAGCAACGTGAATTCCGCCAATTTCGGCAAATTGGGGACTCTCCCCGTAGACGGATTGGTGGACGCAGAGCCCCTCTATGTCTCGAACTTAACCGTCGCCGGAAGTCCGCACAATGTAGTATTCGTCGTCACGGAACACGATTCAGTATTTGCCTTCGACGCCGATAGTTTGTCGCAGTTGTGGACGGTCTCGCTTCTTGGCTCGAATGAAACGACGAGCGACGATCGCGGGTGTTCTCAGGTGACGCCCGAAATTGGAATTACTTCCACACCCGTGATTGACCTGACCGCGGGCCCGCATGGAACGATCTTCGCCGTGGCGATGTCCAAGGACAACAGCGGAAATTATCACCAGCGCCTGCACGCTCTCGATATCACAACGGGCGCGGAACTCACCGGCAGCCCCGTGGCCGTTCAGGCCACCTTCCCCGGTACAGGAGACAACAGCTCGAATGGAAACGTGGTATTCGATCCCGCGAAATACAAGGAGCGAGCAGGCCTGCTGTTGATAAACAACATGATTTATACTAGCTGGGCATCTCACTGTGACAACGCGCCGTACACCGGATGGCTCATCAGCTACAACGAATCTACGTTGCAGCAAGCAAGCGTATTAAACGTTACCCCGAACGGGGCTGAAGGCGCGATCTGGATGGCCGGGGCCGGGCTTGCGGCAGATACAGTCGGATATGTTTATTTCCTCGATGCCAATGGAACATTTGACGACACTCTCGATTCTAATGGCTTTCCTGCAAATGGGGATTTCGGGAATGCCTTTTTAAAGATATCGACGAGCGGCAACGCACTCGCCGTGGCTGACTATTTCACCATGTTCAATACCAACGCCGAATCCAGTGTGGATGAGGATCTTGGTTCTGGAGGCGCGATGGTTCTGCCCGATCTGCAGGATAGTTCGGGTAACACGTGGCATCTGGCTGTCGGTGCCGGTAAAGACACACACATTTACGTCGTGAATCGCGATTCGATGGGCAAATTCAATACGCATATTGACAGCGCCATCTACCAGGAAGTTGACGGTGGATTGAGCGGCGGCGTGTATTCTATGCCGGCGTACTTCAACAATACGGTTTATTTTGGCGCAGTAGGAGACTCCTTGAAGGCTTTTTCGATCGTGAATGCGAGGCTCGGCGCTTCGGCTGCTTCGAAAAGCGCGACCTCGTTTGCTTATCCGGGAGCGTCGCCAAGCATTTCTGCGAATGGAACCACTAATGGCATTATATGGGCCGTGCAGAAGAGCACCACAGGTGTGCTTCACGCATACGATGCCACCAACCTTGCGAACGAACTGTACAACAGCAATCAGGCTTCGAATAATCGCGACCAATTTTCGGACAACAAATTCATTACGCCGATGATTGCTAATGGGAAAGTTTATGTCGGCACGCCCAACAGCGTCGTGGTTTTCGGGCTGTTGCAATAAGAATTCACAATGATGCGGTTGTGTCACTTGGTCGCCGATAGGATTCACCGTTAGGCTATGGGCGTGCCAAGTCCCGGAACGAGCGCGAACAGCACTCGAACTTGATGGATTCTCGCACAACGGTGCGAAAAAACTGTTGGACACCAGGAGAACCGAGCTAATAAGCCGTTCCGTCTGGCTTGCGTCCCCGATTCGCTACAAACGAGATCACGCTGGTCCAATAATGCGGGTCCAGATAGCGAGTACGAAGTTCCTCAAGCATTGTCTCGGTAACGTAACCAGATTTCAGTAGCGCGGGCTCCACCATCCGAATGCTTTCGATCCAGTATCTGGCCCAACCTGATCCGCCATTGAACTGCGCGGTGTAACCTTCGCCGGCAACATCCTCCAGGTTGAGAGAATCCAGTCAAGCGGGAATTTTGCGTCCGATAGAGAAATCGATGCCGGCTTCAACCGACCACTGTAACCAACGTTGCCAGAATCTGAACATCGAATCCGGCTCCGTGACCGTGCAGGCCAATATGTCTGGCTCGATGGATAGAAGCACGCCTCCGGGCTTCAGCGCAGTGACCATACGCTCCAAGGCCTTATGGACGGGCGAGAGATGGTGAAGCAGAGCTCGCGCGACGACGAAATCGTAGAAACCCTCTTTGATTCCATCCTGAAGCATATCGATGCGGCGGACCTCAAGACACGGCACTTGCAGGGCTGCGATATAGGCGATATCGATGTCACTCGCGACTACGTGACCAGTGGGAGCCACGCGCTCGGCCAGGGCCCGAGAGATCGAGCCGTTGCCACAGCCAAGTTCGGAGCAACGCCAGCCTGGACGCACCCCGATTCGGGCTATCCAAGTGCGCTCGACCGGATCAAGCAACGCGGACATCAGTTCCAAACGCTGCTGTTCGCCTACCAACCCATGGGGCAAGATGTATTCGCCCATTCCGTTCGCCTCTACCGAAATTGCTGAAAATCCTGGCGATTATGCCAGGCCGCCAACCGGCGGACTATCGCGAAAGTCTCAGCTTTGGCTGCGTCTGTTGCAAACGCCCCAGTCTGGCGCTGCTGCGCAGACCGCTTAAAAGGCGGATATAGACCCTGCCAGCGAGGATCAGGACAACTTCCAAGGAGTAGGTTCCACTGACTTCTCCGAAGGTTAGCTTCAAACATCTTACGGCCAAGAAATGCTTCTGGCGTGGTTCAGAAGCAGCTTAGGATAACAATCAGGCGGTTTGCCCTGTTCGGGCGCAAGGAGTTTTAGACGCTTGATGAAGAGATGCGGCAGGTTGCAGGAGGTTCGTTCATGGAATTTGCCGAAGTGCTGAAAGGCAGAAGGTCGATCAGGAGTTATCAAGATCGGTCTCTTTCGGACCCTGACGTCGAGCGGCTGATCGATTTGGCGAGGCACGCGCCGTCGTCCATGAACGGACAGCCCTGGCACTTTGTGATTGTAAGAAATCAGCAGACAAAAAAAGCACTGGCAGGGATCAAGAACAAATATTGCCCGAAAGAAAAGCAAGCGTATTCCGCAGATTTTCTGGACAAGGCTCCAGTGGTGATCGTGGTGTGCGTGGACAAAGCCAGATCATTTGGCCGGGAAATAGAGAACGCGCTACTCGCGTCTTCTTATCTCATGCTGGGCGCGCACAACCTGGGGCTAGGCAGTGTGTACATGTCTGCGTACACGGTAGGCGAGCCGAAACTTTGCGAAGAGATTCGAACAGAATTGAGCATCCCGGCGGGCATGGAGCCAATCTCAATTATCCCGTTGGGTTATCCGAATGAAAGTGCCCCGCCCAAACAATTGCGCAGCCTTAAGGAGATGATGCACTTTGAGCACTTCTAGCTCACACTTTACAACGTTGATTGATACGAAGTATGCGGCCGAGAAGAGCATTGTTCTTCGCTACCGTAATGCGTTTACGTTCGGCGCCCCGGAGCAAGACCGGCAATTTAAAGAACTCCTGGCAAAAACGAGCATACAAGAGGGCGCGCGGATCTTTTCGTTCCTGAATTACAAAGGAGTGGAAATCTACCTGCTAGACGAAACGTCGCTAATGTATACGAGAACGCTGAAATCCATCGATGGCTGTGTCACAACGGCAAAGTGCAAGCAGGCCGGGCTCGACAAAGTGGTTCTGGAGACGGGCGGCAATACGGGTTCGGCACTAACAGCGTACGGGACGCGTGCGGGCCTGGAAACGTATTGCTTTATCCCCCATGAAAACATCGACCTATTGGAAAGCAAATTCTTCGCTTCGCCAAGAGCGCATCTGATCTCGGTCGAAGATCCGGGAATGGTGAAGAAGGCGACGCATTTGTTTGAGGCGCTCTTCCGTTTGAAGCACATTCCGGAGACGACCTGGCGGTATGAGGCATCGAGATTCCGGGGTCTTTTCATCCTTGAGCATATGCTGGAAAAAATGAAATTCGATTGGATTGCACAGACAATCAGCGCTGCCTTTGGCCCGATCGGAATTTACTGGGCGTTCAAAAACCGGGGAAAGGGCTTGGGTAGGACGCCACGATTTCTGGGCGTGCAACAGGAAGCGAACTGTCCAATGTATCGGGCGTGGAAAGCAAAGCGGCAGACATTGCGGGCGCTCAAGGTTGATTCTACTTCGAAGCTTTTGACGCGTGTGATGTATGACGTAAAACCACATACCTATGGCACGTACAAGGATCTTCTGGATGTGCTGCAGGACTCGGATGGCAAGATAACCACCATTAATAGACGTGAGTTCGCAGAATTATTGGAAATGGAATTCGACGGCGTGGGAGTACGGGGATTGTTGCGCAGTCATGGCATCGACATCGGCGACCAGGTGGTGGAAAAGACGGGATTGATTGCGCTGGCAGGGGCGCTTAAGGCCATCGATAAGGGCGAAATCCCGAAGGGTAAGCGCGTTTTGAGTTGTCTGACAAGTGGTGCTCACTTTGCGGACGGGCAGGCCAAGCCGGAGTTCACGATTTCAAGCCTGCACAGCATGATGGTGGACTATGGAAGACAGCTCGCATTAGGTGCTACTCATGGCTGAGCATAGCCAACATGTCACGCTTCGTGATTCCACACTGCGGGAAGGGCAGGATACGCCGGGAGTGTCTTTCTCGACCGAGCAGAAGGTGAAAATTGCCCGGGCGCTGGAGGAGGCCGGTGTTTCGGAAGTGGAGATTGTCGCGCCCAGCCGAGTTTTGAAGGATCTAGAGGCGGTAAAAGTAATCAAGGATAGCGGGCTGCGCCTAAGAACTTCGGGGCTGATTTACGCATGTAGCTCAGGGCTGGCAGAGGAAAGTAAAGGGGCGAGCAAATGGTTAGACCGGTTCGATCTGCTGATGCCCTTGTCAGAAAAAAGAGAACCTTTTGACAGGCAGAGCAAGGTGCAGGTCCTTCTCGAAGCACTGAGTGGCGCGTTGTCCCTGCAGTGCCATGTCGGGGTTGGTTTTCCTCATGCCACCCAGACGCAGGTGACTTTTGTGGTGGACATCGCTCAGAAAGCAATCGATCTAGGAGCGGAAAGGATCACGATTTACGACACGAACGGAAGTGCGGACCCTTTTTTCGTGAATGATTTAATTGGCAAACTACGGAAAGAGTTCGAAATTCCGATGTTTTTTCATGGACATAATGACCTTGGTTTGGCCGTTGCCAACGCACTTGCGGCGGTTCGCGCTGGAGCGAATGGCTTGGATGTAACTGTGAACGGCCTCGGGGACAGAGCCGGCAATGCGGCGTTGGAGCAGGTCGTTCTTGGCTTACACCTGGGAGGGTATTCGACAGGGATAGCGCCCGATCGATTGAAGAACTTGTCTGAGGTTGTTGCAAAACAGAGCGGTGTGGTTGTGTCGAAGCTCGCGCCCGTGGTCGGAGAGTTTGTTGCCCACCACATCTCAGCCAGTCATCTGGAAAATCCCGGATTATTTGAGGCTTTCGATCCGACTCTGATTGGGATCAAGAGGAAAATTGATGACCAGGTGTAAACGCTATGACCGCGTCCGGACACGGTAACGACCCGGAGCTTTTCGTACCATCTGCGCGGGGTTTGCTGCACACGGTAGAAAATTGTTTCGCCGAACCAACAAACCCTTTTGTTCCATTTCCAGAAGAAGCGATCGAGCGGTCGATCCCGGATCGTTTCCAGCTACAGACAGTCAAATATCCGGAACGCATCGCTGTCAAAGGGCGAAAGCATACCTTCTCTTACGACGCACTCAATCGGTTTGCAAACCGAATCGCCCGGGTCATCTTGGCTTTGCAGGGAGAGCGAGAAGAGGTAGTCGGAGTGCTTCTGGAAAAGGATGCTCCGATGATGGCGGCCGTGCTGGGAGTTCTTAAAGCGGGGAAAATCTATGTTGCGCTCGATCCCTCGCACCCCGCTGCGAGAGCTCTGAAAATGCTGGAGGACGCGCAAGTAGGGCTGATCGTCACTGACAAAGAACACCTGTCGAAAGGTCGCGAGCTTGCGCGAGCGACGGGTCGCGTGCTGAACCTTAGTGAACTGGATTCAAGTCTGTCAGAAGAAAACGTTCCGATTTCGATTTCGGCCGATACCCTGGCCTACATCATTTACACGTCAGGTTCGACGGGCGAGCCAAAGGGAGTGGTGCAAAGTCATCGCAATGTGCTTCACAACATCAGGATGCATACGAATTCTCTTCACATTTCGGCTGAGGATCGTCTGTCACTTCTGGCATCCTGCAGTACAGGTCAGGCTGTAACGGACATTTATTGCGCACTGCTGAATGGTGCGATTTTGTGTCCTTTTGAGATTCCAGAGCAAGGATTGGCCCGGCTCGCCGATTGGCTGCAAGAGGAAGAAATCACTATCTACCACTCAAGCGCCTCAGTTTTCCGCCATTTGCTGGACTCCGCGGATGCGCGAGGAACTTATCCGAAACTTCGCATGATCAAGTTGGGGAGCGAGCAAGTCTTTACGAGAGACATAGAGCTTTACAAGAAGCGATTTTCCAATAATTGCATTTTGGTCAATGCGCTGTCTTCCAGCGAGGCGGGCGCCTTCCGCAAGATTCTAATCGACAAACGAACCGTCATCCATTCGAAGGTTGTGCCTGTGGGATTTTCCGTAGAGGACAAGGAGGTTACACTGCTGGACGACGGCGGCCAGCCCGTGGGCTTCGATACACCCGGGGAGATCGTAATCAAGAGCTGCTATCTCGCGCCAGGTTATTGGCGCAAGCCAGAACTCACGAAAGCAATTTTCTCATCCGATCCGATGGGAGGCAACGCGCGACTCTTCCGGACCGGGGATATAGGGCGCATGACGCCGGACGGCTGCCTTGAATACTTGGGACGGAAAGACGATCAGGTAAAGATTCGGGGATTTCGTGTGGAACTCGGGGAAGTGGAGGCTGCGATCCTTGGGCTCGTTGGGATCAAGCAAGCAGCTGTCATTGTTCGTGAAGACCAGCGAGGTGAAAAAAGCCTAGTCGCCTATGTTGTGCCGGCCGAGAGAGACGGGCCCTCGGCCGCGTCGTTACGCAACTCTTTAATGGAAAAACTACCGCAGCACATGGTGCCGTCCGAGCTGAACGTGATGGCGACGCTGCCATTGACGCCAAGTGGCAAGCTCGATCGCAACGCACTTTCTGTGTTGACAAAGCGACAGAGTGAACGTGTCGGCTACACGATGCCGTGGTCTCCGCTGGAATGGCAAATCGTTTATATCTGGGAGGAACTCCTCGGAGTGCAACCGATCGGAGTGCATGACGATTTTTTCGAGCTGGGCGGGCACTCACTGCTCGCGGTGCGCATGATGGACCGGGTTGCAGAGAGCTGCGGGACGAGGCTGCCGCTGAACACACTCATGGGAAAAGCCACTGTGTTGCATCTGAGCGAAAGCGTGATAAGCGCAAATCATGACAAGTTCCAATCGCCCTTGGCGGCTGTGCAACCAGGAGGCTCCGCTATTCCTTTTTTCTTCTTACATGGAGACTGGCTAGGTGGTGGCTTCTATTGCCGCAATCTGGCGCGCCATTTGGGAAGCGATCAGCCATTTTATACGTTAACGCCGCATGGATTGGGTGGGCAGGAAATACCACGCCGCATAGAGACGATGGCCGCCGAGCGATTGTCCACATTGCTGAAATTTCAACCGAAGGGTCCATATCTCCTCGGAGGGTATTGCAACGGCGGACTTGTCGCGTTCGAAATGGCGCGGCAGATGCAATCGCGCGGCATGCAAGTAAATCTAGTCGTGATTATCGATGCCAACGCCCGGAACGGGGAGTTCCGGTGGCTTTGCGATATCATTTCTGCGATTGGTGGTGTGCTGCGGGTTGGCGGTGATCGGCAAATGAGGTGGTTCAAGACTTCGCGCGATTTCTTGATTAATTTACGTGAAGTATCGAAGGCAGGAGTGGGCGCACAAGTCCGCTTTTTAGGAAGAAAAATAGCAAAAATTCCCAAGTTGGCGGCGAGGCCGTTTGTACCCAAGCGGCAAGAGGTTCCGTTGAAAAGCAAAATGGCGTTCGATCCACGTGACCACGGCAAACATTCTGCCTATCATGACGCGATTGACGGTTACGTGCCAGGGCGATATGAGGGACGCGTGGCATTTTTCCGGTCTGAAGAAATGCAATCGAGGGCGCCCCTGGACGCAACCGCGGGGTGGAAAAACGTGGCGAGGGATGTGGAGGTTTATTGGCTGCCAGGCGGGCATCATAGTTGCCTTGTAGAGCACGTGGAATTATTGGCAGAGCATCTGGGGCGTTGCCTGAGAGCAGCGAATGGTGATGGCGCGGCTTCGTCGCGCAAAGAGTAGACGAACGAAGTGGGAACTGCTGGCTACAACGTGACATGCAAGCAATTGGCTCTGCCCAAAAGGTTGGATCGGGGAGAGATTCATATTTGGCACGCGCGATTGGAGCAACTAAATGGATTGGCACAAAATCTGGCGTTGACCCTTTCCCCTGATGAGCGTGATAGGGCGAACAGCTTTCGGTTCGAGCTGGACCGAGAGCGGTACGCGATGTCTCGGGGGATTTTAAGAAAGTTGTTGGGAGAATATCTGGGCGTATCACCTGGGGACCTCGATTTTCATTATGGTCGTATGGGAAACCTTATGTGGCAAAACAATCTATAGCGGATCCGGTTTACTTTAGTGTGTCTCACTCTTGTGGGCTCGTTTTGTTTGGTTTTTCGCGCGATCAGGAAATTGGAATTGACCTGGAGCGCATTCGAATGGACTTTGATTTTCAGAATATAGCCAAAAAACTTCTTCCACCAGACGAGTTCAGCAAGCTTTTTTCCTTAGCCCACGCGGCAAGATCGGCAGAGTTCTTTCGTTTGTGGACGCGCATGGAGGCCTACGCAAAAGCTAGGGGACTCGGAATATTACTATTGGACGGTACAGCGACATCCTCGGACCGCGGAGAAGACTCAGTTTGGCGAAACATCTACAATTCGCTTGGACAGTTTTCGTGCGGCAGGATAGACGAGTTTACTCCGGAGCCGAGCTATATTGCGTCGGTGGCTTCGACTTTCCCGGCGTGGTCGCTGAAGCACTGGAGGTATCCCAACTCTTCTCAGCCAGTAGAGATTCCAACGAGCGAAGGAGTCGCCATCGACCTCGAGTGCCTCTTGGCTCGGCGAGATGTTGTCTTGCGATGAGATAGGTTAATGGCTGGTGGCTCCGCTGTCAGTGCTGACCATAAGGCTAGATACGTTGACAGGCTCGAAGTCCGATAAGGTCAGGCTTGAAAGGCACGCTAGATCGCTATCGTTCCAGCGAGCGTCGGGTGTGCCGATTAGCCCTCCGCTATCCCCATGTCGGCCAGGATGATTCCGTAATTTCGAAATGCCGTAATGATAATGGCCGCTTGTGGACTTGTGGAAGCACAAGTAGGATTCGCCACTGAAGCCTTCAGTCGATAGATCTCACCAGCGGGTCCAGACATGGTACAGCTCGTGGGAGGAGAAGATTGCGAGATGAGCGATTCTACGGGAATCGAGCTTTCTCCGGTAGCCGTGCAACTTCCCACGCCCGTTGTTTCCGTAGCAGGCCAGACCCAGTAATTCAACATATGGTTGAGTGTGAAGCGGATGGGATGCTGAATGGTACCGTTCGGAGAACTGGGTGTACCGGTGCCGATTGTACCGGTGCCGATACCTCGTCGGCATTGGCGAGCAGTGAGGCTACCGGAAGTCCTGTGGCATCGGATGTTCCCTGTCCCTGCGGGGTAAGGGAATTCAAAGATCCAGCTCTAAAGAATTGAGTCCCCGGGAACTGAGCTTGTTTCCGCAAAACGACTTAGGGGAGTCCATACGCAATCCCTTCGTGGCCGGTGTCCACACCAGTCTAGTACGGTTTCAGTTGCCTACTGGTCGCAAGTACAGAATTAGCCTCCTGATACACAAACCGTTACGGCCAGTAACTCAGTGCGAATCAGATGCAGTCGGTAAATCCAAAATCGGCATCCGCCTCATTAAGTACGTTCCATTGTTACGGCAGTCAACAAGGCTCCATAGCTATGGATTGTTGTGAGAGTAGGGTTGGTCGTCGGAAGGAGTCTGGCACACGATGTTGTGAGCAGGGGCGTGCAAGGAGAGAAGATTCAGCGAGTAAGGAGGGCAGGCGCGATGATTTGTAGTTCACCAATAGGTTATCCGCAGGGCATTGATCGGAAGCAGCAATTGCTTCATGGTGGCGCGGTCAGACCGAAAAGCAGTAACGACCTCGGAGCTGACAGAACGACCTGGAACGACATGCATCACGGAAATCGTGAGCCTTCCGTTTCTGTCGCTTTCCTCTGCTCGAAACAAAGGAGGGTCCCATGAAAACTGTACACTCTATCCTGTTTGCGTTGACGGTGCTCCTGTTGGCTCCGGCCGCTAAGGCCCAGGGAACAAAAGTACTAGCCAACGTTCCATTCGACTTTGTGGTGGGCGACCGCGCCTATCCTGCTGGCGAGTATTCTTTCAAACAAGACGGCATTGTGCTTCAGATAGCCAACACTGAACAAAGTGGGGCGAGCATCGTGTTATCCAACACGTGCGAAATCACTAGGCCATCGGACAAAACCAAACTCGTTTTCCGCCGTATGGGCGACTACTATTTCCTCTACCAGGTATGGGTTGACGGCAATGTCACGGGGCGGGAATTCCCCAGAAGCCATACGGAAGTCCGGCTGGCCGAGAATCACGAGGAGACAAAGTCGGTGATCGTGGCTGCGGTGATTTCGCGGTAGAAAGAGTGCAGCTGCTGACATCGTTGTGATTCAAAGAGGGAGCTTCATCACGCTCCCTCTTTTTTTTGCTCGTCCGTATTCTTAAGTGGAATCGCTCACGTCGTATTCCTCGATGGCGAAGATCAGAGAAGAAACCGTGCATCCTGCTAGCAAGGGATTTGGCCCAACGCTGCGGACTCGCCTATTGTTCGTGCGAAGATTTGTTTGTGAAGGTCGCGGCTTGAGCCTCCTTTTGTTGGATGGAGTGTCGCAATGGAATGGGTACCGATGCACTGCGGTGTTTTGGTCCCAGTTCAGGTGGCGGCTTGAATGGTGCCTCCCGTTACCTTGTTCGACTTTAGAATACGTAATGGCCCTCAAAGGGCTCAAGACACAGCCTGTTCCGACCGCACGATTCTCCATGTAAACCTGTAGGCATGAATTGCCTTCCGGACTTGGCACCCATCAAGTCCTGGAGACGACGCGGGGTTGCGCGCTCATTGTCGCTGGTTATAATGCGGTTATAATGCCGCGCCGGCACGCGGTTAACCGCACACGAGGCTACTGTACTCCTATAGAACGGTACAGGGTAGATTGTGGATATGCTTGCACATTCGGGGAAGTTGATTTCCAGTTGTGACGTGTTCAAAGATTCCCTCAAGGGATCGCGCCTCCCGCTATAGCGGTGGCATGTGGCTTCGTCCGTTGGGGTTAACTCCGATCGAACTTCAATCGCCTCATTGGCATGAAATATGCTCGCATACTTATTGCGGGCTACTCGGTCGGATGCCCTACCCCCTCACCTGACCAAGTAGGGTACCTGAGCTTCGATAGTTCTAGGACCGCGTAGTCCGCACCAAGCACAACTCCTCGAGTTTACGCTCGAGAGAAATTGCCAAGTGTGACCAGACCTTTTCCAGAAGACGCAAAGACGATGATGACAGCACAGGCGCTCTTCTAGCGGCGGAATACTCAACTACCCACCGGCTGTAAGGCATCCGCTCAAGACATTTTGATTTTTTCCTGAGTCTAAGACTGCACGCAGTATTTCGGCCAGCCCTATCAAAAGAAGTGAATACATAAAACCGTCTTATTTCGCATTCAAGACAGGACGATTTTGGACCAAATCGTCCGCTTATCCTCACAATATCCCGAGAGCTGCGATGAACTGGCAGAGGTTCAGACCGGCAGCCGTGGGTTAGAAACGCCCTGATCAGGTTGGCAACCGTAATATTTACGCTCTCGGTCCTCTTCTCCTATATCGAATTACCAGCCCAGGCACACTTACCGTCTCCCAGAATTGCTGGGGCCCGCTGAAACTCATGCAAGTCGTAAGAGAAGCGAGATACAGGAAAAAGGAGCCGGATCTAGTTAGGTGCCATGGAAGATTTGTATAACGCACACGATTATGCCGAAAAAGGAACTATGTCTGCTGGTACACTACGAAACGGTATGTTCGGCTTAGCCTGGAATTTCCATTTCGACTTCCCGGCCGGCCGATAGTTTACGATTGCGCCCGTTAGGCACTCCCATGGCGTGAAATAGAGTTCGCAGGTCGATACTGTGTAAACCGCACGACACGATTTGGCTTAGTCGGAAGTCGGTTGTGGGGGGGAGTCTACCGATGTTGCTTTCCATTTTGTACGAATGGCCTTGAAACCAAGATTTTCGAGCTCATTTTGCACATCGATTGCGGCATCCGCGTTGTTATACGGTCCAACCAACACGCGGTAGAACCGATCCGTGGGGCTCTTGAAAACAAATGCAGGGAACTTTAACTGGCTCAACGACTCTGCAAGCGCATTCGCATTTTCTTCATGAACCATCGCGCCCACTTGAAGCACGAAAGTGGGATGGCCCAGAGATGGCCCTGTATTGGGAATGGAGGGGGAATGGCTGAGAGAGCCAGAATTGGAAGTGGGAGCGGGGTGGTCCAGAGGTGGCCCAGTAGTGGAACCAGGAGCTGGAGAAATCTTGAAAGGAGGTCCGGCCAGGTTCAGTTTCGCTGCCATTTCCCTGCCTTCCTTACCATTTTCTGACTTCTGCAAGTGATGACGAAGGCCAAAGAAAGCTAGAACCGACAACGCAGCAAACAGCGACAATCCAATTAGAGGTCCCACTTTGCTAGAACGGCTTCCAACAGTCGCGGCTATGATACCCTCCGAAATTGTTGGGGGGACTTGCGTTGCGGCAGCGGACTGAACGGAAGGAAAAGTAGCCTGTTGGCTTCCATCCTCGATGACCTGTTCCACGCCGGTACCATTTGCGGCATTCTTTGGGATGACACTCTCTGAAACGGTTCGGGAGTGTTGCCTTTCGGCAAACGACTGAACTTCGGAAAAAGTCGAAGGCTGGCCTCGTTTCTCGGCGATCAGATCAACAGTCTCCGGCGTGAGAGCCGGGATTGACGTTGCAATGCCCGAGCCAGCCTCTGCCCCTGTCGCGTTTTGAGCCGACGCGACTGACATTCTTGTCCTCGGGGATTCACTCAAGTCACTTTGTGAAGCGATCCACCTTCGTATTTGTTCGCATACCTCATCAGCGGGATGGATGAATTCTATGCCTGCCACCTTCCTCGAAGCGCTTCTCCACGCAATCCGCCCTCTTGCTTCAACCCAGGGCTGTAATTGAGAGAAATTAAAACGAATCGGCAATTCGTCGTCCATCAATTCGGTGTCAGTCTGCAACGCCAACCCGTTTGGGCTGATATTCAGAACTCTGCCGCGATTGTTTTCGTTGATCACTACGGAAGAAAACGAAACCTTCTGCCGCCCATAGTTGCGCCGGTCGGGGATCGAAGGATTTCGGTTCGAATCGTGAGGGTCGGTCATGCTCAGGTCGCTAGTCGGTTGCGGGGACCTGGCCGCATCAAGGATTTGCGGTCCCCCCCATAGTACTTCTCAGCCCTAAACTATGCACAACAAATTTACCGAGGGTATGTGGTTCGTAAGCGGATCGAAGATCGGATGATGCGCCGACGTTCGCTTGCCCTGCAACCAAATGAGTTACGCTTCCCGTCCTCGAAGCTCCAGTGCGGCCTCCCACTGTGGCCGCGCCTCACCTGGTAACTCGCAGCAACAAGCCACGCCGGCGAAGCGACCCCCGAATTGTCTCTCGCCGAAGGCCTGGAACGACGCGCGAGCATTGAATGGAGCTCCGGGCCTCAGGTCCGCGAGGAGCTCCTCGTCGGCCCGAACCCATTGCACCAGAGTGTCGCATTCCCTTTGCGCGATCGCCATTTCGAGAATAAAGATACGTTTTTCATTTATGGAATGCGACTGGCCTTTAGGCCAGTCCTAGACCTGTCAGAGGGACAGGTTGGAACGAACCAGTGATCAATGGCCGAAATAGCCTAAACCGTAAGGCAACAAACTGCCGGAAACCTTCGGCGCCTTCCCTCTCTCCTCGAGACCACGACGGCATATGGCCATTACTTTTTCGAGTAGCACAAGCGGAGCACGCTACGGGAAAGATTGAAGCGGGACAAATGGGGAGAAGGAATCTAATAATGAGGTCGCGATAGTGTGTTGGCACGCCGATGCCCGCCAATTCGAAAAATCGAAAATTACATAACGAATTCGGGTGAGTCTCTAAGATTCTTCTTTGAGTAGCTTTTGTTTTTGCGCCGTAATTTTTGGACACTGAATTGAGTGTATTCATGCAGCAGCTCCGAGCGCAACGAGCTGCTGGCGAGCCTGGGCTGGTGTGAGGTAGCCCAAGCGCCGTGCGATCCAGCGTTGGTTGTAACGCTCACGAAATTCCGCCAGCACACCGCAGTTCCTCCACGTTCTGGAATACCTTGACCCACAACAACTGTTCTTTCAGCGTGCGAATGAACCGTTCAACGCAACCGTTAAATTCCGGCTGACGCACGAACGATGGGGAAGACTCCATGCCCAGGAAGGCGATTTCGGCTTGATAGTCGTCGCTCCTGTACTGGCTACCGTGGTCATGCCGGTTACGGATGCCTGTAGCCGCACCGGCTCCAGAGCCTCGAAGCGCGTGGCTTTCTTGGCCGCGTGCAGACCCACGCATTCCGTGGTGCAGTGATCCGCGGCGACGAACACCGTCACTTGGCCTTCCTCGACGGTGGCCGTCATGGTGTGGTCGCTGGCCCACACTTCGTTAGGCCGCTCGGTGATGATCGTGCCCGTGTGCGGATTCACGGCCCTTGGAAGCGTGCGTGACGGCGCGAGCAGCTGTGCTTCGCGCATCAGTCGCAGCACTCGCGCCTTCGACGTGCGCACTTCCGCAATGCGCAGCCGTGCCCACACTTTTCGATGACCTTCGCCGTAAAATGGAGAAGTGTCAATGACCTCGCGGATCTTCTCGAGCAACGCCGCATCGCTCCAAGCAGTCTTTGGTCCGCGCCGCCCCAACACTCGCCCAGGTTGCGCAGCGATTTCTCGCCGAAAGTAAAAGCTGGAACGCGCGATCTCCCATTCGCGCGTGACAGGCACCACGCCGTAACGTCGTCCCGTGAAGGGCGAAGCGGCGCGGCTCATGGCTTCGATCTCCGCCAGACCAAAGGGCGTCCGGCCTCCATGCGGTGAATTTTCTCCCGCAGCAACTCGTTGCTCATGCGCTCAGATCGACTTCCCGCGCTTTCAGGTTGGCCGCGCCGCCCTCCAGGAACTGATCCCGCCAGCCGGACAGCGTAGCCGCGGTCACACCCAGTTCGCGCGATAGTGTCTCGAGGTCTTCCCCACGCAGCAGCCGCAGAACAGCTGCAAACTTGCGTTTCGCCGACCACCGGCCCCGGCCATCGCTCCGCTCTTCGGGAGTCCCTCCAGTCGCCCTCCGGGCTCCTTCCGGAACTCCCGAAGCTGATTCTTTCTCCTTGCTCATACACGCCCCCTTGTGATGTCTGATTCATTTTCATCACAATTCGGTGTCCAAGAAAATCCTAGGCCGGGACTTTGAGTAGCTTTGATCAAGAAACGCGCTTACGCATATTGCACAATGGTGTATCGACGAGGCATAACAAACTCCACGGTGGACTCGCGTTTAAGGTCAGCATGATCCTTCGAGCAAGGGAAGTCGCAAACAGCGATCGTTGCGAAAATCCAGCAAGTCCTTAGCGAAGCAGAATTTGCGTATAAGGCGATTTCTGAGGTGGCGTTTGCGCTGGAGCGGATAGAATGGTTTGGCCAAATAGCTGAGGCCAGATCCACAATCTAAACCGCGTTTCAGACGTTACAGGGAATTAATGCGTCGCGCTTGAAATTCAGGTAATATCCTGTCCAGGACCGGCCACGAAGGACCGTGCCGATGGCCGACGAGAAAATAATTTGTCTTCAATGCCGCTCACCAGTCTTGGCAGAGTGCCGACAGGCAAAGTGGCCTGTGGTTTACTCCTTCAGCTGTCCAGCATGTACCAATAAGCTCCAGGTTAAGGGTGCCCTTCCTATCCGAATTCATCGAATGGACGCCAAGGGGAATTGGCAGTTTGTGGAAATTCTCGGAAGAAATTATCGATAAGCAGGATCGGGGCCGCCAGCACGTGAGATTGTCGCTCGCCGAGCAGTGCCTGCCTCTAATTCAAACAGTCGCTCGCAGCAGTACGCCCGCCTAAACCACGGGCAGTTGCTGGTTCTACCGTATAAGTTAGCCAACCCGACCAAGTCCCGGAGAGTTTTCGAGTTTTCTGAGAGTTGGGTCGCGCCAACCTTCCCCAGCATTTGTCCGGACCAATGGAATAAACGAATAGACACCCGAAAGACCGCTAGTCCAATCTGTGTGTTTCGTTCGGAACTGATATGTGACACCGAGCTACTACTTTCGATGGGCGGAACGTGCCGGGGAACGATTGCTCGAGATATGGGTTGGGGTGATCGGTTTCCGTAACCAACTGACTATAGGCGCGAGAGTGTTGCGAGGGTTGGTAGAGGTTTCGTTGGTACCGTCGGCCGGCGAGGCGCATTGTACGGCGGGAGTCGCCACGGTGACATCGCCGGACAACCGGCGGCAGTCACGCACGAAGGAATGAACAACGGAGCGAGCGTAGCGCACAACCGGATGAGTGAAGGAGTGCAAGACACGATGGACGGACGCGATGGAGTTGCGCGCGAACATAGCCACGGCTGAACCGAATCGATGGCTGCGCCAATATTTGGCGATTCCACTAGATTCGTTCGGGGCTGCGGAACGGACCGGGTCGGCCACAGGTTTGGGAAATTCCCGGAGAGCCGGGGGAGAGACAGCTGCGGCTGGATGTTCACCGCGAGCAGGCTGCGTTCCTCGGACAGCCAGATGAGTGAGAGCATTCCAGACACGACGGATGGACGCGGTGCAGTTGCGCGCGAACACAACGACGGCTGAACGCGATCGATGCCTGCGCCAATATGTGGGAATTCCACCAGCTCCGTCCGAGGCAGTAGGGCGGACCGGGTCGGCCACAGGTTTGGGAAATTCCCGGAGAGCCGGGGGAGAGACAGCTGCGGCTGGATGTTCACCGCGAGCAGGCTGCGTTCCTCGGACAGCCAGATGAGTGAGAGCATTCCAGACACGACGGATGGACGCGGTGCAGTTGCGCGCGAACACAACGACGGCTGAACGCGATCGATGCCTGCGCCAATATGTGGGAATTCCACCAGCTCCGTCCGAGGCAGTTGGGCGGACCGGGTCGGCCACAGGTTTGGGAAATTCCTGGAGAGTGGCGGGAGGGACAGCTGCGGCTCGATCGTCAGCGAGAGCCGGCTGCGTCCCCTTCCAAACTGCGTTAGGCAGGTCTTGAAAGATGTCAAATTCAATCTGCTCCCAAGAACATGCCGTGACGCGCCGCTTGTCCACTGACGGCGCCGCGAGTTTTTCGCTGACCGGAAACGGGGCGAGACGTGCGTCGCTCGGTTGTGGTTCCGCGTCGGCAACGGCCAGAGGTTTAGCGATAAGGTCGAAGTCCATCGCAATGCGCTGGATCATTTCAGGAGAGACGACGCGTTGTCGCTTCGCGTAGGCGGAGATGATGGCATGCTCGCAGAGGACGTTAACGACGCGCGGGATGCCGTGGGAAGACTCGTAAATGTCCTCTACGGCTTCGTCGGGAAAGAGTGAGGAGTTCGAGCAACCCGCGGCAGCCAGACGACTGGATATGTAAGCAGCGGTCTCTTTTTGAGTGAGAACAGGGAGGCGGGAATGGAACATTATGCGCTGGCGCAACTGGCGAAGTGCGTGTAGTCGCAGCTTGTCGTCCAACTCCGGTTGGCCCGAAAGAATGATTTGCAGGAGTTTGCCCCTAGGTGTCTCGAGATTGAGCAGCAGGCGAATTTCATCAAGAGTCCGCAAAGGCAAACCCTGGGCTTCATCAAGGATAAGCACCGGCAGATCCTGGGCGGCATGACGCTGAAGAAGCCAGCCGTGGAGACTCTTGACAAGTTCGCTCTTGGACTTGGACTGACACGGTACACCGAAATCGCTCAGGATAAGCCGCAAAAGCCCGATTGGTTTTAGATGAGCATGAAAAATGTAGGCAGTTGACCGTCCGCGTCGGCGCAACCAGTCAAGGATCTGGTTCAGAAGATGGGTCTTGCCGGTGCCAGCTTCGCCCGTAAGAACCAGAAAGCCCTGACGGGTCTCAATGCCGTAGAGCAGCTCGGTTAAAGCTGATTCTTGAGCGGGCGTAGGGTAGTAAAAACGAGGATCCGGAGAAACGTGGAAGGGATTCTCACGCAAGCCCATGAAGTTGAAGAATTGTTCATACATCGCATTCTTCGCCACAAATCCGGGGGTCGTCCTCTCGGATCAATCGAATTGTAGAAAGGGAAATACACAACGGCAACCAGAAATAGAGGTCAGTAGTGACCGGATAGACATAACAAGGTAATAGTACGCCTCCCCGAGCGCCTAACCCGCCGCCCGCCGAAGAACGAAAATGTTCTTTTCAGAACGTGATTGGAGTTTACCTACGATCTGCCATTAACGCGTCGCGAGGCTGGCCGAGCAACCCGGAACAAAATGGAGAAATATGGGCTCCGATTGCCACAAGGCAACGCTAACTACGTTTCAAAGGACTCCACAACATCACGGAAACCTGGTGAGTGCGCTCATCAATCTAAGCCAATTGACCGTTTAGGAGTTTCTGCCTTGTGCAGCTTGTTCCAAATATTTTCTTTACCCGCTACCAGCAAATAACAGATCGATAGTAGAAGCACGCCGTCATAAGGCTTACGTGTGCTTTGGCGGATGAGAACCAAAGTGGGACGGAAGACGAGCGAACGAGGGCAGAAATCGAGTGAGGATGACGCCTCCGAGGAGACCAATCAGGAACGAAAGCACTGAAGTTAGAACGAATGTCTTTACACCGATAAAGGGGTAGGGGGCAAAGCGTGTATAGGAAAACTGCGAACCATGGGAACGTTCGCTGACAACTTTACTTTCTGTTTCGCGACGGTGTTCTTGTTGGGCTAATTCGGAATCGTGACAGGGCTTCTCCGAGGTTTTGAATAAACGCTTCGGAGTTATAAACATCATTCTCCTGTGCTGTGTGTCCGGGCGGCGCAATCGGTTCTACCTCATCGAGTTGGAATTCTCGCGCCACATCCTCGACGACTTTCGATTTAATCGGTCTCTGCTGATCCACATATGCGTTTACTAAGGAATGTTCACAAAGAAGGTTTACGACACGTGGAATCCCCAGGGAATAGATGTGAATGGCATCCATTGCCTCAGGACTGAAAATGAGCTGGTCCCCCGCGCCGGCGATTTTCAAGCGCTTAAGGATGTAGTCGTGGGTTTGTTCCTTGGTCAGGGGAGTGGTCTTGCAGCGCAGCATGATGCGTTGGCGCAATTGCCGGAGTTCGGGAAGTTTTAGTCTATCTTCTAGCTCTGGCTGCCCCGAGAGAACGATTTGCAGCAACTTATCTGTCGCTGTTTCCAAATTGGTCAGCAGGCGGACTTCCTCCAAAACGGGGAAAGTGAGGTTCTGTGCCTCATCGAGAATCAGCACTACGGTTTCGCCCGCGCGATACCGGTCGAGAAGCCATTGATTCAACTTCATCAATTGTTGACTTTTCGATCTTGAGTCGCAGGGAATATCGAATTCCGCCAGCATGAAATCAAAGAGCTGGTTGGTATTCATTCGAGAATTGAACAGGAATGCGGTTCTTGCCCGCCGGTGGTGCAGCCAATCAAGCAGCCTATTTACCAAAGTAGTTTTCCCGGTGCCGACCTCCCCCGTGAGCGTGATAAATCCTTTCCTCGTCTGGATGCCATACATCAAGCCGGTCAAAGCTTCCTCTACCTGACTAGTCAGGTAGAGGAAGCGCGGGTCAGGGTTGGCATTGAACGGGCTCTCTTTTAGCCCGAAAAAGCTTTTGTACATAGAGTGCGCAGTCCGTTCCTCGTTCGATTTTCTAACTTCTATAATCTCTGATTCAGACGGAAACCGCCACAACATCCCTAGAGCAGCAAAAAAGGCTCCGTTTGAAACCGCAGGTAATCGCCACTTGTGAGGCTGATCTGGTTTCCCTCGTTACGAGGAATGGTATGTTGGTGCGCGCCAGCTCCATCACCATACGGCTAACCGACTGGACAGTAGCCGACTTCCGCCAAACGATGGCTTCTCCATTCGGAAGTTCGGTCCGCGCGCGGGTAGTCAGTCTAGTGTGCATCCTGGTTTCGACGGTTTTGTCCTCTGGTCCTACAAAAAGTCGGCAAACCGACACGTAGCCGTGCCCGCCCATGTTCCAATGGAGCAAATCACCTTCCAGATGAAGGGTCGTCGCGCTAGCGTGATGCGTCGACACTACCTCTTTTGTTTTCTGTGCATTGGCGGTCATTCGGGAGCATGACGGCATTGACTTGCTTTAAGCCAGCGCCCTGGCCGATTTCCACTAAGTGGCAAGATTTTCTCTTTCCTTCAGTGCACTAGAATCTGCTGAATCACCTGTAAGCCTTTTGACAATAGTAAGTTACAAGACACAGGCGGCCCTGAACCGGAGACTTGGGTTTGTCTAGGCATTGACGCCCGTTCGACAGGGGTCGACTAAGAGTTGACCCAGGTCACGTAACCCTAGCATCGCATTTCACTTTTTCAGGGTCAGTTAGTTCGATTATCTTTGATGGATTTTTGGATGACGGCAAAAGCCTAAACACGCGGATTGAGTGTCATCGTGAAAGAGTCGATCGTGGCCGAACCATCAAAATTGGAATTTTCCAGAACGGTGCTCCCAGAGCGACGAATGAAGTAGGCTGCCAAGTGCATTCTTTTCGAATCGTGAGAAAAATCCTTCTCGGGCGAGCGCAGCTTTGTAGTCTGGCAAGCGCGTAACCCGCAGTCCCGTTGTGAGTAGAAATGCGGCGTAGAGTGAGCGGATGACCGTGCGAGCCCAGAAGCGATGGATCATACCCTGGCCTTCACAAAACTCTGAGACCACCCAACGGCAATCCACTTTCCGCCAGCTTGCCAGGCGGGTAACAATCTCTGCCAATTCGAGGTCGTTAAAGCAGTCGAGAAAAAAATGCGTGACGATTAGGTCATAACCCACTGGCTGCGGCTCGAATTCCCGCACGTCTCCAATAAAAAAACGAACGCGTTCCCGAAAAGCCGAACCCATACTGCGCACTCGTCGCTCCGCCAACTCCGCCATGTTGGGGCTGGAGTCCACGAAGTCAACTTGCACCACATGATTTAGCGACAACAATCGAGCCAGAAAGCGGCCGTCTCCTCCACCGCATTCGAGCGTGCGTTCGGACCTCTTCATTTCTCCGAGGAATGCGAAACGCCTTTCCTCTAGATATCTTCCAAAGGAAAGGTGTTCGAGGGACGCGTAATAGGGCGCGAGCCGGTCACAATTCATGCTGCTTCGCTGATTGAGATCCACGCTGTTCCTCAGATGCGGATTGTTATCGCGACAAGAGCCGGCACAACCAGAACCAGGTCGACAAGCACCCGTAAAGCTCGAAGTGACAGCTGGTCTCGAAAGAAGTTAAGGCAAAAAATCAGCAACGCGGACAGGAAAACCGGGAGCGCAAGGAGCTTCAGACTCTGGACGAAGGTGTGACAATAGAACGGTGCTAAAGCAAATGTCATCAGGCCGGCAGCGAATTCACTAATACGGACTTTTCCTCGCAGAATCCGTTCTGACACATGCGTCGTGCCGTTTGCGCTGTTTCTCTCCCAGCACTCGATCGAAAGGCAATTCAAGGAACACAGCAGCGCGAACAGTGTAAGCGAAAATCTCCAGTTTCCCGAAAATGCGCTATTTTTTGACCACACCGGTAGCGTTGTTCCTGCCGCAAACAAAATACCTACGGCTAATTCTTTCGGCAAAAACCGCACGACCCAGTCGGGGCTGGCATGAACGCAAAGGAGATAAGCGCCGACGATCGCAGCGAGTTGCAGGCCGGCAAGCAGTTCCGCAGCCCCCAATTTTGCAGCGATCAGCCAGAGATCCGCTGAAGCCGCGAGGACTGCTAGGCGCACAAGCGGAGTTCGATATTGCGCATAGAAAGAATGCCGGTGTTGCAGCCCTGCATAGTCGGTGGCTCTCCAACCATCCAACAACCGGTCACCGACGTAAATGACCCATATGGTGAGACACAAAACCGCTTCCTCGGGAAACGCCAATCTAACGCCGTAGCTGCGTGCAAAAAGGAGCGCCCAGATGAGAGACACTGTCGGCGCATCTAGGCTCAGCAAGTGCCACCATAACCACCATGGTTTGCTACCCGTGTCGGCGCGACGCCGTGGACAAGCGCATTCACTCGAATCCGCGTGTTGAACAGGAATGACACGCACCGGCGCTTTCAGGCAATTAGCAGGCCCCGTGCGGCCCCAAAACATACAAGGAGCATTATTACTCGCGGACTTAACGAGCACGTCTTGTTTAGCCTGCCATATGTCGGGACACGTTCTCCGAACCCAAGAATAGAATTTCACGTTACCAACTTGGACTACTACAGACATGGAGGCAGGGTTTGCAAGGTTTCTGCTAAGAGGCTAGTTGACCGGAAGCACGAAGCGCATCAACCGCATCATGACGGCTGGCCGCTTCCACCTGCCGCATTACCCGGCGCAAGTGATTTTTTACGGTAAATTGAGACAGATTCAGGTTGGCGGCAATTTCCTTATTGGTCAGCCCTTCGGCCACCAATCGCACCAATTGCAGTTGCCGCGGAGTCAGCAACTTCTGATTGGCGATCTGAGTTTCCAGAGATTCGGCCTTCTTGTATTTTTTCTTGCTGAGATGTTGGATAAGGGCCATACACAGGCTCGGCGGGCATGTAGCTTCTCCTCGTGCCGCAGCCCGTACGGCGGCAACAATCTCTGCAGCGGAAGCCTCTTTAAGCAAATAGCCGCAGATTCCCAGGTGAACCGCCTTCAGGAAAGTCTCCGGGTCGTCATTCATCCCGAACAGAAGCAATTTGATGCCATAGTCCTGATCGAGGAAGCCCGCCAAACAAGCGGCGCAAGCTTCATTTTCGAACGAATCCATCAAGACAACATCACACCGCGAAGCGAATATCTCGTCTTTGACGCTTTCCGAGCTTCGGCTCACTCCGACGACCTTGATCTCTGCGCGCTTTCTCAAGAGGCGCGCCAGGGTATCCCGTAATAAGCGATTTTCGGCCAGCAGATATACGCTAATTTCTGGGGACAACTTGAAATTACCTCTGGCTATCACAGTCTCTCTCAATCTGTCCTGGTCTCCCGAGAGGGCTAAGCCATGGTCCCAAGGGCTAAAAGAATGAAGCACTTCGCTGGGCACAAAAAGTCTACGAACAATCCCGCTTAATGTCAACTAAGAGTACAAATGTTCGCGAAGTATCGAATAGCGATGCAGTGAATTGCGTTCTAATCTCCAATCTTTTGGGGATGGCGAAGATACTCTCGCCATCCCCTGCACAGGTTGGTCATGGGGCCAACAGGCAATGGCCCAAGCACCAACCGAGGAGCCTCACTCGCTAGTCCGTAGCGCCCTCAATCTCCGACGACCGACTAGCCGCACTACGATTCTTGATGGGTGCGGAATTGACCCCTCATTGGACCTTCCGTTTCCCGGTAAACAGTAAATACTTGAAGGTCAAAGGGGATGGCTATGGTTAAGACATTCCGCGTTCTCATGGCGAATCAGCCCAAGCTTATGAGGGAGCTTCTTGTCGAGATGCTCGAAGAAGAATCCTGGATCCAAATCGTCGGCGAAGTTACAGATCAGGCCGAAATCCGTGAACTCGTTTTGAAGACTACACCGGACTTGCTTGTGGTTACTGCGGAGAAGCCTGGCAAGAGGCCAGCAATTTGCGACGAACTTCTCAGAGAATTCCCCTCATTACGCATCATCGCGGTGGCTGCGCAGGAGAGCTATTCCGTTTGCTATTGGGCTTCTCTGGACATCCACGCTGACGACATTGAACCGTCAGAACAAGGGTTTCTGAGTGCTGTGAAAAGCGTCGCTGCAACCGTTAGCAAGGGAAGTATCGTCAATTAGGGAGGGCCAAAGCATGCCGGGAACCACAAAAATCGCCAAATTATTCCTCTCCCTTCTGATATTCGGTCTCGGCGCCTCCCTCCCGGCTCAAGAAACGCAACAGCAGAAGGCTCAAAACACCGTAAAAACACGCGCCCAAGACTACGCCACAGCCAGTTCTTCCGATAAAGAGATTTCCACGCTTGAGAAAGAAAATCTATCAAGGGTCGCCGCTTCGGCCGCTCAAATCCGGGAAGTGCTAGTCAAGGACTCTGGGTTATTGGTGGAACTGAAGCGGTGGATTGCCAAGGAAGCCAGCGACAACGGACAAATCGTCAGCGATGAGAACCTGACTGACGACGCGGTTTTCGTCAGATTGACAACGGACGTCTCGTTCCGCTCCGTTGCCACCCGTCTGTTACAGCGCTATGGATATTTGCGTCCCGGCGTTAATCCAGATTCCGAGATGGGGAAAGAGCAAGAACTACTCATCAAAGAGCGCGTGCGACGCCTCGTCCAGATCGAAGCACAGGAGGATACGGAGTCCGTCAAACCGAAAAAAACGGAAACCAGCGAAACTTCACTTGTGCCGTGCGAATCGAACGAAGACCGTGAGTGCCTGCAGGGAACCTATGGTCGTCCCACTCGTGCCAATCCGAGTCCCGTTCAAACTGTCCCTCAGAAAAATCTAAGCCCCAATTATCAGGACGAACAGCAATCCCCGCTTCCAACGCCTCAGATCATCCAAACGGAGACCAATCTCGATTCTAGCGGTCCGCAGTTCGCTGGAGCTACGGACGAAAACGCTTTCCTAGAGAGTATCTCGAATCCCATGAAGTCTGCGGCTGGCTCGACAAACTATGGGAGTATGGCCGCCGATATCCAAAATAGTTCTGCGATTGCGCGATCGCAGACGACAGAGCCGGCGCCTGCGAGAAACGGGGCGTACCCTGACAATGGCTCGTCGCTGAGCGCGAAGTCCGAGATGCGTGAGGGCTCCATTTATCGCCCCGCGAGACTTGCGAGGAATCGAGAACCTTTGCCCGGTGCGATGGTGCACCAGCCAAATCCCTATGCGGATATTCCTTCTTTGTACGATCTTTACGTGCAAGCGCCCTCGAGAGATCGGCCGCCGGAACGGTTTGGCACGGAAGTTTTTCGCGACGGGTTGCGGGACCCCCGCAGCTTGCCCATGGATTTGCCTGTCGGCCCTGACTACGTTGTAGGGCCCGGAGACAGCTTGTCCATCGATCTTTGGGGAGGACTTTCGACGAAACTCATGCGCGTCGTGGACCGGGAAGGCCGAGTCGCGCTCCCTGAGGCAGGTCCGTTGCTCGTCAGTGGAAAGTCTCTTGGCGAAGTGCAACTTGCTGTTCAAAAGGCTATCGCCACAGAGTTTCGCGATACCTCGGCCGACGTGTCCGTTTCTCGGCTGCGTACGATCCGCGTCTACGTTGTTGGCGAAGTGGAAGAACCTGGCGCTTACGATATCAGTTCGCTTTCCACTGCGCTTAACGCCCTAGTCGCGGCCGGAGGAGCAACGGCACGCGGGTCGTTGCGTTCCTTGAAGCATATGCGTGGGCGCCAGGAACTCGAGAAAATAGACGCCTACGACTTGCTATTGCACGGCGTCACGCCGACCGCACAGAAGTTTGAAAACGGCGACACCTTGATGGTGCCACCCCTCGGTCCTCAGGTCACCGTTACCGGAATGGTGAGGCGACCGGCAATATACGAACTGAATGGCGAAAAGACAGTTGAGGATGTGCTCGAGTTGGCCGGCGGCATTCTGCCCGCGGCTGCTCTGCAGCACGTCGAAGTGCAGCGACTAGAAGCTCACGAGAAACGCACAATGCTGAGTCTGGACCTTTCCTCAGACAGCGCTGCGGCTGCGCAACTCAGCACATTCAGGGTTCAGGACGGAGATCAGATCCACATCTTCCCGATCGCGCCGTACAACCCGGACACGATTTATCTCCAGGGTCACGTCCTCAAACCAGGTCGCTATTCCTTTCATCAGGGGATGAAACTGACCGATGTGGTTGCCTCTTATAAAGACATACTTCCTGAGCCGGCAGCACATTATGGGGAGATTATTCGCCTCAATCCTCCCGATTTTCATCCCACGGTCGTGAGCTTTGATCTGGCGGCTGCCATGAAGGATCCAGCGGCTGCGCCTTCCCTGGAGTCTTTGGACACCATTCGAATTTTCAGCCGCTTCGATTTTGAGCCGCCACCAACAGTCTCCGTTGTTGGAGAGGTGCGCTTGCCCGGAACTTATAGGACCTCGGGACAGGCGTCGCTGCGTGACGCGGTGTATTTGGCCGGAGGACTGACGCCCGACGCCGCGTTGAACACGGCGCAACTGTTCCGGGTCAACCCTGACGGCACGGCAGGAATCTTCACGGTAAATCTCCGCGAAGCATTGAACGGAAATGCCGCTGACAATATTTTGCTGCAGCCACGGGATCGTCTGTTCATTCACAAGAATGTTGCACAAGTAGTACCCAACACGATCGAAATCACCGGCGAGGTGGCCAAACCAGGCCTGTATCCCTACAGCGAGAACATGCGCGTCGAGGATCTGATTCGCGTAGCCGGTGGACTGACACGCAGTGCCGACACCAACAGCGCGGACTTGACTCGCTACGCTGCTTCGGGCGGCGTTTCAGAACAGTTTCAGATTTCGCTCGCGTCCCTGAGCAACGGCAACCCTACGGAAGACGTGCCACTGCGCAGCGGGGACGTTCTCGCGATCCGCCAGGCTCCTGGTTGGAATGATGTTGGCGCGGCGGTCAAAATAAGCGGGGAAGTAAAGCATCCCTCTACCTACGGCATACAACCCGGAGAGCGGTTGAGCGCTGTCCTCGAGCGGGCCGGCGGGTACACAGGCCAGGCCTATCCTTACGGTGCGATCTTGATGCGAAGGGAAGTTCGCGAGATAGAAGCCAGAAGCCAGACGGAACTCATGAATCGATTGAAACTCGAGCGTCTGCAGCTGAAGGACCTCCCAGAGGCAGACGCGAATCAGAAAAACGCAAAACTCAATGCACTGGCCCAGACCGATTCAACGCTCGGTCAGCTTGCCTCAAGTCCTCCGATCGGTCGCGTGGTTATTCACATTTCATCTGATATCAAACAGTGGCGAGGGACTCCTGCAGATATCGCTTTGCGAGATGGCGACGTCCTGGTGATTCCGAAGAAAGCAAACGTTGTGATGGTGAATGGCCAAGTATTCAATCCGACCGCCATTACGGCGCAATCCGGCCGATCGGCGAGATGGTACTTGGGCCAGGCTGGAGGATATACGCCCATTGCAGACAAGAAGGCGGTGTTCGTTATCCGGGCTGACGGGTCGGTTCTGTCGGCCAATTCCGGCTCTTGGTTTTTGGGTGACCCGCTGAATGCGTCCTTGCGACCAGGAGATACCGTTGTCGTTCCTGAGAAAACGCCCAAGATCGGTGGAGTGAACTGGGTGACACTGATGCAAACAGCACAAATCGCGTCGTCGGTGGCGATCGCGGTTGCCTATATTCATCCATGACAAAGATTGCGTATGGGAGCCGCGATGAAATGCGGACTCGTCCAGGGCCGTGGAACGCCGGAATGAATGCACCAATCGAGTATGCTGTTTATTCCCAGGGCGAGCCGCACAGGTACCACCCTGATGTCGCTGCAGTAAAAGGATGGCTTCCATGGTATCGCGGCGGCTCCATATTTTTGGATTAGGTATGTTGATGCTGAGCGCTAATTCATTATCAAACTGCAGGGCGCAAACTGCGGCTCCGCCGGTCGAGGGGGTTCCAAAGCAGGAACAGCCTGTAAATCCGTCTTCGACGACCGGCCAAAATCAAGCGCCGCGCAACAACGCTCCCGGCTTGCTGGATCCTGCGCCCGATTACAGTACGGACATCAATACTGGCCTCTTCAAGCGCTTCGCGAAGGATCAGTTGGAGCTTTGGACGTTCCCTCGGCGCCTCAGTTGGGAAGATGCCGACATCATCGTCCCGTTCGGGATGGCCACGGGGGGCCTGTTAGCTACAGATTCGGACTTCAGCCGCGGTCTTTCGAACTCCCCGTCTCGCCTAAAAAACAGCTTAAATTTCTCCAACTATGGAATTGGTGCCATGGCCGGCGCCGCCGGTGGCTTATATCTCTGGGGCCGCTTCACCCACAACGAACACAAGAAAGAATCCGGCTTTATCGCTGGTGAAGCTGCCCTCAACGCCGTCGTCATTGACGAAATCATGAAATATAGCTTCGAACGCTTGCGGCCTCTCGATCAGCCGCTTTATAGCGGCAAGTTTTGGCACGGTGGCAGTTCCATGCCTTCTGAACACGCCACGGTGGCTTGGGCTATCGCCAGTGTTCTAGCTCACGAATACCCCGGTCCTCTTACCTCTACGCTGGCATACGGCATGGCGTCTTCCATCGGCCTCGCGCGCATCACTGCAAAACAGCATTTTCCCGCCGATGTTTTTGTCGGCAGCGTGATTGGATGGTACGTGGGCAAACAAGCCTATCGCGCTCATCATGATCCCGAACTGGATGGTGCGGAATGGGCGAGCTATGGCGAGTTCAAAGGGCATGGTTCGAATACCCGCAATACCAGCCTTGGCACAACCTTTGTGCCTTTGAGCAGTTGGATCTATCCCGCGCTCAAACGCCTCATCGCTCTTGGTTATATCCAATCGCAATTTATGGACATGCAGCCATGGTCACGCCTAGAATGCGCAAAGATGGTCGAAGAGGCGGGCGAAAGAATTTCCGACGCCAATCAACCGACTGACGAAGTGCAGGGACTGTATGCGGTTTTGGCGAGGGAATTCGCTTCTGATGGGGAGCGGGTCGGTGGAGGTATGGCGGATGAACGTTCAGCTCGATTGGAGTCTCTCTACACGAACGTTACCGGCATCAGCGGTCAACCGTTAGTCGACAGCAACCATTTCGGCCAGACAATCATTGATGATTTTGGGCGTCCTTATAACCAGGGTGTGAACGCCGTCGCGGGCGGCTCCGGTTGGGTAACGCAGGGCCGATTCGCCATTTATGCAAGCGGCGAGTACGAATATGCCCCGTCAGGTCCGAGTTATTCTCCTGCCGTGAACAACGCCATCGCCATTATGGATAGTAACCCCGTACAGTCCGGCGCGTTTCCCGGTACAAGTCAGTTCCGGCTCATGGATACCTACATCTCTTCGAATCAGGACAATTGGATATTTTCCTTCGGTAAGCAAAGTCTTTGGTGGTCTCCCGATTACAGCAATGCTTTTCTGATGAGCGACAATGCCGCGCCGATGTACATGTTTCGCGTCAGCCGCCTTGCCCCGTTCACCATTCCGTTGCTTTCCAATTTGCTCGGGCCCATGAAGATTGATCTATTCTTCGGCAAGCTGTCAGGCAATCAGTTTCCCGCTCGCCCGTTACTCCATGGCGAGAAGTTCACCTTTAAGCCGTCGCCGAACCTGGAGTTTGGCTTCACGGTAACCAGTGAGATGGCCGGCGTTGGGCGTCCGACTACCCTCAAAGCGATTGAGCTGAGCTACTTCAGTCTCACCAATAGCGTTTTTTTCGGAGCGATCAACCCCGGAAAGCGGACATCTGGCTTTGACATGAATTATCGCATTCCCTATCTTCGGGACTGGGTGACCATCTATACCGATTCTCTCACTACGGACAACATAACGGCCTTTGCAGACTTACCGCGGGCTGCCTTTGCCCCTGGCATCTACCTGACCCACTTCCCCAAACTGCCGAAATGGGATCTGCGCCTCGAGGCTGCCTACACCGACACGCCAAAGGTTTGGACCGTGCCCCGCACGCCTCTCTCTGCCGGCGGACAGTTTAATTACTGGGACAGTTATTACCACGATCTCTATACCAATGAAGGCTTTTTGATCGGTAGCCCGGTCGGCAGGGAGGGTCACAGCTATCAAGCTTGGACCACTTACCATGCCAGTGCAGGCAACTCGATCCAATTTGGCTACCGCCATGCCGATGTAGCCAACGATTTCATTCCGGGAGGTGGCAACATCAACGACGGTTTCGTCAGCGCCAATTGGTGGTTCCACGAAAGTGTCAATGCCTCTGCGCTTCTGCAGTACGAAATATGGAATTATCCGTTGCTCGCAGCAAAGCCGCAGACAAATTGGACATCTTCTCTCGGAATCACTTTTTATCCGGAGTCCTGGAAATGGGGCCACTAACTCCCATGGCTCGAATGGAGGTCGATTGCACGCGCTGCTCACCAGGAGGTTTTATTTTGCTCGGTTCATTTTCCTCGTTCCGTGCCAGGAGCAATGAAGAACGTATGAAATGCAGATGCTCCCAACTCATTTTGGGGATGAACTCATCGGTTTTTGTTTCAGAGCCCTATACCGAGCCAACCGCCTCGGTGGGGTATGCGGTCAGATATCAGGGACTCGTTTCTTGACGCAGACGGCAACAAAACCGCAAACCAATCCCACACCTCAACAGGTGCAGGGGGATATTTTCTCCATTGATCCCAAGGGAACCGAACGCAAGGATGCCCTTCTTGTCCAGTTGAACTTCCTATGGGATCGGAGGCGCGTGATCCGAAGAGCCGCGCTCATCGGATTGTTGTTCGGAATTGCGTTGGCCTACGTGATCCCCGCACGCTATGAGTCGACGACGCAACTTATGCCTCCCGACAACCAGTCGAGTTCGGGAATGGCGATGCTGGCTGCCCTTTCGGCGAAAACGACAAGCGGGCTCGCTCCTTTGGCCGGTGATTTACTCGGGATGAAGAGTTCCGGTGCTTTGTTTGTCGGGATTCTTCGCAGCAGCACCGTGGAGGATCGTTTAATTGATCGCTTCAAACTGCAGCACGTTTATAGAGCTAGATATGAAGAGGACGCGCGAAAGAAACTGGCAGAGAACACAGGAATCGTGGAGGATCGAAAGAGCGGCATCATTTCTATCACCGTCACCGATCACGATCCTAAGCGTGCAACGGCAATTGCCAATGCCTATGACCAGGAACTCAATCAGCTAGTCGCCGAACTGTCGACTTCTTCTGCTCACCGCGAGCGCGTTTTTCTACAAGAACGCCTTTTGGGTGTGAAGCGGGATCTCGATCAGGCCTCAGAAGACTTCAGCCAGTTTGCCAGCAAGAACAAGACGATCGATATCAAGGAAGAAGCACGTGCAATGCTTCAGGGTGCAGCAACGATCGAAGGCCAGTTGATCGCGGCCGAATCACAGCTTAAAGGACTGCAAGCGATTTACACCGACAACAACGTGCGCGTGCGCGCGGTCCAGGGCCGCATCACCGAGTTGCGCCACCAGATGGACAAGCTGGGGGGATCTGCACAAGACCAAAACAAGGTTGGTGCGTCAGCAAATTCTGGCGATTCGACGCACCCGTCGCTGCAATCCCTGCCATTATTGGGTGTAACCTACGCCGATCTCTATCGCCGCATGCAGATTCAGGAAGCCGTGTATGAGTCGCTGACGCAGCAGTTCGAACTTGCCAAGGTCCAGGAAGCCAAAGAAACTCCCAGCGTCAAGGTGCTCGATCCCGCCACGGTTCCCCAGCGCAGATCTTTTCCACCACGCCTGCTGATTATGTTTTTGTGTGCGTTTGTGGCGTTGATGGCCACGGCCAGCTTTCTCATCGGCCGACAACGTTGGATGGCGATCAATCCTGATGATTCCACGAAACTGTTAGCCCAGCAAGTTTTTCAAACGATGAACGCGACGATGCCTTGGGCTCCGCCAAACGGCTCGAGACTACAGGCCTGGACAAATCGCGCTTGGGTGAGGCTCGTTTCAAGGAAAGCACCCTGACCCCGACAAGTCTTCGCAGGTTTGATTGTAAGTTGTTGTAGGAACAAGCAGTTAGTGGAGAAATTGCCCCGTGACTGACGGGGCGAAGCTCTATCCAGAGAGGGACTGGACGTGATTGCAACTTCGACGCTACCAACCCAGTCGTCTGCAGCGTGGCTGCTTGCCGAGGCGCACCCTTTTTGGTACGCGGCTTATACCTGTGCCAACCATGAAAAGAAAGTGGCGGCAGAAATCTCCCGAAGAGGTCTCGAAAGCTTCTTGCCGGTCTACCGTACGTCGCGGCGCTGGAGCGATCGTCGGGTGGAGCTCGACCTGCCGCTCTTTCCTGGCTATGTTTTCGCGCGTCTCGCATTGCGTGATCGTTTGAAAGTTCTGCAAGTCCCTGGAGTGGCCCGCCTGGTTGGATTTGGCGGCTTGCCAGCCGCTCTGCCGGATGAACAGATCAACGTTCTGCGTGCGGCTTTGCATGGAGGTACAAGAGCGGAACCGCATTCGTATTTGCGTGTGGGCCGGCGGGTCCGGCTGAAGAGTGGACCCTTTGCTGGGATGGAAGGCATTTTGCTCCGGCGAAAGGCAAAATTTCGCGTGGTGCTCTCGATCGAGCTAATCCAACGAGCGGTCGCCGTGCATGCCGATATGGTTGACCTCGAAGTGCTTTCTTAACGCAGCAGAAACGTGAGCGCTTCTTTGCAAGCGCGGAACGGGAACGGCTTCGCGACCGTTCCGCAATTGCCCGCTGTCTTTTGGAAGCCGAGATGACTGGTTGTTCGATGAATTCGAATCAAAAGAACGTTTGATGACCACCCTGGAGTCCACACAGTTGCTGCAGGAAAAGGCTTGCGCCACACGCGCGTCCCTTGACGGCGTCAGGCTCGCAAAGAATACCGCGTTCAATCTAGCGGGCCAGGTTCTGCCCGTGGTGGCGGGAATCGTCTTGATTCCCTACATCATCAGGGGTCTCGGGCCTGATCGCTTCGGGATGCTGGGGATCATATGGGTAATTTTTGGGTACTTCAGCTTGATGGACCTTGGGTTAGGCAGGGCCACAACGAAATTCCTGGCGGAATGGCGGGCCAAGGGAGAGACGACCAAAATTTGCGAAATGGTCTGGAACTCCATTTTGCTTCAACTGCTCCTGGGACTTTTTGGTGGTGCGATCATTGCCAGTCTTACGCCCGTTATGGTCGGACGGGTTTTGAAAACGCCTGCCGCTCTGGAGGGAGAGGCGCACGCGGCTTTTTACATTCTCGCCGCGGCCTTACCGGCTATCTTAGTAGGTAATGGGCTGCGTGCGGTGTTGGAGGGTTGCGAGCGGTTTGATGTTACCAATCTTCTGCGCATCCCTGCAAGCATGCTTGCCTTTGTCATTCCGGCGGTTGCAATTGCTGTCGGCCTGCGCCTGCCAGGAGTCGTGTTGTGCATGGGAATTTCGCGCGTGGTATTTACCTTTGCGCATGGCTGGTATTGCGTTCGGGTATTACCTTACCTGAAAAGACGACCGGCGCTGCGGTCCAGTGCCGTTCTCCCGCTACTGGTATTCGGCGGTTGGGTCACGGTATCGAACGTAGTAAATCCAATTCTGCTATCGGTCGACCGGTTCTTGATTGGATCATTACTTTCAGTAGCAATGGTCGGCTACTATACCGCCCCTTTTGAAGCAGTCACGAAACTGTGGATGATCCCTGCGAGCCTTATGACTACGGTATACCCAACCTGCAGCGCGCTCGGCATGGAGAAGGTGCGGGATCTCCAGACCCTCTATTCACGTTCGATCAAATATATTTTCTGCGCGCTCGCGCCGGTTACCCTGATTCTGGTTCTTTTTGCTCGTCCGCTAATCGCCGCTTGGCTGGGTCTTTCCTTCGTGGACAAAAGTGCTGTGCCGTTACAACTCCTGTCTATCGGAGTTCTCATTAACTCCTTCGCACATATCCCCTATTGCTTTTTACAGGCGCTCGGAAGGCCAGACACCACGGCCAAGCTTTTCTTGTGTGAACTATTTCCTTATGGGCTCCTGTTGTGGTGGATGATCCAATCCCATGGAATCGCTGGCGCTGCTACGGCATGGTTGATCCGTGTGACGATTGAGGTGGTTTTACTCCTGTGGATTTGCTGGCGAGTACTGTCGCTTTCCGCTGTTCGTGTCCTGGATTGGAGGATGTGGACGGCGATCGTGGCGCTTTCGATGCTGGGAGTGGTTGTCTACGGGACACACACTCTCCTGCATGGGGCGATTGTCGCCGATATCATTGTCTGTGCGGTAGGGATGGCGGGATTCGCGTTCACCGTGTGGAAGTGGGTGTTAGATGGCCTGGACCGAGCTTCCTTCCTTGGTGTTGTGGGGCCTCTGCGAGGATTGCTGGAAAGGCGATTTGCAGGAGCGGATGCAAAATAACGAGGTCAACCGACCGAACCGCGTAAACGGCGTGCCATTTGTATGCCTGAATGTGAAGACGAAGTGAAAGCAAACGGACAAGCAAGACAGAGCATGGTGACCACAGCACGGGGGGCACTGGAACTCGAATTCACGGGCGAGCGCATTGTTCCCGGAAAGACAGCGGAGGTATTGTTCCGACAGCACGAGCAACGTTACGTTTTTGCGGGGCAATACGTTTCCGGGAAAGACGTTGTCGACGTAGCGTGCGGGACGGGCGTCGGGACTTCCTATTTACGTGCAGTGGGGGCGCGTAGCGTGCAGGGTGTGGATATCGATCCTGATGCTGTGGCATTCGCGCAGGCAAGCTACGCAAACTGCGAGTTTGCGCAAGGTGACGCGGCTGATCTATGCCTGCCCGACAGCTCGACCGACGTGGTGGTTTCCTTTGAGACCTTGGAACATTTAAAGGACCAGCGGAAGTTCCTGATGGAGTGCCGACGGGTGCTGAAACCGGAGGGCATTCTGATTTGCTCGACACCCAATCAAGTACTTTCTCGCTGGGGAAAAACCAACCAATATCATTTCCACGAGCTTACGACCAACGAATTCGGTGATCTGCTAGGGTCCATGTTCAGTGAAGTCAAATTGTACGGGCAGCAATGCCGGGTTTATCCGCTCTACGTCGGTCGCAAGGTTCTCTTGAAGGTGCTCGATAGGGTTCATTTAACGGAGCCGGTAACTCGGCTGTTACGACCGCAGCGCGTAACAGCAATCCAAAGAACAGGATTTAGTGGTCAACCAAACGGCCTGACTGGCGAAATACGACCGCATCAGGCGACGCTGTGGATCCAGCCCACATTCGTAATCGGGGTCGCGCGCAATCCCCGACGGTAAGGTGCCGACGAATATGTCAGAAGCCGCTTTCACAACTTTTCAGGACGCAAAATGGCTGCGTCGAATCGAATATGTCGGCTGGTGCGGCGCAGCCGTGCTTGTCTTCCGGTCGCTGCTGGCGGAGGACATTTCCTGGATGGGATGGATCGTTGTAGGTGTCGCCATCGTTTTTTTGACTGCCACACGGTGGCCTTACGGCGCTCTGCTGGTAGTCATTGGCGCCAGTGCCATGCCCGTTCTGGTGATCCAGGTATCTGGCTGGAACGCCCGTCCCGAACACGTTGCTGGGGCCATGGTCACAACTGCTGTGGCCGCTTGGCTTGCATTAACCAGGCGCCGATTACGGCTGAATTCCTTGGACTATTGGGTCTTGGCCTATGTGGCCATCAACTACATCAGCTCTGCTGTCGGGTCCCCCGAACCGGCTGCCACGTTGCGCTGGGCACTGCAGAACAACTTAGCCGTTCTCCCCTATTTTCTGATTCGCGTGCTGGTGCAGGATCTAGAAACATTCGGGAAAGCCTTTCGAATTCTGTTGGGTGTTGCCGTTGTCGAATCCACATATGGACTTCTTTGTTCCGTTTCGAACCATATCTTCGGCACGACAACCGGAATGGCCGTAGGTGAATACCTTGTCGATGTTGCCGCACCCTATGGGTCGATGTATGAACCAAATCTGTTTGGGGCTTATGCCGCTGCTTGTGCCGTTATGTTTTTGTCCCTTTATTTGGCAGCCGAGCATCATCGGCTCGGCCACCTGATTGGATTTCTTGTGGCATCGATTGCAAGCGTGCTGAGTTTCTCGCGTGCCGCACTGTTCGCCCTTGTTGTTGTTATCTGTTTCATCTTGTGGAAAGCCCGTTCGGCAAAGAACGGCCATCGCACTAAAGTTGTGATCCTCGGGTTAGCTGGTGGTCTGGCTTCTTTGGTGGCAGTCACGGCCGTCGGGGGTGTCCTGCAGGAAAGAATCGCAAATCTCCTCACGCAAGGATTGTCGGAAGAGACGACCATATCGCGCGTCATTGTTATTCAGCAGGCCCTGCAGGAGGTGCCCGCGCACCCTTGGCTAGGGAGCGGCACAGCGAGTTTCAATCTGTCTTTCGATTGGACACCGTACGTACCGGAGTGGGCCAGTGACAAGACTTGGATCGCAAATGCTCCCCTCCGCATTATCCACGATACCGGCGTTCTAGGACTCACCGCTTTCTTGGGCTTCCTTGTCTCACTTTGGTTGAAGATTCGACGAACCCCGGACAAGCCCAACAGCCAATTTCCCGAGCTATTTGCTTTATCTGCTGGTACATTACTTTATGGTATTAGTTTCCAATTCACCGATGGCACGATTTTGGCGTTTGTTTGGGTGCAACTGGGTTTTCTGGCTACCGCCGCGATCCTCATGAACGATTGTGAATCGGATGGTCGAGCGACGAGGAGTGCGTCCTGATGTCGTTTGTAGAGGCTCACCGTTTGGCCCGTGGGCGTTCAACGCTTTGCTCTTCTTAGACAGTCAAAAGGAGTTGCGAAGTTTTTTATGTGTAGAACGTCACCGAGGCTTCCAAACGCTGATTTCGTCGGTATCCCATAATGCCCGTGCGAACTGATCATTCTCGATACGACCTCGCCGTTGCATACCGAATTTATCCCCAGGTGGCCAAACCCGCGCTCGGCCTTCCCTTCAGCGACGATAAGTTTCAATTAGCTGAAATTTGTCTTAGTTCCTTGAAACAGTCGCTCGGCGACCTGCGCGCAAGGGTTTGGGTCCTGCTCGACGGATGCCCGAGCGAATATGTGGATCTTTTCAGGAGATACTTCGACGCGCAAGATCTCGTCTTCATTCCGCTGGCCGGGGTGGGAAATGTAGCGACCTTCGCAAAGCAAGTCGAGATCCTGCTTGCGCAGGAAGATAGCAACATAGTTTATTTCGCGGAGGACGACTATTTCTATCTGCCCGGAGAATTCTCTTCGATGATCAATTTTCTGTCGGACCACGAAGATGTCCATTTTGTTTCTCCCTACGACCATCTCGATTGCTACACGATGGACCTGCATCGCACCGCAAAATGGCTGAAAGTGCATGGCGGACGACACTGGAGGACTGCCGCTTCGACTTGTCTGACTTTTCTTACCGACAAGGAAACCCTACGCAAGACTGAACGTGTCTTCGGCAAGTACAGGCGGACGAGCCTCGACTGCAGCATTTGGCTGAGCTTGACCAAGCAGCGAGTCTGCAATCCTTCCTTCCTGGGCACCCACCTGATTCACGAACGTCGCTTCGCCAAGATCATTTTAAAGTCGTGGCTGTATTGTTGGGGCCAAATCCTTGGTGGCAGAAGGTGGAAATTGTGGGTGCCGGTCCCGGCCGTGGCCACACATCTTGACATCAATGCCTTGTCGCCCAATGTGGACTGGCGGTCACTCATGGAACAGGCCAGCAGGCAATTGGTGAAGAAGGTCCCGGTTGCGAAATGCAGTTAAAAAAAACGAATCTCGTTCGAGAGGAATAACCGAACCAATGGCTAAGATCCTACTACTGCTCGTGTGCTCCTTGTTTGTCTCGGTTGCGACCGAAGCGCAGTGTATGAATGCCGCAAACGGTTGCGCGCAGACTGTCCCTCATCTTGTGAAGTTTAGCGGAACATTGAAAAATATCTCCGGTGCTCCACCCGTGGTGGCGATTAGGTTCGTCATCTATGGCGATGCAACGGGCGGGACCCCTCTCTGGCAGGAAGTTCAGAACGCGCAAATCGATCAGCAAGGACACTACGACGTGATGCTGGGGGCGACCGCCAGTGAAGGAGTTCCCGTAAGTCTTTTCGCCACAGGCGAGACGCGCTGGTTGGGAGTACAGGCCCTGCTGCCCGGACAGGAGGAGCTACCGAGGGTCTTGCTGGTGAGTGTGCCGTATGCCTTGCAGGCCGAAAATGCCGAGACTCTGGGAGGATGGCCGGCATCCGCATTTGCGAAAGCGGGTGCAGCGTCGGCTGTCGTGAGTTCCGCACCGCCAGAGACGGTTGCTGGTACCTCCGTTGCGGTGCCTGCAACAGGTGTGATTGCGAACGCCACGTCTGGGGCAGCCGTAACAATTACTGGAGCGACGGTCAACACAATTTCTAAGTTTTCCTCCAGCTCCTCTCTTACGGATTCTCAGATAACAGATCAAAACGGAATAGTGAGCATGGCGAATCTGTCGAATATCTTATTTGCGGACAGATTCACAGGCGGAGTCTCGGCAGCCATAGCAGCATGTCCCGCAAATGGATGCATTATTTACGCGACCTCTCCGAACGTGAACCTGAATCTGGGAAATATCGATCCTGGATACAAGGCCATTACGATTTATTTGGGACCCTATACCTACACCGTGAATCAGATCATGCTCCGCAAGGCGCTTAAGATTATAGGAATGGGGGCGATGGGAGGTATTTCAGGAACAACGGCAACCTGTAGCCCAGCGGCGCCTTGCAACGGTACCTCTTTGCAGTCGATAAACGGCAATAATCCGGTTTTTGTAATCCCGCAGACCAACAACGAGCCAGCAACGGATATCTTGCTTTCTGGCTTCCGCCTTTACGGCTCGGCTGGTAATACCAGCGAGGATGGCTTTTTCCTGGATACAAGCAGCACTGTGAACGCAGGCCTGTGGCACTCGACGTTAGACGACATTTACCTGCAAGGTTTCGCAGGCGTTGGCATACATATCAAGGGACGCGCCAGCGATTTCGCGGCAGCGTCTCAATGGTTGCTGTTTAATAACGTCGTTGTGTTCCGGAACTCTGGCGGAGGGAATGCCTTGCGGCTGGAGGGTTCGGTTTTTGAGCTGCGCTTCAGGAATTGTGAGTTTGACGGACAGGCCATGGGCGACGGGACGAATATCTACATGGGTGGATATCCCGGTGCGGGCGGGGGCTTTCCCACCACCATTGCATTTGAAGGTCTAGTATCTCAACAAGCAGCCGTGGCAGTACAGATCGACGGCGCGGTCAATATCATATTTTATAATTCTCACCATGAGGTACTTTCGGGTGCCTACCTGGTCACCAGCCAGAACAATATGGCCGATCTGGGATTGACGATCTCTGACTCATATTTTGCCGGCAATGTGGGGATAAACGGTGGCTCGGGTTATCTACTCAAAGTTGCGACCACCAATGCGTCTGGAGTTGTTTTTGCGCATAACCACATATTTGGAGCACCCGATTCGGTCGTGGCGAGCACGAATTTCGCCAGCGTGGTTTATCAAGACAATCTGTCCTATAACGGAGGAACGAGGGTTCCCCCGACTTCTGGGCTTTCAACGCAAATGTCCCCGGCGGCCACGATCAACACACAAGGAGTACACACAGTGGGACTGAATCCCTCCACAACGCCGATTACCACGATCCAGAGCGGACTGGGTCCTGGAGAGACGATTACTTTCTTTTCTTTGGGAGGATCCGTTACCTTCGGCACGGGTGGTAATATCGACCTCATGGGGATGAGTTCCTTGACCCTAAATGGCAGCGTTACATTTGTCAGAACGGACCTGGGGGGCTTGGAGTGGAAGCCGGTGTCACAGTGGAGTCCAACCTCATCGAGTGCAACCACGTCGGCGAGTCTCAGTAAATGAGCGGAGTTCGCCTGTCGGAGCAGACAGCTGCGGATATTCCGTCCGGGACCCTAAGTTTCCCAAGACCGCCGTCGGACTATCAGAAGGATTTGTGCGGGAGTGCTTCGAAAACGCAGGACTGGCTATTATAGTCGTGCACTATGGCTCGTGGAGCGGCAGAAATGCGCTGAACTTCTATCAGGAGATTGTGCTGTCAGTTTGAAAATGAGCGCTCAATTGACATCTCAAACATGGATTGTCCTACTCAACTGGAATCGAGCTGCCATGACGGCCGAATGCATCCGCAGCTTGCAGGCGATGGATAGCTCAAGCTTTAAAATCCTCGTCGTCGACAACGGTTCGACCGACGGGTCTGCAGAAAAGTTGGCAGGGGAGTTTCCAAACGTTACCGTGCTTCCCCTGGCCCGCAATTCAGGCTTCGCGACTGGATGCAACATCGGTATGCGGCATGCTCTCGCCCGCGATGCTGAATTCGTGCTGCTCCTCAATAATGACACTGTTGTGGCTCCGGATTTCCTACGCGAAGCCTTAACCGTCATTCGGGGTGATCTCCGAATTGCGGCCGTCTGCCCGAAGATCTATTTTGCAGACCAACCAGAGATGCTGTGGTATGCAGGTGCTGACTTCAGCGCATGGACAGCCGCCACTAGGCACCGTGGTTGGAAGAAGCTTGACCGCGGGCAGTTCGACGATAATCTGGAATTCACACAAGCAACAGGCTGCGCAATGCTGGTCCGATGCAGTGCACTCCCCGAGGTGGGCTTACTCGACGAACAATTTTGGGCCTACGCGGAAGATCTAGATTGGTCTCTGCGTTTTCTTAAACGAGGATATCGGCTGGTGTTTGCCCCGAAGGCGCGACTGTGGCATTGCTGCGGGGCCACTTCCGTGAAATTAATGGGTGCGGGAAGCCAGGCGATAAGTCAATTTTTTAGCACCCGCAACATGGTCGTTGTGGCTCGCAAACACCTTCGTTGGTGGCAGATCCCGAGTTATGTCCTGGGATTTGCGATTAATCACATACTTTTCTACACGTTTCTGCGACTATGGCGCCGCGACTTTCGCGCCCTGGTTGCCATCTATAAGGGGCTTCGCCACGGTTTGCGGTTGACGTTGATTCCTTCCCGGGATGCCGCAGAACAAGTATCTGGGACCAACGAGGTTATTGGCCATGCGAATCACTGAAGAGATTCGGGAAAACTTGGCCATCACTGCGGATTTGGCGGGCTGGGCTGAAGAGATCTGCAAAGCCGGCAACGCGATTCTGTCGTGTCTCGAAGCCGGCGGAAAGCTAATCACTTTCGGCAACGGTGGGAGTGCGGCGGATGCGCAGCATTTCGCTGCCGAGCTCGTAGGTCGTTATCGCGCCGAGCGGAAGGCCCTTGCCGCCATGGCATTGACTACGGATGCGTCTGCTCTAACAGCCATCGCCAATGATTACGGATTTGATTACGTCTTTTCTCGTCAGCTAGAGGCCATTGGAACGCCCATGGACGTCGTTGTTGCGTTTTCCACCAGCGGGAACTCCCGCAATGTGCTTCGAGGGCTCGAACGGGCGAGAGAATTAGGAATAGCCAGGATAGGCCTTTCAGGTAAGACCGGAGGCAAAATGCGGGATCTAGTCGACGTTTGTCTGTGTGTCCCGTCCGAATCGACCGCCCGCATCCAGGAGGCACATACATTAATCGTTCACATCCTCGCGGGAATCGTCGAGGATGCATTTCTGGCACGGCCGAGTACTCATCGGCAGTCTGCACGCGTGTGATCTACGGAGATCGGGAGATAATGCAAAGTTTTTCTGAAAATACGCACGCATTTGATACCTGCCGAATCGCAGTCATCGGTGATCTTATGCTCGATGAATACCTCTGGGGACACATCGAAAGAATCTCGCCCGAAGCACCAGTTCCCGTGTTGAGTGTGACGCGCCGGGATTCGACCTTGGGTGGTGCCGGAAATGTCGTCGAAAATCTCCGTGCGCTCGGGGTGCAAGTGGCCGCATTTGGTGTAGTCGGTTGCGATGGAACGGGCGAACAGCTGCGGGCACTTTTGAGTACACACGGCGTGGACGCAGGGGGTGTTGTCCCCGACTCGCAAAGAAGGTCCACCCGGAAGGTACGCTTGATGTCTTTGGAACATGGCCAGCAAGTTTTTCGTTTTGACGAAGAATCGACCATGGAGATCGGAACGGATATCGAGGATGAGCTCATCTCAATGTTACGCGGAGCGCTCGACGATGTTCAGTTAATCCTGTGCTCTGACTATCTGAAAGGAGTACTGACAAAACGCGTACTCAGTTCTGTTTTTGCCGCTGCTCGCGACCGTGGGATTTCCTGTATCGTCGCCCCCAAAGACTCAAACCCCCAGAAGTACTGTGGCGCGACCGTGCTTGTCCCTAACGCGCGTGAGTTGGCACAGCTGGTCGGAAGGAGTATTGATGGAGACGAGTGGCTCAACGATTCAGCGATGCACTTAATCGAAGGACTAGGTTTGCAGGCGTTGGTGGTGACCCGGGGTGGCGAGGGCATGTCACTTTTTGATTACGATGAGAGTAACTTACGCCGGTTAGATGTTGCGACTACAGCGCGGAGCGTATATGACGTGACCGGGGCCGGAGATACGGCAATTGCCGTTTTCGGTGCAAGTGTCGCGGCGGGATTGGATTTCGAGACAGCCGTTCGTCTGGCAAACCTGGCCGCCGGTATCAAAGTAGGAAAGCGCGGTACCGCTTGCGTCAGCGCAAAGGAACTTTTAGACGCAGTCAAACAGGATCGTACACGCCAACTGCAGTTCGCAACTGGTGCTTCCACATCGTCGCGGCATCGCTCTGACCGCTATCGCGCGAAACCCGGTACCCCGAGCTGCAGCGAACAGCTCCCAGAGGCTTGATGCGCTCTCAAACTGGGGAAGCAAATAAATCCGCGAATCTCAGCTCCAAGGCGGCCGAACAGGCAGCTCTCGGCGTTCTGGTGAAGATGAGTGCCCGTAAACGGCTTTTCATCCGGGTATTGGAATTCGTCGCTCGGCCATTGGTGGTCGGGCTGGAACATCTGCTACACCGCCAGAGGAAAATAGTCGGAGAAGTTAAGAAAATACTTGTCATCGAGTATTGGAACCTTGGCGATCTGGTGATGGAAGTTCCTTTTTTGAGGAGCCTGCGGATTCAATACCCGGACGCGCATATCACGCTGCTTGCCAGCCCGAAAGTGGCCCCCCTGGTCGAGCACCAGGGACTGGTGGACAAAGTAATTGTTGTGCGGGTTCCCTGGACCGAACATTATTCGCGGTGGAGAAAGTATAATCCCTTCTCCGTCTTATGGATTGAGTTACTGCGCAGTGTCCGATTTCTCCGTACCCAAGAGATCGATTTGGGATTTTCGGCAAGGGCAGATTTCCGGGATAACTTCATCCTCTGGTTTGCCAAGGTAGGACGGCGTGTGGGCTATGCATTTGGCGGCGGAGGTTTTTTTCTCAGCGACGTTGTGACTCCCGATGTGCAACAGCCTCACTTTTCGAACCGATGGTTGCGACTACTAGACGCTGTGGGGAGGAGTCCGATTGTGCGCGAGCCGCGTCTCCAAGTAACGCCAGAGGAACAGCGGTGCGCTGAAACTTGCTTGGCCGAACACGGAATCGGGAACGGAGAATTCCTGGTCGGTATCCATCCTGGGGCTCGAAGCCGGATGCGGCAGTGGGGTGAAGAGAATTTTGTAGCACTCGCAAAGCGATTACAGAAAGAGTTTCCCATTAAATTCATCTGGTTTCGTGATCCCGGGCAAACAGTGGGAACCCAAGATAATATTCAAGCTACTTCCGTCTCGCTGCCTCTGCGACGGTTTATGGGCGTGTTAGCTCAGTGTGACATGCTGATCTGTAATGATAGTGGTCCGATGCACATTGCGACGGCGTTGGAAGTGCCGGTGGTGGCAGTTTTCGGCCCGACGGAGCCAGCCTGGTTTGGCCCCCTCGGGCAACACAATCGGATTGTAATCCAGCCAGGGTTCTGGTGCCGCCCTTGCTTTGACTACTGCCTCTTCGATGAGCCGTACTGCCTGCGAACGATAACCGTCGACTCCGTATTTGCCGCGGCGGTCGAAGCACTATCTCTGGTGTTTGCGAAGGGCAGAGAACCGGGAGGCGGGATTGAACAGGGGACTTTAAATGCAGCAAGGCCCGAATAGAATGCGCAAGAAGAATCGGGTACTCATCAATTCTCGGGAATTACTCCGACTTGGATAAGCCACTGGTCTTGGTTGTCAGGAGACGCTTAACAGCCAATATGCGACGAAAACTCAGGATTGCAATGATCGGAATTAAAGCAATTCCGGCAAGGAGCGGAGGATTTGAGACTGCGGTAGACGAAATCTCTCGCGGACTGGTGAAATCGGGCCACGAAGTTGTGGTCTACAACCGTTCAGGGATGAGCGAGCATCCCGCGAAAGACTACGAGGGCGTCCGGCTGGTCACTTTACCTACCGTGAAATCTAAGAACTTCAGCACCATTGTGCATGCCTTTGTGTCTACCTTGCATGTCATCTTCCATCGAGTGGACGTTGTTCACTACTTTGTCGTTGGGACTGCCTTATTTGCCCCAATACCTCGCCTATTTGGGATGAAGGTAGTGTGCTCCGTTGATGGGACGGACTGGCAACGCACGAAATGGGGAAGATTTGCGCGCTGGTATTTGAGGCTTTCAGAACGGCTAGCTGTTTTGTTCTGTCATGGAATCGTCGGGGACTCACGCGAGGTGGTGCGCTATTATCGTGAAGTCTATAGCGCATCACCTGCGCTGATTACCTATGGCATCCGTGAATCAACGTCTGAGGGGCTTGAATGGTTAGATCGATTCTCGCTCAAGCCAAGAGAGTACGTGCTCTTTGTTGGCCGCTTGGTGCCCGAAAATAACATCCATCACTTAATTCGCGCGTTTGAACAGACCAATACGGACAAGAATCTGGTTATTGTCGGGCATGACCCCTGGGAGAAAGATTACGTACGCTCCCTGAAGTCGACTGTGGATCCACGAATAATCTTCACCGGCGGAGTTTACGGAACTGGTTACGCCCAGCTGCAAAGAAATTCCTATTTGTTCGTACTTCCGGACGAGGTCGGCGGTACGCATCCGGCTTTGGTCGAAGCGATGGGCTTCGGAAACTGCGTGTTAGTAAATGACACGCCGTCGAATCTCGAGGTGATCTCCGAAGCGGGATTCAGCTACCGTGGCTCTGAAGGCTATAAAGATCTGCGGCAACAACTGCAGACTTTGTTGGACAATCCTGATCTGGTCGAGGAATTTCGAATGAAAGCAGAGCACCGGGCCCGCTCCACGTACAGTTGGAAGGATGTTGTGCGGGAGCACGTTCAGCTTTACAGGCAAGCTCTCAACGGCGGGGTAGCGCCGCACGCCAGCGGATTGAGTTTAAAGGTCCGTGGGTCTGATTTACCCGATCTTGCCCGAACGCGCTTGGAACAAGAATCGATTCCCGTGACCGAGCGAGCGGCCAGAGCGGGGAGCGGTTCGACTCTCAAGAAAGCATCCGATTAGTCGAGCAAGCGATTCCCGCCCAGGTTGAAGTCTTTCTTATCCGTGCTCGTGTATCATATCTAATCTCGCCAGTGACCCCATAAAGACGCTGACTGTTCAATAGGAGACTTATGTCTACTGCCGCGATAGCACGGGAACACCAGCCCACTGGGTACAATGTCAATGCCCAAGGAGGACCACGTTCCTTTTCCTACCGCCGTCAAATACTTTGTGGCCTGTGCCTGGTTCTGACAGACGCTGTGGCGATCCTCATCTCGCTTAGAACCGCTATTTTCTTGAGGGCCTATGGGATACCCCTGGTCGACACCCATGTCTCGCCTTTGCGGTTACCCTTAAAGCATTATTTGGATTTCGGATGGTTGTGGTTACTGTTGGTGCTATTCCTCGGCCTCGAGGGTCTGTATACCCAGCGTCGTACGCTCTGGAATGAAATTGGTCACCTCACGAAAGCAATCGCGTCGGGGCTGATGGTGATATTTGCGGCTATTGCCCTGATCCAGCGTGGGCCAGTCCTATCTCGCCTGACCATCCTGCTCACTGGGGTTATCCTGTTGCTTCTCTTGCCGGCGGAGCGCTATTGGACGAAACGTATTCTGGGGGCGGCCGGTCTTTGGCGCAAGCGAATTTTGCTTCTTGGCGCCACAGAAACCGCGAGGCTGGCGCTGCAAGGACTTGTGTCTGATCCGGTCTTGGGCTACGAGGTCGTCGGCCTGCTTGGTGACGAAGCAATATGCCAGCAGAGATATTTTGGCACTTACCGAGGCCGGCGTTTTTTTGTTTTGGGAAGCCTCGCCGACGTCATCGAGCAAATGGACAAGACAGATGCTCGCGACGTGCTCATCGCCATGCCCGACTTGGAAGATGAGAAGGTCCTAGCGCTGGTGCATACCTTGCAGCCGCGTTGTGAAAGCATCTATTTTGTGCCTCAACTGTGGGGACTGCCGTTAATGAATTTGAAAATCGACGGTTTCCTTCGCGAACGGTTGATGATGCTCAAACTTTCAAATAACCTGGCTAAACCCTGGAATCGAGGAATGAAAAGAACGTTTGACCTCGTTGTGGGACTCGCAATCTCACTATTGACCTTACCTCTTTGCCTGCTCCTTGCTGCTCTGATCAAAATAGATTCAGGTAGTCCAGTGTTATTTGTTCAAGAAAGACTCGGTTACAACGGACGCACCTTCCGCTGTATAAAATTCCGTACCATGCAGGTTGAATGTGAACATCTGCTTGCCAGCCACCTGGCGCGTGATCCCGCCGCTGCAGACGAATGGCAGAAATATGCAAAGTTGAGAACCAACGATCCCCGACTTACCCGTATCGGGCGCTTTTTGCGCCGTTGGAGTCTCGACGAACTGCCGCAACTCCTCAATGTCCTAAAGGGCGACATGAGCCTCGTGGGTCCTCGTCCCTATCTGCCTCAGGAGCGCGGACGAATCGGTGTCGCCCTCGTCACGATCCTATCGTCATGGCCAGGTATGACCGGATTCTGGCAAGTCAACGGTCGAAACCACGTTACCCTCGAAGATCGCGTCGAACTCGAGGCATGGTACGTTCGCAATTGGACCATCTGGTTCGACGGTATAATCTTGGCCAAGACATTTAAGGCTGTCTGTTTTCCACACCACAGAGATGATGTCGAGAGCGAAAAATCTGAGCCTCCCGCCAAGAAGAAACCCGATTCGATCGCATCCGATTCCCTGAAGTAAGGTCCTTCACCGAACTGGGGTGTCGGTCCGCAGGAATTTTCTTCCTCCTCAGTCCACCTGATGAGCGGTATCTGACCGGATGCCGCTTCAACTTGGCCTTCTCCCTGTTTCGTCCCTCCTGTCGTTTCGCTTGATTCAAATGCAATCCCAAAAGCTTCGCTTGCGCAGCCGAAGGTCTGCAGCAGATGGTTTTACGTGCTACCCCCCGTCGCAGCAGATGGTGTATAAGACTGAAGGCCTGGAATTCATGGGGGAGTTCCAGACTTTGACACATCGGCGTTCCCAGCGCCGCAAGCAATCAAAATTTGGAGAAACTTGGATGGTCTTAAAACCGCCCTTCTTCGTGTGTTTTGCTGTGTGCCTCATCGTTTCTGTCGCAGGTTGCAATAGCAATAATCAAACTTCATTGCCTGTCAGCATAGCCGTCAGTCCGCAATCTGCCGGCATCGCGACCGGCCAAACATTCCAATTCACTGCCATGGTCACCAACAACTTGACAGGAATCACTTCGCCAGCAACGGGGAACAGCGGCCCGATGGCCGTCCGATGGAAGGCCACAGGGGGAAAAATTGACGATAACGGCAACTTCACGGCCTCGTCTGAAGCTGCAAGCACCACCGTTTTCGTGACGGCCACGAGCGCCGAGGATCACACGAAATACGCGACCGCGACCGTACACGTAGTAGCGCCCGGGCAGGTGTCTACGACGGCCAATCCGCAAGTGGCGAACTATTCCTTAGCTCCTGGAGCGGCAGGGAACGTGTCAGTTCAGTTTGGGCCCGATACCAACTATGGACTAACGACCTGGGCGCAGCCCTCGACCGCAGGGGAGGCGGTGAGTTTGTTTGTAGCTGGCATGAAGGCAGATACCCCGTATCACATGAGAGCCATGGTGCAATTTGGTGATGGAACACAATTTGTGGATTCCGATCATGTATTCACCACCAGTGCCGTCACGCCTTCACAAGCTCCACCAATAACGGCCACGACTACTGCGGGAATGACACCGCAGGGCGGCGTAGAACTATTGGATTTGGTGACGGGCACCTCGAGGCCGACAGTTACCGATCTCAGCGGCAATGTTCTATGGACCTATACGGGTGGACCTAACGGTCCCGTTCCGAACCCCGTCAAACTGCTCCCGAATGGCCATTTCCTGATTAATTTCAGCGAGGGAAGCACGGACGGGCTGAACTCTGTAATACAGGAAGTCGACCTGACCGGGAAGCTCATTTGGCAAATGGCCGCAGCGGACCTCAACAAAGCGCTGGCAGCAGCAACTTGCGCCGGATGTAACATCACCGTCATTGGCACGCACCATGACTTCGTTCAACTACCGAACGGCCACTTGGTCGTGATTGCAGCGACCCAGCAAGTCATTTCCGGAACTACCGTAACCGGAGATGTGCTGATCGACTTGGACGAAAATCACAATCCGGTCTGGCTTTGGAACGAGTTCGACCATCTGGACACCAACCGGCGACCTTATTTGTGGCCGGACTGGACGCACACCAACGCCATTCTCTATTCACCGGACGATGGAAATTTAATCATCTCGATCCGCCATCAGAACTGGCTGGTGAAGGTGGATTACGCGAACGGAGCCGGCGCGGGAGATATACTCTGGCACCTTGGTTATCAAGGCGACTTCGCACTTGTCGGAGGGACCGACCCGACGGACTGGTTTTACGCGCAGCACGGACCTTCGTTCATTACCGCGAACACAACCGGACAATTCGGGCTGGCCCTTTTTGACAATGGGGACGACCGAGTCTTCCCTTCCGACGTGACGTGCGGCACCACAGGCGCGCCACCTTGCCTTTACAGCACCGTCCCGCTCTTACAGATCGACGAGGCGTCCATGACGGCGACTCTCACGTTCAACCCGACCACACCCACATACTCGTTCTTTGGAGGGAATGCGGCGGTGCTTGCCAACGGAAACGTGGAATACTGTGAAGCTGCCGGTGGCCCGACGGGGGCATCGGGGACAATCTACGAGGTAACCCAAGACAGCAGTGTGCAGACGGTATGGCAGATGCAGGTTTCCGACGTATATGCTTATAGAGGTCAGAGAATCCCTAGCCTGTATCCGGGAATTCAGTGGTGAACACCAATCGAGCAGTGAATCGCTGCGATCGCCCAGGGCTGATCATGCCTCCCGCGGCCGTTGCATTGTTGTGGCAGGCGGTGAGAGGCGACCTCGCAGACCGCCGAATATTAGTTCCCTTGTGGCTCATAAGTGATTCTTATTCTCAGGCCATAAGAGCCGGAGGGTCGGTATGAGGTTTGGTACGTGATGTTGGTGCCGCCAGCCGCAAACACGTCAAAGCTGAATGAAACGGCCTTTCTTGAAGCAAGCGAAAGGGCCGGGGTATTCTGATCAGCGGTGTATCCACCGATATTGCTGGAAACGGTGAAGGTCACTTCGCCATTGCCTAGAGCGGTTGTCCACATTTCTCCGTACACCCGATAAAATCCGGGAGCTCCCAGAGGAATCGAATACAAAGTGGTTGGGTCGATACCCGTCGACATGCCAAACGCCGCATTTAGCCCTACATAACTGACTTGGTCGATGCAGGAACTCGAATAGGATGGCATCGAGAAATTTGCTGCAAAGCACACTCTGAATTGCGGACTTCCACCGGTGCCCACAATCTCTCGATCAATATTGCCCGCCAACTCACCGGTGATAGAGGCTCCGTCAACGAGCGTGCCCTGCGACTGATTGAACTGAAACAAAGGTCCCGTGTACCTGCTTGGCGTGGCAGGCTGCACGGTGATTCCAAAAAATCCGTTGCCTCCAGAGTCTTCATCCGTGTTGCTATTGCCCGTGTCGTTTACCACCAGGGCGCTCTGAGAATCCCCTAGATTGGTTGCGGTGATGTTATACCAATAATTCGAGTCAGCGCAGTGGCCGAGTCCGATCGCGGGGCCTGTTGGCAACGCTCCGGAGGTCAACCAGGCGTCCCTAAACTCATTCGCCGTCACGCAATTGGTCGAAGAGCTTGATCCGTTGAGGGCTATAGCTCCGCTGTTGAATCCGGCGATCAGGAAATCCTGAAACGTGTTGCGTGAGCTGTTGGTGCCCCTGCTTCCGCGGCCGATTATGTGCAGGCCGATACCTGTCTGACCGCTACCTCGCCCCACGATTGAGAAGCTCTCGAACCTCGAGTTAGTTACGCCTTCGAGCAAAACGCCGTCGCCCAACTGCGGCGACATGGTCTGTATCTGAATGCCCTGGAAAACGAGGCCGTTGGACGAATCAATCGTCCAGGTGGACGTGCACTGAAAGACCACTTTCGTATCGGGATAGCTAAGCCAGGAAGAGTTAATGCTGTGGCTGGTGGCGGCTGGCGGGTCGAACGTCTGTCCAATCAACTGGATGTTTGTTTTCGCAATAATGTCGCCGGGGCAAGCATAGGTTCCGGCTGAAATGAACACGCTACCCCCGCTTGCGGGCAGTGCGTTGATCGCTGCCGAAACAGTCGCGTAGCAACCTCCGCCATCCACCCGGATAGCGCAGGCTCTACCACTTGCCGCCTTAGCGGCTTGAGATGGGGGGACCACATTGGTTTCCTGTCCCAACACAAAGGCTGGGACCAAGAAAATGCTGGCTAAGATCACTGTGAACGCAAAAATGATTCTTTCTGAGGCGGCCGCAAGGCTAACCGTCTTGCCGCCATTTCCTTTCCAGGCGCGAACGGCCTTACTCGAACCAGACTACAACTGGTGCTGTTCATCACAGTTGCCGAGATATCAAGATATAACGGTGGTCCCTAAAAAACATTATATAACCCTGTATGGGCGACGAACCGAACGGCTTAACGCCCCAAATGTTCGAGCGGTAGTACCCGTTCTTCCTCGGAGACCGGCCTTGCTGGGGTGGAAGCCACAGCGCCGAATTGCGCCGCGGTTTCTTGCGTATCGACCACGGCTATGGCCGCCATGTTCACGATTTCCTCCACTTCGGCGTCCCACTGCAGCACGTGCACCGGCTTTGACATCCCCATCAGAATCGGCCCAATCGTCTCCGCTCCGCCAATTCTTCGCAACAACTTGTAGCAGGTGTTTGCCGACGTTAGGTCCGGAAAAACCAGCACGTTTGCGCCGCCTTTCAGCTTCGAGAATGGGTAGGCATCCTCGATGATTTCCGGTGCGATAGCCGTATCTGCCATCATCTCCCCGTCAATCATCAGTTCTGGGTCTGTATCCTTTACCAGTTGCACGGCCCGCTGCACCTTCTCTGCCAACGGATGTTTCGTGCTGCCAAAGTTAGAGAATGACAGCATGGCCACCCGTGGCGTCACGTCGAAGCGCTTCGCCGTCTGCGCCGCACAGAGCGCAATTTCCGCCAGGTCCTCCGCGCTCGGTTCGATGTTCACCGTGCAATCCGCCAGAAAATACATGTCTCCACGTCGCGTCACGACCACGTAAAGTCCCGAAACGCGGTGCAGTCCCGGCCGCGGTTTAATCACCTGCAGCGCCGGACGGATCGTGTCGGGAAAGTGTTTATCAACTCCTCCCAACAGCGCGTCTGCCTCGCCAAGTTTCACCATCAGCGCGCCAAACAGCGTACGGTTGTTGATGAGTTCATGTGCTTCCGAGAGTGTCACACCGTGTCTTTGCCTTAATTCGTATAAGGCCTGGACGAACTCTTCTCGTTTCGGCCAAGCTTGCGGATTTATTACCTTGATTTTGTCGAGCGCCACCGACAGATCATTGGCCTTGGCCTGGATGACCTTTTCGTCGCCCAACAATATCGGCTGCGCGATGTTTTCTTCCACCAGGATGTGTGCAGCGCGCAATACCCGCTCACTGTCGCCTTCCGGAAACACCACGCGCCGCGGTCGTGCCGCCGCTTTCCGGATAATCGTGCGCATCACTTCGTGCGCCTTCCCCAGCAGTCTTTCCAGCCGCTCGCGATATTCCCCCAGATCAACGGGCGTTTGTGCGACCCCCGTCGCCATCGCCGCTCTGGCGACCGCCGAAGCTTCCCACACCAGCACTCGAGGATCGAACGGCTTCGGGATGATGTAGTCCGGCCCAAAGCGGATGCGATCGACTCCGTATGCGTGGCACACAGAATCTGGCACGTCCTCCTTGGCCAGTGCCGCCAGTGCTTTCGTCGCTGCCAGTTTCATTTCTTCATTGATTGCCGTCGCATGTACATCCAGCGCGCCGCGAAAAATGAACGGGAATCCCAGTACGTTGTTCACCTGATTCGGAAAGTCGGAGCGCCCGGTCGCGATGATTACATCCTTGCGCGCCGCCAGCGCTTCTTCGTAAGTCAATTCCGGATCCGGATTCGCCATCGCGAATACAATCGGCCTTGGTGCCATCGACCTCAGCATTTCTGCTGTGAACGCGCCCTTCGCTGACAACCCCACCAGAACATCTGCGCCACTTACCGCGTCGCTCAGCGTTCTCCACTCTGTCTGGCGCGCAAATCGCGCTTTGTAGGCATTCATTCCTTCGGTGCGGCCTTCGTACACCACCCCTTTCGTGTCCGCCAAAGTGATGTTCTCGCGCTTCACTCCCAACCGTACGTAATGCTCCGCGCACGCAATCCCGGCCGCCCCGCTTCCGTTTACCACCATTCGCACTTGGCTGATCGACTTTCCCACCACTTCCAGCGCATTCAGCAACGCCGCACCGGAGATTATGGCCGTGCCGTGCTGGTCGTCGTGGAACACCGGAATCTTCATCGTCCTTTTCAGTGTTTCTTCGATGTAAAAGCATTCCGGAGCCTTGATGTCTTCCAGGTTGATCCCGCCAAACGTCGGCTCCAACAGTTGGCACACCTTGATCACGTCGTCGGGATTCGTCGAATTTACCTCCAAGTCGAACACATCCACATCGGCGAATCTCTTGAACAACACTCCCTTGCCTTCCATCACGGGCTTCCCCGCCAGCGCGCCGATATTTCCCAGGCCCAGGACCGCTGTGCCATTCGATACCACAGCCACCAAGTTGCCCTTCGCCGTGTACTTGTACGCATCGCCCGGTTCCTTCGCGATTTCCAGGCAAGGCTCAGCGACTCCCGGTGTGTAGGCCAGGCTCAAATCTCGTTGTGTTCGGCATGGCTTGGTCGGGGTTACTTCAATTTTCCCTGGGCGGCCGCCCAAGTGATACGCAAGAGCCTCTGATTTCCTGATCGTCACGGCGGTTCTCCAGGTGCCGGACCACCACGTTCTCTGCGCTGTCCCAGTCACCCCGGCGAGGTGGCTTTGGAGACATATGGAGGGAAGGCACGAAGGTTCGAAGAAATTAGACCAAGTAAGACAAGTGCAAGCCAAGTGCCATGTGACCAGAAACATGTTCAGCTGCCACACGCCCAATGTTTCTATAACATACAGGTCAGTGACGACCAACGCCCTGCGAAAACTAGCTCAAATCTCGTTTTTTTGCTGCGCCAACTCACCCACCGCCACACCCTCTAGCTTCGCTTTGACCTCATACGGACCTATGTCCCAAAATCAAACTATGACCGCCATTGCCTTCCAACGCGCTACCTCCCGCAAATTCCTGTTTCCATTCACTGGACTGCTTTTCCTCGCGGCAATTTCCTGCGTGCCCGGCGCCTTACCTCAGTCGTCGCGCGATTCTCAGGCTTCGAGTTCCGCTTCCGCGCACGTCGCAAACGCCGATTACGTCGTAGTCAAACCCGTAGCCAATATGTACAGCAAACCCAGCGTGCAATCGGACGTCGTCTCGCAAGCCATTTATGGCAGCAACGTAACGCGCCTGGAAGGGAAGTGGCATTGGGTCCACGTAAAAACCGATGACGGTTACACAGGCTGGATGCAATCTTCCAGTCTGCTAAAGCGAAAGGGTGGACCATATGCCGCCGCTGGTTCCGTTATTCAAGTAGCACAGCTCAGCGCCAATGTTTACCTTGAGCCGGATGTCACCAAACACGCTCCTTTGTTGACACTTCCCTGGAGCGCGCGTCTGGAAGCGCTGCCAGATAAAGTCGGTGATACCGAGCGTTGGCTGAAGGTCACCCTGCCCGATAATCGCCAGGCATTCGTGCAAAAAGGCGATGTCAGCTCCGATTTCACTCCGCTCACCGTGGATCAGACGATTGCCCTTGCCAAGAAATTTCTCGGCATCACATACACGTGGGGCGGTTCTTCGGATTTTGGCTTCGACTGCTCCGGCTTCACGCAAATGTTATTGCGCCAGCGCGGCATTATCATGCCTCGTGACGCCGATTTGCAGGCGGCTTGGAGCGGTGTTGCTCCCGTCGACCGCAGCGCTCTCCAGCCCGGTGATCTGCTCTTCTTCGGCGACCGCCCGGATCACATCACACACACAGGCATGTATATTGGGAATGGGCAATTCATTCACGACACGACCCACGAACATCCCGGAGTGCAAATTAGCGTCTTGAACGATCAGCCGTGGACTCGGTTGCTCGTTGCCGCCAGGAGACTAAAATCATGAACCGCCGCGATTGGCTGAAGATCACCGGTGCCACCGGAATCGCCGCCAGTTTTCCCACCGCCCCCATCCTTGCTTCGCCAAGAAATGCAAGCTCCCAACCGCTTTCCGTCGTCAATGTCGACCTGAAGCGTTTGAATTTGCAGCACACCTGGACGACCACCATGTCGTCCAGCACCTACCGGGAGACCGTCAACGTCACTTATTCGAGAGACGGCCTGACCGGCTATGGCGAAGGCGCCCCGATCATCCGCTACAAAGAATTTCCCGCCGAAGCACGGCAAGCCATCGAAGCCAATCTCGATCACATTGCTGCCGGCGATCCCGCTTTTTTCGACAGCTTCCTAGCCGACACCCGCAAGCAGCTTGGCGATCACCAACGCGCGGCCATGGCTGCTGTGGACATCGCCGTCATGGACTGGGTTTGTAAGCGTCTGAATATTCCTCTCTACGCCTACTTCGGCCTCGATCCTGCCACCACGCCTCTTACCACTTTCTCGATCGGCATTGATACGCCCGAAATCACCAAACAGAAAACGATCGAGGCCGCCGACTATCCTGTCCTCAAAGTGAAAGTCGGCCTAAAGACGGACGAAGAAACCATCGCTGCCGTCCGCAGTGTCACCAAAAAGCCGCTTCGCGTGGATGCGAATGAAGGTTGGACGGACAAGGAAGAAGCCATTCGCAAGATTAATTGGCTCGAAACCCAGGGCGTCGAATTTATCGAGCAGCCCATGCCCGCGCACATGTTCGAAGAAACAAAGTACGTACGCAGCAAAGTCCATCTTCCCATCATGGCCGATGAAGCTTGTACCAGCGCCGCTGCCATCCCGAAACTAAAGGAAGCCTACGACGGCATCAACGTGAAGCTCGATAAATCGGGGGGCATTCTGGAAGCGCACCGTTGGATTTCCATTGCTCGTGCCATGGACATGAAAGTCATGCTGGGCTGCATGATTTCCAGTTCCTGCTCCTGTACCGCAGCCGCTCATCTTTCGCCCCTTGTCGATTACGCCGATCTCGACGGCTTTCTCCTGATTAGCAACGATCCTTTTTCTGGTGTGACTGTCGAAAAGGGCAAACTGATTTTGCCCTCCGGTCCCGGGTTGGGCCTGAAGGTCCGCGGCTGAAAAAACTGCCAGCAGGAATCTTAGTGCGAACTGCCCATCGATACGATGCGCCCATATTGTGACGAGCGCGCTACGCGATCAAAATAATCGTATGCAACTCCTGCAATCTTCGCGATTGCGTCGTCTCCATCGCGTTCCTGCTTCAGGTATGCGGTCATCACCACAATCACAAATGGCCGGTTTGGCACAAACACGATGCCCACATCATTACGCACGCCGGCAAGCTCCCCTGGCTTGTTGGCGCACACTATATCCTCGGGAATGTAGCGCGGAATATCGCTGGCTTTGGATGTCCCCAGTACCCTGAAAAAATCTTCGGTCAACGCCTTGTTCAACACTTTGTTCTGATAAAGAGCGGCAAACAGCCTCATCATTTCTCTTGGCGTGGAGAGATTCTCGCGCCCCTCTTGCGCCGCCTTCACGTCCATCATCTTTCGTTGCAATCGCGTTTGCGCCAGGCCCAGTTGGTCCAGTAACGCATTCACGTTCTGCATGCCCAGACGATCAATCAGCACGTTCGTCGCGCTGTTGTCGCTGACCGCCACCATAAACGTCGCCAGATCGCGGTTAGTCACGCGCGTGACTCCTGGTGTGAGCCCGCTCATAATCGCGCTGCCATCCACGATGTCGCGCGCATCCACCGTATATAAATCGTTCAGTTTTGCTTTGCCGCTTGTTCCTTCCTGGCTTTGTTGCTGTTGCCGGTAGAGTTCCGCCAGAATCGCCACCTTGATGGAAGACGCCTGCGCAAACACATGGTCGGGATTTTGCAAAAACACCCGTCCATCCGTTAGGTCCATGAGCGCCGCACCCATGGTTCCGTCGAGTTCCTGATTCAGTTGCTTCACGGTGCCTTCGAGCTTTTGCCACAACAATTCGCTTTGTGTTCCGCTGTCGACGGCGTGACTTGAAGCGTCGTTACCTACAGTCGTTTGTCCCGGAGCCGCCGTGCAGGACAAGCCTATCCACAATCCGAGCAATCCGATCTTCACGATGTGCATTGTTTTTTCGCCCCGCAATCTCTTTTGAGACTGCACCAGCCTGATTTGTGACTTATCCCGCTTTCCGCATTCGCCGCGCCTTGTCGCGTTGATGGGAGTTGGCTCGCTGGTGCGCCGGACCATACGCTGTATTCAGGTTGATTATCGTGTTCACGAGCGCAACGTGCGACAGCGCTTGCGGGAAATTGCCCACTAACCGGCGTTGCTCCAAATGATACTCTTCGGAAAGCAGTCCGACATCGTTCCGGATTTTCATCAGACGATTCAGAAGCCGTTGCGCTGCACCGCGGCGCCCCACCAGCGAATAGTAATCAGCCAGCCAGAAACTGCAAAGGAGAAACGCTCCCTCTCCCGCAACGGAGTGCTTGTCGGATTCAGCAGTGCGGTAGCGCAACAAAAAGCCGCCCTTCATCAGATGTTTTTCGATTATCCCCACCGTGGCGACAATCCGCGGATCCACGGGCGGCAAAAAACCGACGAGTGGAAGCAGCAGCAGGCTGGCATCCACTTCCTCCGACCCATAGAACTGCACGAAACTCCCCAGCCGTGAATTGAACCCCAGCCGACAGACATCATCGTGGATTTGCTGCCGCACCTTCTTCCATTCCTCAAGCGGCGCTTTCACCTTAAATCGTTCGGCGTCCCGTATGGTGCGATCGAAGGCGACCCAGGCCATCACTTTGGAATGTATGTAATGCCTGGCCGCACCCCGAATTTCCCAGATGCCATGGTCCGGCTCTCGCCAAACCTTGCAAAGATGTTCCAGAAGGGCGAACTGCAGATCAAAATGCGCCACCTTTTGTCTGGTGGAACTCCGTGCTTGAAATAACGTGTCGGCCAGCTCTCCGTACACGTCCAGCTGCATCTGCTCGCTCGCTTCATTGCCTATGCGAACAGGCCGCGAGTTTTGATAACCGGACAGCCATGGCACTTTCCATTCCCGCAATAGCCGCTCACCTGTCACGCCGTACATGATTTGCAGCTGGTTTGCATCGCCTGCCGCCACTCGAAGCAGCCAGTTCTTCCACCTTATCGCTTCCTTGTAGTAACCAGCGTGAATGAACCCGAGCAGAGCGAATGTGGCGTCCCGCAACCAGCAGTATCGGTAGTCCCAGTTGTAGTCGCCTCCGGGTTTTTCCGGCAATGACGTCGTCGGCGCGGCAACCATTCCCCCTGTCGGTTTGTAGACCAACGCCCTCAAAGTGATCAGTGATCGTTCCACCGCATCCGCATGAGGACCATCGTAGGAAGAACGCGAAGCCCACTTCCGCCAGAATGTCTCGGTCCTCTTCAGCGCCGGCCCCGTATTTGTCCTAGCTCGGAGCGGCCCAAAGGAATTCTCGTATCCCAGTTCAAAATGGATTTTCTGTCCGGCTTTAACCGTGAATTCGCTTGCCGTGCGTGGGCCTTGTCCTTGCACCGGTACCGTCGAGCGAAGAACCAGGCGATGTTCCCCGGCCACGGCAAACAATGTGTCTTCCTTCTGCGTCACCCACGGCACTGTCAGGCCGAAGTCAAAGCGAATCACCAGATCCATTTGCATCCGGACATTGCCCCGATCGCCCCGCACGATCCGAATGATTCTCGGGGTCGCTACGCGTACCGGCATGAAATCGATCAACGTCACTTTGCCAGTTGCAGTCTCGAATTTCGTCTCCAGAATCAGCGTGTGCGGACGATAGCGCCTCGTGATCCGCGCTCTGGCCCGGGGACGCAGTTGCCATCGTCCGTTTTCTGGCGATCCCAACAGTGCCGCAAAGCAAGCCGGTGAGTCAAACCGCGGCACGCAAAACCAGTCGATCGAACCGTCGCGCGCCACCAGCGCTGCCGTCTCGCAGTCCCCAATCAGCGCGTAATCCTCAATTTCGCTCGGCATATATATCGTCCGCAAATTTTCTCGGGCACTACCCTCTGCACCAAGCGATTCTCGCATTCCTCGGCGTAATCGTGCCAGCCGCACGGCAGTTTTTTGCCGGCGCGTACAAGTTTCATTTGATGCAAGCAAAGCGCCTCTCGAATCGCAAACTGCCCTTACAATGGAAGTGGGAGTGTGTATGCCGAACGGCAAAAAGCCAAACGTGGTGCTGACGAATGACGATGGATACCAGGCCGCGGGTTTACGTGCCTTGGCCGAGCATCTGAAAGATTTTGCAAACGTCCGGATTATCGCTCCCAGTTGGGAGCGCAGCGGTGCCGCTCAATCCTTGACTCTTCGCCAGCCGATCGTCTGCCACAAAATGGCCGAGAGCGAATGGGCCATCGACGGCACTCCCGCCGATTGCGTCATCGTCGCGCTCCACGGCCTGCTTCAGGAGCGCCCCGATCTAGTCATTTCCGGCATCAATCATGGCGCGAATCTCGGCGAAAATGTCTACTACTCCGGTACCGTCGGCGCAGCCAGGGAAGCCGTCATTCATCACGTGCCGGGCTTGGCCCTTTCCCTCTGTTCCAAACGCGTCAATTCCGATTTCGCGCCGACCGCGCAACTGGCCAGGCAAATCGCGGAATTGATGCTGCGAGAGAAGTTGCCGGAGCAGGTCCTTCTGAATGTCAACGTGCCGGAAAATTGGCAGGGCGGCGTGAAATTCACACGTCAATCCAAAAAAATCACCCGCACCTTGTTGCGCGAAGGCGAAGATCCGAAAGGCAGCCGCTATTTTTGGTTGAGCGAGCAGCGCGTTGACCGTGAGATGGAAATCGATGCGGATTCGGACTATGCCGCCATTTTCGCCGGCGAAGCGTCCGTCACCCCTCTTCACTTGGACCCTACGCACACAGAATCGCTCAATCACCTGTCCCATTGGGCGGACTTGTTATCGCAGCGCCCGTAGCGCCACGGCTTCAGGCCGGCATCTTCAGTTGCTCGGAAATCCCTAAGCGTCTTCCGTCCTCTGACGCAATGATTCGATTAGAATGACAAGCCTATGACCGCACGCACCTACGACATAGCGGTGATCGGCGCTGGCGTCTTTGGCGCCTGGATCGCCTTGCATCTCGCCAAACGAAAACAGCAAGTAGTGCTGGTCGAGGCCTATAGTCCTGCGCACTCCCGCGCGAGTTCCGGCGGGGAGTCTCGCATCATTCGTATGAGCTACGGCCCAGACGAGATTTACACGCGATGGTCGCATAGTTCCCTCAGTCAATGGAAGGAACTGTTCGCCGCCACGGGCGAAAGGCTTTTCCATCAAACCGGCGTACTGTGGCTTTCTGCGGGAACCGATTCGACGGTCAAGGAATCGATTGCCAACCTGCATCGCTATGGCGTAAATCACAGACTATTCCAACGAGAGGAACTGCAGCGCCTCTACCCGCAAGTTAATTTCGATGGCGTTTCCCGTGGACTCCTGGAAACGGAGAGCGGCGTATTGCTAGCACGTCGCGCCGTGGCCTGCACCGTGGACTCTGCGTTGCGCCAAGGTGTTCAACTCCAGACAGCCCAAATTGCCCCGCCAGTCGGTGAAAAAAAACTCGAGTCCATCGAAACCATGGCCGCTGAGCGCATCTCCGCTGGCAATTTCGTCTTCGCCTGCGGACCGTGGCTCGGCAAGCTGTTTCCGGAAATCCTAGGCCCGCGCATTTTTCCCACGCGCCAGGAAGTCTTTTTCTTTGCTACTCCGCCGGGAGACGCGCGCTTTGCTCCACCCGCTTTGCCTACGTGGCTTTTTCAAGCTGACGAAGTTTACGGCATGCCTGATTTAGAAAGTCGCGGCCTGAAGGTTGCGCGCGATACTCACGGCGACCCAGTCGACCCGGACACGCAATCCCGTCTAGCCTCGGTGGAAGGCGCGGCCTGGGCTAGCAATTTCATAGCTCAACGCTTTCCAGCCCTCAAGGATGCACCGATTGTGGAAACGCGGGTATGTCAGTACGAAAACACCTCGAACGGAGACTTCCTGATCGACCGCCATCCTGAATTTCCCAACGTGTGGTTTGCCGGAGGAGGTTCCGGCCACGGCTTCAAGCATGGTCCCGCAGTGGGAGAGTACGCTGCGGCCATGGTCACGGGAGAGGGAACCGCCGAAATCCGGTTCTCCCTAGCCACAAAAGCTACTCACCAAAAACGTACCGTTCATTAAGTTGTAAAGTAGCGAATGACAACCAGAACTACCAGGGCACCTATAACTGAAGCGCATCGAGCATTACGTCTTCTTCGGCGTCCGCTTCCGCGAAGCATCTCCGAGTCGCGAAGTGCTCTTCCGCCGCGCCTTCTCTTCATACAAATTCTGATCCGCTTCCTTCAGCAGCTTCTCCACTCGCTCTCCTTCTCCGTGATAAACCGACGTCCCGATGCTTACGGAGATAGGCGGTTCTTCCTGATCCGCCAGCAGGGTCTCATGAATCCGCGAAGCCACTCGCTGCGCCTCTTCCTCTCGAGCCTCCGGAAGCACCACGGCAAATTCATCGCCGCCATACCGCGCCGCCGTATCGATCGCGCGGCAGTGTACGCGCAGAATGTCCGCGACGCGGCACAGTGCCCGGCTTCCCACCAAATGCCCAAAGCTGTCGTTAATTTTCTTCAGCCCGTCCAGGTCCAGCAGCAGCACCGCGAAAGACCGCCCGGTCCTCAGCGTGCGTTCCGTCTCCGTATCCAAAACGTCCAGCAGCTTCCGGTAGTTCGCCAATCCCGTCAGTGGATCGCTCGCGGCCAAGTGCCTTACTTGCTCGAACACGCGCGCACTGTCCAGCAACGCCCCGGCCAGCAAAATGATATAGCTGCCCACGTTCAACAGTTGCGCAAAAACGAATGGCCCGTCGAGCAGCCTTACGGATTGGCACGCGGCAAGTTGCGCCGCCAGGTTCAGCCACACGGCCATATAAATCGACCGGTCAAACGCGGAATTCATCAAATACTTGCGTTGACGGTATCCGTATAGCGCCACCAGGAAGATCACCGCCGGTATCAGTTGCAACGGATTCGGAATCGCCGCGTTCGGGTGTCCCGAAACGTCAGGGGGAAGCTTTCGAAGTGACGCGGAAATTAGGTATGTCAGAGAAAGCACCGTAGTTAACGCGCCCGCAATCTCCAGTTTTGGGTGACGCGATCGTGGTATGAAATGCTCTACCAGCAGCGCCACCCCAAACAGCAGCGCCAGAACCAGCCGGCTGATCCACCACCCTGCGGGCGCCCACAGGAACCACACCTGCGAGTCGCGGTTCATCTGGAAAAACAGAACGCTGGAGGCAGTCAGTGTCGCTCCGGACAGCAGGAATCCGGATCCCAGGATCAGCGAGAGGCGATCCTGCGTTCCCTGGAAGCGCACCAAGGCCACCGCAGCAAACACGAATGCGAACAGCCCCGTCGTAATCTGCAGGTACCCTTGCAGAATGGGATCCGGCCGCAGTGTGCTCGTGCGCAACCAGTCCGCCGCCACAAAAATGAGTACGAAACCTGCCGTATGTGCCAGCAGCCGCCTCACTTGTTGACTATCCGCTTTGCGGGCCAATTCGCCCATTGCGCCTGCCTTCGATGGAGGACTGGGGACTTACGCTTCTAACTTTACACACATTAGACGCAAAATCCGCCTCTCCTGTTGCGATGTTCTTTAGCCTGTGAACCAAGAGATACCGCCAGCAGCTCGGGCGAACAACTGTACTACCGTACAGTTCATTTTGCCTCTGTGGATATCTCCATTTTTGCGAGCCCGCCCCGGACTTGCAAAAAACGTCGGTTTTGAAGTTTTTTTCGCATCGCGCGCCTCCCAGGTTTACCATCAGGGTATCTTTGCACTTGCGTGCCGTCGCAATGTTCCGCAAAATATCCCTATTGAATCGATTCAATAATTAGAGGTGAATCCGTGGTGAAGCGTAGCAAGAACTCGAAGGCCCAAGTACGTTCAAAGAAGCCGCGCCCGGCAGAACACACTTTAGCGGAAATCTTCTCTCAGCCGTACATTTGGGCGGATACCGACCTCCATCTCAAGGAATCCGGCATTCTCGAGCGCTTCGCTGACACCTTCTCTCCCCGAAGCCCTTGGTTGTTCGTCGGCTGTGGCTCCAGCTACTACCTTTCGCAGCTGATTGCGTCGCTTTGGACCAAGCACTGTTACATCCCCGCCTCCGCCGTTCCCGCTTCCGAGCTCCTCTTCGCTCCGGAAGAAACGCTTCGTCGCGTCGGCGCCGAGCAAATCGTCCTCGTGTCCCGTTCAGGTGAAACCACCGAGGTTCTGCGCGCTGCAGAACTTCTCCAGGCACACAAAACTGTTCAGACTCTCGGCGTCACCTGCAATCCCCAAAGCGTCCTCGAAAAACTTTGTACTCATACCTTCAAACTGGACTGGGCCGACGAGAAAAGCACCGTGATGACCCGCTCGTTTACCGCAATTCTTTTGGCTTTCCAACGGCTCGGCCTTCAGTTCGTTGGCGATAACCAGCTTTCCGCTGCGCTCGACGTATTGCCACAGGAGGGCCAAGCCTGGCTCGATGCGCATGCCGCCAAAATCCAGGCCTTCGCTGGTAAACGCAAATTCGCAGACTACGTCTTCCTTGGCCAGGGGGTCCATCTCTGGCTAGCCCAGGAGGCCGGCCTCAAGATAACGGAAATGTCTTCCTCGTATGCCCAGGTTTACCACTCCCTGGAATTTCGTCATGGTCCTCGCTCCATCGCCGGTCCGGATACTCTGATTACTTTCTATATCTCCGACGCCGCTAAGGACGCTGAAATCACCCTCGTTCGCGAACTCAAGGAACTCGGCGCTGCTACTAATGTCATCGTCAATCGCGCCACTCCCGAATTGAAAGCACATTCCGATCTGCTCACCGAACTCGCACTAGACGTGCCGGAGTTTGCGCGTTACGCTGTCACCGCCATTCCCGCACATCTCTTGGGAACCGCGGTTGGCTTGCGCAAGGGCTTGAATCCCGACGCGCCGAAGAATCTCACTCGTGCCGTCGTGCTCTCCTCTGTCTCGAGCCGCACGGCCAAAAGGAGAGGTGCTTGAGCGCGGAAGCCAGCACCACACCCGCCGCAGGTAACCGCCTCCGGCGCACCCTCACTCTTTCTGATCTTATCCTCTACGGGATCATTGTGATTCAGCCCGTGGCGCCCATGTCGGTCTTTGGCGTTCTGAGTGACCGGGGCCGTGGTCATGTCGTCACGGCCATTCTGATCGCCATGGTCGCCATGCTCTTCACGGGTATCAGTTACGGCCGGATGGCACGTGCCTATCCGAGCGCAGGATCCGCGTTCACCTACGTCGCGCAGGAGGTGAATCCGACCGTCGGCTACATTACCGGCTGGAGCATGGTGATGGATTACATGCTCAATCCGCTCATCTGCACCGTCTGGTGCGCTGGCCAAGCCAACCAATTTGCGCCCGGAGTTCCCTCATGGACCTGGAAAATCTTTTTTGCCGTGGTGTTCACACTTCTTAATATTCGGGGCATTAGGACGTCCGCGCGCATAAATACCGGCATGGCAATCGCCATGGGGGCCGTCGTCGTGGCCATATTTGTGGCGGGCGCCCGATACATCTTTGGAGCGCCGCATGATGTCGCCTACTTCACTCGCCCGTTTTATGATCCGCATACTTTTACCTATGGTGGTCTGTTCGGCTGCACTTCCATTGCTGTATTGACTTACATCGGTTTTGACGGCATCTCCACATTGTCGGAAGAGGCGGAAAATCCACGAAGAAATATTCTTCTGGCGACGGTTTTGACCTGCGTGGTGATTGGCATTCTTTCCGCGGTCGAAGCCTATGTTGCCCAATTGATCTGGCCCGCCTCGCAGCCCTTTCCGGACATCAACACTGCCTATTCCTACATCGCCGGTCGCGCCTGGGCGCCATTGTTTACCATTGTCGGCTTTACCTTATTATTAGCCAATTTCGGCTCCGGTATGGGCGCACAAATCGGTGCAGCGCGGTTGCTCTACGGTATGGGGCGCAGCAATGCGCTTCCCAAGTCATTTTTCGGGGCTGTCGACAGCAAACATCGCATTCCCCGAAACAACGTCTTTCTGGTCGGCGCCGTCGCGCTGATTGGTGCATTCTTGCTGGAAATCGTCGCCGGCTACAAAACCTATTCCCTCGGGAGTGCTGCCCTAACCTGGGACACTGTTAAGAAAATCCTCAACGGCGGAGAAGCTTACGGATTAGGCGCGGAAATGCTCAATTTCGGCGCACTGATCGCCTTTATGGGCGTGAATGTGGCGGCCTTTCTTCGCTACTACGTCCGCTCCAACGAAAAGAAACTCACTTTCCTTATCCCACCCGTATTGGGCTTTCTTATTTGCCTGGGATTGTGGGTAAACCTCAGCAGACCTGCCATTATCGTCGGCTCCATTTGGATGGCTGCGGGCATCGCCTTCGGCGTTTGGAAGACCAGGGGTTTCCGCGAGCAACTTTCTTTCGAAATCCCACCAGAAGAGTAGCTCCATCGCGCTTTCGCATTGCAAAAGGGCCTGCATTCAGCCGATGATGTGCACGCGAGGAATTACGAATGAAGAAGACCGGCCCTAAGCGCGGGCTTGTCACTATGCGCGACGTGGCCCAAGCCACTGGATTTTCTCCTGCGACGGTTTCCATCGTTCTCAACAATGCCCCGTTGGCGCGCTATATCGCTCCCACCACTCGCCAGCGCATTGAAGAAACCGCAAAGCGCCTTGGCTATCGTCCCAACGCCATGGCTCGCTTCCTCCGCAGCCGTCGCAGCCAGAGTATCGGCGTCATGCTCTTCGACGTTACCGACCCCTTCTGTACTCCGATTCTTCGCGGCATCGAAAACGCCCTTTATCCTCTCGGCTATCTCCCGATCTGCGCCGATGCTCACAACCAGCGAGACCGTTTCGAGCGCTACCTCGAAATGTTGCTCGAGCGTCACGTGGATGGCTTGATCGTCGTCGCAAACTGGCTTTTCGTCGACATTCACGTCCTCGCCGATCTCAATAAGCAGCAGATTCCCGCCGCCACCATTGGCTGGGAAATTCCTGGCAATCGCATCAGTTCCGTCATGGTAGACAATGAAGCAGGAGGCCGCCTCGCCCTCGAGCATCTCTACCAGCGCGGGCACCGCCGAATCGCCGTCATTCGCGGCCCGAAGCGACTGATCGACAGCGCGCCACGTTGGCGCGGCGTCCAAAAATTTGCTCAATCCGTAAAGCTGGACCTCGAACCCAGTCTCGTCCTCCAGATCCCTGACGTCTTCGACGCCAATGCCAGTTTCGAACACGGTTATCGCCTCACCGAAGAACTGCTCCAGCAGAAGAAAAAATTCACCGCCATTCTTGCCTTCGATGATCTCACCGCGCTCGGGGCTGTTCGCGCCTTGGCCAAAGCGGGGATCAGTGTTCCCGAACAATGCTCCGTGACCGGATTTGACGACGTTGCTATTTCCGCGCTTTCCGCTCCCTCTCTCACTACCGTGCGCCAGCCACTCGAAACTATGGGTGGCACTGCTGTCAGCATCGTCATGGACGCCGTGAAAGCCGGCCACGAAAATCGCGATTGGTCCGCGGTCTCCCAAAAGCTCCATCCCGAACTGGTGATTCGCGATTCCACCCGCAGCAACTAAAGCCACTCAAAAATCGATGTCATCCTGAGGAGCGCTTTTTTGCGACGAAGGATCTCAACGTACGTACCAAGCACAATGCACGGCCTATCCCAAAATAAAAAAAGCGCCCTTCCATTCTGATCCTATCTCGTCTTCACGAGCCGGGCGGCAGGAACACCGCTTGCGGAGCAAACAGCTCCACGTCCGGCAATTCCGTCTTCGCCTTTATGTTCTGAAACTTTCCCTTCTTTCCGCCCGATCCCGCAAATGTCAGCAAGTATTGGTTGCTGAGGTGCGTTCCAATTTCATCCAGGTAAGGTTTGATCGACACCGGTGAGCCAAATCCCAGGAAATACGATTCGGCGCCCGTATACTCCGAAAGTTTATCGATGTTGTTTTGCGCGTAGTTAACCAGGTAGAACGAGTGCCCCCGGTGTCCCGAGCTCGGATAATAGATCGTCCAGATATTAGTGTTCTGCTTCTCCGCTCGCGCGATCACGGAATCCAGATCCGGATAGAAGGCTCCAAAGAAGCTTCCACGGAAGTAGTCAATGCCCGACGTGATCAAAATGATCGAACGCCGCACTCCGGTATCCGGCCAGCGCTTCAGCATGTCCAGCGTTGCCAGGTACGGGCTGGATCCTATCGCGCCCAATCCCAGCGGCAGTCTCAGCGCCTTCGCCGCCAGCGCATGGTCCTGCGTAAAATCCTGCGCCACGCGGGTGGAGTTATTCTGCAGATAGCCCACCGCGATGTACGTTGTCGGCGGCTGCGCCGCAATAAATTCCTTCAGGTAATCCCACTGCCCGCCCGCGCCCGTTTCAATGGAATCGTCAATCAGGATAGCCAGGTAGAGCTGCTCTGCCTTTTTCCAGTCGCCGATCTGCTTGCGTTCCTTGCCCATAAACAGCTGGACGTCGTCTTTCGCAATTGGCGGAGCACCTTCTTTCTTGCCCACTGCTGTCACCGTGAATGTCACGGAGCCAGACGCCGCGCCTGCTTCTTGTGCATTGCTCGCTGCGGTTGTCAGCAGCAGTAGTCCGACAAGGGACACCCCCAGTGCGGTGCGAATTAGTCTGTGTCTCATACACAAATCTCCTCTTTGTAATACTGTCTATTGGATGCTGGAAATTACCGGGAGAGATATATCACGCTCAACCTCGGATGTCAGCGGGGAGGTTATGCAAGGTCCGGCCTTCCCCCCTGCTCTATGTAACACCGTTGTTCGCCAGAAGTCGTAACTCATTCTGCATCCACCGGCCTGCTTTTCCCGTCCCCCGCGGCAGAGTGGGTTACGCTCGATAGAAATGTCTTCCACGCTATCTATTCCATCGGAAACGGGCGCGGTGTCTCCGGGTAACGGTACCACGCCCCGCACTTCCTGGATTTACGGCCCGTGGCTCGATCTCATCATCGGCTGCGGCGCGTGGACTGCTCCGCTGCTTCTCTTGACCAATTATGTTTCTTCCTCTTCCACCAAGGGTTGGTCCTTTGCCTTCTACGCCTTGGCCCTCTTCTTCAATTACCCGCATTTCATGGCCACCGTGTATCGCGCCTACCACACCTACGACGAGTTCGCGAAGTACCGCGTCTTCACCGTTCACGTCACGCTCCTGCTCGTTGCCGCCGGTCTGATCGCACATCTCTGGTATCCACTGCTCCCGTGGATCTTTACTCTGTACATCTGCTGGAGCCCCTGGCACTACACCGGCCAAAATTACGGCCTGTTGATGATGTTCGCGCGCCGCGCTGGCCTTACTCCCACCGAAGGGGAGCGCCAGGCTTTGCACCTTGCCTTCATCGCTTCTTACTTGATGCTTCTCTTCAGCTTTCACACCGGGCCTTCATCCGATGCCCTGATCCTCTCGCTCGCATTGCCCGCCAAATTCACTCTTCCCGTTCGCATTATGCTCGGCCTGTTTTTCCTGGGTGCCGGCGGTTGGGCGCTCTCCTCGCTTGCTCGCCGTGCTTCCTGGAAAGCGCTTATCCCCTGCTTCACCTTGGCCACCACGCAATTTCTCTGGTTCCTACTTCCCGCCGTGGTCGAACTTCTAAGCGGCAAGGAAGTTCCGCAAACGCGTTATTCCAGCGGCATTCTGGCTGTTCTTCATTCCGCGCAGTATCTCTGGATCACCAGTTACTATCAGCGCAAGGAAGCGCGTGCTGCTGGCCAGGCCTCATTTAGTTTGTCGCGTTATCTACTGACCCTCGTAGCCGGCGGCATCGCTATCTTCATTCCCGGGCCCTGGCTCGCCAGCCGTTTGTTCCACGCCGATTTTGCCGCCAGCTTTTTGACCTTCACAGCGCTCGTTAACATTCATCACTTCATTCTGGATGGCAAAATCTGGAAACTTCGCGATTCCCGCATCGGTGCTTTGTTGCTCAACAAAAATTCCGAATCCGCCGCACAGGATGCGCAGCCCAGCCGCGTAGCCGCGCTCTTTCGCTGGGTTGCAGGAGCCACGGTCGCCGCCCGTCTCTCGCGCGTCACCCTCATCCTTCTTCTGCTGCTCTGGGGTGGAATGGATCAACTCCATTTTTACTGGGCCAACGTTTCCGCAAGTTTGAATTCCTTGCAGCGTGCCGCGCGAATGAATCCCAACGACAGCGTTCTGCAGAGTCATCTTGCCCGTATGGCCGATCTCACCGGCCATCGGGATTTGGCTGTATCCGCTCTGCAGCGCGCCGCTGAAGTCAGTCCTGGCAACGTGGGCGTGCAGGAAGAATATGCCCGTGCGTTGATTCTCGCGGGTCGCAACGAGGACGCCTACGACTTCTACCGCAAGCTGCTCCTCCGTTCGCCGCAAAATGCGAATGCGCTCCTCAATTACGGTCTCCTCTCTCAGAAGCTCGGCCATCCTGAGGAGGCAATTGATTCGTGGCAGCGCACCGTTGCCGCAGACCCCATGCAGACTAACGCCCAACTTTATCTCGCGCAGGCACTGGAACAGAGCGGCGAACTCCAAGCGGCCGCCCGCCATTACCGCGCCTATCTCGAGATTGTCGCCAAACATCCTTCCAGCCACGTTGGCGAAGGGCCCATGGTCATCTCCGCTCTCGTGAAAGTTGCTGATGCGGACGCCGCCGACAAGAAAATCCCTGAAGCCCTGATCGGCTATCAAAGGGCTGCGCAGTTCGCCGAAAAAATCAAGAATCCCGGATTGCAAAGCCTCGCCTTGGTCCACGCCGCTGATTCTCAGGAGCGCTCCGGGGACATCGGCACAGCTGCGCAATCGTTCCAGCAAGCACTAATCGTCGATGAGACCCAAGGCGATCCTAAGGCCGCTGCTACAGATTGGTACAACTACGGCCAGTTTCTCCGTCGCCAGAATCAACCCGAGCGCCTTGTGTTCGCCTGTTTCTATCGCGCCCAGGACCTCATGAGCACCACTCCCGGTGACGAACTGACCACCATCGCCGCCGCCGTGGCCGATAGTGAGGTTAGGCTGGGCCCCGCCGCACGCGTTCTTCCGGCCCGACTCTCCAAGCTACTTTCCGAAGCACTCTCCCTCTCCCCAGCTGCCTTTTCCACCAAAACGCGGCACTAAATCTGCGTCGTCGTCCCAGCCCAGCAACAAACAAAACGTTGTCATCCTGAGGAGCGCCTTTTGCGACGAAGGATCTCAACTTAAAATCCTCTGCACACCACGCTTCCACTTCCCACCGGCTACGATTCCCACTAGAATGGTCCCGCGACTCTTCCCTTCATACTCGCTCCCTCTTGGAGGTACAGAAGGCCCATGGCGCTGATGCGTTCGATGCTGCTTGCCGCCTCCCAAAACACCTGGTTACGGCGTCATGCGGCGCAGTTTCCCTTTGTTCGCCGCAGCGTTTCTCGTTTCATGCCGGGAGAAACTTTAGAGGCAGCTCTTGCCGCCGCCCAAATCTTGCTGCAAAAGAAAATTGGTACCGTCTTCACTCACCTTGGTGAAAATGTCGCTGACCGCGCCGAAGCCACCCAGGTCACCGGTCATTACCTGGAAGTCCTCGACCGCATCCACCAGCAAAATCTTCCTACCGAAATTTCCGTCAAGCTCACCCAATTGGGCCTCGATCTTTCACCCGATTTTTGTTTTGAGAATTTGCAACATATCATTGCGCGCGAAAAGCCTACGACGACTGTCTGGGTGGACATGGAAGCGAGCAACTATGTCGACGCGACTCTCGACATCTACCGGCGCGCCCTCCAGCTACATCCCAATGTCGGCATCTGCCTACAGGCCTATCTCTACCGCACGAAAAAAGATTTAGCTAATCTCCTCCCTATGACGCCGTCCGTCCGATTGGTCAAGGGCGCTTACAAGGAACCCGCTTCCATCGCCTTCCCGAAAAAGTCAGACGTGGATGAAAACTATTTCGGGTTGGCGCAAGATATGCTCCGCGCCAAACTCGCGGGCACGTGTCCCCGCGCTGCTTTCGGCACGCATGATGTCGCACTCATCCGCCGGATCGCCAGCTACGCAACGGGGCAGGGAATTGCCAAAAACGATTTTGAAGTGCAAATGCTCTACGGCATCCAGCGCGCCGAGCAAGAACGCCTCGCGCAAGACGGTTGCCGCTCCGTCGTTCTCGTCGCTTACGGAACCTATTGGTATCCCTGGTTTGTGCGCCGTCTGGCGGAGCGTCCAGCCAATGTGTGGTTTCTGCTCCGAAATGTTTTTGTTTCTTAAGTTGCACGAAAGAAAAGTTCAGGGAGGTGTGGAATGCGCAAGTGGAGGGCGTTACTCGTGGTTCTCGTCGCCGGATTGCTGCTCGCCGCGCGGGTTCCCGACGAACCGTGGAAGCTGTTGTTCGACGGCAAGGATCTCACCGGCTGGAAACACGTGGGCCCCGGAAATATGACCGTGGAAAATGGCTTGATCCAAACCCATGGCGGCATGGGCCTGCTGTACTGGACCGGCGGCAAGCTCGGCAATTGCCGCATTCGCGTCGTCTATAAAATGCGCGACTTCAACGATAATTCCGGCGTGTTCGTTCGCATCCCCATTGAACCTCGTGAGCCATGGATGCCCGTCCATTACGGCTACGAAGTGCAGATCGACAACCATCCGGAAACCTCCGGCGAAGACGAATACCACGTAACCGGCACCCTCTACTCCCTCACCAAGCCTCTTTCCAAACCCGGAAAGCCTGGTCCTGAGTGGAACACTATGCTCATCACGCTAGACGGCCCGCGCACCATCGTCGAAGTCAATGGCCAGAAAATCACAGACTACACCGAAGGCCAACCCGTTCCTGCGCGCAAATTCGATTTCGAACCCGAGCGCGGCACTCGTCCCAACGAAGGCTACATCGGCCTGCAGAATCACAGCGACAACGACATCGTTTTCTTTAAAGAAGTCAGCGTCCAGCCATTGCGCTAGCCACAGAATTTACGGAAACAATCGACACCGGAGAACATCATGAATAAAAATCAAATCTCTCGCCGTTCCTTCTTGCAAACTACCGCTGGCACTACCGGTGCGATGATCGCCGCTAAGCGCATCGTTCTTGAGCCGGAGAATATTCCTTCGAAACTGGAAATGGCCGCGCCCAGCGACCGCATTCGCTTTGGCATCATTGGCGTCGGCATGCAGGGTAACGGACTTCTCTCCACCGCGGTCGCCCTTCCCGGCGCCGAATGCATCGCCGCCGCCGATCTCTACGACGGACGTCACACCTTGGCCAAGGAAATAGCCGGCGCGAAAATCACCACCACGCGCCACTACAAGGAACTTCTCGACAACAAGGAAATCGACTGCATCATCGCCGCCGTTCCCGATCACTGGCACAAGCAAGTCTTCATCGACACGGTCAGCGCCGGCAAAGATATCTACCTAGAAAAGCCCATGTCGCACGCCGCTTCCGAAGGCGTGGAAATGGTCAACGCGGTTCAGAAAACCGATCGCATTGTGCAAATCGGTTCGCAGCGCGTCAGTTCCGTAATTTGCAGAAAAGCGAAGGAGATGCTGGCTCAAGGCGCCATCGGCGATTTGAATCTCATCGAAGGTTCCCTCGGTCGCAACGATCCAACAGGCGCGTGGGTCTATCCCGTCCCGCCCGATCTCTCGACGACAACACTAGATTGGGTCACCTGGCAAGGAACTGTGCCCCAGCGCGAGTTCGATCGGAAGATTTTCGCGCGCTGGCGTTGCTGGCGGGAATACGGCACTGGTGTTGCGGGCGATCTGCTCGTCCATCTCGTCAGCGGCATGAACTTCATGATGGGTTGGAACGAAGCCCCTGCTCGCGTCATGTCGTTTGGCGGCATACTTCGTTTCCCCGATGGTCGCAACATGCCGGACATTCAGGCCACGCTCTTCCAATACGGCAAAATCCCCGTCTACCTCCGCCTGAATCTTGGCTGCGAAACTCCGGAAACCTATCGTTTCCAGGGTTCAAAAGGTATTCTGGAAGTCACGGAATTCGGCATAGCGCTTTATCCGCAGACTGGCCAAGACTCCACTCCCAGCTATTACGCCAGCAGCTTCCCCAGAGCGTTGCGCGAAGCCTACGAAAAACAGTGGCATGAAGAACACGATCCGGCTCCCGGCCAGGAGCCTCTGGCCGAAGCCTATACTTACAAGGGCGACGATTGGGACGATCAGCGCCCACACATGTGGGCCTATTTTCAGGCCGTCCGCAGCCGCAAGCAGCTACCGGAAAACGCCGTCTTCGGTCACCACGCTGCCCTCGCTTGCCACATGGCAAATCAATCTTATTTCCGCAGCGCCGCGGTAACCTGGGATGCCGCTCTTGCAGAAATCAAGAATATATAGTCGAGATAAACCTACTGGAATAAAAGAAAAAGGGGCTCCACGGCCCCTTTTTCTTTTTCGCTCTCTTGGCAGAAATGAAAATTCTATCTCGTCATCAGTCGATCAAACAAAGTCTGGAGTCGAAAGTCGGCTCCCCACTCCTGACCACTAACTCCCAACTCCAGACTCCTGACTACTGCTATCTATCGGCTGCTTCTCTGAAACTCAACGTAATCGCGTCCCTTATACAATCGATATTTGCCGGCACTGCTTCCCGGCACAATCTGTAAAGGCACTGGTCGCTTCAAGTCCGCGTCCTTGGCGGAGCTGACCTTCAGCAAGTCACTGGCGCTCACATCCATCACCACAAAATTGTTTCCCTCTAGAAATCCGAATCCGTACTGCCCCGGCTTCAGCGTCTGCCCTGCAATTTCGAGTGGTACTTCGGTGATCAGGAATCCCTGATATTTCTCCTTCAACCCGCTTGAATATCCCGAACTATCCACCAACGCCGCCAAGACCAGGAAACCATCCGCATACCGCACTCCGCCGCTGTTCCGTCCCTGCACCGTCGCCGATTGCCCGCGAAAAAAAACCTTATCAGGAAAAAGCTTGTCGCCCACCTCGCCCGCTTTCAAAATTCCTTCTTGCCCGGGCGCAGACGCGGCTTTCTCTTGTGCAAATACAATGCCGGCCAACACCATCAGCAGCGAAGGGCACAGCCAAATTGCCTGGCGTATTCTCATCGAACTCTCCATGTCTCAGGATTCAATTCCGTATTACCCACAATTGTAACGCTTAGCTCAGACCAAAACACTCTGTTCGGAAGGACTGACTGCAGTGGCGCGAAGATCTGAATAAATTTGTTCGCGGTTGGCAAGGCAAAAAAATGGTCGGGACGGCGAGATTTGAACTCGCGACCTCACGCACCCCAAGCGTGCGCGCTACCAGGCTGCGCTACGTCCCGACCGTATCAGTCGCATTGTTGCGCCTGATCGCCCAAATCCAAGGCTATCACTTGCGTTCCAATAGCGTCAAGAAACTGCGCAGTCCATCGCGCAGATCCAGCAGCATTTTCCGGCTCAATTGTGAAGTTGCTGCATGTTCTCCCATCGATCCGACGTGCCCGGCGACATCTCCTCCATCGCCGCTGTTTTCCAGTTCCTTCAAATGCCGCCGCGCTCCCGCAATCGTAAATCCCTCGTCATACAACAGCCGCTTGATCTTCCGAACCAGGTCCACGTCTTCCTGGCGGTACAACCGATGCCCGTTCGCGCCTTTCACCGGCTCCAGCATGGGAAATTCCGTCTCCCAATAGCGCAGCACAAATGGTTTCAGGGCCGTCAACCGGCTCACCTCGCCGATTCGGAAGTATCGCGTCTCGTCAGTAACCGGGATTGTTGCCGCGCTGCTCATCGTTCCATCTCGGTGAACTTCTTCTGGCGGGGATTCTTCCATCCTAGGCGAAAAAAGCGGCAAGTCAACTCCGCGCTTTTCCTTCGGCCTGCTCATTCTTCCGCCGTCGCTCGCTCGCGATCTCCGCGCTTCTTCAGCCGCTGGATGAATCGCACAGGCGTTCCCACAAACGGCCACCTGGTCCGTAACTGATTCTCCAAAAATCTTTCAAAATTGAAATGCAGCGGCTTTTTCTGGTTGGTGAACAACAAAAACACCGGCGGCGCCACTTTCGCCTGCGTCATGTAGTAAATCCGCACCGGCCGCGCCTTCGGATTCGTGGCGCGCTGCAAATCCACGTCTTCCTTCAGCCAGCGGTTCAATTCCGGCGTGGCGATCTTCCGCACGCGTTCCTCCGCCACCTGATCGATCAGCGCGAATAATTTTTGCGTCCGTTCGCCGGTCTTAGCCGAAAGAAACACCACCGGCGCAAAACTCAAAAACTTGAACTTTTCCTTCACCATCGCTTCGTATTCGAACAGCAACTTGCCCTTGTCAATCTCTCGCCTTGGCGGATTCCCCTCGCTCGTCCGTTTCGCTTTTCCTTGCGCGGATTTTGCCGATAGGTCCGCGGCCCGTTGCGCGGCTTCCACCGCCAGATCCCACTTATTCACCACCAGAATCACGGATCGCCCGGACTGCTCCGCATAACTCGCAATCGTGGCATCGCCTTGTGTCACGCCCTGTTCGCCATCAATCACCAGGATTGCCACGTCCGCGCGTTCCAGCCCGCGCTTGGCCATCACCACGCTCAACTTCTCCGCCACCAGCGTGGTTTTTCCCTTCCGCCGGATTCCCGCCGTGTCCACAAACCGGTACAACTTCCCATTCCGCACCACGTCCGTATCCACGCTGTCCATCGTCGTACCCGGCATCGGCGATACAATCGACCGTTCTTCCCCTGCCATGCGGTTCAACAACGTGGATTTCCCTACGTTCGGCCGTCCGATAATCGCGATCTCCACGGCCTTTTCAGCTTCCGGCCGTCCTTCCGCGCTTGCTCCCTTGATCTGCTCTAGGGCTGCATCCAGCAAATCGTCCACACCAGTTCCGTGCTCCGCCGCTATCGGAAACACCGGCACGCCCAACGCGTGAAACGGTCCCGCATTGGCCTCCTGCAATGTCGAATCCACTTTATTCACGGCTACGACAAACGGTCGCCCTGTCGTCCGCAGCAATCGCGCCAGTTCCTGGTCGAGCGGCGTCAATCCCGCCGTACTGTCGACCACCAGCACCAACAACGCGGCATCTTCAATCGCCACGCGCGCCTGCCGCAAAATCTCTGTCGGAATCAATGCCTTGTCGTCGGGAATAATTCCACCCGTATCCACAATTTCCAGCACGCGTCCGCGCCATTCGCATTCGCCGTAGATGCGATCGCGCGTGATGCCGGGTTCATCCGTCACAATGGCGCGCCGCGTTCCCGTTAGCCGGTTAAACAGCGTGGACTTTCCCACGTTCGGCCGCCCCACGATCACCAGCGATGGCAGTTTCTCTTCCATATCCCTGTCGCGCTCGCCACAGCCATTTCCGCGGCTGTTTCTCAATCTTCCAATCTACTCTATCCACATACAACTAGCGAGCCGCTTCACTCCCCGCTTCGTCGATCCGCATTGTGTTCATCGAAACGATTGATGGCGGAATTACTTGATTCTCAGCCACTTCCTGAGTATCTTTTTTGCAATTACTTCGCTGGTGCCCTTGGATGCTTATCGGGGAGCATCTTTCCATCTCGAGGCTTCGAGATGTTATTTCGCTGTACTCAAGGAGAGTGAGATGAACAGGTCTATCCGCAACCTGAGCGCCGTGGCATATCTCTGCATAGTCTTCTTTCTTTTCCTCTGCCCTGCGCTGCACGGCCAGACCTTCCGCGGCACCATTCTCGGCATTGTCACGGATTCCTCCGGAGCCGCAGTCCCCGCCGCCACAATCAGTATCAAGAATCTGGACACCGGCCTGATTCGCACCGTCGTCACCTCCGATGACGGCAGCTACGCCGCGCCCGAACTTCCCATCGGCAATTACAGCGTCACCGTCGATAAATCCGGATTCAAGGAAGGTATTGTCACCGGCGTGCGTGTCGAAGTCTCCACCGATCGCCGCGCCGATTTCACTCTCCAGCCTGGTGGACTGGCCCAGAAAGTCGAAGTCACCGGCGAAGCTCTACCGATGGTCGAGTCCACTTCAGACACTCTTGGCGGTATCGTTGAATCCAAAGTCGTCACCTCGCTCCCCGTCAATGGCCGCGACTATCAGAAGCTCATCTTCCTCGTTCCCGGCGTTACCGGCTCTCCCGACCAGATCACCGACTCGCCCGGCTCCTTCGGCATTTTCTCCGTTAACGGCGCACGCGGCCGCGCCAACAACTTCCTGCTCGATGGCACGGACATGAACGATGGCTACCGCAATGACCCCGCCATCAACGAAGCCGGCACCTACGGCACCCCCGCTACGATTCTCCCCGTCGAAGCAATCGCCGAACTTCGCGTCGCTTCCAACTTCGAAGCTGAATACGGCCGCAGCGCCGGAGGTGTCATCAACGTCGTCACAAAAAGCGGCACCAACCAGTTCCACGGCTCGGCGCTCGAATTCTTCCGCAATACCGCGCTCAACGCTCGAAACTATTTCAACCCCGCCGCGGGTGAGCCCGGTGGCCAGCCTCAGGAACCGTTCCACAACAATCAATTCGGCGGCTCGCTCGGTGGGCCCATCATTCAAGATAAAACTTTCTTCTTCGTTGATTACGAAGGCATCCGCGAAACCGGAAAGCTGAATTACAACGCGCTCGTTCCATCCCCGGAGGAGATTGCCATTGCCACGCAGGCCATCGGTGGAACCATCAACCCCGTTATTGCAAAATTGCTGGCGCTCAATCCGTGGCCTGCCCCCAGCATCGTCACCGCACCCTTCTCCGATATAAACAACGCTTTCGTCGCCACTCCCTTCGCCAATAACGGCAACAACGGCATCATTAAAATCGATCACAACTTCAATAAAGACAACCTGCTCACCGGTCGCTACTACATCGGCGACAGCGAACAAAGTTTCCCACTCGGTCTCGTCGGCGGCAGCCTTCTGCCGGGGTATAACGTCACAACTCCTACGCGCGTCCAGATGATTGCCCTCTCCTATGTCAGCGTTCTCAGTCCCTCCATGGTCAATGAAATCCGCCTCGGCTGGAATCGCTTCGTGGAAGGGTTTTTCCCGGAAGATCGTAGCTTCGATCCTTCTTCCATCGGAATGGATACTGGAGTCGACGCTTACAACTTTGGTTTGCCTCGCATGAATGTGGGCAGTTACGCCCAGATTGGCGCCAACTACACCGTGCCTCGCCAGCGTGTCGACACCAACTGGCACCTTATCGACAACATTTCCTGGAAGGCCGGCAAACACGACATCAAGTTCGGCTACGAATTCCGCCGCACTTCGATCTCTCAGATCCTCAACATCGATTTTCGCGGGAAGCTTAGTTTCAGCGGCAGCTCGGCTCCGGGTCCTGGTTGCGGGCAAGCCCCTGGTGACCAGAATCAGTGTCAGGCCCTGGCCTATTTCCTGGAAGGGTTTGCCACCGACGGAAGCATTGCCACCGGTAACACCAATCGCAACACCTTCCAGAACTCTTACGCGACATACTTTCAGGACTCTTACCACGTCGCGCGGAACTTCACGCTTAGCCTGGGTCTCCGGTACGATTACTACGGCATACTTCAAGACAAGCAGCAGAACCTCACCAATATCCTTCTCGACCAAGCTACCCAGACCGCTACTCCCGTTGTTCTCGGCCAGGGCCGTCTCTATCAACCCGATTACAACAACGTTGCTCCGCGCGTCAGCGTGGCCTGGGATGTTTTCGGTAAGCAAACCACTGTCTTGCGTGCCGGCTATGGCATCTTCTATGACGCCTTTTCTCAGGATGCCTTCATCGGTCAGGTTCCCTACAACAGTGTCTTTGATCCCGGCGCCGCCTATTCCGGCTTTGGCCCCAATCCGATTGGTTTCGCTTCCGCGACCGGCATTCCTTTCGGTCAAGGTCCCGTCTTCGGCGCTTTCTCACCAATGTCCGATGGCTTCGCCGTGAACCCCAATCTGCGCACTCCGTACATGCAGAACTTCAACCTCAACCTTCAGCAGCAACTCGGTCACAAAATGGTTTTTGAAATTGGCTACGTTGGTTCCAACGGCCACAAACTCCTTCAGACCGTGGACGCGAACCAACCGACACAAGCAATGATCACTGCTGCGGATTGCGCCGGCCTGCCTTTGCCTCCCCCTGGCCAACAGTGTGTTGGCGGTACCATCCAAGGTGGCTCCGTGCCGCGCTTTTACACCAGCACAAATCCCAACTACAGCTTCTACTACCTCAACTATCTCGAAAGCTCGGCCAACTCTAACTACAATTCCTTGCAGACCAGCTTCCGCATCGATAACTGGCACGGTCTCACCACGACATTTAACTACACGTGGTCCCACTCCATCGATGACGCCAGCGATTCCTGGGAATATGTCCCGAACGCTTCCACTCCCAATGAAACCTATGCCGCGAATCCGAATAAAGGAAATTCCAACTTCGATGTCCGCAATCGCATCGCGTGGAACTTCATTTATCAGGTCCCAGACGCACCAGACTCTCGCTACAAACTTATCCGCAACGGCTGGGGCCTCAACGGCATCCTCACCCTTCAATCCGGCCAGCCCTTCCAGTTCAACTACAACTTTGAAGACGACTACGACGGTAGCGGCAGCTACTACGGTGTGCCAGACGTCGTTGGGCCCGTTCATTACAATCAGAGCGATCCAGCGAACTACATCAACCTCAACGCGTTTGCCGTCCCTTGCACGCCTATAGCGAGCGGTTTTGACGGCACAGCGTCCTCCTGCGAACCCGGCACACGTCACTATGGCAATCTCGGCCGCAATTCGCTTCTCGGTCCGCATTTCCGTCAGTTCGATTTTTCTCTCTTCAAAGACACGCAACTCACAGAGCGATTGAAAATGGAGCTTCGTTTCGAAGCCTATAACCTTTTCAATCACCCCAACTTTGCTAACCCATACCTGCCTTACTTCATCGCCGATCCTTCGATCAACGGCGCCACTGCCAACGGCCACTACGTAGGGAGTTACCCACTCACCGCGACGGGAGACGTTGGCATCGGCTACCCCTTCTTGGGCAGCGGTGGCCCACGCAGCATGCAACTGGCCGTTAAATTCAACTTTTAACCCAATCTTCATCGCCCCACCCACGGCCCCGTACCAGCCCGGGGCCGTGTTTTTTTGGAGTGCGGGAGCCCAGCTCCCGCCTTTCCCGAATTCACCTAGTGACGACCGATCGGCGACAGTTCAGCGGGCTCATTGTCCAAACCTAACCCTTGTATTATCTGCCCGTTGCACTTCATGCATCAAAATAATGCAAGCACACGACCCAAGTCTTGGTTCACCCGTCCTTGTCCTATCCCCCTTCCACATTGCAACCTGTGATAGTTTTAACTCCCCTTCTGCGTACTAAATTATGGAACCGCTGAAACCAGGCCACATAAGCGTGAGCGTGCCGGGAAAAACGGAGCCTTCGGATTTAATCGCCCAGGCTCGGGCTGGGGATACCCAGGCTTGGGGCGATCTTTACCGGGAATATGCGCCGGCAATCTTTCGCTTTTGCAGACGCGCGCTTCCCAGTAAGGAGGATGCGGAAGACGCCACCATGGAGATTTTCATGAAGTTGCGCGACAAACTCGCTCAATACGATTCCACCCGCTCCTTCACCGCGTGGCTTTACAAAGTTGCGGCCAATCATTGCTGGGATGTTCTGCGTCGCCGCAAAGCCCGCCACGATAAAGATATGGAAGACGTAGACGATCTTCCGCTGGAAGCTCCGGAGCCAAATCAACTCGAGCGCCTGATCGAAGAGCGCACCGGCGAGGAAGTTCGCAAAGCCCTGGACAAGCTCGGGGCCCGCGCACGCATGGCCTTGGTCATGCGCTATTACTCGGACATGAGCTATGACGAAATTGCAGACGCCCTGGGCGTTCGGCGGCCATTTGTAGGCGTGGTCCTGCTGCGCGCAAGGCATGAGCTGCGGCAAGCGCTCGGCGAGAACAGCGCTCTGGCCGTGGGAGGGATCCGGTGAACGATAAAGACAACGCGACGAACACTCACGTAGACGAAATGACCTTGCTCCTCTACGTCGAACGGCAGCTCGACCGCGAGCGTGCGCAGGAAGTGTCTCGCCACACGCAAACCTGCGACAGATGCCTCACTCTTCTTCGCGCCCTCGACCGCGAATCCCGCCTGCTCACTCGCTCCATGCTCGAACAGGATGAACCGCTCCCCGCGCACCTGGCGGAGTTTCAAGCCAAGGTCAGAAAATCCATGCAGTGGATTTGGGGCGTGGTCTTTGGCATGGCTCTGCTTGGAGTCTATTTGCTATACACCAATTATATCGAGACCTGGGCGCAACCGTTCGAACAAGCCGGCTTTGGTGGCACCAATCTTCTCAGCTTGCTCGTCTTTCAAGGCGCTTTCTGGAAAGGATGGCAGTCCATGTTCACTTTGGTCGAATTCTTCGCAATGGCTTCCTTCGCCGCGTTTGGACTCTTTCTTGTCCGGAAATACCTGAAGCGCGGCACCGCCCTTGCCGTCATGTTTGCGACGATGGGCCTGCTCATCATGACGCCGCCTGCCGCGACCGCCACCGAAGTACGCCGCGGCGACGTCATTACTATCGCCAAGGGCGAGAACATTAAAGGTGACATCGTGTTGAATGCGCAACGCGTTCGCGTCGAGGGCGATGTCGATGGTGATCTCATCGTGTTTTCCCAGGACGTGGAGATTCAAGGGCATGTCACCGGTGATATTCTCGGCGGTGCTGAAACTTTTCGCATCACTGGCCCCGTTGACGGCAACATTCGCGTCGGCGCAAATACGCTGACGATCAGCGGCAATGTCGGTCACAACGTCACTGGATGGGCGCAACATTTGACCGTGGAAAGTTCCGGAAAAGTCGAGCGTAGCTTATACGCTTTCTGCCAGCTATTGGCCATAGATGGGCAAGTCGGCGGCGATGTTACGGCCTTTGACCAGAGCACTTCGATTTCTGGAACTGTCGGCGGCAGCGTCCACGCTCACGGTCAGGAACTCAGCATCTCCAGTAGCGCGCAGATTGCCGGTGCGACCAAATTTGAAGGTGCAAATCAACCTGACGTATCGAGCGGCGCAAAACTGGGAAGCCCCGTAGAGTTTACGAAGCAAGAACGGCATGCCCAAATCGATCGCGGCGTGGGTTACTACATTTGGCAAATCGTCTGGGCGGGAGCCTGGATTCTTTTCGGGCTGGTATTGATCTCTCTGATGCCCGTGTTTGCCAAAGAAACGGTAGAATCCGCTGAACGTTATGGCGCCTCGCTGGGCCTGGGCGTTCTTGTCTTCTTTGGCGTGGCCATTGCTGCCCTTATCGCCTGCGTCACCATCGTGGGGCTGTTGGTCGGCATTTCCACGCTGTTTCTCTGGCTTGTATCTTTGCTCAGTGCTTACGTCGTTGTGGGTGCGGTCATCGGCCGCTGGATCCTTGGCAAAGCCAACGATCACTGGCCTTTGATCGGCCGCATGGCTTTGGGCGTATTGATCGTGGTTGTATTGACTGGCCTTCCACACTTGGGCTTCTGGTTTAAGTTTGGCTTTTGGATTTGGGGCATGGGCGCAATTGCGCTGGCGCTTTACCGCAAACTCCAACCAACAATCGCACCGAACATTCCTTCAATGCCCAGCGGTCCCATGGGCACTCCACTGCCGCCAACGACCACCGTCAGTCCGGCTTGATGGGGTTGGACGGCGCCAACAATTTTCTTCACCACAAAAAAAGACGGGCCCCGAGATTTCCGGGGCCCGTTGCCTTTGCGGAGGCGGGGAAAAATCTAGTGTTGTCGTACCTTGTCTGCCTGGAACCAGTATTGCGCCTCATTTCCGTTCAGATACAGGGCGCTCATGGAAACCGTGCCTGTGAAGCTCCCCACGCTGCTTTGGCCCTCTAGAAGGGTGGCGTTGATGTAGGTAATCACCTGCGGCGGTGTTGAGAAGGTCGTACCCAAATAAGATGGAAGACCCGTTATGTTGAAACTGGTTCCCGTCGTGGTGCTAATCGTTCCAGTAAGCCGCGAAAACCGCAGGATCAGCTCGGTCGCCGTCGCGTTCACACCGTTAGTTCCGGTGGCCGCTCCATTCACCTTTGCGCGCACCATTTGGCCCGCGAGTATATCCCCCGTGTCCTTGAATCCCGCATTTGAAACTGGAAGTCCTGCCTGGCCCGTCAGTATCCCCGTGTCGATGGCAAAACTGCCCGTCGGGTTCAGCGTGAGACATACACCGGCGCCAAAACCGGCGCTCGTCAGCGGTGATCCGCTCGTGAAAATCTCGCTATCGCTCAAAATCATCCCGTAGTTCGTTCCGTTGTTGCACGCGCTCGGAAAGATGATTCCTTCCACTTCATCCGATGGCGTCGTCGAGATGTCGATGATATCCAGGGAGGTGGCCGTTGACACCCCGGCCGTTGTTAAAACTCCTTGGACGCTGACAATGGACCCAGCTTGAATGCAACTTAGCCCGGTTGTCGCGTTCGCGCACTGGTTTTGCGGGTCGAACACCTGCGTCGAGGAATTGATCGCCGCCGTCAGGCTTCCACGCAAAGACGATTGCACCGTGATGCTGCTCGAAGAAATGGCCGTAACCGCGCCTGTAAACTCGTCAAGGTTGGCATATGCTCCGCTGGCTACGCCCACAGGCACCGTGCTCGACGCCGTCATCACGCCCGTCTGCGTGACGTCAATGGTCACGGCGTTATTGACCGTAACCACCGCGTTGTTGTAGTTGAAATCCAGATTCAGCCATGGCGTCGAATTGCTCGCCAGCACCAGCGGTGATCCGGTGGGTAACGTATACGTGATCGTCGCCGCGCTCCCGGTTATGCCGCAATAAGTGGAAGTCGCACAGGGGCCCAGGGTAGCGCCGGAAGAATTGATATACACGCCGGAAGGGGCCGCCACTGTGACATTGACGGCTGTGTATGTTCCCGCCGCGATGGTGACATTCGCCGCCACCAGGTTCGTATCGGTTTGCAGCCTCGTCAATTCAAAATCCGTCGAGGGATTCGACGAAAACACAGACACCGCGCCGCCGCTCGATGGCGTCAGCGTAATTCCGATAATCGGCAACGAAAAACTCACCACGGACGTATTCGTTGGCGGCGTGTCCGAAATCGTCAGGCTCAGAGTGGCGTTGCCTCCGCCACCGCAATTCGTGGTGCACGCATTCTTCAACCCGCTGCACGAGCTAAGTGTAAAAATCGCCGCAATCGCTATGAATAAGAGGGACTTTTTTGAGTTCATTCACATACCCCAAGACTGGATTAGGCAGACCGCACCAGACGGACCGGACGGCTGGGAATCCCCCAGAACACTTTAGCCTCAGCACCAAACCCACAGCGCCCCGGAATCAGTTGCGGTGCCCAACTACTAACTGTGCCGTTGGACGGCTACTCCCAGCTGTGCCCTTGCGAGCTCCCTTCGCGCCTCGAACCAATGTGATATCGTTAAAGAACTGCACAAAAAATTGGCGAATTCAGGCAGGCTTTCTGGCTAAGCGCACTTCCAAAACGGATCCCGCCGACATCAGCAAGACAAGGCACACAGTTCCCGAGCGGGTTTACGCCCCCTTGGATGAGGAACCCGCCGCTAGGAGGCCATCCTCCAAACCTGCAAGGAATGCGTCTCAGGGTCAGCCCCACAACAGCAACGAGCCGCGTGAGGGCAGCGCTGGCAACAAGCCTTCCATGCTCGCCATCTTCGGCCCCGGCGGATTCCTGGACAAATCCATGATCGGTGGCTACGAGCACCGTCCCGCCCAGCTGCAAATGGCTGAAGCCGTCGACGACGCCTTCGAAAATCACCACCACGCCATCCTTGAAGCGGGCACTGGCACCGGCAAAACGCTAGCTTATCTTTTGCCGGCAATCACCAGCGGCCGCCGCGTCGTCGTTTCCACAGCCACGAAGTCCCTGCAGGAGCAGCTCTATCAGAAGGACGTCCCGTTTCTCCAGAAGCATTTCGCTCCAAACTGGAAAGTAGCGGTAATGAAAGGGCGCTCCAACTTCTTGTGCCTTGCCAAGACCCATGCCATGGCCGATCAGCCTGTCCTGAAGGGAATGGAAGAAGTCGATGCGTTCCGCCAAATCCAGGATTGGTCGAAGCTTACGGAAACCGGCGACCGCGCGGAACTCACCTTTCTTCCTGACGATTCGGATTTGTGGTCGCGTATCGACGCCCGGCGCGACACCTGCACCGGTAAAAAATGCCCGCAGTTTGACCAATGTTTTCTCACCCGTATGCAAACGCGCGCCAAGGAAGCGGACCTCATCATTGTCAATCACCATCTCTTCTTTGCGGATCTGGCGCTGAAGCACGACGACTTTGGCAGCATTCTTCCCGAATATTCGGCGGTTGTCTTCGATGAAGCACACGAAATGGAAGACGTGGCCAGCGATTATTTCGGCCAACAAATTTCCAATTTCCGCTTTGAGGAACTGGCGCGCGATGCAGACCAGACGATGCGGTTGACCCGCCAGGGCACTCCCAGCCTGCTGCGCAGAACGCAACGTATCCGCGAAAAGACGCGCGCCTTTTTTGACGCCTTCCCCCCCAAAGAAGGCCGCTTCCCCTTCGCGCGAAACGAGCGCGAAGCTTTCCTCGAGCAGAACCGGGAAGCCTACGATGCATTGCTGAACGCCCTGAAGGGTCTCGAGACAGAATTTGCGGCTTTAACAACCAAGCCCGAAGAACTTCTCAACATCGCCAGGCGCAGCTTCGACATCCGCCAGGAGTTCTCCTTCCTCTTCGAGTCCAACGAACGAAATTACGTCTACTGGTTTGAACGCCGCAACAAGGGCGTCTTTCTCGCCGCCACTCCCATCGATGTTAGCCAAATCCTGCGCGAGCACCTTTTCGAGGCCTTTGACACCGTGATTCTCACCTCCGCCACGTTAACCGTTGCCGGTCGCTTCGAGTTCATCCGACATCGCATGGGCGTGGACCACGCTAAGGAAATTCAGCTTCCTCCCGAGTTCGATTACCAGCAGCAAGCGCTTCTGTACCTGCCGCAGCGCATGCCCGATGTGCGTGATCCCGGCTTCGCCCCAAAAGCCGCCGACGAAATTGTGTCCTTGCTGGAACTCAGCCAGGGGCGCGCGTTTTGCCTGTTCACCAGCTATGCGCAAATGAACGACCTCTTCGAGCGCGTCCGGTCTCGCGTGGATTTCCCTTTGTTGTTACAAGGCACTGCGCCGCGCACCGTTCTGCTGGAACGGTTCAAGAACACCCCTAATTCCGTCCTCTTCGCCACCGCAAGCTTTTGGCAAGGGGTCGATGTCCCCGGCGATCAACTCTCTTGCGTTATCGTCGATCGCTTGCCCTTTGCCGTTCCCAGCGATCCTATCGTGGCTGCCCGCGTCCGCGCTCTGCAGGACGAAGGCCGCAATCCGTTTTCGGAATTCCAGGTCCCAGAGGCTGTCCTGGCGCTCAAGCAAGGCTTTGGCCGGCTCATTCGAACCAAGACCGACCGCGGCGTGTTGGCACTGCTGGACACAAGAATCTCTCGTATGCCGTATGGTAAAATTTTTCTTGAGTCATTGCCGCTCTACCGCAGGACGCACGATCTCGGGGAAGTCGAGCGGTTCTTGAGAGCTGCCAGGCCTGCCTGATCCCCAGGGAAGAAGAGGAAAGACCGTCATTTATGTTTCAAGTAAGTGTTGAAGAGACTTTTTCATCGGGACACGCCCTGCGCGGCTACAAAGGTAAGTGCGAGAACCCCCACGGTCATAACTATCGCGTGCAGGTCACCCTGGAAGGTCCACAACTGGATAAGATCGGGCTGTTGATTGATTTCACGCACCTGAAAGAAGTCATGCGCACCGTGATCAAGCGGCTCGACCATCAATTCTTGAATGACCTGGAGCCATTCACAACCGTGAATCCCTCCGCTGAGAATATGGCCAAATATTTTTTCGACGAGATCAGTGGCAACTTAAACGATCTGCCCTCGGGTGCCCGCGTTACAGACGTGGTCATCTGGGAAACCGACACGGCAATGGCGAAATATCGCCCGGGCAATGGATGAGCGAGCGGAGGCTGTAGCGATGAATAGTTCAATTTTGATCATCATGATTCCCGCTCTGCTGGTTGCCGCCGGATACGTTGTTGTTTTGAAGATGATGGGCTTTGCGCCCGGCTATCCGCGCCTCGTCGTTGCCATGATTTTGTTTTTCGGCGCTATCTACTGGCTGGGGAAGCGTTCAGGGAAGAAAGCAAACAGCGGCGGGCAGTAGCCCGTCAACTCGTTCGTGGTGTTTTATGTTCATCACCGAAATCTTTAAATCCATTCAGGGCGAAGGAACCCGCGCCGGTCTCCCCTGCATCTTTGTTCGTCTGACAGGCTGCAACCTGCGTTGTACCTGGTGCGACACCGCGTATGCATTTCACGGCGGCCAGAAAATGAGCGTCGAAGACGTTCTCGAGCACGTGGAAGCCTTGAATCGCCGCCCCGATGGCGTGCCAACCGATGTGCCGCTGGTCGAACTGACCGGTGGAGAGCCCTTGCTGCAGCAGGAAGTCTATCCGCTGGCGGAGCATCTATTGGCCGCAGGTTTCACGGTCATGGTCGAAACCAGCGGCGAACGCTTCATTGGCAATCTCCCAAAGGATGCAATTCGCATCGTCGACGTGAAGTGCCCAGACTCTAGCGAGTCCGATACATTCGATATGAGGAATCTGGACGAATTGAACAATAAGGACGAAGTGAAATTCGTCATCTCCAGCCGCGGGGACTACGAGTTTGCTCGGGATTTCACTCGTCAAATACGATCTCGAGCGCCGCGTCCACGCTGTCTTGTTTTATCCAGTCCACGACGATCCCCGCGGCAACTGGAAGGGACTCGCCACGGTCCAGAAGATTTAGCGTTGTTGCACGCCTCATACGGCCAGCGCACAGAGAAGCGTGAACGCCAGGCCTTCGAAGCCATCGCGGATTTCTACGCAGTCCAGCAGCGCCTCCTGGTGAAGCTCGATCATTTCCGCGCAATCGGAGGGTCAGCGCTCACAGACACAAGTATCAACGTGCCGGAGAATGACCTGGAGGCAGGGCCCGGCCATGGATCGGCAATTCCCGTGACGTATGTGCCTTTTCGCAATGCGCACTTCCTGAGCGTCGCCGTTAGTTGGGCCGAAGCCATTGGTGCACAAGCCATTTATATCGGCGCGGTGGCGGAAGACAGTTCCGGCTATCCCGATTGCCGTCCGGAATACTATCGTGTGTTTCAGGAATTGATCCGTGTGGGAACCCGGCCAAAGACGAAGATAGATATAGTCACGCCGGTAGTCGCAATGAAAAAGAACGAAATCATCCGTCGTGGCATGGAACTTGGCGCGCCTTTGCATTTAACGTGGTCCTGCTATCAGGGAGAAGATCTGGCCTGCGGCAAGTGCGATAGTTGCCTGTTACGTTTACGCGCCTTCGCAGAAGCTGGGATACCCGACCCTATCCCCTACCGCGAGCGGGCCGCCGTCCGGGCCTGACTCGGCCGGTGAATCATTGGATTCTGTCGCAGATGAGCGATAATGGGGGCATACTGGCCCCAGAACCATGGCCGGTGCTCCCCGAGCACAAAGGAGAACGGAGCATGTCGAAATTTTTGAAAGCGTATGCGCTCGCCGCAGTGTTTATTTTTGCCTTCGCTTGTTTAGCCGTACCGAAAGCCTCCGCACAGGATGGTAAGGTAGGGGGTACCATCATCGATTTTGACGGCAAACCTTGGGCTGATTTTCCGATCACCCTCAAGAGCGATCAGGGTGCCACCCAAGAGACCAAGACGGACGCACAAGGTAAATATCAATTCAACAATCTCAGAAGTGGCAAGTACACCGTCATCGTTCATCCGCCGCAAGTGAAAGATCCGTTTACCACCGTCTTCGAAGTTCACGGCGGCACGGACGTTCCGCCCGTCAGCTTCAACTTTAAGGAAATTCTCGAAAAGCAGAATCCCGAAGCTGCGGCCCAAATGAAAAAACAGGCTGACGAGAAAACCAAATTTACCGGAATGAAGTTGCACTTTGACCAGGGCATGGCGTTGCTTGAACAAGAGAGAACTGCGAAGGCGGACCTCACCAAGGCCACGCCCGATCAGAAGGACGCGCTCAAAGCGAAAGTGAACGACCTCGCCACTCAAGCAGCAAATGAGTTCACTGAAGCCAAGAAGGTTGCGCCAGAGAAGGACCCGAACATCGCCCTTTTCTGGGCGAACATGGGCCAGGCTTATGATCTCGCCGGACGCAACGACGAAGCCATCAATGCTTATCAGCAAGCGGTAGCGGCCAAGCCCGACAACGCCGGCTATTACAACAATCTCGGCAACGTCTTGGCGCGCGCTGGCAAGATCGATGATGCCAAGGCCGCCTACACCAAGAGCGCGGAATTGGATCCGCCCAACGCTGGCCTCGCGTGGCGCAATTTCGGAATAAGTCTCTACCAGGCAGGACGCATGCAGGACGCCGTCGAGCCATTGCAGAAAGCTACGCAAATCGATCCCAAGAATCCTCAGGGCTGGTATCTGCTTGGTGCCTGCCTCGTCGCTTCGGCGGACTACAAGCAGGTCGGAGACAAGATGGAGGTAACTCTCAAGCCGGGAACCATCGAAGCCTATCAGAAAGCGGTCGAACTGGATCCCAACGGTCCCTATGGCCAACAGGCAAAACAGGGCTTGGAAGCCGTTCAGCAACTCACCGGTGGTATTGACACAAAGGTGGGCGGAAAGAAGAAAAAGTCTTAACCGATAATCCAGGGCATTCCGTTCGTAAAAATCGGCTCTGCATCACAGGGCCGATTTTTTTGACCTATGCGAAATCTCGCTGGACTTCGCCTACCGTTAACGGTGCGAGAGCGTGCCCGTGATTTTCGTACGTCGCAACGCCCAAGAGAATGCCATCGTTGCTACAGGCAACAGCGCCGCAGCGAACAAAAGCAGAATTAACAAAGGCCGCGCAATCGCCGAAAGTCCAGCGCCTTCCAGCAGCGCCGCGCGCATCGCGTCCAACGCATACGTCACAGGATTAAGGTGCGCCACCACCTGCAGCCATCTGGGAAGTATGCTGACGGGGTACAGCATTCCCCCAACGATGCTGGAAACGCCAAGGAAGAACCATTTCGCGGGGTTTCCGCGTTTGAACAGCAACAAATAGGCCGAAGAAAAAATGCCCAGCCCTGAAAACGATAGAAGCGTCGCCGCCAGCACCACCAACACGGAAAGCCAGTTTGCGGAGTGCAACGGAAAGCCGAACAGCGCGCTTCCCCAGCCAAGGTACACGGCGACCCGCAAGGTTGTCAGCGCAAACGGATACATGGCCGAGCCTACCAGGATCACAGGTAGAGATACTTGTGTCACCAGCAGCGGTTCCAGCGTTCCACTATCCCGCGCTTCTTCCAAGCTGCGGTCAAACGAATCCAGCGCCGCGTGAAGGTAATCGAAAAAAGCAAACCCAACCAACGAATACGCGAAGTATGATGTACCTCGTGGAAGCGACTCACGCAGTTGTGGCGAGTCTACGAAAAGTGCCACATAGTAAAACGTCGTCGCTCCAAACAGCGCTTCCACCAGTTCCAGGATAAAAGGGCTGCGGTAACTACTCGCGATCTGCAAGTCGCGCTGGAAGAACAGAAGAAAATCGCGGAGCACACGCGTCATGAAGCGGGCGGCTCCTCAAGCGCATGAGCACTGTGGCCGGTAAGAACGGAGAACGCTTCCTCCAAGGATGCCGTGCCTGATCGAGCCTTGAGCGCCGCGGCCGTATCGATAGCCACCAGCGACCCCTCTTTCAGAATCGCGATTCGGTCCGCCAAATATTCAATTTCCGGCAGCGTATGGGACGCAAAAAGCAGGGAAGTGCCTTGACGCTGCAGTACCTCTGCTTTGAGGAATCGGCGGAAATCCGTTGCTGCCAGGGCGTCCAGGCTGCGCGTTGGCTCATCGAGCAGAAGCACCTTCGGTTCGTGAAGGAGCGCCCGAAGCAGGCTTAGGCGCTGGATAGTGCCAGACGAAAGGGTGCGCACCTGATTTCCCAGAATATTCGCCAGCTCAAAACGTTCCGCAAGCGCTGGAATGCGCAGCCTCAAAAAAGACTCCGACAAGTGGTTGAGCCGCCCAAAAAACCGCAAATTTTCTCCTGCTGTCAGCCGCGTATAAAAGCCAGTATCAGACCCCGCGTGATATCCCAATTGTCGGCGCACGGCCGCCGGCTCCTTTGCGGCATCATGCCCGGCTACCACTGCCGCTCCGCGCGTTGGCAGCAGCAGCGTGGCCAAAATGCGCAGCAGCGTAGACTTCCCCGCTCCGTTAGTGCCAAGAAGCGCCACGGCTTCACCCGGTTTGACCTGAAGGGATATTCCCCGAAGCGCCGTCGCTGTCGCGGCCGAAAACGGCTGCAGCATCGCGCGCCAACCACTTCGCGCCTGCGGAAACGATTTTTCCAAAGATTCGATGCTAATCGCGGAATCGGGCACTCTCGAATTTATAGCCTGTCTGTCCGCAGAACACAATAATTGGACGCGCCTTTCGTGTGGGAACTCGCATGACGGGGAATGGCAATCCCGGTAAGATAGTTGCGACCAAGCGCAGCAGAAACAATGTGTGTTCGGGCCTCATAGGCCGGGAGCGTTGGAGATGGTGGCGTTTTCAGATCGCGTGGTGGTGCCAGCGCATGTGTTGGTAAGGCATCTGGACGGTGAAACAGTTTTGCTGAATCTGGACACTGAGAAATATTTCGGCTTGGACGCCACCGGCACTCGCATGTGGGAATTGACAACGCATTCGTCCAGCATCAAAACCGCGTTCGCCACATTGACCGAGGAATTCGAAGTAGCGCCAGAGGTATTGCGAACTCATCTCGTCGAATTGCTCACCCAGTTGGTCGAGAATGGCCTCCTCAAAGTAGTTCCCGCCGATGTGGAAAGCATTCCAGCGATATAGGGCGCTGGATCCTCAGGCCCGCGGCCTCTTCTGGCGGGCGGTTTTCCTTTTGCCGTGGAGCGCCATTTCGCTGCGGCTTCGGGGATTCAACAAAACAAGAGCTGCATTACAGAAACATTTGCCGCTCGCTCCAGCCCCAATAGAAAATCGCCCCGCGGCACAGGTTGTGCAAATCACCTGCCGTATGGTCAAAGCCGGCGCCCACTACGGAGTTGCGCGACCCACTTGCCTCGGCGAATCCCTCACCCTGTGGTACTTGCTGCAAAAGCAGGGCGTGCCCGCCGCTTTGCGAATTGGCGTCCGCAAAGTGTCCGAAAAATTTGAAGCCCACGCCTGGGTGGAATCTGCCGGTGCCGCACTGAACCAACAGGAGGAAGCCCATCAACACTACGCCGCCTTTGACAGCGGATTCTCCGACTTGCCCGGAGAGAAGTCATGAGCGGTTTTTTCGGCATGATCCGGCACGACGGAAAACCAGTCGAAGAACAGCCCGCCTGTCGCTATCGCCAACGCAAGAAGATTGGGCCAAAGGCGCGGAAGAGCGGCGTTCGTGGTTTTGGGATGCGGTGCGCCGTCCATTTCGCCTTCTGCGAAAGTACGGCCAAGATTAGCCATCCGAAGGATCTCAGTGAAAGAGTTCAGGACGACTTGTCGGTACCGATGGTTCTGAGGCAGTGCCTCGCGCAAAAACGTCCCGTGATGAGGGACTCGCGCTAAATGTTCGTCCGCACGCCGCTGTGAAACTCTCTCTTCTCCGTCAGCGCAGGAATCTCCACAGACAAGGAAAGCGCAGCCTTGTTGCGAATCAGCCCCAGCTTCAGAGTTTTCGCCTGCGATTTCTCGGCCATTTTGGCGCGCAGCTCGCCTACTGTGCGGATTCTCTCGCCGTCCACGCTCGTGATCACGTCGCCCACTTTCAACCCCACCTTTGCCGCGGGAGTGTCCGGAAAAATTCCACGAACCAGAATTCCTTCTCCATCGGGTGCGGCAAAGTAATTGCCAAATTCGCCGTCAAGGTTCTCCGCATCGATCCCGAGGCGCGTTTTGGATGCCGCCCACGGACCACCCTCAAACATTTCGCCCATTTCTGGCATCTCTGGGATCTGGATTGAAAAACTTCCCGGAGCCGCCGGAGCCACAAACGTGCCGCCATGGCGGGTTTCCGATTTTCCCAGCGTCACACTGACACTCTGAGACCGGCCGTCGCGCCACACCAAAAACTGCGCAGTCCGCCCCGAAGGAATTTCGCGAATCAGCCGCCGAAACTCTTCGGTGCCTTCCACGCGCTGGCCGTTAATTTCGGTCACAACATCGTTTTCCTTCAACCCCGCCTTCGCCGCCGGACTGTCCGGCACGATTTTCCCGAGGACCACGCCACGTTCCGCCGGCAGTTTGAATGTCTTCACTTTCTCGGAAGTGACTTCGCTGATTCCCGCTCCCAGCCAGCTTCCCCCGCCGTTTACCAACACTTGCAAGTTATCTTCGCCGTCGGAAGCGATGTTCAAATTGTTCAGTCGTTCCTGCAGTTCTGCCATCTGTGCCGCTGCTTCCTGGGGAATCTCCACCTGGAAAGACTTCTGCCCCTGCGTCCCTGTGGATTCCTGTTTACGCGCCGATGAACCCGGCACCGCTACCAAACCCACCGTCAGCGCGCTGAGCCCAAGCGTTTTGAAAAAGAGTTTTGAGTTCATGTGAATTCCCCTCCTTCAGCTCTTAGACGCACAAAAACCTAAATCGTTGAGCGCAACGCCACCACACGTATCGTGCCATTGACTGTCCCCAGGTGGATCGGCGCGCCGCCATGATTCAACTCGCCATGTACCGCACGCGGTTGGACAGCTCCCTTCATCACTAGCGGCAATTCGCTGGAAAAGCTGCCGTTCATGCAACGGGCATCCAACTCCGCCGGCATGTCCACAGGAATCGCCAACAGCACAGAGCCGTTCGTCGTTTCCGCTGATGCCCCTCGCGCGTCACTCGCATGCTTCAATTCCACGTAGATGTTTCCATTCGTCGTATGCGCGTGCACGTCTCCGCTGCTTTCGTATATCTCAATATTTCCGTTTACCGTGTGCAGCTCTCCCAGCGATTCCGAGCTGAAGATCCGTAGCGTGCCGTTGATGTTGTTCACATGGTTCAGCCGGGTGTTCCGTGGAACATGGATCACGTAATCCACCGCCACCTCAACCCCTTCTTCCTGCGGGTATCTCGTAGTGACCGCTAGACCATCCGGTGTTGCATCCACATCAATGGCCACCAGATCGAGCAGGGATCGCTGGTCTTGTGTCGTCTTAACAGCGCGTACCTCTACTTCGTTTTTGTCCCAACCCTCGATCCGCACCGTCCCATTCACGTTGTTCAGTTCGAACGTGCCATCAGGACGCATCGGATATGTTTTGGTGATTTCCTGCGAGGTTCCGAAGCACGCCGGCGCAAGCAGCGCAATTCCCAAATACACACCCACAGCTGTGCGGAACAATGCGGAGCGAAGCTTCATAAATCCTCCCTCAATCGCATGAAAAAATGCATTCCCCCGGGGCACAACAAAGTCGCATCGCTGAATGACGCCGCGCTACCGCAGCTGAAACTCAAAACTCTCAATCGAAACCACTTCCACTTTCTTTCCGTTGATTTCCTCCGGTTTCCCTCGCCACTTCTGCACCGCTGCTGTGGCCGCATCCACAAGTGCTGGTTGGCCTTCTAAAATCCGGTCCACGCTCACAGACCCGTCCGCCTTCAAACGTATTTCCAATACCACCCTGCCCTGTACTCCCGCATTTCGCGCCAACACTGGATATTCCGGTTTCGGCGACACCGTCAGTCGCTTGGAAAATTCCTTTGGGTCTTCATGAACGCTTCCGATAAAAATCACTTCAAAGCGTTTCTTGGCGCTATCGAACCAATCGTCGTTCGGTGACAGCTCCGGCGGTACATTTCCCTGCGCGGGTGGCGCGGAAGAAAGTGCTGCCGGACTTACCTGGTACTCACTCAACCTTTCCACCAAACGCTGCTTCTCCTCTTCCTGCAGCGATTCTCGCAGCTGTACCTGCGCATCCAGATATTGCAGTTGAATCCTTCCCGCCATCGTGTGCAGCTTCAGCAATGCTCCCCCACCGTTAAGCGAAGCCACCATGTGCACCGGTCCGTTCGGTTGCGACTGTATATTCAAAGGCAACGACGGATCGGCTTCAATCCGCCCCGGCCCGCCGTTCTCGATTGTTCCGTCAATGGTCATGGCAATGTTCCGCGGCAGAAACACCACGATGTCCCCGGTTTGCGAAGCAAGCTGGGATGGTCCTGGGAGCCGCACCAACCGCGCATTCATCTGTATCTCTGGATTGATCCACGCGGTAATGGTGCCCTCCCCGGTTTCGGCATGAACCCGGTTAGCAACTCGCGTCAGGCAAATGCTGCCTCCGGTGCTGGCCACTTCCATCGGCCCCGCAACAGAGATCACGCGAATTCCCCCGCCGCCCGTTTCTGCATGAACCGATCCGTGCACTTCCCCGAAGTCGATCTGTCCTCCGGCTGTGCGCACCGTGACGTAAGAACCCGCTTCGCCGACCGTGATATTGCCTCCATCGGTTTCCAATCGCGCCGTGCCCTTGATCTTTGCCGCGCGAATGTGACCGCCGCCCGTCCGCAGCCGGGCATTGCCGTCAATGCTTCCCGCCAGAATGTGCCCGCCCGCCGTATATGCGTCCAGATCGCCCGCCACATCCTTCATCGTGATGTGCCCGCCTTGCGTTTCGATCTTGGCCACGGTTCGCTCGCCGCGTGTCGAAGGTCCGCCCATCACGCCGATCCGCCCGGTGGTAATGTTCCCCCCCTGCGTCACTAGGCTGACATGTCCATCGATATCGGCCATCTCAATGTCCCCCAAGCCGGTCGAAATATCCAGGCTGAACGTCGCTGGCACCGTCACCACGAACTGCACGTAAAATTGCACGTTCCGGCTATTCGTCCTATGACTTGCAGCGAGCATGTTCACGTTCGGAAGCGTTCCTGCAAGAAACACTGTGTCCACCGTTTCACGCGCCGTCAGCGAATAATAATTGAGCAGCCGATCCCCTGCCGGTGCGGGAGCATCGGTCTCGATATGAACGGAGTATTTCAGGGTCGGTGGCGCACCCGGGGGTAACGTCTCGATGCGTACGTTGCCCAGATCGGTGTTCAAATGCAGCGTCATGCCATTCGTGACCCGCAACTCGCCCATACGTTCAATCGAAGCGTGTCGAGGAGTGTTGTCCGCCAGGGACGGCGCGGCCAGCAAAAGGCATGCCGTGAGCCATGTCAATGCTGCAACCACGAGCAGAGTGTCGCACTGCCTCCGGGTCGCACCTACCGGAATGTATGAAGAACCTGGCATGAATGGAATCCAAACTCTGTTTCGCGATCGCCCGATCACTGATTATTGATCGTTGCGCGCGTTGATTTCACGCAACGCCGCTGTGCTTCGCAGACGAACGTAACGGCTGGGATCGTTCTGCTGCAGATTTTGCAGCTCTAGCATCAAATTCTCGATCGACCCGTCGTTTGCGCCAGTCTGAGTCGCCCTCCGGATCATCCCTGCGGAAGGCACTTCCGGGCCAGGGGTTGCTGCAACTACAGGAGCTTGGCTCTGTGCTTCTTCCAGGCTGCGCACCAGCAGGTTCACCGCTTCCACGCGTACCCCCGGATTGACGTCGTGCTGCAGCACATCCAGTAGCACTTGTCTCGCACCGCCATCGATTCCTGCATCGTGCAGCGCCTCTAATGCTTTCAGCCGCACCGCCGGATTCGGATCCTTGCGCGCCGCTGTGAGCAGCGCCGTCCTCACCACGGTATCCTGCGCGTGAGCCTTCAACGCATCCAGGCAATCCAGCCGCACTCCCGAATCAAAGCGCTCGCCGTTCTTCACCACAAACGTTAGCACACTGCGCACATTCGAATCGTCCGCGTTTCCGTTCAACTCAATTGGCTGTTCCGCATTCAGCCGCACCCGTACGTTCTTCGAACCCGAATACGGTGAAGGAGTGAAATTAATTCCGGCAACAGCCATCTTCGATAACTGGTCATCCGTCAATTGCGAACTCGGCCGCACATTCACCACTTGTTCCTGGCCGGCGCCCTCGCTCCGGCTGCTGGACCACTGTGCGTATTGATTTCCCGCCACTAGCCCAACCAGAACCAGGGTCCCCGCGCTCCACGCCGGATGCAACATCATCCAGCCACGAAGCCATCCGAAGGTCCGCACTCTCTCTTTCGCCGCGGGCTGTTCCAGATCGTCCAGTTTTTCTGCAAGTTCACTGCGACAGTGCGACAGCAGAATGCCAGCTGCATCGATTTCATCCGCCGCATGGGGTAGGGAACTGACTACCTTCTGAAAATCATGTTCTTCGGCAAGCTGAGCCCGGCAAGCCGCGCATTCTGCCAGATGGCTTTCAATCGCTGCGCGTTCCTGCCCGTTCACTTCATCGCAAACATAAAACACCAGAAGCGCGCCGACCGCCTCGCAGGCCTTATTCCCATCACCCGCGTTCATCGCAGCACTCCCAGTTCGCTACGCAGTTTCCGCGTCGCGCGGAACAGTGAATTCTTCACGGTCTCTTCGCTCGTGCCCAGCACGTCGCCGATGGCTCGTAGTTTCAGTCCCTGATAATGTTTCATCTCAAAAACGATGCGTTCGCGTGGAGAAAGTCGCTGCATAGCCGCAGCCAGTCGCATTTTGATTTCCAGTCCCAGCAAACTCCGTTCGGGATCGAGTGTCGCCCGGTGTTCTCGTTGGCGCTCAAAAAAATCCGAGCCTGTATCTTCAAACTGTGAGGAATGCGCTTCCGGAGCCTGATCTTCTGGCCGCGCTTGCCGCCGCCGCAAATGGTCCAAGCAAACGTTGGTTACGATCCGGTACAGCCAGGTGTAGAAACTGCATTCGAACCGGAACCGGTGCAGATTCCGGAAAACTTTCAGGAACGCTTCCTGGTAAACGTCCCGCGCATCTTCGGTGCGCTTCATCAGGTTCAATGCCAGCCGCAGCACGTCTCGATCGTACCGGCGAACCAGTTCTTCGAACGCGGGTCGGTTGCCGGCCTGCGCTTGTTCCACCACAACTCGTTCTTCCGTGTTCGCCAGGGATGTCACAGAAGCCAACGCCGAATCCGAATTGGTTTGACCGGATTCATCTGCAAAAGCCAGAGCCCACGAGGGTAAAGACATATTCGCTTTCTCTTTGCTGAATCTGATCTAAATCCCCAACCATCCTGATGTTGGGCTATCGGTATCCTGCGGAAAAATGACGCACTCCCCCGATGAAACTTTAGACGCGGTGAACTTCTCGGGGTGAGCAACGGAAGGGTTTACCACTCCATAGTGCGCACCTTATCACCGTGCCTGGTTGGATGCGCTCTGGCGACCCGGCGTCGTCCCTTTAATTCGAGGCCGGAACCGCTTTCCCACCCTGCCGCCAAGCCACCAATGGCCATGCCAGCAACGCCACCATTGCCACCAGGATTCCGTACCCATTTGCGCGGTAGAACGCATTCGGCTGCGTCACTAACTCCGTGGCACCGGCCAACAGCGCCATACACGCGAGCACCAGAAATAACCCCAGCAGATTAAACCGCACCACCCGTTTTACACCGTGCACCACCACCACCAGAAGTATGGCCGAGATCAAAAATTGCTTCAGAAAATCCGCCGGCGATCCCCAACTCCGCACTGTCGCTGCGGCAACTGCAACAAAAACCACCAGGCGCAACCAGCGCAGCCGCACTTCCGCTGCCATAAACGACGCGCCCAGAACCAGAATTCCTGTCGCGAGCATGCCGCGAAATACCGTGCCTCCAATTGCGCCCAGCCCCGGATAGATCGCATCATACGAATCACCGAAGCTCGCTGGAAGTTCGCGGTGCATCGTCGGCCACCACGCTGCCGCAAAATCAAGCAGCCGCCGCAATCCAATAAGCACTGCTGATCCTCCCACCCCGATCCAGAATGCGTCCCGGTAATAAAGTGCCGGCATGCCAAGCCAGCCGGGAAGATGTTCTTCGCCGAAGGTCCGTGCGCCGAAGGACCACGCTAATCCATACAGCACGGTGATGAAACCAAACAAAAACGCACAAGCTAATAAGATAGCTACGGCCCTCGTGCCAAAAAAAATGCTAAATGGCATTGACGTCTCGTAATCTTGAAGAAGCGCGGGGATTCCGCGCCCAAACAAAAAGCTCACGGCATAACCAACAACCCCGGCCAACCCCCAACCAAACAAGCGCCGCCAGGGTATCCTCACCGGCGGCTGCACGCGCAAGCGCTTGAAGAAAAACACGAGCAAGCCGACCAGCAGCGCCAAAGCTACGCAAACCTGAAAAATCGTCACCAGGATTCGCCCAACTGTCTGCTCTCCTTGCTTGCGAACAAACTCGTCTGGAATCTTGATGAAAGTCCGGTAATCCGCCGGTTCGTCGCCCAGCACCGTAACGCTCATGCGCATATACGCGTAGTCGGAAGAGCTGCCGTCGCCGGATTTTTCCGGATCGAGCGGAGTGTTTTGTTGCCAGATCAGCAAATGGTCCGTGCGATTCGGCCGCTTGTCGGAATCCGAACTGACAAGTTTCCATCCGCTCAGGTCGATCTGCTTTTTCTCTTGCAAATATTTTTCGGCGATGCCAATCGCCTCCTCCTTCGTCAGATTCGCTCCCTTAGCGGCCTCTGCCAGCGTGTGCCAGTAGCCATGCAAAGAACCATCCGGCTTCTCCGTCACTGCAAATTCTTCCACCTGCGAATCCCGGAAATATCGCACCTTCCAAAGCGCGCCAGGTACCCGCTGGGCGTAAATGTCATTAATCTCGCTAACGGACATGCGGCGATGAAGGAACTCATTCACTGTCGGGTCGGTCGTGTCTACCATCACCGCGGACTGGCGATAACCGTTCGGGTCCTGGCCATGCTCGCGCATCACGGCGTCTCCGCGTTGCGTCGCCTCAGTGCGGTCGGCAGAAACTTTAAGGTAGTCGCCAATGTGTTCGCGCTTCAGACGCCACGCCAACAATCCCCCGACGATCACACACACTGCTAGGAAACCCATTGCCCCCGTGGTGAGCGCATCGTACCGTCGTGTGGAATATTCGGCCCGCTCAGGGACGCCAGCATTTTCGCGTGCAAGTTTGATTTCCGGCGCTGGCTCGGCCTGGTTCAGCAGGTCATCCACAGCTTCAAACCGCCCCCTCGTCAAATAGAGCACACCGCAATAAGCCACCGGCACCACCGCCGCCAGCCCCACAACGATCCCGGAAATTCTGAAGTACAAATTATCCGAGCGAATCAGCAGCATACCCACCAGCGACGCATCTACGGTGTAATGCCAGATCAGCGTTGCCACGATCCCCCAGCGCAGCATCACCAGTCCTGCCACAATTCCCATGATCCCGATTTCAATCCCTCGAATGTACCCGGGTTCCTGGGGATAATTGCTGTGCAGAAAGCTCCAGAAAAATGCGGGAAGAATCACGGCAAATACGCGCGAGCCCGTCAGTTTTTGCATAAACGGAATCGCAAACAGCCGGAACGTGAATTCCTCGTTCGTAGCCGCCAGAACTCCGATGGCCACGCCCGCAATCCACGGAAATGGCGTATTTACGATGTCCGAATACTTGATGTCCTGCGGCGCCCAAACTCCAAACCGATTTCCAATCATGTAGAAGGCCGTAATAAATCCAATGTGCGCCGCTGCCAGGCACACGCCTACCACCCCCGCGCTGAAAAACTCCTTCGAACGAATGCCGCGCAACGTGAACGCCTTCGGCAGCCGCAATTTTCCCGGTTGGCTTGCCCGGTACAGCGGTTCGCCTCCCGGATATACAAGGCTAATCGTGAACGCCGTGCCCACCGCCGCCAGCAACATAAAGAACAATCTCTGGATTACAAATCCTCCATAGGCCACCTGCGTGTCATATGCCGCTCGCACAGAACCCCAATCGTTCAATTCCATGAGGTAATAAAGCACGGTGACCACCGCGCCAATTTTTAGAGCCGCTAACCACGATGTTTTCCCTTGCCGCCACAGAGTCACGCCCAGCCATAGCGCCCCGCCCAACAAAAATCCATACGGCACCAGCGCCAGCTCTTCGTAAAAATTGTTTGTCGAGCGCAGGTGCTCGTATCCGCGAACCCACGCCTCCGGCACCTGCAAAAATTCCTGGCTGTCGCCAACGTGGTCGCCCTGCACTCCGACTTGCAGCCGGTACGGCGCTTCCTTCGCCTTAAATCCTTTGCGTTCCCAGGTGAATGACCAATCCACCCGATTCGGCCGCGCCTGTGAATTCGCTTCCGCCGGCAAGAACTCCCATTGGTTCAGGTCCACGCCAAGTTTTGTTTCCGCGAATTTTTCCGCCTCAGTCTCTGCCTCGTCTCGGCTAGGAGATTTCGCCGCCCGTGCTTCTTCAATCTTGCGGTCGTAGCCCACCACTTTTCCCGCCGGGCTGATGCGCACGAGAAACTCTTCTTCCTGCTTCGGCCGGAAAAAGCGCACGTCCCAATACCAGATGTTCAATTGCCCGGACATCAGTTGGTTGGCTTGTTGTAATCCCAGTTCTCGTTCCAGGTAGGTCTTTGCGTTTTCGTCCACATCAAAAACAATCGTGGATTCATAGCCGTTCAGGTTTTCGCCCAGGCCTTCCACAAATTGCTTGGCGCGCACCTGCGCGTCCGCGCGGGAAACTTTGAAATCCACAGACGCTTCCGGAAACGCCCGGAAAAAATATCGCTGCGCAAAAAGCGCGCCAATCAGACCACACAGCACCCACAGCAGCAGGACGCGCTTGTCTGAACCGCGCAACCGTTCATCTGCCAAAGCACCCTCCTGGACGAAATTCTGGGCCGCAAAACCACTGTATCGGTACCCATGCCGGTGGCGCAAGCTTCACGAAAAGCACGGTTTACTTTGGGATGGTATAAAGAAGAGAGCGATGACCGTCAGCCTCCAGACCAATGTCCAAATGATGAAGGGTGTGGGACCGCAGCGCGCCGAGCTCTTGGCGCAGCGTGGCATTTATACTCTCGAAGATTTGCTCAACTATCTCCCCTTCCGTTATGAAGACCGCATCCACTTCTCAAAAATAAGAGATGTTCAGCCCAATGGTACCTACACCTTGCGCGCCCGCGTTATGAGCGGCCAGGCTGTCCGTGGCATGTACGGCCGCGACGCCATTTACCATTTGCTCGTTCAGGACGATACCGGCTCCCTCCCCTGCAAGTTTTTCCACGGTGGCTTCCTCGAAGGCCGCTTGAAGCCGGGACAGGAACTGATCCTCCACGGCAAAGTGGAAATCGATAAGCAGCGTCCCGCTCGTCGCGAAATGGTGAATCCGCAATTCGAAGTGTTGAGCGGCGAGGATGTGGACTCGACGGAAATGGGTCGCATCGTGCCCGTTTACGAGGTCATCGGCACGTTCGGGACGCGCCAGATCCGCCGCGCCATTTACGCCACGCTGCAAAATCTCGAACACACCATTGTCGACATCCTTCCCTTGGAATTGTGTGATCGCCTGGGATTTCCCTCTCGTCGCGACGCCGTAATCCAGGCACATTTTCCTTCCCAGGCAGAATCGCTCGAAGCCCTCAATCAGTTCCGCTCGCCCGCGCAACGCCGCCTGATCTTCGAAGAATTTTTCTTATATCAGCTGAGCCTGGCCTTGGGACGTAAAGCCATTCGCAAGGAAAACGCCCTCCCCTTCCGTGTTCGCGAAGACAAAATTCGCGATGCACTGAAAAAAATACTTCCTTTCAAGCCCACCGCCGCCCAAAAGCGCGTTCTTGCCGAAATCGCTGCCGATTTCGAGCGGCCCGTCCCCATGAATCGCCTTCTTCAGGGAGACGTGGGCAGCGGCAAAACCATAGTCGCGTTGCAGGCTGCCGTAATTGCCATGGAAAACGGTTGCCAGGCCGCCTTGATGGCGCCCACCGAAATTCTTGCCGTGCAGCATTACCTCGCCGCGCGCCGCATTCTCGCCACCGGTGGCTATCGCGTGGATCTCTTGATCAGCGGCCTGAAGACTGCCGAAAAAGCTGCCGTTAAGGGGCGCATCAGAAACGGTGAAGCGCAACTCGTCATCGGCACCCATGCCTTGATCGAAGACAACGTCGAGTTCCAGCGCCTGGGCTTCGTCGCTATCGACGAACAGCACCGTTTCGGCGTCATGCAGCGCAAAAAATTAATGGATAAAGCCGTGAAGCATGGCCATGCGCCCCATGTTCTCGTTCTCACCGCCACTCCGATTCCGCGAACCCTTTCCCTTACTTTGTATGGCGATTTGGACGTTTCCGTGATCGACGAACTTCCTCCCGGACGCACGCCCATTTCCACGCGCATAACCACGGAGCAGCATCTTCCCGGCGTGTGGGAGGGACTGCGCCGCGAAGTCCAAGCCGGACATCAGGCCTACGTAATTTATCCCGTAATTGAGGAATCCAAGCTCGAACTCAAAGCAGCAATGGAAGAGTATGAGCGCCTCTCCAAACTCGTTTTCCCCAAGCTGAGCGTCGGCCTCCTCCACGGCCGCCTTTCCAGTGAAGAGAAAGACGATGTGATGCAGCGTTTTCGTCGTAACGAAGTCCAGATCCTCGTCACCACCACCGTTGTCGAAGTTGGCGTCGATGTCCCCAATGCCACTGTCATGGTCATTGAGCATGCCGAGCGATTCGGCCTGTCGCAACTTCACCAACTTCGCGGCCGCATCGGTCGCGGCGCGCAGAAATCCCATTGCATTCTCGTCGCTCCTTATCGCCTGATGGAAGAAGGCCGCGCCCGCCTGGAAACCATGGTGCGAACCAACAATGGTTTCGAAATTGCCGAAGCCGATCTGCAATTGCGCGGACCTGGAGAATTCTTCGGCACGCGCCAATCCGGTGAACTGGGCTTCCAGATAGCCAGTCCCCTCCGCGATCGAGAATTATTGGAAATCGCGCGGAAGGAAGCCTTCACCCTCGCCGAAGATCCCGCTAAAAATAATTCCTTGCGCGAGATCCTTCGCGTTCTGCCGAGCGAGTGGCAGCGTCGCTACCATCTTGCCCGCATAGGTTAAGGCAGAGGAATCCTCATGCGCGTTATCGCCGGAAAATTTCGCAGCCGCCATCTGCAAAGCCTCAAAGGCCTCGATCTTCGCCCCACGAGCGATCGCCTTCGGGAAACACTCTTCAATATTCTCGGCGAATTTGTGGTCGGCTCCCGCTTCATCGACGCTTTTGCCGGCACCGGCGCCGTCGGCATCGAAGCCCTCAGCCGTGGCGCCTCCGAAGTCGTGTTCATCGAAAAACATGCTTCCGCCGTAGCGCTCATCAAGAAAAATCTCGCCTCGCTGCAAATAAAAGAAGGCGCTCGTATCCTCTCCATCGATGCCCTTCCCGCCCTGCAAACTCTCGCGCAAGAAAACTCCGGTTCCCCGCCGCAAATCCTTTTCCTCGATCCTCCTTACGACGACGTTGCCGATTATGATCGCGTGCTCTCTTTCCTCGGTTCTGCTACGCTTTTGTCTGAGGGGAGCCTGGTCATCGCCGAACATCGCCGCAATTTCACTCTCCCCGAGGCCGTTGGAAATTTGCAGTCTGTGCGTATGTTGCGTCAGGGTGATGCAATTCTCAGCTTTTATCGCTTGATCAAAACTATTCCGGTGAACGATCCAGCTTCGGAGTAAACCTCCTCCGCCCATCGGTCATCTTATTTTCTTGCGCCCTCGCTGCTCTCCCCGGCCCCGCGGGAGCCACCGGCTGGCACGTTATAATGGAAGGCAATGTTTCGTAGATTTCAGGTCAATCCGTTTGATGTGCTCGGACAGAACGAGATCTACCCGATCGCCGTGTATCTGCCGGGCGCCGGCGAGCCAAAACTGACTATCGCCTGGAATAGTTTTCATCAGAATTTCTTCAGTGAGCTCGCCGCGTTTTTCCGCTGGACGCGCATACCCAAGGGCGAACCACAGGGAAATATCTTCATCGATTGCCGCATTCAACGGCGCGTCCCTTACGCAGCAATCCTCGCCGCCGCTCTCTGGCACGTCGTATTTTTTGTTGTGCCTTGGCCTCATATTTCCATGGCGCCAAAACACGTTGCGGCCTTGGACAATACCGAACTCACTTGGTCGGGCAAGATCGAAGATCTGCCATTGCTTAATGTTCCGAAGCAGGGACACAAAACTGTCTCGCCAAAAACTTCTGCGGACACTCCTCCTGCGGAAAACACAGACGCCTACCATCCTCGCCAACGCATCTTCACCGATCCTTCCCATCCTACCCATCCGCGGCAAACTCTTGTGAATACCTCCGCGCCCATGGAGCCGCCGAAGTTCGTTCCGCCGCTTCCGAACATGGTGCAACTCGCCAGTCCCGCCGCTCCTGCTCGCCCCCGTTTGCAAATTAGCGAACAGACGCTCGCCAAGCTCCGTCCAAAACAAGTGAAGAAGAAAATCGCCACCACTGATGCGCCTACACTCGACGTGCCGAACACGGAAACCCGTCCCGCGGATCTGAGTCTCGCTCAGCTGCCCGATGCTCCCGTGAAACCGCGACTGGAAATCAATGCAGGGTCCGCGCCGCGCGTGTCCGACCGCACGCAAACGGGTGAAGTAGCGCCCGCGCCGGAAGTCGCAACCGCGGCGGCGAACTCCTCCAGCGGTTCCGCTGCCACAATTATCGCGTTATCGTCGACTCCTGGACCTCCCGCGCCGGTCGTCGAAATCCCGAAAGGCAATCTTGCCGCTCGTGTGGCCATCTCTCCCGAAGGCAAACCAAATGGCACTGGAGGCGGCTCGGGAAATCCTTCGAATGCTTCGGCTGGTGGAGCTTCTTCGAATGCCGGCGATCTGGCGGGGAAAAGTTCCATCGGCATCAGCATCAGTGGCGGAAATCCAAAACCAAACGCTGGTGTTTCGGGCCTCGGTACTCCGGGAAAATTAACTCTGCCGAAAGCTTCTAACGTCTATAAGCGTCCCGATCCGAATGCCGATGATGATCCGCCGGAGCGCACCGGCCCCCCCAATTTCGGCTCGCTTCCGCCCGGCGCACAGCCCGAGGATATTTTTGCGGCGCATCGCGTGTATTCGATGAACGTCGATATGCCTAACTTGAATAGCGTCACTGGCAGCTGGATCATTCACTTCGCGGAAATGCATGTGCCAGGTGTGCCTCGCAACAGTGCGCAGCTCAATGCACCGGGACCTCTTCGCAAGGTCGATCCCAAATATCCGCAAGATCTGATCCAGGAACATGTGGAAGGGGAGGTGATTCTCTACGGCGTGATTCGTACCGATGGCAGCGTCGATAGCATTCAGTTGGTGCGCGGCCTGGACAAGCAGCTTGATGCAAACGCCATCGAAGCCTTCAAACAGTGGAAGTTTCACCCGGCCACGAAAGACGGCCAACCGGTCGCCCTGGAGGCCATTGTCCACATTCCCTTCAAAGGCCCCGAGCGCGAGTAAAAACCCCTTGAAACCCAATTACAGCCGCTCCTACGCGCCGAATCCTCGCTCGTACAGCTTCACCAGCGTGTACAGCGTATGATTCACCGGCGTCGGCACGCCCAATTTCGCCCCTAGTCTCGCCACATAGCCATTCAACGAATCGATCTCCGTTCGTTTATCTCGCGCCAGATCCTGGGCCGTCGACGACCGCGTTCCTTTCATCTGCTCTGCAATCTTAAACGAGCCTGCGATCGCGGCTTGCGGATCCTCAAGCCCGGCCGGTTGAATGCCCTTGGCATGCGCGACGCGCAAAGTCTCGTACACTGCTGCCTCAACCACTTTTCGCGCGTCCTCGCTCTCGATAATTTCTCCGTACGTTACGCGGCCGAGCGCCGAGATTGCATTCAGCGCGCAATTCCAGATCAACTTTGTCCACAACTCGCCTTGGATATTTTCGGAAATCCGGCAGGGAATCCTGGCGGCCTCAAAAAGTTCCGCGATCCTTTCCGTGCGTTCATTCTTCGGCCCAACCACGATATCTCCGCGTCCCAGGTGTTTCACGGTTCCCGGCGTGGGCACGGACGCGGCAACATACACAACCGCGGGCAACGCATCGATTCCTGAAACTGTCCGTATGTCCTCCGCGTTACTCACACCATTTTGCATGCTGACCACCAACGCATCCCGCGGCAATATCCCGGACAATCCTCTCGCTACGCTCGCCGTGTCCGTAGTTTTCACGCAAAACAGCACCACATCCGCGCCCGCAGCCGCGGACAGCTCCGTCGACGCCTCCGGGTGCACCGTTTCCTGAAACTGGAACGAATCGATTCGCAATCCGGAACGTTGTACCGCCTCCACAAAAGCAGGCCGCCCGACCAGCGCGACCGGCACGCCCGCCCGCGCAAACATTCCGCCGAAATATCCGCCTACAGCTCCAGCGCCGACGACTGCAACTTTGGAAGCATGACTCGACCCGCTCAAAACTCCTCCGCTACAAGCAGCTAAAAATGATTCCGCAACTCTCGAAACGCAGGCAAAATTACCAATTTCCCCGATCCCGCTAACACCGGTTCATGTTCCAATTGCCACGTATTCACATGCGGGATGTACACCGCGTTCAATCCCGCTTCCATCGCCGGGTTGATGTCGCTGCGCGGGCTATTCCCAATCATCCATCCCTGCGTCTTCACGATTTTGTGCTTGTTCACCAGCACTGTGTAGGTCTTCGCGTCTTTCTCCGCGACGATTTCAATCGCCTCAAAAAAACCTTGCAGCCCGGAGCGCTCCACCTTCGCCGCTTGTTCTGCCGGTTCGCCTTTTGTAAAAAGAATCAGCCGGTGGCGGCTCGTCAGGTACGCCAACGTGTCCGGCACTCCATCCAGAATTTTCGGCGGTGTTCGTTCCAGGTCGGTCACCCGGTTATGAATCTCCGCCAGCACTTCCCGCCGCGCCATCTGGTCCGCCAGCTTGATGTACGTTTCTTCCAGCGATCGCCCGAAGCTCCGCACTCCGTATCCGTACTGCCGGATATTTTTACGCTCCGTTTCATTCAGGATGTGCCGGATGTACGCACGGCTGTAGCCGGAAGGTTCCACCAGGCTGATGAAATCCTCAATCAACTTCTCGAAGAAAACATTATTTTCCCAGAGCGTGTCATCCGCATCGATCAGTAAGGTATTTCGTCTCATGATTTATTTATTCAATCCAGTTCATGCACAAATGAACCGAATCAGTGTAGCAGCCCCAGGGCGTCTTCCGCGATTATCCGCGCTGCGTCCGGCCGCGCCATTGCTTTTGCAGCCTCTTGCATAGCTTGGAGTTTTTCCGGATTATCGAGCAGCGTATCAATTTTCCAGGCCGCCGCCGGCAGATTATTGCAGCGAATCGCCGCTCCCGCCTCCAGCAGATGGTCCGCGTTGCGTTCTTCCTGGCCCGGAATCGGTTCGATCAGGATCATGGGCAATCCTCGCGCCAGCGCTTCCGATGTCGTCAGTCCTCCGGACTTGCCGATCAGCGCAGTGGCCGCGGCCATGTATTGATCCATCTCTTTCGTGAATCCCACGGCCACCAGCCGGTTTCCGCCGTCTGCCAATTTTCCGCAGGTTTTCGAAAGTTTCTCCAATCGCGCCTTCAATTTTTCTGTTTTACCCGCAATGGCCACGATTTGCCACGGCCGCCCCAGCGCCAGCAAACTCCTCACCAACTGCTCCACCGGGCCCAGTCCATAACCTCCGGCGGAGATCAGTAACACCCGGGAATTGGCCGACAGCCCAAGTTTCCGCCGCGCATCTTCGCGGTCAACAGGCACTTCGAACTTCGGGTCGATAGGAATTCCGGTCACGCGCAATTTCTCTCGCGGCACTCCGATGCCCACCAGATATTCAGCGGCTTCCGGCAACGCTACGTCGTAGCGATCCACGGTCCGGCATAGCCACATCGCGTGTACGTCGTAATCTGTCACCACGATCACATGACGCGCCCGCAATTTTCTCTTTGCAATCAGCCACGCCAGAATTTCCGCGGGAAGAAAATGCGTTGCAATGCACAGGTCCGGTTGCACGCGCTTGAGCATCCGGATCATCGGCTGCGCGTTCAAACGGTCCAGCGCAAGCCGGCGGCGGGTGTTGCTCCAGGGTTGATCCGTGCGGTCGTACAGCAGGCCCATCAGTCCGGGCGCGCTCTTCACCATCGCGATGTAAGCGTCTTCGTAGATTCGCTGAAATACCTTGCTGACGTGGTTGATGGCGTCGACATGCTCCACGGTGCAGCCGCCGCGCATCCGAAACGCTTCGTCCAGTGCTGCGCCGCTCGCACGTGTCCGGCGCCAGAGGAAGCGGAAAGAATCAGCACGCGTGGCGGACGCCGCAGCGCGGCAGCTTCCCTCATGCGTCGATCACAGCGAAGCGGCCTTCCGTGGGCCGGTGGAAAGCTTCTCCAGAATGGTTTTTGCCAGTTTTTGCAATTCGCCGAAGCGCGTCAGGTAGTCCTGGAATTCCTGATTAAGCAACTGCGCGTCCTGCGGCCCCAGCTGATTTCTCAGAATCATGTCACGCAACTTCACCGGGTGAGGCAGCAGCGCGTCTTCCTGCAGTTCTTCCAATGCTTGCGTTGGATCGTAGTGATACATGGCAATCTCCCGCGAGCTGCAAGCCGTCAAATCTCGTGCAACCCGGTGGCTCCATTCTACGCAAAAGGGGCCACAGGCACGCCGACAATTATGCGGGGAATGTGGTTACTTCAGGCGGCGGGAGCGCGAGCCGGCACGAATTCGTACTTCTCGATTTTCGCTGCAATGCCGGTCTTCCCGTTCTCGGTAGGTTCAATACGAACCACCTTGCCGTGACACCGGATGTTCACGTCTCCCGCGGAAATCACCTGTTGCGGGAGCGTCAAAATAAAATCGATTTCCGTGCCGTTTTCAAACCGCGCATCTGTGAGGAAATAAAGTCCTCGATAACTCACGTCGCGTGTGTTCGCGCGCAGTTCCGGGCTGCTCGCATCGTGCGCTAACACGCGCACAGGCAGGGTCATAACAAAGCGCCTGGCCTCACGCCGATCCGACAAATCGCCCATGCGGGCCCCCTGTTTTGGCTGAACCGCGCTGAAAGTAACATCCGTGCGAACAAACTTCAATGTCAAATTCCATATTTTTAGCTCTAGTACCTACATGCCTCGTCGTGGGCGGACTAGAACTCACACCTCTCTGCACATTCTGTCTACTTAAGAGACAATAGATGTGCACTATCTTAGATTTGGTTAAAGTTTTTTTGGATTCCTTGATTCCTAATGCTGATCCATCATGATTCTCGCAATTTCTTTCTACAAGGCCCCGTCGGCGCTCTCGAAGCCATACTGTGGACTCCCACTCGTTCTGGTACCCCTACAATCGCGGCCATCGTCTGCCATCCTCATCCGCTTTTCGGCGGCACGCTCCACAATAAGGTTGTTTACCATGCTGCTAAATCTTTGGATGCGCTCGGCATTCCCGTACTCCGTTTCAATTTTCGTGGCGCGGGTCTAAGCGCCGGTGAACATGATCGCGGATTGGGCGAACGCGGAGACGCGCAAGCCGCTATCGATTATTTGGCCGCGCAATACCCCGAAACTCCGCTGCTCGTCGCCGGTTTTAGTTTTGGAAGCTGGGTTGGTCTGCAGGTCGGCTGCGCGGATCATCGCGTGCACGAACTCATCGGTCTTGGAATCCCCGTCAATAATTCCGACTTCACGTATCTTGCAAGCTGCGCAAAACCCAAGTTGATTGTGCAGGGCACCAACGACGAACACGGTGCATGGGAAAAAGTCGAACCTGTTGTCGCCTTTGCCGCAGGAGACACGCGACTATCTTTCATTCAGGGTGCTGATCATTTTTTCTCCGGCTACCTTGACCAGTTGAACCAGTCCATTACTTCATGGCTCCTGGAACGTCATTCCGAACTTCGCAAAATCTAGGCGCAAGCAAATTCCGCATCCGGTCTACGCTCGTTCGCCTCGCGAAAAAAGCTTGCTGAACTGCTCCAATCCCGCCGGCACTTCTACGATTAATCGCGTGTTCGCCTCCACGTGCGGTGTCCGCGACATTCCCACCAATGCCGCCGTTATTCCGGGCGCCGACCGCGCGAATTGCAATGCGCGTTCCGCATCGTTCTGCAATCCCAGCGCTTCCGCCACGAACCCCGGCAGATTTTGCGCCACTTGTCCTTGGAGAAGGGAAGCGCTCGCGATCAATGTGATTCCCAACTCGCTCGCCGCTTCCATCACCGTTTTCTGCTCGGGTCCCATCGTTTGATTCCCCAGCGTCAACGCTTCCGTCATCGCCAGGTTGAACGGCAATTGCACGAATCGAAAATGATGTTTCTCTCCGGCAATCTCCTTGGCGATCGTGGCGATCTCCGCGAGTTGCAGGGAATCACGCGCCGATTTTTCCTGGCGAAATCCATTCCACGTCGCCATTCCGTAATATTGCAACTGTCCCCGAGCCGCCGCGGATTCCAGGAATACGAACGCTTCCCGCACGCGTTTCAGAAATTCGTCTGGCGCAATTTCTGAAAGCTGGGTCTCCGGATTATGCAGGTAATAAACGTCGATGCAGTCCACATGCAGGTTCTTCCGGCTGCGCGTTAGTTGATTTTCCAGAAATCGCGCGGTCATGCAGTGGCCTCCCCCGGCAATGTCCTCTGCGGAGAAGATCCCTTTCTGGAGATATTCCTCAAAAAAATAGCGATTCGGGTCTTCCGGCATCGAACCATCGGGCGTCAAGTAGCCGCCTTTCGTGCACACAACAACTTCGTCTCGCGAAATGCCCTTGCGTGCCAGCACCCTCAGCGCCGTACCGATGGTCCTTTCGCTTCTCTGCAGCCGGTAATTAATCGCCGTATCGATCAGGTTGATGCCTGATTCCACTGCCGCCACAATCGCCGCTGTATAACTGGAATCTGTTGACTCGTTCGGCTGGCCCAAATACGTCCCGATTCCCAGCGAAGACACCACCAAGTCTTCCGCCTGACGAAAGTGCCCCTCCGCGGCGACTCCCCGGAATTTTTCCGCATAGCGCGTCGTGCCTTCGTGCGTTGCTCCCCGGCTCATTTGCTTTCCTCGCTTTGCTTTTTTCCTTCGGCACTGGCCGCTTTCTCCGGCAGCTCTTTTTTCGGAGCAAGCAATCGCGAACACGCCCGCAGGATTCTTCGGTACGGCCAATCCTTCTCACGAAAGAATATCTCGCCTTCGCGCGGGCTGCTGAAAAACCATCGCGCAAGCAGTCCCAGATGCTCGCCCAGTTCCGCTGCGCTCTGTCGCACGTTCGCAGTTGCCACCGGCGCTGCGCTTCCCGAACCCTCAATGTAATCCCGGACAGCCTCCTCCGCCGACGCGGGTTTACCAGTATCGCCGAAGCGCAGATAAAACGGCTCCGCCAATCTCCCGCGATGCACTGCAAAAAACGCAATCGAGTGTTCTTCCGTCGTGCGCTGCAGAATCACAGCATCCAGGTCCTGAATTCGGCGCGACAATTCAGGCTTGCCACGCAAAACATCGTCCAGCTTTTCCAGCTTCTTATGAATTGCCGCTGCCTTCTCAAAATCCAGTTGTTCGCTGGCGTTTTCCCGTTCGCGTGTCAGTGCATCATGCAGGGAAAGGCTATTCGTGTCCAGAAATTGCACCAGCCGGTTCACTTCCACGTCGTACTCTTCCTTGCTGCATCCCGCGAAACAGGGCGCCAAGCACATCTTCATTTCCGAATACAGGCACCCAGGAAAAGTCGGATCGCGCCTGATCTTGATCTGGCAGCGCCGTACCTTGAAAAAGTCCAGCATCTTGTTCGCGAACGCTTCCGCAGACCGTCGCGACGCGAACGGCCCGTAATACACTCCGGATGTGGGTTCGCCCTGTTCATTCACGACGATGCGCCGCGTCACGAAGCATCGTGGATAAGTATTCCGCAGGTTTACCTTCAACACCGGCGCCGGACGCAACCGCATCAATTCCCGGTAGCGCTTCGGAAAAATTTGCTTAGCATTGCGATAATAGGTGAGGGCTTGTTCGAACGCCGATCCAGTTTCACGGTAGCGTACCTGCTGCGCAAACTCCCGCAGGTTCAGCCGCTTGCTGGTCGCATCCGGCGGCCCCAGCAGTCGCTGCAACCTTCGCCGCAAGTCCGCCGTGTGCACTAAAAAAGGCTCTGCTCCCTCGTTTTGAGAAGAAATCAGGCACACGGCCGGTTTCGCAGGCAAAAGCGAAAAAAATTCCGCGTCGTTTTCCGGGGCGAAGTTCAGGCCAGAGTCGAGTTCCAACACCTCGTCAGGATACTACGGACGTTTCTCGCCCGCTGCTCCCACTTCGGTGACGCCGAGCAGAACTGCCAGCTATCTCGAATTTTCCACCGGTTTCACGAATGACCTAACCCTTCAACAACCAGGCCGCGATCACCAGCCTCTGGATTTCGCTCGTACCTTCATAAATCTCCGTGATCCGCGCGTCTCGGTACGCTCGCTCCACTGGATATTCCCGGCTATACCCATATCCGCCATGGATCTGAATGGCTTTATGCGTTACCCGCGTGGCCATCTCGCTAGCAAACAGCTTTGCGGTCGCCGCTTCCTGGCTGAACCGCCCGCCGCTGTCCTGCTTCCACGCCGCCTTGCGCACCAGCAAGCGCGCCGCGTCGATCTCCGTCGCCATATCCGCCAGCATGAACTGGATTGCCTGAAACTGCGCGATGGGATGCCCAAATGCCATGCGCTCCTGCGCCCACTTCAGCGCTGCTTCAAATGCGCCCTGCGCAATGCCCGTGGCCTGCGACGCAATCCCGATTCTTCCTCCATCCAGCGTCGAGAGCGCCACCTTATAGCCTTCGCCTTCATTCCCGATGCGATTGCCCTCGGGGACCTCGCAATCCGTGAAAATCAATTCACTGCAAGCCGTCGCGTTTATGCCCAGTTTTTTTTCTTCCTTGCCCACCTTAAAACCGGGCGTTCCTTTTTCCACCACGATCGCCGTAATCCCTTTTTCTCCCTTGGACGGCTCCGTGTTCACATAAGCGATAGCCGCGTCCGCCACTCCGCCGTTGGTGATCCACGCCTTCGTGCCATTGATCACATACTTATCGTCTTTCTTCACAGCTTTCGTCTGCAGCGCCGCCGCATTCGAACCCGCCTGCGGCTCCGTCAGCGCATAACACCCGATCTTTTCTCCGCGCGTAAAAGGCAATAGGAATTGTTTCTTCTGCCGCTCAGTCCCAAACCGGTGAATCGGATCGCAGAAGAGCGAGTTCTGCACGCTCAGAATCACTCCCGTCGAGGCGCAGCAACGCGAAATCTCTTCGATCACAATCGTATAGGCGATGTGATCGAATCCGGCGCCGCCCTGGGCCTCTGGAAACGCTACTCCCGTCAATCCCAATTCCGCCGCCTTCTTGAATAGCTCTCGCGGAAAATGACCCGTCTCGTCCAACTCCTTCGCGAGCGGCCGCACTTCTGTTTCTGCAAACTCCCGCACGCTCTTTTGCAGCAGCTTCTGCTCTTCGTTCAATTCCAGGTTCACAGTGCTTCTCCCGCCGCGCCGCTAAAACGTAATTATAAATTTCAGATTCTACTTCGCCGCTTATACTTGCATTGCCTTCTTCAACCTTTCATATGTCGTCGCCAATTCCTCGGGATGTACCCGCGTCTCTCCGGTGACCGTCATAAAATTCGAATCGCCGAACCACCGCGGCAGCATATGCAGATGGAGATGGCCAATCACGCCGGCCCCCGCGGCTCGTCCCAGATTCATTCCCAGATTCATGCCGTCAGGATTGTAAGTTTTCTGGAACGCGTTCTCCACTCGTTGCGACAGCTCCATCATTTCGTCCAGCGCTCCTTCCTCGCAAAGCTTCAGCTCTGCCACATGCGTATACGGCACGATCATCACGTGCCCGCTCGTGTAGGGAAACCGGTTCAGGATCACGAACGCTTTTTTGCCGCGATGCACGATCAGCGTTTCTTCATCGCGATTCAATCGCACAGCATCGCAGAAAATGCACTCCGGCTGCTTGCCTTCACTGACCATCGCCATGTACCTATAGCGCCAAGGCGACCAAAGATAATCCATCGTGATGTGACCTCACTCGTCAACTCCAACAAGCATAACCCAAGCCGTCCGCTACGGGAGGATGCCTTCAACCGGACCTTAAACGCCGGATAGAAAAAAGCTTATCCGCTCAGTGAACGCTAGGATAACCATTGACTATTAGCTGCCGACTCCCGACTGCTTCAAAAAAAACGCCCCGATCACTCGGGGCGCCGCACGACCAAATTTTCCATCCGTCTCACGCAGGCGGTGCTTCCGGCTGAGCCGCAGATGCCGCCGCGGCCGCTGGACTATTCACAAAGTCTTTCAATTCCTTGCTGGGCTTAAAGAAAGGAATCTTCTTCGCCGGCACTTCCACTTTCTCGCCTGTCTTCGGGTTGCGTCCAACTCTGCCGCGCCGCTGCCGTGTCCGGAAACTTCCGAATCCGCGAATCTCGATCTTGTCGCCCTTCTGTAGTGCATCAATGATGCTTTCAAAAATGGTTTCGACGATGGTTTCGGACTCTTTGCGAGGCAACTCCGTGATCCGCAGCACTTCCTCGATCAGGTCCGCCTTCGTCAGTGTCGGTTGCTTTGTCATCTTCGCCTAGCCTCTTCACTCGTAGTCGCAACTCTTGCCATGTGCACCGAGGCCGACCTAGAGGGGCATCGCCTGCCTGGTTGACACTCTTCCTATCATTAAAATGACCCGCAGGTAAACGACTTTTCCTGGCGGTTGCCCTCGGCCCCAGGTTCTCCCCGCTTCCCCAACTACCGGGACGACAGCTTCTGCTTCAGCGCGTCTCCAATCGTCGCCGTCGACGACGACTTCGACGTCTTGTACTGTTCGATTTCCCGCCGCTCCTGCTGCCGCACCGCCGCTCGATAGCTTAGCCCGATCCGGCGCGTGTCGTGGCTGATCTTGATGATCTTGAAATCGTATTCCTTACCCGGTTCCAGCGGTCCCGCGCTCTTCAGCGGCCCGGTCGTTGGACGGAAGCTAGATGGTCCTTCATCCCGCCGCTTCCGCTCTTCGATTTCCGTATTGTGGCAGAGGCCTTCGATGTTATCGCCAAGTTCCACGAAAGCGCCGAACGTGGCGATTCGCGAAACCTTGCCCCGCACGACGTCGCCAATCCGGTGCGACTTGAACCAGTCTCCCCAAATGTCGTTCACCTGTTTCATCCCCAACGACACTCGCCGGTTTTCCGGATCGATCCGCAGCACCTTCGCCGTGATCGGTTCGCCCTTCTTGAACACCTCATGTGGATTCTTCACGCGCCCGGTCCAGCTCACGTCGCTTACATGAACCAGGCCATCGAATCCATCTTCGATCTCGATGAACGCGCCAAACTCGGCGATGTTCCGTACTTTCCCGGTCACCACCGTGCCCACCGGATACTTCTCCGCTACCAGCAGCCATGGATCGGGTTGCGCCTGCTTGATCCCCAACGAAACGCGCCGGTCGCTCGGCTTGATGTCCAGCACCACGACGTCCACTTCTTCGCCGGCCTTAACAACCTTTGACGGGTGCGTCGGTTTCTTCGCCCAGCTCATTTCCGTTACGTGGACCAAGCCTTCAATTCCGGGCTCCAGTTCCACAAACGCGCCGTAATCCACCACGCCCACAACTTTGCCTTTATATTTTCCCCCCGCCGGATAACGTTCCGCCGCGTCAATCCACGGATCCTTCATCAGCTGCTTCAGGCCCAGAGAGACGCGCTGCTTATCCTTGTCGAACTTCAACACCACAACGTCCAGTTCCTGCTCCGGCTTCACCACGTCGCCCGGATGGCGCACGCGGCCCCAGCTCAGGTCCGTCAGATGCAGCAGCCCGTCCAGCCCGCCGATATCCACGAACGCGCCATAGTCGGTCACGTTCTTCACTGTGCCGTGAACCGTCTGGCCTTCCTTCAATTGCTCCATTAATTCCGCGCGCTTCGCGTGCAGCGTTTCCTCAAGCAGCGCTCGCCGACTCACCACCACGTTTCCACGCCGCCGGTTCAGCTTCGTGATGCGCACATCCACGTTCGTGCCGATCAAGCCGTCCAGATTCGCCGTCGGCCGCAAATCATACTGCGAACCCGGCAGGAACGCGCGCACACCAATATCAACCACCAGTCCGCCCTTGATGCGGTCCACCACCTTCGCGCTGATGGTTTCCTTCGCCTTGAACTGCGCGTCAATCTTTTCCCACGTCCGCCGCCGCAACACCTTCTGGTAAGACACGATCACAAAGCTGTCTTTGTGCTCGCCCGTGCGCTGCACTTCAATCGTGGAATTGGGATCAGGCCGCGGAATATCCGATTCCTGGAACTCCGCTGCGGGAATCAGCCCTTCTGTCTTGCCGCCCAGGTCCACCACCACACCGTTCTCGGTGTACGCGACCACTTTCACTTCAATAATTTCGTTTTGCGCCGCGACTTCTTGCGGTTCGCTGTATTGCTCGATGAGCTTGCTCATCTCTTCCGCGCCGGCTGCTTCTTCCGCCGCTGCGGCAGCTTCCGCGTCGGCGGCCGCGGTTTGCGCGTGGGCCTCTGCGGCCTTATGCGCGTCTTCCACTTTCACTGGCTCCGCGTGCGCCGGCTCTTGCGGCAAAACCGTACCGTGTCCGCCCTCGGGAACTTCCGCGGCGGCGCTCTCTTCCAGTTTATTTGGGGACTCTACTTCTTGCGCAGGTGCGGCTGCTGCGGACGATACGGGGTTTTCATTGTCAAATGAAGTCATGATTACGTCGCCTCCGGGATTTTTATCCCTGTTTTGGTCAGGTCAATCCTTGCCAATCCCTACCGGGGTAATGCAAGGAGGGTTACAACGGGGCAGCACAACTTCGCGGACTGCTTCGCAGTAACTCGGTCTCTTTCAATTGGATGCCGCGCAGATGGGCAGCGCCGCATCCCGAACACCCATGCAAGCATACCCGCCGCCTCGCGCCTGTGTCAATCGCGCTGCCACCAACTACCACAGAGACACACCCGCGACAAAAAACGTGTGCCATCCTGAGCGCACTCGCCAACGCTTTTTTTCGTCAGCAGCCGTGTGCTTATTCTTGAGTTGGTTTGCTTGGCACTGGCATGGCACCTGATCGGCTTAAGCTACGCCCTAGCTCGGCCCGCCTGGGTCCGCTCGCGCCGGAAATCCGAACCATTCAGCTCTACCGTCCGGCACATTTCAAACAGTCGCGATCTCATCCGGCTTCCAATCCTTTGCTCCAGCGAATCGTCCTTGATCGCAGCCATCAATTTTCCGCTGGGCAGCCGCGTTGTCTCACCTTCTGATTGCGGATTGTCGATGTAGTTCGTCGTGATAATCGTGGTTCGCTTCTCGTTGTATCTGGCGTTCAGCACGATCGCGACGATGTCTCTCATCCAGTCGGATGGTTTGCTCGCCCCCAGATCATCCAACACCAAAACCTCCGCGCCACGAATCGGTTCCAGGATTCCAAGCTCCGTCGATTCACTGGCCGCGTTATAGCTTCCCTGAATTTCCTTTAACAATTCCCGGTAATCGCAGAACAGCCCGTTGTGGCCCCGTCGGATTAGGTCCTTCAATGCCGCCACAGCCAAATGTGTCTTGCCCGCCCCGGACGGCCCGGCCAGCAACAGTCCCTGCTCTGTCGCCGGATAAGCCCTTAAAAATCCTTCCACCTGCATCTTTGCGTGCTTCAAAGACTGCTGCTGTTGAGGCGTCCCAATGTCCGTGGAGAAGCTCTCAAAATCGCAATGCTCGTAGCGCTTCGGAATCCGCGCGCGCTCCATCACTTTTTCCGAGCGCTCTTCCATCCCGCACTCGCAAGGCACAGCCATATTCCCGGGAGCACCATCCTTCCGCGCCACCAGCTTCCATCCCGTACCCCGGCATAACAAACAATCTTCGCGAGCCATAACCACCTTGGAGTGCGGGAGCCCAGCTCCCCAACTCAAATCGATCAGCGGCAGCCCTGCTGCCGTCACCAATCTTACGACCCCCCACCGTCATCCACAACAACGCCGCTTGCGGAAATCTGTGCACAAAAAAAAAAGACCCCGGCATCTCCGGAGTCTCCCCATTCCACCGATAACAAAAAATTTCTCAGCCTTATTTCCATATCCTCGGCACGGCTCTCACAATCGCTGTCTTCGGCGCCTTACTGTCCTTCTCCGTTCGTGAAGCCATTCGCGACAATTCCTGCTGCACGACTTGCGCGAACTCTCCCATCACATGCTCCATCTCCACCATCTTTTCCCGCATGTTCAAAATAATTTCGATCCCCGCAAGGTTCACGCCCATATCCCGCGCCAGTGTCAGGATCACTTCCAGCCGCTCCAGGTCCGAATCCGTATACAGCCGCGTATTCCCTTGCGAACGCGACGGCTTCAGCAATCCCACGCGTTCGTACAGTCGCAGCGTTTGCGGATGCAACTTATAAATCTCCGCAACCGCGCTGATCATGTATCCGGCCTTGGCTCGTTTCCGTTGTTTCACTGGCATTTTCGCAGCTCTTTCGGAAGCAATAAGCAGTGATGAGTTTTAAGTTCTAAGTAAAATTCCGAATTCGTTTACTCAATACCTAGAACTAATAACTCAAAACATTCCTACACTCCCGCTTTCGCAAATAAATCCTTGCGCGGATCGGATGGCGCTACCTCTTCCAGTTCTTTCATGATCGTCCGCACGCGCTCGTCCGTCGGTTCCGGCACTATAATCTGAATCTCCACGTACTGGTCGCCGCGTGTCCCGTTCTTCCCATGTGGTACGCCTTTCTCTTTCAGCCGCAAGGTTCGCCCACTGTTGGTTCCCGGCGGAATGCGCACAATCGACCGCCCGTCGATCGTTGGCACTTCCACCTTCGCTCCGAGCGAGGCCTCCGGCACCGTCACCGGCACCTTCGTATACAGATCGTTTCCGCGCCGCTCGAAAAACTCATGCGGATGCACCACCACGCGCAGATACAAATCCCCCGGAGGGGCTCCCATTGTGCCCGCATTGCCTTTTCCCGGCACGCGTACGCGCCCCCCATTCGCCACGCCCGGCGGAATCCGCACTTCAATCGTTTCGGTCTTTCGAACGCGCCCTTCGCCTCCGCAAACCCGGCAGGGGGTGTGAAGCTTTCCCGTGCCGCCGCAGCGATTGCACGGCACATTGAAGCGCATTTTTCCGGCGGTCTGCTGTATCGTTCCCGTTCCATTGCAAGTCGGGCAAGTCTGCGGTGTGCCCACGGCGCCGGTTCCGTGGCAGGTTTCGCAAGTATCCATGCGCGTGATCTGTAACTTCTTCACCGATCCGCGCACCGCATCCCAGAAACCAATCTCGATCTGGTATTCCAGGTCACCGCCGGGTTCGTGCTCCGGTTCCGCAGCTACACTACCGCGGCGCCCTCCAAAAAACTGTCCAAACAAATCCCGAAAGCTCGATCCCTCTGCTTGCTGCCCGCCAAAATCAAATCCGCCAAAATCGAAATTGACGCCTTCCCCGCCCGATTCCGGCCTTGGCCCATAATCTCCCGTCGGCACATTGTCGCTGTAGAAGCCATACTGGTCATACATCTGCCGCTTCTTCGTGTCCGAAAGAACGTCGTAGGCTTCCTGTAATTGTTTGAATTTCTCTTCGGAGGCTTTGTCGCCGGGGTTCAAATCGGGGTGATACTTCCGCGCGAGCTTGCGAAACGCCGTGCGAATTTCCTTCGCCGTGGCTTTTTTCGGAACTCCCAGAAGCTCGTAATAATCCTGTTTTGCGCTCGTTGGCATGTTCAGCTTTGCTGCGGCCTTCTTGCGGCCACCTCGTGAAGGGTTCTGGTAAGAAGAGAGAGGAGCTCGGCTCCTCTCTCTTCTTACTTAGAATTTAAAACTTACAACTTATAACGGCCTTGCTCAGTTCGGCTTCTTGTTGTCGTCCACGTCCACGTATTCAGCGTCGATCACGTCGCCGGGTTTGCTTCCGCCGCCGGGCGCTCCGCCTCCCGTTGAACTTGAACCGCCCGCCGCACCCGCACCAGCCGCGCCAGCCTGCTCGGCGCCGGCCGCTTGCGACTTCTTGTACAGCTCTTCAGCCATCTTGTGCAGCGACTTTTCCACGTTCTCCGCCGCGCTACGCAGCCGTGGCACTCCGCCTTCGTTAATCGCCTTCTTCGCGTCTTCCAGCGCCTCTTCGGCCTGCTTCACATCGCCTTCGGGCAGCTTGTCGCGATTTTCCCGGATGGTCTTCTCGGCTTGATAGATGATTCCATCCAGCCGGTTCCGCGCTTCCACTTCTTCCATCCGCTTGCGATCGTCCTCAGCGTGCGATTCCGCCTCGGTGCGCATCTTTTCCGCTTCTTCCTTGCTCAATCCGGTTGAAGCGGTGATGGTGATCTTCTGTTCCTTGTTCGTGGCCTTGTCCTTCGCACTCACGTTCAAAATGCCGTTCGCGTCAATGTCAAAGGTCACTTCCACTTGCGGCACGCCTCTCGGCGCGGGCGGAATGCCATCCAGCTTGAATGTGCCGAGCGAGCGGTTGTCCTTTGCGAATTTCCGTTCCCCTTGCAATACGTGGATTTCCACTCCCGGCTGGTTATCGGAAGCCGTCGAGTACGTTTCCACCTTGCGCGTCGGTATCGTGGTGTTCCGCGGGATCTGTACGGTCATCACGCCGCCAAGCGTTTCTACGCCGAGTGAGAGCGGGGTAACGTCCAGCAACAAAATGTCCTTCACTTCTCCGCCAAGCACCGCGCCCTGGATCGCCGCACCTACGGCCACGACTTCATCCGGGTTCACGCCCTTGTGCAGCTCTTTCCCGCCGAAGAAATTGCTGACCAGCGCCTGCACCTTCGGAATACGCGTCGAACCGCCAACCAGTACCACTTCCTGAATGTCGCTCGGCGACATCTTCGCGTCTTCCAGCGCCTGCTTCACCGGCTTCATCGAGCGCTCGAGCAAATCGTTCATCAATTGTTCGAGCCGCACGCGAGTCAGCTTCTGCTGCATGTGGATCGGGCCGCTCGCCCCCGCGGTGATGAACGGCAGATTGATCTCCGTCTCCATCATTTGCGAAAGTTCGATCTTGGCCTTTTCCGCAGCTTCCTTCAGCCGCTGGAGCGCCATCTTGTCTTTGCCGAGGTCGATCCCGTGCTCTTTCTTGAATTCGTCGATCAGCCAATCCACGATCTTCTGGTCAACGTCATCGCCGCCCAAATGCGTGTCGCCGTTCGTCGATTTCACTTCCACAACGCCGCTGCCAACTTCCAGCACGGAAATATCGAACGTGCCGCCGCCAAGGTCATACACGGCAATCGTTTCGTCGCTTTTCTTTTCCAGGCCGTACGCCAGCGCTGCCGCCGTCGGTTCGTTGATAATGCGCAAAACTTCCAGCCCTGCAATTTCACCGGCCTGCTTCGTCGCCTGCCGTTGCGCGTCGTTAAAATACGCGGGAACCGTGATCACCGCTTTCGTGACCTTCTCACCAAGAAAATCCTCCGCGGCGTTCTTCAACTTCGTCAGGATCATCGCGGAAATTTCCGGCGGGCTATACACTTTGCCCGCGATCTCCACGCGCGCATCATCGTGGTTGCCCTTCACTACCTTATAAGGCACGCGCTTCATCTCTTCGGCGACTTCGTCATAACGCCGGCCCATGAACCGCTTGATCGAGTAAACCGTATTCTCCGGGTTGGTCACGGCCTGGCGCTTCGCCACTTGCCCCACCAGTCGTTCCCCCGCCTTTGTAATCGCCACTACGGAAGGCGTTGTTCGCGTCCCCTCCTGGTTGGGGATCACCACCGGCTCGCCTCCCTGCATCACTGCCACCACTGAATTCGTTGTCCCTAGGTCAATTCCAATAATCTTGCTCATAGCTACCGTCCTTTATTGAATTGTGCTTAATCCCTTTTCGCCCGCCCCAACTTCCCCAACTGGCGGCGCGCGCGCCCGTTCTGTCGCAAGGCTGGCCCAGGAGAGGTCCAGCTGCGCTTCAAAAACACGCCAAATATACAACTTGAGTGTGATATTGTCAATTTGTTTGATAGCAATTGTAAGCTCTATCGTTTCAATCCTTTCCGCGCCATCCTTTTCCAGACAACCCTCCTTCCCTCTCTCTCACCTAACTCCCTTGGCTGTCTGCTCCAACCATCCTTCTTCGAATGGAGTCTGCCGATTGCGAAACTCCTCTTTGCCTGGCCTCCCGTCGTCACTTTCAACCTGTGATACTCTTCTCAAGATTCGACTTTCCCGCATAGACCAGTTTCGGAGGACTCTGTGAATCGCCGCTTCCTTCTCGCCTCAATCGCTACTTTGGCTGTTGCCAGCGTGGGCAGCTTGATTTTGATGGCCTCCCCCGCCACTCAGAAGGCGGCGAAATCTTCTGCGTCGGCCTCGAAAACCGCTTCTTCAGCCCCGCAGGCGCCCATCACCGTCGACGGCGTCAAGGACATCGATCCAGACAAGGCTTACGGCAGCAAGAACGCCGGCGTCGTCATGGAGACTTTCACCGATTTTCAGTGTCCCGCGTGCAAGCAGCTGTACACGACCACATTGCAGCGTGTCATGAATAATTACGTCGATACCAATAAGGTCTACATGGTCCATCGCGATTTTCCGCTTCCCATGCACGCCTACTCGCGCATCGCAGCCAGTTACGCCCGCGCCGCCTGCCATATCGGAAAGTGCGATGCCGTCGAAGACGTGCTGTTCCAAAATCAGGAAAAGTGGGAAGCCACCGGCGATGTGAAGGGCACCGTGGCTTCCGCGCTTACGCCAGCGGAAATGAAAAAGGTGCAAGCGCTCGTGGATGGAGGCACACTCGAACCTTTAATTGAACGCGATGTCCAAATCGGCAGGGCCGTCCCCGTCAACCAAACGCCCACAACCATTATTCATACCCGCGATGGCCAGACGTATCCCGTGGTCGGCTACGTAAGCTACGAGGTTCTGACTACCTTGCTGAATCAGCTAGTGAAATAGCCAACGGCCGCGAGGATCCATGATGCAATCCGCCCCTTTCAACTTCCGGCGCGCCGTGATCCTAATCGGTCGCTTGCTCCTCGGCTGCATCTTTATCTACGCCGGCTACTCCAAGATCTTTCTGCCAAATAAAATGTATTCGCCCCTGGTCATGCTGAAATTCTCCGTGTTATCGAACCTCTCCAATTTCGGATTCCAGGTCGCCTCTTACAAAATGCTTTCACCCGCCGGAGTGGATTTCGTCTCTCACGTTCTTCCATTTGCCGAAGTCGCGCTCGGCCTTCTTTTGCTGATTGGATGGCGTCTTCGCATCTGGGCCGCTATCGCCAGTTTGTTCCTGCTGATGTTTCTCACGGTTGTCACCCGCGCTTATGTTCTCCACATGGATATCAACTGCGGCTGCTTCGCCACTCCGGAGCCGGTAAGCCTCAAGAAAATCTTCGAAGACTCGGCCATGGCCGCCCTCGCTATCCTCATGACCCTCTTCGCCTTCCAGGAATCCCGCAAGCCCCACCCATGGAGTGCGGGAGCCCAGCTCCCGCTTTAACGCCCGTCTATCCCATCCACCAATCGTCCAGCGGCAGCCCTGCTCCCGCCTCTCCGACCACCTAAGCGCAATCTCCACGCTGTAAACGTTGTCGCCCTGGGCGTGCTCTTTGCGCGAAAGATCTCAACCGATCCGCTATTCCTAACCTAGCCCCTTCTCACTCGCCATCATCAAAAGCGAATCACTGTTATCCTTATCTGCGTGCCGAACTCATCTACACCTGATGCCCATGAAATCGCTGCCCGAATATCTCGAACTCGCCACCGTCGCTCACGGCCACCTCTGTGCCGGCCAGGTCCTCGGAGTGCGCCTGGCCATGCTCGGTCTCCAGGAACTCGGCATCAACGATCCCATCGCCGATCGCAAGCGCATTGTTACCTTTGTCGAAATCGATCGCTGCGTTACCGACGCGGTCGCTCTCGTCGCCAATTGCCGTCTCGGCAAGCGCGCCCTTAAATTCCGCGATTGGGGCAAAGTCGCCGCTACCTTCTGTGATCTGCAAACCGGACGCGCCGTCCGCATCGCCGCCAAAGAATCCTCCAAACAAGCCGCTCGGGAGCTTTTTCCAGAGCTTCCAAGAGAAGAAGGCCAGCAAAAGGCCTATGCGCAACTCTCGGACGACGTCCTTTTCTCCAAAGAATGGGTCAAAGTCGATATTTTTCCCGAAGACTTGCCCGGCTTCAAAGGTCCGCGCATCGTTTGCGCCGAATGCGGCGAAGGCATCAACTTCAAGCGCGAAGTCGTCCAGAATGGCCGCACCCTCTGCCGCTCCTGCGCCGGCGAAAAATACTATCGCTCGGTCTGACTACCAACGGTCAACTCCCGACTAAAATTGTCATTCCAAAGCGAAACGAGAAATCTGCTTTCTTTCGCCGCGTAAGTCACTCTCTCAACCCCATGGAAACTTTTCCTATGCTCAATCGGGTGCCGCTGCCAAATCTGCGCTAGAATTTTTCTTTCATGCTGAGTTTGCCCCCAATCACATTGCGCCTCCGCGGCTGGAAACTGATCGACCGTGTCGCGCTCGCCTTCCTTCTCCTCTGCTCCATCGCCCTAGGCGCCGCCGCCGGTCTGCTCTTCGTGTACGACAGCGATCTCCCCGAGATTCGCGCTCTGGAAACCTACCGCCCCAACGTCGTCACCGAAATTTACGCCGATGACGGCCAGCTTGTCGGCAGCTTCGCCCTGCAACGCCGCATCCTCATGACTTGGGAGCAAACTCCCAAAGTCCTCTACAACGCCGTCACTGCCATCGAAGATCAGCACTTCGAGGATCACTGGGGCGTCGATTTTCCGCGCGTAGCCGGGGCCGCTTACCGCAACATTCTGAAGCACCGCAGAGCCGAAGGCGCCAGCACCATCACCATGCAGCTGGCCGGCAACCTGTTTCTCGACCGCAGCGAACGCAGCTTCCGCCGCAAAGTCCAGGAAATGCTGCTGTCCCTCCAGATTGAGCGCCGCTACACCAAGCCGCAAATCTTCACCATGTACGCCAATCAGGTGTACCTGGCTCACGGCAACTATGGCTTCGCTGCCGCCGCGCAATTTTATTTCGGTAAGCCCGTTACGGATCTGAATCTTCAGCAGGCCGCTTTGCTCGCGGGTATGATTCGCGGACCAATCTATTCGCCGCTCGCCGATCCTGCACGCGCGCTCGCTCGCCGCAACCTCGTGCTTCATCAAATGATGGAAGAAGGAAAAATCACGCCCGCCGAAGAAGCCGCTGCCCGCAAAACGCCTCTTGGCCTTCACTTGCAATATCCCCGCAACGACCTCGCCCCCTACTTCTTCGAAGAGATTCGCAAGTATCTCGAATCCACTTACGGCACCGAGGCCGTTCACGAGCGTGGTCTCCGCGTTTACACTACTCTCAACATCCAGATGCAGAAAGCCGCTAACCAAGCCATTCGCGATGGCCTGCACACTTATGATCGCCGCCACGGCTGGCGCGGCAAACTCCCCAACATTATTAGCGACAATCTCGGCCCGCTAGACAGCTACGAAGATGACGACTGGCGCCACGCCATTGATAAGGGCAGCTACGTCACCGGCCTCGTCCTGTCTGTCGATGACAAAAGCGCCACCGTTAAAATCGGCACCTACCGCGCCATCCTTTCGCCCGCGGACATCGCCTGGACCGGCCACAAAAAACCCGACGACATCCTCACCGTCGGCGATCTCATCCAGGTTTCCATTCAGGAATTGCACGAAACCACCGCGCGCGTTCAGCTCGAACAGCAGCCCGCTCCGCAAGCCGCCATGGTCGCCATCGAAAATGCCACGGGCGAAATCAAGGCCATGGTGGGCGGATACAGTTTTGAAGACTCCAAATTCAATCGCGCCACACAAGCCGTCCGCCAGGTGGGCAGTTCCTTTAAGCCTTATGTCTATTCCACCGCCGTCGAGCGGGGCGCTTCACCCTTTGACACCATCGTTGACGCACCCTTCACGGTTATGAGCGGTGGCCAGGTTTATTCCCCGCACAACTACGATGAAAAATTCGAAGGCACCATCACTCTTCGCCGCGCCCTGGCCAGCTCCCGAAATGTCCCGGCCGTCAAACTCGCCGAAAAAGTTGGGATCAACGCCGTCGTAGACATGGCTCGCCGCTTCGGCATCACCACTCCGCTTCCGCCATACCTTCCGTTGGCTCTCGGGGCCGCGGACATGAAACTCATCGAACACGTTTCCGCGTTCACCGTCTATGCCAATGAAGGCATTCGCATCGATCCGCACATGATTCGTCGCGTTACCAGCTATGACGGAGCACTATTGGAAGAAGCTCATCCCGAAGTTCACGACGTGCTCGCGCCAGATGTCGCGCACACCATGACCGCTATGCTCGAAGATGTTGTCCAATTCGGAACCGCCATCAAGGCCAAGACTCTCGGCCGCCCCGCAGGCGGAAAAACCGGCACCACTCAAGATTTCACCGATGCCTGGTTCATGGGTTTCACTCCGCAAATCACTGCGGGCGTATGGGTCGGTTACGACGACAAACAAATCTCTCTCGGCAAGCGCGAAACTGGCGCCCAGGCTGCCTTACCCATTTGGATGGAATTTATGCAACAGGGCATGGCCGGTATGCCTGTAGCCGATTTCGCAAACGTGGAATCTCTCGAGGAACAAGCATCCGAACATCACGTGCACACCGACGTCCCCGACACCGCCCCCGAAGACGAAGCCCCAGCCCTCCGCACCGAGAAGCCTCAACCAATGACCGCGCCACCAGCCACCACCACCGCCCCGCCGCCCGCGCCATCTCCCACCACAACCCCTCCCACAACCTGACAATCATCGACCTCTTCGTAGGTGCGCCGCACCGGATGTGAAGTGCGGGAGCCCAGCTCCCGCTTTCTCTCAACCCAGACCAACTCGACCGACCAGCGGCAGCCCTGCTGCCGCCAACGCAATTCAAAAACCTACCGAAACGGATCCCATCCACCAGAACGCAAGGCAACACTTCTCCCGTCATCCACAACCAAAATTCTTCGTTCGCGCGTGATCTCCCCAATCCGCGTCAACCGCAGCCCGCGAAATTTCCGCGGCAATCGGCTCTCATCTCTTCGCTTCACCGCAAACAACAATTCATAATCATCCCCTCCATACAGCGCCAACTTCGTCGCCCCTCCCCGCGCCACTAACGAACTCAGGGGAAGGGAATCACCCTCAATCCTTGCGCCTACGCCGCTAGCTGCGCACAATCGCGGCAGATCCGTCGACAAACCATCCGACAAATCCATCATCGCCGAAGCCAGTCGCTTCTCCGCAAGCCATTGTCCCAGCTCCAATCGCGGCCGGGGATAAAGCTGTTTCCGCAAAGCCGCATTCGTAGCCTTCGCCACGCCACGCCCCCGACGCAGCATCCGCAATCCCAACTCCGCTTCCCCCAATGTCCCACTCACGTAAATTGCATCGCCCACCGCCGCTCCCGAACGAAGAATCGCTTCGCCACGCGAAACTTCCCCGATCACCGTCAGGCTGATCAGCACTTCTTTTCGCCGCGTCGTGTCTCCTCCAGCCGGCTCGCAATGTAACTCCTTCGCAGCTCGTCGAAGTCCACTCAAAAAATGATCCAGCCATTTCCCTGTCAAGGTGGTCGGCAGCGCCAGACTCATCAAAAAGCAACGTGGCATTCCCCCCATGGCCGCGATATCGCTTACCGCTCGCGCCAGGCATTTCCATCCCACAGCGTCGGCCGGGTGCTTCCCCCTTAGAAAATGCGTCCCCTCCAGAAACCAATCGCACGTAAGCACAACCTCCCTCCCAGCCGTGGGCACCCAAAGCGCCGCATCATCCCCAATCCCCAACGCCACCGAGCCGCCGCCACGCCGCCGGCCGCCTAGTAAGGCGCTGATCCTCTGTATCAACTCGTTCTCTCGTCCGCTCATGTTCGCCTGTGTCAGCCTACTCTCCGCAGTGCCGCCCACCAAACACTCGGTTGAACCCTGTACTTCCAGCCAGTGGACAGTTTTCCACCGGCTGTCCTAAAATACGAAAAATACAGGGTTGACGACAAACTCTACAAATTCTAGTATTCTCCTAATTACGAACCAAGACTCACGGTTCAGACCAGAACGGTCGTCACTTTCGTGCGGAATCAGGGCGCTTTCAATCCGCACTCCAGTTTGTTCGGTAAATTTCACTAGGCCTGAGGGGCCCAGTCGTGATCAGCAGCAAGAATTACACGTTTTATATTGCCTCGACGCCCGGACAACTCCGGAAGCTGATCATTCCTGCCTACATTCTGCACGGTCTCGCTGCTCTCGCCATCATCGGCAGCATCACTGTCATCGCCGCAGTCGGCTCTTACAGCCGCATGTTGTGGAAGGTCGGCAATTACAATGCTCTTCGCCACGATCAGGAAACTCTAAAGAAGCAATACCGCGATCTCCAATCCACCGTTAAGGACACCAACGAGCGCCTCGATTCTCTGCAGTCCCTCGCCACCGACGTGGCCATGACCTACGGCGTCCTCCGCTATCATCCGGCCGCGTTCGATCAGACCGATAACGAAGCCACGCCTCAAGACGCTTTCGATCGTTCCTTGGAGCAGTATTCCTTTCTCAAGCGCAATGCCGGTGCGATCGCTATTTCCGCTTCAGGCCTCCGCTTGCTGCCCGCGATGGCCTTCGCCGATTCCAATTACACTCCTTCCATCTGGCCCGTCATGGGCCACATCACAGATAGTTTCGGCGAGCGTTTGGATCCGTTTTCTGGTGAGGGTGCGTTCCACACTGGCGTTGACGTCAGTGCCGAATATGGCGAGCCTGTCCACGTAACTGCCGACGGCGTCGTTACCACCGCTGAAACTCACTCTGGCTACGGACGCCTCGTGATCGTCGAGCACGGTTTCGGCATCACCACCTTCTACGCGCACCTTTCTTCGTTTTCCGTTGTGCCCGGCACCCACGTCCGTCGCGGTGAAGTCATCGGCTACGCCGGCGTCAGCGGTCGCTCCACCGGTCCCCACGTTCATTACGAAGTCCGCGTAAACAATGCCCCCGTCAACCCCTGGCGCTACATGAAAACCCTCCCCGCCGGCGACTAACCCTTTTCCGAATTCATTCGTAATTAAGAAATCGTTGTCATCCGGAGGAGCGCTTTGTGCGACGAAGGATCTCAACTTACACACCCCGAAAACTTTGAGCTACTTAGAAAGTCTCATCCTTACCACCCAAACCCGTCATTCCGAGCGGAGTCTGCGGAGCGAGGAATCCCTCTTCGATTCGTCATACACACATGCATTATCCTTCACTGTCCCCGCGCAACTCCCGTCGCACTCTGCGCATGCTCCAACAACTTCGGCGTAACATCAAACACCACCCGCACAGACTTGCTCGTCCCGCGATCCACCTGCTGGATATCTGCCGACTGCAGCAGCTCCAGATACCCTTCTCGCAATCCTGGATCGAGTTGCTTCCGTGTCTTCGGATCGTTCAATCCTATTTGCGCCAGCACCACCAGCCCGCTCAATACCTCTTTCAATTGGTGCTCCGTCGTTTCCGCAAGGCAATCGCCTTCCATTCCCACGCGCAGTAAATTGCCATCCGGTTTTGCGCTGATCGAAATCCACTCCAGTTGCGCCAGCAACGCCGCCAATTGCGGTGAGCGCAATCCACCTGGAGCCTGCGACGAGAATGCCGCCGCCGCTCCCGAGTCCTGCCGCAACACTGCGAAGATCGGCGTGCCTGCCAGCCGCAAAAAATGTTCCCGCCATGCTCCCGTTGCGTCGCTCCGCGCTTGCTGGAAAAAGAACGACGAATCGTTCGCCCACGCGATGCGGTCTTCCCGCAAAAATGTAAAGTATGCCTTGCGATTCGACCCGCTCAGCGGCACCGCAAACAATGTTTTTCCATCGGCCGTCTTCAGCGATCCATATTTTCCAGCAAACGCCTCGATTTTTTTGCGGTCGAACCTTCCTTCCACTACCGCAAATGCCTGTGAACTTTGCGGCTGCCGTTGAATCGCCAGCGCCACCTGATCCAGATCGCTCTCGTAATTAAATCCAGTCGCCTGCAGGAATTGTGCGTAGTCGCTGTCCACCGTTGGTTGTGGCGCCCAGCGGGAGAGTTGGGCAAAAAGTGGGGAAGTTCGCAGTTGCGCCAGATCCAGATAAATCACCGTGCTCGCATCTTCCGGCATCACAGACAGCATTGCTTCACGGTCGCTCAAACTATCGCCTACGTGCCAGTGCCGGTAGGCTAGCCATCCTAAAAGCGCCGCCACCGCAATAACTGCTACGATACTCAGAATTTTGTTTCGCGACATGTCGGTTCGGCCAGCGCTTTCCGTTGCTTCATTTCTCCGATATTCTCCCATGGCCGCCCGTAATTTCATGAAGAAATGGCGGTTCCGTGAAAATACTGTTTTCTGGGTAGTGGAAACCTGTGGATTCTTTTGGACCCCGTTCGCACCTCCAGCACGTTAACTCTTTGTGGTGCAATTACTTAAGAAAGTGTGAGCGACTAACAGAAACCATCTTCTTTTCCACAGAGTTGGTTTCCCAATTGCTCGGCTTTTTCCTGTCCCTTCTTGCAATCCCTGTGCCTAATCTGCTATTCTTGTGCGGTTTGAGCAGCGCTGGCGTAGCTCAGCTGGTAGAGCATCTGATTTGTAATCAGAGGGTCGGGGGTTCAATTCCCTCCGCCAGCTCCACCATATTTCGGGCAGGGGAGTGAGGCGGAGCGAATCCCGGCATGATAACATGAAAGGGCTGGTGTCTTTGGACACGAGTCCGTTTTGTGTTTTTCGCGCACGCTCTAACTACAGCACGGTTTGTTCAATTAATTTGGCACGCACTTTGTGTCGACATGTTTTCGCGGACGGGTGGGTGAGTGGCTAAAACCAGCAGACTGTAAATCTGCCGCTCCTTGCGGGCTACGAAGGTTCGAATCCTTCCCCGTCCACCAGGATTCAACCTCCGCGGGAGTTTTTACGGCGAGCGGCGTCGCTGGCAGCGTTGAGCAAACGAAGAAGGCAACAACACCGCAGGAAATCGCGATCGCGATGTTCGAAAGCGGGAAGCAAAACGGCGGCACGGCCGTTCGGAAAATGGTGCGCCGTGATGAGCAAGGGTTTTTTTGGAGGATCGGATTCGGCCTGGGTAGCTCAGTTGGTAGAGCGCGTCCTTGGTAAGGACGAGGTCACCGGTTCAATCCCGGTCCCAGGCTCCAGAGTATTGTTAAGTTCCGAAAGGAACTTTGCTTCGGCGGGGAGAGGGTTGAGAGTTTTCGCAAGGCGGGGGTAACTCAACGGTAGAGTCTCACTCTTCCAAGGTGATGGTTGCGGGTTCAAATCCCGTCCCCCGCTCCAGTTTTTTCCTGAGAGCCGATTGGCTCGAAGGAGTTCGGCTCAAACCGCGATTTGTAACGCGGTTCGAGCAAAGGATGAAGGCACATGGCCAAGGAGAAATTTGAGCGCAGTAAGCCACACGTGAACATTGGGACCATTGGTCACATCGATCACGGCAAGACCACGCTGACGGCGGCGATCACCAAGGTGTTGTCGAAGCACAACCCTAAAGTGGCCTTCCGCGCGTTTGATTCGATTGACAACGCTCCGGAAGAGCGCGAGCGCGGCATCACCATTGCGGTTTCGCACGTGGAGTATGAAACCGCCAACCGCCATTACGCGCACATGGATTGCCCGGGCCACGCCGACTACATCAAGAACATGATCACCGGCGCGGCGCAGATGGATGGCGCGATTCTTGTCGTGGCCGCCACGGACGGGCCGATGCCGCAGACCCGCGAGCATATTCTTCTCGCTCGTCAGGTCGGCGTGCCGTACATCGTCGTGTTCCTGAACAAGTGCGACATGGTGGAAGATCCGGAACTGCTCGAACTCGTGGAACTGGAAGTTCGCGAGTTGCTGAAGAGCTACCAGTTCCCCGGCGACAGCGTTCCCGTGATTCGCGGTTCGGCATTGCAGGCGCTGAACGGCGATGAAAAGTGGGAACAAAAGATTCTGGAACTCATGGCTGCGGTGGACGCGAACGTTCCGCTGCCGGTGCGCGATATCGACCGTCCGTTCGCCATGCCCATCGAAGATATTTTCTCGATCTCCGGCCGTGGCACGGTGGTCACAGGCCGCGTTGAACGCGGCAAGGTGAAGGTCGGCGAAGAAATCGAAATCGTGGGCTTCCGCGAAACGCAGAAGAAAGTTGTTACCGGCGTGGAAATGTTCCGCAAGCTGCTGGATGAGGGCATCGCGGGAGACAACGTTGGGCTCTTGCTGCGCGGCACGGAAAAAGAAGATGTGGAGCGTGGCCAGGTGGTTTGCAAGCCAGGCTCGATCACGCCGCACACGAAGTTCAAGGCCGAAGCGTACGTTTTGACCAAGGAAGAAGGCGGCCGTCACACGCCGTTCTTCACCGGGTACCGTCCGCAGTTTTACTTCCGCACCACGGACGTCACCGGCGACATGAAGTTGCCGCAGGGCGTCGAAATGGTGATGCCGGGCGACAACGTGAGCTGCGAAGTTACGCTGATCACCCCGGTCGCTCTCGAGAAGGGCTTGCGCTTCGCCATCCGCGAAGGCGGCCACACCGTCGGCGCCGGCGCCGTCACGGAGATCATCGAGTAATTTTTCACGAAGCGAGCCGGTTCACTCCGGCTCGCGATCGTCAAAAGGATTTGAGAGATGCGCGAAATCATTACTTTGCAGTGTGGTGAGTGCAAAAATCGCAATTACACCACCACCAAAAACAAGAAGAAGCATTCCGAACGTATGGAGACCAGGAAGTTTTGTCGTTCCTGCCGCAAGCACACGGCTCACAAGGAAGCGAAATAAGCTTCATGAAGTTGTCTGCAACCGGAGTAGGCGAGGGCAGAAGTTTCAGGCGGTTTTGGTTTTAGGGGAGTCGTCCAACGGTTAGGACTCCGGTCTCCAAAACCGGGTATGGGGGTTCGAATCCCTCCTCCCCTGCCAGAAATTTGTAAGGACACGAACCCCTCGGTTCGTGCGGGTGAAAAGGATTATGGCCACGCGGGCGGTGAAAATGAACGACGAATCTCAGGGCGGCTCGAATCTCCCGCTCGTTAACAAGGTGACCGGCTCGCTCCAGGAAACCCGCGAATTTCTTCACGACGTTCGCGTCGAAATGAAGCAGGTAACCTGGCCCAATCGTAGCGATGTTATTTCGACGACCGGTGTTGTCATCGCCACGGTGGCGTTCTTCGGCGTGTTTCTCGCGATCGTCGAATGGGCGGCGCAAAAAGGCATAGAACAGCTGTTTCATTATTTCCGCGTTTGAGGGCGAATCGAATTATGCCAATGCAGTGGTACATCATTCACACGTACTCCGGCTTCGAGAAGAAAGTCAAAGAAAGCCTGGAGAGCCGTGTCGCCGCTTTCAATCTTCAGGACAAGATCGGCCGCGTGCTGATCCCCACTGAAGAAGTCGTGGAAGTCCGCGGCGGCAAGAAGACGGTGGCCTCGCGCATGTCTTATCCCGGCTACGTCCTTGTCGAAATGGATCTCGACGAGAACACTTGGCACATCGTTCGCAACACGCCGCGCGTCACCGGTTTCGTCGGCTCGGCCACCGCGCCTCCTCCGCTCTCCGAAGCGGAAGTGGATGCCATCATCAATCGCGTGCACACGCCGATGGACCGGCCGAAGCCGAAAGTGGTCTACGAACGCAACGAACAGGTTCGCATCGTCGACGGCCCGTTCGCGAATTTCAACGGCGTCGTCGAGGAAATCGACAACGATCACAGCCGCTTGAAAGTTTCTGTAACGATTTTTGGACGCTCCACTCCGGTTGAACTGGATTTTGCGAGCGTCGAGAAGCTCGGCTAAGTACAGCCAACTGGAGATTGAGGTAAAGGAACCATGCCACCAAAGAAGGTACAAACGACGATCAAGTTGCAATTGCCCGCAGGCAAAGCCACGCCCGCGCCTCCCGTAGGCACCGCGCTCGGTCCTCATGGCGTCAACATCATGGATTTCTGCAAGCAGTTCAACGCCAAGACTCAGAAAGAGCCCGACGGAATGATCTTCCCGGTGCTGGTTACCATCTACACCGACCGCACCTTCACGTTCATTTTGAAAACCCCGCCCGCTTCGATTCTTTTGTTGCGCGCCGCGGGTATCGCCAAGGGTTCGCCGGAGCCCAACCGCAACAAAGTGGGCAAGGTCACGAAAAAGCAGGTTGTAGAAATTGCAAAGATTAAGCTTGTCGATCTCAACACCACAAATCTGGACTCCGCTGTCCGCACCGTGATGGGCACGGCGCGCAACATGGGTTTGGAAGTCGTGGAAGCCTAGGGAGTTTCAGGCGCTAAGGGATTGCAGAGGCAGCATGATGAAGAAAGCTGGAAAACACGTAGAGAACGCGCGCAAGAAAGTCGAAGCGCATCCGTACAAGCTCGCGGACGCGGCGGAGCTGATCAAGAAGACGCATCACACGAAGTTCAACGAAACCGTGGAACTCGCGATCAATCTGGGTGTCGATCCAAAGCACTCTGACCAGGTCGTTCGCGGCACCGTCGTTCTTCCGAATGGCTTGGGCAAGAGCGTGCGCGTTCTTGTTCTCGCAGGTGGCGATAAGCAGCGTGAAGCCACCGAAGCCGGCGCTGAATACGTCGGCGGAGACGAAATGGTGCAGAAAATCATGGAAGGCTGGACCGATTTCGACGCCGTTATCGCCACGCCGGACATGATGCGTTCCGCCGGTAAACTCGGTAAGGTGCTCGGTCCACGCGGCTTGATGCCGAACCCGAAGACCGGCACGGTCACCGCAGATGTCACCAAAGCCGTGAAGGAAACCAAGGCCGGCAAAGTGGAATTTCGCGTGGACAAAGCCGGCATCGTGCACTGCCCGATTGGCAAAATACAATTTGACGCCCCGAAGTTGGCGGAAAATGCGCATGCCCTGATCGCTGCGGTTCTGAAAGCCAAACCCGCTGCGGCCAAGGGCAAATATGTGAAGCGCATCACCCTCACTTCCACCATGGGTCCCGGCATCCCCGTGGATCTTGCCGAAGCGGAAACGCTCGCGACGGCTGCGTAACGCCAGACGAACAGGCGGAGAAAGATTATGAAGAAGAAAAGTGAAAAACAGCAGGATCTGGACAAGCTGAAAACGGAACTTGCGAAGGTGTCGACCGTCATTCTCAGCACCTTCCAGGGCATCACCGTCGAAGAAGACACCAAATTGCGTCGTGCCGTTCAGGCTGCGGGTGGTAAGTATCAGGTTGTCAAGAACACCCTCGCCGAACGCGCCGGCACCGGCACTCCCGCGGAAGGCGTGCTCAAGAATCTCAAGGGCACCCATTCCATCGCCTACACGCAGACTGATCCGGTCGCGCTGGCAAAGGCGCTCACCAAGGTCGCCAAGGATGTTCCGGCGTTCCAGTTCAAGTCCGGCGTTGTCGAAGGCCGCGTCATCTCCATATCGGAAATCAAGCAGCTCGCGGACATGCCGTCCAAGGAAGAACTTATCAGCAAGATCATGTTCCTGCTGAACGCCCCGGCTCAGCGGATTGCGACCGCGCTCAACGCGCTGCCCCGCAACCTCGCGGTCACCGTCAGCGAAGCGGTTAAGGCCAACAAGTTTAGTTCGTAGTTTTCGGGTCTGCGCGGGCTCCGCCCGCCGCGGATCGAAGGGTTTGAATTTTGATTCGCAAATTTGAGAGGAGAACTAGCAGTCATGTCGAAAGTCGAAACGATCCTGGAAGAAATCAAGGGCCTGACGCTTCTCGAAGCGTCTGACCTCGTCAAGAAAATGGAAGAAACCTTCGGCGTTTCTGCCGCGGCTGCCACGGTTGTGGCGGCGGGCGGCGGTGCGGCGGCTGGCGCGGCAGTTCCCGCGGAAGAGAAGACGGAATTCGCCGTCGTTCTCACCGATGTGGGCGGCAACAAGATCAACGTCATTAAGGCCGTTCGCGAAGTTACCAGCCTCGGCCTCAAAGAAGCGAAGGATCTCGTTGACGGCGCTCCCAAGACGGTGAAAGAGGGCGTTAGCAAGGACGAGGCGGCCACCATCAAGAAGAAGTTCGAAGAGGCGGGCGCTAAGGTCGAGATCAAGTAATGGCGTGCCGGCCAGAACTTGGCCGGCATTCCGTGGTCCGGGCTTCAGAGTCGGCGCGGCCGGGGCGGTGCCCGGTTGCGCCAGGGGAATTAGGTACGAACGCTACGGCCGGTTTTGTCTACAACTTTCCGGGTCCTTCACGGACCTTCACTAACCGTGTGCAGGGCGGCTTTGGGCAAGCTGCGCGGCAGCACGGTTTAGTGTCTTTTTTGGTTTTTCTGCACCCTGCCCGAAAGGGAATGAGGTAAATCAGGCATGTCCAATAGCAACCAGCACGTTCGGGAACGCCAGCGACTGGATTTTGCGAAAATCCAGGGGTCTATCCAGATCCCCAACCTGATTGAAGTCCAGAAGAAGTCCTATCAGCGTTTCTTGCAGATGGATCTTCTGCCAAGCGAGCGCGAGGATGGCGGACTGCAATCGGTGTTTACTTCCGTGTTTCCCATTCGCGATTTCCGCGAAATGTCGCAGCTCGAATTCGTCGACTACTCCATCGGAAACTGGGAGTGCAAGTGCGGCAACTTGAAGGGTCTGCACCATCTCCGCGCCACTTGCCGGAATTGCGGCGCTTCCGTGGTCACTAATCCGTATCAGACCGGCGACGTGGTTTGCCAGAAGTGCGGCACCTTCAACAAGAACACGCCGACCTTCTGCAACAAGTGCGGCGACCCTGTTGCCATGCAGCTCAAATATGACGTGAATGAGTGCCAGGAGCGCGGCATGACGTATTCCGCGCCTCTCAAGGTCACCATCCGTCTCACCATTTACGATAAGGATCCGGACACCGGCGCGAAAACCATTCGCGACATCAAGGAACAGGAAGTTTTCTACGGCGACATCCCGCTGATGACCGACAACGGTACTTTCATCATCAACGGCACCGAGCGCGTCATCGTCAGCCAGTTGCACCGTTCCCCTGGCGTCTTCTTCGAAAGCGCCAACAATCGCAGCTACTTCCTCGGCAAGATTATTCCGTACCGCGGTTCGTGGGTTGAGTTCGAGTACGACACCAAGAACATTCTCTACGTCCGCATCGATCGCAAGCGCAAGTTCCTGGGCTCCATTTTCCTTCGCGCCCTGGGCATGAAGTCCAATGAGGAAATCCTTCGCACCTTTTATCAGGTCGAACGCCTTTCCTTGCGCGATAAGGAACTTTTCTGGAACGTTTCGCCCGGCATCGTGGATCGCAAGCTGACCCATGAAATCCGCAATCCCAAATCCGAAGAAGTCGTCGTGGGCGCGCACAAGCGCATCACCGAGACTCTCTTCAAGGAACTCATCAAGGCGAAAATTTCCCAGGTTCGCGCGGCCCTTGCTGATCTCGAAGGCGCGTACAGCGTCGCCGACGTCGTCAACCGCCAGACCGGCGAAGTTCTTCTGGAAGCCAACAAGCCGCTTACTGCAGATCTTTGGCAGGCCTTTGCCGCAGCGGGCATCACCGAAGTCGACGTCTTCTTCCCGGAGCGCGACGATATCGGTCTCGTCCTCTCGCGCACTCTCGATAAAGACTCGATCCGCTCTTCCAAAGAAGCGCTCATCGAAATCTATCGCAAGCTGCGTCCCGGCGATCCTCCGACGCTCGAAACGGCCACCAACCTTTTCCGTGGCATGTTCTTCGATCCGCGTAAGTACGATTTCAGCCGCGTTGGCCGCTTGAAGTTCAACATCAAGCTCGGCCTCGATACGCCGCTCGATAATCGCACTCTGGACACCACCGACTTCGTCGCCGCCATTAAGTATCTGTTCAAGCTACGCAAGAACATCGGCGTTGTCGACGACATTGACCACCTCGGCAATCGCCGCGTCCGCGCGGTTGGCGAATTGCTCGAAAACCAGTTCCGCATCGGCTTGGTCCGCATGGAACGCGCCATCAAGGAAAAGATGAGCGTGTACCAGGAAATGTCCACGGCCATGCCTCACGACTTGGTTAACGCCAAGCCTGTGATGGCCGCGATCCGCGAATTCTTCGGCAGTTCGCAGCTTAGCCAGTTCATGGACCAGACCAACCCGCTCAGCGAAATCACTCACAAGCGCCGCCTTTCGGCCCTTGGCCCGGGCGGCCTGTCTCGCGAACGCGCTGGCTTCGAAGTCCGCGACGTCCACCCGACACACTACGGCCGCATTTGCCCGATCGAAACGCCGGAAGGTCCGAACATCGGTCTCATCAGCTCCCTCAGCTGCTTTGCCCGCATCAACGACTATGGCTTCATCGAATCGCCCTACCGCCGCGTCAAGGGTGGCCGCATCGTCGATTACGTTCAGATCGTCAATGCCGGTGACAGCGAATTCAAAGCTGGGGACATCGTCGAATCTGACCGCGTCGAAGAGCTCAACGAAGAGCTTAAGCGCCGCAAGGTTGTCGACGAACCCTACTGCTTCTATCTATCCGCTTGGGAAGAAGACAAGTACGTCATCGCCCAGGCCAACGTTTCGCTCGACGAAAAACTGCGCATCACCACCGAACTCGTGAACTGCCGCCAGGCCGGTAACTTCGTCCTCAAGCATCGCGATGAAGTGGACTACGTCGACGTTTCGCCGAAGCAGCTCGTTTCCGTCGCCGCCAGCTTGATTCCGTTCCTGGAAAACGACGACGCCAACCGCGCCCTGATGGGTTCCAACATGCAGCGCCAGGCTGTGCCTTTGATCCGCGGCGAAGCTCCGCTGGTTGGCACTGGCATGGAGCGCGTCACCGCTCGCGATTCCGGCGCGGTCGTGCTCTGCAAGCGCGACGGCATCGTCGATCAGGTGGACTCCGAGCGCATTATTGTGCGCGTCGAAAGCGACCACTCTGGCGTGCTCAGCCGTGAAGTTGGTGCGGACATTTACACCCTCACCAAGTTCAAGCGCTCCAACCAGAACACCTGCATCAACCAGAAGCCTCTCGTTCGCGTCGGCGACCGCGTGAAGACCGGCCAGGTATTGGCCGATGGTCCTTGCACCGATCGTGGCGAACTCGGCCTCGGCCGCAACGTGCTCGTGGCCTTCGTGCCCTGGCGCGGTTACAACTTCGAAGACGCCATCCTCGTCAGCGAAAAGCTGGTCAAGGACGATTACTACACCTCTATCCACATCGAGGAGTATGAAATCGAAGCGCGCGACACCAAGCTCGGTCCCGAAGAAGTAACTCGAGACATTCCCAACATCAGCGAATCCTTCCTTCGCAACCTCGACGAAAGCGGCGTGATCCGCATCGGCGCGGTCGTGAAGCCCGGCGACATTCTTGTCGGCAAGGTCACACCGAAGGGTGAAACCACGCTGACGCCCGAAGAAAAACTTCTTCGCGCTATCTTCGGCGAAAAGGCCGGCGATGTTCGTGACGCTTCTCTCTACTGCCCGCCGGGCATTGAGGGCACCATCGTGGACGTCAAGATCTTCACCCGCAAAGGCGGAGAAAAGGACGAGCGCCACAAGGCCATTGAAGCTTCCCAGGTCTTTAAACTCGAGAAGAACCTTGCTGACGAAATCCGCATCCTCACGGACGAGCGCCTCAAGCGCCTTGAGGATTTGCTCGGCGGCAAGATTCTTCAAGCCGACCTGCACGACGAAAAGACCAACAAGCGCCTGCTGACCAAGGGTGCGGAGCTGACGCGTGACCTGATCGAAAAAATCTCCACGCGCAACCTCAAGCGCCTGAAGCTCAACGAGCGTGATCCACTGCTCATCGAAAAGATCGAAGAAATCGAAGAAATGACTTCGCGCCAGATCGATGTGCTGCGCAAGATCACCGACGAGCGCAAGGAAAAGCTCAAGAAGGGCGACGAGCTTCCTCCCGGCGTCATCAAACTGGTCAAGGTCTATATCGCCATGAAGCGCAAGCTCTCCATCGGCGACAAGATGGCCGGCCGTCACGGCAACAAGGGCGTCATCGCCCGCGTCGTTCCGGAAGAAGATATGCCTTATCTCCCGGATGGCACTCCCGTGGAAATCGTTCTGAATCCGCTCGGCGTTCCTTCGCGTATGAACGTCGGACAGATTCTCGAAACGCACCTCGGCTGGGCCTCCAAGGAATTGGGCAACAGCCTCAAGCGCCTTCTCAGCAAGGAAGTGAAAGCCGAAGCCATTCGCCGCTGGTATCGCGAAGTCTTCAGCGACACGGCCATCTGGAAGTCCTTGCAGAAATCGACCGACGAAGAGTTGCTCGAATTTGCCGAAGGATTCCGCGACGGAATCCCATTCGCCACGCCGGTATTCGACGGTGCCCGCGAGCCGGAAATCCGCCACCTGCTCGAAGTTGCTGGCTTGCCACACGCTGGCAAGATCAACCTCTTCGACGGCATGACCGGAGACCAGTTCGATCAGCCCATTACCGTCGGCTACATCTACATGCTCAAGCTGTCTCACTTGGTCGACGACAAGATCCACGCCCGCTCGATCGGTCCGTACTCCCTCATCACCCAGCAGCCGCTTGGTGGTAAGGCTCAGTTCGGCGGTCAGCGCTTCGGCGAAATGGAAGTGTGGGCCCTGGAAGCTTACGGCGCCGCGCACATTTTGCAGGAACTGCTCACCGCAAAGTCCGACGACGTCTATGGCCGCGCGAAAATCTACGAGGCCATCGTCAAGGGCGAACCGGGCATCGAACCTGGCGTTCCAGAGTCGTTCAACGTGCTCGTGCGCGAGTTGCAGTCTCTTTGCCTCGACGTCGAATTGATGAAGCGCCAGAAGCCAACAGTAGAAAAGGCAGCCGATTAGTGACAGGTAGGGGCACGATATATCGTGCCCCAGCCCGGCAAGTTCGACCGTATCACGCAGTAACCGTTTTTGGGTTCTCAGCCGCCTCTGGCAGTCTTCAAACTGCCAAAGGCGCGTCCCCGGTGAAAGCCGGGGAGGGAGGAAATCACCTTGTATCGCAGCAGCCCATATGATCGCGCCAGTTTGATCGCCGATTTCGATTCCATCCGGATCAGTCTGGCAAGTCCGGAAAAAATCCGTTCGTGGTCTCACGGTGAGGTCACCAAGCCGGAGACCATCAACTACCGCACCTTCAAGCCCGAACGTGACGGCTTGTTCTGCGCCAAAATCTTCGGTCCGGTCACGGACTGGGAGTGCCTCTGCGGCAAGTACAAGCGCATGAAGCACCGCGGCGTAATTTGCGACAAGTGCGGTGTTGAAGTCACTCTCAGCAAAGTGCGCCGCGAGCGTCTCGGCCACATTGAGCTGGCGTCCCCCTGCTCTCACGTCTGGTTCTTCAAGGGTCTGCCCAGCCGCATTGGCTACTTGCTGGACATTTCCATGCGTGATCTCGAGCGCATCCTCTATTTCGAAGCCTTTGTCGTTATCGATCAGGGCGAAGTCGCCATCCTGAAACAGCGTCAGGTCCTTCAGGAAGAGGAATATCGCAAGCTCACTACCGAATATCCCGGCCAGTTCACCGCCAAGATGGGCGCCGAAGCCATCAAGGAACTGTTGCGTCGTGTCGACGTGGAAAAGCTCTCGGACGACCTTCGCGAAAAAATGAAGGCGGATCCGTCCCTCCAGAAGCGCATCAAGTTCGCCAAGCGCCTGAAGGTTCTGGAAGCCTTCCGCAAGAGCGGCAACAAGCCGGAGTGGATGATCCTGGACGTGATCCCGGTTCTTCCGCCCGAGTTGCGTCCGCTCGTGCCTCTTGATGGCGGCCGTTTCGCCACTTCCGATCTCAACGATCTCTATCGCCGCGTCATCAACCGCAACAACCGCCTAAAGAAGCTCATGGAACTGCGCGCGCCGGATGTCATCGTCCGCAACGAAAAGCGCATGCTTCAGGAAGCGGTTGACGCTCTCTTTGACAACGGCCGCCGCGGCCGCGTTCTGCGTGGCACTAACAATCGCCCGCTCAAGTCCCTCAGCGACACGCTCAAGGGCAAGCAGGGCCGTTTCCGCCAGAACCTTCTCGGCAAGCGTGTTGATTATTCTGGCCGTTCCGTCATCGTCGTGGGCCCGGAACTCAAACTCAACCAGTGCGGTCTGCCGAAGAAAATGGCGCTCGAGCTTTTCAAGCCGTTCATTTATCACAAGCTCGAAGCTCAGGGTCACTGCACCACCATCAAGCAAGCTAAGGAGATGGTCGAGCAGCAGGAAGCCGTTGTGTGGGACATCCTCGAGGATGTCATCCGCGAGCATCCCGTGCTTCTCAACCGCGCTCCAACCTTGCACCGCCTCGGCATTCAGGCCTTTGAACCGACACTGGTGGAAGGCAAAGCCATCCGCATTCACCCGCTCGTTTGCACCGCCTTCAACGCGGACTTCGACGGCGACCAGATGGCCGTGCACATCCCGCTTTCTCCGGAATCCCAGGTGGAAGCGTCTGTGCTCATGCTGAGCTCGCGCAACATTCTTTCTCCCGCGCATGGTCTGCCTCTGGCCGTTCCGTCGCAGGACATGGTTCTCGGTATCTATTACCTGACGAAGTCCAAGCCCGGTGCCAAGGGTGAAGGCCGTGTCTTCGGCTCCGCCGAAGATGTCACGCTGGCTCTGGAAGCCGGCGAAGTCGAACTGCTCACTCCGATTCGTCTGCGTTATACCGGAGAAGCCATTGACCTGACCACTGCCTTCGATACCCAGGACGTCACGCACACCGAGCCGGTCAAGATGGAGCGCCAATTCATCCAGACCACCGTCGGCCGCGTCATCTTCAATTCGCACTTGCCCAAGCAGATGCCGTACATCAATGGCTTGCTCAAGAAAAAGGGCGTCCAGCAGTTGGTTTATTACGCCTACTTGCGCTTCGGCTTGGAGGCCACCGTTGAGCTCCTCGATCACTTGAAGGCGCTCGGCTTCAATTACGCAACCAAGTCCGGCATCTCCATCGGCATCGATGACATGCTCATCCCCAGCGACAAGTACAAGCTGGTGGAAAATGCCGAGAAGGAAGTCGTCAAGGTTCAGCAGCAATACCTCGACGGCGCCATCACCAACGGCGAACGCTACAACAAGGTCATCGCCATCTGGGGCGACGTCACCGAAAAAGTTGCCGACGAAATGTTCAAGGCCCTGGAAACTCAGGACCGCGAAGGCAACATCAACCCCGTTTACATCATGGCGGACTCCGGCGCTCGCGGTTCCAAGCAGCAGATTCGCCAGCTTTCCGGTATGCGCGGTTTGATGGCCAAGCCTTCCGGCGAAGTCATTGAGACCCCGATCACTTCCAACTTCCGCGAAGGCCTCACCGTGTTGCAGTACTTCATCTCCACTCACGGTGCGCGTAAGGGTCTCGCGGACACCGCGCTAAAAACCGCGGACTCCGGCTACCTGACCCGTCGTCTCGTCGATGTGGCGCAAGACGTCATCATCAACGAACTCGATTGCGGCACCTCGGACGGCATCTACGTCGAGCCCATCATCGAAGCGGGCGTCGAAGTTGAGCCTCTCCGTGACCGGGTCGTCGGCCGTGTCTCCCTGGAACGCATCAAAGACTTCGAAGGCAGCGTCATCGTCGAAGTCAACCAGGAAATCACCGAGGAACTGGCTAACGCCATCCAGGCCGCTGGTATCGAGCGTGTCCGCATTCGTTCCGTGCTCACCTGCGAATCCCGTCGTGGAGTTTGCGCCCTGTGCTATGGCCGCAACCTCGCCACCGGACGCATGGTCGAACTCGGCGAAGCCGTCGGCGTCATCGCCGCTCAGTCCATCGGCGAACCCGGCACGCAGCTTACGATGCGTACGTTCCACATCGGTGGAGCGGCAACCCGCGTCAGCGAGCGTTCCACTCTCGAAGCCAAGAACACCGGCGTCGTCAAGTTCGTTGAACTTCGTCACGTCGAAGGCCGCGGCGGCGCTCGCATCGCCATGAATCGTTCCGGCCTCATCGTCATCGTCGATGAAAAGAACCGCGAGAAGGAGCGTTACCACGTCGTTTACGGCGCTCGCCTCCGCGTCAACGAAGGCGAAACCGTCAATCACGGCCAGATCCTTGCCGAATGGGATCCGTTCACCTTCTCGATCCTGACCGAAACCGCGGGTTCCGTGAAGTTTGACGACCTGCGCCCCGGTCTTACCATCGAAGAGCAGGTTGACGAAGTTACTGGCCTATCGCAGCTCGTCGTCACGCTTCCTCCGAGTGACGAAAAGCATCAGCCCGCAATCTTGATCCGCGATTCTTCCGGCAAGGTTCGCAAGAAGTACCTCATGCCTTCCCGTGCCCATTTGATGGTCCAGGATGGCGATGAAGTTCAGGCGGGAGACGTGCTCGCGAAGATCCCGCGTGAAACCACAAAGACCAAGGACATCACCGGTGGTCTCCCGCGCGTCGTCGAGCTCTTCGAAACTCGCAAGCCCAAGGATCCGGCCGTCATTTCCGAAATCGATGGCACCGTCCGCTACGGCGATATCGCCAAGGGCATGCGCAAGATCTACGTCGAAAGCGAAGATGGCAAAACTTCCAAGGAATACGCCATCCCGCGCGGCACGCACATCAACGTTCAGGAAGGCGAACATGTGCGCGCTGGTGAAGCGCTCATCGACGGCCCGCTCAACCTCCACGACCTGCTTGCGGTTTTGGGCGAAAAGTACACCCAGGCTTACCTCGTCAATGCCATTCAAGAGGTTTACCGTCTGCAGGGCGTCAACATCAACGACAAGCACATCGAAACCATCAGCCGTCAGATGATGCGCTGGGTCAAGGTCGAAGACGTCGGCGACACCACGTTCCTCCTCGAAGAGCAGGTGGACAAGTTCCGCTTCCGCGAAGAGAACGATCGCGTCATCGCCGAAGGTGGCCGTCCCGCTACGGGCCGTCCGCTCCTCCTCGGTATCACCAAGGCGTCTCTCTCCACGGACTCCTTCATTTCGGCGGCCAGTTTCCAGGAGACCACTCGCGTCCTCACCGAAGCTGCCGTTGCCGGAAAGGTCGATTATCTCCGCGGCCTGAAGGAAAACGTCATCATGGGTCGGCTCATCCCGGCGGGCACTGGTCTCGAGCACTATCGCAGCATCCAGTTGCTTACCGAAATGCCGGCTCCTGCTCCTGTCGAAGAGCTTCCGGAAGCTTCCGAATTCGCGGCCGAAGATGCAGCGGGTCTGGAATTCCTCGGAGGCAAGGACGACGAACCCGAAGCCGACGCCGCCACCGAAGGCCAGGACTAACCTTCGTAACCAGGCTAATCGCGCAACTACACCACCTCACCGCGCCTCGGGGCAACCCGAGGCCCTAGTTTTTTATTTCTGCTTCCCTGCGCGCCCACCCCTGCGCTCGTAGTATCTCGCATAAAAACCCACTGTGTCATCCTGATGAGCGCCTTTTGCGAAGAAGGATCTCAACGGCCGACGCGAGCACCACGTCACCGTCAAGCACCGCATTTCGCCACCTCTCAACCTCATCCGACATCGCTCCCACCGTCCCTTCGGACAGGTACTACTCAGGGAACGCCTCTACCCATCCTCCTTGCCGCCGCTTATCCCCCTTCCTATCATAGGGAAGGCCTTTCACCGCCTTTTCGATTAGAGCTTTGGAATGAACGCGGAACAACAACCCGCCGATCAGCCGCACGCCCCTCCGGCTTCCGATTCCGCTGGCTCGGTCAACGCTCGCCTCAACAAGTATGAAAAGCGCCAGCAGGAATTGTGGCGTCTCACCTTTTTCCTACTTTTCGTGGTTTCTTCCGCCTTCGCCTGGTTCTCCTGGGACACTCTGCGCTCTTCCAAGTTTCGACTCGAAGCTTTGCCCATCGGCTTGGTGGCCCTCGTCATTCTTCTTGGTGTCTACGTCTGGAAAAAGTCCCAGGAGATTGCCGAACTCAATGGTTTGATCCGCGGCCTCGATCAACGATCTGCCGCTCCTCCGGGCGATGTCGCCATGGAGCAGCTCTTCCAGATGATTTCCAAGTCCCAGCAAGGTTTTCGGGACCTGATCGATTCCTTCGATGATGTCCTGCTGGCTTTGAGTCTCGATGGCGAGATACGCGCCGCCAACCGCAGCTTCGCCGACTTTGTCGGCCTGCCATTCCAGGAAATAATCGGCCTTTCCATTGGCCATTTTGTCACCGACGAGCACGCCACTTCGGCCGACGATCTCAAACGCATCTTGCAGCGGTTCCTGGAGCGGCGCATCTGGTCCGGCGTCGTCCACGTTCGCCTAAAGAAAACCGGAGCGGTCCATTTCTTCGATTGCGTCGCTCACGCCATGGTCCGCGACGACAAGGTTCACGGCCTTACTATCCTCGCTCGCGACATCACCGCCCAGCGCCGCAGCGAAGCTCGTTTCACCGAACTCTTCGAAACCCTTCAGGAAGGCATCTACATCGTTACGCCAGACGACAAGATCCTCGAAGTCAATCCTGCCCTGGTACAAATGCTCGGCTACGATTCCAAGGAAGAATTGCTCTCGCGCAAGGTCAGCGAAGTCTTCGTCGATCAGGAGCAGCGCTCCATCCTCGCTCGAGAAGTAAAGCGCCAGCCTTCTCCGCAGGGCAGGGAGATCACGCTGCGCCGCAAGGATGGCCAGCCCGTCGTCTGCCTCAATACCTCGTCCGCCGTCCGCGACACCGCCGGCAAAATCATCCGCTACCAGGGCGCGCTCGCTGATGTCACCGAACGCCGCGCGATCGAAAAACGCCTGTACCAGCAGCAGGAATTTGCCCGCCGGCTCGTCGACAGTTTCCCCGACCTGATTTTCGTCGTTGACACCGAGCGCCGGTACACCTTTGTTAGCCCCAAGGTCGCGGAAGTCCTCGGCTACAACACAGACGAAACCGTCGGCACCATCTTTGGAGACCGCACCCACATCGAGGAACGCAGCGCGGTCCTTGCCGTTTTTGACGATCTCCTCCAGGGTAAGCGTAATTTTTCGTCCATTGAAATTCGTGTCCGCCACAAAGATGGAGAGTGGCGCCGCTTGCGTTGCCATTTCAGCCCTCTCTTCGAAGAAAACGGAAAAATCGAGGGCGTCGTCATCTCCGGTCGCGACATTACGGAATTGAAGCGCCTCGAGGAGCAGCTCATTCAGGCGGAGAAGCTGGCCGCCATGGGCCAGATGCTCGCCGGTGTCGCCCATGAGCTGAATAATCCTCTCACCGCGATTCTCGGCGCCAGCGAACTCTTGCGCGATCGCGCCGGCATCGATGACAATACCCGTCGCCAGCTGGACATGACCCATCGTCAGGCTCGCCGCGCCGCTCGCATCGTCCAGAACCTTCTCGAATTCTCTCGGCCTGCTTCTCCACAGAAAAAAGCATTGGACCTCAACGCTGTCATCGATCGCACGCTTCAACTCCACGAACACTCTCTTCGCCGCAACCAGGTTCAGGTCGATTTTCAGCCGTCGCCCGGGCTCCTTCCCACCATCGGAGACGCCAACCAGTTGATCCAGGTTTTCTTGAATCTTGTCAGCAATGCCGAACAAGCCATCCGCGAAGTTCGCCCTTCCGGCCGGATTCAGATTCGTCTCGGAAAAGTCGCCAACCGCGTGTTTGCCAGCGTTCAGGATGACGGCGCCGGAATTCCTCAGGAAGTTCTGTCGAAAATCTTCGATCCATTCTTCACCACAAAGCGTCCTGGCGGTGGCACCGGTTTGGGCCTGAGCATTTGTATGTCGATCGTCCGCGAGCATGGCGGAGATATGGAAGTCGAAACCTTGCCCGCTGGTGGCGCGGCCTTCACCGTGTTTCTTCCGGTGGCGGTTGCTCAACAGGTTGAGCATCCTCGCCGCGAACTCGATTCGTCTGGGTCCGGCGAAATGATGGCGCCCACGCTGGACCTGCTCAAGAAGCGCGCCATCCTTGTCGTCGACGATGAAGAGAGCATCCGCATGCTCCTCATGGAAGGCCTCTCCGCTCAGGGCATGCATATCGATTGCGCCGCCACCGCTGAAGAAGCGCTCGGCCTCGTTCTCCGCACAAAATACGATGCCATTCTGTGTGACTTGAATCTTGCCGGCACCGGTCCCAATGCCGATGGTTACAGCGTGGCCCAGCGCCTGAAAATTGCCTCCGGCGCAAACAAACCCGAACTGATTTACATGTCGGGGGAAGTGATTGCTGAGGGCGAAGGCTCCAGCGCCTCCACCAGCTACCGACGCCTGCAAAAGCCCTTCCGCATTTCCGACGTCTTGAACACGCTGATGGTGATCTTTAGCCGCATTCCCGCCGGCAGCAAGCACTAACCAGTCGCCGCGTTTGTTCTTTAGGGTTCCCCGCATGCCGCTTTTCATGTGGGGATCTTGGCGAATCCCGCTGTTGGAGGAAGCAGAGAACGGCCCGCTTCGGAAAGCGGGCGCTGCAAATCCGCGGGCTCCCGAGGCGCGTACAATAATATAATTATCAATCGGAGAGGACGCCGAATGCCAAGCCGCGACGACGCCTGGAAACTGGTCTGTGAATACACGCAATCCGAAAGCCTTCGCAAACACATGCTCGCCGTCGAAGCCTGCGTTCGCGCTTACGCTCGAAAAAATGGCGCCGACGAAAATCTCTGGAGCTTAACCGCGCTGCTCCACGATTTCGACTATGAACGCTGGCCCAACAACGACCATTCTCCCGACCGCGAACATCCGGCCGAAGGCGCCAAAATCCTTAGCGAACACGGCTACAGCGAAGAACTTGTGCGTGCCATCCTCTCTCATGCAGATTACTCCGGCGTCCCTCGCCAATCCCCGCTCGAACACACGCTCTTCGCCTGCGACGAACTCGCTGGCTTTCTCACCGCCTGCACCTATGTCCGCCCCTCGAAAAGCATACTCGACCTCGAAGTAAGCTCCGTGAAGAAGCGTATGAAGGATAAAGCCTTCGCCCGCGGCGTCAGCCGTGAAGACGTCATCAAGGGAGCCGAAGAACTCGGTATCCCGCTCGACGACCACATCGCGTTTTGCATCGCAGCCATGCGCGAACAAGCCGATGCCCTCGGTCTCCGCGGCTCACTTTAACTCTGCAAAGCGATCCACCATCTGTAACCGTTTTTTCATTTTGCCGCTTGCTCCAGCGCGTCAAAATAGTGCCCCCTAAACCTGTCAAAGGAGACATCCATGAGCCATGAGCAAAAAGTCCGCTCGTATTCTCGTAGCCGCCGTTTTACTTCTCACCGCGCTAAATTGGTTCTACGCCCGCAAAGCCATGGCCGCCGCGCCGCAGCTCGTCTTCGGGCAGCCCGCTTGCCGCTCCTTCATTCCCCCTGAATGGGGCGATTACAAAGGCAGCTCCGAGCATTACGGCGTAGTCTTCCGGGCCAACGACGGCAGGATTCGCTTCGTCACCAACGTCCGTGCGAAGCCACCCCGCAAATCGCCCTCGAAATCCGCCGCGGCTCCCCAAACAACTGATGGAGCCGCCGTCGCGCCGCTGCTCTATGTCCTGTGCAAATTGCATCTAACCCTGCTTTCTCAAAAAGTTAGATTCACTTGGAGAGCCACACCACGCTGTCATCCTGAGAAGCGTTTCTTGCGACGAAGGATATCAACGCCAACCACAGCAAAACCTCAAGTGGGAAGAATGCCGCCCCTGACAATCCCGGAGTCCCGCACCCTACACCATTTGAATCCATCATTCATTCCATCAACTAATTGCGTTGGACTGCCTTCTCCGCCCAGCTTACAGTCACCTAACCCTCGGCGCTCCAGCCGCGGGATGGTTGGGCCATGCTCCAAGCGGGAGAGGGATCCGGATTTCCATCATGAACGACGACCCTCCCGGCCGGCTTGCAGGAAAGACGATGACAGCTTCGGCCGTACCCTCACGCATACACCTGCCGCCATCCTTTGTGAACTATCAAATCGATACCGCCTATGACGAAATGTTCGCCTCGCCCGGCGTTCCTCGCGAGCATTACCGTGCCCTGCATCAGACACTCCTCAAGCTGCCTCCCGAAGAACTGCGTCGCAGCCAGCAGGCCGCCGACCTTGCTTTCCTCCACGAAGGCATCACCTTTACCGTGTATGGCAGCAAAGAGGGAACCGAGCGCATCTTCCCCAACGATCTTCTTCCCCGCATCATCACCGCGCGCGAATGGGCCAAGATCGAAAAGGGCCTCACCCAGCGGCTGACCGCTTTAAATCTTTTTCTGCGCGACATCTATCACGAGGGCCGAATTCTTTCCGACAAAATTGTTCCGCGCGATCTCCTCTACAGCTGCAAGCACTTCCGCCGGGAAATGCGCGGGCTCAATGTCCCGCGAGACATCTACGTCAGCGTCTGCGGCACTGATCTCGTGCGTCTTCCCGATGGCGCCTTTGCCGTGCTGGAAGACAATCTTCGCGTGCCCAGCGGTGTTTCCTACATGGTTGCCAATCGCAAAGTTCTCAAGCGCGTTTTCCCAACGCTCTTCCGCGATTACGGCGTCTGGCCGATCGATCATTACCCGCGCGAGCTCCTTTCCACGCTCCGCACCCTCGCGCCGGACAATTGCGCCTATCGCCAGGATCCCACCACCGTGCTGCTCACGCCTGGCGTCTCTAACTCCGCCTATTTCGAGCACACATTTCTTGCCCAGCAAATGGGTATCGAACTGGTCGAAGGCCGCGACCTTCTCACGCACGACAATGTCGTTTACATGCGCACCACCGCTGGACTGCGCCGCGTCGACGTGATCTATCGCCGGGTTGACGACGATTTCCTCGACCCACTTTGCTTCCGTCCGGATTCCACTCTTGGCGTGCCCGGACTTTTCAACGCGTATCGCGCCGGAAATGTCACCCTCGCCAACGCTATCGGCACCGGCGTCGCCGACGACAAGGCCGTTTACGCCTACGTCCCGGAAATTATTCGCTATTACCTGAACGAAGACGCGATTCTTCCCAACGTGCCAACTTTCCTGATGTCAGACGACACGCATCGCCAGCATGTCCTCAGCGATCTGCAAAACATGGTTGTCAAAGCGGTGGGCGAATCCGGCGGATACGGAATGCTCATCGGCCCGCACAGCACCGCGCAGCAACGTGAAGAGTTTCGTGCGCGCGTCCTTGCCGATCCGCGTAACTACATCGCGCAGCCCACTCTCGCGCTGTCTTGTGCTCCCTGTCTGATTGACGGCAGCGTCGAATCTCGCCACATCGATCTTCGCCCCTACATTCTGATGGGCGAAAAAGTCACGCTGGTTCCCGGCGGTCTCACCCGCGTTGCCCTTCGCAAAGGTTCGCTGGTCGTCAATTCCTCTCAAGGTGGCGGCAGCAAAGATACCTGGGTACTTCGTGAAGGCGCCATCGGCGAAGACCTTCTCGAGGAAATGAGCAAAGAGCTTACTTCCTTTAATTCCGACGCGGCACAACGTTTCAGCAGGCCGGGTCGGACCGCCTGACCATGCGTCCTCCTCGCAATTTCTATACACAGACTTTCAAGCGCGATGCGGGCATGCTTTCGCGTGTCGCGGACAGCTTGTACTGGATGGGCCGTTATCTCGAGCGCGCCGAGCACACCTCGCGGCTCGTCAACGTGGAATTGCAGCTCTGGCTCGACCAGTCTCCTGAACTCGGCGCCGGCCGCTGGAGATTTCTGTTGGAAGCGTTGCGCGCTCCCGCTGTGGAAGGTCCGGTCGATCCGACGCAACTTCTCAATGCCTTGGTGTTCAGCCGCGCCAACGGTTCGTCCATCGTTTCGTGCGTCGCTGCGGCACGTGAAAACCTGCGTCACGTTCGAGAGCAGTGCAGCACGCGCATGTGGGAACAGCTCAATCGCCTGTATCTTGACGTGATCGAGCGCCGCCCCGGAGAAGAATGGATTCTGCAGTCTCACGACTTCTTCCTCTCGGTTCTCGAAGGCGCATATCTGTTTCACGGCATCACCGATGCAACCATGAGCCACGGCGAAGGCTGGCAATTCATCCAGCTCGGCCGTTACGTGGAGCGCGCCGACACACTGACGACGCTTCTGGAAACACATTTCCAGCGAGTGACCAACAATCTGGAAGGTCCCGTGGAAGCGGCGGAATATCTCGAATGGGTTGGGCTTCTTGGCGGTTGCGTCGCTCTGGAGGCTTATTGCAAAGCGCACACGGCGGAGATTCGACCACTGCGCGTGGCAGAATTCTTGCTGCTGAATCCGGAGTTTCCGCACTCGATCCGTTTCGCGGTCGATCGCGTCAACGCTGCTCTTCACCTGATCGGCGATCTGACGCAGCGTAGCGGCAAACTTCCCACGCGCATTGCCGGCCGTTTGCGCGCACAGCTCAGTTTCAGCCAGATCGAGGAAATCATGGCCGAAGGAATTCATCCTTACCTGCAGAACGTCCGCAAGGAATGCGCTGAAATCCATTCCGCTATTCACGACATCTATTTCGACTATTCCGTGGAGGCCGAACTTGCCTCATAACGCTGTGGAATTCCTGCGATGACCTATCTGATTCGCCATGTCACTTCGTTCTCCTACGAGCCTGCAGTCGGCGAAAGTGTTATGGAAGTACGCTTGCAGCCGCGCAGCGACACACGACAGCGCTGTTTGACTTCGTCCATCGAGGTGACGCCGCGCGCGAATGTCAGCGTCTCTCGTGATTTCTATGGCAACGCGGTTCATCACTTCGACATTCCAGGCAAACATCAATCAATCGAAGTCGTTTCTGAAGCAACTGTGGACATGCTTCCGCGGTTGGACATCGAGAATCTGCAGCAAAGCAGTTGGCAGGAACTGGATGAGCTGGTTGCGCAAGGCGATTATTGGGAAATGCTGCTTCCGAGCAATTATGCGAAGCCATCGGAAATGCTGCTGCGTTTGCGCCACGAACTTCATCTGGAGCGGCGCGGCGATCCGCTGACGTTACTGAAGGAAATTAATTCCGCGATCTACGAAAACTTCGATTACGCGCCGAATACCACGCGCGTCGATTCGCCCATCGACGATGCGCTGCAAACTCATCAGGGAGTCTGCCAGGATTTTGCGCACATCATGATTGCGCTCGTACGCCAGTTGCACATTCCGTGCCGCTACGTCAGCGGCTACTTGTATCACCAGAGCGAAAGCCAAGACCGTTCGCCAGCCGGCGCTTCCCACGCATGGGTGGAAGCGTATCTTGGTGAAGCAGGCTGGGTGGAATTCGATCCCACCAACAATCTTCTCGGCTGCGAGCGGCACATTCGCGTCGCAGTGGGCCGCGATTATGCCGATGTTCCTCCCACGCGCGGGGTGCATCGAGGCGAAGCGGAAAGCGAACTGCGCGTGCTCGTCACCGTTTCGCTTGTGGATGCGCCGAAGCCCGAAGATCTTGGGCCAGCGATGGTTTTTCGTTCGCCGCGCCTGGCCGCTGCCGCCAACGCAGATCTGGCGCACATGCAAAGCCAGCAGTAATCTTCCGTCGCTACTTTTCCTTTGCCGCAGCTTTCTTGATCACCGGGATGGCGCTGAGTTTACCGGCTGCGGTCTCAAATCCAATCACCGCCGAGAACTTTTTCCCGATTACTTGCGCCACAAGAAAGTCCAGATTGATGCTCGCATCCGCAATCGCCTTTGTAATGTCGTAGCCTAGGCCGGGCCGATTATCGCCTTCGACAAGAACCGCGGAGATGGTCGAAGCCGAGAGTCCCGCTTCTATCGCCGCACGCGTAGCCTTCTTGCCGTCGATGCGGTACAACTCCACTGCCGCTTTCGCGGGTTCGCCGGGATAGCGATAACCCATCACGATTTGCAGATCCGCGCCCGCTTTCGCGAACGCTTCCAACGCTGCCGCCAAAGTTCCCGGCTGGTTGTTCAATTCTTTACGCCACAACTCGATTTCTTTCACAGTCACTGACATTGCGCGCCTCCCATCCGACTGCATTGGGCCTGATGAGGTGCATCGTAACTCCGCGGGTTGCCTTCTTCAACATGTTCGCCGGTTGAAGGCGCAATGAGAAGGGGATTCCTCACTGCGCGGACTCCGTTCGGAATGACGCCTTATGTGGATTGGCGGTCTTCATACTACTCAAAACTGATCAGGACAATTTCCGGTTGCGTGCAAACGCGCATTGGCGGTCCCCAAGTTCCGGCGCCGCTTGAGGTGTAAACGAACAGCTCGCCAAATTTCTTCAGCCCGTAGGTGTACTCGCCGAAAATTCGCCAAGTAAACCAGGTGAAGGGGAAAATTTGGCCACCGTGGGTGTGTCCGGAAAGCTGAAGCGAGATTCCCTGCTTTTCCGCGATGGGCAATCCTTGCGGCACGTGCGCTAACAAAACGCTCGCTCTGTCGCGGTCCAGATCGGCATTTTCCAGGATGGATTCAAAATGTTTCGCGTCTCCCGTATCGTGATAGGGCACGCCGACCACCTGCAATCCGTCCAGGTTCACCTTTTCGCTGTGCAGAACGTGAATGCCGGAGCCTTCGATGGCCTCCAGGTATTTGCGCGGGTTGGAAAATTCCTCGTGGTTGCCGGTGACGAAATACGAGCCGAATTTCGGTTTCAGCTGCTTCCATGGGGAAACCAGGCGGGGCGCGTCAACTTTTGTGCCGTCGAACAGGTCGCCGCTGATGAACACGACGTCCGCCTTCAACTGACGCAGCATGCCTACGAGGCGGGTCAGGAAGCGATAGCCCTTGATGTGGCCCAGGTGCGTGTCCGTCACCAGCGCTGCGACCCGGCCGCGCCAAGATGCCGGCAAGCCGGGCAGCTTCACGGTGACGCGACGCACGCGAATGTCCGCCGCGTTCACGATGCCGTAGAGGCTTGCCAGGATTGCCAAGCCGAAGAGGGTGCCGGCGATAGCGTGACCGCTGATGCGCAGACGGGCGATATACACGACGGCATAAGCAATCCAGGACAAGCACGCGGCGATGAACAGGAAGTTGAAGACGCCGAGCCAGATGCTCGCCAGGCGGTAGACGAAGCGCACCGGGCCGTTGAAATAACGGTGTGCCAGCAGCGTCGCTGGCACAAAGCTGATCGCCAGCACGGCGATGACCACCCGCAGCGCCGTCAGGCGCGATCCCAGCGGCGCGCCCCAAAGCGTGAGCCAGGTTTCGTAAACCAGCAAATGCGCTAAAACCAAGATGGATTGCACGATCGCCGCAAAGATCACTATTCGCCGTCTCAAGCTATTCCCCCTGTTGGTTTAGCGTCTCATCCCAACCTTGCCCCTTAGATGACGCTGGAAGGCTGGAGGCTACTTGGGCTGTTTGGAGAGAAAAAGCATGGAAAAGAAAGCGATTTTGACGGTTTGGTCGGCGCGCCGACATTAGTTGGTTAGTTCATTTGTCAGTAACGGGCACGCTGGCGCTCCTGGATACGCACCCCCTCTCCCCCTTGTTTTGTTGTACGGCGCGCAACGTTTGAGGACGCGAGGGATACGGAGGAAAGTGCGTTGTACGTGTTGTACACAGAGAAGCACATGACTTACCGCCCGTGTTTCATGACTCACGAGGAGGGTTGAAGTCGGGGATCGTGAGAAGCCGTCTCGTGCCGGTCGCGCCCACCCCCTGTTTTTCGTATGAAGGGGAAACAAAGGACTTACGGGCGGAATCGTTGTATGAAGGGGAAACAAAGGAGTTAGGGGAAAGTGGCAAGTGATGAGTGGCGAGTGGCGAGCGTGAGTGTGGGCCGTGGATGGACTTCTGCGGGTGAAGGACGAGCTAGGGTTAAGCGAGCAGGCACACAAGTAAATTTGCTCAAGCATGACGAGCGAGTTTATCATTATATTTACTAACTGTCAATAAGTGCTGTATGGGTATTTCATTCGAATGAAGCAGCAGGCGAACCAAGACCCACGCTCCAACACCCGAGCGTGGGGCACCGGAGGTTGGTCTTCGCGGATAACTTTTGGGCCACCCGTTCATGCTATTCGAATGAAGGGCGGCGGGCGGGGCGAACCCAAGACCCACCCTTGCATGAACCAACCCCGCAAGGATGGGCCACCCGAATTCATCTTGGTGTGTCAACGGTGCGCCCCCACCGGCAGAATATCTTTCTGTGACGATAGATTCCTTCGACAGTCACTCGATATACACTCATATCCCAGCTCCTCAGACTTAGACGACGTTCCGGATTATCTATATGGCGGAATGGTTGCAGGTGTTGGGTCAAGATCTTCGCTACGCAATGCGTGGACTGCGGAAGAGTCCGAGTTTTACGCTCGTGGCAACGCTGACTTTGGCCATCGGCATCGGAGCCAACACCACAATTTTCAGCGCCATCAACGCGCTGCTGTTGCGTCCTCTTCCCTATCCTGACCAGGATCGCCTGGTGAGAGTGTCACTCTACGATCCCAAATACCCGGGATACGACGGAAAACCTGTTTCCTGGACGGATGTGGCGCACTGGAAAGCGGCAAGCGACGTGTTCGAACAGATTGAAGGTGTATCCGAGCCAGATATCGTGGCGATGTCCGGCGGCGGTTCTGGAGAACGTGTCGGCGTGCAACATTTCGGCGCTCTACTGCCGACGATGCTGGGCGTGAAACCGTTTCTAGGTTCTATGCCGACGGATGAGAAGAGCGACCCAATTGGCGTCGGAATCAGCTACGAATTTTGGCAACGTCATTTCGCCGGCGATCCCCACGTTCTTGGCCGGATGATCTTTGTGGACACCGGTTCTGGACCGATTATGGTGGTTCTCGCTCCCCACTTTGATCTGTTCAAGACGGGGTCTCCGGATATTTTCCTGTTTCGCCAGAGTGCGAATCCCGCAGATTCAGGAGTCGGGGATCCGCGATGGCTGGTTGCGATCGCGAAGCTGAAGCGTGGCATCTCGGTCCAACAGGCGCAGGCGGCCATGGAGATAGCCGAGCAGCACTTGGCGCAAGAGTTTCCGGAAGAGTACAAGGGCACCAGCGTACAAGTCGAGCCGTTGAAGCAAGGTCTGTTCGGCTGGTCTTCCAACCTTTTGTACCTCTTACTGGCGGCAGTAGGCTTCGTCTTACTCATGGCGTGCGCCAATGTCGCCAATCTTCTGCTCGTTCGAGCCGACTCTCGCCGCAAAGAGATTGGCGTTCGCCTGGCATTAGGGGCCAGCCGGACTCGCCTAGTTCGCCAACTTCTTACCGAAAGCATCGTGCTTTCCTTTGCCGGTGGTTTGGGCGGACTTCTCTTGTCCATTTGGGGGATTAAGTTGTTCGATCTGTTGTCGCCCAGCGGGATGCCGCGCACCGCAAATGCTCCGATGGATGGGCGGATATTGTTGTTCACGTTCGGGATCTGCATTCTGACGGGCATCGTGTTCGGGCTAGCACCGGCGTTTCGTGCATCGAAGAACGACGTGAATGAAACCTTGCGCGGTGAAGGACGCACCACCGATTCCGTGTCGCGACATCGCACGCGAAATTTTTTGGTGATCGCGGAGATCGCGGCGGCGCTGGTGCTGCTGACTTGCGCGGGACTGATGATCAACACCTTGACGCGGATCTTGCGGACCAATCCCGGCTTCAGTCCCGAACATCTTGTGACCGCACAGGTGCGACTAACGGGAGACAAGTACATTGACTCGAGTGATCCGCAGCATCTTGATCTCTATGTGATTCGCCCGCCGGTGACGTTTTTCTATCGGCAGGTTTTGGAGCAGCTGCAAGCTCTGCCCGGTGTGGAAGCTGCCGCTTTTGTCGACTGGCTGCCGCTGGCGGAGAACACGCAGCACGCGCATCCGGCTTTCCACATGGCGGGGCAAGCGCCAAACCTACCCAGCGAGACGTTAGCCATGTCCCTGGATTCCATCAGTCCGAACTATCTTCGCGTGATGGGCATTCCGATATTGCGAGGCCGCGGTATCGACGAGCAAGACACGGAAAGCGCACCGTGGGTAGTGGTGATCGACGAAAGCATGGCACGTCAATATTGGCCAAACCAGGATCCGCTTGGTCAGGTGATCACGTTTAACGACTCGCCGGATGAGAGGCCACGGCAAATTGTTGGCATCGTTAAAAAGGTAAAGGGGAGCCGGTTAACGCATGACTCGCCACCGCAAGCGTACGTGTCGTACATGCAGATGCCGGCGCGGATTTGGGACTTTAGCGAAGCGCGGCTGCACAAAACCTTGGTGGTTCGCACGCGGTTTGTCTCGAAGGAATTGATGAAGAGCGTGCGCAAAACTATTGTGGAGCTGGTGCCTGATTCTGCGGTGTTCGGCGTCACTACGGTTAAGCAAACCGTTTCCGATTCCGCGGGGCCATGGCGTTTCTTGTCGCAATTGCTGGGACTCTTTGCGGCCGTGGCGTTGCTTCTGGCCTCCATCGGAATTTACGGCGTCATGTCCTATTCCGTCAGCCAGCGCAGCCATGAAATCGGGCTGCGCATGGCGCTGGGCGCTCAACCCGGCCAGGTTCTTGCATTGGTGTTGCGACAGGCAATGATTCTGTCCTTGATTGGCGTAGTGATCGGAGCGGCAATATCTTTTATGGCTACACCTCTGCTCACCAGGTACCTCTACGGCGTGAAACCTCACGACGCCCTGACGCTCACGCTGGTCTCACTTCTTCTGATTGGTGTAACGCTGTTCGCCAGCTACGTGCCTGCTCACCGCGCGGCACACATCGATCCAATGGAGACCTTGCGGCACGAATAGCTCCGCCGAGGCTTTTCGCTGAAACTGCTCGCGTCGAATCGCCGGGCACAGTTGACATCCGGCAAAGTGACGACGGAGAGCCGAATGATTCACAAGTTCTTGATTAGCGCTGCCGGCTTAGCAGGATTTAGTCCTCCGGACGTTCATTTTGTGATAGCCTCTTCGGCACTCACCGACGGAACTCGCTCTTCGAGCGAATTGTAAACCAATAATCGCCAGGGTCAATGCGTGGGAGATTCGCGGATGAACACGAACGGAGCCTGCTCTTTAAGCAGGTACCCATGGAAAATCGTGACCGCCAGGTTCGACCGGGCATGAACGTCGAAACGAAAGTGTACTTAGGATGAGCTCCGACGCGCTGACCTTCCCTTTGGAGCAGGTCGTCTGGCGTCCGAAGGTAAGTCCTTGGGCGATTGCCGTCACCGTTTCGATGGCGGCATTTATCGAAATTTTAGATACCACCGTTGCCAACGTTGCCTTGCCATACATCGCAGGAGGTTTGGGAGCCAGTTACGACGACAGCACATGGGTACTCACGTCCTATCTTGCAGCAAACGCCATCATCCTGCCCATGAGCGGATGGCTTGCCGCAATAATCGGCCGCAAACGGTATTTCATGCTCTCCCTCTTTGTTTTCACGCTGAGTTCTTTGCTTTGTGGACTCTCGCCGAGTCTGCCTGTATTGCTCTTCTTCCGAGGTGTGCAAGGCATCGCTGGAGGTGGATTGCAACCGATGGCGCAAGCGATTCTCAACGATGCCTTTCCTCCCGAGAAGCGCGCCATCGCATTTGCTCTCTACGGCATTTCTGCGGTTCTTGCACCGACGGTGGGCCCGATGCTCGGAGGATGGATCATCGACAGCTATTCCTGGCGCTGGATCTTTTTCATGACCTTGCCCGTAGTTTCTCTTGCTCTCTATTTGACCTATAGACTGGTCGAAGATCCACCGCTCCTCCGGCGGGTAAAAAGAGGAGGTATTCGCGTAGACTTCATCGGAATATCCATGTTGGCGCTCGGTGTTGGTTCGCTGCAGGTGCTTCTGGATAAAGGGCAGGAAGAGGATTGGTTGGGCTCTCATTTCATCACCACCCTGGCGATAACCGCAGCGGTTTGCCTAATCGCACTGGTCATCTGGGAATGGTTCCGAAAAGATCCGATCATCGACGTCCGTATGTTCAAGAGCTTTAACTTCGCCGCGGCCAACCTGATGATGTTCATGATGGGCTTCCTGCTTTTCAGCACCTTGGTTCTGATTCCCGAGTTTCTGCAGACGCTGATGGGTTACACAGCCGGACTCGCAGGTCTTGTTCTGTCCGGAGGCGGACTTGTCTTGTTAATAATGATGCCCATCACTGGCCGGCTAACTTCAAAGATTCAGGCCAGATATTTGATTGCGGCAGGATGGCTGTGTCTCGCCATCGGACTGTTCTACTCGGGTCACCAGCTCGATTTATTTATTAGCTTCCGTTTTGCAATGTGGCTGCGCATCACGCAAGTAGTGGGAATCGGATTTCTTTTCGTCCCCATAACGGCGGCAGGTTACATCGGAGTTCCTCCAGAGAAAGGCGACAGCGTCTCCGGAATGATCAACTTCATGCGCAACATCGGCGGCAGTATAGGAACTTCATTGGCGACCACTCTAATTGTTCGGCGATCTCAGTATCACCAGCAAATCCTCGTCGGCCATCTCACTCCCGGTACCCCTGCTTTTCGTTCCGCGTTCCATACACTGACCTCTGGAATTGCCCATTCTGGGCTTGGCGTCACGGACGCCCGGAAACAGGCCATTGCAAGGTTCTACGACTTAGTGAATCAACAAGCACACGTGCTGTCTTACATGGACACCTTTTGGATCCTGGGCGTGTTTTGCTCGTTGATGTTCGTTCTCGCATTTTTCTTAAAAAAGAACGATCCAAGCGCGAGCGGAGGTGTGGCAGCCGGGTAAGGACGTGCCTAGCAACGTGAGAATTGCCATCACTACCCCGGACGAAACACGGTGCCGACAGTCCCTATCGGACACGGCAACATCAGGCCATCCCTCGGCATCGGGACCACAACACGGATGAACCTGCTCCATCATAAGCCTCAAGTCACTTAACACGTTACCAAAGAAGTGGCTCATGGTGCTCACGTGCATGGTTCGGCTTATCAGGAACTGGCTACGCACCCGCTTGGATAGAGAGCTGGATTGGTTAGCGGAAGCTTATTTGGCTGGCGAAAAGCGGGAGCAGGGCGTGCGCAGGCCAAGGGGCTTGCGGCGGTGCAAAATGGTGGTGTTTTGGGCTGCGGGGCACTATAGTGCTGGGACGCTCGGGCCGAAGGCCGCTCCGGGTGAATGCGTAGGCAGGGAGAATGGCTATGGCAATGACGACGAATGTCCGGCAAGTGGGCGATGTAACGGTTGTGGATCTGAGCGGGCGGATTGCGCTGGGAGAAGAGAGCGCGGGGTTGCGCGACCTGATCGCGAATCTGTTGAGCGAGGGGCATGTGAAGATACTGCTGAACCTCGCGGGAGTGGACTACATCGACAGCTCCGGATTGGGGGCGTTGGTGAGCGGCGTGGCGAGCGTGCGGCGCGTCGGCGGCGAGATGAAGCTGGTGAACCTGTCCAGCAAGGTGGATGACTTGATGGAAGTGACGCGGCTGTACACGGTGTTCGATATCGCGGACAACGAAGAGGCGGCGTTGGCGTCGTTTGGGAAGACGGCGGCGGCTGGAGCGCACTGACAGCGGGCCGGTTTTAAGTTTATAGTTTATAGTTTCGGAGAACCCCGAGAGTGCCTCTTACGAATGGGCGCTCGGATGCGTTTTTGGTTGTTACACGAGTGGTTGAGATCCTTCGTCGCGTAAAGCGCTCCACAGGATGACAGCGTTGGTTGAGGTACACATAGCAGCCTGCTACGGGTTGTTTTATTTTTATTTTCAGTTTTCTAATTTCGACTTATAAGGCCGCAGGGATCGAGGACTCGCCCTGCACTACAGGTGCAGGAGGCGTTCGGCGTTGGTGTGGGCTATGCGTTTTTTGTCGGCTGGGCCGATTGGTAGATTGTCGAGGAAGCCGCGGGCTTGCTGCATGCTGGCGTAGGGATGATCGGCGGAGAACATGATGCGATCGATGCCGACTTGCAGCTAGAGCTGGAGAAAGTTGGGCAGGTAATTGAAGCCGCTGAACGTGTAGTGCAGATTTTCGCGCAGGTAGTCGCTGATGGGCCGCTGCAGTTTCGTCATGGCGGAAGGCATTACGTCCAGGCGCTCGATCATGAACGGCAGAGTCTCCCCCATGTGGCCGACGATGATCCGCAGCTTGGGATAGCGGTCGAAAACCTCGCCAAGAATCATACGGATTACGTGAACCGCGGTTTCCACGTGCCAACCCCAGCCTGGCCCGGCAAGCATCTCCGTGACGATCGGCGCGAAACCGGAATAGGATGCTTCGATCACGGGAGTCGGCGGCGGGGTAGGATGGAGATAAATGGGAACGCTGAGCGATTCGGCGCTCTCGAGAATCGGTGAGAAGAACTTGTCGTCCAGATAGCGGCCGCGTGTGTGGCCATTGATGACCGCGCCTTGAAAGGCGTGATTGCGAACGCGGCGCTGGAGTTCGTCGGCGGCCTGATCCGGCGAGGATGTGGGAAGCGCGGCGAAACCGCCGAAGCGCTTGGGATGGCCAGCGATGGCCTCCGCGAGGAAGTCGTTGGATTCGCGGGCGAGTGCGATGGCGTCGGCGGGATCAAGTTGCTCTACACCGGGAGCGGTGAGCGAGAGGACTTGCACGTCGATGCCGGCTTTATCCATTTCGGCGAGGCGTTTGTCGCCAAGATCGCTGAGCTGCTCGAAAAGGCGCTGGGCGCAGTCGCCGAAATTGGAGGCGCGTTCCTTGAGTTGTTTGCCGGGACCGGCGAAAAAGCCGGGGCTGGCGAAATGTTCTTCCAGGGTGATTGTGCGCATGAACAAGTTTGGCACAAGTGCCGGGGATACGACTCTACATGGTAAAATGGATGGATATGTTGAACCAAATTGCGGGATTTGACGCCAGCGGGCTGCGCCACGCGCGGAAGAAGACGTACGGAGTGAAGGTGGGCCACGTGATGGTGGGCGGCGGCGCACCCATTGTTGTGCAATCCATGACCAACACGGACACAGCGGATGTAGAGACGACGCTGCGGCAGACCCTGGAGCTGGCCGAAGCGGGATCGGAAATTGTGCGCTGGACGGTGAACGTGCCGGAGGCGGCGGCGGCTGTACCGGTGATCAAGAAGCGGCTGCTGGACGCGGGATGCAACGTGCCGATCATTGGAGATTTTCATTACAACGGGCACGTGCTGCTGACGAAATATCCGGAATGCGCCGCGGCGTTGGATAAATACAGGATCAACCCGGGAAATGTGGGTGCGGGGGAGCGTCGCGACGAGCAATTTTCGACGATCTGCAAAGTGGCTGTGGACCACGGCAAGCCGGTACGCATTGGCGTGAATGGCGGATCGCTGAACCAGGAACTGGTGATGCGCAAGATGCAGGAAAACACCGACCAGAACTTGGGCAAAGAGAGCGAAGAAATTATTAATGATTGCATGGTGCTTTCGGCGCTGCAGTCCACGGAACTGGCGCTGGAGAGCGGGCTGCGCAACGATCAGATTATTATTTCGTGCAAGACTTCGCGGCCTCGGGATCTGATTACGGTGTATCGGGATTTGTCGGCGAAGACGCCGCAGCCGCTGCACCTGGGATTGACGGAAGCGGGAATGGGGATGAAGGGGATGGTGTGGTCGGCGGCGTCGCTGGGCGTGCTGCTATATGAGGGGATTGGCGATACGATCCGGATTTCGCTGACGCCGAAGCCAGGCGGAGACCGCCGCGAGGAAGTGTATGCGTGCTGCGAATTGTTGCAGGCGCTGGGGCTGCGGTCGTTTTCGCCGAGCGTGACGGCTTGCCCGGGATGCGGGCGCACGACTAGCACCACATTTCAGGAATTGGCGGAGCGCACGCAGGATTATATTCGGGAGATGATGCCGACGTGGAAGGCGCAGTATGACGGCGTGGAGACGATGACGCTGGCGGTGATGGGCTGCATCGTGAATGGCCCGGGGGAATCGAAGGCCGCGAATATCGGGATCAGCTTGCCTGGGACGGGGGAGGCGCCGCGGTGTCCCGTATATATTGATGGGAAGAAGGATGTGACGCTGGAAGGAACGTACGATGAGCTGGCGGCGGCGTTCCAGAAGCTGGTGGATGATTACGTGGCGACGAAGTTTCCGAGGAAAACGGCGGAGACGGTTAGCCGGTGAGCGGTTTTGCATTACACTGATAGGCGGCGCGGATTCCTCCGGGGCTGAAGCCCAGTGTTTTGCGTGAGTTTATGTCGGAGCTGAAGCTCCGACCCCCTAAAGAATGCTGCGCAGCGATGAGTCCACAGTCGCGGCAATTAGTCCACAGTAAGGATTGGGAACGTCAGGCGGAAACAATGAAAATTTCACGGGAAGATGCGTTGCAGGTGGCGGAGCTGGCTTATCTGGAGTTGAGCGAGACGGAGCTGGAGAAGTACCGCGCGCAGGTGGATGAAATTCTGGAGTACATCGGGAAGTTGAACGAGCTGGATACGGCGAATGTGGAGCCGATGGCGCAGGTGTTGAGCGACGACCAGACAGCGGACGCGACGCTGCGGGAGGATTTGGTGGTGCCGTGCGCGGTGGCGGATGAGGTGTTGCACCATGCGCCGGATGCGGAGCCGCCGTATTTTTTGGTACCGAAAGTTATTGAGCGGTAGCTTTTGGTGGGGGGAGCTGAGATTTAGGAAGTAGATGGCGTTTAGGAAGTAAAGAAGTCTTGGCGGGTCGATCAAAGAGGGATTCCTCACTTCGTTCGGAATGACAGTTTTTTTTGGGCGGGTGGAAAAGCAGGTCCCTCGCTTCGCTCGGGATGACACGTTTGAGTTGTGGCTTGGAAGTTGGGATTGGTTTGAGGTGGGTGATTTGTGGGGGTTATGAATACGATTGGGGATGTGACGGGGGCGGTGGCGGCGAAGAAGGCTTCGGCGCGAGAGATTGCGGCGGATTATTTTAAGAGGATTGCGGCGCGCAATGGGGAGTTGAACGCGTATTTGACGCTGTGCGAGGAGCGGGCTTACAGGCAGGCGGATCGCGTGGATGCGCTGGTGGCGGGGGGAAAGCCGTTGGGGCCGTTGGCGGGCGTGCCGATTGCGGTGAAAGATGTAATCAGTACGCGAGGAATACGGACTACATGCAGCTCGAAGATTTTGACAAATTATGTGCCGCCTTATGACGCTACGGCGGTGACCCGGTTGGAAGCGGCGGGGGCGGTGATTCTGGGCAAGACGAATTGCGACGAGTTTGCCATGGGCAGCTCGAACGAGAATTCGGCGTATGGCGTGGTGCAGAATCCGGCGGCCCCGGGATGCGTGCCGGGCGGGTCGAGCGGAGGATCGGCGGCGGCTGTGGCGGCTGATCTGGCGGTGGCTTCGCTGGGGACGGATACGGGCGGGTCGATCCGGCAGCCGGGATCATTCTGTGGGATACCAGCGATGATGGGAAGTTACGGGCGGGTTTCGCGGTATGGACTAATTGCGTTTGCCTCCTCGTTGGACCGCATCGGGCCGTTTGCGCATTGCGTGGCGGATGTGGCCACGGTGCTGAAGGTGATGGCGGGACGCGATCCGAACGATTCCACATCGACGACGGCGCCGGTGGAGGATTATGCGGCGATGCTGAACAACCCCGTGAAGGGGATGAAAATCGGGATTCCAAAAGAATACTTTGGAGCCGGAATGGACGCAGGCGTCCGGGAAAAAGTGAACGCCGGGATTGAGTTGTTGAAGAAGCTGGGTTGCGATGTGCGCGAGATTCAGTTGCCGCACACGGATTATGCGATCGCGACGTATTACATTATCGCGACGGCGGAAGCCAGCTCGAACCTGGCGCGGTACGACGGTGTGCGGTACGGGCCGCGGGCGGAGGCGGATTCGCTGATTGCGATGTACTGGAAAACTCGCGGGGCCGGATTTGGGGCGGAAGTGAAGCGGCGCATTGTGCTGGGAACGTATGTGCTTTCCGCGGGCTATTACGACGCGTACTACCTGAAGGGGCAAAAGGTGCGGGCGCTGATTGCGCAAGATTTCCGGAAGGCGTTTGCGCAGGTGGACGTGGTGGTTTCGCCCACTTCACCGGTGCCGCCGTTCAAGCTGGGCGAGAGGGCGGATGACCCCCTGCAGATGTATCTCGCTGATATTTATACAGTTACAGCGTCGCTCGCAGGATTGCCGGGGATTTCCGTGCCGTGCGGACTCATTGGGGGCAAATTGCCGGTGGGGCTGCAAATTGTGGGGCCAGCGTTTGGGGAAGCCAAGGTATTGCAATTGGCGCATGCCTTCGAGCAAGCTGGCGGTGGAGCAGTTTAAAGCGGAGTTCAGGCACCCGGCCAGATCGAGATAGCGAGGTTGGACTGGACCTGTCGCCCATACTTGTGAAGCTTGCCGATTCCCAGTCGGCCTTTCTACGCGCCGCGGATGCTATCCCTTCCGAATCCTGGACCAAGAAACTTAAGCCCCGCCAATGGTCGGCTGCCGAAGTTGTGGCACATCTGATCATGGTGGAACGCGCGGTGGTGCGAAGCGCGCAGCACGCGATCGCAAAGCCGCCAAGGGACGTGGGATTCTGGGAGCAAGCGCATTTGCCGCTGTGGCTGGTCCAGACGCGCTTTATCCGGGTGCAAACGCCGCTAGCGCTCGATCCGAAAATGATCGCGGATAAGGAACAAATGCTGGGGGAACTGCGGCTGACGAGGGAAGATTCGGTGCAGTTTCTGGCAGAAACACAGAACCAGGACTTGACGGCGTTTGGATGGCCGCATGTTTTTCTGGGGCGATTAAATGTATATGAATGGTTTGAAATGATCGCAGCGCACCAGGCGAGACACACGAAACAGATCAAAGAGATCGCGCGAAGACTACCAAAAGTGGTAGAAAATTCGCAAAATCAGTAGTTTTTTTCACATAGGGTCTGTCAATTCTGACAGCTACGGGGAAGTCCGTAGATTTGGGAAAAAGGTGTGGAAAAGGCAGGAATAAGAAGGAAACGAAAAAGTACTAGAGAAAAAGTTTAGAGGGTTTTGGAACGGAACGACTATTGCAGGGGGATTAGTTGTCTTCTAACCTACTGGTTGCATCCAACAGGATGGAAGGCGAAAGCGGCGGAGTAGGAGAGGCCCCTTGGTTACAGTCAAGTCAAGTCAGAAAATATTTACGGACACGGAAGTGGCCAGCTTGACGGGGATCTGCGTGGAACATCTGCATAATTTCGCACGCAGCCGTCATCTTGGGATGATCGCGAGAGCAGCGGAAGCAGCCGGAGCGCATGCCGAACAGTGGTTGTTTACATTGTCCGACCTGATGGTGCTGACGACGTTGTTCCCGCGCTGCACGCACTAAGTTGTTCGCAAGAGTAGTTTCCCCCTGGGCGTAAGTCGACACTCGCCAGTTTGACTCCCCTAAAGGTAATGCTTGGTTGGGTGGCTTGAAGAGGACGGCCTTCCTCGGAAGGCGGGCCCTACATAGGCGGAAACCAAGATGCCGGCCTGAAGGCACGGCGCTACAAGAATGCCCCTGATGCAGAAGCGGCATGTGGGGCACCCGGCCCAATCGGCGAAGACCCCGTGTATCGAGGAGGCAAGACCCATTACTCAGGCTGCGTGCTGTGTGTATGGAAGCGGGCTTTTAGATGGAGGAAGGGGCGTTCGATGGCGTAGTGAAGGGCGGAGGCGAGGACTATGGCTAGCAGGAATTGTGAGGCGAGGAGCAGGGCGAAATTGGGGAGATGTGTAATGTGCAGGGCCTTGAGGAGGATGGGCAATAGGATTTCGCGGGCGTAGTCGTGGGAAAGGTAAAGGGAGTAAGAGATTGCGCCGAAATAGCGGGCGAGCGGGTGGTTGAGGAGCGCGGGTGGGCGGCAGATGACGGAAACCAGGATTATTGCTAGCAGATAGGTAACGGCGTCGCTTTGGCTCTGAAGGGCGAAGACTAGAATCAGCGCGCAGAGAGGGGTGGCGGGATGCGACATCCATTTTGGCGGGGTCCAGCCATTTCTTGCGGCGATGGCGATCAGGCAGCCTAAAACAATCGGATCCAGGTGGGTGTCGAACGCAAACCAGGTATAGGTGCGATAGCCGAGAAGTGTGAGTGCGGAACGGTAGATTGGTTCGAAAATCAGGACGCCGAAGAGGATCTTAACGAGCCTGTTGCGCTCGACACGGACGAGAAGAAAAGGCCAGAGTAGATAGAACTTCTCCTCGACGCCGAGAGACCAGCCGACGGTCAGGATGTTGTAGCGCAGCGTGAGGGCGTGGTAGTAATCGCCCATGTAGAAAAAGGTGGCCCAGCTTCCGGCGAACGGGCCTGCCGACCGGCACATGATCCATACCACATAAAAAACCGGGAAAAGGCGCAGGGCGCGCCGTAGATAAAATTGGCGCCTGTTCAACGTGCCGCGCTGGCTGATTTCTTTGAGCAAAAGCCAGGTGATCAAGAGGCCGCTGAGTTCGAAGAACAGAGTGACCGCGAAGGGACCTGGAAAAAGATCGGCAAAATTTCCGTGGCCCAATGCGTAGTGATAAACGACAACGGCGAGGGCCGCGGCACCGCGCAAACCGTACAGACTTGGAATCTCTCGCATGGAAAGATTAGCGAACAACGGATTGGATAGAGAGGTTTGCTCGGGAGACGCGCCGCCGCCGTTGTGCGCGATCGGAAAGATCAAATCGCTCGCCGGATGGACCAGGTTTGAAGCGCCGGGTTCCATAGGAGAAATCTAAAACGAGCGAGGCAGGTTTCAGCCTTAAGAATTCTTAAGAAGAATCGCGGTTTGACCTGTGAGAGAGTGAGGGGAGATGCTGCAAAAAGCGCGCGGGATTGAGTCGAAGACGATGGAACCTTCCGAGAAAGCGAAGCCATTATCTCTGCTGCTGGTGGATGATGACGCGGAACTGTGCAGCATGATGAAGGAGTTTTTCGGGCAGGCAGGCTGCCGGCTGGAGTGCGCGTATAACGGCCGGGACGGACTGGCGCGCGCGCTGAATGGCGATCACGACCTGGTGCTGCTGGACGTGATGCTGCCCATCGTCAGCGGGTTCACAGTTTTGCAGCAGTTGCGCCGGCGAAAGGAAGTGCCGGTGATCATGCTGACGGCCAGGATTCACCGGGAAGACCGCATCGCGGGACTGGATTCGGGCGCCGACGATTACCTGCCGAAACCGTTCGATCCAGACGAACTGCTCGCGCGGATTCGCGCAGTATTGCGGCGCACGGAGGGGCTGGCGGGCGACGACGGTTCGGTGAAGATTTTTGGAGATATCCTGGTGAATCTTCAGACGCGCGAGGCATGGAGCGGCGGCCAAAAGGCGGAGCTGACGGCGATGGAGTTCGACATTTTGGAAATGTTGATTCGTGCCGCGGGCCGCGTGGTATCGCGAGAAGAAATTACGGCAACGCTGCTGGAACGCGAGGCTACGCCTTATGATCGCGCGCTTGATGTGCATATCAGCCACCTGCGCGGAAAACTCGAACACGGCCGCAGATTGATCCGAACCGTTCGTGGCGTGGGATATGTATTCACGGCAGGGCGGGAAACGAAATGACGAAGTCTCTGTACGTCTGGGTGGCGGTTGCGATGGCGCTTACGCTGTCGCTTGCGTTGCTGCTGTTTCTGGCGATATCGGATCGGGTGGAACGAAAGTATCTGAATCCGGTATTCGAAGCCATGGATGAATTGGAGGTGGAGAGCGCAATCGACGCTTGGACTAGTGGAGGTGCGGCGTCGGTTGCGTCCTACATGCAACGGCTGAATGGCCTGTTTGGGGCTTCGCATTACTTGCTGGACACCGATGGCCATGATGTTGTTTCTGGCGAGAACCGGGCTGCCCTGCTTCCACCTGCTCCGTCCTTCAAATCGCGAGGTTACGTAAACGGACAGCTGGTTGTCACGCACCGATCGGTGGACGGACGTTATTGGTTTGTGGCTGCGGACGCCCATCAAACCGACCGGTGGACATTCTTTCCTTACTACGTTCTGGTGATCGGAACGACGGGCTTGCTGTGCTGGCTGGCGACGGTGGGAATCGTGTCGCCCATTCGCAGGATCACCGCGAGCATGGACCGGTTCGGGCAAGGCGACCTGTCAACCCGGGTGAACATGCAGCGACGGGACGAAATCGGGGGGCTGGCGCGTTCGTTTGATGAAATGGCGGAGCGGCTACAGAGATTGGTAATGAGCGAGCGCAGGCTTTTGCAGGACATATCCCACGAGTTGAGATCGCCGCTGGCGCGGCTGAAGTTTTCGGTCAAGCTTACGCGAACGGCGGCTGACGCGAATGTGGCGCTAGACCGCGTGGAGCGCGACGTCGATCGCATCACATCGCTGCTTTCGGAAATTGTCGAAGTGACGCGAATGGAGGGCGAGCCTTCGACACGAAAATGGGAGAAAGTGAACCTGGGGGAGTTGGTGGAGGAAACGGTCAGCGACTGCGGGGTGGAAGCAGAGTTTCGCGATTGCAGCATTCGCGTGGAAGGAAGAATTAATAGTGAAGTTTCGGGCGATGCTGAGCTGCTGCGGAGCGCAGCGGAAAATGTGCTGCGCAACGCGATTCGTTACTCGCCGGATCAGGCGATGATCGACGTTACGCTTGCGGAGACCGATCAAGGCGCAATTATCGCTGTGCGCGACCGCGGTCCCGGCGTTCCGGCGGAATTACTGACGAGTATTTTCGAGCCGTTCTTTCGAGTGGAAGAGGCTCGAGAGGCCGACACGGGCGGAACTGGGCTGGGGTTGTCCATCGCGAAACGCGCGGTGCAACTGCACGGGGGAACGATTACGGCGGAGAATGCAAATCCGGGTTTGCGGGTGACGATAGCGATTCCACTGGTGGCGCGTTAAATCCCCAGAGACGAGGAAGCGCTCGTCCCTCTTTTATTGCGTTGCGGCCAGGTGCAGTGGCAGTAGGCTGGCTCAAGAACGTTTTACTTCGTCAATTTTTTGAGCCTATTATCGCAATCCGCTTCCAATTTTTTGTTTTGTTCTTCCAGGAGTTTGTCCGGTTTCGCAGCCAGCAACTTTTTCGAAACATCGAGATTGCCACGAACGACCTGATCGACGGTTCGCTGGCGATCCGGTTGGTTGAGTCCGCGGAAATCGAACATATCGCCGGTCTGGAGAAAATTGTCGCTGAGCTCGATGATGTATACGCGTGAATCAAGATCAACCTTGCCGCTACTGAAGAGTTGTTGACCCTTGTCCGGATCCTGGCCGGCACCGCCGATTTCTGACAGGACGACTGCAAACGCATTGCGTTCTGCCTGTAGTTCGGCGCTCAAGCGGTCGGAATCTGAAATGAGTTGACCACTCTTGATCCTGGCCATGCCGGGATTTGTTCCCGTGAAGCCCGGAAAGTCGATATTCATGGGCATAGCGTTGAGGCTTAACTTCGAGCGCTGGTCCATCACCATCTGCATCGCGTCCATCAGGGATGAATTGGCGGCCCTATAGTAGTCCGAGCGCATTTTGAAAAAGGCGCCAGAGTGCGACTGAGCGGAGGGCTGCTTTGCCCCGATGTAATAAGCTTCCGCCATCTGTTTGTTGGCATCGGCGATGGCGATGACGAGCGCGGTGCGAAGTACAAGCGCTTGCTGACGGGAGGACTCATCGGGAGCAGATTTAATGGCTTTGTCGAGATTGCTCAGGGCGCCATCGAAATCGGAAGATTTGAGGCTGTTTTTTGCATCGGCAAGATGCTGATTGCTGTTGGATACGGGGGGTGCATTGGAACACGCCAAAAGCAGAATGGAAATTGCGAATATAGCGAATTTGAAAAGAGGGCAAGGGCGGTGCGACATCGTTGTTTCTCCTCACTGAAGACCGTTCAGGTTGGAGCGCACCTGAGCGTGATACTAAGTCCCCCGCGCAGTGGAGTCAATGGTGTGGAACACACCTGACTGGTCGGGTTCGTGAGGCGAAGGAAATATCAAAGACTAAGGTGAACGTGACCGTGGTCACCGCTTTGGTGGCACCAGAAGAGATATAAAACCATTACTTGTCTTTCCGAGGAGCATTGCCACGACGGGACGCACACCCCCTGAGACAAGCAATCGGACTTAGGGATCCTTCGGTTCACCAGGACACAACAGATCAAGTGCTGTCGGCTGTTCCTGGCATGCGAGGAACCCCGCGCTGAAATTTTGCTCCCACTTATGAGGAGGACGTCATGTCTGTGCCCGCCATATCGGCAAAGTTGAAAGTTCCGTTTTACGGCCACGCGCGCCAATACCATCACATCAAACGAGAGATCGACGAGGCATTCCACGCGGTAATGGAAAACGAGGCTTACGTGATGGGGCCGGCTCTCAGTCGTTTCGAAAAGGAGCTCGCCGAGTACCTTTCCATGAAGCATGCCATCGGCGTGAACTCTGGCACCGACGCGCTGTGGCTGGCGTTTTTCGCGTTGGGCATCCAGCCGGGTGACGAGGTCATAACAACGGCGAACACTTTTTTCGCCACGGCCGAAGCGATCTGGATCGCCGGAGGCAAGGCGGTGTTTGTCGATTCGGACCCGGCCACGAACAACATTGATCCCTCGAAAATCGAGGCAGCGATTACGCCGCGCACGGTTGGCATCGTGCCTGTGCACCTTTACGGTCATTGCGCGGATATGAAGGCGGTTAGCGCCATCGCGAAGAAGCACAAACTGTGGGTGGTGGAAGACAACGCGCAATCCATCGATGCGCATGGCGATGGTTTCAAGCAGGGCGAACTGAGCGACGCCGTTTGCACGAGCTTCATCATCCAAAAAAATCTGGGCACGTTCGGCGACGGCGGAGCGCTTATCACAAATCGTCCTGACATCGACCAAACGGTGCGCCGCTTGCGCAATCATGGATCCCCGAAGCGTTCGGTGCACTCCTTCGGGTTCAACAGCAGGCTGGATGATCTGCACGCGGCTTTTCTCAGCGTCAAGCTGCGGCACATCACTGCATGGACCGATCAGCGCCGCGCGTGGGCGAAGTGCTACACCGAGGGCCTGAAGGGCAGCAGCTTCAAGCTACCCAAAGAAGTGCCTGGCTATCGGCACGTCTACCATCTTTATGTCATTGAGCATCACAAGCGCGACCATCTGAGCCAGTTCCTGAACGACCACGGCATCGACGCCAAACAACATTACCCGATCGCCATTCACCAGCAGGAAGGCTACCCCTGGGGCAAGCCAGCCGATCCACATCCACAGGTTCCGAACGCCGAGCGCAACGCGGCACAGTGCGTTTCATTGCCGATGTTTCCCGAACTTACGGCGGAAGAAGTGGATTACACGATCGCCATACTGAAGGAATGGGACGCGAAGTTCGGCTGGTGAGTCCTGCCGGAGGCGGGAATCATGAGCGGAAAGAAAATCTATAAAGTCATGGTTGTCGGCGTAGGAAAGCGTGGCAAGCACCACGCCGTCGCGTTCAAGAACAATCCGCGGTTTGAACTTGCTGCGATTGCGGACACTAACCCACAGCAATTAGCGAAGGCCGCCGCGGAACTGGGCGTGCAGAAAACTTCGGTGCAACCTCTTGTGCTGGCTCAGGAAATCCAGCCGGATTTGTTCTGTTTCTGTACGCCACCAGGCATCCGGCTGGATCTGATCCGAGTGGGTATTGCTTCGGGCGCAAAACTGATCGCTTATGAGAAGCCGATGGCGCTTTCAATGAACGAGGCGATCGAAATCCGCACGGCGGTGAATGCGGCGGGCGTCAAGACGGTGGTGTCACACCAGCACCGCTATGGCCAGCACTATCAAAAGGTGAAGGAGATTGTAGCGAGCGGCGCCATCGGACGTATTCAAACCATTCACGCGCACGCGAGCGGATGGTTCCTGCATCTTTTCACACATCTGATCGAATACATGCGCTGGTACAACGACTATGCGCATGCCGAATGGGTTATGGCGCAGGCCGCAGGACGCGGCAAGCTAGCCGACAATCATCCTTCGCCGGACTACATTGCCGGGTTCGCGCAGTTCGCCAACGGTGTGCGGGGCATAATTGAATGCGGGGCGGGCGCACCCGACGTCCCGGAAGTCGACTATTGGTGGAGAAAGAATAAGATCGGCGTGTATGGCACGGAAGGTTTTGCGGAAGTCCTGACCGGCGGTGGGTGGAGGGCGGTTACTCGCGATCAGCGAGGTGTGATTTCCGGCCCGGGCTGCATGAACTACGATCTCGAAATGCCTCTTTATGTCGAGGATATGGCGCGGTGGCTGGACGACGACATGCAAATCCATCCTTGCAACGGCGAAGGGGCCTACGAAGGGTTTGAGATCAGCATGGGCATGCTGCGATCCGTGGTGCAGCGCGGACAGATCGAGTTGCCGTTGGGAACTGGCGAGCCGGAGATCGAAGCTCTGAAAAAGGTATTGCCCGAGCGGCCGGTGCTTGTGTCGAGCGAAGTCCATCGCAAGGAATATGAAGCGGAACTCGCGGTCACACGTTAGCTAGCCGGGCGTCGTGCCGTGCTTGCGGGGGTTGTTGGGGCGAGCTATGCTGTTGCGTAGATGCCAGGCGCTGAATGGATGTAGCAGCGGCGCGGCCGATGACCCCCATGGTTGTAGCGCGCATTTCCGGCGGCTTTTCCCTTCACAATTTTGTCTTTTGTTCTTGCTGCGCGTTGCTGCTTGGCTTCGCGATCGCGCCAGCAAGGACGGGCGCGCAAGACGCGGGCCCAATGCGACCGCCTGAACAACAAGCTGCGCCAGCTGCTAAACCCGCCCCGGTAGAACCAAAAGCCAAGAAATTGATTTTGAAGGATGGCACGTTCCAGGTTGTGCGGGAGTACCAGGTTAACGGGGACCGTGTGCGTTATTTCAGCGAAGAGCGCGGCGCCTGGGAAGAGTTGCCGGCAGCGCTTGTGGATTGGGACGCCACGTCCAAAGATCAGGCGGCGAACCAGAAAGCAGCCAACGCGCTGGCCGATAAAGTACACGACCAGGAAGAGGCCAAGCGCCTGGACAACGTGTCTGACATCGACGCGAGCCTACAGGTGGGCCAGGGGGCGTTTCTGCCGTCGGCGGAAGGATTGTTTGTAGTGGAAGGAAAAACGGTGCGGCCGGTAAAACAGGTGGTGGCGGGATCGAAGAAAGACAAGCTGCGGACCGTGGAACAAGTGCTGTCGCCGATCCCGATCGTGCCGGGGAAACAGAAGATTTATATTGCGGGCGAACATTCGATGCTGCGGCTGAAGACCACGACTCCGGAATTTTATCTACGGGAAGCGCCGCCCGATCCGGACCGCGTATCGCGGATTGAAACGAGCAGCCGGCCGGGAGAAAGCGGACCGGACGTGGTGTTGATCCGGGCGAAAGAGATTAAGAATGGGCGAGAGCTGGAGTCGATCAAGACGTTATTCGGCGAAAAAATCGGGGCGGACGTGAACGAAGTGGCGATTCAACGGTGGGAAGTTGCGCCGAATGTCTACCGGTTTACGTTGGGAGAAGCGTTGACGCCGGGGGAATATGTGGTGGCGGAAGTGCTGCCAGACGGGTTGAACTATTTTGTGTGGGATTTCGGAGTGGACGGCAGCGGGAGCGCTGCGAAGAAGTAGAGGATGGGAAACGGAACGTAGGAGAGCAAGAAAACCCTCGACCGACCCTTCGCCGAAAGAGTTCAAAGTGGGACACCGGACCGATTTGGTGAGTGGGACTTGACCGTGAAGGCGGCGGCACGGCTGCCGCACTGCAAAATGTGCCGAAATGGGAACGGGCGACTTGGGGAAGGAAAACACAAGATGTAGTTGTAGAGTGTTTGCCGGACTACTAGCGGCAGAAGAAAGTAGTTTCGCCCGGCCGAACGGACAGGCGAAAAACCGGCGTAAACAGGGGCGATTCCGGCTGATTCCCACAGAAGATTCTTAAAAATAGTCTTGACAGCAAATGAGAATCTGAGCGACACTCCCATCGCGCCAGTAACTGCCTTCCCCCCAAGAACGTTCCGACGTTCCTTCCTATCCGCGCGCCGGAAAAACACACAAGTCAGCGAGGAGTGCCGGTGTCTGTACATATGGAAAAAGAGACCATGGTAAGCACGTTGGAGATGGATCGGGAAGTAATACGCTGCAAGACTTGCGGACTGGTCCAATACCGGACGCGCACCGGCAATTGCCGACGCTGCGTACGTGCATTGCCCCAGCGGATGGAGTATTTGATTCCGCAGGAAGTTCCTCAAGAGCAGGTGGCGCCCGAAGTGGTGACAACGAAGTTCGCGAACCAGGAGACCGTGGAGAACATCGGTCAACGGATCCGCCAACTGCGGGAGTCACGCGGGATGACGCAGAGCCAGTTGCAATCGCGTTCGAAGGTGAGCCGGTCGTATCTGTCGCGGATTGAGAGCGGCCAGATGACGCCGAGCCTTGGGACGCTGGAGAAGATCTCCGAAGCGTTGAACGTGGGCTTGAACCGTTTCTTCATTCCGGAATCGGATGGAGAGGCGCTGCTGGAGGATCCGTTCATCCAGGGATTGCGGCCGTTTTTGCGGCAACTGGATTGGGAACAGTGGCAGTCCATCCTGAAGCGTTTGCAGGCGATCAGCGATCACGTAAACGCGACACCAATTACTTTGCGCCCTATCGGTAATCCGGCCCGGCTGCCGCAGCCCGCGCCGTCGAATGGAAATGGCCAGCACGGGCATATCGGCCACGCCAGCCATTCGAATGGGTTGATGCCCGCGCCAGCCCATGGTCAACCGCGAGGGTATCCGCTGCGGCGCCCAGGGATGCCGGTCTTCCAGCGGCCGTTGGCGCGCTAAGCAAAATCTCGAGAGTGGTAACTACAAAAGCGGCGCTCCGCCGGAAGTGGGGCGCCGCTTTTGTGTTGTGTGAGGGGGTTCAGCCTACGGTCATGTAGTCTTTGAGGATTAGCAGGATTTCGTAGGCGGTGGCGAAGATGGCGAAGGCGGCGTGAAAGCGCTGGTTGGCGATTTTGATTGCGGCGGCACTGAGTAAAATGCACAGAGCGATTCGTAGGTAATAGATGGGGCCGAGCGACTGCAGGTAGGGAGTACCCTTAATGGGTGTCCGCGAAATCCGCCACGAACAGAACGGTCATCAAACTGAAAATCCAACGACGGCGTGAATAGAAATAGTCCTTAAAGCCGTCATAGTCCGCCATCTCTTCGGGGAAGAAAAGGACGCATAAAAGAAACAGCAACACCGCGTACATGGCGATGAACAGATAGAGGGGGAAGGTCCACTGCTGGACTGCTTGCAGGCGATATTCCCACCACCAGAAATGAATAAGGTAAAGGAACAGGAAGAGCGCCCAGAGCAAGTGCACCCAATAGACTTTATATTCATTGGGATGCTGGACGATTCGCGCGACCCCGCTGAGAAGCCGAGAAATACCCAAGCCGAGGATGATCGAGAAGAGCACGCGCACGTGCAGATACATGTCCATCGAGGAGCACCTGCCTAGCGATCTGGTTTTACGGCGGAGGGCTGTGGCTCACCGCTGGGGGTGAGGCGAAGAATGATGAGAGTGCGGTCGTCGTGAGCTTCGGCTGGGCAGCCGCTGAATTCGTCGGTGGCGTGGAGGATAGCGGCGGAGATGGCTTCCGCATTGCTGCGCGTCGGAAGATCATGAAGGACGCCGGTTAGACGATCGAAGCCGAAGGTTTCGTCATTTGCATTCATGGATTCCAGAATGCCGTCGGAAGCGAAGACGAGGATGTCTTCGGGCTGGAGAGCGAGAGTGACAGTTTCATATTCGATATCCGGAAACATGCCGAGCGGAGTGCCATCGATTTTGACTTCCTGAACGTTTCCGGCGCGAACGAGAATCGGACGAGGGGCGCCGGCGTTGGCGACCATCAATTGGCGCAGGCCTGCGTCGTAGACAGCGAACAGCAATGCAACATAACTGGGTGACATGTGCGCGGCATTGAGGCGGCCGTTCAGTACGGAGAGCATTTCTTCCGGCCAGCAGCGATGATCCTGTGTGTATTCGCGGAGAATGCCCACAGCGAGCGAACCATAGAGCGCGGCGGCGGTTCCTTTGCCGGAAACATCTCCCAACGCCAAGCCGAGGCGGCCGCTGCCATACGGTAGAAAATCGTAGAAGTCTCCGGCCAATTGGCGCGCGGGGACATAGGCGGACGCGATGTCCAAACCAGGAACATCGCGTTTGCCGTGGGGCAGAAGCTGGCGCTGGACTTCGCGCGCGGTGTCCAGATCGTGCTGGAGGCGCTGCTCGCGATCGCGGGTTTGTTGGAAAAGGCGGGAATTTTCCAGGGCGATGGCGATATAGGAGCCGAGGATTCCCAGCATGCGTTCGTGTTCGGTAGTGAAGGCGTTGAGGTTTGTGCTTTCGAGGTCGAGAACGCCAACGAGGCGATTCTGAAGTAAAAGCGGGATGACCAATTCCGAACGAACATTGTCACTATGCGGAAACTCGACATAACGCTTGTCCAGGCGAACATCATTTACGCGGAGGCATGAACGGTGACCGGCGGCGTGGCCAGTGATTCCTTTGAAAAGCGGAACAGAGAGATTGATGTTGATGGCTTCTTCGTAATGTCTGGTAAAGGCGACTTCCAGTTGGGAGGAATTTTCGTTCCAGAGCATGACGTTAAAGAGATGATAGTTGACAATTTTTTTAACGCGATCGGCGATGCGCTGGAGCAACTCGTCGCGGGCGAGGATGGCGGTCAATTCGCGGCTGACGTCAAACAACAAAGAGAGGGTTTGGTCCTGCTCGAGGGAGGAGGCCGGAGAATGCCGGGCTTGCGCGTGTCCGGAGGTGTCGCTCATGGTGAAAACCAGGCGATATGATAGCCGCAAGTGGGGCGGTCTGCCATAGTGGAGTATTGTTTCGTTGGACTGGGCAATTTTGGTGGCGGCAGCTAGGCTGCCGCTGATCGAATCCCGTGCCGCATTAAGCTGGGCAGAAGTGGGAGCTGGGCTCCCGCACTCCATGTCAGGAGAGGAGACGGCGGCAATGACGGGCGATTTGTTGTTCTTCCTGGGCGGGGACAATTTTGATTTTGCCGGGGGTGAGGCCGAGAAAGTCGAGGCCGGTGGTAACGGCGTTGCGAATGGAATCACTGTGTTCGCCGATACCGCCGGTGAAGACGAGAAGGTCGATTCCGCCGAGAAGGGCAATATATGCGCCGATTGTTTTGCGCACGGAAGTGGCAAAGATGTTGAGGGCGAGGATGGAGCGGGGATCGTTGGATTGGGCGCGCTGTTCGAGTGTCCTTACATCGCTTTGGCCAGAGGAGAGAGCGTAGAGGCCGCTGCGGTGATTGATCAAATCCTCGAGTGCGTCGGCGCCGAGTTTTTCCGTTCGCATAAGATAGAGGAGAACGCCGGGATCGAGATCGCCAGAGCGCGTACTCATGGGAATGCCGCCGGTTGGGGTGAGGCCCATGGTGGTGTCAATGGAGACGCGATCGCGGAGAGCGCAGAGGCTGGCTCCGTTGCCGAGATGAGCGAAGATGGCGCGGCTGGGAAGTTGATCGCCGAAGTGATGGACGAGCGATTCGTAGGATAAGCCGTGAAAACCGTAGCGGCGAACGCCCGCGTCGAAATAGCGTTGAGGAATCGGAAGATGCGAGGCGACTTCCGGCATGGTGCGGTGAAAAACGTCGTCGAAACAAGCGAATTGCGCCGCTTGCGGGAAGATTTTCTCCACGGCAGCGATGAGCGCGAGCGCTTGCGGAATGTGAACCGGTGCGAAATGCATGGCGGCGCGCAGGGTTTCAAGAACATGCGGAGTGATGCGCTGGTGCGCGAGGAGATGCGGGCCGCCGTGCACCACGCGGTGACCGACAGCAACGGGCGTGTCCTGGATGTGCTCGCGGATGGCTTTTGAGACGACGTCGAGAGCCTGGGATTGAGATTGGTGGACGCTGTCGCGCTCTACGAGTGACTCTCCAGTGGCTGAACGAATTTGCAATGACCCCGTTTCGTGCCCGATGCCGTCGGCACTGCCGGTGAGCAAGGCGTGTTCGTCGCCGTCAGCATGGCGATAGAGCCCAAACTTCAGAGAAGACGAGCCGCTGTTGAGCACGAAGATCAGGTCGTGGAGTTGTCCTTGTGGAGCGGCCATCGTTATGCCGGCCATTTCCAATTGCGAATTTCATCGCGATCGATGCCTTCAGCGTGGGCGTAATTGATGCTGTCGATAATCTGACCTTTGAGCCATTCCTTGACGTGAGCGCCGACGGAACTAAGGCGAGGAACGCGGTCGATGACATCGATCGCGAGGTTAAAGCGATCGACCTGGTTGAGGATGGCCAGCTCGAGGGGAGTGTTGATGTTGCCTTTTTCCTTGTAGCCGCGCACGTGGATGTTGTCGTGATTGGTGCGGCGGTACGTGAGTTTGTGAATGAGCGAGGCGTAGGAGTGAAAATTGAAGATGACGGGCTTGTCGGCGGTGAAAAGAGAATCGAAGTCGCGGTCGGAGAGTCCGTGAGGATGTTCGGTGGACGGTTGCAAACGGAAGAGATCGACGACGTTGACGAAGCGAATCTTCAGGTCGGGGAAGTGTTGCTTGAGAATGGCAACGGCGGCGAGCGACTCCATGGTGGCGATATCACCGGCGCAAGCCAGCACCACATCGGGATCCTTGCAATCGTCGGTGGAAGCCCAATCCCAAACGCCTATGCCTTTGGTGCAATGGGTTACGGCGTCGTCCATGCTTAGGTACTGGAGGTGGTCCTGTTTGTCCGCGACGATGACATTGACGTAATCGCGGGAGCTCAGGCAGTGATCGGCGACGCTGAGGAGGCAATTGGCATCCGGCGGCAAGTAAATGCGGACTACACCGGCGCTTTTGTTGGTGACCACGTCGAGGAAGCCTGGATCCTGATGGGTGAAGCCGTTGTGATCCTGGCGCCAGACCAGAGAAGTGATGAGGATGTTGACGGAAGGCACCGGGGCGCGCCAGTCCAATTCCATTTTCGATTTCTCCAGCCACTTAGCGTGCTGGTTGAACATGGAATCGATTACGTGAACGAACGCTTCGTAGGTGGAGAAAAAGCCGTGGCGGCCGGTGAGGACGTAGCCTTCGAACCAGCCTTCGAGGGTGTGCTCGCTGAGCATTTCCATCACGCGGCCGAAAAGGTCGAGCTCGCCGCCGTCGGCGTCTTCCGGTTTGTACTGAGCGAGCCAGGTTTTTTTCGACGCGGCGTAAATGGCGGTGAGGCGATTGGAGGCGGTCTCATCCGGGCCGAAGACGCGGAAGGAATTCATATTGCGACGCATAACTTCGGCAAGAAAATGGGCAAGGATGTCGGTGGGCGGAGCGTACCGAGTGCCGGGAGATTTTATGTCGAAGGCGAAGCTGCGAAAATCCGGGAGGTCGAGTTCTTTGCGTAGTAGACCGCCGTTGGCGTGAGGATTGGCGGAAATGCGGCGCGAGCCGGAAGGGGCAAGTTCCTGCAATTCGGGAGCGAGCGTGCCCTTGGCGTCGAAGAGTTCTTCGGGTTTGTAGCTGCGCATCCAGCCTTCCACGATTTTCAGGCTCTTCGGATTGGTCACGGGATCGGAAACGGGAACCTGGTGAGCGCGCCAGAAATCTTCGACCTTGTGGCCGTCGACTTCTTTTGGTCCGGTCCAACCCTTTGGCGAACGAAGAACGATCATGGGCCAGCGCGGACGAGTGGCATCGTGCTGTGAGCGTGCGTGCTGTTGCAGGGAACGAATGTCCAGGATGCATTGCTCGAGAGTGGCGGCCATTTGCTGATGCATTGTGGCGGGATCATGGCCTTCGACGAAGTAAGGTTTGTGGCCGTAGCCGATGAGCAGCGCTTCCAATTCTTCGTGCGGGATGCGAGCGAGGATGGTGGGGTTGGCGATCTTGTAGCCGTTGAGATGCAAAATGGGCAGGACCGCGCCATCGCGAATGGGATTCAGGAATTTGTTGGAATGCCAGGCGGTGGCCAGCGGTCCGGTTTCGGATTCGCCGTCGCCGACGGCGACCGCCACGATGAGATCGGGATTGTCGAAGGCCGCGCCGTAGCCGTGCGATAGAGAGTAGCCTAGCTCACCGCCTTCGTGGATGGAGCCGGGGGTTTCCGGTGTGCAGTGCGAACCGATACCGCCAGGAAAAGAAAACTGCTTGAAGAATTTGAGCATGCCAGCTTCGTCGCGACTTTTGTCGGGATAAATCTCAGAGTAATAGCCTTCGAGATAGCAGTTGGCCAGCGTAGCGGGCGCACCGTGACCGGGGCCGGAAATGTACATGACGTTCAAGTCGTACTTTTTGATAAGGCGGTTGAGATGGACCCAGATAAAGGATTGGCCGGGATCGGAACCCCAGTGGCCGAGGAGGCGTCGCTTGATGTGTTCGGGCTTGAGCGGTTCGCGCAGGAGGGGATTGGCGCGGAGATAGATCATGCCCGCAGAAAGATAATTGCAAGCGCGCCAGTAGGCGTCCATTTTGTTGAGTTCATCTGCGGAGAGCGTCGGAACTTGGGTTGCGGATGGCATAGGAGTCTCCAACTACAACAGATCAGAAAATATAAACAGCTTGGGCGGACTTCTATGGTCGCTCAAGACGAAGTGTTTGTGGTGTGAAAAAACGTCAATCAGGTTATTTGGGTGAAGGTGTGATGTAGACTCGGGATTCCGGGCGGGGAAAATTGAATCTTCTCCAGAAGATCGAGCGCGGGATGCGGCCGCTTGTGGCGACCGGGCTGTGCGGCGTGGTGTTGTTTGGATGCGTGCCATTGGTAGCGGCGCGGCGACAAAGTGGCGCTGAGAAACCCGCAAAGCTCAAGGGATTGAACTGGACGCCGCCGAATGTGGATGCAGCGCTGCGGTCGATAGCGTCGAATCCGCCCTGTGATGTTGCAAAGGTGCTTCAGGAAGCCAGCGCGCATGCATTGGAGCTGACCACGAACCTGGAAAACTTCTCCGCCGAGGAGCAAATCCAATACGAGCGGCTGGACCAAACCGCAATTCCGGAAGAGAACGATTCCGGAGTCTTTGATTATGTGTTCGCGTTTGAGCAAAACGGAGCAGGGCGCTCGAGTCGCGAATACCGAACTCCCACGAAGGGCGGGCATTCGTTTCCAGCAAGCGGACAGGATACCGGGCAAGTGGCGCTGGCGCTGATCTTTCACCCGCACATGCAATCCGACTATGACATGAGTTGCGAGGGGCTGGATAAATGGAAGGGGCAACTGGCCTGGGTCATCCGGTTCCAACAGCGCAAAGACAAGCCGCGGCGTACGCTGCAGTTTCGCACGGAAGCGGGATCGTACGCGGCGATGCTGAAAGGTCGCGCATGGATTTCCATGGAGAGCGGGCAAGTTCTTCATCTGGAAACGAACCTGATGCAAGACATTCCACCGATGGATTTGCGTCGCAGCGCGATTTCCGTGGACTATGCACCGGTGGAGATTCAGTCACGGAAACTGGAATTGTGGTTGCCGGAAAGAATTGAGGCTTACTGGGAGATTGGCGGCCGGCGGATCATTCTGTACCACACGTTCAGCAACTTCAGGGTGTTTTCCGTGGACACGGAACAGAATATTGAGAAGCCGAAGTCGTAAGGGGCGGCGGACGGATTCTGCGCGATTTTGAGGTTGAGATCCTTCGTCGCGAAAGGCACTCCTCAGGATGACAATTTTATTTTGTTTGTGTGTTGTGGTGGTTTGCGGCGCGACGGGGTGCGAGTGCGGCTGAGTCGGGATACGAAACTGTGGGTTGTGGCGAGGCGGATTATTCGCGGATGATGGCGGCTTTGGAGGAAGGAACTTCGATGCGCTGGAGGCGATGGTTGGGATCGAGGTAGAGGATTACCTCGAGATCGTTGGTGGTGACTTTCAGGCCTTCGTAAGATTTGCTTTCGGCAGTGACGGCGCCGGCCCAATCCACGGTGATGGTGCCGGGCAGGAGTTCCTGAGGCACGAGGACGGAGAACGACTGTGTGCCGCGGCGATTCCAATCATAGACACGGGCAAGGACAGCGTACTGATAGTAAAGATTGTCGTCGAGCACGACGATCATCGGGGAAGTGAACGTGAGATCTTGCTCGAACGGGTGCGCGGTGCCGAGCTGGACGGTCATCTTGGCGACGCCATTAGTGAAGGCGATGTGCGCGCCGCTATTTTTGTCCGCCTGCGTGGTCCAATCGTAGGAAATAGGAGCGCCCTCTGGCTGGAGGGAGAGGTTGCCTGTGACAGTGGTAGCGGGAGCGCCTTCGACGGCGAGGTGAGTGGTGGCTTTGGCGGTCCAAGTGGCGCCACTGGAAGTGATTTCGAATTCTTCATGGCCGATGACCTTGTCGTTGAGAAGCACCTTGAATTTTCCCTTGTCGTTTACGAAGACAGAAGGCTTTTTCTGATCAGCGGAAGCCAGAAGCGCGGTAGCGAGTGCGAGCAGGAGAAGAACGGATGCAAGGGTTGACAGCGTCCGTTTTGAAAACCTTTCTGGGCCAGGAGCATCCGAGAGCGCAGCCCTTTCTCCCGACAAATAGCTGCGACCCCGGACGCTAGCAACTGGGTTGGCCATCAAATCCTCCTTAGGGCTTTGGTTTCTCTAAAGCCAAGGGCGATTCCGTTTCACTCGAGGGTAAACCGGCAATGCCCCGACGAAGAATTTCGGCTACCACTACGGCGGGGTCGCCCGAACTGTCGACGCGAAAATCGGCGAGCTGGTAAGACGGGATGCGCTGGGAATAAAGCGCGCGAAAGCTGACCTCATCCCGGAACAGCGGCCGGCCGGTCATGGTCATGCAACGCGAGAGCAGAATCTCAACGGGAGTGTCCAGCCAGACGACGGGCACACCGGAGTTGCGAAGAAATTCCGGAGCGCCGGGTTGCGCATAGGTGCCACCACCCAGAGCGAGAATGGTGGACTCGTGGAACTCCGCGGCACGACCGAGGGCTGCGCGCAATTGATCGGCTTCGAGTTGGCGAAAGGCAGGTTCGCCGTGGCGTTCGAAAAATTCAGGGATGGAAATGCCGGCAGCCTCTTCAATGCGCTCGTCGAGATCGACGAAACGCCAGCCAAGTTGACGGGCCAGGCGGGTGCCGACGGTGCTTTTACCCGCACCCATGAAGCCGGCGAGACCAAGAATGGAGGCGCGCGTTTGAAGAGCGCGGCCGATTAGAGTTTGATTCACAATTCCGGAGAGCGCGGATTAATCGCGCTTCAGAATCCGAATTGTACCACTGTAAGAGGAGAGTTCGACCTTGGCGAAACCCTGGCCAACGGTGCCGAATAGGCTGTGGCTGTATTTCGGTTGCTGATGGTGCTTGCCGGAATGAGTATCGTCCTTCAGAAAAGCGGCAGCTTGATTATCGACCGTGCCGCGATAGGTCTGAGCGTTAAGATCGAAGGAATCCGTGCCGGAGAAACGAACCTCGACGAGGCCTCGGCCGCTGTTCATGGTGTACAGGCCGGTGCGGACGAAATCGCCGTCATAGAGAATGTTGCCGGTGGTGGTCATGACGTTGACGTTGGAGAGAGCGGGTTGAAGGATCTGCGCGCCGCCGCTGATGGAATTGTATTCGAGCTTGCCGGAGCAGAGCGTGCAGACCAAGGAGCCGCTAGTGGTCTTGACGATAATGTAGCCGGAGACTTCCTTGAGATGAACATCGCCGGCGACGCTTTGCAACTTCATGTCGCCGTTGACCTGCTCAACCAGAATCAGTCCGGTCTGCGTGCGCAATTGCAATTCGGTCTGTTCCGGAACGACCAGCGAAAAATTGGCTTCGACTTCATGAGGCTCGGCGGAATCGACCAGGGAAGTGGCATTAATGTCGATACGATCGCCGACCTGCTCGGACTCGATGGAGACTTTACCGGGAACAATTGTGCTGGTGACGACGACTTCGGAATTTTTCCAGGACTTCACTTCGATGCGGCCATTGACGATGTTATTGATAATGACTATCGGGTGGTCTTTGACCGTGAAGTGGTGCTCTTCCTGCTGCTCCGTGGTGGCGGCAAGGGCTGCGGTAACGGCGCAGAAAAACAGGCCCGCGCCGAGGATATGAGAAACGCCACGAACGATCTTCTGCTGGGGGAACATTAGTGTTCGCTCCTTCCGCTGTCCATCATGGCGGTGAGTAATTCCGCTTTCTGCTGGTAGGCCATGTTGAGATACTCACGAGTCAACTGGTCCTGAGGATTCTGCTTCAAGCGGGATTCACACTCCGCAATAAATTCGTTAAGAGTGCGCAAGTTCTGGCGCAAGGAGGCATCCACGGCGGCGTTGTTGGTGAGCCCTGTGCGGGGCAGGGAGTCTTCAGTCTGGGCCAGCACCGCAGCGCTGTCGCCGAGATAGGCTTCTTCGGAGGGCGACCGGCGGAGCACGGTGGAAGAGGCTCGAGGCTGAGGCGCGACACCGGCGATTTCATTGTGCTTTGCTGCGGGCTTCGGGTTTGCTACTGCAGTGACGGGAGCAGGTTCAGGAGCAACCGCGGGTGTCTGACTAACTTGGGTGGGCACAGATTGTGGAACAGCGGCGGTGTTGGTAGAAACAGGTTTAGTGGAGTTGTGATGGTCTACAACGTAAACGCCACCGGCAACGAGAAAGAGCACTGCAGCAGCAGTAGCCAGCGCGCGAGGACGGAAAAACTCGGCAAAGCTATTCCACCAGGGAGCGGAGGAAGGCGTAGCGACAAGTACGCTATCGCGGATAATTCCTTCAGCCTCGAGTTGCGCGCGGAGGGAAACCCAGACGCGGTCGGGAGGAGCAATCTCCGCCGGAACGCTTTTGGCGGTCACGACGATGGTGGAGAAGTCGGCAAACAAGTCCTGACAATGGGAACAGCCACCGAGATGCTCGCGAGCCTCGAGGGGGAGAGGACTAAGCCCTTCTGCTTCCAGAACGGCTTCGAGTTCCTTACACTGCATACCACAAACTCCGCAGGGCACAGCACTGAATGGCTCTCCCTGCAAAAAACTGGCAAAGCTCAGGTGCGCGTGTTGTCGTCCTCGACGGTAGCATCATTCTAGCTCATTCCTTCGAGCTTGACTGAGCTTTCGCAGATTGACGTTCCTGGCGAGCTTGATCCCGGATTTGTTCCTGGAGCAATTCGCGCAGGCGAGTGCGCGCCTTGTGCAACTGGGACTTCGAATTACCTACGGAACATCCCATGATGTCCGCAATCTCGTTGTGCTCGTAACCTTGAACGTCATGCAGCACGAAAACGGTGCGATAGCCGGGAGGGAGTTGCTCGATGGAGCGTTCGAGGTTGACTCTGTCGACGGCGCCGGACAAGCGAAGGTCCGGGGCGCCAACGTCACGCTTGGGACCGCTATTTTCCGTTTCCGGATCCAAGGTCTCCTCCAAGGAATCGGTCGGGAGCGACTTCTTGCGCAGGCGCATGAGCACGACGTTGACGGTCATGCGATGCAGCCAGGTGGAGAAGGCCGACTCTCCACGGAAGGTGCCGATCTTGCGGAAGAGCTGAAGAAAAGCCTCTTGCATGAGATCTTCGGCATCGGCCGGGTTATTGACCATTCTCAGGCAGAGAGCGTAGACGCGACGGCTGTGCAGTTGATAGAGAAAGTCGAACGCGGCAGAATCGCCCGCCTGAGCGCGGCCAATGGCTTCCGCTTCTGTCCACGCAATCGGCTCGGTTGATCTTGGTCGGGCCAACAGTCCAATAGCGGCGCCATCTGAGAGTGCGATGCGCCTACTTCCCTTCAGAGTTGTCCCGAGAACGGACGACGAGGAGCACATATGCCCCTATAGAAGGTGGGAGACCTCAATAGGTTGCATGGGCTGCAAGACGCCCGCAGGGATAAACTATTGTCCCTTTAGGAACGCTATCCGTCTATGGGCAAGATGCCGGGCGCGGTGGACGAGAGGAACGGGCGGAGTGTCCGGGGAGGAGTGGAGCACATCCTGAAAGCCATAGAGTTGCTGGTCGGGAAGAGCGTGGAGAAAGGACTTCAGTAGGACCACGGTTTCACGGAGGCAGGTGTTCAGGTCGTAGTGGATGGAGTCCAGCAAATCCCAATCCTGATCCGGGCGGAAGGATTCGCCCGATGCCAGTTCTTCAGCAGTGGATGCGAAGGTGGTGTCCAATTCTTCGACGAGATCGGCAAGAGCGGAAATCTTGTGAGCGAATTGAGATTTACGAGTCAGCAGGATGCGGCTGAAAAGATCGTTGAAAAGAGCGACACGCTGGCTGCGGGAATGCTGGAAGTTCTGGGGGTCGAGAGGCGCGAGATTGGGAGCGACGCCAAAGTGCTTGGAGTGATCGAGCATCGCGCGCAACAAGCAATTCATCGGAATGGAAAGTCTGTTGCAGAGAGAAGGAGCAACGGAGAGAACTTGATTTGCTTTGGAAGCGCGGCCGGTGCGGCGCATACCGAAAGCTTCGTCCAGGTTCACGCTGAACATAGAATACGCGGTTTCGAGGCGCTGAATGTAGTTGATGTAAAGGAGGGATTTGTCGCCTTTTAGGGGCATTCGCCAATCTTGAGACACTGAAGAGTAACGCGTCGAGACGGGGCGGGAGCGCAAGACTACCTCCATGGGTACAGAGGGCAGTATAGCAAACTTATAAAATCCACATGCACAACAATTAGTAGAAAAAAGAGGGATTCTGTTTCTTGAGGCTAAAATTCCCGAAACGGAACTCAGCGGGCTTTGGAAAATGGCCGCTTCCTTGCTCTGGCCGTGAATGCGCCTTTATACTCCTGAGAACATACGCCTGAGAACCAATAGAGAAAGGATCTACCCGTCTTGCAATTTGAGCCTCAAGACCAGTTTCAGCAAAGACAAAAGAAACTCGAAGAAATCCAAGCGCTTGGCTATGAGGCGTTTCCGCGAGAATTTCGCTGGACTAACACGCCTGCGGAACTGGTGAAGAAGTATTCGGAGCGGACTGCGCCCGAATTGGAGGCGGACCGGAAGGAGACGCGGGTCGCCGGCCGCATCGTGTCTTACCGGCTGATGGGCAAGGCGGGATTTGCACATTTGCAAGGGTCGGGGAGTCGTATCCAGATATATGTACGGAAGGATGTGGTTGGGGAAAAGGGGTTTCAGCTATTTCACCTGCTGGATTTGGGAGACCACGTCGGGGTGCGCGGGCACATGTTCCGCACGAAGACCGGGGAGCTGTCGGTGTGGGTGGAGGAGCTTTTCTTCTTGAGCAAAGCGTTGCTGCCGCTGCCGGAGAAGTGGCACGGGCTGGCGGATATCGAGCTGCGTTACCGGCAACGCTATCTGGACCTGGTGGCGACGGAAAAGTCTCGGGAAGTGTTTCAAACACGAGCGCGAATCATCCGGGAGATGCGGCAGTTCTTCGATAACCGGGGCTACATTGAAGTGGAAACGCCGATGATGCATCCGGTGCCTGGAGGCGCAACCGCCCGGCCGTTTGTGACGCACCACAACACGCTGGACATCGATCTCTATTTACGGATCGCGCCAGAGTTGTATTTGAAGCGGTTGATCGTGGGCGGGTTCGACCGCGTGTATGAGATCAACCGCAATTTCCGGAATGAAGGGATCAGCACGCAACACAATCCCGAGTTCACGATGCTGGAGTTTTATGAGGCGTACAGCAATTATCGGGATTTGATGGAGCTGAACGAGCAGTTGTTCGCGCAGGTGGCGAAAAACATCACGGGCTCGACCATCGTGAAGTATGGAGAGTACGAGCTGGACTTCGGGAAGATGCAACGCATGACCATGCGGGAAGCGATCGTGAAATATTGGCCGGAGGGAGCCGGCGCGGCACCGGCGCTGGAGGAACTGGCGGCTTCGGGAGGCGCAACGCAAGCGGCGGAACGCTATAACGTGTGGGCGAAGGCGAACCATGCGGAATATGCGGCGGCGAAGGGAAAATTGTCCGATGGCGAATGGACGGGCTTGTTGTTCGAAACCATTGCGGAAGACAAGCTGATTCAGCCAACCATTTTGTATGAATACCCGACTGACATTTCACCGCTGTCGAAACAGAAACCAGACGATCCGTCCTTGACGGAACGCTTCGAGATTTACGTGGCGGGGATGGAAATCGCCAATGGCTTTTCGGAATTGAATGACCCTGCGGAACAAGAGAGGCGATTTCAGGCGCAGATCGCGCAGGGCGGCGACGAAGTGCCGAAACAACTCGACGTGGATTATGTCCGTGCGCTTGCCCATGGGATGCCACCGACCGCCGGGGAAGGTATCGGCATCGACCGGCTGACAATGCTGCTGACGGACTCTCACTCCATTCGCGATGTCATCTTATTCCCTCAACTTCGGCCCGAAACCAAGCACGAAGAAGCCGGTCCGGAAGGCGCAAAGGCATAAAGGACGGTTCAACGCATGAGTTTTGAATGGTTCGTGGCCAAGAGGTACTTGAGGTCGCCGAACCGGCCAGTGATTTTGCGGCTGGTGACCGCCTTCAGCGTGCTGGGAGTGGCGGCGGGTGTGGCCACGCTGGTGATCGCACTGGCGATGAACAGCGGTTTCCGGGAGACGCTGCAAGACCGACTGTTGGGAGTGACCGCGCACATCTCTTTGACACGACCGGGCTCGGGTGGAATCCAGAATTACAACGCACTGGCGGAAAGGCTGCAGAAAACGCCGGGTGTGAATTCGGTGACGCCGGCAATTTACGAAACCATGTTGCTGTCGTTTGGGGGCGAAGCGCGCGGCGTGGTCGTGAAAGGCATTGATGTGGGGCCGGAGAAGAAGAGCGATGAGGCGTTGCAAAAGCTTTCCGCGGGGAAGTTGGATTTTTCTCTTGATACGGAAGGGATCGACGGGATGGTGGTCGGCAAACAATTGTCCGAGGAATGGAAGCTACAGCCGGGCGATTATGTGACGCTGACGAGTCCGCAGGGACGGCTGACGCCATTCGGGCTGATGCCAAGAACGAAGCGATTCCGGGTGACGGGCGTGTTCGATTCTGGATTTTACGATTACGACGAGAACTGGTGCTTCATCGCGTTGCCAGCGGCGCAATCGTTGGCGGGGACGGGCGACGTTGTGAACGTGCTGGAATTCCGGCTGGCGAAGCCGGAACAGGCGCCGCAAATTGCGAGCGCGGCGGAGCAGGCGGCGGGCAAGGGGTTCACGACCACCACGTGGATGGAACAGAATCAGGCGCTGTTCCGAGCGCTGCGGCTGGAAAAACTGGTGACGGCGATTTTCATCGGACTGATTACGTTTGTGGCGGGCCTGAATATTCTTGTGGTGCTGTCGATGACGGTGACCGACAAAGCGAAGGACATTGCCGTGCTCTTATCGCTGGGGACGCGGCGCGAACAAGTGCGGCGAATTTTTTTGTTGCTGGGGATGTCGATCGGAGCGATGGGGACTGTGCTCGGACTGGCTGTCGGCTATACGTTCACGTGGATTGCCGGAACGTATCATTTGATTCCACTCGATCCGCAGGTGTACGCGGTGCCCTACGTTCCATTTCATCCGAGTTTTTTAGATGGTTTGTGGATCGCGTTGGCGGCGATGGCGATTGCGGTGTTAGCAACAGTGATTCCGGCGCGAGAGGCAGCGCGGCTGTTGCCAGTGGAAATCCTGCGATTTGAGTAAAGCAAAAGAAATGGAAAACTGAAGGATTTCACGGAACGACCGTTTGGCGTTCGATTTGCTCCTAAGGGTGTACCCGTGAGGCAGGCTTGGGAGGCCGGGGTCCAGCCGGTATTAGATCTCCCAAGAAGCTAGTTATAAAGTATTGAAACGAAACGTGTTACTGACGGTTAAGAATGTGACTTTTGTAACGCAATCTGGAGCGGGTAGCACGAGGGAAAAAAAGGGAAAACGTTGGGCCAGAAGACGCAGTGTCGGGGGAAAGCTACAACTGGACTGAAGAGGTAGCTGGCGCATCAAACTATATAGGAATGCCGAGAAGTGGCTCGAAATGCGGTAAGGAAGATCCGGTCGAGCAGGGCGGATGACAGAATTTTAGAAGGGTTCGACGAGAAACGGGGTCGTGGGGACTCGAAACAAATGAACGCCACGGACAAAACGGATGAAGCGATCCTGGAAGCGCGCGGATTGAAGAAAACGTATGGGGCGCGCGAGAAAAATCTGGAAGTATTGGCGGATGTGAACTTGAAATTGCGTGAAGGAGAGATGGTGGCGGTAGTGGCGCCATCGGGCGCGGGGAAAAGCACTTTACTGCATTTGCTGGCCGCGCTAGACACTCCAACGAGCGGTGCAGTATACTTTGAAAATAAAGCGATTGAAACGAATGAAGACGCGGCGCTCGCAAAGTATCGCAATCGCGCCGTGGGGTTTCTCTGGCAGCGGCACCAGTTGTTGCCGGATTTTACGGCAGCAGAAAATGTAGCGATGCCGCTACTAGTGCGCGGGGAGTCACAGGCAAAAGCGCAGATGGAAGCGCGCCAGTGGCTGGCAGAAGTGGGCCTGCAAGACCGGGCCGAGCACCGCGCAGGAGAACTTTCGGGCGGTGAACAGCAGCGAGCGGCGATTGCGCGCGCTCTGGTAACAGGACCGCGGGTGCTGCTGGCTGATGAGCCGACCGGAGATCTAGACGAGCAGAATGCTTGGGCTGTGTTTGAGTTGTTGCAACGGCTGCATCGCACGCATCGCCTGACGTCGCTGATCGCGACGCACAACCTGGCGCTGGCGGAACGATGCGACCGGATCGTGGGACTTGAACATGGTGTTCTGCAAGTCCGCAGCGTGAAAAACGTTGCGGCCGGGACCCCAGGGGGAGAAGCGAGCTAACGTGTTTGAACGATACACAGAAAAAGCACGACGTGTGATTTTCTTTGCCAGGTATGAGGCCAGCCAATACGGAAGCCCGTACATCGAGACTGAGCATCTGTTGCTCGGATTGATGAGGGAAGACAAGGCGCTGGCAAACCGATTCCTGCGGCAGCAGGGTTCCATCGAATCCATTCGAAAAGAAATCGAGGCGCGCATCACGATACGCGAGCGCATTTCCACGTCCGTGGAAGTGCCTCTGAGTGCGGAGTGCAAGCGCATCCTCAACAGCGCCGCGGAAGAAGCCGAGCGGCTCGGCCACAAGCACGTGGGCACAGAACATTTATTGCTGGGGATTCTGCGCGAAGAAAAATGCTTCGGCGCGGAGATTTTGATGGAGCGCGGGCTGCGGCTGTCGGCATTGCGCGAGGAATTGTCTCGGACGAGCGGCGAGAAGAACACCACGGCGCGGCCTAAAGAAACGTCGCTGCTGGCGGAGTTCAGCCGCGACCTGACGCAGGCGGCCACCGAAGGCAGCCTGGATCCCCTGGTCGGACGCGAGGGGGAAGTAGAGCGCGTGATCCAGATCCTGTGCCGACGCACGAAAAATAACCCGGTGCTGATCGGCGAGCCCGGCGTGGGCAAGACGGCGATCGTCGAAGGCCTGGCGCAGCGGATCAGTGATGGCGATGTGCCGTCGTTCCTGGCGGACAAGCGCATTTTGTCGCTTGATCTATCTTTGATCGTTGCGGGCACAAAGTATCGCGGGCAATTCGAAGAGAGATTGAAAACCATCATGAAGGAACTGATGGAGAGCCAAAACTCCATCGTGTTTATTGATGAGTTGCATACGCTGGTGGGAGCGGGTTCGGCGGAAGGCTCGCTGGACGCGGCAAACATTTTGAAGCCGGCACTGTCGCGTGGCGAGATTCAATGTATTGGAGCGACGACACCGAGCGAATACCGCAAGTCGGTGGAAAAAGACCGTTCCCTGGAACGCAGATTCCAGGCAGTGAAAGTTCCGGCACCGACCGAAGACGAAGCGGTGCAGGTAATCAGCGGCGTGCGCGAACGGTATGAGAAGTTTCACGCAGTGAGCTATACCGACGAAGCGCTGCGTTACTCCGTTTATCTTTCGAATCGCTACATTCCCGACCGCTTCCTGCCAGACAAGGCCATCGACCTGATCGACGAAGCCGGCGCGCGCGTGAAGTTGCGCCAGGCATCGGTACCGGAAGAAGTCAGCGAAGTGCAGAAACGCGTGAAGTTCATCACGCACCGTATGGAATCGGCGATTGCGGCGCACGAATTCGAAAAGGCGCGGTTCTATTCTGAAGAGGAGCGCAAGGAAAAGGAAAACCTGCGCGTGCTGCGGGAACGCTACAAACTGGATGACGCTTCGACGGGCATCGTGACGCGCGAGGACATCGAGGAAGTAGTGTCTCGATGGACCGGCGTTGCTGTCACCTCGATCAAGGAAGACGAACAGCAGAAGTTGCTGCGCATCGAACCGGAACTGCACAAGCGGGTCATCAGCCAGGACAAAGCCATCACAGCGCTGGCACGCGCCATTCGCCGCAGCCGCGCAGGGTTGAAATCGCCGCTGCGGCCGGTGGGATGCTTCTTCTTCCTGGGCCCCACGGGCGTAGGAAAAACGGAAGTGGCGAGGCGGCTGGCGGAATTTTTGTTCGGCAGCGAAAAATCGCTGATCCGCTTCGACATGTCAGAATTCATGGAAAAGCACTCGGTTTCGAAGCTGATTGGAGCGCCTCCGGGATATGTCGGGTATGAAGAAGGCGGCCAATTGACCGAGCGCGTGCGTCGCACGCCATATTCGGTTATATTATTGGACGAAATCGAGAAGGCGCATCCCGACCTCTTCAATATCCTGTTGCAAGTATTTGAGGACGGGCAGCTGACGGATGGTTTAGGCAACACGGTCGATTTCCGCAACACCATCATCATCATGACTTCCAACATCGGTGCGCGGCATTTGCAGAAGCGCACGTCGATCGGCTTCCAGGCTGGGCTCGATGAAGCCAGCTTGAAGAGCATGGAAGACCTGGTTTTGGGCGAAGTGAAGCGGGCGTTCAATCCAGAATTTTTGAACCGGCTGGACGACATCATCCTGTTTAATCCTCTGGGCGACGAGGATCTTCTGCGCATCATCGATCTGCTGGTGGGACAGCTGAACGACACGCTGATTCACCGGCAGGTGCAAGTGGTTTTGTCGCCTGAAGCACGCCAGTGGATCCTCGAGAAAACGTGCGCGGACCGGAGTTATGGTGCGCGACCGTTGCGGCGGGCGCTGCAGAAATATGTGGAAGACCCGTTGAGCGAATCGTTGATCCAGGGGGGAATCCAGAGGCCGGCAACATTGCAAATTTATGTTGCAGGGGAAGCCCTCGCGTTCCGGCCAGTGGGTGAGGCAACCCCAGTCGTTCATTAGTGAATCTGACGCAGCGTGCGTGTGACCGCGAAGCGACTCAATGGTCAAGGGTCGTGGAAGCGAAGTACGCTCGGCCGGCCCATACCGGGACCGGCGGGAGAATAACAAATTGGGTTTGGGGGCGCGGCCTTGATCCGATCAGCGGCCGCTAAAAGGATAGTCTGTTTTCCGCCGGACATGACAACCTGGTGTGCTCGCCAGTTTTGTGTCCTTGTCATGGTTGCTGCAATTTTTCTGGCCGGACGAAATTGTCCGGCGGACACATTGCCTTCCGAGGGGAAAAATGCGGAAGGAACCTCCAAGGGCTTCACGTTATTTCACGCCGCGCTGAACGAAAATACACTGGAAGAAAAAATCGATGAAGCTCGCCCGGACTTGATTGCGGGTGACGCGCAGCAAAACGACCAGGCGTTCATCGAACGCATCGACTTCGAAGGCAACCGGCGGATTCGCCGAGACACATTGCAGGCGCGCATCTTCAGCCGCGTGGGCGATCCGTACAACGAAGAAACTTTGCGCCGCGACTTTCAGGCGCTGTGGAACACGCAATTTTTCGAAGACGTAAAACTGGAAGTGGAAGACGGGGAAAAGCCCAACGGGAAAATCATCGTTTTTCAAGTGAAAGAGCGGCCGGTGATCCGCCGGATTCGCTACGACGGCATCCACTCGATTTCCGAATCGGACATTCTGGATCGATTCAAGGAGAAAAAAGTCGGGCTGACGGTAGAAAGCCAGTTCGATCCCACGCGCATCAAGAAAGCAGAAGTGGTGCTGAAGGAACTGCTGGGCGAACATGGCCGGCAATTTGCGACGGTGACACCGGAGTACGAGCGGATCGCGTCCAGCAACGCGGTAATCCTGGTGTTCAAGATCGACGAAGGGCCGAAGGTCAAGGTCGGGAAAATAAAATTCACCGGCAATCACGCGTTCAGCGACCGCAAACTGATTCGCGCGATGCACCACGACCGGCCGATCCAGATCCCGCTGTATTTCACGGAAATCAATTTATGGTCGAAGACCTACGATCATGACAAGTTGATCGAGGACCAGGAAGTCGGCATTCGCGGACTGTACCAGGATAACGGCTATTTCAAAGTGTCGCTGCCGGATCCCATCCTGGAGAACGTGGACACGGAAGGCTGGAAGTACGGAATACCGTTCGCCGGCCGGACCACGGGTAAGGCCGTGAACATTACCATCCCCATCGAAGAGGGCGAGCGGTACACGATGGGGTCGATCAAGATTGTCAGTTCGGATCCGGACAAGGCGCTGTCGTTGAAGGTAGACGCGCTGAAAAGCGTGTTTCCGCTGAAACCGGGCGACGTATTTTCCACCGCGAAGATCCGCAAAGCCATGGAAGATTACACAAAGATCTATGGCCAGTATGGCTTCATTGATTTCGTTCCCGAGCCGGAAACGGATATCGACGAGAAGGCCAAGCGCATCGATGTGACCATGAAGTTCGACGAAGGCAAACAGTATTACGTTCGCCGTATCGAGTTCAGCGGCAATACGACGACACGCGACAAGGTGATCCGCCGCGAGCTGCTGATCGACGAAGGCCAGCTCTTTAACAAGCGTTTGTGGGAAATCAGCATCCTGCGGCTGAACCAGTTGAATTACTTCGACAAGATCGAAGCGGACAAGTCCGCGGAAATCAAGCGTGACACCAAGAACGGCACCGTGGACATCCTGCTGAAGCTGAAAGAAAAGGGCAAACAGTCGATTGGTTTGCAGGGCGGCGTGAGCGGATTGGCGGGCGGTTTCATCGGGCTGACGTACCAGACCAACAATTTCCTGGGATTGGGCGAGACGCTCACGCTGTCTGCGCAGGTGGGGCAATACCAGCAGAACATCATGCTGGGTTTCTCCGAACCTTACTTGTTTGACCGGCCTATTGCCACAGGCTTCACGATTTTCAAATCACTTTATAAGTTCAACCAGGCAGAGCAAGCGGCGGTGCTTACGGGCCAAGCGGTCAGCGTAAACCCGCAATACATTCAGGACTACAACCAGAACAGCGAAGGATTCACGGTGTACGCCAGCTACCCGTTGAAACGCTACGCATTCACGCGCGTGGGTGTTACGTACGGACTGACGCACACGGACATCACCACATATAACCAGGCCTCGCAGTTGCTGTTCACTCAGTTGCAGTATCTGAGCATCGCGGGCCCCAGTGCGTTGAATGGAATTCTATCCAGTACAGTGACCACTTCCATCACGCAGAACACGCTGAACAATCCCATCAATGCCACCTCGGGACGAAGCTACTTTTATTCGTTCTCATTCAGCGGGCTTGGCGGCAACGTAAGGACAATCACCAATACCGGCGAGTTCAAGTATTTCCATCCGATCAATCACCGACGCAACGCGGTGGGCTTCCGCGTTCTTGCGGCGTGGACCACGGGTTGGGGTGGCGGCGAAGTGCCACCGTTCAGCCGGTTCTACATGGGAGGCGAGAACGACCTGCGCGGGTTCGACATCCGCGCGATTTCGCCGGTGACCTATATCCCCAGCGTGACGAACCAGACGGTACTGTTTACAGACAACCGTCACTTGTCGGGATCGGGGTATCCGACGCAGGGAGCTTTTAACGTTCCGGTGGTCGCGTATACCATCACATTCCCTGGGGCGGACACGCAGAGCGTCGCAAACTTCGAATACCGGATACCAATCGCGGGTCCGGTGAGCATGACGCTGTTCAACGATGTGGGAACCGACGGAATCCTGAACAAGAACGCATTGAAACTGGATCCGACGGGCGTCGAGAACATCAACCAGCAGTTTCCGTTGGTGAATCAAGGGCAACAGTTGCAAATCGCGCCGAATACGAACTTCCACCTGCGCGATTCGGTGGGTATCGAGTTCAACATAAATATTCCGATCGTGCAGGCGCCGTTCCGTATTTATTGGGCGTATAACCCGCTGCGACTTCACGAGACGATCGTGGCCCCATACGACAAAATCAACCTGACGAACTTGACGTCTACTTGCCAGGCGATGGGGCTTACCGATCCACTGCATCCGAACCAGTGCGATCCGTCGATTTTGTACCAGATCCAGCCGGTGCTGCAGAATCCGGGAAGACTGAATTACTTTGAACCGAGAAGCACGTTCCGGTTCACGGTCAGCCGGACGTTCTAGCCGGATGTTCTAAATGGGGTGGACGGGGCAACGGGAAAAAGAATTCAGGCCATCCTAAGGGGAAACAAAGGTTCCAGGAAGTGCGCGCGGGAGGTTGCCCGCGCAGATTTCATCAGGGAGATGTCATTCATGAAGTGGCGCACGATGGAGACGGCCGCAATGCTGATGCTTGCGGGAGCGTTGCTGTTGCAGAACGGGTGCAGTGGGTCGGGACCCAATACGGTCGTGGTAACGGTGAGCCCACCAGCGGCGACGGTGATTGCGGACACGGTTCTGACATTCACGGGCACGGTGACGGGCACAACGAACTATAATTTAACATGGACTTGCACGTTCGTGTACACGCCATTGCCGACGACGGCACAACCGAACCCAGCCCAGACTGCGAAACAAAACTGCACCTCTGGCCAGACAGTGGCGGCGCTCGGCGGCGGAAGCCTGGGAACGTGGACATCAACACAATCGTCTACCAACAACGTTCTGACGTATACGGCGCCCACACTGGCCAATTTCCCGAACCCTATCCCGATCATCACGTTCACGGCGACGGCGGCCGCGAACAAGGCGAAGACTGGCACTGGATCGCTGACGCTGGACACGGGCATTCGCACTGCGGTGACGCCCACGACGGCGACCGTTCCGACGCAAATCACTCCGGCGCAACAAGTGCAATTCACGCCTGACTTTCTAAACGTTTCGCCGGCAAATGCCAATCCTCAGTGGAAGCTAGTGCAGCCAGTGGCGAACAGCACGACAGATTTTCCGGATGGAACGACCCCCGAGCCGCAGGACACTACTTGTAGCCCGCAATGCGGCACGATTTCCGCGCAAGGGGTGTTCACTGCACCGGCAAAGCAGCCCATCGACACCTCTCCGATTTCGAGCGGTTCGAGTGCTTCGACGGCGGCACCGACCGTGTATGTAGTGGTGTGGGCCGCGGCGGACATAAACCATTACGCGATTGCGACGATCACGCTTGTGCCTGCGAGCACGAATCCAATTACTTTTACGGGTGTCCAACCTACGACGATTCCAGCTGGGGGTGTGCTGCAGGATATTTTCCTGAACGCGCACAACCTGTTGAACACCACGACGATCACGTGGACGCCGCCGGGACCGAACCAGACGCCGCAAGTGATCAATTCTTCGAACATATTTACGATTCCCATTACGACGAATTACTGCAACCCGAGCGGTACGGGTGCGGTAACGGTGGTGACATGCGATGCGTCGATCATGACGCGCGTGCGATTAAATGGGTCACAGATCGCCAGCCCAGGAACGGGAACGATCACGGTCAATAATATTCCGAGCACAAACGGGCAAACCACCTCCGTCTCTTTTCCGATCACGCTGGTAACTCCAAGCCCGGCAATGGTGTCTGCGGTGCCGGACAGTTACCCGCAAGGAACGAGTACACAATTTTCAGCCGATGGAGGGTATTACGGCGGCGGGAACAGCCCGCTGGTCAACCTGCTGTTCAACGGGACTTTGAGCCTGGCGACAGCATTTGGTCCACGGCAGTTCACGGGATATCTGCAAGGGAGCAGCGGGCCGCTGAACGGTCCGGGATTGTATCCGGTGTCGATCGTGAGTAATCCTCCCACGGGACCGGAGCCGGCTTATCCGACGGTGACCACAGATGTGGCCGTGCAGCCTACGTTTACGGGATTGAACTCGATGTACTTTAGTCAGGCGACGAGCACGACACCGCAGACACAAATCTTGAATCCACCCGCGATTCCTATTCCAGCGTTTGGCGCAGTTTCGAATGTGGCGCCTAGCGCCATGGCCATCAATTCCACAAAGGGCTACGCGGTGATTGCGGAGCAGGGAGCGAACGCCGTTCAAATCGTGAACCTGGTTCCGAATCCGGCGGCGTCAGGACGGTTTATGCCACAAATGGGGGCGCAGGTTGCCGTCGGCAATCAACCGACGGGCGTGGCGATTGATAATCAAATTAATCTGACAAATTATCCGGGGCAGGATCTGGGCGTGGTGGTGAACAGCGCGGACTATACATTGACGCTGCTGGCGCTGCCCTCCGGACAAGTGATCGGCTCTCCGATCAACTTGAAAGGATTGGTGCAGGAACCATCGCCAAACATCGCGCAACCGATGCCGTACTCGGTGGGAGTTGATCCGACCACGCACTACGCGGTAGTGGCGTTTAGCAACGCGTTCGTGGGATTCGTGGTGGACGTAAATCCCAATTCATCGACGACGCAACCCACTTGTTTCGTGAGCAGCCAGACACCACCTTGCGCGCTTGAGTCCGTATCGATGAACACGGGAGCAACGCCACAAGTGGTCTTGCAGCCGAATGTGCCGGTGGCTTACGTAACGCCGGGAGGAACCGGAGTCACTTCGGTTGTGAATTTGTTGTTGACCAATAATACCGTGCCGATTGCGGCGGCGCCCAATGGCGCGGTGCTAACCAATGGCGTGGTGACGATCACGACGCCAGTGGCCAACGGATTGAACCAATCGTCGCCGGGATCGGTGCTGATTGCGGGTGTGACTCCAGCAGATTTCAATGGGACGTACAATGTTACGAGCGCATCGACGTACACATTTACGTATGACTACTACACCACTACGGGAACAGGTAGCACATCCCCTAGCCAAACAGGAGGCGGCGGGACGGTTACCTTCGGCAATCCTTACTATACTTTCGCCACTAGCGCGACAGCATCCGGTGGCGCAATCAATCCAGTGGCGCGCACGTTCGCCTTTGCCGATCCAAGCGCTTCGACGGCGACGCCGCAGATCGGATTCATTTCCACGCTGGACCAGAGCGTTTCTTCGCTGTACCTGACGCGGGGAAGCTGCAACTCTTGTTCACCCACGCCAGCCGGAGCGCCGGAAGTGGGGGTGCGATCCGTTTCCTGGGATCCGTTCCTAAATTTGCTGATTGCCTACAATCCGGCGAATCAATACAACGAAATTTCCCTGATCAATCCTGGAGGACCGACGGCCGGCGGAGTAACAGCGGCCTACCGCATCATCCAGGCCATTGCGACTGGGCAAAACGGGACCGGATCCATCACCCCGACAGGAACGAACACTCCGGTGACGGTGTATGGACCGATGGTGTACGACCCGAAGACCAACCTGGTGCTGGTGGCAAACGCGGGATCGAATACGCTGACGTATCTAGACATCGATCCGACGACGACGTTCAAACCGGCGAATATTGGGAGCTTGGTTGTGACCTCGGGCGGCGTGTCGAGTGCACAACCGCCGTTGGCGAGTACACCGGGCGCCCCGAGTCCGCTGCCGAAGGCGGTGTGCGACGCGTCGAATCCCACGAATATTTACGCGTCGTGTTTCCCGCAGAGCGTGACCGTGCGCCAGTCGGCGACCGCACGAGTGCTGGGGCAAGGGTTCACGAGCGCCGGAACGCCGATCGTCCGGCTGGATGGCGATCCGACGGGAGTCACAATCACGAGTTCGACGAACACGGAGCTAGACATCACGATTGCGGCATCGCGATTGACACGAGCACATGATTTCGCCCTCGACGTGATGACCGGAAACGGCGTGGGTTCGAATACCATAGACCTGTATGCCGTGAGCGTACTTTCGCTTTCCTCGCTGTGCACGACGGCGGTAATGCCCGAAGCCGTGGCGATCGATAACATCGCGAATGTGGCGGTGGTGACGAACTACGGTTGCAACAGCGTGTCCTTCCTCAATATGGACTCGACGAACGCGCACAGTTATGGAGTGCCGTATGGCGCGTTGCTGGCTACGGTCAACGTGGGCAAGAACCCGATTGGCGTGGACGTGATCCCGCGACTTGGCTATGCGGTGGTTGCCAATAATGCCGATAATTCCGCGTCGATCATTCAGTACGGCGGCAGTCCGTTCACCGCATTGCAAATGGCCTTCGCGTCTACGACTTGCACTTCCAGCGTAGTGACAACGAACCTTTGCATTGGAACTTCACCGGTGGGAGTGGCCATCGATCAGGACCGGGCACTGGCATTGATAGCGAATACCGGGGGCAACAGCCTGTCGGTGCTTGACTTGACGCCATTGTTGCAGGCGCCATCGAATTGTTCCAAAACATTAAGCGGCCAGTGCGTACCGGCCTACCAATTGGTTGCGACCAGCGGACCGCCAACAGCGATTGCTGTCGACCCGAACCGCGCGGTGGCCGTGGTGACGAACATCCAGAACGCAGGGACGACGAGCGTCACGGGCGGATTGGACGTCATCAACCTGGCGACCACGCCTCCGTCGAAAACGACGACGGCTTCGATCAATTCTCTGTCTGCGAACCCGACGGGTATCGTCTATGACCCTGCGGTGCCGCCGTATCCATCTCCGGCGCTGTTTTACGCTGCTTCGACGCAGCAGAACGCGCTGTACTCTTTCGACCCGGATACCGGTTCGACTACGCTGATTCGCGTGGGCATCAATCCGTACTCGATCGCGTACAACTACAATACGGGGACGATTGTCAGCGCGAACTCGACGGCGAACACCATGTCGGTGATTGACGCGGTAAATGCGCCGGTGTTCGCTACGCGCGAAACGTTGGGGATCAGCAGCCAGTCTCAGTTTGCCGTGGCCATTGATCAATTTACAAACACGGCAGTGATGGCGGATCAAAACAACGACCGGATTTTGATTTTGCCAGTGCCGAAATAAAAATTTTGCGGAAGGCAAACGGGGCACGCCGCCGTAAGGCCAGAGCGTGGCTCCGATTGCGAGGAAAACGACGAGTCGGCTATACTAAGCTGTTTGTGATTCGACTACAAAGCGGGTCAGAGAGTCAGCGCCTCATGGGCAATGGTGCGTCCTGAGGGGAAGAGCCGGCCAGCGGATTGTCCTCGTTTCGGCATGGATCACGAGGAGTTTCGACCGGATCACGCAAAAAAGTTCAGGGTAACCCTTTCGCTTAGATGACGAGGACGAGGAAGGCGTGCCCGGAGATCAATAAGGAGAATACAGTGAATTCGAGAAACATGATTCGTACAGGTGTTCTCGGTTTAGCATGCTTGCTCGGAACGGCGGCCGTTCGGGCGCAGGCTACCCCGGGTTCCGCCTCCGGCGGGAAGATTGGCGTGATCAATGTGCGGCAAGCCATTGTGACCACGGCGGAAGGGAAGCAGGCTTCCGCGGAATTGCAGACGCAATTCACGCCGCGGCAGAACGAACTTGAAGGAATGAACAAGCAGATCAACGACCTGCGGAACCGCCTGAGCGCCGGCGCGAACACTCTGAGCGACGAAGAGAAAGTACGGTTGACGCAGCAAGGGCAACGTTTGACCGCACAACTGGATCGCAAGAACAACGAATTGAACGAAGACGTGCAGGCGGCACAGGCGGATGTGGTGGACCGCATAGGCCGGAAGATGATGGACGTGCTGGACCGTTACGCGCGGGAGAACGGGCTTGTGGCCGTGTTTGATTCCTCGGCGCAGAATTCGCCGATTCTTTTCGCGTCGACCAATATCGACATCACCCAGGAAATCATCAAGCTGTACGATCAGTCCTATCCGGTGAAGGGCGCTGCCGCCCCAGCCGCAAAGCCGGCGACGAAGCCGGCGACGCCGCCCGCAACAAAGCCATAAGACTCTTCTCAGGAAGAGCGTGACCGGGGCTCCGGCCGATCGCCGGAGCCTCTTTATTTCTGAGAAGCGGCGCAGCGGTGCCTGTTATCAGAACAGAGAAGTGAATCCTGGCGCAGTGGCCCCTATCTTGCTTTTGCGGGGTTACGGGAATATACTCGTAATTCGCTCTGTTACGGGTCGCACCATGAAGTGGGCGCAAGCCCACTTTTTTGTTGCCGCCGGATGGACTGAGCTTCAGACCGGCTTAGGCCGGGGAGTCTTTAGGTGAATCTGGATAAGGTCCGTGAGGCCGCCGAGCGGGTAGCGCGATCGGAAGGCCTGGAAGTGGTTGACGTCGAATGGAAGGTTGGCAAGCAGCGGTTCCTGCGGGTGTATATCGATCGGGTTCCCGCGGAGGGTTCGGTGGAAGTGGCTGAAGGGGAAGGACTTGCGAACCCCTATGCGAAAGTCAGCCACGCCGATTGCGAACGAGTGAGCCAGCAGCTGAGCGTGATCCTGGACGTGGAAGAGTTGGTTCCGGGCCCGGGCTACGTGCTGGAAATCAGTTCGCCGGGAATGGACCGGGCACTGAAAACCCCAGCGGATTTTCTGAGGTTTGTGGGCCGGCTGGCCAAGATTTCGACCATGGAGCCGATCGGTGAGTCGAAGTTTTTCGAGGGACGCCTGAAAGGGTTTGCGGAAGGAAATGTCCGCATGGAGTTAAAGGGCAAGGAAGCGCGGATTGTGGAGATTCCGCTGGAAGCGATCCGTAAAGCGAACCTGGCGATCGAATTTTAGGACTGGAAGAAAATGGCGAATCTGCTCTACCAACAAATCGAGATGCTGAGCCGGGAGAAGCACATCGAACCGGAAGTGGTGATTTCCGCCATTGAGGATGCCATGGTCGTGGCGGCGCGGAAATTCTACAAGTCCGAGGAAGATCTGCGCGGAAAGTTTAATGCGGAAAGCGGCCAGGTGGATGTGTTTTCGGTTCTGACCGTAGTGGAAGAGGTCACCGACCCCAAGCGGGAAATCAACCTGACGGACGCCAAGAAAAAAGACCCCAGCATCGAGCTGGGCGGAGAAATCCGGACTTCGAAGCCGACGGATGTGCTGGGGCGCATTGCGGCGCAAACGGCGAAGCAGGTGATCCTGCAGAAGGTGCGCGAGGCGGAACGCGACACGATTTACAACGAATATCACACCCGCGCGGGAGAGTTGGTCACTGCGATCGTGAAACGCGCGGAAGGCCCGGACCTGATCGTGGACATGGGACGGACGGAAGCGCGACTGCCGAAGCGCGAACAATCGAAACTGGAAACGTACAACATCGGCGAGCGCTTGCGCGTGGTGATCAAGGCCGTAGACCGCGCGGCGAAGGGTCCGCAGGTAATCGTATCGCGCGCGGATGCTTCACTGGTGCAGCGCTTGTTTGAGATGGAAGTGCCGGAAATTTACGATGGCACGGTGCAAATTCGCGCGGCGGCACGCGAGGCGGGCGAGCGCACAAAGGTGGCCGTGGCCAGCCGGGACAAGGACGTCGATCCCGTGGGCGCGTGCGTGGGCATGAAGGGCATGCGCGTGCAATCCATCATCCGCGAATTGCGCGGCGAAAAGATCGACATTATTCCCTACAACGAAGAAACCGTGGCGTTCGCGCAAAAGGCGTTGAGTCCGGCGAAGGTGACGCGTGTGCAGATCACCGATCCAGAGAACAAGAAGCTGGAAGTGATCGTGGAAGATTCACAGCTTTCGCTGGCGATCGGCAAAAAGGGACAGAACGTTCGCCTGGCCAGCAAGCTGATCGGCTGGGACATCGACATCAAGAGTGAAGAAGAGAAGCGCCGCGAAATCGAAGAGCAGATGACCGCGCTGACGGCGCCGACCACGCCGCTGACGGTTCTGGCGGGAGTTGGGCCGAAGACCATCGAGAAGATCGAAGCCGCGGGAATTACATCTCTGGAAAAACTGGCCAGCATGACGCCGGAACAGCTGATGGAAATTCCGGGCATCGGCGAAAAGATGGTCGACAAGATTTATCAGGCGGTCAACCGCTTCTATGAAGGCGGAGAAGCGCCAGCGGTGACCGCGGAAGACGCGGCGGAAACCGCAGACGAAACGGGCGAAGAAACTGGGGAAGTAACAGCCGAGCCGGCTGCAGAGCCGGCGGAACCATCGGCGGAAACCCAGACACAAACGGAAAACACCTCGGAAGCGACAGAAGAGGAATCCACCGCGGAGAATCACTCTGCGGCGGCTGAATCAACGGAGGAGAAAACTCCGGAGGGTCAGCAGGAAGAGAAAAGTTCTTAACGAAGTATGAGTGACGCATCCCAAGTTCGAATCAATGAATTGGCCCGAGAGTTAGAGGTCAAGGCGAAAGCGATTATTGACCTGCTGCCCGGGTTTGGCGTAACCGAGAAGAAAACGCACTCGAGCTCGATTCCCGTCGATGTAGCCGAGAAAGTTCGCCGCACATTGCAAGGCAGTCCGGAAGTGGAAGCGAAGCCTGAAGCGGCAGTGCCGGAGCCGCCAAAGCCCGCAGCGAGGCCTCCGCAGCCCCCTGCTCCGGCCGCCGCGCCGCAAGCGCCAGCGGCTGCAAAGCCGGCCGCTCCCCCGGTTGCACCTCAAGCTCCCGTTGCGACACCTCCCGCTGGAGTTGCGCCCGCGCCAAGGCCTGCTGCTGCCCCGAGTGCGCCTGCCTCAACGGCTGCACCAGTAGTTACGCCGGCTCCAAGGCCCGCTGCGCCAGCTCCAACTGCACCAACGGTTGCAAGCAAGCCGCCCGCAGCTCCCGCTCCGGGAGCGCCCGCTGTTGCGCCGAGACCCGCGCCCACAGCGCCGCCGCGTCCTGCATCACCCGCGCCCGGCCAACCCATCGCTGCACGACCTCCTCAGCAGGGAGTGCCGCCACGAGTTCGTCCGCAACAGCCCGGAAATCAACCGATGGGTACGAGACCAGCCGCCGGAACAACATCGGGTGCGCGGCCAGGAACGCCCATTCGTCCGCCGATGCCGACGGGCGGCAACCGCGGACCTGTACCAGGAACAGAACCTCGCAGCGATCGTCCGAGTGGCCCGCGTCCCGGACAGCCGATGCGGCCCCAATCGGGCCAAGGTGGACGACCGTTTACGCCACGGCCCGGCGGAGGGCAGGGTGGCCCCGGAGGCCCTGGTGGTCCCGGAGGACAAGGCCGTCCATGGACTCAGCGACCGGGAGCGGTGCCGTCTGGCTCGCGCCCGGGTCCGCGCGCACCGGGGCGTCCCGCGATGTTGCCGCCGTTTCCCGACAAGATGCCGCCAAAGGCGGAGCCGGGCAAGCCTTTGTACACGCGCCGGCCGCAGCAACGGCAACGGCCCATGCTGGACAAGCGCGAAATGGAAGGCGAACGGAAGCTGCACCCAACACGGCAGCGTCCGGGAGCGGGTGGCCGGGGGGTGGCTGCGATTGCCGCACCGCCGCCAGAACCGCGCGCGCCGCGCGAAGTGACATTGACCGAAGGAATCACTATTCGCGAACTGGCCGAAAAGCTGGATATTCGCGCGAAGGATTTGCTGAAGACGCTGCTGGACCGCGGAGTATTTGCCAGCATCAACCAGGCGCTGGACGTGCAAACGGCGACGGATTTGGCGCAATCGTTTAACGGCGTTGTGAGCGTGGTTTCGTTTGAAGAAGAAATGGTTCTGGAGGTTGCGAAAGAAGAGACCAAGGAGAACCTGAAGCCGCGGCCGCCGGTGGTCACGGTGATGGGCCACGTAGATCACGGGAAAACCAGTTTGTTGGACGGCATCCGGGCAGCCGATGTGGCTGGCGGGGAAGCCGGAGGGATCACCCAGCATATCGGCGCGTACAAGGTGCAAGTGGGCGAGCGTAGCGTGGTGTTTGTGGATACACCTGGCCACGAAGCGTTTACGCGGATGCGCGCGCGGGGCGCCAAGGTGACAGATATTGTGGTGCTGGTGGTGGCGGCGGATGACGGCGTGATGCCACAGACGCGCGAAGCCATCGATCACGCGAAGGCCGCGGGCGTACCGATCATCGTTGCGGTAAACAAGATCGACAAGCCGGAAGCGCAGCCAGAACGCGTGAAGCGGCAATTATCCGATTTGGGATTGGTGCCAGCGGAATGGGGCGGCGACACGGAATTCGTGGAAGTGTCCGCGAAGCAGAAGAAGAATCTGGACAAGCTGCTGGAGATTATTTTGCTGGTGGCGGATTTGCGCGAGTTGAAGGCCAATCCGGATGCACCAGCAGCCGGAACTGTGCTGGAATCACGCGTGGACAAGGGCCGCGGGCCGGTGGCCACGATCCTGGTACAGAACGGGACACTGAACACGAGCGACTTTTTTATTGCCGGTGCGGTATTTGGCAAAGTGCGCGCGATGTTCGACGACCGGGGACGGCCGGTGAAAGATGCGCCGCCTTCCACGCCCGTCGAAGTGCTGGGTTTGCAAGGCGTGCCGGAAGCGGGCGATCACTTCCAGGTTACGGATGAAGCCAAGGCGCGGCACGTGGTGGAATTCCGGCAATCGAAGCAGCGAGACGCGCAAATGCGAGCAAGCGCCGGGGCACGTATCACGCTGGATCAGTTGCACGAGCAACTGAAAGCCGGCGAGGTGAAAGAGTTGCCGATCGTGATCAAGGCCGACGTGCAGGGTTCCGCGGAAGTTTTGGAAGAAATGCTGCCGAAGCTCTCAACGGACCAGGTGAAGCTGAAAATTATCAGCGCCGGTGTTGGAGCCGTGACGGAAAACGATGTGCTGCTGGCGAGCGCGTCGGGCGCGATCATCATCGCGTTTGGGGTGCGCCCGGATCGCAAGGCGTCCGACCTGGCACAGCAGGAAAGCGTCGACATCCGAACGTACAACATCATTTACGAAGTTTCCGACGAAATTAAGAAGGCCATGGAAGGATTGCTGGAGCCGGTGGTCCAGGAGACGTATCTGGGTAGGGCCGAAGTGCGCAACACATTCCGGGTCAAGGGAGCGGGCACGGTTGCCGGGTGCTACGTTCTGGATGGAATCATGAAGCGCGACGCGCAGGTGCGCGTGGTGCGCGATGGCGCGGTGATTTACACCTCAAAGCTAAGTTCGCTGAAGCGATTCAAAGACGACGCCAGCGAAGTGCGTACCGGTTTCGAGTGCGGACTCGGAATCGCGAACTTCAACGATGTGAAGGTTGGCGACATACTGGAGTGCTTCCAGGTCGTTAAGTTATCCGCCGCCGAGGCTGCGGCACAAGGGGCCGTCCCCGCCCGAAAGTAGCGATAGGTGTCGAAGCCCGGGCCTAGCGGCCCGAGGATGAACCGCCATGCCGGTAGGACTGCTTACTCTGGAATTGCATTTGCCCGAAGCGCAGTCGCTGAAAGACAAGCGACAGGTGCTGCGCAGTTTGAAGGATAGATTACGGTGGCATTTCAACGTGGCGGTGGCGGAGCTGGATTTTCAGGATGTTTGGAACAGTTCCGTGGTAGGCGTGGTAACGTTGTCCAACGCCGAGCAGCACGTGGAAGAATCTTTGCAACTGGTTTTGGCGGAAGCATATAAGATTCTGGGTCCGCTGCTGATTTCGCACGACGTCGATTTGCTGTAAGCGGTTTGTGGCGCGAGTGGAAATAACGGAAAGCGGGTTTAACGAAACAGGATTGGTACTGACATGAGCCCTGATCATCATCGACACGAGCGAGTTGGCGAAGAAATCGCTCACGAGATCAACGCCATGCTGGCGGGAGAGTTGAAGGACCCCAGGCTGGAAGGCAGCGTAAGCGTAAGCCAGGTGCGCGTCCAGCCGGACATGAAGCACGCGCGGGTGTTTGTCAGCGTGAAGACAGAGAATGCCAAGGAACAGTCCGACGCGATCAAAGCGCTGGAGCATGCCTCCGGATATATTCGCCACGAATTGATCGAGCGGCTACAGTTGCGGCGACTGCCCGATTTGCACTTTGTGCTGGATCTTTCGCAGGAGCACGTGGAGCGCATAGAAGAGCTCCTGAAACAGATGAAGACCGAGAAGCCGTCCCCGCCTGAAGCGAATTCGTGAAGGAAAGTTTTCTTAAGCTGTAATCGAAGAGGGATTCCTCATTTCGAAGACTCCGTTCGGAATGACGGGTGATGGAGATTGTGGCGAGATGAGGCGCAGCAGTGCTGCGCCCCTACGAAGAGAGGGCGGAGAGCACTGATAATTTTCAATGGCACGGCAACCCCAACCCGCTCCATTTGACGGCGCCCTGGTGATCAACAAACCACAGGGCAAGACTTCGCACGATATTGTGGACGCCGTGCGGCACCTGGCGGGATTCCGGCAGATAGGCCATCTGGGCACGCTTGATCCGCTGGCTACCGGAGTGCTTGTGCTGCTGCTGGGAAAGGCGACGCGGCTGGTGCGATTTTATGCGGGCCGGCGAAAACACTATAACGCGGGATTCCGTTTCGGATATGCGACCAATACGTACGATTCGGAAGGGACCGCTACGGGGCCGGAGACTTCGCCTGCGTTGGACCGCGAACTGATCGAACGGTTGGCTGCGGAATCCGTGGGACGATTCGAGCAGATGCCGCCGATTTTTTCCGCAAAGAAAATTCATGGCCGGCCCGCGTACGAACTGGCACGCAAGAATCAGGTTGTGGAGTTAAAGCCCGCGAGCGTGGAAGTGTACGAATACCGGTTGACCGGGATCGATGGCGCGGTGGCGCGTTTTTCGATCGAATGCTCTTCGGGGACGTATATCCGGTCTCTGGCGCACGACATGGGCCAGAAATTGGGTTGCGGAGCGCACCTGAGCGAGATTTGCAGGACGGCCGTCGGAGAATTTTCCTTGGGCCAGGCCATTGAGTTGGAAGAACTGGCGCAGGCGGCACGCGATGGAAAGTTCCAGAGCTGCCTGATTTCGCTGGGAAATTTGATGCCGGACTATCCCAGGACAAACGTGCTGCCGGTGCTGGAAAAAAAAGTGCGGCATGGCGGGAAATTCACCGTATTGCTGGCGCAGTTGCAGGCCGGAAGAACGGAATTGCCGCCTGGGGCGACCACGCAACTGGAAAGCGCGGAAGTGCATGCGCCGCGATTGCGCGTTTTCAGCCAGGATAATAAACTAATCGCGATTGCGGAGGCCGTGGTACCGCGCACGTACCAGCCCGTCGTGGTCTTCGATCCGCTGCCCTAGCAATTTTTTCCCTACTCATGAGCCGGAGAATCTTTGGAATGACTTCCGCCGCAGCCGCTGAAAAAACCGCCGTAGCCGGCTTGAGCCGCCTGGTGACAATCGATGGACCGGTGGGGCGGGAATCCTGGCCCGTCACGCGCGCCAGGGAAGTTTGCAGCGAACTGGAAGCCGGGAACATCGTGTTTCTGCCTCGCACGCCGATTGAGATTCCCAGCGAAGATCGCGAAACCCTGTTGGGGCGCAAGCAATCCAGCTCCGCGTATCACAAAAATATCGCCTACCGCCCGTTGGAAGACAGAGTGACCGGGCTGGATAAGAATGAAGCGCGGGAGGGAGAAAAGCTGCGGCGGATATTGCAGGATTATTCGCGGGGGTCGGTGGAATTTCTGCGCGGTTTTCTGGCGCCCTATGCGGAGAAGTGGAAGCTGGAGTTTGCGAGTTTCCGGCCGATCGAGGAAAAAGGGCGCCAAGCGCGCGTGCACGCGCGCAACGATTTACTGCACTTTGACTCTTTTCCGACGCGGCCGACGAATGGCGGACGGATTCTGCGTTTCTTTACGAACATTAATCCCACGCATAATCGCGTTTGGTTGACATCGCAAACCTTCGAAGCGTTTGGTCCTGTGATGGCCAAAGCCGCTGGGCTTACGTCGTCAGTGAACAATCCATTCCTGCGGAGTATCAACTCAGTGGCGAGAGCGCTGCACATCCGCTCCGCTAACAGCTCCCCTTATGACGATTTAATGCATCGCTGCCACAACGCCATGAAAGAAGATGCAAGATTTCAGGAGAACGCGCCGAAGAGCCAGTGGGAATTTCCGCCAGATTCTACGTGGATGGTATTCACGGACTGTGTTAGCCACGCGGTTCTCTCTGGCCGATATGCGCTGGAGCAGACATTTCTTGTGCCCCCAGCGGCGCTTGTGGAACCGCAGCGGTCCCCGCTGGCAATTCTGGAATCACTCACTGGCCGCCGTTTGACGGTTTAGGCCGGTTTCGTCTTCCTAGTGTTCTGTCCCATAAATAACTGGCATTAGTATTGCTGGGAATATAGGCATCTCCCGTGCACAATGGAGGTGCCTATGGCGATGGGACGACCTAAAGCGACGTTAGTTTTGGATTCGGAGTTACGCGAGCAGCTGGAAAGCTTGGCCAACTCGCGCTCTCTTCCGGCGGGGCTGGTGCGTCGGGCCAAGATTATCTTGTTGAGCGCGTCTGGGAAGAACAACCGGGAAATTGCGCAGCAACTGGAGACCAGCAAGGTCACGGTAGGCCTATGGCGACGACGCTTCCTGGCACAGGGAGTGTCAGGGCTCTACGAGGAATTACGCCCAGGGCGCCCCCGCCCGATTAGCGACGAACGAGTTGCTCAATTAGTTCGCAAGACGCTGAAGTCGAAACCCAAAGGCGCAACGCACTGGAGTATCCGTCAGATTGCCGCCGAGACGGGAGTATCGAAATCGACAGTGCACCGCATCTGGCAGGCGTTTGGCTTGCAGCCGCATCGACAAAAACATTTCAAGCTTTCGAACGATCCATTTTTTGTAGAAAAAGTACGGGATATTGTAGGGCTGTATTTGAATCCCCCTGAAAATGCTGTGGTTTTGTGCGTAGATGAGAAGAGCGGAATTCAGGCGCTGGAACGCACCCAGCCGATGTTGCCGCTGGGATTGGGCTATGTTGAGGGAATGACCCACGATTATCGCCGCCATGGAACCACCACGCTGTTTGCTGCACTGGACACGGCGAACGGTAAAGTGCTCACGAAATGTCGACCGCACCACCGGCATCAAGAGTATCTGAGTTTTCTACGGGAGATTGAGAAGAACGTGCCGAAGAACTTGGAGGTGCACATCATCGTGGATAATTACGCCACGCACAAGCATCTGCGAGTTAAGCGCTGGTTCGCCACGCGGCCACGGTTCCACGTGCACTTCACTCCAACCTACGCTTCCTGGCTCAATCAGGTGGAGATCTGGTTTAATCGCATCACACAACAAGCCATTCGCCGGGGAACTTTCAGCAGCGTGAAAGACTTGGTCGAGAAAATCGATCACTACGTCAAGAACTCCAACCACCATGCGCAGCCATTCGTCTGGACGGCTACAGCCGATTCGATATTGGATAAAGTCGAACGACTATGTGAACGTATTTACGGGACGGCACACTAGTTACAAATTCATTGCGGATTCGACGGGTTCGGCTGCGGCTCTGGTTCGGGCCGTTGCGGTCCTGGTGTGTTAGGAGACTGCCGCGGGGGTGGCACGGGAGCAACAGGGGCCGGGGCTGCTGGGTTTCCGGGAGCAGGTTCTTCCGGCCTTGCCGTTGGCGGGGCAGCCTGCTCGACAGGTCCCGCGGAGCCTGAGCGTCCGGAGGTGTCGCCGCGTCCGGCGTAAATAGTGTGCAACTCGTGCGAAGGAATACGCAATTTTCGCGGGGTGATCAGAATGAGGAGTTCGTTGTTGGTGAAGGAATCCGTGTGCAGTCCAAATAAGTAGCCGGCGTAGGGGAGTTTCGCCAGGCCGGGGAATCCGGTGATGGATTTCGTCAATTGGCGATCGACAAGTCCGGAAACAATCGAGGTCTCCCCTTCTTTCAAACGGATCGTTTGTGTAACCGACTCATTCGAGATGATAGGAATGCCGTTGTTGTTGCTGCCGCTCAAGGCCTTGAGCTCATACTCCAATTGCAGTGTGACCTCGTTGTCCGGGTGAACGAATGGAGTTGCCTTGATCTTTAGACCGATATCGACGTACTCGGACCCCGGATAAGGAGTCTGGCCGTTGGAAGCACCAGCGACCAAGCTTGCCGGGCTGACAAGCAGTGTCACCTGGCCATTGGAACCGGAAATATTGTTAGCGACGATGACGTCTGGGTAGGTGTTGCCCGTGAAATCTCCCACGAGGATCGCGCCGGGAGCGGTTCCGGCAGGCTCGACGAGGGCGGTGACAAAAGTTCCGTTGCCCTGGTCAGCGAATCCGGTCACGGTGCCCGCAGACTGATTCGTGACGCCAATTCCGCCAAAGGACGTGTTCCCGAAATCGGCGATTGCTATTCCCGTCGGAGTAGAACCTGCGGCGAGTGGCGATTGGGAGGCGGCAAAAAATGTGCCGTTGCCATTGCCGAAATAAACGGAGATGGTGCTGTCGTTCTGATTGGCGATGGCAAGCGCAGGTCCAGTGCTTCCGGCCAATGTACCGGACGAAATTCCGACTGGGAAATTGCCGGTGGCCAGAGGGTTATTGGAGACGAGTTTGAAGGTGCCGTCGCCGACGCCCTGAAGAATGGTGACGTTGTTCGAGGTCTGATTGAGGATAGCCAGATCGGGTATGCCATCCTGGTTGAAATCGTTGACGGTGACGGCGATCGGGCCGGTTTGGCCGGTAGGCAGAGGGAAGGGAGAACCCCTCACTTGGGCGAAGGTGCCGTCGCCATTCCCGAGGAAAACGGAAAAGCTGTTGTCCGCGAAATTGGTGACGACGATGCCGTTATTGGAGTTGTTGTTGGTATTGAAGGGAGCGACAGCGACGGCGCTCGGCCGATTTCCGGTCACATACGATTGAAAATTGGAGAAGGTGCCGTCCCCGTTGCCAAGGAGGATGTTCAAGGTGTTTGTGGTTTGCGACGCTACGGCTAAGTCCGGATAGGAATTGTTGTTGGAGTTAAGCGTGCCAGTGGCGATGGAGACTGGGGTTCCGGCACCCCCTTGTGTCGCGGTGATCGTGGCAGTGCCGGCAGCGACGCCGGTGGCAATTCCGGAGCCTCCGGCGATCGTGGCGGTCGCTGTGCTTGAAGAAGCCCAGACGGAGGTGGAAGTAATATTCTGCACGCTGCCGTCGCTGTAGGTTCCCGTAGCGGTAAAGTTTTGAGACGTACCGGCGGCAATGGTTGCGGTCGCCGGAGTTACGCCAATCGATTTCAACGTGGCTGCCGTGACGTTGAGGGCTACTGCGTTACTGGTGAGGCCGTTCAAGGTAGCTTGGATCTGCGCCGAACCTACGGCAATGCCGCGCGCTGTTCCGGAAGCTGTGCCGATGGTAGCGACGTTAAAGTTGGTAGTGCTCCACGTTGCGCTGGACGTGACATTTTGTTGCGTGCCGTCGCTGAACGCGCCAATTGCGGTGTATTGAAGGGTTCCGCCTTTAGCGATGGAGGAAGTCCCCGATGTGATCGCGAGCGATCGCAGCGTTGCCGTGGTTCCTGTTAATGTGACCGGCTGGCTGACGACACCTCCGAGGGTGGCGGTTATCTGGGTGGTGCCCGATCCCTGGCCCACGGCGAGACCCGATTGCGGGCTGATGGTGGCAACAGCGGTATTCGAGGAAGCCCAGTTGGCGTTGGAGGTGACGTTCTGCGTGGTGCCATCGCTGAACGTGCCGATGGCCGAAAATTGCTGCGTGCCACTGCGAGCGATTGTGGCCGTGGTCGCGGCAACGGCGATGGACTGCAGCGTCGCCGAGGTCACGGTGAGCGAAACCGAGGGACTGACGATGGCGGAAGCGGACGAGCCGCTATTCAGCGAAATTGGCGAATCCGGAGCTTGAATGAATTGAGAGGAAGCGCCCGCGCCTTGATTGAGCAAGATAGTGATCGTGTCATCCACCTGATTGACCACCGCGAGATCCTGTACGCCCATATTGCGAAAATCGGCGTTGGCCATGGAGACGGGACCCTTTCCCACCGTAAACTGCTGCACGGGAATGGTGGTGGTTGACCCGCCAACGCTGGCGGTGGGAGTGGCGCTGCCCAAGCTTGCGGAGAGCAAGGACAAAGTGATGGGGTAGCGTTCGCCGACAAAAAATGTGGCGGGTTTGGCGTCTTCCGCCCTCATCAGGACTTGCCTACCGCTTTGCACCAGGGAAAGCGATTCGGAAATCTGGCCTGAAACAGTCGGAAGACTGATCAAAAAAGTGCTCTTACCGCCTCCGAAACCGGCAACGTTGGGAAGAGTAGTGACGGACCCAGTGCCGAAAACAGAAGCCAGGATGCCCAGGAGCGCGCTGACGGTGGTGGCGGCTTTCAACTGGGCCAAGAGGGGTGGGTCCAGATAATAAATAGTGGCGCTGGCGGGTGGCGTGATGCCCAACTGCGTGGCCTTGTTGCGATCTACTTCGAGGAATTCAAACTCGAGGAGCACCTCACCGGGCGCTTTCTCGAGATCCTTGATGATGGCACCCGCGAGCCGCACACGGGGAACAGTGTCTCTAACAGTGATGCTGTGCGTACCGAGAGATTGTTGAACGCGCTGCGCTCCGGTGAGATCGCGAATGGCTTTCACGAGTTCGGTCATATCCGTGGGAGTGGCGGAATCGGCAAGGACGAATGTTTGTTCGATGACGGTGTCGAATTCCCTGCGCTTTTCCGTGGTGTCCGCCGCAACGAAAATACGATTGGAATCCATGACTTTCCAGAACGTTCCGGTTTCCAAGGTGAGAATTTTCATGGCTGTGTCAAAGTCCGCGTCTTGCAGGCGTAGCTTCACATTTCGCGCCGGGAGATCGGGATCAAAGATAATCTTTATGCTGTAGGCGGCGGCCACTTGTTCGTAAGCACCTTGCAGAGTGGTTTGCAGGTTGAAATCTTTCCTGGCTTTAGCTGGTTTTAGCTGAGGTATGCCCTCGGGAGGTTCCTCGGGAGGAAGACCTTTCTCCTCGTCACGCATGGTCTGCAATTCTTTCAGGCGCTCGAGCAACACATCGTTGGATGGATCGATGTGCAGGGCTATGGCGAGTTGTTGCGTGGCACCGGGAAGATTGCCCTCGACAGCCAATTTTTCCGCGCTATCCACGTAGGCATGGATCAGCTTGGAGCGAAGCGCCGCAGCTCTTGCGACGATGGTGACGTCGAATGGAGCGTAACGAACGGCTTCGTCGTAGGCGGCCAAGGCTGCTTCATTGGCCCCGGCCTGTTCCTCTTTTGTTCCCAGCTCCACGAGCTTCTTGGCACGCTTCGGATCTGGCTTGACCATGGCATGCGGATCGTCGGCGGCGGATACGGACTGCGAGTTTTGGGCAGGGAGTGGCGGACAAGCCAGGAGCCAAGCCAGCAGAAGAGCAAGCAACGGTCGAGAGAAGGTACAGTACATATAAGTCGTTAGACGCAAGTCCCCATTCTACAGCGCGCTGGGGAAAAGAGGAGAGTGAGAGGGGTCCTTGACAGGGGAAAGGGGAGAAGGTAGGCTGGATTGTAGTTGCAAACGATTGTCAACTGGAGTTCCCGTGCTTTCCGCATTCCTGATCGCCCTGCGCGAGGGGGTTGAGGCTTCACTCGTCGTCGGCATTGTGCTGGTGTACCTCGCGCGAACGGGGCGAACTCATTTGTCTCGTTACGTTTGGGGCGGCGTGGCGGCGGCGGTGGCGCTGAGTTTGGCGGTAGCCATCGCTCTGGAACGATTCAATATCAGCGAGGATGGCTTCGAGGGATTGATGTACCTGGTGGCCGCATTTTTTGTAGTGACCATGATCTTGTGGATGAACAAGATCGCCAAACACCTGAAAAAGGAAATTGAAGACAAGGTGGAGAAGTATGCGGGGCGCGAAGGCTCTGCGGCGGGTTGGGGCATCGGGTTGTTTGTTTTCCTGATGGTGTTGCGCGAAGGAGCGGAACTGGCGTTGATTCTGCGCGCGGTGGAAATTTCCACGGAAGGACTGCAGACGTGGATTGGAACCGTAGCGGGAATCGCGGCGGCGGTGGCTGTCGGATTATTTTTCTTCAAGGGCACGCTGAAGGTGCCGCTGCATCGCTTCTTCGCGGTGACCAGCTCGATTTTGATTTTGGTGGCTATCCAGTTGGCAGTAACGGGGTTGCACGAATTGAGCGAAGCGCGCTGGATTCCGTCGAGCAAAGCGGAAATGGCGATCCTGGGACCGATTGTCCGCAACGAATTGTTCTTTTTTATTTTTGTGTTTGGCGCGGTGGTGGTGATGATTTTCCGCGAATGGCAAAACGCGTCGCATGCGAAGCCGCCGGCCGCGCCGATGAATGACGCGGAACGCCGCTTGATGGAAGCGAAGAATCGCCGGCAGCGGCTGTGGATGATGGCCGCAGCGGTGGCCAGCCTGGGCGTGATTCTTGCGCTTACCGCGGACTTTATTTATGCGCAGGTGAACGCCGCTCCGCCGCAGGCCAGACCAGTGCAGACGATTGGCGACAGAGTGCGTATTCCCGTGGCTGAGGTGCAGGATGGGAACTTGCATCTGTTTACTCTGAACACCAATGGCCAATCGATCCGTTTCATGGTCATCAAAAAGCCGAATGGCTACGGTACGGCGCTAGATGCTTGCCTAATTTGCGGCGCGGAAGGTTACCGGCAAGAGGGGCAGAACGTGATTTGCCGGCACTGCGCTTCGGCAATTTATATTCCGACGATCGGACAAAAGGGCGGTTGCAATCCCATCGGGTTCCCTTCACAGATCGACGGAGACAATATTGTGTTTGACGTGTCCTCTGTAACCAAGGCTGCGGAAGAAATTCCGCGATAGGAGAGAATTTCCTTTCACACCCGGGAAAATGTTCCTGCGACTTGTAGCCGACTCCTTCACGCGACGCCCCCGGCGCAAAATTCTTAGTATGGCGGCCCTGGCGATGGGCATGGCTGTAGCCACAGCTGCGCTGAGTGTGTCGTTGGACGTTGGCGACCGTCTGGCGAAGGAATTTCGGAGCCTGGGCGCGAATTTGCTGGTGACGCCGCAGGCAGATTCGCTGCCGCTGGAAATTGGCGGAGTGGATTACCGGCCAGCGAACGCGGGAACGTACCTGCCGGAAGCGGACCTGGGGAAACTGAAGACAATTTTCTGGCGCTTCAACATCATGGCGTTTGCGCCAATTCTGGATGTGCCGGTGCACTGGTCGAGTCCAGCAGCAGCGGGAAATGCCACCATGATTGGCACATGGTCGGAGCATTCAGTTCCCATTCCTGACGGCAGCAGCTATGTCACGGGAGTCGAGAAGACAAATCCCTGGTGGCATGTGGAAGGGAACTGGTTCAAGGAAGATTCGGAAGAGTGCCTGGTCGGGACGGGATTTTCGAAGAGTTCAGGAGTAAAGATTGGTGACACGTTGAATGTCCGCGGCGCGAATGATTCAATTGGTTGGCGCGCGTTGAAAGTCGTGGGCATTCTGTCTACGGGCGGACCGGAGGACGAGGCTGTTATTGTTCCGCTTACGATTGCCCAAACGCTAGCTGGAAAGCCGGGGATGTACCGGCGGCTGTATGTGAGCGCGCTGACGAAACCGGAAGACGCCTTTGCGCGCAAAGATCCGAAGACGATGACGCCAGCGGAATTCGATCAGTGGTATTGCACGCCGTACATTTCCTCGATGGCGCTGCAGATCAGCGAAGAATTGAAAGGCACGGATGTGCGGGTGATCCGGCGAGTGGCGGAGGGCGAAGGCAACGTGCTGACACATGTGCGCACGCTGCTGTGGCTGGTTACATTTGCGGCGCTGCTGGCGGCGGCCCTGGCGGTTGGAGCTTCCGCGGCGGCTTCGGTGATCGAGCGGCGAACGGAAATAGGTTTGATGAAGGCCCTTGGAGCGAATTCGGGATTGGTGGGGGTACTGCTGGCGGCGGAACAGTTGCTGCTTGCCTTTGTGGGCGGCGGCATCGGGTACGCGGTGGGCATTGTGCTGGCGCGCGTGCTGGGCGAGCGAATATTCGGGTTCACACCAGAGCCGAAACTGTTTGTGCTGCTGATCATTCTTGGGCTGGCGGCGCTGATCACGCTACTTGGCAGCGCGTTTCCGTTGCGCCAGGCCTCGCGCTATGATCCCGCGCCGATCCTGCGAGGCGAATGATGGGCAGCTTCTCCATGTTCTGGCGCATCGAACGCAGGCTGCTGACGACGAATTACGGGAGATTGTTCGTGATCCTGCTGGCGCTGGGCGCGGGCGCGGCGGTTACCAGTGCGTTGTTGAATCTGCAGATGGATGCGAAGAAGCGGCTGACCACGGAATTTCGCGCGCTGGGGGCGAATGTGATCGTTACGCCGCGCCAGGTGCCCAATGAAAACACGGCTGGCGCCACTCTCGACCAGGGCTTGCTGGCGCAGCTTCCTGCGGAATATGAAGGCAAAGCCGTGCCTGCCGTCGGATTCCTATATGTGATAGGAGAAGTGGCGAAAGCGGGAAACGTTCATTTTGAGCCGGCCGTGATCGCGGGCACCGAAGGACAAGGATTAACGCAAATTCGGCCGGGGCGCCGCACGGAATACCTGGCGAATCTGGAAAACAATGCGGAGGCGTGCGAAGTTGGCGCGAAAGCCGCAGCGCTGTTCCGGGTGCGCGCGGGCGACGCGTTGCAACTGCGGAATCAGGGAAAAATGGCGTCGTGTAAAGTGTTCGCGGTGGTAGCTACCGGTGGCGCAGAAGATGCGCAGGTGTTCGTGACGCTGAAAACTGCGCAGGAGTTGGCCGATCTTGCGGGGCGCCTCAGCCTGATTCAGCTCAGCGTGAACGCTACCCCGGATTCCGTGAAGTCCTTTATCTCCGGGCTGGGCGGACGATTACCTGGTGCCAGCGTCAGCGGCATCAAGCAGTTTGCGGAAGCGGAAGGGCAGATTTACAACCGGATCAGCGGGCTGCTGACGTCGACGGTTCTGCTCGTGCTGTTGCTGACTTCGCTGTGCGTGATGGCGGGGATGAGCAACGTGGCCGTGGAGCGCAAGAATGATGTGGGCCTGATGAAGGCGATCGGCGGATCGATTCGCCGGGTGGTGCGGCTGTTCCTGACGGAAGCGATTCTGCTGGGTATCGGCGGAGGGCTCATCGGTTCCGCGGTGGGCATCGTGGTTTCCATATGGCTGGGAAAAGCGGTGTTCGGCGTGGCGGCCGAGCCGCGTTGGATTGTGTATCCTTTATCTGTGGTGTTGACGGTGCTCGTTTCCATTGCCAGTGCATTTCCGTTGCGGCGGTTGGCCAGCATTCGGCCGGCGTCTGTGTTTCGAGGTGAAGAGTGACCGTCCAGGTCAAAATCGATTCGTTGGTGAAGGACTACGGGACACTGCGCGCGCTGAACGGCATTTCGATGAGCATTCAGGCCGGCGAGTGGGTGGCGTTGATGGGGCCATCAGGTTCGGGCAAAACGACGTTGATCAATATTTTGGGCGGCTTAGACACGCTGACGTCGGGGCACGTGGTGGTCGACGGTGTGGACCTGGCGGAATTAAGCGAGAACGACCTGGTGCGTTATCGCGCGGAAAAAGTTGGCTTCGTGTTTCAGCAGTTTCACCTGGTGCCCTATCTGAACGCGCTGGAAAATGTGATGCTGGCGCAATATTTTCACAGCGTGACCGATGAAGCGCAGGCCGCGGAAGCATTGAAGCGCGTGGGTCTTGGACACCGGCTAACGCACTTGCCATCGCAGCTTTCGGGTGGGGAGCAGCAGCGCGTGGCGATTGCGCGTGCGTTGATCAATCAGCCGAAAATGATTCTTGCCGATGAGCCTACGGGCAACCTGGACGAAGCGAATGAGGAAATCGTGATTGCGTTGTTCCGCGAGCTGCACAGCGCCGGCCACACGATCCTGATGGTGACACACGATCCGGAAATCGCGCAGCAGGCGGATCGCAAAATTGAGCTGGCTCACGGGCACCTGGCCATCGACCAGCGCATTTCGATGGATGATGGCATCCACTTCGATCACTTGCTGGAGCAGATCTGGGTTTGCGGAGAGGAAGGAAGCCGCGCGGACCTCGAGCATATTCGCACGCCCGGAGGCGTCGATCCGGTGCGGACAATCGCGCGCATGGAAGATTTGCGGCTGATCCGGGTTCGGGAAGATCACGAAGTGCAGCTTACCGATCGCGGGAAGAGCCGGGCGCGCGATGTGGTGCGGCGCCACAGGCTGGCGGAGCGGCTGTTCAAGGATACTTTCCGAATCGACGAGCACGAGGCGCACACGCAAGCCTGCAAATTCGAACACATCATTAGCCCGGAACTGGACGAGCGCATTTGTAGCTTCCTGGGGCATCCGAAAACGTGTCCGCATGGCAATCCGATCCCGCCGGGCGATTGCTGCAATCATAAGAACAAGGAATCGTGATTTTGCTGTGCGCGCGCCACCAGAAATCAATTGGAGCGTTTTACCCGCTTAAGTTAAATCGATTATGCCGACACCTATCGACCCACGAAAAAAACCGAAGGAAGTGAAGGTACACGTGAAGACTGGGGCGGGCGTGGACATCGTGTGGACGGATGGGCACTCCAGCCACTTCGATTTTCCTTTTCTGCGGGATCGTTGCCCGTGCGCAACCTGCAACGATGAACGTGCCAAAAAGGAATCGATGGGCGGCGGGGTCAGTCTTACGTCGTCGCCGCTCCTGCCGATGTACAAGCCAAAAGCGCGGGCGCAAGCAGCCACGCGGGTGGGAAATTACGCCATCCAGATCAGTTTCAGCGATGGCCATTCCACGGGGATTTTCAGTTACGATTACTTGCGCACACTCTGCCCGTGCGAAGAATGCGCCAAAGCGTTTCGCGCGGCGTCAACCCCATCCGGTGTCTAATCTGGAACATAGAGCTTGGTAAGTTACAAATTCCTCAAACGCGACGAATTCTACAGATTAAAAACGCTTAGATTTGGGCGCTAACTGGACTTGCCATGGGAAAAATGCGAGCATTGATTCCCGCAGGTCTAATTACCCATCAATGAGCGGCTCTCCACAAAACCCGGCTGTTCCGGGCAGCCAAGGGAACGGAATTCCACGCGTTCTCGTCGCGACTACCGCGCTTCTAAGCTTCATTTCCTTCTGGCGCGCCGCGGCCATCGTGCTGAACGACCTTGCTTCGTCCGCATATTACGCCGGCGGTGAAGCGGAAGCCTACATCGGCAAGGCGGCGCCCTGGTTCATCCTGGGCATCATGCTGTTTTCCTACGCGGTGCGCGCAATTTACGTGGAAAGCTGCAGCATGTTCGTACGCGGCGGCGTTTACCGAGTGGTTAAAGAGGCGATGGGGGGAACGCTGGCCAAGTTCAGCGTTTCCGCGTTGATGTTTGACTATATTCTCACCGGCCCGATCAGCGGCGTGTCCGCGGGCCAGTACATCGTTGGGCTGATCAACGAGACCAGCGATTACATTAAGCTTGGCCTGCACGTTTCGCCCAATTTTGGCGCCGCGTTCTTTGCGATTCTGTGCACCGTGTATTTCTGGTGGTACAACATCAAGGGCGTTCACGAATCCAGCCAAAAAGCGATGCGCATCATGCAAGTGACGACCGTGATGGTCGTGATCCTGATCGGCTGGTGCATCTATACCGTCCTGTTGCGCCATCCCGCCTTGCCGCCTTTTCCGCATCCACGCAATCTGAAGCTGGAACCCAACGCTATGGGCTGGCTCTACGGAGTACACTTCGCGCATTTTGCCGGACTGATTGCGATCTTTGTGGGGTTGGGGCATTCCGTGCTGGCGATGAGCGGCGAAGAATCGCTGGCGCAGGTGTACCGTGAAATCGAGCATCCCAAACTGCCAAACTTGAAGAAAACCGGACTGGTGATTTTTATTTACAGTCTGGTGTTCACCTCGCTTGTGTCTTTTTTCGCAGTAATGATCATCCCAGACCAGCAGCGACAGAACTTCCTGGAAAACCTGATTGGCGGGCTGGCCATGAACCTGGAAGGCCCGTTTATTTTGCGGCTGGTTTTTCATGGATTTGTGGTGGTGGTGGGCACGCTGATTCTGGCCGGGGCAGTGAATACGGCGATTGTGGGGTCGAACGGAGTGCTCAACCGCGTTTCCGAAGACGGGGTGCTGTCGAGCTGGTTCCGGCAGCCGCACCGGAAGTTCGGGACCTCCTACCGGATCATCAACATCATCGCTGCGCTGCAAATTGTGACCATCATTATCAGCCGTGGCGATGTGACGTTTCTTGCGAACCTGTACGCATTCGGCGTGATCTGGAGCTTCGCGATGAAGGGCATGGCGGTGCTGGTGCTGCGGTACACGCATCCCGGGGATCGCGAATATCGCGTGCCGCTAAACTTCCATATTTTCGGCGTGGAAATTCCGCTGGGCCTGGGGCTGATCACCTTGACACTGTTCGGCATCGCGGTAGTCAATTTGTTCACAAAGAAAGACGCCACCATCGCGGGCGGGATTTTCTCCGTTGGCCTGTTCATTATATTCACGATTTCCGAGAAGATTACGCGGCGCGGCCAGACGACCGGACATCACGAGGAAATGGATCAATTCCACCTAGCGATGGAAGGCGAGCTTACGCCCGAAGCGGTGGGCGCGCGCCCAGGGAATATCCTGGTGCCGGTCAGCAATATTCATGCTTTGTATCATCTGGGGAGCGTGCTAGACCGGGTGAAGCCGGGGCGACGGGACGTGGTGGTGCTACACGTGCGTTTGTTGCGACGATCGGCGTCCACAGAATACGACTTGGACGCCGAACAGCTTTTCGGGAGCATCGAGCAGCAGTTGTTTACGCAGGCGCTCTCGATGGCGGAAAAACGCGGGAAGAGCATTCGGCTGGCGATTGTGGCCGCCAGCGATTTGTGGGACGGCATATTGCGAGCCGCAACCGCGCTGCAATCCAGCACCATTGTGCTTGGCCATTCGCCGAAGGAGCCCACGGAAGAGCAGGCGCGGCATATCGGGGATGCGTGGGAGAAGCTGGGTGATCCGAAGCCGCAATTCAACCTGGAAATTCATTTGCAGAATGGGGATAAGGTTTATAAGGTGCTCGGGCCGCACGCGCCGAACCTTACCGCAAATGAAGTGAACCTGATTCACCGGCTGTGGCTGCGCTTTAACGACACGATCGCGCCGTTGGAATTGCATCACCACGATGTGGTTCACTTCGCGCTTGAGGAAGTACAGAAGGAACTGGATGACGGGCAGGAAGAAGCCTTGATGACGCGGCTGCGCGCACACGTGGAAGCTAATTTGAAAAAGAAGCCGGACAAAACGTAAGAGCCAGGAATTCCTAAAGCAAGCTTCCGTGAAAAAAGGGCGCAGGATCGCAGCGCCCTTTGTTTTTACATTTGAGTGATAAAGCGACGGCCTAGAGAACGCTGGTGCAGTGTCCGCACTTCTTGGCGGCAACCGGAATAGGCATTTCGCATTGTGGGCACGGCCTGGTGGTTACGGGGACGGGCGGCTTGGGCATCCACTTGTTTACCGCGCGGACCAGCACGAAAATCGCAAAGGCTACGATCAGAAAATTGATGATGGTGTTGAGGAAATTTCCGTAATTCAGCGTGGGAGCGCCGGCAGCCTTTGCCGCCACCAGTGTGTCGTAATGCGTTTCACTGAGATTGATAAAGAGATTGGAAAAATCCACTCGCCCGATGAGGCGCCCAAGCGGAGGCATCAACACATCATCGACGAGCGAGGAAACCACCTTGCCAAAGGCCGCGCCAATGATGACGCCGACGGCCAGATCCAAGACGCTTCCGCGCATTGCAAATTCTTTGAATTCTTTGAGCACTAGTCTTCTCCTTGCTGAGGTGTCGAACGTACACGTCTGGCCTTGGGCGGGAAGACGAACCAGGAGCGATTGAGATTGGCAGGATTATAGCCGAAGAAAGCTCAGCGCTGCCTCAAAATTAAGAGAGAACCTGCTACGCCGCGGACGATCAAGACGAGGCCGCAGATGGCTAGGAATTTGCCAACCCAGCCAAAGGGCACGCGGCCAATCGACAGCATCAGTAGGCCGAGCAGAATCATGGAGCCGCCTTGGTTCCACTTCTGCCAGCGTTCCTTCCATAGACCCGGCTTGGCGAGAGCCACGGCTCCCCAACCGATCACGCCAATGCTGACGGCCATCCAGGAGACGCTGTGGGGATTGAAGTTGATCTGTTGGTGCAGGCCGAGCCAAACGACGAGCACACCGAGAAGCACGAAAATAAGCTCGACCGTGAATTGGGTGAGCCGGGCGGGCGAGAACATGGCGGTCCTGAAAGTTACGCGACCCGCTCGATGCGAACCTTCATGGTAACGGGAACGCGGGGCTTGTCCATGCTATCCCGCGCGGTTTTGGAAATTTTGTCGGCGATGTCCTGGCCTTCGACGACTTCGCCAAAAATCGTGTGGCGATTATCGAGGTGCGGGGTGGGAGCGACGGTAATGAAAAACTGGCTGCCGTTGGTGTTCGGACCTGCATTGGCCATGGAAAGCTTACCTGCTTTGGAATGCTTGAGCGAAGGATGAAACTCATCCGAGAAGGAATAGCCCGGTCCGCCGCGGCCATCGCCCTGCGGGCACCCACCTTGAATCATGAATTGTGGGATCACGCGGTGAAAGGTCAAGCCATCATAATAATTGCGCTTTTCCTTCTTGCCGGTCATCGCATTCGTGAATTCCTTGGTGCCTTCGGCGAGGCCAATAAAATTCTCGACGGTCTTAGGAGCTTCCTTATCAAACAATTTCACGACGATATTGCCTTGGGAAGTTTCAAAAATGGCGTAGGTGCCGGCCGGTCGCGTCATGTGATCTCCTTTTGGGCTGTTTTCATCCTACACGAGGGCACAGCGTTCGGACAATCGGGGCACTACCAACCTCTTTGTTTACGCAATTCCGTGACGTGCGCGGTGTGATGGTTGCCGTGCCAGGCGTAAAGAAACAGCATCCAGTCCAAGCTGCGCACGCCGTGTTCGGGATGACGGAAGGTGCGCGCAAATTCGTCGGGTTTTACGGATTGCAGCAGGCTGACCCAACGTTCATGCAATGGCTCGAGAAGTCTGAGCGACACTTCTACCGGCGCGTGCGCGGCGTCTTCGAGTTTTGCCCAGGCTGCTTCCTCGTAGGGTTTGATGGTGGGCTCGGTCTCCGTGAGGGCCAGGCGCCAGCGAATGTAAGCGTTCATGTGGCTGTCCGCGAGGTGATGAACCACCTGGCGCACAGTCCAGCCTCCCTCGCGATATGGAGTTTCGAGTTGCGCGTTGGTCAGGCCGGTGACGGCGGCGCGCATCTTCTGCGGGGCCGCGGCAATTTCGCGGATGGCTTCGGCGCGCTTTGCGGGAGAAACATCGGACGGCATTTGATATTTCCCGACGGGATAACGTGGGTCCATAGTTGGCTCCTTGCGAAACATTTTACGTTAGGTGCCAGCAGCTTAAACGGTTGATGCAATGGCTTCCATATCCAAATTGGCTTTGCTGCCGAGACCTGCGAACCGATTGTTGTGCTCCAGTCGCGTTACGTCCAACGTTTTCAGGGGGATGCTACAATGGTCCTTCGTTCTGTACCGCAAAGACTTACTAGTGAATCTAATGCCTGGAGTGCAACTGCATGCATAACGTAACGATTATCGGGAGTGGGTGCGCTGGGTTGACGGCGGCGATCTACGCGGCCCGCGCTGACTTGAAGCCGCTGATTCTGGAAGGCCATGAACCGGGCGGCCAGCTTTCCTTGACCACGCACGTCGAGAATTATCCAGGCTTTCCGGATGGAATCATGGGCCCGGAATTGATTGAAAACATGCGCAAGCAGGCGGCGAGGTTTGGCACGGAGTTTAAAGCCGGGACAGTGACTGAAGTCGATCTGACGCAACGGCCGTTCAAAATTACCGCAGGAAAGGATGTGTACGAAACGCGCGCGTTGATCGTTGCCGCGGGCGCTTCAGCGCGACTGCTTGGTTTGAAGGGCGAAAAGGAATTGATTGGGCGAGGAGTTTCCACCTGCGCCACGTGCGATGGATATTTCTTTCGCAGCAAGCCGATCGCGGTGGTCGGCGGCGGCGATACGGCGATGGAAGAAGCAAACTTCCTAACGCGGCACGCGAGCAAAGTGTATTTAATTCACCGGCGAGACGAATTTCGCGCGTCCAAAATCATGATTGACCGCGCCAAGGCGAATCCCAAGGTGGAATTCGTGACGCCATACGTTGTGGAAGACTTCGTGGCGCCGGGCGGACTGGTCAGCGGCATACGGCTTCAACAAGTGACGACCGGCGAAAAAAAGGAACTGCCCGTTGACGGCATATTTATTGCCATCGGCCATGATCCCAATAGCATCATTTTCCGCGGGAAACTGGAGATGGACGAGAACGGCTATCTGATTCCGCGCCACGGAAGCCTGACGAGCGTACCCGGTGTGTTTATTGCCGGCGATGTGCAAGATCACCGTTACCGGCAGGCGGTTACCGCGGCGGGTTCCGGTTGCATGGCCGCACTCGATGCGGAAAAGTTCCTTGCTGAACACAAAGACTAGCGCCCCACTAGCCTCTCCGGTTGACTACGGGCATAATTGACTTGTACATGCTGCGTTCGACACTTCTGAAGCTTTCCGAAAGCAAAGGATTCGCCCACTGGGTCACTACCAACGGCACCACGCGCCGGATGTCGCATCGATTTGTGGCTGGAGAAACGTTGGATGAGGCAGTTCAGGCGGCCCGCGAATGCAACGATGCGGGAATGCTGGTTACGCTGGATTGCCTGGGCGAAAATGTATCCACGCCGGCCGATGCGCAAAAAGCCCGGGACACGTATTTTGGAATTTACGACCGCATTGCGAAGGAAAATCTGAAAGCCAACGTTTCCTGCAAGCTAACGCAGTTGGGACTGGACCTTTCCGTGGAATTTTGTGAAGGGCTGGTATTGTCCATCGCGGAGCGAGCGGCGGCGCTGGACAGTTTCCTGCGCATCGACATGGAAAGCTCGATTTACACGCAACGCACGGTCGAGCTGGTGAAGCGGGTGCGCGCACAAACGCCCTGTGTTGGCGCGGTGATTCAGGCCTATTTGTATCGCAGCGAAAGCGATATCCATGACCTGCTGTCGTATGGCTGCCGCATTCGGCTGTGCAAGGGCGCATACAAAGAATCCGAGGAAGTGGCGTTTGCACGCAAGCAGGACGTGGATAACAATTATGTAAAGTTGATGCGCTTGCTGCTGCCGAGCGGCTTCTATCACGCGATCGCGACGCACGATCCGCGGATGATCGCGGAAACGATTCGTTGCGCCGCGGAAAAGCAGATCTCCAAGGACGATTTCGAGTTTCAGATGTTATATGGCGTGCGCACCGACCTGCAGCGAAAACTGGTGCGCGATGGTTACCGCGTGCGCGTCTATGTGCCATTCGGGCAGGAATGGTTCCCTTATTTCATGCGCCGGCTTGCCGAGCGCCCGGCCAATCTAGGGTTCTTTGCACGGAACTTCTTTCGCTCGTAAACGAAGCTTCCCCGATTCCGGCTGGCGTTTCCCCTACATTCAGTGCGTGAATGCCGCGGGCCCGGAGGTCTTTGGTCTTCTTTTTCAAACGCTTTTGCCCGGTTGAGAATCTACACGGTCCAACGTAAAATGATGACAGGTGCTTGCGACCTGGCAGTGAAGAGGTATCTTTAAACGCTGGCGGAAACAAGCCGATGTTCGATCCCGGTTCGCTGCTTATCCAAAGGAGATTCTGAATGGCTTACGTAATTGCCGAACCCTGCATCAACACCAAGGATACCGCTTGCGTTGATGTGTGTCCGGTGGACTGCATCCACCCACGCAAGGATGAACCGGCTTTCCAAACCGAGACCATGCTGTACATCAGCCCCGTGGAATGCATCGATTGTGGCGCCTGCGTTCCTGTTTGTCCGGTGACTGCGATCTTCGCGCTGGAAGACTTGCCGGAAAAGTGGCAGAAATTTACGGCGATGAACGCGGAGTGGTACGAGAAGAAGTAATCCTGGCGCGGCCGTTTGCCGCGTGCGATTTTCTTGTGGCGCTGCGATATCGTCGCGGCGCCATTTTTGTTCCAGGCTGCCTTTTTCGGCGAGCTATCATCCAACCGGCTAAAGTTTAATTCGATCCAATAAGGAGCCACGTTTGCGTCATTTCCGATTGCTTTGCCTGGCGATGGTGGGCCTCGCACTTCTTTCCTACGCAGTTTCCCTCGCGGCGCAACAGCGCCCGCTGCAAGGCACGTTTACAGGGACGCTGGAGGCGGGCGAAGCCGAGTTACACGTGGTGCTGCATCTTTCCCGGAACACACAGGGCGTGCTGGGTGCCACGCTGGATAGCCTGGATCAGGCTGTGTTTGGCATAGAGGCGAGTTCCGTTGCACTCGATTCGGGAATTCTGAAATTTGAGGTTCGCCGGTTGGGCATCTACTTTGAGGGCAAGGTGTCTGGCGACCAGAAAACAATTGATGGAGAGTGGCGACAGGGAAGCGCTTCGTTGCCGCTGGTGTTTCAAATCGAGCCCGCATCGCACAAACCAGAGGACGCGAAATTTCCCGTTGAGGGGCTGTGGCAGGGAGCGCTGGAAACAAATGGCCTGCGGCTGCGATTGCAATTGCACGTAGCACACGACCAGAAAGGCGAGTTGATTGCCGCTTTGGATAGCCTGGACCAGTTCGTCAGTGGGTTGCCGGCGGCGAAAGTTTCGCAGAAAGACAATTCCTTCCACTTTGAGATTCCGTCTCTGGAAAGTACGTATGACGGAACGTTGGACGTAACCAAGAGCAGCATCACCGGAGAGTGGGCGCAGAGCGAGATCAAGCAGAAGCTGGAATTCAAACGCTCCGACCAGCCGCTCGAACTGCGAAGGCCACAGACTCCGGTGAAACCGTATCCTTATGTCGAAGAGCAGGTTACGTTTTCCAATACGCCCGAGGGCGTCAGCCTTTCTGGCACGCTTACGCTCCCCAAAGGGGCCGGACCGTTTGCGGCGGCGGTGCTGATTGCCGGCTCTGGTCCAGAGGATCGCGATGGCACGATCGCGAATCACAAGCCGTTTCTGGTGTTGTCCGATTATCTGACGCGGAAGGGAATCGCTGTTTTGCGTTACGACAAGCGCGGCATTGGCCAGTCAACAGGATCGGCCGACATGGCCACGACGATGGATCTGGCCGGAGACGCGCAATGCGCTCTTGCGTACCTGAAAACCCGGAAGGACATCGATCCCGCGAGAATTGGCCTGATCGGCCATAGCGAGGGGGCCATGATCGCTCCGACGATTGCGGCAAGCTCTCCCGACCTGCCTTGGGTTGTTTTGCTGGCCGCTCCCGCAACAAAGGGGGAAGATACGCTGCTGAATCAATCCGACCTGATTGCCCGTGCGGGTGGCCTGAGCGATGCGCAGGTTCTTTCCAGCCTCAACTTCGACAAGGAGGCATACGATTTAGTGCTGACGGAGCAGGACTCGAATGTCGTGGGGGAAAAGCTAAAAGCGCTTGTGAAGGAAAGCGGACTGGATGCCGCACTGCCACCGGCGGCGCTGGAAGCGCAGTTGCATATGATGACTTCGCCATGGTTCCGCTATTTTTTGGCGTACGACCCGTTGCCGGAATTGAAGAAGACGAAGTGCCCGGTGCTGGCGATCTATGGCGCAAAGGATCTTCAGGTTCCCCCGAAAATCAATCTGCCGATGGTCCAGAAAGCCTTTGCCGATGGCGGAAATAGTCAGGCAGAGGTGAAGCAATTGCCGGACCTCAATCATCTCTTCCAGCATGCGTACACCGGATCTCCCACGGAATATGCGGCCATCGATGAGACGTTTTCCCCTGACGCGCTGCAGATGATCGGGGAGTGGGTGACGGCTCGTACCAAGGCGAAATAGCGGCTCATTTTGGACCTTTGCGTATGTGGCAACCTGAGGCGGGCCGTTGCGTGAGGTTGTGCCTCTCAGGGTATTATGTAACGTGAGCCTCATGCCCCAGCCCGATTCGTCCTTCCACGTTGTTTTGATCATGCATGCTCACCAGCCTTCCGGTAATTTTCAGCACGTGTTCGAAGAGAGTTACCAGAATTCCTACAATGCTTTTCTTTCCCTGATCGAGAAACATCCCCAGATTCGAGTGGCGCTGCACTATTCGGGCCCGCTACTTTTGTGGATCGAGAAAAATCATCCGGAATATTTCGAACGCCTGCGGGCGCTGGTTGCGTCTGGCCAAGTGGAGTTGATCGGCGGCGGCTTTTACGAGCCCATCCTGATTTCCATTCCGGAAGCGGACCGCTACGAACAGATCACGCGGCTGGCGGATTACATAGAAAAGCATTTTGGAAAACGTCCCACAGGGGCGTGGCTGGCCGAACGAGTTTGGGAGCCACAGCTTCCTTCTTCGCTGGCCGGCGCTAATGTGGCTTATACGCTGGTGGACGATCTTCCGTTTCTGGCCGCGGGCTTCGAGCCTCAGGAACTGTTTGGTCCGTACATCGCGGAAGATTGCGGCAAATCGGTGTGGCTATTCCCCGGGCTGAAGGAACTGCGCTATCTGATTCCGTTCCGCAAGGTGGAAGAATGCATCGCGTTTTTCAAGGAAGCCGCGAGATTGCATCCCGGCGGAGTGGCGGCATTCGGCGACGACATGGAGAAATTTGGTGTCTGGCCGGGCACGTTCAAGCATTGCTACACCGATGGATGGCTGGGGGGATTTTTCACTGCGCTGGAAGCAAACGCCGAATGGCTGAAGACGGTTACGCCGAGTGAATGCATTGCTTCGCATGTGCCGCTGGGCCGCGCCGATTTGCCGACGGCTTCCTATGCGGAAATGATGGAGTGGGTGCTACCTACCGCTACCCGGCAACGTTATTATGCACTGAACAAGGAATTTTCTTTTCGGCCGGACCTGCTCGCGTTTCTTCGAGGCGGCGGATGGCGGGGATTTTTCCGGAAATATCCGGAAGCGAATCTGCTTCACAAAAAGATGCTACGCGTTTCCGCATGTGTCGCCGCGGTGCCACCACGACGCTCCAGTCCGGAGCACGGCGCGCATCTGCAAGAAGCGCGCGACCAGCTTCTGCGAGGGCAGGGGAACGATGCGTACTGGCACGGGGTGTTCGGAGGGTTGTACGCGCCGCATTTGCGCACGGAGCTCTGGCGCAACCTGGTGCGCGCGGAAACGCTGGTGGACCAGTTAACACCGGGCAATGCGTTGCCGCGCGTGGAATTCCTGGATTATGACGCGGACGGAGATTCGGAATTGCTGTTCAGCTCTCCGGAATATCAGGCGTTGTTGAAGCCTGGAGATGGCGCCACGCTTGCCGCGTTTGATTTTCGTCCTTGCGGTGCAACGGTGATCAATTCCCTGCAAAGGCGGCCGGAGGCTTATCATTCGCGGTTACGCGAAGCTGCATCTTCCGCACCTCGCCACGATTGGGCAGTATCCATTCACGACCAGGTTCGGGTAAAAGAGCTGAATCTGGAGCGCTTTCTGCGCTACGACCGTTTCGCGCGGCACTCTTTCCGGTTGCTGTTCTTTGATCCGTCGCGGGCTTTCGGTGATTACGAAACATTGCAGCTGAACGAATTGAACGGACCGGCGGCAGGCGATTTCGAGATTCGCCATTCCTCGGCCAATTATGCCGACCTGGTGTTTGAGACGACGCTGCCGGAGTTTGCCACGGACCGCGCGAATCCACCGCGCCTGGTGTTGACCAAACATTTCCTGTTCGGGCCCGCTCCGCAGGGATGCGAGGTCAGCTGTGACGTTTCGTTCACGATTTCGGCGCCGCTGAGCGCGCCGGTTTGCTTTGGCATGGAGTCCGTTATCAATTTTCTGGCACCCACGGATTCCGATCGATTCTTCGAAACTTCGAACGGCCACCAAAATCTGCGGTACACGGGGTCGCTGCCCGGCCCGATTCTGCGCATGGAAGATGGATGGCAGCGATTGAAGCTGACGCTGCATGCGCCTGCGAGTGAAGAATTCTGGATCGCTCCCATCGATACGGTTTCGGAATCGGAAGGCGGGTTCGAGCGCGTGTACCAGGGTTCGCAGATTCTGGCCCTGTGGCGGCCGGATCTCACGAAGAGAACGTCGTTCTCCGCGCGATTGATGTGGCGGATGGAGTGCTTCTAGCTGGCGCAAGAAACGCGGGCGGCGAAGCAACCGCTAGTTTGTGATTCTGTCTGCGTTCACTTGATACCGAGCATCTCCTTCAACTTCGCGAGCAACTCTTTGACATTTGAGGCTTTGTTTATCGCATCACCCAGTTTCCCCTGGGAGGCCTCCGAGACTGCATCGGACCAGCGCTGCTTCAGTTGATCGTATTGTGCTTTGGCGTCCGCGAGCTTGTCCTTATCCATTCCTGCGGGCATATGCGCGCCGTGTGAATATGCGTTCAGCCTGTTTTTCACTTCATCCAGGGACTTGGGCATTGAGGCGGTCAGATCCGTCCACTGCTTGATCCATTCGTCCCTCTTTCCGGCTGCCGCCACAGCAAGATCTTGCGCTTTGTTTGCCGCGTCTTTTGCAGACGACAACGCCGCGGGGTAATCGCCCTTGGCCAGGGCATCTTTTGCGTTCTGTAGAGTGGCTTGCGCGGCTTGCAATTGCTCCGGGAGGTATTTCGCAGCTTCCGCCTGAGCAGCGTTCAGTGCGGATTGCGCGGCATTGACCGCGGCTTGCGTCGCATCTTTCTGCGCAGTACCGCAACCGGCCGCCAATAATGCGATTGCGAGCAGGCCACAATAAATCCACTGTATCTTCCAGGCCATCTCTTTTTCCTTTCCGGAATGCGCTTCAAGCTGGGCGGTACTTGAGCAGGAGCCTTACAGGGCAATGGGAACTGTACTCGACTGTAATGACATCTGACAAGCGTTGCGCCGCCGCAAGATTCCGTCGCCGAAGAGAAATAAGCCAACACGGTTTTTAGATTCGCTGAGCTTCGCTGTATGCTTTTTCCTCTATGCGTGAATGGCTTTCTCGCTTTGCCAAATCTGTTTGGTGCATTGCGCTTGCAGCGCTGATCCTGCGCGTGGCGTATTTCCTATATATAGCGCACCTGATTCCCCCGGCCGTGCTCGCGGCTGTGCCGTTTCAAAATGAAGTGGGCAATGTGGCTTCCGCGCTCGCACAGGGGCGGGGATTTTGCTGCCTGTTTCGTCAGGCGACAGGGCCCACGGCATGGCTTTCTCCGGTATACCCGCTGCTGGTGGCATGCATTTTCAAGATCTTTGGGACATTTACGCTGCGGTCTTTATATGCGACGGTGTCTCTTAATTGTATATTTTCAGCGCTGGCAACGGTTCCGTTGTTCCATGCGGCCAAACGTATCGCCGGGGCGACAACGGCTGTCGTCGCGGGCTGGATCTGGGCGATTTTCCCGGCGGGGATCGTGCTGCCTTTCCAGTGGATTTGGGATACGTCGCTTTCTGTCTTGCTGGCGGCCGCGCTTTTGTGGAGCACGATCAAGCTGAAGGATTCTTCGCGCCAGCGCGATTTTGCGTTGTATGGACTGCTGTGGGGAATCTCGTTGCTCACGAATCCCGCGCTCGGGGCGGTTCTGCCATTTCTGATTGGGTGGCTGCTCTGTCAGCATCAAGGCAACCGCGTGTTGCAGCTGCGCTTGGGACTGATAACGCTTGGCGTGATTTGTCTGACCTGCATGCCATGGACGATACGGAATTATGTGCAATTCCATCGTGTCATAGCGCTTCGTTCCAATTTTCCGTACGAGTTCTGGTCCGGGAACAATGAAATATTCGACGAGCATTCCCATGAAGTGAATCGTATTACGCGTTACGAGCAGGTTCACCTGTATGCGGAGCTTGGCGAAAACGAATTCCTGCACGAAAAAATGCAAAGGGCGTTGGTTTTTGTGCGCAACCATCCAGCGCTCTACGCGCGGCTTTTTGGACAAAGAATAATCGCCACGTGGTTGGGTACGGATTCACCATGGCAAGATTTTGTACAAACCGATTCGAATCTTGCGCGATTCTTCCTGGCATGGAACGCAATCGCACTGGTGGGCATCATTGCCGGCCTCGTGCGACTTTATCTCCGAAGGCGCTCCTGGTTCCTTCCTGTTGCGTCGTTTCCACTGTTTTTTCCGCTTACGTTTTACATCGCGCACACCACGCTTCGTCACCGCCATCCCTGCGACCCGATTCTTGCGCTGTTGATAGCCGTCGGAATTGCAGGGGCGCAAGCGCGGAACCAGTAAATAGTGTAAAATCCGTGAATTCAGGTTCAGGCCGCCCTAATTGAATCGGGAGAAGTCATAGCAGCCGCTATGCTAACCGGCTCGGAAACCCTCTATTTGTCTGCGGCCACGCAATTGTTGCTGACCCTTTGCCTGGTAACCCTGTTATGGGCGCTATACGCGCGGCTGCAACGATTCGAATTCTTCCGCGCGTGGGCCTGGGCGTGGACCGCATTCGCGGCGTACCTTCTGATTGCGACGATCTCATTACACCGCGGTCCCGCGTGGACACTGCAAAAAGCCGTCCTGATTTTTCTTCTGCTTGTTTTCGGATTTCTGCAGTCGGTGCTGCTGGTGTCAGGCGGCTTGAGCTGGCGAATCACCACGAAACCATCGAAGCGATTATTTTGGGGAGGAACGGCGCTTGCGCTGGTCGCCGCGGCCATTTGTTTTGCATTGAGCTTTCAGTTCCGCGAAGCTCCTCTGCTCAGTTTTGCGGTGCGCAACGCGCCACGAACGCTGGCCCAGGCTGGCGCGCTTTTGTTCTGTTTCGTCGTTTTTTGGCGGGAATTTCGACGTAGTGGCTCCCAAGCCGCGGCCATTACCGGAATATTCTGTTTCTCCTATGCGGTCGACCAGTTACTGTATTGTTTGAGTTTCAGCGAGATGATCGTCTCGCACTGGAACCTGCACTTTCCTTCGCTATTGCACGTGCTGGCGAATCTCGAGTATGTCGACCATTCCCGGCTGCTCATTCTGGATCTCGCCGACACGTGCGGGATATGCGTGGGCATGATTCTGCTGTTGGTCGAGCGTTACCAGAACACGGAGTCGGAACTGGAGGCCAGTGAAAAGCAGAGGGTGGGCCTCGCAGTGGACAACGCCTCCCTTCAATTTGAAATTCACCACCGCAAGCAAGTCGAAGAAAGACTTCGCCGCAGCGAAGAATTCAGCCGCCAAGTGGTTCTCAACAGCCCCGTAGCTATGGTGGTATCCCGCGGGCCGTGGGAGTCGGTTGAATCCGTAAATGATAAATTCACCGGCTTGTTTGGATACTCGCAAGAAGAAATGCGCACCGTGGCAGACTGGTGGCCGCTGGCTTATCCCGATCCTGAGTATCGGGAGTTCGTGAGAGCGAAATGGCAAAGGCTGATCGAATCAGCGAATCAGGGCGCTGGCGGAAACCTGGCCATGGAGGCACGCGTCCGCTGCAAGGACGGATCCTTTCGAGATATCGAATTTCACGTCTCGATGGTGAACGATCTCTACCTGGTCAGCTTTGTGGATCTCACCGAGCGAAACCGAGCAATGGAGGATTTGCGGGAGAGTGAAAGCCGCTATCGGGACCTAGTGGAGCACAGCGAGGATTTGCTGGGAACGCACCGGTTGGATGGCCAGATTTTGACCATCAACGAAGCTCCGTGCCGGCGCCTCGGCTATACGGTCGAGGAAGTAATGAAGATGAAGATCCAGGATTTGTTGTCGCCGCGATTCAAGCGGTTGTACCCGCATTTTGTGCAGCACGTCCTGGATACCGGACATGCAAACGGCTTTATGACAGTGATGACGCGTAACGGCGAAGAGCGTATCTGGGATTACACTTCTACATTGCGAAGCGAGGGAGTTTCCGAACCCGTAATTCGAGGGATGGCGCACGATGTCACGGATCGGTTTCGGGCGGAACAAGCGCTGCGCCACTCCGAAGCAAAATTTTCCACTGCCTTTCGCGCAAGTCCGCATGCGATGGTCATCACCTCCTTGCGCGATGGCCGGTTCATTGATGTGAATGTCGAACGCCAGAGTGGTTACGACCGGGAAGAAGTGCTGGGCAAGACCCTTCTGGAAATCGGAATGTGGGTAGACAGCGCGGATTTCGCGGAAATCATGGCGGATTCACTGAAACGGAAGAAAGTGGTTGGCCGCAAAGCACGGCTGCGCACGAAGTCCGGACGTATCGTGCATGCGTTGTATTCGGTGGAAGTGATCGACATCGACGACGAACCGTGTGCGCTGGTGGCGGGCGAAGACGTTACGGTACGCCTGCAGATCGAGCGCGCTTTGCGGGAAAGCGAAGGCAAGTTCCGCCTGGTGGCGGACACGGTAACCGCGGCGATCTGGCTGGTCCAGGAAAAGCAATTTGTATATTTCAATCAGGAGTTTGAGCGGCTGACCGGCTATTCGAGAGAGGAGTTGTTCTCCACGGATCCGTGGGAAGTAGTCGATCCCAAATTTGGTGGTGCGGATTTGGCGCAGACACAGACGCGTTTTGCCGGTGAGAGCGTGCCTTCACGATGTCAATTGACGATCGTCACAAAAAGCGGAGAAAAACGCTGGCTGGATTTCTCCGCAGCCCTGACCGAGTTCAACGGCAAACCTGCGCTGCTGGCTTCCGCCCTGGACATAACGGCAACCAGGCGGGCGGAGCAAGAACTGAAAGAGCACGCCATGTACATGGATGCGTTGATTGCCAATGTGCCGCTTGGGATCGTCATCAAAGACGAAAACCAGCTTGTGCGCTTTTGCAATCCAGCGTTCGAGCAGATGTTTCTATATGCCCAGGCCGAGATCCAGGGCAAGAATCTGGACGACCTGATTGCTCCTCATGACCGGCAGGAAGCGGCTCAGCTCTCGAGCGCGGTACAGGATGGCGGAGTGGTACACACAACAGCGCGCTGGCGCCGGAAAGACGGCACATTCCTGGATGTGGAGCTTCACGGCGTTAAGGTATTCTCCGGGAAATCGTTCGTCGGCGCCTTTGCCATCTATCAAGACATCACGGAACGACGCAAGTCTGAAGAAAAACTAATCGCCATGCGCAACCGCCTGGCGCGGGCTCAGGAAGAGGAGCGCGCGCGGATTGCTCGCGATCTGCACGACGATACCGGGCAGCGGCTCGCACTGCTCAGCATCGATCTGGAGCAATTGAAGCAGGTTTCCATGAAACTGAAAACTTCACTGACCGACCAACTGGAAGCGTTGGTGAAGGCCGCCGGCGAAATTACTTCGGATGTGCACAATGTTTCGCGCCGGCTGCACCCTTCGCAGGTGGAATTTTTGGGTTTGGCCGCGGCGCTGTCCAATTTCTGCAAGGATTTTGCGGCGCGGAATGGGATGGAAATTGTGTTCGTCACGGCCAATCTGCCGCCGAGACCACCGCAGGATGCCGCGCTGTGCCTTTTCCGCGTTGCTCAGGAAGCGATCCGCAACGTCCAAAAGCACAGCGGTGCGCCGCGAGCGCTGGTGCAGCTCGATGAAGTCGCGGGGTCGATGCGGCTGCGCGTCTCTGACCAGGGGTCTGGCTTCGATCAGGCTTCTCCCGATTTCGCACAGGGTCTTGGGCTTCTCAGCATGCAGGAGCGCCTGCACAGCCTGGGAGGCGAGTTGTTCGTTCACTCGCGTCGCGTGGGCGGTACGTGCATTGAGGCATGCATTCCGCTGTCCGCATCGGTTATTTCAGAATAAGCAACGTACTACCACACCTTGCAGACCTTTTCTGGCGGCTTGTTCATTGGTTGTCCGGCTCTGCAGGCGAAAGCCTTGGCGAATTCCGGCATGTTTACGACCACGCCGTTGATGCGATATTCGCCAGGTGAATGAGGATCAGTCGCGGCGCGTACCCGGAGTTCCTCGGCGCGGTCGTTTTCGCAGGCCCATTGGGCAAAGCCGACGAAGAAGCGCTGTTCGGGCGTGAGGCCGTCGCGGGGCTGCAGCGTTTGTCCTTTCGTGGCATCTTGCCAGGCCATGTACGCCAGGATTTCTCCGCCGAGATCCGCCACATCTTCGCCCAGTGTCAGCTTGCTGTTGATGTGGATGTCGTCCACCACGATGTAGTCCGCGTATTGATCCTGCACGCATTTGGTGCGGGCATCGAATTTCTCGCGGTCGTCCTTGGTCCACCAATTCTTCAGGTTTCCTGCAGCGTCGTATTGGCTGCCCTCATCGTCGAAGCCGTGGGTTAGTTCGTGACCGATGGTGCCGCCGGTGTTTCCGTAGTTGGGAGCGGCGTCCATTTTTGCGTCGTACAGGGGAGGCTGCAGGACTCCAGCAGGGAAGTTGATGTCATTCATCTGCGGATTGTAATAGGCATTTACGGTCGGAGGGCTCATTTCCCACTCGCCGTGGTCGACGGGCTTGCCGATTTTGTTGAAGTCGCGGTGGTGTTCGAACTCGGAAGCGCGGGCCATGTTGCCGGCAAAATCAGTGCGGGAGATTTTGACGCTGCTGTAGTCTCGCCATTTGTCCGGATAGCCGATTTTGTTGCGAATGCCGTGAAGCTTGTTGAGGGCTTGTTGTTTGGTTTCCGGGCTCATCCAATCCAGTTGCTGGATGCGAATGGCCATAGAGTCTTCGATCCGGCGCACCATGTCCAGAGTGCTCTGCTTAAGTTCGGGAGAAAAGACCTTGGCGACGTAAACCTGGCCAAGCGCTTCGCCCAGCTGGCGATCGGTGTAAGTGACACAGCGTTTCCACCGCGGTTGTTGTTCTTTGGCACCGCGAAGGTACTGGCGGTAAAACGCAAAATTCTCGTCGACGAACATGGAGGAGAGAAATGGGGACGCGGAATCCACCACATGGAAGCGCAGATAGGTTTTCCAATTGTCGAGCGGCTCGGCGGCCAGCTTCGCATTCAGTTCCTTGAAGAAGTCTGGCGTAGCCACATTCATGATTTCAAACTGGGGATATTCCGAGGTGGCGTAGTAAGTTTTCCAGTCAAAGTTTGGCGCCAGTTCCGTCAGATCCGCGAATTTCATTTTGTGTTTCAATTTGTAGGGATCGCGGCGATCCACGCGGGTCAGGGAAGCCTTTGCGAGCGCGGTTTCAAGCTGCATCACGGTGTCCGCATCCTTCTTCGCGGCGGCCGGCGTTTCTCCCATCAATTCGAATACCTTTTGCACGTGCTGGAGGTAATGCTCCCGGGTCTCCTTGGATTTCGCATCTTCCTTGGTGTAGTAATCGCGGTCGGGAAGGCCGAGGCCGCCCTGATCGACCTCCGCGATCACCAGTTCGGAGTTGTCTGGATCTTGCGTTGACCCCGCGCCGAATAAGACGGAACGGCCGAAGGCTTGTTGTAAGCGGGCCGCCACCGGCGCGATTTCCTTTGTGGATTTCAAGTTGGCGATAGCCTCCAAATCGCCGCTCACCGGAGTTAATCCTTGTTTTTCGGCGGTAGCCTCATCCATGCACGCCGCGTAAAAATCTCCAATCTCGCGAGTGACGGCATCGCGCTGGCCGCTGTCAGCGGAGGCCTGCTCCAGAATGCCCTTCAGAAAAACAAGGTTGTCCTGGTAAAGCTTTCCGTAGACGGACCAGGACGTTTGGTCCGGCGGTATCGGATTGTTCTTTTTCCATCCGCCGCAGGAGTATTGATAGAAATTCACGCATGGGTCGGCGGTCTTGTCCATGGAGGCAAGATCAAGGCTGGGAGTGTAGGGCAGGATGGGTTGCGGCGTGGCGGCGGGTGCCTGGGCGAAGACGCGTCCGGCAATCACACATCCCAACAACCACGCAGACCAGAGTTTTCTCATCATAAGATCCTCTGGCGGCCATTGTCTTAGAGATGGAAATGGAGTGCAACCCTTCGGCCGGGCAATACCCTCTGCTTCTTATATTTTGCGTGGTAAGCAGATCTGGATTGGACTTAGCCGGGTAGCAAGGTTTCTTGACTGGCGACGGCTTGCCATCCTCTTTGGCCGTAAATGTAGACGTGCGTCACGCGAAGCTGCCTGCTGAAGTTTTGGCCGCCGCGCATCCCACGAGAGCTCCATAGGCAGGTGACGACGGCCGTATCTTGAAACATGCGCACACGGATATCCGTGGCAATGAAGGAGGTGTACTTGATATCGGAATTCTCAATAGAGGAAATCCAGCCGGTTTTGTCTTTGATTTGCCCGGTTGGCAGGATGCCGACGAAATCATCGCCGTAGATCCGGCGGAACAGCGATCCATTGTTCCATTGGATGGCGCGAACGGTTTCACGCTCGAGATTGATCAATTCCTCCTGCTTGGCGTCATTCTCTTTTGCGATTTCTCGTAGCTCAGCGGCGGTTGGTTGTTGCGCCCAAGTGCATGGAACAAGCAGGAACGCCCATGCGCCGAATAGCATTGTGGCCAATTTCTTCATCCCCAAACACCTCTGTTTCAGGATCAGCCGGTGAAAAGAATCACCCAGGGCTGTGCACAGTTGTAGTAGTCAAAGACGAGTATAACGTGGGCTACGGGCCTCTCAGGGGACCTGACACCTTCTATTAAACAGCGAATGTGTCTAATGTGCTGTGTTTCATGGCAGCACCCGCTTCCGAGGCGCACCCGGCTGGCCGATGGCAGTCACAGTCTGCTAAAGTCTCTTTTCAAGGTTAGGAGCGAGCCATGCCGATTGCGAAAGAGCTTTTGGAAATCCTTGTCTGCCCGGTCTGCAAGAATCCCGTGCGCTTGTTGATGGATGGTTCCGGGCTGAAGTGCGACGTTTGCAGGCGCGTGTATCCTCTGCGCGACGATATTCCCGTCATGCTTCCCGAGGAAGCCACAATTGTGGAGGAGTGAGTTCGGGAACCTTCCATGAAAAAAGAGTTGGTCGGTGTTGTTCCTCACCTGAAGCGATTGCTGCCTGGATTCCGTAAACTACGTGTGGCCGTAGTGGGCGACCTTATGCTGGACCGCTATCTGTTTGGCGATGCCCACCGTTTGTCACCTGAAGCGGCCGTACCCGTCGTTGATTTTGAGTCGCAGAAGGACCTTTTGGGTGGTGCGGGGAACGTTGCTGCAAATCTCGCCGCCCTTAGCGCCCAAGTGGACCTCTTCGGAGTTGTTGGCGGCCGGGAACTTCCTTCAGACAAGGTTACGGATGATGAGGCTGGCTCGGCCCTTCGCGTGCGCCTGCGCAGCGAGAGGATCGGTGACCGTGGCGTGCTGGCTGATCCGCGTAGAATCACTACGGTGAAGACGCGTGTTGTCGCTCGTCATCAGCAGATCGTGCGCATTGATCACGAACGACGGGACGACATCGCTCGAGAGTCGGAAGAGAAACTGTTCCGCCTTCTCGTCGCTTCGCTTAAGACTACGGACGCGTTGCTTGTCTCCGATTATGATAAAGGATTGATCACTGACGGGTTTGCGGAACGTCTTCTGAATGCGTGCCATAAATTGAAAGTGCCCGTCTTCGTCAAGCCCAAGAAATCCCGGCTATTTCCCTATAGGGGCGCGCACGTTATCGTCTGCAACACTGAGGAAGCCAGTTTCTATGTCACGCGCTCACTGACCGACGAAAGGTCCTTCGAAGAAGCCGGGCACGCCCTTTTAGACCGTTTTGCAAGTGCCGCAGTGGTGATTACCCGAGGCAGAAAGGGAATGAGCCTATTTGAAGAGAACAAGGCGGGTTACTTGACTATTCCCGCGACCAGTTTTGAGGTTACTTATGCGCGCGTGGGGCAACCTGGGGTCGAACGCGAGGGCAGCGGACGCCAGGTGTTCGATGTGACCGGAGCGGGCGACACGGTTTTGAGCGCGCTATCGCTTGCAGTAGCCGCAGGAGCAAGCTTGCCCGAGGCTGCTTATCTGGCCAACACCGCGGCTGGCGTTGTGGTAGGAAAGCTCGGCACCGCCACCGTAAATCCAGCTGAGCTTGCGGCTGCGTTAGACGAAGCTCGTCCTTAATCTGGGCGATTCAGACTTATGGCGGGAAGCTTAGCGACTTGTCCTTCGGTGAAACCCACAGAGTCACCACTCTGGTCTTCTCGCTTTTCACCGCATCGGAAGAACTGGGCAATGGCGAATAGGGACTCAGCGCGACATTTACAGCGATGGAATCGCTCTTGTCCGGCGCTTTTGCACTCATGATTTTGTAGCTTTTTACCGGGCCGTAATAGCCAGACGTTCCCCAATCGGCGAGAAAATCGTCTTTCCTGTAGCTTGGCGTGGGCTTCCACAACTCATAGGCCTTGTCCGTGTCGCCCGCCACCAGCGCATTAAAAAATTGCCCGGCCGCTTTTTTCTCCGGGTAATAGCGGAACGCAAAATACAACACCAGAGCGAGGACCAGCACCAACGCGCCGATCGTGAAGGCCATCACTTGGGACCTGTGCGATTTTTCCGCGGTAGGCTCGAGTAACGACATCGGGCCTTTCCACGGCTCTACGTTCTCCGACATTCCGTTTTTCTCCAGCAGAAAAACTCTATCAGGAGAGATGGCAGGCCGCAAACCCTCTCTTTATTTGAGACGCCGCAATTGCAAGAAAAGTTTCCCGTGCGGGGCATCGCCCGGAAAACACTGTAGAAACCAGGTTATGAAGTTTCGTCAGTTGGAAAGCGCGCCGCCCGATCCTTCGGGGAGATCGATGGCATATTTTGTACGCGCCCGTTCGGAGTGCAGTTCGAACGCCAGGTCGATCAGTTTGTCGATCAATTGCCGGAAAGAGATTCCACTGGCTTCCCATAATTTTGGATACATGCTGATGGAGGTGAAACCCGGAATCGTGTTTACTTCGTTCAGGTAGAGTTTGTTGCCCTTTTTCTCGAGAAAGAAATCCACCCGAGCCATTCCGGACAGTTCGAGCGCGCGGAAAGCTTGCACCGCCAGCGATTGAATTTTCTGCACCTGCGCGGGTTTCAATTGCGCGGGAATCAACAGTTGCGTGCCGTCCTCCAGATATTTCGCGGTGTAATCATAGAACTCGCGGTGTGGGACGATTTCCCCCGGCACGGACGCCTTGGGTTCGTGATTGCCCAACACGGAAACTTCAATCTCTCGAGCGCTGACCGCTTTCTCCACAAGGATTTTCATCCCGAACTCGCAGGCCAGATCCATGGCAGTGCCAAGCTCGCCGACATTATGCACTTTGGTCATTCCCACGGAAGAGCCCAACGTGGCGGGCTTCACGAAGACGGGATACGGAAACTCTTCCTCGATCTGCGATTTCACCGCCGCTGGATCTTTTTCCCACTCCCAGCGATGCACTGTAACCCAGGGCACGACGGGGATTGCCGCAGCCTGGCACAAGCGCTTGGCGACATCCTTATCCATGCCGATCGCGGAGCCCAGAACGCCCGCGCCTACATAGGGCAATCCAGCCAGGTCTAACATCCCCTGGATCGTTCCGTCTTCGCCGTACGTGCCGTGGAGCACGGGAAAGATCACATCCAACCGTTGTGCGCCCGCGCCACGATCGAGAGGCATTAGAGCCGCTTCGGTCGGATCTGCCGTTAGCATGACGCGACGGCCGGTCTTGAGTACTTCTGGGAGCATCTTGGCAGCGCCTTCACCAATCAACCAATGGCCGTCTTTCGTTATGCCGATGGGAACTGCTTCGTATTTGTCGGGATCCAGTCCGCGAATAACGGAGGCGGCGGAAACCAGCGAAACTTCATGTTCGCCGGAGCGCCCTCCGAAGAACACGCCTACGCGCAGCAATTTCTTTTTGTCTGGGGTCACGAGCCTATCCTGTCGGACTGGGGCCGAGGTGAAATAATCCGTTTTCAGTTATAAAGCAAAATGTAGGGCTACGGAGAAGGACTCCACGGCAAGTTTCCCAAGCAACAATGGTACCTGTCCTTTCGTGCAAGCCGGCGCGTGGGAAATGCTACAGAGAAAACCTGGGGGAGAAACAGGATGTGAAGGTGCTAGACTTCCGCCTGACGATCAGGTCGGGAGGCTTGGATGGCAACTGAGAGCATGGCAGCACAACACGACGGGGCGAACTGGAGCGCGTTGGGAACGCTATGGATTCTGTACGGCGCGTTACGCCTGGCGGGAGCAGTGGCGTTGGTTATGTGCAGTGGCGTGGCAACGGTGATGTTTGGAGCGCTGCTCTCGCGGGTGGGAGATCCATTCTTCTGGATGCACCTGTTTCACTTTGTCTATGCGGTGGTGATCATTGTTTCGATTGTTGCGGGCGTGTTCGGGCTGCTGGCGGGGTCGGCTTTACTGACGCGGAGGCCATCGGCGCGAACATTGTCGATCGTGGCGAGTTTCTTTTCCGTGTCAGAAGTGCCGTTTGGAACAACGCTGGGAATTTACACGCTTATCGTTTTTCTGCGATAGCGCGTTCCTGTGGCGGCGCGGATCAGCCCTTGGTGCGATCGGTAAAGCGGAAGAACAGCGATTGCTTGGCGACCGGTTCGGCCAGTTGGTTGAGCGACGCCAACTGCGATTGCGACAGCGGCGTAAAGTTTTGCGCGAGCTGAACGTTTTCCTCGAGTTGGGCAATGCTATCGCAGCCGATGATCACGGTGCTTAGGGGTTGCGACAACGTGAAATACATCGCGTCTCGCATGTTCATAACCCCGGTGCGCGTAGCGATCGCCGAACCTTCCCACATATGCTGCTGTTTTTCTAACGGCGGCGGCGTCCAGCCGGTCAGCAATCTCCCGCGCGCGGGAACTTTCATGCCGATGCTGCCCATTTGTTTTTCTACGACAAGCGGCAGCAATTGGTCGCTGAAGCTGTGGATGTGGGTGTCGGCTGCATTTAAGGCCATCAAGATAGTGTCAAACGGATGGCGGTTAACGGCATCGATCAGCGCTTCGGGGCGATAGTGGCCGGTGACTCCGAGAAAACGCACCACCTTTTGCTGCTGCATTTCAAGCAGCGCTTGCATGGCTCCGCCCGGAGCAAAGATCGCCTCCACGTCCTGGGGCAGGCCGATGTCGTGCAACTGCCACAAGTCCACATGATCGGTGTTGAGAAGCGTTAGGGACTTTTCGATCATGCGCAACGAACCGTCTCGCGTGCGCTCTTTCGTTTTGGTGGCAAGAAAAGCTTCCTGGCGGCGTAACTTCATGACGCGGCCGACATACTGCTCGCTCCAGCGTTCGGGACCGCCATAGATCGATGAGGTATCGATGTAATTCACGCCGAGATCGAGTGCGCGTTCGATGATGGGCACGGCAACATCGAAATTGTTTGGTTTTTCGAGAGCAGCCTGACCGCCGAGACTGAAGATGCCGACTTTGTAGCCGGTTTTGCCAAGATTGCGCGTGGGCATGGCGTCCAGGGTCTTGGGATTGGTGGGGAGAGGCGGCAACGCGGTGGCGTGCGGCGAGGCCAGCACAGCGCCGTTGGCGAGGAGACCTGCGGCGACTGCGCCGCCAGTCTTAAGAAAATTGCGACGATCCGAGGAAGTGAGTGGTCGCTTCATGGCGATTGTCCTTGGAGGAAGACGTTCAACCGAAGTGTGATATTACCACTCTCGTTGCTGCTCGCGTGAGAACTTAAGACCTCACTCGAGGTTATTGGATGTCGGGAAACACGGGCAGTCCCACGGTGGCGACGGTGGAAGGATCATCGCGGAGCTTGATATAAAGGCGCGTTCCGTAGGGCCGGGGGATGTTCAAGGAATCGCTGACGTAGCCAGCCGGCACGGGGACAGCGGTCTTGAATTGCGAATCCGCGGCGACAGAATCGAGCAGGAAGAGATTAGTGCCCTTAAGAGTGCAGGGCGTATCCGTGGAGTCCGGGCAGCGAACTTCTTTCAAGGTGGGGACGCGCACGAGGACGGCGAGCGGTTGCCAATCGCCTTTGCCGCCGTCGGCATCGACGCCGCGGAACTGCAGCGCGCCAAATGCAGCAGCTCCAAAAGCTTTGAGCGGATCGAGCAGCGCCAGCACGCTGTTGGAGTCCTGCTGGATCAGTGAGCCATCCGCAAGTGTAAGAGTGGAACTGAAGGAGCCGTCGACGGCAGCGATTTCCACTTTTTCCGTGCGTGGGAAACCGGCGGGAGCGTCGGTCTTCAGAAAAAATGAAAGGCGGCTGTCTTGTGGCAGCGCGTCCGGCTTAGTGAAATGAACCGGCGAAGGAAGAGCCGCTTGCTGCAGGCTTTTGCTAACCAGAGTAAGTTTCGGACGCGGAGGTTCGATGGTGGCGGGCACATCGAGCTTGCGGCCGTCTTTCAGCGTGACATGGGCAGGTACAGCGGTGTTGGGCTGGAGCGAAGCGATTGCGTTCGCATTCTGCGCCAGCAGATCCAGAGAAGTTTCCTTGGAATCGTGAGATTCCTTCGCCGGCATAAAGTGCACGTCGCTCAGTTCCAGGCTGGCGACTTCATCGAGGTGGGTGCCGGTAAGAATGCCGTGGCTGTCTCCGGCGAACATGGTGAAGTGTTCGAGATGTGCCGCATCGGAATAAGCCTGCAGAGGCACGACATCGGGTTTTGATTGTCCGTACTGCGCTACGGCTAACTGCAGCTTGCCCGCGGAAACGTCCTTCAACGGCAAATCCACTTCCAGTTGGTCTGGCGCATGAGCTTTCCAGGTAGGCTTCAAATCTTTCCCGCTGGCGTCCAGAAGCGCAATTTTTTCGACGCACGCGGCACATTCACCCTGCAAATGGAGTGTGGCAGGATGGCCTGCTAGGAGGACTGCAGAGTCCGCCGCAGGAACCGTCCAGTGTTCGGAATGCGCATTGAGAACGTGAAACTGCGGCCCTTCGAAATTGGAGTAGCCCCATTGGCCCCGAAGAGTTGCGGTCAAGGTTGGATCCATCGTGGCAGATTTCAGTTCTTTGGTATTGACCACGAATCCACCGCGAACCGCGTCTGGAGTGGCGGGCAGATCGACAGGCTGGCCGGTTTTTCCTTCAACGCGGACGACAAAGTCATAGCCCAGCGAGGTGGAAAACATGAGCGGGGCGCCTTCGACGGGAAGAACCAGAGGTGATTGCTGCAAACACAGAATCGCCTTGGGGTCGACGGGATGTAACATCGGCGGCGTGGAGAGTCCGACCGACGGGAGACCCACAACAATCACCGACTTGGGATTCCGGAACGATGGAGGCGCGTTGAGTTTGAGATTCAGCTCGTCCTTCTCAGGCGACGATAGAGCCGGGATGTATTGGTAAGCGGCGGTGTACAGGGTACTCATCAAGCGAACAACGTCGACGACAGCGCCGACGTATGGGCTGAAATATCCGCCGTGCGCCAAAGGGCTAGAACTGACATTGCCGATGAGGTCAGAGGAGGCGCCAGAGGTGAGCGAGGCGACCAGCGATTGGTCGTGAGTGTCGTCAAGAACTAGCTGATCGCTGCCCTGCACGAGGCAGGACGGTTGTTGCTCCACGGGCCGGTTGAAACAATCCTCGTTGACTTTGACGTGCAAGGTTTGCGCGAGCAGGGTGGAATTCTTTTTGAGCGCGCTGGGATCGGTGTTGGAAGTTTTGGTGATTTCTTCCAGATATTTGTCGAGACGGGTGCGGTCCAGGCTGGCTTGTTCGAGATCCTGCGCCGCACGTACGAAAACGCCGGGGCGGCCGCGAACCGCGGCGCGCAGCGTGCCAAAATCGCCGCCGGTTTCGGGGGCGAGAAACAAAAGAACTTGGGCGGCGCCCTGAGGAACGGTGACGAAGGTTCCTCGCTCGCGCGTCTGCTTGGTCCAGGTTTCGACGCGGGTGAACCATGTTTCCGGCGGAGGATTCGTGGGTCCCTGCAAAAAAGCGATGATCAAAAGATAGCGCGCGGATTGATCACCGGGAAATTCAGCGCGAATCCAGAGCTGGTCTCCGGGCAGGAGGTCAGTCACTTTGGAAATCGGGAGCGTGTTGCCCTCGCGAATCACCGTGACGTTGACGCGCGGACCCACCAAGTCGAAGGTATGACCACCGTCGGCGAAGACGGCAGAAGCGTTAAAGCACAGGAGCATGAGGATGAACAAGAACGGACTCGCGCTGGCCAAGAGCTTCGCCGGAAGACGTGTGACTTTCCCGGAAACCCTGTTCTTCAAATTCATTACTTTTGTCCTTCCAAAGTTGCTGTCTCGCGATTATGGCGCGTTATCGCCGGGCCGCCCGGGGAGGAAACGGGCGCTGGTGCTCAAGATCTACCCCGGGACCGCAGAGTTTTGAATCGGGGTTGGAATACAACTCGACCTTGAGCTGAAATAAATTAGATGCGGGGCCAGGGGGAACTGTCGCCAACAAGTTTAGCGCGATCGGAGGAACCGGGGGAAGAGGATTGTGCCAAAGACTCGAGAGGCTTAGAGGATCTTTTTCCCCAGACCGGAGAGCGCAAGTTCCACGGCCAGCAGAGCGGTACGATTGTGCTCGTCGATCACGGGATTAATTTCCACGATCTCCATGGAGGCCATAGCTTCGCTGTCGGCGATCATTTCCATGGCGAGATGCGCTTCGCGATAGGTAACGCCGCCGCGCACTGGAGTGCCAACGCCGGGTGCGTCGCTGGGGTCGACAAAATCCATATCCAGACTAACGGCGATTCCGTCGGTATCGTCCATGGCATATTTCAGAGCGTCGGACATGACTTCGCGCATGCCGCGCTCGTCGATTTCGCGCATCGTGAATGCTTTCACGCCAAGTTTCTTGATGAACTTTTTTTCGTGAGTGTCAAGATCGCGGACGCCGACGAGAACTACATTCTGCGGCTCGATCTTCGGCTTGAAGCCGAACAGGTCATCCAACTCTTCCATTCCGTAGCCCATGATCGCGGAGAGGGGCATGCCGTGGACATTGCCGGACGGCGAAGTTTCCGGCGTGTTCATGTCGCTGTGGGCATCCAGCCAGATGCAGCCAACGGTCTTTTTGTCCTTGCGGAAGTGGGCCGCAAGGCCGCCGATAGAGCCGACTGCGATGGAATGATCTCCACCGAGAACAAGGGGCAAGTAACCTTCCTCGAGGGACTTTTGTACGGCGTTGCCCAGCTCAGTGCACGCATCAGCAATTTCGGCAATGTACTTGGCGCGCTTTTCGCCATAAGACATTTCTTCGGCTTGCTTGACGGAAATGTTGCCGATGTCTTCCACCTGATGGCCGAGTTGCTTGATCCGGGCCTGCAAGCCGGCAACGCGAAGTGCGGATGGGCCCATATCCACGCCGCGGCGGCTGGCGCCGAGGTCCATGGGAACACCGATAATGCGAATTTTTTGAGGCATGTGGTTTTCGTCGGTTGCCTGCGGTCTCTGGTCGGGAGTAAACGAAACAAGCGTGCAAACTCCAGACCTCGGATTACTGGCTCCGGACTCCGTGGTTGTTCAAGTCCAAGCGAGTTTCTATAAGGAACAGCTGGAACGGCGTACAGTCTACCCAGATCAAGGATACACGCGATAAATCATGCGGGGGAAGGGGATGACCTCGCGAATGTGTTCGGTACCGCAAATCCAGGCCACAGTGCGTTCGAGGCCGAGGCCAAACCCTGCGTGAGGCACGCTGCCGTAACGGCGAAGATCCAGGTACCACTGGAACGATTCTACGGGTAAGTTATTTTCTTTCAGTCGCTTGACGAGAAGGTCATAGTCGTGGATGCGCTGGCTGCCGCCAATGATCTCGCCGTAGCCTTCAGGTGCGAGCATGTCAAAGGAAAGCGCCAAGTCCGGCCGCTCGGCGTCCGGCTGCATGTAGAAGGCTTTAATCGCCGTCGGGTAGTGATGGACCATCACGGGCCGATCGAAGCTGTTGGAAATGATGGTTTCCTCGTCGCCACCGAAATCATCGCCGAATTTAGCGGGGTTGCCACTTTTCTGGAGCACGGCGATGGCTTCTTCATAAGTGATTCGGGGAAACGGCGGCTTAACGTTCTCCAACTTTTTAACGTCCCGTTTCAGCGTTTCCAGCTCGCGGGACTTATTCTCCACCACGCTTTGAACGACGGCGCTGACGAGGCCTTCGCCCAGATCCATCATGTCGGGAAGTTCGGCGTAGGCGGCCTCGGGCTCGAGCATCCAGAATTCCGTGAGGTGGCGGCGCGTTTTGGATTTTTCGGCGCGAAACGTGGGGCCAAAAGTGTAGACCTTGCCGAGGGCCATGGCGGTGGCTTCGATGTAGAGCTGGCCGCTCTGCGTAAGGTAAGCCTTCTGGTCGTCGATGTAATTCACTTCGAAGAGCGTGGAGGTGCCTTCGCAAGCCGCGGGAGTGAACATCGGAGCGTCGGTGAGAGTGTAGCCCTGTGAGTCCATGTACTCGCGCGCGGAGCGGATGGCTTCGGCACGAATGCGGAGAATGGCGGCCTGGCGCGGCGTGCGGATCCAGAGATGGCGTTGGTCGAGCAGGAAGTCCACGCCGTGTTCCTTGAGCTGGATGGGGAAGGGCGTGGCTTCGGAAACTCTTTGGACGATTTGAATTTTACTGACGCCGATTTCGTAGCCGCCGGGAGCGCGCTGCTCGGCGCGGATTTTGCCAGTGACGATGACGCTGGATTCCTGCGTCAGGCCCTTGAGAGCTTCGAAGGCTTCGGGATTTTCCTTCAGGGAGCAGACGCCCTGAATGATGCCGGTGCCGTCACGGAAAATGGGGAACACCAGCTTGCCGGATTCGCGAATATTGTAGAGCCAGCCGCGGAGGGTGACTTCCTGGCCGTCGTACTTACCTGCGTTTTCAATCGCGATAATGGTCATGGTGTGGTTCTCTGTTGATTGTTCAAACCAATAGTTTAACAGAGACCGGGCGTCGTTGATCTCCGGGCCGAATCAACGATTAGCTAGAGTTTTTATATTCGCCAAATCTAATAGATGCTCGTCGGCAGTAACGAGGGTTAAGTCGAGAACCAGCGCAGTGGCGGCAATCATGCTGTCGGCTGGGTCTTCATGAAGTGGCAATTGGCGGGCAGCCATGGCGATTTCATGGGTGAAGGCAGCTTCCTGCATTCCCGCTGTGGCTCTGAGAATCCATTCGGCCATATCGAGGTGAAATTTAATTCTTCCCCTGTGATGCAAGGTGAGAATTTCCCAGGTGCTGATGGGAGACAGCCATAGTTCATTGCTTGGATCCTTTAGAATTTGGAGCGTGCGCCGTCCAAGGCGTTTCGGTTCACGAAAAAGCCAAAGCCAGATATGGGTGTCCAGCAGTAGCTTCAATCGCGAAGAACCTCCCAATCGCTTTTCTTATTTGCCGGAGAAAGGACGTCGCCGGTAATCTCAAAGGTGTCTCTCATCGACTCAATCCATGCGGCTCTGTCTTGAACTGCTGTAGGGGGAATTACCTCAGCGATAACTTTTCCGTGGCGCGTGATGCGAATGGGTTTGCGAGTCCGGCGCACCTGCTCGAGCAGCGCGAGGCATTTGGCCTTAAATTCGGAGATGGCGATTTCCGTCATTGGTTCACCCGATGACCACATTGTAGACTATGGTCAGAAAAATAGTCAATTAGACGACGGCGGCTGAAATGCCGTCCACATAGGAATTTATTCGGTTGTCCAAGCTTCTTCGAGGCGGTCGAGAGATTTGGCTGCGGCTGTGAGCTGGTCAGAGATGCTCGGGGCGTCGTGACCGGATTTTTCCTTTAGTTCCAGGGTGAGGGGAAGCGACGCGGCGGCAGGAGTGGTGTGAAGCAGTTTGAGGGCGGCGGGCCAGTCGATGGTGCCGTCGTAGGGCGGAAGATGCTCGTCCTTTTCGCCATGATTGTCGTGAATGTGCGCGCAGGCGATTAGATCCTTTAATGGCTCGAAGTTGGTGGAGATGCGTTCTTCTTCCGGGCCGTCGGCGAGATAAGCGTGGCCGACATCGAAATTAAAACGCAAGCCTGTGAGGCGGGTTTCGTCGACGAAAGAGCGTAAGTAAGCTGGCGCGCCCATTTCGCTGGTGGTATTTTCCACACAAATGGTGACGCCGACGTGTCTCGCGTGAAGAACGAGATGCTCCAGGGAACTAAAGGCAGCATCGCGCTTGCGGGGATCGGCGGTCTCTCGCGAACCGCCCATGTGCAGGATCAGGCGCGAAAACGGCAGTTCTTCGGCGACGTCGATGACGCGCTTGAGTTCATCCATGGCTTCCACGCGACGGACGCGCTCGACTTCGGTGACGGAAAGAGGGCTGCCACCTTCACGGTTGACGTTCAGATCGCGGCTGGTGGGCGCATGGAGAGAGGCGAGTTGCAGATGATTATCGGTGAGACCATGGGCGATTGCCTGGATTTCGGCCTTGGAGGCGTAGTCGAAATGGCTGCGGCTCCCAAAGATTTCGACACTTTGGAATCCGGCGCCGTGAATCTGGGAGAGCAGTTCCCGGTTGAGTTTTTTGGAAACGAACAGGTAGGTCGAGAGGATTCTTTGCATACCGTAAGAGTTTAGCGTCTGAGCGCGGTGGTTGGTCAAAGGAGAACGTAGGTTATGAGGAAAAGTAAACAGTGGGGAACTTGACCTGTGGGGTGACGAGTCGGGGCTCGGTTGAGACCGTGAAAGCGGCAGCGGGGCTGCCGCACTCCAAAGATGTTAGTAGCCGATGGCGGAACCGTTGTCGCGGGGATCGGCGGCACCGCAGCGTTCGTTGGTCGTGGGGTCGATGCCGATGGCGTTGATGAGGCCGATGTGACCGCGACGCTTGACTTCGTAGCCGCGGGATTTCATCTGGTCTTCCATCCCGGTGGAAAACAGTTTTTCCATCAGGAGCACGTCGGGCAGCCACTGATGGTGAAAGCGCGGGGCGTTTATGGCGGACTGCGCGTCCATGCCGAGGCGCATCCAGTTGAGAATAGAAAGCAGCGTGACGGAAATGATGGTAGGGCCGCCGGGCGAGCCGGTAACGAAACTAAGCTGGCCATTACGCAGAACAATCGTGGGTGTCATCGAACTGAGCGGGCGCTTGCCCGGACCGATGGTGTTGGCTTCGGATTGAATCAGGCCGAAAAGGGCGTTAGGAACGCCAGGCTGCGTGGTGAAGTCGTCCATTTCGTCGTTGAGGACGAAACCCGCGGAGGAAGTGACGTGCGAGCCGTAGCCGTCGTTCAGGGTGAAGGTGCTGGCGACGGCGTTGCCGGCAGCGTCGACGACGGAGAAATGTGTAGTGTGTGGGCCTTCACCGAGGCTGATGATGGTGTTGGGTTGCACGCTGGCGCTCACTCCAGAGCCACAGACATGAGGATTGCCGGCGCGAAGTTCGGTGCTCGGGGTGGCGCGCAGAGGATCGATGGTGGCGACGAGATCTTTTGCATAGCACGGGCTGGTGAGGCCTGCTACGGGAACATTGGAGAAATCGGGGTCGGCAAGATAGGCGGCGCGGTCCGCGAACATGCGACGCATCACCTCCGCCACCATGTGAACGCTTTGCGGGTCGTCCCAACCATTTAGCGGAACGTCCTGAAGCATGTTGAGAGCTTCGATCACGGCAACGCCGCCGGAGCTGGGCGGAGGCGAAGAGAGAACCTGCCAGTGGTCTCCGTTGATGGTGTAATTTGCCTGCAGAACTTCGCGGATTTTGGGTTGGTAGTGCGCGAGGTCGTCGAGAGTGATCAGACCGCCGAAGGAGGCCATGTCGCGAGCCAGCATTTGCGCGGTTTCGCCTTTGTAGAATTCGTCGGGACCATTTTTGGCGATGCGTTTCAAGGTGGCTGCCAACTCAGGTTGGCGAAGCGTGTCGCCTACGCGATACATCTTGCCGTCATTAAGAAAGATGTGACTGCTCATAGAAAAGCGCTGGAGGTCAGGGCGCTCCTCGCGAAATTCGCGGGCGAGTTTTTCGGTGACGGGTATGCCTTCCTCAGTGTAGCGGATGGCGGGCTGCATGACGTCGGCGAGCTTCAGTTTGCCGTGAGTCTTTAGAGCAAGCGCGAGGCCGGCGACGGTGCCTGGGACCGCGACGGAGCGATAACCGATGGTGGAGGCTTCTTTGTCGAGTTTGCCTTCTGGCGTGATGTACATGTCACGCGTGGCCTTGCCGGGAGCCACTTCGCGGTAATCGAAGAAATTGGTTTTGCCGGTGGCGAGGCGGACAAGCATGAAGCCGCCGCCGCCGATGTTGCCCGCGGCGGGCTCAACTACGGCGAGAGCGAAGGCAGTGGCAACTGCGGCGTCGACCGCATTGCCACCACGTTTGAGAATTTCCACGCCGGCTTCCGAGGCGAGAGGTTCGTCGGTGGCGACCATGCCGTGTGCGGCGCGAACCGGTTGGCTGGGCCATTCCTTGGGGATATCGGGATGGTCGCGGAATTCGTTGGCGGTTTGAGCAGAGACACGGGTCGATGGGCCTCCCGCAATAAAAAGTATAGCTAGAATAATCCGTAGGGCTCGTCGACTCATGACCAGACAAAGACACTATGAGATTCAGCGGCAAGCGTCAATTTCAATCGCCTGAAATCGGACCTGCCTAATTCAAGAATGTACGGGATAGTTGCACGAGGTCATCACTTGGTTCAATCAATGATGAGTTCGGTCTGTAATTCCTGGGGATGAACTTCAACCACTTCGCCATCGCGCCAAACGTAAATTGGCAGACCTTTTCGAGCGTGTTCGGCTATTGCTTTCTTGACAGCAGCGTTAAGGGCCATCTCAGCGCGCGTTTCCAAGGGAAGGTCGAGAACTTTCGCATCTGGCTTTTTCACGGTTTTCCCCAATGTGCAGTGACGCGTTCGTAGGTCACAGAATCCATTATACGAGCATTGCCATGGCTCTCAAACGCAATCACATGGGGTCTGGTCCCCGAATTATCGAATAGCATCCAAGAGTCACCTAACGGCCGATACCGAAGAAGGAAATTGCGAATCGAGCGGTCAAAGCGGCGGCGGAGGGTAGGTTCAGGCACATCATGACCACCTCCTAAGACTCGAGCTCGTACTCTTGCCAGCGCTACTGCTTCGGTAGGAACCCACAGATAGAAAAAGTGTGCACGGTAGCCGGTGTCTTTTAGCCGGCGAATCAGGCGGAGAAAACTCAACCCTGCAAGAGTTGTCTCGAAACCGAAGCTCTCGCCTCGCTTCGCATAAAGCTCTATCTGTTCAAGCATCAACCGGCCTGCACGGAAAGCGGCGGTCTCGGGGGAGAAGGGCGCCATGCCCTTGGCAATCAAGTCCGCATTGATGAAATATCTGCAATCAGCATAATTTGGCAGGAATTCAGTTGCGAATGTGGTCTTGCCGGCACCGTTTGGCCCCGCAATGACATAAATGCTTGAACTCAGGTGTGCCCCCGCATTATGCAGTCCCATGATAGCGTATGTGGACTACCTCGGTCAGGAAAGAGATTGTCACATGAGAGTTTATGACCTCTTCAGCAAACATCTTCGTTGGAAAGAGTGCGATCCGATTATGAAACGCATTCGTGTATTGGGTGGGATTTGGGCAGTGGTGTTGCTGTTGGCAGTGGCACCGGTGTGGGCGCAGAACGGGCCACCGGCGGATCTGGATGCGTATGTGGCGCGGTCGATGAAGACGTTTGAGGTGCCGGGGATGGCGGTGGCCATCGTGAAGGATGGCAACGTGGTGCTGCTGAAGGGTTACGGAGTGCGGAAGCTAGGTGAGACTACGCCGGTTGACGAGAACACATTGTTTGGAATTGGGTCGAATACGAAAGCGTTCACGGCGGCCGCGCTGGGGACTTTGGTCGATCAAGGGAAAATTTCGTGGGACGACCCGGTATATGAGCGGCTGAAGGGATTTGAGATGTACGACCCTTACGTTTCGAAAGAGATGCAGATCCGCGACTTGTTGTGCCATCGCAGCGGGCTGGGACTAGGCGAAGGCGACCTGATGTTCTGGCCGCATACCTCGTTTACGAGGGACGACGTGGTGTACCGGCTGCGGTACTTGAAGCCGAAGACCAGCTTTCGAACTACTTATGCGTACAACAATCTGATGTTTGTCACCGCCGGACAAGTAGTGGCGGAGGTGAGCGGGAAAAGCTGGGACGATTACTTGCGCGAAAAAATTTTCTTGCCGCTGGGAATGAACAATACCAACACGAGCGCGTCGGCGTTCAAGCAAGGAGACGACTGGGCCGTGCCGCATTCGAAGGTGGACGGGAAGCTGCAGCCAATCCGGATTGAGAATCTGGACAATGCGGGGCCGGCGGGTTCGATCAATTCTTCCGTGGCGGACATGTCTAAATGGGTGTTGCTGCAGCTGAACCACGGCACGATACCGGGAACGCAAACGCGCGTCTTCAGCGAAAAAGTTTCGCAGGAGATGTGGTCGCAGCAAATGATCGTGCCGGTGCGGCCGTTACCCGCGGAATTGAAGAATCTGCAAGCGCATTTTGCGGGATATGGGATGGGTTGGGCATTGCGGGATTACAAAGGCCGGAAGCTTGTGGGGCATACGGGAGGAGTGGCGGGATACGTGACGCGGGTGATGCTGGTGCCGGAAGAAAATCTGGGCGTGGTGATTTTGACGAACGCGGAAGAGGATTTTGCCTTTGAATCCGTGTTGTACCACATTCTGGATTCGTACTTTGGAGGATCGACGGCGGACTATATTACTGGGTTTAAGGCGCTGGAGGACAAGCAGCGGAAGGACGCGGACGAGACCATGAGCAAGGCCGCGCAGACGAGAGCTGTGGAGTCCAAACCATCGCTGCCGATGGAGAAATACGCGGGGGACTATTTGGATCCGTGGTACGGGAAGGTGACTATCCGGCAGGAAAGTAATGGGCTGATGCTCAATTTTGAGAGGACCGAGAAAGGCCTGGCGGATTTGCAGCCTTGGCAATACGACACGTTTAGAGCACATTGGCGGAATCACACGGAAGACGCGTTCGTGACCTTCACGTTGAAGCCGGACGGATCGATCGACCATTTTACGATGGTGGCGGTATCGCCGCTGGCGGATTTTAGTTTTGATTATCAGGATTTGTACTTCACGCCGGTGATGGACAAGAAGTAGGGGGTTGGTGATTCCCGATTTGGTTTGTGCTGGATTCGTACGTTGAGACTGTGTCGTGGGTAGGTGAAATAAGCAGCGTCAATAAGGCTGAAATCGTAAAAGCGGCGGCAAGCCGCCGCACTCCAAAAGTTACTCGCTGAGGAATTCGATTTCAGGCGGGCCGGGCAGGAGGCCAGCCGCAGTGCCGCGTTCGATTAGTTCGCGTACGGCCTTTTTGCCTTTTTCACCGTAACCGAGGGTCCACTTGTTGACATACATGCCGACAAACTTGTCCGCGAGTTCGGTATCCATGTCTCGGGCAAATTGCATGGCGTAATTCAAAGCTTCTTCACGATGCTCCAGGCCGTAAGCCACGCTATCACGAATGGTTTTGGCGACGATCCGGCCCAGTTCCGGGCCAAGAGAACGGCGCACCGCGTTGCCACCAAGAGGAAGCGGCAGCGAGGTCAATTCCTGCCACCAAATGCCCAAATCGATTACGCGGTGCAATCCCAACTGAGGGAAGAAGAGCTGGCCTTCGTGGATCAGCAGCCCAGCTTCCACAACGTTGTTGCGAACCGCTTCGATAATTTTGTCGAAGGGCATGACCACCGGTTCAAAGTCTGGCTGATACAGCTTCAGGGTCAGGTAAGCGCTGGTCTTGAGTCCGGGAACGCCGATGCGCTTGCCTTTAATTTCCTGGGGCTTCATGGAATGCGTGGCGACGACGATGGGGCCATAGCCTTCGCCAAAGCTGGCGCCGCAATCGAGAAGCACGTATTTGTCTCGCAACGTAGGATAGGCGGCGAAGCTTACCGCTGTCACGTCATATGTTTCCTGGAGAGCCGCCTCGTTGAGTGACTGAATATCAGACAAGACGTGAGTGTACTTGTAACCAGGTGTGGAGAGCTTATGCGTCGCCAGCGCGTAGAACATGAAAGCGTCGTCAGAGTCCGGTGAGTGAGCGAGTTTGATTTCGCGGAGTTCCATATGCGGTTGGGTAGCGACTTGTCTTGCAGCCATGGGCTTACCGAATCCTTTACCCGGGCCGTCCAAGCGTAGAGACGACGATACTACCCTCGTGCGACGCTCTAGGGACTGAAGGGGAGAGGTCGAGCGACGTAGGGAAAGATGAAACGCGCGGCCGGGCTAACTAGCGCACGGAAAGACTAGCATAGACGCGGACCGGGAACAAACCCCCGCCAGGAGGGCCAGGCGTTGAGGACCCGACATTGCAACGGCCTGACGGGAAAAGCATTATGCTGCTGAGACCAGGTGGGCAATCGCATCATCGAACGTGACGCTGCCGTCGAGATAAGGCTGCCAATACAACACCAGAAGAAGGTGATACTGTTCCCAGCCGCGTTGGGAGAGGATGTCTTCCAATGCTGAGGGAACACCGTTTGGCTTCGAAGGCTGCGGCGTCACATCTCCCGCGCCTTTTTCTGCTGCAGCCGAGTCTTTAAACACCGGGCGGAGGACTTCTCCGGTGGTGTAAATGATGAGCGCGTGCCAAAGATCGCGGGGAATCGGCTTTTCGCGTTGCTTGCATTCGCGACTGATGGCGGCTTCCACGGGCGCCGCAATTCCGTGCGAGGCTTCGTGAAACAGGACTTCCAGAGCCTCGGGCCCCTGGTTGCGTGGGTCTGTGCTCGCAATGGTGACGCGCAGAGGATCAAGCGAAGTGTATGCCCCGACGGAATTGGCAAAGGCGCAAACGTCGACGCGGATTTTTTCCTTGGGCCAGCGCGTTTGGTAGATATCCGCAAGCCTCTCTGAGAGGCCGACGCCTTGTTCGCGGACAAGCGGAGCAACCTGGGCGACCCAGCGCCGATTGGCGCGATCCTGATCGGCCCACCAATGAGCTCGGTAAATGGGAGCTACGGAGTCCAGGATGGGACCAATTTTGCCGGGCAGGCCGGCGTCGCAACTGGGTTTCTTGCGACCGGTTACCTCATCGCAATCTTCGAAGTCTTCGAGCTGGTTCTTCAGCAGGATGAGGTCGATGTTAATCAGCAGATCTTTGCCTGCATAATTCGCCATGTAATAGGAGACGGCATCGTTCCAGGTTTTCTGCTCGGCAGGGGAAAGTGTGTTGGTGGCGCTCTGTTTCAAAACTGGACCGGAAATTTTAGTGGTCGAGGGATCTTTTGCAGCCAATCGTGCGCGCGCTTCGTGATAAAGGAAATGATGGAGATTGACCCAGAAGCCACTGTGAAATTCGAAGACCGGCAGCGGTCCGTAAATGGATTCCACCTGCTGCGCATGGCAGGGCGCGCAGGTTGCAGCCAGCATGACGACGAGGTAGGCAAAAAGATTCCAACGCAAGAAGGCGAGTCGCATAGAGTCGTTGAGAGAAATGGTAGCTCAACTTGGGCAAGTCTCAAATGCGGTGTGCCGGGCGAGGTTACAGTTAGTACTCTTCGTTGGGAGAATCCAGCCAGCGCACCAGCCGGGCCATTTGTTCGTCGGAGATAGTCTCAAACACCATGCCCATGCCCAGGCCGCGGCTGACATAGACGATGCGGCCGATGGCTTCGAATATTTCCGCGTGGTGAGTTATGCGCACGCGAACCTGCGAGCCTTGCGGGATGGGATTTAGCGTATCGATGTAACAACCGGTGCGGCTAATATCGGAGGTTCGGGCGACGAGCTTCGCACCACGCGGAAGTTCGACGACCTCCGCGGCAAGAACCAGCGGGTGCCGTGGCGCGCTCCGCCGTTCTACCGTCACATCCGGCATACTTCTCCGTTCAGGCCAGCACACCGCTGGCAGCGCTGTCCGGAGGAAGGCCTGATCGGCGGAGGAATGCTCCAAACCGAAGACCGGATGATCCCGATCTATTTTGCCGCTTTGCCATGCTTGCGGCAATAGTCCATCGATAGTAAGGACGAAATAGTAAATGAAGAGTGAGACGAGAAGCTATTCGACTTTCGGGTCCACGATCGTTCCGAGCGCGCCCTGGTGATCCGCACCATGCAAGTCGCCTTTGCCATCACGGAAATAAGAGTGAGTGCCAGTGCGTCCATATTCGTCGGGAATCGCCGCGAGTTCGTAAATGGCGGGGGCGCCCACATCATTGGCGCCGACGATGACGTAACGGAAGGAGTAGCCATCCTTGCGTCCGGCAGCGAGCGCCGCATCGACCAGGCCAGCGTGGTCATTCTTCGGAGTTCCGGAGGGAGGGGGACCAAGCTCGGCGAGGGTTTGCGGAAGGCGCGTGTAAGTGACGCGATATTTTTCAATGGCAGCTGCGAGCTCTTTGATGGACGCGACTGCGGACTTCTCGTTGTTCTGAACCTCCGCACGATCCCATTCTTCGGCGAGTGTCGGCAGGTCGAGTAACAAAAGCCCCAAAGACAAAAGTTTCCATTGGCCATTTTCGCGCACCAGACCCATAGTTACGCGGCGAGCATTGGCGTCCGTGGTGTCGGTGGCGTCTTTCACTACCAGCGGCAAGTAGGCGACGTTATCGCGGATTTCGGGCTTGCCGATTTGCAATTGCGATGTGATGGCCGGTGTTACGCAGAAAACAACCAGATTCCCGGAATCGTCCGCCTTGGCGCGGGGCTCGCCCTTCTGGTCCAGTAAGACGAATCGCTTCAGGAGAGTGGTTTGTGCTGACGAAGTCATGGCAACGAAGGCGGCCTCGTTTCGCGATGTGAGATAGGCAGTGAAACGCTTGGAGTCCTGTGAGCAGGAGGCCATCAGGATATCGCGGAGCACGGTGACAGGGTCGGAAGGCGCACCGGCTTGCGCCGCGCGGATCGAAGTAGCAGGCCAGAGCAGCGCCACAGAAAACAAGCCGCAGGCGAAACGTCGCAACACTTTCCGAAATTTCAAAATTTCCTCTCAATCCTTCGCTGCGGCCAGAATTGTGGCCAGATTTTGCGTGAATGCGGAGCGCGGCAGCACTTGCGTTGATCCTGCCGCCTTCGCTTGCGCGGCGAGTTCAACCTGAACGTGCGATAGAAACGAAACAATCGGCAAGTCCTTTTGGGTTGCGCGAAGGCGGGCAATGGTTGCCACGGGATCGCTCTTGGCATTCAGGTCGACGATCACGAGTTTGGTGGGAGGCTCGAGCATGGAGGCAAGCACGTCTCCATTGGCTGCCACTTTGAACTCCACCCCTAGATGCTTGGCGGTTTCGGCGACTTTCATCTGAAAAAACAGATCATCCATCAGTGCGACAACTCTGGCCATCGATCCTCTCTTGTCGAGCAGAAACCCGCTCAAGTTCGCTTGCGTCTAAGGCCACATGCCTTACAATGAGCCTGCCCTCGGGAGGTTCGTGATGCAACCCCTTTCTCCAGCTCCCATGCAGGCGCCTATTTCGATGCTGGAGAAGACGCCGGGGCTGTTAGAAATTTTGCTGCGCGATCTCCCTGTAGAAATGCTGGAGTGGAAGCCTGCGGCCGAGCGCTGGTCGATCGCCGAAGTGCTGGGGCATCTGGTGATGATCGAGAAGTTGTATGAGCAGCGCGCGCGGCGCATCGTACTGGAAGATTCGCCGGCTTTGCCGAAGTATGAACCGCCGGCGGGCGGGCAGCCACAGAAGTCGGTGAGGCAGCATATGGAAGAGTTTGTTCCGCTGCGGCGAGCGTTCGTGTTTTATCTCCATTCTGTTCCCTCGGCGTCCGCAGGGCGCACCGGCCAGCACGCCGAACTCGGCCCGATATCGCTCTCGCAGATGCTGCACGAACTGGCGAACCACGACCTGGGACACTTGCGCCAGATTTGCGAGCTTTATCGCGCGCATAGTTTCTACCCGCACGTCGGGCCATTTCAGAGATATTCCAATCCCAAGCCATGAGCGGCCATCCGGAAGATGTGAGGCTCGCCGCGGCGCATGCGCTGGAGGTGACGGTCTACTCTCGGCCGGGGTGCCACTTGTGCGACGAAGCCAAAGCCGTGATGCAACCACTGCTGAAGGAATTCGGCGGTGTGTTGAGGGAAGTGAACATCGACAAAGACACCGAGCTTGCCGAACGGTATGGCTGGGATATCCCGGTGGTGTTTATCGGGCAGCGCAAGGCGGCGAAGCATCGAGTGGATCCGGGGCAGTTTCGGCGGCAAATGGAAGAAGCCCGTACGCGCGCGGGAGAGAAGAAGTAAATGACAATCAGTGGTCGCCGGCAGGCTCGTGGGCGCCGACGGTTTTATCCGGTACGTCACCGGGGCGACCCTTCACGCGATCGTAGACGCTGAGGGCGCTGACCGAGCCGAGAGCTTCATTATAAAAAGTGGGAACACCCAAAGCGGTGCGCAGCTCTTCGTTGAACCTGCGAAGATTGGCGAGCTGTGAAGCCAGCGCGGGCAATTTCGTGCCGTCATCCGTCAACAGAAATTTCTGATAGCCGGCGTCCCATAGCCGGGTGAACTGGCCTTTCAACATTATGGTGGGAAGGATAGTCATCTGAAAGCGGGCATCGGGGTTCTGGCGAAACTCGGCGCCCGATCCGTACTTTTCCACGCGGACGACACCGCGTGTGCTGCCGACGGAGAAACCCAAAGACGCCAGCTTGTCCATCTGTTGCTTCTCAAAGCGTTCGTCAACGTTCCACATGGTCCCATCAGCCTAAACAATCTGGGAGTCTCTGTAAAGCGACGATGGCGAGCTTTCCTCACACAGGATCTCCGCGTAAAATGGAATGAAGGAATCCTTCATGTCCACCAACACACCGGCTCTCGACAGCCACCCAGCAGCAACGAATCTGACGAACGAAGAAATCCTGCGTTACAGCCGGCACCTGATCATGCCGGAAGTGGGCATGGAAGGGCAGTTGAAGCTGAAGGCTGCGCGAGTACTCTTGATTGGCACCGGGGGCTTGGGCGCGCCGCTGGGTTTGTATCTGGCGGCCGCGGGCGTTGGGCACATTGGGCTCGTAGATTTTGATGTCGTGGACTTCACGAACTTGCAGCGGCAGGTGACGTTTGGCACCAGCGATGTGGGCAAGGCCAAGACGGAAGCGACCCGCGCGCGATTGAGCAATTTGAACCCGGATGTGGAGATCGCGACGTATGAAACGCGGTTGACCAGCGAGAATGCGCTGGAATTGTTCAAAGACTACGACATTATTGTCGACGGCACAGATAATTTTCCGACGCGCTACCTGGTCAACGATGCATGCGTGCTGTCAGGGAAGCCCAATGTGTACGGATCGATCTTCCGGTTCGAAGGCCAGGTCACCATTTTTGGAATGCCGGGTGGGCCGTGCTATCGATGTTTGTATCCTGAACCGCCCCCGCCGGGACTGGTGCCGTCTTGCGCGGAAGGCGGCGTTTTGGGTGTGCTTCCCGGCATCGTGGGATCGCTGCAGGCGCTGGAAACGATCAAGCTGATCATCGGCAAGGGAGAATCTCTGGCGGGACGGCTGGTGCTGTTCGATGCGCTGACGTTGAAATTCCGGGAGTTGAAGCTCCGGAAGAACTCGCATTGCCCAATGTGCGGAACGCATCGGAAGATTCATGAGCTCATCGATTACAACGAATTTTGCGGAATACGCGGTGAAGAGGAACAGGAAAGCGATCTGCACGTGCCGGAAATCAGCGCGCGTGAATTGAAAGAGAAGCTGGACCGCGGCGAAGAAATTTTCATCCTGGATGTGCGCGAACCGCACGAATATCAGATCTGCAACCTGAAGGGCCACTTGATTCCGCTGGGCGAACTGCAGCGGAGGGTGCACGAACTGGATTCCGCGCATGAGATCGTGGCGCATTGCAAGAGCGGAAAGCGGTCCGCGCAGGCGGTGGATTTCCTGAGGCAGGTGGGTTTCCGAAAGGTTTACAACCTGCACGGAGGCATCCTGTCGTGGTCGACGGAAGTCGATCCAACTGTGCCGCGATACTAGAATCGCGCCAGTCCTTGTGTTCGCAGGCATCCCTCGTTATCTTGTAAACGGACTTTGCGGCGAAATCGACGGAGCATCAGACGGAGGAATTCGTGGTGGGAACAAAAGTGACGGTGTTCAGCAATGGCCCCATTCGTATTGAAGGCGATTTTGAGATCTTGGATCAGGAAGGAAAGACATTCGGGCTAGCGGGAAGGTCAGCAGTCACTGTTTGCCGCTGCGGACACTCGGCAAATATCCCGTTTTGCGACGGCTCGCACAAGCGCCAAGGATTTACGAGTCCGGTAGCCGCGAGAGACCTGCCCCCGCCTGTTCCGAAGCCGTAAAAGCGGTTCCGAAATGGGTGAGACAGTCTCAGGATGAGACGAAGTACAGGTTTGTGACAGCCTTGCCTAAACACCTGCTAACTATCTGGATACAAAAACGATAGTGTTTCAAAACAAGACGCCTCCGAAGCGTTTCCGTGTCTCGTCTTTGTCTCAGATGCTACAATCACTCCTGTAGGTTCTTTATAAGCCATTTTATTTCAATGGATTACAGGTCCTGATTGTGTGCCCGAAAAGGTCACGGACGTGCAATCCCTGATGTTGCCAGGTTTCTCCGGCGATTGGGGGTTGTTTTGGGGGATTGGACGAAAATCACCGGGTTTCTCCGGAAAGACCGGGGGAGGCTGCCTGCCATAGGCTATGGCCTTTTCCTTGGCTTGATTTTCGGAGTGGCGCTTTACTCCCGCTCTGCCCACATTGTTGGCGCTCCCACAACCTACCTATACCTGGAAGTCGGTGGCTCCCTTCTTTGCTTTTGTTACGCCGCGAATGCTTTGGTTCGTTTCCGGGGCACTCACGACCGTATCGCATTGATACTCGCGTTTGGGTTCGTCCTGTCCGGAATGATTGAGACAGTGGGCTACTTCGGTCTAAATGACCTGCTGCGAACTGGGCAAGCTGCGCTTTCTCATGTGCCGATGGGCTGGATGGTGGGAAGGACGCTGCTGGCGGTGCTATTGCTTGCGGCGCTGGCCGTGGAGCGTTTTCTGCCAACTTCACGCCAACCGAGCCGGGAGACCGCGGGAGCCTTGTTTGTCGTGGCGGCAGCGGCGTACATCACGAGCGCCGCGTTCATAGCTGCGCCTGCCACGCCAATTGCGAAATATGGCGCCTTTTTCTCGCGTCCTTGGGAATTGCTTCCCGGCGCGCTGTTTGCCTTGGCTGCGATTTTCTTTTACCGCCGTTACCAGGAGCAGCAGGCGAATGACGGTGAAGCTTCGCTGTACGACTACTCGCTGTTTCTCGTGGCCCTGATGAATACGGCCTGCCACCTGGCTGCGCTGTTTTCGCGGCGGATCTTCGACGGGCCTTTCTTCCTGGCGGAACTCACAAAGGTCGCGAGCTACGCCATCATGCTGTGCGGAGCGCTGATCGATCAGGCGCGCTTGTTCGATCAGGTGCGTTCCCTGGCGATCAGCGATCCTCTGACGGGGCTGGCAAATTACCGGCGGCTGATTGCGGTGATTGAATCGGAACTCGATCGTTCGCGTCGGACTCGCCGGCCTTTCAGCATCGTGTTGCTGGACATGGACGGGCTGAAGACCATCAACGACCGTTACGGACATCTGGTGGGCAGCCGTTCGCTGGTGCGGCTGGGCAAAATCCTGCGCAACCATTCACGAGCCATTGATACTCCCGCGCGTTACGGCGGAGACGAGTTTGCCCTGGTGCTGCCGGAGGCGCCCAAAGAGATTGCGGCGCGCGTCTCGGCACGGATTCGGGAAAGACTTGCCGGCGAAACGGAAGAACCCCCGCTTTCCGTGAGCGCGGGCATCGCGGCGTTTCCGGAAGACGGCGACACCGCGGAAAAGCTTTTGGGTGCGGCGGACCGGACACTATATCGCATGAAACATCGCGGAAGCGCGATGAATTCGATCACGCGCATTGCGGCGTGCTTGTGAGGAAGACGTTAATGGATCACAGGCAGTCATTCCGCTTCAATCGCAGTGAAAGCCGGATTCCGATGGAGATTCCCGTAGTGCTGGAAGGCCACCGGCAGATGCCCGGTGTGGAAGCCACGTTTACAGAAAACGTGAGCGCCAAGGGAGCGCGCGTGGTGAGCACACGGCGCTGGGAGAAAGGTGCGCCAGTAACATTTGCGTCGCGCACCGGAGAATTTCGTTCTGCGGCTCGAGTAGCGTACTGCCAACCATTGCGTGGCGACGGCTATGCGATCGGGGTGGAGTTTCTGGAGCCAGCGGGGCGATGGGTAGTTCAATCTGCAAATTAGCTCGACTGTTTTTCGGCGAGCGGACAGGAGGGAACTGCTGGAACAACTCTTAGGGAATACAGTTACAGCGCAAGCAAAGCGCCGGACGGATCTCGAGAAGGAGCCGAACGGCGCTTTGCCATTTCTTGTCGAGCAATTTGAAACAGCGTGAGAAACCGCTTCTAGCCAAGCCCCAGAACTTCTTCATAAACCTTAAGCGTGCCTTCCACCATGTGTTCGGCGGTGAAATTTTCTGACACGCGCAAGCGCCCGCCTGTTCCCAGCGCTCGGCCAAACTGCGGGTCGCTCAGGATGCGTTTGACGGCCGCGGAAATTTCTCCCACATCCGGGCCGGAAACGAACAATCCACTCTTGCCCTCTTCGATGATCTCGGTCAGCGCACCGCGCGAAAAAGCAATCGATGGAATTTCGTAGGCCATTGCCGCGAGGAGGGAATTATTGAATGCCTCGAAGAACGAGGGCAGAAGGAAAACGTCCAAGGCCGCATAAACGGGTTCCACGTCTTTCAGAAAACCTGTGAAAGTGACGGACTTCGAAAGGTTCAATTCGGCTGTGAGCTTTTCCAAGTCGCGGCGCGAGGAACCGTCGCCGGCCAACAGCAGGCGCGCATTCGGGAAATCCTTGTGCACTTCGACGAGCGCCCGGATCAGCCATTCTTGGCCCTTGTCGGGCAGCAGTGCGCCGACGCAGCCCAGAAGAGGCGTGCCTTCGGGGATGCCCCAACGCTGGCGGGCTTGCGTGTGTTGCGCTGGAGTTGGCAGAGCCGGTATTTGCGTGCCTTCGTGGACAACGCGGATCTTTTCCCGGTTCGCGCCAGAGGCCACGGCTTGGTCGGCCACCCATTGGGAGTTGGCGAGGATGCAGTTGGCTCTGCGATAACGGCTTTGCGCAATCAAACCCTTACCGAGCGGGTATCCCACGCGCCGGGAAGCCACGAACGGCAAGCGGCTGCCCCTAAGCGCCAGCCACGCCGCCGTAACCGCGTGAGCTTCATTTGCATGGACAAGCTCAATGCGTCCGTCCGCGAGAATGGAGCGGATTTTGGAGGCTGCCGAGAGGCGTGGCATGCTGCGCGACACGGTGTGCACGTAGATGCCTGCTTTTTTCGCGCGGTGGCTGATGGAAGAGCCATGGGTGGCCACCAGCTCCGCAGCGGTGCCACGTTCGTACAAACCCTTCAGCAAGAGAAAAGCCTGGTTTTGGCCGCCGCGCCATTCGATTTCAAGATCAACGATAAGAGGAATCAAGCGACGCAGCTCCGTGCTTGCTTTTCAGCTTCAACCAATTTGCCCAACTTTTGAAATTTCAGGCGCACGCCGCGAGCGGCCATTTGCGCAATAAGCGCGCCGCGGTAACCGTCCAGAAAGCCAGCTCCAAAGACGAAATGGCGAATCCAACTCCAGGGTGTGGCGAACCAAATCGCGGCGCGCCAATGACGTTCTCCCTGGTCGAACATCTCCTGTGCAATAGTGGTCGTATATTTTTCCAGCTTGGCTTGATGTTCCGCGAAGGTGCGAATGGTGTAATGAAGCAGGTCGCCACGCAGGCGCCCGATTTCTCCGTCGTAGCGGATGGCGGAATGGATGGCCCCCTGGAAACGGGCCTTATCGCGCCGGTAAATGCGCCGCTGCCAGTCCGGATACCAGCGGGAATGGCGGATCCAGGCGCCAAGATACCAGGTAAGACGGGGCATCTCGTACACGTCAAAAGGCGGCTCGCCGGCCTTCCACTGGCGCACAGAGGCTTTCAGCTCTTCGCTCAATTCTTCATCCGCATCGAGTAGGAAAATCCAGTCCTGCGCAGCCATGGAGGCCGCAAAATTTTTCTGGTCCGCGTGATTCGTAAATGCGCGCTCGTAAACTTTGGCGCCAAATTCCCGGGCGATCTCTTGGGTACGATCTGTGCTACCGCCATCGACCACGATGATCTCGTCGGCAAGTCCCTGGACCGAACGCAGGACTCGCGGCAAATTTTCCTGCTCATTCTGCGCGACGAGGCACACACTGAGGCGGTTCATCTCTGCGACCTGTGACAATCCCGCGCCAGTATCTCACAACCCAACGAAGGGAACCCCGACGGTGACGAAGCCAAACGGGCGCAGGGCTATTTGGAGGGGAGGGTTAGGCTGAGCTGGATGGTTGTGCCACCAACGCGGAATTCCGAGCCATTCTGGAGCATAGCGGCGCGCACGCGTTCCCCTTCGAAAAAAGTGCCGTTGGTGGAGTCCAGGTCTTTCAGGTTGGCGAACCCTTCGCGGATTTCCAGGAGGCAATGGTGCCGCGAAACTTCCGGATCGCTGAGGGCAATATCAGCGCCCTTCCGTCCGATTACCGCGCGTTCCTTGGATAAAGTGAAGGAGTGGCCCAGTTCAGGGCCCGATGTGACGCTGAGAACGGCGCTCAGACCAGATGGAAGATCAGGATTGTCGTCGACAGCGGGAGCTTTCATGCGTGCCGTGGAAGCGTCGGCACGGGCGAACGATGGCATCGGAGAGATAACCACAGTTTCGTCGACGCGGCGCTTCACCTCGACAATGGTGGTCTTGCCACACTTGGTGCAGCGAAACTGAACTTTGGAATGCTTGGCCAGCACGGAATCGTTCAGCAGATGTTGCTGCCCACAATGAATGCAGCCCGCTTGCATACTTCCAAATTACCACGCCGGGAGGAGGAGAGGCGGGCGGGGTTCGGAGGGCTTGCGAGAAGGGTTACGCGGTAGGATCAACCGATTTCGCACAGGGTGGCGGGGTAAGCGCTACGCAGTATCTTCCACGGGAACCGGCGCCACCGCTTTCTTCTTCATTCCTGTGGTCGTGATCAAGATCACGCTGGCTAAAACAAACAGCGTTCCGAGAACCGTGCGAAGGCCCAGCGCCTCGCCACCCAGAAAGTAGCCGACGAGCACCGCGACAACCGGATTTACGTAGGCGTAGGTCCCGACTTTCGTCGGGGATTCATGATGAATCAGCCAAACATAAGCGGTGAACCCGATGATGGAACCGGCAACGATCAGATACAGAAGCGACAGCCATGCGGAGCGCGAGACGGCTTCGGGGTGAAAATTGCGAAATTCTCCCAATGCTGCAGCTGCGAATGAGAGTAGCACTCCGCCGGCCAGCATTTGCGCCCCCGAGCTCATCACTTTAGAAGACGGAAGTGGTAACTTGCGCGTGAGTATAGACGCCACCGACCAGCTCACCGAAGCGATGATCAGTGCCACGGCACCGGAGCGGTCGACCGGAGCGCCGCCGAGGTTCAACGAACGGCTCATCAAGACGGCCACGCCGCCCAAACCGATCAGAAGGGCCCAGGCCAAGCGAATTGTGAGCTTTTGCGTTCGCAGGATAACGATTTCGGAAATAGCCATGAACGCGGGAATGGTGGCCAACATCACCGCGGCGATGCCCGACGGCACGCGCTGCTCGGCCCAGAACAACAAGCCGTAGTCCATCAGGAAAATCAGGGAGCCGAGGAAGAAGGCGGACAGCCACTGACGCGCGGTTGGGGAGCGCTCGCCTCGGGCGATCGTCCAGAGATAGAGGGAGAGCCCGGCGACCAAAAAGCGCATCGCCGCCAGCAGAAGTGGCGGAACTTCGTGCACGCCAACGCGAATGGCGAGAAACGTGGAGCCCCAGACAAAATAGACGATGGCGAAAGCCAACAGGGTCTTCCAAGTTGCGGGACGAAGCTCGGTCGCCATCTGAGAACTTTATCAATTCGCCTGCCCGATTGCTCCCGTGGTCTGATGCTGCGATTGTGTCAATTTGGCTCGTTCCGCAGGCCTGGCTTCGCAAGCGCTCTGACACATGTGCTAGCATAAAAGATTCCATTCGATGGCAGGAGAACGCTAGTGACTGAGCATATTTCGCGGAAGGAACTGAAGCAGGACAAGGTCCGGGAAACCTTCGAACATGGAGCCGAGGCGGTTCTGTCGCACACTCGACTGGCTTCGATAGCCGTGCTGGCCTTGATTCTGGCGGCTTCCGGGTATTTGGGCTGGAAATTTTATAGCGACCGGCAGACGGCGCAAGCCCAGGTGGCGCTGGACGAAGCGATGAAGATTTTCAATTCGCCGATTGCTACCCCGGGACAACCGGTGCTGCCGGGAGAAACAACTTATCCCACCGAAGAGAAACGGGCGGAGGCAGCGCAACCCAAGCTTGCGGCTGTGGCTGCACAGTGGCCGCGGACAAATCCCGGCAAACTGGCGCGCTATTATTCCGCTCTGGCGTTAATGGATCTGGAAAAACTGAACCAGGCTTCCGAGGAATTGAAGAAGCTGGACGCCGGTTCGGACAAAGAGCTTGCGGCCCTGGCGAAGTTTCAAATGGCACTGATCGACGAGCGGACTGGGAAGAAGGACGAAGCGATCAAGACGCTGCAAGCGCTCAGCACCGCTGGATCTATGCTGGTACCGAAGCCGATGGTGCTGCTTGAGCTCGCGGGCATTTACAGCCAAACCGATCCGAAACAAGCGACCACGCTGTACCAGCAGCTGAAAAAGGACTATCCGAATACTCCGGTAGCGGACGAGGCGGATCGAGGATTGGAACTGCTGGGTTCTTGATCTGGCAGGGTCCTGAGCGCGCTTACTCTGCAAACTCTGTTCGCAAACTGGCCATTCTTGCGAGCTACTCGAAATTGCCGGAGGCTTCGGCCATCGAAACGTATCCACTCTTGGCGCTTTGGGCAATGCGAACCGAGGAATCCCGCGGACGGCGCTACCCGGAGCCGGCACACCCCTATCGCAGCGAATATGCGCGGGACCGCGATCGCATCATCCACGCGCGTGCGTTCCGGCGACTGGAAGCCAAGACGCAAGTCTTCACCGCGCGTTTTTCCGATCATTTTCGTAATCGGCTGACGCACACGCTGGAAGTTTCGCAGATTGCGCGGACCGTGGCACACGCGCTCGCGCTGAATTCCGATCTGATGGAGTCACTGGCGCTCGTCCATGACATCGGCCATCCGCCGTTCGGCCATGCAGGCGAACGAAAACTCGACGAATTGATGCGTCCGCATGGCGGGTGCTTCGATCACAACTTACACGCGCTGAGAATTGTGGAACAATTCGAGCATCGTTATCCCGGATTCGCGGGACTCAATCTGACCTTTGAAGTGCGCGAAGGAATTGTCAAACACTCACGCGATTATAGCGCGGCCGATTTTCCAGAGTTGGCGGAGTACCGGCTCGATGTGCGGCCGCCGCTGGAATCCCAGCTGATCGATTGGGTGGACGAGATTGCTTATAACACCTCGGACCTTGACGACGCGCTGGAAGCAAATCTCCTGGACGTGAATTTGCTGCGCGAAGAAGCGCCATTTTTTGGGCAAATCTATGCAAATGTGGCGATGCAATATCCCGCAGCGCCGGCAAAGCTTCAATTCAGCGAGGCGTTGCGCCACATGCTCGATTCGCTGGTGACCGACGTGATCCATCACACGGAGCAGCAAGTCCGCGGTTCCGGTGTCCAGACGGCCGAGGAGGTGCGCCAGGCGCCCGGGCGACTGGCAGGCCTGAGCGAGACCGGGCGCGCGCAGAACGCCACGCTGAAATCTTTCCTGTTCCGGCATGTTTATAATCTTCCGGTCATCACGGAAGATAGTGAACGTTCCGTGCGATGTCTCGAAGAATTATTCGTTTATTACCTGCAAAAGCCGCATTCCATGCCCGAAACGCACGAAGAGATGGCGCGGCAGACGCCTCGCCACATGGTTGTTTGTGACTACATTGCGGGAATGACCGACCAGTTCCTGCTGCGGCAGCATCAAGAGCAATTCGGCTCCCCGGCTCCTTCGGTCCCTTCTATAGCGCGGCCTCAGCGGATAGAATGAAGCAGCGTTTCGGAGCCGGAACCATGCCAATTCGCCGAAAGCTGCTCTTGCTGTTTTGTGCGGCGTTGTGGTGCGCGTGCGCGTTTGGCCGTCCGCAGATTCCTGGTCTCACTTCGTCGCCCGCACCAGCGGCATCGCAAGAGCCTTCCGTACCACCCGATCCCCTGGGCCGCGAAACCCCACGCGGATGCCTGCTGGGTTTTATCAAAGCGGCTCAGGAAGAGAAATATTCCGTGGCAGTGCAGTACTTTCAACCGCTACCGGCGCGCCATCATGTTTCCGAGGAAGATGAGGATGAACTCGCCGAACAACTTCTGGCGATTCTGAATCAGAAATTCTCCGGCCCGCTGGACTTCGTGAGCCGTGATCCGCAAGGCCGGCTGGATGACGGGTTGCCGGCGGACGAGGAAAAGATCAGCAGCAACCTGGGAGTGGATACATTTCCGATTCTTCTGGTGCGAAGCGAGGATGAGCAAGGTCGAAAGCTCTGGTACTTCTCGCGCGTCACGTTGGAGTCGGTGCCAAAGATTTACGACTCGCTGACGTTTCCAACGATAGAGAAGCAGTTGCCGCCCTACCTGGTGGAACACCGTCTGCTGTCGCTTCCGCTTTGGCAGTGGCTGGCGATCCTGCTTTTCATCCCGCTTTCGTTCGTGTTGGCAAGACTGATCACGAAAGCGCTGGAAACGATGACGCACTACTGGCGCGTTGCGCGGCACCTTCCGATCCTTCAAGTAGAGCCTTGGCGGCGAATCGGTCCGCTGACGTTCATGATTGCGCTGCTGATTCACTATGCGCTGGTGGCTTATATCGGCACTTCGCTGCTCTACCGCCTTTACTACCGCAGGGTCATCTGGATTTTTCTGGCGATCGCGTTCTATTGGCTGCTGACGCGGATCACACGCGCGATCTCGGCGCGAATCGGCGCGAGCCTCTCCAGCCGTGGAATGTTTGCGGAACGATCGATCGTGTCGCTGATCCGCCGGTTTGTGGAAGTCAGTATTTTCATCCTGGTGACGCTGGTTGTGCTGCACGGATTGGGATTCAACGTGAGTGCGGCGCTGGCCGGAGTAGGCATCGGAACCCTTGCGCTTGGCTTGGGCGCGCAGAAAACGTTTGAGAACATGTTCGGCGGAGTGTCCATCCTGTTCGATAAGGTGATCCTGATCGGAGACACGTGCAAGGTGAACAATCAGTCGGGGGTGGTCGAGGATATCGGGTTGCGGTCAACCCGCCTGCGGACGCCGGAGCGGACACTGCTGTCGATTCCGAACGGGACAATGGCCACCGCCGTCATCGAAAACCTGCGGTTCCGCGATAAGTTTCTGTGTCAACAGGTGATTCGCCTGCGCTACGATCTTTCGCCGGACCATGTGCGTTTCGTCCTGGAGGAAATTCGCCAACTGTTACTTGAGAATCCGAGAGTGGAGGATTCCTCTTCGCGTGTGCGCTTCATCCGGTTTTCGGACTACTCGCTGGACGTAGAGATTTATTGTTACATTTTGGAGAGCGACTACAACGCCTTTCTGAGCTCGCAGGAAGGGCTGCTGCTTTCGATCATGGACGCGCTGGAGAAGGCGGGGGTGGTGGTGGCGTTGCCGACACAAACGACAGTGGTTTCCCAAGACTCTTGGGTTGACCCAGAAAAAGCCAAGGCGGCCATTGAAAAAATACGCGATCCGGGAGTGCCGGGAGCAGGCAAACTACCCTCGGACTAGGAGTGTGCCGCGCTACTGCGCAAAGGTGTTGCAGGCGCTGATTGTGCCGGAATTGAAACCACGATTAAACCAGTCCATGCGCTGTGTGGAACTGCCGTGCGTGAACGTTTCTGGCTGCACACGTCCGCGAGTCATCTGCTGAATATGGTCGTCACCGACAGCCGCCGCAGCTCCCAAGGCTGACTGTACGTCTCCCTGCTCCAGCAAGCCACGTTGCTGCGTGGAATGTGCCCAGACGCCGGCGAAGCAATCGGCCTGCAACTCCAACTGGACGGAGGCGGCATTCGCCGAGTCGGGATTCTGGCTTTGGAATTGCCGAACCTTGCTTTCCACGCCGATCAGCTTTTGTATGTGGTGGCCGACTTCGTGAGCCAGCACGTAAGCTTGGGCAAATTCACCGGGAGCCCCAAACCGCCGCTTCAGTTCGTCGTAGAAAGACAAGTCGATGTATACCTTTTCATCGCCGGGGCAGTAGAACGGTCCGGTGGCAGCTTCCGCGCCGCCGCAGGCGGAATTGGTGGAATCTCGGAACAAGACAAGCTTGGCGTGCCGATAGGGAGTGCCTGCTTGTTGAGGTAAAAGCTGTTCCCAGGTTTTCTGGGTGTCGTCAAGGACGAAGGAGACAAACTGCACCAGCGGCTTTTCCGCGTCGTCCCTCGCGGGATCGGGCGTGCTGACCGCGGCAGATCCGGGACTTGTGGCGCCACCGCCGCCCAAAAGAGCAAAGAAGTTTTGCTTAAAGACCAGGCTTAAGACGAATAGGATCAGCAGCCCGCCCAGCCCCAAGCGCATGCCACCGAAGCCTCCACCACCGCCGCCACCGCTCTGATCGCGACGATCTTCGATATCTCCGCTTACCCCACCGGGTGTCCAACGCATAAGAGGTTCTCCTTACAGGCTTTGCAAAGGGCGCAGTTTCGTGAGGATATGGGCGGAAAAACACCAAAATCCTACCACTCCTGCGCGGAAAGGGCAGGAAGATTCTTCAGGACGGCGGGTGCCGGCACGATCCGTTACTCCGCGCCAAAGCGTCTAATGTACGGGTATGCCGCAACCCCTGTCTTTTGAGTCACGCGTGTCTATCGAAGCGGCCATCGTCAGGTTAAAATGCATTAAACATGTCTCCCCAGACAGCCAATAGCGAGCGCAGGAAGAATTCGCGCAAGGATCCCCCTAGCCTGATTTACGTGGAGTTGGGTCCGGGCAATGGCGGGATGATGCGGGATTTGTCTGAGGAGGGTTTTGCGCTGCGGGCGATGATACCGTTGCATGTGGGGGAGAAAACCCCATTCTCCTTTTTGCTGAGTACCACGGCCCGCATTGAGGGAGAAGGTGAGATCCTGTGGGTTGAGGAGCGAGGCCGGGTCGCGGGCATTCGATTCGTCGAGCTTCCGCAATTGGCGCGAACGCAGATCCAGAGCTGGCTGAACGGCACGCTGGAATCCGAAGAGAATAAAGAAGAGGCGGAAAAGGCGGGCGTCTCGGAGGCGCAATCGTTTGATGAACTTCGTAAAGAACTCCGGTCGCCCGGCCTTCGCGCACCCGCAGAGCCGCCAAAGCCTCATTGGTCGATCTCCCGCGCAACCGCGCAACCGGAACCGGCTGAGAACGAGCCTCCAGCAGTACCACCGCCGCAAGCGCCTCCTGTCGCGAATGTGCCGGCTGAAGTAGACGCTTCCAGGATGGAAAGTGTGGAAGAAGAGCAAGTGCCGGAGAGCCCCCCTGAGCCTAGTTCGTTTCCAGGTCTGCCCGATTTTTCAACCACGAAAGATGCGATTGAAATTTCGTTTGAGCCGCTTCCCGCGGCTGCGGAAACGGATCTGGAATCCGGGTGGAAGAGGGAACATGCGGAACAGCCGGCGTTCCCGGAAATTCCGGCGAGGCCAAAAGACGAAGAATCTCCCTCACTTGAGCTGCCTGATATTACTCAGATTCTGATTCAACCACTGAGGAAAGAGGCAGAGTACAACACGAAAACTGGAACGTTGCCGCCACTTGAACCGTTGGGCCAAAGCGGCGCGGGCCAAGGAACCTGGGCAGAATGGTTCACGTTGTCTCGCGCTGTGGCCATCATGGCCGTGTTGGCATTGGTTGTGGCCGCTTCGGTCTATCATCGCGTGTTTGGAGAAGGATTGATCTGGTTAGGCGAACAGTTAGGAGGTTCGGCAGCAATCCAGGGTGCGCCCCCGTCTTCGGCTGAAAATCCTTCCGGCGATGAGACCAATGTGCGGCCCACGAACGCCGCGTCCGTCTCTGACTCTGCAGCGCCAGCCGCGAGCCCAGTGACTGCTGCACCCACTGAAACTGCTCCGGCCAACAACGCGGTCGGCTCGCTGCCGTCAATACCGAAGGGCACACCCCCACCGGTCAGCCCACTATCTGGAATGTCGACTGGCGCCGGCGCGGAGACTGGGCAGGAATCGGGTTCGTCGGAGTATTCGCATGCCATGCAATTGCTCCATGGGAAAAATGCAACCGAAGATAAGTCTGAGGCGGTGCGACTGCTTTGGATTTCCGTGGAGAAGGGCAATCCCAGCGCGGAGCTGACGCTCGCCGAACTTTACTGGCACGGCGACGGAGTGGCCCGGAACTGCGACCAAACGCGCATCCTGCTGAGCGCCGCCGCGCGCAAAGGCAACGCGGACGCCCAGAAGCGCCTGCAGCAGTTTCAGCAGGAAGGCTGCGAATAAGTTAATTCCCTTGGACAACCGAACCGTAAGAGAATAGGCGCGACGGAAAGACGTTCCCAGGTGTGTGGAGGCCAATCGTGTTTTGTTCCAAATGCGGTGCTGCCCTTGCGGCAGACACGGCATTTTGTCAATCGTGCGGTAATCCCGTTGTGCGAACTGCGCTGCCAACTGCCGCGCCGGCAATGCCTGTTGCCGTTTCTCCTCATGCGGGCGTCGGAGCGATCGTCTACGCATCCAATGTGACATACGCTGGATTCTGGTTGCGTTTTGTCGCCTTTATCATCGATGGATTTATCATTGGACTCGCGTTAGCAATTGTGACGATTCCCTTATTCTTCCTGATGGGTGGGGCAGCGATTATAACGTCGTTTGGACAAAGACTTTCGGAGAGGCCGGACCCGGCGGCGATAGGAGCTCTCGTGTCGCTTTACGTCGTTTTCGGCGGATTGTGGCTGCTGGGTCAGTGGCTCTATTTCGCGTATCTGGAAAGCGGCGAAAAGCAGGGAACGTGGGGCAAGCAGATGCTGGGTCTGTATGTCACGGACCTGGCCGGCAATCGCATCTCCTTTGGTCGAGCCAGCGGGCGATTTTTCGCAAAAATTATCACCGGACTGATTCCGTTGGGAATCGGCTATATCATGGCGGGGATTACGGAGCGGAAGCAGGCGTTGCACGACATGATTGCGAGTTGCTTGGTGTTACGGCGTTGAAGGTGTGTTCCATTTCTTGCGGATGACTTTGTCTTTCTTCAACTGGTCTACCAGGGTCTGAGCATATCCCTTGGCCAGTTTGTCGAAATCCGTCGAATAGATCGTGTCGGTTTCGCCACTCCAGATGAGTCTTTCGTCTTTAGTGCTGTAGAGATTGAATTCCACGCGCACGATGATTTTTTCCTTGGAGTGCGAGCTTGTGGGATAAAAATTGCCATACGCCATATTCCAATAAGGCCAGAATGTGTAATAGCCCGGCGGAGGCGCATAGATTCCGCCGGTAATTACCTGCTCGGTTTCCTTGCGCACGGCTTTAGGGCGAATCACGAGCACACTATCCAGCGAGCTTTCCTTGATGCGTTGCTTCAACTCGCCTTCCATCATTTCGTTCCGCGGCGGCAAGACCATGTAACTCTGGACGCCCTCCACGCCATACTTCGCCAGCAATATTTTCATCTGATCTTCGAATTCCTGCCGAATCAGATAATTTTCCATAATGCTGGCAACCAGCATCTTGTGGAAACGGGGCATCGGCAAGCCGGTGAGTACCCAGCGATGGACGATCTTTGTACTAGCCAGAAGCGGCAGAGCCGCGAGCGAGACGATCGCGAACAGGGCACCGGCGCACAGGCTGGATTTCATTCCGTAAGCTCCAAGAGTTGAAAAGTGAATGCATGTTAACACGCCCTCGCCAGTAAACGGGCTAAGTCGTGCATCCGCAGAAAATCAGTTTGCCGGGTGATCTGTGGGTGGTTTGCTCACATCGACACGCGCCGATTTGTTCTGTTTGTTTTTCACGAACGGCTGATAACCTAATTCATCCTTGCTTTCCACGATGCTATAAAACTGGTCGGCGGGAAAATTGGAAAATGTTTGTTTTGCGCCACTGGGCCAGGTAATTTCCAGTTTACCGATGTTCGCGTTCGAAGCCAGGCCGAAGTGTGCGCGCAGGTCGCTCTGAGACATGTAGCTGCCTCCGCTGTGGACTTCGCGAATCTGAATCATGCCACCTGCCATCAGCTTCAAGCGTGCCCCTATGGCGTCTCGATTACTCTTCGTTCCTGTCAGCTTGAACGATACAAAGTGATTTCCGTTGCCGCCGCTGTTGTGCAGCAGAAGAGGAGGATCATTGTTGTTGGCGACGACCAGGTCCACGAATCCATCGTTGTCAAAGTCGGCGAAGGCCACGCCGCGGCCCACAGAAGGAGTGGAGAACCCGTCGCCGGAAGTCTTGGTCACATCGATGAACTTGCCGTGGCCGTCGTTGTGAAACAGTGAATTGATCTGTTTATAGTGAACGTCCGGAAAGATCTGCTCAATCTCAGGATAAACGTGGCCGTTGGCGATAAACAGATCGAGCCACCCGTCATTGTCGTAGTCAAAAAAGCCACCTCCGAAACTCAAAACCGAGTGTGTGGGAGAAGTGATGCCGGCGCTATCGCTAACCTCGTCAAACAGCCCCTGACCGTTGTTCTTCCAGACGTGATCGGAGCTTCCCTGGAAATCGGAAATAAAAAGATCAAGCCACCCGTCATTGTCGTAGTCCCCGAGCGAAATGCACATGGCGGCCATGGTGAGCCCCTGGGCAGTGAAAGCCATGCCGGTGATCGAGCCGTCTTCCTTGAACGTGCCGTTGTGTTCGTTGTGGTAAAGGTAGGCGCTGATGCCGTCATTGGCGACGAAGAGGTCCGGCCAGCCGTCATTGTCATAATCGCCCACTCCGACCGCGAGGTTCTTGCCGTTGGGCTGATAGATCCCGGCTTTCTTGGTGACGTTGGTGAAAGTGCCGTCACCATTATTGTGGTACAGAATGCTCGGACTGCCCTGGTAAGCGCTGGGAGGGCAACTACTGGTCAGGCCGCCGAGTTTGCAATAGCGCTGGGCTCCAGGCGGGAAAGCGACGTAGCTGCCGACGTAAAGATCGAGCTTGCCGTCGCGGTCGTAATCGAAAAAGACAGCGCCAGAATGGAAATAGGTACCGAAGTCCATTCCCGCGACACCGGCCTTGTCGGTGACGTCCGTGAACGTTCCGTCCCCGTTGTTGTGATACAGGACGTTGCGGCCGTATTGCGTGACGAACAGATCGGGATGGCCATCGTTGTCGTAGTCGCCCCAAATACAGCCCAGGCCGAAGCCGGTGCCGGGAACGCCGGCTTTGTCGGTGACGTCCGTGAAGGTGCCATCACCATTGTTGTGATAAAGCGCGTTCTGGACCTTGATCCCCCGGTCGTACAGATCGCGGGCGTTCACGAAATAGATGTCTTGCCAGCCGTCGCCATCAAAGTCCGCTACACACACGCCGGGTCCGAATTCTTCCAGATTGATCGAAGTGCCTTTGTTGCCCTTGAAGTGAGTAAACCTGATACCGGCAGTCCGGGTCACATTCGTGAATTGTATGGGCTTTTCTTGTGACTGTGTGCGCACTGCCGCGCAGGCCACGAGAAACATGCACGCCAAGAGTAAACTGCCAAGTTTATGCCAGCGGATCAATACCTTTTCCAACCGGAACTCTTTCCGGTTTTTCTATTCTCGCATGTGTGCCTTGCTGATCCAATTTGTTGCGCAAGGATGGATTGACGCAAGTTGGATACGGAATTACGATCAAGACCCGAGCGAGGGTGAAAATGAAACGAAGAGAATTTGTGGTCACTGGCGCGGCCGCGGCATTGCTGAGCGCGTTACCGGCAGGAGCGGCGGACGTGAAGCAATTTAAACTGGGCGTGATCAGCGACGAAATTACGCAAAATTTCGAACAGGCTCTGCTTTGGATCAAAGGCTTTGGGCTGGAATGGGTGGAGTTGCGATTTGTGTGGGACAAGTACGTCACGGAATTTACGGACGATGATGTAAAGCGGGCGAAGGACCTGCTCGCCAAGCACGGCATGAAAGTGTCGGTGCTGGATTCGGCATACTTCAAGACGCCGTTGCCGGGCACGGAATCGAAATTTGCCGGGAGCAAGCCGGATCCCCTGCAGAGCGACATCTCCCAGCAAAATGGAATATTGGAACGGGCGATTGCCCGTGCCAAGGATTTTGGCACCGACAAGGTCAGAATTTTTTCGTTTCTGCGTGTGCCAGACCCGAAAACCGTATTTGACCGGGTGGCGAAAAAACTGGAACGGACGGCAGCGATTGCGCAGCGGGAAGGAATTCGGTTGGTGTTAGAGAATGAGTTTTCCTGCAACGTGGGCACGGGCGCCGAGGCTGCGGCGATGCTGGATGCGGTCAAGTCTCCCGCGCTGGGAGTAAATTGGGATCCCGGAAATGCCTATGACGCCGGAGAGGTGCCCTTCCCAAATGGTTATGAGACGCTGGATAAGAAACGCATGTGGCACATGCACCTGAAGGATGCGGCGCCTGCGGCGAAGCCCGGAGAGACCACGTGGATGCCAATTGGCAGCGGCAAGATCGATTACGTGGGGCAATTTCGCGCGCTGATCAAGAACGGATATGAGGGCACAATGTCTCTGGAAACGCATTATTTGAATGCCGCCAAAAACAAAGAGGAGTCGAGCCGGGAATCTATGGAAGGGTTGTTGAAGGTAATTCGAGAAGCGTAAGCGGGCTCAGAGTCCGCCGCGCTTCATTTGACTGATCGCATAATCGCAGGCGCGCGCGGTGAGAGCCATATAGGTGAGAGAGGGGTTCACGCAAGACGAAGAAGTCATGCAGGAGCCGTCGGTGATGAAAAGATTCTTGATGTCGTGAGACTGATTCCAGGCATTGAGGACGGAGGTTTTCGGATCGCGTCCCATGCGCGCGGTACCCATCTCGTGGATGGAAAAGCCCGGGGGATCGTCGTCAGTAAAAGGTTCGATGGAGCGAGCGCCGGCAGCGGAAAGCATTTCCGCTCCTGCGATAGCCATGTCCTTCCGTAGCGCAAATTCATTCTCGCCGTATGCGCAGTGAATTTTGAGGCTGGGAATGCCCCACGCGTCGACTGTGTTTTTGTCGATCTCAACAAAATTGCCGTGATTGGGAAGGCACTCGCCATAGCCCTCGAATATGAATTCCCAAGGGCCGGGCCGGCTGATGCTGCGTTTGAAGTCCGCTCCGAAGCCCACATTGAGAATGCCACGCTCCCAGCCGTCCGTTCCGGCATAGGCCTGCAACCCGTAGCCGCGCAGAAATCCAGGATGCACGTCCTTCACGTTTCGAAACCGTGGCATATACGCGATATTCGGGCGGTTGCCAAAAGAATAGCGGCCTTCGTTACCGGGAATCACGCCTCTGGCGCCGCCTCCCTTAATGTGATCCATCAGATTGTGGCCCAGTTCGCCGGAAGAGTTGGCCAGTCCGGACGGAAATTCCGGCGTGGCGGAATTCAAAAGGATGCGCGCGGATTCCAGTGTCGAGGCGCACAGAAAGAAAATGGGAGCATGAAATTCCAGGGCGGCGCGCGATTGCGAATCGATTACACGGACACCGCTGATGCGTCGGGAGCTCGCGTCAAAAATCAGGCTGTGCACGGTGCTGAAAGGCCGAAGCGTAAGACGGCCGGTTTTTTCGGCTTCGGGCAGCGTGGCGTTGACGCTGCTGAAATAGGAACGGGTGATGCAGCCGCGTTCGCAAGGGCCGCAATAATGGCATGCAGCGCGGCCGCGGTGGGTTTGCGTAAGAACGGCAACGCGCCCGATAGTCAAAATGCGATTGGGGCCAAAATTTCTCGCGACGGATTCTTTCACGGCGGATTCGGCGCAATTGAGCTGCATGGGCGGGAGGAACTTGCTATCCGGCAATTGCGGCAGGCCGAGAGCTTCGCCGGAAATACCGATGAAGTCTTCGACATAGTCATACCACGGCGCGAGATCGGCATAACGGATGGGCCAATCGACGGCGGTGCCATCTCGCAGATTGGCTTCGAAATCGAGGTCACTCCAGCGGTAACACTGACGGCCCCACATGATCGAACGGCCGCCGACCTGGCGTCCACGAATCCAGCGGAACGGCTTCGCAGGATCAGTGGTGTAGGGATGCTCGGTGTCTTTGACGAAAAATTGTGAATTCGTTTCTTCGCAGGCGTAGCAGAGACTCTGGATGGGCTGATCGCGCAGAAGTTTCTTGCGGTCGCGCATGCCCCGAAAAGGCATATCCCACCGCGGGATGTGTTCGACGTAATCTTTCTCAGGAACGATGGGGCGGCCAGCCTCGAGTACGAGTGTGCGCAGGCCCTTTTCCGTGAGCTCTTTAGCAGCCCATCCGCCGGTAATGCCAGAGCCGATGACAATCGCGTCATATTTGTTCTGCCCTTGCGACATACTCTCACGCGCCTTTGGGTGACACAGACGAGTCGAAGGGTACGCATGAATCGTAGCGCCCGGGAATAATTTCCTCATGCAATTGCTGCGTGAAGCCCGCTTCGGAAGTGAAATAGCCGGTCAACGTGAGCTGGCGAAACATCAGATAGAAGTTATCGCGGGGCTCCGGCACTGCGCCGCGGTACGGACGCCGCTCATTGGCCAAAGCCGCTGCTGCTGCGGCCATTTCGTCGCCAAGGGAGCGAAGAATCTCCGATTGCTGTGCGAGGCTGGCATCGACAAAAGTTTTCTGGAATAAGTTCTGCGTGCGGACGTCTACTTCGTCGAGGCCGGCCAGAAACCCGGCCCGCTCTTCGTCGGTAAACCAGTCGGCAACGATGTGGTCGATAAATTCGTTGACACGGACGTCTTTTGCGCCCGGCGTTTCGGTGGCAGGAATGATCAGGTCAGCCATGGCGATGACCGTCGCATCCTGCTGAGGGTTGAATGCTTTGAGAGACGGCGCGGCAGGAAGGCCGGGATGAACTTCGCGAAAGGCAGCCAGGAGATCCGCGGGGATGACGGGAAGCGCCCAGCTCAAGGCTAAGAGCCTCAGGACTTCGCGTCGATGCAAGATGCCTCCCTCGGCGAGATCAAGCGTATTATACGAGGGCGCAAGAAAAATGGAAAATAATGAGGACCGCAAGCGAAGCAATGAGAGCACAAACCAAAGAGGAGAAGAGCATGAAGCTGGCACGAAGAGATTTTCTGGTTGCGGGAGCAGCCGCGGCGCTGTTGAGTAAACTCTTATGGGCTGCGGAACAAAAGTTGCCGCTGGCGTTTTCCACACTGGGTTGCCCGGGCTGGGAATGGAAAAAGATTCTGGAGTTCGCGCAAGCTAATGGTTTTGCGGCGATCGAACTTCGCGGATTGATGGGAAAGATGGATTTGCCCGCGCTGCCGGAATTTAGCCCGGCGCAAATCTCAGAAACAAAACGGCAAGTGGCCGAGCACGGGCTGAAAATTTCAGATTTGGGCAGCTCCTCGGAGATGCACGTGGCCGACCCGGCTGAGCGCGCCAAACAGCTCGGAGATGCCAAGCGATTCATTGACCTGGCATCGGCGCTGGAGGTGCCTTACGTGCGCGTGTTCGGGAATCAAATTGAGGGGCCGCGCGAAGAGGTGATCGCGCGAGTTGTGGACGGGCTCCATCAGCTTGGAGAGTATGGCGGACCGCGAGGCGTCACAGTGATCATCGAGTCCCACGGTGAATTCGTGGATTCGCCCACCTTAAAAGAAGTATTGACGCGGGCGAATTCGCAGTATGTCGCGCTGCTCTGGGATGCGCACCATACATTTGTGGAAGGACACGAGCAGCCGGAACACACCGTGGCGGAACTCGGCTCCTGGATCCGCCACACGCACTTGAAAGATTCCGTGCCGGACGGGACAGGAAGGAAGTATGTGCTGACCGGGACAGGGGACGTTCCAATCGAGCGGCAGGTGTTGGCGTTGCGCCGGATCGGCTATAAAGGCTATTACTGTTTCGAATGGGAGAAAGTATGGCATCCGGATATTCTGGAGCCGGAAGTCGCGTTTCCTGATTATGTTCGGGTGGTGAGTGGATATCTGAAGGAGCCGCTAAAACCAGCCTAGTCGGTGGCTGCTGGGACTGGATTTCCCTGTTTAGTACTAGGAGATATGGCTGACGGATTCGCCGCTGGAACCGCCTTGTACAGCCTCAGCTTTCTTGACTTAAGCCTCAACTGCCCAAATAATGGAATAGCATGAGCGTGCGCGCCGGAGGCGCTGAAGACATGTTTCTCGACGTCAAAGATCTTGCCGTCCGCAAAATGCGCATCCGGAAGAGTTATGCCCCCGGAAGTATCGATTACGGCATCAATGAAGTGAAGCAGGCAGAACCGCTGGAGGTTACGGCGACGGCGGAGCTTCTGGAAGGCCAGATCCGCATCGTGGGAGAGCTGGAGACCAAGATTGAAATGGTCTGCGCGCGCTGCCTGGAGCCGGTAATCGAAGAGATTCACAAGGACTTTGACTTGTTCTACCAGCCTCTTCCCAAGGGGAACAGGCACGAAGAAGAGCGGTTGAAGGATGACGACACGGAGATAGGATTTTTTGAAGGAGAGGGCTTGTTCCTGGCCGATGTTTTGAAGGAACAAGTGCTGCTGTCATTACCGATGAAAGTGATTTGCCAAAGCGATTGCCGTGGGTTGTGCCCGAGCTGCGGGGCCAATCTGAACCATGAAGAGTGCCGCTGCGAAGTGCACTCTTCCGATCCGCGTTTGGCGCCCCTCGCGCGGCTAAAGCAGGACTGGCTCAAGAAACAATAGATTTTCGGGCTGAAAGCCCATAGAATCCGACCTCGTTCGGTCAGGCGTTGTGTGTAGCCGCGAGTGGGGCGAGAAACAAGGAGTAGTGGAATGCCAAATCCAAAACGACGACATTCGAAGAGGCGCACCAGCACCAGGCGCGCGCACGACCGGCTGTTTGCCCCCGCTCTGGCCAAATGTCCCAACTGCCATGAGATGAAGCAGCCCCACCAGGCTTGTCCCCATTGCGGATATTACAAGGGAAGACCGGTACACGACACAAAGTAGAGCGCGCAGATCGGAAGCCGGGCTCTTGAGGTCCTGATCGGCACAGCGCAGGTTGTGCCCACCGAACTTGCCAGAGTCACTGGAACTATTTCCATGATCACAATCGCGGTCGACGCCATGGGGGGAGACCACGCACCTCTACCTGAAGTGGAGGGGAGTGTTCTGGCAGCGCAAGAATACGGTGTTCGCGTTCTCTTGGTGGGCCAGCCAAACGTCATTCGCGCAGAACTTGCGCGGCTGTCGAAGTCGACGGTGGCAGTCGAGATCGTTCCGGCAAGCGAGGTGATCACGATGGACGATCATCCGGCACAGGCCTTCCGGCGGAAGAAAGACAGTTCTGTACACGTCGGGGCGCGGTTGGTGAAGGACGGCGAGGCCGCAGCCTTTGTCAGTGCGGGGAACACTGGCGCGGTGATGACCACGGCGAAGTTCATCATGGGGACGCTGGAAGCCGTGGATCGCGTGGCCCTGGCGGCGCCGTTTCCAAATGCCAAGGGCGGCGTTTCGGTGCTCTTGGATGTGGGCGCGAATGTGGACTCGAAGCCGGAGCACTTGCTCCAATTCGCGGTGATGGGAGAGCTGTATTACCGGTTGACCTTCGGAAGCCGTAAGCCGCGAGTGGGGTTGCTTTCGATTGGCGAAGAAGAGATCAAGGGCAACGAGCTGACCCGCGCGGTCTATGACCGGCTAAAGGATTTGCCCGTGCACTTTGTGGGCAACGTGGAAGGCAACGATCTGTTTTCGGGCAAAGTGGATGTGATTGTTTGCGATGGATTCGTGGGAAACATCGCGTTGAAAATTTGCGAAGGGCTGGCCATGGAAATCGTGAAGTTTCTGCGCAAGACGTACAAAGGCTCGCTCGCTTCGCAATTGGGCTACATGTTATCCAGGGGAGCGTTTAAGGGTATCAAACGGACGATGGATTATTCCGAATACGGTGGCGCGCCATTGCTCGGAGTTCGCGGCGTATGCGTGATCACTCACGGAAAGTCCAACGCCAATGCCATAAAAAACGCGATACGCGTTGCCGCGGGTTTGGCGCGGGCGCGCGTGAATGAAAAAATCGAACAGGAGCTCTCCCTGACCACCGCGAAAGCGTGAGGTAAAGAGAGAGGAGTCAGTATGGGCAAAGTCGCATTCATATTTCCGGGACAGGCATCGCAATATCCCGGAATGGGGAAAGAACTGGCGGAGAAGTATGCCGGGGCGCGTGCCGTTTTTGAAGAGGCGGACAACGCGCTGGGCATTTCCGTTTCGAAGATGTGCTTTGAAGGCACGGAAGAAGAGCTGAAGCTGACCGCAAACACGCAGCCGGCAATCTTGGCGGTGTCGGTCGCGGCTTACCGCGTTTTGACGGAGAAGGGCGTTACCGCTGATTTTGTGGCGGGCCACAGCCTGGGCGAATATTCCGGCTTGGTTGCGGCGGGATCGTTAAGTTTTTCCGACGCGGTGAAGTTGGTGCGGAAGCGCGGAACTTACATGCAGGACGCGGTACCGGCCGGACATGGCAGCATGGCGGCGATCATGGGCTTGTCGCCTACGGTGGTGCTGGACGTGTGCAAGCGCGCTGCGCAGGGCGAAGTGTGCTCTCCCGCGAATCTGAACTCGCCGGAACAAACTGTGATTTCCGGGCACGTTGGGGCGGTGAAACGCGCGGTAGAAATTGCTTCTCAATCCGGAGCGAAGCGCGCGGTGGTGCTCGCCGTTTCTGCTCCATTCCATTCGGCGTTGATGATGCCGGCGCAGGTAAAACTAGAAGCAGATCTGGCCGTCACGAAGTTTGCCGATTTGCAGATGCCGCTGGTCACAAACGTGGATGCGGACACGATTCGCAAGGGCGAGGAAGCCAAGAGCGCGCTGGCGCGGCAAGTGACCATGCCGGTGCGTTGGGAAGAATCCATGCGGATGCTGCTGGACGAAGGCGTGACCACTTTCGTCGAAGTTGGGCCGGGCCGCGTGCTGACGGGACTGATGCGCCAGATCGAACGTTCCGTGACTACGTTGAATGTGGAAGACGAAAAGAGTCTTGCAGCGACCTTGGACAGAATTACGGGAGCGAAGTCGGACGCGGCGTAGCCGTAGAGAAGTTATAAGTCATTAGTTTTAAGTTCTAAGTTTAAGAGTCATCAGGTTTGAACTGAAAACTTATTACCTGGAACTTGTAACTTAAAACCTGGAATTGAGACAGTCATAAGTCGTCGTTAGTTTTAGGTTCCAGGTTTAGAAGCTTCGGGTTTGAGCTTAGAACTTACTAGAAGCCATCTCATAAATGCCTCAGGAGGATGACAGCACAAGCGAGTTGGACCATCCCGAGGAAATTCTCTGGGTAGTATTCCCAGCGAATGACAATGCGACGAAAGTTATGAAGCCAGGCGAACAGGCGCTCGATCTTCCAACGGCGGCGATATCGACGCAGGCGGCGACCGTCTTGAGTTGCGGGGGCCACACGCACAAATTTGTGAGGTGCGATGAGCTGCACGCCGTAGCGTTGCCGGATGTGTTGGTCCAACGGATCGCTGTCGTAAGCGCGGTCACCGATCATCCGCGCAGGAGTTTCTCTGAGGAAGCGTTGCTCGAGCGTGGCTTCGACGAGTTTTGTTTCATGAGGCGAAGCGCTGGCCACGTGCACGGCGAAAGGAAGACCATGACCGTCTGCGATTGCCATGATTTTGCTGCCTTTGCCGCGCTTTGTAGGGCCAACAGCAGAGCCCCCTTTTTCGCCCCACTGAAGCTGGCGTCGATGAACGATTCGCTGAGATCCAGCTTCCCTCGGTCTCGTAAGTCCTCGGCAAGTTTTTGCAGCAAGCGTGTCAGCAGCCCGCTGCGCTGCCAGGATTGGAAGCGTCGATGACAGGTTTGATAGGGCGGATAGCGAGACGGGAGATCATGCCAAGGAGCTCCGGTGCGTAACACCCAAAATACGCCGTTCAAAACCGCACGCGTGTCCTGCCACGGCCTCCCGCGTCCATCGGCCCGTCGCTTCGGACGGAACAACCGTTCGAGAACCGCCCACTGGGCGTCGGTAATGTCCATGTTCTCGATTTACCCCATTGGCCATAAGTTTCAACTGCTCAGTCAGTTCAAAGTGTTTATGAGATAACTTCTACTTAAAACTTAGAACTTGGAACTGAACTTATTACTTGGAACTTATAACTTAGAGCCTGGAATCGAGACGGAATGTTCAGCTTGACGGACAAAGTGGCGCTGGTTACCGGAGCGTCGCAGGGGATTGGACGAGACACAGCGCTGGCGCTGGCGGAAGCGGGCGCGAAAGTGGCTGTGGCGGCGCGCAATGAAGAGAAACTGGCTGCGCTGGCGGAAGAGATTGCGGCAAAGGGAGCTGTGGCGTTCGCGGTGAAGATGGACGTAGCGGATCCGGAGCAGGTGAAAGCTGGATTTAAGGCAGTGCTGGAGAAGTTTGGAAAACTGGACATCCTGGTGAACAACGCCGCAATCACGCGGGACGGCTTGGCACTGCGCATGAAACAGGACGACTGGGACGCGGTGATCCGAACGAACTTGACCGGTGCGCACTTCTGCACGCAACAGGCGCTGGCGACGATGATGCGGGCACGCGCCGGGCGAATTATCAATATTGCTTCGGTGGTAGCGCAGATGGGCAACGCGGGACAAGCGAACTATGTGGCCGCGAAAGCTGGCTTGATAGGACTGACCAAAGCCATCGCGATGGAGATCGCGTCGCGGAACGTCACGGTGAATGCCGTGGCGCCTGGATTTATTGAGACGCCGATGACGGATGTGCTGCCGGAAAAAGTGAAGGAAGAACTCAAGACACGGATTCCGCTGGGACGTATGGGAACGGGTCGCGATGTTGCGGCGGCGATTGTTTTTCTGGCAAGCGACGAAGCGGGCTACATCACGGGCCACGTGCTGGACGTGAATGGCGGTCTGTACTTGGCTTAGTGAGACTTGCGTCTGATTTATAGCGGCTCCGAGTCTGCAGAATAAAGGGCCTTTAAGTTGACCTTGATGGGCTGGGAAAGTAGACTTGGCAGGTTACCCAAGCAAGGGCATAAGGGATTGTAGGCCGGCCGCAAAGCCGGATTACGGTGTGGAGTAGCAGGAACAAGAAAATGCGACAGCAGGTCGCGGAGGACTGGAATGGCCAGTGTAGAAGAGCGGGTAAAGCAGATTATCGTCGAGCAATTGGGCGTGGATGAGGCAGAGGTAACGCCTACGGCGTCATTCGTGGACGACCTGGGCGCGGACTCGCTCGACCAGGTGGAATTGGTAATGGCGTTCGAGGAAGCGTTTGGCATTGAGGTGCCGGATGAGGACGCCGAGAAAATGACCACGGTGAAGGATGCCATCGAGTACATCGACAAGCACTCGAAAGGCAAGTAAGCCGCAGGAAATTCCCTGCATGAAGGAGCAAGCGAATTGACTCGCCGCGTCGTCGTAACGGGCGTTGGATTGGTTTGTGCGCTGGGTATCGGGACCGAGGAGAGCTGGAAAAACCTGGTCGCAGGTAGCAGCGGCGTCCACCGCATCACACATTTTGATACTGCCGAATTCGATTGCCAGATCGCGGGTGAAGTGAAGAACTTCGACCCGTTCCTGTGGATCGAGAAAAAAGAACTGAAAAAAATGGGACGGTTTATCCAGTTGGCGCTGGCCTCGGCGGATTTCGCCGTGAAAATGGCGGAGTGGAAACCGGAACACTCCGACCTGGATGAAGTGGGGGTGTATGTTGCCTCAGGCATCGGCGGGTTCGACATCATCGAACGCGAACACATCAAGCTGATGCAGGGCGGCCCGGGCAAAATTTCTCCTTTCTTTATTCCTTCGGCCATCGTGAATCTTGCTTCCGGGCATATTTCCATCCGATATGGCGCGAAAGGGCCGAATTCGGCGACAGCAACGGCTTGCTCGGCGTCGGCACATTCCATTGGCGATTCCTTTAAAATTATCGAACGCGGCGCAGCGGAGATGATGATCTGCGGCGGAACAGAAGCGACGATTACGCCAATGGGCATCGGCGGGTTTGCGTCGATGCGCGCGCTTTCCACCCGCAATGACGAGCCGGAAAAGGCCAGCCGCCCGTTTGATGCGGCTCGCGACGGATTTGTGGTCGGCGAAGGCGCGGGAATCCTGGTGCTGGAATCGCTCGAGCACGCACAGAAGCGCAACGCGCCCATTTTAGCGGAGATCGTCGGCTATGGAATGAGCGGCGATGCTTACCACATCACACAACCCGCCGAGAATGGTGACGGAGCTTTCCGCGTAATGCGGGCGGCTCTGAAAGATGCCAAACTTTCTCCGGACGATATTGGCTACATCAATGCCCATGGAACTTCGACGCCGATCGGCGACGTGATCGAAACCACGGCGATGAAGCGCTTGTTCGGCGAGCGCGCTGCTAATAAAAAGTTGCCAGTGAGCTCCACGAAGTCCATGACCGGGCACCTGCTCGGTGGCGCCGGCGGCCTGGAAGCGGGCATCAGCGTGCTGGCGTTGCGCGACCAGATTTTGCCGCCCACCATCAACCAGGAAACGCCCGACCCGGAGTGCGATCTGGACTATGTGCCGAATGTGGCCCGAAAAGCGACTGTTGATTATGCGCTTTCGAACTCCTTCGGTTTCGGCGGCACCAATGCGGCATTGATTTTCAAGCGCTGGACGGGTCAGTAGGCCGCGCAGCGCCGTTTGCTTTTACCGTTCCAAGGTCTCATTGTGCAGTAGAACGACGTGGGCTTGTCTGAAGTTGAGAACCTCCGCTCCCACTACTGGCAAGCCATGCATTTACACATTCCATTCCGCAGGCCCTGATGGAAGGAAGCTCCCGTGAACATCATAGTTTGCATTAAACAGGTTCCGGCGAAAGATGCGCCGCTGTCCATCGCTGGAAACTGGATCAAGGAATCCGACATTGGATTTGAGATGAACGAGCCAGACAGCTACGCGCTGGAAGAAGCCCTTCGGCTGAAAGAAAAGAACGGCGGCGAAGTAATCGTCCTGTCGCTCGGGCCGGAACGCGTCAAGCAGACGATCAAAGAGGCCCTTGCCAAAGGTGCGGATCGCGCCATTCATATTGCAGACGATAATTTTGCGCAGCTTGATCCACTTGGATCCGCAAAGGTGCTGGCAGCGGCCATCGCTAAGGAAAAATGTGATCTGGTGCTGACCGGTCTACAGAGCGATGACCACGGGTTCGGGCAGACAGGCGTGCTTCTGGCAGGCCTGCTGGACCTACCGCATGCGACCATCATTATGCAAATTGACGTGCAAGGCGCGAAGCTGAAACTCAAGAGAGAACTGGAAGCGGGATGGTTTCAGTGGATCGAGTGTCCCCTTCCCGCTGTTCTGTCGATTCAGTCGGGCATCAATAAGGTGCGCTACGCCACGCTGAAAGGAATCATGGCCGCGAAGAAGAAAGAAATCGCGACCATCACGCGCGAATCGCTAGGTGTGGCCGTGGAGCCTAGACAAACGATTGAGAAGATTTACGTGCCGACAAAAACGAAGAAAACAGAATTTCTCACTGGGACGCCCAAAGAAGCTGCGGCAAAACTGGTGGAGAAATTGAAGTTCGAGGCACGGGTGATCTGAAGCGGTCGAGCTGGCTGATGGAATCGGTTGAAGTCCTTCGTTTCGATCACAACATGCGGTGGAGAGTTCGGGAAAGAGGCAGGCCATGAAGATTCTGGTGGTCACGGAACAGCGGCAAGGCAAGTGGAACAACACAAGTTTTGAGACGCTGGTGGCGGCGCAACAGATTGCCGCGGCCACTGCGGGAACGATTACCGCGGCGGTGGTGGGCAAGAATGTGACGGTGCTTGCGGAAGAACTGGCGACGAAAAATGTGGCGGAAGTGCTCGCCGTGGGAAACGAACTGCTGGAGAACTACACGCCGGATGGTTACTGCATTGCGCTGAAGCAAATCGTGGAATCCACGAAGTCGGACTTGGTATTGTTTCCGCACACATACCAGGTACGCGATTTTGCGCCGAAATTAGCGGCGATGTTGGGCCGTGGAATGGTCGGCGATTGCGTGGGCTTCCGCAAGGAAGGTGACAAACTTATTTTCGTCCGTCAAATGTTTCAGGGAAAAACGGCAGCGGACGTAAGTTTTGTGGGAGCGGCGCCGTGGTTCGCTTCGTTCCAGTCCGGAGCGTTTCGCACGGATATGTTGGAAGGGCACGCTGGTGGAAAAGCCCCTGTGAATGCGGCGAAAGTGGAACTGAAGGCGGAAGATATTCGAACGAAACCGCTGGAGCTGTTCAAGGAAGCGAAGGCCTCCGTCGATCTGACGCAGGCGCCGCTGATTGTGGCAATTGGCCGCGGAATCAAAGCGCCCGAAAATATTGCGCAAGCGGAAGCGGTGGCGAAAGCACTCGGCGGCGAAATTGCGGCGTCGCGCCCGATTTGCGACGAAGGCTGGCTCCCGATGGAACGTCAGATCGGCAGTTCGGGGCAAACCGTTGCGCCGAAGTTGTATCTGGCGCTGGGCATCAGCGGGGCGATTCAACACGTCGTGGGAATGAAGGGCTCGCGCACGATCGTAGCCGTGAATAAGGACCAGAACGCGCCCATCTTCGAAATAGCCGATTATGGAATCGTCGGCGACATCTTCGAAATCATGCCCGCCCTCACAGAAGAACTCCAAAAAGCCAAGGGTTAGCCGGAAACAATCCCAAACACTTGTTTGGTAGAATGTGTTTATGGCCATCCAACGGGAACAATTGGACGCGGATGTACTGATTGTGGGTGCTGGCCCCGCGGGGCTGAGCTGCGCCTTGCATCTGGCGAACCTGATCAAGAAGCACAATGCCAGCGGGGCCAAGCCGGAACTTTCCGCGGAAAATATTTATGTGCTGGAAAAGGGGCGCGAGATCGGTGCCCACCAACTATCCGGCGCAATCCTGAATCCGAAAGCGCTCGCAGAGTTGGTTCCTGATTTCGAGGAGAGCGCCCCGCTGGATACGCCGGTGACGGATTCCGCGGCACTTTTCTTCACGGAAAAATCTTCCTACCGTTTTCCTGTAACGCCGCCATCCTTTAACAACGCGGGGAATTTCGTCATTTCGCTCAACAAGCTGGTGAAGTGGCTCGGCGGCCTTGTGGAAGCCGCGGGCGTGAACGTGTTCAAGGAATTCGGCGGCGCCGAGTTGATTCCCGCGGAAAATGGAATTGCCGGTGTAATCACCGAAGACAAGGGAGTCGACAAAAACGGCAAGCCGAAGGACAACTACACGCCGGGATACGAACTTCGCGCAAAAGTAACCGTGCTCGCCGAAGGCCCGCGCGGCTCGCTGACAAAGCAATTAGTCACAAACCAGAAGCTGGACAACATCAATCCACAAACGTACGGCATCGGGATCAAAGAGTTGTGGGACGTCCAGCCGGGGAAGATCAAGCCGGGATTCGTGGCGCACACGCTGGGCTGGCCGCTTTCAACGAAGATGTATGGCGGCGGCTGGATTTATGGCTTGTCCAACAATCGCGTTTCGATTGGCCTGGTAGTCGCACTGGAATACGCCGATCCACGATTCGATCCGCACGCCGCATTTCAAATCTGGAAAACACATCCTTTCGTGCGCGATCTCCTCGAAGGTGGAAAGCTGGTGCGTTACGGCGCGAAATCGCTGCCCTACGGCGGCTGGTATTCCATGCCACGCAGTTATGTGGATGGCGGCTTGATTGTGGGCGATTCCGGCAGCTTTCTGGATTCACAGCGGCTCAAGGGCGTGCACCTGGCGATGAAGAGCGGGATGCTGGCCGCGCAGACAATTTTCGAAGCGCTTAAGGCGGGCGATACGTCGGCGAGGATGCTGAAGCTGTACAAGGAAAAAATCGACCACAGCTACATTCGGGAAGAGCTGTGGAAGGTTCGTAATTTTCACCAATCGTTCCACAATGGTTTGCTGGACGGCTTCGTGCTTTCCGGATTGCAGCAGATCACCGGTGGACGCGGCCTGATCGATCCAATTCACGCGCGCCCTGGATACGAAGCGTATCAACAGATTCACGGCAGGCTCGCGCCGGAGCGCTTTAGAGGGGACGGCAAGCTTACGTTTGATCGCTTAACTGACGTCTACCACTCCGGCACGCGTCACGAAGAAGATCAGCCCTGCCATTTGAACGTGCTCGATCTCAACATTTGCTCGTCACGCTGCGTCGAGGAATACGGCAATCCTTGCCAGTATTTTTGTCCCGCCGCGGTGTACGAGATGGCGAAAGAGGGATCGGGCCTGAAGCTGAAAATCAACGCGGCGAATTGCGTGCACTGTAAGACCTGCGATATTGCCGATCCCTATCAGATCATTAATTGGACGGTGCCCGAGGGCGGCGGCGGTCCGAACTACGAGGGGATGTAGCTACATCCTTAGCGGCGGCTAAAGGCTCGCAGAGTTCCGCGCTTGCGGCACGACTGAAATCGTGCCGTCCGATTTCTGCCTTCCATCCTTGCCTTTGACCTTAGGAACTGGGGGACCAGAGCCGGTGGAAGAACGTGCGGACGCGGTTCCACGAGGAATCGTCGGCCGGCTTTTTCGCCGCCGCCGATTTCATCGTCGTCGGGGCTGGCGGCGGTGCAGCAGCTTGTGCTACCACCGGGTCGCCCTCGACTTTTCCCTGAAAGATCAGCGTGGGCCGCACGCGTGCGCGCCGCACCAGAACGATCAGATTTGGATCGTAATCCTGTTGCACTTTCGCGTTTGCATCGTAATGCAGCGGCGGCATGAACACCTGGTAGACGGGTTCTTCCTTCACGGGAGGAAGCGCTTTAACCTGCGCAGCTTCCGGCGGCTTTTGTTCGGCAGCCTGTTGCTTGATGTCGGCAGAGGAAGCTAACCCACTGACTTGAGTTGTCATCCCTTGAGATTTTGCGCTCAACTGAAGCTCGCAATTGCACTGGCCCGCGGCAATGTGCAGCGTCTCCAACTGTCCGTTCGCCAGCGAAACATCGCCGTTCTGCGGGATCAGCAGGCTTTGCCCCGTCAATTGCTGTTCGATGCGAACCGCGCCCTTCGTCGGGCGGATGCACATCGTCCCGGAGCCATCCAGCCCAACCAGCACATCCTCCGCCGTATTGCCGATGGGTATGGCGTGCGCCTGAATCTGCGCGGTGTATATCGTCAGGGTGAGCTGGCCTTCAATGTGCGCGTGAATCGTGCCGCTGTCCAATGCGATGGTGAGGGCGTTGCCGGATTTCAACACGGAAAAGTGAGCAGGCCCGCAAATCGTCAGGTTTCCACCTTCCACCAGGTCGATGTGCGCCTGGCCGGATTTCACCTGCACTTCGCTGCCGCTTCGTAAAATGGTTTTTACCTGGCCATTCGCGGTATCAACGCTCATCGGCCCCTGTACGGAAATCGCGTCGCCCTCGATGGCGCCCACCGCGTCGGCCAGCGGATTATCGGGGTGCGCCGCGCGAAGATACGTCACCGGCAAACACAAGCAGCCGACCGCGCAAAAAAGCGTCGCAAACAGCGAAGCGCGCCTGAAGTTTCGGGATTGTACCAAGCGAACGGACTCCCATCCTGCCCAACGACACAGCAACCCTTCTATACTATATGAAGATGGAAACCAGCGAAAAGCGGCCAGAAGAAGCGCAGGAAGTGATCAGCGCGCATTATGATGTGCGCCTCCCGAAACTGCCTTGGCACCGGCGCATCCAGATTCCGATTATCGCAGCCGTGGTCTATAGCGTGATCCGCGTGCTCGGTCCCACGTTACGGTTCGAAGTGCTTGGCCGCGCGAATGTGGAGCGAGTCTGGGGCGCAAAGCAACCATGCATCTGGGCGTTCTGGCATCGTTGCATCATTCCCATTGCGTGGTACGGAAGAAATCGCGGCATCGTGATCATGAACACGACGGCGTTCGACGGGCAATGGACGCGCAAGGTGATCGAGTGGTTGGGCTTTGGCACCGCACAGGGCAGCTCCTCGCGCGGCGGCTTGCGCGGGCTGGCCGTGATGGCCCAGCGCATCAAGGAAGGCCTGGATTGCGGTTTCACCATCGACGGGCCACGAGGGCCGCGCTATGTGGCAAAAGTAGGGCCGGTGTTGCTGGCGCGGATGACGGGAGCGCCCATTTTCGTTTTCCATGTGGGAGTAGAACGCAGCAGAACCTTCGAAAAAACGTGGGACCATTTCTGCTTGCCGAAATTGTTTACGCGCGCGATCCTGGTGGGCTCGACACCCATTTACGTGCCGCAAAACGCGGATTCCGAGATGATCAAAACGAAGCACCAGGAAATGCAAAAGGCGCTGGAGCGCGTGCGCGACATTACCGAGGGATGGTTCGCCTTAAGTGAAGAGGAACGCAACCGCTATCGTGCGGAGATCGGTCCGTAGTGGGTTGGGTTTCTCGTTGGTTCAATCGAAGAGGGGTTCCTCGCTCCGCGGACTCCGTTCGGAATGACTTGTTTTTTGTTGATCTTTCGGCTAGCCAAGTAGCTTTGTAAATTAGTTGCCGTCGCGTTCGCCAAGTTTCACGGGAATATCCAGCTTCTTCCCGCCGCGATAGAGCGTCACAGTAACGCTGTCGCCGGGGCGCTTGCGGTTTAAAATATAGTCGATGTCGAACTGATTGGAAACTTTTTGGCCTTCGATGCCCACAATCACATCGCCACCGATCATAATGCGCCGCATCCCCGCCTGAGCCACTTTATCCCCGCCATGAATTCCCGCAGCCGCCGCGGGGCTGCCTTTGGTGGTTTGTTCGACGAGTAAGCCCTCCTGAACGGGCAAATCGAGAGCCTCCGCGAGCCATCCGGCAACCGGGATCGTGCGCACGCCCAAGTAGGCGCGACGAACTTTTCCTTCGGTCATCAGGTCATTCGCAATGAGCTTTGCGGTGTTGATGGGAATGGCGAAGCCAATACCCGCAGTGGTTCCTGATGGGGTGTAGATCGCCGAATTAATGCCGATCACCTCCCCGTGGGTGTCGATCAGCGGGCCGCCCGAATTGCCACGGTTGATGGACGCGTCCGTCTGAATGGCATCGTCAATAAAAGTGGTGTCGCTGGTCTGTACCGTGCGGCCAAGCGCGCTGACCACGCCCGTCGTCAGAGTGGATTGAAAACCAAACGGATCGCCAATCGCCAACACTTTCTGGCCAACCTGAAGTTTGGAGGAATCACCCAGAGTCAGCGCGGCGAGTTGCTTTCCCTTCGGATCGATCTTGATCAAGGCGACGTCGTTGCGCTGATCGGCGCCTATGAATTTTGCAGGAGCACGGGTCTTGTCTCCCAGAATCACTTCAATGGACTGTGCGCCGGCGACGACATGGTAGTTGGTCAAAATGTATCCGCGCGGATCAATCAAAAATCCCGATCCCGCTCCCTCAACGGGTACGGCATCCATGAAAAAATCGTATTCCGTTGCCTTTGTCAGGATGTTTGCCACCGCCGGCGAGGCCTGGCGATAGATGCGGACATTGATGGATTCGTCTTCAGTCAGCCGATCGCTCTGCTCCGGCACGGCTGTGGGCACGCGAGCTGGGTTTGGACTCTCAGCGATCCGGTGTGCTTCGACGTCATTCGCCTGGCGCGGGCCATAGCGCGCGCCAACCCAAAACGCTCCGAGAACGAGAATCAACGCAATCAAAACGAGCCGCCCGGGGCTCAGGTTATTTCCACGCGTCATATCGGTAATCCCTCATCCATCGCACTCTAGGAATAGTATAAGGAATTTCGCGGACGCATTCACGGCGGCTTGTAGAGTCACAAGGACTACAGGACTGCGGAGCGAGTCAGGCTAGCGACCAAGATGAAATGGCGACTACGCGGCGATCGAGACAACTTTCGACTTGCGGCCCGCTTTCTTCGGCGGTTCGAGCAATTCCATCTCTGCGCGCAGCCAGTCTTGCATGGGATCACCCGGTGTGCAGCCGCGTTCGAGATAGATGTGATAGGCGCGCAAAGCGATTTCGTCATACGTAGGCTTGGCAGTTGCCGCTTTTCGGGGTTTCTTCGTGACCTCCGATGCAGCAGCTTTCGACTTCGGCATTTCGCTTTCCTCCTGAAACGGCTGTCTCCATTGTAAGGAGCGGGAGAACCAGACCGTCCATTTAAATAGTGTAACAGTTGCTGTTTCAGGTAACCGGAAAAAAATCGATGGCAGCGAACAAGGAATGTGATTCATGCAGGTGCGATTTTTGTTCAGGCAACAAAAAGGGGCGGCGGTGACGCCGCCCCTTTGCCGCGTTTTCGCGAGTTGGGTTAGAAGGTAATTTTCGCTGTGATCTGCGCAATTCTCATATCTGTTGCGGCAGCAGCGAATGCCCCGTACGGAGACGTAGGCGGAGTCTGGGTGAACACGGCCTGTCCGAAAAACGGCGCATTCGTGTTGGGATAGGGCGCGCCATAGTTCGCGTGGTTGAACCAGTTGTAAGCGTTCAGCCCGATCTGGAAGCCGACACGCTCTGTGAATTGGAAGTTCTTCCGCAAGCTCATGTCGCCGCCCAGGAATCCCGGACCGCGGAAAGCGTTGCGGCCAACGACGTCGCCAGTGAAGTTTGTCGCTGGCGCGAACAAATAGGGCGCTGTTGAACCTGTTCCAGCTATGCCAAAGCAGGGACTCGCAACGCACGCGTCGACATTGGAAAAGTTTCGCCGTGAGAATTCCGGCTGCAGCAGAATCGTGTTGAACGAGGGGTTAAGGTTGTTGGAAGCGAGTCCACCGAGCGTTCCTCCATCAATGACGCTGAAGGGAAAGCCTGTGCGGTAGAACATGGTGCCGGAGAGTTGCCATCCACCGATCGCTGAATTCAGCAGGCGATTTTCGCTCTTGAATGGCAGCGCGTAAATGTAACTGGCGCTGAGCTGATGGCGAGCGTCATAGTCCGCCGAAGCATAATTGTCGCGAAGGCTGTAAGGATTGATCTGGTTGGTGATGCTGGTGATCACGGAGAACGGCAAAATGCCGGCGTTGGAAACCTCGTCCAAGGCATGAGAGTACGTGTAGGTGAAAGAACCTGTCAGCCCATGCCACGTATTTGCCTTGATCGAGAGAGTCAAGCCGTTGTAGTTGGAGACAGCGCCGCTGGTGAGGAACTTCACCAAGCCGACTCTTGGATCGGGAGCGGTGGCGGGAAGATCACCGAAGCCAAAGCTATTTTGGTAGTCGTTGCTGTAGAGTTCGTCGTATCCATAATTGCCAACGTAATTTGCGGAAACGATCGCCTTGTTTCCCAGGGCGTGCTGGATTTCAAAATTCCATTCCACATATTTGGGGTTGGAAAGATTACGGCTGACGTCATTCAGGGTCGGAGTGGTAGCGCATCCGGCGGGAAGGCCCGGCGTGGCGAGATAAGTATTCAGATTGCCGCCGCTGAAATAGTTGGAGTTGAAGGCGGTGTTGCACTGCTGGACCAGGGCCACGCCGCTGGTTGGGAATGCCGTTGTAGCGGGCGAGTTCAGATCCCAAGCCAAGCTTCCCCCTGGAACGTTCCAGAGGTTGACCTGCGGGAAGTTGGTGTCGATGCCACTGAGAATCGTGCCCGGATACAAATCGCTGAACAGGCCGACGCCCGCGCGGACGACGGTTTTGCTTCCCCAAGGAGTCCAAGCCACACCGAAACGTGGTTGAAAGACAACCTTCTCGACGCCGGGGATGATGGTGGTCAGACCCGTCTGGAAAGACTGGTTATACGGAATGTCGGCACCGTGGGCCAGATCGCTGAACTCGTTCACGGGAAGTCCGGCGCAGGCATGTTGGCAGGCGCCACCCGAATTGCGATCAGCTCTCAGGGTCAACGTCAGTTTCAGATTTGGGTTGACGCGGAATTCATCCTGGAAATAAAGTCCGAAAGTGTAAAACGCAACGGGCTGGACTGGACTGGTCGCGAAGTTGTATTGCGTCGAACTGGCCACCTGATCGGTCGCGAAACCAAGCAGTGTCGTCTGGACCGCGGGATACAGAGCCAGCTCAGAGGCTGTGTGATCGCTGATGTCATCGCGCCGGAAGTTCACGCCCATTTTGAAAGAGTGATTTCCGCGAGTGATGGAAAGGTCGTCTACAAGCCCCCACTGGGTCACGTTGCGGCCCTGAGGGAACAGGAAGCCCTGGCCAAATCCGCCGGGGTTCCCGGAGCCGAAACCAATGTTGGTCAGTGAGCCGTCGCTGAACGCCAGGTTGCCAGGAAACAGACTGAGGGCTGGGCTGTTTGCTGAGACGCTCCCAAAAAGCGCGGAATACCACAGCACCGACCCGATGAAGTTATTGACCACTGTCGGGCTGAAAATATGCGTGTAGTTGAGTTGGCCTTCGTTCTGAGGCTGCGTGCTGCTGGTGTCGAAGACCGGGTTAATTGAGTCTGTGTAGGTTGGTTGAACACCGCGGTCAAACTTCATGCGACCAAAAACCTGATCGCTGTCACTGAACTTGTAGTCGATGCGCGCGGAGAGCAGCCATTCCTTGTTCCCGGCGGACACCGAGTTCGTCCAGGCTTCTGTGCATGTATTGGCAGAGAGCGCAGCAGGAAGAGTGGCAGGCGTCCAACCACCAGCGGCGGTGCAGCTGCCAGGCGTCGGTACCGCGTTGGCGATGTTGGGTGCTCCGTTATACAGCTTGAAAATGTTCTGGTAGAAGGCTTGCGTGGCGGCGTCCTGGGGAATACTTCCCAGAACGTAATTTTCAAACTCTGGAGTCGGTGCGCTTGCCGAATGGATGGAACCGAAAATGTAGCGAATCCCCTCATTGTTCAAAAAGAAGAACAACTTATCCTTGATGATAGGACCACCGAGAGAAGCGGCCCACTGGTTGTTGTTTTCAAAGGGGCGGGGATTAAGTGGACCACCCGCGGGCGAGGTCGCCAGGTTAACCGGGTCGTTGGCATTAAGGAAGCGACCAGTCCAATTGTAAACCGCGTCACCGTGCCAGGAATTGGTGCCGGACTTGGTCGTGTAATCGACCTGCGAGCCGGCCTGGCGTCCGTACTGGCCCGTGTAGGCGTTGTTGGTTACCGAGACTTCCTGCAGTTCATTGCTGCCGAGTAGCAAGTTGCTGGAGCCGGTGTTATTCAAGTTGAGGAATGGATCGTTGTAGTCGTTGCCATTGACGGTGAACAAGTTCGAAGTGGCCGGCAATCCGAAGGTGCTGAAGTTGCCGTAGCCGCCACCGGTAGCATTGTTCATGGTCACCCCGGGTGCGGTCTGCGCGACATACGTGATGTCACCGCCAGGGTTCGGCACTTCCTGAATTTGCTTGATCTCGTAGCTTGTGGAGATATTGGCATTTTCGGTCTGTAGCTGCGCTCCGGTATCGGCATTTACCTCAACCGTTGTGGCGCTGGAGCCAACTTCCAAAGCCGTGTTGACCGTCACCGTAGTGCCGAGTACCACCGTGACCGTCCGTGTTGCCGTCTTGAATCCGTCTTTTGCTACCGTGAGTGTGTACTGCCCCGGCTTCAGCAGGGCGAAATTAAATTCGCCTGTAGCCGAAGACGTTGCACTGTAATTGTCGCCGGTGGCGGGATTCACGAGCGTCAGTTTCACGCCGGTCACAACCGCCCCCGTTTGATCCGTAACCGTCCCCGAAATTCCTCCGGTCACGATGGACTGAGCGAATGACGAAGAAGCAAGACCGAGAAACAGGAGAATACACAGCAGGGCATTGATGAGACATTTCTTTATCATGTTTTCACTTTCCCCCATTTGAGGATTCCTTCCCTTTCATGTTCATCAAGACCACTCCCCGGGCACACCAGTCCCTTGCCATCCCAGATGGCATTCACACCTTTAGCCCACCACTCGCATTGGACTTTAAAACCTGAAGCCCTAAGCCAAGACCGACCGAAACAACGCAGCAAACCACATGCAGGACCGACTCACTGAGGTGCCCCAAAACAGTGCAAGCTAGATGCCAATTTGGTTTTTGTAAGTGTAAGAAAATGTAAAATTTATGCGGCAGCAAAACCGCACGGTTCCGGCTGTCTCTGAATTTTGGAAGATTTCTATGGATTTCAACTTCGGCGGTACAGTATTTGAATTGTAAAATCCATTTCGTTGCGTCGCATTGGGCAGCTTCGCGTACAGACTGGGCCAAAAAGAAAGAGCCCGCCGCTAGGCGGGCTCTTTCAATACGCCTTATTTCTTCAGGCTACGGTGATTTCCTTCGCGAGGTAAACATCCTGAATCGCGTTCAGGAGTTTCACGCCTTCCGCCATTGGGCGCTGGAACGCTTTGCGCCCGCTGATCAATCCTGTGCCGCCCGCGCGCTTGTTGATTACCGCGGTGGCTACGGCTTCCTCGAAATCATTGGCGCCGGAAGCGCCACCAGAATTGATCAACCCCGCGCGGCCCATGTAGCAATTGGCCACCTGGTAGCGCGTGAGGTCGATCGGATGATCGCTGCTGAGTTCGGTGTAAATGCGCTTGTCGAACTTTCCATAGCTGGAATTGCCCATGTTGAGCGCTTCATAGCCGCCGTTATTTTCTGGGAGCTTTTGCTTGATGATGTCTGCCTGGATGGTCACACCGAGATGATTGGCCTGACCCGTCAGATCCGCGGACACGTGATAGTCCTTATCCTTCTTGAACGCGGAGTTGCGAAGATAGCACCACAGCACGGTGGCCATGCCGAGTTCGTGAGCCTTGGCAAACGCCTGGCTGACTTCGATGATCTGGCGATCGCTCTGTTCCGAGCCGAAATAAATTGTGGCGCCTACCGCGGCCGCGCCCATGTCATACGCTTCCTGAACGGTGCCGAAGAAAATCTGATTGAACTGGTTGGGGAAAGTGAGCAGTTCATTGTGATTCAACTTCACGATGAACGGAATCTTATAGACGTACTTGCGCGCGACAGACCCGAGTACGCCAAACGTGGAAGCCACGGCGTTGCAACCGCCTTCGATCGCGAGCTTCACGATGTTTTCGCCGTCGAAGTAGTCCGGATTTTTCGCAAAGCTTGCGCCCGCGGAATGTTCGATGCCCTGATCGACCGGGAGAATCGAAAGATATCCGGTGCCCGCGAGCCTGCCGGTGAAAAAGAGCCGGTGAAGGTTATTGAGGACGCGCAGATTGCGATCGGAAGCGGCATAGATGCGATCGATAAAATCAGGCCCGGGGATGTGCAGCCGGTCCTTGGAAATTTTGGGAGACTTGAAGCCGAGGAGCGATTCCGCCTTTGCGCCCAAGAATTGTTCAACCGTGGAAAGTGTTGCTGTTGCCATTGGTATCTCCTAGTTAGTTTCGAATATTCGTTGCCAGCATGGAGCCGGCGGCCTGGTCCACCAGCCAAAGCAATTTGCCATTGACCGGTTGGATGAACTGCGCCGGAAGTTGCTCCGGTTCGTAAGGACCTTCCAGCACCGCTTTTAAGGCCAGAGCCTTGTCCTCGCGGCACACGCTGAAGATTACGCGTTTCGCCTGATTCGCGGCGGTAGCTGTGAGCGTGATGCGTTCCGTATACAGCTTGCCGACCCAATTGCGAACCACAATGCGATTGGTAGCGTGTAGTGCTTTGGTGCCCGGAAACAGCGACAGTGTGTGCCCTTCGTCGCCCATCCCCAGAAGCACCAAATCGAAGCGAGGGTACTCGCCATCCCTTAATTTAAAGTATGCGCGCAGAACCTGCTCATATTCCAGTCCTGCTTTCTCTGTGTCGGCGTATTCGCCCATAATGCGCACGATCTGTTCCTGCTTGACCAGGCCCTTGGAAAACAGCGTCTGACTGGCCATGTGGAAGTTGCTTTCCGGGCTGTCGGGCGGTGCGTGGCGCTCGTCACCGAAGAAGAATTGCAATTTGTCCCAGGGAATTTTGGAACGGTACGCGGGATCGTCTGTCAGCATGGAGTAGAGAGACTTGGGAGTCGAGCCGCCGGCGAGCGCCACTGTGAACGAGCCTTTTTCGGAGATTGCTTCGTTCACCGATTTCAGGAATTCATCGGCCGCGCGACGTGTCACGGCCGCGAGATCGGGAAGCACAACAACTTCGCGAGCGCCATTGGTGGTCATAACGCTGAACCCGCTTTCGTGGTGACCCCTGGCTGGGCGACCCTCCCGCGCTCATCGATGTCTTCCTCGCCGATGCGTCGCCATTCCCGCCCGTCGCGTTCCAGCAATTCTTCGGCTTCTACCGGCCCCCAGGAACCAGCGGCATAATTGGGAAAGCCACGCGGGGGAATGGCGTGCCAAACATCAATAATCGGCTGGATCACTTTCCAACCTGCTTCCACCATGTCGCTGCGCTGGAAGAGCGTGGCATCCCCGGCCATGCAATCGCGCAAAAGCCGTTCGTAACCGGTGCCATGTTCCATGCCGAAATAGCTGTTGTAGTCGAAATCCATGTTCACCAGCCCGAGCCGCATCACGGCCCCTGGAACTTTGGCGCCAAAGCTGAGAGAGATGCCTTCATCCGGCTGGATGTGAATGACCAGGCGATTGGTCTCGATATTTTTCACGGCGGTATTACGGAAGAGAACAAAAGGCGTGCGCCGGAACTGGATGACGATCTCCGTGGCGCGCTGGGCCAGCCGTTTTCCAGTGCGGAGATAAAAGGGAACCCCAGCCCAACGCCAATTATCGATTTGCAGTTTGAGCGCTACGAACGTTTCAGTATTCGAGTCGTGCGACACATCCGGCTCATTGCGGTAAGCGGCCACGCGCTCGCCGTCTACGATGCCCTCGCCATATTGGCCGCGAACCATGCTCTTCAGCACATCCTCGGGGCTGAGCGGCTGAATAGCATGTAACACTTCGGCTTGCTTGTTACGCACTTCGTCCGCGTCGAAAGAGATGGGCGGCTCCATGGCGGTCATGGTGAGGAGCTGGAACAAATGATTCGGCACCATGTCTCGCAACGCACCGGCCGTCTCATAGAACCCGCCACGATGTTCCACGCCGACGGTTTCCGCGGCGGTGATCTGTACGTGGTCGACGTAATTGCGATTCCACAGCGGCTCAATGATGTTGTTCGTGAAGCGGAACACCATCACGTTCTGGACTGTCTCCTTTCCCAGGTAATGGTCGATGCGGTAGATCTGCTTCTCATCCAGCGTTTTCTTCAGGTTCAGGTTAAGTTGCCGCGCCGATTCCAGATCGTGGCCAAACGGTTTTTCGATGATCACCCGGGTCCAGCGACCGTTTTCCTCCTTCGTCAGTCTCGCGGCGCCAAGTTGATCGACGATGGGCGCAAAAAAGCGCGGCGCCACGGCGAGGTAAAAGAATTTGTTGCCACCCGTATGGTGCGCCCTGTCCGCCTCGGCAATCTGGGCATTCAGCCTCTGGTACGCTGCCGGATCGCTGAAATCGCCTTTGACAAAATAAATGCGCTGCGACAATTCCTCCCACATCTTCAGATCGATCGGATCGGGAGCGAAGTTGGGCATCTCTTGCCCAAGCGTCTTGCGAAAGGATTCGGTGTCGAGATCGTTTGCGGCAAATCCCACGATAGCGAATTCCTTGGCAAGAATGCCTTCTTGCGCCAGATTCAGAAGTGCAGGGATCAGTTTTCGTTTGGTGAGATCTCCGGTGGCGCCGAAAATCACCATGACGCAAGGTTCACCGGCGCTAGGAGTTTCCAGGTGATTCGAACTCATGGAGCGATCCTATCTTCGGACGAATGAAGTCGCAAAACAGTTTCAGTGACCGGCCTTCTTCTCGAGGTGGCCGCCAAACTGGAATCGCATGGCGGACAAGAGCTTGTCTGCAAAATCGCCTTCCCCACGCGAACTGAATCTCTCGTAGAGGGCGGCGCTCAGCACCGGCGCGGGAGCGGTGGACTCGATTGCCGCAAGAATTGTCCAGCGTCCTTCGCCCGAATCGGATACGCGCCCCGAATAATTTTCCAGCGCAGGCTGTTCGAACAGGGAAATGGCCGTCAGATCCAAGAGCCACGAGGCAACCACGCTGCCACGGCGCCAAACTTCAGCTACATCCGCAAGGTTGAATTCGTATTGGTAATGTTCAGGATGCCGGAGCGGCGTGGTTTCGGCGTCATCTTCGCGTTTCGAGTGGCCGGCATTGGCGTGTTTCAGAATGTTGAGCCCCTCGGCATACGCAGCCATCAGCCCATATTCGATGCCGTTGTGAACCATCTTCACGAAGTGCCCCGCGCCGGAGGGGCCGCAGTGCAGATAACCTTCTTCGGCGGTGCCCTTCGCTTTTTCGCGGCCAGGCGTGCGTTCAATATCGCCGCGTCCTGGAGCCAGCGTTTTGAAGATGGGATCCAGGTGCTGAACAATGGCGGCCTCTCCGCCGATCATTTCGCAATAACCGCGTTCAAGTCCCCAAACACCGCCGCTGGTGCCGACGTCCACATAGTGAATGCCTTTGGCCGAAAGGTCTTTGGCGCGGCGAATGTCGTCGATGTAATAAGAATTGCCACCATCGATGAGAATGTCGTCCTTGGAGAGTTTGGGAACCAACTGGGCAATCATCGAATCCACAATCGCGGCCGGCACCATCAACCAGATCGCGCGCGGCGTTTTCAGCTTGGCCACAAAATCATCAATTGAGTTTGAGCCTGTGGCGCCATCCGCCGCCAGTTGCTGCACCGCCTGGGCGCTCTGGTCGTATACGACACACTTATGCCCCGCCTTTTCCAGGCGGCGCACCATGTTTGCTCCCATTCTTCCCAAACCGATCATACCGAGTTGCATGGTGTAAATGCCTCCGCGAAGTTTTGACTATTCCAGTAGCCCGGATCGAACGCGAACCAACCCAGGAGAATCGTTAGTGATTAGCTTCCGCTTAGGGCTAGCGTACTCCGGCTGATTTACCCGTGGCGTCGAGCAAAGTCTTGAACGCGTCGGCAAAAAGCTTCACGCCGTCTTCCAGCAGCTTCTGCGTCACTTCCTTCATGGAGATTCCGGCCTTCGCCAGATTGTCCATGACTTTCGCAGCGCCGGGAACGTCTTCGGTCAAGCTGTTGCGCAGCTTGCCGTGATCGCGGAACGCATCGAAGGTCGCCGGCGGAATAGTATCCACGGTGTCCGCGCCGATCAATTCCTCTACGTAAAGCACGTCGCGATACTTGGGATTTTTGGTGCTGGTGCTGGCCCAGAGCAGGCGTTGCGTCTGCGCACCCTTGGCTGAAAGGGCCTTCCACCGGGGGCTGCCGAAAAGTTCCTGATATTTCTTGTAGGTGAGTTTCGCGTTCGCGATGGCCACTTTGCCTTCGACACTGGCGAGCAATGCTTTCTGGTCGCCCGCGGCAGTCTTCAGTTTTTCTTCAATCTTGGAATCGATGAGCGTGTCGATGCGGCTCACGAAGAAGCTGGCAACGCTCGCGCAATGGTTGATGTCCAAACCCTTGAGCGTTCGCGCTTCCAACGCTGCCAGAAACGCTTCCGCCACTTGCTCGTATGCGGATTGTGCGAACAACAGAGTCACGTTGATATTCAGCCCGTCTTCCAGCAATTGCCGAATGGCGGGAACGCCCGCGGGAGTGCCCGGCACTTTGACCATCAGGTTCTCGCGACCAACGGTCTTCCACAGGCGGCGCGCTTCGTCCAGTGTGCCCTTTGTGTCGTTGGCCAGGTACGGCGAAACCTCCAGGCTCACATAGCCATCGCGGCGGTGCGTCGATTGATACACGGGCTTGAAAATGTCGCAGGCTTCTTGCACATCTCGTATTGCGATTTTCTCATACAGGCTCTTGGCATCCAGCGATTTTGCTTCGGGCGATTGCAGAATGTCGCTGTAAAGAGTGCTGCCAGTGATGGACTTTTCAAAAATGGAGGGATTGGAGGTCATGCCGCGCAGCCCGTCATCTTGAATAAATTTCTTCAGCCCTCCGCCCGTCAGCAGGTCGCGGCGGATATAGTCCATCCAGGGCGACTGGCCGTATTCCAGCAGCCCCTTTAAAGGATTTGTGCCGGCCGTGTTGGGAATTGTTACCGAGGTCGTCATAAAACATCTCCTTTACCAGACACTGGGCCTGAGCTCCCTATTGTACGCCCCTGTACGGAGCCAAGAATCCAGATTTCAGCTTTTTAACATCTTCTCTTCCAGCGCGTTCACTTTGGCAAGTCGGCGGACGTGCCGCTCCTCGTGCGTAAATTGAGCCGGTAAGTATGCGCGCACCACGTCTTCCGCCAGTTTCTCGCCGATCACACGAGAGCCCATCACCAGCACGTTCATATTGTCGTGCTCGACGCCCTGATGCCCGGAATAAGAGTCATGGCAAATTCCCGCGCGAATGCCTGTCAGCTTATTCGCCGCTACGCTGGCGCCAATGCCGCTCTCGCAGATCAGCACGCCCCGTTCTGCCTTGCCGTCCAGGATCGCTCGCCCCACCGCTTCGGCGAAATCGGGATAGTCCGACGGATTTTCATTGAAGGCGCCCACATCCAGAACCGAATGTCCCATCGAACGGATTAAATCGCCCATGGCATTCTTTAACTGAAACCCAGCATGATCGGAGCCAATCACAATTTTCATTTGCGGTTCACTTTTTCAACAATTCTTTGGCTGCCGCGACCACGTGTTCCGCATCGAAACCAAACTTCTTCAGCAAATCCTTTATTGGTGCAGACGCGCCAAATGAATGCATCCCAATCGCCTTCCCCTTTGGCCCGATGTACCGGTCCCATCCCAACGTGGAGGCCATTTCAATCGAAACTCTTGCAGTCACGTTCGCAGGCAGAACCGATTCCTTGTACGCGGCGTCTTGTTGATCGAACAAAGTCCAGCACGGCATGCTGACCACACGCGCCTTGATGCCTTCCGCTTTCAATTTTTCATAGGCGCCAACGGCCCACTGTAGTTCGCTTCCCGTCGCCAGAAGAATTACGTCTGGTTTGCCACCTTCCGCGTCCGCCAAAATGTAAGCTCCTTTCGCGGCGCCCACGGCGGAGGCATATTTCGTGCGATCCAATGTAGGTATCGGTTGGCGGCTGAAGACCAGCGTCGAGGGATTATGCGGATGCTGCAAAGCTGATTTATACGCTTCGGTCACTTCGTTCGCATCGCCGGGACGGAACACCAGCATGTTCGGCATGGCGCGAAACGCAGCGAGCTGTTCTATGGGCTGGTGTGTGGGCCCATCTTCACCGAGGCCGATGGAATCGTGCGTGAAGATGAAAAGAACGGGAATTTCCATCAAGGCTGCCAGGCGCATACTCGCCCGCATATAATCACTAAAATTAAAGAAGGTGGCGGAAAATGATCGCAGGCCACTGAGGCACATTCCATTGGTCGCGGCACCCATGCCGTGCTCGCGCACGCCGTAGTGCACGTTACGGCCCTCAAAGTTCACAGGGAAAAATTCGCCATCGTCTACGAGGTTAGTCTTGTTGGATTTCGCCAAGTCCGCCGATCCGCCGACCAACCAGGGAATATTCTTCGCAAGCGCGTTCAGAACCTTACCGGAACTCTCGCGCGTGGCCATCCCCTTGGCGTCGGCGGGAAACATCGGCAAATTCTTGTCCCAGCCATCGGGAAGCTGCCGCTTCTGCATGCGGTTGATCTGATCGCTAAGCTCCGGATATTTTTTGGAGTAGTCGGCGTAGAGAGTTTCCCATTTCGCGCGCTCCTGTGCACCGCGCGTACCGATTCCTTCCTGGAAGTGCGCGTACACGCCGTCGGGCACCAGGAATTTTGCGTCTTCGGGCCAACCGTAATTCTTTTTTACCAACTTCACTTCCGCTTCGCCCAAGGGCTCGCCGTGGGCTTCATAAGAATCCTGCTTGTGCGGCGAACCATAACCGATATGGCTATCCAAGACGATAATCGTGGGTTTATCGCCGTGCGCCAGGAATTCTTTATACGCGCGAGAGAGTTGCATCAGATCGTTAGCATCGGAAACCCGCGTCACATGCCATCCATAACCAACGAAGCGTGTCATCACATCTTCGCTGAAGGACCAGCTCGCCGGCCCGTCCAGTGTCACGCGATTGTTGTCATAGACCCAGCAAAGATTTCCAAGTTGCAAATGCCCGGCCAGGGAAGCCGCTTCGGCCGCCACGCCTTCCATAATGTCGCCATCGCCGCAGAAGGCATACACCTTGAAATTAAACAGGTCAAAATTCGGGCGGTTAAAATGCGTGGCGAGCCATTTTCCTGCGATCGCCATGCCCACACTGTTACCGGCGCCTTGCCCGAGTGGGCCGGTGGTGGTTTCCACTCCCGTTGTCAGGTGAGATTCGGGATGGCCTGGTGTCCGGCTGTCCAGCTGCCGGAAGCGTTTGATCTGATCCATCGGGAGCGAAAGATCCTTTTGTACTTCGCCCTTCGCGTTTACGTCCTTCACTCCGACCAAGTGCAAAGTGGCATATAGGAGCATGGAAGCGTGGCCCGCGGAAAGCACAAAGCGATCACGGTTAGGCCAGTGCGGGGAGGCGGGATCGTAATTCAAAAAGTATTGCCAGAGCGAATAGGCAACCGGCGCCAAACCCATTGGTGCGCCCGGATGGCCGGAATTCGCTTGCTGGACCGCATCGATCGCAAGAGTTCGGATGGTATTAATACAAAGCTGGTCGGTAGGACTCTGCTCGCTCACGGTGGTCTCCGGCGCGGGAGTGGGAATACCCGCAAATGGGCTCAGGTGTTAGATGCTCCACCTGGAGAAAGGGCGTCAGAAATTGTACTGCAAAAGGAATCGGGTGTCTGCCCGGCGATCACCCGGGGCGGATTGAAAAAATGGTGCGGCTGGTCGGACTCGAACCGACAACGGGGAAATCCCCAGCGGATTTTAAGCCCGCCGCGTATGCCAATTTCGCCACAGCCGCACCGGGCGTTTACGCGGCAGAGACAGGATAGCACGCCAGCAGAAGCTCTCGTGAGCGAAAGCATCGTGTGACGGCGCACATTGGCGGATAGGCGGCACGCATTTCGTCCTGGCTTGCGACAGAGGGCGCGCCCACTAAAATGAAATAAGAAGAATCCTTCACTTCATGAATCCGGTAAGCAACGCTCGCGAAACAGAAAGCGCTTCGGCCGCTAAAGGCCTTGCATCGGAGCGGCAAACCGTCATTTTGCTTTCGCTCGCGCTGGCTGTGCTGACGTTCGCGCTGTATCTTCCGGCGTTGCACAACGGTTTCGTCAATTACGACGATCCGGATTATGTCACGCGAAATGGGCGCGTCCTCCAGGGGCTCAACTGGGAAAACGTGAAATGGGCCTTTGGCACCAACAATTCCGTGGCAAATTGGCACCCCCTGACCTGGCTTTCCCACATGGCCGATGTAGAGATATTTGGCTTGAGTCCTTGGGGTCACCATCTCGTCAATATTTTGCTGATGGCCGCGAATTCCGTTTTGCTGTTCTGGTTTCTCACGGTTACGACAGAAAAGTTGTGGCGCAGCGCTGCGGTGGCGGCAATTTTTGCCGTTCACCCGCTAAACGTGGAACCGGTCGCTTGGATCGCGGAACGCAAGCAGGGGCTTTCGTTATTCTTTATGTTTTTGGCGTTGCTTGCGTATGCCTGGTACGTGAAGCGGCCCAGCGTGAGCCGCTTTTCGCTCGTTGCCGTGTTATTCGCACTGGCGCTGATGGCTAAGGTCATGATCATCACTTTGCCTTTTGCTTTGCTCCTCCTGGATTATTGGCCGCTGCAGAGATTTTCGCCTTTGCGTGCCGATGGGACTCCAGCAAGCTTCTGGAACTCGCTCCTGACGCTCGCGAAAGAAAAAATTCCGTTGATTCTCATCACACTGGCGGTCAGTTGGGTCAATCTTGTGGTCCAGCGTAGCCAAGGTGCTGTTGCCGCGGCGATGCCTTTCAGTTGGCGTTTGAAAAATGCCATTTTTTCCTATGCGGAGTACTTGTGGAAGATGATTTGGCCCGCGCGCCTGGCTGTTTTCTATCCGCACCCGGAAAACCGTTTGCCTCTATGGGAAGTTTTTGTTGCTGCTTTCGTCCTTGTGGCGATCAGCGCACTTGTATGGAAATATCGTGAAAAGAAATATTTGCCGGTTGGCTGGCTCTGGTACCTTGGCACCGCGTTTCCCATGATCGGGCTGGTGCAGGCCGGACGCCAGGGCATGGCCGACCGCTACGCACAGTTGCCGTTGATCGGTATCTTCATTGCCGTGGTGTGGCTGGTTGCAGACGCCACGGATCGCCGGCCTCAGCTGAGTCCTGCAGTAGCGGCCGCTGGATTTGCCGCTGTGCTTCTTCCCCTTATGTTTGTGGCTCACCGGCAAATCGGCTACTGGAAAGACAGCGAAACGCTTTTCACGCAGGCACTCCATGTCACCACTCACAACGGTACCGCCGAAGATAATCTGGGCGTTGCGTTCATGGAAAAAGGGGATCTGGCGGCGGCATTTCCGCATTTTCTAGCAGCGGTGCAATTCTCCCCGGACCTCGGCTCGGCGCACTACAATTTGGGGGTCCTGCTTCAGCGATCGGGCCAGTTGCCGGATGCCGTGACTCAGTATCGATTGGCGATTTCCCATGCCGGCGATCCTGGGGAAGCCGCCCAAGCGCACAACAATTTGGGCGTGCTCTATCTGGGCCTGAATAATCTGACCGTCGCCAAGTCTGAATTCGACAAGGCCATCTCGCTCAATCCGAACGAACTGAACAGCTACATTGCGCGGGGAACCGTGGAATTCCGGCTTGGCAAGTTCGACGATGCGATCGCTGATTTCCTGCAGGCCAGTTCGCGCGCACGTTCGCCCCTGGCGTTCTATTGGCTGGGCCGCGCCGAGGAAGCTAAGGGAGACTTTGCCCATGCCAAAGGCGCATATATGGCAGCGCTGCAAATGAATCCCGGAATGAGTGAGGCGCGCACGCAATTGGAATCGCTACAGGCCCTCACCGGCCAGTGATCTCAGCGGGAAGCTTGCCGTAGACTGAATGTATTCAACCCTGTAAAGCCAATCACCGCTATGTGACTTCAGTCACAGCCCACTGTGACAGTTCCCCGTACTCTGGGATTGAGGCAATTTCAGTGGCCACGCAGCTACCTTTTGCCGTTCTACCGAAACCCGGAGCAGCGCCGCCTGTCAGCACGGCGCTAAGGGCGAAGAAAAAACTCATCCGCCGCATGGACGCCGACCACTCGCAGCTGTATCGCCGTGGCTTTCAGGTTGCGTTTTTAGTTCTGAATTTAGTGTTCGGAGCAAAGTTCTACTTCTGGGTGCGCCAGTTCGAAGTCCGCGTGATTGACACAAATCTCCGCAGGCCGCCCGGAGTGGAAGGTTGGCTGCCGATTGCGGGCCTGATGAACCTGAAGTACTGGCTTCTGAGCGGCCAGATCCCTCGAGTTCACCCAGCCGCACTCTTCCTCTTGCTCACGTTCGTGGCCATGGCTTTTCTGTTTCGCAAAGCGTTCTGCAGCTGGCTTTGCCCCATCGGCACAATTTCCGAATATCTATGGCGCACGGGCAAAAAGATCTTCAAGCGCAATTTTTATCTTCCACGTTGGATGGACCTGCCTCTTCGCGGCCTGAAATATTTCTTGTTAGGATTTTTTGTATGGGCATTCGCGATTTCATGCAAAGCCCTTACGGGCTGATTGCCGACGTGAAAATGTTGAATTTCTTCCGGCATATTGGGGAGACGGGCCTGATTGCGTTGGGACTCTTTGCCCTGGCCTCTGTATTTATTCCGAATTTCTGGTGCCGCTTTCTGTGCCCGTATGGTGCGCTGCTCGGTTTGACTTCCTGGCTTAGCCCAATGCGGATTCGCAGAAACGCGGAAATGTGCATCGATTGCGCCAAGTGCGCAAAAGCGTGTCCCTCGGCGTTGCCCGTGGACAAGTTGGTACAAATTCGCAGCGTCGAATGCACCGGTTGTCTCGAGCGTGTAGCTGTGTGTCCCGCGCAAGACGCGTTGGCCATGAGCTTGCCAAATCTCGTTGCCCTGAAGACAAAACCCGTGGCCCTTCCGGCTTGGGCCATCGCCGTGGGCATTGCCGTGTTATTCCTCGGCCTAACCGGTTTTGCGAAAGCAACCGGACACTGGAATCCCGCCATCGCGACCGCGCTCTACGAGCCGCTTGTGCCAAACGCAGATCAGGCCGCGCACCCCATGCCGGAACGATGAAAAATAAAAAAGTGAAAAAGGGGAAGGTAAAAAATATGAACACCGCAACAAAGCCGCGAAAAATTCAAATGCCCGCCGGAGAGCCGCTCCATTTATGCGATCTTGTCACCTACCAGGAAGGAATGGTCACCAGCCGTTCTCTGATCAAGCATGCGGGTGGCACTCTCACTCTCTTCGCCTTCGATGTAGGTCAAGGTCTGACGGAACACACCGCCGCATTTGATGCGCTTGTGCAGATCATCGAAGGAAACGCCGAAATTACTATTTCGGACAAGCCGTATCGCGTGCAAGCCGGCGAAGCGATTCTTCTCCCCGCCAATCAGCCGCATGCCCTGGCAGCGCTCACGCCGTTCAAGATGCTGTTGACCATGATCCGCGCTTGAAGCATGTAGCCGGTTTTGGCGCGATCCAGAAGCGACCTAGCATCACCAAATTCTTCGCGCTCCCTGTGATATAAGGATCTCTTGCCACAAATAATGAAGAATGAATTCGCTGTTGCTTCGGCAGGGGAGCGCAACTCGTGCAAAAGAATCTTAGCGGGGTCATAACCACGCTGGTATTTCTCGGCTTGGTGGCTTTCGTGCCGCATTTTGCGTGTGCGCAATCCACCGGAAATCAAAATCCAGGTGGTGCCGCGGTGCACGTCTGGCAAGACACAATCGAATTGCCGACGTACGAAGAAGGCTTGCCCGACGAGAATCCACCATTCGATCAGTTCGTTGCCAATGGCAGATACAACTATCCGTATACCATCCGTGAAAATCTGACCAACCGCGTGGCCCCCCGCCGCTGGCGCACGCTGAACCTTGAAAATGAGTATTTGAAATGCATCATCCTGCCCGATCTTGGCGGACATCTCTATCGCTGCGTCGATAAGCGCAATGGCGCGGATCTGTTTTACGCCAATCCCTCGCTCAAATTCGCGCGCATCGCGTACCGCGGTGTTTGGGCTGCCTACGGCATCGAGTTTAATTTCCCCGTTTCCCACAATTGGATGACCGCATCGCCAGTGGATTTTTCTACGTCGACGGCCGCCGACGGCAGCGCATCCATTTGGGTCAGGAACATCGATCGCGTCTATGGCATGGAATGGTGTGTGGAATTGACTCTACATCCGGGCCAAGCCGCCCTGGAACAGAAAACCACGCTATACAATCCTGGCGGTGAACGGCATCGTTTCTACTGGTGGACCAATGCAGGCGTGCAGGTCTGGGATGATTCGCGGCTTTATTATCCGCAGGAATTTTCCGTGTTTCACGGTTTCACGGACCTGGATACATGGCCGGTCGATCGAACCGGCGTGGACCTCAGCGTTGTCGGAAACCACAAGTTTGGAGCAGTTTCGCGTTTCAGTTTCGCCAGCAATGAGCCGTATATGGGGATCTATCATCCGAAGACCAATGCTGGCGTCGTGCACTATTCGACACGCGACGATTTGCCTGCGAAAAAAGTTTTTTCCTGGGGCAGCGACGCCGAAGGTCTGGAATGGCGTAACGCGCTTTCTGACAATCACAGCGCCTATGTCGAAATTCAGGCGGGACTTTTCCGCAATCAGGAAACGTACGGGTTTCTGGGGCCGCAACAATCCATTCATTTCACCGAGATTTGGTTGCCGATCCTGGAGATTGGCGGGGTAACGCGAGCAAATCCCGACGCCGTCCTGAATCTTACACGCACTCCGTCCGACGGCTCGACGGTGGTTTCGCTCGAAGCCGCTTTCAACGTCACGCGCGATTATCCCGCCGCGAAGCTCCAGTTTTTTGATGGTTCGCAACTCATCGCGTCAGAAGTTGTCTCGCTCACACCGCGATCCACATTTCGCAAGCAGTTTCCTGGTTTGCCTGCGCAGAAGACCTACACAGTCACTCTGTCTGATGAGTCCGGCAAGACGATTCTGACGCACACCGAAGGAAAGTACGACTTTCTTCCCAAATCCGAAGTGCCGAAACAGGTGCCGCCAGCCTATTCCTACCCGTCCATCGAAAAGCGCAGCGAAGGCGATTTCCTGGAAACGGGAACAGAGCAGGAACGAAACGGCGAAGTGTTGACGGCCCTTTCAACTTACCGCGAAGGGTTAAAACGGTTTCCCGAAAGCGTAGTGCTTCATCGTGCTACAGGGCGCTTGGACGTCGGCTTGAAACAATATGCCGACGCGATAACCCAACTCGCCTCAGTACTCACGCGAATCAGCAACGACAAAGAGGCGTCGTACTACCTCGGACTCGCCTACGTCGCGACTAATGAATCGGAAAAAGCCCGCCGTGCCTTTGAAGTCAGCGAGCAATACGGGACATTCCGCGCTCCTTCGTCGCTGGAGTTGGCCGCGCTGGATGCCCGCAGCGGCGACCTGCGTAAAGCACACGACAAACTGGCCACCGCCTATACCGAATTCCCGGACGCGGTGAGGCTGAGCGATCTGGATGTCACGCTTCTCCGTCATCTAGCCGATTCCAAAGGCGCAGGCCAACACTTGGAACAATTGCAGCCCGCCGATCCCGCGAATACGTTTTTGCGCTACGAAGCAACGCTCCTCGGTCAAGAAGATGATGCTCTCTGGCAACATCTAGCCGCAGATCCCGAGCGCATCCTCAACATAGCCGTCCTCTATATGCATTTTGGGTCCTATGCCGATGCCGCTACTCTTCTGGCGCGAAAGTATCCTACTGGATCCGGAGTCGTGAGCGAGCCCGGTATGCCTCGTCCCGAAGCGTACCCATTGATTGCATACTACCGCGGCTACTGTCGCGAAATGCTGCATCAGGATGGCAGCGCCGATTTTCGCGCTGCTTCGCAAATGTCCACGACTTACGTTTTTCCCAGCAGGCCGGAATCCTTCGATGTTCTCAAGCGCGCCATTACCGAAAATCCAAAAGACGCCAACGCCCATGCGCTTCTAGGCTCGCTCTATATGTCTGGTGGCATGCAGGACGAAGCAATGAAAGAGTGGAACGCGGCGCGCGAAGTGAATCCAGCTCTTCCCGCCCTCTTGCGCAACATGGGCTACGCCGTCCTTGATTCGAAGCAGTCGCCGGATCGCGCGATCGCGTACTTCACTGAAGGAATTAAGTACGATTCACAAAACGCTGAAAATTATATTGGCTTGGAGCAGGCCCTGCGAGAGGCCGGCCGCCCGATGGAGGAACGTGTCGCTGCCCTGCAGAAATTTACCGGCCCAAATCCGCCTGCGACGCTGATCTTTCAGTTGGCGCGAGACTTGGCCGATGCCGGCCACTACGACGATGCGCAAAAGGAACTGGCTACGCGATTTATTTCTCTAGAGGAAGGGGGAGCCAGTCAGCTCGGGGTGTATCTCGAAATTAAATTGAAGCAAGCCCGGGCTCTCGCCGCCAGCCACCGTTGCGACGAGGCTCGAAGCTTGATCCAGCACCTGGGCGATCCCGTTCCGCAACTCGCGTTGACAAAAGAGGCGCTGGCGCTCGCCTTGCATTCTCAGCGTATGCAAAACGAAATCGCCGAGGCGCAAGCTGTGTGTGCCAAATAGGCCAGGCCAGACACATCAGTTCCGAAAGCGATCGCTCTGGCGGCATTGCTCAATCACCGCTTCCAGAAATCGTTCCGTACGTGGCCAGCCGGAGATTGTAATTTCCATTTTATCCGCCAGCCGATTGGAAATCTGCAGAGCCATGTTCGTCCGCACGGTAGGTTCCAGGCTATCGCGGCGATTCAGAAACGTCTCAATCAGCCGCACTTCGTCGAGGGTCACGTTGCTTGCATCGATAGGTGGCAGCGTCTCATCAATGTTCGATTCGACGTAAGGTCGCACTCCCTCCAGCGTCTTTTCGTGCACCACCACGGTGCCCGCCACAAAATCTCCCAGCCGTTTGCTTTGTCGGCTCACAAAAATGCTGAGCAATCCGATGCCATACATCGCCGGCAGCATATCCACCAACCGCAACGCATTTCTCACGATGGCTTCATACGCACCGATGGGTCGCCCATCGTCTTTGATCACGCGTATCTGCGCATAACGTTTGCCGGGAGTTTGCCCGTTCCAGAAAATCTCAAACAGCGCAAAATATCCCGAGTTCAACAGAAAAATCAGAACGACGACAATTGCAATCACCCATTGCGGCCCCAAGCCACCAAAGGCCGCGACTCCTGCGCCAATGATCATTCCGACGATCAGCACTATAAAGCCCAATACGATTTGGATCGCCGTGTCCGCAAGAATAGCCAAAAAGCGGCTACCCAATCCGGCAATCGGATACTCCAGCGACGTCTGTTCCGGCGTGTCAATGGTAAGCTTGTCCCAGGATTCCATCGATGATCTCCACCCGCTGGATTGAAAAGCGACGGCCACACTGGAACCGCCTCGAACTGTTAGTCGCCAGCAGCGGGCGCAGCGGTGTTTCCGGCCTGACGCCCACTGATCTTCAGGAATTAGCTCTATTATATCGGCAGATTGCCGCGGACCTCGCCAGCGTTCGCGAAGATTCCACCAGCACAAACCTTGCCCATTACCTGAACCAGTTGCTCGGCCGCGCCCACAACATTATCTATATGGGCCGCAAGACCGAAAGCCGCAACATCCTTACCTTCTATCGCGATACTTATCCGGTAATTTTCCGCCAAACGTTTTCGAATACTCTTGCCGCTTTCCTGATTTTCCTCTGTGCCACGGTGGCCGGTTGCCTGCTCAGCGTCAGTGATCCTTCTTTCTCGGCTCATCTTCTCGGGCCGAATATGGTCCAGAGCATCGAACAGCACAAAATGTGGACGGATTCCATTGTTACCGTCAAGCCGTTGGCCTCCAGCCAGATTCTAACTAACAATCTCAGCGTCTCCATCATGACGTATGCACTGGGAATCACCGCGGGAATCGGGACGATCTGGATGATGCTGCTCAACGGCCTGCTGATCGGTGTCGTAGGAACCGCCTGCTGGCAAGCGGGCATGAGCTTGCCGTTGTGGAGTTTTGTGGCCGCTCATGGTGTGCTCGAGCTGCCCGCCATCTTTATCGCCGGCGGTGCGGGGTTTCTTATCGCTCGCGGATTATTGTTTCCGGGCGCTTTGCCGCGCGGCGAATCGCTGGTGCGTGCGGGTAAGCAGAGCGCTCAATTATTTTTTGGTTCGATTCCACTGCTACTGATCGCGGGATTCATCGAGGGTTTTATTTCTCCCTCGGACCTGCCCGTTGGGATGAAGTTCACCCTTGCGGCAGCTCTCTTCACATTATTGGTTTTGTATCTCGGATTCACGGGCAAGACGCAAGCTGCCGATACAGAGAGCGACCCCTCCGACAGGTTCGAGCCCGTTAAATCAAGCTCCGGTCTTTCGCCATCAAGTATTGGTTGACCACCGCGGTCGAAAGTTTTGCAGGTTCCACTTCCAGCGTCAGCGCCCCTTGCTGGCGCAACGTGCGCAACAGCAGGTCGCGCCGTTGCACGATCTCCGTCGCGGCCGTTTGGCGGAACATTTCTCGCGCGGTTTCTGGGCGCCCCTTCACCATGGTGCGGAGTTCCGGTTGGCCGATCACCGTAAACAGCACCAGATGCCGTTTTGCCATCTGCATCGCGCTCTCAATCACTTCCGGTGTGGTCGCCGTCTCCGCCAAATCAGTCAGCCAGACCACCAGGCTTCGGCGCTTCTGGAGAATAGCCAGCGTTTCCATCGCCCGCCGGTGATCGGCTTCCAATTCTTCCGAGCGAATGAGTGCCAGTCCGTCCAGCAGCGCGCGTATTTGTCGCGCACCCCGTCCCGGCGGAAGGCGCTGCAAAATACGGCGTCCATATCCCAGCATGGCTACGCGATCACCTGAATAGAGCGCGACTTGAGCCAAGGCAAGGGCCGCGCCAACGGCGTAATCCAACTTGCTTAGGCCTTTCACGCGCATGCGCAGCAATCGCCCGGCATCCAGCACCAGCCAAACCGTCTGGCTGCGTTCGGTCTGGTAGGATTTGCTAATCAGTTTTGCGCGACGCGCTGTGGCGCTCCAACAAATGTCGCGCCATTCGTCCGACTCGCGATATTCCCGCAAACTCTCAAATTCCCGCCCTTGTCCCGGCTGGTGCTTGTATCTTTTTTCCAGCGCAATCTGGCGGCTGCGAATCAAGTAAATTGTGTCCTTCTTCGATTCCTGAAAATTTGGATAAATACGAATCGTTTGTTGCAAAGAAGCGGTAGCCCAACGCTCCGCGATCTGCCAGGTTGTCTGGTAGCGCAAGAATGTGTTGCCAAAATTCATATCGCCACGTTGGCGCGGGCAGACGGAATAGGCAGCGCTTTGCGAGCCACCCGCTGGGATGCGGACATCCATTTCCGGAATTTCCTTGCGCAGGCCGACTGGTACTTCTTCCTGAACGCGAAGCAGCACCGCCGATTTCCCACGGTTCGTGAATTCCAGCGTAGCCTCTGCCGGTTCGCGTAACTGCAACGTGGAATGAAACACCCGGCGCACTTCGATCTCTTCCGGTTTGGGCAATCGTGTCAAATCCGCTGCCCAAAGCAAAAGCACAAGAACATCCCAAAGCGCCAATCCCAGTAGATATTTTGGATTTGCCCAGGCGGGGCCGATCCATACCAGCCCCATCAGCAACAGCAAAAGGAATCGGCGTCCGAACGCCACGCCCAGTTTGCCTTTTGCTTTGCCGCGCGCGCCAACCGGCGTCGGAGCCAGCTGTGACGACTCCGTCATTTCGGAACTTCCACGCCCTTCACGACATCGCGCACCACTTGGTCGGGAGTTACGCCCTCCAGATCCGCTTCAGGCTTCAGCACCAAGCGGTGGCGCAGAATGGGCAACGCCGCGTTTTTCACATCATCGGGAATCAGAAAATCACGTCCTTCGGTGGCCGCCAACCCTTTCGCGAACAGCATCAAGCTGATCGCCGCGCGGGGGCTGCCACCCAGGCTGACCGACGGCCAATTCCGCGTGCGCGCCACCAGCTTCACGATGTACTGGAAAAGCGCCGGTTCCACTTTCACCTGCGCTGCCTCCACTCTTGCGGCCATCAGCGCTTCCGGCGAAACCGTTTCGAAGTTCACCTTTTTCAACTCGCGCGAGTCGAACCCATTTTGAATATTTTCCAGAATCTGCACTTCCTGTTCTCCGTTCGGATAACCGATGCGGATTTTTGCCACGAAACGGTCCAGTTGAGCTTCCGGCAGCGGATACGTGCCCTCGAACTCGACGGGGTTCTGCGTCGAAAAAACCGTGAAGAACGGCGTCAGTTCATAGCTGGTGCCATCGATGGTGACTTGCCGCTCCTCCATCGCTTCCAGCAGCGCGGATTGCGTGCGTGGTGGAGTGCGGTTGATTTCGTCCACCAGCAAAAGATCGGTGAAGATCGGCCCGCGGTGCAGCGCGAAAGAACTTGTGCCCATGTTGAACACGTTGGCGCCAATCACGTCGGCCGGCATCAGGTCCGGCGTGCACTGCACTCGTTGGAATTTCAGCTGAAAAATATTAGCCAGCGCCTTTACCGCAAGTGTTTTGGCCAACCCAGGCACGCCCTCCACAAGCGCATGTCCCCCGACCAGCAGCACCAGCAGCAACTCGTCCAGCACTTCCTGCTGGCCAACAATCACCCGCGCCAGTTGGGTCCGCACGTGATTCGCTAAGTCCTGCGCTTGACTCATTCGGATTGCCCCTTTTCCTCTGGCGCATTCCGGATTTCCAGGCGCGCCGTATACTCGTGAAGGTCCTGCACGATTTCCAAAGCTTCGTCGTCCGTCACGTTCAATGTTCTTGAATTGCGATCCGCGCGGGCTAGTGCGCCTAGCAGCGATTGTTCATCCCAGCCCAGCGTCTGGTGTGCGCCGCGCGCAATCTCCGCGACGGTGGCGTTGGCCGGCATCCCCAATTGTCGAGTCAACAGATAACGCAATCGCTGATAAGCGACGCGCACGGCAGCCGAGCCCGCGTGCGCCGAAGTGTACAGATCGCCCAGCGTATCCACAAATTCCAGCGGAGACAGACGAGAAATTTTTCCGGGCATCCGGATAGTGCCATAGCGCCGGGAGTACGTCACTAAAACGAACGCGAACAACACACCCAATTGGGCGAGGACCCAGGGAAGCGACGTTTTGACGATGTACGACCAGAAATCCCCCCGCGCGCCGTGGAAGTACTCGTCCCAAAGGATTCGTTTTCCTTGCATACCACCGACGGAATTCAACAGGAGCGCCAGGTTACCCGGCTCCTGAATCCCGCGATTCGTCAACGGCGAAGGCGAACCCCACCATACAATCATTCCTTTGCCCACGCGGTAGGTCACAACCGCTGCAGTCTCAGTATTGCCGTACGCTGCTATCTGATCGATGCGCGATGGCCGCCAGTTGATCGGAGGCGCCATGCTGATTTCGGGCGCTCCCGAAGTGAGCGGAGAAGGCAGCAGGGCAGGGAATTGCGTTTCGCCCTCCGCGTCATCCATCTCGGTGAATCTTTCCCCACCCGGAAGAAAATCCAAAAAATCGTCGCCCGTCACGACGATCCGTCCGCCGCTGTCCAGAAAACGCTGGAGAGCTGCCGTTTCCTCGGACGATGGGGACTGCGAAGGATTGGCAAGAATCAAAACCTGGTTGTGCGCGTCATTCGCTAACTCCGAGGGAGACTTGTCCAAACGGTGAATGTCGTAGCCCAATTCACCCAAAAGCAGGTAAGCGGCTTTGGCACCATCCCACGTCGTTGAATAGCTCGAGGGAAAGCCCGTGCGGCCGCCGCGGCGCGAAGGCGTCAGAAGCGACGTGGCGATCGCCAAAATCACCACCACTATGCCCGCACCGATCAGGAGGGAACGGTCGGTGCGATCGAGGCCTGCAGGCATCCCATTTTCTCCAACTGTTCTTTTGTACCCGCCCAATCGCTCGCGGAAACCGGCCGGTATCCATACCAGATCAATTCGAAACTTCCCGTGACCGTTCGCAAAATTCCTTGTTCCTTTGGATGTTGATCGAGAAGCTGCAACGATTCCCGGGGCGTCCTGGCGCGATCGCGGGGCAGGATTCGAATGTCCTCGAGATGAGCCACGGATGCCCAATACGCGCAGTGGACCGCTTCGCGAAAATCGCCCCGGTCTGCTGCAGCAAACGCTTCCTGCACCCAACGCCGGGCATCGCTCTGGGTTGGTTCCGCTGGCGCGCGAAAGCGGGCGTCTCCCGGAGATTTGGTCAGCCACAGGTAGGCTACATAGAAGAGAAGAACTACAGCCAGGAACAAAACGCCCCAAACGATCGCGTTTCCTGTTTTGTGGCTGAGGTGCAGCAGGCGAAGCAGCTTCAGGATGTGCAACGCGATCCAGCGAATGACTCGCGCACGCAGCAAGTCCCAGCGCGACGGCCCGGAAATCTCGCGAAACTCCCCGCGCTCCATGATTTTTTTCAGTTTATCTGCAGCTTCCGCCATGTTCGCGCTGGCGGAGGGGCGCGCAAGTTGCTCCGTCTGTTGCCGCATGGCGTCCAATCGTGCTTCCAGTAATGCTGCCGTATTTTTCTTGGGATCACGTTCGATTTCTCGCAGCGCTTCCGATATCTCTTTCGTCGGTACGTTGTAGACGCGCTCGCCATCCCGTACCGTCCAAGATTCGGGCAGCGACCGTCGCAACGCGGGAATTTCCCCGGGGTTCTGGAGCGTTTCTGCGACACGTGACAGTTCGCGCTGGTAGGACTGCAGGTCAAGTTGACTGGGAGATGTTGTTGAGGCGTCGCCGTTAACGCGCGTTTGTCCGCGGCCGGGAATGCAAAGCAGCAGCCAAGCCACTAGTAGTACGACGTATCGCTGCTTTTCGCTTCCCGTGCCGCATCGCTTCATTTTCTCTAACGAATTCCCGGGGGATCGGCCAGCGGTCTCGGCGCGCTCGCCAGTGAGCTCATCAGGTGCTGAATGTCAAAACCCTCTTTGCGCACCCGCAAATTATAGTACATCAGCGCCGCGGAGATGGTCCCGATGGGCCCCACTACGGTTTGGGAAATGAAACCGGCTATATATTGATAAGTCGCGACTCCTGCAGAAACCGGACGCTTTGCCATCGCAGCCGAGATTGTCAGGAAAATCGCCGGAAGTTGAAGCATCGTGGACAGAGCGTAACTGAGGGTTCCCACCAACAAAAGTAATAACAAAATTTGCCAGAAATGACCCTTTGTGAGTTCCATACTTCGTTCCATGGAACTCACCGCAGATTCCTTTTCCACGATGGCTACGGGCACGGCCAAAGCAAGTCGGCACGCCAAATAGATGCCGGGCGTAAAGAGAAGGAAAAAGAAGATCCCGCCGACCAGGACTGTTACCAAAGAAACCATGACGGTGATCAAAATTACCGTCCACACTCTTCCTTTGGAACTCAAATAGGCCTCACGGACGCTGGCGGGGCGGCCCAAGTACAATTCAGAAACCGCCCAAACAGTAGCGGCCTGAGCGATTCCGAAAAGAACCAGCCATAACGCAAAAAAGCCAGCCGCCCCCACGATGATTCCTCCGATGAGCCCGGAGGAAAAAGTTGCTGTTGGCTTAAAGGTCGACCCCTCAATCAGCAAAAACCCAAACTCCAGAACCAACACAACAAGGTAAGGGAGCGCCATAATCCCCGCAAATAGCAGGAAGTGTTCACGATACAAGGTAAATGTCCGGTCCAGCACCTCACCGAGGCTCATCGGGCGCAAGTCAACGTTGGCCATGGGTTCTCCTGACGGAATTTACCGAGTTGAGCGCATGTAAACATATTTACAGTGATTCCGCAATATCGCGCCGGTACCGATTCCGTCAATTGCGGGGAAAGAGAAAACGTCGCCAATAAACAAAGGGCGGTGCTGCTCAACTGGGGGGAGGATGCAGCACCGCCTTGGGATCGGGGATACGGATCCTCGTGAGAGGATTCCGGCCCCTATCGAGAATTTAGCCGCGAACGGTCAAAACCGGGCAGATCGACTTGGTCACCACGTTATAGGCGATCGTCAAAGGAGCATGTCCCGCCAGGCTTTTCCTGGCTTTTGCACCCATCACGATCAGATCTGCCTTGCTCTCCCGCGCGGCGATCAGAATTTCTTCAACCGCCGACCCGTAGGTCACACGAAATTCAGGCTGGCACCAGTTTTCCGAGCCCGCCGGCATCAGCTCCTTCATCCGCGCAACGTTGATATCGCGTTGGCGCGCCACGCTTTCCTCGGTGTACGCCGCCGCAGTCTCGATCACGTGCAACAGCGTCAAGCGCGCATTGTGTTCCTGCGCCAGAGAAAATGCATGGGCTGCCGCCTTTTCTGCGCCTGACCCAAAATCCGTGGCAAACAGGATGTGTTTGAACTCGACCTCCGGCGCCGTGCCGCCCTTGACCGCCGGACCAACGGTCAGGACCGCCGTACTCGCTTGCCGAAATATCTCTTCCGCAACCGAACCGATCAAAAGCTTCTGGACCTTTCCCCGTCCATGGGTTCCGGCAACCACGAGATCGATCTCGTGCTCCACGATCATTTTGTCCAATGTCGGCCAGACGTTTCCTTCTTCCATCAGGACTTCATGCGGCAAGCCGCGTAGTTTCCCGGAAATCAATATGTCGGTGATGCCTTCTTCCGCCGCCTGGCGGACCTTTTCGTAAGTGGCCTGGGCCAGTTGAGGTTCCGCAAACTGAAACGGATCAGGCGTGATTACGTGGGTCAGATAAATGCGCGCGTCATAACGCCGCGCAAGCGCAATGGCATAGTCCAAGGCGCGATCCGAGACTTCGGAAAAGTCGGTCGTCACCAGGATCTTGGTCAAGGTTACTCGTTGATTCCTATCAACCTTCTTTATTTCCCTTTGTTCCGCAGTCTGCGGCATAAAGGCCTCCTCAAAGACACAGCAGCTTTCCACGCGCTCAATATGTTCTCTATAGTCCCAAAGGTAAGGGTGCACGTTCGGCACCACAGCATCGTGTTGCAGCTCATTCGAAACAAAGGCGTTGCATTTCGTTTTTCAAAAAGGTTTCCGGCAGTGAGCCAACTCTCGCAATTTCCTGCGCCGATTCACCTAACAGTGTGTAAAAAGAGCAACGAGGTAGATTGGAGTTTGGCGACTTGAGGAAGGAACTGCGCAGGAAGGGAGCTACAAAAACAAGGGCAGCGGCCAGCTTGTTCAGAAGCCCGTGATGCGGGCCTTCGCGTCGTACACACGACGCTCCGTTATAGTTTCGCTGACCGCTGCCAAACTTTTCGCTAAACTTTTTATTGTGGGCGTCCCTTTTTACGACGTATCCTTTCGAGCCTTCACCGCGAGCCCGACCGTCCTAAAAGGAACGCCCACTGCTCAGCATTTTGACAATCGCTCCATTGCCCAACTGCTGAACGTGAGACAGTAATGCATCTTGCTTTCCGTTTCGCGCCGTTTTGCACAGATTTCTAACTGACTGTAAATAAAGCTCTTATAATTTGCGAGGGTGCTGGGCAAAGTTCTGAACTGTCCCAGATGCGAGTTTTCACACTAACTCGGGGCATCTCACGCAGTCCTGTCTGTTTGTCAAAGGGGGCGCTTGGGACTACTTTGGGCCGCTTGGCGTAGCGGACTCTTCTTCTTCCGAGTGCGACAATCCGAACTTTTTCATTTTGTAGCGCAGTGCGTCCCGGCTGATGCTCAGGAGCTTTGCCGCCTTGATTTGGTTTCCATGCGACTGCTGAAGTGCCAACTCCACCAGCGCATGCTCCACATCCTCCAGCGAAGTGCCCCCCTCCGGGATAGACAGCGCCGGCAAGCGCCTCTTACCCGATGCGGGAGCCGATTCCACAGGAGGCGTTAAGGGGTTGTCCACGGCGGCCACAGGGCCGCTGCGTCCGCTGGCCACCGTGAAAGGCAGATCATCCGGCTTCAAGAACTTGCCATCCTCCAGAATCATGGCGCGTTCGAGGGCATTCTTCAGTTCGCGCACGTTTCCGGGCCAGTCGTAATTCTGCACCAGCCGAATGGTTTCTTCCGACAATCCCTGCACGGATTTTCGGAATTTCCGGTTGTAGTGCGCCAGGAAGAACTCTACCAGCGGCGTGATGTCCTCTTTGCGCTCGCGCAGCGCGGGAAGGTAAATGGCGATGATAGCCAGCCGGTAATAGAGATCCTGGCGAAACCGGCTTTCGCGCACTTCCCGTTCCAGATCGCGGTTGGACGCGGCAATCACTCGCACGTCCACCTGAATATCGCGGACACCGCCGATGCGGCGAATCACCTGGTCTTCCAGCACGCGCAACAGCTTGGCCTGCAACAGCGGAGAAAGCTCGCCAATTTCATCCAGGAACAGTGTCCCGCCATCAGCCACTTCAAACAGGCCCTTCTTCATGGCCTTGGCGTCGGTGAACGCCCCTTTTTCGTGCCCGAAAAGTTCAGCCTCCATCAAAGTCTCCGGAATCGCGGAACAGTTGATGGCTACGAACGGGCGTTCCGTCCGTGAGCTGTGGTAATGGATGGCTTTTGCCACCAGGTCCTTGCCTGTGCCGCTCTCCCCCTGGATCAAAATGGTTGTGGCCTCGCTCGCCGCCACCTTATACACGAACTTCATCAACTCCGTGATTTTACGAGACACACCGATGACATCGTGATATCCCGCTCGCCGGCGCACTTCGTCGCGCAAAGACTCCACTTCCGTCCGCAATGCGCCGGCTTCCAGCGCATTCTGCAGCGTGACGTTCAATTCCTCAAAATTTATCGGTTTACTGACGAAATCGTATGCCCCCAGCCGCAACGCCGCTTTCACGTCATCCAATTGCGGGTCCGCGGTCATCATGATGATGCTGCGCGTCTCGCCGCTTTGCTTCAGCTTCTCCAATACTTCTATGCCGCTCAAATCAGGGAGATGCACGTCCAGGAGAACCAGGTCTACGGATTCGTTTTGCAATGCCCGCAGCGCCTCTTCACCGTTTTCGGCCTCGAGCGTCTGGTAACCAAACTCGGCACACTTCTGGTTCAGCGCCCAGCGCACCAGCTTTTCGTCGTCGACGATCAAAATCCTCTTTTGGGGCATATTTTCACTCTATCATCAAATCAGTGGCCGGAGACTTTCCCCCGGGCTGGCTTTAAGCGTTGAACGGCCAGCCAGATTCTAAACTGTGTACCCTTCCCCAGTACACTGCTCACCTCAATTCGGCCTCCGTGAGACTGCACGATGCTGTTCGCCAGCGACAATCCTAATCCGGTGCCCTCCCTGCGCGTCGTATAAAACGGCTTGAAGATTCTTGGCAAGGCATCCGGCGAAATTCCCCGGCCAGTATCGGAAACTTGAATCACGGCAAACCCCGGATCTTCCCGCATCCCAACTTGCACTTGTCCTGGGCCAGAGATGGCCTGGATGCCATTCAGCACCAGGTTCAGGATCACCTGCTGAATCAATGCCGGGTCATGTTCCACCAACGGCAAAGCTGGATTGGGCTCGAACAAAATCTGAATGGGTTTTGTCAGCACTTGTTGCCGCGCCATCAAAACGGCCTGTTCTGTGGTGGTGTTCAGATTCGCTGCGTGAAAGTTCGGAGGCCTCGGTCGCGCGTAAGACAGCAGATCATTCAGGATCGCCTGAATATGCAGAATTTCGCCGTGCACTTCTCCGATCACGCCGCGACTCGCGCTGTTCGACGGCAGCTCTTTTCCCATAATGTCCACAACCCCCGCAATGCCCGCCAATGGATTGCGGATTTCGTGCGCCAGCCCGGCCGCCATTTCCCCGAGAGTGGCCAGGTGCTCGGCGCGGGTCATCTCCCGCGCATGCAGCTCTTCTATTTCCTGCCGATTTTGATCCAGTTGCTCCACCATTTGATTGAATTGCCGCCCCAGTTGTCCGATATCGTCCTCGCGCTTGGCGAAGTTGACGCGCGCGGTCAGGTCGCCTCGTTGTACTCGTCCGATCGTGTCCATCAATTCTTCCAGAGGCCGCTCGACCAGCACCAGCAACACGGCCAAGAGCACGAAGCATAGAAGAATCGCGAAAAATACCGCCGCGATCAGGATCCACTTCACGTCCAAAGCTTCGTGCGAACTCAAAACCACACGGATTCCCAGTATGCTGAGAACCAGGACGGCGATAATCGGAATGAATACTTTCCACTGCCACCGGATGCCTGTGGCCCAACGCACGAAATAGGGCGGATTCATGCTCGTATCACATCAAAAGACCTGCCCGCGATGCAAGTCGGCCGTTCGCCAGACACGTTTCGGCACAGCCTGCCGAGTATTTACGTTCGAATGCAGCACGCTGCTCTAAAATCGTACTCAGTCTTTGTTCTGGTGAATTTTTGTCGGATCCGTTGTGTTCTCTGCGGAGGTTGTGTGGCTTCTCCCGAATCATTCGACCTTGTGGTTATCGGCTGCGGCCCGGCGGGCGAAAAAGGCGCCGCCCAAGCCGCTTATTTCGGCAAGCGCGTAGCCGTTGTGGAACGAGCACATGTTGTGGGTGGTAGTTGCATCAATACCGGAACTGTTCCCAGCAAAACGCTGCGCGAATCTGCTCTCTATTTTTCCGGTCTCAAACAACGGGGCCTCTACGGCATCGATTACTCCCTGAAAGAAGATCTCACCGTCCACGATTTCATGCACCACGAACGGGCCGTAGTGGAAATGGAACGCAGCCGCATCCTGAAGAACCTCGAGCTGCACAAAGTTGAGTTGCTACGAGGCCAGGCTTCCTTTCAGGATGGCCACACGGTGGTCGTCGGTGGTCCGGACGGTCAACGAACGCTTCGCGCCGAGGTCATCTTAATTGCCACGGGCTCGAAGCCTCACCGTCCCGCGGAGATTGTGTTCGATGACGTGCACACCTTCGATTCCGACACATTCCTCCAGTTGGAGCGCATTCCCAAAAGCCTGGCGGTTATCGGCGGTGGCGTGATCGGTTGCGAATACGCTTCCATCTTCATGGCCTTAGGCGGCGATGTCACCCTCGTGGATGGCCGAGACAAATTGCTGCCTTTTCTTGATGCGGAAATCTCTGATCGTCTCCGTGATCGATTCCTTTCCTTAGGCATGCACCTCTGGTTCAGCGACCGACCCATGAAGGTAGAGAACCATGCCGGCGGCGCGCGCTTGTGGATGAAAGGTGGCAAAGTGCTGGATGTTGAGGCAGCCTTGTTTGCCGCGGGGCGTCGGGCGGCGATCGATGGGCTTTCGCTGGACAGAGTCGGGCTCGCACTAAATGACCGCGGTTATGTGGCTGTTGATCGAAATTACTTTACTGGGATACCCCACATTTACGCAGTCGGCGATGTCATCGGCTTTCCCGCCTTGGCCTCTACATCCATGGAGCAAGCGCGTGTTGCCGTGTGCCACGCCTTCGGCCTGAAGTATAAACAACGCGTCGCTTCGCTATTGCCCATGGGTATCTACACCATCCCGGAAATTTCCGCTGCCGGCGAAACAGAGGAATCCTGCAAGGAAAAGGGAATTGACTACTGCGTTGGCCGCGCCCACTACGCGAATAACGCGCGCGGACATATCACTGGCGATACTGCGGGCATGCTGAAACTCATTTTCCATCGCGCGGATCGCAAGCTTCTCGGTATCAGCATGATCGGCGAATCCGCCACTGAGCTGATCCACATCGGCATGATGGTCCTCGACAAGGGTCTGGCCATCGATGAATTCATCGAACAGGTCTTCAATTACCCGACGCTGAGTGAAACCTACAAATACGCCGCCTACGATGGCCTGGGCAATCTGTCCGGCCACAAACTTCGCGAAGGCTAAGCGCCATCCATCCATCCTGCGCCGCACGTGTTCTTTCTCTTTCGCTGCCACGCCACATGCTGTAAATTTTGGTGATGCATCGGCCATGCATTTTCTTTGCGGCGCTCTCACTTGCCGCGTTTGCGGTCCTACTGGCTCTTCCCGATCGATCCAGCACTACACAGGTTCAGGCTGCTGCCAGTTACCTCGGCTTCGACCTCAACGAATATCCCGACGACGATGGACTTCCCGTTCTACGCAAGACTTTTTCTTTCACTGGATATTGGCTTGGCCCTCCACCGGGAGAGAAGCGTACGAACTGGCTTGGTAAACGCCGAATCCTGGAATCACAGGGATTCGGTTTCATGGTGCTTTTCAACGGAAGAGAAAGTCGCAATCTAAAATCGCCCGCCGACGCGAAACAAAAGGGCATTGCCGATGGCGAGAAGGCGGTAAAGCTCGCCCAACAGGAAGGCTTTCCAGTAGGTAGCATTATTTTTCTGGATATCGAAGAAGGTGGCCGCTTAAGTCCCGCGTATCACGATTACGTCAACGCCTGGATCGACACGCTGTCTCAATTGCATTTCCGCAGCGGTACGTACTGTTCAGGCATGCCTGTGAACGATGGCGACGGTAAGACCATCACTACCGTCAAAGATCTACAGGAGCACCTCGCCGGCCGCCAGCTGACGTTCTGGATCTTCAACGACGCCTGCCCACCTTCGCCCGGCTGCGTTTTCCCTCGAACTCCTCCCCCGGTGGCTCAGGGTGGGACGGCCGACGCGGCTGTCTGGCAATTCGCGCAGTGCCCGCGCCGCAAAGAGTTCACAGCACGGTGCGCCGCGACCTATGCGCCAGACGGGAATTGTTATGCACCCGGCGACGCCGCGCACAAATGGTTTCTCGACGTCAACGTAGCGAACTCTGCAAATCCTTCCGCACCGCGGGAGTAGAGCAGAGGCTGGTTCCTGCTCTACGCAAAGCGATCGCGTACTATACGCGCGAACTTGCCGGCTTGATTCATGGGAAAAAGAAATAAATTTCAGGAGTGGAAATCTTCACTCTGTAGGATTCTCTGGGAATTTCTGGTAGGGAAGCCGCACGGCATCGATCACAATTTGATCCGCCCGAATCTGCGTAGGCGCTTCGAAACCTGCGGCGCCGCCCGCGGCAACATAATCGTCCTGGTCCACGCCGTCGCCGCTTACGCCGAGTCCGCCGACAAGCGCGCCGTTCCGGTAAAGTCCCACGCTGCCCGGGAAAAAAACAATACCGCTCTTATTTGTGTTTGGCGGCCCACCCTGAAAACCTTGCGTGCAAGGATTTGCCAAATCCTGCGCATACAAATTAAAAAATGGTCCGGAAGCGGTGCCGTCGACGCCAGGGGGAAAGAGTGGTTGCGCGCCGTAGCCAATCGTTCGATTGGTCACCGCCGTTCCCATCGGTACCTGATTCAAGTCGGCGGTAGTGCGCAGGGCGCTGTTGAAATACACCATGTTGCGCGCCTTGGTCACTGCTACATCGATACTGAACACCGTTGAATCGGTCATGCGCCGCAGTCCGATGATCGTGCCGTCGAGATCGGCCACCGCGATAACCATTTTGGCTCGCGATCCGATGGGCAGCCGGATCACCGCGCGCGTTTGATTCGCGGTAGTCTCCGCGCTGTTCAGAATTCCTTGCACGTCGGCGGCGCTGAGCCCCCCGATCGGTCCGGCAGCGGGTGCGATTAAATCCCCTTCCGGTGGTTGTCCCGCGCTGGCCAACGGTCCCACAAGAAATGTTCCCGTGAAAGTTCCCGGCGTCACTCCGCTCGGGGCCGAGGTCTGATTCACGAACGGCAGCGCAATTCCATTAATAAAAACCACTCCAGGCGCCGCCGGTGTCGGGCCAAAGCCATTCGAAGTTGCTGCCACATAGCCCGCATATTCGGCAGTATCGGAAGAAACGCCGGCTACACCCACGCCGCCAACCACAACACCCGTGCGAAAAATCGGCACGCCACCCGCATTCACGGCATTCGGATCGCTGTCCAGCAAATCGGCCTTACCGGTAATGATGCCGAGTCCAAATCCTCCGCCAAGCGCCAGCGAAGGTTGCACCGCTTGCCCCTGCAGGAAATTCGTCGCCAGCGTGCAGCCTCGATTCGTGTTTTCGATTCCGTAGAGCGGCGCATTGCTGGCATTCGTTACGCCCGGAGGAAAATGGATCCCACTGATAAACCGCACAGTGCGCGAAGAAAGTGGAGCCTGATCGTTGCTGAAGTAAGCAGCTGTTCGCGCCAGACCCACGGCCAGGTCATTTATATTTACAAGCGCGCCAAAATTCCCCACGGCCGTTGTTGCCGCTCCGGGCTTGCGATATACGGCTAGCACGCTGCCGCCGCGATCCACGACGGCAATCACCATGTTTGCGGAGTCCGCGGCTTGCGCTGCCGCTTGCACGATATTCTGCACATCGCTGATGCTCAACGGCGCTGCCGCGGGTGGTGCCGCCGGGGGTGCCGTTGCGCCTCCAGACGAGGACGTCACACTGCCGCAGCCCACCAGCAAAACTGTCAGCGCGAGCGCAATTCCAAGCGCCAGAATTATTCCTAGAGCAAGGGTCTTCCGTCTGTGCAGGTAAGCGCGCCGGGATTCTACCGGCCTGCGAAGAACATGTTCCATAAAAGTGTCAGCTTTGTTGGTAACATGCGCGTTCGTCGGGTCACAATTGGCAATCTGAACACAGATGGGGAATCGGTGACCCCAGTACGCCAAAGGGACGTTATTGACTATCTCCATCTGCTAGCAAAAAAGGTTGCTGTGCCGCTCCGAATCCGATGTAGTTGACGGAGATCGCGAAACGTTTCACTACCTTGCCGTTTTAACTGAATGCGCCTTCTCACTCCGTCCAAGACGTATGCGGTTCCCGCGGGACTCTGCTTCGTCCTCGCCATGGCGCCAGGTTTTTTGTTGCACGCGCAGACTGCCGATTCCCCGCAGAACCCCTCCGTGAAGATTTCTTCGGAAACCGCGCCGCCCAAACGTATTCCGCGCGAGCAAGCCCTGGCCACGGCAGCGCTTGATGGCACCGTGCGTGAGCAAGTGTCGCCGTCGGCCTCGCGGCCCGTTGTGGCGGCCCGGCTCTCTCTGCGCAACACGCAAACGAATCAGACCGTTTCTGCCGTGGCGTCTGGTGACGGCGTGTTTCGCATCTTTCCGCTCTCTCCCGGTTCCTACGAACTTCGCGTTGAAGCCGACGCTCACTCCACATTCTTGATTCGCGATCTATCGTTGGATGCCGACGAGGTCCTCACCCTGGAAATTGTCCTGGTGTCTTCGAATAACGCCGAGCTTCGCTCCCGGCTGCCTCGCCAGCCTGAACTCGGGCCGCCGCTTCCCGCCGAAGGTGTCATGCCCGCCGGAAGCTATCGGGAATTCCGCCATCGCCTTGATGCCGATCCCAATTATGTCCTTGAACTTGCTCCTGAAGTCTTGCCACCCGCTGCCGACGTCTTCAACACCGTCCCGAATCGTTGGGAACTTCTCCAACCCGATTACCAACGTTATCCCGCCCGGAACGATTCCATTTATGCGAAGCCTCACTGGTACGATCCCTTTAATCACAATCGCTTCAAAGGTGACGAACCCATCTGGCCGGAATTTTTCGGCCAGCAGGTTTTCCTGGATTTCACCGGCACCGCGGAAACTTTCCTGAATGGTCGTCGCGTTCCCACGCCCACCGATGTCAGCCCTGCAAGGCCAGGCAGCGCTGATTTTTTCGGCCACGGCGACCAATTCTTTCTGGACCAAACCTTCCGTTTTTCGTTCGACCTGTTTCATGGTGACACTTCATTCAAGCCGGTCGATTGGCGTATCCGTATCACGCCCGAACTCAGCTTGAACTATCTCGATGTCCAGGAACTCGGCATCGTCAGTCCAGATGTGCGCAACGGCACCACGCGATTCGACGACCACATCGGCCTGCAGGAAGCTTTCGTCGAGGTAAAACTCCATGATCTCAGCCCCAACTTCGATTTTGTTTCCGCTCGTGCCGGCATTCAGCAATTCAACGCCGATCTCCGCGGTTTTCTTTATGTGGACGAACAGCCGGGCCTGCGCGTCTTCGGCACGTGGGACAGCGATCGCATCGAGTACAACGCCACTTACTTCAATTTTCTTGAGAAAAATACCAATAGCGGCCTCAATGGCTTCGCCCTGCGCCAGCAACAGGTGGTGCTCGCGAATATCTATTGGCAGGATTTCTTTTTCCCGGGATACACCGCGGAATTTGTCGGCGCATGGAACAAAGACGACCCCAGCATCCACTATGACGATAACGGCTTTCTGGTGCGCCCCGCGCCTATCGGCAATGTCGTTAATCAAGGTGTCGGTCCAATCCCTCACGGCATTCACGTTGGCTATTTCGGCTGGCTGGGTAGCGGGCACATCAAGCGCCTCAATCTCACCCACGTGTTTTACGAAGCTGCCGGCGAAGACACGTTTAATCCCATCGCCGGGCGCCGCGTCACCGTAAATGCCCAACTGGCCGCTGCGGAACTTTCTCTCGATCGCGATTGGGTCCGTTATCGCGTTTCCACGTTTTATTCCTCCGGAGACTCCAACCCTCGCGATGGACGCGCCAACGGCTTCGACTCCATCGTGGACTTGCCCAATTTCGCCGGCGGTATTTTCAGCTTCTGGAACCAGCAGGCGATTCGCCTCACCGGAACTGGCGTGGACCTGACTCAGGAAGGCAGCCTTCTCCCCAATATGCGCTCCAGCAAGAACGAAGGTCAGGCAAATTTTGTGAACCCCGGAATTTTTCTGCTGAACACAGGCGCGGATTTTAACCTGACGCCGAAGCTCAAAGCATTTGCGAATTACAATTTCATTCGCTTCATGCGCACTGAGCCTCTGGAGTACGTTCTCTTTCAAGCTCCAATTCATCACACCGTCGGCAGCGATCTTGGAGCGGGCGTGCAGTATCGTCCTCCCCTTTCGGAAAATCTCGTACTGAGCGGGGGCGCCTCCATGCTCCAGCCGGGGCAAGGTTTCCGCGATATTTACACCGGACGAACCCAGTTTTCCGTTTTTGGTTTGGCGAAGGTCACTTTCTGAAGGACAAGCAAATGGCGCGATTTCCAAATCTGAGGGAGCACGAAAGCAAAAGCCCGCGAGGCGGACGCCAACACATTCTGGCGATTATTTTTGCGGCTGTTTCGTTTTTGTTGATTTCGCTGGAAGCGCATACAAACTCGCCGCATGCGGCGGATGATGAAGCCGGATCTCTTCGCGGACAATCGCAACAAGACGCCGATCGCAAATTCACAGGGTGCATCACCTGCCACACCGCAACCGACGAACCCACCATGCATACCTCCAAAGCCGTGCATCTGGGCTGTAGCGATTGCCACGGTGGAGATTCCACGGCATCCATCGCCGCAGGCACGCCGATCAATTCGCAGGACTATGCTGCCGCCAAGAAAAAAGCTCACGTCCAGCCTCGCGACGCCGCCTTCAAAGATCGTTCCACGATTCCCGAGCGTGCGTACACGAAATGGCTCAAAGAACCGGCCGAGTACATTAAGTTTGTAAACCCCGGCGATCTTCGCGTTGCCCCGGAAACTTGCGGCAGTGCGGGTTGCCACCCGAACGAGGCGCGCGCCGTCGCCACAAATATGATGACTCACGGCGGATTTTTGTGGGGCGCCGCGCTCTATAACAACGGCGGTTTTCCCTACAAAAATACGCACTTCGGCGAAAGCTACGACCGAAGCGGCGCGCCGCAATCCTTGAAGACGATTCCGCCGCCGACAGTGGAAGAAACGCAAAACAAAGGTGTGCTGCCTGAACTCTGGCCGCTCGATCGCTGGGAGCAGTCGCAACCGGGGAACGTCTTGCGCGTATTCGAACAAGGTGGCCAGAAAAAAGCCGAAGTCGGCAATCCCACAAGCGATGAAAATCCCGGCAAGCCCGACGACAAGCTCAGCGACCGCGGATTCGGCACGGAATTGCGCACCGATCCAGTATTTCTCGGTCTTCAGAAAACGCGCTTGCTCGATCCCATCCTTTCTTTGCCCGGTACCAATGACCACCCTGGCGATTACCGCTCCAGCGGCTGTTCCGCCTGCCATGTTATTTACGCCAACGATCGCGACCCGGCGCACTCAGGTCCCTACGCGCAATTTGGCCATTCCGGCTACAGCGCTTCGACCGATCCCACGATTCCAAAAAATGAATCGGGCCATCCGATCAAACACGCCTTCACCCGCGCGATTCCCTCCAGCCAATGCATGATTTGCCATGTCCATCCCGGCACGAATATGGTCACCACCTATTTCGGCCTAACCTGGTGGGACAACGAAACCGATTCCGAGAGAATGTATCCCGCGGAACAACACAATCCCTCCGAAGAAGAACGCTATCAATCCTCCTTGCGCAATCCAGAAGCCGCCGCCGCGCGCGGCTTGTGGAGCAACGAAAAATTTCTGGAGCAAACCGGCAGCCCCGAATTTAATTCGCAACTGAAGACCACCCAGTTCGCCGACTTCCACGGCCACGGCTGGGTCTTCCGCGCCGTCTACAAACACGACCGCAAAGGGAATTGGCTCGATAAAGACGGCAAAGAGATCGCCTTCGATGATCCACAACGCTTTCAAAAAGCCGTCCACCTCGCGGACATTCATCTTGAAAAAGGCATGCAGTGCGCCGACTGCCACTTCGCGCAGGACAATCACGGCACCGGCAAAATCTACGGCGAACCGCGCGCTGCCGTGGAAATTGATTGCGTCGATTGCCACGGCACTATACAAAGCAAGGCCACGCTCGTCACTTCAGGGCCCGCAGCCGCGGATCCGCCGCGCCTCGGCGAACCGCGTGGCCGCCACCTCGAAACCCTCCGCACACCGTGGGGTTTGCGCAGCTTCGAATGGCGCGGAGACCAGCTTTTCCAGCGCTCCATGACCGACGAACACACGGAATGGGAAATTGTCCAGACCAAAGACACGGTAACGCCTGGCAACGCGCACTTTAGCCTGAAATCGTTCCGCGCCAAGCTTATGGGAAAGGATGGATTGGTCCTCGCGCAGTCGCCCGCCGACGAAAAGAACCTGGCTCACGCCAATTCCTCAATGACTTGTTACGCGTGCCACTCTTCCTGGACTCCCACTTGTTTCGGTTGTCACTTGCAAATGACCGCCAACGCGCGCCGCCCCATGCTCCACAACGAAGGCTTGCTTACAAAAAATTACACCAGCTACAATTTCCAGGTTCTTCGCGACGACGCCTACTTCCTCGGCGTCGATGGAACCGTTACCGGACATCGCATCGCTCCGGCACGTTCCTCCTGCGCTGTTCTCGTCAGCTCGCAAAACGCCAACCGCGAATGGCTCTATTACACGCAGCAAACCATCTCCGCCGAGGGTTTTTCCGGCCAAGCCTTCAGCACGTTCGTACCGCACACTGTGCGTGCGAAAGAAACCAAGGAATGTTCGGACTGCCACGTGTCCGCCGCCAACGACAACAACGCTTGGATGGCCCAGCTCTTACTTCAAGGCACGAACTTCATGAATTTTCTGGGACGCTACATCTATGTCGCCACCGGCAGTCATGGCTTCGAAGCTATCGCCGTAGCCGAGCATGACGAGCCCGAAGCCATTTACGGCAGTGATTTACAGCGCGTGGCCTATCCCGCAAATTTCAAAAGCTTTGTGGATCACAACCGCCAACTGTCCGCTGTCGCTAGCCACTCCGGCAATGTTCTGGACATTCAGGCGCGCGGCGAATACGCCTACGCTGCCACGGGAAAAGGTGGCCTGCGCATCTATGACATCGCCAATATCGATAACAAAGGTTTTTCCGAGCATGTCACCACCGCACCCGTCTCGCCACTCGGCCAACGCTTTTTTCTTCCCACCAAGAATGCCGTCGCCGTCGCTTCTCCAACCACGCTGGGCGTCGACCCGCTACGCGCGCGCATTCCGGAAAACGAAGAACAGCCCATCCATCTTCTCTACGGGTTCCTTTATGTAGCCGACAAGGAAGAAGGCTTGGTGATCGTCGGCAATCCCGATCTGAATTCGAAAAGCCCTGGCGTGGGCACGCTTCTCGACGGCGATCCCACCAACAATTTTCTGAAGCGCGGTTTAGCCTTCAATCCTGGCGGCGTTTTGACGGGCGCGCGACGCATCACCATCGCCGGCACCTTTGCCTACATCCTCACCGATAAAGCACTCATGGTCGTGAACCTGGACAATCCTCTCGCGCCGAAAATCACAGCCACCATCGGTGCGCCGTTTCTCAACGATCCTCGCGCCGTCGCCGTGCAATTCCGCTATGCCTTCGTTGTCGACCATGACGGAATGAAAGTTCTGGACGTCACCGACCTGGCGCAACCCAAGCCGGAGCCGCATGCGCTCGTCCCGCTCGAAGACGCTCGCAACATTTATGTAGCGCGCACCTACGCTTACGTTTCCGCCGGCAAGCAAGGCCTCGCGATCATCGACGTCGGACGTCCCAGCTCGCCGAAGCTCGATCAACTCTTCACCGCCGATGGCCAGCTCAATGATGTGAACGATGTCAAAATCGGCATGGTTGCCGGAAGCGCTTTCGCCTTCGTCGCCGACGGCCGAAATGGGCTACGCGTCCTTCAGATCGTTTCTCCCTTCGACGACCCGGCCCACTTTTCGGGCTTCAGCCCACGGCCCACCCCAAAACTGATCGCCACCGCTCGAACCAAAGGTCCGGCACTAGCCATCTCGAAGGGCATTGATCGCGACCGCGCCGTTGACGAATCCGGTAACCAACTGGCTGTGTTCGGCCGCAGAGGTGCCCGCCCTCTGAACCACCAGGAATCCCAGCTCCTCTACCTGCGCGACAGCCAGCCTTACACCGTCACTGACGAACCCGTCGAGCGTCCGTATGCAGCCACGCCCGCTACCGCCCAAACCAGCTGGTGGGACCGCGTCCTCGCCCATGTATCGTCAATTCGCTAAGTCGACCGACTGTCCACCTTTTATCGCTTTTTCTTCGCATGAATTTTTTGGTTTGTTGCTTACGCCAGGCCCTTCATTTCCAAAGTCTTACTCCGTGTAACCTCTTTCCTGTGAACCTTTTGCCGTTTTGGTGCATCTTATGCACAGATAACAATTTGTTCACGTTTTCCACGCATAGCACCCATTAAAATTATGAGTGGGGCCGCACCTCCGATTACGGTTATGGTGTACGCGTGGGGATTTTTCGAGCCTTCAGTCGGCTCGCGTCCGCCAAAGGCGGGCAGAAAGAGGAGCATTACCCCAATGGCAATGAAAAACTATCTTCTGGCCAGCGACTTTGACCAGACGCTCAGCTTCAACGACTCGGGAGTCGCGCTCAGCGAGCTGATCGGCTTTCATGGCTTTCACGACAAGGTCAAGGGCCTATCCAACATCAACCTCGTCCAACAGGGCGCCGAGCTTTCGTATCTTATCTTGCATGACCCCGACTTCCGTCGCGTTCGCCGCGAACATCTGATCGAGACGGGCAAGCACATCCGCCTGAAGCACGACGTCAGCTTGTTTGCCCGTTCGCTCGATAGCCTCGCGGGCGATACTAAAATTTCCTTTTACGTTATTTCCGCTGCCCCGCAGGAGATTATTCAGTCTGCGCTCGAAGGCATCGTGCCCGCCGATCACATCTTTGGCACGCGTTTCCGGTTCAACGAATCAACCGGCGAAGTGGAATCCATTCTCCGCGCCACCGCCGGTTGGGGCAAAATCACCGTCCTGGAAGAACTGCGCGCCGAACTCGGCATCAGTCACGATCACATCATTTATATGGGCGACGGCAGTTCCGATTTGCCGGTGATGATGCATGTCAATCAGTATGATGGGCTGACGATCGCTGTCTCGGAGGCAAAATTCATCACCCGCGTCGCCCGCCGTACCGTGCTCAGCGACAATGCTATGAGCGTGCTCGTTCCCGTTCTCGAAGAAGTGCTCCGTTGGGATTCCCCGATGATTCGTCGTTTCTTCGCTGCCCGCGGACTCACTCTTCGCGAGTGGGACAAAATGCGTACCGATATGCTCACCATCGACGAGAGCACCAGCCCCGCGCCAGCCGCGGCGCAATAAATTTCACGGCAACCATCCCACACGTCATTTCGACCGGGGACGGCGCTTTTAGTCGTGCCGAAGTCGCCTGTTCAACGCCAAACCATCCCGAATTTGTTATCCTTTTCATCCGCTCCTGGAGGTTTTCATGGCCCGCAAAAATATTCTTATGCTCGTCGGCGACTACGTTGAAGATTACGAAGTGATGGTTCCGTTCCAGGCTTTACTCATGGTCGGCCACAATGTCCACGCTGTCTGCCCGGGCAAGAAATCCGGCGAAGCGGTCCGCACGGCCATTCACGATTTCGAGGGAGACCAGACCTACTCCGAAAAGCGCGGCCACAACTTTGCGCTTAACGCCACATTCGATGACATTCGGCCGGAACAGTATGATGCCCTGGTCATTCCCGGCGGCCGTGCGCCTGAATACATTCGTCTGAATCCACGGGTCCTCGAAATCGTCCGGCATTTTGCCGATGGCCAAAAGCCCATCGCCGCGATTTGCCACGGTGCGCAGGTCCTCGCCGCCGCCGGCGTCCTCAAAGGCAAAAACTGCAGTTGCTATCCCGCAGTCTCGCCCGAAGTCACCGGTTCTGGCGGTACTTTCGCCGATATCGCTATGACCGAAGCGGTTGTGGACGGCAATCTGGTTTCCGCCCCAGCATGGCCCGCCCATCCGGCCTGGCTCTCCAAGTTCTTGATGGTCTTAGGCACCCGCATCGAACTCTAATCCGGTCCACAGAAAAACATCGTAGTCCCACAGCGCCTGTAGCGCGAGGCGGGTCCGCGAGCCCTGTGGCCTTCTCCTTCTATTAACGCCACAAAAATAATCATTCCGCGTGTAGCGCTGGCTTTATGCCAGCGCGTTCCTACTCACCTTCCCCTTGACAGCCTAGGAGACCCCACGTATATTCCTAGCTCATCTAGGAGAACGCCACCCGTGGACAAAGACGCGCAACTCGAACTCCTCCAAGGCACCCTCGAAATGCTCATCCTCAAAGCCGTTTCCCTTGGCCCCTTCCACGGCTACGGCATCCTGTTGCGCATTCAGCAAATTTCCAAAGGCCGGCTGGAGATTCAACAAGGTTCGCTCTACCCCGCTCTCTACCGCATGGAACATCAGGGCTTGATCGCCAGTGAGTGGGGCGAATCGGAAAATAATCGCAAGGCGAAATATTACCGCCTCACCGCGACAGGAAAGCGCCGGCTGCAAACCGAAACGCAAAAGTGGAACCGCATGGCCGACGTCATCGCGGGAATCTTGCAAACCACGCCCGAGGAAGTATAACCATGTGGCGCCGCTCCCGCTCCTGGCTGCGCGCAGTGGCGCACCGTTCTCAAACGGAGCGCGAAATGGACGCAGAGCTTCGCTTTCACATCGATGCCTACACCGAAGACCTGGTCCGCACGGGTGTCCCCCGCGAAGAAGCCATGCGCCGAGCGCGCATCGAATTTGGCGGCGTAGAGCGAGCCAAAGAAGAATGCCGCGATGCTCGTGGTGTGAACCTTATCGAAAGTCTCCTCCAGGACCTCCGCTTCGGCCTGCGCATGCTCCGCAAAAATCCCGGTTTCTCCGCCGTCGCTGTGCTCACACTGGCGCTTGGAATTGGCGCCAACACCGCAATCTTTACGGTCATCAACGCCGTCATGCTGCGCGCGCTTCCCGTCCAACACGCGGAGCAGTTAGTGGCTATCGGAAACCCTGCACAGGTTCATTCGTATGGCACCGGTACGCCACGGACAGACGTTTTTTCATATCCTCTCTATCTCGAAGTGCGCGATCGAAATAGTGTGTTTTCGTCGGTGCTGGCCGGCTCGAACTTGGATAATTTGCGGATCGCCATTGAACGCGGCGCGGAGAACATCAGCGGTAGGCTTGTCACCGAAAATTATTTCCAAACTCTTGGCGTTGAGGCGCTCATAGGGCGCACATTTTCCCCCGAGGAAAACCGAACGCCCGGAGCCGACCCCGAACTGGTCATCAGCTATGGATATTGGCTCCGGCGATTCGCTGGCGATCCTGCCGTTATCGGACGCAAAGTTCGCTTGAACAATTATCCGTTCACCATCATCGGTGTGGCGCCGCCGGGTTTCTTCGGCGAAGTCGTCGGTGACCGCCCCGACGTGTGGGCGCCTATGATGATGCAGCCTCTGCTGATGCCCGGTCGTGACTTCCTTGAGAGTGCCAATGAAGCCTCCCTCTTGCTGATCGCGCGACTGAAACCCGGTGTAACCATCGAACAGGCTCGCGCTGAAGTTAACGCCATAGTGCAGCAGGCCCTTTTGGTCACGATGAATGCAAAGCTTTCCTCCGATGATCGCGATGCACTGCGCAAAATGAAAATCGCTGTAGATGTTTCGTCTGGCAGCCGCGGGCTCTCCAGGCTCCGCGAAGAATTCGCTACTCCGCTGCTGCTCCTCATGGCCATGGTCGTACTCGTGCTTCTCGTCGCTTGCGTCAACGTCGCCAACCTTATGCTTGCGCGTTCAGCCACGCGTCAGCGCGAAATCGCTGTTCGTTTTGCCATGGGCGCGCAAACGGGCCGGATCATTCGTCAACTGCTGACCGAATCCCTGCTGCTGGCGTCGTTCGGTGGCGCACTTGGTTTGCTGATCGCCCATTGGGGTTCGGCGCTGCTGGTGAGCTTGGTTGACGCCAACCGCAGCACAAGTAGCCCGCTTTCTCTTAGAATTGACTGGCGCGTCCTCGCCTTCACAGCCGCGACATGTTTATTGGCTGGAATGCTGTTTGGACTTGCCCCCGCACTTCGTGTTCTCCATTTGAAACTGGGCCGGTCTTTGAAAGAGGGTGTACGCGATTTCGGAACTGGTTCGAAAACCAACGTCCGCTATGTTCTCGCCGCTTCGCAAATCGCACTCGGTGTGCTCGTGCTGATGGCCGCCAGCCTGCTCGTTCGCAGCCTGCGCAATCTTCAGGATGCCGATCTCGGCTACAGTCGCGACCAGCTCCTCATCGTCCCCGTTGATCTCTTATCCGCAGGTTACAAAGGCCCTGCCATGCTAAATGCTACGCGCGAGTTGCTGCTCCGCTTCGCCGCCCTCCCCGGCGTTCGCGGCGTCACAGCTTCCAGCAACGGATTGTTCAGCGGAAACGAATCATCCGACAACGTTCAGATAGACGGTGCGGAGCTCAGCAATCAGCCAGACAATCAGGTTGCCGACGATGAGGTGGCCCCGGATTATTTCAGCACCATCGGTGCGCCCATTATTCTCGGCCGCGAAATCACGCAGCAGGATTTTTTCTCTGGCGCCCACGTCGCCGTCGTCAACGAAACTTTCGCCAATTTCTATCTTCCCGGGCGAAATCCCCTGGGGCACAAAATATCTCTCCCTGATTCGGACCATCCCGAGCGGCCGTCTTACGAAATCGTCGGAGTCGTACGCGATGTACACGACCACAGCGTGCGTAATGCGGTTCGGCGACGCGTGTACGGACCCCTTAGCAGCGCAAACTTTGACGAGCCCGATATCCTCTATTTTGAAATCCGCGCCGTCGGCAACCCAGAAATGCTCACGAATTCTGTTCGCAGCACGATTCGCACTGTGAATCCGGATCTGGTCGTAGGTGACATCGAAACTGGTGACACACTCGTGACCAACACTCTCACCTCCCAGTTGCTGGTCGCAAAACTATCCTCCTTTTTCGGCGCCTTGGTTCTTCTCCTGGTTTGCGTTGGGCTGTATGGCAGCATGGCTTACAACGTCGCCGCCCGCACCAAGGAGATCGGTCTTCGCATGGCGCTCGGCGCCCCGCGCGGCGACCTCATCTGGATGGTTATGCGCGAAGCCGGCATCGTGCTCGTGGTCGGCGTAGCGGTGGGAATACCGGTGGGCGTCGCCGCCACTCGGTTGTTCAAGGCCATGCTTTTCGGGGTCAGCAAATCCGACCCGCTTTCGATTGCCTCGGCAATTTTCGCATTGGTCGCTATTTGCGTTGTCGCGGCAATCATTCCGGTACGCCGCGCCACGCAAGTGGACCCCATGGTGGCGCTGAGGCACGAGTGATACTTATGCCTGCTCTCGGCATCCTGCTTTCCACGACGGAGGAACCATGGTGATCTGGAACCGTCTCCGATCCTGGCTAAGAGCAACGCTGCACCAGTCCCACACAGAGCAAGAAATGGACGCCGAACTCCGTTTTCATATCGAGTCCTACGCCGAAGACTTGGTTCGCACCGGCATTCCACGGGATGAAGCCACCCGCCGTGCCCGCATTGAATTTGGTGCCATTCAGCGTGCAAAGGAAGAATGCCGCGAAGCCCGTGGTGTAACTCTTCTCCAGAGCCTGTGGCAAGACCTGCGTCAAGCCGGGCGCATGCTGCGCAACACTCCCGCCTTCACGGTCGTTGCTGTGCTCACGCTGGCTCTCGGTATAGGCGCCAACACTGCGATCTTCAGCGTGGTCGACGCCATTCTTCTCCGCCCATTGCCGTACCCGGAACCCTCGCGGCTGGTGCGCCTCTGGGAATCCGCCCCCAGCCGCGGGTACTTCAGAAATGTCGTGAACCCGCTGAACTTCATGGACTGGCGAGACAATGCGAAATCCTTTCAAGCCATGGCTGCCATCAGTTCATCGATGACCAATCTCAACACCCACGCTCAACCGGTTGCCGTCCCCGGCCTGCAGGCGTCCCCGGAGTTTTTCTCCATTCTTGAAATTCCTCCACTTCTCGGACGCACCTTCAACCCGCAGGACGGTGTTCCGGGACAAAACCAGGTCGTGATTCTCAGCTACGATCTATGGCGCAGTCAGTTTGGCGGAGATGCCGCCGTGGTTGGGCAGAAGATCGACGTCGACGGCTTGCCCAGCACCATCGTCGGAGTGATGCCTCGCGGTTTCTCCTTTCCGAAGATCAAAGCGGAAGTTTGGACTCCACTCCCGCTGGCGCGCACCGCAGAATGGGAAAGCGGCCGCTACCTTACTTCCGTCGCTCGATTGAAGCCAAACGTGACAATCGAGCAGGCCCAGCAGGACATGGAGGCTGTAGCGAAAAGGACCGCTGAGGCACGGCCCGGGTTTGATCGAGGCTGGAGCGCGCAAGTCGTTCCGATGCTCGACGACGCCACCGAAGACGTTCGTCGTCCGCTATGGATCTTACTCGCCGCCGTCGGATTTCTTCTGTTGATCGCGTGCGCCAACGTCGCCAATCTTGTTTTGATGCGTGGCGCGGGAAGGCTGCGTGAAATGGCGGTGCGTGCTGCCTTGGGTGCCGGACGCACGCGCCTCATTCAGCAATTGCTTGTGGAAAGCCTGCTGCTGTCGCTCGCGGGCATGGCGGCAGGTTTGTTGGTCGCGCAGCTGGCATTGCACAGCCTGCTGGCGCTCATCCCTCCCAACGCGCCGCTCCCTCGCAGCGAGCCAATTGCCATCGACGCTCGCGTTCTGCTGTTCACTTTTTGTGCTTCGCTATTTACCGCCGTCGTTTTCGGGCTTGTTCCCGCCCTGCGCCTCTCTCGCGTTGACCTTCAAGACGCGCTAAAGCAAGGTTCCGTCCGCGGTGGCGTGGGAGGACATCAAACACTGCGCCGGACTTTTGTAATCGCGGAAATCGCCCTGGCCCTTCTACTCTCTGTCGGCGCTGGCCTGATGCTGCGCAGCTTCTCCCGCCTCGTTGCCGTCGACCCCGGATTCAACCCGGAACATCTGCTGACCATGCATCTTTGGGTGTCGCCTTCACGTTATCTCGATGATCCAAAGCGCGCCGCTTATTTTGATCACATTCTGTCGGAAATTCGCAACGCTCCGGGAGTCCGCGCCGCCGGCTCAACGCATTTTCTTCCGCTCACAGAAAAAGTCTCGGGATCCTGTTTCGGTCCTGGGGATGGGCCGCCGCCCACACCGGCCGAATCGCCTGACTCGCAATTCCTGATCGTCAGCTCCGGCTATTTTTCCACGATGGGTACTTCGCTACAGAAAGGACGAGATTTCAACGAACACGACAATTTTGATGCCCCGCCCGTAGCCATCGTCAATCATGCTTTCGTCCAGCGCTACTTCCCAGGCCAGGATCTTCTCGGCAAGCGACTGCAGGTTTGCTGGACCCTAACCAAGCCCGTCGAAATCGTCGGTATCGTCGCGGACGCTCGGCAAACCGACCTTCAGGAATCTCCTCAACCCACGATCTTTCTCTCTAATTCGCAAGCGCCCATGTATTTTGCGACGCTCGTCATTCGCGCCGCGGGTGACCCTCGCGCGATAGCCCAATCCGTCGAAACCGCCGTTCACCGCGTCGATCCTGATCAAGCTGTCTCTGACGTGCAGAGCATGGAGACCGTATTCTCTGATTCAGTCTCCAGCCCGCGCTTCGAGGCCGTGCTATTGGCAGTGTTCGCCGCGATCGCGATAGCTCTTGCCGTAATTGGCATCTACGGCGTCGTTTCTTATTCCGTCAGCCAGCGCACCAACGAAATCGGCATTCGCATGGCCCTGGGAGCTCGCTCGTCGAATATCGTTAGCATGGTTTTGCGAGAGGCGCTGATTCTTGCCGTCGTGGCGTTGACCCTCGGTCTCGCCATTTCCCTGGCACTCAGCCGCGTTCTGCAATCGCTGCTCTTCGAAGTGACGCCCACGGACCCGCTGACGCTGGCGCTGGTTGCGTGCGGCCTTCTCGCTGTCTCAGCCCTGGCCGCGGTGTTGCCCGCTCGCCGTGCCATGCGCATCGATCCCATGGCAGCCCTGAGGTACGAGTAAATATCCCAAGCGGGGCGCCCGTTTTCTGAGAAAATTCAAATCACGGGTTAGCTCCCATCCGTCCATTCAATTTTTCGATTTGTGATTCCTGCACTTCCTAATTTCCCCGATAAGCCGCATAATCTTCTGTTTGCTACTACATTCAAAGGCGAGTCTTGCACCATGGCTAATATCAACGTAAAGAAGGGCGTAATTGGAATTCTCACGGGAGGCGGTGACGTCCCCGGCTTGAACCCGGCCATTCGTGCCGTCACCCTCCGCGCAATTCACGAGGGCTACGAGGTCATCGGCATCCGCCGCGGCTGGGCTGGTCTGGTCGAGATGATTCGCGACGAAAAGTATGACAATTCCAATAATTTTCAGCGCCTCACGGAAGACGAAGTGAATCGCGCCGGGCGCACTGGCGGCACGTTTCTTCACTCTTCGCGCACAAACCCCGGCCGTGTCGCCAAGAACAGTGTCCCCGAGCATCTGAAAGGGCAGTACAACGCCGAGAAAAACGATCTAAGCGCCGAAGTCCTGAAGAACCTCGCCTGGCTTGGCATCGAGTACATGATTCCCATCGGCGGTGATGACACCCTCAGCTACGGCGTCCGTCTCCACAAAGAAGGCGTGCGCGTCGTCGCCATCCCCAAGACCATGGATAACGACGTCCCGGGCACGGACTACTGCATCGGCTTCAGCACTTGTATCACCCGCACCATTCAGATGACCAACGCCCTCCGCACTTCCGCCGGCTCCCATGAACGCTTCATGGTTCTCGAGGTCTTCGGCCGCTATGCCGGTTTCACCGCGATGCTTCCCACCATGGCGGGCGCGGCCAACCGTTGCGTGATCCCGGAGCACAAGTTCAACATGGAGCAACTCACCGAACTCCTTGTGCGTGATCGAAATCGGAATCCCAGCCGCTATTCCATTGTCCTGGTTTCGGAAGGCGCCATGTTCGAAGGCGGCGACATGGTTTTTCAAAGTGCTGCCGCAGACGCCTTCGGTCACAAAAAGTTGGGCGGGATCGGCGAGCGTGTCGCCGAGGAACTTAGCCAGCTTTCTCCCAAGTTCAACAACGGCAAGAAAATCGAATGCATTGAGCAGAAGCTCGGCTACCTGGTGCGCTGCGGCGACCCCGACGCTGTCGATTCCATCGTCCCGATGGCCTACGGCAACCTTGCCCTGGACCTTCTCCTGAATCATATCCACGGCCGTCTCGTCGTCCTCAAGAATGGGCGTTATGACAACATGCCCATCGACACTGTCACCGCAACCAAAAAAGTCATCAACGTCAAGGAACACTACAGCGTCGAACGTCTCCGGCCCGTCTATCAAAGCTTCGAGATGAAGCCGCTCTTCCTGATGACCAGCGAACTCGGCTAGTCTGTCGCATTGGCATCCACTATTGAGACGTTGACATCAAGGCTCAGCGTCTTTTGCTGCCTCAACCTAAGAGTCAACAAAACAAAAACGCCGTCATTCCGAACGGAGTCCGCGCAGTGAGGAATCCCTCTTCGATCCCTACATCGCGCCCAAATCCTTCTACGGCACAACCTTTCCCGGCCTTACAACTCCACGGCCCGCGACCCCCTCTTGCGCCCTCCCGCCGTTTCCTGCATGCTGGCGAGACCTGTTTCTCCCCCACCGCCAGGGAAGGGACTTGGAGGTCCCATGCCAGTCAACTCCCCACCCGCCCCTGCTCAAATTGAGCATCATCACGCGCTCATCGTGGATTCCAGCCCGGAAATCAACCTGCTCCTTACCAACATATTCCAACGGGAAGAGTGGGATGTTCATCACGCGAAAGACAATCATGATGCGCTCGAGCGTGCTCGTCAGCGCTCCTACGACCTGATTATCACCGGTGAGCGCACCACCGGCCAGGAAGACATCGAACTGCTTCGCCGCCTCCGCCTGGTCAGGCCGCACACGCGCCTCATAATCCTCACCGACGAATTCATACCTGGCGATGTCCTTAACTCCATTCGCGAGCATGCCTTCAGTTATTTCGCTCGCCCCTTTTCCACGGAACGGTTTGCGGAAATGATCCGGATTGCCATGTGCGAGCCGTTTTGGGATGACGGCATCGAAATTCTCTCGGCCTCGCCCAAGTGGGTGCGCCTTTGTGTTCGTTGTGATGTGGTCGCCGCCAATCGTCTCCTGCAGTTTTTCCGGGAAGCCTCCGATCTCCCCGATGCAGAGACCGAGGAAGTGGCCATCGCATTTCGGGAAATTCTGCTGAACGCCATGGAGCACGGCGGACAGTTCGATCCAACGCAACACGTGGAAGTTTCCTACGTGCGTACGCAGCGCATGGTTCTTTGCAAAGTGAAGGATCCCGGCACAGGCTTTTCCCTTGAGGAATTGAAGCACTCCGCAATTGCGAATCCCCCGGATCAACCATTTCTCCACATGGAAGAACGCGAGAATCGCGGCATGCGTCCTGGCGGTTTTGGCATCCTGATGAGTAAAAAGCTTGTAGATGATTTGATTTACAACGATAAGGGCAATGAGGTTCTGCTGATCAAGTACCTCAACCACGACCACTCTGCGCAGGCGGCGAAGCCTTGAACGACAAGAGGCGGAACGGCCTGAATTGCGCCGTTCCGCCCTCCGTCCAACTCCAAACTTCTTATCCGTTGCCGAGCTTGAACTCCACGATAACGTTCAATTGCACAGCTACAGGCTGATCGTTCAAAAATGTGGGCTGGTATTTCCACTGCCGCACTGCGTCGAGCGCGGATTGAATCAGCAGCGGCGGCCCGGAAACTACCTTTACTTCCACGACGTCGCCGTGCTCATCAATGACGGCATCCACCACGACTGTGCCTTGCATATGCGTTTGAATGGCCAGCGGCGGGTACCGCGGATCCACACGAGTGATCAGCGTAGGCTGCTTCACCCGCCCGCCGACACGCACCGGCGCTCGCGGCCCTTTTTCCTTCGGCGCGATGGGCGCCGAGATCGAGGTGCCGCCAATCACTCCACCGAGCACTCCACCCATGCTGCCGCCTGCAACTCCTCCAGGCACGCCACCGGCAACTCCACCTACGCCTTCGACGTCCGGTATGGGCGCTTCTTTCAGCATCGCGATTTCTTTCGGCACCACCGTCGGCGCAACCAACTTGCCCGAATTTTCAAATACTCTGTGCACGGGCGCCGCCTTGATCAGTGGTGCAGCCGCTGGGGGCGGTGGTGGTGGAGGCGGAGGTGCCACCAGGAACGTTGATGCAAACTGTCTCAGATCCAAAGAATCCGTAAAGTACAATCCCGCGAATACCGGCGCGACCAATAGGCATGTATTTACCGTCAGGCTGATCAACGTATTCCGCAGTCGCGATCCGCTTTTCATCCGGTTGTATTCCAACATCGATCCCTGAAATGATCCGTCTGCTGGACGTGCCGTTTTTGGCAATGCTGGTTCAACAGCAATTTTCTTGCTTTCGACTACATTTGTTTCTGGTTTTTTTCCCGGTTTTATTTTTTGATCGGGAGGTGCCTCAATATGGATGGACGGAGTCATGGCCCACCTCCATCCTCACATAAGCGCATGTCGCATGCCATTCATCTGCGCCATAACTAATTGATGTTATTGGTCTTACAGTATGCCGCTGTAACGGTTTGCGCCACTTCACGCAAGATTCCTACCCAACCGTGCGTGAAGTTGCTCAGCCGCTATTTCTCCATTCTGAGTGAAAACCGGCCCACACCGCGAGCCGCACTTTATCAGTCATGCGTTGAATGCAGCGTTTTCGCGATCAGGAAATAGCACACCACCGCCGCTGCCAATCCCATCGCAATCCACTTCCGCGATTTGCTCGCTTCCGTTTTGTTCTCGATCCAGTCGCCAATCGTTGAAGCCAGAAGGTACAGCTGCACGCCAAGGATGATGCTCGCCGCCACCTCCACCAAGGCCAACTGCTGGTACAACGCAAAAAGAAATGTTCCACCGCACGTCAGCGCCGAACACAATACTGCCAGCACGGCTCGCAAGTGCCCCTTCATCGCACTCTCCTCTGACCTCGGCCCGTCTTCTTGTATCCTCTCGATTGGTTCCACACATCATATGCGCGTAAACCAAATCTGCGGTGAATTAATGCAGCCGCAGCCTCGCATTTGTAGGGCCCGCCTTCTGAAGAGGGCCGTCCTCTGTGAACTGTCATTTTGAGTCCGCTCTTCCGCGGACGAAGGAGAAAATTCGTCTACCGTCCGCCCACCAATCCCGGCAACGTAAACCCAGCCTTCACTTCCTTCCGCTTCCCCCAATCATGATACGTATGGCACTCGAAACACCGAGACTCCGCATGTTCCGGCCCCGGCGCGTGGCACGTCTGACAATTCGCAATTCCCGGCACCAAAACGTCGCTCACTTCTGTGCTCGTCAATGCTTTCACATGGCAACCCGCGCACGAGAATCCCCGGTGCGCATCATGATCGAACTTCGCATGCGGCAGCCATTGCTCTCGTTCTCTGGCCGCTGCAATCGACGGCAGGGAAGCGCTCGCCCCAAACGAAATCGCATGGCACTGCTTACAAGTTTTTCTCCATAAAAGTTTTTCGGCGTCCGCCGTACGTGACGCCACCCATAGCGCCGGCGTCAGCACCCGCACCTCAGGTGGAATCGGCTTGCCCGTCAAATCGCGACTCGGATCGCGCACCACGCGCACATCCGCCGGATGCGCGGCGATGTACTCCTGAAATTTCTTCACCAGAAACGCATGAACTATTTCAGGCTTGTCGTGCGGCACGCCCTCATCGAAACGTCTGTCGAAAGTCAACAAATGGCAACCCGCACACGCCGTGGCGAATTTCGGGGGTGTCATTCTCTCTCGCCCTGTCAGCGGTTTCGGACCCGCCAGTGAATCTCCGGACAATGGACTCTTCGCCTCCGCCGAATACGATGTCTGGACAAAAACATAAGCCCGATCCTCGTATGGCCATGGCGCATTGACAGCCGAGAAGCGGTGACAATCCCCGCATTCCAGCTGCACCATCGGTCCATTCGGCCCTCGACGGATCAGCTTCATATGGATCGCGTGGTTCAACCGGATCGTGCCAGGATCCTCAGCGCCGTCGCGCAAAGCCGCAAATTCCGGATGACCATCTTCGAGGCTATGAATTGTCGCGGCATAGTGAACCGGCCCGCTAGCCACCTTGAGCTTCGCGTGGCATTCCGCGCAGCTTCCATTGCTCGCCGCACTGAGTTCAATCCGTCCGCGATGTTCCGCATGGCACGTCGCGCAGGTAGGCACCGCGGACGCCACCTCGTTCGCATGATGTACCGGTCCATCGTGGCAAGCCAGGCACGCGCTATCCGCTGCGTTCGCCGAAAATTCTCCTGCCTTCTCCACGTGGCACGCCGCGCACTGCCGTTCCAGCACAGCATGCGCTTCGCTCATCCGACCGCTCGAGTACAACCGCGAATCTCGTGCCAAGCCTCGCCACGCGATCCACGCTACGGCCAGCAGCGGCACCAACACGCTCAGCCAAAATTTCGCGCGCTTGAACGCCGTCGGCCTCTTGAAATAATTCAAGTCGACCCGCTGCGCCAGCTTCTTCGTTGTTCGTAATCGCGCCACTCGTCACTCGCCGCTTTGTTTTTTCCTATACTTCCTTCACCTCTAATATCTCAACGCGACAACCGCATGAATCGCACCCAGCACCATCAGCGCCAACGACAGAGGTATATGTACCAGCAACCATCCATGCATCCACCGATGTAGCCGTTCCTGCAGAACCAACTGCCGTGTCTCCTCGCAAATCTCTTCCAAGTCGCTCAGTGTCTCGTGAGCCGCCGCCGGCAACAACGTTCGTAATCCCGCGAAAGCCAACTTTGCCCTGCCCGCGTCTCCCAGTCGCTGGCCGCGCCTTTCTGGCCGCTCTAGGAACACGCGCAGCTCTTCCACGTAGAACCGTTTCAACGGAGCACTTTCGATTTCGCTCAATAAAACCGTTTCCGCCGCCGGCGCCACTGCCGCGCTAGCTCCCGCGCTCACCGCCGCCGAAGTCCTCAACGGCACGACCGAAGCCGCGATTGGCCGCAACGCGGTAAATCCTCCGGCACGCTGGCCGTCCGCTTCAGTCCGCAGCAACCCCATCAATCCGCAGATTGACTCCATCGCGCGGTCTGCTTCTTCGCGCAACAATTTCTGCACGTTCCCAATTTCCGCGTAGATCGTTTCCAGCGGTACCTCTGCTGTCATGAGCCGCGGCACATAATTCTGCAGCACCGCTCCAAACACCCCGCTCCCCACGGTGATGATCAGCAGCCACATCAGCACGTGCGTCAACGTCCCGCCAAAATGAAATCCTCCATGAAACAAAATCAGCGGCAGGCTCAGCAAGCCCAGCCACAAATGCCCGCGCATCCACGCCTGTGCGCGCCCCACTCGCCACGTTGGCACCCGCTTCCTTGCCCCCAGCAGCGCCGCAAGAATCATGAACGCAAATCCCGCCACCCCGAAAACCAACCCCATCGTACTTCCGCCGCGAGGTCCTTCAGGCGCCCGCCGTGAGTACGCCGTGTAAGCGATCGCGCTCATCGCTACGATTCCCAGCGATGCCCACGCCCACCCGCGCTGTGTTCGGTCCATCTTCAAGCGCTCAGCCCTTGTCCCATCGATGCCGCAAAAAATTTCCTCGGATCGACGCGGTGCGCTGCGTCATGCGGACACGCATATACACAGCTCGGTTCCTTCAAATGCGTGCACAAATCGCAAGACGTGGCTTTTTGTTGCACCACTGCCTTCTTGCGCCCCGGGCTTTCCAAATCCTCGACACGCACCTCGAACGGGTGCAAATTGATATTTCCGTAGGGGCAATTCCGCGCGCACAGTCCGCACCCAATACACCAGTCCTCGATGATCACTTCCAGCGAATTTCGCCGCCGGATCGCTCCCACCGGACATCCCACCATGCACAACGGATCGCGGCATTGCCGGCACGACGTAGCCACCAGAAAGTTTTCGAATCGCAATCCCTCGCGCACCAGTCGCGTCACGCCATCATGCGCGTCGGCGCAGGCGTCCACGCACGCGTCGCACCTCGTGCAATTCTTCAGGTCCAGGACCAGCAGGCTCTGCGCTTCCATCAAACCCTGCGACAGAAATTGCTCCAGCGGCACGCTTTGCACCATCTGCATCCGCTGCGCATTCGCTGCCTGCCGTTCCGCCGCCACCGTTTCCAGCCCGCTTCGCACTCCCGGGAAACGCGCCACCATTTCCCGGAAGTCGTCCCCCGAAATTCTCACCAGCTCCACATGATCCAGCGCCGTGCAACTCGCCGTACGCACGCCGCCTCCCAGCAGCCCGATTTCCCCGAAATAATCCCCGCGCGAAAGATAAGCCAGCACCAGTTCGCCGCCCGGATATTCCTCGAAGATCTTCACGAACCCGATGCGCACGAGGTAAAAACTGTCCGCCGCCTCGCCCTGCCGCGCAATCATCTGCCCCGGTGCGAAGCGCACCAGTTCCACGCTGCCCTTCAAACGCTCGATGAAATCCGGCGAAAGCCCCGCAAACATCGGCACGCCCCGCAAATGCGTTTCCAGCGCCCGCCGCCGGTAGTTTTCGTCCAACTGTGCGCGAAACGTTTTGTTCTTCATCATGATGTCCAGCACGTTCCGCAACATTTCGTACGCCACCACCTCCGTCGTCGCTCGCACTGTGGCCGACCGCGGATAAAAATTCATGCATGTCATTTCGCCGAACAAATCGCCTGATCCCAGCTCCGCCACAGGATTTCCATACGCCAAATCCACCGACGCATCGATCGGAATCGTCCGGTCGCGCACCTCTTCTTCGCGCTTGTCTTCCTCTCGGCCCACCAGCACGCTGGTCAATCGCTTGAAAAATCCCTTCCCGCCTCCATGAGTCTTCACGTGCGCGATCGGTGTGGAGAGCGCCACCTGAGCGTAGCCCTCCACGATAAAAAACGCCGTCGACCCGAAATCTCCCTCGCGGCAGATCACTTCTCCCCGGCGATAGCGCCGCTTCACAATCGCTCCGCGGTTCAGCTCCAGAAATGTTCCAGACACGCCCGCGAACACGGGTAACCGGTGCAGTTCCTCCGCCGTCAACGATTGCGTATCCGCGCCTGACGCAATCGATGTGCCTGCCACGCTTTTATTCGTCAAAGCCCCCGTGGGGCAAGACACCATGCACTCTCCGCACGAAATGCACGTCGAATCTCCCATCGGCGCGTTCAAATCAAACGCAATCCCCGCGGAATATCCCTTACCCATCCGTCCCAGTACAAAATTATTCTTGATCTCATCGCAGCCGCGGATGCACCGGTCGCACAAAATGCACGCGTCATGATCCACGGCGATGGCCAGCGAAGAATCGTCCGTTCCTCGGGATGTTGTGCGTCGCGCAAATCTCGGCGTACCCACTCCCGCCTGCGTCGCCAGGGTTTCCAACTCGCAATCACCGGAATGCTGTTGCCGGACGCACGGTGAGACGTGATCCGCCATCAGCAATTCGAGCAGCGTCTTCCGCGCCGCGAGCACTTTCTCTGAACTTGTGCTCACCTTCATGCCCGCTTCCACCGGCCGCACGCAACTCGCGCTTAGCACCCGAGCTCCCGTGTCCACCACGCATAACCGGCACACCCCCACCGGAGTCTGGCTCTGCAAATGGCACAACGTCGGAATCGCAATTCCATTCAAGCGTGCGGCATCGTAAACGGTAGTACCCTCCGGCACCCGCACCGGCCGCCCATCGATCGTCAATTCCACCAACGCTGTGCTAGTCACGCTCATCCCGCCGTGCGGCGGCTAGCCGCTGCTTACCGCCTAAACTGTTTTCAGTCCTAACCATGAAACGCGCTTTCTCTCCGTGCTCTGCGTCCGATCTCCGCACCCTCTGCGTTAAATCTTTCATTCCTGTTCTCTCTAGCGTTCTTTTTCACGGCCGAACCCCGACTCTCACCAACTCCGCCATCCTCCCCGCCTCCGAAAAACAAATCCCGCTAGGGCAATCCCCCCGCAAAACATGTGCCTCAACCTCCGCCCGAAAATGTTTCAACACGCTTTGCACTGGCGCGGGCACAATCTGTCCCAACCCGCAAATCGAAGTCAGGCTCATCGCCTGAGACAATTCTTCAATCAATCCCAGATCCGCCCGAAACGCGCCCTCGCTCACGCCTCCCTGCGTCCACCGCGCCAGCAATTCCACCATCTTTTGCGAGCCCACCCGGCACGGCACGCATTTTCCGCACGATTCATTTCGATAGAATTTCACCGCTGTCAACGCCATATCCAGCATGCAGGTTGTTTCGTCGCACACCACAATTGCTCCCGATCCCAACATCGATCCCGCTTCCGCCAGCGCCTTGAAGTCCAACCGCACGTCCGCCATCGGCGCTGGCAAATACCCCGAAGACGGCCCCGATGGCGCAAATGCCTTCAACTTCCTCCCGCCCCGAATCCCCCCTGCGTTCCCGTAAATCACTTCGCGCATCGTTGTGCCCATCGGCACTTCGTACACGCCCGGCCGTTCCACGTGCCCGCTCACTCCCACAAATTTCAATCCTCGAGATCCGCCAACGCCCGCCTTCTTGTACCACTTCGCCCCGCGCATCAAAATTTGCGGCACATTCGCGAACGTCTCCACGTTGTTAATCACCGTCGGCTTTTGCCACAACCCCGCCACTCCCGGAAACGGCGGCTTGTTCCGCGGCTCCGCCCGGTGACCCTCAATCGCCTCCAGCAGCGCGCTTTCTTCGCCGCAAATGTATCCGCCAGGGCTGACGAAAACCTCCAGCGTGAAATCCAGCTCGCTTCCCAGAATCTTTTTCCCCAACAGTCCCGCTTTCATGCACCGCCGCAGTTCTTCTCCAAAAATCTCTTCCTGCAATGAGTATTCATGCCGGATATACAAAATCCCTTTTTTTGCGCCCGTCACCAAGCCCGCAATCATCATTCCTTCCGCAACCAGATGCGGCAGGTGGCTCAGGATGAAGCGATCCTTGATCGTTCCCGGCTCGCTCTCGTCGGCGTTGCATACCACATATTTCTCCGGTCCCGGCTGCTTCCGCACCAGATCCCATTTCATCCAGGCAGGAAATCCCGCGCCGCCCATCCCGCGTAGCTCCGCCTCTTTCAACGATGCCAGCACGCCGTCATAGTCGCGTGTGCCTACCAATTTCCTGACCGCGCCGTATGTTTCTCCTTCGCCGTAAGGATCGGAAGCGCAAGCCACTCGCGCCGTTTCCGGATGCTCCGCTCGGAGCTCCTCGCCGCGTGTCGCCCGTCGCGCCAGTTGTTCCACCTGCTCAGCCGAAACTCCCTCGAAAATCGCCTCATTGATTGCCACGGCGGGCGCACGGTCGCAGCGCCCCAGGCAACTTACATCCTTGATCTGCACATCCTCCGCGCGCGTTCCCGCAAACCGCGCCGCCAATTCCGAGCGCAGTTCACAAGCGCCATTCAACCGGCAACTCATGTCCGCGCACACCAGAATTTCCGCCCGGCTCGGCGGTGTTAAATGAAAATGAGGATAAAAGCTGGCAACACTATGGATTTGGTACAGCGGAATCTGGCTGCGCTGCGAAAGGTGTTCCAGCTCTGCCTTGGGCAGATAGCCGTGGCGCAGTTGGATGGCTCGCAGTTCGTCGAAAATCACGGTGGAAAGTCTCGAGAACCCGCGCCGCTGCTTGCCAGTAGCTTTGGGCGCTCGATTAGGTCTACGCTATTTCCGCATACTCACGCCCGCGCCGCTTCCATAATTCTTGCCCCGTTGTCTTTTCGCACAATGCCCTCGAAAAGCCCGCTCTTCCCGTTGACTTGCCGCGCTTCCCAACGCTATAAGCAAAAAGAACCGATTCGTCTCACCTCATGCTGCCTCGCAAATATAATCTTCCTCTACCCGTGCTCTTCTTCGCCGCCCTGGTCCTCATTTCCTCCGCGTCGGCGTCCGCTTCCACATCCAATGATTCCAGCGAACCCATAAAATATATCGGCCCCGGTTCCTGTGCTGCCACCAGTTGCCACGGCGGCGTCAAGCCCGTCGCCGGCGGCCGCATTCTGCAAAATGAATATTCCACCTGGATTCTTCAGGACAAGCACAGCCGTTCCTACCAAGTCCTCACCGGCGAAATCGGCGAGCGCATGGCCCGCATTCTGAAGCTAGGCGCAAAAGCCGAAGATTCGCCCAAGTGCCTCAGGTGCCACGCGCTGTACACCACGCCCGAACAGCGGGGCCGTCCCTTTGAAATTTCCGAAGGTGTTTCCTGCGAATCTTGCCATGGCCCGGCTTCCGCGTGGCTTGGTCCGCACACCACCCGTGATTGGCCCTACGAAAAATCCGTCGCGCTTGGCATGAAGGACACCCGCAACGTCATCCACCGCACAAACCTCTGTCTCGAATGCCATCTGGGCACAAAAGAAAAATTCATCGATCACGAGATGATCGCCGCGGGCCATCCCGATCTCTATTTCGAACTGGATTCGTTCTCCGCCGTCATGCCTCGCCACTGGAAAGTTCCGCGCGAATCCGTTCCAGGAAAGCCAGTTGAAGATCCCGTGTGGGCCGGTGTCCGTGATTGGGCTACGGGACAAGCCGTGCAGCTACGCGCGTCGATGGAGCGCCTTGCGTGGCGCGCCAACAACCAGCACGCCGACAAAAAAGATGCTTGGCCCGAATACGCCGAGCTTTCCTGCTTCGCCTGTCACCACTCGCTCGGCCCCGCCAAAGATAGCTGGCGGCAGGAACATGGCTACGAAGGCCGCCGCCCCGGCGATCCGCCTTGGAACGCTTCTCGTTACATTGTTTTTCGTGATTTTGCCCAGCAGGTCGATCCTGCGTCCGCGCAGGAACTCGACCGCCAGATGCTCGCCGTCTCAAACGAAATGAGCAAGCTCAATCCCGATCGTACCGCCGTTGCCAACGCCGCCAGCGCCGCCGCTCCCCTGGCTCAACAATTCGCGGATCGCCTGTCCATGATGCAGTACGATCAGTCCATCACGCTGCGCACGCTCCAGCGCATCACCGACGACGCCGAAACGATCTCGCTCGCTGACGAACGCGCCGCCGAACAAGCCACCATGGCTCTCGACTCGCTTTACATCGCCTACAGCAAAAATTCCAAGCCCGTCAACGACGCAGAAATCCGCGCCGCCATCAACGCCCTATTCCAGCAGCTCGAAAATCCCTCCGCGTATAACGCCGACCAATTCGCCGCCTCTCTCCACCGCCTCCGCCCCCTATTCAACTAATCCCAGCCTCAATGTAGCGCTGGCTCTCAAGTCAGCGTCTTCTTGGTCCTCACCAGTCCGCGCGCAACCACAATTACCGCCATCGCCACCAATATCGCCGTCAGCACCAACCATTGATGATACGGCTCGTAAAGATATGACACCGGATTCGCATCTCCCAAAGCAAACAACTCCCAAAAAAGCCCTACACCTTCCAGGTTGGGCAACTCCATGGAACGATAATGTTCAAAGATCTCGGCGATTGGCTGAAAACTCCACAGAAAGATTGCGCCCGACACCAAAAACAGTGCCGGCCCATAATCCGCCAGCCGGCAAGCGATCCACCGCCCGGCTGCGGCTCTTCTCCAACCGAACGCAGCACCCGCTTCGAGTACCAGCAAGCTCAGCGCAATCGCTATCGCCAAAATTAGTGAAAAAATTGCCGAAGCTTGCACCGCGATCGCTTTCCACCGCAAGCCGCTAATCAGCTCGGACCGCCATCCCATGTAGGAATGCACCAGCGTTCTCTTGCTTGCCTCCACCTCTCGCAGTTGTCCGTCGATCTCTTTGACTTCGTTTGCTTCATCGTTCGCGCTATACAACTTCTCGAATCCTTCCAAACCACGCTGCGTTACTCCCAGCCCGATACCCCGGTCAAACAAAGTGCTGCCACCGGCCGTCATTCGCTTCCCGAAATTTGTAATCTCGCCAAGTACGCTCGCGGCTTCTGTCACATTCCCTGCCGAGCCTGCCTCCAACGCTTCATGTACCCGCAGGTCTGCATATGCCTGAATCTGCGAGGCGTCGGGAATACTGTGGGACCACAAGCTCATCGCGATTAGGCTTGGCGACAGACTCGGCGTTTTCGTCCACCCTTCCCGCTCCAACTGCTCGTGGCGTCCGAAATAACTGTCATACTTTGGTGCTCGAGACGCTTGGTCCATCTCCTTCATCCACTCTCCATCGCCGCTCAATACTTTACCGGTCCCTTCAGCTGTTCCACTTCGATCGCCGGTCATTTCCTGAACCCGACGTTCTCCCTCTCCATAGGCGCTCACCAAATAAACATATGCATTATCCGGATCGGAACTCTTCAATCGTTTCAACCACTCTGCGTTCTTTGACCAGTCTCGCCCATCCCGGCGGTTGTAGCGACTGGCGTAAATCCATACCAGGTTTGGATCCAGGGCCACCGCGCGATCTGCGAATTGCATCGCACGTTCCCCATCTGGATAAGTGAGCGCCACAAAGGCCAGCTCACGCGCATCTTTCTCCTTCTCCGCTTCCGCCGCGATCTTTTCCAAATTCCGCCGGTCGCCGTCCGACGCAACAAATCCCCTCCAGCTTGCCCTCACTGTTCTTACAGCTTCTCGTCCGATCGGCAGAAAGAACAAAAACGCCGTCGCCATAAGCACGACCGCGGTTGCCAATCTAGAGTGCTTTGGGAATTGCGGACGACCCTTCCCACTCGTCGGCGCCCCAGTTGAAAATCCGGCGCCGGCGGGCAGCCTCATCCATTCGTAGAAGTGTGACACCACCGCACGGAAAAATAGAAAAATCCCTCCCGCCGCCCAGTTCAATGCGGCGCTCGGCTCCGAGATTTCTCCCATCTCCGAAAGCAAGGCTTGTCCCCATCGCCGGGAATTCCCCGGCCAATGGCGCACGGCAAGCTCTAACGAACTCACTGCTATTCGCGTTAGCAGGGAATTTTGAGGCATGCTCATACCCCCGCCTTCCCGTGTGCAGGCTTCCAGAATTTGCTCTCCCGCGCTGACCGCAATTCTTCCCGTGCCCACTCCCGCCCGTTGCCGGTCAACCGGTAAAAATGTCTCGGCGGTCTACCGGGAACCGGCGCATCCTCCCACTTCGTTTCCAGCCAACCGGATTTCTCCAGCCGCATCAAGATCGGATAGAGCGTCCCGGAAGCAAGTTCCGTCTGCTGGCTCAGTGCATATCCGTGATGCCATTGCGCGGGCTGGTTCAGCAGTGCTTCCAGCAGTGCCAGCGATTGCCGCGAAATGCGAAGTCGAATACCCATGTAAATAACTCTACTTAGGTAGATATACGAAATCAACCCTTATTTCATCTGCATTCGCAGCGAGAATAAGCCCGTCATTCCGAGCGGGGTCCGCGAAGCGAGGAATCCCTCTTCGATCCTGCGCTAAACTAAATCTCTTCCCGTGAACGCAGCCGAACACTTTATCTGCTCCTCGTCTCTCTGGCGTCACCTCACCGGACGCAAGCTGCTTCCTTGGCTCCTCGGCGGTGCGTCCCTGGGCGATCTCGAAATTGGTGCAGGATACGGCCCCGCAACCGCTCATCTCCAAACGCGCGTCCCGCGCATCACCTCCCTCGACTACGATCACAACGCCTCTCGCCAAACTCAAATCGCAAAACAACGGAGACACAATCGCAGCCGTCCAGGGCGACGCTTCTCAATTGCCCTTCGCCTGCCAAACGTTTTCATCAGCGCTCGCTATCCTCGTTCTCCACCACCTCAGATCCACTGAACTCCAGGATCAAATGTTCGCCGAAGCCTTCCGCGTACTTCGTCCCGGCGGCGTTTTGATCGCCTTCGAAATTCCAGATAATTGGCTTCACCGCGCCGGCCACATCCGCAGTACCTTCACGCCGATGGTTCCCAGTTCCGTGTTTCCACGCCTCAACACCGCCGGGTTTTCCAATATTGCCCTCGATGTCCGCCGGGGCGGTTTCCGCTTCACCGCTATTTGCCCCAATCCAGACACCGGTCGTCAGCAATGAACGGTCTTAACTTGGCACGGGTTTCTGCGCAATAACGCAGCGCAGCAGGGAGGGATCCAAAACTTAAAACTTAAAACTTAAAACTTAAAACTTAAAACTTAAAACTTAAAACTTTCTTCTCTCACTTACTACTCAGCGCCGCGCTCAATTCACTCCGCGTCTGAATCACGCGCAAAATGGCATCCCGGGTCACCATCCCGATAATGTGCGCCGCCCCATCGTCGCTATGCCGCACCACAGGCATCTGATTCACGTCCGCGCCCATCAATCGCTCCAGCAAACGTGGCAGTGGTTCTTCCGGGGATGCCCACAAAATCTTGTCCCGCGGCACCATCACCGCCTGTACCGAGTTCATAGACCATTCGTCTCGCGGCACCTGGTTCAGCGCCGTCACATTCATCAATCCCAAAAGCCTGTCGTCCATGGTCACAATGTGAATCCGCCGGCCTGTGCGCAACACCTCACCGCTATATTCTTCCAGGCTCAAATTCCCCGGGATCGTCGGCACTTCATGGCTCATCACGTCAGACGCGCACAATCCCGTCAGCGTCTCGCGAATCGTCAACTGGCTCACGCTTGCTTGCGCCGCGCTCAACAAAAACCACCCGATAAACGCCAGCCAGATCCCGCCCCACCGTCCCACATATTCCACGATCACGCCGCCCCGATCGCCGGCGAACGCCGAAAAAATGCCCAACCCAATCATCACGTACGCGATCAATTTCCCGCTGGCCGCCGCCACTCGCGTGGCGCGAGCGAAATCTTTTGTCGCTCCCCAGACCATCGCCCGGAACATTCGCCCGCCATCCAGTGGAAATCCCGGCAGCATATTGAAGCCGGCCAGCATGGCGTTTGCGAACCACAGCGGATCAACCACCGCGGCCACCTCGCGTCTAGGAATTGCCACCTTCAGCCCATAGAACAGCGCAGCTAGCAACCCGCTCGCCAGCGGCCCCGCAATCGCGATATTGAATTCCTGGATGGCCTTACTTGGTTCGCGCCCGATCCGCGCCAGCCCGCCAAACAAAAACAGCGTGATCGAAAGCACTTTGATTTTGTAATGCTGCGCCACCGCGCTGTGCGACAATTCGTGAAATACCACCGACGCAAAAAACAGCACGCTCGTCAGTATCCCCGCCCCCCACTGCTCCGTCGTGCTCCATTGCGGAAATTCCTGCTTGAACTGCGACCCAAGCGATAGCGTCACCAATCCAAATATCAAAATCCAGCTGAAGTCCAGATAGATGGGAATTCCCAGGATTTGCCAAATGCGAATCCCCTGTGTTTGCGACATGAACAATCCGCCTCGCGCTCTGCGCCATTCCTAGACTACCCCCGATCCCAACATCCTCAAAATCCCTATCTCCGCGAAGAGTTCCAATCGCGCGAGCGTAATCCAATGCTTCACACCGTCCCTGCTATACTTTCGAAAATGTCGCTCTCGAAACATTGGCTGGCCAATCAACTCGCATACTCCGCTTGGGCCGATCAGCGTCTGCTGACCGCCTGTTCCTGCCTCTCGCCAGAAGAGCTCGATCGCGATTTCGGCGTATCCCACGCCAGCGCCTTGCGTACATTGCGTCACATTTATTACTCCGAGCGCGTCTGGCTAAAGCGGCTGCGGGCGGATTCTCTTCCCCCTCTCATAGAAATTGGAGATCAACGGTTGTTCTGTGATCCACCTCCAGAGCCAGACCTTCACGCCTTGCAGGCACACTGGCCGCCGGTGTGGCAAGGTTTGCAGCAGTACCTGGAAACTCTTCCGGACACAGAGTTGACCGGAGAGCTCCGAGGAATGGATTGCAGTATCCCTCGCTGGAAATTACTCCTGCATGTGGTGAATCACTCGACTCTGCATCGCGGCCAAGTCATGTCACTGCTGCGACAGCTGGGTAAGCGGCCGCCAAGCACCGACATATTCGAATTCCACCTCGTCGGGTCATAGTCGCCGAATCTACTTCGGTAGCCCGCCCTAGCGCGTCCCCTCAAACACGCCGTGTCCCCAGTCCCACAAATTCGTCTCTTCATCCAATCGCAACTTGTTTATTTTCAACAGGCTAAGACTGGTCCCGGGTGTGCCATATCCCCTGCGTAAGCCAACAGGGAGAATAAACATGAACCGGCCAACCCCCCAAATCGCCCTCGAAACGAAAATGTTCTCGATTGCCCACCCGACGCTCCTGGTTGTCGCTTTCACACTTTGCGCGATTACGGCTGCCGCACAAAGTTCCCCAGCCGCCCAAATTAAACCCGCCACGCATCCAACCCGCCGCATCGTCGTCAGCTTTACGGACCGTAAACTCGCCCTGCTCGAAGGTGATCGCGTCATCAAGGTTTACGACGTGGCCGTTGGCGCCACCGTCAGCCCCAGCCCGTCCGGTGAATACCAGATCGTGCAGCGGCTGGAAAATCCCGCGTACTACAAGCCCGGTGTCGTCATCGGTCCCGGCACCCAGAATCCCCTCGGCCCCCGCTGGATCGGTCTCAGCGTCAAAGGCTTCGGCATCCACGGCACCAATCGTCCGGACTCCATCGGCAAGAGCGCCTCCCACGGCTGCATCCGCCTCCGCAATGAAGACATTAAAGACCTCTTCGCCCGTGTCCAGGTGGGCGACCACGTGTCTCTCGTTGGTGAGCGCACCGACGAAGTTGCGCGCCTCTTCGGCCCTGCCCCCAGCATCGCCGAAGCCCACGAAACTCTGCAGGCCAGCAACGAAGCGCCCGTCGCCTCGGAAGCGCATGGCGATCGTTAGAAAAATTTCAGTCCGCCAAGGAGAAAACACATGGACACATTCATCAGATTCGCCGCGGTAGTAATGACCACAATCGTCGCGCTCTTTTCCGCGCTGGCTCTCCAGGCGCTGCTTCTGCGCGGAGTGTTTGCGCTGATGCAACCGGCTACCGCTGGCCGCCGCATCGTGCCGCTATCGGTCGCGCGCGGCACGCAGTTGGTAGCGCGCGTCTACGCCAAGGCCCGTTAGTAATGGCGCGCAGATTTCCTGCCAGTGCATGCCGCCGTGTCCGCGAAGTGGCAGCGCGTCAGGAATAGGAGAGAAAGGAAAACACTATGCTCGCTTTGAAGTTTTTGCTCACGATCCTTGGCCTCGGCTTGTTCGGCAGTGCCGCCGCCATCGTTGCGTATGACGTATTCGTCGCCACTCGTTTGCGTTGGCTCTTGGAGAAATCGGCTGCATCTTCCGGGGAGGGAACCGCGGCCATCCAGCCGCGCCCTTTTGCCCCGGTGCGGTGGAGTCTCGCGCAGAAGTTGGCCCTCGCGGGAATTCTGCCCATACTTCTCGCTCTCAGCATTACCGTGGTCCCGGACGGCTTCGCGGGCATTCGCGTCAGCCAAATTTCCGGCGTGCATCCCACAACCCTGTATCCCGGCGTTCATTTGCAAACTCCATTCATCGATAAGATCGTTCTCTACGACACGCGCGAGCAGGTTTTTTCCACCGCAGCCGCGCCCAGCCCCAAGTCCACGATTGAAGTGCTCACCGTCCAAGCCCGCGAAGGCCTCAACCTCGGCCTGGCTGTAACCGTTCGCTATCGTCTCGATCCCACGCGCCTGAGCGCCATTCACCAGAATCTTCCGCAGCCCGTCAGCGAACAAGTCGTCGGGCCGGTGGTCTCTTCGATCTACCGTCAGCTCGCGCCCAACTACGTGACTCGAGAGATTTTCGCCGTCAAGCGCGAAGAGTTACGCACACAAGCCGCCGATGCCATCAAGACCCGCCTTGCCAGCGACGGTATCCTCGTCCGCGAAGTCCTTCTACGCGACATTCAACTTCCTCCTGACTACGCCAAGGGCCTCGAAGGCCTCCTCCTCAAAGAGCAGGAGAACGAGCGCCTCGGCACCGAGGAAGAAATCAAGTCCAAGGAAGTGAAAATTGCCGAGCTCGAAGCCGAAGCCCAGAAAGCGCGCGACGTAAAGCAAGCCGAAGCTCAGGCCCAGGTCCATGTGCTTCAAGCCAAGGCCGAAGCCGATGCCATGCAATACACCTTGCCGCTGAAACAAAAACAAATTGAGCAGTCCAAGCTCGAAGCCGAAGCCCGCAAGGAGGCCACGCTACAAAACGCGGAAGCTGCCGCGCAAGCCAAAATCATTGACAGCAAAGCCGAAATCGAGCGTCAGAGAAATCTTGCCGATGCCGAAGCCAACCGCATTCGCGTAACCGCGGACGCCGATGCTAACCGCATCCGGGTCACCGCTGCCGCGGACTCCGAACGCATGAAATTCGAAGCTGCGGTCCTCAAGCAGAATCCCATGCTCATCCAGAAGATCATCGCCGAGCGCCTGTCAGACAGCTTCAGATCATGATGGTCCCCATGGACGGCAAGAATTTCTTTGCGTCAGACGTTCTGCGCTCTGCCTTTCAAAGCGGCAACAACAATTCCAACGGGGCTGCCGCCGCGGACTCTGCCGATGACTCCGGCGATCCCGCTCCCGTAGCGTCCAACCCCGCGCGCCAACGTTCGGCCCGGCGTCCATAACACAAAGTTTCGGGGAAGTGGCTAGTGCCGTTCCAACCATTCGCACCGGAGGCGTAGATGACTCACCATTCGAATCACCGCGACTTACCAGTGCAGAAAGCTGGCCAAGCAGTTGGAGCGGCACTACTCCAACCGCCGCTTCCCCGAAACAGCTTGAATTTCGAAGCCATGGCATCAGGTGGCGCAGCACGCGTCGCTGGAGGAGACCCCGGGAGCACGAAGACAGGCACCGCCGCGCCCGCTTCTGGCTTCCCAGGCGTCCTCCCCAACCAGCGCCGCGTACTGCGCCACCCGCCCGTTGAAAGAAACATCCTCGGTCAACGTTCTATGCAACGAATCGCAGTTTCGCAGCACTACCTCTTTCGTAGGCGCACGGCTCCAGCCGTGTCGTGCGATTTTCTGCGAATTCGGGCTTCAGCCCCTTAGGTAAATCCTGCAAAGCTTCACAACGAATTTCCGCATCCCCAACCCGTAATAAAGGAGCACGTCATGCATACAACGACACCATTCCCTCATCGAAGCTTCACCGCAATCGTTCCCGTTATCCTTCGTATAACGCTCAGCCTGTTTCTCTGGACGCTCGGCGCTTCCGCCATGGACCTTCGCGTGACGCAGCCGCAACCGAAGGAACATCGCGCCGTCTTCAACTTTCCTGTCGATCGCGCCAAGGTCCAGGATCTCCAGCGCTGGGTAAACGCCGGCCATGACACTTGGTGCCGCGACGCGCATTTGGTTGCCGACGCCACCCTCCGCCGCATCTCTCCCGATCTGGCCGGGTACGAGTCCGCGTCCCTTCCGCTCGAACTCGAAACCAGCCAGAAGACCAGAACCGTTTACGTTTTCCACTCTCTCGACGGCCGCTCCACTTATCGCATCACCCTCCGTCGTTACCGTTTCTTGCTACCCGCCGCCGGTACCATCCGTCAAATCATTTGGATCCCCGAGAGTGCCGAAATCATCACACGGGATTCACGCGACTAACGCCAACGGCTTCCACCATGCAAAACAACAAATGCAACTCTCTCCATTCCGGGCGGCACTGACCACGGCGCCCGGCATCTAACTCCGGTCAGTGTTACTATCCAAAAGGTTCAGTCTTCCACGACTTATCAGGGAAAAAGTACACGTCATTCCGAACGGAGTCCGCGAAGTGAGGAATCCCTCTTCTCTTATCCTTGCCCTCGTGATTTTCCTCGGCGCGCCCTTGACGCGCGCCTCGTCCACTTCCACCTGTGCCGATATTCGCGCGGAAAAATCCAAAACCTACGGCTTCCATCTCGCGCAATTAAGCGAAGTCCAACTCGACGCAAAATCCAAGGAGATGGACGCTTTCTGGAAACAGGTCCAGGCCGCCGGTCCAGAAGGCGTGACCTGCATCCGCGCCCTCCTCGCCGAAGAAAAAACCGACCACGTATTTCAGGTCGACGCTGCCACCATGCTTTTTCCCGCCGATCCCTCCCCGGAAACTCGCAATCTCATCCGAGACTCTCTTGCGCAAGCCGACTTCCAGGAATCCGATCCCGCAAACTATCTTTCCCTCGCCCTCGCTCTTGATCTCGTTGGCGTTGACGTCCGCCCCCTGGCCTCCAAGCTTCTCCTCTATCCCAACGCCTTAATCCACATCTCCGAACACGACATTGATCTCGACTCAGACACCGCCGCTCTCTTCCTCTACGGCGCTATGGATCCTTCGCAAGCTAGCAACGCGCTAATCTCCCTCCTGGACGCAAAGGAGCCCTTCGTGCGCGCCGCTGCCGCTCATCTTCTCGCCGAACAAATGACCGACGAAAGCTTCGGCGCACTCAGCAAGTGGGACGGCGTGTCCAAAATCGAAGAAGAGTTCCGCCGCAACGACATTCAAGCCATCATGAAATACAAGCCGCAAAATCCCGCGGACTACGCCAATCCCAAATTCACACGCGAACAAGTCCTTGATGCCATCGCCTCTCTCCCGCACACCCAAAAGGATTTTGACCACGTCATGGCCACCAAAGGCGCTGCATTCGATCAGCAGATGCGCGAGAAAAAGGTCACCCAGCAGCAACTGGCGCAGGCCGTCGCCGATAGCCTCCCCATCTATGGCATCACCGATCACACCGCGTTCCAGACCAGCGCCATCGCCACACTCAAGCCCGAAGATTTCGCCACCATTCGCGAGGCCCGCCGCAAATCCCTGTACGACGTCTCCGACGAAAGCCTCGCCGAATATCTCGCTTACACTCAAATCATGATCGGCATGCTCAACCACCTCGACCTGTTCAAGGAATATCGCCGGCATTGACGGACCGCGGGTTTTGTAGCGCTGGCTTTATGCCAGCGCCGTTAAGGTTCGTACCGAATCGATCTATGCTTCAGGCACAACTCCAAAATTCATCGCCGTCAACCGACGTTGGCCGCTCCGGCCTCGTGCTATCATCCACTCAGAACGCCGTGCGACCATTTACCGCCCGTACCTTCCGCTTTTTCTTTCTCCTCTTATCCGTTTTACTGCCGCTTTCTGCATCTTGCGCCCCCGCGGACACTTCTCTCGACGATGCCGTCCACCAACTCGCAGAGCGCGTCGCCACTATCCCCAATCTCCACGGCCCCCTCCGTCTTCAATTTCTAGAGGATCCCGCTTTTCAAACGGTAACCGGCAAGGATTGGCTGGAATCTTTTCGCAAAGAAATCGAAAATCATCATATCGCCGTAACGGAAGATTCCTCAGCAAGTCTTCTCCGCGTCGGTTTGGCCGAAACTCCCACGCAACTGGTTCTCACGGCCGCCACGCGCGTGTCCGATAAAGAAGAAGTCCGCTTCGTCACGCTTCCTCGCACCGCGTTCCGTGCCGCCAGCCTCCCGGTAGCGCCGATCCGCATCGAACGCCAGCTGATTTATCAAAGTCCGGACCGCATCCTCGACGCCTCATCTTTATGGTCTGGATCGACGGGCGGTTTGGCCGTCTTTGTCGATCGCCATGGCGAACTCTCCATCCTCCGCGTCGATTCTTCTGGCCAACTCGCGCCAACGATTCCGCTTTCCAGTGCCCCCGCCCTATCTACACGCGATCCTCGTGGCGAACTGGCAGTGCGCGCGAATGACGCCACGGTTCTCCTTCCAGACAAAGCTTGCGATTTCGCGTGGGCTTCATCCTCTGAAGCGAAGTGCCACGTCGCCAAAACCGTTTGGCGCCTTCCCACGGTTCTCACTCCCTCCTGCGATGCAGGTGGCTGGAAACTGCTTGCCGATGGCGCCGACTGGGCCACTCCGGACGTATTGCAAGTTATTCCGGATGGCTCGCTGCGCCGTGGAAGCGCCGCGTTGCTCAGCGATTTTCCAGGCCCCATATTGAGCATCAACGGTGAACAGGATCCCGCCAGCGCCCTGGTGGTCACGCAAAATCTTCGAACAGGGAACTATGAGGTTTACAAAATCACACTTGCCTGCGGAAATTAGCGCCTCCCGCTCTGATGTTCATCGCGCAGCATGGCCGTGCGGCGCCGCAACTGTCTTCTCGTTGCTACTCCTACTCGCCCCCAACCTCTGCGCCACCAAGCACCCCAAATACGGGGGCACCCTACGCGTCGAACTGCAACTCACCAAACTTTCCCTCGATCCACGCAAGTGGAAACCAGGCTCGGTTGCTTCCGCGGAGAATGCCAGGATCGCCGCTCTTATCTTCGACCGTCTCCTCACTCTCGACGACTACGGCCGCTTTCAACCCGCGCTAGCCATAGAGTGGTCCCACGATCCCTCCTCCAAAACTTGGCAATTCAAGTTGCGCCAGGGCGTGAAATTTTCCGACGGCTTCGCGCTCACACCCAAAGATGTAGTCGCTGCGTTGCAACCTCTTCTGCCCTCCGGTCTGCAAATCACCGCCACAGAAAACGGCGTACAAATTCGCGCCGCGCATCCCGTCCCCGACCTCCTCGAGCAACTTGCTTCCGGCAGGTATTTTATTTTCCGCGCCCAATCCGACAGCGCTCTTCTCGGCACCGGCCCCTTCGTCCTCGCCGAAGACGCGCAGCCATCCTCCTCCTCGCTCAACCCGGCGCGTCTGACCCTTCGCGCCAACGAAGACGCCTGGTCCGGCCGCCCTTTTCTCGACTCCATCGAAGTCACCCTCGGTTGGCCCGCTCTTCGCCAGATTCTCAATCTCCAGATTGGCCGTGCGGACATCATAGACATTCCTCCCGATCTCGTCCGCAAAGCCCGCCAGGACAATCTGCGCGTCTGGAGCTCGCCGCCCGCCACTCTTCTTGCTCTGCGCTTCGATGAGGCACAGCCCGCCGCCTCCAATCCTCGCCTCCGCGAAGCTCTCGATCTCTCCCTCGACCGGGACACCATGGCCAACGTGTTGCTTCAAAGGCAAGCACTCCCTACACCAGCCCTTTTGCCCCAGTGGCTATCAGGTTATGCTTTTCTCTTCGGTACTCCGATGAACCTGGATCGCGCCAAGCAGATTCGCGCCTCTCTGCCTCCCAATCTTGCCGGGGGCGCCGATCCTCTGCGCCTTCGCGTGGATGCTTCCGGCGATCTCATGAAATTGCTTGGCGAACGCGTCGCCGTCAACGCCCGCCAGGCAAACATTTCTATTCAGCTCGTCTCTCATCCATCCACTTCGTCCTCCACATCCTTACTCTCCGCCGCTCTCCACCTTTTCGTCTGGCACTATGACTCACTCTCTCCGCGCACCGAGCTCCAGAACCTGGCCCACTATCTTCATTCAGCGACCGCTGCCGAAGCGCTTCCGGAAACGATCGATACCGAAAAGCTTTATGCTGAAGAGCGTCACCTGCTGGAAGAGCGCGAGGTCTTGCCTTTGGTTCTTCTGCCGGATTACGTCGGCATTGCTCCAAACGTTCGCAATTGGTCGGTGGCGCCCTCCGGCGAATGGCGCCTCGCTGATGTCTGGCTAGATTCGGGAGACACTACGGCAGCCAATCCCGAAGCGCCCAAAGGTTCCACCGCTGCACCGGGAGTGCATCCATGAGCTTTCGCAACAAAATTTTCCTTATTTTCCTCGCCACGGTTTTGGCTTCCGTCTCTCTAGTCGCTTACGGGGTCACGCACTACACGCAACGCGCCTTCGAACAGCAGGAAGCCCAGCACACCGAAGCCTTGGTTGCGCAATTTAAAAAGGAATTTGACCAGCGCGGCGAAAATGTCGTCCAGCAGGTGGAGAACATCACAAACGCGGACATCACCGTCCGCATGGTCCTCGATCTGGCGCGCCCCAATGCAGACTCTTCTCTTTATCTCCACGATGCCAACGGGGCCGCGCAGACCCACAATCTCGATTTCGTTGAATTTGTGAATACAGATGGCGCGCTCATCTCTTCTGCCCAATATCCCGCGCGTGTTGGTTACAAAGTTGACTGGGTCGTCGCTAACAAAAACTGGGATGGAACCAGTGCCTTCTTGAAGCGCGACGAATTGCCGGATGGGGTGGCCCTTTCCTTAAGCGCCGTTCGCACTTACTCCGTCGGCGACAAAACCGTCTACATCATCGGCGGCCGTCGTCTCGATCAGAATTTCCTCGCCTCGCTCGTTCTACCCGCGGGCATGCGCGCTCTCCTCTATCGCAATCTGGAAAATTCCTTCGTTCCTACGGCCCTGACCGATGCGTCCGGCCCGGTTCCGCAAGCCGATCAGTTTCAGTCCTTCATCGAACAAGTGCAAAAGCAGCCGCAGCAAGGCATGCTCGTCAAGACGATTCAATGGACCAGCGATCCTGCCAGCGCGGAGACATTCCACGCCATTCCTCTGCCTGGCCGCAATGGTGAATTGCTCGGTGTGCTTCTGTTCGGCAGTTCCGGCAAGGAATTGGTTGTCCTGAAGCGCCAGATCTTCAAAATTTCCGCGCTTGTCGCTCTCGCGGCCATTGCCATTGGACTGCTTCTGGCGTGGTGGGTTTCCAAGCGCATCACTCGTCCTGTCGAAGAACTCGCCAACGGCGCGCGTGATGTCGCCTCCGGCCGTTGGGACACACATATCGATGTGCAGGGAGACGACGAAATCGGCCAGCTCGCGGGTGCCTTCAACCACATGACCCACACCCTGGCCACGCAAAAGGAAAAGCTCGTTCAGACCGAACGAGTGGCTGCCTGGCGCGAAGTTGCTCGCCGCCTCGCTCACGAGCTGCGTAATCCTTTATTCCCCATGCAAATCACGCTTGAAAACCTGCAACGCGCCCGCACCCTCGGCCCCGCGCAGTTTCAGGAAGTTTTTGCCGAAGGCACCGCCACGCTCAAAGCCGAGCTCGCCAATCTCAACAGCATCGTCGGCCGCTTCAGTGATTTCTCCAAAATGCCTGCGCCGCAATTCACTCGCGTTAATGTGAACGAATCTCTTCGCAATGCCGTGCGTCTGTTCGAACCGCAATTTACCGCCGTCGGCAAACCCTCCATCACCACGGAATTTTTCTTCACGGAATCTCTGCCGGAAATCGACGCCGATCCGGATCTTCTCCACCGCGCTTTTCAGAATCTCGTCCTCAATGCGTTGGACGCCATGCCCGCCGGCGGCTCCCTCACTCTGCGCACTGCCGATGCCGGCGATAATGTGCGCATCGAAGTCACCGATACCGGCAAGGGCCTCACGCCCGAAGAATGCTCGCGCCTCTTTACGCCGTACTACACCACCAAACAGCTCGGCACTGGCCTCGGCCTCGCCATCGTCCAGTCCGTCATCAGCGATCATCACGGCACGATCTCCGTCTCCAGCGAAGAAGGCCGCGGCGCGACGTTCCGCATCGATCTGCCCAAGCGCCAGCAAAACGCTACCGTAAAGCCGAAAGCGGATATAACCGCAGTGCCCTTGGAACCCGAGCGTGCCGCCAACGCCGCCACCGACTAATTTTCGTAGTGGCCAGCCTTCAGGCTGGTTCGGAGTTCCGTAGGGGCGCCGCACTGCTGCGCCCCATGTCCCCAGGAGAAAAAAAACGGACCGAGTCCGCTTCGTTAATCCGCAGAAAAGGACCACATGCCGCGCAAAGCTCATCTTCTCCTTATCGACGACGACCCCAACACCCTCGCTTCGCTCTCCCGCGCTTTCCGTCTCGCCGGACACGAAGCCACTGTCTGCGACAGCGCCAACCGCGCCATCGAAATCCTGCAATCCCAACGATTCGATCTCATCCTCTCCGACGTCGTCATGCCAGGTAAAACCGGCATGGAACTCCTCGAAGAACTAAGAAAATCCGGCCTGCAAACTCCCATCGTCTTGATCTCCGGCCAAGCCAACATCGAAATGGCCGTCAAAGCCACTCGCCTCGGCGCGCTCGATTTTCTCGAAAAGCCGCTCACCACAGACAAGCTTCTCCTCACCGTGGAGAATGCCCTCAAACTCTCCCGGCTCGAAGACGAAAATCGTGAACTACGCACGCGTCTCGGCAAACATGAACTCGTCGGCTCCGGCCCTGCCATGACCAAGCTCCTCGCCCAGATCGATCGTGTTGCCGTCAGCGAATCCCGCGTCTGCATCCTCGGCGAAACTGGAACCGGCAAGGAACTTGTCGCTCGCGCCATCCACGAGAAATCTCCCCGCCACGAAAACTCGTTCATAACTCTGAATTGCGCCGCCGTTCCCGCCGAACTCATCGAATCCGAACTCTTTGGCCACGAAAAAGGTTCCTTCACCGGCGCAGCCTCTCGCCACACGGGCAAATTCGAACAAGCCGAAGGCGGCACGCTTTTTCTCGATGAAATCGGCGATATGCCCCTCGCTATGCAGGCAAAACTCCTCCGCGTTCTCGAAGAAGGTGAAGTCGAGCGCGTTGGCGGCGACAAGCCCATCAAGGTCAACGTCCGCGTCATCGTCGCCACGCACCGCAATCTCGAGGACCTGGTCAAGAAAAACGAATTTCGCGCCGACCTCTTCCACCGCGTCTTCGTTTTCCCCCTGACTCTGCCTCCGCTTCGCGAGCGTAAAGAAGATTTTCCCTCGCTCATCGCCCACTTTGCCCGCCAAGTCGCCAAACAAAACGGCTGGAGAGAAAAACTCTTCTCCGAAGACGCCGTCGCCGAACTCCGCCGCTATTCCTGGCCCGGCAACGTTCGCGAACTCCGTAACATCGTTGAGCGTCTGGTCCTACTCTCCACCGAAGACACCGTCAGTGACGACGACGTACGACAAGCCTTGCCCACCGCAGAACTTTCTGTCAGCGGCACGTTCGCCCCCGACGCCGCAACGGGGCAGGGAACTCTTGAGCAACGCACCGAAGCCTTCGAACGCGACGTCCTCCTCGCCGAAATCCGCCGCCACAACTTCCATATGACCAACGTAGCCCGTGCCTTGGGCCTCGAACGCTCCCACCTCTACAAGAAGTGCCAGCAACTAGGCATTGACCTTCACTCCCTCCGCAACCCCGAGTGACTGGTTCGCTCCTTGGAATTCTCACTCATCCAAAATCCTGATTCGGCATTCCCAGCGGAGTCTTAGCAGCGAGGAATCCCTCCTCGCGTCCTCCTTCGAGCGCCGGCCCGCCTTTCCCGGTCGGCCGTTCAACCCTCGAACCTGCATGGCCAGCAAGAAATCCCTAATTTTGCCACTGATCATTAGCTAACTTAATATAATGCCATTATTTTCAGTATGATACAGTCGTGTCGATTTCTCTTGACAAATTACATATCGCTATGTAGAGTTTGCATATCGCAATAATCACGAAAGGCCCTCTCCCATGACTCTCGGCGACAAACTTCGCTCCCTTCGCTCCATCGAGGGCTCGCTCCGCGGATTTGGCCGCCCCCTCACGCAATCTGAGGTGGTCAACGCTATGAAAAAGGAACTGGGGCGCGGCCTCAGCCAGGCCTATCTTTCGCAGATCGAGAGCGGCGCGCGTCCGCACATGACCAACACTTCGCGCGATCTGCTTGCACGTTTTTTCCGCGTCTACCCGGGATTCCTGGTTGATGATCCTCCAGGCTATTCCCGCGAACTGCAATCCGAACTTCGCATGACCGACGCAACCATCGACTCCTGGCTCTACGCCGGTGCCGACCAATTTGCGAGTGACGCCGAGCTAGGCCGCGCCCTTCGCAACATTGCCCAAGTCGCCGATTCGCGCGGCGCGATCCTGCTCCTGGGCGAAATTCTTCGCACCCCCGGCCTTGCCGAGCGGCTTAGCGAAGTCCTGCAACCTAAATCACTGGTGGGATCGGGTCATCCCCCGCCAGGCTCACACAACTAACTCCGGCTTTCTTCTGTACTCACTTTGTTCCGAGCGGCGGGGTGTCGCTCCGCGAGGTGCCGTATGTCCTGGTCCGACGTCTATTTGTTCTGTTTTATCGTGGGTGTTGCGCTAAGTGTTTTCTCGTTCATAGCTGGCGCCATCCATCTTCATCTGCCGTTCCATATGCATCTGCCTTTCCACGGTACGCCTGCGCACGCGCATGGTGCCAGCCATGGCGGCGGCACGCACATCTCCTGGTTCAACGCTTCTACAGGTCTAGCGTTTCTCGCCTGGTTTGGGGGCGTCGGCTACCTGATGACGAAGTATTCGCACGTGCAGACCTTTTTTGTTGTCGACATCGCCACACTGGCGGGCGTCAGTGCCGGCTGGGTCGTTCTACGGTTCCTCGTCAAGCTTGTCGGGCCCTCCGACGAACCGTTGCGCGAGGCGGATCGCCGCATCGTCGGTTCTCTCGGCACCGTCAGCATGACCATCCACGAAAACGGCACGGGAGAAATTATCTTTCCCCTCGGCGGCGGCCGTAGCTGTTCAGGAGCGCGCAGTGAAGACGGCGCGCCCATCGAAAAGGGCGCCGAAGTCGTAATCGAGCGCTACGAAAAGGGAATTGCTTACGTAAAGCGCTGGGAAGAATTCGTCAAATCATGAGTTTCTGAACCGAATTACAGGTCGTGCGTTCGCTGCGGTTCGAAAAAAGGGAGGACGTTATGTTCGGGTTGCCAATGAACGTGGTTGTCGGAGCAGGAATTCTGGTCGTCGTCACGATCATGCTTATGACCGTGATCGCCAGGATGTATCGCAAAGCAGGACCGCACGAAGCCTTGATCGTTTATGGCCTCGGCGGCACAAATGTCTACACCGGAACAGGCACAATCATCTTTCCCATGGTGCAGACTTGCAAGGATCTCTCGCTGGAGTTGATGTCTTTCGACGTCGCTCCGCAGCAGAATCTTTACACCAAGCAAGGCGTCGCGGTCACTGTCGAAGCTGTGGCGCAAATCAAGGTGAAGAATGACAAGCCATCCATTCTCACCTCCGCCGAACAATTCCTAACTAAAACTCCCGCGGAACGCGATGGTCTCATCCGCCTCGTGATGGAAGGCCACCTCCGCGGCATCATCGGCCAACTCACCGTCGAGCAGATCGTCAAGGAACCCGAAATGGTTGGCGGGCAGATGCGCTCCACCTGCGCCGATGACATGAGCAAGATGGGTCTCGAAGTGGTCAGCTTCACCATTAAGGAAGTTCGCGACAAAAACGAATACATCACCAACATGGGCCGCCCGGATATCGCGCGCATCAAGCGCGATGCGGAAGTGGCCGCTGCCGAAGCCGATCGCGACATCGCCATCAAACGTGCCGAAGCATCGCGCGCTTCTGCGGTCGCCAAAGCACAAGCCGACCAGGAGCGAGTTGCGGCAGAAACTGCGTCCATGGCTAAGCAAGCCGAGGCGCAACGCGACCTCGACATCAAGAAAGCCAATTACCTGGAGATCAGTAAAAAGGCCGAGGCGCAAGCCGATAAGGCCTACGAAATCGAAACCAATCGCCAGCAGCAGACCGTCATGCTCGAACAGGTTCGCATTCAGCAGGTCGAGCGTGAAGCACAAGTCAAGGTCCAGGATGCGGAAATCGTTCGCCGCGAACGCGAACTCATCGCCACCGTCCTCAAGCAAGCGGAAATCGAGCGCCAGCGCATCGAGACGCTAGCTAACGCCGAGCGCCAGCGCTTGATCAGCGAAGCCGAAGGCCGCGCCTCTTCCATTCGTGCCCAGGGTGAAGCCGAAGCCGAAATCATCTTCAAGAAGGGTGATGCGGAAGCGCGCGCCATGAACGTGAAAGCCGAAGCCTTCCAAGAATACAACCAGGCCGCGGTCGTCGACAAGCTCATCACCAGCTTGCCCGAAGTTGTCCGCGCGCTCAGCGAACCGCTCAGCAAAGTCGACAAGGTCACCATCGTCTCCACGGGCAACGGCGACGCTGCCGGCGCTTACAAGCTCACCGGTGACATCACGAAGATTGCGGCTCAAGTTCCCGCTCTCTTCGAAGCCCTTTCGGGCATGCAAATGTCCGACCTGCTCGGCAAAGTCCGCCTCATCGGCGACAAAGCTTCAAAACCTTTGGAGCCGCCAGCAGCTAATTCCTAGTCCCATTCCGCCGGAGCGGGCCAATCACCCGCTCCGGCAGCAGTCTCGTAGTGGCCGGTCTTCAGACCGGTGGGTTCTGACGCGAACAGCAAAGTCGTTCAATGAGCAACGGGGGAAACGTCATGGCTTTCACACTGCAACACAAGCGAGCGCTCTTCTGGGGGCTAGGCATTCTTACTGTCTTTGTTCTAACCAATTTGGCTTGGGCCCAAATAGCTCACGCCATAAGCAAATGCCTCAGCCCTTTTTAGCCGTCGCACGTCGGCGGCGCCGATCCTCAGACCGGCCCAGTTTTCGTGTGGCCGACCTTTAGGTCGGTTCGGAGATTTTTCAGAGTTGTCACTCAGGGGGTCGGACCTTCAGGTCCGACATTTGGCACCAAACGCGGGGCTGGTAGGCCTGGGCTTCAGCCCAGGACGCGAAGCGCCCCTGAGAAGTCGGTTTTAGTAAGTTACGCAAGATTATTTTGAAAGGAGCATCACCATGGGACTCTTAGAACGTGTTAGCACTTTAATCCGCGCCAATCTCAACGACATGATCGACCGCGCCGAGGATCCTGAAAAAATGATCAAGCAGGTCATCCTCGACATGGAAAATCAATACCTCCAGGTCAAAACGCAGGTCGCCGTCTCCATCGCCGACCAGCACATGCTGGAAAAGAAACTCCGCGAGCAGGAAGACGGCGGCAAAGACTGGATGCGCAAAGCCGAAATCGCCGTCGACAAGGGCCAGGACGATCTTGCCCGGGCCGCTCTCGACCGCTTCCAGACTGCCCAGCGCCTCACGCAAAGTTTTCAGGAACAGGTGAACGACCAGAAAGCGCAGGTGGACACTTTGAAAAACGCCCTCGTCAAGCTCGAACAAAAGCTCGATGAAGCCAAATCCAAGCGCGAAGTCCTGCTTGCCCGCCATCGCCGCAGTATCGCCCTAGACAAAGCCGCCAAGGCCCAGGTCGCACTCGGCGACAACTCCAACAGCGCCTCCTTCGATCGCCTGAAAGAACGCGTCAACCACACCGAAGCCACCGCCTCCGCCGAGGTCGAGCTTCTCAACGACGACGTCGCCGAAAAACTCAACCGTCTCGACCGCGACACCGAAGTCGAGCGTCTCCTAACCGACCTGAAAACTCGCCGACTGCCCGAAAAGGTCAGCTAAGCGGCATGTGGCAAACTCGTGTGACTCACGTAGGCGCACGGGTTCAGCCGTGCCCGCTTTCTTAATGGTTTGGACCTATTCAAGCCGCTCTAAAGTTCAAGCGCCAGCTATCATCCTGAGGAGCGCTTTTTGCGACGAAGGATCTCAACGCAAAAACTAAGCACCACTTTCCCGTCAATCACAGAACTTCAGCCTATTGAGGCAAACTCGAAAAAGGAGCACCACATGAAACTCGCTGCTCTCACTCTCTCGATTCTTCTTTTCGCGCTCGCCCTATGGCCGCCGTCCGCCTCTAACCACGCTCAGCAAAAGCCTGAAGAACTCGCACAAAAATCCGCCGAAGCCTGGCTGGCCCTCACCGACTCCGGAAAATTCGGCGAAAGCTGGGACCAGGCCGCCAGCACGTTCAAAGGCGCCGTCTCCCGTGATCAATGGATCAGCCAGCTAACCAGTGTTCGCACTCCGCTCGGCACAGCGGAATCTCGCAAGCTCGCTGGCGCTCAGGCCAAGAGCAATCCTCCGAACGCACCCGCCGGAGAATACGTCGTCCTGCAATTCAGCACCGCGTTCGAAAACAGAAAAGACAGCACCGAAACAGTCGCCATGTTCCTGGACAAAGACAGCAAATGGCGCACAGCCGGCTATTTCATAAAATAATCCTGGCCACGCAGGAAGTTCCCCTGACCTGCGGCCTCTATCTGCCGCTACAACCAGTTGCACATTCGTAGCGTCCTAGTGAGGTCGCGCCAGACGGAGGACGAGGGTAGCGATGCTGATGAGAAGGGCGGCAATAAACCACCAGTTCGCGTTCTTCCATTTTGTGTTTGTTCCTGCATATATGCTGAACACGAGCAATCAAGAAGGGAATCGAAATCCAAGGGTTTAATAGAACGTGCGTGACGGTGTACCGACTCTCCGAAAAAGCATTTAAAGGCGATTTGCCAGCCAGAATTGCTCTCCGAAACAAAAAGCCTTGCGCGAAAATACCGGTGAATCCAACTAGCCACACAGCCCCTAGCAGCCAGCTTGCCCAATTTGCTTTGATTCGATTTAATTTCATTAGAGGTGGTGTGTCACCGGCAGCATTTCAAACTGCACAGCAAACACGCAAAAGTTAATTCCGGCACAGATGCAAAACGCCTGCAGCTTTCGAATCCCCGTCACCTCTTCAAATACCATCATCAGAACTATTGTCCAAGCAGCCGCGCCATAAAAGACCCCTCTTCCGGGAATCAGCGCGAGGCAGTTTACAAACCAGACCAACATCAGTGGACGCATGACCTCCACGAACGTTCCTTTACCCTCCAAAAACCACTTTGCGATGAGGTAGCAAAGTCCTGCTTGCAGCAGTGTGATTGCTACCATCCCTCCGACTCCAAACGCCATTCCGCTGATGAGGCCGTAAGGGAGTGGCAATTGTTTCGTGTCAGGAAGCTTTGCGGCAAGCCCGGTTACTTGTGGCGCCAATAGAATAATCAGGATCGCTGCAAACCAGAAAATCAATCCGTAGAGTGTCGCTTTTGGATCTTTGGCGTTTCTCCTGATTGCCTCGTCATCCCATCGCAGAATCTTCCCAACCTCGCCGAGGTAATATCCAATCCCTGCATCGGCTGGCGGTTGTAATCCAGATTCCAATATTTTACGTACGTCCGAGGACATCGGCCCCGGGCAGTTATGGGCCATCCCATAATCCATTCCATACACATCACATCTCATAGTATCTCCGCCACGTCCCCACTCGTATAACGGCGGACTCTACCATAGATTCTCGTTTTCTCTTCTGTCGCCAGTCACACTCCCCTCCATCCGCAAGTGCCTTGGGCGAGCGACTCCCTCGTTCGGTGAGGCGATGGGCCATCAAGTGCTCTTCTTTTTCTCTCAGTCCGGCGTCTGCCAGAGTCTCCTCCCTCGGCCAATTCCCGAGAACTCTCGGAACAGCCTCTGGTTAGGGGCATCTCCGTCATGGAGCACAACACACAGCACCTCGACGAGGCACACAAGGAGCCACAACGCGCTCCCGCATTTGTCCAGATTCAGAACCATATGCCCCAAAGTGGAACGCGCCCTTCTCCTCTTCACCGTTTCTTCTTTTCCTTCCTTCCTCCTTCCACACTCCCCAGGCGCACTCTCTTCTGGCGTTGGCTGAGTTTCTCCATTGCGTCGATCGTCGTCTATGTACTGCTGGATCGCGGCACTGTCGATCTCCAGATCTGGCATGGCATCAGCGCCTGGTATCCGCCGGTCGGCCTCGAGTTTGCTCTGTACCTGGGTATCGGATGGGCCGCGGTCCCTCCCATGTTCCTGGCCGGGTTTATGGCCGGCTTCTTGAATTACCACCAGTCGCCCTCCAGTCCGGAATTCCTCCTGATCAATCCCCTGATTCCCGTCCTGTACTATCTTGCTTCTCGTCTCGTCAAAAAGCGCCTGAACCCAGATCTACGTCTTCATTCCCTGCGAGATGTGCTGAATCTCCTCGGATATTCGCTGGCGGCTTCCTTCGTCGCTGCGTGTGCAGGCACCGCAATCCTCGCGTCCGCCGGCAATGTTCCGTCGGGCGATTATAAGCGAGCCGCCTTCGATTGGTGGATTGGCGATGCGGTTGCCCTATCCAGCGTCTCCACATTTCTCCTGGAATTCTGCTTGCCTCCTTTGCGGCGCTTCCTGGGAATCTGCCAGCAGCAGCGGTAATCTTTTTTACCTGCTGTTCCTTCCCATCATCTGGATTGCCGTCCGCCGTGGTTTGCTTGGGGCGATTCCCGGCTTGCTCGCATTGAATATCAGCCTCGTCCTCGTCATGTTCGTCATGCCTCAGCGCCTGCAAGAACTGGCGCTGCTGCAGGTCTTAATGTTTATTCTTTCTCTTACCGCGCTGATCCTCGGCGCTGCCATAGACGAAGGCCGCGAAGCGCAGCGCCATTCCGAGGACAAAGAAGAAAATCTGCGCCTGATCCTGGAATCTGCCGCGGAGGGAATCTACGGTATCGATTCCCAGGGCCTTTGCACCTTCATTAATCCTGCCGCCGTTCGCCTGCTTGGATACGCTTCCCCTTTTCAGCTCCTCGGCCGCCACCTTCACTCTCTTTGTCACCACTCCCGGCCGGATGGTTCTCCTTTACCCTTCTCCGAGTGTTCAATGCATACCTTCGCCAAGGCTGGCCGCGACTATCATGATTTGAACGAAATTCTCTGGCGCGCCGACGGCTCCTGCTTTCCCGTTGAGATCTGGTCCTATCCTATTCGCCGACGCAATCGGCTCGTCGGTGCCGTCGTTGGATTTGTTGACATCACCGACCGCAAGCACGAAGAAGAGACCCTCCGCAAGGCGAAAGCGGCCGCCGAAGCCGCCAGTCGTTCGAAAAGCGAATTCCTCGCCAACATGAGCCATGAAATTCGCACCCCGATGAATGGCATCCTGGGTATGGCTTCACTACTCTCGGAAACTTCCCTTAACGCCGAGCAGCGCGAATACCTCGGGCTGGTCAATTCCTCCGCCGTATCCCTGCTTCACCTCCTGAACGACATCCTCGATCTCTCCAAGGTCGAAGCCGGCAAACTCAATCTGGAGTCCGTGGACTTCTCTCCGGAGGACTGCCTGCAGGAGGCTCTCCAGTTGCTTGCCGCCATTCCGCACGAGAAGCGTATCGATATTTCCTGGGAGCTTGCCGAAGACACGCCTCGCGCGGTCCGCGGTGATCCTACCCGTCTTCGTCAAGTCCTCATCAATCTCATCGGCAATGCTTTGAAATTTACGGAACACGGTGAGGTCGCCGTTGGCGTTCGCCCTCTCGGCAGCGACTCCTCCGGTTACACTCTGCAATTCACGGTCTCGGACACCGGCATTGGCATCACTCCAGAACAACGCGCCGCTATCTTCGAGGCCTTCGCCCAGGCCGACATGTCCACCACCCGAAAATTTGGCGGCACCGGCCTGGGCCTCGCTATTTCCGAGCGCCTGGTCCATCTCATGGGTGGCTCCATCACCGTGGAAAGTGAGCCTTCCGTCGGTAGCCGCTTCATTTTCTCCATTCGGGTCGCCACTCCCGCTCACCGCGAACTATCCGTCTCTTCCGCTCCTGCCTTCCAGGGCAAGACGATCCTCGCGGTCGCGGAAATAGAGAAAGACGCTGTTCTGCTCGCTCGATTCCTTCGCGAATGGGGAATCGTTAGCGTCATCACCCGCTCTTCCGAACAGGCCCTCGAGAAATTTCAGTCTCATAGTCCCCAACTGTTTCAAGCCTTGGTCGCAGTTCCCTCGGCAACCGGTTTCGATCCAGAGGCTCTTTCTGCAAACATTCAAAAAATCGCTGGCCATCCCATCCCCATGATTTCGATTCAGCCGGCCTGCCGGTTGCTCTCAATCTCAGAGCCCTTCACTCCGCATAACATCCGGTTGATGAAGCCACTGCGCCCCGGCCCTCTCCTCTCGGCACTTCAGAAACTGTGGGGTTCTCCTTTGTCCGCGCCTCCCGCACCCCTCTCGGCACCTCCCGCGCTCACTGCACAGCTCGATATTCTTGTCGCGGAAGACAACTTGATGAATCAGCGCCTCATCTCTCGCTTTCTCGAAAAAATGGGTCACACCGTCACGCTCGTCCAGGACGGCCAAAAAGCCTTCGATCTCGTGCAGCATCGTGAGTTTGGTGTCGTCGTCATGGACATGCGCATGCCCATCATGGACGGACTCGAAGCCACGCGAAAAATCCGTTCCTTCGAATCTGTAACCGGCGGCCACGTCCCCATTCTCGCCCTCACCGCCAACGCCTTCGATGAAGATCGCAACCTCTGCCTCGATGCGGGCATGGATGGCTTCCTCACCAAACCCGTCTCTCCCGCCGATCTCCGCGCCGCCATCGAGCGCATCGCCTCTCCCGCCGCCACCGATCCCGTCCATCTGACCCGATAGCCTTTGGAGTGCGGCGGCTCGGCGCCGCTTTTGCAAACTAAACCGCTCCATCCAAATACGCCCACAAACAAGATCATTACGTTTCTGCCGCGCCCCACCCCGCCTCATGGCAGAATATCCACCATGAATCCTTGGCTCATTGCCGCGCCCGCCTTCGTCGCCGGCATCGCGGGGCTCACCGCCTTCGGCGCGGTCAGCCCGCGTTCTCAACTCTTCGGCCATACAGTGTGGCACACAGACAAACCCAAAAAGCTTGCCATCACCTTCGACGATGGTCCGAACCCCGCCATCACGCCAAAGCTTCTGGACCTGCTCGATCGTCATCGCGCCAAAGCCACCTTTTTTGTTGTCGGCAAATACGTCCGCGAATCCCCCGCCCTGGTTCGCGAAGTTTCCGACCGCGGCCACCTCATCGGCAATCACACGGACACGCATCCCAATCTGTTCTTTTGCGGCCCTGCGGAAACTCGCAGCGAGTTGCTCCGTTGCAGTGAAGCCATAGGACAAGCCACTTGGTCGGAGCCGCGTTGGTTCCGGCCGCCCTTCGGTTTTCGCAGTCCTTGGCTCGGCCAATTGGTCCTTCAGCAGCGGATGCGCACGGTTATGTGGACCCTCATTCCCGGCGACTGGCGCAATAAGTCCGCCGAATGGCTCATCCCGCGACTGAATCCCATCGCCGCCCACGCACAAAATCTATCCGCGAAACGTCCGCCAGCCGCACAACCCTCCTTCGGCGATGTGCTCTGCCTCCACGACGGCGATTATGCCCGCCCCAACGGCGACCGCACCCGCACTCTCGCCGCCCTTGAGCATTGGCTGCCACGCTGGCGTGACCTCGGCCTCGAATTTGTTACAATGAGGGAAACGAACGGGAAGGCGGTCGAGGCGTAATGGATGAACGTACTTTTTATACGGAGAAGGAAGAAACACGCAAAGTTAAGTTAGTTTGCCCGAGTTGCCGCGGCGAATTTGAAGCCCCGGTGCGCTGGAAAGTCAGTCGCAAGAAAAAGGAATTGCCCCGCGGCGCCAGCGAAGAAGATCGCCGCAAGTTTGCCAAAGCCACTTCTTTCATGGTCCGCCTGGATGATCTAGTTGCCTGCTACAAATGCCGCAAGCGCTTCGAGTTGACCGGCCAATCCACCGTCCTGATCAACGACAACCTCGGCGACCCCAACGACGATCCCGAAAATTTCGGCAACCGCTAACCTCTGGCGTGTCCAGCCAAGAATGTTCACGCTCTACTGCGACGACAGCGGAACACACAGTCAGTCACCCTTTGCCATTGCTGCTTGCTTTGTTGCACCTGCCGTCCAGTGGGAGCGCTTCGTAAACGACTGGAACACCGCAAATAAGGCAGAGAATTTTGGCACGTTCCACATGGCAGATTTTGTTGCCCACAAAATGCAGTTTGTCCTTCCCGAGTGGAAGGACGAGGACAAGCGAAGCAGGACCATCAAAAGGCTCATAAGTGTTATTAATATTCGAAGGCAACAAGGCTTTTTCTCGGCTGTGGAGAAATCAGGCTACGATGCGGAAGTTCCTCAGTTTCTGAGACAGGAGCGAAAACTTGGGAACAATCACTACACCTTTGCGGTTCGCATGTGCATGGCGAAAGTGCTCAAATGGCGGATGAAATATAAGTATAAAGAACCCATCCAATTTGTTTTCGATCAGATGTCCAAAGGCAAAGGCGAAATCAATGCCATTTTTGAAGACGCACTGAAGGAAGGGGATGAAAAGGCACTCGTACATGGAGTTGCCCGTGATGCAGGATGGTCTTTTCAGAGCAAGACTGACGTTTTACCGCTTCAAGCCGCGGACATTCTAGCCTGGGAGGCACTACACTATATGCAAAAAAGCTTTCTTCCTGATGTTAAGGAAGTGCCACGAAATCGTATGTGGCACTTACTGAGAAATGCATGGACCGTAGCTATCACGACCGAGAATCTCTACGGGAATTTGTAGCCTACGCTAGGGCGAAAAGCGGCGGTGCATGGTGAGCTAATGGCGACGAACGCGGAAGTGCCACGGCGACCCCCGCTCGCCACTCATCAGATCTCCGGATACATCTCAAAAAACGCCTCCACCGACTGCCGGAACGTCTCCTCGATCTCTTCCTTCGATCCCTCGATCAAGTGCATCGCCACTCGCGCGCTACGTCCGTTCTTCAACACCACTGTCGCTTCCTTAACTTCGCCCAAATCATCCACCGGCAGCAGCCGCATTCCATAAATCAGCGCCAACTTCGCCATCGTCTTTTCTCCTTCCTGCGTTCCCAAGCCTAATCGTCCCCCATCACCTTGGTCAATTCCTGACAGCACCCTTTTGGAGTAGACTTCCATTACCAGCGAACTCCAGGCATCCGATGCTCCATCCTCCCGCATCGGAAAGGGCAGAAGGAGACAGGCGGTGAAGCCCACCATTCAGGTCTACCCATTCTTGCAAGCCGCAGCCTTGACCTTATTTCTCGCCTCCGTTGCCGCAGCGCAAGCCCCGGAAGGTCCGCAGAGCGATGCTCCTCCCCCCGCCACCACCCCCGTGAAGGCGGTTGTGCCCCGCCCGACAGGTCCTGGCCAATCGATCATTGTTCCCAAAGACACGCATATCGGCGTAATTCTCGAGAGCGGCATCTCCACCGCCACCGCCAAGCCGGGTGACTCCGTCTACTTCCGCACGTCCTTCCCGATCACTATCAACAACAAAGTCATCATTCCAGTCGGTTCCTATTTGCGCGGCGAAGTCGCGGACACCAAGCGCCCCGGGCGCGTCAAGGGCAAGGGCGAACTCCGCCTCCGTCTGAACACGTTGGTCTTTCCCAATGGCTACACTGTCGACATGAACGCCGAGCCGCACAGCGCGGATGGTGGTCAGGTGAAAACCGATTCGGAAGGCCAGATGACCGGACCAGGTGGCAAGGGAAAAGACGCCACCACCATCGCCACCACAACTGCGGCCGGTGCGGGCATCGGCGCGATCGCGGGTGGCGGCAAAGGTGCTGGCATTGGCGCGGGCGTCGGCGGTGTTACCGGCCTCGCCGCTGTTCTGCTTTCTCGCGGCCCGGACGCGCAACTTCCTCGCGGCTCTTCCATGGACTTGGTCCTGGAACGCGATCTACAACTCGATGCCGATCAGATCCACTACACCAGCACGGGCGGCGGCCCGCCCAGCACCGTAGTCATCCAGCAAACCCCAGCGAATTAAACCCCACACAAATAAAATAACGTTGTCATCCTGAGGAACGCCTTTTGCGACGAAGGATCTCAACGTAAAGGGCAAGCACGTTCTTTCGCGGCAAGTGCGCTCCACCACGCACGCAATCCACACTCTTACGCGGTCTGCCCCCGCGTCGCTTCCAGAAATCGCATCGGACTCACGCGATCCCAATCCACACTCACGCTTTGCGCAACCACCCACTCCCGAATCATCCTCGCCGTCACTGGCGCCAGCAAAACTCCGCTTCGAAAATGTCCCGTCGCAATCAACAATCCTTCCACGTCCGTCGGCCCGATGATCGGCAGGTGATCAGGCGAATCCGGCCGCAATCCCGCCCAGGTTTCTTCGATTTGCGCAGTTTCCAATCCCGGCGCCATCTTCATGACTTCCCGCAAAATCAGTTGTACTCCGCCCGCGGTAACGGCGTGATCGAATCCCGTTCGTTCAATTGTCGATCCCGCAATGATTCGCCCATCGTTGCGCGGCACCAGGTATTTGTGCTCCAGCCACAAAATCCTCTCGATCTCTACAGACTCGCTTCGCAGCGCGATCATCTGTCCCTTTGCCGGAGACACCGGCGCATATTCCGCCGCACCCCCAATCCGAGCCGAAAAACATCCTGCCGCAATCACTGTCCACTTCGCTTCCGCTTGCCCGTCCTCCAGAATCAGGCCTCTGCATAGATTGCCGGCCTTCCAAACCGCCTTTGCCCCGTTCCTCGGAAAAATCTTCACGCCTTTTTGTTCCGCGGCCTTCAGGGTCGCATCCGTAAATGCCCGCGTATCCAGCGACGCTTCATCCTCACGAAAAATCGCCGCCTGCAGTTCTTCCGTCAGCGCTGGCTCCATCTGCCGCGCCTGCTTTGCGCTCAGCGCCTTCGCCTTCAACCCCACTCCATGCTGTAGCGCGATCACTGTGCTCAACTCTTCTTCCGCGTTGCCAGTCAGGATCACGTCCAGTGCTCCACTCTTCCGGTAACCCACGTCCATCCCGGTCAGACCTTCCACCCTTCGGATAAATTCCGGATACAGTGCCACGCTCGCCAGGCTCATTGGCACGAACGGAATCATCCCCGGATTTTCCGGAGCCGGCGAAATCATCCCTCCGCTCGCCCAAGACGCCTCCCGCCCCGGTTCCTGCGCATCGAATAGTCCAACTTTCAATCCCGCGTCTGCCAACTCCAGCGCGATCGACGCCCCAATCAATCCACCGCCTGCGATCACTGCATCAAAAGTGTTCATGCCCGCAACTCTATTTCAAACTGTGTCTCTCAGCTGTGATGAATAACCGTCTTTACAAGCTCGCTGCCAGTTGTTCGGACAGCATCTCCGCCTTCTTCGAAAGACTCCTCGCCCTCACCCAGTCCCCGCTCCGCACCGCTTCTTTCGCATTGTCGGCGAAGCCGCGCACCTTGGATGCCAGGTCTTCTTGAGTAGGATTCAGCTTTTTCCCCTGCACCATACTCAGATTTTTCTCTGTCACGTCCAAGGCCTGCTGTGTTTCCGTCTTTGCTTCCGCCAATTCTTCCGTCGTTACTTCTGGGGTGATCGTCGGCTCCACGTGCTTTTCCGCGGAAGGTTCCGGCGCTGGCGTCGCGGCCACATGCGGCTTCGCGGGCTGCATCCGGTTCAGCCCAATCTGCGGAGGCTCCGCCAACTCCGTCGGCAAATCCGGCGGCGGTTCCAGACCTGCTTGTGTCGCTGCGGGAAGCACTGGATGCACTACAGCAACAAAATTCACCACGGGCTTAGCCGGCGCCCTTCGTGTATAGCATCCGCCTGTCCACACTACGCACGCGCACAGCAACGCCACCCCAACCTTCGTCGTTTCCTTTTGCGCATTCATTCTCATGCGGCCAATGGCAATTCGATGCGGAATGTCGTTCCCCGTCCTACTTCCGTCGTAAAGTCGATGGAACCGTTATGCAGCTGCACGATCTGGAATGTGCTCGCCAATCCGATTCCGCTTCCTCCCGGCCTGGTCGTAAAAAATAATTGAAACACTTTTTGCCGGTGCTCCATCGGAATTCCTTTTCCCGTATCTCCCACAGTTATCTCCGCCATACCTCCCCGCCGGCTCAGTGTCAATTGCAGTTGTCCTCCATTTGGCATTGCATCCACCGCGTTCAGCACCAGGTTCAGGATCGCCTGCTTCAGCAACGCGCGATCCCCAAACACTTCCGGCACGTCGATTGGCAAAAGTTGTGCCACTTGCACTTTCGACCGCTCCAGCTGTGGCCCCGCCACTTCCAATACTTCCTTCAACATATCCGCCAGCTGCGTCGGTTCCAGCCTTACGTCCATAGGCCGCGAAAAATCCAGAAAGCGTTTCACGACCATATCCAGCCGGTCGATTTCCGCGTCCAATACGTTCACTGCCTGCATAGCGCTTCCATCCGTCTGCGCGGGAAGCGATTCCTTCAAATTCTCCAGCCAAAGCCTCATCGAGTTCAGCGGATTCTTCACCTCATGCGCCACGCCCGCCGTGATTCGTCCCAGCGCCGCCAACCGTTCGCTCACCTGCAATTGCGTGTTGATGCTCTCTATCGAATCCAGGTCCCGCAAGGTAACAAGTGCGCCCATTCGTTCTCCAGCTCCCTGAATTTCCTGCACTGTCACGCCCACCCTTCTCGTTCCTTCTTCGGTCGCCAGTTCCGTCTCCGACGCGATTTCTCTCAGTTCGTCGCCCTCCAGTCGCAGCGCCTCAAACAGTGGGTGGCCCGCCGGGAAAATTTGCGTCACACGCCTCCCTAAGAAGTTAGACGCGGGTGCCCCTAAATACTTCTCCGCCGCCGGGCTCACCATCACCGCCCGCGCATCTCGTGTGAACAGGATCAACCCGTCTTCCAGCCCCGCCATCACCGAATTCATATTTTCCCGCAGCGAACTGAATATCTCGTGCACCCCGCGCAATTGTTGCCCAACCTGTTTGATTTTTCGGCGCACCTGTCCTAATTCGTCGGTGCTCTCAATCGGTTTTTCAACCGTCATCGTGGCCGTGTCGTATTCCCCGGCCGAGATGCGGTCCAGTTGATCGCTGATGTCCCGGATCGGAGCGAGAGCCGCGCCGCTCACCACCGCTGCCAGCACCGTCGATAGCACCAGAGCGATCAGCGCAATTGTGATCCACTGCTGCATCAGTCCTCTGATTGTCTTTAGAAGTAATCCCGTTTGCACCGCGACGCGTACTTCTCCAAATGGCTTTCCCTTCACCACGAAAGGATCCTCCACCTCGTAGACTTGCGGTGGTCCTGCCAGGATTTTGATCTGCCTCACGATCTGGCTTTGCACCAGTTGCGAAAGAGGCGTTCTTCTCGGCACGATCTTGTCCACTTGCGCGGGATCGCTGGACACCAGCACCACCCCATCCTTGTCGACAATCGATACTTCGTAAATCGACGGTAACGCCGCGGCTTTCTGGATCTGGGTATTCAGCGCGTCGCTGGTTTCAAACGCCTTCTTCACGAACGCATGGATCTCTTCCGGATCATTGGACGCGGGCCGCATGCCCATCCCGCGCGCATCGTCATCCGCGTGGCTCGCCCAGTCGAATACCGCTTTCGACAGTTCTACGGCATGGTCGCTCGTGTCCTGCAACACTTGCTGTAATTTTTGTTCCAGAAAAACGAGGGACAGCGCCAGGGTCATCAGCAGCACCAGCGCCGTCATCACCATCGTTAGTTTGAATCGCAGCCCTAGCTGCATCTTCACCTACGACTCCGCTTCCGCCTTCTCGCTGCCGTATTCCTTCAGCTTGTTGTGCAGTGTTTTCAGGCTCACGCCCAGCAATTCCGCCGCGCGTGTTTTGTTGTTGCCCGTGGCTTGCAGCGTTTGCACGATCAATTCCCGCTCCATCGCGTCCACTGTCGTCCCGATCGGAAATTTGATCCCGGAAAGATCGCTCGGGCTCTTTGTTGACAGCTTTCCGAACTCTGCCGGCAGCGACGACCGCGAAATCAGGTCCTTTTCGCTCATGATCGCCGCGCGCTCCAGCACGTTTCGCAATTCGCGAATATTTCCCGGCCACGTGTGGCTCATGAAAATGTCCAACACTTCCGCGCCGACTCCCCTCACGCTCTTTCCATGTTTTGCATTGATGTCGCGCAAAATGTGTTCTGAGAGCAGCGGAATATCGTCCTTGTGCTCACGCAAAGGCGGCAAATGGATATGGAACACATTCAGTCGAAAGTACAAATCCTGCCGCATCCCGCCATTCGCCACTGATTGTTCCGGATCCTTGTTTGTTGCTGCAAGCACCCGCACATCCACCGGCGTTTCCGACTTGCTGCCCAGTCGCCGCACTTTTCTGTCTTCCAGCACGCGCAATAATTTCGCCTGCGTCGGCGCTGGCATTTCGCCAATTTCGTCCAGCAGCAGTGTGCCGCCATCCGCCAGTTCGAAGCAGCCGATCCGTCGTTCTGCCGCTCCGGTGAACGCTCCCCGCTCGTGTCCGAAAATCTCACTTTCCATCAGCGTTTCCGGGATTGCCGAGCAGTTGATGGCCACAAATGGCCCGGTCGCTCGCGGCGACATCTTATGAATCGTCCGCGCCACGATTTCTTTTCCCGATCCTGTCTCTCCAGTGATCAGGACCGACGCCGAACTTGGCGCGGCCATCTCAATCACGCGCATCACATCCTGCATCGCCTTCGATGCGCCCACCAGATCGCCCAACCGTCCTGCATCGCGCAATTGCCGCTGCAGCACTGCCAGGTTCTGCGCATCCCGCGCTTTGCTCAGCGCCCGGTCCAGTAGCGCGCGCAGCACCGGTCCCTTCAGCGGTTTCTCGATGTACCAGAATGCTCCTGATTCAATTGCCGCCACCGCCCGCTCTTCGCTGCCTTTGCCCGTGATGATGATCGCGGGCACGTTGTGTAGTTCATCTCCCAGTTGCTTAAGCAGGTCCAGCCCGTTCATTCCCGGCAGCTCTACGTCCGCAATCAATGTGTCCGGTTGAAAATTGTTAAAGCGCGCCAGCGCATCTTCGGCGCTTCCCACGCCTACCACTTCGTATCCCCACCGTTGCAGCAGTTGTTCGTACCCCTTGCGTGCGTTGTCCTCATCTTCCACGATCAGGATCCGGTCTTTTCGCTCCCCCGTTTCCACGGTTCGTACCGCTCTGGTTTCTTCTGGCATTCTTTTGGCCTCGCCTGACAAATAACACAATTTGAACAACTTCGGGTGGGTGCTACGACTGTAACAAGTGCTTTCCCGCTTGCCAAGTCTGCTCATCCCGGCATTCGTTCGCCGCGTTTTTCGCCGTGGGGGAAATTCGTTGACTCTTCCTTAGTCACACCATACGATTCTTAGACTCAGAGTTTTCCTCGCGGATGCCCGCGCCTCTCTGGCGCATCGCGACTTTGAACGACCAAGGTTCAGCGCACACCCGCTTCGGACCTCACCAAGCTTAGGAGATCACGCATGTTGCGCATCAACGATGTAGCTCCCGATTTCACTGCCGAAACTTCCCAGGGCACCATTCACTTCCACCAATGGGTCGGCGACGGCTGGGCCATCCTTTTTTCCCATCCCAAAGATTTCACCCCGGTTTGCACCACCGAACTCGGCTACATGGCAGGTCTTCAATCCGAATTTGCCAAGCGCAATTGCAAAATCATTGGCCTCAGCGTCGACCCCGTTTCGAGCCATGCAAAATGGGCCGTGGACATTGAAGAAACTCAGGGCCACAAGGTCAACTATCCCATGATCGGCGATCCACAGCTCAAGGTCGCCAAGCTCTACAACATGCTTCCCGCCGAAGCCGGCGATACCTGCGAAGGCCGCACCGCCGCTGACAACGCCGCCGTACGCACTGTCTTCGTCGTCGGCCCCGACAAAAAAATCAAGCTCATGCTTGTCTATCCCATGAGCACCGGCCGCAATTTCGACGAAGTTCTTCGCGTTCTCGATTCCATACAGCTCACCGCAAAACACAAAGTAGCCACTCCGGTTAACTGGAAACCCGGCGAAGACGTAATCATCGTCCCCGCGGTCTCCGATGAAGAGGCCAAGCAGAAGTATCCTGGCGGCTGGAAAACGCTCCGTCCCTATTTGCGCATAGTTCCCCAGCCGAAGTAGTTAGTTGTCCAGATTTCGTAGTGGCCAGTCTTTAGAGACTGGTCAGTCAATCCAAGCGCGTTTTTCGCTCCAGGGATAAAAGCGTAAAGTATTTTTAGTCACAAACCGCGATCCGGCATTTCCTGTCGCAGTTAGGAGGCCAGCGTGATCCTCAAACAGTTCTACCTGAATTGTCTGGCTCATGCTTCCTACCTCATCGCCGACGAGGATACACACACTGCCGCCGTCGTCGATCCACAGCGCGACGTCGACATGTACCTGAATTTTGCCGCGGAGCGCAACCTTCAGATCAAACACGTCTTCCTCACCCACCTCCACGCCGACTTCATCGCCGGGCACTTGGAACTTCGCAATCGTGCTGGCGCCACAATCTACCTGGGCGCAAAAGCCCAAGCCGAGTATCGCTTCACTCCCCTCCACGACGGCAGCATCGTCGAGTTCGGTCTCGTGCGCATAAAAGCCCTCGAAACTCCCGGCCACACTCCCGAATCGGTTTCTCTTCTCGTCTACGATCTCAGTCAAAGCGATTCCCAGCCTCACGCTGTCCTTACCGGAGACACTTTGTTCATCGGCGATGTAGGCCGCCCCGATCTTCGTGTAGCTCTCGGCTGGTCCGCTGCTGATCTCGGCGGCTTGCTTTTTGATTCTCTGCAATCCAAATTGCTTCCATTGCCTGACGCAAGTCTTGTCTATTCCGCTCACGGCGCGGGTTCTCTCTGCGGCAAAGCCATCAGCAGCGAAACCGTTTCCACCATCGGCCAGCAGCGCCGTTTGAATTACGCCCTCCAGCCCATGAGCAAGCAAGCCTTCATCGACCTGGTCACCGCAGACCAGCCGGATGCCCCACCCTATTTCGTTTACGATGCCGTGCTGAACAGCAAGGAACGTCCCACGCTCGACGAAGCCCTACAGCGCGAAGTGAAACCGCTCACACTCGACGCCGTCTTCACATTGCAATCCGAAGGCGCGCAAATTTTGGACACGCGCAATGCAGAGGAATTTGCCCCGGCCCATCTCGCTGGCAGCATCAACATCGGCCTGAACGGCCAATATGCCACCTGGGCCGGCACCGTTCTCGATCACGTCCATCCCATCGTCATCATCGCCGATCCCGGCCGCGAGCTCGAATCTACCACGCGCCTGGGCCGCATAGGCTTCGATAACATCGCCGGCTACTTACAGAACGGTCTGCAAGCCCTCGCATCCTGCCCCGATCGAATCGCCTTCACCGAACATCTCAGTGTCCAATTCGCTGCCGAACTGCTGGCCTCCGATCTACCGCCTCTCGCCGTTGACGTACGTTCGCCTCGCGAACGCGAACAAAAATTCATCGCCGGCAGCCTGAGCGTTCGCCGAAAATTTGCCCCAGCTTCCCAAGGATCGCCCGTTGCTAGTCTATTGCGCGGGTGGCTACCGTTCCTCGATCGCCGCCAGCCTCCTCCAGCGCAACGGTTTCACTTCCGCCGCCGAAATCGCCGGAGGCTTGGCCGCTTGGGAATCCGCGCATCTTCCCGTAGAAACCCAATAGTAGGATCGGTCTTCAGACCCGCCAACATTCGCCCACGCGAAATCTTCAGAGCTTCAGAGCGCAATTATTTCCTTGAGTGTGCAATGCCTGACATAAAGTACGATTACGCCTGGTGTCCGGTTTGCATGACGAGAACTGCAAGAATTGTCTGCGACGATGCCATTCTCCAGAATTTCCCTAATGGAATACTCGACCACCGAGCCCGCATTCGGAACATCGGCTTCGAATCGGCAGTCGGCATACCAATTTGGGCTGAGTCGTATGACATTTGGCTTCGCTCTGCCGACATCGAACTGCACCTCGCCCTTAATGTTCAATCTCGGAACCACATCTCCTGCCGAACCAATCCAAACATTCGGAAATTCAAACGACGTCGGCAATCCTGTGATTCCATCCAATACGCGCACAATCATTTTCTGCGGCCGTGCGTTTTCGCTTTTCGTTTTTTCCGTTTGCGCCAAGCAAAAATCAATCGGCATGCAGCACAGAAACGATATCAATAGCAATTTGCCGCCGCGTTCCAGGACGGGTTTTATCATCAGCGCACCTCGCTTCACTCCCGCACCAAATACAACGCCCGCTCCAACTCCAATTCCAGCTTCGCCCCCTTCGGCAAATCCAACTCTTCCCCCCGCCCCGCTTCCTTTAGATACGCCTCGAACGCGCCAATCGCCGCCCCTTGCGCCGCTTCTTTCTTGTCCTTATCTTTCACACCCTTCACCGCGCCCTTCGCTGCTCCAGCCGCAGCCGCTTGCATCGCATCTTTTTGCGTGCTCCCGGGTCCCTCGATCACTCCATTTGTCACCGGCCCGGACGCGATGCTGTGGTCGCCCGGCATAGCCGCCACTTCCGCCACAATCGGCAAACTCCCAAACCGCGTGTGAATCTCATCGAACGTCAACCACAATTTCGCGCGCCCCGCCATCCCCGCGGATTCCACCCGGCTGATGTGTCCGCGGATCAGCGCCCCTGAAGGCAAGAAAATCCCGCGTCCTGCCTCCAGCGGTTCCACGGTACGCACACGAAATTCCTGGTTGCGTTTCAAATCTTTGGTGTTCAGTCCATTCTCCAGCGTCACCAGAAAACGCGTTCCCGGCACTACCGCATACGCCTCCACGGGCAGCCCATGACTCTGTCCATCCGCCGCATGTGCCGCGTACACAGAATTCGTCTGCGGCGTCTCATGCTCTGCCTCTCCGCCCGCTTCCTGAGCCGCGAAAGCCCAGGGCACAAACAAGAATCCACATAGGGCGCCCAACGAAAACCGCCTAATGCTCCAAGCCACGTCGTACATAGACCGAGTCCTCCCGCATGTTTAAACAGGAGTGCATATCCCAGGCCATTGCCGAGGCTTATGGGCGGCGTAACTAATTGTAAGTAAATTACTTATTTAAAATCATTGGATTCAATCTCGCCGACCTGCCTGCCCCAGACTCCACGTGCCACCCACCCCTTACATCGTAGCGCTCGCTTTCATGCCAGCGCCTTTCGCTGCATCTCACTGCAAATCCAAAAACCGCCTCACCCGCCACAACGCCTCCGCATACATGGCCCGCGTCACCTTTCCCGTCTGCGTGTTCTGCTGGCTCGGGTGATACACACCAAACAATCGCGGCAAATCCTGCGCAATCTCCACTTCCGCCCCATGGCCAAATTTATACGCCCCGCGCGACGCGATCTTCCCCTCTGCCTTCAAAATCTCCAGATAGGCGTCCCACGCAATTTTCCCCAGCGCCAGAATCGCCTTCGGTCGCAAAATTTCCAACTCGCCCTCCAGATAGCCGCGACAGTTCAAAATCTCGCTCGGCAGCGGCTTGTTCGCCGGAGGCGCGCACCGCACCGCCGCGGCAATGTACGCATTCTTCAATTTCAATCCATCGTCCCTGTGCAGGGAAGTAGGCTGGTTGGCAAACCCCGCTTCATACAGTGCCTGGAACAGAAAATCCCCCGACCGATCGCCCGTAAACACGCGCCCCGTCCGATTCCCTCCATGCGCCGCCGGAGCCAGTCCTAAAATAAATAACTTCGCGCGCGCATCCCCATATCCCGGCACGGGTCGGCCCCAATACTCCCACTCGCGAAAAGCCCGCCGCTTCTCCCGCGCCACCTTCTCTCGATATTCCGTCAGCCTCGGACACTTCCGGCACGCGCACACCTCTTCCGTAATGACGCGAAGCGCCTCCTCTGCCTTAACTTTTCCATGGGTGCCCCACACGCCGCTTTTGCGTGTGGGTTCTTGGGTTGCCTTCATCAATCCAGTTTTCAACTCACTTCTTCAGCATCGCCGTCAACACCACTGCCTGATTCTGCTTCTCGTCCTTGCTTCCATACAACAACGTCACCGTTCCATGTTCACGATGCAACTTCCGCAACTCGCCCAACAACTCTTCCTTCTTCGTGAGCTCGCTCTTATATCTCTTCTCAAACTCGCTCCAGCTGCCTTCTTCATGGTGAAACCATTTCCGCAGCTCATCGCTCGGGCCAATCTCTTTCATCCACAAATCCACGCGCGCTTTTTCCTTTGTCAGCCCGCGCGGCCACAATCGGTCCACTAACACACGATATCCATCGCCCTTCGCTGCTTTCTCATATACGCGTTTGGTCTGGATCATGACACATCGCTCCGCAGCAATCGCAACACTTGCTCGTGCAAAATCCCGTTCGTGCTCACGAACCGTCCTTTATAGATCGTCCGTTCGCCATCGACCGTCGTCGATTTTCCGCCCGCTTCTTCCACGATAATCCCCAGCGGCGCCAGGTCCCATGGCTTGGACACCCAATCCACCGCCGCTTCCACCGCCCCTTCCGCCACCAGCATGTGCTGCCAGAATCCGCCAATCGACCGGCTGCTTCGCGCCGCATCCGCCATCCGCCGCATCCTCGTCCGCGCATCCATATTCTTCGCCCACCCCGTTCCCGTGGTAAAGAACATCGCTTCTTCCAAATTCTTCCGCGACGAAACATGAATTCGCTTCCCGCTTCGATATGCCCCCTCGCCGCGGTATGCCCACCAGCGCGTCCCCTGCGACAGCGCCGGCGCGCTCACCATCCCCGCCACAATTTCGCCGTTTTCTTCAATTCCGATCAGCGTTCCAAACGTCGGGATCCCCCGCGAAAATTCTTCTGTTCCGTCTATCGGGTCGATAATCATCCGTGCCCGCCCATTGCGAGCCGGTCCTTCCGGAATCTCTTTGCTGGTTTCTTCTCCCACCACGTCAATCGCCAATCCGCTCTCTGCCACTTTACGCAGCGCCATCGCCTCCACGGTCTTATCCGCCAGGGTCACCACGGTTCCGTCGACCTTTTTCTCCGCTCCAATCTCCGCCGTTCGGAAATACTTCATCGCAATCGCGTCCGCCTCGTTCACAATTCCGTCCAGCAGCGCCCCATATTTCTTTCCGTAACTCATCAAATCTCCTGACCGTTCCGTACAACCCAGCCTGATTCCGAGCTCCCGACTCCAGACTACTGACTACCGACCGCTCTCTGCTATCCTCCTTAGGATACATGAACGCCCAACCTAACACCGGCACAGTCCTCGACCGCATCCTCGAGTCGCGCCGCACCGAGGTCGATCACCGCAAACGCGTCCTTCCCGAAACCGCACTTAAATACGGCGTAAATGCCGCTTCTCCCATTCGTGATTTCGCAGCCGCCCTTTCTCGCGATGCCCTCAACGTCATCGCCGAACTTAAACCTGCTTCGCCTTCTCGCGGCGTCATTCGCGATCCCTTCGATGCTCCCGCGCTAGCCAAATCTCTCGAATCCGCCGGCGCTGCCGCTCTTTCCGTCCTCACCGAGGGCGAATTCTTCGGCGGTTCCCTAAAAAATCTTCGCGATGCCCGCAAAGAAGTGGCGCTGCCCGTCTTCCGCAAGGATTTCATCTTCGATCCCTGGCAAGTTTGGGAGACTCGCGCCAATGATGCCGACAGCTTCCTCCTGATCGTCGCCGCGCTCGATGACGCGCTTCTCCGCGATCTCATCGCTCTCGGCCGCGAACTGCACATGGAGCCGCTCGTCGAAGTTCACGCCACCGCGGAACTCGATCGCGCTATCGCCGCAGGCGCTCGCATCTTCGGCGTCAACAATCGCGACCTGAAATCTCTCTCCGTCCGTACCGAAACTTCCTTCGAACTGATCCAACAAATTCCCGATCACTGCCTGGCCGTAGCCGAATCCGGCCTGCGCACCCACGCCGATCTAGTAGCTCTACGCGCCGCTGGCTTCGACGCCTTCCTAATCGGCGAACACCTGATGCAAGCCCCCGATCCCGCGTCCACCCTAACCCAACTCCTCTAACCATGGAAAGCGGGAGCCCAGCTCCCGCTTTCATCAATCCGCGCTAAACTCAAAATCGCCAAACGGCAGCCCTGCTGCCGTAAACGCGAAACGCAGTCCCTCTCCAAATCACCTCTTGGGTCTCTCTTCTCCAAACCTCAAAACTGCAAACTGTTAACTCTGAACCAATCCCGCTACACTGTCCTTCATGGTCCGCCTCAAAATCTGTGGTATCACCAAATGGGAAGACGCCAAACTCTGCGCCGATCTCGGCGCCCACGCCATAGGTCTGAATTTCTATGAAGGCAGCCCGCGCTGCGTCACTCCCTTCGCCGCGTCGGAAATACTTCGCCGGCTTCCTCCCTTCATCGCTCCTGTCGGCATCTTCGTCAACTGGACGCAAGCCCCTATCGTCGCTCTCTGCAAAGCCCTGCGCCTCTCCGCCGCGCAACTCCACGGCGATGAAACCCCGCAAGTCGTCGACGCCGTCGCCCGCCGCCTGCCCGTCATCAAAGCCTTGCGCTTGGGGCAGGGAACCGCCGCGCTCGAATTTTCCAGCTTTCGTGGCGCTTCTGCATTCCTCCTCGATTCCGCGGCTTCCGGCCAATACGGCGGCAGCGGCACCACCGGCAATTGGCACCTCGCTCGCACCGCCGCGCAAACTCAACGCATCATCCTCGCCGGCGGACTCACTCCCGAAAATGTAGCCGAAGCTATCCGCATCGTCCGTCCTTATGCCGTCGACGTGGCCAGCGGTGTAGAAGCCCGCCCCGGCAAAAAAGATCCCATCAAACTGCGCACTTTCTTCGAAGAAGTCTCCCGCGCCTCCCGCGAAATCTCCTAACCTCCTGTAGCGCAGGGCGAGTCCGCGAGCCCTGCGGCCTTTTTCCAGGAATCCCGACTGCGGGATCGGAACTCGCCCCAACATGTCATCCCGAGCGGAGTCTTCGCAGCGAGAGATCTGCTTCTTCTCCTTTCCGTCCTGGGAGCCCCACTCTGAGCGCCTTTTGCGAAGGGTGGGTCTTGGGTTCCATCCCCTCTTCGTAGGGGGGTCCTGGATCATTCCTTAGGGGGTCGGAGCTTCAGCTCCGACATTTTGTAGTCGGCAGAATCGGGCTTCAGCCCCTGAGAAATCTGTGCTACCTCGTTATTCATCCACCACCCCCGAACCCTTGCCGCTATTCCTCGCCCTCAAGGTACAATAATTCACTCAACCCATGACCACGCAGCTCACCATCCCCGCCTCCGTCCCCGGCCGTTTCGGCCCATACGGCGGCCGCTACGTTCCCGAAACCCTCATGGTCCCGCTCTACGAACTCGAGCGCGCCTACGAACAAGCGAAAACCGATCCCGCCTTCCAAGCCGAATTTCAGAATCTCCTCAAGAATTTCGCTGGCCGCCCTACACCGCTGCAATTCGCCGCGCGTCTCACCGCAAAATTCGGCGGACCGCGCATCTACCTCAAGCGCGAAGATCTCCTCCATACCGGCGCGCACAAAATTAATAACGCCATCGGTCAGGGCATTCTTGCTGTCAGAATGGGCAAGCCGCGCATCATCGCGGAAACCGGCGCAGGTCAGCACGGTGTCGCCTCAGCCACCGTCGCCGCTCATCTGGGTTTGCAATGCACCGTTTACATGGGCACCGAAGACATGGCGCGCCAAGCCCTCAACGTCGCGCGTATGCGCATGCTCGGCGCCGAAGTCATCGGCGTCGAATCCGGCAGCAAAACTCTCAAAGACGCCATCAACGAAGCCATGCGCGACTGGGTCACCAACGTCCGCAATTCCCACTATCTCCTCGGCTCCGTGCTCGGCGCGCATCCTTACCCGACGATGGTCCGCGATTTTCAAGCCGTCATCGGCCGCGAAGCTCGCGCACAGATTCTCGCCGCCGAAAAGCGTCTGCCCACCCATCTTTACGCCTGCGTCGGTGGCGGCTCCAATTCCATCGGCCTCTTCCACGAATTTCTCAAGGACTCGGACGTAAAAATGGTTGGCATAGAAGCCGGCGGCCGTGGCCAAGGTCTTGGCGAACACGCCGCGCGCTTGGCCGCTCACCAGGGCTTCACCGGCGCGCGCCCCGGCGTCCTCCAGGGCACATACACCTACGTCCTGCAAAACGAAGACGGCCAGATCGCCGCCACCCATTCCATTTCTGCTGGCCTCGATTACCCCGCCATCGGCCCCGAACACGCCTGGCTCGCCGATCAGCACCGCGCCGAATACGCCGCCGTTTCCGATTCCGCCGCCCTCGAGGCCGCTCGCCTTCTCTCGCGCACCGAAGGCATAATACCTGCCCTGGAGTCAGCTCACGCGCTGGCAGGCCTCATCGAGCGCCTCCCACAACTTAAGTCCACCGATCTCGTCATCGTCAATCTTTCCGGTCGCGGCGACAAGGACATGGAAACGTACCGCAAGCACTGGAGAGAGTAACTTTTTTACTAGAAGCCATCTCATAAATGGTTGGGCCCGATCTAAACGGCCGCTTTTTCAAGGACTTTGGCGACCCCAAAGCATTTATGAGATAAGTTCTAGTGCGAATTGCTAGAGTTTTATTTGTCAGGGGTCAATCGTGGCATATCTGATTACCGGCTCAATGCGAAGAATTCTCTTTCTGACGATAACGTGCGTCCTCTCCTGCGCAGTGCCGCTTTTCGCCCAGAATGCCGCTCAAACCCCAACGACGGCGGACTATGACGACCCGGAAGGGTACGCCGTCCTGTCCGTCCTTCTCGCCCACTATCATTCCGAGGCCGAAAATACTTTGCAAATTTCTTCTTTAACGGCTTCCGGCACCAAGCCAGATTCCTTTGACACCTGCGCCACCAAGCTTCCCGCCGAGTTCGCCAGCGCGGCCAACGACTACAAGGAAAAAAATAAGCAAAACTCACGCGTGGCCAAGAAATTCAATGTGAAATTCGGTTACAAACTTGTTGACCTGGCGAAAAAACGCCAGCCGCTTGCGCCCACCAACAACGCCAAAGGTCTTCCGCCTCCCTTGTTCGACCATAACGTCTACGAAGTTTCCGCGGTCGGCTTCGATGCTTCTCGGACACATGCCATCGCCTATGTATCCGTTTTTTGCGGCCCGGATTGCTCCAGCGGCGCCTATCATCTTTTGGTGAAGGAAAAAGACGGATGGAAGGAATTCGTCGGCTCTCCTGTTTGCGAGTGGATGAGCTTTAATCCGGACTGGCTCTTTGACCGGAGTCCGTCGTCGTGACAACCCCGACCCGCATCTCCAAGCGCTTCGCAGAACTTCGCTCCACCGGCGAACTCGGCATCGTCGCCTACATCACCGCCGGCGATCCCACGCTTGACGCCACGCACAAATTTGTTCTCGCGCTCGCCGATGCCGGCGCCGATGTCATCGAACTTGGCGTGCCCTTCAGCGATCCCCTCGCTGACGGCCCCACCATCCAGCGTGCCTCCGACCGCGCCCTGAAATCCGGCACAACTCTCGCTGGCGTTCTCAACCTCGTCCGCCGTATTCGCGAGTCAAGTCAGGTTCCCCTCGTCCTGTTCAGCTACTACAACCCCATCCTCCAGATGGGGCTCGAAAAATTCGCGGCCGCCTCCGCACAAGCAGGCGCCGATGGCGTTCTTGCCACCGATCTCACCCCCGAAGAGTCCGAAGACTATCGCCGCATTCTCCACGCGCGCGATCTCGATACCATTTTCCTAGCCGCTCCAACCTCCAGCGACGAGCGCCTTCAAAAAATTTCTGCCGCCACGTCCGGCTTCCTTTACATCATTTCCCGCACTGGCGTAACCGGCGCAAAGGATTCTCTCCCCGACGAACTCCCTGCTCTCCTGCGCCGCGCCCGCCGTTTCACCGATCTCCCCATCGCCGTTGGCTTTGGCATTTCTCTCCCCGGTCACGTCAGTGTCCTCGGCGGCCTCGCCGCCGCCGCTGTGGTAGGATCAGCCCTGGTCTCCGAAATTGAGAACGCTTCTTCGCCCGATGCCGCCGCCACTGCCCTGCGCGAACGCATCCAAAAACTAAAAGAAGCCGCCCGCCACGGCCTCTCCCGCCGCGAGGCCAGCACCACATGATCGCCGTCCCCAAGTCGGCAGCGGTCTCCGCTATCCGCTCCTGTACCTCCTCCCCTTCCTTTACTTCCTCAACTTTCGTTGCCCAAATGGCCAACCCGTGAACATCTCCGACTGGCGCCGCCGCATGGACGAAATCGACAAGAAACTCGTCGAGCTCCTCAACGAGCGCTGCAAGTGCGCCCTCGAAATCGGCCACCTCAAACACGAAGCAAAAATTCCGCTCTACCAGCCCACGCGCGAAACCGAAGTCCTCTCCAACGCGGAGACCAACAATAAGGGTCCGCTCTCCAATCCCGCCATCCGCCGCCTCTTCGAACGCATCATCGACGAAGCCCGCTCCGCCGAACGCATCGCCATGGCCGAGGAACCCTCCGCCCACGACGACGAGAAATCGAAATGACGAAAAAGCTCCATCATGTCTTCGTAGCGCCGCAGCACTGCTGCGCCCCATCTTGGCAAGTTTGCCGCATCAGGCTCCCACGCCTTCGTAGTGGCCGGTCTTTAGACCGGTTCTTTTCATTTCCTCCACGAATAGAGGCACAACCATGGTCATAGTCATGCACGAAGACGCCACCGACGAACAAATCCAGCACGTCATCGATCGCGTCGTCGCCAGTGGTTTCGACGTCCACCGCTCCACCGGTGCATCCCACACCGTACTCGGCGCCGTCGGCGTCCATCGCGATTTCGATCACCGCGATTTCGAACTCCTCGAAGGCGTCCGCGAAGTCATCCGCATCACGCAGCCCTTCAAACTGGCCAGCCGCCAGTTCAAGCCGCAAGGCACCATCATCGATTTAGGTCGTGGCGTCACCATCGGTGGCAAGGAACTCGTCGTCGCCGCCGGCCCCTGCTCCGTTGAATCTCCCGAACAAATTAACGCCGTGGCCGAAGCCGTTTCCAAAGCGGGCGCCAAAATTCTTCGCGCGGGCGCTTTCAAACCGCGCACTTCGCCTTACGCATTCCAGGGCCTCGGTGAAAAAGGCCTGCAGATGCTGCGTCTGGCCGCCGACAAACATAATCTCTTCGTCGTCAGCGAAGTCATGGATCTCTCGCAGATCGAAATGATGAGCGGTTATGTCGACATCTTCCAGGTCGGCGCTCGCAACATGCAGAATTATTTCCTGCTCCGCGCGCTCGGCGAAACGCAGAAGCCCGTGCTACTCAAACGCGGCATGTCCGCCACCATCGAAGAACTTCTTCTCAGCGCTGAATATATTCTTTCCGGTGGCAACTACAACGTCGTCCTCTGCGAACGTGGCATCCGCACTTTTGAAAACTATCTCCGCAACACTCTAGACATCGCCGCCATCCCCGTCATCCAGAAGCTCTCGCACCTTCCCATCGTTGCCGACCCCTCTCACGGTACAGGCCGCCGTGACAAAGTACCGCCAATGGCTCGCGCCGCCGTGGCCGCTGGCGCCGATGGCCTCCTCATCGAAGTCCACAACGATCCCGATCATGCCCTCTCCGACGGCGCGCAATCCCTCACTCCACCTGAATTCTCCCAGCTCATGAACGAAATCCGCATCATTGCCCCCGCCGTCAACCGCCACATAACCTAGCCTGATCGCCGTCCGCCGCGAACCGGGTGCCCCACATGCCGATTTTGCATGTGGGGTCTTGGAGTATCATCCGTTGGTTAGCGATGTCTCTCGTCAGGGCACGACTTCAGTCGTGCCGAAAACCAAAAACTGATAACTTATTACTTCCACATGCCCCATCTCCTCCAGCGCGTCACCATCCTCGGCACCGGCCTCATCGGCGGCTCTTTCGCCCGTGCTCTCCGCAAATACATGCCAGACATGCACATCGTCGGCTGGGATCGTCCCGAAGTAATTCTCGAAGCCAGAAAATCCGGCTCCATTGACGAAGGCTTCTTCGAATCCCTTGAACCCGCCATCCGCCGCGCCGATCTGATCTACATCGCATTGCCTATCGGCGCCACGCTCGATCTTCTTCCCGAACTCGCCCAGCACGCGCCCGCCCACGCGCTCGTCACCGATGCTGGCAGCACCAAGCAACGCATCTGGCAAGCCGCCACCGAATTATTTGTGGAAGAAATCGGCCCCATCTTCCTCGCCGGCCATCCCATGGCAGGCCGTGAATCCGCAGGACTCGCTCACGCCGATGCCGATCTCTTCCAGAACGCCACCTATGCCCTGGTCGGCAATCCCGACGACACCCACGACCCGCGCATCATTGCCTTCGTCAAGATTCTCGAAAAAATCGGCGCGCGCCCCGTCTGGCTCGGCGCTCAACAACACGATTACGCCGTCGGCCTCGCCTCTCATCTCCCGCAACTGGCTGTCATCGCCCTGGCCTCATTCCTCTACGATCGCCTGGACGAAAAAGGTCTACCTATCACCCTCGCAGGTCCGGGCTTACGCGATACTCTTCGCCTCGCCGGCAGCCCTTACAACACCTGGCGCGACATCGTCCTCACCAATCGCGAAGTCCTCTCCGCCGCCCTCGACCTCTTCGCCCGCCGCCTAGACGATCTCCGCGAACGCCTCGGCTCCCGCGACCTCGAATCCGACTTCGACGCCGCCAACGAACTCTACAAACTCCTCCGATCCCTGTAACTCCGATCCCACCACACTCCTCCAAACAAACAATTCGCGTTGTCATCCTGAGGAGTCCGCGACGAAGGATCTCAACCGCCGCGTCTTACCGTCCAACAATCCCATGTCTGCTTTCCCGTTCTTATTCAACTGCGGTACACTTCGCTCGACAACCCCATGGACAAACGCATCGCCTCCCCCGACACCGCCATCGCCAATCTCCGCGACGGCATGACCATCCTCATGGGCGGCTTCGGCCTTTGCGGCATCCCTGAAAAACTCATTGACGCCGTGTGGCGCAAAGGCACCAAAGATCTCACCATAGTCAGCAACAACGCCGGCATCGACGATTTTGGCATCGGCATCCTTCTCCAAAATCGCCAGGTCAAAAAAATGATCTCCTCCTACGTCGGCGAAAATAAACTCTTCGAGCAACTTGTCCTCACTGGGGAATTGCAGGTCGAACTCAATCCCCAAGGCACCCTCGCCGAACGCCTCCGCGCCGCCGGTGCCGGTATTCCCGCTTTCTATACGCCCACCGGTTACGGCACCATGGTCGCCGAAGGCAAAGAGACCCGCGAATTCGACGGCCGCCACTATGTTCTCGAACGCGCCCTCCGCGGCGATTTTGCTTTCATCAAAGCCTGGAAAGGCGATCGCATGGGCAACCTTCTTTACCGCAAAACTACCCGCAACTTTAATCCCATGATGGCCACCGCCGCCGATCACGTCATCGCCGAAGTCGAACAGCTCGTCGAACCCGGCGAACTCCCTCCCGATCAGGTTCACACTCCCGGCATCTTCATCAACGCCATCTTCCAAGGCTCCAACTACGCCAAACGCATCGAAAAACGCACCACAAGAAAATCCTGATCTGTCATCCTGAGGGCCGCGCCCTTCGCGGCCCGAAGGATCTCAACCAATGAACCGTTCGTAAACGAAAAGCGTTAAGGTTCTTGGGTTAAACTTAAAACTTAGAACTGCGAACTTTTAACTTCCCATGCCACTGACCGACGACCAAAAACGCGAACGCATCGCCCGCCGCATCGCCCTGGAACTCCGCGACGGCTACTACGTCAACCTAGGCATCGGTATGCCCACTCTCGTCGCCAATTATGTCCCCCGCGGCATGGACGTGATCCTACAATCCGAAAACGGCATGCTCGGCGTCGGCCCGTATCCCCTCGAATCCGAAGTCGATCCAGACCTCATCAACGCAGGCAAGGAAACCGTTACCGAAATTCCCGGCACCGTTTATTTTTCTTCCGCCGATTCCTTCGCCATGATTCGCGGCGGCCACGTCGACCTCACTGTCCTCGGGGCACTCCAGGTCGACGAAAAAGGCACTCTCGCCAATTGGGCCATCCCCGGCAAAATGCTCAAAGGCATGGGAGGCGCCATGGACCTCGTTGCCGGAGCCAAGCGCGTTTACATCGCCATGGAACACGCCACCCGCGACCTCAAACCGAAAATCCTGAAAAAATGTACGCTGCCTCTCACCGGCGTGGAAGTCGTCGACCACATCGTCACCGAACTCGCCTTCATCGACGTCACCCCACAAGGCCTCTTCCTGCGCGAGATTGCGCCAGATGCAACCATCGAACAGGTTCAGTTCCTCACCGAACCCACTCTCCTTGTGCCGCCCAACGGTCCCGCCCCCATGCCCGTCTAGTTGTACAATGGCCACCATTTCGCATTGCCACGGGAGCCAGCAATGAATTCCTTTGCGCGTCTGCACTACATTCTCATCATTGCCCTTCTCCTGGTGCCCCTCTCCGCTACAAGCCAGGATCTCGACGGCCCCACTCACATCTTCCGCGATTCCTTGCTCGACAACATGACCGGTACGTGGAACCTCACCGGCAAAATCCTCGGCCGAAACGCCAACCACCTTGTGGAAGTCGAGTGGGTCTTGAACCACCAATTCCTCCGCATCCACGAGCAAGATGAAAATTCCGCCACCAACGTCGCCGTTCCCTACGAAGCCATGATCATGATCGGCTACGACAACGCCAGCGATCGCTATGTCGTCCATTGGAATGACGTCTACGGTGGCCGCTTCTCAGAAACCCTTGGCTATGGTACTCAAGTTGGCAACGAGATCCGTCTCGTCTTCGAATATCCAGACGGTCCCTTCCACACCACGTTTCGTTGGCTGCCGGAATCGCACCGCTGGCAATGGCACATGCAGAGCAAAGACAAATCCGGGAAATGGACGGATTTCGCGGACCTCACCCTGGTCCGTGCGAAGCAAACGTAATTCTCTGCGCGAGTCGCAACGCAAATGAAGAAAAAGTCCAACTCGCCTGCAAAGAAACCCTCGTCGAAACCAAAGCGGCAATCGCGCGCCAAGTTCCCGCTCATCGCCGAAGAAATGAAGCAATGGTCCGCCATGCTTCAATCGGAACTCGATTCCTGGCCCGCCATCACCAAAAAATCCATGTTCGGTTTCACCTTTTTCTACCGCCGCCGAGCCGTTTTCGCCGCACTTCCCCGCACGCGCGGTTTCGATTCCCCCTCTTCCATCGTATTCAAGTTCAGTCCCCTGCCATCCGCCTTGCGAAATCGCGCCCAAGCCGATTCCCGCCTCGGCGCCAGCACCAAAGCCACCAGCAAAGGCTGGTTTTCCTTCCAACTCACATCCACCACCGACCTGCGTGACGCCCTCTACTGGCTGAACCACGCCTACGAAGCCGCCCATAAGTAAATGCTCCGAAGTGCCCGTTTCTTCTTGGTCACTCTTTTCGCCACGTTCGCCCATCCCCATTACGCCATGCGCTACACTGAATACGTTCAACGATAGGTCATCCATGAATCCCAATTCCATCGTCATCATCAGTCTGCATTCTCCCAGGGAAAAAATCTGGGGCATTTTGCTGGACATCAATCCCAGCGGCGCCACTGTTCGCGGCATCGACCTCAACTCCTTCGATCATTTCGTCAGCGAAATCAACCAGCTCAATGCGGAACGCATCGGCCTTCCCACCGTTTTCTTTCCCATGACCCGCGTCGAGCGCATCTCTCTCGACGAGCCTTCCGGCGCCATCCCCAGCATGGCTGAAATCTTCGAACGCAAAATCGGCCGCACTCTTTTCGATTACCTCGCCCAGTTCGCCTGATCTGCGCTATCCTGTCCCCCGATGAAAGGCCGCATCTGGACTGTTCCTAACCAAATCACACTTCTGCGCCTCGGCTTTCTTCCGTTTTTTCTGATTCTTGTTTTCTACGAGGAATACCACTGGGCTCTGGCTGTGTTGGTCTTTGTCGCGCTCACCGACGCTATCGACGGATTCCTGGCGCGCAGGCTGCATCAAAAATCCGCTCTCGGCGCCTACCTCGATCCCATCGCCGATAAATTGCTGCTCTCTTCTTCTTTCGTCGTACTCGCCATGGCTAAGAAAATCGCGTGGTGGCTTACCATCATGGTCCTCAGCCGCGATGTGCTTCTTCTCGTGGTCGCCGCTGTCATCATCATCGTCCAGGGCTATCGGCCGTTCCCGCCCAGCCTCCTCGGCAAAGCCACGACCCTCTTCGAAATCGCTCTGGTCTTCTTCGTAGTCTTTGCCGCCGCCTACCCTAACGACCGCGCCCCGCTACTAATCCACTACCTCTCTTACCTGGTCGCCGCCTTCGTCGTAGTCTCCGGCTTCCACTACGCCTTCGTAGTAGCCCGCCGCCTCCACACCACCTGAATAGGGTTCTACTCCTGGGTGTGCCACCCTAGGTTTGTTAGGATGGGCTCTAGGGTTTTCCTTCTCCCGAGGTTTTCTTGTCGCCGGTTTTGTAGGGCCCGCCTTCCGAGGCGGGCCGTTCTCTTCATGTAGCGCTGGCTTTATGCCAGCGTCTTTGCCTTTGATCCAGCGTCTTTGCCTTTGTTTCGCGAGCCGAGGGATTACCCCGGAATTGCATCCGAATAATGCAGCACCATCAGCGCAAAACTCGCAATGATCACAACTCCCGCAAGCCATCCCAGCGCATACGCCTGCGTCCGCTCCCGCCCTGGTTCCGGCAAACGATCCGCAAATACCTTCCCCAATAAAAATCCAGCCGCCAGCCCGCCAAAATGCGCCCAATTATCGGTCCTCAATCCCCCCACCAAAAATCCCAGCGCAAAAATCGTAACCACCCACGAAATCAGCCGCGAACGCAGCTCCTTCATTTGTGTCCCGCCGCGCTTCGTCGTGATCGCAATCAGCAAACCGATAATCCCCAGGATTGCCCCGCTGGCCCCAACGGAAAAATGCCCGGCCAATGCGCTCAGCACATAACCGGCGATACCCATCACCAGATACAGAAACAAATACCTCGCCGAGCCGTAAACTTCTTCCACCATTGGTCCGATGTCCAGCAACACAATCATGTTGAAACCAATGTGGATCAGCCCACCGTGCAAAAACATCGCGGTCACCAGGCGATACCATTCGTGCCCAACGAATATGGCAGGACCGTAGCACGCGCCCAGCCTGTACAACGTCTCTCCATCCATCCCCCACAAAATACTCAGGCCGCCCATTTTCCCCGCGTGCATCGTTCCCATAATCTCCGCGGCAAACACAATCACGTTCAGGATCAAAAGAGCCGTCGTCACCGGCGCGTGCCCGCCAAAAAATTCGCTCAGCCCCTTGCTCCACGCCGCCAGCCCGAATCGCAAATTTGCTCCACACACATGGCATCGCGTTGCGCTGATGCCCACCAGCGCTCCGCATGCCGGGCATAGCTGCGGCCTTCGCTCGCCTTTGCCAAACATCCCACCAAACATTCTCTTCAAGCGCTCCGCGCGCATCTGCCACTGATAGGGAAGGGCCAACACTCCTCCTTGCAGCCTCTTTCGTGCGTTCCTATAATACCGGAATCGCGCCTTTCCTACTGGCGCAGGACATTATGGACAAATTTGAAGAACTCGGCCGCCGTCTCGATGAAGAATTAACCCGCCTCCGCAAATATGTGGAAGATGAAGTCGCGCCTGAAACCGAAAAGCGCACCGCGCAATTCCTTCGTGAAGTCTCCGAAAAACTTGCGGAAGCTTCCCGCAAACTGGAATCCCGCGTCGCTGCCCGCAATTCCCAAAACCAGCAGCCCAAATCGTGACGAGCTACCGTCTATCGCTCCTCGCACTCTCCGGTTCCCTCATTCTTTTCTCCGCTGGCTGTGCCGCGAAACGCCAGGTCTCCGCTGCGCCCCCCGCACAGCCTTCGCCCACGCCAAGCTCCACCTCCGAAAACGCCAAAAACTCGACTAACGTCCCTCCAGTGCGTCACGCCAAAACTCCGCCCGCTCCAGCGCCGGTCGGCTACACCGAGGAAGGCAACGCTTCCTGGTACGGTAATCCCTTCCACGGCCGCCGCGCTTCCAACGGCGAAGTCTATGACATGTATAAACTCACCGCCGCGCATCGCACTTTGCCTTTCGAAACCATGGTTCGCATTACCAATCTCAACAACGGAAAATCCACCACAGTCCGTATCACCGACCGCGGCCCCTTCGTCGATAATCGCATCATTGATCTTTCCCTCGCCGCCGCCCGCGAAATCGATTCCGTCGGCCCTGGCGTCGTTCCCGTGCGTCTCGAAGTCATCGGCAACATCGACCTCTCCGCACTCACCGAAGGCTTCTTCACGGTTCAGGTCGGCGCCTTCCGCGATCGCGCGAATGCGGAGCGGCTACGGGATCGCCTCAGCGTCACTTACTCTCCCATCTTCATTCAGCAGTATGATTCTCCCGACGGCGCCTTTTACCGCCTACGCGTCGGCAAAGTTTCCGGAGAAGACGCCGCGAAAGAGCTCGCCGCGCAATTGCGCGACAAGGAAGGTTTCACCACTCTCGTGTTTCGCTTGGATGATGTAAAGCCCGCAGGAGTGAATTGATGGACGAAAACTGCCTGTTCTGCAAAATCGGCGCCAAGAAAATCTCTTCGAAGCTCGTCTACGAAGACGATGACATTTTCGCTTTCGAAGATATCTCCCCGCAATCGCCCACGCACATTCTCATCTGCCCTCGCAAACATTTTGCCGCGCTCCACGATGCTTCCCCGGAAGATCAAGCCCTTCTCGGCAAATTGCAGCTCGTCGCTGCCAAACTCGCCACCGAACGCAATCTTCTCTCTGGCTATCGCACCGTCCTCAACAACGGCTCCGGCGCTGGCCAGTCCGTCTTCCACTTGCACCTGCATCTTCTCGGCGGCCGCAATTTTCGCTGGCCCCCGGGTTAGCGGCAATTTGTTGTGCGATGTGATCTAATTTATTGCTCGAATTATCCGGTGCCATTAACCACCAAACGTTGTCATCCTGAGGAGCGCGTTTTGCCACGAAGGATCTCAACCTGAGACTCACGCAAGATTTTCGATTCTGCCGTTCCGTTTTCCTGGAGGCTTCATGCAATTCCCCCTGATACTTCGCATCGCCGCGCTGGCAACATTCCTCATCAGCCTGCAACCCTTTGCGGCTGCCCACCAGGTTGCCGCCCCCGCGCAGCCCGGCCAGCTCACCGTCGACCGTATCTACTCCCAACCGAGCTTAAGCGGACGCTTAACCCGCGGTATCGCCTGGTCTCCCGACGGCAAGCGCCTCACCTATCTCGACGCCAAAGGTTCAGGCAGAGACGCAAAAACAGAACTCTGGTCTCTCGACGCAGCCTCTGGCGAACGCGCTATTTTGATCTCCGCGGATAAGCTCGAAAATATCTTCCCCGCCCCTCCCAGCAAACAATCGCAAGCCACTGGCGCCGGACGTCATGCCCCTTCCCAATATCAGTGGTCCCCCAACAACGAAGCGCTCCTCTTCGAAGGCACTAACGCCGTAGCGTGGTTCGATCTCAAGTCACAATCCGGCCGCGTCCTCGTCTCCGGCAAGGAAGATCTCTCCGACATAAAAATCTCTCCAGACTCGAAGTACGTCAGCTTCGTCCGCGACCATAACCTCTGGATCGTCTCCACCTCCGATGGCAAAGAACGCGCCGTCACCACTGGTGGCAGCGAAGTTCTCCGCAACGGCGAAGTCGACTGGGTCTATTCCGAAGAGTTGGATATCTATTCCGGTTACTGGTGGTCGCCGGATTCATCCGCGATCGCTTACCTGGAAATGGATGAAAGCAAGGTTTCGCAATTCTCTCTGCTCAACTACGAATCCTACACCGGCGAAGCCGAGCTTCAGCGTTATCCCGTGGCCGGCGGCCAGAATCCCGCCGTTCGTGTTCTCGTTGCCTCGCTCAGCGGCGGTGAACCCCGCCTGATGGACACCGGCGCGGAAACCAACATGTATCTTCCGCGCGTTAACTGGCTCCCCGATTCGCGCCGCCTCGCCATCCAGCGCCTCAATCGCGATCAAAATGTCCTCGAACTCCTTCTCGCCGACGCGTCCACGGGAAAAACCTCCACGATGCTCACGGAAAAAGATCAATACTGGATCAACATCAGCGACGATTTGCACTTCTTCAAAGACAACAATCGCTTCCTCTGGTCCAGCGAACGCACCGGCTACCGCCATCTCTATCTTTACGGTCTCGATGGAAAAGAAATCGCCCAGCTCACAAAAGGCGATTGGGAAGTCAACCACGTCGAAGCCGTCGACGAAGCAAAAGGCGTCGTCTACTTCACATCCACAGAAAAATCTCCCACCGAGCGCCATCTCTACCGCGTTGCCTTGGATGGCAGCGGTTTCGCCCGCATCACCAAAGGAGACGGATTCCACATGGTGAATCTCTCGCCCACCGCCGATCTTTACGTCGATATGTATTCCAACGCCATGACTCCGCCGCGCCAGGACCTCTATCGCACCGACGGCACAAAAGCCTCCACCATCAACGAAAACAAAGTGGACGAACTGTCGCAATATCACCTTTCCCCCGTCGAATTTTCCACCGTGAAAGCCCGTGACGGCGTTGTTCTCAACTGTTTCATGATCAAACCGCCCAACTTCGATCCCGCCAAAAAATATCCCTTGATCGTCTACACCTACGGCGGCCCGCACGCCCAGGTTGTCCTCAATGCTTGGACAGGTCCCAATCTTCTCTGGCACGAAATGATGGCGCAGAAGGGTTACATTATCTTCGCGTTGGATAATCGCGGTTCCGCAGGACGCGGCCACGTGTTCGAAGAATCCATCCACTACCACTTCGGCATCCCCGAACTCAACGATCAACGCGATGGCGTCGTCTGGCTGCAGCAGCAACCGTGGGTCGATCCCCATCGCATCGGAATCTGGGGTTGGAGCTACGGCGGCCACATGACCCTGCACGCCATGTTCGAAGCCCCAGACCTCTTCAAAGTAGGCTTCGCTGGCGGCCCCGTCACCGACTGGCACTTCTACGACACCATCTACACCGAACGCTATATGGGCCTGCCGCAACAGCACGAATCCGAATACAAGGAATCGTCTCCCATCAGCCACGTCGAAGGTTTCAAAGGAAAATTGCTAATCGCCCAAGGCACTGGCGACGACAACGTGCACTACTCCAACACTCTCACGCTGATCAACGATCTCATCAACCGCGGCATCTACGTCGAAGTCATCGCCGCACCGGGTCGCGGCCACGGAGTAAGCGATCCCCCAGCCCGCAAACTAGTCTTCAACCGCGTAACCCAATTCTTCCTGGACAACCTGTAGCGCTGTAGCGAGCCCTGCGGCTTTTTCCAGAAACACGTCATTCCGGAATGGAATTCGACAGTGAGGAAACGTCCAGGGGCCCTTGACAATTCATTAATACCTTGTAATGATGTAATTATGCAGGGAGCATGAGTCGCATGTTGATTACCAAATCTCGCCTCAAGGTCGCCGACGAAGTCTGGCTGTCAACCGCACTATTGCATCGCGACCATCCTGATCGTAGCGATTTTTCGATTGAAGAAATTGTCGAACGGGCGGCGCATCTGAATCTTCATGGGTCGCTCCGACCAGGTGTTTACGTTCACGTCGTGCAGCATTGCGTCGCGAACAGAGCCCCAAATCCTGGTCGTTATCGAATGCTCTTCGAGACGGATTCAGGTCGTCGCCGACTCTTCCGCAAAGGAGACCCATACCATCCTGATCGCGAAGGTACCAAAATCACGCCCGATGCAAATGATCTGCCCAATGGCTACGCAGACCTCCTCCCATGGTACGAAGGCTGGTGTGAATCTTCTGCAAAGTCCAACGCGGATCAGGACGCCATTCTTGCCCTTGCGGGTTCGGGACGAGAGCTTTGGGCAGACGAGCACGCCGACGAGTATGTCCGGCGGTTGCGCGAGGTTTGGGAATGAGCCGTATTTTTTGGGACACAAACCTCTTCATTTATCTTTTTGAGGAATTCGGCGTCCTATCAGACAGGGTAAGAGCGGTCCGAAGAAGCATGCTTGACCGCGGCGACCAACTCCTGACCTCTACTCTTACGCTCGGAGAGTTGTTAGTGAAGCCCATCGAGAAAGGTTTTCCGGACGTATGCAAGCGGTACGAAGAAGCCCTTGTCAATTCGGCGATTTTGCTTCCTTTTGATCTAAGGGCAGCAACTCACTACGCCCGCCTGCGCTGTGATCGAAGCATCCGCGCTCCTGATGCGATACAGTTGGCATGTGCGGGAGCTGCAGGTGTGGATCTCTTTATCACCAATGATGATCGCCTGCTAACAAAACGTGTGGACGGAATTCAGTTCCTGACCTCTCTTCGAGGAGCGCCGCTCTAATTCAATGGCGTCTCCTACTTCTCCAAATCCACATCCTTAATCGGCAAATCCCAGTGCGCATCCAGAATCTCAAACCGCTGCTGCTCTTCCTTCTTATACGTCTCCTGATCCGGGAACATCTGCTTTAGCAATGCCGCGGACTCATACCCGTCATGCGCCACCGACGCATTCTTGAACACAATTGTCACCCGGTAATCCCACCGCCCATCCTCCGTCGTGTGATACACCGGCGCCACCACCGACACCTTCAGCAGCCGCCCCATCTCCACTTCTTTCTTCAACAACGGAAAGTGATTCTTCTTGAACAGCGCAAGGAACTCGTCCGCGTGTCCCCATTTCGTCTTGTAGTAATACTCCACCACGAACGGCTTATCCACCAGCGGCCCGCTCTGCGCCCGCGCGTGGCTTATCATTCCAAATACAAGCATCGCCGCGGCAATCAGCAAACCAAACAGTAGCGCCGTGCGTAGCCAGGACAATTTTTTCATGGCATTCTCCCTTTGAACTTTCGCGAATGCCCGCATTGTAACCCGTTTCCCGCGCCCGGGCCGCATCGCCATGTAGCGCTGCCTTTATGCCAGCGCCGTCTCAATATGCCGCCCGCGTTAACCGGTCGCGAATCGCCGCCCACTCCGGCGTCTCCGGCGGAAACTCCACCGCAATCCAATCCAGCCCGCGCCCGTCCAGCTCATGCAGCAGTCGATAAAGCTGCGCCGCATAAGCCTCCGGCTCCCGCGGCATTTGCACGGTCTCCGCCGCAGGTGCCTCGTGCGAAATCCACAAATAAGCCCCACGACCCATCTCCGGCAGCCGCCCCTGCGTCACCAGCAGCACCCGAGTTCGCGGGCTGTAATGCTTCTTATGCTGTCCCGGTGATCGATGCGCAGGCCCCACAGGCTCCCCAGCGGCAATGGCATCCTCAACGAACGCCATTCCCGGCCGCAGCACTTCCAATCCATCCTTCGTCACCGCCACAACCGTCGACTCCAGCCCAACCTCGCATGGGCCGCCATCCAACAAGAACGGCGTCTCGTCTCCGAACGCCTCCCGCACATGTTCCGCCGTAGTTGGCGAAAGCTGCGTAAATCGATTCGCGCTAGGCGCCGCAATCGGCACACCTGCCGTCCTCAACAGCTCAATCGCCACCGGATGCCGAGGCACGCGCAATCCCACTGTTGCGAGTCCTGCTGTTGCTTCATCCGGGATCATCGCCCGCTTCGGCACCACCAACGTCAGCGGCCCCGGCCAGTACGCTTGCGCCAACGCCTCCGATTCCTCGCTCCATTGCGCAGCCAATTCGCGCGCCTGGTCCACGCCGGCAACATGCACAATCAGCGGGCTTGTCGCTGGCCGCCCTTTCAACGCAAAAATCTTCTTCACCGCCGCCGCGTCCAGCGCATTGGCGCCCAGCCCGTACACCGTCTCGGTCGGAAACACCACCAGCCCACCCGAGCGCAGTATCTCAGCCGCTTTTTCGATTTCTTCTCGCGTCACCATGACTTTCTTCGATTGTCGCAGATTTGCCCTCCTGAGGTGTCCCACTCTCAGTGTGTGAGGGCGGGTCTCAGGTTTTTTTCTTTAGCGGGTCGGAGCTTCTGCTCCGACATTTGAACCAAGGGCGATCTGGGCTTTAGCCCCTGAGGACAGTCTTCTCTTTCCTGCTTACCCACTCATGAGATGGCTAGATGGCTTCTACTATTCAGCCACCCCGCTGTACACTGTCCGTTCCTTTTTCGAGGCGCCGCACAATGTGGAAATTCGAGCGTGATCGAATTCTTTTCGCCGCAGACATGGCCGGCACGCTGCTCTTCGCCGTCGAGGGTGCCACCGCCGGACTCACCGGCAACCTCGATCTGCTCGGACTAATGGTTCTCGCGTTCGCCACCGCGCTCGGCGGCGGCATTGTCCGCGACGTTCTAATTGGCGACGTGCCCCCCGCCGCTCTGCGCAATTGGCGCTACGCCGCGGTCGCATTCTCCGGTGCCGCCATCGTCTTCTCTCTTCATCACTTCGTTCTGGCCATTCCCGCGAATCTCATCATGGTACTGGACGCCGGCGGCCTAAGCCTCTTCGCGATTGCAGGCACCGAAAAAGCCCTGCTCCACAAGCTTCATCCCTTCATCGCTGTTCTGCTGGGCACAATCACCGCCGTCGGCGGAGGCACCATTCGCGACCTCTTCCTCGCCCGCACTCCGCGCGTCCTCGAAGCGGATGTCTACGCCACCGCAGCCCTCGCCGGTTCCATCGTCATGATTCTTATAGGCAAAACGCGCCTGAGCCCCGTCGTCGCCGCCTTCACCGGTGGCGCCGTTTGCTTCCTCTTGCGCGTCGTCAGCGTCTGGCAACACTGGAATCTCCCCAAGGTCCGCGGCAACTAGCCCGCCCCTAAACAGGGAACTTTCCCCATATCTTGCGCGTATCTTAACGCAACGGGAGGTGTCCTCATGAACCGTTCTGCCCTGGCGTTCGCCCTGTTGCTTCTGCTCGTTCCGGCCCTGTATTCCACCACCAAATCAGATGTCGTGTTTACCGGCAAACCTCACATGGAGTTTGACTGCCCCTCCAACGTGCCCTTTCATCTTCACGTCCGGTCGGGCGAAATTCTCATTGTAGGCACCGACGACCAGAAGATCACCGTCGATCTCGCTGGCAAAAATGTCGACAAGATTCAAGACGTTAAAGGCCGCCTCTCCTTCAGAAATAATGTCGCCGTCCTCGACTTGACAGGTGGACCCAGGTCCGAGCTGCAGATCATCATCCACGTGCCGAAAAATTCCGACCTCACTGCGCGCATTTTTGCCGGCGAAGTGGACGTGCACGACGTGACCGGCAACAAGGATTTCGAACTCCACGCAGGCCAGCTCACCATCTCCGTCGACAAGCCGGAAGAGTATGGCCACGTCGACATGTCCGTGAGCGCCGGCGAAGTCGATGCCGAAGTCTTCGGCGATTCCAAGGGCGGCTTGTTCCGCTCCGTCTCCCACGACTCCTCAGGGAAATACAGTCTTCGCGCCCACGTCGGCACAGGCCAGCTTAGCCTCCGCTAGAGCGCCCCAAACAAGCTCTCTCAGGACGCGGCTGCTCGCGCCAGTTCGCTCCTCTTTGGCTTTTCGTTTTTCGCTCTATTATTCTTTCCCCATCCACCAAGCTCCAGCGCAATCTCCATGCACGCCGCCCTGAGTTCATCCGCCAACTCCGGGTCCTCCAACGCTCGCGCCACCACCATCCCTCCCACGCACAACGCCGCCGTAGCCTGCGAATTGCGTCGCCGCTTCTCGTCTTGCACCGTCGAACTGCGCTCCAGGATACTCACCATGGCCCTGAACACTGTCTCAAACGCAACTTTCACATTCTTCCCATTGCGCGACACGTCCGAAGGCAACGCCACCATCGGGCACGAATTCTCCACATCCTCGAAATGCTGCCGCGACAGATACGCGCGCACCACTTGCGCCCCCACGTCCGTCGATTTCAGGTCCACTTCCACGCCTTCCCAACAACTCTTCCAGTTCGGGTCCGTGAAAAAACATCCCAGCACTTCGCTGTACAGCTCGCTCTTGCTCCCAAAATAACTATAGAATCCCCCGTGCGTCAGTCCCGCCCCCGCCATAATTTGGCTAACGGAAACATTGTCGAACCCCTGCTTGTTGAACAACCGCCGTGCGCTCTGCACGATCTTCCGTTTCACTTCGCTTCGATGGCCGCTTGGGTACGCCATAAATCCTCCTCGATTCGATTCGCGCGCCAGTATGCCTCCGCCGCTCTCCTCATTCCATCAAAATATTATCTTGATCATATTTTGCCCTCGTGTTCTGATGCAGCGCGTTCAACACGAATAGGGAGGCCCAGCATGCACCCACTAGCGACTTACTCGTTCACCGTCGGCCGCATCACCCGCCGCTGCGTTCTCTCCGGCATCGCCATCGCTCTCGGCGGCGTGGCGGCAGGTTTAGATTCCTGGGCCGCCCCTCAGCAACAATCCATGAAACAAACTCCCGCCTCCAGCGCAAATCAAGCCCGCACGTCTCTCCACCAGGAGATCGAACTCAAAGCCACTCCGCAACGTATTTATGAAATCCTCCTTGACTCCAGGCAATTCGCCGCATTCACCGGCATGCCCGCCGAAATCGATCCGAATGCGGGCGGCACTTTTTCCATGTTCGGCGGCCAGATCTCTGGGCGCAACGTCGAATTAGTACCCGCAACGCGCATTGTCCAGGCTTGGCGTCCCTCGCATTGGGATCCCGGCGTCTATTCAATCGTCAGATTCGAATTAAAACCGCAAGATTCCCGCGTCAAAGTCATTCTTGACCACACCGGTTTTCCTGAAGGCGATTACGATCATCTTTTCGATGGCTGGAACGGCCACTACTGGCAACCACTCACAAAATATCTGTCCTGAGCAGTCGATCGCTATTTCCTAAGGGTTATGCTACTGTCCGCTCTTCGAAAGATACCGCTCCGGTATTGGAGTCTCCGGCGTTTCTCCGGTCCAATACACATCCACTACCCACCAGCGCGTGCCATCGTTGAACAACTGAATACTATTGATCCCGCGTTCAAACGGTTTCCCGTCCGCCGTCGCTCGCGATTCATACGTGCTGAACACGTGCGTAATGCTTCCAAACGTCTCCACCTTCCGCGAAATCTCCCGCTCGAAAAATCCATGCTCCTTGAAATATTTCCCCGCTCCGTCGACATAGCCCTGCACGCTCATCGCTTTATACGTCAGTGGCCCGTCCTTCTTCTTGTAAGTCGCGATTAATTGCGCCTCAGGAATAAATAGCGATCGAAAGCGCTCCCAATCGCGATCCCCGGCCGGACCACTAATGGACCCATACAGCGCCGCCACAATCGCATCCATGCTGGACACATCCGCTGGCCGAGCCACCGCTTGCGCCGCCGGAGCCGCAGTTGTCGGTGGCTTTTCTCCCTGCCCCAATGCAAGTGCGGGCGAGCAAGCGAAAACAAACATAAGAGCAAACCTGAGTTTCACGAATGTCTCCTTGTTGCATTTCTGACGAGCGTCAAGCCAAGAAGTTTTATCATCCCCGCGCACGCCTGGAAAGTACTTCATTTCAACCTCCTAATCATCCCCAAACAAGTTGTTTGATTGTAGCTAGTTAGACGGAATGGCGAAAAGTCCAAGAAAACGCTTGCAATTGATATAGTGTTATAGTTAACTATAACACTAACGAATCGCCTCCCCCGCTCCTGAGGAACATTAGGAGAATGAATCATGAAATCTCTTCGGTTTATGTTCACTGCCGTCATTCTGCTCGCTCTTTCCGGCGTCGCCCTCGCCCAGTCCGATGCGCAAAAGTCCTTCGACAAACTCAAGACTCTGGCCGGCACTTGGGACGGCCGCGTCACAACCAACCCGCCGCAACCCGAGATGGGCGACGGAGCTGCCACGCAGATCTCGCTGCGTGTGACCTCCCGCGGAAACGCGCTGGTGCATGAAATGAAGGCAGCCGGAACACCGGACGACCCCAATCGTTACGACCATCCGGTCACCATGTTCTACCTCGATAACGACCGCCTGCTCCTGACACACTATTGCGACGCCGGCAATCGGCCTCGCATGATGGCCAGAACTTCGCTCGACGGAAAAACGGTGGAATTCGATTTTCTCGATGTTGCCGGCGGCACGCAGTACGGGCACATGCACCATGTGGTCTTCACCGTGATCGACGCGAACCATCATACCGAGGACTGGACGTTCGTCATACCTGGCGACAAACCGGTCAATGCCCATTTCGACCTGACGCGCACAAAATGACCGAAAGGTATCTCTCGTGAGATTCATTGGGAACCCATGATGGACCGTGAGTGGAATGACAGCCAGCCGATTTACCGCCAACTGCGAGATCGCGTCGTTGCCATGATTCTTGACGGCGTGCTCAAAGAAGGCGATCCGCTGCCTTCCGTGCGTACGGTCGCCGCCGAATACCGCGTCAATCCGCTCACGGTTCTCAAGGGCTATCAACAATTGGTCGACGAGCAACTGGTCGAGAGCAAGCGCGGCCGGGGCATGTTTATCAACGTGGGCGCCCGCGATCTCCTGCTTCAGGGCGAACGCCAGAAGTTTCTAACCGAACAATGGCCCAGGGTCTACGCCACCATTCAGCGCCTTGGCCTGAAACCGCAAGAGCTTCTCGATCCTGCTGCAACACTTCCAACAACTCCAAATCCTGAAGAGGAGGAACGCTAAGCCATGGCATGCATAGAAGCACGTGGCCTCCGCAAAGCCTTCGGCACAACCGTCGCGGTCGACGGCATCGACTTGCGTGTCGAAGAGGGCCGTATCCTCGGACTCATCGGTCCCAACGGCGCGGGCAAGAGCACCGCTCTCAACGCCATCCTCGGTCTCACCCAGTACCAAGGAGAGCTGATAGTTCTCGGCCGCAACCCGTGGACCGAGCGCGAGCGGCTCATGTGCGATGTCTCCTTCATCGCCGACGTCGCTGTGCTCCCACGCTGGTTGCGCGTTTCGCAAGCCCTCGACTTCGTCGCTGGCGTCCATCCGCGATTCGATCGCGCAAAGGCGGAGGGTTTCCTTGCCAAAACCACCATCCGCCGCGCCAGTAAGGTAAGGGAATTGTCCAAGGGCATGGTGGCCCAGTTGCACCTTGCTCTCGTCATGGCTATTGACGCGAAATTGCTCGTCCTCGACGAGCCCACGCTTGGCCTGGACATCCTCTATCGCAAACAGTTCTACGATTCGTTGTTGAACGACTACTTTGACCGCAGCCGCACCATCGTCGTCACCACCCATCAGGTCGAAGAAATTCAGGACGTACTCACCGACGTTATGTTCATTAATCGCGGTCGCATCATCCTCAACAGCAGCATGGAAGAATTCGAGTCGCGTTACGCGGAACTAATGGTGAATCCCGATCGCGTTGCTGCCGCCCGCGCGCTCAAGCCGATTCACGAGCGCCAGGTGTTCGGCCGCAGCATCCTGCTTTTCGATCGCGTCGATCGCCCGCAACTCGCCGCGCTGGGCGAAGTGCGCACGCCCAGCCTCGCTGACCTTTTCGTTGCCGTAATCGGCAATCAAACCAACCAGGCACAAGGAGCGGCTTGATGAACACTCCCTCGAACGCCGTGCCCCTCTCTCCTCTCAATTCGCCGCCAACTGCGCCCGCGGCCCTGTCAACCACGCGGCCTTTCTATTGGTCTGTGCGTCGTGAACTGTGGGAAAACCGCTCGATCTATCTCGCGCCTCTAGCGGTCGCCGCCGTGACGTTGCTCGGCTCTTTGATCAGCCTGATTTATCTGCCGCGTAGCGTGCGTGAAGTAGAAGCGATGGACCCGGCGCATCAGCCCGCCATGCTCGCCCATCCCTCCGCTCACATTGCCATGCTGCTTCTCCTGACCTCGATCGTCGTGGGGATCTTCTACTGCCTCGACGCGCTGCACAGCGAACGCCGCGACCGCAGTATCCTGTTTTGGAAGTCGTTGCCGGTTTCCGATAGCACGACCGTGCTATCCAAGGCCTGTATTCCGCTCGTCGTTTTGCCGATCATCATCTTTGTAATCATCGTCGCTCTTCAATGGATTCTGTTTTGGTTGAGCACGCTGGTTCTGCTGGCAACCGGCACGGGCGCCGCCACACTCTGGAAGCAATTGCCGCTGTTCCAGATGCAATTGGTGTTGCTCTATGGCCTCACTGTCATCGCGCTCTGGCACGCGCCCATCTACGCCTGGCTGCTCCTGGTCTCCACCTGGGCGCGCCGCGCCACCTTTTTGTGGGCCGTGCTTCCATTGGTGGCTATCGGCGTCTTCGAAAAAATTGCCTTCCGCACTTCGTATTTCGGCTTTCTGACAAAAGACCGGCTGTTCGGATTCGCTTGGCACGCTTTCGCCCTCACCGCCCCAGGTACCAGCATGCACGACCCGCACGTTACTCCGGCGGTTGATCCGCACTTCATTCCGCTAACGCTGCTCACCCCCGGCAAATTCCTCAGTACCCCTGGCCTGTGGCTCGGCCTCATTGTCGCCGCCGCGTTCCTCGCCGCCGCGGTTCGCCTCCGCCACTACCGCGAACCGATCTGATTCAGCAGTTAAACGCGCGGTGATTTCCGCCGCCGGCACTTTGATCGAGAGGAGGACACCATGATTCGAGAGCGAACGCTAAAAGTTGTCTTAATCTTAGCAGGGTTGCTGTTTTTAGCCGGATTTTATCCATTGACGCAAATGAACAACCCGGAACTCGCCTGCGAGCAAATGCTCGGCAGCGTCTATGGCACACTGGGAATTTTCCTGCTGCTCGCGGCGCCTAATCCGTCCGCGCATCGCAGCCTGATCGCCTTCACGGCATGGTCCAGCCTCGTTCATGGCTCCGTCATGGCCATTCAGGCATTCCGTCATCTGATCCCGCGCGCGGATCTGCTGCGCGCCGTCGTTCCGATTCTTATCATCGGCCTCGCACTCATCGCGCTCGCGCCCGCAAAGCCAAGGGTTGCGGAAGGAGCCGCAAAATGAAATTCTCTCCCGTTTTAATCCTTCATATCTGCGGCGCGATCGTCGGTTTGCTCTCCGGCGCGCCAGCATTATTTTCTGGCAAAGGTTCCCGCTTGCACCGCTCGTCGGGCAACGTCTTTTTCGTCTCGATGCTGGTGATGACCGCAAGTGCCGCGTATCTGGCGATCGCGAAGCAGCAATTGATCAACATCATCGTAGGCGTTTTAACGTTCTACCTAGTCGCCACAGGTTGGGCCGCCATTAAGCGCAATGCAGGAGAAATCGGCCTCCTCGAATTTGGCGCGCTCTTCATCGCTTTGGCGGACGTAGCGTGCGCCTTCCTCTTCGGCTGGCAAGCCACAAACAGCGCGGACGGCCTGAGAGACGGATATCCCGCTGCCGCTTACTTTGTCTTTGGGGCTATCGCTCTTCTTGCTGCAACCTTGGACGTGAACATGCTAATCCGCGGTGGCCTCTCGGGTGCCCACCGCATCGCCCGGCATCTCTGGCGTATGTCTTTCGCGTTCTTGATTACCGTACTGTCGTTTTTTATCGGGAAGCAACGCTTATTCCCAGACGCAATCGTCAGAACGCATCTCAACGCCGTACCCGTCCTGCTCGTTGTCGCAGTAATGTTTTACTGGCTGTTCCGCGTTCTACTCACAAATAAATTCAAGAAAGCTCCGAAGAGCAGCAACCGGCCCACCCACTCCAAATCTCGATTTGCTGAAATCTTTTCTTAGAAATGTTTATGCCCAGTCGATGACACTCGCGGCGGGGGCGAAGCAATGCGCGCAGAACCAAGCGGCACCTTCAGCCAGGCAGAAACAGAAGCCACGACCTTGCGATATCGAGGTATGCGCGCCTTTTCGGACGGCTGACCCAACCAAGTCGCGCAATGCTCCAAAAACTGCCGCCCATCTCTCACAAAAGATCTACCCACTTCCCGCCAATAAATCAGAAAACTCTGCGACACCACTCTCCGTGCAGCCGCCGGTGCCGCCGCCTTAAGAACTAGGGCTGGTACCTCGTTCACCGGCGCCGTCACTGCAATATTCCCGGCCGCAACCTCCGCTTCCGGCATTGTCTGCGGTGCTTCTTCCACCTCCAACTCCCGCGGCCGCGCCACCGCCGCCACGTTAAGCTTAGGGAAGGGAATCAGGCGGCAAAACGTGTCAGACCGGAACGCTTCCGCCGGCAGACCCGCATCTCCCGCCAGATCGAACTGCCGCGCCACCCGCAAAACGTCACTGCTCGCGATCGAATCGCGCCGGTCTGCGTACGCCGCCAGCAATGCATGCTCGCACAACAAATGAATCACGCGCGGGACGCCTTTCGAATAGCGAAAAACTTCCTCAACCGTCTCTCGCGGAAATAAGCCCGAACCTTCCACCCCCGCGCCCGCCAGCCGCGTCCCGATGTATCCGGCAGTTTCTTCCAACGACAGCGCCGGCAACCTGAAGTGGCAGATCACCCGCTGCCGCAATTGCGCCAGCTTCCGCCACTTCAGCTTTTCCTCCAGTTGCGGCTGCCCCGCCAACACCAATTGCACCAGCTTCACTCCGGGTATCTCCAGATTCAGCAGCATCCGCAGTTCATCCAGCGCGCGGCTCGTCAGCGCCTGCGCTTCATCAATAATAATCACCGGGCAATCGCCGGCCGCGTTTCGCTCCACCAGCCATTCTTTCAACGCCACCAGCAATTCGCTCTTGTGATTCGACGAACATTGCACGCCAAAATCGCGCAGTATCAGTCGCAGCAAGTCCGTCGACGGCACCAGCGTGTGGAACACATACGATGTCGAGTAGTTATGCTGGTTCAGCCATTCCAGCAAATAGTGCAGGATCGTCGTCTTGCCGGTTCCCGGTTCGCCCGTCAGAACCATCATTCCTTGTCGTGATTCAATTCCAAACACCAGTTGCGACAGCGCTTCATCATGCGCGGCGGTTGAATAAAATCCATGGGGATTCGGCGAAACGTGAAATGGATTTCGTTGCAGCCCGAAATGACCAAAAAACTCTTCGTACATGGACGCTCAATCAGAACCAGGGTCTCTGCGATTTTCGCGGAGTGCCGTGATTCTATGGGAAGGCCTATGCGGTAGCAATCGAAAGATACAGGTATGCTCGTACTAAGGAAGTCCTACATGTACTAGTCGGGCTATGCGTCAGTCGATTCCTTGTATCTTCAATCCCACAAGTTGATCGATGCTCAAATTCTGCATACCACGCGATTTCAACCCCGAAATGTACTCGGGCGTCACGCCATGAATCCGCATCGCGATCAACTGGTCCGGCTCCGGGTGCTTGTAACCCAGCGACTGCACCTTCTCGATAAAGTCCGGCGAAACGCCATGAATCCGGAAAGCGATCAGCTTTTGCAGCTCCACGTGATCGTATCCTTGCTTCTGCAGTTGCTGGATGAACTCCGGCGTGGCGCCATGAATTCGCATGGCGATCAGTTCATCCTCGTCCGGCTGGTATCCCGCGTTGTGCAGAAACCGCACCATCTCCGCCGTCACTCCATGAATCCGAAAGGCCACCAGCTTGTCGCAATCCGTAGCCGCGATCCCCGCATCCCTCAACTCCCGAATGTATTCGGAGTTCACATTGAAAATCCGGAACGCGATCAGCTTGTCCGTGTCCAACCCTTTCAGGTGCTCGCCCTTCATCTCTCTCGCAAAACTCAAACTAACGTCCAGGACCGCCATCGAAAATTGCTTTTCCTCATCAATCCCCGTAAATCCCAGCGCGTTTATCTCAGACGCATACTTTGAATCCGCCACGAAGTGAAAAATCCCGGCGCCTTCGCCGCTATTTAGATAACCTTCGCAGTCCAGCCTTCCGGCATCCCGCGTAATCGTAAACTTCACTTCCTGCTTTCCTGATTTCGTAGTGTCCAGCCCCACAAACACGCTTACTGGCCATGCCGACGAATGCGTCGACGAATTTCCGTGCTGGTGGTGAATCAGCGCGAATTCCAGTTTGCCTGGTTCGTCGCCCCGCTCAATCGTCCAGGATCCGCTGAAGTCCTCCGCGGCACGAACCGCCCAGCCCGCCAAAAGGGTGCAGACCACAAGTATGTAAGCGAGTATTCCATCGCGCCGATTCATGATGTCCCCCCTTATTTCTCGGCGTCGAACACGCCGGCTTCTTTCAGTGCGATCAATTTATCCAGGGTCAGGTCCTTGAATCCGTGGCTCTTCACCTTCGCGATGAATTCCGGCGTCACCCCTTGCACTTTCGCGCCGATCGCATCATCCACGTCTACTTTGAACCCTGCCGATTGCAGTTCCTTCAGGTATGCCGGCGTAACCCCTTGCACCTTCATCCCGATCAATTCATCGGTACTCGGGTGAAGGCCCATATCGTTGAACCCCTTCACGTATTCCGGCGTCACTCCCTGCACTTTCATTCCAATCAGTTCGTCGGAATCTACCTTCAGTCCCAATCCGCGCATCTCTCGCACGTACTCGGGCGTGATCCCCTGCACTTTCATACCGATAATGTCGTCGCTGTCGGTTTTCAATCCCATATCGTGCATCTGTTTGACGTACTCCGGTGTTACTCCCTGCACCTTCATGCCGATGATGTCGTCCGCATCGGTCTTCAATCCAAGGTCATGCATCTCCTTCACGTATTCCGGCGTCACGCCTTGCACTTTCATCCCGATCGCTTCGTCCGCGTCCAGGTTCTTTCCCGTGGCCGCGCTCATCTCCTTAATGTATTCCCCAGTGATGCCCTGCACCTTCAGCCCGATAATCGTGTCCACATCAATCTTTCCGTCGCTGGACTTGATGTATGGTTTCATCGACCGGATGTAGTCCGCCGTCACTCCCTGCACCTTCAAGCCGATCAGTTCATCCGCCGAAAGGTCGGTCAGCCCCGCCGCGCTCATCGAATCGATGTAACTCTGCTTCGGCGAGTTCGCCGCACCCTGTGCCGTAGACGCTGTCTCACCGGCCTTCTCCTGCGAAAAAGTAACGCCCACTGACTCTGCCCAAGAGCGAGCAATCGCTACGCCGTAACCGTGCGCCATTCCTGAACCAAAAGAAAACGACCACGAGAAACGTGGCGCCGCCGCGGGAGCCGGTACCGGCTTGTGAATCGCAACTGCAAACTGTGCGGCCTTGGCCGCCGCCGCGGGATTCGCGACCGCCGTAGGCTTAGCCAACGACGCGGGAGGCACAACCGGCGCCGCATTCGTGGCGCCAGCTTGGGTACTCTCCTGCGTTTCAGGGACCACCGGCACATGTCCCCGATACTCTTCGCCTCCCGTCACCATCGCGTCCGTCTCAGCTGCACGAGCCGGATCGGGCGTCTGTGCCTGCACTTGATGCACGCTTCCCACCAGCGCGCTTCCTGCCAGAAGCGCTGCCGATAAACACAAAACACCCGCCGATAAATTCGCGCCCCGCAAACTCTCTGCTTTGTTGTTCGCTCCCAACAGCCGCGCGATGCGTTCCACCAGCGGGCTGCGGTTTGCCGCCATCGCCAGTTGCGGCGCGGATTTGCTTTCCGCCATCCGAGTCAGCGCGTGCGCATACGTCACCGGGCTTCCGCACAACGCCACCGCCGCATCATCGCAGCGATGTTCCCGCTCGACTCGCACTCGCGCCCCCAGCCACCAGACCGCCGGGTGATAGAACAACAGTGTTTCCACGCCCACCTGAAATAAATTGACCAGCGTGTCGTAGCGCCGGATGTGCGCCAGTTCGTGCGCAATCACCGCTTCCAGTTGCGCCGCCGTCAGTCCGCTCAGCGCGCTCACTGGCAAAAGCACCACGGGACGAATCCAGCCCGCCACTGCCGGTGCATCCAGTCGCAGGCTTTCGCAATACCGTATCGCCCGCGTCAGCCCCATCCGCCGCTGCAATCCCTCGCAAATCTCCAGCACCTCTTCCGACAGCGGGATCGTTTCCTTCCGCCGCAGCCGCTCCACCAGCAATATTCCTCCCGCCGAGCGCAGGCTCAGCAGCACCACGCCCGCAAACCACAGTTCCACCAGCCACAACGAATACGGTGGAACGCTTTCCTGCCGCTTCACTGGTTTTTTTGCGGGAGCCCAAACAGACAAAGAAGTCTGCGCGGCATCATTTGCATCCAGGCGAATTGTCACTGCAGGTGCGGCGCTCTGCTCCTGCGCGCGAAACACCAGAAAAGTTCCCACCGGCGCCGCAATCATCAGACCCAACGTTGTAACCCCAACGGCATAACGCGCCGCCGCGCTCCGGCACAATGCCATCACCACGTACGCAAGCGCGGCCAATGCCGCCCCTTGCCACAGAAAATGCAGCAGCGAAAGCGCCAGCAGTCGCAGCGTCGCCGGAGATAGCCATTCCAGCGGGAGCGTCATCGCATTTTCCTTTCGTGCTCGTTCAGCAGTCGGCGCATTTCGTCAATCTCTTCCTTCGAAGCCTTTTGCCCGGCCAGCGCATGCATCATCAGTTCGCTCGCTGAACCGTCAAACACGCGCTGAAGCACATCCAGCGCCAGGTCCCGCTTGGTCTTTTCTTCCGGCTGCACTGCTTCATATACGTGCGCGCGCTGCTCCTCGTTCCGCCGCACCGTACCCTTCGCCGTCATAATCTGCATCAGCTTTAAGACGCTGGTGTAGCCAATTGGTCTTTTCTCATTGAGCGTTTGGTGCACCTCGCGTACCGTCGAGGGCCCTCGCTCCCACAGCACATGCAGGATTTCCAGCTCGGATGAAGTCGGTTTTCGGTTTGCCGTAGTAGCCATGCCCAGAAACTACTACGAAGACATTCGTACTGTCAACGAAAATCTTCGTACTTCTTTTTTCCTCGCTTGAAGGGGGGCCGAGCCTCTTCTTTCTTTAGGGGGTCGGAGCTTCAGCTCCGACATACCGACCCCGCAAGACCGGGCTTCAGCCCCTGAGGAATCCGTTCGGATTGAACACCAAACAAAATGGGGTAGAATTTTGAGCCGGCAACCAGAACAGCTTGCCGTTGTTAAAGGGGGAAACGCCGCTATTTCTTCTTCCAAGACTTAAGACTTAAGACTTAAAACTAAAATCACTGCGTCACCAAATCCTTCGCCCTCGGCCTCACATGCACCGCCGCCAAACTCGCCGCATCCCACCCGCCTCCTAAAGCCTTCACCAAAAGCACCGCTGTCACCAACCGCTGCCCTTGAATAATCGCCGCTTCCTGCTCATTGCTAAGCAAGTTCTGCTGCGCGCTCACCACATCCAGATAATTCACCAGCCCGCCCACATAGCGCGACGTCGCGATGTCCAACTGCCGTCTCGCGGAATCCACCGCATCCGCCTGCGACTGCCGCGCCGACGCCAGCACTTCCAGCCCCGTGATATTGTCTTGCACTTCCCGAAACGCGTTCAGCACCGTGTCGCGATAATTCGCCACTGTCGCGTCATACCCCGCCTGCTGGTATTGCACCTGCGCATGCAGCGCACCGCCCGAAAAAATGTCTTGAGCCACATTCGCGCCCAAAGCCCAAAAGCCACTTTCCGCATTCAGCAACTGCGAGATGTACTGCGAATTCCATCCTCCCTGTCCGTAAAGCACCAGCGAAGGATAATAAGCAGCCTTCGCGATCCCGATCTGCGCATTGGCAATAGCCATCTGCCGCTCAGACTCCGCGATGTCCGGCCGTCGTTCCAGCAAATCGGACGGAATGGTCGTGTCGATATTCGGCGGCTCTGCCGCCAGTTCGCGCGCAGCCAAATGGAAATCGGGAGCCGGCTTGCCCACCAGTACCGCGATCGCGTCTTCAAACTGTTTGCGTTGCTGTTGCAGCAGCGTTGCCTGCGTCCGCGTTGTATTCAGCAGCGTTTCTTCCTGCGCCACGTCTAACCCGGACGCGATGCCGCCGGAATGCCGCGATTTCACCAGGTCCAGCCCTTTTTGCAGCGTTTCCACCGTGCGGTTCAGGATCCCAATCTCCGAGTCCAGTTCCCTCAGCGTGAAATAGTCCGCGGCCATCTCTGCCGTCAACACCAGCCGCACATTTTCCAGGTCCGCCGCGTTCGCCTGATATGCCGCCTGCGCCGCCTCGATCGTCCGCCGCCTCTGCCCGAACAAATCCACTTCATAGCTGACCGTGAACGGCAAACTGTAGTTGCCTTGTGTCACCGGACCAGTCACAGGGATATTTGATCCGGTCGGCCGCGTTCCGGAATACCGCTCACCTCCTGCCTGTGGCCCAACCCCGATCGTCGGAAACAGCGTGGCGTTCTGTACCGCCGCTGACGCTCGCGCCTGGTTGAAATGTGCAACCGCCACTTGCAGCGTCTGATTCGCCGCCAGCAGATCCGTTTCCAGCCCGTCCAACTGGTCATCATGAAACAGTTTCCACCAGGTCGTCTTTGGCACCGCATCTTTGGGCTGCGCTTCCCGCCACGGTTCCGTAACCTGCCAGTTCGCCGCCACAGGCGCCGTCGGACGCTTGTAGTTCGGTCCCACCGTGCATCCCACGCACGCCAGCAGCGCCGCCAGCCCGCACAGCATTGCTTTCCCGCGGTTCATGAAAAGGGAACGAACAGGCATCAGGGATTTTTCCCCGGTATGGTGGTCGCTTTCGGTGTCACAGGACTGCGTGTAGCCGTCTTGTTTGCAGCCGGCGCCGGTATCAGCGGGTTGTTCACTTCTTTCACGTGTACTTCTTCTCCGTTTTCGATGGAATCGGGCGGATTCAGCACGATCCAATCGTCGGATTTCAGCCCCGTCAGCACCTCAAGCGATGTTCCGTAGTCGCGCCCAATGTCCAGCGCCTGCAACCGCACGTGATGATTGTTGTCGATCACCACCGCCCGCAGTCCCTCGGAACGGAACAGCAGCGCGTTTACTGGAACTTGCAGCCGTTCGCTCTGTACGTGAATCTGCAGGTGCACTTGCGCATAGCCGCCCGGCAGCAACAGCCCGGTCTTATTCGGTACGTCCACTTCCGTAAGCAACGTCCGCGTTGCCAGGTCGATCGCTTCCGCCGTCCGCACAACTTCGCCCTGGAATTTCTCTCCCGGATATTGCGCCAGCTCGATGTACGCGCCCAGTCCCTTGTGAATCGCAGGCGCATAAGACTCCGGCACGTTCACGTACAAACGAATCGGATCGGTCTGCGCCAGATAGAACAATTGCTGCGACGTCCCGCCATTCCCCGCGTTGATCAACGTTCCAATATCCACGTTCCTCTGCGTGATCACTCCACTGAACGGCGCGTAAACTTGTTGGAACGATTTCAATTCCTGCAGCCGCCGGACATTCGCTTCCGCGGATTGCACGATGGCCTGCTTCGCCGCCAGATCGCCCGTGGCATTATCCACTTCCTGCTTCGATACGCCGTCGCTCTTCAACAGGTCGCTGTAACGCGCTTCCGTGATTTTCGACAGGTGTTCGTTCGCCTGGGCCGTCACCAGGTCTGCCTTCGCCTGCATCAACTGCTGGTCCACTTCCGGCGTGTCTATATCCGCCAGCAGTTCTCCTTTTGTGACGCGGCTGCCGATGTCGTGATACCACTTCCTCAAATACCCATTCGTCCGCGCGTAAATCGGCGACTCCACATACGCCTGCAGCGTCCCCGGCAGTACCAAATCCTCCGCCGTGCCTTGCGACATCGGGCGAATCACCGCCACCGTCGGTACCGCCAGCGTTTCCGTATCTTTCGCCAGCGCCTGGAACTGCGCGCGCCGCTGGAACATTACCACCGCTCCCACCAGCACCAGCACCGCCACGATCACGAAAAATACGAAAAACAGCGAGCTCTTCTTCGTCGGCTTCCCGCCGCAATCGTGTCCCACCGAGTTCGAAACCTCACTCATAATTAGCTGCCTCAGCTACCTCTCTATGACCTTCCTCATGCCTGCGCTGGCCGATGCTCCATACTCCGCTGACGCTTGCGCTCCAGCCTTCCATGAATGATCGAAAATACACACGGCACGAAGAATAATGTCGCCACCGTCGCAAACAGCAATCCGCCGATCACCGCACGCCCCAGCGGAGCGTTCTGTTCGCCGCCTTCGCCAAGTCCAATCGCCATCGGCACCATGCCGATGATCATCGCCAGCGCCGTCATCACCACCGGACGTATGCGTACAAATCCTGCTTCCAATGCCGCGTCCGTCGCGCTTTTTCCTTCATTCAACTGTTCCCGCGCAAATGACACCATCAAAATACTGTTCGCCGTCGCCACGCCCATGCACATAATCGCGCCCGTCAAGGACGGCACATTCAGCGTCGTGCGCGTGAACAGCAGCATCCAGCAGATCCCCGCCAACGCTCCGGGAAGCGCTGTGATGATAATGAACGGGTCCAGCCACGATTGGAAGTTCACCACAATCAAAAGGTAGGCCAGCACAATCGCGCCGATCAATCCCACCCCGAGCCCGACGAACGATGTATTCATCGTCAAAACCTGGCCCTTGATGAAAATGCGGCTGCCCCGTGGCAATTCTCTCTGTATATCCGCCACGCGCTTCGTCACTTCTGTTGCCACCGACCCCAAGTCCCGTCCGGAAACCGACGCGTACACATTGATCATCGGCTGCACGTTGTAATGCGAAATTGACGCGGGCCGCGCCTCCGTCGTCGTGGTCACCAGGTTTCCCAGAATTTGCGGTGTCACCCCTGCTACCTTCGACGAAATCGGAGTATTCTGCAGCGCCTGGTAATTGTCCACGCGATACTGCGGCGTCTGCACCGCCACGCTGTAGCTCACGCCATTCTTGGGATCGAGCCAGAAATTCGGCGCGGTCTGAAAGCTCGACGAAAGCGAAATCAACACGTTCTGCGCCACGTCCACCGCCTGCATTCCTACGTATTGCGCGCGCGTGCGGTTGATATCCAGATACAGAGTGGGCGAATCAAACGCCTGTTGCACGTGTACATCGACTGCCCCGGGAATATGTTTGATTTGATCTTCCAGTTTCAGCGCCTCCTGGAAGTTGCCTATCTGGTCCGTTCCGATGATTTGGATATCGATCGGTGCCGGCGTGCCGAAATTCAGAATTTGCGTGACGATGTCCGCGGGCTGAAAGAAAAATTGCACACCGGGAAAGTCGCCCGGCAGTTTATGCCGCAACTCGTCCACATACTCGCTTGTGGGTTTCCCTCGCTCCTGCTTTAACTGCACCAGGATTTCCCCGTCCGCGGTTCCAATCGTTCCGGAATTGCTGTAAGTCAGGTTGATACTGGAATACGGCAACCCGATGTTGTCGAGCACCGTCAACAAATCCTTTTCCGGGATCGTTTGCCGGATCACCTTGTTGATCTGGTCCGCCAGTTTTGCGCTCTCTTCAATTCGCAGTCCCGTCCGCGCTCTCATGTGCAGCCGGATTTGCCCGGCGTCCACATACGGAAAGAAATCGCGGCCCAGAAAAAAGCTCCATCCCGACGAAAGCAGGCAAAACCCAAGGAAACATACAGAGAACAGCCGCGAATGCTCCAGCGCCGTGCTTAGCGCACTCCGGTAACCGTCGCGAAACCGCTCGAACGCGCGCTCAAACCCTTGTTGATACCGCCGGAAGAATCCCATCTTCTCTCCAGCGTGTTCGTCTGCGTGATATTCATCCTCCGAACTCAACAGGTACATCGCCATCGTCGGCACAATGGTTCGAGACCACATGTACGACGCCAGCATCGCAAAAATCACCGCTTCCGCCAGCGGCACGAACAAATACTTCGCCACTCCCGAAAGGAAAAACATCGGAATGAACACGATGCAAATGCACAGCGTCGACACAAATGCCGGCACAGCGATCTGCTGCGCGCCATCCAGAATCGCCTGCACCGTTTCCTTGCCCATCGCCAAGTTGCGGTTGATGTTTTCAATTTCCACGGTGGCGTCGTCCACCAGGATTCCCACCGCCAGCGCCAGTCCTCCCAGCGTCATGATGTTGATGGTTTCTCCCAGCGCGCTCAGGCACAGGATGCTCACCAGGATCGAAAGCGGGATGGAGATAGCAATGATCAGCGTGCTCTTCCAGTTTCCTAGGAACAGCAGGATCATCACCGCTGTCAGGCACGCCGCGATCAACGCTTCGCGCAACACGCCCTGAATCGCCGCCCTCACGAACAGCGATTGATCGAAAAACGTCGTGACCTTCAATCCTTCCGGCCGCGTGGGCTCAAAATCCTTCAGTGTCTGTTTTACACGGTCCACGATCGCCAATGTCGATGCGCTGCCGGTCTTGTACACGCTCATCAAGACGCCGCGTTGTCCGTTCGCCAGCACCACATTGGTCTGCGGCGAAAAACCGTCGCGCACGTGCGCTACTTCGCGCAAATAAATCGTCGATCCGTTTACCGTCTTCACTGGCAGGTCGTTCAGTTGCGCCACCGTTTTCGGGCTGGCGTTCATTTCCACGTTGTATTCCAGCGCGCCCATTTTCGCGGTGCCCGTCGGCAAGATCAGGTTCTGCGCATTCACCGCGTTCACGATATCCACCGGCGAAAGCCCCTTGGCCTGCAATGCCTCCGGGTCAATATCCACCGAAATCAGTCGCGGTTTTCCGCCATAGGGATAAGGCATCGCCGCGCCTTGCACCGTCGCCAGTTGCGTTCGAATAAAGTTGTTGCCGTAATCGAACAGCGCCTGCTCGCTCAGCCGGTCGCTGGTCAATCCGATCTGCAACACCGGAACCGTCGATGCCGAATAAATGATGACCAATGGCGGAGTTGTCCCGGGGGGCAAGCTCCGCAAAAATGTCTGCGAAATCGCCGTTACCTGCGCCAGCGCTGTCTGAATATTTGCGTTCGGTTGGAAGTAAATCTTGATGACCGCAATGCCGTTAAGCGATTGCGATTCGATGTGTTCCACATCGTTGACCAGCGTGGTGATCCCGCGTTCCACGTTGCTCGTGATGCGCTGTTCCATCTCCTGCGGTTGCAGGCCGGTGTACGTCCAGTCCAGCGCGATCACCGGTATATTAATGACCGGGAAAATATCCGTCGGCGTGCGCGGCACTACGACGAAAGTCAGCAGGACGATCACCAGTGCCATTACGATGAACGTATATGGCCTGGATAGAGCTAATCGGACAATCCACATAGGAACCGAAGATGACCTTGTATACGGATAGCATGGGGCCGGACAGGCCTTCAGTATGCCCCTTTTCTTCCGGATTTTAGGTTCTCTTATTAGACTACGAAACTCCCCGATTTAGGTACACGCCACCGTCCAAACTTTCGCTTTTCCCATCGATACCACATTCCAAATTGGATCACTTCCCAAATAAGCGAATTGCATAATTTCTGGGTGCCCCACTCTCGGTGTGTGAGGGTGGGTCTTGGGTTCCTTGCCGTGTAGCGCCGCGCCTTCAGGCCGGCATCTTGGGTTCCCCCTCTTTAGGGGGTCGGAGCTTCAGCTCCGACATTTTCAAGTCCACGCAAACTGGGCTTCAGCCCCTGAGGAATCCGTAATCCGAAACACCGCAACAATCATCATTCCCAACAAAGTCCGCGAAATGAAAAGCTCCTACTTATGCGTCATCACAAACACTCCATCCCACTCCGAAACCGGTTCCTCCGCCAAATACTCCTCACACCTCTTCTCATAAACCTGCGCCGGCCCATCACCCGCCCACCGCTCCAAAATCCCCGCAAACATCCGTCGCGCCTCGCTCCACTTCCTTTCGCGATACAACTTCCGCCCTTCCTCGAACTCCGCCAACCGTTCCCGAGCCTCCGCCAGCGTGCCCGCCTTTTCCAAATCCGAAACTCGCGCGAATAATTCGTAAATCGTGACGGGTTGCAATTTCCCTTTCACCCGAATCAGATCCAGTTCCCGAAACAGAAATCCCGCATCTTTCGCCGCCTCATACGTCGACTCGTTCACGATAATATGCGTCCCGTATTCCTTGTTTAGGCCCTCCAACCGCGAAGACAGATTCACCGTGTCTCCCAGCGCCGTATATCCATAGCGCAGCGCCGATCCCATATTCCCCACGCTTGCCGCACCCGAATTCAATCCAATACCAATATCCAGCGCCGGTTTTCCCTCCGCTGCCCACTTCTTCTGCAACTCTCCGACGCGCTTCATCATTTCCAGCGCCGCCGTGCACGCCTGCACCGGGTGTTGCCCGTCCTCAAAAGGCGCTCCCCAGAACGCCATCACCGCATCCCCGATGTACTTATCCAGCGTCCCGTCCGTATCAAACACGATCCGCGTCATATCGTACAAATACGAATTCAGAAACAGCGCCAGTTCCTGCGCGTCCAGTTTTTCCGAAATCGTCGTGAATCCCCGTATGTCGCTGAACATCACTGTGATTTCCGTCTTTCGCGGTTCCACCAGATCCGGATTCACCAGCAAGCGCCGGATCACTTCTGGGCTCAAATAATGTCCAAACGCGCTGCGCACTTTCCGCTTTTCTTTTTCCTCCACCAGCGCCCGGTACAGCGAAACCGACATCACATTCGCCACCAGCGTTCCCGCGGGCACTGCGAAATTCAGCCACCATCCATGCAGAAACGCCAGGTACGTCAGCGCGGTGAAGGGAATCAGCAATCCCAACCCGAACCAGATCCATCGCGGCGCGGCCAACGCCAGCGCAAATCCCAACGGCAAGCCGAACAACACGATCAGCACCAGGTCGAGCACAACCTGATGCGCGCCTCTCACCAGAAATCCGCTATTCAGCATGTTGTCGATCACGTTCGCATGCACTTCCATCCCCGGATAATCGATTCCTCCATATGGCGGCGTTCGCAAATCTCCGATTCCTGTCGCCGAAGCCCCCACCAGCACGATCTTGTCTTTGAACGTCCCGGACACAAACTTGTGCTGCACCACATCCGCCAGCGAATAATAGGGATACGTTCCCCGCGGCCCGCGATAATTGATCATCATCCGTCCCAGATAGTCCGGCCGCACCGTAAGCTTCTTTCCCAACTGCAGCGTCGCAATTCCTGTCGGTCCGTAATTCACTGTGATCTGCTCAGTCTTCAGACCCAGGTATAACCGCAGTGTCTGCACTTCCAGTGAACCGTACAAATCTATTTCGTCGGGATTGTTCGATCGCCCGAACGGTAGCACCAGCAGCGAGCGCCGCAGCACGCCATCCGCATCGGACGAAATATTGAAAAACCCGATCGCCGTTTTTTCGTTGTTCTCCGGTGGCGCCAGTGCGGGAATATTCGCCACCGTTGCGGTGTACAGCGTTCCCTCCGCTTGATAGCCGTTCAGCAGCGCTTCAAAATCCTTCTTGCCGCTCGCCGGATTCAGCGGCACTCGGTTCAACGAATACCACTGCACCATCTCCGCATACTTATCCAGCACCGCTCCATCGATCCCGCGCACTTCCTGCGGCTCCAGAAAAAAATTCCCCAGCACCACCGGACCAAACCGGCGCAGCGCCGCCGCAAACTGCGCGTCGGAATCAAACTCCTTCGCCAGTTCCGCCACCTGCGCTTCCACTTTCGCGTCCGGCGGCTTCCCCGCCTGCTTGTCCTGTTCCAGTTTGGCCAGCAGCGCCTCCACCGGTGCCGCCGTCATGTCCGGCTTATCAAATGTGATGTCGAAGGCCGCAACCTTCGCTCCGTCCTCATGCAGCGCGTCCAGCATTTCCCCAAAATATTTGCGAGAGAACGGCCACTTGCCCAGCACTTCCTGCGAACGCTGGTCGATGGACACGATTACGATCCGCGAATCCGGCAAACTATACCGCGCCGGCCGGTAACGAAATCGCGTGTCCAGTGTGCTGTATTCAAATCGCTTCAGGAAATCGAACAGCGGTGTGCTGCGGTCACCCAGAAATGTGAAGAAATAAATTCCCACTGCGGCCAGCGTGATTCCCAGGCTGATGAAGAAAGATGCGCGGTGCTGCCACCACTCGGATAGCAAGGTGCGCAGCCTGTAGGCACCTCCCCGCGAGCCTCCATGTAGGGCGGTGGCCATGGAAGGGCAGTGTTACTCCCGTACGATGAAGTTCATGCGAATCCCGCAAACCTCAATGAGGTCTCCGTCATTCAGCCGCACCGCCCCTTGGATGGGTGCGCCGTTCACGGTAGGGATCTTGGATCCGGTTCCCAGGTAATATCCATCATCGCGCTGGTTGATTTGCGCTGCTACTTGCGGCTTGAACCATCCGCGCAGTCGCACCGTTGCCATCGGCGATTTTCCGATCACCGTCAGCTTGTTCGTCAGCACATATTCCTTTTGATCCACTCTACCGTTGAGCACCACCAGCGTCGGCATCTTCATACGGCCCGGGGAAAATTGCGACCGCTCGCCCATCGCTGCTGCCTGCTGCAGCATGTCTCGCCGCGCTTTCGTGTCCAGCACCATGGTTTCGTTGATTTTTGGCGCCGCCGCTTTTCGTCCGGTATCCCACGGGATCGCCGTATCCGCCGTGGCATCCACCTTGATGCTGTGCTTCCCGATCCAGATGGAGTCTCCATCGTGCAGCATCGCGCGCTCCACGCGCAGATCGTTCACAAACGTGCCATTCAAACTGTCCAGATCCTCCACCACCAGCCGGTTTCCCTCGTAATACACCCGCGCGTGATACGTCGAAACTGCCAGGTTATCGATCGGAATGTCGTTGTCCGGTGAACGCCCGATCGATACCGGCCGGTTGCCGATCGGAACCTCTTTCACCACGTTGTTCTCGAACATCAGACTGAGTTTCGCCATAAGGCTTCCCTCCCTTGGAGGTTCTAGTCTTTTTTCCCCGAGTCTCGGCGCAGCCAGGAAAACCATCCCTTCGAATCGTCCTGCACGCGCACCACAATGACCGTCACGTTATCCAGGCCTCCCCGCTCGTTCGCCAGATCCACCAGCTTTTGCGCTGCCGATCCCGGGTCCGTTTCTGCCTGCAGTTTCCCGGCGATTTCCGGCTCGCTGACCATGCGCGTCAGCCCGTCGGAGCAGAACAGCAGTACGTCTCGCGGCATCAAGTCCACTTCATCCACTTCCACATCCACTTCCGGATTCGCTCCCAGCGCTCGCAGCAACACGCTCTGCATCTCGCTCTCTTCCGCCTGCTGCGGCGTCAAAATTCCGCGTCGCACCTGCTCCGCAACCAGCGAATGATCGTTCGTCAGTTGCTGCAATGCTCCCGTCCTCAACAAATACGCCCGGCTATCTCCCACGTGCGCGATGCTCAGCTTGCTCCCATTAAGCCAGCCTGTCGTCAGCGTCGCTCCCATCCCTCGCTGTTCTGGGTGCTTCTGCGCGGATTGGTAAATGTTAAAGTTGGCCTGAAACACCGCGTTTTGCAGTATTTTCGTCTGCGGGCTCCAGTTGTCGCTCGCCGCTCCGTGCAGTGTCACCCCGGAATCTTCCTTGGACGCGTCTGGATTGCTGCAGAACTTCTCCACCGTTTCCACGGCCATCGCACTGGCAACTTCGCCATGGGCTTCGCCACCCATCCCGTCCGACAATATGAATAAATTCAAAGCTTCCAGAACCCGGAACGAGTCCTCGTTATTGGTGCGCACGCGCCCCACATCGCTCACACCACCGCTGACGATCTGCACAACGTCTCCTTCCAAGCTTTTCGTGAGCACACGCGCAACCCCTGGCGCGGACACTGGTCCCGACCTCTACTTCTTATCCACGCTAGCAGAGCCCTGTGCACTGTGAAAGGCTTTGCGCCCAAGTGATTAACCGCCTTCGGCGCAACTGACCATAAGACCAGTCCGCAAGGATACCCGAAATCCCGCAACCTCCACTACCTTCCCTCTAACTCCTTTCCCCTCTTCCCTCCGCCTCCGATTCTTTCTTGACTTCCCTCCTTTTCTCTTTCATCATTCGCGCAATCTTGGGGAAGTCCCCGGAGAAGTCTCTTCTCGCCCCCTGCTCTCCGCCCGAAAGCACGTCGCCCACGTGTGCCATCCAGGTGGCCTGAATTACCTCCAGGCGAAAGGATCTCTCAAACATGAATCGTATTCGTAAGACGTTTTTTTTTGCTCTCGTCGCGGCCCTGACACTCATCGCCGGTAACCTTACCCTGCGAGCTGCCTCCAAGCCTCAGGACGCTCAGTCCACAGACCAGAGCAGCGACAGCACCGCCAAAGCCAAGAAAAAGAAGAAGGCCGCCACCTCCGACGATGCTTCGGCCGATTCCTCTGCGACAAAGAAAACCACCTCCAAGTCGAAGAAGACCGACGCCGCCGACTCCACTGCGGCCGGTGACACTTCCGCTTCCACCACAAAGAAATCTTCCAAGTCCAAGAAGGCGGACACGGCCGCTGATTCTTCCACCGCTCCGGCCGATTCCTCCGCTTCCACAACCAAGAAGTCTTCCAAGTCCAAGAAAGCCGACACCGCCGCGGACGCTTCCACAACTCCGGCTGACACCTCCGCTTCCACAACCAAGAAGTCTTCCAAGTCCAAAAAGTCCACCACCGCGGCGGATACTTCTGCTCCTGCGGCCACTACAGCCGCTGCACCAGCACCGGCAACCAAGTCAGCAACTCCTGCCGCCACCGCGCCTGCGCCTGCGGCAAAAACCGCTACTCCGGCTGCAACCACAACTCCAGCCGCGCCGGCCACTTCAGCGCCTGCTTCCACCCCGGCCAAATCCACAACCACAACCGCCAAAACCGCCGCGCCTGCTCAGCAAACTCCCCCAGCCAACAGCAATGGCATGGTTTGGGTCAACACCGATTCCGGCGTTTACCACAAGCCCGGCACTCGCTATTACGGCAAGACCAAGCAAGGCAAATATATGACCGAGGCCGATGCCGTCAAAGCCGGCTATCGCGCTGCGGAAAAGAATTAGCTTTTACCCAGTCCGTTGTTTCACTGCCCTACACCATTTCAAGGAGAACATCGCATGAAGAGAAATTCCGTACGCATGTTGCTTGTCGCTCTCGTCTTCATTCTCGGCGTCAGCGTTGCCGTTTCACATCCGCAAACCAGCACCACCAGCAAACCGGCTGCTTCCGCTTCCGCCGCCAATCTCCTGGACATCAACAGCGCCACCAAAGAACAGCTCGATGCTCTGCCAGGCATCGGCGCCGCTTACTCCCAGAAGATTATTGATAACCGGCCTTACGCCAAGAAGACCGACCTGGTGAAGAAAAAGGTCATTCCTCAGGCCACTTACAACAAGATCAAGGACCTGATCATCGCCAAACAGAAGTAACGGCTAAGTAATGCAACGCGTTTCGTTTTACGGAGCGGTCATTCCAAAAACGACCGCTCCTTCGATTCTTCGCAAGGAGGCATCATGGGTTTGATGGATGAAGTTCTCGCAATGGCAGGTAGTTCTGGCGCGCAGCAAACCGAACACACGACCGCGATCACCGCGATCATGAGTTACATCAACAGTCCGCAAGTCGGCGGCATTGCCGGTTTGCAAAGCATGTTTCAGCAAGGCGGTCTTGGTCACGTCGTCAGTTCCTGGATCGGCTCCGGCCAGAAATTGCCCATTTCCCCGGACCAGCTCCAGAACGTCCTTCACAGCGGCGCATTAACCCAAGCCGCGCAGCAAGCCAGGATGAATCCGTCTCAGCTCACGTCCATGATGAGCAGCCTTCTGCCTCATCTGGTCGACAAGCTGACGCCCAACGGCCAGATCCCCGACGCCAGCGCCCTCCAGCAAATGCTGAAAGGCCTAGCCTCCGGCCAATCCGCCTAACTTTGGAGTGCGGGAGCCCTGCTCCCGCTTTCTCCGATCGCAAATTCGAAAATCGTTGTCATCCTGAGGAGCGCTGTTTGCGACGAAGGATCTCAACGTCAACGCTGCCTCGATGTTCCCGATCGACGCGCCACTCCAAAAAGCTGCGCCCTACTTATCCCGCACAATCACTTCGCCGCGCCCCACCATCTGCTCGTTCAACCACAGCCGGTACTTGTAACTCCCGCTCTTCGTCCCCGGCGCCACCGGTCCGCTCAGCAGCCGCATTCCCACCGGCGCCTGAAAAATATTCGACGCAAACGGGCAGCGGTTCGCGTCGAACTCCACCTTCAAATTTCCCGCGTCTGAAATCCAGCTCACCGTATCGCCCGCATCGAGCACCACCGCCTGCGGGATTAATCCCACCAATACTGGTCGTTCCGCCATTCTCTCTCCTTCTCAGGGACCGGAGCTTCAGAGTCTGTGTAAATACTCATGTTTTTCGTCAGGGCATGGCTTCAGCCATGCCGGTACCTGAGGGCAATCCGCAAGGAAATGCACTTCCGCCTGGCACGATAGCACATCCCCGCATTTCCTCCTATAACTCGCCTTTATGGAAACTCTCTCTCCCATACTCCTTGACCAATACAACCCCCAACCGTACACTTACTATGTGGTCCGTGGCACGGAGCCCGCTTCGACTCTTGCGCGCTACCACTTCATCACCATCTCCCGCGCAGGAGTTTTTCCGGAATGGCTTCAATCGCACGACCCCTCTCTATCCCTTTGCCTAATGGCGCGCGGCTTCATCTCGTCTCCTCGCTCCCTTTTGCCCTGATTCATCTCGCCGCGCTCGGTATTTTCTTCTACCCGTTCAAGTGGTATTACCCGGTCGTTTGTTTTCTCGCCTACGAAATCCGCATGCTCTTCGTCACCGCCGGTTACCACCGTTATTTCTCTCATCGTTCTTTCAAGACCAGCCGCTGGTTCCAGTTCGTCATCGCCTGGATGGCCATGTCTTCCTCGCAAAAGGGCGTTCTCTGGTGGGCCGCTCATCATCGCCATCATCATCGCTATTCAGATCTCGAAGAAGATCTCCACTCGCCCACGCTCTTCGGTTTCTGGTGGTCTCACGTCGGCTGGATTCTCTCCGACCGCTACAACGAAACCCGCTTCGACTACATCGGCGACTTCGCCAAATTTCCCGAGCTTCGCTGGCTCAACAAATATCATCTGCTTCCGTCCACTGTTCTCGGTGTCGCCATGTTCCTCATCGGCGGATTTCCGCTGCTCTTCTGGGGCTTCTTCCTCAGCACCGTTCTTCTCTGGCACGGCACGTTTACCATCAATTCGCTCTCGCACATTTTCGGCAAGCGCCGTTTCCCCACCACCGACACCAGCAAAAATAATTGGCTCTTGGCGCTGGTCACTCTCGGCGAAGGCTGGCACAACAACCATCATTACTATATGGCCAGCGCCCGTCAGGGCTTCTATTGGTGGGAAATCGACATTACCTACTACGCGCTGAAAATTCTCTCGTGGTTCCGCTTGGTCCGCGAACTCCGCCGCGTCCCAGAAAAGGTCCTAGCCGAAGGCCAAGCCCTAGACGCCAACGCCAACGCCTAATTCCCGTGTAGTGGCCGGACTTTAGACCGGCCGCTTGGGGTCACCGGTAGCGCAGCCACTCCTGCCTGTGTCCTTGAGGTTCTCGTGCTCCTGGCGTTCTCTTCCCAATCCACGCCTTCGGGAGGGCACGACTTCAGTCGTGCCGCACCAGACAAAAATCCCAAAGGCTTTAGCCTCTGCGGGCCGCCCCCCCCGATCAATTCGCCCCCGCCCTCTCCTTCATCGCAAACCGCAACAATTCCGAATTCGTCTTCATCCCAAATTCCCGCATAATGCGATATTTGTGAAACGCCACTGTCCGTGTAGCCACATGCAAAATGCCCGCCGCTTCTTTCATCGTGCAGCCGCGTCCCAGCAATTGCAGCACTTCCCGCTGCCGCTGCGTCAATTCCCGTCTCGCTTTTTTCCCCACCGCCGCAAACCGCGCTTCCGTCAACGCCTTCTCCAGCGCCGGCGTCACATATTTATTCCCGCGCAGCACCGTCCGGATTGCTTTCGCCAGCTCCGGCCCCATCGACCGCTTCAGCACATAGCCGGACGCCCAGCTTTTCAGTGCGTCATCCGCCGTCTTCCCGCTGTCGTTCACCGTCACCACCACAATCTTGATCAACGGATACGCCGCCTTCAATTCCGGTCCCACGTCCAGCCCGCCCACTCCCGGCATGTGCAAGTCCAGCAGCACCACATCCGGCTTCGCCGCCCGCGCCATCCGCAGCAGCATTTCGCCGTCGCCCGCCGTTCCCACCACCTCAAATTCCGGCTCCAGCAATTTCGTGAACGCCTCCGCCACCAGCGTATGATCCTCCACCAGCAATATCCGTGCCTTCCCCAATCGATCCTCCCCCGCCCCCATCCTCATAACCGCCCCCACAACTCCCAATCCCGCACGCCAAAGCATACCAAACCAATCCGCGCACCTGTAGGGTAACGCAACTCATCTAGTGGCCGATATTCAGCGACAGATACCCGGACACGTACAGACTGTAACCGCGAATCAAAAACGGGCGCCCCGAAGAGCGCCCGCTAGAGGTTGATTTGGAGGACGACTACTACTGGTTGGTTCCCCTAACGATGAGATGCGGTGTAATAAATTATGATGCCGATCAAGGCAGCTACGCCGAGCAGAATAGTGCCGAAGATAATTGCGAGAGGCCAGAAAACCCAAAGCGATTGTTTTTTTCTTATGTGTTGTATGGCGTTGTTCAATGAAACTGCCGTCGTTATTCCGCCAAGGGGAGTAAAGAGGAAGGCGGGCATAAAAGCATCGAGCTCACCCGGTCCCCTGCATCCATTCCGGTAACAGTAAAGAGAAGGCAACAGAATCGAAAGGATGTAGATGACTGTAAAGACATAGGAAATTACCAGGCCTAGTCTGCGTAACATAGACCCATCCTCGAATGATTCGTCGTTGGCGTGCGCAGCCACATTAGCACAAGGCCCCTCGCGCTTCTGTGAAGCCGGGGCTAAAATTTACGAATCCACGAAGGAAATGTGAAACGAATCGGAAAGCATGGTTGTCGCAGTTGATGTGCCTGATGAAAGCACTTGCTTCCAGGTGATACTCGGAGCCATTTCTCCGGTCACGTGACTAACCGGGAGTCAAGCGATGAGTTAGGCGATTATATTCGACGCCGCCCTGATCGGAGAGCAAGACCCACAGGGTGTAGACGCCGAGGGCAGTGCCGAACGGAGGATGCAGCAACGAGATGATGCCGAGCACGATAGCCGCTGTTCGTGCCCATGGCTGGACCTTCATCAACCCCCATCCAACAAGGATGCCACCTGCGGCGACGATAAAGAGCGACCCGCCGATGATCGATAAGACAAGCGGTGCGACGAACCGGCCAACAGTTTCAGTAGCGGGGATTCCGAACCGCACAACGTTGCTGATCATCATAAGGATTAGGCCCGGGAGCACGAAGATGGCACCGGCGACGATCCAGAGGATGCCGAGAGTATGCAGGTGCCGGTCAAGACGGGGGCCGGATACGATCGGGGCTACGATGGAGGAAATCGGGTGTTGGCAATTCGGGCAAATGCTGAAATGCGGTTGAATTTGCGCTCCGCAGGCACTGCAGAACATAAGCACCTCCTGGGAATCGGTCGCAGGCAAACACCTCACACTATGCGCAGGCAACTGGTTCCCGCAAGGACCTGCATCACCGATATGTCGAGCTGCCGCACCCTATGGGTTGTAAAGGTGCGGGTTTTGACTTTCCTCTCGAACTATCTTGGGTCCAGCTCTTTAGGGGGTCGGAGCTTCAGCTCCGACATGGAACACGCTTCCACCCGGCTTTAGCCGCTGCGGAATCGGATCCAATCTATAAATTCAGGAAACAGATAGAAACAAAGAGCAGTGCCTGAGGTGGCATTAGGTTGCGTTGCGCCAAGGCTTGACTAGCCTAACTCGGAGTTTTCTCCGAAGCTACTGACCTGATTCTTCGAGTTCAGCCTCGGGGCTAGGGCTTGTAGTAGAATCCTGATCTCTGTCTCGGCAAAGGTCTGACAGTCCGCATAGAGTTTCGTCAACATTGCTGGCAAAGTTTCGGCAAGCGATGGGAGAACCGACCCAAATTCCGGAAACTCGTTTCGGAAAGAACGGATGCGTTGTTCAATTGCGAGGTTCTTTGCCCCTCCTCGTCCCATATCTCCCGCCAGTAGCGACAAGTGAGACAAGGAGGAGGACAGCGGGCACTGTCGTGAGACAAAAATGATTCCCAGCCCGAACTCGCAAGCGAGAGAATCTTCAGCGAATCATCACGACGCTTCTCGCAATTGCACCGTCGGCAGGCGACTAACACGTTGCCAGGGGCATGTAGTCCCGCACGGTACCGATTCATCCCATCGAGATGCTCAATTACCGAAAGTGTGCCTGCCAAGTCGCAAGAACAATAAGGGCACTCGTTGTTGAACCATTTACGAACCATTTTCTCATACTGTTCCCCATCAACTTTGATTGTCCAGTTTTCGCTGATCTTGCGACTCAGCTCATGAAGAAACATGCTGATTAGCTTATTTGCAACGTCCGACTTCGCGCGTCGAGTCGCAGAACGCAACTGAGAAGTGGCATCCCTCACTTCTTATCGCCTCCGAGCAACCAAGTAATGTCGACACCCAGCGCCTTTGCAAGGGCTTTCAGTTCATAATCAAGTACGTGGCGATGATCGTTTTCTATTTTAGCGATCGCGGCCCGATCAAGTTGAATACCCAGACCTGCAAGTTTCCCTGAGAGCGCGTCCTGCGTAAGCACCGGCTGGCACAATTGACGGGCTTGAGCTACTCGCCCGCCAACAATATTTTTATGGAAGGCCTTTTTGATCACATGGGAGAGACTACCTTTTGTGTCCGCTAAAAATGTTCTAAACTGGAACATCCCTAGTGTCTGGGGGTTAGGAGCGATGGAAACGCGAAAAGCGCATCCGCATCGGTTGAGCAGGAGTCCGAGGATTGAAATCCTGCCATGGCCAGGATTGAAGGCTAAAGATCTCTTGACCCGAGTCGTAACGAAGGCAGTGAAGGAAGCACGCGAAGATAAACTGACAGAGCCTTGGGCGGAAAAGCAAATCGCACGAGTACTGGATTACGTTCCGGCAGAAACCGCAATAAGATTAATTCGCCGTGAAACGAAACGTAGAAAAACCAAAAGTGCGCGAGGTCAAAGAGCCGACAGTTCTTAGGGTTCCCCGTAGAGTGCGGGAGCCTTCCTTCCTTTACCCGGGAGGAATAAATGGGCTGATGCTCGCCTCACTAGCTCCCAAGAGATTTTGCAATTGAGAATAAGTGCAAGCGAAATGCCGTGCTCGAGGTAGATTCAATTGATTTCGAACCATTGCGGAGTTTCTTCTCTTCACCGCACAAAGCGCCACGCTTACCACCGCGCTCGTAAGGCCGTCAAACGCCCCGGCCTTGATCCCTACCACCATCCCCCATGACAGCCATTCGAATAAGATGCCATTAAGGTAATTTTTGACATTTAGTAAACAAGATGCTATTATACATTGTCATGTCTGGGGAACGCTTCTTTGCCTGCTCACTCCTCCCCAGATCCTCATCCAGCCTCCAAAATCCCCTAACTCCTTTGTTTCCCTTTGATACAACGATTCGGCCCGTAAGTCCTTTATTTCCCCTTGATACGAAAATCAGGGGTGGGGGGTATGCCACCCAACTGTTCTCCGCCTCCCGATCTCCTCCCAATTCCTGGCTCGCCTCCTCTTCACGGAACACAGGCCACGGGTCACGTCCCATCCACGGTCACGGTCCGCATCCGACGCCGTACAACACGTACAACACGATTTCCGCGCCATCCCACGCGGTTTCACCAGCTTGCAGCCCGTACAACAAAACAGGGGGGAGGGGGTACTTAAAACTGGCCACTTATTACTCGCAACTGTCGTAATGGATCGATTAATGTCGGCGCGCCGACCAAAACTCCTGCTGCGCCGCCGGTTTCAGGTCAACGAAACCAAGGGGGTACTTCAAACTAAGGACTTATTACTTAAAACTGTCGTAACGGATCAAGTAATGTCGGCGCGCCGAACAAAACTGTTACTGCGCGGCTGGCGACGGCGGATACAAACGATCGAATTCGGGGTCGCCGTGGAGCAGGCTTAGATCGGGATCGCGGCGGGCCCAGATGGCGTCTTTGAAGCCGGCTTCCCAGGCTTTGCGGAGGGCATCGAGGGCTTCGACTTTGGTTTTGAGTAGGCAATAGTTGCACGCAGCGTTGTACAAAATCGAAGCTTCGTTGGCGCGCAGCGTCATTGCCAGATCGGTTTCGCGCCGCGCGTCGTCCAGGCGATTGATTTCCGCGTAATGCCCGCCGATCAGGATGCGCGCGCGAGCGTCTTCGGGCACTTGCTTCAAGTGATTTTCCAGCGCGGCGACGCAGCGCAGCAAAACGTTGCGGCGAATTTCTTCTTTGCCCAGCGCGCCGAGGGAATTCATCACCGGGACATAAACGTTATAGTCTTCGCCGCTGGCTTCGAGCGCGGTCTCAAACAGGTCGGCCACTTCCTGATAGCGGCCGGCGGAAAAAAGCGCGCGGCACAAAAGATAGTAGGCGCCTTCGCAATCGCGTTTGCGTTCGATGGCTTTTTGCACCATGCGCACGGCTTCGTCGTGAAGATCAGTCGCGTAGAGCACCCAAGCCTGGCTGACCTGCACTTCGGGCAAGTCCCAGCGCAAAGCGACGGCGCGGCCGGAAGCGTTGCGAGCGCGTTCCACCCAAATGGGATCGCGGCTGTAGTTGCAATAAAACATGGCGCAAGCGTTGGCACAGGAAGCGTAAGCAAGTGCGAAGCTGGGATCCATGTTGACCGCGTTTTCAAACATCTGGAGCGCAAATTCCAGATCTTGGCGCGTTTGGCGGCGCGCGTAACGTTTGCCGCGGAGATATAAATCGTACGCCTGCAGATTTTCCGTGGGCTTGATGGCCAGCGCTTCCAGTTCCTGCGGCGAAAGCGTGACGCGCAAAGCTTCCGCGATTTTGCGGGCGATTTCGTCCTGGACCTCGAAAACGTCTTTCATTTCGCGGTCGTAGCGCTCGCTCCAGAGCGGAAAATCGGTTGCCGTGTCCACAAGCTGCGTGGTGATGCGCAAACGGGTTCCCGCGCGGCGCAAGCTGCCGGTAAGAACGTAAGCGGCTTTCAGTTGCTGGCCGATTTGCGCGGGCGTCACCTGCTTATCGCGGAAGGCCAGAACCGTCGGGCGCGAATAGGTGTTGATGCCGCGAATTTTGCAAAGCTCGGTGATGATGTCCTCGGTAATTCCATCGCGAAGATATTCGTCTTCGCGCACGCCGCTTAAATTCTCAAAATAAAGAACCGCAACGGATTTCGTGGTGGCTTTCACCGCGCCCGATTTCGTTTCCGTAAGTTCCGCGGCACGTTTGCTGCCGGATTCCAGATCGCGCTTCAGGCGATTGAGATCGGTTTTTAGTTCCGTGGCCGATTGACAACGCAGCGTGCGATCTTTCTCCAGCAGCTTGGAAAGCACGCGGCCGAATTCCGGCGGCAAATTGGGATTCACCTCAACAACTGGCACTGGATCCCGATTGAGAATGGCATCGAAGACTATCGCGGAAGTTTCCCCACGAAAGGGAAGAACGCCGCTGGCAAGCTGGTAGAGAACAGTTCCCAGAGAAAAGAGATCAGTGCGCGCATCGACAAGTTGCCCGCGCGCTTGTTCCGGCGACATGTACGAAACAGTTCCCATCGTTGAACCGGGCGAAGTAAGTTCCATTCCGACCATTGTGTCCATCTTGGAAGGTGTAGAACCGTGTTCGGGGATTTCGGCGCGCTCAATCTTGGCGAGGCCAAAGTCGAGGACTTTCACCTGGCCGCGATCGGTGACGAAGAGATTCGCGGGCTTGATGTCGCGATGAATGATTCCTTTGGCGTGCGCGGATTCCAGCGCGTCGGCGATCTGAATCGCCATCGGAAGAAGCTTGTCCATGGAGAAAGCCTGGCGCGTCATGAGTTGGCCGAGCGTTTGCCCTTCGAGGAGTTCCATGACGAGGAAATGCTGGCTGCCGTTTGTTTCGATGGCGTGAATGGTGCAGATGTTGGGATGATTCAGCGCGGAAGCGGCGCGCGCTTCACGCTGGAAGCGCTCGATGAGCTGCGAATCCTGCGCCATCGCTTCGGGCAGGAATTTCAGGGCGACGCGACGCCCGAGACGCGAGTCTTCAGCCTCGTAAACGACGCCCATTCCGCCGCTGCCGAGCTTTCGTGTGACTTTGTAGTGCGAGATGGTTTGGGAGATCAGGGAATCGGAGCCGATCATGTCTGTCTGATACTAAACTGCGCGGGAAATGCGGTCAAGACGCCGCGACGGCGGAAGGTTTCTGGGCGACGTAAAGGAGACGAAGAAGGCGGCGTTCGCTGGTCAGCGAGTGAACAGTCGATAGGAATTGCTGCAGGCCGTTGAAGTTCTGCTGGCCTTCGATGGCGGCGAGCGATTCAGCGCGGATTTGGCGAGCGTCGTGCCAGCGCTGGGCAATTTCCGCGGCGGCTGCGCTCGTGTCCAAGACGCCGAGCACGTGAAATCCGGCTTGCTGCAGCAGGCGCTCGTTTTCGCCGGGCGGACTGAAGAGGTAGTAACCAATGGAACTACGCGCTGCGAGTTCCTGGTGCGAGATGACGCCGCCGATGACGAGCGCATCGCTGAAGAGGAAACGCGCGCCCGGCTTCAGCACGCGGAATAATTCCCGCAGAAGGTCGAGGCGGCCAGGAATGTGGCAAAGCACGTCGTTGGAGAAGGCCACGTCGAAAGAGGAATTGGCGAAGGGCAGAGGCTGCGAGGCGTCGACGACCTGGAATTGTGCTTGATCTACGAGATTCTGCGTCGCAGCCAGGCGATTGGCGTTGTCGATTCCGGGTGCGTTCAGATCGACGCCCATGATGCGACAGCCGATGGTTGAAGTGATTTGCAGTGCGTAACGACCAGAGCCGCAGCCAACCTCGAGCACGTAAGAATCGCGGGTCAGTTGTAGAGTGCGCGGGATTTCACTGGATTCCTGTGTGGTGGCCCAGCCGGTTTGGCCCAGATCTTCGCCGTAGGTTTCCACACGAACCTGGCGATACACATCTGCGTCGTAATGCCCGTACGCGTTGTCGTAGAGGTCGACTTTTCCGAGCATAGGCAAATGATTCTACAGAGGAGCGGCAGCCGTGGGAACTGCGGATATGGATAAATCGCGCGTCGGGAAAGCGATACCTTTCGGCGGAGTGAGGTTATAGAATCTACTGAACGGCGCGTCCCAACGAACGGGCCGCAAGGGTGAATCCGTGAAGTGTTCCGTAGTTGTGATCATGATTGGCGCCGCGTTGTTTTCGCCTGCTGTGTTGGTTGGGCAACTAGCTCCTGGGCTGCAAACGAATGGGACTTATGCGGGCGGAGTGCGAGTTGGCACTGAAAATCTCTACGTTTCTGCCTCCGTGGAAGTGCAGGTGAACGGGCCGGGCGGCGCGCCGGTGGACGGGTCTGTAGCGGTGTCTCTGATTCGAGACAACGGGCAAGTCTTCATCACGTCGATGGCGCAGCGCGGGAGGGTTCGGTTTGCGGAAGTTCCCAAGAGCGAGCTGACGGCGCAGGTGATAGCTCCGGGTTATCAAACGGCCAAGAAATCATTTGAGGTGCTGGAACACGGCGAAGTGATCGTGAAAATCGAACTGCAGCCGATGACGGACAAGGAAGCGGCCGCGTCCGACAAGGGAATTGCGGCTTTAAGTCCGAAGGCGCAGAAGGACGTGGGCAAGGCGCTGGAAGCTCTGCGGGTGAACCGGCCGGTGGAGGCGCGGAGCCACCTGGAAGCGGCACAACGAGACGCACCGAATAGCGCCGAAGTGGAATATTTATTCGGCGTGTCCGCGTCGCAGATGAACAACGAAGCACAAGCGAGATCGTATTGGACGAAAGCGCTGGAGTTGAATCCCAACCACTTGAGCGCGTTGCTGGCCATGGGTCAGGACCTGCTGCACGACCACAAAGCAGAGCAAGCGGCGCCGTACCTGGATCGCGCGGTGGAGGTTGAGCCGTCGTCGTGGCGCGCGCATATGCTGATCGCGCAAGCGGACTTGTTCGAGGGCAAGCATGATGAGGCAGCGAAAGAAGCGGAGCGCGCGCTGGAGTTGGGACACGATCGTGCGGCAAGCGTGCAACCGTTGCTGGCGCATGCGCTATTTGAGAATGGAGAGAAGGATCGCGCCATCAAGGTTCTGAAAGAATACATTGCGGCGCATCCCACGGATGCAAATGCGCCGAAACTGCTGGGGAGATTGACGGCGACTCCAGTGACGAAGATCATGACGGTAAAAACGACTGCGGCGAGCGGCACAGCAGGCGGGGAGGAAACCGCCGATATGGCCACGGACGTTTCGGCGTTCACCATTGTGCCCAATTGGCTGCCACCAGATATCGACGAGAAGATTCCGAGTGTGGAAGCGGGAGCAACGTGCTCGCTGGATGATGTGGTCCAGAAGGCGGGGGCGCAACTGGTGGCCTTCGTCCATGATGTGGATCGATTCACGGCGACGGAAAATCTGATGCACGAGTCGATTAATAAGTATGGAACCGTGTCTGCGCCTCAGAAGCGGAAGTTCGATTACCTGGTTTCAATCCAGGAAGTGCGCAAGGGCTATCTTGGCGTCACGGAATATCGGAATGGTGGAGGAGCCCAGAACGACTTTCCCGGCGGAGTGGTGACCAATGGTCTGCCAGCCTTGGTGCTAATTTTCCATCCATATTACGCGCCGAATTATGAGATGACGTGCGAAGGACTGTCTCGTGCGAACGGCGGGCTGGCTTGGCAAGTGCATTTCCGGCAGAAGCTGGGCAAGCCGAACGAATTGAAGACCTATCAGATAGGAATGCATGGACCCTCGTATTCGGTGGGATTGAAAGGACGCGCGTGGATTTCCGCGGACAATTATCAGATTGTCCGGATGGAGACAGACATCGTTGCTCCGCTTACGGAAATTAAGTTGCTGGCGGAGCATACCGCAGTGGAATATGGCCCGGTGAATTTCCGTACGGACAATGTGAGCTTGTGGCTGCCGCAGAGCGCCGAAGTGTACTTCGCGTGGCGTGGACGACAGGTGCACCGGCGGCACAGCTTCAATAATTACATGCTGTTTGCTGTCGACGATAAACAGCGCATCGCGACTCCTAAAGACGCGGAAACCACAGACGACGCGAGTCCTGGTGCCGCGCAGAAACCCTGAAGCGAGTGAAACGGCCGCTTCGGAAAGCTGGCCTACAATGGCATGAAACCGCAAGACCCCACATGCAACACCCGCGGAAATAGAAATAGAAAACTGAAACAATCACCGAGAGGCTGAAGGCGCAGGTTGCGGGACGAATTGGAAATTGCGAAGAATGATTTCCTGGGCGGAGGTGGGAGTGGATTTGAAGCACCAGAGGTTCATGGCTAGGGGCAAAGGGACTTGGGGAATCCGCGCGGCGTAATCGTCGGGGGAAAAGGCGAGGGTTTGCAGAACGTTGGTGGTTGTGCCGAGGGGTTGAAGGCCGCCCATGATGGTGGCGGCGATGCGCGTGGACGTCCACTCAAAGCGCGCGGTGGTCAGCGTGGAGCCGTGCGGGTCGTAAATGAAATTGTCTTCCATGGGACCGAGGGCTTTGTTGCCGGTGGAAGGGTAGAAAGTGAAGTCGGCATTGCAGCCGTGGCAGGTATTGTTCCAGCGAGAGAATTCGATGTCTATTTCGTTCTCGGCGTCGACGCCAATGCCGGCCCTGGCGCCATAGTTGAAAAGGCCGAGGACAGTGGTTGGATCCATTTTGTCGACGGCACCTTCCACTTGCCACTGATACGTGCCGAAACCGAGATTTTCCGTGGTGAAAAGTTCGGAGGCGGTATACGTCCCATCGCGATTGACGATGCGCAAATGCAAATAGCCTTTTGAATCGAGCGAAATGTTTGCCGGATCGCCCTTTGCGACGCCAGCCATGCCGCCGCTGGTGAGAATCCAAGTGCGGCCCATCCACTGAAGCGTGTTCGCAGAGGCCGGCGCTGTGGCGGCGGCGAGATGGACGCAGATTGGGATTGCGGCGAGAGCGAACAGAAGAACGAGCAGGCTGAGTGGTAAGCGGCGCATCGAGAAGTCTTATATCACAACGGAAGACAAGGGACAGTATCCTGCATAAAACTGGAACGCCCGTGTCACGGGTGGCGCGAATCTCGGAAAAACTTGACCGTCGCGGCCGTACGGGGTAGCCTCGCGGCAAAGCTGTGCAGTTCGAGCGAAATCCAGGGATCCGTCACTCGAAGGAGAATCGACATGGCATTTCTTGCGGCGCTGTGGCTGCCGATCGTGTTGTCCACGATTATTGTTTTCATTGCGAGTTCGATCATGCATGCGGTGTTGAAGTACCACCAGAGCGATTGTCATAAATTCACGAACGAGGGAAAAGTGCTGGAGGCGTTACGCGGGGAAAAACTGGAGCGCGGGCTATACATCTTTCCGTTCAGCGCGCCGAAGGACATGAAATCGGCGGCGATGGTCGAGAAGTACAAACTGGGTCCGGTGGGAATGATGACGGTGATGCCAAGCGGGCCGCCGTTCATGCCAAGATTTCTCGGACAGTGGTTCGGTTTTTGCCTTGTGGTGTCGATTTTTGTGGGGTATTTGGCGTGGCACACGCTATCGGCCGGCGCGAATTACCTGGCGGTGTTTCGCGTGGTGGGAACAGCGGCGTTTCTGGTGTATGGCTTGGGACACCTTAGCGACGGAATCTGGAAGGGCCAGACGTGGAGCATGACGATCAAGGAAGTGATCGATGGATTGGTGTACGGGTTGTTGACGGCAGGAATGTTTGGATGGCTGTGGCCACGGTAACGGAGACAAGAAAATAGAAGATAGAAAAACGAAATTTGAGAAACAAAAGGCCCCGCTTTTAGCGGGGCCTTTTGTTTTCATTGGTGGAGAGTTTACCAGTAGAACTTAATAGCGAATTGGAATTGGCGGGCGTCGGCGGCGGCGGACGGCTGACCGGCGGAGCAAGTTGTACCCGTCAGGGGATCGCAAAGCGGGTTCACAGCGATGATGTTCGTGTGGTTGAAAAGGTTGAAAACGTCGGCGATGAGGTCGAGCCGATAGCGCTCGCCAATGTTGATGCCCTTGGAAACGCGGGCATCGAACTGGAAAAACATCGGCATCCTAAACCTGTCGCGACCGAGAGTGCCGACGCAGCCGAGCGGTGGGGTGATACCGGGAACCGTATAAGGTTGACCAGCATTGGTCCAGCAAGTGGTGGGAATGCCGAAAGAGACGCCGGGAATGTAGGGCGAAGTGGTGCCACCGCCAAGATTGGGGCGAGCTTGCGAAGAGCTGAGCTCCAGGCGAGTGTCTTCACCGGAGATTACGTTGAATGGAAGGCCGGAAGAAACTTCCACGAGCGGGGCTAAGGTCCAGTTGCTGAGGAAGCTTTGCATGAAGCTTTGCATGAAGCTTTGGCCACCAGTGTTTGGCGAACTCTGGAAGACGCCGCTGGTAACCCAACGTTGCGGCTGATCGTTGACGGAGTTGCCCTTCTCATATTGAGGGAAACGGCTGTCTTGCGGTTCTAGAGTGGATTGAAGGTCGGTGCCGTCGTCGATCGAGTGCGACCATGTGTAACTGGACAGCAGTTGGAAGTGTTTAGAGAAGCGCTTTTCCAGATTGATGGTGAGCGCATTGTACGAGGAGTATGCATCGGAGACCTGCGTGTCCACGCTGTTGTAAGGCACAGGCACACCGAAGCCGGTGGGGAAGCCAGCGGCAGCGGCGAGCGCGACCTGCGTGCCGTAGCCGCCGGGAACAAGTCCGGCAAAGGATGGATTCGGTCCGGACTTGCGGAAATAGTTGAAGAACGCGGGAGTGCCGACGAACTTGCCGTTGAAGGAAGCGAGTGCCGTGGGGCAACCGCCGAGCACGCCGAGAATCCCTGGAGCGCTGGTGGCGCTAACGGAGAGCCCGCAGGTGGTCGCTGTTGGGGCGATATTGTTGGTAGGAACCGCGACGGTAAGCGGACTGCCGAAATCGAGGCCAGCAGCATCGGCGTTGGCAAGATTCGTCGTCAGCAACGTGGGATTCGTGGAATTGATGTCGATGGGACGGAACAGGTGTACGCCACGGGACCATTGATAACCGACGCTCAGATTCCAGGTGCCCGCGAGAACGCGTTGAACGGTCAAGTTGGCTTGTTCCGCGTAGCCATCCCGAAAATTTCTGTCCACCGGTAGGGTGAAAGGAAGAATGGCTAGAGGGAAACCCGCGGTGAGGTAATTTTGATTGGCGAATAGAGAGCCCGAGGCCGTTGGATTGAAGCGTTGCTGGTTCGGTTCGTAATACATGCTGGGAAGGGCGTTGAGGACACCCTGGAAAATGGAAGAACCATTCAGGTTGAGCGGAGTATCCAGACCATTGCCGCAAACGGCGGTGACCAGACCACAAGCGGAAGCAGCGCCACCGGCAGCGAGGAGCTGAACAGAGCGGCCGCCATCGGCTGTGACGGAATCAAAAGCAATGGCGAGAAGTGGATGATCATAGAAGAGGCCGAAACCGGCGCGCACCACGGTCTTGCCGTCGCCCCACGGATCCCAAGCTAAGCCAAAGCGGGGAGCGATGTCCTTGTACTGGCGGGGAATTCCTTCTTGAACGCCCAGAGCTTGTTCCGCGGCGGCGTTGATGGAAGTTGCAGGCGCGAAGAGAGGGGTGAGGTCAGGGTCATAGCGCAAACCGTAATTAATGGTGAGCTTGCGGGTGATGCGCCAGGAATCCTGAGCAAAGAAGCCGATAGGGATGTCGTTAAAGGGTTCGTTGGAAGTGCCGATGCCCTGGATGAAATCCGTAGGAATGCCAAGGCCATAGGCCTGAAGAGTGGTTGCGCCGGGCAAGCTAACGGCCGTGCCGGAAGGCAGCGTGACGCTATTGGGAAGACCAAAGGTGCTCGTCGGAAGGCCGCCGAAGTCCACGACGCCGCCGAAATCAAGTTCGAAGATTTGTTGTTTGGCGGAACGCAACTGGAGAAGGGTGAAATCCGCGCCGACCTTGAAGGTGTGGCGGCCACGGGTGATGGTGCCAGCATCGGCGAACTGGAAGCGGCGCTCGATGCGATCGACGGTGGAGTAAGGCTCGCGGCCGAAATACGCGTAGCCAGGAATGTTTATGCCGATGTCGCTACCACCTTCGGAAGGGGAATAACCGAAATGGAGCCCGCGGCGAGCGAATTGAAAAGTGAATTCGTTGTAAGCGGTGTCGCTGAGAACGGTGTCGTTTTCAAAGGTGACGTTGACGTCGCGATAATGCGTTTCACCAACGCGGGACGCGGAATTCTGGCCCAGGACCTGGTTTTGCGAAGTCGATTGAAGGCCGGTGACCTCCGAAGGAGAAACGCCGACACGAACGAAAGAGTTGTTCTTAGCATTCCAACGTTGGTCGATACGCGCGGACCATAGACTTGTCTTTTCCATCACCGGGAAATTGCCGCGAATGCTGTTGAGACCAACATAGGAAGCGGGCAAAGGGGCAATTCCTTCGCCGATAGCGGAGCAGGTCATGAGATTTACGGTCTGGCCCGCGGGGCATGTGACGGGTAATGGGAATTGCGCGCCCGGACCCGGGTTCAAGAAGCCGCTCGTCAGTCCTGCGGCAACCGCACCGTAATCAAGACGGTTCAAAGCCACGCTGGAAGCGGAGCCCATCAGTACGCCATATTCCACGCCCAATTGTTGATACGCGGGAATGCCAGAAGAAAGCAGACTGTTGACGGCGCTGGCCTGCGAAGTGGTCAACTGCACGGGCAACGGACCTGAAGGAGTGGGAAGGGTAACCGGGACAAGATCGAAATTGTTTTCACCGATGTCGGAAAAGCCGGTTTCCTCGCGTTGCGTATATTCATAAGAGAAGAAATAAAAGGTTTTGTCTTTCCTGATAGGGCCGCCGAAAGTGAGGCCGGTTTGTACACGAGTGTAGGCCTGCTTGATGGGATCGAGGTCGCCGGTGGCGGGATCGACGTCAAAAGAAAAAGGATTGCGCGCCTGGAAAGAGCGATCGCGAAGATAGCCATAGGCGTCGCCATGAAAATCGTTGGTGCCGCTCTTGGTGACGATGTTCACTACGCCGCCGGTGGCATTGCCATATTCGGCGTTGTAGTTACTGAGAATCATCTGGAATTCCTGAACGGTTTCCTGGGAGCCGGTGGAGCGGATGCCGTCCACGGACTCATCGACGGCGCTGGCGCCATCGACGCTGACCATGTTGCCGCGGCCGCGCGCGCCACTGATGCTAAGGCCGCTGGTGGGAGCGGGGCCGATGCTGGGAGCGTTGTCTCGCGTGACCTGGGAATTGATCAAGGTGAAATTGACATAATTGCGGCCGTTGATGGGGAGGTTGTCGATTTGCCGCTGCTCGACGGTCTGCGCGCTTTCACTACGAGTGGTTTCGACGGGAGCAGATTCGCTGGTAACGGTTACGGATTGCTGCTGCGTGCCGAGGCCCAGGTTGGCATTGACGATTGTCTCCGTGCCGACTCTGACCTCCACGGAAGGATTTTCAAAGGGAGCAAAATTAGTTCCGCCCTCGACGTGGAGTTTGTAGTCGCCGGGAACGAGGCCGACTATAACGTAACGGCCATTCTCATCCGCAGTGGTGGTGCGCTCGGCACCGTTAAGGAGACTGGTGACCGTAACTTTGGCGCTGCTTACGGCGAGACCCTGCGGATCGGTGACGGTTCCGGAGAGTGTGGCAGTGTTGACCTGAGCAAATGCCGAACCTGCCGCCAGGAAAATAGTCACGCACAAGACAAACGCAAACAACGACGGCCTGCGTCGCATACCCCAGCCCTCCTTAAGGCATCAGATACCCCAACCGCTACCCCTAGCGGTGCGAGATTTCCTCGACGAATACAAACAATCGATCCAGTGAATTGAATTAGTAGCTTGTACTGCAAAACTCGCAGCCATTGCAACTGTAAACTGGGAGGGAATGGAGAAAAGAGAGATAGGATTGTCGCGTGTCCAACCCGTTAGGAGGAGGAAGCGCGATTCAAACGACCGTTTGGGAGCCGGGTTACCCTTGTTCGGGCAATTGTCCGCCCAAGACGGGCTTGGAAATGCCCTGGCGTTCCTTCCAGGCTTTAAGGAGGGTGGCGGAAGCGATCAGAATGGCGGTGGCCAAATTGGTGAGGGCGACGGCTTGGACGTGGAGGATGATGCCGTAGGCTAGCCAGAGGAGAACGCCAAAAAGGTAGAAGGAAAGCGTGGCATAGGAAAGGTCGCGGCCACCCTGGCGATAGATTTTGACGATTTGGGGGACGAAGGCAAAGGTGGTGCAGAACCCGGCGATGGCACCCAAGGCTTCGACCCAAAGAGGAGCAGTCATGCGGATGGTGTCTCCTGGCTAAATTTATCTGCAGGCTATTTTAGCAAGCGGAGTTGCAGTGAAAGGATTTAACGTTTGGATGGGTTGCATTCACGAGATGGTGGCGTAAAGCGGTGTTAACAATTGGCTCGCGGCGGCCGTCTGGGACTAGGTTGTGGGCATGTGCTTCTGGACTAGCTTGCGTAGGCGATCACGGTCTTCATCTTTCATGTGCACGAATTCAACGCCGTTGCCGTTGGGGCCAACATTGCGCACGATGGCGGTGAAATGGATTTTGCGCAAGCCGGCGCGAATTTCGAGTTGGATGGAATCGCCGGGGTTGAGGCGATTGGCGGATTCGACGTAAGCGCCGCCGAGGCTGATAGTTTTTATCCGGGCCATGCTCATTTGCGGGCCGCCGATTTGCGCGCGAAGAGGAGACTCGAGAGGAATTCGCGCGTAACGGCGAGGCACGACAAAGTTGCCGAGCGGAGGAGCCGCGGGCTCGTACGAAGCGCGGGCGCGAGCGGAGCCGGGGCCTTCTTCCATCAAGGCGAGCGCGTCTTCAGCGGCGGCGCGGAGTCCGCCAGGTTCGGCGAAGGTGAGACCTTCGCGCTTGCCGGCGAGTTGGCGCAACAGATCGATGGCTTCGACGGCGCGGAGACGGCCAAGAGCTTCAATGGCCTTGATGCGCACGAATTGTTCGCGAAGTGTTTCGTGCTCGCCGGCGGCAATCTCCATGAGCAATGGGACGGCGGTGGCTTCCTGGCCGATGCCAATCTGGTCGATCATCATGGGCACGACGAGCGGATGAGCATCATGGAGGATGGCGGAAAAGACGAAGGCGGTGCTCTGCGCTGTGGCGCTGTTCGTGGGCCGCGAAAGTTCACTGACGGCAAGATCCTGAAGATTCCATTCCCAACTGGCCAGTGCGCGAGTGATACCGCGCAGAAGGCGATCGGGATCGGCTGCGGCGAGCAGGCGAATGGCGGCGCTGGCGCGTTGACGACGAGCTTCGAAGAGCCTCGTTTCGAGGAGCGTGAGCGCGGGGACGCCGATGGCACGAAGCAAACGAGCCATGGCGGGAACCATGTCCGCGGCGCGTGGTTCGGTGAGCAAAAGAGTAAGGCGATCGAGCAGGCGTTCCGGATCGCGCTGAAGCAATCGAGGCAGCGGAGGATCAAGCGGACGATTGGCCAGTGAAGCGTCCACCAGCAGCATCCAGCGATCGTTGGCGATCAGGCGATGGCCGAGGGCGTTCATGTGTTCATGCTCGGCGTCGCGAGGAAGTTTTTCGAGGGCGATAAGAATATTTTCGAAGCCGGCGAAATCTCCGCGGCTGACTGCCGTGCGGCCTAGAGTTTCCAGGAAAGCTGCCAGGAGCCCAGTGGTTTCGGGGGCTTGCTCTCTGGTGAGCGCGGCGAGAGTCAGCTTGGAGAGTTCTTCGGGAAGCTGATTGGGCCAGAGTCGCTCGAGAAGAGGAGAAAGCTCGCCGAGACCGGCGGCAACAATGCGGCGAGCACTAGACTCGGCATGCTCCAAGCGGCGCGCGTAGTTCAGCAGGATGGTGCGAGCCTCGCGGCGGGGGGCTTCGGCGCCGGCTTCGACCAATTGCGAAAGGGTTTGGCGCACCACTGCAATGGGTACACACCAGATATCGGGGCCGCGCAAGACCGCGGATTTTTCGCGCGGAGCAAGTTCGATCCAGAAGCGTTCAATCAGCTGCTCGCGCTGGCCATCGTTGGCCCACGAAGAAGCGAGCGAAGAAAAATGCTGAGAGGAGTGCGGGCCGCGATATTCACCGGCGGCGACGACCTCATCGGCAAGTTGATTCAGGAGCGGTCGAACGGCTACAGGCGCGAGCGTGCCGTCGGCAAACTCGGTGGTAAGAAGCTCAAGGACGAGAGACTGTGAGAGACGGCGCAGATAAGCCTGGGGAGCTTCGCCCTCTTGCGGGGCGTAGTGGGTCATCGCGCTGAGCAAGGTACGCACGGTTTCTCGGCTGGCGCTTTCCATGGAGGAGTGGATGGCGTGGGCGGCGTCTTCGGCGGAAAGACCACGGGCCACCTCCATGGGGGGAGTGAGACGGCCGATGAGGCGCAAGGAATCTGAGATTTCGCCAACCTGAGGCGCGTGAATCGGGGTATCGCCGGATTCCTCTGGGGCGTTACCGCCATAGGCGACAAGGGCCGCGATGAGGCTAGCTAAAACGGAATCGACTTTGCGTTCAGTCAGAGTGTTGATCTGGATGCCAGTCACGCGATGCTCCCGGAGACGAGCGGGCCAACCGCCTACTCCGAGGCGTTTTGCCGCTTCCTCCGATCTTAGCAGGGCATCCGTGATGAGGTGAGTGAGCGTGTCCAATTCGCCCACATGAAACTTGACGCTGAAGAAAATGGCGTGAATGCCAGCGCGCTGGAGGTCGGCGGCCAGTGAGTGAAACTCGCCACGAACGTCCGGCAAGTGGCCCTCGTTGAGCTTGGGAACAACGATGCCACCGCGTTCGATGCGAAGGTCAAGACCGTTGAGGGTGACGGCCGATGAGCGGAGACCGTCGTAGGCCTGATCGAGAGTGTCAAGGACACGCGGATGCGATGAATCGTAGAGGCGGTGCGCGCGGAGCAGAAGATTGAAGGTGCGAAGCGCCTGGGAGACTTGATTGAAGCGCGCATCGTCCAGCGACCCTCGCTCGCGCGGGGGGACGGCAGCCGGGGAGGTGGAAACGGAATGCTTGGTCCGCGGCTTTGCCGCAGAACGTTCATCGCGAAGAGCGTGAGCTGAAGCGAGCTGGGTCAAGAGTGTTATCCAAATTTCACGAAGACGTTACCGGATGAGCCCTGACGCCCATCCCCTAAGGGAGGGCGTGCCAAGCGCGGGACACAAGCCCGGCAGCTGGCGGCAAATCTGGCAACGTAAGGATGGAGGAGGGCGTGGGGAAAACATATAGTACGATCAGCCCATGGTGTGTAACGAATAGGCACATTTAAGGGCCAATGGAATGAGGGAGATCGGAGTTTTACGTTTTTGTTTCGCTGTACCAGAGCCGGGTCTTACTTAGAGTGCAGGTCTTCCTTGACGAGAACCGTGCCACCTTCACTGGCCTCTACACCGCGTTTGGCAATCTGGAAGTTCTTTAATTTCAAGGCAATAATGTGCGGGCCGGTGGGAATCTGGACGCGCGCGGGAGTGATTTCTCCGGTGGGCGCGCCATCGATGAAGATCTCCGCACCTTCGGGATTGGATTGAACCTGGGCCCAAGCAACTTGGACCTGGGATTTTTCCTGCAACTGGGCGTTTATGGTGGTTTGTTGGTTGTCCTTTACGACCACATGGCCGGCGTAAGCCTGATATCCCTGGAGACGAAGGACCAAATCATATTGACCCTGGGCCAAGGGAAGTGTGACCGGGGTCTGGCCAGATTGCTTAGCGCCGTTGATGAAGATGTCCGCTCCGGCAGGAGTGCTCGTGACGAAGAGGCCTCGGGCGATGGCCTCGAGATGCAACTTTTGGTCCAAGGTCTGGTCCGATTTCAATTGGAGGGCGGTCTGCACCGGGGAATAGCCGTCCTTTGTAACTTGCAAGCTGTAGCGGGTAGGAGCGAGATTGTTGAAGCTGCAGGGAGTCTGACAATCGGAGAGCTGGCGGCCAGCCGGACCGAAGAGGGTAGCGGTGGCGCCGATGACATCGGTAACAACGTGGATGGCGCTTTTGTCAGCATCGGGCACGGGATGAGCGCCATTTTCACCGTGCTCGGCGCCCGCGACGGGCGTGTCGTCGTATTGAATATCATCCACAATGTGAACGTTCGACGGCGCATTACGCATAAATTTGAGAAGGGCTCCGTGCTCCGCGGGGTGCAGCTTGCCGACGAGCATGAGCGTGTTGGCGGTGGCGCTGACTTTTACGCGGCCGGTTAGGCCTTTGTCGGCAATGGCTTCTTCAATCTGGTGTTTGTATTCAGTGGCAGCGGGCGTGACGGAAGGTTCGATTTTCTTTGGTACTGGTGGAGCAGCCACAGGTTTCTCGGCAGCGGGCTGAGGTTGAGGAGCGGCTGCAGCATCCGGGGGCGCATTGTTCACGGAATCGTTGGGCGCAGCAGTAGTGACAGAGGCTGCAGGAGTAGCAGGTGTGGGAGAGTTGTCGGTTGCTGGCGCGGAATTGTTTGGCGGCTCCTGCTTTGGAGAAGGAGCAAGAGCGGGCGCGGGAGTAGTAGAAGGAGGCGGAACCGCAGCCGGCGTAGCAGAAGGGTTATTTCTTGCGCGCGCGGCTTGAAATTCGGGGCGCAGGCGCACGACACCGTAAGCAATCACCGCGATCAGAAAAATGGCCGCGAGCACCGTGGTGAAGGCGCTGGTTTTCTTTTCGGGCGTTTTTTGGATTGGCGGAAGCGGACCAGTGCGACGCACCGTGGGCGTCTGCAATGGCGAGAGGCCGTGCTGGTGCAGCGAGCGCGGTGTGGACGCAGGGTTAAGCTCTTCAGGCCGCGGCGTGCGGAGCGGGCTTGTAGGAGTGGAGAACGGTTGGCCTATGCCCTGGCCGCGTGGTGAGACCAAGGTTGCATCGGGGTTGCGGTCATTACCGCCGAGAGCACGATAATTGCGTAAATCTTCGAGCATTTCGTGGCAGCTCTGATAACGCTCGTCTGGATCCTTGGTGAGCGCGCGCATGACGATTTCATTGAGGCCCGGATGGATCGATGGGTTGAGCTGGCGCGGCGGAATGGGCTCTTCGTTGACGATCTTATAGATGACGGTGGTGATGCTTTGGCCGGGAAACGGCTTCTCGCCGGTGAGCATTTCGTAGAGGACCACGCCAAGGGAAAAAATATCGGTGCGGCCGTCGATTGGGCGGCCTTTCACTTGTTCGGGCGACATGTAGCTGGGCGTGCCCATCACGTGAGTGGTCTGTTGCACCGTACCGAACTGCAGGATTTTGGCGGTGCCGAAGTCGGTGACCTTGACGGTGTCGTCAGCTGTGAGCATCAAGTTGGCGGGCTTGATGTCGCGATGGACAATGTTGCGTTCGTGAGCAAATTGCAGGGCGCTGCAGGTCTGCTCCAGGATACGAAGGATGCGGGAGACGGGGAAAGCTTCGCCGCTGTCGAGGACGGCCTGCATGGATTTGCCCGGAACGAGTTCCATGGTGATGTAATACAGGCCGTCTTCCTCGCCGGCGTCGTAAACCACGACGATGTTGGGATGAGTGAGTAATCCGGCAGCGCGAGCTTCGGTTTGGAAGCGGGAGAGAAGTTCTGGACGACTGAGGCCGGTGCCTTCCTCGGTGAGGCGAATGGTTTTTACGGCGACATTGCGGCCGATGACAGGATCGACAGCGAGGTACACGACACCCATGGCGCCGCGTCCGAGCTCGCTCAAAATTTCATAGCGTCCGGCTTTTACAATCGTATCCATCAGGTCCCGCCACGCGCGGGAGGCCTTTCTTAAACACCACGAGAACGGGCGGGGTTGCGTCGAAGAATGCGCGAGCAATGCGGGAAAGGAAGCTCCTTGTGGAGCTGAAATTTCAGACTACGCGAGAGTCGTCACCTATCCCGGACACACACCATCGCCATTAGGGACAGTAGCGGGTGGAATTTGCATGGGTCAACGCTACGGGAGTACTAGTGTGCCGGAGTGGATATGTCCGGAAGGACAGGAGAGGCGATTAGTGGATAGCAACGATGAGTAAGAGGGCGGCATTTGTTCTATGCAACGTGGTGTCTTGACATTGTCGGGCAGGGCTGGGTAGCATTGAAAATGAGGGAGAGACATGCCATCCAAAACGCTTCGCAGTGAAAAGCTGGACCTGCGGTTGACTCGCGAGGCCAAAATGGCGTTAAGGGCTGCAGCGGCGGTTTCGCATCGTTCGGTGAGCGAGTTCGTTCTGGAGAGTGCCCTTGCCCGCGCCGACGAAGCCCTCGCGGACCGGCGCACCTTTGGGTTAAACGCCGCGCAGTGGAAGGCATTTCTGGCAGCGCTGGATGCGCCTCCGCGCGCTTTGCCGCGGTTAAAACGCCTTTTGAAGGAACCGGGTTTTTTTGATGCGGACAACCGTCCGTGAGCGAATCCCGAAGCGTCGAAAAACTCCGGCGCGACCATATAGTTGATGACTTCGATTGCGGCCGGGCAGAACTCAACCAATATTTGTTGCGTTACGCTCTTCAGAACCAGCAGAGTGGTGCAGGCCAAACCTACTTGGGTTTCGCGGAAAAACTTATTGTTGGCTACTACACCTTAGCGGTCGGCCACGTGATCTTGGAAGATGCCCCTGAGCGCCCGAAAAAAGGACTGGCCAAGCATCCTATTCCCATCATGCTGCTTGCCCGGTTAGCTGTCCACCGCCGTTGGCATGGTCAAGGCGTTGGCAAGGCACTGTTACGAGACGCGATGCAGCGTACCTTGCAGGCGGCTGATATTGCTGGTATTCGCGCTTTTTGCGTGCACGCAAAAGATGAAGAAGCACGGCGCTTCTACGAGCATTTCGACTTTATTCCTTCCCCCGCGGATCCCATGCAATTGTTCGTCCTGCTGAAAGATGTCCGGCGGATTCTCCTGAAATAAACAACTGGAATGAAGAAATGGTTTGGCGGTGCGAGTTAGCATGCGTGCCGTTTGTTGCGTTTGCGTCTTGGTTTATAGCGCAAAAGCGGCAGCAGGGCTGCCGCACTCCAAAGAGTTAGGGTGCATTTGGTCTAACGGGATCATGGTGCGATCGGGTATCGGGAAAGCGGAATCTGTTGACGACTGATTGACGTTGGAGGGGGATTCGAGACCATCGGTTAGGAGGAAGCCTTGCAGGGCGAGCGAGGTGGCCCATACGGTTTCGAGAGTTTGGATGTATTCGGCTTGGAGTTGGAAATGTTTACGGCGGACCTGGAGCATGGTCGGGTAGGAGGCTAGCATCTGGCCATATTTTTCGGTCATGAGGGTGTTGGCTTTTTTTGCGAGCGGGAGGATTTGTTCACGGTATTGCGTGGCGATAACTCTTGCGGTGGTGTATTGATCGAGGAGAGTGGCGGCACGCTCGCGGAGCTGGAGTTGGACGCGTTGCTTTTCCAGTTGCGAGCGATCGAGTTCGGCTTGGGCGCTGGTAATGTTTCCTTGATTGCGATTGAAGATGGGAATTTGGACGGAGAGCTCGGCAAGGCCTTCCCAGCCTATGGATTGGGGGATGGTGCCCAGGGGCTCGTTGTTATACTCGAGCCCACCAAGAAGGTTTATGTCGGGGATGACCGCGCTTCTGGCGCGCGTGATCTCCGCGGCGGCGCGAGCGGACGCGGCGTCAGCGATACGCGTGACGGGACTGAGCGAGGCGATGGTTTCAAGGATTTGCTGCTCGTTGATTTCCGGCCACCCGCGTTCGAGATCGCCGGCGACGACGGAGTGAGGAAGATCGGGTTGACCGACGATCGCGGCGAGTTTGCGCCATTCCGCGCGCAGGATTTCTTCCTGGGCATACACGGCGAGGTGAAGGCGCTGAACTTCGATATCAGTTTCCAGCTTTTCGGACTCATCGACCTGGCCGGTGCGGGCGAGTTCGTTTTGCGATGTCTGATCCAGTTGGGCGATCTGGCTGAGATCGCGACGAGATTCGAGGAGTTCCTGGGCCGCAAGAACGCGATAGAAAGCAATTTTGACTGAAGTTCCGACGCGGGTTTTTTGTTCTTCGGCTTCGATTTCGGCGATGCGCGTTTCCTGTTCGAAGACGCTCCGACTCTTTGAGAGTTTGCCCGCGGTGACGATGGATTGTTCGACGAAGAATCCCTGTTTGCCGCCGTTGATGGAACCGCCGCGGATTTCGTCGCCGGTGTAGCCGATGGTGGGATTGGGATAGAGACCGGCTTGCTGCGTGCGGGCTTTGGCGGCGCGAATTTCGGCTTCGGCCTGGCGAAGAGTGGGATTGCAGGCGGCGGCGAGACGTTCCGCATCGTCGAGGGTGAAGAGTTTTTCGTGAGATTGTTCCTGGGCTCGACCCATGCGGGGGAAGACGGGTTCGAGCGGTTCCATATTGCCGTGGTGGTGCATGGGCATTTGCATTTGATCGTGAGGGGCGGGAGGAGATTGTTGGGCCGCGCAGGGCAGAAGAGTTCCGATTGTTGCGAAGGAGAGGAGAGTGAGCAGTTTTGATTTTAGGTGCATTTACGTTCCTTTGATTCGTTTTGTTATAAGTTTTTGTTTTAGGTGGTTGGGTTTGAGGATAAGAGGGGCAGGATGCCCGGTGCACTCGACAGAACCCAAGAGCGCTGGCATGAAAGCCACCGCACATGGCGTTATGTGGATTTGGTTTTGTGCTGGATCAGGTTTTGGATTTCGTTGAATTCGGGGTCGGGTAGGACGCGGACCATGGTCATCATGCCCATCATGCCGGCGGACCAGTTGGGAGGGAGGCCGTGAGTTTCGGGCTTGGCGACGGCGGCGTCCATGGACATTTCCATGAAGGCGTCTTGCGGGAAGCCAGGGATAGAGTTGGCGTTGTCGGCGATGGGGGAATGATGGACATGCTCGACGCCGATGTCGTGGGAGAGCGATTCCATTTGGGTGAGGGCTTGCGCATCGTTCGTTGCGGATGTCGGGATGGGACGGCTGCGCAGAAGATCGGTCATGCTGTTCATCATGTGATGAGGAAGGTGGCAATGGATCATCCACGCGCCGGGATATTTGGCTTCGAACTCGATAACTTTGGCCTGCGCAACGCCGACGAGGACGGTGTTTGTGGGATACCAGGTCGAGTCAGGAGCGCGGCCACCTTCCGTGCCGGTGATTACGAACTGATTGCCGTGAAGATGGATCGGGTGATGATCCATGCCGAGATTGACGAAGCGGATGCGCACGCGGCTGCCGAGACGAACGATGAGAGGCGTGGTGGCCGGAGCGGAGAGGCCGTTGAACGTGAGCCAGTTGAATTCCATGGAGGCGGTGTTGGGCACCGAGTTGTTGGGTAGAACAGCCCATTCCTGCAGGACGATGCCGAAATCGTGATCGACGTGAGGAGTTTGCGGAGTTTGCGGGTGGGCGACGAACATGCCGAGAAGGCCGATCATTTCCTGCATGGCGCTGTGGGCGTGATAAAAGAACGTGCCTTCCTGGTGGACCGTGAATTCATAGGTGTATGTTTCGCCGGGGGCGATGGGCTTCTGGCTAATGAAGGGAACTCCGTCTTGTTCGATGGGAACTTCAAGACCGTGCCAATGCATGGAAGTGCTTTCTGGAAGGGCGTTTTCGACAAGGATGCGGACGCGGTCACCCTGCGTGACCTGAATCGTGGGACCCGGACAGGTGCCGTTGTAGCCCCAGGCGTCGATGGTCTTGAAAGGAGCGATTTTTTGTTTAAGCGGCGCGGCTCGCAGGCGGAAGACTTTTACGGCCCCATCGAGTTCGAAGGGACAATCGGGGACATCTGGCGCAAGCATGGGGACGGTGGCTTTGGGCACGGGATTTGTTGGCGTGCGGCGCGAAGAATTCTTGTTGGCGGTTTGAGGTGCAGCGGCCGCGCCCAGTCGCGCGCTGAGGCCGAATAAGCCTGCGCTGAAGAGCATGGCGTCCTGAAAGAAATTTCTGCGTGAAGTGCTCATAGAAGCTCCTTGCGTACAAATTGGTTCGTAACGATGGTGAATTGGGCGCGTGGAAACGGCCCGCCTCAGAAGGCGGGACCTACATAAGTAGAAGACTTAGGAATCAGAGGCGGAGAGGGAGCGGAGGAGAAAAACTGAGAAGAGAGGTCTGCGCTGAACGTGGACAGAGACCAAATCCCAGTGATTGCATCGCCAGATCTAGATGTGGAAAGGCGATCGAGAAGACATCTGACCCGATGGAGACGGAGGACGCGCCCAAGCGCGGGGTGGTGAAGATGAGGTCGGCGGTGGAGCAGGGAGTGGCTGAGGGAGTCGTGAATGTGGGCGCGGAACCGGAGCGGTGTGAAGAATGGTGACAGTCGTTGACGGGATTATCAGCCGAGGCGGGGATGCACAGAGTTGTGGCACACCGGGCCGCACAGATGGGCGCGATTGTCAGGCAGGCGATGAGGGACGCGGAAATAAGCGCGCGGACAAAGAAAACCGGGAACGACGTCATATTCCGGGCCATATAAGCAAGGTAAAGGTTGTTGCGGTGCCCGTCAAGAGCGCTTCGGCGAGCGCAAAAATTGACATTCAGATGATTTTTATCCGCAACCTGATCCGCGAACTTGACGTCCATGTACATGTAGTCAGGGAAGGTCAGGGCCATGTCTCAAAACAACAATCGACATTTATCGGACAGATTGATCAGGACGATCGAGCACAATGCGGAAGAATTTGCCCAAGGCACGGTTAAGAAGCTACAAAGCAGCCCACGGACACACTTGTACCACAAGCTTTCGCATAACGAAGTGCACGACCGATGCTACGAGATCTACCACAATCTGGGGCTGTGGTTATGGGAGAAATCCGATCAGGCGATTCAAGAGCGATATAACGAACTCGGGGAGAGACGTTGCGAAGAAGGCATTCCCCTCGCGCAGGTTGAGTGGGCTCTGATATTAACTAAAGAACGGCTGCTGGAGTACCTTGAGGGCTGCGGAATCGTGGATTCGGCGATGGACCTGTATCAACAACAGGAATTCGTCCGATTGATCACGCACTTTTTTGACCGGGCGGTCTGCTATACGGCGGAAGGTTACGAGCGCCAAGCGTCCGCGAAAACGACAAACGGCGAAGAAGCGGCTGTGAGGCCTGCTCGAAAACTATGGCCCCGCACCAGTCTCCACAGACAGGCACATCCCAGCCGATGATATCAGTCGCCGTGAGAGTCGGCGTTCGCGACGACTTTTCCGGCGAAGGTGCGATAGACAAAGATGAAGTAGCCCGCGGCGAGAATCATGCCGATGGTCCACCAGACCAAGCCGACTTTGAGGCCGTAGTCGCCGGCTTTGGCGCTCGTGACGGTGAGCGAGTAGATGGGATTGCGCGCGGGTAGAACCATGGGATACACGCCGAAGACGACGCTGGTTAGCATTCCAAGAAGGTAAATGCAGGAGGCGAGGAAGGCGTTGCGTTCCTTGCGGCGGCGCAATTCGAACTGGATTCCGGCGAGGCCGGCAATGGCGATGGCAGGCAGGATGAATCCAATAGGCCAAGTTTTGAAATTGGCGACGACTTGGGGCTGTACGGAAAAAGTAACCATGGTGAGAAGGCTGGTGACGACGAGAACGCCCCACCAGGTCCAGGCGGCGAGACGAGCGGAGCGTTCGCGAACGGCGGCGGTGGTTTTCAACTGAACCCAGAGAGATCCGTGAAGCATCAGGCCGAGAAGAGCGGTGACGCCGACGAGGATGGTGTACCAGTCTAGGACGCCGGTGCGGTCGCCGAGGCGGAAGTTCGTCCATAAAGGTTCGAAGAAATAGCCGGTCTCATCGAGAGGGACTCCACGAACGACATTGCCGAGGGCGGCGCCAAAGAAAATAGCGAGCAAGAGGCTGGAGGCGGAGAAAAGAAAATCCCAGAAGGGAATCCAGATGGGACTGTGAATATGATTGCGGAATTCGACGCTGGTGCCGCGAAGGATGAGCAGCCATAAGACCATCATCAAGGGAAGATAGAAGCCGCTGAAGCCGCTGGCGTAGAGAAGCGGAAAAGCGAAATAGAGAGTGCCGCCCGCGGCGAGGAGCCAGACTTCGTTGCCATCCCACACCGGGCCGATGGTGGCGATGACCTGGCGGCGTTCTTCATTGGTGCGGGCGACGATGAAGTGGATGGCGCCAGCACCGAGATCGAAGCCATCGAGAAGGACGTACATGGCGACCATGACAGCGACGAGACAAAACCAGAGAGTTTCCATGAATGGCTCCTTAATCTGCTTCGACGAGCGCGACGCTTGGCACTTCGAGTTCCGGCCCCTGTTCAATTTCGCGGTAGACAAGGAAGAGCCAGAGGATGGCGAGCAATGTGTACATGCCCATGAAGCCGAGCAGCGTGAACCAGGCATTGCCGGCAGCAACGCGCGGTGAAAAGCCGTGAGCGGTGCGCATGACGCCGTAGATGAGCCATGGCTGGCGGCCAAGTTCGGCGGTCATCCATCCCGCGGTGTTGGCGATGTAGGGCAAAGGAGCGCTGAGCATAAGGAGCCAAAGCAGCCAGCGAGATTCGTAGAGTTTTCCACGCCAGAGGAGAAACGCGGAAAGAGCCATGATGGCGATGAAGATTGTGCCGAGGCCAACCATGACGTGATAACTGAAGTAGAGAAGTTCGATGGTATCGGGCCAGTCGGACTCGGGAAACGAATCGAGGCCGCGCACGTGAGCTTTCCACTTTCTGTAGGTGAGGAAGCTGAGCATCGAGGGAACTTCCAGAGGATTATCGAGTTTGCGTTTTTGGACGTCGGGCTGACCGAGGATGGCGAGCGGCGCGCCTTCCTGGGAAACGAAGAGTCCTTCCATCGCGGCCAGAGTGACAGGTTGATGGTTGGCGACGAGTTTGCCCTGGATGTCGCCTGTAGGGGAGAGTTGCAGGACGGCCGCAATCACACCAACGATCACGCCGATGCGAACGAAGGTTTTCCCGTAGAACAGTTCACGATTGGAGAGAATGTAGAACGCGCCGACAGCGGCCATCACGAAACAGCCGGTCTGAACGGCGCCGAGCATGTTATGCGCATATTGCGCGAGCGCCCAGGGATTCAGGAGTAAACCCCAGAAACTGGCCAGGCCAATTTCACCGTTGGGAAGGATGCGATAACCGGTCGGATGTTGCATCCAGGCGTCGGTGGCTACGATGAGATAGCCGGAGAGCCACGAGCCGACAAAAACCAAAACGGCGGAGATCCAGTGACCGATGCGGCCGAGCCTTTTTTCGCCGAAGAGAAACAGGCCGAGGAAGCTGGACTCCAGAAAAAAGGAAAAAATGCCTTCCATGGCGAGGGTCTGGCCGATAACGCCGCCGGCGGATTTGGAGAATTCGGCCCAGTTGGTGCCGAACTGAAATTCCATGGGGATGCCGGTGACCACGCCGATGGCGAAATTAATACCGAAAATTTTTGCCCAGAAGCGAGCGGCGCGACTGTAATGTTCGTCACCGGTGCGAAGGGCCATGGTTTTGAGAATGACGATGAGCACGGCCAAACCCATGGTCAACTGAGGAAACAGGTAGTGGAAGGTCACCGTGAAGGCGAAATGAAGACGGTGAATATCCAGAGCGGATCCCATGCGAGCACCTCCAGAGACGCGGCGAGAAGTCCGTTAAAAGGCCAAAAAAACGCAGGGAGCGAAACTGCGGGGAAACGACTTCCTGATTGTGCCATTTTTAGTGCGGTGGGTAAATGCGAGATTCCGAGTGGAGCGGGGCGCTCGCGCGGAAAGAGCAGCCGCGGATCGTCAGTACTTGTTATGGAAGACGGCGCGGTTGATGTCTGGCCAATATTCCTTGGCGATGAAACTCAGAGCGTCTTGAAACATTTGGCTTCCCCAGCGCTGATAGGTTTTCACCCAGGTATTGCCGGGAGGATAGTAGAGGTTGCTGATTCCGGCGGCGGCGCCAGCGCCGACGACTTCGGAAAAATTGAAGGTATCGTGGCCAGCATCGTTTCTGGTAATCAGGAGGCGGCTGACCGCGTAGCCAGTGCGCTTGAAGATGCCGCCGTGGCCCAGGGTGTAGTAACGCGGATCTTCCTTGGTGGCAGCGGGAACGATGGCCTCGACCAAGTAGTTTTCTATCGTGCCATCGGCAAAAGTGTGGGCGTAATAAATTCCGTAGCCGGCGGCGCCCTGACCAAACGTAGGTTCGGATTTATCCGCGAAGGCAATTCCGGCGACGATGCCCTCGTAAATAAAGGCGGAGTAGTCAAAGCTCTCCCGAGTGGCAAGCCAAAATTTTTCTTTCGTGGACTGCGGCGGAAGATGAGTATTGGCGCTGACAGAACGAAAGTTTGGAACGATCCAGAGGATGCGCTTGGTCTGGGTGCCAGTCTGATCGGTATCCGTTTCTGATTTCGGTTGTGGGGACTCAATCGTGGAGCCGTTCGCCGGGGGATCTGATTTGGGATCGGCGGGTTTGGTTTGGGATGGATCCTGAGGGGCCGGTATAGCCCAAGGATTCAAGACAGCGATCTCTTGCGGAGCGCGAGAGATCGAGATAGGGATGACGAATTGCTGCGCTCGGGCGGGAGAGTTGCCAAGCGCGAGGAATAAAAGTGAGAAGACGATCAAAAGCAGAACACGGCTTGGTTTCAAAACTTCCCCCAGACCAAGATTGTACTTTAATGTAGCGCTGGTACGCTTCGCCGAAAATCCGCGAGCCATCCGACCCAATTGGATTCTGTAAAGCGTTCGATGGATGCATCGACGAGAGCCACGAAAAACGGGTTAGACAACATTTTATTTCAATAATTTTGTGCGACGAAGTTCCTGGATTTGCTGGAAGGCGTATTCATGCAAGCACGTACCTTTTTTATTGACTGTAAAACCCGAGTGGACCTACTATCATGCCACCGCGGAGGGAGCGGAGTCTGCCCGATAGATTCGAGCGCGCCCAGCGCCCATACCTCTTCCGCGCTTTTCTATCCGACGATCGCAACAGCCAATGAGGTTGTTCATGATACTTCAATTGCAGAAAAGCCAGCCCGCGTCGGATATCAGCCTGATTAAACTCTCCGGCAAACTGATGATGGGGAACGACAGCCGTCAAGTGGAATTGAGCGTTGCAGAGTCGCTGGGCGCGGGAGTAAAGAAGTTCATTCTGGATTTAAGCAAGCTGGACAGCATCGACAGCACGGGAGTGGGAATCATTGTTGTGTGTGAAGGAAAAGTGCGTAAAGCGGGAGGACGAATGCGTATCGTGGGACCCGTGGGAGTGGTTCACGATACGTTGCTCATGACGCACGTGGACCGGTTGGTGCCGGTTTTTCCGACCGTGAACGAGGCGACGCGGGATTTCAGTATCGCTTGAGTAGTTAGCGATTACTGGAAGGAAGCAACCGCGTCCTTGGAATCCTCAAATGTAGTGAAGAGATTCAGCAAACCCACCATCTTCAAAGTTTGCACTGTAAATTTGGAAGGCTTCAGAAGGCGAATCGCGCCGCCGCCCTGCTTGGCGGTGGTGAGATGACGCACCAGCATGCCGATGCCGCTGGAATCAATGGTGGGGACATCTTCCAGGTCGAGGATGATGCGATTCTGACCCTGGCCAAGGAGTTCGCTAAGAGTAGCGTTAAAGCGATCGAGAGTGGGGCCCATGGACAAGCGTCCCTTGAGCTTAATGAGCTTGACGCCATCGACAGTCTTGGTCTCAATATCCAAGGCAATCACCCCCTAAGGAAGAGCCAGTGAAGAGCTGTTCCGCACGTTGACACTCGAAAAAGCGAATGCTACAGTTCGCGCACAAGTTAGATAATCTTAGCGCAAAAAGCAAGAAACCCAGTCCGACGGAAGGCCCAACGTCCCGGGAATGAAGGGCCGGACGGAAAGTTAGACCTTGGCAAGCTCGGAACAGGAATCCGTTCTGGATCTCTCCCCGCTATCCACCCAATTACTCGCGGAGCAAGAAGTGACACCGCGCGCGCGAGCATTGGCGAATTTTGTAGCGGGCCTGCTATCGGATTGTGCAGTCAGTGTATACACACTGGCGTCCGACGAGAATGCGAATTTTTGGCAACCCCGGGCGGTGGTGGGGGACGCGGCCATCCATGAACAGGCCATCACCGCCGAATCTGGGTTGCTGGGCGCGCTGTTGGACGACACCGTGCCGGTTCTGCGTGTTGCGCCGGACCTGCGGCGCGAGGATTATCCGCACATCGATACGCGCAAGACGCTGCGATCGCTTGCATGCATTCCCCTGATTCACGGGGAGAATCTGATCGGAGCGCTGGAAATACTGGCGTTTGACGAAGCGAATTCCGAAAGCGACATTCAGGCGCTGCTTCCCGTGGCGGAAGTCGCGGCCGCGGCGCTGTCCTCGGCGCAAGCGTACGAGGAAGAACGCCATGGCACATTCAGTTCCATCACGAGATTGACGCAACTCTACGACCTGGAAAAAGTGTTTTCGTCGACGCTGGAAATGCAAGAACTGCTTCCGCTGATTGGCGCGAAGTTCTCCGAGATTCTGGCGTGCCAGGCGGTGAATATCTGGTTGTTGCAACCAGACGAGAGCGTGGAATTGATGCACCAGGCGGGGGAGGATCCGACGAGCTTCAAGGGGCAAGTACTGAAGGCCAACGAGGGAATTGCGGGGACAATTTCGGATAACGGAGAAAGCGTGTGCATTCCGGACCCGGGGGATGAGCGCCTGGCGAAAAGGAATGAAGCGGCGCCGGAGTATCCGGTGATGTCGCTGATCGCAGCGGCGATCATGGACAAGACGGCGCTGGTGGGAGTGGTGGAAGCGATCAACAAGCTGGATGGAAAAGCGTTTGACGAAGACGAATTGTTCACGCTGAGCAGCCTGACGGAGACGGCGTCGACGGCGTTGCATAACGCGGGGCTGTTGCTGGCCGAGCGGAAAGTGGAAATTCTGGAGACGCTGAACACCGTCAGCCACGAAATCACGTCAACGCTGAACCTGGAACGCATGCTGCAAACGATTGTGAATGCGCCGCAGGCGGTGATTCCTTACCAACGCGCGGCGATCATGCTGGAGCACAACGGGCGGTTCAAACTGAGCGCGGTGACGGGCCTGACGCAGGTGAACGCGGACGCGCCGGACATTGCGCCGCTGAACGAAATTCTTCAGTGGGCGGCGCTGTCCGAAGAAGTGATTCATGTGGGGCAACACGGCGAAGAGATCGACAGCGAGCGCGAAGAGACGCGCGCAAAATTCAGAAAATATTTCGCTGAATCGGAGATGCGGGGATTCTACGCGCGGCCGTTGAACGACGACACCGGGCGAGTCGGATTGCTGGCTATGGAAAGCAGCGATCCGGATTTTCTCGGGCCCGCGCACATCGAGATCCTGGAAGTGCTGGCGGGACAGGCGACGGTGGCGCTGCGGAACGCGCAGATGTACAAGGAAGTGCCGTTTATTTCCGTGCTTGAGCCGGTGATGGTGCGCAAGCGGAAATTCATGGCGATGGAAAAGCGGAGGCGAACGTTGTTTCTGGGAGTGGGCGCAGCGGCTCTGTTTTTCCTTGTGGCGTGCCCACTGCCGCTGCGAGTGGATGGCGACGCCGTGGTAGCGGCGGGAAAACGCGCGCTGGTGCAACCGGAAGTAGAGGGCGTGGTGCGCAGCGTGTTGGTGCACGAAGGGCAAAGTGTACAGCGCGGGCAAGTGTTGGCGGAGATGGAAGCGTGGAACCTGCGTTCGGCGCTGGGCGAAGCGGAGGCGCGCTACCAGTCGGCAATGCTGCAGATGAACCGAGCGCTGGCGGCGAATGATGGAAGCGAAGCGGGCGTCCAGAGGGTGCAAGCGGATTTCTGGAAAGCGGAAGTGGAACGCGCCAAACAGGCGCTGGAAAAAGCGGAATTGCGAACGCCGATCGACGGAGTGGTGGCCACGCCGCATGTGGAGAACTTCGCCGGACGCAAACTGCAACAGGGCGATTCGTTCGCGGAAATTGTGGATACATCGCAAGCGGTGGTAGATGTGGCGATCGACGATGCGGATGCGGGATTGCTGAAGGTAGGACAGAAGGCGGTGGTGAAGCTGAACAGTTATCCGACACGAACTTTTCATGGGGAAGTGACGATCGTGAGCCCGAAGGCGCAAATGCTGCAAGACTCGCCGGTGTTTTATGCGCGGGTGGCAGTGGCGAATCCGGATGGGGCGATTCGAGCGGGCATGGAAGGAAGAGGGAAAGTACGAGTGGGGTGGTATCCCTCGAGCTACGTGTTTTTCAGGCGGCCGCTTTTGTGGCTGTACTCGAAGATCTGGTATTGGGTGGGTTGGTAGAAATGGGCCGGCGGAGGGGAAGTATGCGAAGTGCGATGGTGGTGATCGCCGTGGGTGCGGCACTGCTTGGTGTTGGTTGCAGCGACAGTAGACCCGTCGAATCCGGCGTGACGAATGCGGCGCCCCCGCCAGCGCCGGTAACTACAAAGGTAGCGCCGCCAGAACCAGTTGACACGGGACTCACCGTTTCCGGGCCGATTATTGTGGAACACCAGGTGGACATTACGGCGCAGCGGGACGGCCTACTGGAAAAATTATTTTTTGATGCGCCAGCGAGGGTAAAAGCAGGGACGGTGCTGGCGAAGCTGGATGACCGGCAAATTTCGGCGAACCTGGAGGCGGCACGGGCGAAGTCTCGAAGCATCGCGAATGACTTGAAGAATTGGGAAGCGGAGGCGGGAGTACTGGAAGCGGACTACGTGCGCGCCAAGCATTTGTGGGACTTGGGATTGATTTCGCAGGAGCAATTGCAGCACGCGCAGTACAAGGCGGAATCGGACCAGTGGGACATCAAACGGGTGCAGGAGACGCTGAACACTTCGCATGATGAGGAACGATCCTTGGAATTGGAGCTGGAAAAAACAAAAATCTCGTCGCCTTTCGACGGTGTGATCGCGCGGCGCTACGTGCGCGAAGGGCAGGAAGTGAACAAGGGGGAACGGCTTTTCTGGGTGACGGCAGAGGCGCCGCTCATGATGCGATTTACCCTGCCGGAAAAATATTTCGGGCACGTTCGTTCAGCGCAGATTTTTGAAGTTACTTCTCCGGATGTGCCGGGAGAAAAGCATGCGGCGCGGGTAAAGGAAATAAGTCCGGTGGTGGATCCTTCGAGCGGGACGTTCGAAGTGTTGGTGGAACTGACAGGGGATCGAGGGGCATTGCGGCCGGGGATGACCGCAAACGTGCACCTGGAAAATCAGCGGTAAATCCTGAATGAACCTGACGCGCGTCCTTAACGTGGCCTTGCCGGATCTGCCGGCGCGAACTCTCTCCGAGCGGCCGCCACGCATCGATCCCGGGGTGAACTTCCGCGAGCACGTGGAAGAAGGTAAGACCGTCATTCGCGCTTATGTGCCCTGCGCGAAAAGCATGTTCACCTTTCAACCGGCAAACTGGAAACTGGCGCAATTGTTCGACGGCGTCCGGTCGTACGAAGAGATCGCGCAGATGCACTCCGCGGCGACCGGGACAGAATTCTCCGCGACGGAGGTGCGGGAATTTGCGGAAGAGCTGGAAGCAATCGATTTCTGGTACCGGACGGCGCAAGAGAAAAACATTCTGTTGATGCAGCAGACAGCGGAAGAGCGCCGCAAGAAGCTCAAACAGTTTGATCGATGGGCCGATCTTTCGGACGTGCTGTTTCCGGCGTTCAACCCGGACCCATTTTTGACGAAGTTCCACAGTTACACGAAGTTCGTTTATACGACATGGTTCACTTGCTTGACGCTGGGGCTTTTTGCGGTGACGGCAGGAATTACGATCACGCATTGGAGGGAGATCGGGCGGGACACCGTGGCGTTCTACAACTTCTCGAACAAGACCTGGGGAGACATCGCGGTTTTATACGTGATTTTGGCGGGCATCGTGGTGGTACACGAACTGGCGCACGCCTATACGTCAAAGCATTATGGTGGCCGAGTGACGGCGATGGGATTTGCGCTGGTGTACCTGACGCCGGCGGTGTACACGGACACGACGGAAGCAGAAGTAACAGCGACACGCAATCAGCGTTTGGTGGTGACATTGGCGGGCGTTTGGTCGGAGCTGATGATCTGCTCGGTCGCCACGATTATCTGGTGGGGAACGGCGCCGGACACGCCGGTCCACAACGGCGCTTATTTCATGATGATGATGACGGGGATCATGTCGGTCCTGCTGAACTGGAATCCGTTGATTAAACTGGACGGATATTACCTGCTGACGGATTTCACAGGGATTGCGGATATCAAGGAGAATTCGACAGCGTACGTGTCGGCGTGGGTGAAGAAAAAGATCTGGCGTTTGCCGGTGGAAATTCCCTACGTTCCCAAGAAGCGACGCCTGGGATTTGCCGTGTATGCGCTGCTGTCGGGCGCTTATAGCTACACGGTGCTGTACATTGCGGCGCGTTTTGTTGGCAACATCGTGCGCAATTTCAGTCCGGAGTGGGGATTCGTGCCGGAAATTGCGGTAGCGTTACTGATTTTTCGTTCGCGGATTCGATTATTGGTGAACTTTATGAAATTTCTGTACCTCGATAAGAAAGACCGGATAGCAGCTTGGTTTACGCCTCGCAATAGGGTGTTGGCGGGGATTGCTCTCGTGGCGGTTCTGGCGCTGCCACTGTGGCATGACTCGGTCTCTGCAAGATTCTTGCTGGAGCCAGCGCGCGTGGCGGAGATTCGCGCCCGTGTTCCAGGGATTGTCACGCAACTGGACGCAAGAGAGGGACAGCGGGTTGACCAGGGAGCGCTGCTGGCTACACTACGGGACTTGCCGTTGCAGTCCGATCTGGAACAAGCGCAGGCAAACTTGTCGATGGCCTCGGAGCGGGCCAAGGCCGCGTCTCTGCATTATGCCGGATATGGCCCCGCGCTGAAGGTGCGAGAACGCTTGAGCGATAAGCTGCAGGAAGTTTCGCAAAAGGACGCCGCGTTGAAACTCACCAGTCCAATCGCTGGCACAGTGATTACGCCCAGGTTGCAGGATCTGGTGGGAACTTATCTGAACGAGGGCCAAGAGTTGCTGGAAGTAGCCGATCTCTCAAAGTTGCGGGCCCGGATTTATGTCTCCGAATATGACATGTACAAGATTGAAAAGGCCGCCAAGACCCGGTTCCAGGTGCAAGGGATGTTCAAGACCTGGGCGGCGCAAATCGTCTCGATTGCCCCGGGCCCGTCAGAATTGGACGCGAGTCTGTCGGGGAAAGTAGAGTTGCAGGGAATGAATCCGCCGCATTTCTACATTGTGGACATGTACGTGGACAATCCTGAGGGAGTGCTAAAGCCGGGTATGACAGGAGTGGCGCGAGTGTACGGACGGCTGCGAAGTGTGTTGGGGCTTGTGTGGGAAACGGTGTCGGAGTTTTTCGGGCGAAAGATCTGGTAGGGGTGCTGTAGGGCCAGCGTCTCCAGGAACAAAAATGGGAAGGCCGCTCGGAGGCGCCTCCCCATCGGAATGCTTTGATTGCCCGCGAGTCAGGCATAGACCTCTTACATCTTTGGTTTCGCCAAGCTAGCCTTCCGCACGTTAGCCATCCGCGTCGAGACAGACTTGGCAATCTTAACCTTGCGCGAAGTGCTACCGTCATTGGTGGCAGGGGCGCTGGCGACATTGGCCTTCTTGGTGGTCTTGAGGGTGCTGATCAAGCTCTTCTTTTCGATGGACATGGTGTGGGTGCTCCTGATTAAAATTTTTGTAATCCGCAGACGCGTGAAACTAAAGCATGGATCGTGCCAAAGTACAAACATGACCGGAGGAAAAGGGTGGCGCTGAAAACAGGACAGTTAGTGCCAAAGTACTGGTGGGGCAGCTGTCCGGTGTGGGTGAAAACTTATTTACCGGTTAAAATTTTACCTCAGGAGGGTTACTTTTTGACCGTTCCCGCGCTCCTTGCGACGGAAAGGACGAGAGGGTGGCCGAATTAAGGCCGATCTGACGTACCTATTCTATTCCGTGCTTGCGGCAGAGATATTTCATGCGTTGCGGGTCGATCTGGAGGATGGCTGCTGCGGCGGATTTCTTGCCGGCGGTGCGGCGCAAGGCAGCGCTGAGGTAAGCGATCTCGATTTTTTCCATTTCGGCATCGAAATCGACTCCGCCTTCCGGAATGAGGATGGCTTCCTGGCTCGCGGCGCTGTGCTGGAGCATGTGTTGGGGGAGATGCTCGGGGGTGATCTCCGGTGCGTTCACCATCACGACGAGGCGTTGGATGATGTTTTCGAGTTCGCGGACGTTGCCGGGCCAACTGTAGTCCTCGAGGATTTCGAGAACATCGGGTTTCAGCGTCTTCAGCGGCTTTTTGACGGAGGCGCAGTAGATACGCAGGAAATGATCGACGAGGATGGCGATGTCGCCGTCGCGTTCGCGCAGAGGCGGAACCAGGATGGGAACGACGTTGATGCGAAAATAGAGGTCTTCGCGGAAGCGACCCTTGCGGACGCAGTCTTCCAGATCATCATTCGTCGCGGAAATCAGGCGGAAATCAATTTTTTTGGTAGAGCGGCCACCAAGGCGCTGCACGGAGCGTTCTTGCAAGACGCGCAGGAGCTTACTTTGCAGGCTGGGGTGTAGCGTGGTGATTTCGTCAAGAAAAACCGTGCCGGTGTGGGCCAACTCGATTAGTCCGGGCTTCGCGGCGTCGGCACCGGTGAAGGCGCCTTTTTCATAGCCGAATAGTTCCGACTCCATGAGAGATTCCGGTAGAGCCGAGCAGTTGAGGGCGACGAAGGGTTTGTCTGCGCGATCGCTGCATCGAACAATAGCGTTGGCGATCAGTTCTTTGCCGACACCGCTTTCTCCACGCAGAACGACACTGGCGTTGGTGCGCGCCACGGCCTCAATGGCCTGGTGGACCTTTTGCATGGCGGGGCTGGAGCCGACGAGGCCGAAAAAGGCGGTGCCACTTTCGACCTGCTGGATGAGGCGGCGGCCTTCGAGCTCCAGCGCGCGTTTTTCAATGGCGCGCAGGAGAACGATTTTGAGTTCGTCATGGTTGAGCGGGAAGAGAAAGAATTCGTCAGCGCCGGCCTGGCTGGCTTTCAGGGGAATGGAACGGCTGTTGGTTTTCGTGAAGGCGACAATGACGATGTCGTCGCGAATCTTGCGGATTTCCTCGAGTACTTCCAGGCCATCGATGGGACCGTCGCCAATGCAATCGAGATTGAAGAGAATGGCGTGGAGGCCGGAGAGTTCGAGTATCGTTTTGATTTCGTTTTCGGTGGTGGCGAGGGAGGTGCGAAATTCATTGCCGAGATGCCTGCGAATTTCCGGGAAGGGCTCGGTGTCATCGGTAATGACAGCCAAGGAGTAGCGCTCCACGCTGGTGGCGGCTTCAGGCAAGGTGCAGGCTCCGTAATGAGTGGAGATTATAGGGGAGGGGAGTTGGTGGTGGGAAGTGGAAATGGGTAACGCGTCGGATCACGCTCGATCGCAACCCAGGATGCCGGCCTGAAGGCACGGCGCTACGGGAGTTTCGTGTAGGTTCACGCTGTGAAAGCGGCTGCGAGCCGCCGCAGCCCAACGTTTAGAAGCGAAGGGTGGAGAGATATTTATAGCCGGAAGTGAGGATGGCCCAGGCATCCTTGGGGACGTCGTCCTCGAGGAAGTAATGCTGGATGCCAGCCTCGCTGGAGTAAGACAAGATGCGCTTCCAGTCGATGACGCCAGAGCCAGGCGCGGTCATGTCCTCGTCTTCAAGCTTTTTAGGATTGAAGGTGGCGATCTGGTCCGGCGCCAGATGCGGCAGAGACTTGAAGTCCTTCACATGCACGAGGGGGAAGCGGCCCGGATACTTTTTGAAATAGGCGACGGGATCCTTGCCGGCAACGCTGATCCAGCCCAAGTCCATTTCCATCTTTACGAAGTTAGGATCGGCCGAAGAGAGCAAGTAATCGTAGGGAAGCTGGCCGCCGAGAGCGGCATCGGGTCCGAACTCCCACCAGTGATTGTGATAAGCGAATTGGATGCCGGCTTTCTTGCTGGTTTCGCCGGCTTTGTTGAAGGTGTCGATGACGCGCTTCCAACTGTCGGCGGAATTGCGTTCTTTTTCGTCGATCCACGGACAGACGATAAAGGTGTGGCCGATTGTGTGAGCCGCATCGATGGTTTCCGGCCAGTGATTCTGGAGAATATCGTAGCTGACGTGGCAGGATGGTGCGGTGAGGCCGTCTTTGTCCAGGAGCGCTCGAATATCTGTAGGGGAGTGGTCAAAGTAACCGGCAAATTCGACTTCCTTATAGCCAATGGACGCGACCCTGGCGATGGTGCCCGCGAAGTCCGTTTTCATGAGATTGCGGACGGTGTAGAGCTGTACGCCGACCTTTTCGATCTGATGAGAGGCGGCGAAGGAGGAAGAAGGGAGAGAGGCAAGAATACCCGCTGCGAAAGACGATTCAATGAATGTGCGACGGTTCATGAATGGGATTGTACACGGATGGCGGTTTGGAAAACAGAGTGGTGGGCGGGTGGTCGCCGTTTTGTTTGTGGTGGTGACAAACACGCGCAGGGCTGCCGACGACGAGAACCTGAATTCAAGGGTGAATGAAATGCCGAATTGAAGGTGGTGGGGGCTTGGTACAGTCAGAGATCCGGCGGAGGTTGCCAGGGGCCGCGGGCTTGTTCTAGAGATTCGGCCACGGCGAGGAGCAGTTCTTCTTCGTAGGGGCGGGCGATTAGTTGGATGTTGATGGGTAGTCCTTCGGGAGATCGGCCGAAGGGGAGAGACAATCCGGGAAGGCCTGCGAGATTCAGCCACTGACAAAAGCGCATGGTATCGCGATAGTTGTGAGGATCGCCGGGGCGATAGCTTCCCGCTCCGTGTGAGAAAGCGGGGGCGGTGGACACGGGCGAGAGAAGAATGGGAATGTCGCGGAGTTGGCGAAGGAGATAGGCGCGGAGGTTATCGCGTTCGGCGCAGGCGCTCTGGAAAGATTGCAGCGTAACAGCGGGTTCAGCGGCGTTGACTGCGAGATAGTCTTTGAGCATGGGGCTCACGGAGTCTTCCTTGCAGCGGACTTCCTGACGAATCAGATCGGCGACCACAGGGCCGAAGAAGAACCACCAAAGTTCCAGGGCGCGATCGATATGCGAGAGAGAAAAGGGCTCGACGCGATAGTCGAGATCGCAGAGATGTTGTGCGGCGCGGCGGATAGTGGAAAGAGTTTCGGGGGTTGCGCGGCCGAGTTCAGGGTTTTCGAGGATGCCGATGCGCAGGCCGCGAAGTTCCTTTGCGGAAGGCTGACGTGGGAAGAATGGGGTAGAGAGCGGGTCGCCTGGGTCGGGTCCGGCCATCACTTCGAACAATGCACGCAAGTCCGCGACGGTTCTGGCCATCGGGCCGATTACTCCGAGCCAACTGAATGCTCCTGTGCCCGGGGGAAAGTGGCCAGTTGCGGGAATGCGGCCGGGGGTGGGTTTTAACCCGCAAATGCCGGAAAAATGTGCGGGAGTGCGGATAGAGCCGCCGCCGTCACTACCGACACCGCACACGCTGCAGCCCGAAGCGATTGCGGCCGCTTCGCCGCCGCTGGAGCCGCCGGCGGAATAATCGAGATTCCAGGGATTGGAAGTTTTGCCGTTGAGAAGATTGTCGGTCTCATAGGCCATAAGGAATTCAGGAGTGTTGGTGTTGCCAAGGAGGATGGCACCGGCGGATTCGAGACGGGCAACGAGTGTTGCGTCGGATGTGGGGACGTAATCTTTGCGGAGAAGGGACCCGGCGGGACAGGGCCAACCGGCGACGTCAATGCAGGATTTGATGGTGAGTGGAATTCCTGTGAGAGGCTTTGCTGGTTCACCGCGAGACAGGGAAGATTCCACGCTGTGCGCGCGGGCCAAAGCAGATTCGGCGTCGACGTGAACGAAGGCGTTGAGCTTGGGCTGCAAATTCCGAATTCGCTCGAGATGCGAGGAGACGAGTTCGATGGGAGAGAGTCGTTTTTCGCTGTAGAGGCGAAGGATCTCCGCGATCGAGCTGTACACGGGCACAGTCATAGGACCATTTTAGATACAGCGCGGGACTTTCAGCCAACGCGAAACGCGACATTCGGTGATCGGAGGGTGCGGCCTACTCAGTCCAAACCGGCTTTGAAGACCTGATGCGCCTGATTGTCGGTGAGTTTGGAATACCCGTCGGGGGCAGGCAGCTGTGATTACGCGGCTGTGGAGGAGTTGGCGCGATCGGGGGGCATGCGTTTGCGGAGAACCCTTTGGGGATTGAATCGGCGTTGGTGCTGAGACCGCAACGAACGATTCGCGATGCGCGGAATTGGTTCGAAAAGGCTGCGAGACAAGGATACCCATCGGAACAAGTGGATCTGGCCGTGCTACTTCATCAATTCTAGCGTGCGCGGAACTGAGGAAGTCGCCCTCAGCGGCTAAAGCCTTTTAGCTTTTCGGCAGTGCCGGCACGGCCGAAGCCGTGCCCTGACGCGTGGAAATTGTCACACACTCTAACGACGAGTTTCTTCAGGGCATGGCTAAAGCCATCCGTCTACGATCCGGAACCACTCTGAACGTGGGACAAAACGGTTGACGATGGGGCAGGCAGCCGGGACAATCGATTAAGACGATTGTGCTTTTTCGGGTCGTCGCGCGTCCAGAAAGAGCTTCCCTCGGTGGATTCCATGAAAAACGGTTGGCGGCCGTGGTTTTCTATTGTTAGTGGCGTGATTATTTTTGCGCTAGTTGCCTTCTTCCTCCCCACGCTGCATTCGCATGCTACGCAGCCCGAAATCCCTGTTCCGACCAATAAGATTTCCGGCGAAGCGCTGCGGCTGAACACGCTGGGCGTGGCGTATATGAACCAGGGAAAATCCAGCGACGCGCAAAAAAGTTTTGAGAAGGCACTGGTAGCCGATGCGAATTTCGCGCAGGCGCGCATGAACTTGGGCATTTCTCTGCTGGCGCAACAAAAGCTGGATGAGGCGCGGGCGGCGCTGGAGGAGGCGGCCAGCAAGCTGCCGGATGATCCATACGCTTGGTACAACCTGGGACTGGCGTACAAGGACGCGGGTCAACCGGAGAAAGCTATCGCGGCGTTTCAGCACGTGGAAAAAATCGCGCCGGATGAGCCGGATGCATTTTATTTCGAGGGATTCCTCTGCTCGCAATTGCAAAAATATGATGACGCGATCGCGGCGTTCAAGAAAGCGCTGGAGATTGCGCCGTATCACGCTTCGGCACAATTCGGGCTGGCGCGGGCGTACCAGCGCAAGGGCGATGGAGACGCCGCGCGCGAGGGAATGAAGCGTTTCCAGAAGATCACGACGGAACATCTGGGCACGCCATTCGGAGCGGGGTATGGGGACCAGGGGAAATTTTCTTTGGCGGAATTTGTGCATGGCGGGGCCAGTGCGGCGCCCTCGGAGATTGCGGTGAGCTATGCAGCGAAGCCGCAGGCAGAGTTGGGCGGGACGAGCACGGGAGTTTGCGCGTTCGATTATGACGGCGATGGCAAGCCGGACTTGTTTTTCGTCGGGGCGGAAAACGGGAAGAGCCGGCTGCTGAAGAATTTGGGTGGAAAGTTTGAAGATGTTACGGCGAAGGCGGGACTGGCGGGGATTGGCGGTGGATTCGGGTGCGCGGCGGGCGATTTTGACAATGACGGCTCGACCGATCTCGCGGTGTGCGAAGCCAACGGCGTGCGGTTGTTTCGCAATGACGCGCACGGGAAATTTGCGGATGTAACGGAGAAGGCCGGGATTGCGCGGGAGAAAGGCTGCGTGGGTACGACGTTTGTGGACTATGACCACGACGGAGACCTGGATTTGTACGTGACCATGGCGCCGGCAAACGGCCGAAAAAACAAATTGTGGCGGAACAACGGGAATTCCACGTTCACGGATGTTTCCGAAGAATCCGGATTGGGAGTGGATGCCACGGGCGCAGATGCCGCGGTGACGGACTTCAATAACGATCGCGCAATTGATTTTGTGGTGGCGGGAGGAGCGGCGGGCGCGGCGATTTATCTGAATCCGCGCGAAGGAAAATTTACAGCTTTGCCTGCCATTGATTTCGCGCAGGAAAAATTGCCCCCGGCAGTGGGCGTCGCGGTATTTGATTTCAACAAAGACGGATGGATGGACGTTGCGTTTACGCACGCAGGCGTGCCGGGAATCAGTTTGTGGAGAAATGTGCAGGGGAAGAAGCTGGAGCGCGTGGCGCTGCCGGATTTCGGATGGAAGCAAGGCTGGGGAGTGACGGCGGCCGATTACGACAATGATGGCTGGCTTGATCTGGTGGCTGTGGGAGAAGGCGCGAACGGAGGGGAAATTCGCGTGCTGCGGAATCTTGGCGATGCGGGTTGGGCGGACGCGACCAAGAAATTACAACTGGATGGGGTGAAGCTGAACCAACCGCGCGCCCTGGCGGTGGCTGATTTCAAGGGCGACGGTAGTCCTGACATCGTAGTGACGCAGGCGTCGGGCGCGCCGCTACTGCTGGAAAATACGGGCGCGAACAAGAATCACTGGATGCAGGTGGATTTGAAAGCGCTGAACGACAATAAGAGTGGGATCGGGACGAAGGTAGAGGTTTTTGCCGGCGCGCTTTACCAAAAATTCGAAATAGGCGGGACGTCGGGATATCTCGGACGAAATTCGGGGATGCTACTGGTCGGGTTGGGCTCGGAAACGGTTACCGACGCGGTGCGATTGCTGTGGCCCACGGGCGTGCCGCAAGATGAAATCGATTTGGCCGCGAACAAGACGCAGAAGATCGGGGAACTGGACCGGCGCGGGAGTTCGTGCCCGGTGCTGTTTTCGTGGAATGGGAAGGAATACGAGTTCATTGCGGACATGATTGGGCCGGGCGTGGTGGGGCATTGGATCGCGCCGGGGGAACGGGATGTGCCCGATCCGGACGAGTATTTGAAAGTACCGGCGAAGAGCGTAAGCGCGAAAAATGGTTTGCTGAGTTTCCGGTTCATGGAGCCGATGGAAGAGACGGTGTATCTGGATCAGGTGAGGCTGCTGGCGGTGGATCACCCTGGCAATATCGAAGTGAATCCGAACGAGCGGTTCGCCAGCAATCCGCCGTTTCCGGAATTTCGCGTGATCGCTACACAGAATGCGCGCACGCCAGTTGGCGCTTGGGACGATCGCGGTCATGATGTGCTGCCGTTACTGACGAAGCGCGACCGCAAGTACGTGACTGACTTCGATGGCTTGCCCTTTGCGGGATTTGCGAAGCTGCACTGGATTGAACTGGACCTGGGCTCCTGGGATGCGTCGATGCCGCTGCGCTTGCTGCTGGATGGGTACACGGATTATTTCACGGCGACTTCGATGTATTCAGCGGATCAGGCGGGGATCAAAGTGATTGCGCCGTATGTGGAGGTACAGAACGCACAAGGCAACTGGGTGCGCGTGGTGGACGATATGGGATTTCCGGCGGGGCTGGCGCGGACGATGGTAACCGACCTAACCGGGAAAATTCCTGTGGGAACGCGCCGAATCCGGATTGTTTCGAACTTGAAAATTTATTGGGATCGCGTGCGCATCGATCAGATGCCGGAACAGAAAGATGTGCGTGTGAGCGAAGTGCCATTGGCCAGGGCGGAGTTGGCGTATTTGGGTTACCCGAAAGAAATCCGGCTGCATCCGGCGACGGATACGGTTTATTCCTACACGCAGCGGAGTCTGAGCGGGCCATACGCACATGCGGCGGGAAACTACACGCGATACGGGGATGTAAAGACGCTGCTGAACCGGTCTGACGATAAGTTCACGGTGTTCAGTTCGGGCGAGGGCGTGAAGTTGGAGTTTGATCCTGCGGGGCTGTCGGCGCTGCCCGTGGGATGGGTACGCGATTACTTTTTCTATGCGGACGGATTCGAGAAGGACCTGGATTTTTATGCCGCGAATGCGTTCACCGTAGAGCCGCTGCCGCGCCACGGATCGATCGCTTACCCGTATCCAGCCGGCAAAGAATATCCGACGGATGGTGACCATCTGGGATACGAGTTCGAATACAACACGCGGCAACGTTCCGACCGTATGCCAGGCAATTTGCGCTACGATTATCCGCCGCCGAAGTGAGGAATCGTCCATGCGCAGAAACGGCGCCTCGACTATACGAGATGTGGCACGAGAGAGCGGCTACTCTGCGTCCACAGTATCGATTGTCCTGAACAACGCACCACTGTCCCGCTACATTCCAGAAGACACGAAGGGAAGGATTCAAACGGCGGCGCGGCGGCTGGGTTACCGACCGAATCCGCTGGCGCGGTCGCTGCGTAGCCAGCGGTCGAACATCGTGGGAGTGATGGTGTTCGATATCACCGATCCGTTCTGCACGCCGATCCTGCGCGGATTGGAGAATGCGCTGTATCAGGCCAGCTATCTTTCGCTCCTGGCTGACGCGCATAACGAGCCGCACCGCTTCGAACGCTATCTGGAAATGCTGCTGGACCGGCGAGTGGAAGGGCTGATCGTGATTGCGAATTGGCTGGTGACCGATATCAAAGTACTGGCGGATTTGACGGAGAAGCAGGTGCCGACGGTGATCGCCGGGCGGGCGTTCGAGATCGAGAACGTCAGCACGGTTTCCGTGGACAACGAAGGTGGGGCGGCGCTGGCGCTGGAGCATTTGTATGGGTTAGGGCATCGCGAGATTGCGTTTTTGCGAGGGCCGAAGACATTAGCAAGCAGTGGACAAAGGTGGAAGGGCATCCGCAATTTCGCGCAGTCGGTGGGATTGCGGCTGGATGCGAAAAGGATTGTGGAGCTGCCTGAATCCCTCGACCCCAACTCCAGCTTTGAGGCAGGCGCGCAACTGACGACAGATTTGCTGCGCGGCGGGAAACCGTTCAGCGCGGTGGTGGCGTATGACGACATCACTGCGCTGGGGGCTTTGCGGGCACTGAAGAAGAAGGGATTGCGTGTGCCAGAGGATTGCAGCGTGGTGGGATTTGACGATGTGGCGCAAGCAAGCCTTTCGGCGCCATCGCTGACAACCGTGCGGCAGCCGATGGAAGCGATGGGATCGATGAGCGTGGGAATGATGCTGGATGCGATTAAGGCCGTGGATCAAAAGAAATCGATTCCGGTGGTGCGGCGGAAGATTCCGGCGGAGTTGGTTGTAAGGGAATCGACCGGGAAGTGCGGTTGACGAGTGGGCGTTGCACGGTCAGGCGCCTACGGTGATCCAGGATTTTTCCTGGGCGCTTTGGGCGATTGCTTCGCAGAGGACCAATTCCTCGTGGCCGGTTTCGAAGGTGGGGAAGGAACGTGGCGCACAGAGATCGCCGGCGGCAAGATAAGCGTAAAAATCCTTGAAAAGTTGGACGAAGGTGTCGGGATAGCCTTCGGGGTGTCCGCCAGGGTAGGCGGCGTAACCGCGAGAATCCGCCGATTGCAATGCGGGATCTTTGGGAAGAAGTTCGCAGGCACGCTCGCGCCGGCCGATCCACAAGTGATTTGGCGATTCTGAATCAAACGACAGGCTGCCTTCGGAGCCATCAATCTCAAACCAAAGACGCGCCTTGCGGCCGGGGCTGACCTGGGAGACGGTCATCACTCCACGCGCTTCATTTTCGAAGTGCAGCAAGACGGAAGCGTAATCATCGGTGCCAATCATCACCTCTTCTGTCTCCGCGGAGGCCGCTTTTTGGAAAGATTCCACGCGCCCCTTCGGGCGGTGACGCGTAGGAAGGACGGTGGCGAGGTCGGCGCAAAGTTCGGAGACTTTGGTGTTGGCCAGCCAAGTGACCAGATCGAGCCAATGCGTGCCGATGTCCGAAACCGCGCGGAGTTCACCGCCGAGTTTTGCTTCGAGGCGCCAATTCCAGTCCGTCGGAAACAACAGCCAGTCCTGCAGGAAACTGCCGTGGACAAGCTTTACCTGGCCGATTATGCCTTCGCGGATGAGCACGCGCGCTTCCTGACACAGCGGGTAATAGCGAAGATTATAGGCAATGGCGCCGACGCGGCCGGTTTCCTTCAAGAGGGAGACAAGTGTCGCGGACTCGCGCGAGTCCAGCGCCAACGGCTTCTCACAAAGAACGTGTTTGCCCGCGCGCAATAATTGGCTGGCTTCCTGAAAATGCAGGTAGTTGGGAGTGCATAGATGCACCACTTGCACGGAAGGGTCGGCAGCTAGTTCGTCCAGCGAATTGTAGCCGCGCGGCAGATGAAGGGAATCCGCCGCAGCCGTGGACCGCTCCGGCGTGCTACCGAGAGCGCCCTGAACGGTAATGCCAAGCCGGCGTAAAGCTTCCAGGTGAGCGCGGCCTACAAATCCCAAACCAACAATCGCGGCATTCAGCTGCATTGAAACACCCTCGAGATGTGAATTTGAAGCAACGGTATTCTAGCCCGGATTCGGGAAGAGCGGCGGAAACAGGGAGAGTGCGCCGGCAGAAAATTGGGTGTGCGCTACTTTGCCGGTGGACGAAACGCTTCGATGGGGTCGAGATAACTTTGCGCCCAGAACGCGTCTTTCGTGAGTCCACCGGAAGTCAGTTTCTGGATATCGCCGAGAGTAGCTCCGGCGATACCGCCATCGGCAGCATCGAAGATGACCACAACACCGTCCATGGGTGTCGATACCGTCGCGGATTCCTTCAACGCTTTTTCGAAGAGAGCAAGGGAGTATTCCAGACGAATTGCGGGGCCGATTTCTTTGGAGTTTTGCGAGACCGGCTGGACCGTATAGATCTTCACGGTTTTACCCTTGAGTCCGGGCCAATCCGAGGGGAAGGCGCTCATTTCCTCACGCTCAATATGGAATCCCGAGAATTTCTCCTCGGGGCCATGTTCTTCCTTGGCGATTTTAGAGGCGACGGATTCCGGTAGCAGCACAGCACTCTGACGGACATAACCGCGGGAGTCGCCGGAGATTTCGACATGCACCCAACCGTTTTCCGCATCGAGAAATGCAAATTCGTCATCGGCGGCGGCCTTGAAGAGGAGGCGGGATTCCTCAGCCGGTTTGGAATAAACGGGTGTGCCCGTTTTTGTGACGGCAATCAGATCTTGCGGATGGGCCTGGTTGTGCTTGATTTCTTTCAAATTATTTAGTTCGGTAGTGAGCTGTTGAACGCGTCGTTCCTCGAGGACACGTTGAGTCCGGAGGGCGGCGACTTCATCCGGGGTTTTTACGACAGGAGCGGACGGAGTGGAAACGACAACGCCGGGCACGCCAGACAAATCGAGCTTGGGCTTGGGAGTTTGCACGCCGGATGCAGGAGCGGCGGGCGGATCGACAGGTTTGCCGGTTAATTTCTCCTGTAAACGATCGAGGAAATCCAGTTCGAGGCGGCCGTTGGAGGGCAAAACGTCATATCCGGATTTAGTGACATCTCGATCGGCATACCAAGCGGTGATTTTGGCGGAGAGGCGAACGATCGTGGCACCGGATTCGCCGGGAAGAAGTTCGATAGTGAACTGGTAAAAGCCGCGCTCGTAATGATCAAGCGGCTTGCCCACGGAGGTGACGAAACCGTCAAGGATTGGCAACTTCTGGCCGGAGTAGGCTTGCAGATCCTTGAGGGCCTGTTCGACTTCGGCTTTGGGCTTTGTATAGCTGCGGGCGTAAGGAACGGCCTGGCAGTGTACCGGTGGCGCGGCTGCCGCGAGTGTCAGAAGGCAGCAGAGGAAAGGAGATCCCCCCGTCCAAAGCCTGTTGGTTGAATGTCTCATGGCAATGGCTCCAGTTGTTCTACGGGGAGCCATCCGCGCTGGCCTTCGGGAGTTTCGATGCCGAGCCAATGAGGCGTGACGATCAGAATGACGACCTCCGCATGGGCCGGCAACGTTTTCAAAATTGCGGCGGATTGAAAAGGTGCACCTTTCAAATCGGCGCCGGGCGCCTTGACGCGGCGCTCAAGTTCGTGGCGCAAGGCAACAATGTCCTGTTCCATTTCTTTTTCGCTGGCTTGTGCGGTGCTGAGTCGATTGGATTCCTCCTCGCGCTGGCGGGTGTAACTCTGCCGGACCAGTTCGGCGCTTATGGCGCGGCGGCGAGCATCCGCCGCGTCCATAGCGGCCTGCTGCAAGGAATCGAGGGCGTCCTTGATTTCGTGTATTTCACTTTTTTCCACATTGCCGTCGGAAGGATGCATGGTTTTGTGGGCGGACTCGACATAAACGGCATCCACCTTGACGCGAGTGCGGTCTTCCGTGACCGGGATGATGATGTAGCGAACACCGATAGTGCCGCGATCTCTCGTGTCCAGGAAATGTCTAGGTGAGATCGCTTCTTCGCGGATTTTGTAGAAAACCTCGCCTGGCCCGGACCAAGGCTCGAACAGCGGAGTGGAGTTGACGGCTTCGGCACCAGTGAGGACGGGCTCTTTATCGAAGACAAGAGTGCCATGGATGATGTGGTCTTTCTGGACGGAGATGACGGCTTGGCGAACATCGCTGACCGGAGCCAAGAACTCTCGCATAATCCCGGGTGTAGTCAGTTCTTTGTGATCGACATGAGGGGAGGCGTGGGCTGGCGGAAACGCAAGGAATGCGGAAAAAAACAATAAAAAGAGCGATTCGGCGAGCCGTTTGGCCCAACGAGAAGTGCGTCTGCCCGGATCTCCAGAAAACATAGTTGTGAACACGTGAGCACCCTTGTTAACGCGAAGGACGGGGTCCTGTCAAATTCGTCCGAATCACGGCCTCGCATAAGCGTCGAAAATGCGGTACCGGAACCAGGTGTTGAGAGTCCGGAAATAATTTTTTGGATGCTTGCAAGAAATCTCTTGCATTCCATTTCGGACTCGGAGTAGCATCCGGCTCGGTTCAGGGGCTGAAGATTTTGCTGCTGTCCTTTGACGGAGAGACACGGCAGGTTTTCAGTAAGCTCGGTCGAGCAGTCCGCGCGCTTGGGGTAAGCCGTGCGGCGACTCGCCGCGCTGGGTGTTAGGTAACACACTCCCTTCAAACAAAAACTAGAACGAAGCCCTAGATGTCTGCTCGACGTTGTCCCCCACACGTTCGTAGGAGGCAGTATGGAATGTTTGCGTTCAAAGGAAGTACGGAGCAGGGCCGCCCGTGCGGGGAAAGCCTTGCTTTATTCCGTCGTATTGGTGGCAGTACTTTTGGTGAACTGTCGTCCGGCGGGTGCGTTACCAGCTTTCGCGAGAAAGTACGGACTGCCTTGCTCTTCGTGCCACGAAGCGTGGCCGATGCTCAGTCCTTTTGGCCAGCAGTTCAAAGACAACGGCTATCAGTTAGGGAATGATAGGGACGCTCCCATATTCCAGCAAGCTGCGTACTGGCCGGTGACGTTTCGAATCACGCCGATCTGGCACAGGGAAAGCACCGATCCGGCCGCAGTAGATGGCTCTAACGGCCCGGGCGGGAACTTAGCGAAGATCACCACCCAAGGATTCGACTTGAGTGGTTTGGACTTCCACACTGGTGGGACTCTGGCGAACAATTTCTCCTTCTACGTGTTGCCCTCTTCCGATCCCACAGCGTCCTTCCACTTCGAATCCGTGTGGGCGAGGTTGGACAACGTATTTCATACGCCCTGGATAAACATCAAGCTGGGCAAATTTGAATTGGACAATCTGTTGTCCGAAAAGCGCATCCTCACACTGACCAACGTGGGCGGCGTTTACGAGAACTACCACTTCCAACCATTCTCATCGCCGGGAGTTCCGGAAAACTACACATTCGGGATCGGCGACAATCAACTGGGCTTGGAGTGGCTGGGGCACTCCGCTGATGACCGAACGAGAGTCTCTGCGGCACTGCTAAGTGCGAGCGATGGCCAAGTCGGTCTTCCGACGAGCCGGGGTTACGGCGGATTCTTTACGGCGAGCCGGGCTTTCGAGATAGGAAGCCTTGGCTTGCAGCGGGTTGGCGGGTTTGCCTACCTTGGACAGGAGCCAACTTATTACGAATATAATCTGACAACGACAACCCCGATCGGCGTGGATAGCGTGACCAACGCGCCGGTGGTCGCGACGTCAACGACCCCGTACGCCGGTACCGGAATTGGCAACAAGCTCATTCAGCGTTACGGCTTGCTAGGTATGTGGTACATCAAGAAATTCGACATCACCACAATTTACTTCCACTCGAAAGACAACGCGTGGTTGGGGACCAATACTCCGGCGTTACCCGGTGCCGTTCTGCCGGCAGGGGCAAATGCACCGACGTGGAATGGCGCGTTGTTTGAAAGCCATTACATGTTCAACCCGCAGGTCATCCTGATCAACCGCTACGAACTCGTAAGGATGAGCCAGCAAGCGTTTTCGACCAACCCCAGCAATCTTGGCAACGCGGACGTGCTGACATTCGGAGCGCGTTACTACCCGTTCATTTCGAGCCGCGCGGGATTCGCATATCACGCGGAGTATTCGATCATCTGGCAGAAAGGCGCGTCCGTCGTCTTTACACCTTTGGCCACGAGCAGCTTGCTGTTCGGCTTTGACTTCGACTTCTAAGGGAGAATGAACATGCTGAACATCAAGAAGACCTGCTTGAATGTCGCAGTAGCCCTCATCCTTCCATCCGCACTGTTTGCGCAATTGCCTAGCAGCAGCGATCAGCCCGCAGCGAAACCATCGAAGCACATGGAATCGCATATCGGGAATCTGACGGGACACTCCGAGGCAGGAGCACAGCTGTATTACCGCTACTGCTGGGGTTGCCACGGGGCACGCGGGAACGGTGATGGCGAAAACGCACCTTACCTGAATATATTGCCGCGCAACTTTGTCGCCGCGGTATTCAAATGCCGGTCGACGCCAACGGGCACGTTGCCGCTGGATTCCGACTTGTACAATTCGCTCTACCGCGGATTTAACTTTACGAACATGCCCTCCTGGAAGGCGCTGACGGAGCAAAATCGAGCCGACCTAGTCGCCTTCATCAAGACGTTCTCCGCCCGGTGGGTGACCGAAAAACCGGGCGATCCCATCCAGGTGCCGCCCGAACCAAAGTTGACCGTGGAAAGCATCAAGCACGGCGGCGAATTATTCCAGAAGCTGGAATGCTGGAAGTGCCATGGCCAGGAAGGCCGCGGCGACGGACCTTCCGCATCCACACTAACGGACAGCAACGACCAACCTATCCGGCCTTACAACTTCACAAGCGACAATCGCTCCAAGTGCGGCCGGACCAACGCAGACCTCTACAAGATCTTCATGACAGGACTTGATGGCACGCCAATGCCTTCCTTCGCGGATGTGGTAAAACCGGAGGAGGCGTGGGATCTGGTGCATTACCTGAGAACATTGCAATACAACAACCCGAGCCCTGAGCTCGCGCTATGGCTGAGCACGCCGGAAGGAAAGGCGATCGTCGAAGCGAAGAAGGTGGAAAATACTAATACAGGCTCTGGAGTTAAGCCGTAGTATAGCAATTAAGTAATTAGCTCCAAATTTCGGGAGGGAGAATCGAATGCAAACGAAGCACGTAGTTCTTGCCGGAGTGGCGATGCTAGCCGCGGCAGGCTTGGCAGTAGCCGGGCCAAAGCCGGCGGGCGGCACCATCAGCGGCAAGGTGACGTATGAAGGAACACCCGCCAAGATGAAGCCAATCGACATGTCCAAGGAACCGTCCTGCGCGAAGATGTATCCGACGCCGCCGCTGTCGGAGGCAGTCGTGACTGGGCCTGGAAATACTCTCGAGAATGTGGTGGTCTTCATTTCCGCCGGAGCGCCGGATGACCCCGCGCCATCGACCGCGGCAGTATTTAACCAGAAGGGATGCCGGTATATACCGCACGTCCTGGCGTTTCAGGTGAACCAGGAATTGAAAATCGTGAATGAGGATCAGACTTCACACAACATTCACCCTTTGCCGAAACTGAACCGCGAATGGAACAAGTCGCAACCGCCGGGAACGCCTCCGATCAGCGAGAAGTATGACAAGGCGGAGATTTTCCCCGTGAAGTGCAACGTTCATCCTTGGATGCACGGAAACTTTGCGGTGCTGAAGAACTCGCATTATGCGGTGACCGTGGACGGCGGAACATTCACCCTGCCAAACCTGCCACCGGGCAAGTACACCGTGACGGCATGGCACGAATCCTACGGCGATCAGTCGCAGGAAGTGACTATCACCGGGTCCGAAACCAAGCCGGTTAATTTCGTTTTCAAAGCCAAGCCCTACTAAGGGCTTGGCTGTCCCGGACGGTTCAGGGCCAATTTGGAAACCAAGCACGTAAACAACGCAGTGTCGCCCCCGATTTGGGGCGGAGGCGAGGAGCAATGGGGAAACTGTTAGCGGTCGTATTGGTAATTATTGCCATAGCGTCGGCTTACCCGATCGTGACGCACATGTTCCCGCTGCCGCAGGACATCTCAACGCACGGTCATGCAATCGACGAACAATTGAATGATACGATGTGGGAGGCTGGGATTTCCTTTGTGGCGGCCCAGTTGGTTCTGGCGTTTTTTGTGTGGTCTTTCAGTGGCCGCAAACCCGGCAGTCCTCTGAAGAATTTCCCTGGCGGAGCGCGCGTGATGGTGATCGGCGCGTTCTTGCTGGTTGGCACGGAAATTTTGGCGCTGGGCGTGTTGGGGCAGAAGGCATGGGCTGCGGTGTATTTTGCGCCGTCCAAACCGGGCGCGTTGCAAATCCAGGCGCAGGCGGAACAATTTGCATTTTACTTCCGTTACCCGGGGCCAGACGGAAAATTCGGTGGCATCCATCCCGACAAGATCGACGAAGGCAATCAAAACTATTTCGGACTGGACCCGGCGAACGACGTGGACGCACGGGACGATATCGTGTCCGGTGAGCTCGTCGTGCCGGTGAACCGCGAAGTGCAACTGCTGATGCACGCGAAAGATGTGGGGCACTCGTTTTACGTGCGGGAACTGCGAATTCAGCAGGATTTCGTGCCGGGGCTGGACCTTTCCGTGCATTTCACCGCGACGCAAATCGGGAAATACGAAATTGTGTGTACCCAGTTGTGCGGTTTGGGGCACTACAACATGAAGGCGTATCTCAACGTGATGTCTGAAGCCGATTACGAGAAGTGGCAGAAGGAACAGTCGGCGCAGTAGCAAGGAAAATTCCCGTGCAGTCGCGAAGAAAATGAATCGCGAGCGGCATGGCAGTTGTCGAGCGAGGTGATGCGATGGAAGAAGCGTCGGTTCAACAGGCTCACGTGCACGCACCGCCGGAAGGGTTTCTCCGGAAGTATGTGTTCAGCCTGGACCACAAAGTAATTGGAAAGCAGTATTACGGCTTGGCGCTGGTGGCCGTATTTACTGGAATGTTTCTTTCCTGGCTGATGCGCATCCACATGGTGTGGCCGACGGCGAAAATTCCTTTGCTGGAACACCTGTCCAGCGCGGGGGCGCCCGGAGGAGTAATCACTCCGGAATATTACCTGTCGCTGATGACGATGCACGGGACGCTGATGGTGTTCTTCGTGTTGACGAATGCGCCCTTCGCGGCGTTCGGCAACTACTTCTTGCCGATCCAGATTGGCGCGGAAGACATGGCTTTTCCGCGATTCAATATGATGTCGTTCTGGGTGACGTTTGTCGCGTGGGTCGTGCTGATGCTGGCGTTTTTTATTCCAGACGGGCCACCAATCGCCGGATGGACGAGCTACGCTCCGTTGAGCGCCGTGGGTAAAGACGCGGGACCCGGCATGCAGTGGGGAATGAGCTTGTGGGGATTGTCGATCGCCATATTCTGCATCGCTTCGCTGCTGGGAGCGCTGAACTTTATCGCCACGACGCTGGATTTGCGGGCCAAGGGCATGACGCTGATGAGGATGCCGTTGTGCACGTGGGCATGGTTCGTCACTTCGTGTATCGCTTTGCTGGCGTTCGCGGTGCTTCTACCGGCTTGCATTCTGTTGATCCTCGACCGACACGCGGGCACAAGCTTTTATGTTCCAGGGGGGCTGGTGATAAGCGACCGGCTGCAGCCGCATTCGGGCGGTTCGCCATTGCTGTGGCAACACCTGTTCTGGTTCTTCGGCCACCCGGAAGTGTACATCGCGATTCTGCCGTCGATGGGAATCGTTTCGCACATCTTGGTGAACAGCATTCGCAAGCCGCTGCTGAGCGCCAAGGTGGTGATCTACTCGATGATGTCGATCGGGTTCTTGAGCTACATGGTTTGGGGCCACCACATGTTCCTGAGCGGCATGAATCCGATGTCGGCGCTGGCGTTTTCTTTTCCGACGCTGACGATTACGATTCCGGCGACGATTTTGACTTTGATTTGGCTGGGCAGCTTGTACGGAGCCAATATTCAGATCAATTCGGCATCGCTGTTCGCGCTGGGATTCATTTCGATGTTCGTCGCGGGAGGGGTGAGCGGCTTTTTCCTGGCGCAGCCTTCGATTGACATCTACCTGCACGCCACATACTTTGTCGTCGGGCACTTTCACATGGTTATGGGCGTGGCATCTTTGTTCGGCGTATTTGCAGGGACTTACTTTTGGTTCCCGAAAATGACCGGACGGATGATGAGCGAACCGCTCGGTAAATTGCATTTCTGGTTCACGTTCATCGGGACCTACTGCATTTTCATGCCGTTCCACTATCTGGGATTGATTGGGAACGTGCGCCGCTACCAGTCCTTTGTGGACGACTTTATGGCGCCATACCTTGGCGTGCATAAGTTCATCACGGTCTGTGCGCTCATCACCGGTGCAGCGCAGTTCATCTTCCTGTACAACTTGATTTACAGCCGCTTTAAGGGCAAGCCCGCCCCCGAGAATCCGTGGAATGCCACGTCCCTGGAATGGTCCATCCCGTCGCCACCGCCTTGGAACAACTTTGGCGACAAGCACCCGGTAGTGTATCACGATCCCTACCAGTATGGAGTGAAGGGTTCGAAGGGTGACTTTGTGATGCAGGACTCTCCCGAGCAAGTCGTGCCAGCGAGTGGTGATTAGCAGAGGGAGGCGCGGCGCGAGGTCCGCCATGTCCCTCGCGCCGCGAGTCAGAGAGCGAGATAGGAGAATATGTCGACGATAGTCACAACGGTGAATTCCCAAGCGAGTGCACTTCAGCCGCCCAAGCGCGCCTCCGCCCAAGCGCTTGTGTATAGCGGACAGGAGCGGGCATCGAGCAGCGGCATCTGGGTGGGCGTATTTGCCATCACGATGAGCTTTGCCGCGTTCAGCAGCGCGCTGTTTGTGCGCGAGGGTACGACAGACTGGAGCCACCTGGCGCTGCCGTCGGTGCTGTACTTCAACACGCTGGTGCTACTGGCCAGCAGCTTGACGCTGGAGGGGGCGAGGCGGGCACTGGCTTCGTCTGGGCACGATGCGGAAGGAACACGAAAAGCGAGCGCATGGGTGCTGATCACGCTGCTACTTGGCCTGGGATTTTGCGCGGGACAATTTCACGCGTGGCAGGAGCTTCGCGCCGAAGGGATCTACCTGGCGACGAATCCGAACAGTTCGTTCTTTTACCTGCTGACGTTCCTGCACGCGTTGCACGTGCTCATGGGAATCCTGGTGCTGGTTTACCTTGCGGGGCGATTGATGGCGAGCCACACAACGTTCCGGCGGAGCCTGTTCGATAACACCGCGATTTACTGGCATTTCATGGGTGTGCTGTGGCTTTACTTGCTTTTGCTGTGCCGGATGAAACTGTAGCGGAAGCGTAGGGGGGAGACAGTGAGCGAAACCGATGTGGCGGTGCACGGGCACGGGTCATTTATGGAAGAATCGCCGTACGCGATCCCTTCACGCAAGTTCACGATGTGGTTGTTCATCATTTCGGACGCGGTGACCTTTGGCGCGTTCCTGATGGCGTACGGATTTATCCGCGTGGGAACACCGAATTGGACGCGGCCGTTCGAATCGGGCAGTGTGATCAACGTGGTGATAATGACCATTGTGCTGATCACCAGCAGCTTGACGATGCTGGGTGCTGTGGATGCCTGCAAGGTTGGAGACAAGGCCAAAGCGATGCGCTTTCTGTACTCGACCATGGTGCTGGGAGCCCTTTTCGCCATTCTGCACATTCGTGAGTGGCACGAACTGATTTCAAAGGGAACCACGATTAGTTCCGGCCTGTTCGGGCAGACATTTTTCACGATCACCGGGTTACACCTGCTGCACGTAATCAGCGGCGTGATCGCGTTGTTGATCGTTGGAATGAAGTACTCCAAAGGGAGCCTGACGCCTGGCCACGTGGAAACCACGGGGCTGTATTGGCACTTTGTCGATCTGGTCTGGATGTTTGTGGTGCCGCTCGTGTACCTGACGAATATCGCGCACTAAAGTAGTAAGGGAGAGAAGGAGAGACGATGAGCGCTGCTTCAGGGAACGTCATTCGGAAATACTTGCCGGTTTATTTCGTGCTGATCGGGATCTTCCTCGTGGAACTGTTCCTTTCGTTCCGGATTGCGAGCACGAGCAAGCTGGTGATTGTGCTTCTGCTACTGGCCGTCTGCAGTGCCGCGCTCGGGCTACTGTATTTCATGCACCTGGCGGAGGAACGGCAGGGCTTATTCCTTACATTGATACCGGTGACCATATTTGTGCTGCTGATGATGAATATGTGGTGGTCGGACAGCGTCAGGCTATTGCATATGAGGCCCGCGGGGCAGTAGGCTGTCTGCTACGGTCGAGAGAGTTGCGGTTGAGAGGAAGTGAACAAATGTTGAGCTCAAGGGGTCGTTTGGCACGCTATGCAGCGCTTGCCCTTGCGCTCGGCACTCCTGCGCTTACTTTTGCTCAGAGCTGCGCGCTTTGCTATACACAGGCGGCTGGATCCGGTTCACGGATGATCGCCGCGCTGCGGAGCGGAATTCTGATATTGGCGATTCCGCCGACGCTGATTTGCGCGGGAATTACCTGGATGGCCTATAAGAAACGCAATCAGTTCAACGACGATTCCTATCCCGATGTGTCCGAGCCTGGCTCGGGCGATTAAGCTTCAAGCCAAGCACCCACAAAAGGTATGCTCGACCGGCTATGAGGCCGCGTAGCCGCGCCTCTTGCCCCGGATGCCTACACTTGCTCGCAAACTAAACCTTTGGAACTATTTCGCACTCGGCTTCGGAATCATGATTGGGACCGGCTGGGTGGTGGTGATGGACGACTGGCTGGGCCGCGGAGGCCCGCTGGGAGCAATGTTGGGTTTTGCGCTGGGCGGCATTCTCCTGTTGCCGGTGAGCTATGTTTACGGCGAGTGGGTGAAGCGGCTGCCGGACGCGTCGGGCGAGGCGGCTTATACCGCGCAGGTTTTTCCCCCCTTTGTCAGCTATATCACGGGCTGGGTGATGTTGCTGGCGTATTTCATCGTGTGCCCGTGGGAGGCTGTGGCTGTCGGGAAACTGGTGGCGTTTCTTTTTCCCCAGCTGGATGTGTGGGAGCTGTACCGCATTGCGGGCCAGCCTGTGTTTTTACCGCGCTTGCTGCTGGGTGCTGCGTTGGCGCTGTTTTTGGCGTGGCTCAATTACCGAGGAATCCGGGCCAGTGCCATGTTTCAGAACTGGACGACCACGGCCGTGCTCGGAGTGTTCCTTTTTCTCGTGGCTGTTAGCGGACACATGGGGACCGCTGCAAATTTTCGTCCCTATTTCAGCCACACACCGCTGCTTTCAATCCTACTGACGCTGCAGATCGTGCCGTACTTCATTACCGGCTTTGAATCTGTTCCCAAGGTGGCCGAAGAATCGCATCCTGGATTTCCGCCAGGGGACTTTTTCAAGGCGATTGCCATGGCGCTGCTGGTTGGCGCGGGATTCTATGTGCTGGCCGTGGGAGCGGTTGCGTATATCGCGCCTTGGCAGGGTCTGTTGGGCCAGCGCTTTGCCACAGCGATCGCCTTCGGCAAGGGGACGGGTTCTGGCTGGCTTGTGCCGCTGATATTGGGCATTACGCTTGTGGGGCTGCTGCAGGTGTTCAACGGGAATTTTGTGGCCGCCACGAGGCTGCTGTTCGCATTTGGCCGGCGTGGAACCATACCGTCCGTATTTGCGAAGATCGACGCGGTCCGATTGACGCCCAGTGTGGCGATCACCGGAGTGACCGCGGCTACGCTGGTGGGACTGCTGGTGGGAGATGCTTTGCTGGTGCCGGTGACGGAAGTTGGGTCGATGGCGTCGGCGTTTGGCTGGCTGGCGGCCTGCGTATCCTTATATATGGTGGATCGGAGGGTGCGGCTGCGGTTGGTGGCATCGGCGGGAATTATGGTGTCTTTGCTGATGGTGTTGATGAAATGGGTGCCGGGCGTGCCGGGGCATTTCACGTTGTCCGAATGGATCGCGCTGGGAGTGTGGTTGGCGCTCGGGATGGCGTTTCACTGGTGGCGCCCGCGGGCCTAAGAAGCAGCCTCGTGTATACTTTTGAAGTGCATCACGAAAATTGACGAATGATTCCCTACCTTCACCTGGGGCCGTTGACGATCCCCACATTTGGATTGATGGTTGCGCTGGCACTGATCGGCGCGGCGTATATTTTGCAGGCGGACTTTGACCGGCGAGGGATGAAGGCGGACGCGTTCTTCATGATTACGGTCGCTGGGCTCACCGGGATACTCGGCGCGAAGCTGTACCACCTGCTGGAAGAGCCTGGCGTATTTTTTGCGAATCCTTGGGGGCTATTGTTCAGCCGTTATGGGTTTGCGTGGTTTGGTGGATTTCTGGGCGGTTTTGGAGCGCTGCTATTTCTCGGCTGGCGGACCAAGCTGCCGCTGCTGCAATTTCTGGACGCGTGTTCGCCGGCGGCCGCGTTTGGATATGGCATTGGGCGCATCGGCTGTTTTCTTTCGGGGGATGGGGATTACGGTAAGCCGACGAACCTGCCATGGGGAATGAGCTTTCCAAATGGTGTTGTGCCAACGACGGATTCCTGCGTGCAGTGGGGGTGGCCCGCAAATTGTAGAGTGCATCCCGCGCCGCTGTATGAGCTGGTGATTTGGTGCGCCATTGGGGCGTTTCTGTGGCATCTGGGAGCGAAGGCGCTGAAGAGTCCGAACACGAAGACAACGGCGGGGACTATTTTCTGCGGCTATCTGATCCTCACGGGCATCGGGCGCTTCCTGGTGGAGATTATTCGAATCAATCCCCGCTCGTTCCTCGGAATGACGAATGCGCAAGTTGCCAGCGTGACTTCTGTCATTGCCGGCTCGCTGCTATTGTGGTGGATTAAGAGCCGAATCCAAACACCGACTCGGGCCCACAATTAGTTTTTTCAATAGCCAGAATGTTTGGAATCGGTCTGAGCACGTAGCCGCAGGCCTACTCCAGCATTTGGCGGAGGACGTATTGAAGGATGCCGCCGTGACGGTAATAGGAAACTTCTTCGGGAGTGTCCACGCGGATGCGCGCCTGGAAGGTTTTGACCTGACCGTCGCCGGATTTGGCATGGACGGTGGCTTCTTTACGTGGAGTCAGAGTTGCTACACCTTCCACGTCAAAGACTTCGTGGCCGGTGAGGCCGAGCGATTCGCGGGTTTCGCCGGGCAGAAATTCCAGGGGAAGGACGCCCATGCCGACGAGATTGCTGCGGTGAATGCGCTCGTAGCTTTCCGCAAGAACCGCGCGGACTCCGAGAAGGCGCGTACCTTTGGCGGCCCAGTCTCGAGATGAGCCGGAGCCATATTCTTTTCCGGCGATGACCAAGAGCGGCACGCCGTCTTCGCGATATTTCACCGAAGCATCGTAGATGAACATTTTTTCGCCGTCGGGGAGGTGCAGCGTCCAACTGCCTTCGGTGCCGGGAGCGAGTTGGTTGCGTAAGCGGATGTTGGCAAAGGTTCCGCGCATCATCACTTCATGATTGCCGCGACGCGCGCCATAGGAATTGAACTCGTGGGGCTTCACACCGTGCGCGACGAGATATTTTCCGGCGGGTGAATCCACGGCGATCGAGCCAGCAGGGGAGATGTGGTCTGTGGTGACGCTGTCGCCGAGAACAGCCAGAACACGCGCGCCATGAATGTCCGCGAGAGTCGCGGGATTCTTAGGCATGTTTTCGAAGTACGGAGGCAATTTGATGTATGTGGAGTTGGCATCCCACTTGTACAAGTCGCCTTCGGGAACTTGCATGCCCTTCCAATGGGCGTCACCTTCAAAGACTTCGCTGTATTCCTTGCGATATTGTTCCGTGGTGACCGATGCGCGCACGGTAGCTTCCACTTCCTGCGGCGTGGGCCAGATTTCGCGGAGGTACACAGGTTTGCCGTTGGAATCCGTGCCCAGGGATTCCGTTGTGAGATCCAAATCCATACGGCCGGCTAGGGCGTAGGCAACGACCAGCGGAGGCGATGCTAGATAATTTGCGCGGACAAGAGGATGGACGCGTCCTTCGAAATTGCGATTGCCGCTCAAGACGGCGACCGCGACCATATTATTTTCCTTGATGGCTGCGCCAATTGGTTCGGAGAGAGGACCGCTGTTGCCAATGCAGGTGGTGCAGCCATAGCCGACCAGGTGGAACTTTAGTTTTTCTAGATAAGAGATCAGGCCGGAGGCTTGCAAGTAATCGGTCACAACTTTCGAGCCGGGCGCCAAGCTGGTTTTCACCCACGGCTTTACTTGCAGGCCGCGCTCGACGGCTTTTTTGGCGAGCAGCCCCGCGCCGAGCATTAGCGACGGATTCGAAGTATTTGTGCAGCTGGTGATCGCCGCGATCACGACTGCGCCGCTGGAAAGCTGGAAAGCATCGCCATTGTTTTTCACGGAGACTTCTTTGGCGGGAGATCCTTCGACTACTTTTATGAAGGAAGACTTGGCGTTCTTCAGCGCGACGCGATCTTGCGGGCGTTTCGGTCCAGCGACCGTTGGCTCCACACTGCCGAGATCGAGTTCGAGCTTGTCGCTGAACAGCGGTTCGGGCGTGCTATCGGTGCGGAACAGCGATTGTTCCTTGCAGTAAGCTTCGACGAGTGCGATTTGTTCCTGGCTGCGCGCGGTGAAGCGAAGATAGGAAAGGGTTTCGTCGTCGACCGGGAAAAAGCCCATGGTGGCCCCATATTCCGGAGCCATGTTGGCGATGGTAGCGCGATCGGGGACGCTGAGGCTGGAAAGTCCGGAGCCGTAGAATTCGACGAATTTGCCGACGACACCCTTTTTGCGCAGCATTTCCGTGACGGTGAGGACCAAGTCCGTTGCGGTGCAACCTTCCGGCAAGCGCCCGTGCAACTTGAAGCCGACAACTTCCGGAACGAGCATGGAAAGCGGCTGGCCGAGCATGGCTGCCTCTGCTTCAATGCCGCCTACGCCCCAGCCGAAGACGCCGAGGGAGTTAACCATGGTGGTGTGCGAATCGGTGCCCACGAGGGAATCCGGGAAAGCTTCCAGGCGATTGCCGTTGGGCATGGCGCAGACGACGCGCGCGAGATATTCGATGTTCACCTGGTGGCAGATGCCGGTGTCCGGAGGCACCACCTTGAAATTGCGGAAGGCGTTCTGTCCCCAGCGGAGAAACTGGTAGCGCTCGATATTGCGTTGAAACTCGAGCTCGGCATTGAGACTGAAGGAATCGAATTTTCCGAAGCTGTCCACCTGAACGGAGTGATCGATCACTAGTTCGGCAGGAAACAGGGGATTAATGCGCTTGGGATTGCCGCCAAGTTTTTGCATGGCCTCGCGCATGGTGGCTAGGTCGACGACAGCAGGCACGCCAGTGAAGTCCTGCAACAGCACGCGCGCGGGCATGAAGGCGGTTTCTCTCTGCGGGCCGTTGGGGGTCCATTTCGCAAGAGCGCGAATATCGTCGGCATGGACAAAGCGGCCGTCTTCACAGCGCATCAGGTTTTCGAGGAGGATGCGGAGAGAGAAGGGAAGATTGGCGATGGAACCTAGCCCCTGCTCTTCGAGCTTTTCGAGGCGATAGACTTCGAAGACTTGCGCGCCAACGCTAAGTTTGTCACGGGTATTGAAGGAGTTTGCTGCGGAGATGGGCATTCTCAACTTCCTTTCGAAAGATCAATGGACTTCTATGATAACCGAAATCACGGGTGCGAGCAGAGGCGGCTATAATGAATCACCGTGAACATTGTCCTTATTTCAACGTACGAGTTGGGGAGGCAGCCGTTCGGGTTGGCGTCGCCGGCGGCGTGGTTGAGGAAGCGCGGGCATGCGGTGACGTGCCTGGACTTGTCGCGAGAGGGGCTCGATGAACAGGCGGTGCGCAGGGCGGAATTGATCGGATTTTATGTGCCGATGCACACGGCCACGCGATTGACTGTGGAACTGCTGGAGCCGCTTCGGCGAATCAATGACAAGGCGCATTTGTGCGCGTACGGGCTGTACGCGTCGCTTGCGGCAGGGATTTTGCAAGCGCTGGGAATCACCAGCTTGTTGGGCGGCGAGTTTGAGCAGGGACTGGTCGATCTCGCGGAGCATGTCTCGGGACTGTCGGCGACGCCGCATATTCATCCTTTGGATTCGAATGTATCGCTGAGTCGACTGCGCTTCATGGTGCCAGATCGCACGGGATTGCCCTCGCTGCGGTTGTACGCGCACCTGGTGCTTCCTTCCGGGGAACACCGCGTGGTTGGCTATACGGAGGCGAGCCGCGGCTGCAAACATCTTTGCCGGCATTGCCCGGTGGTACCGGTGTATGAAGGCGTGTTCCGGATCGTGGATCGAGAAGTGGTACTTGCGGATATCCGGCAGCAGATGGCTGTGGGAGCGCGGCATATCACGTTTGGCGATCCAGATTTTTTCAATGGAGTGGGGCACGCAATTCCACTGGTGGAAGGCCTGCACCGTGAGTTTCCGGAACTGACGTATGACGTGACCATCAAGGTGGAGCATCTTTTGCACGATGCAGAATTGCTGACCACGCTGCGCGCGACAGGCTGCTTGTTCATCACTTCGGCGGTGGAATCGCTGGACGATGCCGTGCTGCAAAAGCTGGATAAGAATCACACGCGAGGGGATTTTTTCCGCGCCGTGGAACTGTGCCGTCGCGCGGGAATCGTGCTTCAGCCAACGTTCATTCCGTTTACGCCGTGGACTACGTTCGAACAGCTTCAGGATTTGTTCGAGCAACTGAACAGGTTGGATCTGGTCGAAGCTGTGGCGCCGATCCAATTGGGGATTCGACTGCTGATTCCGCCGGGATCGCGGCTGCTGGAACTCGAAGAAGTGCGGGAAATGGTAAGCCCCTTTGACGCGAAGGCGCTGATCTATCCTTGGAAGAACCTGAATCCGGCGATCGATCGATTGTGCGAAGAGTTGCAGGACATCGTAGCCTCCAGCGAAATATTGAAGCGTGGGCGTACGGCAACGTTCGAGAAAATGTGGCAGACGGTGAACCTCGCGGCGAACCGGGAATGCAAGAAGCGCGAGCAACCGTTGCTGGCCTCACGGGCCACGGTGCCGTATCTCAACGAGCCTTGGTATTGTTGAGCGGAACCGACGCGGGACCAGTTGGTCCCGATAGCGAGAGCAAAGGAAGCAGTGCGCCAGGCGGAAACGTTTCTGTAGAAGTTCGGCGACAAAACGCGATGCAACTGGGAAAGAGAATACTGCTGTTCGCGACGAAGCTGGGCTACCAGACCCGGTCATTCCAGACTGCTGCAGAAAAGTTGGGCGTGGAAATTGCTTACGTCACCGACCGCTGCGGTCGGTTGGACGATCCCTGGAACGATCATGCGCTGGCGGTGCATTTTGAACTGCCGGAGGGGGCGGCCGGGACTGTGCTGGAGGCGCAGCGGGGCTTGCCCGTGGATGGAGTTTTGGCGGTGGGAGACCGGCCGACGATCGCGGCAGCATATGTGGCACGAGGATTGGGGCTGGCAGGGAACCATCCTGCAAGCGTGGAAGCGTGTCGAAACAAGCTGCGGATGCGGGAAGTGTTGCGTGATGCGGGCGTGCCGGTGCCGTGGTTTCGAAGTGTGAAACTGGATCCACTGCCGGAACCATCGCTGCTTGGAATCCCATACCCGTGCGTGCTAAAACCGCTTTCGCTTTCGGCCAGCCAAGGCGTTGTGCGCGCCAATAATCGCGAGGAATTTTTGGCAGGCGCCACGCGATTGAAGCGTTTGCTGGAATCGCCGGAGATTCGCGCGAGCCGCGAGCCGAACCTGGATCAAATGCTGGTGGAAGGCTACTTGGAAGGCAAGGAAGTGGCGGTGGAAGCGCTGCTGACCAGCGGAGAACTGCGCGTGCTAGCGATTTTCGATAAGCCAGATCCGTTGGAGGGACCGTACTTCGAAGAATCGATCTATGTGACGCCTTCGCGGTTACCGGAGACGCAGCATCGATCGCTGAAAGCCTCTTTGCTCAGCGCAGTGCGGGCACTTGGGCTTACACACGGGCCAGTTCATGGCGAATTTCGAATCAACAAGGATGGCGTTTGGCCCATCGAAATTGCAGCGCGGCCGATCGGAGGGTTGTGTGCGGGGGCGTTGCGCTTTGTCGTGCCGAGCGAGCCAGAAAAAATTGGGCTGGAGGAACTCCTTTTGCGACACGCCTTGGAAGTGTCGGGAGGCGACGCCCCGCGCGAAAATGCCGCGTCCGGCGTGATGATGATCCCGGTGCCGCTGAGCGGGATATTGGAGAGAGTGGATGGGCAGGAAGATGCTAGGGCCACAACGGGGGTGACGGGCCTGGAAATCACCGCGCGGATTCATGACTACATCGCGGCATGGCCGGAGGGATCGAGCTACCTGGGATTTTTGTTTGCACGCGCCGAGGAGCCGGCCGAAGTCGAAAATGCGTTACGCGAGGCTCATGGCAAGCTGAAATTTGTCCTGACGCCGAGGCTCCCGGTGGAACATCCGCTTAGACACGCAGCTCCCAGGCCGTAGACATCGGTTACGGAATATTCGACTTAGAACTGACGACTGAGAACTTAGGACTGTTTCAGCCTTTGGCCTTAGGCGGAACGTAGCCCTCCGGCAGCTTTGAGCCTTCGCCGAAGAAGAATTGCTCCATTTGTTCTTCCATGATTTTCTGTGAATTGGGGTCGAGGGGATTCAGGCGATATTCGTTCATAACCATCTTGGAGTGCTCGATCCAAAGCTTCCAGGCATCCTTGGAAACATTTTCATAGACGCGTTTGCCGAGTTCGCCCTTCCAGGGGACACGGTCCAGGCCCGGAAGGTCCTTGCCAAATTTTACGCAATGCACCATGCGCGCGCCCGGCTTCACAGGCTCGCTTGGCGGCGGTGTGGGTTCACAGGAATCGTTGGCCATGAAATCCTCCCGAGGAACATTCATTGTGCGTCAGGTACCGGCCGCTTGCAACCGTGCTTCGATATCGGCACCGTCCGGTTATTCGGTTACAAGCGTTCAACAAGCGTTACACCGATGGCACGGCTTAAGGCGCTTTTTTTCTTCCGTCCGGCACACGAATCTGATATTTCTCGTGGGCTCTTACGGGAGGGCTCTTTGTGCCAGAAATAACCACGGTATTTTGGGACATTGGCGGCGTGATCCTGACCAACGGTTGGGACCACAATTCGCGAATGGAGGCGGCCCAGATGTTCGGGCTGGACCTGGAGGAGTTTCGCGAGCGCCACGATCTGTCTTTTCCCGCATTTGACGCAGGCCAGATTTCGCTGAATCAATATCTGGACCAGACGCTTTTCTACCGGCCGCGGTCTTTCACACGAGAAGAGTTCACGGCGTTCATGTTTGCTCAATCGAAGGAATACCCGGAGACGCGGGCGGTGCTGACGGACGTGGCGCGAAGCGGGAAATATTACGTGGCATCGATCAATAACGAGCCACGGGAGCTGAACCAATACCGGATTGAGGCGTTCGGTCTGCGCAAGGAATTCCAGGCGTTTTTCAGCTCCTGTTTCTTGAACGCGCGCAAGCCGGAGGAAACAATTTACAGAATCGCGCTCGAGGTGTCGCAACGTCCCGCAGAGGTTTCCGTGTTCATTGACGATCGCAGTTTGAACCTGGAGAACCCGCGACGCTTGGGGATGCACGTGGTGCACCATCAGAATGCCAAACAGTTACGGGCCGACCTAAAGGCTCTTGGGATTGAGGTATAGTTCTGAAGCCGAGTAGCATCCAGTCCTTGTTTTGCGATCTTCCGGAGGGAATCTATGGCTGAAGAGACAGCGCGACGCGGATCGATCTACGGGGGCTCGGCAGAACCGTGCTCCATCGTCCTGTTTGGAGCTTCGGGAGACCTGGCGAAGCGCAAGGTGATCCCGGCCATGTACGACCTGGCGCAAAACGGTTCCCTGGGAGAGCGATACACCATCCTTGGATTTGCGCGTACACCCATGACGGATGATTCCTTCCGGAGCACGTTGGGTGAAGCGGCAATGACGATTTCCGAGGTGGGCCCGATCGAACCCGCCAAATGGAATGAGTTTGCTTCCAACCTCTATTATTCCCCCGGCGATTACAAGGACCCGGAATCGTACGCGAAACTCGCGAAACGGCTGGACGAGTTAGACGCGCAACATAATTTGTGCGGGAACCGATTGTTTTATCTATCGACGCCGCCGGAAGTTTACCAGGACATTGTCGAGCATCTCGGAAGCGCTGGATTGGCGCGCCCGTGCAAACCCGGATCGTGGGTGAGAATCATTATTGAAAAGCCCTTTGGGCGCGATTTGGCGTCAGCGAAGGAACTGAACAAGATTGTGCTGAATGTTTTCGAAGAAAAGCAGGTGTACCGCATCGATCATTATTTGGGCAAGGACACGGTGCAGAACCTGCTGGTGCTGCGCTTCGGGAATGGCATTTTTGAGCCGCTGTGGAATCGCAACTATGTGGATCACGTGCAGATTACCGCTTCGGAAACGCTGGGAGTGGAGCGCCGTGGTGGATTCTATGAAACAGCAGGAGCTTTGCGGGACATGATCCAGAGTCACGTGCTGCAGCTCACGTCGTTGGTGGCAGTGGAGCCGCCGGCTTCGTTTGATGCAAATTCCGTGCGCAACGAAAAACTGAAAGTACTGCAATCAATCCGGCCATTCAACCTGGAGATGGTGGCGCAATGGGTTGTGCGCGGGCAATATTCACCGGGGAAGCTGGCGGATAAGGCGCTGCCGGGTTATCGGGAAGAGCATCAGGTGAGTCCAACCTCGCGCACGGAAACGTTCGTCTCCATGCGCTTGCTGATCGACAACTGGCGCTGGGCTGGCGTGCCCTTTTATTTGCGAACGGGAAAACGGCTAGCCAAACGCACCACAGAAATCATGATTCAATTCAAGCGCGCGCCTCATATCGTTTTCCGGGAAAAGGACGTGAAACCGAACCGGCTGGTGTTGAATATTCAGCCAGACGAAGGAATTTGCATTTCGTTTGGCGCCAAGAAGCCCGGAACGGAGATGAACATCGGAAATGTGGCGATGGATTTCAGCTATATCAAGGCGTTTGGAAATGGATCGCGAAGCGCGTACGCGACGCTCTTGAGCGATTGTTTGCGAGGAGACGCGACGTTGTTTGACCGGGGGGATTCGGTGGAAGCGGCATGGTCGCTGGTGGACCCGATCCTGGATGTGTGGAGCGCCGCGAAGACCGCGACCGTGCCGGAGTACCCTTCTGGTAGCTGGGGGCCGAAGGAGTCGGACCAACTACTCGAAAGAGACGGCAGACAATGGTATAACCCTTAAAACGGTTTAATATAAGGAATTGGTTCGGAGGCAAGGTGATCCTCGCAGGCGACGTCGGTGGCACAAAATGCAATCTGGCACTATTTGCGGAAAAAAACGGAAAGCTGGAATTCGTATTTCGCGAGCGCTTTGCCAGCAAGGAATTTGCGCAGTTTGATCTGATTATCAGGGAATTTTCGCGGCGAGCCGCGCCCTACCTGGGCCAAGAGAAAATTCGTGCCGCGGGATTCGGAGTGGCTGGCCCGGTCATTGATAACCGCATTCATGCGACCAATTTGCCATGGATTGTGGACGCCGAAATATTGGCGCACGAAGTGGGCGTCAAATCCATCGTGTTGGTAAACGACCTTGGCGCCACTGGCCACAGTCTTGAGCATCTTCCTCCCGGAGATTTTTGCGTATTAAACCAGGGAACACCCGTTCCGGGGGCGTCGCGGGCTTTGCTGGCGGCGGGTACGGGCTTGGGCGAAGGAATTTTATTTTGGGATGGCAACCGCTATAAGGTGGTGCCCAGCGAGGGCGGACATTCCGATTATTCGCCACGGTCGGATCAGCAGATCGAGTTGTTGAAATTCATGAGGCATCGCTATCCGCAAGTGAGTTGGGAATTGATTCTTTCCGGACGCGGCTTTCGCACGCTGCATGAATTCATCGCGCCAAGCGTGAAACACCCTATTTTTGAAGATCCCGATGCGGATCCCGCTCCGTTTATCACCAAGAGTGGGCTGGACCGCTCGTGCCCTGTGTGCGTGGAAGCGTTGGATCTTTGGACGAATATTTATGGGGCCGAAGCCGGCAATCTCGCGTTGAAGGTGCTGGCGCTTGGCGGAGTTTACGTCGCGGGCGGCATCGCGGTAAAAATTCTGCCGAAGATGAAGGATGGAACGTTCTTTAAATCGTTTCAAGACAAGTGGCACTTTGAAAAGATGCTTGCGGACGTGCCGGTTTCGATCGTGCTGAACGAGTCCGCGCCGCTGATTGGCGCCGCCTATGAGGCATACGCCTCGATCAAGTAGGAGTTCCCAAGCATATACACCTGGATCGGGTTCGCGCTTGACGAGCTAGGTCTGGGCGCAGATACTATGACTAGAAGCCATCTCATAAATGGTTGGGCCCGATCTAAACGGCCGCTTTTTCAAGGACTTTGGCGACCCCAAAGCATTTATGAGATAAGTTCTAGTTAGACTAGTCAGGATGGTCAATGGCTGGCAATCCCCGAAAGACACTGAAGTCGAAAATCACCGGACCGTCCTGGCAGGTGCAGACCGCCAAGGCACGATTTAGCGAGGTTTTCCGGCGAGCCAGAACCGAGGGGCCGCAGGTTATCACTCGGCAAGGCACGGAAGCGGTGGTGATGATTTCCCACGAACGATATGACCAGTTAGTGTGTTGTCCCGTAAATACGTTCGCATAGTCGTTCGACTTTGGCGAATATCGAATCCGCTGTGGCGGTCCAGACGAAAGGCTGTGCATTGCGGTTGGAATTCTTGACGGAGTGATCGATTTTTGTGACCAGTTCCTTCACGCTGCTAAACGTTCCCCGGCGAAGAGCCTGTTGCGTGATGCGATTGAACCAGATTTCGACTTGAGCCAGGAGGCATAGGTTAGAGTGAAGTGTACGTGGAACCGTGGCCGTGTGGCGAACCAGCGTCTAACTCTCCGATGTTTGTGCGTGGCGTAATTATCCACGATGATGTGCACTTCTAAGTTCTTCGGGACGTTCTTTTCAATCTCCCGAAGAAAACTCAGATATTCCTGATGCCGGTGACGCGGTCGACATTTCGTGAGCACTTTGCCGTTTGCCGTGTCCAGTGCGGCAAACAGCGTGGTGGTTCCGTGGCGTCGATAATCGTGAGTCACTCCTTCGACATAACCCAATCCGAGTGGCAACATCGGTTGGGTGCGTTCCAATGCTTGAATTCCGCTCTTCTCATCCACGCACAAAACCACTGCATTTTCCGGGGGATTCAGATACAGCCCTACAATATCCCGTACTTTTTCTACAAAAAATGGATCGTTCGAGAGCTTGAAATGCTTTTGTCGATGCGGTTGCAAGCCAAACGCCTGCCAGATGCGGTGCACTGTCGATTTCGAAACTCCCGTCTCGTCGGCAATCTGACGGATACTCCAGTGCGTTGCGGCTTTGGGTTTCGACTTCAGCGTCTTGCGGACTAATTGGGCAACTCGCTCGTCGCTAATCGGGCGGGGGCGACCTGGGCGTAACTCGTCGTAGAGTCCTGACACCCCCTGTGCCAGGAACCGTCGCCGCCACAGGCCGACCGTGATCCTGCTCGTCTCCAGTTGTGCGGCAATCTCTCGGTCGTTCTTCCCAGAAGCGCTCAACAAGATAATCTTGGCTCGACGCACTAAGCCAGCGGGAAGAGAACGTGACTTGGCCAAGCTGTCCAACTGTTCACGCAGTTCCAAATCCAACACCACCGTCGATTTCGGTCGTCCCATCGCCATAGGCACCTCCATTGTGCACGGGAGATACCTATATTCCCAGCAATACTAAGACCAGTTATTTATGGGACAGAACACTAGTTGGCAAGTCTCATCAACCAATAAGCCTTGTGCAATTTTTCCGCGAGTCTCCTCTTGTGGGAGTTGAACTCGATCTGGAAAGGGACAAAGACAAAGGGCGCGATCTCGAGCTATGAACGGGTTTCTTCTCGATACAAATTGTATCTCCGAGCTTGTCCGTCCTTCCCCGCACGCAAGAGTGTTAGCCTGGATGGAAGCAGCGGACGAAAGTGTGCTGTACCTAAGCGTGCTAACTTTCGGCGAGATACGGAAAGGGTTGGCAAGCATGCCGCAGAGCAGGCGCAGAACGCGCCTGGAAACCTGGCTTGAGACAGAACTCCGGGAGCGTTTCCGCGGCAGAGTGTTAGCGATCGACGAAGAGGTCGCGGACCGCTGGGGATTGCTTTCTGCCGGTGCAAAGAAGAATGGGAAAGCTCCTTCGATCATCGACGGACTCCTGGCAGCGACAGCGATTCAGCACAATCTTACGATCGTTTCTCGCAACATGAGCGATTTTGCGGACGCGAGCGTGCAGCTGTTGAATCCCTGGGAGGCGTGAGGTGGGGCCCGGAAGGCCGGCATTTTTGATAAACTGGCGGTGCTGATTTTCGGTCCGATGGACCGCTATTCTTCATATAGCAAGCCCTGCCACTCGCCGCGAAGCGGGTGGAGGCACGGAGCTCTCGCATGAGCAGTACAGCAACCACCCCGGTAACGGAAATTCTGAATTATTTTGGCGGCGCGTGGCACAAATCGTCCGCAACGAAATTTACGGACGTCATAAATCCCGCGAGCGGCGATGTGATCGCGCACACACCGCTTTCTTCCAAGGCCGATGTGGACACGGTGGTGCAAGCCGCGGCCACGGCATTCCCGGCATGGCGCCGTACACCTGCGGGTGAGCGCATTCAGTATTTGTTCAAGCTAAAGGTTCTTCTGGAAGAACATATCGACGAATTGTCGCGGTTGATCACGCTGGAAAATGGCAAGACGTTCGGCGAGGCGAAGGCGGAACTGCGGCGCGGAATCGAAAACGTGGAAGTGGCTTGCGGCATTCCGATGATGATGCAGGGCTACAACCTGGAAGATATTACTCCGGGCGTGGACGAAACGTTGATCCGCCAGCCGCTGGGAGTGGTTGCGGCGATTGTGCCCTTCAATTTTCCGGCGATGATTCCGTTCTGGTTTTTGCCGTACGCTGTGGCGTGCGGAAATACGTTTGTGTTGAAGCCGAGCGAGCGCGTGCCGATTACGGTGCGTCGCATCATTGAGCTTGTTGAAAAGACGGGGATTCCCAAGGGCGTGGTCAACGTGGTCAATGGCGGCCGGGAAGTGGTCGATGCGCTGTGCGATCATCCCGCGGTGCGAGCGGTGAGTTTTGTGGGCTCGACGCCGGTGGCGAAGCACGTTTATCAGCGTTCGGCGGCGGCTGGGAAGCGCATGCAATGCCAAGGAGGCGCGAAGAATCACGTCATCGTGCTGCCAGATGCGGATATGGATCTGGCCAAGCAGATCATCAGTGATTCCGCATTTGGATGCGCGGGCCAGCGGTGCCTGGCGGTATCCGTTGCCGTGACGATTGGCGAAGCGCAGAAGACGTTCCGAGATGCGATCGCAGACGCCGCTTCGTCCATTAAGGTTGGGTTCGGCTTGGACGCAGGCGTCCAGATGGGGCCTGTGATTTCGAAGGACAGTAAGTCGCGCATCGAATCGTTAATAGGAACGGGCGTGAAGGACGGCGCGAAAGCGATCATCGACGGCCGAAATACAAAAGTTGCCGGGCACGAAAACGGCAATTTCCTGAAGCCGACGATTCTGGATGGTGTGCAGGCTTCGAGTTCGTTGGCAAATACGGAGATTTTTGGTCCAGTGCTAAGCTTGATCCACGCCGACAGCATTGATGAAGCTATCGAATTTGTGCGCAAGAGCCCGTATGGCAACCAGGCTTCGCTGTTCACCACCAGCGGAGCGGCGGCGCGGAAGTTTCGTTACGAAGCGCCGGCAGGAAACATCGGCATCAATATCGGCGTGGCTGCGCCGATGGCATATTTCCCTTTCAGCGGGTGGAAAGAAAGCTTTTTCGGGATTCTCCACGCGCAAGGCAAGGACGCAGTCGAGTTCTATACGGAATCGAAGATTGTGGTGGAGCGATGGTCGCGGCAGGAAACACGCAAGTTCTGAAGCAGAGCGCTTAGATTTTTGCACCGGCGGTATGGAACCGTTGAGATCCTTCGTCGCAGAAGGCGCTGCTCCGGATGACAACATATATAGCTGGGCGAATTGGGACACCGGGCAGTTGGCTGGCCGCTGTCGATTCTGGTAGCTTCTTTCCATGAAGACGCAACCCATTCGGGTCGATGTAAATCCACAATTGGAATGTGCGGAAACACTGGTTTCACGGTTTTATACGGAGCCGGGAGTGCTGGTGTTGGAGAAGGCGAGAATTTTTCGTCGGACCTGGCAACTGGTGGGAACGCTGAGCCAGCCTTGCGGCGAAGTGAATGGCAAGCTGCGAACGATTGCCGATCCGGAATCCTATTTCACGGCTGACGTGGCGGGTGAGCCTGTCGTGGTGGTGCGGGACGTGGCGGGCAAGCTGCGCGCATTCAGCAACGTTTGCCGTCATCGAGCGGGACCAATTGCAGAGGGAGCCGGCTGCCGCAAGGTTTTTAATTGCGCGTATCACGGCTGGACGTACACCCTGGACGGCAGGTTGATCGGCACGCCCGAAGTGGAAGGCATGGAGTTTTTTGATCGCTCGACTATGGGAATGGTGCCAGTCCGCTGCGAAACGTGGCAGCAGTTCATCTTCGTTAATTTTGCAGCCGTGGGGCCGTCGCTGTCGGAATATCTGGGAAACATTCCGGAGTTGGCGCGCGAGTTTTCCTTTTCCGGGTTGAAGCTTACGGAGCGGCGCGACTACATCGTGAATTGCAACTGGAAAGTGTATGTCGACAACTATCTTGAGGGCTATCACATCCCGATTGTCCATCCCGGGTTGATGAGGGAGATCGATTACCCGCACTATCGCTGCGAAACCTTTCGCTACCATTCGCAGCAGCTTGGGCCGGTAAAGGAAGTGAAGCCGGGTGAGGGAAAGGAACGCGTTTATGCGCCTGCCGCGGCAGGGTTAAAAGCAGCGCTGTATTTTTGGGTGTTCCCGAACCTGATGTTAAATTTTTATCCAGACAATTTATCGACGAATGTGATTGTGCCTTTGTCACACGACAAAACGCTGACAATTTTCGAATGGTACTTCAATGATGAGGATTCGCCGCGGGCTTGCGAGCGGGTGGCGAAAGCCGTTGCCTTCAGCGATGTCGTGCAGAAGGAAGACATTCACATTTGCGAAGCAGTGCAGCGGGGGTTGCAGTCCGCCACGTACGACCGTGGCCGCTATTCGGTAAAGCGCGAAAACGGCGTGCACCATTTCCACACGCTGCTCAGTGAGTTCTTGAGCTAACGTCAAGCAAACAAAAAAGGCCGCTGCATCGGCTCCCGGCCATTGGCACACGTTTCGTTCTAGGGATGCGCGGGAGCTGGAGTCGGTGCTGGTGTTGCGGCCGGCTTGTTGAAATCAAAATTGACCTTGGGGGCCTGGCGTGCGCCCTCATCGGTCTTGAAGTAGGCGTCGTTGCGTGTAAAGCCGCCGAAGCCGGCGACCAGGCTGTTCGGGAACAATGAAATGTATGTGTTGTAGTCCTGCACTGTATCGTTATAGCGTTTGCGCTCGACCGCGATGCGATTCTCGGTACCTGCCAGTTCGTCCTGGAGGCGCATGAAATTTTCGTTGGATTTCAGTTGCGGATAATTTTCGACGATGACGAGCAAGCGGCTGAGAGCGGAGTCCAACTGTCCGTTCGCCGCGATTTTATCGGAGGGAGTCTTTGCGCCCACGAGGGCTGCGCGCGCCGCGGCGATGTCGCCGAAGACAGTCTGCTCCTGAACGGCATAGCCTTTGACGGTTTGCACCAGGTTAGGGATGAGGTCCGCGCGGCGTTGCAGAACCACGTCCACCTGAGCCCAGGCGGCGTTCACAGCCTCTCGCTTGATGGCCATTTGATTTCGCCGGCTGACGTAGGCTGAGCCTAAGACAAATGCCAGGATCAAGAGAACAACCAGAATTACGATTCCCGCTTTCATATCCACCTCGATCGATTGAGTTTCAGGCTTCTACTGCGTAACCCGCTTCCATTCCTTCTTCGGTACCAGGCGATCCATCGCAATGACTACTTTTTCCAGGGCGTGGATGTAGTGATCGTAGAGCACGAAAGAATCGTCCGTTAACGCTTCACCTTCATGAAAGTCGTATGCGGCCTGAAACGCCGCGGCCTCGGCCCCCGTGAGGGCGGCAATGCGCTCGAACAATACGAAAGGCTCCGCGGGAGGTTCTTCGCCAAAGGCCAGCAAGGTGTGTCGCAACAAAGTCAGCGCGGCGGATGCGGTTTTCTTCAGAATAGCGGTGTATTCCAGTTCATTATTTCCGGCGTGCAGCACATGCTGGCGCAAACGCAAAAGCAGCAAACGAAGATCACGTTCGACCTGTACGCGATGCAGGTTCATGGGAATGTCCAGATCGGCGACAGGATCGCTTCCGAACAGGACGCGATGCGCGCGTTTGACATCCAGGCTCTCAATGGGAAAAACGTCGGTAGAACGCTGCAATTCTTCGGTGAGAAAAAAAAGTGGGGTTGGTTCTTTTTCTTCGCGAGTCCACCACAGAACCACCGGCGCCAGCAACTGCAACTCGTGGACGTCGATCGTGACTAGCGTGCAAAGCACATTCAAATCGGATGTTCCTGGCCGGTACGTGCCACTTGCGGCGGATCCATAGAGGACCACTGACTCCAGATTCTTGCCGGCCGCTTCCTTTAGTCGACTAACCAGTTCTTCGAGCTTCGTTTCCATAATCGCACCCACACTACTCCGTGAATTTCTCTTACCAGCCTCCGCTTGCCCCGCCTCCGCCGCTCGATCCGCCACCAAATCCGCCGAAGCCGCCCCCTCCGCCGCCCCAACCTCCTCCTCCCCCGCCGCCACCCCAACCGCCGCGGCTTCCGCCCCACCCTCCGCCCATCATGGGGCCAATCCACCAGCCGCTGCCCATACCACCACCGCGCCGATTGATATTACTGCCAGAACCGCCGGAACGAGACAGAAGAAAAACGAGCAGGATGATACCCAGAAAAATCCAAATGCCCAGGCTGCCAGTATCTTTTTCTTGCCGGACCGGGCGTAACTGGGGCGCGCCGGTAAGCGTGACTCCCTTGTCGTCGGCCACATATTTCGCCAACTGCCATGCGCCTGCGGTAATGCCACTGCTGTAATCGCCCTGGCGAAAGTAAGGAGCCATCAGCCGGCCGGCGTCACCGGCTCGCGCGTCATTGATCACCGGCTCCAGGCCATAACCGACTTCGACGCGATAGCGACGGTCGTTAGGCGCCACAAGCAACAGAACTCCCCGATCGTCTTTCTTTGGCCCGACGCCTAGCTGCTTATAGAGATCCGCGGCATAAGAGTCGATGTCATTGCCATCCAGAGATTTGACCGTGACGATGGCCATCTGCGCGTCGGTCTTTTGCTGGAGTTCCGTGATGAGTGCTTCGAGCTGCGTTTTGGTCTGGGCATTGATGATTCCGGCGCGGTCGGTGACGTAGCCAGTGGGCTTGAAATTCTTGAAATCGTCAGCGCGTGTGACCGCGCTCACGGCTAGTACGAGCCCGGCGACGCACCACGCCAGTGTAATTCTGCGGAGTTTCATGGATTCCCGAGAGAGCCTAAAGAATCTGCCACTTCTGCGCAAGGCGAAAAAGTGGAAGCCTTCGTGTAACAGTGAGCGGAGGAAGCCGGCAAATGCGGCCAACGGCGCAGCCTCTGCGCAAATTCTCTCACAAATACGGCGCAAAAATCCCCACTGAATTTTTTTACTATGCACGCAGGCCGCGCTCGCGAAATGACTTGCGAAATTATCCTCAGATTTGTTTTCACGGCGCACGATTTGCACTCATTCCACGCTGGATCCAGAACTGAGGAGCGAAGTGTTTCCGGGATGGTCAAATCCCTTGGACGCACCTGCCTCAGGCCCAACTTCCGCGAGTTTTGACTCATCTCAGTTGCTCCTCTCGCCAGATCCTAATTTTGGTGACGGAGGATCGCATGATCGAAAACAAACTTGAAAAGGCCATGAAGCCAATACCGGTACCATATGAGGAATTTGAGAGCTTCCCAAAGCATGTCGAGGAGTTCTTTGACCTCATCGCCCGCCGCCCGTACGAACTGTTGCAGAAGACACCGTTCTTCTTCGGCCGCGAGTTCGAACACCTATGGAAGACCGAACCCGAGCTGCTGCGGCCCATCTTGTTGAAACTGTATGAGACGGAAGAGAACCTGGTGGTACGCGCCGAAGTGCCCGGCTTCACCGAGAAGGAACTGAACATTGCCTGCGAGCCCTGGCGATTGGTGATCACCGCCAAAAAGGAATACAGGGAAGAAGCCAGGACCGAGAAGAAAGAGGAAATGGCGCAGCCACAGCACATGGAGAAGCTGAACATCTACAGAACCGTCAAGTTTCCGGTCGAAGTGAGGCCAGAGAACGTGAAGGCTACCCTTAAGAACGGCATCCTGGAAGTTACTTTGCCCAAAGCCGAAGTCATCAGGAAAGTGAAAATTGAGGCGAAATCGCTGTAGTTTTGGGAGAAGTTTCCTCCGAGGGTGTAGTGTCAGGGGGCGTCTCTATCCTTGGGAGGCGCCTCCTGAAATCGTGTGAAGGCATTTGCGGCGATTGACCGCAGTGCCATCGAATCATACTCTGTACACGGCATGGCCACTTCGACAACGAACATTCCCCGGCGCGGGTGGTGTGCGCTTCCGCGTCCAGTGCTCCTGGCGCTTGCGGTGCTCTTGTGCGCGTTCACGACGCTTTATGCGCTGGCGTGGATGCACGACGTGCGACACCCTGCGTCGCATCTCGTCGAAATCGGTTTCAATTCTTCGCGGAATACGTACTTCGATCCGGCGACATCGTCGATCCCGGTCTTCAATGTTCAGGCCGGGAGCCCAGCAGAGCGAGCCGGGCTGCAAGCGGGTGATCAGATCACGGCCCTCAACGGCGAGCCGCTGACTTCCTATTCGATCTTCAATAAGGTCTGGAGTCATGCGCAACCCGGCGACAAAGTGGATGTCACTGTACGACGCGCTGGTGAGCCTCAACCACTGACCTTCCAAGCGATATTTCGCTCCGTGGAAGCCGGCAAGGCTGCCGAAGGATTCGCCCGTGAGTCGGCCGAGGAGATTCTCGGTTTTTATCCGATCTTCTTTTTGCTCGTGGGCTTTGCGGTTCTTTTTCTTCGCCTGGACGACATGAACGCATGGCTGCTGGCGTTGCTGTTCGCCGGGTTCGTGGCGGTGCCTAGCTTTAACAACCTGCCTGCGCTGCCCGGCGCGATACAGACAATCGTTTCACTCTATCGGGGGATCTTTTCTTCCCTGATCACGGCATTGTTCTACCTTTTTTTCGCGCTGTTCCCTGAAAAATCCCCGCTGGAACGGCGCGCTCCTTGGCTGAAGTTGGTCTGTATGGTGCTTGCCGGATCGCAGATTATTCCTGGATTGCGGTATGGCGAACCGCACTTGCCTGAATTTGTAACGAGAGCGATAGGCGGGGGAGGAGCGGAATCCCTGCGGCACGCGTTGACCTATGGATTTCTCGTTCTCGGTCTTATTTCCTTGATTTGGAATTGCAATAGCGCCGAAACTTCACCCGAAGCCCGGCGCAAGTCGCGCGTGCTGCTGGCGGGGACGGTATTCGGCGTAATCCCTTACGTCATCGGGCACATTCTGATCGACTTTACAAACTACAGGCCGACATTTTGGGTCGACGTAAGCCTCAACTTTCTTGTGCTGCTGTATCCCTTGTCGTTTGCGTACGCCATCATCAAGCACCGCGTGCTGGAAATCCCGGCGCTGTTGAGGCGCAGTGCGCGCTACGTGCTTGTCCAGCGCGCCTACTTTGTTTTGCTTTTCAGCGGGGCGTTGCTGGCTATTTTTCTGTTCGCGCGATTTTTCTCCGGGTTCTTTGCCGAGAATTCTCAGTTTGGCATGGCCCTCAGCGCGACGTTTGGCGTGGCCCTTGTGTGGGTTTCCGGGCCAATCGTGAAGCGTGGCACGGACCGCATCGATCGAGCCTTTTTTCGAAGTTCCTATGACGCCCGCATGATCCTGCAGGAATTGGGCGAGAAAATTCGCGTTGTGTCTGACCGGCGCGAATTTGCAGGGCTGTTGGAACGGCATCTGAAGCAAGCATTCCATCCGCGATCGATGGCCATTTACTTTGGCGGAACAAACGGCGAACTGGCGGCAATCGGCCCGCCGGTTCCAAATGGTCTCGCGACACTTTCTGCCGATCTGCCGTTTCTCCGGGAGTTGACGCTTCGCGGGCGCACTTGGGACATTCCGCCGATTGGCGATCCGGAGGCGCCGCGGGATTTTGCGCTCGCGCCACTCTTACCGGAATGCCTGGTGCCGCTGCTGGGGCATGACGCGCGATTGGTGGGCTTGTTGGTTCTGGGCCAACCACTCTCCGAGGAGCCGTACTCCAGCGAGGATAAACGCCTGCTGGATTCCGTGGCCGGACAAGCGGCGGTTTCCCTGGAGAACATGCGGCTTGCCGAACAAATGGCCGACCGAATGGAGCTGGACCGCCGTGCGGATCGTGAAATGCAGATTGCGCGCGATGTGCAATCGCGTTTGTTCCCGCAAGTGAAACCGCCGCTGGCCACGCTCGACTATGACGGCAGCTGCATTCAAGCGCGACAGGTTGGCGGGGATTATTACGATTTCTGGGATCTTGGTTCAAGACATCTGGCGCTGGTGCTGGCGGACATTTCCGGGAAGGGAATAGCGGGCGCGCTGCTGATGGCCAACTTGCAGGCCAATCTGCGCAGCAGGTCCGCGGTTGCGCGGCAGGATTTGCTGAATATCAAGCGCGAGGGGAAATGGCTGCCGGGGCTGCTGGAATCAGTGAATCAGCTGTTCTACGAGAACACGCCAGATGACCGCTACGCTACGTTGTTCCTGGCGGTGTACGACGACGCCTCGCGGCAATTGGAGTATGCGAATTGCGGACACAATCCACCGCTGCTGTTTCGGGCCGGAGGTGGAGTGGAACGATTGGAGCCGACGGCATCGGTAATCGGACTTTTTCCGCGCTGGGAATGCAAGACCGAAATCGTTACTCTACGGCCGGACGACGTTTTGGTTATTTATACAGATGGAGTAACCGAAGCGAACGATGAAAATGGAAACGAATTTGGCGAGGATCGACTAAAGAAAGTTGTGCGGGAGCATCTTACGGCCACACCGGACGAGCTCCTGAAAGCGATTGAAGGAGCGGTGCAAGGATTCAGCGCGGGCGAACAGTTCGACGATCTGACTCTGGTTGTGGCTCGTTCGCGCTAGCGCCACGCATTCATTTGCCCTGCAGGGCCGTCAATAGCTCCGCGCCGTTGGGAGTGCCCAGACCCGTGCATGCATCCCAACCGGGTCCGGCAGAATAATCTCCATTATTGCCCGAAGTGATGTCGTGAAAGGTGGCTTCGGGCTTCGCAGCGTATAAAAGGGGATTCACATAGCCGACATTTGTGCCCAGCGACTGGTTGATCAGCGCGAATAAACCTGCCCACAACGGGGCCACCGCACTTGTGCCGCCAATCACCGTTTGTTGGCCGTCGACGACCACGTTGTAGCCGGTCTCCGGATCGGCATCGCCCGCTACATCGGGTACACCGCGGCCCACGAATCCATTAGGAGCTTTAGGGACGTTGGCGCTTTGCTGAAATGTGGGAAGAGCGAAGAGTTCGCTAACACCGCCGCCGGTGGCTCCTTCGTTGGAAGAAAGTTCATTCCAGACTTGCTCGCTTTTGATTGTGGTGCCGGAGAGCGTCAGGCGGGTGCCTCCGCAGGCGACAACGAAGGGACTGGACGCGGGGAAGTCCACGGTAGGCGACGAAGTACCATCTGTGGCGCCATCATCGCCACACGCAACCAGAACTGTGACACCCATGGTCGAGGCGTCTTGACAGGCGGAATTGAGCGCATCGCGAGATTGCTGAGTCCAGGAGCTTTCCGGGCCGCCCCAGCTGATGGAAATAATCGAGGGCTTGAGGGTTACGTCGTGAACGGCGGTGGTCACCGCATCGATGAATCCTTGATCGGTATTAGGCGCGAAGTAGGCGGCGAGCTGTGCTCCTGGCGCGATTGATCCCGCGACCTCCAAGTCCAACTCCACTTCGCCGTCGGCGCTGCTCGGATCGCCGGTGGGGGAATTGGTAGCTCCATCCACGGAGACTGCGGTGACCTGCGGGGGAGAAATGCCCAGATTGCTAAAGAAGGAATCGAGATCGCTGGTGTTGTAGCCTCCCCCCAATTCGATCACGGCGATGCACTGGCCTGTGCCGGTCACGCCCGCGGGGAAATTGTAGGCTTCGGCCACCTGAACGGGCGAATAGGAAGTGGCGGCTGCTTGGGAGGCGTCGTTTGGTTTTTTGTTCAGCAAACGAAAATGCGCTTTCGCTTGCTGACGATCGTCGAGCCCAAAAACACCTTCGACGATGGGCTCCAATTCCGCGGGGATCGTCAGAGTGCCAGTGCGGCCGCGAAACGTGCCGGACGAATGCTGATAGCGGCGCAGGTCCGCGCCAAAGGCGGAGTTGAAAGCTTGCACGGTGCCGCTGAGTTTTACCATCCTGCTGGCGCGATCTTCACTGACCACTTTCAGCCCATATTGCCCGGCGAAAGCGCGCACCTTTTCCAGATCGGACGGCGAGGCCCCATGCAGACGGGCGAATTCTTCACGGCTGAGATATTTTCTTTGGCGAGGAGGGAGAGCGCCCAGTTCCGCGGATGCGGGAAACTTTCCGGGTAACGAGCCGCGGCGCAGAAAAACGCTGACTTCGATCTGTTGACTTGGGTCAGCCGGGCCCACGTCTTGACCGCCGGGAATTGGCGCTCGCGCGCTGCCCTTGAGTTCCACCCGATCCTGTCGCTTTGCCATGACACGCCTCCACGAAAACATGCAACGGCCGGGTGGAAAAAGTATATCCCGAATCCCCAGGATTGCCGGGAATTCAGTTTGGATGGTTCGAACAGTGCGACTCGAAGCTGGGCAGAAGAGCGCGTATTTCCCTTTGACATGGAGCCACGAACGGCATAGAAAGGCAAGATACCCTCGGTAAGGAGTTGATCATGGTGAAAGACCTCTCGCGCAGGAAGTTCCTGGAACAAGTTGGCGTTGGCACCGCGGCCGGCATGGGTTACTCACTTCTGGGCGAATGGGCCGAGGGACGCCCGACGAACCCAAATGAGTTGCCGACGCGAACGCTCGGGCGGACAGGTGCGAAGGTTTCTATTCTGGCGTTTGGGTGTGGCAGCCGCTTCCTGATGTATGAGGACGAAACGGAAGCGCTAAACATTTTGAATCACGCGATCGACCAGGGCATCACCTATCTGGACACGGCTTACGCCTATGGCGACGGGAAAAGCGAGACACGGGTAGGCAAGGTGATGGCGACGCGACGCAAGGACGTTTGGCTGGCCACGAAGATTCCAGACCGCACGCGGGATGAATTCATGCGGCGGCTGGAAGGCAGTCTGAAGCGTTTGCAAACGGACCATGTGGACTTGCTGCACATCCATAGTCTGGGCCAGGCCGACGACCTGGCTAAAATCGAGGCTCCCGACGGCGCTATGAAAGGCTTGCTGGAAGCGCGCGAACAGAAGATGACTCGGGCCATCGGCATGACCAGCCATACCAATGGACAAGTGATGGCAGAGGCGATCAGGAGGAACGATTTGGACTGCGTGCAAATGGCACTGAACGCTTCACAAAACGGGAAATTCGAGGAACTGGCTCTTTCCGCCGCGCGCGCGAAAAACCTGGGTGTGATCGCGATGAAGATTACAGGCCAGGAGTTTTTGCTAAAGAATGCAGACGGCAAGAGCGACATTGATTCGCTGCTACGATATTCGATGAGCCTGCCGGTCACGACAGCTGTTGTGGGGATGCCGCGCAAAGATATGCTGGACCATAACATTGAGATCGCACGGACGTTTACAGCATTTCCGGAATCCGATATGGACCGAATGCGCAAGTCCTTGCAGCCTTCACGCCAGCAGTTGGAGAAAAATCTCACCGGCCACCATGACGGACCGACACTGAAACCGCATTTGTTCTGGGCGTAAACAGGTTCCAGGTTGCAGCCGTCCGTGTTCGTCTAGTATCCGCCCGAAGAGTATTTACAATTCCTTCCCCGTAACCGTGGCCCAGCGCGCCGCGTCAACTAAAAGGGCTTTTGTGCCGGAGGATTGCATTGGCGAAGCGAGCGGTTGTGGCTGTGGCGTCGATTGTAGCTACAGTCTTTGCGGTATTTGTGGTGTTGGGGCTGCAAACGACCCCAGGGGACTCGCAAACGCAAAGACCGGGTACGGCCAGGGTGCTCGCTTATCATAACGACGTGGCGCGCACGGGCCAGAACCTGGAAGAGAATATTCTGACGCTGAGCAACGTGAATGCGGAGCAGTTCGGCAAGGTTGGGTTTCTAAACACGGACGGGTTGGTGGATGCCGAACCGCTATATGTCTCCAATTTGACCATTGGCACCGGCGCGCACAACGTTGTGTTCGTGGCCACGGAACATGATTCGGTCTACGCTTTTGACGCAGACTCGCTGGCGCAGCTTTGGCACGTGACCGTGCTTGGACCGAATGAAACTCCCAGCGATGACCGCCAGTGCGGCCAGGTCACCCCTGAAATAGGAATCACCGCAACGCCGGTGATTGCCTTCAACGACGAGCGCGGGACGATGTACTTGGTGGCCATGTCCAAGGACAAAAACGGCAATTATTTCCAGCGCCTCCATGCGCTTGACATTGCTTCCGGCGCTGAAATCTCCGGCAGCCCTACGACTATCGAAGCAAGCTTTCCCAATCTCCACGGTGTGACTACTTTTGATCCTAAACAGTACAAGGAACGCGCTTCTTTGCTGCTCCTGGATGACATCCTCTACACCAGTTGGGCCTCTCACTGTGACGAGGGCGAGTATACCGGTTGGGTCATCGGCTACAGTGCCGCTACGCTGAAGCGAGTGAACGTGCTCAATCTGACTCCCAACGGCAACGATGGCGCGATCTGGATGTCTGGCGCCGGACCAGCCGCTGATGCACAGGGTAATATTTATCTGCTCGATGGCAACGGCACCTTTGATACGACGCTGAACTCTTCGGGCTTCCCGATTCACGGAGATTTCGGTAATGCGTTTCTGAAACTCTCAGCGAAGAACGGAAAACTGGCCGTGGCCGATTACTTCAACATGCACAACACACTGGCAGAATCGGGCCACGACGAGGACCTTGGTTCAGGTGGCGCGCTGCTCCTGCCGGATTGCGTGGATGCCTCCGGCCACAGTTGGCAACTGGCGGTTGGAGCGGGAAAAGACCGGCGGATCTACGTGGTGAACCGAAACTCCATGGGCAAGTACACTCCCAGGAAAAACAGCGCCATTTATCAGGAAATCGATCACGCCTTGAGCGGGCCTGTTTACTCGATGCCCGCGTATTTCAATAACGCAGTGTATTTCGGAGCCGTCAACGACACGCTCAAAGCGTTTTCGATCTCGAACGCGAAACTTGTTCCGGAACCATCGTCGAAAACAGCCGCGCACTTTGCGTATCCCGGTGCGACGCCGAGCGTTTCGGCGAATGGCACTTCCAATGGCATTGTGTGGGCAGTGGAGGCGCGAGGTTCGGAAGCGGCTGTGCTGCATGCGTACGACGCAAAGAATCTAGGGACCGAGCTGTACAACAGCACCCATGCGCACGGCCGCGACGCGTTCGCCGACAATAAGTTCATTACGCCGATGATTGCGAATGGAAGAGTTTTTGTGGGCACGTTAACGGGCGTGATGGTCTTTGGCCTCCTGCAGCTGGAGGTCAGCGGCGACTGATCAGTGTTGCGAATGTAATTCCGGCAGCGGCCTGGCGGGAGCTACTTTTCCACTTCCTCGATTGGATGAATTTCCCACCAGTGCGTGCCGACCTTGGCGTCATAGCGGGTGATGCCCTTTACGGTGACGGGGTGGCCGATTTGCGGCAAATCGCAGGGAAGCTTGGGTATGCACTTCGCAACGATGCAGCGGGCGCGATCCATGCCTTCGATTTTGGGGTTTTCGCAAATGCGAATGTCCGTATCTCCGTCGTCTGCTTTGGCGATCTGAGTGACAAAGCCACCGATGGCGGCGCGGGTGGACATTTTGTCGGACCAGCGGTTGGCGTCTTCGGCCACCAACTCGCCGATGGTCAATTCCGCATATAGATTTTTGGGAGGTTGCTCCACGGGTTTGGCCGCGGCTGTAGTCGATTTTGTCGTGGTTTTCTTGGTTTTTGGTTGTGCGGTCTGGGCGGCGCACATAGCAGGCAATGCCAACAGGGAAGCAGAGAGGATGGCAATGGATAGTTTCATTTTGCTCCTCACGAAAGATTTTGGATGGCTGACGCAACCCATCATAGATGCCGGGTTCGCGCAAAGCAGCGGGTCGTGAGGAGGGCCTGCGCCAAAAAGTACCCGGACGTTCGGACAGGGAGGAAGCGCAATTTGTTCCAGGTCTTTTGGAGGAACAGGTAGCGATCCTGGTGGGCAGCGGGTTGAGCTGGTCGCGAGCGCCGAATTTGAGAGCCATTTTATGCCACAGGCGAGAGAGAAAACGCGCGACCGAATTGCATTGCTACCTGCGAGGGGGTGGCGGAATAAGCAGGTGTACGTTATCCTGAGACGTAAAGAAGTTGTTAAGACTTCCCGCGGGATGTCCCCAAACCACAGGAACACGATATGAGTGAAACGAAAACCATTACGCCCGGAAGCAAGCCCGTGCGGCCTACCTGGAAGCCGGCGGGAAAAGTGCATGCGGCGGAACAGCCTTTCCAGTACCCGCTGAAGCGGGAGTTTATCGAGCCGGATTGGCGGCGTTTGCCTGGCTACAAGGATGTCAGCAAGGAAGAGTGGGAGACCGCGCTATGGCAGAGGCGCCACACGGTCAAGAACCTCGGCGAGTTGAAAGAGGTATTTGGCCAGTTGATGCCGGAAACGCTGCTGGCCAGCCTGGAGCGCGACATCAAAGAGCGCGCAACCATGTCGATTCTCGTTCCGCCTCACATGCTGAACACCATGGATGACAAGGATCTGTGGAACGATCCGGTTCGACGGTACATGTTGCCGGCGTTCGACGATCGCCATCCCGAATGGCCCAGTCACCCAAAGGCCAGCCGCGATTCTTTGCATGAAGCGGATATGTGGGCCGTGGAAGGGCTGACGCACCGCTATCCAACAAAGGTGCTGGCGGAGCTGCTGTCGACTTGTCCGCAGTACTGCGGACATTGCACGCGGATGGATCTGGTGGGGAATGACGTGCCGCAGGTGGTGAAGCTGAAATTCCAGATACCGCAGAAGGATCGTTACCAGCAGATGCTGGAATATCTGCGCGTGACGCCCTCGGTGCGCGACGTGGTGGTGAGCGGCGGGGACATCGCGAACACCCCCATCGGCACATTGGAAGATTTTTGTTCGAAGCTGATGGACATTCCTAACATTAAAGATATTCGGCTGGCGACAAAGGGGCTGATCGCCATCCCGCAGCACTTCTTGCAGAGCGAAGTCCTGGCAGGGCTGGAACGGCTGGCGAAGAAGGCGCGGGAACGCGGCGTGGATATTGCGGTACACACACACGTGAACAACGCGCGACAGGTAACCCCGCTGGTGCGCAAAGCAGTGCAGGCATTGCTGGACATGGGTTATCGCGATGTGCGTAATCAGGGCGTGCTGCTACGCGGTGTTAACGCCAGCGCCAACGAACTCCTGGAGCTGTGCTTTACGCTGCTCGATCACGGCAAGATCATGCCGTATTACTTCTACCAGTGCGACATGATTCCTAACGCCGAGCATTGGCGCCTGGCGATTCATGAAGTACAGAAGCTGCAGCACGACATCATGGGGTATCTGCCGGGGTTCGCCACGCCGCGCATGATCTGCGACGTGCCGTTCGTGGGCAAGCGCTGGGTCCATCAGGTGAAGGAATATGACCGGCAACTGGGCATTTCCTACTGGACTAAGAACTATCGCACGGGGATTGAAGCAGACGATGCCGAAGCATTGAGCCGGCGCTACGAATACTTCGATCCGATTTACACTTTGCCGCAGCTCGGCCAGGATTTCTGGCGAGACAAGACGGTGCAACAGACGCTCTCGAAGTAACGGCGGGGCGAAGGCCGCCGTTAGGCCTGATTGACTAACTTCTGCTTCATGGCAAAGCGCAGAAGTTCGGAATTATTCTCCAAGCCAAAATCCTGCATGATGCGATATTTGTGGAAGGCAACGGTGCGCGTAGCCACATTTAAGATAGCCGCGGCTTCCTTCATGGTATGGCCTTCGGCAAGGAGTTGCAGCACCTCGCGTTGGCGCGGGGTGAGGGTGCGAGCTGTTTCGGATCGAGCATCGCGGGCTTCGATGTCCGCAATAGCATCCTGAAGGGCGGGGGTGATGTACTTCCCGCCACGCAGGACATCGCGAACCGCTTTCAAGAGTTCGCTGCCGGCGGATTTCTTCAGCAGATAGCCCGACGCCCACTTGTCCATGGTTTCGGCGGCGATCTCGGGATCTTCGTTCATGGTGAGAACGATAATTTTGATCTTGGGCAGGATCTGTTTTAGCTGCTCGCTGGCGTCCAGGCCATTAAGCAGCGGCATATTCAGATCCACGAGCACCAGATCCGGCTTTAACTGCGGAGCCAGACGCAACAGGGCGCGGCCATCGCCGACCGTGCCAACCACCTCGCATTCGGGCTCCAAAAGACGCTTGAACGCTTCGGCGACAAGCGTGTGATCATCCGCAAGAAGGATTCGTGCCTTGGCCAATTCGGCCTCCACCCCAAGTCTCTGATTGCTTGAATCGTATTGGAATTTGGCGCAAATGGAAAGCGAAAGGGAGGGATTCCGGGGCGCAGACAGGAATATGCCCGTTTTACGCCCGACATACTGAATGGAAAGACAAAACGCGGTGCCAACTATCGAGCAACCCAACTCGGCCTAGAAAATCTCCGCCCAAGAGTTTCTAGATGCACTCCGCCCCGTTAAAATAACGAAACGATCTTGCTAACCGTTCGGGCTGCTCGATAGTTGGCACAGAAGGCACTGCGCAAACGGATAAATAGAGAAACTTCCGCGCGACCACGTTTCGAGGGACGAGGATGATGCAAAAGGAACAGTATGGGAACTGTCAATAATTACAGTTCTTTAGCCTCCAACGAGGCTCATTTTCGTTATGAAAAATTGAAGAGAATTTAGCTTCGATGTAAGGAGAGTGGAGTATGGCTGTGTAAAGCCGCTTCCGCCGACAAAATAACAATATTCTATTGACCCTTCGATGTGGCAAGCACTTTGGGAGTTTAATTGGAGAAATCCCATCCTGATCGTCAATAGACCACGCGGAAATGCCTGTCTGACCACCATACCAGCCACCAATTTTTGCCGCGCTTCGCTTCGCAGTTATACTTGGCCCATAGGAGCTGACCCAATCCGGTGCCAGTACAGAAAAGTACAAACCCCGCGAACGACCTCTCCGAAAAATTCGTGAACCTTTACGGAACCGAAGCGCAATTCGTCCAGCAGTTGGTGATGTGCAATACAATGGTGCGGCATAGCGTGGCGGGAGGGGATCCGGCCGGAGGTTTACGGTCATACAGGGCGGCCGATGGTGTGAGGTGTTTGGCGTGAGGACAGTATCAACGAGTGGAAGAATGCGTGAGGGTTTCCGGCCATGAAACTGCTAGTCACGGGCGGCGCGGGGTATATCGGAAGCGTAGCCGCCAAACAGCTCTTGGGAGCGGGCCACGAAGTAATTGTGATCGATGATTTGAGCCGAGGGCATCGTCAAGCGGTGCCGAAAGGTGCGGAACTTGTTGTTGGCGATCTGAGCGAAAAAGAAATTCTTGCCGCTCTATTTCGCGCCCATCGCTTCGATGCCGTGTTGCACTTCGCGGCATTTATTGAGGCCGGCGAGTCCATGAAATTTCCGGAACGGTTTTTTCGGAACAATACAGCGAATGCATTGGCTGTTCTGGAGGCGATGATTGCGGCGGGTGTAAACCGCTTTGTCTTTTCATCGACGGCGGCTCTCTATGGCAATCCCGCCAGGACGCCGATTCAGGAAGACGACGCGCTGCAGCCGACCAATGCATATGGAGAGTCCAAGCTGCTGGTGGAGCGAATGCTGGAGTGGTTCCACCGGATTCATGGGCTGAAATATGCAAGCTTGCGGTATTTCAATGCCGCCGGCGCCGCCGCACCCGATCGCGGAGAAGCGCATCAGCCGGAGTCGCATCTTGTGCCGCGGCTGATGAATGTGGCCCTGGGGCGGCAGAAAAACATCGAGATTTTTGGTGCGGATTATCCTACGCCGGATGGCACGTGTGTGCGCGACTACGTTCATGTGAGCGATCTGGCCGCGGCGCATTTGTTGGCCCTTGATGCCTTGGATCGCACCGGCCACCTGATTTATAACCTTGGGAACGGCCAGGGGTTCAGCGTGAAGGAAGTGATTGATGGGGTGCGGCGCGTGACTGGGCGGACGATTCCGGTTGTGGAATCGCCGCGGCGCGAAGGTGATCCGGCGGTGCTGATCGCCAGCTCGGAAAAAATCCAGAGGGAGTTGAACTGGAAGCCGAAATTTCATGAACTGGACGCGATATTAAGCAGCGCATGGACCTGGCACAAGAATTTCCCCAATGGGTATGTGGGGGGCTAGAGAAATCGGCTGCACTGGCGAGAACGGTTTGCGCGCAGCAGGGCACGAGGAAGGGGATCGCATGGGGCAGTTCGAACTGGGAGCGCATCCGCACCGTAGATTGAATCCGCTCGCGCGGGAATGGGTGCTGGTTTCGCCACACCGCACACAACGACCGTGGCAAGGGCAAATTGAGCCGACGCCGTCGGAAGCTTCCGTTGCTTATGATCCGCAGTGTTATCTCTGCCCGGGAAACGCGCGGGCGGGCGGCGCGAAGAATCCCGAATATAAGAATACTTTCTTATTCGACAATGATTTTGCGGCCCTTCGCCCGGACACGCCGGCCGGTGGATTTCAGGAAGAAGATTTGCTAAAGGCGCAGAGCGAAGCAGGGCAATGCCGGGTGATTTGTTATTCTCCGCGACACGATTTGACACTCGCGCGGATGAGTGTCAATGAAATCAAGGTTGTGGTGGATACCTGGTGTGAAGAATTTGCAAGATTGGGCAGCTTGGGAGGTGTTCGCTCCGTGCAGATTTTTGAGAATCGCGGGGCGATGATGGGTTGCAGCAATCCACATCCACATGGCCAGATATGGGCGAATGAAACTGTGCCGGACGAGTTGGCTCGAGAAGTAGCCACGCAGCAGGAATATCTGCAGGGGCACAATGCTACGCTTCTGGCTGACTATTTGGAGTTGGAACTGAGAAAAAACGAGCGGGTCGTCTACGCCAACGAGCATTTCGCGGCGCTGGTGCCGTTCTGGGCGGTATGGCCGTATGAAACATTGTTGATCAGCCGTAGGGCTGTAAGTTCTTTGCCGGAATTAAGCGATGCGGAGCGCGAAGGCCTGGCGCAGATTCTTCGTCTGCTGACTATTCGTTACGACAATCTGTTCAAAACGTCTTTTCCGTACACCATGGGCTTTCACCAGCGTCCCACGGACGATGCGGCGTATCCGGCATTTCACCTTCATGCACATTTTTATCCGCCGCTGCTGCGCTCAGCGACCATCAAGAAATTCATGGTTGGTTATGAATTATTAGCAATGCCCCAGCGAGACATCACCGCGGAGTCCGCTGCGAAACAATTGCAGGAACTGCCAGACGTGCATTATCTGGACGCTTTGTAGAGCGAATCGTCAGAAAAACTAACTAAATGAGGGTTGAAAATTATTGCGTGAGAACCGCAAGTTCTGCGCGAAGTTGCTTGCGTGCGCGAAAGACGCGCATCTTCGCGGTGGCTTGCGTGATTCCTAGTTCTTCCGCCATTTCCCGGTGCGTCCAGCCTTCGTGCTTATGTAGAAGGAAGGCCCGCCGCAGCGCCGGGCTCAGGCGGTGCATCGCTTTGGAGGCGAGTTCGCGATGCATGTGCTGCCGTTCGTTGTTCACACGCGTGTCCTGGAGATCGGCGATGCCGTGGCCACTGCCATCCGAATAGTCCAGATTCACGAAACTGTCCTGACGGCGCGACCGGTTCCGACGCAAGGTCATGAGCGCTTCATTAAACGTGACACGAAACAGCCAAGAGGAGAAACGCGCGGACTCTTCGAAACCATCGAGTCGCTGATACACCTTGACGAGCACGTTCTGGAGAGTGTCTTCGGCGTCCTCATGATTTTTCACAACCCGGCGCGAGATTCTGTAAATCATGTGCCAGTTGCGTTGGACCAGCTCCGTAAAAGCCGCCTCATTCCCATTCCGAGCGAGCGCCACCAATTCTTTTTCAGGACTGCATGCATAGTCGACGCTCATGCCCTTGCCGTCTTTCCGTAACTGAAAAAACTGGCGAGCCAAAAAGGAGAGCGGACCAAGACGACGAGAAAAGCGAGAGAAACCAGCCTTCGGGCATCCGAGAGCGCGAGGGCTGGCTCAAAAAGAGCCAGCAGAACGGCGGTCAAAGCCGCGGTGGTGGAGGTGGGTGCCCAGCGAAGCATCTCGTTCTTTCTCCTCCCATGGCCAGCAAAAACGGTCCCAAGCGCGACATGAGAATAGGTTGGCTTCTCAGCAATTTTCAATGTTCAGAAGCTCAGGAACCATCGGGAGAATGCCTTACCCCAAAAGTGACCTCCCTGTATGAGAAATCGCGAGCTGCGTGGCGCAATCGCATTAATTCAAAGAGTTTGCAGCGGAAGAACGTTTCCGTGGAGCCCGGGAACGGCGAATAGAAGATCGAACACCTGTGGTTCCGGATCAAGACCGAGCCGGAACGGAAGCAATTGTCCATCTTCGTGGTGAAAGGGTTTGTACCCAAACTGCGCCAGGAAGTTTGAGACGGAATGAACGCTATTGCGACCGCGGCCTGAGGAAGGGCCGCGAACCTCGCGCCAGAGTGGAGCCGGGGCTGGTCCGGAGAGATACCGGCGCATGCCCTGGACGGTGAGTTCTTCATTGCCCTCAACATCGATCTTGATCAGGCGAATGGTAGCTGGATCTGCATGAAGTTCCACAAGTGCGGAATCAAAGGTGCACGAACGCACGGAGACCCTTGCTGGTATTCCGAATGGCTCCAACCTCCTTCCGGCATTACAAGGGAACTGCTTCCGGGATTTGTTGGACCGGACACGAAAAAGTCCGTCATGCCGGATCGATCGCTGAGGGCACACGCTACAGCTCTGCCGATCGAATCTGCGTTACGGCTGAGGAACGCAAAATGGACGGGCTCTGGCTCGAACAACAATGCATCCAGCCCCACCGTTCGCGCCAGAAGACTGTACATACCAAGGTTTGCGCCAATATCGACAAACAGGCCAGGTGAAACGGCGACGCGAGACAAGATCGTAAACAGCGGCGAGTTGCGGTAGCTGAGCAACAAGTTGTGCGGGGCGTAGTAGAGAAGGCGCTCGGACGGATTAGCTAAATCCAGATGCAGCGTGGCGGCGCCAATCCGAACAGAAACTTCACCGTGGTCGCGCGCGTCCGTGAATAGGCGATCGCACGTTGAGAGCAAAAGCTCCTTGCGCTTACCACTGATGTGAACTTCAAAGCCTGCGTTGCCCATCAAGGTGCGGGCGACTGAGGGAAAATGCATGGTCTTCTCCAGACGTGGCGTACAGCAATTTTATGAAAACGCAAGAATTGTAAACGCTAAAGCGGGCGAAGGAGGGCGGGGCGAAATTTGTTCAGGATGATTTGCCACAGGCACGTGATTCCAGGGCGAACGCGCACATCGTCCGGGATCGTCTGCCAAACGGGGCGATCACGAATATCTTTGATGTAATCCAGAATGTCATCGAGCATGGTGTGGGCTTGCGTGCGAAAGCTGTCCCAATCCGTGGGATCCAGGGATGCCGGCAGACATTCAGAAGGACACAGGACCGGGTTCTCGGTTTTGTTTGCTATGGATTGAGGCATCTTCGTTCGTTTGTGCCGCTCACCGCAACTTGCACGCGGTTAAGAGCAATTCAGATGCCGGGTAACTCTTCAGTTTTCGACATGAAACGTAGGAAATTATTAGATATTGGCAATGTAACGACCGCGATCGGAACCAACGGTCAAATTGGTCGTCCAGATTATCTTGCGGATATTTATTCGTTCTGAATTGAGGCTAGAAAAGAATTCCTGCGACCTGCTCGGCGACGAGATTGGCCTTCTTGCGGCGCATTTCCTCCGTCATAGACGGATCATCCGCCGCGCTCGAGCTTACGCTGACAATAAAGGCTTGATCGCGCACTCTGCTCACAACTCTCTCGATATATTGGCCTCTCTTGCTCAAACTGCAACTCACTGCCTCATTTCCGATGGCCCGAAGGAGAGCACTTTTGGGTGGACATTGCTCCAAATACTTCGAAAATTGCGCCAAAGTGTCGGTCATGATGTACACGGAAATGCTCAACTGGAGATTCGTCTTCCCCACTGATCTCGAAAATTCGCAGACGCCCCCGCCCCGCTCCGTCAATTTGACAGCCATACTAACGTCGCCGCCTAGAATTCCGTGCGCCGTTGTTTCATTGATCCATGGGCACTTCGCTTGTCCATGGCAGCGAGTGGAGACCAGCATCGTCAGGCCGAGCAGCAGTGCATGAGAGCTTCGCATCTGTTTTCTTGCCGTTCCTTCGTCCCAGCGCAACCCGCTATGATTTCGTCGCAGGTTTCAGCGTTTCTGCCTTAAGAATCTTGCCGCCCTCTTGAATGACGTAGAGGCGGTTCACGTCGAGATCCTTCAGTTGATCAATTTGACCGCTGAGCCAGCGAATCTCCACCATGTCAACCTTGGCGGCTTTCTCCAACCCAAAGTGCATGCGCATGTCATTCTGCGAAAAGTAGCTACCACCACTGCGAAGTTCATCCATTTGGACCAAGGGCTTCTTGGCGTCCGGCTGAGTCGTCGCCGTAATGATGACGCGGCTTCCAATTCCGGTGCGATTCGATTTCATCCCGACAAGTTTGATCTTGATCCAATGGCGATCGAGCGTTGTATCGCAACGCAAAAGCTGCGGAATAGAGTTGATGCAATTCACTGCGATGTCCAGATCGCCATCGTTGTCGTAGTCGCCGAAGGCGCAACCACGAGCCGGCGCGCTTTCCACGATTCCGGGCCCGCCCTGGTTGGTGACTTCTTCAAACCGGCCGTTGCGCAGATTGCGATAGAGATATTTATGCTCGGCGTATTTCAGATCGGCTTTAGATTTGTCGACTTCCGGATAAACATGGCCGTTGGACATAAGAATGTCGAGCCAGCCGTCATTGTCCATATCGAAGAAACCCACACCCCATCCGAGGAGCCGCGTGTTCACGCCGAGGCCACTGGGATAAGTGTGGTCTTCGAAGACAGCATCACCGAGATTTGTGTACAGCGAATCCGTATCGCCCGCGAAATTGGTCTTGACGATATCGAGATTCCCGTCGCGGTTGTAGTCGCCGATGGAAACGCCCATCCCTGCCTGCGGCTTCGCTTCGGGAGAAAGCGCCGCTCCGTTTTCAATGGCAACATCCTTGAAGGTGCCGTCTTTCTGATTTAGATAAAGCGTGGCGGGCGCGGAATCGTTGGCCACATAAATATCCGGCCAACCATCGTTGTCCAGATCAGACGCAGCAACGCTGAGGCCGTACGTGCCGATCGCATTCCATATCCCTGCTTTTTGGCTTACATCCACAAAAGTTCCGTTCCCTTCGTTGTGATAGAGAATATTTTTTGTACCGGAGAGCCCAGGAGGGCCGCAGGCGACGACGATTCCTTTGTACGTGCATGGCCCCTCTTCGGGCAAAGGAGCAGTCTTGATGTCAAAGTCCACATAATTTGCGACAAACAAATCGAGGTGACCGTCACGGTCATAATCCACCCAGGTGCATCCCGTATTCCAACGCGTTTTCGGCCCAGGCTGAATCAGTCCAGCACGTTCCGTCACGTCGGTGAACGTTCCATTGCCATTGTTGTGATAAAGAGCGTTCTGGCCGTAATAGGTGACGAACAGATCGTCATAGCCATCGTTATCGTAGTCACCGACGCAGCAGGCTTGTCCCCAGCCACTACGAATCTCCAACCCGGAACCTTTACTGACATCGGTGAACGTGCCGTCGCGATTATTTTTGAATAATCGGCAATGCGGTTCGCGGCCTTTCGCGAACCCTTCCAAACGCCAGCCATTGACGAGAAATACGTCCAGCCAGCCGTCGTTGTCATAATCGTAGAAAGCGAGGCCGCAGCCGGTGGTTTCTAATAAATATTTGTTCTTGCCCACGCCGCCGTAGATGGTTTCCACGTCGAGGCCCGATCCCTTCACCACATCCACAAAGCTGACGCCCAGTGGCGTGCCCTCTATCGGAGATTTGGGGCCCGGAGGAGGCGGAGCGGGCTTGGCGTCGTAATTCCGCTCGATGGGGCCAATCTTCGGTTTGGGAGGTGTTGGTTCTTGCTGCTGAAGGGCGAGGGAAAGAATATCCGTGAACGGTAGAACGAGTGCCGTGCGGCTCAGCGAGCGGAGAAACTTGCGGCGATCTGAATGAGACAAAAATCCTCCTCAGTTAATGCTGGCAAACCCCGTTGTTCCGGGCGGTGACGTCGGCGACGCCAGACTGCAAGTCCGTATGCATGTGCCAGGGCACGCTCTCGGTGGAGATTTCAGGATGCTTGCGCAAATAATCCAGCGAATATGTCGGGGCGCCCGGGTCGACACTCTTCGTGGCGTATAACGCGGCCTGCGTCGCAGCCTCCGGCTTTCTACCCTTGCGCCGATATAAGATAGCCAGATTGTAATGCGCGGCAAGATCGTCGGGATCGATGGCTTGCAATGCTTCAAATTGCGCCATGGCGTCGTCGGTGCGGTGCTGTTGATAGTAGGCAATGCCGAGTTCGCGGCGGGCATCGCGCGATTGTGGATACTGTTCCGCGACCTTCTGCAGGTCGGCAACTTCCGCTTCGGGGTGCGCCTCGCGGCGTTCGACAAGCGCGAGATAATAGAGCGCGCGAGCGTAATCCGGATGCAACTGCAGCGCTTTTTCCAAGGCGGGCCGCGCCAAGGAATATTTTTCCCATTCGATATAGGTTAGGCCCACGTTTACGTAACCGTCGTCGTAATCGGGCCGTAGCTTCAGGACGTGCTCGAACGCGTCAACGGCGTCGGAGTATTGCAGTTGATCGAGGAATCCGATGCCGAGATCGTTCCATCGCATCCAGTCTTCATTGTCGTTGGCAGCGGCTGCCGAAGGCTGATTCACGCCCAGATTCAACTCGCGTGTGCGGGAAGCGATCTCGATGACCGGATACAGTGGATGGTCACCGCCGAAGACGTTATTCAGATAACTCTGGCGGAGATGACGATAGTTGACCTGCGCAGTGATGTTGAGAGGCCCCTTGGCGTCCGGCGGAATACGAAATTCATAGCGCACTAGCGCTGAGCGCCCGGATTGAATCGAGTTGTCGTAGGCCATGGAATGAATGGTCCAAACCTTGTGATTATCCACAAACTCGCCGGACAGATTTACGGGACGGTTGGTGAAACTGTGCGCACGCTTGTCCAGCAGGCCATCCGGCTCCAGGAAGCCGCTATGATAGATGTCGTGTCCGGCGGCGTCCTTGACTGTGACCTCAACCCACGCTTCGTAAAGGTCGCGAACTTCGGGAATCAGTGAGTGGCCGATGTTTTTGTTCTGTACCACGACGTACGCGTCCACAACATCATTCGACGCAAGCTGAAAGGGGACTGACCCCAATGGAGCGATCAGGTGATCCTCACCATTCCGTTTCAGCGCGAAAATGTCCACGTTAAGGAACTTGCCGGACTGCAAGAACTCGATCGTCTTCTGAAGTTGCTCCTCGAATCCATAATAAAAAGGCACAGCTGCATTACCGGCGAGCCATCGGTGCGATGCCAACATGCCGTTTTTCGCGCCATAGTCATGGAGCGTAGTGGCAGCGCGTGGCATGTGACAGTTCTGGCATTTAACGAAATCGGATTTGTAAAAAGTCAGCGGGTTCCGCTGGGAGAACTTGGAGTTCTGCCACTCGTCGTAAACGGTGAAAGCGCGGATGAATTTGTAATCGTTCAAGGGATTCGGCAAGTTGGCCTTGTGGCAGGCCGCGCAGAATTCCGGTGTGCGGTAAAACGACTGCATCACCGCCTTTGAGTGGCGCTCGGGATGTTCGAAGATGTCCCCGAATGGAACCTCGCCAGGAATGCGCTTGCCGTTCTCATCCACCATCACGGCGGGAACGCCCAGCACGTAGCCGCCATTGCCGGAAGTCGACTTTAAGTTCTGGATCGAATGACAGACGGTGCAAGTAAGTCCGTCTCCGTCAAACGAACGGTCCACGCGCGCATCCTTCGTCAGCGCTCCAGAGACCACCGCGATTGGATTGTGGCAGCTATCGCAATGGCGCGAAAATTCGATACCCTTCGTGCGAATCAGGATGTTGACGCTGGCCCGGTAAAACGGCGTACGGAAGGAGTTGGAATGCAATGCCTGGCGCCACTGCCGGTAAGCCTCTTCGTGGCAATGTCCACAGTATTCGGCCGGGGGAAAAGCGCCGGGCTGGATAAACTGGTTGTCCACGGTGGACGCATTCCCTGGCAGAGAAATGTTGTCCTTGCCGAAAAGAAAATTGTAGGACTTGCTTGTTTCGGCCGAGTAGTCCTTGTCGCTTGAGTTTTGCGGGGACTGTGCGTGTGTGGTGGAGGGGACACTTCTGGTGAGCAATGCAACGCTCGCCACGAAACTTGCGGCAACCATGAGGATGCGGACCGTTCGAGGCTTCATCAATCCCTACCTCAAGCGAAACTAATTACAGCTCTTCGCGCGGGATGTGCCAGGCACCTTGTATATCGCATCGCGAGTGCCCTGTAAATGGCGCCCTCGTGGGGAATCCTCAAGCGAAGGAACCAAACTTACGGTCGAGGCTTTTCCAGTTGCTCCGCCTTTTCTCTTTCAGCCGCGGCCTCCGTCATCTTTCCCTGGCGTTCCAGCGCCTTTGCCAAGCCGCGATGAGCCTCGGTGTAGTCGGGATCTTCGCTCAGAGCCTGCTGAAAGCGCTCGATGGCGTCGGCCACCTGGCCCTTTTGCAGCAGCGCGTTCCCGGAATTTGTAGACACGGTCGCGCGCTGACGATGCATGGCCACTCGCTCGAGATCGGCGCCTTTTTTGCGTTCCGCGGCCGCCTCCGTCGCGTCGCCCTGCTGCGAAAGCACCGAGGCGAGTAACAAGTGCGGGTCAGGCTGATCGGGCATTCTGCGGATCGCTTCCCTCAATGCGTCGGCGGCTTCCGGAAGTTTGTTCATCTTTACATAAAGGCTTCCAAGCGTCGCCCAACCATCCGCATTATCCGGATGCAGTTTCATCGCCGCCGTCAGTTCGCGTGCCGAGTCGTCATAGCGCCCGTCCTGCATATAAAGGATGCCGAGCGTGTAATGCGGTTCATGAGCGGAAGGGTTTAGCTTGGACGCGGTTTCCAGTTCGGGGATGGCCGCAGCATTATCGTCTTTCAACTTGAGCGCGAGTCCCAGATTGTAATGAAGCTCGTAGTTCTCGGGATTGTGGGTAAGGCCGGACCGCAGTACACCGATGGCCTCATCGACTTCGTTCATTTGCAAGTACGCAGCGGCCAGATTCTCATACGCCGCGGGATCGCCAGCCTTTTGCTTGAGCGCGTGTTCAAGAAACGGAATTGCATCCTTTGCATTTCCTACGACGAGCAATGCCAATCCGAGGCTCGCTGTCGCCTCCGGGTTCTTCGGTTGTGCTTGAACCACCTGGCGCAGTAAAGGAAGCGCGTCCGCCTCATTGCCGTTGCTTTCCAACACCAAGGCCAATTGATATTTTGCGTTCATGGAATTGGGATCGAGTTTGATCGCGCGCTGGAATTCCGCCATGGCTTTGGCGTCTTCCTTGTTCGCCGCATACGCTTTGCCCAGTTCCGTGGCGGCAGCGGCGCTATCCGGTGCCAACTGGCACGCCAGAGTGAGCTCCTGAATAGCCGGCTCCACGTGTTGTTGCGCGAGCAGTGCCGCGCCCAGATGCAGGTGTGCCGCGGCAAACTGGCGATTCAGTTCGATCGCTTTTTGGAATTCGGCGACCGCCAAGGGCCAGTCCAAGTCCTGCGCGTGCAGCGAGCCCAAGGCATCATGGAGATCGGCGCTCTGAGGCGATTCGGCGACGGCTGCCTTCATTTTGGTAATCGCCGCTGGAACCTGGCCTGTGGCAGCAAGCGCGCGTGCGTACGCAGCCAGAAAAGGCGGAGATAACTTGTGGCCTGGATCGGACGCGGGTTTTGCCCGTGCTTCGTTTTCCACTTTCTGGAACAAAACAATCGCTTTTTGATAGGCGCCTGTTTGTTCATACGCCCAAGCCAGACTGGTTTGTGCGGACACGTCGCTTGGCTTCAGCGCGAGTGCCTGTTCCAATTCCTTGATCGCTTCCGGAAATTTGCCGAGTTGAAGAAGAATGGCGCCCAACGCGCTGTGGCCTTCTTCGAGCTGAGGCGCCATGTGAACGACCCTTTCGAGTTGGGACTCTGCGGTCGCCAAATCATTCTTCATGGCCGCTGCTTGTGCCGCTCGATAGGCTTCCTGGACCTGTTTGTTAATTTCGGCTGGCGATCCGGGGGTTGCGGACGACATCTGTGCCATACAACGGGGCCCGACCGCCAAACTTAGCAGTAAAATTAACTGGAAGTAGGCGCTGAGCCGGGCGGCGCAGTGTACTTTGTTCGCCAAGCTCGTCTCCCTTCCGTAACGCGCCTTCAATCCGTGATGCGGCCGATAAAAACGCCATAGGGCTGGAGTTTTATGCTTTTGAGCGCTCCGTCCGGAACCGCAGCTGCATTTTCCAACATGCCTGTCACCTTCGCGGAGGCAAATCCTTGCTGCTTCAGATCAAAAGTCGGATTCTGCTCTGTGGCGGAGAAATTCAGAACCACCAAAATTGTCCCGGCGCTGCTCTTGCGCAGGTAAGAGATCACGTTCTGATCGGATTGATTCAGCGCAACATAGACGCCCTCGAGCAAGGCCGGTTCCATTTTCCGCAGATTGAGAACTTGTGTGTAGAAGAAGAGCACAGAATGCGGATCCTTGCTTTCTGTCTCAACGTTGTGCGTTTTTGCGGACGGCGGAATCGGCAGCCACGGTTTTCCGGTAGTGAACCCCGCGTTTCGTCCGTCGTTCCATTGCATCGGCGTGCGCTCGCCATCGCGGCCCTTTTCGCGTGGCCAGCCGAGAATGCCGATGGGATCCTTTACATCTTCTTTCCTCGTGGGATCATTATTCTCCATGCCGATTTCTTCGCCGTAGTACATGATCGGAGTGCCGCGCAGCGTGAGATAAAGGCCGGCCATCATCTTCGCGATGTCGTCGTTATGTATGCCGTCGCCATAGCGGGAATAGGAGCGGCGGATGTCGTGATTAGTGATGACATACGTCGGCCAGCCGCGGGCCGCGTCCACGGCGTTAATATGCTCACGGAAAGCCTGGGCAGATAGCGGCAGATTTGTCAGCATCAAATCCATCGGCAGTTGCAGCTCATTCCCGTTTTCGCCGTAATACTCTTCCAACTCTCTTACCTGGGAGGTCCAGGTCTCTCCGATCAGCACTGCTCCGTATTCGTCAGCCACTTTTCTTAGCCGCTGCAGAACAAAGTGCATTTCAGGCAGCTTCTTGTTGTATTTCTCCTGCATGTTTGGGCGGCCAAATTTGTCCGTGCCGGGCAACACAGGATTATCGGTAAGGTTTGGGTCTTCGAACAGGGAATCCACGGCATCGAGTCGAAAGCCCGCAACCCCGCGCTTGTACCAGAATCGCGTTACGTCAAACATCGCCTTTTCCACCGCGGGATTTCGCCAATTCAGATCCGGCTGTTCGGGATAAAAATAGTGATAGTAATACTGCTGCGTGGCGGGATCGTATTTCCACGCTGACAGCCCAAAGGTCGATAGCCAATTGTTAGGAGGTTGACCGGGACCCTTGCCGTTGCGCCAGATATACCAATCGCGGTGCGCGGAGCTCCGCGAAGATTTCGAATCGATAAACCACGGGTGTTGATCCGATGTGTGGTTGACGACAAAATCCAGAATCACGCGAATATCGCGCTTCTTTGCCTCGCTGACCAGGTGATCAAAATCCGCAATCGTGCCATACATTGGGTCGATATTGACGTAATCCGAAACGTCATAACCAAAATCAATCTGGGGAGACGGAAAGCACGGGGTGATCCAGATAGCGTCCACGCCGAGCTTTTTGAGATAGTCCAGCTTGGAAGTTATTCCATTCAGATCCCCAATTCCGTCGCCGTTCGAATCGGCGAAGCTACGCGGATACACTTCGTAAAAGACAGCGTGCTGCCACCAAGCGTGTCCGCTGGCATCCTTGAGAGGTTGCGCGGATGCAAGTCCAGCGAACGCCAGGGCACAAGCAATCGCTAGCATCCAGAAATTCGCTCGAATTTTCATGGTGGCACTCCTGACCAGAAAATGCCGCATTCGCCCGAATGGGTTCCCCTGAGCCCACCGCCGAGCAAAACGTAACATACGTGCGTGCTCAACGGAAACTCTATTCGCGCCTGGATAACCCACCAGTTCGAAAAAAATCCCCATCGTGCCGACTCACTTGCAATGTGGCTGGCATGTCCGACAATATGAAATGACTCTCGCCGATCTTGGCTAAAACGCATCCGGGGAAGGGTACGGGCTTGCCATCAACACGCCGCAGTTTTGTGAAATCGCTCTGCCGTACCTCGCTTGTGTTGTCCCTGGAAACCATTCTTTCCCAAGCGATTACCGGACTGGGAATCCGCAGCCAAAAAGCAAACGATAGCCCTCTCGGGATCGAAGGAACCTCGCCCGGAGTAAATTTCGTCAACACCGCAAAGGCCGCTGGCCTGAATGCTAAAACCATTTTTGGCGGCGAACACAAGAACAAATACCTTCTGGAAACCACGGGCTGCGGCGTGGCCTTCTACGATTACGACAACGACGGCTGGCTCGACATCTTCCTCGTAAATGGAACACGTTTAGAGGGGTTTCCGGCCGGCCAGGAACCTACCAACCATCTTTTCAAGAACAATCGCGATGGCACCTTTACAGATGTCACTTTGAAAGCGGGCTTGGCTCGCACCGGTTGGGGACAAGGTGTTTGCATCGGCGATTACGACAATGACGGCTATGAAGACCTGTTCGTCGCGTATTTCGGGAAGAACGCGCTGTACCACAACAATGGCGACGGCACGTTCACGGATGTCAGTGAAAAATCCGGTGTCGCCGGCAACGGCAAGCGTTGGAACACGGGCTGCGCTTTCGTCGATTACGATCGCGACGGCAAGCTGGATCTTTTTGTGGCCAATTACATCGATATGGATCTGGCCACCGCACCGGTCCCGGAATCCGGCCCGTGCCTGTACAAAGGCATCAAGGTGGCCTGCGGTCCTCCCGGCTTGAATGGCGGCAAAAATATTCTGTACCACAACAATGGCGACGGCACTTTTGTGGACGTGTCCGAGGGGGCCGGACTCTGGCAGGCAAATGGAACGTACGGCCTGGGAGTCTTAACGGCGGACTTCGACAATGATGGGTGGCCCGATATTTTTGTCGCCGATGATTCCACGGCTAGCGCTTTGTATCAGAATCAGAAAAACGGGAAATTTGTGGACGTTGCCCTGGATGCGGGTTGCGCTTTGAGTGCCGACGGAAAGCCACAAGCAGGCATGGGGGTTTCGGCGGGCGATTACGATCTCGATGGGAATCTGGATATCGTGAAAACCAATTTTGCGGGCGATACTCCGACGCTCTACCACAATCTTGGAGCCGGCGCGTTCGAAGACACGACCTTCCAGGCCGGCCTCGGCATGCACACACAATATCTCGGATGGGGATGCGGTTTTTTTGACTTCGACAACGATGGCTGGCCGGACATTCTAATCTGCAACGGCCACGTTTACCCGGAAGTGGAGCAGTTGCGCACGGAAGCGGGGTATCCGCAACGCAAACTGCTATATCGCAATCTTCGAAATCGCAAGTTTGAGGATATATCGCTCAACGTCGGACCTGGCATTTCTGAACCCAGTGCTTCGCGCGGCTGTGCGTTCGGCGACTTCGACAATGATGGCGACATCGACTTTGTGGTGAATTGCGTCAACGATTTCCCGCAACTGGTGCGATGCGACTCTTCGCTGCAAGACAACTGGATCAAGGTTCGCGCGATTGGCACCAAGTCCAACCGCAGCGGAATTGGTACACGCTTGCGCTGCGTGGTGCAGATGCCAGGAGGGACGAAGCCGCACCAACAAATCGACGAAGTTCGCAGCGGCGGGGGATATTTTTCGCAGAACGATCTGCGTGTGCATTTCGGGATTGGCAAAGCACAAAAGATCGATGTCCTGGAATTACATTGGCCGAGCGGCTTGGTGGAGACTCTGAAGGACATCCAGCCCAACCAGTTGATTTATGTGAAAGAGGGGGAAGGCATCGTGCGCAATGTGTCTCTCAGTGCGCTAAAAAAGAGCACCGGAAAAGCGTAGCAGTTCGTTCTATGGAATATGGCCCGGCGCAGGTTTACCTTGGCCCTCAGTCAGCGTCAAAATCTTGTTGACGGTTTGATTCTCGAAAACTTCCTTCAGGCCGCTCGGCCATCGAATCTCGACCCAATCGATCCTTGCAACCGGGCCCAACCCGAAATGCACTCGGCGATCGCTATTGGATAGGTAGCTGGAACCGCTTCGCACTTCATCCACGAGTATTCTGTTGCCGGCCTTCACGCGAATCTTCGCACCGATGCCATCACGATTGGACTTGACCCCTCTTGTCTGTACCGCAATCCAATGATTGTCATAGTGCGCTTGGTTCACGAGCAGGCTTGCGGGCGCGTTCATGTTGCTGACCACTGCCGAGATTCTGCCGTCATTCCAAAGATCGCCGACCGCCAAGCCCCGCGAGGAACTCGCCGTGGTAATTCCCGGGCCGGACGTCGCGGAAATATCTTCGAACGTGGCATTGCCTTTGTTGTGGTAGAGGATGCGCGGCTCCTGATAATCGCTGCCAAGGTGTGCAGGATCCACTTCCGGGTAAACGTGACCATTCACCACTAACAGATCCGGCCAGCCATCATTATCGAAATCAAAAAACATCGTGCCCCAGCCCAAATACTGCGTGTGTAGCCCTAGACCTGCCGCGAACGTCGCATCGTTGAAAGTGCCGTCACCGTTGTTCCGATACAGCGTGGACGTGTCGTCTGAAAAATTTGTTTTGAAAATGTCCGGCCGGCCGTCCCCGTCGAAGTCGCCGACCGTCGTGCCCATACCTGCCTGTTCCATACCATCTTCATTGAACGCGGCGCCCGCAAGCACAGCGACGTCAGTGAACGTGCCATCGTGATTGTTGCGATAAAGAATGCTGGACGTGCTGTCGCACGCAACGTAGATGTCCGGCCAACCGTCATCGTCGAAATCCAGCGTTGAGACGCTGAGTCCGTAATGGCCGTTTGTTTTGTCGATGTGCGCCTTTTTCGTGACGTCCTCAAATGTCCCGTCGCCTCGATTGTGATAAAGCATGTTCGATTTCCACGGCAGCCCTCGTGGTCCGCACATTACCGGAACGCCCTTCCAAAGACAGTCGATCCGCTCGCCCGGTTTCGGCGCGGTGGCGACGTCGAAATCAACATACGTGGCTACGAGCAGATCGAGTTTTCCATCGCGATCGTAATCCACGAACGCGCAACCGGAGCCCCATGTTTTGCCAGTACCGGCCACGCCAGCCTTTTCGCTCACATCCGTGAAAGTGCCGTCGCCATTGTTGTGATACAAAACATTCTTGCCGTAGTACGTGACGTACAAATCCTCGAAGCCATCATTGTCGTAGTCTCCGACGCACACGCCCTGTCCCCAGCCGCTGTGCAGCAAACCCGCTTTCTCCGTAACATCCGTGAACGTGCCATCGTGATTATTGCGATAGAGATGATTGGTGGGAGCAGAGGAATGGGCCTGGTCCAGCGTGGTGCCGTTCACCAGGAAAATATCGGGCCAGCCATCGTTGTCATAGTCGAAGATTGCCACGCCTGTGCCCGTGGTTTCGATTATGTATTTCTTCGTGTCCACGCCGCCGAAAACATCCTTCGCGGTAAGCCCTGCTTTTGCGGCTTCGTCAGTGAAGTAGGCTATGCGTTTCCCAGCTTTCGGTGTTTGTTGCGAACGTGTTGGCGAGTAGAGGAGCGGAGCGGCTAGAAAAGCAAGCAGACCGAAGGCGAGAGAACTGTAAGAGAAAAACCTCACTTGGGAACTCACAAGGAACTCATCGTATGTGGCGTCAGTGAAGCGGTCAAGTAGCGCGGTTGCGTTCGACCGAAGCTTGGTGAAGTGATGCTAGTATCGAACGTGTCTGGAGCAAATGTTTGCGAGGACGCTTCGAGAGATGCATCGGTAGGTTCTGGCGCTTGTGCATGTTGGGCGTCCCGCTGGTGGTGTTCGCAGGTTCGCCACAAGCGCTGGTTGGGCAAGAGGCGGCAGCGTCTAGCGAGAACGCCGCACATCAGGCAGAGACCATTTACGCGAAGGGAATGGAAGCACTGAAAAACGACGATCTCGCAGCCGCGCGGTTGTCCTTCGAAGAGGTGATTAAGATCCTCCCAAACAATCCCGAAGCCCACAATGCATTGGGTTTCGTACTGCTCACCGGCGGAAAATACGACGCAGCCATCGAGCAGTTTCATGAAGCACTGAAATACCAGCCGAAATTTGTGCAAGCCCGCAGCAATCTGGCGAATACACTGCTGGCCAAAGGAGATTTCGCAGGGGCCATCCGCATGGCCCGATCCACGATAGCGATTTCACCAAACGACGCGGAATCGCATCGCATCCTGGGTCACGCGCTGGATGCCTCGGGGAAGACCGCCGACGCCACTGCGGAAATGCGCCGTGCCGTGGAGCTGGATCCAACACGGCCTGAATTACACGATGATCTCGGATCACTGCTGGTCCGACAGTCGCAAATGGCTGAGGCTGAGGAGCAGTTCCAGGAGGCTTTGAAGGTCGCGCCAGATTTTGCGAGTGCGCATTTTCATCTGGGCGTGCTGCGCTATAACGAGAAGGCATTCGACGAAGCGGCCTACCACCTGCAAATGGCCGTGCAGGAGAATTCCCTGGAGGCCGGCGCGCATTACTATTGGGCGCTAGTGCTAAAAAATCGCGGCGATCAAGATGGCGCGATCAGCGAACTGCAAATCTGTGTGCGTCTGAAGCCTGACTATCCCGATGCGCAGAATGCCCTGGGTCTTTTGCTTCAGGGGCGCGGGGAGCTGGAAAAAGCGACGGACGCATTTCGTGAGGCCGTGAAATTCCAGCCGGACAGCGCGGACCGGCGCAACAATCTTGGCCTGGCGCTGCTGCAAACCGGGGACGCCAGGGGAGCGATCGCGGAATTTCAGGCGGCCATCCGGCTGCAACCAAACGCTGCAAGCTATTTGGGCAACCTCGGCGCTGCTTATCTGCAAATGTCAGAGTTTGCTTTGGCCCTCCAGGAATTCCAGGCGGCATTAAAGTTGGCGCCGAGCGATGCAACCTTGCATTACAACCTGGGCCTAACACTGAAGCTCCAGGACAAGCTCGGCGAAGCAGAAGCGGAATTGCGGAAAGCGTCCGAACTGGATCCGGCGCAAGCGGACGCACACTACACACTGGGCGTCACTTTATGGCAACAGGGCGATCTTGATGCAGCTGCGACCGAGCTTCGCGCGGCAACTGCCGTCAAGCGGGATTATGCGGAAGCTTTCTACACACTGGGAACGGTCTTGAAGCAAAAGGGCGACCTGCAAGGAGCAGTCACTGCGTTGGAAGAGGCGATTCGATTACAGCCGCAATTCGCCGGTGCTCACACCACACTCGCCGCGGTGCTGCGGCAGCTTGGCGACAAAGAGGGCGCCGCGGCTGAAAGCAAACTCGGCGCCGAAATCGTCAAGAAAGTGAACAGTGAGCAGGCCGCGCTCTTCGCCACAAACTCAGGCAAGCGGCTCTTGAAGGCGGGGGATGTGGACGGCGCCATTTCACAATTTCGCTCGGCGGTCGCGGCCTCGCCGGGATTTGCGTTAGCGCACTTTGAATTAGGACAGGCTCTGAGTCAAAAAGGAGATAAAGCAGAAGCGCAAGAAGAGTACCAGAAGGCCGCATCTCTCGACCCTCGACTGGCGATGCCAGCCGCCAATTGAGCGCAAGTCTTCATCAGCTTGAGAGCTTGTGCAAAGCAACCAACTCCGAGTTTACGGGCACGCCGCGCACTACTTTCGTGCGGATTACGGCTTCAAACGGTTTGAGATCGGCGGCCGAGGAAACTCCCAACTGACGCAGCAGCTCATTGAGAGAGGTTTGGTCACACACGAATTCGGCGGCCGCTTGCGTGCCGATAGTCGTGGTTCCCGCAAGAATCAACACGGAGTGGCTGGATTTCAACCCACGAACCAAGGCAATCACTGCGTAGTCTTCGGTGAGTGGCTTATCCGAAGGGGTGGCCACGTATTCCTTATCCTCGCCGGCTGCGGGATGGTTATTGACGATCTCAATGTTTCCCTCTCGCGAGCAGCAATGAATCGTCTGAAAGGAAAAATCCCGGGTCGTCGGGATTTCCAGCAAGGTAAGATTCTCCGAGGGCGAGCCGAGAAAGATGAGGTAGTTGCTTTTAGCGTCATCCAGCGTGAACAAACTACCCCTTTTGACGCGCAGTTCCCGCTGCAACTGCCGAAAAACTGTGTCCAACGCATGCACCGCGAGCACCTCGCCGACGCCTGTGTAGTGGTCGAATATGGGCGCCTTGTCGTCGCGCTTGGAATCGTAGTAGCGCATGCCGGTGTCCGGGCGGCCAACAAAGGAAGCGTTGCTGAACACGACCCAGGGAGGCTCGTTGGCACCGAGAAATCCATTCCAGAAAGTGCGCACGGACGCCGGAGCCACCGAAATGTCCTCCGCGGAATGAGCCTGCGCCACGCGACGAAGGAGCAGCCGGTCAATGGCGATGGCTAGGGCGGCGGTCAAAATCATCGACAGCACAACGAGCGCGGCGATCCAACGAGAAGGCGAGACAGCTTGCGCGGCGGGAACCGGAGTGGGGTCCTTGGGTGCCGGTTCGTGCCCATTCAGAGGTGGCAGAGACGTGCGCTCCAGAAAATTAAGGGCGTAGCTGCCTTTGGGCACGTCAACAATAAGGGTGTCGCGTGCCCCTTCCGAGGCATAGTACTCGGCGAGCTTCGATCGAAGCCGCGCCACTTGCACTCGAACCATGGAGTCCTGGTGCGGGTCAAAATCCCCAGGCCGGCCGAATACTTCCGTCGCAATTTGATATTCCTTGGGAGAGGTGCCGGGGTGTTCCAGGGCGTAGTGCGCCAGGTAGCGCAGGAGTTTGCAGAGAGACTCGGACCCATGCAAGGCATGACTCACTAGAAGTCTGCCAACCTGCGCCTGAGTTTCCTGGCTGCCAATCATGGGGACACGTAGTGGGGGCATTGTAACACCAAAGTTAACCCATGGATCAGGTGCTTGAAAATTCGTTGGTTAACGGCTGTAACGGTTTCAAGACCCAAAGATACTTTCCAGCGCTATCAAAAAACTGCTACAAGCCATCGCAATATTTGAAGCGCAGTATTTGGTCCCGGCCGTTTCGGTGTTCATTCGAGGGTCGCTCCGAACCGTGCCAAAAAGAGATGCCACATTCCACCGGTGCTGTGGAGCGCTGCGCTTGGCCGAGGAGTTGGGGGCTTTCGCTGGGTTGGACGTGGTTCGATGGGGGATTTTCCGGTCCATTCTGAAGATATAAACGCGCGCCGTTTTGTCGCTGTAGGTATCTGTCCGCGCGAAATGGACTTGCTACCAAGCCCCACCCAGCTAGCCTCTGCATGGCAGTCACGTGTTGGCGGCCGCTGGCCCAAAGAAGCGGCTGTATGGGGAGGGTAAATGAAGCGGCCGTCTACTTTCGCAGGGATTTTTTTGCTGTCGATTCTATGGGTCCTGTCCGCGAATTCAGCTCGAGGTCAAGCCGTTTACGGCAGCATGATCGGCACGGTCACCGATCCCCAAGGCGCGGCGGTTGTGGGTGCGCAAGTCACTGTGACGTCCGTAAGCAAGGGTACTTCAGATCAAACGACCACTAACGAGAGCGGTTTCTATAACGTTACGCACTTAATCCCGGACACCTACAAGCTCAAGGTGGAAGCAAAGGGATTCAAGTCTTACGACGTGGACTCGGTGCCGGTTAGCGCCGATTCTTCCGCTCATATCGACGTGCAGTTGCAAGTTGGCGATGTCACCCAGTCCGTTGAAGTGACTACGGAACTCCCACTTCTCCAGACGGATCGTGCGGATGTGTCGAACGAATTTAACCAGATGTACGTTTCGGATTTGCCTATTCTCAATCGCAATTTCACGAGCTTGGAATTGCTCACGCCCGGTACGCAGAAGCTCGTGGGCTGGAGTCACGCGGCCACAGAAAATCCCCAGGCTGGGCAGCAGATTTTCGTCGATGGACAACACTTTAGCGGAACGTCCTTCATGTTGGATGGCACCGACAATCAAGACGCGATCTTGGGAATCATTGTCGTCAACCCCAACATTGATGCCATTCAGGAGACCAAGATTACGCTGCAAGATTACGATGCTGAGTTCGGCAAGGCGGTCGCGGGCTTGGTCACCGTCCAGACAAAGTCCGGCAGCAACGAAGTCCACGGCGGGGGATTTTACGATTACCGGAACAGTGCGCAGGAGGCCCGCGATCCGTTCACGCAACCAGCTAGCTCTGGAGTTCCTAATGCGACCTACAAAGCTTTCGGTGCGCAGGTCGGCGGTCCGATCATCAAGGACAAATTGTTCTTCTTCGGCGATTACCAAGGCGTTCGTCAGCTAAACGGCATAACGAATCTCTTGACCACACCGACTACGGAGGCGCTCCAGTCGTGCAATCCCGCGACAAACGCTGCGAGCAGCAGCCCGGGCTATTGCAATCTAAGTCAGTATGCCGCGGCAATCTCTTCTGGCGGCGGTCTGATCTACAACCCCGCGACCGGGAGCTCGTTAACTGGAGCTGGTCGAACGCCCTTTTGCGGGCCCGCAGGTTGCGCGACCCAGCCAAACTGGATTCCGATTGGGATGCTTTCGCCACAAGCTTCCGCAGTTCTGGCTGAATTTCCGGCTCCGAATAATGGGCCAGGCATAACGAACAATTTTATTGGCTCCGGTTCAGGACCGTACGATCAGAACGCATTCGATATTCGCATCGATTACAACGCGCCTCATGGCTACCAAGTTTTTGGTCGCTTCAGTTTGGATTATTTCAACCTATCAGGAAAAGGCACTCTCGGCGCACTTGGCGGCGTGGGTTTTGGACCGGGCGGTCTTAACGGCGAATCGAATGTCCACAATTACAGTTTGGCGACGGGTTTTGACAAGGCTATTGGCAGCAACCTGCTGACCGATTTCCGTTTTGGCTACTTCAAGTACAACCCGGTAACTGCCTACTCTGATGCCAACACGAATCCCATGACCGGGTTCGGCATTCCCGGCTTGAACTTGGGCACTTCGGAGACCGGCGGCCTCTCTTCCTTCTTTCCCACGAGCGGTGGAAATAACAACACTGCGTCGCAATCTCAAGGCATGCCGAACTTCGGAGACGGTTTGAACGTTGGCCGCTGCAACTGCCCCCTCATCGAAAGTGAGCAGCAGTTCCAGTTTGTAAACAACTGGACCAAGATCAAGGGGAATCATCAGATTAAGTTTGGCGCCGATATTCGCTATGCCATGAACTTGCGCGTTCCCAGCGACTCCAATCGCACCGGTGTTCTCAACTTCGATTCCGACACGACTTCGCTGGCCGGAGCGGGAGGCCTAACGCTCGCCACTTTTCTTCTTGGCGACGTGTCGTCATTCCAACGCTATGCGAGCCCTGTGATTGACGCAGCGGAACGCCAGAAGCGGTGGTTCTTCTATGGAGAGGATACCTGGCGCATCACGCCAAAACTCACCTTCACCTACGGGTTGCGTTGGGAAATATACTTCCCGGAAACGGTCAATGGTAAGGGCAATGGCGGCTTCGCGAATCTGACGCAAGGCGTAATTCGCGTGGCGGGATATGGGCCCTACGGCACCAATGGGAACATCTCGAATACTTGGAAGGCGTTTGGGCCAAGGTTGGCCATTGCTTATCAATACGATCCGAAGACCGTGATCCGTCTCGGGTATGGCCGCAGCTTTGACCTCGGCGTTTTCGGATCCAATTTCGGCCATGCGGTGACCCAGAACTTACCGGTGTTAGCCGCGCAATCGCTCGAAGACAGCAACCTCAATCCGCTCGCAACGAACAATATCAGCCCGGTATTCACGCTGGCGAGTGGGCCTCCCGCCAACTTGAATCCCACGACCTATTTCCAAAATATCCTGTCCGAGATTTCGCCGCAGGGCACTTTGCCGCTCTTGGGTCCTGACGGCACTGCCGCGACGCACATTCGGCCTACCGTGCAGGTTTTGCCCACTGTGGATGCTTGGAACGCGACCGTTCAACGGCAAGTCACTCCCTCGATCGCGGTCGAGATCGCTTATGTCGGAAACAAGGGCACCCACGTGCTCTTCCCTAACGGGCCCGCCTACAACGTCAACGCTCCCGCGGTAGGGAACGGGACTAACTTTGTCTCTTGCCCAACACCAACCACTTGCGCGCTGACTTCGTTCGTGCCCTTCGTGCCGCAAGCCAACCGGCGACCTTACAACGAAAACGGAGTACCCTCGTTTACCTACCCAGGTTACACCGTGACCCAAGTTATCAGCGGTGTGCCGACACAAGTGCCGCTTACTTGTTGCGCTGTAGATGTTTCGAATTATTTCGGCAACAACGCGAGTACCAACTACAATTCGCTGCAAACAAAGGTCGAGAAACGTTTCACCAACGGGTGGCAGTTCACAGCTCATTACACCTACTCGCACTCCAACGCCTACGACACGACTCAGGGTTACTATGCGATAGCCCCGAAACTGGAATATGGACCCGACCAGTACAACCGCGACAACGTTTTCCTGCTCACCAGCGTTTACCAATTTCCCTTTGGCCGCGGAAAGCGATTTTTCAGCGGTGTCAGCAAAGCCATGGATTACGTCATTGGAGGCTGGCAGATGTCCAATACTCTGACTTGGGCTAGCGGGTTGCCATGGACGGCCAGCATCGGTGAATGTGGTGAGATCACGGATACAGGGCCATGCCGCCCGGACCTGGTGAACGGCAAATCGTTCAGCACGGGGCCCCGGACAATTAAATCAGGTTGCGGAACAGGCGGCGAGTGCGGGCTATATTGGTTCACCCCTGTTGCTCCGCTGGCTTACAACCTTACCGGCGTGGCAAATGGCACCGATTCCTGCACGCTAGCCAGGCCCGTCTCTGGGGCGTTCTCACTCCCAGCTTGTGGCCAGGTTGGCAATGCAGGGTTTGACACCTTCACCGGACCGCGCGCGTTCTTTTCGGATCTCTCGCTCTCGAAGAATTTCAGGATCACGGAGCGAGTCAACGCCATATTCCGATTTGACGCTTACAACGTCTTCAATCACCCCGTCCTCGGATTCAATTCCAATCAAGGAAACAATTGCGTCGATTGCGCCACCAACCCGAGCGCCGGACAAATCACTGATATCGAAGGCGATGCCTCTCCCGGCACGCCCAACGGCATGCGCCAGTTGCAATTCGGCCTCCGCGTAGTTTTCTGATCAAAACCCCTAACCGAGACGGGGAGCCCTGCGCGGGTTCCCCGTTTTTGCGTATAGGAGGGGTGAATTCGGTAGAGCGTGGCAAATGGCGCATGGACAGTTGGCTCGGCAGCGCAGTAACATTTCGGGCGTCATGTCTTTCCCGCGGATTGCATTACCGTGGTTCTCCGTGCTGTCGGCAGCACTGGCAATTCTCCTTTTCTCCCTGCCATTTTCGGCTGCACAAAAAACGGCAGAGCATCTGGATGGCACTCCTGCCGATCCGTTCTCCTCGGCTCTGGGAAAACCGGTGGTGCTTCTTTTTGTGCGCGTGGATTGCCCGATTTCCAACCGGTACGCGCCCCTGATCAATCGCATCAGCTCAGAGTATGCAGCGAAAGTCGCGTTTTGGCTGATTTACCCGGAGCGCAGCGCGACAGCAAAAAAAATTCGGCAACATGAACGAGACTACGGCTACCAGTTGCCCGCGCTTCGCGATCCGTACCATACTCTCGCCGCCGAAGCTCAAGTGCAGATCACTCCGGAAGCGGCGGTCTTTGATGCTAATCACCGCTTGCTGTATCACGGCCGCATTGACGATTTGTACCAGGATTTTGGCCGCGCTCGCCCAGCCGCCACCACGCACGAACTCGATGATGCCATTCAGGCGGCTCTAACTGGCAAGAAACCACCTGCCACCGCGCCGGCGGTAGGTTGCTTTATCGCGGACCTCGAATGACCTTGTCTTGGGGAACAATTTCGGCGTTCTTGCTCGGAACCGGGTGCCTGACGATGGTGGCGTTCGCAACACGATCGGGCGAAGAACGCGTCACCTTTAATCGCGATATTGCCCCAATCCTTTTTCACTATTGCGCCCCTTGCCATCGCCCCGGAGAAGCCGGGCCGTTTCCACTTCTCACCTATGTGGACGCCAAGTCTCACGCGCGCCAGATCGCTGCGATCACCGCGCAGCGCATTATGCCGCCGTGGTTGCCCGCGCCTCAGCCGCTGCGATTTGCCGACGAACTTCGATTGTCCGACGAACAAATTAGCCTGATTGAAAAATGGGTGGAGCAGGGTGAATCGGAAGGCGTGGCCGCCGATTTGCCCCGGGCGCCAGAATTCGTGCCCGGCTGGCAACTGGGGCAACCCGACGAAATCGTTCAGGCGGCAAAGTCTTATGTCCTGCCTGCAAGCGGCTACGACATGTATTGGAATTTTATTTTTCGCACGCCCGTCGACCGCACGCGTTGGTTGAAGGCCATCGAAATCCGCCCCGGCGACAAGCGCGTCGTTCACCATGCCAACATCCTCGTGGATCGCAATCAATCGGCGCGCGCTCAGGAACAGGAGTCCGGCGCGGGCTTCCCTGGCATGGAACTAAAGATCGAATCGGAGGCTTTCGATCCTGACAGCCACTTTCTGTTTTGGAAACCCGGCACAGTGATTCAGCCTGAGCCAAAGGGCATGGCTTTGCGTTTGGATAAAGACACCGATCTCGTCCTGAATGTTCATCTGCAGCCTTCCGGCAAGCCGGAGAAGATTCAGCCAAGCCTGGGGCTGTACTTCACCGATGAGCCTGCCACGCTTTTCCCCTTATTGCTGCAGATGGAAAACGATGGCCAACTCGACATTCCCGCAGGCGCAAAACAGTTTCTGGTTACGGATGAATTCACGCTTCCCGTCGACGTGGATTTGCTGGCAATTTACCCGCACGCGCATTATCTAGGCAAGGATTTGCAGGCGATTGCCGCGCTGCCTGATGGTTCCACTGAAACATTGATTCACATTCCGCAATGGGATTTGAACTGGCAAGCCGTTTATCGCTATGCGCAGCCAGTGTCTTTGCCCAAAGGCACGACGATCACCATGCGCTTCATCTACAACAATTCAGCCGAAAACATCACAAATCCCAATCACCCTCCGCGGCGTGTTGTGGCGGGCAACCGCTCCACCGACGAAATGGCGCATCTCTGGCTGCAAGTACTGCCGCATCCTTCTTCAGATCCTAACGTCGATCCGCGGATGCTGGTGCAAGAAGCGATGGCGCGCCACAATATAGAAAAAAATCCTTCGGACTTTGAATCTCATTACAATCTGGCTGCCATCCTTCAGGCACAGGGAGCGCAGACAGAGGCGATCCAGCAGTTCCAACTCGCGGTGCGTCTTCGTCCCCAGGATGCCACGGCGAACAACGCTCTCGGCGCATCGTTGCTCGCTGCCGGGCGCGTCGATGATGCCATCCGTCACCTTCAGGCCGCGCTCCAGGCTCAGCCCGATAACTTTGACGCGCACTACAATCTGGCGAGTGCTTTTGTGTCGCAAAGCCGATTTTCCGAAGCGATTGAACAGTTTCGCGCGGCCACGCGCCTCCATCCGGACGATGCCAACGCGGAAGCCAATCTCGGCAGCGCTTTCGCTGTGACCGGCGATCTACCGGAAGCGAGACTGCATTTCGAGCGTGCTCTGAAGATCGATCCCAGCAACAAGCTCGCGCGCGAAAACCTGCAACAAATCGGTGTTGTTCCCAATGTGCAACCATAGCGCGGGAATGTTCGAGTGATTGCACGCCACCAGAACCGCCGCGAATGGCTGTTCGGAATTGCGCTTCTTTATTTCCTTGGCTTTTCAATTGCGGCCGCTTCGCAAGACGTCCCGAAAACTACGTCCACCGCCGCATCAGGCGCGAATGCCGATGGATATGTCGGCAATCAAGCTTGTGCGAAATGCCACGCCACGATCTACGAATCCTACATGAGATCGGCAATGGCTCATGCCAGCGGACCTGCGGAGGAAAACCTGATCGCCGGCGAGTTCACTCACAAACAATCCGGAGTGTATTACGTGATTTTTAGCGATGGCGGAAAGGTTTGGCTGAGCTTCGATCGTCCTGACGATCCGCTGGTGAAGGGCAAGCGAGAATTGCTGTATTACATCGGAGAAGGCCGGCGTGGACGCACCTACCTTTTTTCCGACGACGGCTTCGTCTTCGAGTCACCCGTCAATTGGTACGCCGACCGTCACATGTGGGACATGGCCCCCGCTTATGGGAACGTACGCGAGATTCCGCTGAACCTGCCGGCTCTGACCAGTTGCCTGAACTGTCATGTCAGCGGCGTGCGAGCGCCCATCGACGGCACGGAAAACAAGTACGCCACACCGATTTTTCTTTTTTCGGGCGTGACATGCGAACGGTGTCACGGGCCGGGCGCTGCCCACGTCCTTGGCGGAGCGATTGTGAATCCCAGCAAGCTTTCCCCGAAACTGCGCGATCAGGATTGCATGCAGTGCCATCTTGAGGGAAACGCTGCCATCGAACGCGCCGGCAAACATCTTTATGAGTACAAACCAGGTGCGGATCTGGCCGACTATGTGCGCTATTTCGTGCTCGCTGGAAATGTGCCGCAGGGCCTCCGGGCCACCAGCCAGTTCGAAGCGCTGGCCCGAAGCGTGTGCAAACAAAAGTCGGGCGATGCCATGAACTGCATGAGTTGTCACGACCCGCACCAGACCGTGCCTCGCGAAAAGCGAGTGGCTTTCTACAGGGCGAAGTGTATCGCCTGTCATGGCGAAACATTCGGTGCGAAGCATCATCGCAAGCAACAGGACTGCACCTCTTGCCACATGCCCCCGTCTCCTAGCACCGACGTGGCCCACACGGAAGTAACAGACCATCGCATCCTCCGGCGCCCGGCGAGGGAAAATGCCACGCAGTCGCCTACCGCCGCGCTGCCAGAATTGGTTCCGTTTCCGCGCACAGAGGAGGCAGCGCAAGAAGGGAGAGAACTGGCGCTAGCGTGGCAATCCATGGTCGACTCTGGAATGACCATGGCACAGCCTGAAGCGGATGGTTTCTTGCAAGCGGCTTTGCGGCAATTCCCTGACGATCCGGCGCTCTTGTCTGCTATTGCCTATTCGGCGCAAAAACGCGGAGATGACAATCAGGCGCGCGCACTGTACAACAGAGCCTTGCAGCAAGATGCCACGCTCATCGATGCCGCAACGAATCTGGGCGTGCTCGAGGCGAATCACGGCCGCACTGCCGAAGCTGTCAAGCTGTTGCAGGATGCGTTCGAGCGCGCTCCAGCAAGGAGTGAAATCGGGATGAATTTGGCTCGCATATTCTGCCAGACACAACAATTTGAAACCGCGCGTAACTCCGTGCGGCGCGTGCTCCGTTTCAATCCGGATCTTGGCCCGGCCAAGAAATTACTTGTCGAGCTAAGCGCGAACCCTCCGCGGTGTGCTCCATGACGGAAGCTTTTCATCTTGTCGAAGCCGTACGGAGAATCGTGATCGTTACACGCTTTCTGAGTAAAATGGCATTCGGTATCTTAGTCATTCCTGTTTTGGCAGTGGTTCTCGCGCGAGACTCAGCCGGATTCCCACAATCGCCGTCACAAGATTCCGCGTCTTCCGCCTCGCCATTTGTGGAAGCCGATCACCTGTTGCAACTCGGAAAATTTACTGAAGCCATCGCTCAACTTGAGGCCATGCAAAATCAAACGCCGCCGCCCAAGGGGCTGGCCCGCGAATTGGGAATCGCCTATTACAAGAAAAGCGACTATCTGAACGCCATTCTGAACCTGCAAAAGGCCCTGAACGAGAACCCGCAAGATTCAGAGGCGATCCAGTTGATGGGACTCTCTTTGTACCTTGCCGGAAAGCCTGGCGAAGCCATCCCGTACCTTGAAAAAGTGCAAACCTGGTATTCGCGCGCGAACGTCGACGCCTCGTATATTCTGGGCGTCGCCTACATCCAGTCCAAACAATATGACCACGCCCGTGCGGCCTTCGCGAAAATGTATGGAGTCGCGCCCGATTCCGCAGCCGCGTACTTGTTTTGCGCGCGCGTGTTGTTTCGGCTGGATTTCGGACCAGTCGCGGAAGAGTACGCATTGAAAGCCACCGCACTGGATCCCAAGCTGCCGCTTGCGCACTACCTTCTTGGTGAACTCTACCTCTATCAATCGAAAATAGATCAGGCCATCAGCCAGCTCCAACAGGAGATTGCCATCAATCCGGGATACGCGAATGCTTACTTCAAACTTGCGGACGCCAACATGCGACTACAGAAATTTGACGAAGCGGAGCGATTGCTGGAGCGTTCCATCTGGCTGGACGCAAACTCCACCGGCCCCTACATCCTGATGGGCAAAGTGCTGGAGAAAAAAGGTGAGACCGAACTGGCAGTCCGCGCTCTTCAACGCGCCATCAGTATGGATCCCGGCAACGCCATGGCGCACCAACTGCTGGGGCAGGCGTATCGCACGCTCGGACAGACAGCCGACGCGGAGCGACAGCTAAAAGAGGCGGACGAATTGACTCGCAACCCAACCAAGCCTTGAGCTCCTGTTCTTGGGGGAATTCAGTGGATGCGCTCGAGTTCGCTGCGCTTTGCCGGGGGAAGTTCGGCAAGAAAATCCAGGTAAGCTGCGTTAGTCCAACCAAAGCCGACAACATTGATCTGGTAGCCAATCGTAACGGCGGCATCGGTCGAGCGCGTTACGGCATTGTACTTTTCCACGATGTAACCTTGCTTCTCATAATTTTGCGCAACCGTACCGGCGAATTCGAATGAAACACGATTCGCATCTTCCGTGAAGCCATATTCGCGCAGCCCGTCCACCAGAATCATTTGCGTCGGCGCCCAGGCATACGGAAAATCCCATTGCGCCCCGGTATCGTAAGGACTCATGGCCGCGCCACCGGGCCGTTCGAAGACTTTCAGGTTCGCCTCCACCGCGCTGGCTTGCTGCGGCGTGGCCAGCCCAACCCAAAGCGGATAAAAAGTAGTCAGATATTCGTAAGTGGAGCGCTTGTGGCGCATGAAATCATAATCGAAGAATTCGCCTTTTGCTTCGTCCCAGAGATATTTGTTAATGGCCGTCCGCCGCGCGTTGGCCTGTTGCCGCCATGATTCGGCGTCGGCCTTGCGTCCCAGAACGTCGCTCATTTTCGCCAGGTCCAGTTCCGTTTTGTATAGCAGGCTGTTCAAGCAAACCGCGGCGTAATGATGTGTATCGGCACCAAACGGTCCGAAGCGGAAGGAAATATCAAACCCGGACTCGCGCATCGCCCGATCCCCTTTATAAAAATCGCGGCTCAGCGACAGTTCGCGTATCTGATCGCACTCCGCATGCCCCATACCCTGCGGCTCATCGCACAGTCGCAACGTGTAAGTCATCCCGGGGCCCAGTTCTTTGGTCTGGCCGGGTAGCCGCTCGTCCACCCGCCCCGCAATCTGGTCCGCATGATTCAAGAAATATTCCACCACCTGCCGGTAATGATCTACTTCGTCTTTCAGGCTCTCCGGAGCAGGCCCTTCCCCAAAATCGAAATAGCGTGATAGCCCCGTGTCACCGGCAAGCAACTCCGGCCGCAGCCACATCTGGTGATCGCGCGTGGCATACCCATAAGCTCGCTCGAGCCACGCGCGATCCTCGTGGCCTTTTTCTTTCTCTGCGTTATAAACCGCGAAAATCATGGAGCTCAAGAACGGCTGCTGGGACCGGCTCAGATAATAGGTGCGGTTGGCGTTCAGCACGCTGCCGTAATGCTCAATTTCGAAAAAGAAATTTTCGACGATGTCGCGTGCAAGATCGAGCCGGCCGTCTCTCAGCAAGCCACGAATGATGAAGTAGCTGTCCCATCCATACATTTCATTGAAGCGGCCCCCAGGCACAACATAGCGTTCCGGCACATACAACAAACCCTGGGGATGGAAGGAATTTGTATCGATGTCTCCCGCCTTCGTGATCACTTTGGGCAACGCGCGAATTTCCACACCACAGCGCTTTTCAAGTTCACGCATGTCCGCGGTCACGGCAAAATCTGCGGGAATATAAAGGACTGACTTGGAAGTAACTTTTGGATCGACCACGGTGGCGCAGTCGGTCATCGACCGCGTCAAGCTGTCCCAGCCCTTGGCGATGTAATCGGTGATTGGCGGTTGAGCGGCGGCGGGAGCAGCTTGGCCCGCGCTAACACGCGGCGACAAGCACACTGCCGCGGCGCAGAAAAAGAATGCGGCCAGTCGCTTACAAAATAACCGCAGCATGATTGTCTCCGGGGCGATTTCAGGACGATCGCGGACGAGTCAACCTATTGATTATATAAGGTTTATGCGCTGTTTGCACGTTCGGGATGTGACCGCTGCTTGATTGTTTAGTCTGCGGACTTGCGTTGCCAAGCAGCTCCATAAAGGATAGAGCGAATCGTAATCACGGCGGGAAAACGGTGTTTTGAATCAGCCTACTCCGCTCGCAAAGTTTGCGCCGGATCTGTCGCCGCCGCCTTCCGTGCCGGAATTATCCCCGCCAGCGACGATGCCATCCCCAGCGACAAAATCGCCATCACCATCACCATCACTGCGGCATTCACACTCTTGATCTCATAAAGCTGCGACTCCACAAACTTCACACACAGCAGAGCCACTGGAACGCCAATCGCCAACCCAATCGCTGTCTGGCTCATTGCGTCGCGCATCACCATCGTAATCACGCTGCCGGGTTGCGCCCCCAGCGCCATGCGTATGCCGATCTCTGAAGTCCGCCGGGCCACCGTGTATGCGGTCACGCCATACAGTCCAATCGTTGCGAGCACCAGCGCCAGTCCGCCAAACAGCGTCGTCAATCGCGCCACCATGCGGTCATCGTTAAAGCTGTCTGCAATCTGCTGGTCGAACGTCTGGAATTTCACCACCGCCAGGTTCGGATTAATCTCCGCCAGTGTGCTGCGTGCCAGTTCTTCGATGTTGTTCACTGGCGCCTCTGTTTCCACCACTATCGCGCCAGCATACAGCGAAGTATCTTCCTCGATCGGCCTGCTATCGCGCGCCAGCCGTTGCAGCATCGGCAAGAAATACATTTTGTGGTCCTTCCAGCGGACCGTCGTATAAGTCGTATCCTGAACAACTCCGACGATTTCGTAATCCCCGTTCGACTCCGGTCCTGGATTGCCGAACCTCTTCCCGATCGGATTGTCACCCTTCGGGAACATGCCTTTCACGAACGTCTCGTTCACCACTTCCACGGTCGGCGCCGTAGTTGTGTCCTGCACGCTGATTCCACGTCCCATCACAACGCGTGTTCCGACCGAACCAAAATAATCCGCATTTGCTCTCACGATCGAAGCTTGATCCGTATGAGCTTCTCCTTGCACCTGCACCGCGGTGCCCCAGTTGTTGTCCTCCATCGGTGTGTACGAGCTGATGCCAACACTCTTCACACCGGGTAGCGTGTGAAATCGCTGCTCCATCATTCGGTACAGCGCCTCAAGTTGCGGCTGCGTGTAGCCTGCCGCTTGTGGATTAATGTGTATGATGTACCGGTTCTTTGAATCCAGTTTCAGATCCGAGCCCTCAAGTTTGCTCAGGCTCTGCGAAAATAATCCTGCGGCCACCAGCAATACCAGTGACAGCGCCGCCTGCAGCACCACCAATCCGCGCTGCAGCAGCGGAGCTCCCATCGTCGTTCCGCGCGAGCCGCTGCGCAACGCATCGGCCGGATCCGTCTTCGCCGCGATCCAAGCCGGCGCCACACCAAATAAAACTCCCGTCAGCAGAGAAAGGCTGAAAGCAAATCCAAGCACTGCAAGAGATGGCCGCGCGTCTATTGGAACTCCCTTAGCTCCGGGAAAAACCAGTCCCAGCAGTAGCTGCGTTCCCCCATACGCCACCGCCAATCCCACAATTCCGCCCAGTCCCGCCAAAACAACGCTTTCCGTCAGCAATTGACGAACGATCCTGCCTCGCGCCGCTCCTAGCGCTGTTCGCACGGACATTTCCACTTTCCTTCGCATCCCCCGTACCAGCAGCAGATTCGCAATATTTGCGCACGCAATCAGCAGCACCAGTCCGGAAGCGCACATTAAAAGTTTCAGATTTGACGCGTACTGCTCTCGCAAGTCCTGAATCCCCGCGCCGCCTGGCGTCAACGTGACATGCACCCGGTCCAACAGTTTCTTGCTTGTTTCATCGGAGAAGGACTTCGTCTGAGCCAACAACTGCTTCACCATTGCGCTTATTTCTGCCTGCAGCGTGGCTACGTTTACGCCAGGCTTCACACGGCCAATCATGTACAACCAGTCCACATTCGAATCGTGAACGTAAGGCGCGTTCGCCAGCGTTGCCATCGACTCAATCGGCAAATAAAAGTCCGGAGGAGTGCTGGCTAGCCGGTCGCCGTAAAATCCCGCTGGCGCGATTCCCGCAATTGTCACCGCTTTCGTATTAATCCAGAATGTGCTCCCTATCACCGAGAAATCAACGCGATAGTTCCGCTTCCACATCTCGTAACTCATCACTGCAACTATCGGCGCACTCTTTAGGTCGTCTTCGTCGGTGAGCAGGCGTCCCGCCTCCGGCCGCAGTCCAAACGTACGGAAATAATTCCCAGACACGAATTCGCTCATTACCGATCGCGGGTTCTCCGGCGTCCTGTCCCGCCGCGCAATCACCGGACGGAATCCAAAGCCTGCCTGCATCGCCGCCAGATCTTCGACCTCCGGCGCGTTCTTTCGTAAGTGTTCGTATGTCTCGGTGGAAAATAACGCATAGTTGCCGTCGTCGCGCGCGCCCGCATTCACGCAGCAATCATTGTTGTCTCCAATTCGCACGAGCGTCTTGGGATCGGTCACCGGCAGATTCTTCAGCATCACGGCATTCACCAGCGTGAAGATCGCCGCGTTCGCACCAATCCCCAGCGCGAGCGTCAGCACAGCTATCGCCGTGAATCCTGGCGTCTTCCGCAATTGACGCAACGCATAACGCATGTCCTGTACCATCTCTTCCAGCCGGACCCAGCCCCACGCGTCCCAGGCGTGTTCTCTCGCCTGTGTCCCGTTTCCAAACATTCTCATCGCAGCCCTCCGAGCCTCCAGTGGGTCCATTCCCGCCGCCACGTTTTCTGCAAATTGCTGGTCCAAATGAAACTGGATCTCGTCATCCAGTTCCTTCACAAAACGGTGACGTTTGAACAACGTCTGCAAGCGCATCCATACTCGTCGCATCCACACCATGGCTCGCTCTCCTACGACCTTTGCACCACAAGATTAATTGCCGCGGACAACCGGTCCCAATTTGCAGTCTCCCTCTCCAATTGCACCCGTCCGGCCGCGGTCAACGAATAAAACTTCGCTTCCCGCCCCGTTTCAGTTTCGCCGCGTTTGCCCTTGATCCACCCCTTCTGTTCCAGCCGGTGTAAAGCTGGATAGAGCGATCCTTGCTGCACTTGCAATACCTCTCGCGATATTTGCTGAATCCTTTTCGCGATTGCCCACCCGTGTTTTGGCTCCAGCGCAATCGTCTTCAGGATCAATAAATCCAGCGTTCCCTGCACTAAATCGTTTGGTTTTCCCATACTATGATTATCTACAATATTTATTGTCGATCGTCAAGGTATCGCTCTTTGTGCGCCCTGCTAGAGCAGTTTCGGCCTGAGGGAGACATGGGTTCTTGCTAGGGAGAGCGTTAATTGACGGGAGAACAGAAATACTCTAGCCTTCGTGGGGCGTTGCAATAAAAAGAGTTACGTGACATTTTCCATAGCGCGGCAGGCTTCTTTGTTGTAATTGGACGCTCTGCAGAAAGCGAGGTTCCCTTGCATCCCTTGCGTCAACTTCTGAGCATCTGCCTTTTTAGCGTCCTGACTTTTGCAATTCTTTCCTCACTATGCGCCCAACAGGTTGGCGCGCCCGCACTCGCCCTCAATCCTCCCCTGGGATGGAATAGCTGGGATGGCTACGGAACAACGATCAATGAAGCGCAGGTAAAATCCAATGCCGAATGGTTCTCCAGCAATCTGAAGCCGTACGGTTGGCAATATATTGTCGTTGATATGGAATGGTTCGTCACGAATCCGACTCCCGAAGGAAATTCAAAGTCTTCGTTATACAGCATGGATTCCAACGGCCGCTATGTCCCAGCCGTAAATCGATTCCCATCGTCGGAAGGCGGCGCAGGATTCAAACCCCTGGGTGATTATGTCCATTCCTTGGGACTGAAATTCGGCATACATATTCTGAGAGGGATTCCTAAGAAAGCTGTCGAAGCAAATCTGCCAATCGCCGGTTCTTCGTATAAGGCAAGCGATGCCGCGGATGTGACGGAAACTTGTCCGTGGAATCCAGACAACTATGGAATTGACGCCGCGAAACCCGGAGCGCAAGCGTATTACGACTCCATCGCGGCGCTCTATGCAAGTTGGGGAGTGGATCTGATCAAGGTGGATTGCATCAGCAGCCATCCCTATCGCGGTGAAGAAATTCGAACGTTGAGTACGGCGCTTGCGAAGACCGGCCACCCCATCGTCCTGAGCCTTTCGCCGGGCCCGGCCCCGATCGAAAAAACCGAGGAGATGCGGAAGTATGCGCAGATGTGGCGGATATCCGATGATATTTGGGATTTGTGGCACAGCGATGTGGCGTATCCGCAAGGTCTCGGAGATCAGTTCGCGAATGTGTTGAAATGGGCGGGTAAGTCGCAGCGTGGCCACTGGCCCGATGCAGATATGTTGCCGCTTGGGTATTTGGGGCCCGCTCCCGGTTGGGGCAAGGCCAGGCAGACGCGGCTGTCTCACGATGAGCAACGCACTCTCGTAACTTTATGGTCGATTTTTCCTTCGCCTCTGATGATCGGTGGCGAACTTCCTTCTGCGGATGCGTGGACGAAATCTTTGTTGACGAATCCGGAAGTGCTGCTGGTGGATCAGCAGTCCACGGAAAATCATCCTGCGATCGCGAACGATTCAATTGTTGTCTGGACTGCGAAGTCGCCATCGAACGAAGCGTTCTATGTTGCTGCGTTTAACCGGAGTGAATCGTCTCAGACGCTGCACTACTCTTGGGCCGATCTCGGCTTGCCTGCCAAGGAATATTCGCAACGGGATTTGTGGGAACGAAAGGATTTGAACACCAGCCCAACGTTCGCGATTGTTCTTGCTCCCCATTCATGCGTTTTATACAAGCTCACGCCGTCTGGAAAATCACGCCAGTAAAAAACATGAAAGCTCTGATCATCAGAAAGCCGGGAGAGGCAGCAATTGAAGAGGTTGCAGAGCCGAAGCTGGATCCAAAGGATGTTTTGCTACATGTGCGGATGGTGGGGTTGTGCGGAAGCGATTTGAATTCCTACCGCGGCCGTAATCCCATCGTGCGTTTTCCACGAATCCCGGGCCACGAAATTGCCGCCACGATTGTAGCAGGGAATTGTTCGTCGTCCGGACTTGCTCCGGGCACGGCCGTCACCATGTCTCCCTACACGAACTGCGGGAAATGCGCTTCTTGCCTGCGGGGACGGCCCAACGCGTGCGCGTGTAACGAAACCCTGGGCGTGCAGCGCGACGGCGCGCTTACGGAATACATCGCCATGCCGCCCGACAAACTTTATGCGGCGGCGCTCACGATCAAGGAACTTTGTCTGGTCGAGCCCCTGACGGTTGGCTTTCACGCGGTTTCAAGGGGGCGCGTTGATTCGACCGACACCGTTGGCGTTATTGGTTGCGGGGGCGTGGGTCTGGGAGCGATTGCGGCTTCGCGATATGCGGGAGCGAGAACGATTGCGATCGATGTGGATGATCAAAAGCTTGAGATCGCCAGAAAAGTGGGCGCGGCCCACATTTTGAATTCAAGCAAAGACTCACTTCACCGGCGATTGCTGGAGTTTACCGACGGCAGAGGCCCCGATGTGATCATCGAAGCAGTCGGCCATCCCCAAACTTTCCGCGCGGCGGTCGAGGAAGTGGCCTTTACCGGGCGCGTCGTTTACATTGGCTACGCCAAGGAACCAGTGGCTTATGAGACCAGGCTCTTCGTCCAGAAAGAACTCGATATTCTTGGTTCGCGGAATGCTCTGCCCGCGGATTTTCGAAAGGTGATCAAGATGCTCGAGGAAAAACAATTTCCTGTCGAAGATGCGGTCGGCTCGATCGTGTCCCTCGAAGAAGCGCCAGGTATCCTGGAGATGTGGAGCAAGAATCCGTCGAAGTTTACCAAAATCATGGTGCAAGTTGACTAATCGCAATCTTCACGCACAGCAGTTCCACCTTCGAAAGAGGATTCGACGATGACAACGGGCCGAAAGGGAAGCACGCTAACAGGAAATGGATTGTCGGCGGAGCATGGGTTGTTCCCCGCCGGCCACATTATTCCTTTCCTCTTGGTCACTGCGCTTTTTTTCCTCTGGGGTGTGCCCAACAACTTAAACGATGTGCTCATTCGGCACTTCATGAAGTCCTTCGCGATCTCCCGCTTTCAGGCCGGATTGGTGCAATCTGCTTTCTATCTGGGTTATTTCCTTTTGGCCATTCCCGCCGCGCTGATGATGAAGCGCGTGGGGTACAAGGGCGGAATTGTGATGGGCTTGCTTCTTTTTGCGGCGGGTGCGTTTTTGTTTTGGCCCGCTGCTTTGGGCGGCAGCTATGCTTTCTTCCTGTTTGCCCTTTTTGTGATTGCCAGCGGACTGTCATTTCTTGAGACCGCCTCCAATCCGTTTATCGCGCAGCTCGGGGATCCAGACAGTTCGGAGCGCCGGCTGAATTTCTCGCAAGCATTTAATCCGCTCGGGGCCGTTACCGGCGCACTGATCGGGACGGTATTTATCTTTTCCGGCGTCGAGCTGACCCCGCAACAAATTGCAGAACGCCAGGCGCTGCACACCTACAACGCCTATCTGCGATTTGAGACTTTGCGTGTGGTGCGCCCCTATCTGGTGATCGGTGTTGTAGCCGTGATCTGGGCTCTTCTTATCCTTCGAACAAAGTTCCCGGCGATTGCAAGCGAAAGTGAATCGGACTCAGACTCCAGCGAAGACGGCAGTTTTCTTCAGCTCTTCAAGGAAAGGCATTTTATTTTCGCCGTAGTTGCGCAGTTCTTCTACGTCGGAGCGCAGGTCGGCACCTGGAGCTACTTCATTTCTTATGTTCAGGAGTATGCCCACCAACCGGAAAAGATCGCTGGCTATTTTCTTACCGGCACGCTGGCTGCATTTGGCGTGGGCCGTTTTGTTTCCGCCTATCTGATGCGTTTTCTTTCCCCCAGCCGTTTGATGGGCGCCTATGCCATTGCCAATATTGTCCTGGTGTCCATCGGCGTGTTCAGTCCCGGCTGGATGGGCGTATGGTGTATTTTTCTCACCAGCTTCTTTATGTCGCTTATGTTCCCAACGATATTTGCTCTCGGGCTGAAAGGCCTCGGCCCGAACACGAAGATTGGCGGTTCGTTTTTGGTGATGGCCATCGTCGGGGGCGCAGTCCTCACCCCGATCATGGGGCTGATCTCGGAAAAGTTGCATAGCCTGGCTTGGGCGTACTCAATTCCTTTGATCGCGTACGCCTATATCTGTGCATATTCATTTTTGGGTGCCCACCGCGAAGCGTTCGTACCGGCTCTTGCCGAGGATGCGGGATCGATATCTTCATAATGGGCCTGACTATCTATGCGCAATAGAACTCGATTTTTGCGAGCCGCAAAAGGAGAAACGCCAATGAAGGAACGCCCGCCGCGGACCTCGCTATTTCTTGCGGGCCTCAGCCTTTTTCTGTCGCTTTCCACGTTTGCCCAAGTTCCGTCATCCAACACGGAGCCAACCGCGTCTCAAACCGCCGAGGAAATCGACCAAGTCTGGCGGAAAGCAAATGCAAAGTTTGATCCTGAACGTAATGCTTTGTTGGCCGAAGTGGACCGGATCGCGAATGGAGGACCTTACCGCGCCGACTGGGAATCGCTGCGCAACTATGAGACTCCCGATTGGTTCAAAGACGCCAAGTTTGGAATCTTTATCCACTGGGGAGTCTATTCCGTCCCGGCATTCGGAAGCGAATGGTATCCGCGCCTGATGTATCAGGAAGGGTCGGAAGAGTACAAACATGAGATTGCGACGCATGGCCCGCTCTCGCAGTTTGGCTACAAGGATTTTATCCTGCAATTTACTGCCGAACATTTTGACGCTGAACAGTGGGCCACTCTATTCGAGGAGTCCGGCGCAAAATATGTGGTGCCCGTCTTCGAACACCACGACGGGTTCGCCATGTACGATAGCGGACTCTCCGATTGGACCGCGGTGAAAATGGGCCCGCACCGGGACGTTTATGGGCAGCTAGCCAAAGCGCTGCGAGCGAAAGGTCTGCGTCTGGGTGCTTCGTCGCATCGGGTCGAGCATGACTTTTTCATGGACGGAGGCCGCAAGTTTGATTCGGACGTCAACGATCCGCGGTATGCGGCATTTTACGGACCTGCCCATGCGTGGTTGGAAAGCAAGACGAGCCTGCTAGAGGATTGGACTTACCTGAGCAACGAATATCTGGACGATTGGCTGGCGCGCGATGCGGAAATTGTGGAGAAGTACAATCCGGACATTATGTATTTCGATTGGTGGATTGGACAACCGAACGCCCGTAAGTACGTCGCGAAATTCGCTGCGTTTTATTACAACCGCGCCGCGAGCCAGAGCAAAGTGCCAGTCATCAATTACAAACTCAGCGCAATGGAGGAGCATTCCGCCGTACTGGATATTGAACGCGGCCAGCTTGCCGGCATCCGCTCTCTCTACTGGCAGACGGACACGTCCATCAGCATCAAATCATGGGGCTACATCGTAAACGACACTTATAAGCCAGCGGAGACGATCATTCATCAGCTCATTGACATTGTGAGCAAGAATGGAAATTTGCTGGTGAACATTGGGCCGCGCTCCGACGGCACGATCCCCGAGCAGGTGCAAACCACACTGCGAGACATTGGTTCCTGGCTGAGAGTGAACGGAGAAGCAATCTACGGCACGCGTCCTTGGATCAAGTTCGGGGAAGGACCCACCGAAATCGTGCAAGGTCCTTTCCACGACACAGACGTGAAGCCTTTCACTCCGCAGGATTTTCGCTTCGCCACCAAAGGAAATTCGCTTTACGCCATTGAGCTGGCATGGCCTGATTCGCGAGAAGCGGTGATCCACTCTCTTGATCAAGCTGGGCTTGGAACTTCTAAAATCGAGTCTGTTTCCTTACTTGGCTACGACGGCAAGCTCTCCTACGAGCAAAAGTCCGATGGCATACACATTCACCTGCCCGCTCAGCCGCCAGGAAAATATGCCTACTGTTTTAAGTTTGATCTGCAACCGGTCCACTGACAGATGAATCCAAATAAAGTGGCGCGCCCGGGGAGATTCGAACTCCCGACCCTCTGCTTAGAAGGCTTAGCGTAAGTTTATTCCATCTGTTTATTATGAGCGAGCCGTGTTTCAAAAACTAAGTGTCCTGGTATTCGCCGAGCAGCACCTCCGAATCGATTGTTGAGAAAACGTCTTTCGAGACTTGGCTTCTGTGGACTTTGGAGATTGCTATGAAACTCAGCCACGTCCTGCTTCTTGGGACCAGCTTCCTTGCTTTTGGCTCTTCCTCCGATGCTCAAGGTGACCTTAAGCTGGAAAACGCGAACGCCGCAGTGGTGGGTGCTTTTGAGACTCACGACATCGTGATGTTCGGAGAGTTCCACGGGAATAAACAGGAATATGCATGGTTGCGCTCTCTTGTGGCCACTCCTGAGTTTGCTGACCTCGTGGACGACATCGTTATGGAAATGGGCAACTCGCTATACCAAAAATCGGTCGACCGCTATGTAAGCGGCGAAGATGTTCCGCTGGAGCAGGTGCAGAAAGCATGGCTCAACACAGTCGGCGTAGTTGGGCCGCCCTCGCCAGTAACTGCGTCGCTGTATGAGGCTGTCCGCGAAGAGAACCTGAAACGCAGAGGCAAGCACCAGATACGTATCCTCTGTGGCGATCCTTATATTGACTGGGAGAAAGTCAAAGAAAAGGGAGATATTGGACCATATTTGGCCAATAGGGACCAGTGGTTCACACAGGTGGTAAAGGATGAGGTGCTGGCCAAGCACCATCGCGCCTTACTCATCATGGGGTGGGGCCATTTTGCGCGTGTTCTTCCTTTCCCCCGAAGGTTTTCTATCGAGCAGGAGTTACAGGCGGCTGGCGCAAAAACCTATTTGATTATCGTCGGCACAAATACTCCCGGTGGCTATGACGACCTCGATCACCGCTTCGATTCCTGGCCTGTGCCAGTCATTGTTTCGCTAGCAGGCAACTGGGTCGGCGAACTGCCCGCGATGTCGATTCTCTCTGGAGGAGGGGCGGAGGGGTATCAGTGGATGATTAGCTCCGCGCCCAACTCAGCGGCCTCACCCCCTCCTCCCGTGAAGCTAAGAGAAGTCGCAGACGCGCTCCTGTATCTAGGGCCTCGTGACAGTTTGACCTCTGTCAATATGACGCGATCTGAACTCGATGGCACGCCTTACGGGAAAGAAATCGAGCGGCGCTTAGTGATTGAAGGATTTCCGGCCGATGTTGCCGCTCAGTTGGAATCCGCAAACAGCGAAACTCCACAATTCTCCCGACCGAAAGCCGCGCCGCCACCGCCGCCAACTCCACCGTCAACGCCACCATCAGCTCCTCCGCCGAAGAATATGGGTCCTCCCCCGCTGCCGCCTCGACCTCCATCACAATAGCGCTACGGTTTTCACTCCTGATACGTCGTGCTCCCCCGCATCCACCGAATGCGCCCGAGTCCGTCCTAGTGCCCACTTCGGCAATTACGTCATACCAGAACTAGATTGGTTTTTGTTTTTGTTTTTTTTTAGAACTGTACAACATTGGACAGATTTAGGATTGTCTTAGCGATAGGATTTGCAGATATTTTCTGGCCCGATTGCCGAAAGGCGACACTGGCTGTAGGAAATTCTCGCGCAACACCATTCGAGACCACGCTCAGGCTTTCGAGACCAGTTAACGCCCTCCTGAACCTCTCCCTTGGTAGAAAGAAAGAGAGTCCTATGTACGCTCGCAAGGTTTCTCTATGCTTGAAATCTGAATCTGTCAGCCAATTCCTGCAAAAAGTCGAACTTGAGGTGATCCCACTGTTTCGCAAACAAAAGGGTTTTCTCGATCAGCTTATCCTCATGGCCGATAATCGAAAAATGTTTTATGTCTACACCTTCTGGGAAAACGGAGATGATGCGGAAAAATTCGACCGCACGACCCTTCCAGCGTTGAACCAACTTCTCACGGCTGTCGTTGACAGTGCACTCCGCGTTCACGCTTTCGGCGGCTCGCGTGGCCGCTTGTCTAATGGCTGACGTGACCAGCGAGTTGCTAGAAAGATTTCTTAGCAACCGCGGATGCTAGAATGCAGCCGTGCTCCCCGCATCCACCCGATGCGCCCGAGTCCGTCCCAATAACCATTTCGGCGGTAACGGCGTTAACCAGGCTCAAAGCGTAAAATGTGGTGAGACCAATAGCTGCGGTGCAGTGTCATGGAAATGCAGGCAGGAAACGCTAGGGTGAAGCCACGAATCCTAATTGCTTTTTTGGCATTCTGCACGTACTTTTATCCCATATTCGCAGCGCCACAAACATCCCAATTTAAGTTCCTGGAAAAGCCTGGACCGTACCCGATAGGTCTAAAGGTCGTCTATCAGTATGACCGCTCGCGTTCTTACCGTTCTACCCCGAAGGGTTCGTCAAAACCCTCCGTGGGCGATGACGCCCGTCCTCTGCAAACCCTGCTATGGTATCCATCGTTGCGAAGCACAACCAAACCGATGACGGTTGATGTCATAACGAGGTCGGCCTCACGACGAGCCGAGTAGACTTACGGTGTTCACCCCGAAGCGCTCGGAACGAAGGAGGCCGAATGCGAATTATAGGATGTGATTTACATGCTCGCCAGCAGTCCGTGGCGATGCTCGACACCGAGACCGGAGAAGTCGTGAATCGCACGCTGATGCACGAAGGCAGTGAGGTGCGGGAGTTTTATTCCCAGCTTCCGCACCCCGTGCTGGTGGGCATCGAAGCGATTGGACCGATGCAGTGGTTTTTGAGGTTGCTGGAAGAGCTGGGAATTCAATGCCAGGTGGGAGACGCCACAAAGATTCGCGCCGCGGAACCCCGCAAGCAAAAACATGATCGACGCGATGCGGAACTGATTCTGAAGCTGCTGGTCGAAAATCGCTTTCCGGCGATTTGGAGGCCCAGCCAGGAACTGCTCGACCTGCGCGCCTTGTTGCTGCACCGCCACCACTGGGTGCGCCTGCGCACGCAGATCCAAAATGCGCTGCAGGCCATCGCGCTGGCCAATGGCTTGCGACGCGGACCTAGTCTTTGGAGCTACGACGGGCAGGCGAAAATTGCTTTCTTGCCGTTGCCGCCGCATGCCTCTTATCGACGCAGCATGCTGCAGGCGCTGTACCGGAAGATGGAAGAAGAAATCCAGCAACTGACCGCGCAAGTCGCCGAGCAAGCGGAGCAGCGCTCGGGGGCACGCTTGCTGCTAACCCATCCGGGAGTGGGCCCGGTCACGGCGTTGGCCACGGATGTCTTTCTGGGCGATCCGCAACGCTTCGCCGATGGCAAGGCGCTGGCCAGTTACGTCGGACTGATTCCACGCGAATACTCGAGCGGAGCGCACCAGCGGCTCGGCTCATTGACCAAACAAGGCAGTCCGCTGCTGCGCTTTCTTTGGAATGAAGCCGGCGCTCACGCGGTGCGCCGCGATCCTGAGCTGCAGCGATTCTATCGCCGCAAACTGGTGCAGAAGGGGTTGGGGAAAGCCCGCGTGGCAGCAGCCCGCAAGCTGGGCATCCGGCTGTGGATCATGCTGCGCGATCAGATCGATTACCAAGAGTTCTGTCGTCGTGGGCAGAAGCAATGCGGTGCCGCCTGTGCGGGGATGCTTGAAGTCGCGAATGGTGCGAACTGTCACCGTCCGGTTGGTTAGGCTACCCGCCTCCCTTCAAAGGAAGGGAGTTCGCATAAGTCATCATGGTCCGCAATGACCGAAGAGATGGTTGGTAGGCAGCACCGAAACGATGAAGCGACACAGATCCGAGCGTAAGGGGTGAACACATGGACGCAACGATCAAGGCGCTCTTTAGAAGCTAGTGTATGGGTGTTTCCTGAGGAGGCCAACACCACAGAAAAAGCTCTTGCCACGGCCGACCTCGTTAGAGATGGCGACTATGTCCAACTGGCCGACACAGAGATCCACTTCAACTCGCCAGATGAGAAAGAGAATCGGTGGCGTTCGTTGTTGAAGGCTTCCTTCGATATTCCACTGTTGGCGGTGCGGGAGGCGAAGCCGGCAAAAGGGCGTTATCCCGTTCTTATCTACGCTCCCAGCGATTCTTCCGTTTCGTGGGAGAACGCCGATCTGTGCGAGTATCTTGCCAGTCATGGCTACGTCGTTCTTGCAAGCCCGTCTATGGGGGTGTCGACGCGCGAGATGACGGATGATCTGGACGGGATCAATGCACAGGCTCGCGACATCTCTTTTCTCATCACGTATGCCAAGTCGCTTCCCGATACGGATTTATCTGAGGTTGCCGTGGTGAGCTGGAGCTGGGGAGGAATCTCGAGCCTGTTTGCCTCAGCACGAGACCCTCGCATCGATGCCCTGGTGGAGATGGACGGTAGTATGCGCTATTACCCTGGCCTCGTGAAAAGAGCCGGGGACGTTCATCCGGAGCGAATGACTATACCGCTTCTTTGCTTTACGCGAAATGTGAGCCTTGAAGATCTGGCAAACGACGACGCTCCTCCCGCAGACAAAGTTGGTCCAAACGTTCTCAACACCTGGATACAAGGTGATCTCCTCACCGTGAATATGCTGGGCATGGCACACCCGGAGTTCAGTTCCATGTTCCAACGCAGGGAGAGTGCACGACGCTTTGCAGAGAATCAGGTAGCCGACTACGAACGGGAGGACGCTAACACGAGTTATGCCTGGGTTGCGCTCTATACTCTGACCTTCCTGGATGCCTACGTGAAACACGACGCTTCTGCGAAGGCGTTTCTGGAAAAGAGCCCCGCTGAAAATGGCGTTCCGAAGCACTTTATGGGCATCAAGTTTAGGCCTGCGCAGAGACCGTGACCGGCGCTCTCACCAAACAATAGGACCATTCAGGGAAGGCGACAGACCTCGTTAAGTCCCGGTTCGTCGCGAACTCGGAAAAGTAAAGTAGTACTTCACATTGACGGGGAATGCCGTTAGGCATAAGCGCCTTTGCTAGGCATGGTAGCTCCTCCGGGTCGGCTTGGAATTGAAAATGAAAATCTCGCTCCCGGACCATCGTTCGGCGCTGCCCATATCCGCCCATGATGACTCTCGACAATCGAGCGACTGACGGATAGTCCGATTCCCATGCCGCTGCTCTTGGTTGTGTGAAATGCTTCAAATAGTTTGTCCACCGCTTGAGGATCGACACCTATGCCCGCGTCCTGTACTGTCAGTCGCACACCATCATCTTCCTGACGTTCGGTTCGGATCATCAACTCCCTCGGACGATCCTCAACCCCGCTCATCGCGTCTGAGGCATTCAGGACGAGGTTCAAGATAACCTGTTGAATCTGCACACGGTCCCCAGTGACCAGTGGGAGGTTGTCCGCAAGTTCTTGCTGCAGGATCACCCCGTCTCTCTGAAGTCTACTCAATGACAGTGCAATCACTTCCCGTGCCGCCTCATTCAGGTCTAAAGGCTCGGGCGTGGGTTCCTTCTTGGTATAAAGTTTGCGTAATCGAGTGATCACCTCAGCCGCACGATTGCCGTCGCGAATGGTGCGCCGCGCCGTTTCGCACGCGCCCTCGACGTTTGGAGCATCGGCGGAGAGCATCCGCAGACAGGTCCCGGCATTCATGATAATGCCTGTTATCGGCTGGTTGACCTCGTGCGCAATCGATGCAGCCAGCACTCCGAGACTTGTGAACCTTGACGCATGTGCGAGTTCCGCTTCACGCCGCCGCAATTCCTCCTCAGCGCGTTTCCGGTCATCGATGTCGGTTATGAGACCATACCAGCCGGTGACAGTGCCGTCTGCGTCTCGCACGGGAGCGATGCAAAGATGGCACCATCGATAGATGCCATCGGCCCGGCGATAACGGATTTCATCGTCGTAGGTAGTTCCGGTCGTGAGCGAATTCGAGTAGCCAACGATCACGCGAGGCAAGTCATCGGGATGAATAACGTCTGCAGTATTCCAAGCTCTCATTTCCTCGTCCGTCTTACCGAAGTATTCCAGGAACGGCCGGTTCATAAGCACAGGCACTCCTGCCGGGTCCATGGCAGCCAGAAGCCCAGGAATGCCGTCGATAACCTTACGGAGATTGTTTTCGCTCGCCCGCAAGGCTTCCTGAGCGCGTTTCTGGTCGTCGATGTCGGTGGTCGTACCGACGAATTTGAGGACTTTTCCTTCCGCATCGTGCAAGGGCACGGCTTGCTGGAGGTGCCAACGATAGGTCCCGTCCTGAGCACGGAGAGACCTGGTTTCGAACGCAAAACCCTTACCCGAATGCACGCCCTCCCAAAAGCTCTTGGCTGCTTTCTCCCGATCCTCAGGGTGGACGGCAGTCATCCAGGCCTCGGGATGCGACCGCACAAAATCGAGGGACTGACCGGAGTATTCAAGCCAAACTTCATTCACAAAATCCGGTGTCCCGTCAGGCTTGAGCGTCCAGGCGGATACAGGAAGACGCTGCAGGAGCCCAACCTGGAGTTGCAGCTCTGCGTTCGCAGCTGCAAGCTCAGCCGTTCGTTGAGCGACCTGATGTTCGAGCGGCGTGACTTTCTTCACAGCTTAATCCTCTGCTTGAGTTTTGTTTACCGGGAACTCAGTGGCCTCTTTCAGGTGAGGACGCTCACGGCCACCGGAATGGAAACTCCTTTAACATTGAAATACCCGATTTTGCCCCAGGTCTCCCAGTAGAGACGTAGAAGGGCAGTCCTTCCGCTGCTGACCTGGAGGTGATTGCTTTTAGACCGCTCGCAGAGCGGCTCCGTTCGAGGTGGCAAAAAGACTAGCACAAAACTGAACAAACTTTGCATTAAATCCCGGTAAGTCGCGTTACCGGAGAAGTCAAGCTCTAGGACTTTAAGTGGACGGTTTTGTCGTTAACCAGCAGGTCGAGGAAGTCTCTTAACGGCTTGCGGCTATACACACATCCACGGAAATTTAACTGGCGTTTGGGGACTCGGAGGAGCGTTCCAGCAGAAAGAAGGCGAAATCGGTGGGCAGGGGCTCGGCACCCAACCGCCGAATCATCGAAGCGATTTGGCCACGATGATACGTGGAGTGGTTGGCCAGATGTTGCATGAGGTGCGCTAAATTGAGTTGCTTTTCGAGAACAGGAAGAGTTGTTCGCAGAGCTTCCTCTGTCACAGAATTCACGAACTCAGTTTGTTCTTTCTCGACTTCAGCCCATTTCCGAGCGACAGCGGTGACGTCGGGAAATGCGCCCAGCCGGAAAAGTGGGTTATCTTCATCCCACAAATCTTGCAAAAAAGCAGCGCTGTGGGACGTGGATTTCCAATATGCCAGCCAACCCCACTCGCTACGGATAATGTGCACCAGGGTATCTCGCACCGAAACAAAGCTGCCACCCAGGTCGCGTGTGAACTGCTCAGGACTGAGCGCCGAAGCTGCTTGCAAAACCCTGCCGTTGGCCCACCGATCGTATTCGTACAGTAGTTGAATATCGTCTTTGATCATTGTTAAACGTGCGTACTTCTCTTGTCTCTGGAATCTTACGCTGTATCGGCATACCGTGACACCCGCATTGATATCAGAAATCTGGATCAGCGGAGAAGCAGTAGCCCGGGTTGCATTCAAGTGCCTGGGAAGTCGCGTTTCTCTAACGAGGTCGGCCGTGGCAAGAGCTTTTTCTGTGGTGTTGGCCTCCTCAGGAAACACCCATACACTAGCTTCTAAAGAGCGCCTTGATCGTTGCGTCCATGTGTTCACCCCTTACGCTCGGATCTGTGTCGCTTCATCGTTTCGGTGCTGCCTACCAACCATCTCTTCGGTCATTGCGGACCATGATGACTTATGCGAACTCCCTTCCTTTGAAGGGAGGCGGGTAGCCTAACCAACCGGACGGTGACAGTTCGCACCATTCGCGACTTCAAGCATCCCCGCACAGGCGGCACCGCATTGCTTCTGCCCACGACGACAGAACTCTTGGTAATCGATCTGATCGCGCAGCATGATCCACAGCCGGATGCCCAGCTTGCGGGCTGCTGCCACGCGGGCTTTCCCCAACCCCTTCTGCACCAGTTTGCGGCGATAGAATCGCTGCAGCTCAGGATCGCGGCGCACCGCGTGAGCGCCGGCTTCATTCCAAAGAAAGCGCAGCAGCGGACTGCCTTGTTTGGTCAATGAGCCGAGCCGCTGGTGCGCTCCGCTCGAGTATTCGCGTGGAATCAGTCCGACGTAACTGGCCAGCGCCTTGCCATCGGCGAAGCGTTGCGGATCGCCCAGAAAGACATCCGTGGCCAACGCCGTGACCGGGCCCACTCCCGGATGGGTTAGCAGCAAGCGTGCCCCCGAGCGCTGCTCCGCTTGCTCGGCGACTTGCGCGGTCAGTTGCTGGATTTCTTCTTCCATCTTCCGGTACAGCGCCTGCAGCATGCTGCGTCGATAAGAGGCATGCGGCGGCAACGGCAAGAAAGCAATTTTCGCCTGCCCGTCGTAGCTCCAAAGGCTGGGACCGCGTCGCAAGCCATTGGCCAGCGCGATGGCCTGCAGCGCATTTTGGATCTGCGTGCGCAGGCGCACCCAGTGGTGGCGGTGCAGCAACAAGGCGCGCAGGTCGAGCAGTTCCTGGCTGGGCCTCCAAATCGCCGGAAAGCGATTTTCGACCAGCAGCTTCAGAATCAGTTCCGCATCGCGTCGATCATGTTTTTGCTTGCGGGGTTCCGCGGCGCGAATCTTTGTGGCGTCTCCCACCTGGCATTGAATTCCCAGCTCTTCCAGCAACCTCAAAAACCACTACATCGGTCCAATCGCTTCGATGTCCACCAGCACGGGGTGCGGAAGCTGGGAATAAAACTCCCGCACCTCACTGCCTTCGTGCATCAGCGTGCGATTCACGACTTCTCCGGTCTCGGTGTCGAGCATCGCCACGGACTGCTGGCGAGCATGTAAATCACATCCTATAATTCGCATTCGGCCTCCTTCGTTCCGAGCGCTTCGGGGTGAACACCGTAAGTCTACTCGGCTCGTCGTGAGGCCGACCTCGTTATGACATCAATCGGAAAGGTGGCTACCAGTACCCTGTCCGGCCCATGCCACCACGAATGCTAGAATCAGCCGTGCTTCCCCGCATCCATCCCATGCGCCTCCGCATCGCCAAGGCCTTCAACGACCCCGAATACATCTTCGAACTGAAACACGACGGCTTCCGTGCGCTCGCATACGTCGAAGAGGGAAAGTGCCGACTGGTCAGCCGCAACAGCAACTTGTTCAAATCGTTCGAATCCCTGAAAACATCATTGGGCAAGCTTCGGGTTCAAAACGCGATCTTAGATGGCGAGATTATTTGTATTGACGGACACGGCATCAGCCAGTTCAATCAGCTTTTCTCCCGACAGGGCACGCCAGTCTTCTATGCCTTCGATCTGCTATGGCTCAATCATGACGATTTGCGGAATCACCCGCTTATCGAACGAAAGGAACGTCTGCGGGAATTAATCGAGAGAAACAAACCGGAACGAATCATTTACGCTCAACACGTCGAGCGGGAGGGCAGGCTGTTGTTTGAAGAGGTGTGTAACAACGATTTGGAAGGAATCGTCGCCAAGCGGAAGCACGGCATCTACAAAAGCAACAGCATAGGCTGGCTAAAGATCAAGAACCCGAAGTATTCGCAGGCGGAAGGGCGGCATGAGTTGATGAGGAGGGCGAAATAGCAGGAGTTAACGCACTTTTCGCTACCTTTCCTCACTTCACCTGTTCGAATTCGCTCGGCCGCCAAGTCTTTGCGAAAAATGGTTCGAGCGGGCTGTAGAGTCGAAGGAGTACGTTCCAACCTTTGACAGGGTCGGTCTGAATCCAGTTGCCATCTTTCACTCCAGAAGGTTTGGTAGGGGCGAAGTACACCGTCGTGGAGCCATCAGGATTCGGCACCGCAGCCGGAGTCGGGTAGTTCTGGCTACCAGCACGAGGAAAACGCTGCGGAGTGTCCAGCATGGACCGTGTCTGGTTGTCATAGACCGTGAATGACCAGAACTTTGCCGCTGGAATGTTTGGCGGGAGCGTTACCTTGTAGGTCTTGCTGCCATCGAGATACTCGCCCTTGGAATCCGTGAATGCGCCTAGGTATTGCGAACCGATTTCTGTCAAACGCATGCACATCGCCGGGGTAATGCCGGTGGCGTAGAAGAACATCCCCGTTCTGGCGTTCAATGTGCGGTAACCAGTTGGTGGATAGGGGGTGATTACCCCAGTCGAACTCACCTGCGGCGGTGGTGTTTCGAAGTTGTACCCACCGACAAACAGATAGTTCGTCCAAGCGGAGCCGGGATAATAGAAGAAACCCTCGGTTTCTCGTGCACGCCAGTTCAAAGTTCTTCCCGTCGCAGTGCCGATTGCGGCGGCGTCCGTCAGAATCTTCTTCATCCGGTCATCGGGATTGAATGGCTGTCCCTTCACAATGCCGATAGCGGCAAGCGAACCCATAATCTCCGGGTCAAGCGAGTCCGCCGGTTCACGCTGGACTAAGTCGTTTATCATCGTGAAATAGCTGAAATCGTTTGGCGGAATTGTGTTCATTACTTTGCCGCTGCCGTCAACGAATTTTGCGGGCGGTTGCGGTCTAAGGAAGGCCCAGTCTAGTTGGCCATTGGGGCTACGCAACAGCGGTGTCGTTCCGTCCAAAGCGGTGGCAATGCTCGTGCCGTATCCACCGGGCTGATACGGATAGATTTTCATTGTCTTCTTGACAAGCTCGACCGAAGGGTTCGGGTCATCTTTCTCCAGAAACATGCGGCCGAGTAATATGGAGCGACTTGTACGCAATTTCAGAACGGTGTAGCCGCTGTCCGGCAGTTCGCCTTTGTAACCCGGCGGCAGAAGCAGGTATTTTCCGCCTGCGCCCCGGTCTGGACCCGGCAGGCCAACATCGGTAACCCAACGCCACCACATGTCGTCAATGACGCCGAGTGCCAGTGGTGGCGTCTCGACCACGAGCGGTCCCTTGCTGGTATCAAAGACGGAAATGAAATAGACCGTGTCTGCGTTGGCTGTCAAAAACAGGGACTTCGAGTCCATCAGTTCCGAGAAGATAATCACCGTGTTATCCGGGACGCCAGCGTCTTGCAGGCCTTTCTCAATGGCGGATGTCGAAGCACCTTGGTACGCATTCACGAACGCTTCCACGGCGTGCATTCGGTCGAGGTTGTCATACACTTTCTCGACTGTTTCCTTACTCGGCGCGCCATCCTTGTATTCGAGCGTGCCGATGGAGGTCTGCACTCTGTCAGGGGTCAGAATCGATTTCGGAGTTTCTTGTGCGGTTCCGGCTTGAAGCGCAGCTGCGAAGACCAAGCTGAGAACTGCCACATGAATTCGTTTCATCGCATGTTCCTTTTCATTGAGATCTGCAACTCTGTCTACTTCATCAACTCGACCTCGGTCGGTCGCCACTGCTTGGCAAAAAACGGTTCCAGCGGGCTGTACAGGCGGAGCATAACGCTGTAGCCCTTGCCCGGCATGGTCTGAATCCAGTTGCCGTCTTTTACGCCTGCAGGTTTGGTCGGGCCCAAATAAACAACGGTCGAGCCATCGGGGTTCGCTGCAGCCGCCGGCGACGGATAACTCTGACTGCCAGCGCGTGGGAAGCGTTGTGGCGTCTGGAGCATCGACCGGCTCTGGTTGTCATAGAGCGTCAAGGACCAAAATTTCGCAGCAGGGATGTTTGGCGGTAGCGTCACTTTGTACGTTTTCGACCCATCGAAATAGTTCTTGTCCGAATCCACGAATGTCCAAAGGTACTGCGAGCCAATCTCGGACATCCTCATGATCATTGCGGGTGTGACACCGGTTGCGTAGTAGAAGAATGCGGTGCGGGCATCGAGCGTGCGAGCGCCGGTGCGAGGGTATGGAGTGACGACGCCGGTGGAACTCACCTGTGGCGGTGGTGTTTCAAAGTTATAGCCGCCGACCCAAAGCGAGTTCTGCCATCCAGAGCCGGAGTAGTAATAGAAATCCTCGGATTCGCGCGGGTTGAGCACGATCGCCCGTGAGGTTGCGTTGGCAATTGCGGCCGCATCGCCAAGAATCTTCTGCATGCGCGCATCGGGATTGAACGGCTTGCCCTTTACGATGCCGATGGCCGCCAGCGAACCCATGACTTCTGGATCCATCGCATCAGCCGGTTCCCGCTGCACCAGATCATTCAAATACGTGAAGTAGCTGTAGTCGCTGGGCGGAATGGTGTTGACCGCTAGTCCGGTCGCCTCAATGAATTTCGGCGGTGGTTGAGGCCTGAGAAAAGCCCAGTCCAGCTGCCCATTAGGGGAGCGCAAGAGCGGCACCTTTCCGTCAAGCGCGGTAGCGATGCTGGTGCCGTAGCCGCCCGGCTGGTAGGTGTAGATTCTGAGAGTTTTCTTGATCAGTTCCGCCGGGGCCTTCGGGTCGTTGTTCTCCAGAAAGCACCGCCCAAAGAGGACGACTCTCATGGTTCGAGACTTCGCTATGTTAAAACCGCTGTCGGGCAGATCACCTTTATAGTCAGGTGGCACCAGGAGGTACTTGCCGCCCGCGCCGCGATCGGGACCCGGCAAGCCAAAATCGACGACCCATCGAAACCACATGTCGTCGATGGCGCCAAGAGACAGCGGTGGCGTTTCGACCACTGTCGGTCCTTTGCTCAAATCCAAAAAGGTCATGAAGTAGATGGTGTCCGCATTCGCCGTTAAGAATAGGGACTTCGAATCCATCAACTCCGAAAAGAGGAGGACGGTGTTGTCCTCGCTGCCCACCGCTTGGAATCCCTTGCGCGCAGCCTCCAGCGAAACGCCACGGAAAGCGTTTAAGAACGCCTCTTGACCGTGCATTAGATCGAGGTTGTCGTAGACTTTCTGAACGGTTTCCTTGCTCGGTGCGCCATCTTTGAATTCGAGCTTGCCGATGGAACTCTGAACCCGGTCTGGTGTCAAAATGGATTTCGGAATCTCCTGTGCAACTGCGCTTTGAACTACAGCCGCAAACACAAAACTCAAAACTGTCACATGAATTCGATTCATCGCATGATCCTTTTCATCGATCTCCTGTACCTTACGACTTCGGCGCTGCTGGTTTGGGAATGAGCAACGTCCACGCACCGCCGAAAACAATGGTGTTTCCTAAAGTATGAGAAGACGCCGAGTATTCGTGATAGCCCTTAAAAAACAGGCTGAAATTCTTCGCGGGAAGAATGTAATTGAGCTGGCCACCGATGGCGTGAACTGAGTAAGACGGAATTAAACTCGCGGGTAGAATAACGCCACCAAGTGAAACTGTGCCGCCATTATTGGTGACTTGCCACTGGTCGTAGCCGACGACGCCGATCTGAAGCAGTTTGCTCATGTCTTTTTTAAGCGGCAGAACCTGGCCAAGTCCCCATTCATCGGTGAAAGCCTGCCCCGGCGTCTTGAATGTGCTGTTGTTGCCTTGGCGCGGACCGTGAACTTCCCAGTCTGTGAACAGGTTCACGCTAGTGCCTTTGTTTTTCGTGATGTAGTAGGTGGTTCCAGTTTGCAGATGGTTGCCGAAGTAGCCGGAGCCAACATTGTTTGAGGCTCCGGGCGAGTAACGCCCCGTGGGAACCATGAACGCGTCGCCCACCTGAATATCCCATCGCTGCAAGTGCCAGCCGAGAGTGAAGGGCTGAAGCCAGAGGTCGGCGAGGCCGGAGCCGCCTCCGGCGGCACCAAGATTAGGCACGCCTTGAACGTTGATGTCGGCAACCAGAGAGCCAGTCGCGGGTGTAGGAAACATGATGTCGAACCCCAAATTACCGCCGAGGAATTTGGTGTCGGGCACGAAGTAAAATAAATTTTCGATAGCCCAGACGTTGTAAGTGCCTGTAACCGGGATGGCGTTTCCTTTTGGTCCGTTAAAAGCTCCAGCGTCATAGTTCTCATCGATATTCACGTAAGTAAATCCGGGAGACGGCAAGATTCCCGCATTTAGTCCTATTTGCCCGGGCATCCATTGTGGCTTTTGCTGCGCCAGTGCGGATGAGGCACCTACCAACAAAAAGATGCAGGCAAGGATGCTGCTTGCATACCTAATTCGGAGATTCACTTTTGGTTTCCTTCCTGCTAAGAATTTGGCAGTCACTGCCCGGCAGAACGCGTAAATCGTGTGCTCATCTCGCGCCTGCCGAGCAGAACCGCCGTCTGACCTCGCCGTCAATCGACTGCCCCGGCAAAGTTTGTCAGGTTGGGTGCTGGTGGGTTCGGATACTTCTTGATGGACTCCTCGTATTCCTTAATCACCTTGAAGGCGGGATCGGCCATGAAAACGGTGATGCCGCCAAGATTCAGATCCTCATGTGGATCCATCTCGATGTTGTAAACCTTCGGGAACCACATCGGTGAGGCGGTGACGTACATCCCTCCGAGCATTTGCTGCCCCGTGCCAGTCAGGTGCATGTCTTTGAAGTAGAAGCGCCATTGTTTCCAACGCGCGGCCACAAGATCCGGGCCGATGAAGGTGAGCAGCGACTCGCGGGCCCCCGTGTCGCTCTTGCCAAAAAGCACTGCGGATTGGTCCACACCGTCGATCGGACGATCCGTAGGCAACTTGGTTCCGAGGATCGCCGCGAAGGTCGGCAGGAAATCCATCTCGGAAAACATGGCGTAAGAAGTAGTGTTCGGGGCAATGTGTCCCGGCCAGCGGATGAAGCAAAAGGTTCGGATCGCGCCTTCGGTCGCCTCGCCCAGTTCGCCGCGGAAGGGGCCCGGACTGCCCATATCGGGAGAACCCAGGTTGCCGAGTTCCCTTAGAATCCAGCCAGAGGGTCCGTTATCGGCAGCGAAGACCACGATGGTGTTGTCATCGATATTGAGTTCCTTAAGCGTGTCGAGCACCTGGCCCACGTGGTAGTCGCCTTCCATCATCTTGTCGCCGTAATTCCCGATTCGAGACTTTCCGGCGAACTGTTTGGAGGGATAGTTGGGCGCGTGTCCCATCGAGAACGGGAGATAGACGAAGAACGGTTTGCCGGCCGCGTGCTGTTGTTTCATGAACGCGACGGAACGGTCGGTCAGGTCGTTATCGATCTCCTCGCGCACCTCTACTGTGTAGGGCTTCACGCGCTCTAGCGGTCCGCCCGCCTTCTGCTGCATGATCCATGGCCCCTTCTCGATCAGAACGCTTTCGGGTGCATTGAAGGAGTGCGTCATCATGATCAGCGGGACAGTTATTGCGTCGTTCCACGAAGTGTTTGGCGGGATGCCATAGAACTCATCGAAACCGTGCGCACTCGGAAGGCTCTGTGGGTCTTCGCCCAAGTGCCACTTGCCAAAGATGGCTGTCGCGTAGCCCGCGTCCTTGAACAACTGCCCCATCGTGTAAGCCTTGCCCGGAAGCTGATTGGGGCTGCCCGGTGCGGAGATGAGCGAAAGTCCATTGCGGATCGAGTATTGCCCGGTCATGAGCGCAGCCCGTGATGGGGTACAGGTGGACTCCACGAGGAATTGCGTCAAGCGTAGCCCCTCGCGAGCGAGTCGGTCGGCGTTTGGCGTCGGGTAGCCGCGCAGTTCGCCGCCGCCGTACGGTCCCATATCGCCGTAGCCTATGTTGTCCCCAAGGATGAATATGACGTTGGGCTTCTGCGCTTGAGCCTTGGCAGTGGGTGCGCCAACAACTCCGAACAGTGCAGCAGCTGTCGCTAACGCGAGACTTATTTTCCCATTCCACTTCATTCTCTGTCCTCCTGTTCGCACAACCTAGACTGCTCCATCGAGACTCTCTCGATTTTGACTGGCAAACCCCGATATTCGCTGATTACGTGGAACTTATCGAACAACCAGTCCCGTTGATGTGACGCCGGTCACAGATACCGACTGCAACTCGGAGCGACGAGACTGAGATCAAAGATTAGGCTCACTTTACGCATAAAACGATAAGGTGTCAAAAATAACAATCCGTTGGGAACGGATAGCCCCCGACGAATCTGTCTACAATTTTGAGGTACGTTCGTCCGAACGATTCGGAAGTATAAATTAAAGTGACCGCGCTCAGGCCGGATAGTCGGCAAATATGTCAGTTTCCCAACTTTCCCCTTCGTCGTATTTAGTATGGTCTTCGGTACCTCTCAGGGGGCTGCACCCGCCCTTATCGGTTGCGGCCCCGCCTCATCTCGCGACGGATCGCTTTGATAGAATCTTTGTAGCCCTTCCTCTACCAGAAGGGGCGGCCATGCAAAGCGTCGGCACCAGCGAGTTCAATCTCGAAAATATCCGTAAACACCTGCAACGGTTATCTGACGAGGAGTTGATTCAATTCGGAAAGGCTTGTCGGGATATGTTGACCCCGCAAGCGAATTTAGGCAGACCGCCGCGTGAGGTATTCGTTATTCAATTGCAGGAAGCACGCAAGGAGTGGAGAAGGCGGCATCCGAAGGATGGCTGACAAATATGTTCGCCTGCTCTAACCCACCTTCTTGACTCCGGGAATCTTCCACGAGCCGTCTAAAATGCTCGGGTCCTTCTCTTTCGGCCAGTACAAACGCATCATCAAGACAAAATCGTCTTTCGGTGCTGGTAGCCAGTTTGCTTCCTTGGCTTTGCCCGGCGAGTCCGCTTGAATGTAAATGTCCGTCGAGCCGTCAGCATTCGTGATGAATTTGTTGCGCTGGCTGATGTTGTAGCGATTCAGCGGATTAGCCACGAAGAAATACTGCGCGTTGTACATCGTCACCGACCAAAAACCGTCCACCGGTGGCATCTGGCCTTTGTCGAAATGCAGAACGTATTTATTCGTGCCGTTATATTTTTCTACGATTTCCGGACCTTCCGACGTGGGATAGACGGCGTCTTGCGGCCGATTCGCACCCAAGCCATACCAGGTAATCGTAGCGCGTTGAATGTAGTTCGTGCCGTATAGTCCGGTTTTGGTAGTGAACACCCAACCATTTTCGATCTTGGCATCTCCTACAGCGACTCCTTCTTTGAACCACGCTGCAATCTTGTCTTGTGCTGGCTTAGGAGCCTTAGCAATTCCAGCAGCCACGCCCGGTTCGAGTTTGGAGGCGTCGAAATCTTGTCCGGGAATAATGCCGATTTTAGCCAATTTTGCAACCATCGGTGCGTCGTCTGCGGTCGGGGGATTCGTCTTCAAAAGTTGGGCGAACAGCTTGAAGTATGAAGCGCCATCCATTGCGTTGACTTGGTCGCGGACGGCAGCCTTTGTGTCTATGGACGGGTCAACTGTTCCGGGCGTTGGCGTGTACGGCTTGCCGTACGACGAGAGTGGGACAGCGGCCATTTGGTCTTGCAGAGCGTGAACTGCCTTGTAATCCTCTGGCGTGCCGGTGCAATAAATTCGGCCTAAAAGCCATACCATTCCAGTTGGTGACTTATATTCCGTCACACCTGCGGGCAGCGTTCCGCTCCAGCCCGGCCCGGTGATGGCATATTTCTGTGCCGCAGTTCCCGTGGTGCGTTTGCCCGGAACCTGAAACACTTCGGTCCAGCCGTCGAGCATCGGGAACAAAGCGTAGCGGCCCTTCAAGTCTGGAATACTGACGACCCACGGCTCTTTGGATACGTCCAGCCACAAGATTGTATATAACGTGTCCGCATTCGGTGCAGTAACAGCATTGAAAGAAGCGTTTGGATATTCGCGCAGTTTGGCGAACTGGCCCATCGGCGCAAACGTTCCCTCCGGCTTGGCGTAGTTCGTTGAAACGCGCCGAGTCATATCCATCGTCATCAACGGGTAGGCATAAATGTACGCATCTTTGGCGGTTTCAAATGCCTCTAATTCTTTTGCGTCTTGCGCGACTTTTGAAGATTGACTGCAGCCTGCGATTGCCAAACAACCCAGAAGTGCCGAAGCAAGCAATATTTGTGTTTTCATGGATTCCCCTAAGCACGGACACAGCAACATAGCGTTGCCGCATCCTAACCGCCGCATTTGCGGGTTGGCATTGTCAAAAGTAACAGAGCGTTGGTTGCGGCCCCGCCTCATCACCCATCGGGCTTTGATAGAATCTCTGTAGCCCTTCCTCTACCGACAGGAGGGCACAATGGCTGTCGGTTTTGAATCGGAAGAAATACATCTGTATAGGCTCCGTGAACGCTTGAGAGCGATGTCGGACGAAGCATTAATCACGTTTGGCAAACATGCCCGACAGTTGTGTGGGATTCGCGTCAGTGGAACGCCTGACCCGTATAAGATTCAGTTAGAGGAAGCGCGACAAGAGTGGCGAAGGCGATATCCGAAACGTGGCTGAAAAATACAAAGTCGGACAAGCGATATCGTGAAGGTTAGTGGTGTGCCACACGAAGCCAAGATCAGAGCGGTACTCGACCATACGGACGGATTGAAGCTAATCGTTGACTTTGGACACTCACAAACGGCGACGGTGAGCGAGAGCGACGTGGTGAAGTTGGAGGATTAAGCTAGTCTGCGGCAGCGTACGCCTGATCTCCAGTGACCCGCTTACCAGCGACTCGCACCAATATTTCGGACGGCATCGCGAACGCCTCTACCAACATCTCATCGACTACTCCGACGAGCGCGGGTCCTTCCTCACTTGCGTACAGGTCGTTGGTAGTGTCGATCAGTTCCCCATCCACGTAGAGCCGTGCACCACCAGTCGGCGTCTTCACAACCTGGATCGCGTGGTTGGCGTGGACAACAACGAGTTCATTGGCTGGCATGGGACCTCCAAAATCGGAGGCTAACACGGCGCGGTTGGCGGGTTAACGGCGAGAATTTTGAGGCTGTGGATAACGAGAATCTCGCAGCCGAGCAGCGCGTCGAGCGTACCGATGGCTGGCATCGGCAAGTGGATTACGGAAATGATGAAACTGTGTTGATCCATGAGAACCAGTGCGGAAGGACTAGGAATCATCTTTGTCACTATCGCTGCAGGTTGCACGCTAGGAGTGGAGAAGGCGGCATCCGAAGGAACTGAAATAATTTCTACGAGTGGAATGCTAAACTCCTGCCGATGGCAAGGCGCTCTAAGTTTGATGGCCAATCGTCTCTGTTCGAGACGGACGTGGCAGCCCCGGCAGGCAAACAAGCTGATTCCCGTTTCAGTGATTCTCACATTCTGCTCGGGACTTCAGCCTTTCAAGCGGCAGGATGGTCCGGCAGCTTTTATCCGGTCGGCATGAAATCAGACGACTATTTGGGATATTACGCTTCCAAGTTCAGAACTGTAGAGATAGATTCCACCTATTACGGCACACCCGCAGCGTCCACGGTTGAGAATTGGTACCGCAAAACTCCACCCGATTTCATTTTCGCAGCTAAGGTTCCCCAAGCGGTGACCCACACGAAAATGCTGGTCGATTGCGAAGCGGAGTTTATCGAGTTCGTGGACCGGATGAGTTTGTTAAAGGAGAAACTTGGCCTGCTGTTGCTCCAATTTCCGAGATTCACGCAGTATGAATTCAAGACTGGGACAGATTTCCTTACGCGGTTGCGCCCCTTCTTAAAGAAGCTGCCGGAAATGCTCACTTCTAAACTTACGGTTGAGATTCGAAATAAAAATTGGATGAATGCGGAATTCCTCGACACGCTGCGGGAGCACAAGGTTGCGCTGGCCTTGACGGACACATCGTTTATGCCTCGGCCTTGGGAACTGAAAGAGCCGCTTGATTTGATTTCGTCAGATTTCGGCTATGTTCGATGGCTAGGAAACAGAAAAGCAATCGAGACCCACACAACAATCTGGGATAAGACAATCATCGACCGCACGGACGATCTAAGGAATTGGGTGCAACTTTGTCGCCAGTTTGTTGCGGATAGAAAAGTGAAACGGCTGTTTTTATTTGGGAACAATCACTATCAAGGGCATGGGCCGGATACGGTGAAAACATTCTGGCAACTATGGAACGAATAGGATGAGTCTTATATCGGAGGCTGAACATTTGAGCTACAAGGTTGGCAATACCATCGTCGTGCGATTAAATGACGGACGCATCGTGGAAGCTACGATTCGGGCCGTGATCGAACAGCCGAACGGTTTACACCTGCAAGTCGATTACGGGCACGACGAGACCGCGTTGATTCACGAGAAATAGGTCAGGAAAACTAGGCGCGCGCCAAACATCAGAATCACTCATCGATAGACAGAGAGCCGAAGGCTGGCTTGCCTGCCAGCGAGAAGTAGAATCCGTATACGGCCAACGCGCTGGGAATGAATAGCCCCAGTAGTCCCGTTCCAAAGTACCAAGCAGAAGTGTCGAAGGTAATCGGGAAGTTCCCAAGAATCATTGAGACGTAGAACGAGACGATCAGAGCGATCAATCCGAAGCGAATGAGAATAATTAGAACTTATCTCATAAATGCTTTGGGGTCGCCAAAGTCCTTGAAAAAGCGGCCGTTTAGATCGGGCCCAACCATTTATGAGATGGCTTCTAGTATCAACACATTGAGTAGAATGCCAAAGCAAAGGTTGATCCCGAGTTTCTTTAGGCCGAAATCCGCGGAAGGAATGGTCATCACAAAAGAGAGCAGAGCAAATATCCCGTAAACTAGCCAATTTCGTGAGCGCTACGTGAAGCACATGTTTCAGGAATCGAGAGGTGGAATTTCCAAAGCATCGCACCTGGCAGCGTGAGCTCGTTTCCAGCGATCAGGAAGCCAGGCGTCGAGGTCGCTTGCCGGCCACGAAGGGAGATTCATCAGCAGTTGCATGAAGTAGAGTTGCGGATCCATCTCGTGCCGGCGGCAACTGCTGGTCAAGCTGGCCAGGATCGCTGCCGTCCGTCCGCCGCGAGGGTTACCTACGAAGAGCGAGTTCTTGCGATTCAGAACCACGCGCTTCATCTCCCGTTCGCTAACATTATTATCGATGGGCACCGCGCCATCCCCGGTGAACACCGTCAGTTCTTCCCATTGGCCGAGCGTGTAGTTCACCGCTTCTGCCATGGGATGCTTTGGCAGCAACTGTTCCTTCCATGCCAGCAACTTCTGTCGCAGTTCGGCCAGCACCGGCACCGACTGTGTCTGCCGCAAGGCTAGTCTCTCCGCCACGGATCTATCCTTGGCCTGTTTTTCCACCGCAAACAGCCGACCGATCAAATCTACGGCTGCACGGGCGATCTCCGGCGCCGATTTCTCGGCCTCCACGAACTTCCGACGCGCGTGCGACCAACATCCGGCACGCGTGATCGCGTTGCCGGCCACTACTCCGTTGTAGCCGCCATAGGCATCCGCCAGCAGAACTTCGGTGTAGTCTTTCAGAAACTCTTTCGGTCCCTCTCGTCCGCGGTTCAACGTGAAGTTGAACACGTTGTATGGATTTACTTCGTCACCAACGTACACCCACATGCGTGACGACTGTGTCTGCCCCGGTCCGAGCATCGGAAAGATCGTGTCGTCGGTGGCCACCACATGAGACTGCCTTACGCGTTCCGCCATCCGCCGGTACAACGGTTCGACCACATCCGCTACGTCACCGCACCACACCGACTGGGTGGCCCGTGAAATCTCAAAACCCTGCCGTTCGAAAATATCCTCCAACCTATACAGTGGGAGGTAATCAGCAAATTTGCTGGTAACAATGAAAGCCAGCGGTCCCGGACCGGCAAAACCCTTCTCGATCGCTGTCTCCGCTTTGGCCGCTGCCTCGATCTGCGGATTTTCGCCGGCTTGTTCGCAACGGGAACAGGCATACTTCTTGCGAACATGCCGCAAGCGCTCGAAGTGTCCGGGAAGGTATTCGATCTGCCAGCTCTCCTCGCTGCCGATCTCTTCTCGCTGCTCGCCGCAGCAAGAACAGAGTCGTTGTTCTGCAGTCAGCTCATAGACGTGCGTGCTGACCGGAAGGTGGTCGAAATTCGCTAAGGCCCGCCGCCCTTTGCGCCGCTGTACGCGTCGCACTTCCGGCTCGGCTTCTCTTTGCAGAATGCTCTCTATAGGTAACGGTTTTTGTTCCAGTTCTTCGGCAAACTCGAGCAGCGCCTGCGCCAGTTCGTTCTCGCTCAAACGATCTGCCCGCGGTCCGTAGGTCGCCTTCTTGTAGCGCAACAGCTCTTTCTGCAGCTGCAGATTTTCCAAGTACAGGTCGTCGGCGCGCTGTTGCTGCTGGTCGCGCTGCTGCACCAACGAACGCAGGATCGCCTTCAGTGCTTCTTTATCGTCAGGCAATTCGGTCAAGGAATTCTCGACGGTGGGCATATCTGCTTAGACGTAACAGCAGAAACTTGGTTGCACACACGATGATTATTTTATGCGTTGTTTTTGTTTTTTTCTTCGCGAACTTATTTATTCTCTGCTTCGCGCGGCGCGTTCGTAGCGAGGCACTCGCTTCAGCTTCGAAACATCGATGCCATCCAGAATCATCGCCAGCTCGCTGGCACGCAACTCCACCGATCGCGCGCCCTGTTCTATTCGCGGCAGTTTGAAAACCCCAAGTTCCAACCGCTTGTACCACAGTACGAAGCCGTCCCGGTCCCACACGAGAATCTTCAACCGATCGCCACGCCGCGAACGGAACACAAACAGATGGCCGCTTTGCGGGTTCTCTCCGATCACTGTCTTCACGCGTTCCGCCAGCCGATCGAATCCACAGCGCATATCCGTCGCTTCACTGGTCATCCAGATCCGCGCTCCTTGTGCACGATCCATCGCCTGCAAACTTGGCAGCCCAATCACCCCGCTGCCTCCACCACCGTCAGCAACGCCCGCACGTGTTCAGCATCGAATCCAGGCCGCACCATTAGGCTTCGCCCATTCTGCAATCGGATTTCAACCGCGTCACCGGTTGGCGCGCTCTCGGTTACCTGCACTTCCAGAAACTTCGCCTGCGTATCTTCCTGCAACCGCTTCTTCCACGTGAAAAAATACGGCCGGCACAACCCTCGCTCACGGCAGAATGCCGTCCCCGTCTGCCCGCTTCGTGCATGTTCTCGGATCAACCTTCGCCACTTCGTCCATGCCTTCTTTGTACGTTTGGTCATGGCGTAACTTTGCGGTGCGAAGGAATCTTTCACAAGATGGGGTTCGTTGAGCGCTCACCCAATTTCGTCGGAGACATGCGCGCAAGAGAGCTCACCTATTTGCGCAGTCTTCCGGGAAGAGTTTGCAAGTGACTCTTCGCGCGTCTTCTTTCGCGAAAGTGCAAGCTCTTTCTCCGAGCCTGCACGCGATGCGAACAATGTATCCTTCGTTCGCTTGAATCCTAGCTTTTCTCTGAACGTCCGTCTCGCCCAGCTGCGTCGCGACTACGCTGCCGAGAAGAAGCACGATCAGTACCGCCATCGTCCAGAAGGTTTGCGCTCTGCCCCTCTTCCCATACCTCTTTTCCAGATAATGGTATTGAGCCAGATTTGGCCCGCGATGATGTCGCGTGTGTTCCACGGGGCGATGCAGTCAAGGAGAGTATAGTCCTTCGAGCTGGTAAAACTAGCTGAACAGATGGTAGGACGGATTATGAGCGTCCTGCCGAAGGTAGACCAGAGGTAAACTGCAAACCCTTTCGGACTAGTGGTAACGCAAAAAACATTGTTTTTATTGGGAATATGGCGCGCCCGGGGAGATTCGAACTCCCGACCCTCTGCTTAGAAGGCAGACGCTCTATCCAACTGAGCTACGGGCGCATCCTGGCTACTCTTTCATTCAACAACAGTTGCGCCGTGAGTTCAACCGCTTGTGCTTCTAGCAAGGAAGCGCTGGATTTGAGCGAACCAGATCAGCGGTCATATCGATCAGCAGGTAGTTTAAGGCGGGATAATGATGCTGCTCACGCCCGACTGCTGCGTCATACTTTTCTGTGGTCTTGAATAGCTCCAGGCGGCCGTCGGCTGCAAGTGTTTTGCAGCGCTCATGCATATGGCCACTTGCTTTGCAGAGGACGCGCCACGAGAGGTTTGGTCCATCTTCGCCGGCCAGTGACCGAGATTTTAATTTGCCTGTCCTTTCAAGGCCAAATACCATAGAAGTGACAAATTTCATATTTTGGGATTTTTGATATGGCCAAAAAGCCTTTTATTCTTGCACTGGATGACGATCCCGCTGTACTCCGCGCCGTGGAAAGGGACCTGAAATCCAAATTCTCCGCTGACTATCGGATTCTCGCGGTAGACGCTCCCGATAAAGCCATGGATTTTGTGCAGCAGCTCACCACTCGCGGCGATCGCATAGCGCTGTTCCTCGTCGACCAACGCATGCCACGCGTCAGTGGCACGGAATTTCTCATGAACGCGCTCGCGCTGCAGCCCGACGCCCGGCGTGTTCTGCTTACTGCCTACGCGGATTCGAGCGCCGCGATCGACGCCATCAATAAAGTCAGGCTCAATCATTACCTGATGAAGCCATGGGAGCCACCGGAGCAAAACCTCTACCCCATCCTTTCGGATTTGCTTGAGGATTGGAACGCTACCAGCCGTGAATCCTTTGAAGGCATTTATGTTGTCGGCACGCGGTGGTCTCCGAGCACTCACGAGCTTAAGGACTTCCTGGCCAAGAGCCAGATTCCTTACCGCTGGATCGAACCGGGCTCTACTTCCGATCCGCGAATCACCGCTGCGGTCGGCGATTCTCCCGAAGGCCTTCCGGTTCTAATTTTTGCCGATGGCTCCATCCTGCAGAAGCCCGCACTTCCCGATGTAGCAGCAAAGCTCGGGCTTACCACCGCGCCGACCCGCGACTTTTACGACGTCATTATTATTGGCGCCGGCCCCGCAGGTCTGGCCTGTGCACTTTATTGCAGCACCGAGGGCCTTCGCACCATTCTCGTTGAACGCGAAGCTGCCGGCGGCCAGGCGGGGCTCAGTTCGCGCATCGAGAATTATCTAGGTTTTCCTGCTGGTTTGAGTGGTGCAGATCTGGCGCGACGTGGCGTGTCTCAAGTGAAACGATTCGGCACCGAAGTCCTTGCACCGGTTCAGGCGGAATCGCTTGCGGTTCAAGGTGAATACCGCGTCGTCAAACTTTCCAGCGGCCAGGAGTTGGTGGGCCACAGCGTGGTCATCGCCTCCGGCGTGCAATGGCGGCGTCTTGACATACAAGGAATGGATCGCCTCACGGGCGCCGGGGTTTATTATGGCGCTGCGAATACGGAAGCTTCGTCATGCAAGGGCGAGGACGTTTACATAGTGGGCGGCGCAAATTCCGCGGGCCAGGCGGCAGTTCACTTTTCGCAATATGCCCGCTCCGTGACCATGTTAGTGCGAGCCGAATCGTTGTCCCGCTCCATGTCTCACTATCTGGTGGAGCGCATCCAAACCATGCCAACGATCAAGGTTGAGCCGCACACCGAAGTGCTGGAGGTTCACGGCGAAGACCGTCTGACCGGTCTCACCATCCGTCATCATGATACGAAGACAACCGAGCAACGCGAGGCCGGAGCGCTGTTCATCTTCATCGGCGCCGAGCCAAGAACCGATTGGCTTGAAGGCACCGTTTGCCGAGATGGCAAGGGCTTTATTCTCACAGGAGCAAGCCTCTTGCGCGATGGCAAGCGTCCTCCAGGTTGGCCTCCGGATCGCGATCCCGCCTTGTTGGAAACCAATGTACCAGGCGTCTTCGCCGTTGGCGATGTCAGGAATGGCGCCGTGCGGCGCGTTGCCAACAGTGTCGGCGAAGGCTCCATCGTCTTATACTTCGTCAACCAGTATCTGGCGAACCGCTAGGGAGGTCCGTACGTGCCCGTTCCTTTAGACCGCCTGACCGCCGACCAACTGGCGCAGATCCCATTATTCGCCGACGACGATCGCGCGGCGCTGGAATGGCTAGCCGAGCATTTCCAGGTCCTCTCATACGAGTCGGGCGAAACTATCGTTCACGAAGGTTCCCCGGCGAAAGACTTCACAGTTGTTCTCGCAGGAGAGCTGCACTACCGCAGAGTGAACGATCCTTACGCTTCCGTCTTCGTCCGTACCGCGGGCCAACCCACAGGTGTACTTCCGTTTTCGCGCATGAAAGTTGCGGGTGGCCGTGGCACGGCAATTGGACCCACACGCCTCGCTGTTATGCCTGCCACGGAATTGCGCGAGCTCGTCTATCGTGCTCCCAACCTCGCGCAAAAGCTTGTGGGAGAAATGACGGACCGCACCCGCGAAACGGCGCGTAACGAAGAACGCACCGCCAAAATGTTGGCGCTCGGAAAGCTTTCCGCCGGCCTGGCTCATGAGCTAAACAATCCCGCCTCGGCCGTCCTGCGTTCTGCCACGCTGATGCGCGAAGCGCAGAATAGCCGTCGCCGCGAAGCCATTGCCCTACGCAGCGAGGTGATTCCTCCCGAAGCGCAAGCGCTGATGGCCAAACTCAGCGACACTATCGCCGAATGCGGTGCGGGTACCAATAAACTCGACGCGCTACAGCGTGCCGATCTGGAGTCGGATCTTGCCGACTGGCTGCTGCAGCGAAACTTGCCTGACGATATTGCGGGCGATCTGGTCGACGCCGGAATTCGCATCGACGATCTGGATCCGCTCGTCAAGCTTCTGACAGCCGAACATTCTCGTCACGGCCTGCGCATCCTTGTCTACGATCATCAGATTCTCTGCCTCACCCGTGAAATCGAAGAAGCATCCCACCGCATCTCCGATCTTGTCCAGGCGGTCAAGTCTTACTCGTACATGGACAAAACTCCAATCAGCGAAGTCGATGTCGAGTACGGAATTGACGTTACGCTGCGTATGTTTCAGCACCAGCTGAAGCATGGCTTCGAAGTGAAACGCGAATTCGCCGGCAATCTGCCCAAAATTCCGGCCAACGGCAGCGAATTGAACCAGATCTGGACCAACGTGATCGACAACGCCATCGGCGCGATGAATTCGCAGCCGAACGGAGGGAAAACACTTACGGTTCGCACTGTTCTGGAGCCGGAAGATGTACTCGTCGAATTCATCGACAATGGTCCCGGGATACCTCCGGAAATTCGTGGCAAGATTTTCGAGCCATTCTTCACCACCAAGCCCGTGGGGGAGGGAACCGGCCTGGGCCTCGATATCGTCGAACGCATCGTCCGGAATCATCAAGGCAACATCCATATAAACTCGCGGCCAGGGCACACCGCGTTTCAAATCCGGCTTCCCCTCACTCGACTCCCGGCTGGTTCGAAAAGTTAGATCGTCAGAAGCATCCAGGCATATGCGGTCGTGCCAACGAATCTCGCGCTTTCAACCGATTGTGACCCGAGTTTGTTCACAATCGGTGCCCGAGAGGTAACGCCACAGGTACTATCGGGATTGGAACTTCGGCACAAAACACCCACACCAGAGCTCTTTGCTCCAGAACGAAACGAGATGCGAATTCTTGTTGTTGCTTGCACGAAAACACTTGTTCTACAAGGATTTAAGCGCATTCACGAGTGTTCCAGCGCTCGCGTTCAAGCCGTGTTCCCAATTAAACCTTCGTAACTGTCCCACTGGAACCTACGGCCGGGTGTATCTCGGCTGCTCGGAACCCGTCCCTTCGTCCAGTTGTCGCCTCCTGGAAGAAGGAGTTAACTCTCGATAGGACCAAGAATTGACGGAGCGGGTGTACCCGTGCTGCACGCGCAGCATCTGGCCTTCGAACCGGCCCTGGCCGGCTCGTGGGTGCGGAAACACCACGGAGCTTTACCGTGAATGTCAGTTCTCTGAGGAATTGGAAGTCGCCCATGAGAAAAACAAACCGAGACGAGCTTGGCTTTAGCTTACTGGAAACATTGATGGTCATCGCGATCATGGCAGTGCTCACGGGCATGGCCATCATTCAGAGTTTTGGCTCCTTGGAATCGTATCAGGCAAACTCTGCGATGGACGTGGTGGTCAGCCAATTGCGAGTAGCGCGCCAGCTGGCAATCTCTCAGAGGCGCGTCGTGCGGGTCTGGATTGACAGCGCCCCCGAGAGTGACAGCCGCTATCACGTCAAATATCAGGTTCAACCGGCGCCACTGACGAATGAAGTTGCCGGACAACTTGTGAGCGTTCCGATACCCGGAACGGTTCAATTCGTTCTTGAGCCTAGCGTGCCGGATACTCCCATGGCCTTCGGAAATTCCGCCGCCGTTTATATCGGTAATCCGCCCGTTTCCGGCGGGCCACCGATCATGCAATTCAATTCCACCGGGACCTTTACGGATAACACAGGCGTAACTTTGCTGTACGGAACAGTTTTTATGGGTATCCCAAGTAAACCGGCCAGCGCGCGTGCGGTCACCATCATGGGTGGCACCGGCCGGGTTCGAGCCTACAACTTCGAGGGCGGCACCCTCGGATGGCAGGAATAGGGAGTCGCTCATGAAATCAAAAAAACTGATTCGCAAACAAAAAGGCTTCACGCTGCTGGAGACCATGATTGCCATGGCCATCCTCAGCTTCGGTGTTCTTTCGGTGGCTTCCTTCTTTTCACAAGGCTTGAAGAACTCAAACGCGGTGAAGATGCAATACGTTGCTAACCAAAAGGCCCAGGAAGCTCTGGAAACGATCTTCACGGCGCGAGACTCTCAGTTGCTCTCTTTTGCGCAGCTCAACAACATCAGCGCGGGAGGAGTCTTTAAAGATGGTCCCCAACCTTTGTGGGCGCCAGGCCCAGACGGCCTCGTTGGCACTGCCGATGATGACTCCACCAACCCCGACGTCATTGTTACTGGTCCGGGCCCTGACGGCATCCTCGGTACCGCAGACGATACAACTATTCCCCTGAATCCCTGGATGAAGCGAACGATCGCGTTCACTGCAGTAAACAGTTACTCGAACATGGTTCAAGTTGTGATTACCGTCAGCTACCAATATCAAGGGCAGACCGGCGAGGTTCAGCTGGTGAGTTACATTTCGTCGTATTCGTGAGGCGCACTTTCATGCAACCCAAGACAAAACGCAAGTTGGCCGGCTTCACACTCATCGAATTGATGATCTCGATGGGCGTTGTCATGGTCCTGCTGTATGCCGCGGTGCTCGCTTTCCGCGACGCATCGCAGACGAATACAAAGGTCACCCAGGATGCGGATATGTCCGATAACCTGCGCAGCGCATTGAACTTGATCCAGACGGATCTTCAGCAGGCCGGATCGGGCATTCCAACAGGCGGTATCCCAATTCCGTATACATCGAATAACTCTTCCACGAATCCTTGCGGCACCACGCCACCTCCAAATCGTCCGGTCCTGGGTGGCGACACTACCTTTCCGGCATGCCACTCGACATTCCCGGGGGTGGAACCTGGGAACGCTTTGGGTCCGCTGATCACAGCGCCCGACGCGACGACCGGTCTGCCGTCGAATCCCAGCAATTTCACCGATGAAATTACCGTTTTCTATGCCGACAATCTCGGTCTGGACTCCCGGCCAATTAACGCGCTGGCCACCACGAATCCCTCAAATCCGGGTTGCCCGAACGGTTCCCTGACCTTATCTGGAAAAACACTCACGGCCGTATTTGATGGCAGCACCTTGAATTCGAACGGCAACTATAACTGCGTCAATTTTGCGAAGAACGGAATCACCGTCAGCCCGGGCGACCTCATCATGTTCAGCAACTCACTGGGCGAAGCGGTTCTGGCAGTCACGTCCGTCAGCGGACAGGTTCTGACTTTCGCTTCTGGCGATGCGTTCAACCTTAACGGACGCACGGAAACCGGCGGAACCATCAACCAGCTGGAGACCACCGGCTGTGGCGGCACCAACGCCTGCTTCGCAAACACCACCGCGACGCGCATCTGGATGGTTAGCTATTACTTGGACAACATCACCAGTCCGCCGTACATCCGCCTGATCCGCCAGGTTGGCTTCAATACGGCGACGCCGGTCGGCGAAACCCTGGAAAATCTGCAGTTCACCTATAACTTCGTGGACGGCAACGGCAATCCCGCGAACCAGGCCACGATCCCCACAGGTGATTCGGAATCGCAAATCATGTGCGTGAACGTTTATCTTGCGGCGCGTTCCAGCTATCTGATGCGCCAGGGCAACACCACTCACTATTCTCGAGACAACTTGATGACCCAAGTCAGCCTGCGCAGTATGGCTTATCAGAATGTGTACTAATTCAGAGGAGCATGCGATGAACCTGAATTTAATAAAAAAATCCAAGCGTTTTCGACAAGACGCGGGAATTGCTCTCCTGACCACCATTCTCTTGCTGTTCCTGATGTCCAGCTTGCTGGTGGGCTTCTCGCTCTTGCTGCTTTCGAACCAGCAACTGGCTGGCGCCAATAACGACCAGGTCGTTGCGTTCTATGCCGCGGAAGCCGGCATGGAGAAGATGACCGCGGACCTTGGCAATCTTTTCTCTCTCACGTATTCGCCCAGCATTGGGCAGATCAACGCGCTGGAAACCTCGCCCTACGGGCCGCCGCAAACTTCTCTTTTCACTGCGCTGAACCCGAGCGAATCCGTCAGCTATATCACGGGAGACGGCAATCCCGGTTACACGATCATTCCAGCGGCTACGGATACCAACGGTAACCCAGCGCCCACGATTACCACGATCAAGTCCGGACCGTATCAGGGAATGACCGCTATGGCGACCGAGTACACATTAACGGTCAACGCGCGTACGAACACAGGTCGCGAAGTGAACCTGATCCGCACCACCCAGACGGTGGGCATCCCGATGTTCCAGTTCGGAATTTTTGCCAACACCGACTTGGACTTTTTCCCAGGCCCCACGTTCAATTTCGGTGGCCGCACACACACCAACGGAAACCTGTGGCTCGCGGGTCAGAGCACGTTGACTCTTTCCGACAAGGTGGACGCTTACAAGGACGTTCTCCGTACCAGGTTGGAAAATGGCTACCTCACGGCAGGCACGTACACCGGCACAATCGATATAGCGACTCAGCCGTGCACGCAACCCTGCACGCCTAATGTCCGAGCCTTGGCTATGTCCGAAGGCAGCCTCACCGGAACGGTCGCGCCCTATGACACCCCTGTCCGCAACACCGGCTGGGGTACCGTTTCGCAGACGGACTACAACTCGAACCTGCGCAACGGTGCGGGCAGCGCGTTCCCGCAATATTCCACGGGAGCCAGCCAGTTGAATCTTGCTGTTGTCACCATCGGCGGTGGCAGCACACAGAGTATCGACCTGATTCGCCGTCCGTACGGCACCACTGAACCTAGCAACGTCACGAATGAACGCTATTTTTCGCAAGCCAGTTTGCGGATTCTCCTGTCGGACAATCCTGCGGATATCATGAATCTGCCCTGTGTTGACCAGACTACCCAGCCTTTCGATTTGAGTTGGCTTGCTACGCCGCCAGGCACAGCCGGGGCGAATTGGTTAGCTTCGGGTAATGCAACCCTCGTCAAGATCACCAATTTGATGATCGCAAATAACGTTCCGCTGATACCGCTGCCCGCTTCAGGTGCAACGGGGGGCGCGACATACTCCGCAGTTGACGGTTACTGGCTGCCAGCTTCCACAGCGGAGATTCCCGGCGCCACCAACTTCTTCCCCATCGTCAAGGGCTTCATCAAGATTGAAGCGCAACTCGCGCCTTACCCCACGGGTGGATGCACCAGCGCAGATCAAAAAGATGTAACAGCCGAAGTCCTAGGGCTCGGCTACATCGGGCGCAACATCAACCCGGTACCGCAATCCTTGGATGGGACAAACGTGAACCCAGAATGGCAATACACTACTGGCGGAAATATGCAGACGGGCGTTGCTCCAGCCATTCCTACGCTTCCAACGGTCGCACTTGGCTACCAAAACAGCACAACCACTCCAGGGGCCGCGACCGCAAACTACGGCACTTCCTCTGTATCAACGACGGGAACGCCACTGGCCTGTCCAGAGCCGCATCCCAATGCAATCATTCGGCTGGCTCGCATCCGAGACAATCCATCGTCCGTTTACTACACGAAGGGACTACTCAAGACGACAGCTCCAAAGAATTATCCCGCACAATCGACGGTGGCCGAAGCCTGCGGCGTGGCTACTCCTGGCGTGCTGGCTACAACGCGCAGCGGTGTATCCACGGGTGGAGTCTATGGCGTCGCATCGGCCTGGGTTCCGCAGCCTTATGACACGTGGAACAACACTCTTTTTGATTCCCGCGAAGGAACCCTCCGTGACGAGGCAATGTCCACAGCAACCCCGGTGCTCCCGACCCTGAATGGCGTCATGCATTACATCGAACTCGACGCGAACAATGTTTCGAGGTGGTTTGGTGGTGCGATCGGAACTTCCGGCTCCAGCACCAAGGACCCGGTAGTTGCCCCCGACGACTTCCTAGTTTACATCTCCGACCGCCGCGGGAACTATGACAACGGTGCCGCACTAGCCGCGTGGCCACCGACCTCACCCTCGACGAATGAGACCGGCGAATTCGGCTGGAACGACCTTGTTAACGCCAGCGCCGACAAGAACGGGTGCCCGGATAACACGCTGGAAACCGGAGAGGATCCTGACGGAGTGAATCAGCTCTACACCTACGGCGCGAACGAAAAGTACATTCACGGAGTGGGTCTAGGCCTGTCGACCTCGGGTCAGCCTATTCTGAAGAATGGGCAGTATGGTATCTTCGCGGGACTTCCGGGTGCTACAGCGGCCAACGCGATAACAACCTCTAGCGCTCCCTGCACCGCGGTTCCAACCTACTCAAATGCAGTGAACAGCGACGGCATCTGGCCGATGATGCTGGCCAGCCTTCCCAATGCGGCTCGTGAAAACCCCCCACTCTTCTTCCGGCGCGCGGTGAAGCTCGTCAATGGTAGCAATTTAACGGCAGTGGGAACGTGCCCGGGTAGTGTGAATTGCGGTTTGTCGATTACAGCGGAAAATCCGGTCTACATTCAAGGCGATTACAACGCCAACGCGAATAACAATGGGTGGTCCAGCACGGAAATTGCATCATCGGTCGCAGGCGACGCGGTCACGCTCCTTTCCGATCAATGGAACGACGTGAACTCCTTCGTTGGTCCTTACAACCTAGGCTTCCGCGCCGGGAACACCACGTGGTACCGCATCGCAATCGTCGGCGGGGCTACTGTTCCATTCACTCAGCCGACATTCAGCGGAGTTTCCGCTGACTACGGCACGGACGGTGGTGTACACAACTTCCTCAGGTACATTGAGTCGTGGGGTGGCACGTTGAACTACAACGGCTCCATCGTCGACCTCTATACCAGTCGGCAGGCCAACGCCACCTTCAAGTGCTGCGCGACGGTTTACAGCCCGCCGACTCGCGGATACAACTTTGACACCAGCTTCCTCAACCCGACGTTGTTGCCGCCGCGCACGCCGTTGTTCCGCACCGTGAGCACCACGGGATGGACGCGCGTGCTGGCTCCGCAGTCCAACAGCTACAAATAAGAACGGCTGCATCCTCCTTTTCCAAACGTCCCGGTCTTTGGCCGGGACGTTTGCTTTAGCGGCCACATTCCACCCGGCAAGCGCGTCTCGCCTTGCGGTGCCTTCCATTCTTCGTAATACTCTCAAGAGGACTGCCCGAATCCTGAACGATTGCGCGGCTGAAGCCATGAATCCGATCGAAACATTAAGCCTTGTGCTGGGAACTGGTTTTTCCTCCGGGTTGAATCTGTACGCCACCGTTGCGACGCTCGGGTTGCTACAGCGCTTTGGCGTCATTCATTTGCCGGACAAATTGCAGGTGCTTTCGCATCCCATTGTTCTTGGCATCGCTATCGGCCTTTATGTCGTGGAATTTCTGGCGGACAAGGTCCCCTACATCGATTCCATCTGGCAGGCGGTACACACGTTTATCCGGCCGCCGGCCGCGGCGTTGCTGGCGTTCAGCGTGACCGCTTCGGCTGCGGAACCTTGGCGTTGGGCGGCGGCGTTGCTGGCAGGGAGCATCGCGCTGACGTCCCATGGTACAAAAGCCAGCGCGCGTGCCGCGGCGAACATGTCCCCAGAGCCGCTCAGCAACTGGGCGCTAAGTTTTGGCGAAGACTTGCTGGCAGTATGGCTGACGTGGTTTGCCACCGCGCACCCGACGGTGGCCATCATCCTGGTTACAGTCTTGATGGTCGTCTCGCTATTCCTGCTGTACCACTTGTTTCGGTTTCTGCGCCGCACGTTTCAGAAGTTGGCGGAGACGTAGAGATTGCTTCCCGGCGATTTGCTCGGCGAAAAGCTATTTCACGTAGTTTGCCAGAAAACTCAGAAACGTTTTGTACCAAAGCTGGGCATTTTGCGGCTTCAGGACCCAGTGTCCTTCATCGGGAAAGACGAGCAATTCCGAAGGCACGCCCTGGCGTTGCAACGTGTTGAAGAGTTCGAGTGACTGCGTGTACGGCACGCGGAAGTCCCGTTCGCCAGTAATCACCAGAGTGGGCGTCTTGTACTTGCCCAAATCCGCCGCATACGTGGAGGGCGCCCACTTTTTGTAGTTTTCTGGCGCTCCCCACGGTGTGCCTTGCAGGTCGTGCTCTTCAAACCAAAGCTCCTCGGTTGCGTACATGGAAACTTTGTCGTAAACGCCCGCATGGCTGATGATGGCTTTGAATCGATCGGTGTGCGTTGCCAGCCAATCCGCCATATAGCCGCCGTAGGAGCCGCCCGCCGCGGCCAATCGGGACTTGTCGATAAACGGATATTTCGCAAGCGCCGCGTCGGTGCCCTTCATGACGTCTACGTAAGGCTTGCCGCCCCAATCGTTGGTGATTTCGTCGGTAAATTTCTGGCCGTAGCCTGTGGAGCCGCGGCGATTGATCATGAGGATCACGTAGCCGGCTCCGCCAAAGACTTGCGGGTTCCAGCGGTAGCCCCAGGCATCGGACCACATGGTTTGCGGACCGCCGTGTAGCAGCTCCAACATGGGATATTTCTGCGCGGGGTCAAAATGCGGTGGCCGGATCAGCATGGCCTCCACCTTTGTGCCCTCGGCGCCTTCGAACCAGAATTTTTCCGGCTCATTCATTTCCACTTGCGCAAGGATCGCGTCGTTGGCGTGTGTCAGTTGTTTCAAACCGCTGCCATCTCCGGCGCAAACGAAAACTTCGCTGGGCATCATCAAGCTGGTACGGGTGGCTACGACAGTTTTGCCATCCGCACTGAAAGCAAACTCCGCATTGAAGCCGTCGAGGACTTTGTTCGGCGTGGAACCGGCGTGGGCTTCCATGGAATAGATGGGTTGCAGGGTTTCATTTTCCGCCAGGAAATAAATGGTTTTGCTGTCAGGAGACCATGCCAGGTCCGAAGCGCTGCGATCGAAGCTTTCAGACAGATTTTCGCTTTTGCCTGTTTGGCGGTCGTACAGCATCACACGCCACCGGTCGGACTCATAGGCGGCGGTGAGTTGGGCGTGGTACGCGATGTAACGGCCATCCGGCGAATACACGGGATTTCCGTCGAAGCCCGGCTGTGTCGTGATGCGCTTCGATTCTCCACCGGCAACAGGAACGGTGAACAGGTCCCCGTTCGTGCTGATCGCTTCCACCTTGTCGGTGACAGCGGTGTAGCAAATCTCCTTGCTATCCGGCGAAAAATTGAAATCGCCGGGCCCGCTGCGTTCTTCCGGTGGCACATCGTAATCGGCGCTTGGCGTCAAATCCCGGGCGGCGGAGTTTCCGTCGGCGGTCTCGACGAATAAGTGGCTGCGTTTGCCTTCCGACCAGTGATCCCAGTGGCGATAGAGCAGGTGATCATAGATGCGTGCCTTGACCTTACTTTTGTCCTTCTCCTGATCTCGTTTGGCATTGCAAGCGTCATCCTGGCAATCCGGATACACGGAGGACGTGAACGCGATGGTCTTTCCGTCGGGCGACCAGTGAAATAAATCTGCACCGGTGGAAAGTTGCGTCAATTTTTTTGCTTCGCCCCCTTCCATCGAGAGCAGGTAAATTTGGGAATTGCCGTCGCGCGCGGAGAGAAACGCCAGCGTCTTGCCATCGGGCGACCAGGAAGGCGAACTGTCTCGGCCGCCTTGCGAGACCTGAATGGGATCGCCGCCGGATGCGCTGACAATCCAGATATTCGTGACCGAACGATTCGCCTCCAGGTCCGGCGTCGAAACGCTGTAGGCCACCCATTTTCCATCTTGCGAAATGGCTGCGCCGCTGATGCGATGCAGCTTCATCATGTCGTCGAAGGTCATGGCGTGTTTGGCGGCGGTTTGCGCGTATGCGGAAAGTGCGAGCGCCAGCGACGCGAAGAACAGACCATAGCGAATCATTCGTTTGGGCATGGGTGCCACCTTTGCTTTACAGAGAGTTCGGAAGCGTGTTCAAAACAGTTGATGATGCCATGTCTGCGCGGCGATTCCAAGGAGCGGCTATCGCGAATGTCAGACAGTCACCCAGTGATGTACCGGCGATTGTTTTACCTCCGCACGAAAATCCAGTTTAGCAGCGCGATCGCGCCGGTCGCGCCTACCACATAAAATTCGCCTTTTCCCATTTGCGTCAGCAGAACCACCGAAAAGAGCAAAGCCAGTGCGGCGAACAAGTTGGCAGCAGGCAACCGGAACTGCGCTTTTCCGTCGTTGCGCCTGCGCAACACGGGCACAGCAACCGCCATCGCTCCGTAAATGGCTAGCCGGGAGACGGCAGACAGCATGGCGTTCCATTGAAAATTGCCAAGCGCGGCGAAGACAAAAACGATCAGTGCATAGAGCAGGATAGAGAAATATGGCGTGCGATATTTCGGATGGATTGCCGCCAGGAATGCGGGGAAATCACCTTGCTGCGCCATGGCAAACGTGATGCGCGGCGAATGCAGCAGGTTCGCGCTCAGATAGCCGTAAGAGGAAACAAGCGCGGCCAGCGCCATCGCGACTGCTCCAGCGGGTCCAAGGAAGTGCTGCGCCGCATCGGAAAGTGGTCTGGAAGAAGCTGCTGCACCGGGAAGCGTGGCCACGGTAACGAATTGCACAGCCGTGTAAATGATCGTGACCGCGGCTAGCGCGAGAAGCAACGCAATGGGAGTATCGCGCCGGGGATTTGTGCCTTCGCCGCCGACAAACAAGGCGCCTTCGAAGCCGCCGTAAGCATAAACGAGAAGCAGAACCGCCTGAAAACAGTTCGCCACAGTTAGCGTGGGTATGGTGAGCGGTATACGAATTTCCGGCCGAAAAATCAGCGCAAGCAATCCGGCAGCGACGAAAAACAGCAGGAAGCCGACCTTGGCGACCGTGAAGAAATTGCTGAGATTCTTGCCGGACTTCACGCCGATGTAATTGAAAAATGCGAGATGGCCAAGCAAGACGGCTAGAACGAGCAGTTTGCCATCGCGCGTTCCCGCCGACGGGAAAAACTGCGCCAGGTACGTGCAAAAAAGATTCGCCACTGCCGCTGGCGCAGCGATGCGCGTCAGCCAAGTCAGCCACGCGACCAGCAGGCCCACGAACCGGCCCAGCGCATCACGCGCGTAAAGATAAAGGCCACCTGTTTCTTCGTAGCGCGAGGATACTTCCGCGATGCAACCTGCAACCGTCAGGATGCCGCCGGCGGCAAGCAAGTACGCAATGGGGCTGAGGCCGCCAAGTTTGGCCGCCAGCAGCGAAGGCAGTCCAAAAATTCCGCCGCCAATGATGGAATTGACCATCAAGGCCGTGAAGCTCCAGCGGCCGATGGTGCGAACCAGACCGTGCGGCGAATCCATCACGCGCGGAGGATCCTTATCTACCCTAAAAATTTGTGGGCAACGGGACTGCCGGCGCTTTCATTTTCGTGATTTCAGTAAGCAGATCCGTTTTTCCGCCGCTTGGTTCCAGATGCGGGTAACGCTCTCCGCCGTGATAGTCAATGCGATAGGTTTGGTAAAAATCGCCGTTTTCGGCGAGTAATTCAATAGCTTCTTTGCTGTTTTTCGCGCGGGCGATGGCGTCGCGCAAAATATCGGGATTCCATTTGCGGCCATTCACGGCTACCAGGCGCATGGCAGGCGCAAGACCGGCATTTGCCGCGAGCGAGCCGGGAATCACGTCCAAAATGTGGCCGCCATCGTCCCCACGGGGAGCGTGCACGAGAAGCCCCAGGGAGAATTGCAGCTCAACTTCTTGCGTCGCCAGTTCGTTGATGTGCTCGTATTCATTTTGCGTATCGGTGAATACCAGCTTCCACCCACTATTATCAATGCCGCCGAGCGGCGCGCCCGGACCGTGCGATTTCAGGCGCGTGGTGAAAAAATCGCGCCAGTCGTACGGAGCAACTTCGTTCAGCCCGGCGACCACATCGTCGAATGTGTAGGGCACTACTTTCGGCGGTGTACTCTCTCCGCCATGAAACGTCCTGCAAAAATCGTCCAGCGATTTTTTGTCATTGGTGAGCTTGCGGATCATGGTATCGGCTTCGAGCCAGATGAGCGTACCTTCATCGTAGTAATCCACGCCGCGGCGCCACGAAGACCATTCCGTCGGAGCGGCGTACAGGATTTGCGCGGCGATTGCGGTGTCCTGCAAGTCCCGCCAAGTGCGCCCGGGGCGGTCGTTCAGATAAGCGGCCGTTGCGGCCAGGGATTCGCGGAAAAGATTGAGCGGCGTAATCCCGGAGCGGGCCGAAAGCACGACTCCATAATATTGCGTGAGGCCTTCGTAAACCCAGAGCAGATCGCCTTTCATTGGCGTTTGGTAATCGGGCGTAGCAAGACCGACTGGCCGGCGATATTTGCCGTTCCAGGAATGTGTGAATTCGTGCGGCAGCAGGTCAGAAGATTCAAATAGGGCTGGATCGACGAAGTAGTCCTCCTCGGTGCGATTGTCGCTGGATTCGTGATGCTCGACGCCATCAGGCGGCATGCGATCGCTGAGGGTGAGCAGAAAATCGTAACGGCGATAGTGCCGGGCGCCGAAGAGCACGCCGGTTTCCGCGACCAATTGCCGGAGATGCTGGACTTCCGCGGGAGCTGCTTCGAGGGGCGCACGGCCGTCGGCGGCAACGTGTACGGTGTGCGCCGGCGTTTGTCCCGGCGAAAGATCGATGTGGCGCAAGTACAAACCTGCGAGAACGGGAGAGTCGATCACGGTCGCGAGTGGAGCGGGTGCAAATTCGATGAAGCCTGCGGATTCTTTGGCCACGGGCAGCGCCGTGCCGTACTTCCAGCCTTGCGGCAAACGCAAAGTGGCCACGTAAATGAGATCGGCGGGTTCCTGCCCCAAAGGATAGAGCGTCACCATATACCAATTTAGGACCGCGAGTTTCGCCGTGGAGGACGGAGCCTCGCGCGAACTATTGGAATCGGCGGGAGAGACATAGTCATACGACAAGTCGAGCGAATTGACGCCCGAGGGCACATCAACGTGAAATGCGAACATGTCGACATCATCGCGGCGCCACGGAACCTCTTTCCCAGCGGCGGCAATCTTCAGACCAACCAAATCGACGATGGGGCCCGTTGGAGAATGTTCTCCAGGAATCCACTTTGGATACACGAGGGTGAGAGCGCCTGGAGCGACTGGAAGTGTCAGCTTCGCGTGAAAAACATGGAGCGGAGCATCGCGCAGGTCGACATCGAGATGGGCGGGATTCTGCGCCGTCTGCGCAGGAGTAGAGCGCGGAAAAAGAATGTAAGCAATCGTCAAAAAGCCTAGGAAATAAAGATGATTTCGCCGTAACAAGAGCGCTCCTTCGAATCCGCGAAAGCGTACCACACTTGCAAGGTGGCTGTTGCCGAAGCGGCCCACTTGGCTGGCGTAGGTGCGTGAGTTGGAAGTCTCCGCTTCCGGGCCTTCTGCTACAATTTTGCTATGAGTACGGCGACTGGCGCGAGCTCACTCTTTTCACGAAATCTTCTCAAACACTATCCAATCGCGGTACGCGGCGAAGGTTGCTGGATTGTTGACGCGGAGGGCCGGCGCTATCTAGATGCCTCCGGGCAAGCCGCGGTGGTGAACATCGGTCACGGAGTGCCGGAAATCGGGCGCGCGATGGCCGAGCAATCCGGGCGCATCGCGTTTGCGCATACCACGCAATTCCACTCCGAACAGGCAGAGAAGCTTGCCGCGCGCGTACTTGCGATTGCTCCGCGCAATTTCCGCGACGGTGGACGCGTGTATTTTACTTCCGGCGGCTCTGAGGCCACGGAGACGGCGATCAAGCTGGCGCGGCAATATTTTCTGGAGATCGGGCAGCCCTCTCGCTATCGAGTGTTGGCGCGCAGGCAGAGCTATCACGGGAGCACGCTTGGCGCGATGTCAGTAAGCGGAAATGTGGCCCGCCGCGCGCCTTATGCGCCCATGATTCCGGAGTGGGGACACGTCGCTCCGTGTTTTTGCTATCACTGTCCGTTCGACAAGACATATCCGGAATGCAATCTGGCGTGCGCCGACGATCTCGATGCATTTTTGCGCGCCAATGGCGCTTCGACTGTGGCCGCATTTTTGTTTGAGCCTGCGGTCGGCGCCACGTTGGGCGCTGTGCCCGCGGTCGATGGCTACACGGCGCGCGTCGCGGAAATTTGCCGTAAGCACGGAATTCTGCTGATTGCGGACGAAGTGATGACCGGCATGGGACGCACGGGCAAGCCATTTGCCAGCGAGCATTGGGAGCTGGAGCCAGATGTAATTTTGACCGGGAAGGGAATCGCGAGCGGTTACGCGCCTCTTGGAGCTGTGCTTGTGTCGCCACGGCTGGTGGAAGCTTTCGAAAAAGGCACGGCCGCATTTATGCACGGGTTCACATATCAGGCGCATCCGGTGGCGACGGCGGCGGGGAACGCGGTGCTCGACTACCTGGATGCGCACGGTTTGTTTGCGCGCGTCACGCCAGCAGGACAAACACTGCGTAAGGCTCTCGCCGTTTTGGATGGCCATCCCCATGTTGGGCAGGTACGCGGGTTGGGGCTGCTGCAAGGCATAGAATTCGTGAAAGACAAGACGACGCGCGCACCATTTGCCAAGGAGGCGGGAATCGCTGAAAAAATCCGCCAGGCCGCTCTGGAGAAAAGCGTGTTGGTCTATCCGGGGCAAGGATGCGTTGACGGCGTGCGCGGCGACCATGTGTTACTGGCGCCTCCCTTCATCGTCAAACCAGAAGAATGCGCGCTCATCGCCGATTCCTTGCAGTATGCCTTGAGCAAAGTCTTTGCTACGTGATTGCGCTAGAGTAGTGATTTAATACGGTTCAAGTAATTTCATGCCCCTGGAGATTCCTTCATGAGCCAAATTCTGCACTCATTGGCGGTTTTTTGTGCACTTGTGCTGGTGGGAAGCATGTGCTTTGCGCAGGACAAACCAACGGGGAAGCCCCGGGCGCGCGATCTGGGAGTGCCATTTGACGGCACCCCTGGCCCGCTGAATGCGATCACGGATGTTGCCGGCGTAACGGTGGGGCACACCACGTTGATCTCCGGAGATGGCAAGCTCGTGGTGGGCAAAGGGCCAGTGCGCACGGGCGTGACCGCCGTATTTCCGCGGGGGAAAGATGTGGATGACGCAGGAGTGTTCGCGGGTTGGTGGACGCTCAATGGCAACGGCGAAATGACGGGAACGACCTGGGTGGAAGAATCTGGAATTCTGACCGGGCCCGTGATGATCACCAACACGCACAGCGTCGGCGTGGTGCGCGACGCTGTGATCCAGTGGACTGTGGCCCATCGGAAAGTAGGGCCGGATGACGATTGGTGGTCGCTGCCGGTGGTGGCGGAAACATGGGATGGCTGGCTGAACGACATCAATGGATTTCATGTGAAGCCGGAACATGTGTTTCACGCGATCGAGTCCTCGCATGGCGGGCCAGTGGAAGAAGGCGCGGTCGGCGGCGGTACGGGGATGATCTGCAACGGATTCAAGGGCGGGATCGGCACGTCGTCCCGGAAATTATCGGAAAAGGATGGCGGCTACACGGTGGGCGTGCTCGTGCAATGCAACTATGGATCGCGGCAGAATTTTCGCGTGGCAGGCATCCCCGTTGGACGCGAAATTCCCAGCGAAGATCCATACGCGTTTGCGCCGGGCGACATCACCGAGCGCGGATCCATTATCGTGATTGTCGCGACGGATGCGCCGTTGCTGCCGCACCAGTTGAAGCGGCTGGCGCGCCGCGTCTCTTTGGGATTGGGACGCAACGGGAGCATTTCCGGGGATGGCTCCGGCGACATTTTCATCGCGTTCTCTACGGCAAATGTGGGCGCGGCGGCGACGGACCACGTTGTGGATCTGAAGATGTTGCCGAACGACAAAATGAATCCAGTGTTTGAAGCGACAGTAGAAGCGACCGAAGAAGCGGTGATTAACGCGATGGTTGCGGCGACCTCGATGACCGGCATTGATAATCATCATGTCAGCGCGCTGCCGCACGACCAGTTGCGCGCCATCTTGAAGAAGTACAATCGCCTGAATCCATAACCGCGCAGTGGGAATATCCAGCAGTGTGGCCGCTGGAGAAACGGCGGGATAGAATGATGTGTGGTTACTTCTATTCGCCGATCAACCATTGGTTTTGTATTTTCGCTTCTGGCCGCTCTGGCGTTAATTTCCTGTTCCCCTTCCCGCTCCACTCGAATTGCTATAAAAAATGTAACGGTCATTGACGCGACTGGCGCTGCCCCGCAGCCGAATACCACTGTGCTGATTTCCGGTGGCCTCATTTCTGCGATTGGACCCGCGGACAAAATTGCCATCCCGGGCGATTACAAGATTGTGGATGGTTCCGGCAAATTTCTGATTCCAGGTTTGGCGGACATGCACATTCATTTGACCGGGGCGGGAGAACCCGGCGGCAGTCGCGAGTTCATCATTCCGTTGCTCGCGGCCAATGGAATTACCACTGTCCGCGATATGGGCGGAAAAGTGGACTATCTGAAAGCATTGCGAGAGGAGATCGATTCTGGCAAACGATTAGGGCCACAGATTTTCTTCACCGGGCCATATCTGGACGGCAATCCACCTTCATTTCAACCGTCGATCGTGGTGCAGACGGCGGCGGAAGGCGTTGCCGCCGTAGACAAATTGAAGAACGAAGGCGTGGATTTCATCAAGGTGCAATCGCGTTTACAGCCGGATGCGTATTACTCGATCGCACAAGAATCGAAAAGGCAGAAAATTCGATTCCTGGGGCATGTTCCGGATTCGATTACCGCGGCGACTGCTTCCGACGCCGGTCAAGCCAGCATTGAACACCTTACCGGCGTGCTCCTAGGGTGTTCCACTCGCGAAGAGGAATTGCGGCAGCGCAAGCTTGTACCTCAGCCGGTGGGTGAGAACAAGCAAGCAATCCTTGCCCAAGACCGCGCGTGGACCAAAGATCTGTTGGATTCTTATTCGCAACAAAGGGCCGCAGATCTGATCAGAAGATTCGCTGCCAACGACACTTGGCAAGTGCCGACTTTTCCAATGCTTGTACACTTGGGTTATGTGACGCCTGAAAGCGATCTGGGGGATGATCCCAGACTGAAATATGTTCCATTGAAGGTTCGGCAATTTTGGGCGCAGGGACGAAACGCGCAACTCGCGGATCGAACTACGGCAGACTTTGTGCAGCGTGCGGAAATCATCCGGCTGTCGCTGGAGATTGTCGGGAAGATGAGCACTGCAGGCGTGCCAATCATGGCGGGGACGGACGCGGCAGCACCGAACGTGTTTCCCGGATTTAGTTTGCACGAAGATATGGCTTACCTGGTCAAAGCCGGGTTGACTCCCATGCAAGCGCTCCAGGCGGCAACCGTGATGCCGGCGGAATTTCTGGGGCGACGCGCGGAGGAGGGAACGATTGAGGTGGGTAGGCGCGCTGATTTGGTGCTGCTCGATGCCAACCCGCTGGACGACATTCGGAATACGCAGAAAATCCACGCCGTGGTCATTAATGGAACACTGCTGGATCGCGCCGAACTGGATGCGCTACTGACTGGCGTCGAAAACTTCGCCGCTGCGCACTGAGGGATACCCGGGTCGCAAGATAGTCAAAGAGCGAGAGCGGCGGTTTTGCGCGCAGGATTGAAGAAGGGTAACGGCACAATTTTAGCCGATACGGCTTTGCGGGACGCTTCGACGGTTAATTCCATACTTAGCGTTGTTCCGACGGCTGCGCTTTCACGGCTGATCGAGGCCAGCGCGATCATACGTTTCAGCGTCGGTGACCAGGTGGTCGAAGTCGCTTTGCCAACTTGACGCCCTCCGCGGTATACAGGCACAGCCACGCGCGACGCTGTCGACGGCACCTGGGGCGCCATGCCAATTTTTTCGTAGAGAGCTTCCACTTCGCTCCAGTTGATTTCGAGCCCTACCAGCGAACGCGCCGGACCGCCGCGTTTGACTTCGTCGGCAAGGGCATCGCGTCCGACAAAGCTTTCCTTTTTGAGATCGACAAGCTTGGCCAAGCCGATTTCGCCGGGAGTATATTTTTGCTCCTCGATAATCGCGCGCTTGCTGGAAATGTAATCCACTTCAATCAGGATCAGGCCGGCTTCGATGCGCGCGATATCCAGCGCGACCATGCCCGCGGGGTGAATGTCGAATGGAGCGCCCTTGGCCATCAATTCATCGAAAACTTTTAGAGCGTCTTTCCACGGCACCCAGATTTCGTAGCCCAGATCGCCGGTGTAGCCGGTGCGGGAAATGTCCACTGCAACTCCGGCGATTTTCCCGTGGGTTACGCGAAAATATTTCAGGCCGGCAATGTTGGCGCCAGCGACGGCGCGAAGCAGTTTTCCGCTCGTTGGGCCTTGCAACGCGAGCGCCGCAACCTTCTCGGAAATGTCTTCGATCTCGACTTCGAGGCCCAAGGCGTTCTGGCGAAACCAGCGCAGGCTGGGATCGGCCGCCGTCCAACGATATTCATTTTCGGCGAGGCGCGTGATGGTGCCATCGTCAATTACTTTGCCTTCGGGATCGCACCAGCAGCAATAAATGACCTGGTCGATCGCGACCTTATTGATGTCGCGGGAAATGACGCGATTGACAAGTTTGGTGGCGTCGCGGCCGGAAACGTAATACTTGAAGAGGGGCGTGATATCGATGAGCGCGGAGGAATTGCGGATGGCGTTGTACTCGTGCTCGTGCGTCATTTCGTAAGCGCCGACCGTGTAATAGCCTGACCATTCCTTGAAATTCAGGCTCTCGCACAGGGCGAGGGTTCTCTCGTGGAAAGCGGTTCCGACGGGCACGATTCCTCCGGTCTGGATGCAGGCAACAGGGCAACACTGAACTGTGGTGAACGAACAGCAAATTATGGTGCGATTTTGCTGTGGCCGCAAGGCCGCGCTGGGCGTAGAGGCGCGCAAAGTGCAGCACTGGAGGTTTGCGCGGACCGTTTCCGTTTCGCGCCAGCGACCTTGAGAAGCGCACAGGCTGCCTATAGAATGACTTGTTCTGCACAGCGTCGGTGTCCTTTTCCAACTGGAGTCTTATCGAATGGCTCAGTCCTACGATGTAGTGGTGATCGGGGGCGGTCACAATGGTCTGGTGAACGCCGCGTATCTGGCAAAAGCGGGAAAGAAAGTATTGGTTCTGGAGCGCCGAGGTGTTTTGGGGGGCGCTGCGGTGACCGAGGAAATTGTTCCCGGCTTCCTTTTTTCCGAATGTTCCTACGTGGTTTCGCTTTTACGGCCGGAAATCATCCGCGAGCTGGATTTGCCGCGCCATGGACTGGAGATTCTGCCGTTGGACGGCACGTTTTCGCCGATGCTGAATGGCGATTATTTGTGGCGCGTGAACGATCACGCGAAGACACAGCGGGAAATCCGGCGGCATTCGCGGCTGGACGCGGAAGCTTACGACGAATTTTCGAAAATGATGACGCCGATGTGCCGGTTCGTGAAGCCACTGCTTTCGATGATTCCACCGGACCCAACGACGCTGTATCCGAAAGACCTCAAGCAGCTGAATTTTTTGCTGCAACGCTTCCGAGAGCTTTCTTCGGATGAGCGCTACACCTTGATCCAATTGATGACCATGAGTGCTGCGGATTTTCTGGACCAGTGGTTTGAAACCGACGTGCTGAAAGCCACGATGTCCGCTTCAGGAATTATCGGAACGTTTCTGGGAATTCGCTCGCCGGGTACCGCCTATGTTTTGCTGCATCACTACATGGGAGAAATTGACGGAGCGTTCCGGTCGTGGGGATTCAGCCGCGGCGGAACAGGTGCAATTTCATTGTCGATTGCTGCGGCGGCGCGGGAATTGGGTGTGGAGATTCGCACGCAAGCGCCGGTGGAGAAGATCGTGGTAAAGAACGGGCGAACAGCGGGAGTGGCACTGAAGTCCGGCGAAGAGATTTCCTGCAACGTGATTTCGTCGAGCGTGGACCCGCACCTGACATTTGAGAGATTTCTGGAGCCGAAGGAGTTGCCGGGCGATTTCCTAGAAAGTGTGAGGCGATACAAATTCCGCGGTTCTTCGGGAAAAGTGAATGTAGCGCTCAGCGGACTGCCAAGTTTCCGGGCGCTGCCCGGTCTAGGAGCGCATTTGCGCGGAGCCATTTCGATTTCGCCTGGAATGGAATATATGGAGCGGGCCTATGACGACGCGAAATACGGGCATTTTTCAAAACGGCCGTACATCGACATGGTATTGCCCAGCTTGACCGATCCTTCGGTGGCGCCGCCGGGGAAACATGTGCTTTCGTGTTTCGTGCAGTACGCGCCTTACAAACTGGCGGAAGGTACGTGGGATGATCAGCGAGACGCTTTTGCAAACAACGTGATCGACACGATTGCGGAACACGCACCGAATATTAAGGAACTGATCATCAACAAGCAAGTGCTTACTCCGCTCGACCTCGAACGGGAATTTGGATTGACACAGGGGAATATTTTTCAGGGCGAGCTTTCGCTGGAACAGTTGTTTTTTCTGCGGCCGGTGCCGGGCTGGGCCTATTACCGCACGCCAGTGGACAACCTTTATATGTGCGGATCGGCGACGCATCCGGGCGGAGGGATCATGGGGGCGAACGGGAGAATCGCGAGCCAGGTGATCCTGAAAGAATGGAAGAAGGCGGCGAACTGATCATGCCCATCGGACAGAAGGTTGTGCTCATCGGCGGCGGTCACAACGCATTGATCGCCGCGTTTTATCTGGCGAAGGGCGGGTTCAAGCCGATGGTGCTGGAGCGCCGCCCGATGGTGGGCGGCGGAGCGATCACCGAGGAATTTTATCCGGGATTCAAGGCGTCGACGCTGGCGCACACGCTGGGGCCGTTGCGCGCCGATATTGCGCGCGCAATGCAGCTCGATCGATTTAATTTGCAGATTTTCCGGCCAGACCCGCGTGTGTTTGCGCCAGAGCCGGACGGTCGCGGGCTGCTCTTTTACGACGACGCGGCGAAAACGGCGGGCGCGATTTCGCATTTGTCCGCGAAAGATGGCGCCAAGTATGCGGAGTTTGCGAAACAACTGGAGAAAATCGCCGGGGTGTTCAGCCAGATTGCGGCGATCACCCCTCCGAGCATCGACAAACCTTCTCCGGAAGATTTGTGGAACTTGCTGACGACAGGACGCGGGATACGACGCTTGGGTAAACGGGGCATGCTGGACCTGCTGCGGTGGGGTCCGATGGCCGTGGCGGATTTTGTTGCGGAATTCTTTGAGACGGAATTGTTACGGGCCGTGATCGCGGCGCGGGGGATTTTCGGAACAAATTTAGGGCCGTGGTCGGCGGGTTCGACGGCGGTTTTGCTGCTGCGAGCGGCGGGCGATCCACATCCGGTGGGTTCGGCCACCTTTCCGCGCGGCGGGCTGGGTGAATTTTCGCGCGCGCTTGCGGATGCGGCAAAGAAAGCAGGGGCAGAGATCCGGACGGACGCGGAAGTGGCGCAGATCCGCACGAAGAGCGGCGCGGTGAGCGGAGTTGTGCTGGAAAATGGAGAAGAGATCGCGTGCGACGCGGTGGTTTCCGGCGTCGATCCGAAGCGGACGTTTTTCCAGTTGCTGGAACCGGCGATGCTCGATCCTGTGTTTGCGTTGCGGATGAAGAATTTCCGGGGGCGGGGAAATGTGGCCAAGGTACATTTGGCGCTGGGTGACTTACCGACATTTCCGTCGCTGGCAAACGCGGTTGGGCCCGACGGATTCCACGAAGCGCTGTCGGGACGAATTCACATTGGGCACGAAATCGATTATCTGGAAAAGGCGTTTGATGCAACGAAGTATGGCGAGATTTCCGCGGCGCCGTACTTGGATGTGACCATTCCGACGCTGCTTGATCCTTCGCTTGCGCCGCCGGGCAAGCACGTGCTTTCCGCGTACTTCCAATTTGCTCCCTTTCAATTGAAACAAGGGAACTGGAACAAGAGACGAGGCGAACTGGCGAACAGCGTGATCAAAACTCTGGGGAATTATTCGCCGAACCTGGCGAACCTGGTGGAAGCCGCCCACGTGATCACTCCGTTTGATCTGGAAGAAACGTATGGTTACACCGGCGGACACATTTTCCATGGCGAGTTGGCGCTGGATCAAATGTTCACGATGAGGCCGGTGCTGGATTGGGCGCGGTATCAAACGCCAGTGCGAGGATTGTTCCTCTGCGGGAACGGAACACATCCGGGAAATGGATTGACAGGCGCGTGCGGGGCGAACGCGGTGAAGGAAATCATTCACGAGTTGCGGTGAGCGCACTTTCGCGACAGGACCTACCAGGACCCCAAGCAATGAAAATCTCAGTGTGTGTCCGGTGAAGGAGTGTGTCGCACCTGCGGCGCTCGGGGTTTTGTTGTGGACGATACCCAGCCCTTGCGGGCTGGGCTAACTTGTGGCGCGCCTCTGGCGCTGGGATTAGGCATGCTCTGGAGGACACGCTAGGCGCATGAATGCTTTCAGGATTACGAACGGAGGTGCGGGCGATGACGATGATTGATCGTGGGCGGCTGGGAAAGTTACGCGCGCGAGAAGAGAAACGATTCGTGGACGAACATCCACGATCGGCGGAGTTGTATGCGCGGGCGGAGCATTCGTTGCTGGGCGGCGTGCCGATGAACTGGATGAAGAAGTGGGCGGGTGCGTTTCCGGTATTTGTGAAGAGCGCCAAGGGCGCGCATTTCACATGTGTGGACGGACGCGAGTACGTCGATCTGTGTTTGGGCGATACGGGTGCGATGACGGGGCATTCGCCGGACGTGGTTGTGGAAGCAGTGGCAAAACGGGCGCGCGAAGGAATTACCCTGATGTTGCCGACAAAGGACGCGCTCTACGTGGGCAAGGATCTCGTTAAGAGGTTTGGATTGCCTTACTGGCAATTTACGCTGACGGCGACGGATGCGAACCGGTTTTCGATCCGGATTGCGCGGGAAATTATGCAGCGGCCGAAGATTCTGGTTTTTCGTTACTGTTACCACGGGACGGTGGATGAATCGTTTGCGGGGCTGCATGACGGCGTTGTGGGGCCGCGGCGGGGAAATATCGGGCCGCCGGTGAATCCGGCGGAGACGACGCGCGTGGTAGAGTTTAACGACCTGAACGCGTTGGAAGATGCGCTGAAGGTCCACGATGTGGCGTGCATCCTGGCGGAGCCGGCGATGACCAACGTGGGGATCATCCTGCCAGACGAGGGATATTGGAAGACGGCGCGGGCATTGGCGCGGCGGTATGGAACGCTGCTGATTGCGGACGAGACACACACGATCTGCGTGGGTCCCGGAGGATGCACGGCAGAATGGCAACTTGAGCCGGACATGCTGGTGTTCGGGAAGGCGATTGGTAGTGGCATTCCCGGCGCAGCCTATGGATGCACGGAAGAAGTGGCGCAAAGGATTGCAGCGCGAATTCACCTGGAAGATTGCGACGTGGGCGGCATAGGCGGAACGCTGGCGGGCAATGCGCTTTCACTGGCGGCGATGCGGGCGACTCTGGAGCATGTGCTGACGGCTGGCAACTTCGCGAAGATGATTGCGCTGGCGGTGCGATTTAACGAGGGCGTTGCGGCGGCGATCAAGCAGCGCGGCTTGCCGTGGAATGTGCAGCGGTTGGGATGCCGGGCGGAGTATACGTTTTGCGGAAAGGCGCCGCGGAACGGAGGGGAATCGGCGGCAGCGTCGGATTTTGAGCTGGAGCGGTTCCTGCACCTTTATGCGCTGAACAGAGGGGTGCTGCTGACGCCGTTCCACAATATGGCGCTAATGTGTCCTGAAACGACGGAGGGAGATGTGGACGCGCACACGGCGATCTTCGCGGAGGCCTTGGAGGAGTTGGTGGAAGGTAACTGGCAGGCCTAAAAGCGTGTTTTTGCGTGAGTGTGGATTCTAAATGGTTTACACAATTTGAGGCCCGTAAGTGCAGATTCTGCGGAGGTTGCAAGTGCCCTGTTTTGATAATGATGCGTAACTGCACATTCTAAGGGAGTTAGCGGTGCGTGTTATTGTAAGTGCTTATTATAAGGGAGTTACGCCCTGCCCCATTTCGATTTTAGTTTTCAAAGAGCTGCGACCGTCTGAGACGGCCATTTACTGGGCTGACCCAGTTTAGTTCTGTTTGGGTATCTTACTATAGGATAAATAGTTAAGTCAAGCTAAGTTTTCGGATTAGAGTGGCGGACGCTGCGATCCAAGAGGGATTCCTCACTTCGCGGACTCCGTTCGGAATGACGGGGGTTTTTGTGCGAGGGAACCCAAGATGCCGGCCTGAAGGCACGGCGCTACGGAGCCGGTTAGTGGCCGGCTCCCTTGCGATAGAGGCGGGTGGATTAGGCGGAGGTGCTTGCGGCTCGGGCGGCTTCTACTTCGAGGAGTTTGCCGGAGCGAACGTCGTAGATGTAGCCGTGTACGGGGATGGATTTGGGCACGAGCGGATGATTTCGAATGCGGGCGACATCATCGACGACGGCTTGTTTTTGATCCTTGATGGCGAGCCACTCGATGTATTCCCCTGCACGGGAACCGGGACCTTTGCCGATATCGCGAAAGCCGCTGGAGGTGAGTTCGGCGGTTTCGAGGCTGGAGTTGAGCAGGCCACGCATAACGTCGCTGGTGAAAAATTCCATGCCGCAGTCGGTGTGATGAATGACGAAGAATTCGTTGGTGCCGAGCAACTTATAACTGATGACCAGGGAACGGATGGCGTCGTCGCTGGCGCGTCCACCGGCGTTGCGGATGACGTGGGCATCGCCTTCGGACAGTCCGGCGAATTTTGCGGGATCGAGGCGGGCGTCCATGCAGGTGAGTACGGCGAAACGGCGGGCGGGCGGGAGAGCGAGGTTGCTCTTTTCGCCGAATTTGGCTGAGTATTTTGCGTTTGCGTCCAGGACTTCCTTGAGAATGTTGCTCATTGTGTGCTCCTTGAATTTTTGAATTAGGCGATCCGGCCGATCCTTGCCTCGTTTTAGTTCACCTGAAAGAGAAAAAAGCCCACGAAGTGAATCGTGGGCCACTGGGAACCAGGTCTAGAGATCAGAAAAACTAGCCGCTGGAATCCTTCCGCCCACGGTGAGGACAACACGTACACGAGCAGCAAGCGGGCGCGCAGGGGGTGGCCTGGGCGAATCGAGGTGAATTGGAACGGCCGAACATGGGAGGACAGGGTACGTGGGCGGCGACGCGAAGTCAACGCATTGATTTTGAGTTGTCGTTAGCACACGATATGCCCGGTTAGATTAGCGCAGGACGATAGAATTGTGGAGGGTGGGCTGGCGTATACTGGCGGGGAAGCGATTGGGAATGGGAGGGAGAAATGGCGGAACATTATTTGCTAAAGACGGAGCCGACGGAATATTCGTTCGCCCAATTGGTGAAAGATAAGGAGACGGAATGGGATGGCGTGAAAAATCCCGTGGCAGTGAAACATCTGGGCGAGATGAAGCCGGGCGCGAAGCTGATTGTTTACGAAACCGGGGATATGCGGACAGCAGTGGGAACGGCGACGGTGGTTTCCGTGGATGCGAAGAACCTGAAAAAACCGGTGGTGAAGATCAAGGCAGGGAAAGCGCTGGCTAAGCCGGTGAAGCTGGACGAAATCAAGAGCAATAAGCTGTTTGCGGACTCGCCGCTGGTGCGGATCGGGAGATTGTCTGTGGTGCCGCTGACGGCGGAGCAGTATGGAGCGCTAGCAGGGAAATAAGCGGGTGACAATTAATAGAGGCCGGGGATCAGGCGCTTTGTGACTTTGCTGTAGTCGATGTATTCCTCACCGAACGCGCGTGTCAGCGCGGATTCTTCCACATGAATGCGATAGAGGACTGCCGCGGTGGTTGGCACGACGGCAATGGCAAGGCTGAGCCAATTGCGGGAATGAATGCCAACAGCGAGGAAGACGAGAATGAGGCCGAGGTAGGAAGGATGGCGGACGAAGCGATAGAGGCCGGAGCGATTGAGTTTTTGGGAATCGAGAATGGCGACGTTGGAGCTGAAAGATTTGCCGAGAGTATAAATCGCGGACCAGCGAATGATGAGCGCGAGAATCAGGATGAGCAAGCCGGCGGTTTTCAGGGCGTGGATGCCGCCGAACATGTTGGGAGGAGTGGCTTCGCTGATCCAGATGGCGGCGGTTAGTGAAGCGAGGATGACGATCCAGAGAAGAATGAGCGAGCCGCGATCGTGCGTTTTTCCGGTGCTATGTTTGGTGCGCGTAGAGACGGCGATGATCACTTCTGAAGCGACCCAAATCCAGTAGAGGATTTGCCAGAGCAAGGAAACGGTCATCGCGTCTCCTGGGGCTTTGGTTGAGGAGCGGCGGGATCGCCCCATTGAAGGAGGTCCCACTTGTTGCCGTAGAGATCTTCGAACACAGCGACGGTACCGTAGGATTCCTGGCGGGGATCTTCGAGGAATTTGACACTGGCGGCTTGCATGAGGCGATAGTCTCGCCAGAAATGATCGGTGTGAAGGAACAGGAAGACGCGGCCGGCGGCTTGATTGCCGACTTGTTGTAATTGCTCTGGCGTGTCGGCTTGGGCGAGGAGGAGGCTTGCGCCATGCGAACCGGGAGGGGTGACGACTAGCCAACGCTTTCCATTGGGAAGAGCAGAATCCCGGGCTACACGGAAGCCGAGGGATTCGGTGAAGAAGGCGAGGGCTTCATCGTAATCGCGGACGAGGAAGGCAACGTGAGCGAGCAACTGGGGCATGACGACTGATTATCCCATGTGGTGAGGAAGAGCGGGGAAGTTAACGAGGTTGCAAAAGTGGCAATGCGACCTGCAAGCTGATAGGCATGCCGGAACTGCCGGACATTGCCGCATACATCACCGCGCTTGGACAACGCATCCTTGCGCAGCCGCTGGAACGGGTGCGGCTGGCGAGCCCCTTTTTGCTTCGAACTGCGCAGCCGCCGCTTGCGAGTGTGGAAGGCCGCGCTGTAGGCGAGCTGCGGCGGGTTGGCAAGCGCATTGCGATTGGAGTAGAAGGCGAGCTTTGGCTGGTGCTGCATTTGATGATTGCGGGAAGGCGGCACTGGCGGCCGGTAAACGCAAAGCTGGCTAGGCGTAACAGTCTGGCCGCTTTCGATTTTCCCAATGGTTCTTTGGTGCTTACGGAGGCAGGCACAAAGCACCGCGCGTCTCTGTATATGTTGAGCGGTGAGGAAGGTTTGCGTTCGGTTGACCCGGGCGGAATTGATATTTTCAGCAGCGATCTGCAGTTGTTTCGGGACACGCTAACGGCCGAAAACCATACTCTTAAGAGGGCTCTTACCGATCCGCGCCTGCTGAGTGGCATCGGCAACGCGTATTCCGATGAGATTTTGCATGCGGCGCAGATGTCGCCTATCACGCAGACACGCAAGCTGGGGCCGGGGGAGTGGGAAAGATTGTTCGCTGCGACGCGGCATACTCTCGAGATGTGGGTTGACCGGCTGCGTGCCGAGGCGGAGTCTGACTTTCCGGAAAAGGTGACCGCATTTCGCAAAGGAATGGCGGTTCATGGACGCTTTGGACAGCCGTGCTTGCGATGTGGAGAGAAAATTCAACGAATTCGCTACGCGGACAACGAAACGAATTACTGCGCGCGGTGCCAGACAGGCGGAAAAGTTCTGGCGGATCGGGGATTGTCGCGGCTGTTGGGATCGGACTGGCCGCGGACGCTTGAGGAACTCGAAGCATTGAAGCGGAGGTAGGTGTGAGCCGCTCGCTGGCCAGTGCAAATTGCATCGGAATCGTGACTGTTATTTTGTGACTAGCTCGTTTGAGTTGATGTGATAGCCGTAGAGAGTCGCTCCGTTGTCTTTTATGTGCCAGACAAACTGTTCGATGCCCGATCCTTCGGCGAACTTGGTGTCGTACACAAGCGCGACGGTTGCCCCCTGCCCTGCGTACCAGGCAATACCAGTGTTGCGCAAATTGGACTGCCGGACGTAACCGAGCTTCCCGTGAATCGCCCCCAAAAGTTTGACGAAGTCGGATTCGGTTGTGACTTGGTGGAATTTCCCATCGCATGCGGCGTATGCGGCCGCGTACTGTTCCGTATCAAGCTGAGAATGGAATTGCTCAACATTTTGCTGCGCCAGTTGGATGCTCTTGGTAGACGAACCGCAGGAGGAAAGCAGGACGCAAGTTCCAAGCAGCAGTGCAAAAACGTGAAGCGTTCGCAGGATTGGAAAGTTCCGAGTCCCAAATCTCATCGTAAGGCTCCTTCAGAGTGTGTATGAGAGATGGGGAAGAGTGTCTTCAGGGGCTAAAGCCCAATTGTCCTGGCGCAGAATGTCGGAGCTGAAGCTCCGCCCCCCTGAGCTTCCTAGTGGGCACCAGGATGGGACGGCGCAATCAAAACCCATCCGCACCCCAAGACCCACCCTCACAAGCCCGAGGGTGGGGCACCCGAGTCTCCGCAGTATACGAAACAGGTCCTGCCCAGTTCTCATACAGACTCTTCAGTCCCGACTCTAAGCCTGGAATTCAAGATCAGAAACTGGACGAGTGAACAGGTGTAACCCAATTGATAACGTGGCGACGCTAGCACGCGAGTTTAGGCCTCTCTGGACGTTGACAAGAGAACGCAAGAACGGAAAGATGTAGAAATACGGCGGGTCAGTTGACTTCGGGAGGCCTGTCTTTTTCGTTCGAGGTGGTGGGACCGGCGAGTTCGGGTTGAGGCGAAGTGGGTAGCCCATTTGCGGTGGCTGGTGGCTGTTCCTTGCGAAGGTTTTCCATTATTTCCAACAACTGCGCGGCGGCGTCACTCTTGTTGACTACTTCTCGTATGCCTACTTTTTTGGCTTCTGCAATCATTTCAGGAAAGAAGTGAATGGTGCAGAGGATGACCGGCAAAGAAGGACGAGTTCCCAAAATTTTGGAGGCGACTTGCAGGCCATTGAGAATCGGCATCGAAAAGTCCACTACAACCAGATCAGGCTTGAGCGCGATGGCTTTGTCGACGCCCTCCTGTCCATCGGCGGCTTCGCCACAGACCTGCCAGCCCGGGCGAGCTTCAATGAGTACCTTCAAGAGCGCGCGAATTTGCGGATTGTGGTCGATCAAAAGAATTTGAGCCACTCATCCCCCTGGCGACAATTCCGAAGTTTGCGTAGTTCTGATTTCATTATCAGCGCTGTGAGCGAGGAGTGGGACGGAGGTGGAATGAGCGCGCTGACTAACATCGCTGGGGGACACTATTCGGGACAATATCGTTTATTTACCATATGTCGGGTACCCTACAAAGCCGAAAAGCGCTTGTGAATACGGCAATTACAGTATAGAAAACGAAGGCGATGAATAAAGCCCAGAGCGCGCATCCCGGGGAACGAACGAATCCACGCGGGAGAGCTGTTCGCAACAAACCACTTCTGGCTGTGCCCGACGAAGAATTCCACGCGATTCGCCCGTATCTGCAATTTGTGGATTTTCCGCATCATTTGAGTCTGCATGAGCCTCACCGGCGTGTGAGATTCGCCCATTTCCCAAACGAAGGGCTGATTTCCCTGGTGGTCGAATTGAAAGATGGAAAGACGGTCGAAGCTGGTTTGGTGGGGAACGAAGGTGCGACGGGAATACCCGCGATTCTCGGGCTGCGGAGAAGTCCGCTGCAGGAGATTGTGCAAATTGCGGGCAATGGATTCAGGGTGCGAGTGGACGCTTTGAAGGAACTTTTGCCGTCGACGCCGAAACTGAGCGACTTTGAGTTGCTATGCGGCCGGACTGGCGATGCAGGTGGCTCAAACGGCGGCATGCAACCGGCTGCACAAGATTGAAGAACGGCTGGCGCGCTGGTTATTACTGGCTCAGGATCGACTGGAATCGGGGAAAGTGCCAATCACGCATGATTCTCTGGCGACGATGCTGGGAACGGACCGGCCGAGCGTGAGTTTGGCGGCGGGGATTTTGCAGAAAAAGGGGCTGGTGGCGTATACACGCGGATTTGTGCATATTTTGAATCGGAAGAGGCTTGAAGAGTTCGCGTGTGAATGCTATTCGGTAATCAGCCAATATAATAATTAGCAGTTGGAGTGCCTTCAGGGGCTGAAGCCCGGATTTTCTTGGCCTTATTGTCGGAGTTGACGCTCCGACCCCCCAAAAGAGACGAAGGGCATGATAGTTCGAACGTTGGATGAGGAGGCGACTGTGGGCGTTCTGAAATGTTTGATGAGATTGGGCATTGCGGCGTTATTGCTGGCCGGATCTGCGTTCGCGGGGGAAAAGTTAACGGCGCCACAGCTGATTGAAATGGCCAATGCCAATAATCCTGCGCTTCGCGATGCGATCAGGGATACGTTTGATGCCAAGGATTTGAAGGAGGCGACGGCCTGGATTGGTCGCGGTCCGGATTTTTTCTTTGCCGCGGAGGCTACTTCGCAACCTGCGCTGTTTATTGATGGAGTTGCGGGGCCGCAGGTGCGGAGCTTGGCAGGGTCTGACCTTTGGTATGCCGTGGCGCACGTCGAGCCGGTCGGAACGCTGCACTCGTTCTACTACATGATCAGTGGAGCGAAGTTTGGAGGGCGGCTCGATCTTCCGGCGTTTACGCCTTTGTCCTATCAGCAGCCCGGCGTTCCCGTGGGGACGCTTTCGGCCAAAATTCTGCACACCAGCAAAATCTATGACGGCATGAAGAGCGAATACTGGATTTATGTTCCGGCGCAATATGATCCGAAGACGCCCGCGGCGTTGATGGTATTTCAGGATGGCGGGTGGTACACCGACCGCGAGGGCAACAATCCCGCGCTCAACGTGATCGACAATCTGATTGCCGCGAAGAAAATTCCGGTGATGATTTGCGTGTTCATCAATCCAGGCAGCATCGACGATTCTCCGGGGACGGCCACGTATGTGTTCGTGAAAGCGTATTCGGAGAAGTGGAAGCGCACGTTGAAGGATTCGATGCGCAGCACGCTTTATGACACAGTGAGCGACCGCTACGCGCGGTTTCTGCGGGATGAAATCCTTGCCGACGTTTCGGCGAAATACAATATCCGCAAGGATGCGTATAGCCGCGCGATCACCGGGCTTTCGTCCGGCGGAATTTGTTCGTTCAATGCGGCGTGGCAGATGCCGGATCAGTTCAGCCGGGTGATTTCGTGGATTGGCAGCTTTACGAGTATCCAGTGGAAGGAAGATGCGAATGTGCCGGATGGCGGGCAGGATTATCCGGAAAAACTTCTGCGCGAGTCGAAGCGGAATATTCGCGTGTGGCTGCAGGATGGTTCGCAGGATCAGGAGACAGCGAAATATGGCAGCTGGCCCCTCGACAACATTCGCATGGCGAACGCGCTGAAGTTGAAGGAGTATGACTTTCATTTCAGTTGCGGCAAAGGCACGCACAACTCCGGGCACGGGGCAGCGGAGTTTCCGGAGGAGATGGTGTGGCTGTGGCGGGATTACGATCCTGGAAAGACGGAACAGAGTTATGAGATAGAGCCCGCGGAGAAGGCTAAGCCGGTGTTTCGCGTGTCGATTACGAATCGGGAGGGTGAGTAGGATAGATTCAAGAAGTTCGGAGTCTTCAGGGGCTGAAACCCAATTCTTCCCCCGAGCTGATGCCGGGGCTCAAAGCCCCGGCCCCCTAAAGAGAAACAGGAACCAGGTCGAGTACGCGAGAATGGAGGATGCGCGTTCGTGTTATACGGACTGGAGAGGTTGAGATGCTTCGTGCCGGAAGGCGCTTCTCAGGATGACGAGCAGTGTTTGACGTGAAGGGTTGCGAAAACCAACGGCCCGCCTCGGAAGACGGCCCTACAATGGCTGACCCAAGATGCAGGCCTGAAGGCGCGGCGCTACACGGAGTGACGCAAGAGCCTACATGCAGAGGCAGCATGTGGGCACCCATGAGAGCAATGGAGAGTTGGGGTTGCTTGTCGTGGTTAGAGTAGGGGAACTATAATTGAGTGTTGCGAATTGAGGAGGAAGACGACCATGGCGACGGCAGACGCGAAGGTGCATGTGGCGGAGTTTACGAACGAGCCGTTCAACGATTTTTCGAATACGGAGAACCGCAAGAAGATGGAAGCGGCGCTGGCGAAAGTGAAGTCGGAGTTTGGGCACGAATACCCGATGTGGATTGCGGGGAAGAAGGTGGTGACGGAGAAGAAGAGGAAGTCGACGAATCCGTCGCGGCCGTCGGAAGTGATCGGCGTGTTCCAGGACGCGTCGAAGGAACAGGCGATTGAAGCGATTGAGGCGGCGAACAAATATTTCGATGTGTGGAAGAAGGTGCCGGCGCAGGAACGTGCGAAGTGTTTGTTCAAAGCTGCGGCGATCGTGCGCGAGCGGAAGTATGAGCTGAACGCGCTGGTTTGTTACGAGGTGGGCAAAACATGGGTGGAAGCGGACGCGGATATCGCGGAGACAATTGATTTTTGCGAGTTTTACGGGCGGGAGATGCTGAGGTTGGCGGAGCCACAGAAATTAACACCGATGCGCGGGGAGAGAAATTATCTGGTGTACATCCCGCTCGGAGTGGGGGCGGTGATTCCGCCGTGGAATTTTCCGATGGCGATTATGGCCGGGCTGGTAGCGGCGTCGTTGGTGACGGGGAATACGGTGGTGCTGAAGCCAGCGTCGGATTCGCCGACGATTGCGGCTAAGTTTGTGGACATTTTGTTTGAAGCGGGAGTGCCGAAAGAGGCAGTGCAGTTCCTCACGGGAGCCGGCGGCGCGGTGGGCGACACGATCGTGCAGCACGCGAAGACGCGGTACATCGGGTTCACGGGATCGAAGGAAATTGGATTGCGGATTGCGGAGTTGGCGTCGAAACCCGCGCCGGGACAAATCTGGATCAAGCGGACCGTGCTGGAAATGGGCGGGAAAGACGGGATTGTGGTGGACGAAGAAGCGGACATTGACGCGGCGGTGGAAGGCACGGTGCAGGCGGCGTTTGGGTACCAGGGGCAGAAGTGCTCGGCGTGTTCGCGAGTGATTGTGAGCGAGAAAGTGTATGACACGTTTCTGAACAAGTTGGTGGAGCGGACGAAGAAAATCAAGGTGGGACCGAGCGACGATCCGAACAATTACATGGGACCAGTGATCAACGAGCCGGCGATGAAGGGAATTTTGGACTATATCGAAATCGGGAAGAGGGAAGGGCGCGTGGTTGCGGGAGGCGGACGCGCGGCGGGCGATGGCTATTTTATCGAGCCGACGATTGTGGCGGACGTGGACCCGAAGGCGCGGTTGGCGCAGGAAGAAGTGTTTGGCCCGGTGCTGGCGGTGATCAAGGCGAAGAATTTCGATCACGCCATGGAAATTGCGAACAATACGGAATTTGGATTGACCGGTGCGCTGTATTCGAAGAATCCAGAGAAGATCCGGAAGGCCGAGGAAGATTTTCACGTCGGGAATCTGTATCTGAACCGGAAATGCACGGGAGCGATGGTAGGAGCGCATCCGTTCGGGGGATTCAATATGAGTGGCACGGATTCGAAAACGGGCGGGAAGGATTATTTGTTGCTGTTTTTGCAGGCGAAGGCGGTGGCGGAGAAGGTGAGTTAGGTTAATGAGGTAGAGGAAGTTTAGGAAGTAAAGGATTGGAGGGGGGCGGACTTGGTCCGCCCCTTTTTTATTGGTGGATGTACGTTGGGAATCGGTGGTGGAGTTTTGCGTTGAGATTCCTCGTCGAAAAAGACGCTCCTCAGGATGAAAGCGATTGGCGAGGGTTGGTTGTAGGGCGAGAGAATTTGTTTTGGCGCGATGGGTTGGGGGAAGCTAACAGCCCGCTTCGGAAAGCTGGCCCTACAAAGCCAGGAACCCAGGATTATAAAAGCAGGGACTCTAAGATGCCGGCCTGAAGGCGCGGCGCGACAAAGGCAAGAAGACCCAAGAGGCAGAGGAATTCCTCACTGCGCGGATTCCGTTCGGAATAACATGCGTTGGGATGGAATCGGCCCGCTTCGAAAGCTGGCCCTACAAAGACAGGACAGGAACCCCAAGATTATAAAAGCAGGGACCCCAAGATGCCGGCCTGAAGGCGCGGCGCTACATGGATTCGGCAGGAGTACGGCTGGAGACGAATTTTAAGAGACGGTAGGCGGGATAGCTGCAGGCCAGGGCGATCAGGGTGAGGTAGCTGTTGGTTGGGTCTTCGCGGATGGCTTCGATGAGGAAGCCGATGGAGCCTAGGAGAGCGATGGCGGTGGTGTAGGGATAGCCCCAGGCGCGATAGGGGCGGGGAAGATCGGGTTCGCGGCGGCGTAGGAGGAAAAGAGAGATGAAGGAGAGAAGATAGTTGGTGACGAAGAAGAAGGCGAGCATGGCGATGACACGTTCGAAGCTGAAAATGGCGAAGGCCACAGCGACGAGTGCGCTGAGAAGGAGGCCGACGGTGGGCGTGCCGCCTTTGTTGACGCGGGAGACGACGCGGAAGAAGAGACCGTCGCGGCTCATGGCGTAAATGACACGAGCGGCCATCAGGTGCAGCGCGTTAATGGAGCTGAAGAGAGCGAGCACCATGATGGAGCGGAAAATGAAGTCGCCGTGACGGCCGAACACACGCTCGGCGGCGAGGCCCAGAGAAAAAGTATTGCCGGCGACTTCGCGCATGGGCAGCACGTAAAGAACGGCGGCGTTGATCAGAAGATAGATGACGAAGACGGAGAAGAGGCTGGCGAAAATGGCGCGTGGAATGAGATAGCCGGGATTTTTGATTTCATCGCCGAAGTAGATGACGCCGTCCCAACCGTCGTAAGTGAAGATGGTGGCTTGGATGCCGAAGAGGAGAGCGGTGATGAGAAGCGCGCCGACGGGGATTACGACGGGAGCGGCGGCTTGCGCTAGAGGGGCGGCTTCCGCGGCTTGGCGAAGATGACCGCCGAAGGAGAAACAAGCGATCACGATGGCGAAGAAGGCGAGGCCCTTGAGTACGGTGGTGACGTTTTGTACTTTGCTGCCCATGATGATGCTTTTCCATTGCAGCAAGGCGAAAAGGATGATGACAGAAACCGCGGTGATTTTGATTTTGAGCGCGCCATCCATGGCGGGAAACATGTGCGCCATGTACTCGCCGATGACAATGCCGACGGCGCCGGTGCTGCCGCAGGTGGAGAGCCAGTCTCCCCAGCCGACGATGAAGCCGGCGAAATCGCCAATGGCGCGGCGCGAGAAATTATACTGGCCGCCGCTTTTGGGAATGGCGGCGCCGAGCTCGGAGAGTTGGAAGGCGCTGACAAAGGCGTAGAGCGCACCGCCGAACCAGACACTGAAGAAAAGCCAATGATTGGGAAGGCGCGCGGCGATGTCACCGGGAGTGCGGACGATGCCAGCGGAAATAGTGTTGCCGACAGCAACAGCGATGCCGAAACCTACGCCGAGAACTTGCAGGAGTTTGCCCTTGTCCTTGCGGGGGTGCGTGGGGCGCATTGGAAGGTCGGCGGCTAGGGAGTCAGTGGGCGTCGACAAGGCGAGGTCTCATGCGCGCCATCATACGTTTGTTGGGGGGAAAAGCAAGGGGGGAGGACGCCGTTGGTATTGGGGTGGTGTTTACGTTTTTTTTGGAAAACGAGGCGGGAACTAGAAAAGGCGCGCTTCGGAAAGCGGCCCTACGAGAACAAGGACCCTACCCACGACGAAAGCACCACCCTACGATGCCGGCCTGAAGGCGCGGCGCTACAAGAGAACCCAAGACCCACCCTCCGCAAAAGGCGCTCAGAGGGGCACCCAGGAAGGAAGGCTGTTTATTGCGGTTTGGAGTTGGAGTCGAGGAAGGCGGCTACGTTGGTTTTTAGTTTGGTTTGATCTTCTTCGCGAAGATACATCATGTGGCCGGCTTCGTAGAATTTGTGCTGAATATTTTTCTGGAGGTCGGCGGGCAAGCCGAGATGATCGGTCGCGTACTGGGCTTCGAAGAAGGGCGTCGCCAGATCGTAATAGCCGTCTTCCATTTGGACCTGAAGTTTGGGGTTGGTGATGATGGCGTTGGCGAGGTCGAGCATGACGCTGGGCGCGCCGGGGAAATAACCATAACCGCCTTCGTGCTTCCAGTCCCAATGATTGTCTTTGAAGTCGGCGAAGACGTGATACGGCCGCTCTTGAGTGAATTTAAGATCGTCGCGCAAATACATATTGAAGGCGGCAACGAACGCGCCGGTGATGGCAGCCGACTGCGGGTCATAACTGGCGGAGGAATCGATCAGATCGTAGGTTGGGCCGGAGAAGCGAGCGTCCAGGCGGCCGGTGGTGAGCCCGCGGCTAAGCTGCAGTTCCTGCATAAAACGATCAAGGCGCACGCGAAGATTGGATTTGATGAGGTAATCCTCGTTGAGTCCAGTGAAATGCGCCAGTTTCTTGGCGACAGCGGCTTTATCCGCGTCACTCAGCGTTTCGCCTTTGAGCAGCGCGTCCGCATATTCGCCTTTGGCAAAGGCGCATGCGTCGTTGAGGAAAGCTTCGAGATTGTCCGGTCGGTCTTTCGGAACTTTGTGATACCAGGCGGTAGCGGCGTAGCTCGGGAGATAGAGAATGTAGGCGAGATCCTGGCCGGGATAGAAGGAAATGGTGCTGAGATCCCAGACGGAAGAAACCATGACTAGGCCGTTGAGATAGATGCCGTTCTGGCTTTGCAGGAGATTGGCCAGCGCGGCATTGCGAAACGTGCCATAACTTTCGCCGATTAGAAATTTGGGAGAGTTCCAGCGGCCATTGCGGGAGACGTAAGATTGCACAAACTGCGCGAGGGATTTGGCGTCCTGATCGACACCCCAAAAATCTTTGTCCTGCGCTTTGCCGACGGCTCTGCTGAAGCCGGTGCCGACGGGATCGATAAAGACCAGGTCGGATTTGTCGAGGAGGCAGTTGGGATTGTCTTCGATCTTGTACGGGGCTGGCGGAGTGATGCCGGCGTTGGCGGTAATCACTCGCTTCGGGCCGAAGGAGCCCATGTGCAGCCAGAGAGACGAGGAACCAGGGCCGCCGTTGTAAAGAAAGGAAAGCGGGCGCTGGCTGAAATCCTTGACGTCGGAGCGGGTGTAGGCGGTATAGAAGATGAGGGCTTCGGGTTCGTCCTTGTCGTTTTTGAGGAGGATGCTGCCGAAGGTGGCTTTGTAGGGGATGGTCTGGCCGGCGATTTTGATGGAGTGGTCAGTGACGGAGGATTCTTCCTTGGGCGGCGGCATTGATTCAGCCGGTTTTTCCTTGTCCGCGGGCTTCGCTTCCTTGGCGTCTTTTTCCTGGTCCTGGGAAAATGTTGCGCACACGCTGAGAGGAAAAAATAAAACAGCCGCGCAGAAAAAACGCAACCACGCTTTTGACGTCATGGGTTGAAATCTCCTTTGACGGTAATACGGTTGGAATTGGCCCGAGGCATTCTACCTTATTGTCGGTTGGCGGCGGGTTTCGTTGGTGGAAAGTTCGAGGACAAGCTGACCTGCTGGCGAGGACGGAGAGATGCGCAGGGATGAACAGTCGTTCATGACCCAGTCGGCGCCTGCGGCGAGGAGGAGGGGATCGTCGACGGTGGTGCGAACGGCGAGGACGCGCGCGCCGGCGGCTTTGCCGGAACGAATGCCGAAGGGGGCGTCTTCGATGACGACGCAGGATTGCGGGTCGAGATGGAGTGCCGCGGCGCCTTTGAGATAAGGCTCGGGATCAGGTTTTCCATGCACGATGTCGGAGGCAGTCACGAGGTGGACGACGTGTGGCCAAAGATCAGTGGCGCGCAAGCGGACTTCGGCGAGGGCGCGCGTGGAAGAAGTGACTACGCATAGCTGCGAGGGAGGAACCAGCACGAGGAGTTGTTGCGCGCCGGGAAGAGCGACGACGTCGGTGATTTCTTCGATTTCGCCGCGTTCCATCCAGCGATTTTCTTCGAGATGGACGGCGGGATCGGCTTGGGGAAGAAGTTCGCGGATAGAGGTGAGGCTGGTGCGGCCGTGGGCGAAGTGGACGACGTAATCGGGATCGAGATTGTGCTTGAGGGCCCAGCGACTCCATACGCGGGCGACGGCAGGGGTAGAGTCGACGAGGACGCCATCCATATCGACGAGGAGGGCTTTGCAGGAGATTGGAGGCATGGCCACATTGTAGCGGAGTAGTGATTTTTCGGGTCTGGAAGATTGCGGTCAGTTGACTTAGTCCACCGACTTAGTCCACTATAGAAATATGAAAAAAGAAGTGAATACCCACGAGGCAAAAACGCATCTCTCGAAGCTGCTGCGGAGAGTGGCGGCGGGGGAAGAAATTTCCATCGCTAACCGGGGCGTGCCGGTGGCACGGCTGGTGCCCGTGAGGTCCCACAAGGCGAAACGGCAACTCGGCGCGTACGGAGACACGATCAAGATCGCCGACGATTTTGACGCGCCTCTTCCGGATGATCTTTTGGACTTATTTGATGGCGGGATCAAACGGATGAGTAAGAAGAAATGAAATGCCTGCTGGATACCAGCGTATTGATCCACAGTTTGCTGTCACAGCCGAAACTCAACCAGCGTGCGATGAGCGTGCTCCGCGACGAATCCGTGGAGTTGTATTTGTCGGTGGCGAGTTCCTGGGAAATCATCATTAAATCCAGGAGTGGGAAGTTGGATCTTCCGGAAGAACCGGCTGAATTCCTGACGCGGGTCCTGCGCATTATGTCGCTGCAATCCTTACAGATTACCCAGTTGCATGCGTTGGCGGTGGGGGATTTGCCTCCCTATCATCGGGATCCGTTTGACCGAATGTTGATCGCGCAGGCGCGAGAAGAGGGGCTGGTGATTTTGACAGTCGACCGCATTTTCGAGAAATATAAGGTAGATCAGGTGTACTGCGGGCGGTGACGGAGTTTTGGTCATCTGATACGAGCGCTCCAGGGGAGAACACCAACATCCTGCGCTCGTCGTGAGGGCCGGCCGACCTCGTTATGACTGCCGGCTCTTTGCCAAATCAGCCAGGCTCCGAAGAACAAAACTCAGAAGTTATTTCAGCTTCGCGTACTCGGCTTTCGCGGCAATCAGAATTGGAACATCGGGGTCGGCGTCTTTCCACATTGCGAGGAAGTCTTGATAGGCGGTGCGGGCTTTGGCGGAGTCGCCCTGGAGAACGTAGGCGCGAGCGATCTCGAGTTGGGCCATCGGGTAGAGGACGCTAACGATGTCGATGCCGCGGTGATCGAGAATTTTCTGGAATTCGGCGGCTGCTTTTGCACTGTCGTGAAGTTGGAGGTACGCGCTGCCGCGGGTGTAGATCACTCCAAATTCAGCATAGCGTGCGCCCAATTCGTATTTTTGAGAAGGCTCTAAAACGGCGATAGCTTCGCTGGCTTTGTTCTCGTGAATCAGATTGATGGCCTCAACGACCGGAGCAATCTTGTATTTGAGCATACTGTCATCAGGAAACTCTTTCATCACGGCTTGAATGATTTTTCGCGACTCGGCGGCGTCGCCAATCCGAGCGAACGAGGTGGCAACGGTGCCTCGTGCGTAACGATTGAGTGGAAAAGCGAGCGCTTCAGACGCCTCTTTTCGAGCGCGATCCGTAAATCCGTGGACCGCGTCGCGATAAGATTGTTGCACCAAGTGGTTGGCTTCAAATTCGGTCTGGCCATGCTTCTTCGCTGATTCACCGGCCTTACTCATCGTTTCTCGCGCGAGTTTGACCTGGCCCATCGAATCTTGATATCCGGCTGTAATTGACAGGGCGATTGGTTCCACGTCGGTGCCCGCCACAGCAGCAGAGGCGCGTTGCAGGCCGGCCTGATCGTTCTCCATCAGCGCAATCATGTAAAGATTGGCATAGACGCTGGGACTTGCTGCCTTTTGGGAGATGGCAGTTTGCGCCACAACCTTTGCCTCTTCGAAGCGATTCAGGTACATGTACGCGCACATCTGGTGGTAAAAGCCGAAGGAATCGGTCGGATCCACTTTCAAATCTTCCGTCGCGGTTGCTAATGCATTTTCCGGATCGCCAAGCATCTGATAGCCGAGGGCTAGATTAGCGATAGGACGATTCTCGCGAGGATAGGTTTCATGCCACTTTCTATAGTTTTCGAGGGCTTTTTCGTAGTCGCCTTGCAGTATGTCGTAATAGTGGCCCTCGATATAAAGCCTTTCGTGTTCGCTGGCGCGATCGCGCAGCTCATAGGACTTGGCAACGTCCTTGTTTGCTTCTGTCGAGTTTCCGATATTGCCAGAGGCGACGCCGAGAACCGCATAGGCGCTGGCAAAGTTGGGATCGAGTTCGACCGCGCGCTTCAAATGAGGGATGGCACCTTCTTCGTCGAGTCGATTATGGAGAGCTAAACCAGCGCTGTATTCCTTGAGGGCTTCCAGGGAAGAAGTGGTGGCCTGTTCGAGCGGCGTGGTGTATTGCTGAATGCTGGCGAGAGATTCGCCGAGTTTCTGGCGGAGATCGGTGGCGGCTTTGTCGAGTGACTTCAGAACTTGCTCTTTGCCAGCGGCTTCGACTTGCTGGCGGGCAATAGAGTCGCCAGTCTGAGCATTGCTGGCTTCGAGTGTGATGACGTAGTCGTTTCCGAGGCTGGCGATAGAGCCGGAGATGATGGCCTTTGCATTCGTGCGCTGCGAGATTTCGCGGGCGAGATCTTTCGTGATGCGGTCGTCCGGCTTGTGGCCCATTAGTTTCAGGGCGGTCTGCGTTTTGGATTCGGAGAGCAAATTCAGATAGGGAGATTGCTCGAGTTGGACGGCGAGGGCTTGCTTGAGGGTGCCATCAAAGACGGGATCGCCGGTGGTATTGACGAAATCGGAAAGGACAACGGTGTCTTTGTCCGTGAGCGCGCGTGCGTGGCGCGGGAAATAGATAAATCCGGCGAGGGCGATGGCGGCGATCAGCGCAATGCCACCTGCGAGCCAGGGAAGAAACTTTCGAAACGAAGAAGGTTGTACTGGCGGCGGAATTGCCGATGGCGTGCTGCCCGATGGAGTAGTTGCGGCCGGAATCGAAGTGGCCGAAGAGACCGCCGGAGCGGGGCCAGAGGAAAGCGTTGGAGTTGGCGTCGCCGTCGGAGTTGGCATTGAACCAGACGAAACGCGGGCCGCGCGGACTGAGCCAGATGGCGAGCCTTGAGGGTCGTCGGCAGCAGGGATGCCAGTGAAGGCACTGGGATTGGAGCCAGACTCCAGGTGCCGCTTGAGGCGCTTCAGATCAGTGCGCATCTCCGCAGCGGTTTGGTAGCGGAGGTTGCGATCCTTATCGAGAGCCTTCTGAAGAATTTCCTCGAGCTTTTCCGGTACTTCCGGATTGAGGCGCACGGGAGAAACCGGCGCGCGGTTCATAATTGCGTCAAAGATGATCCCGGAAGTGTCGCCGCGAAACGGTAGTTGCCCGGTGGACATTTCGTACAGTACGACGCCAAAGGAAAAAAGATCGGTGCGCGCGTCCAGTTCCTTGCCGCGAACCTGTTCGGGAGACATGTAAGCGACCGTGCCGAGAGATGTGCCCGGACTGGTGAGCTGGCTGGCCTCAACGCCGAGCGTGTCCATGGTGATCGTGTGGCTGCTGGAGCGCAAGGAGCTGGAAACTTTGGCGAGACCGAAGTCGAGAATTTTGGCGTGTTCGCGCTTAGTGACGAAAATATTGGCGGGCTTGATGTCTCTGTGGACAATACTTTCGGAATGGGCGGCGTCGAGGCCGTCGGCGATTTCGATGGCATAGATGAGGAGGCGCTCTATGTCCACGGGTTGCCCGGAGATGAGGTGCTTGAGCGTCATGCCATCGAGAAATTCCATGGCGATGTAGCGCCGGCCGTCATGCTCGCCAATTTCGTAAACAGTGCAGATGTTGGGGTGATTGAGCGCGGAGGCGGCGCGAGCTTCACGACGGAAGCGTTCGAGGGCTTGCGGGTCGCGATTGAGATCTTCAGGGAGGAATTTAAGGGCGACAAAGCGGCCGAGTTCGGTGTCTTCGGCCTTGTACACAACGCCCATACCTCCGCCGCCGAGTTTTTCCAGGATGCGGTAGTGCGAAAATGTCTGGCCGATGAGCGAGGAGGAATCCGTCACAGGATGGCAATATTAGGTTTAATGAGACAGCTAGTCAACAAAACGGACGGCTTTCGTGCCCGCGCTGACGCGCGTCGAGAGGCCTTCTTCGTCGCTTAAGGATGCAGACCTCTCCAGCGGTCGCGACAGCATGAGTTTGGCAAGGGAAATGGAGCTTGGTCAAGTTGGGGTGGGAGACGGGGATTGAACCCGCGACATTCGGTGCCACAGACCGACGCTCTACCAGCTGAGCTACTCCCACCGCAGAAGGTCAGTTTAGCATGGGCGTGGGATGGAAAAAAGATGGGGTTGGGGGGCCGGGATTGTGGAGCGTGCGTTGAGGCACCCAAGAGGCGGAGGGATTCCTCACTGCGCGGACTTCGTTCGGAATGACGGGTAAATTTTTGTTGGCAGGGAAACGCCCCGCCTCGGAAAGCGGGCCAGAAGCGAGAACCCCAAGATAACAAAAGAAAGAGCCCCCAAGATGCCGGCCCGAAGGCGCGGCGCTACAGGAGTTCCAAGACCCACCCTTCGCGAAAGGCGCTCAGAATGGGGCGCCGCGGGGCTTTGGGATTGTTCTGGGTGGCGGTTTGGTTTTGGGCGGGCTTGCGGATTCGCCCCGGGGGCACGATGTATCGTGCCCCTACGTCGGCACAACGATTTGGCGAAAAGCTGTGAGGCTCGCGGACTCGCCCTGTGGTTGCTATGGAAGGCGGTTGGAGGTTTCTGTGGCGGGGTTGGATTGATTTGCTTGATTAGGTGATAACGAGGAGGGAACGCGGTGCGGAGGTGGGGGCTTTGTGGGAGTAGGGGCTTGCTAGACTCGATTAGTAGCGGCCGACTTAGATGGTGGTGTCGGCGATGCTGGGCGAAAGCTCAGCGCTATATGGGGGTGTGTGTCCCCGCACATGAACCCGCAAGCGTCGGATCGACTCCATTTCGAGATGCAGATCGCGTATGCGCGGCCGGCCATCGCGTTGCTGGCCATCGCATGCCTTCTGGAACTGCGTTCGGTGAAGGAAGTGGAGCGAGCGCTGGCGCTGCTGGTGGCGTACTTGGTGGCGGCAGTTGTGGTGATGGGATTGGAGCGAGTGCTGCGGACGTACAACTGGCACTTGCCGCTGGCGTGCGATGTGTTGGTGGTGGGACTGTATTTATATTTTTCCACGGAGATGATGCCTGCATGGTTTCTGGTATTTTTCGTAGCATTTGCGGCGGGCTACCGGTGGAATTTGAAACTGGCGATGGTGCTCTCGTTCGGATTGTTGTTGCTGGCGGTGGCGCTGCGGTTGAACCGGTTGGGACCCGAGGGACCGGGGACTTCGGCGCTGTTTTATTTGCCGGTTTTCGCGGCGACGCTGATGGGCGCCGGTGGCATGGCGTTTTTAGGGGATCGCAACCGCCGATTTACCGAGCAGCAGGAATTCCTGAACCGGGTCACCGGAACAATGCACGTGGAGTTGGGGTTGGCGGAATCGCTGCGGCTGCTGTTGGAGGATTTGTGCGGCGAATTTGACACCGAGGGAGCGCTGCTGGCTTACCGGGACGCGGACCTGGAGCGAATTTTCCTGTGGCAATTCAAGTCTGGCGAAAGCGAGCGGATGACGCCGGAAAACCTTCCGCTAACGCGATCGGATGGCTTTCTGCTGGATGATATGGAAGCGTCTCTGTGCTGGAATTCGCTGGAGGGACGCGGCACAGGATTTGGATGGGACCGGCGTAACATGCAAGGGCTGAAGATCCTGCCGCGTATCCCAGGGCCCACGCTGCAAGAATTCCGGATGCAAAATTTTCTGACGGTGGCGTTCGACCAGGGAGATCACCCGGCGGGGCGACTGTTTTTGATCAACCGACGGGGAGGACGGCAGCCGTTCACGAAGGAAGAATTAGCGTGGTTTGAGAAGATTGCGCGCCAGGTGAGCGCACCGCTGGAAAATGTGTTTCTGTTGCGGCACCTGCGCGTGCGAGCGATTGAGGCGGAACGTTCGCGAATTTCGCGCGATCTGCACGACGGCATTTTGCAAACGCTGTTGAGCATCGAGATCCAACTGGATGTGCTGCGGCGCAAGGTGGACTCCCAGCCGGAGCAGTTGGAGACGGGGTTGACCTCGTTGCAACAGACCGTGCGGAATGAGGGTGCTGAATTGCGACACCTGGTGACGGATTTGCGGCCGCTGCGTGTGCAATCGGCGGATTTGGTGGATTTGATGCGCGGATTCGCGGAACGCTTCCGGAATGAATCGGCGCTGGCGCTGGATTTACTAGTGGATTCGGTGGATTTGCAGGCTCCGGACAGGGTTTGCCGGGAGATTTTCCAGATTTACCGTGAAGCACTCAACAACATAAAAAAGCATGCCAAGGCTTCCCATGTCGTGGTAAAACTGACGCAGGATGACAGCCGTCTTTCTCTCGTAGTGGACGACAACGGCGAAGGATTCAGCTTTGCCGGGCGTTTCACGGGGGACGAGTTAGACCGCCTACGGCTGGGTCCGATTTCCATCAAGGAACGAACGCGTACGGTCGGGGGAGTATTGACTGTGGAGTCAAATCCTGGGCATGGTGCGCGTCTAACGATTGAGGTTCCGCTCGACTAATTATGGCGAAAACTAAACAGCAAATCCGTGTGTTGATGGCCGATGACCACGCGATATTCCGCGACGGGTTGCGCAAGCTATTGGACGGGGACGACGAAATTGTGATTGTCGGGGAAGCGCAGAATGGGGCCGAGTGCATCAAGATGCTGGCGAAGTTGAAGCCGGATATCCTGCTGCTGGATTTGCGCATGCCGGAGAAAGACGGGTTGGCGGTGCTGGAAGAAGTGAATTTTGACCAGATGCCGACGCGGGTGATCGTGCTGACAGCCGCGGAGGACGACCGCGACGTGGTGCGGGCGATGCGACTGGGCGCGCGAGGCGTAGTGTTGAAACAGTCAGCGACGGATTTGCTGGTGAAGAGCATTCACCGCGTGCACGCCGGAGAAATCTGGCTGGACAACCGCATGACGGCGGAAGTGATGAAGGCGTTCGCGAAGTCGTCGGAATCCGGGCCGCGGCGGGAAAAGCCGCTGCTGTCTGACCGCGAAAAAGAAATTGTGCAACTGGTGGCGCAGGGATTCCGGAACAAGGAAATTGGGGAGAAGCTGTTTATTTCCGAACAGACGGTGAAAAACCACCTGCATAATATTTTCGATAAGTTGGGCGTGTCTGACCGGTTAGAGTTGGCGCTGTATGCGATCCACCACCGGTTGATTGATCAGACGTAAGCCTTCGTTGTGGCGATTCCGCATCGGTTGCTGGTTCCCACCTAAAGTAGATCCGGATGACAAATGTCTATGTTTTAGTTGAGATCCTTCGTCGCACAAAACGCTCCTAAGCATGACATTTTGCCTATAGCTTGATAGCCAGATAGCGGGCAGCATTGGGGCGGAAGTGCGAGATTTCGCGAGGGGTGGTGTGCCTCCGAAGATGGCAGGACGCTAATACTTTTGTGTTATTGCGGAGAGGGGTGAGGGCTCGTATTCTCACGCGAAGTTTTGACGGTGGGTGTGATTCAAGGGGAATCCGCGGTTTCCGATACTTATAGGTGAGGACTGGATTGTGTCCTTCGCATCCGGTGCGAGGCCGGACGCCGCTACCTGAAGCAATGGCAGGGAGGATCCATTGAAAGCACTGCTTGTGTGCATGATGTTGCTTTGCAGCGGTATCGTGGCGATGGCACAGGATGATGTAACGCCGATACAGCTGGGATCGGTAACGTTTTCGGGGAGCGTTCGCGAGCGATATGAAGGCTGGGACTGGTTTCAGCCGACGACGCCAAACGCGCAAAACTCTTACGGATTTTCCGGCACGGTAATCCGGCTCGCGCTGTCTCAGAAACACGAAAGCTACGACTGGAAGGTTGAGTTTGAGGTGCCGGTGCTGCTCGGCATCCCTGACAAAGCGGTGCAGCCTGCGCCGCAAGGGCAACTGGGCCTTGGCGGATCGTATTACGCGGCAAACGACAAACAACAAAACACGGCGTTTATATTCCCCAAGCAGGCTTACATACGGTTGAAGGATGGCGGCTCCAGCCTGCAAGCCGGGCGATTCGAATTCACGGACGGAAGTGAAATAAAACCAAAGGATCCGACGCTGGTAATTTTAAAGAACGATCGAATTGGCCAAAGGCTGATCGGTACGTTCGGATACAGCGACGTGATGCGCAGCTTCGATGGATTGCATTATGCGCTGTCCAGCGGCGCATGGAACTTCACGGCGGTGACCGCGATTCCCACGCGCGGCGTGTTCCAGGTGGACGGCTGGGGATGGGTGAAGACTCCGGTCACTTACGTATCGGTGACGCACGAGATAGAGAATGGCGAAGATCGGCCGCACGCGGAGTGGCGGCTGTTCGGAATCTATTACAATGACGATCGTGGCGTGTTGAAAACCGATAACCGGCCGGCGAGCGTGCGAGCGGCCGATCTGCAGCCCATCAATCTTGGCACGTATGGCGGGCACGTGATCGCGGCGCTGCCGACCAGCGCCGGTACGTTCGACGTTCTGGGTTGGGGCGCTTTGCAAGGTGGTAGCTGGGGAACACAGAATCAGCGCTCATCCGCGTTCGCGGGTGAAGCTGGGTATCAACCCAATATTTGGGAATCGCTGCGGCCGTGGATTCGTGGAGGATATTTCTACTCTTCGGGCGATGGAAATCCGAACGACCATGTGCACGGGACATTTTTTGCGATTCTGCCGACGCCGCGCGTTTATGCAAGATTTCCGTTCTTCAATGAAATGAATAACCGGGACTTGTTTGAAGAAATCATGCTGCGGCCGGGGAAGAAGCTGGTGATTCGCAGCGATATCCACGGATTGTGGTTGGATAACAGCCACGATCTTTGGTACACAGGCGGGGGCGCGTTTCAGCCGTGGACGTTTGGATTCCAGGGAAGACCGTCGAACGGGCACACCGGATTGGCCACACTGTATGACATCAGCGGAGACTACAACTGGGGACATGGAATCGCCACGACTCTCTACTATGGGTATGCGGTCGGTGGCGCGGTGATCAAGGCGATTTATCCGAAGGACAGCAACGGATCACTGGGGTATCTGGAGTTCAATTACCACTTCTGAAGAATTTCTGAATCGAGCGATTTCTCAAGACGCTGGGATCTTGCGGACATAGGGCAGAACAATGTTGTGCCCCTACACGGAGCAGCCCGGAGGCGCGAGAACTAAGAGGATTCCTCACCACGAAGACTCCGTTCGGAATGACGGTTTTGAGTAAGCCACGAATACAAGGGCTCGAGCCGGAAGTTGTGGCCTAAGTTCGTTTTTGGCCGTATTTAGGGGGCGGTTCTAGTACATAAGTACTTTTTCCACGTGGGAAAACTTTGTATCCCCAGTTCTATTGTCCTATGGGTAGGGGGCGACTAGACTCAGTCTTTCATTAGGGAGGTCCGCCTTGACAGGCTCAGAGCGCCGCACGACCCAACGGTTTTCCATGCGGTTACCGCTAACGGTGCGGTGGACAACAGGGGCAGCAGTTGGAGAAACAAGTACCGAGTCCCGCGACGTAAGTTCGCGCGGGGTATATTTCTTCCTATCCAAAGACGTAAAAGAAGGGTCTCCGGTGGAGATCCTGCTGACATTGCCGAATGAAATCACGTTGGCCGGCCCGGTGAAAGTACGCTGCCTGGGACGAGTGCAACGCACGGAACCTCGCGAAGAGGGTTCGGTGGGAGTGGTAGCGGCAATCGAGCGTTACGAATTCTTACGGGGTAGCGAAGACCACTAGCCGGAAGGGAACCGCGAAGAGTTTCCATACTACAGGTTTCCTTGCTCGCTCACTGCGGAGGCGGGCGGGAATAATAGCCGGGGTGCCTCGGCCCCTCAGCGGAGCGCCCCGGCTGATTCATTTGTGGATGAATTGTTGTGTATGATTGGGAAGAGTCTGTGCCTGCCTTGAAGTAAGTTTCCTAGAAAATCTACAGTCTAAGATTTTTGCGTTGGGTTGATGCCTGTGGGCATTCGGCGACGGGGTTTGTCCGTGAAAGCGGGGGCGAGCCGCCGCATTCCAAGTAAGCCCGCACAGAACGGCCCGCCTCGGAAGGCGGGCCCTACAAGCCGGAGGCCCAAGAACCCGGATGCAATGAGGGGTTCCGCGCCAGGTTGCTGGACTGGAAGCGCCTGTCCTTTGGGGCAGGCGCTTTTTCACAGAGGGATCGGCGAAGATGCAGATATCCGCTTGTACGGGCGAAAACTCACTGCTTCTCGCGTGGGGAAGCGACAGGAACGACCACTATGCCGGAATCACCGGCCAGAAATTTCTTGGGATTCAGCTGGGGTGGCGGGACGAAGCCTACGGAAAGGCTTGCCACGCCGGAAGAACTCGCGGAATATGGTGCCCTCGGCCCCGATCCCGAAACCGAAGCAAAGATCCTTGCGCTGTTCGAAGAGCAGCTGTTGCAGGATTTGATCAAGGAAAGTCCAGCCCCAGCAGCAACGGTTGTACCCGGTAACCCAGCCGCCGCGACCGAAAACACAATGGAGAGTTCAGTGGAAGCGAAAGAGCCCGCGGAGGCGCCGAAACTCGAGTTGTTCCCTGGAAGTTTGTTGAAAGAGATTGCCGCAGAGCCGGCGGCAGGTCCGATGCCCACTGTATTTGAGGTGGTGGTTGACGATGCGGCGGAAAATGCGGCGCAAACGCCGGTCGAGATGGTTGCAGAAAGTGCTCCTGAACCCGCGCCAGAAGACGTGGCGGCGGCGCACGCGCTGCTAGCGGAAGACGCCGAAGATTTGGAGGCGGTGGCTGAACTGAGTGCGCCTGCGGAATCACGCGGGAGAGCGCACGATTTACTGGAATTTGCGGAAGTACTGGATCAACACCGGCGCTGGGTGGAGTCCGGGGGAACAGAAGGCGCGCAAGGGCATCTTTCCGGCGCGGACCTGACGGGTGTGGACCTGACTGCGGCGAACCTGCAAGGCGCGGAACTGCAGAAGGCGAATTTGCGCGGCGCGGACCTCTCGATGGCGAATCTGCGAAACGCCAACCTGGTGGAAGCAGATCTGCGCGAAACGAATTTGCTGGGGACGGAATTTTCCGGCGCGAACATGATGGGCGCAAATTTGTATGGCGCACAGGGGTTGTGGGCCGGGCGGCTGGGCGGAACGAACCTGTTCGATGCGACATTGCCGGAAGCGGTGGCAACGCTGAACGGGCGAAAGACCATCGAGCAGTTCACGCAATCGGCGCGATGGTTTTACCTGCTGCTGATTGCGGTGTGCGTTGCAGCTTGTGGGTTGATCGCGCTGACCACGGACGTGCGGCTGCTGCTAGACGAATCGGCGACGGTGACGGCGCGCATTCCGAAAGTTTTGCCGTTGCAGGGATTTTATCTGGGAGCGCCGCTGTTGCTGACAGCGTTTTACCTGCGGATGGAATTTTTGCTGCTGCGGCTTTGGGGAAGCATGGGGGCGCTGCCTGCCTTGTTTCCCGATGGACAGACTCCGGAAAAAGACGGGCGCTGGTACTTGATGGGGCCGATCCGTCCGTATTTGCGGTGGACGCGCGATCCGCATTCGGCGGTAGGCATGGTGGAATGTTATTTGTCGATGCTGATGACGTATTGGCTGGTGCCGGCGGTGCTGCTGGTGTTCTGGCTGCGCTACCTGGTGATGCAGGACTATCGCGGGACATTGCTGCAGGTGTTCTTGTTTACTGTGGCGAGCGCGGCGGCCTGCGGGATGCCGCGGATTGTGAAGCGCGTGTTGCGGCCGGGAGACTGGACGGAAGAGAGTACGCCACAGTTTTTGCGCGATGTGCTGCGGGCGACGCGCGTGCCGGTGCTGATTGGATTGACACTGTTTCTTCTGTCGATTGGCGTGATTCGGGGGTTGCCGGGAGACACGACATTGCGTCCGGAAGTGGGGCGAGCGGACCCCCGGCGTTGGGCATCCAGCGCGTTCGAACTGGCGGGCTATCGTCCCTATGCCGATTTGACGGAGGAAACCGTTTCCGGGCGGCGGGGAAGCGCGGGGCCGACAAATAGTCAAGGCGAAGCAAGCGGGCCGCGATTGAATGAAATTAACCTGCGCTATGCCCGCGGCTATCATGCGGAATTCGCGAATGCACGGATGTGGAGAGCCGACCTGGAAGGCAGCAGCCTGGCGGACAGCGATTTTCGCGGCGCAAATCTGCGCGAGGCGAATCTGCGATCGGCGAAAATGGATCACGTGCAGGCAACGAAGGCAAACCTGGTGAGTGCTGACGCGCGCGGAGCGGCATTTAATGGCGGAGATTTGCAAGAATCGGACTGGTCGTTTGCGAACCTGCAGGGAGCGACGCTGACTACTGTGAACCTGACGGGAGCGACGATGTACGGGGCGAATCTGCGGCAAGCGAATCTGCTGCGGGCGGAACTGGCGCGCACGGATTTGCGCGATGCGCACCTGGAGGAAGCGGTGCTGTCTCTGGCCAAGTTGGAGCAAACGGATTTCTCCGCGGCGAAGATGGAAGGCGCGAACCTGACAGGGGCGCAGGCGAAGGGCACAATTTTTCTGGAGGCCGATCTTTCGAAGGCGGACCTGCGCGGAGGAACGTTTGCGGGGGCGGTACTACGGCAGGTGAAGCTGGACGGCGCGAACGTGCTTGGGGCGGATTTTCGCGGGGCGCTGGGCCTGGAAGCGTGGCAAGTTTGTTCGACACAAGGATGGAGAGCCGCGCAGTTTGACGCGGACGTGCAGGCGGCGGTGCAGGCGAGTTGTGGGGCTGTTAGCACGCAGCCGTAGTCGTGGATTGGCGGTTTGGTCGTAATTCCCAACGAAGATGAGCGAATAGAATATCTCCGGGCGGAGCTAGACGTTTCCCCAGGCACATTTTGGGGAGCAGCCGGGGGACCGCAGATCGCCCTGCGTTAGAGGTCGCGTTGTTGGAAGCGGTAGAGGGCGAGGGAGAGGGCGATCAGCATATAGAGGATGGCGTAGAGGATCATCGTGACGCTAGGGGCGGAGCGGGTGCCGAACGGGGACAGATCGATGGTGCGGGCGATTGAGGATTGCATGATGTAAGAGGCGCGGCGCCAGACGGATTCACTTGGCATGAGAATGCTGGAGAAGATGCCGAGGTTGATGAGGCGGTCGGACTGCGTGACCGAGCCAATTTGTTCGAGCCAGCCGCCGATGAAGGCCAGGCCGTGCAGGCCGAGGACGATGACGCCGTTTGTGAGAGTGGAAAAGATAGTTCCGAAGAGGAATGTGGCGGTCAGGACGATCAGGCATTCGAGATAAATGAGCGACGCGCCCTGCAAGGCGTTGTGCTGCCGGATGCCGCCGATGAAGTAGCCGACAGCGAGGACTCCCCCAAAGACCAGAGCGACATAAGCGGCGATCATGGCTGCAAAGCCGAGCCATTTGCCGAGAAGCAATTGCCAGCGATGAATGGGCTTGGTGGCGACGGCTTGAATGGTGGAGGAAGCGATTTCGCCGGAGAGGGAATCGACGCTGGTGAGAACAGTCATCAAGACCGCCAGCATGTCGATGGCGTAGAAGCCGACCTGAAGCATGGTGCTGAGAATCTGATTGCGAATCAGCGGCGGGATGTTGGCGAAATGAGGGCTGCGAACCTGGAAGTGCATGCCAGTGCCGAAGAGGGTGAGAAATGCGGCTGCGGCAAGAAGCGCGGTCCAGAGAATTTTGCGGCGAGCGGCTTCCTGGAAGGTGACACGCGCGATGATCCAGAGTTGCATCAAAGGCCCTGATCCTCTCCCATAATTTTCAGGAACGATTCTTCGAGTGAAAGATGCTGAGGAGTGAATTCAAAGACATCGACGTTCGAAGAGACGAGATAGCGAAGAATTTGAGGGAGAGAGACTCTGGAATCGGTGGAGAGGGAAAGGCGATCGTCGACGATTTGGGCGGAGGTTGTCCATTCCGCGAGGCCTAATAGAAGATCCTGGCGCAAATTGTGGGCGCGAACATGAACCTGGATTTCGCCGCCGGGTGCGGAGCGAAGATCGCGAGAGGCAACGACTTCGCCCCGCTTGATGAAGACAACGGTGTCACAGGTGATTTCGACTTCACTCAAGAGATGGGAGTTGAGGAAGATGGTGGCGCCGCGCTGGCGTTCATTGCGGATGATGTCGCGGACGAGGTGGCGGCCCATGGGGTCGAGGCCAGAAGTGGGCTCATCGAGGAAGACGAGTTCAGGCTCGTGAATGAGGGCTTGGGCAAGGCCGATGCGCTGCATCATGCCTTTGGAGAAGCCACGGAGACGGCGATCGCGATGAGGCGTGAGACCAACGAGATCGATATAGGCCGGAACGCGATCGCGAAGTTGCGCAGGCGTCAGTCCGGCGAGACGGCCGTGGAGGGCGAGGAGTTCGGACGCAGTCAACCAGTCGTAGAAACGAAAATCTTCGGGGAGGAAGCCGACTTTGCGGCGGACTTCGACATTGGAATACGGGTGACCGAGGATTTGCGCCTGGCCGCTGGTGGGCTTGACGAGGCCGAGAAGCATTTTGATGGAGGTGCTTTTGCCGGCGCCGTTGGGGCCAAGGAAGCCAAAAATTTCGCCGCGACGGACCTGGAGCGAAAGACCGCGAACCGCGACCTTTGAGCCGAATTGTTTGCGAAGGCCGATGGTTTCGATGGCCAGGTGATCGGTCGGGGGCAGAGAGTCCTCCGTCAATTTCAAGTTGGCGGGGAGTTGAAAGCGGCGGCCGGACCAGAGTTTCCTCAGGGACTGAAGCCCAACCTCGCCGTCGCTCACTGTCGGAGCTGAAGCTCCGACCCCCTAAACCAGTTCCCAGAATTCTTTACTGGAGCGAGCTGGCTAATTGTACTGCGGATGATGGGTCGCCATGGCCGATCAGGTTGTAGATGACGCCGTTGTCGATCCAGATGAGGGCGAAGGACGGGCGCTGGCTGTTGGAATTGGGGAATTGCAAGAGCGTGCCGCGCACGCCGTTGACGTTGACGGTTTCGTAGGATTGCACAGCGCGGGGAATCGGAAGAACGAGAGTGGACTTCCAATCCACGGACTGGCAGAACTCACGGGCTTTTACCGGGCTCCAGCCGGCCAACTGGAGGGCAATTTCCGCCAATTGCTGGATGTTGAGGTCGGAAGGGACATTGACGGTGGGGCTCGGCGCCTGGATTACAACGAGGCATGGATTGGCATTGGAGGAAGACGACGCCGAAGGCGCCTGATCCGTACTGTCCTGCTCGCCTTTCTTGCATGCACCGTACTGAACGGCGACTGCGCGGGGGACTTGCACGGAGACGGTGGCGCCATCGATGGTGGCGGGAAGCAAAAGATCGGGACGACCGGCCTGGTCGAGGACATCCTGCAGGCGAGCGTGGTCTAGAGTGAGATGAAAGGCATGAGCGCCGGAAATTTCAAACTTGGGAGTATCCGTGCGCGAGGGAAGCAAGCGAACCGGGAAGCCAACGGCTTGTGTGGCGGCTTCGCGAGAATCCGCAGCGGATGATTTTTCATTGGTGGTGACGACGGCATTGTCTGAAAGCAGCTTGGCAAAGGCTTCGAGAGGCTGGTGGGAAACGCCAGGCTGCACAGGGCCGAAATCGATGTTGACGGTCTGGACGCGTTCGACGCGAAGCGTGGCGAGCAGGCGCTGGGCGAAGCTGCGGGTGGCGGGGAACAACAACGAGATCACAATGACGGCGGCGGCGAAAGAAGCGGCCCAGGCAAAACGCCAGTGTCCGGAGAAGATGCGGCCGAAGAAGGGAAGTTGTTGCTCTTCGGGCATGGGTAGATTGGCCTTGAAACGGGCGAGGGCGATTTGCGGATCCGTTTCCGCGGCGGAAGGCGCCGCTTCGAGAGAAGCGAGATGCGAGGAAACTCGCTGGGCAGCATCCGAAAATGTTTGAAGGCGTTGTTGGCAACCGGAACAAGATGGAAGATGCGCTTTCAGTTCCGCGACTGCAACGGGATCGAGTTCGGCGTCAAGATAAGCGCGCAACGTATTATCGGTGGGGCAGTTCATAGGACCTCCTAATCCTTTTCACCAAAGAGTTCCAAATAGCACTTCTCGAATCCGGCTTCCGCGCGGATCAGCAAGGTGCCGACGGAAGTTGCAGGAATGTCGAGATGAGAAGCGATTTCCTTATAGGAATAGCCGGAAGCGCGCAGCAGAAGGATTTGCGACCACTCTGGTTTGAGCTTGGAGAGAGCGAGGCGGACGCGTTGCTGCGTTTCGGCACGAAGTACCAGTTGCAAACCGTCTTCGGGCTGATTGGAAGAGGAAGCTTCGTGGGAGACCTGGCGGGCAACCCTAACGTGACGAGTTCGAGCGCGCAGGTCATCGATGCCCAGATTCATGGCGGTGCGATAAAGCCAGCCGGGGATGTTGGCGCGGGCGATGGGTGGCAGGACGGTGCTGTGCAACTTCAGAAAGGCTTCATTGGCCAGTTCTTCCGCACGGCCGGAATCGCCCAACATGCGGCGGAGAAGGGAAACGAGGCGGGGATAAGTGGACAGGAAGAGCTCGTCGAAGGACTGGGGAGGTAGTGGACCAGCGTCAGAAGTAGGCATGGAGGGCACGGTCTTTGGCAATGGTTCTATAACGCCTTCGAGCACGGTAGTTTTCCCCCTGTCTGAAGGTTATACGCTCAAAGCCGGGGAATTGTGACAGTCGACCATTGGGGCGGGATAGGTGGGTGGGCCCAAAGTACCGTTTCGCGAGACGTGCAGGAGTGTGTATAATCCACGACGATTGGTTGGGGTACCCCGTTAGACGACAATTCTGACCTGGAGCGGAAACACATGTCTGACACAAGCACGCAAGAAATCATCAGCAGGAAGGCGTTGGCGTTGTTTTTGATTTTTGGGTCGCTGGGGGCCATCATCATGAGCTGGATTTCGTATTCAGCCATGGTGGGGCGAGCGCTATAGAAAAAGATTGAGAAGTGAGGCCGGGTTATCGTCGGGTGAAAACCCAAAGAGCCCGGCCGTAGTGTGTCATGCTGGCGAAAGTGAGTAGGACTGGGCCTGGTTGGCGATCCCTCCCGAATATCCACAGAATGACAACTAAAGAATTAACCTGGTGCTGCCGATAAGCAGAGTGCAGGGCGAATTGTGTGCTTCGCCTGCGAGGTGGTCGCATGGTCCTCCTGGTTCTGTTGGCAGCATTGGCGCTTCCGCCGCAACAATGCAATGCAATACCGGAAACGAAGGGTCCGGTTCCGCCGGAACAAGTGCTGGCGTGGCAGTTGGAAGGATTAACATCGGAAGAGTTGCGGGAAGAAGTAGCTAGCCGCGGTCTGACTGAATGTGCAGAACAGCCGTTGCTGAATGCGCTCGCAGCGGCGCGGGCGGATGTAGAAACGGTGCAGGCAGTACGCCACACGAAAGCGCCATGCACGGTTTGGAAGTTGGGATTGCGGTTGCCGAGGCCGACGGACTATCTGTACGAAATCGCGGGCGCGATGATGTGGAACGACTGGGGATATGCGTTGCGAACGATGCAAGCGGAGACGATGAAGCAGCCAGGGAACGCGGATGTACACCTTATCTACGCGCATTTGCTGGCGGCCTCCGAAGACTGGATAGCGGCATATGGGGAAGCGACGACAGCGGTGAGATTGGCGCCGGATTTGCCGTATGCGCGCGCGCAGCGCTCGACGATCTGTTATCACTCGCAGCTCCCGGAGTGTGCGGTAGCGGAGGCGATGACGATGGTCAAGATGCGGTCGAAAGATGCCGTGGCGTACATCGTGTTGGGGCATGCGAAGGAATTGCAGGGTTACGACGGCGAAGCGTTGATGGCGTATGCAGAGGCAAAACGGCTGAACGCGGGGTATGCGGAGATCTTCGCGGGATTAGGCAGGGTGTACGGGCGCGAGGGCGCGTTCGAAGAAGCCGTGAAGGCATTCGACGAAGCGATCCGCCTGGACGGCGGGGAAGTGGAATATTTTTGCGACTTGGCACAGCTTTATCAGACGGAGGGTTATACGGACAAAGCGATTGAGAAATGGAAGAAGGCGAAAGAACTCGCGCCGAACCGGGCGGAGATTTTGTTGGCGCTGGGAAATACATACTTGATGGCGCAGCGTTATCCAGAAGCGGTACGAGAGTACCGGGAATTGCTGGAGGTGCGGCCGGAGATGGAGCCGCAACTGGTGAAGGCGTTGCGCGCACAGGGGTTCGAGACGGAAGCGGCGGCGGTGGACGCGGGAGGAGTAATGAAGTGAGTGGGGCGCGAGTGGGAGCTGGACACAGAACGCTTCGGGTGATGTTATGGTTAAGATCCTTCGTTGCAAAAAGTGCTCCTCAGGATTTTTAGTTTTGTAGACGCACTCGAATGTGAGGCAGTATAAGTTCGGTGCGACGAAAGTGAGTTAGCCCTCTTCGCCGAAGCGCTTTATGTCTTCGGGGCCCTCGTTGAGGGGCATGATGTCGCGGCCCTGAACGAGTTGGCGGATCTGTCCGACGATATCCGGATTGGCGAGCGTGGTGATGTCGCCGGTGTCCATGTTATTGGAAATGGCGGCGAGGACGCGGCGCATAATTTTGCCGGAGCGCGTTTTGGGCATATCGGGAACGATGTGGATACGCTTGGGGCGAGCGATCTTGCCGATCATGGTTTCGATGGTGGCGGTCACCTTTTCGAGCACAGCCTTTCTTGGAAGAACGCCGGGCTTCAACGAAATATAAATCTCCGGGACGCGGCCTTTCACTTCGTCGACCACTGGAACGACGGCGGCTTCAGCAATTTCGCTGACGGTGAGGCAGGCGGACTCGAGTTCCTTGGTGCCGAGACGATGACCGGCGACGTTGATGACGTCATCGACGCGGCCGAGGATGCGGTAATAACCATCGGCAGGCAGGACCGCGCCATCGGCGGCGTAGTAGGGCCAATCGCGCCAGTCTTTGCTGTGCGGATTGGAATTGTACTTTTTATAGTAATTGCTGACGAAACGGTGGGGATCGCCCCAAATGGTTTGCATGATGCCGGGCCAGGGATTGCGAATGCAAATGTTGCCGGCAGCATGGGATTCCAAAGAAACTTCCTTGCCTTCCTCGTCGCGAATGGCGGGATAAATGCCAAGGCAAGCGGGACCAGCGCTTCCGGGCTTCATGGCATCAAGAGCGGGTTTGGTGGTGCAGAGAAAGCCGCCGGTTTCTGTCTGCCACCAGGTGTCCACGATTACGGCTTCGCCTTTGCCGACGACCTGGTGATACCAACGCCATACTTCAGGCTCAATGGGTTCGCCGACCGTGGTCATGTGCTTGAAACGGTAATTGTGCTTTTTGGGCTCGTCGGCGCCGGCTTTGCGGAGCATGCGAATGGCGGTGGGCGAAGTGTGAAAGATATTTACGTCGAGGCGTTCGGCAATGCGCCAAGGACGCCCGGCGTCGGGAAATTGCGGCACACCTTCGTAGAGAACGCTGGTGGCGGCGAGAGCCAGCGGCCCATAGACGATGTAGGAGTGGCCGGTGATCCAACCGATGTCGGCCATGCACCAGTAGACATCTTCCGGGTGAATGTCCTCATAGAACTTGGAAGTGCCGGCGACATAGGCGAGATAACCACCGGTGCGGTGCTGGCAGCCTTTGGGCTTCCCGGTGGTGCCGCTGGTGTACATGAGAAAGAGTGGATCTTCGGCATCCATGGAGACTGGCTCGATGACGCGATTGCGATAATCCTTGAGGAGATCGTCGATGAAATAATCGCGCTGCATGACCATGGGGGAATCGGAAGTGTACTTGTGGTGATAACGCTTCCAGACGAGGACCTTGTCGATGGCCTGGCCTTCTTTTTTTGCGGTTTCGACGGCGATGTCGGCGCTTCCCTTGTGATCGACCCAGCGGCCGTTGCGATGGTAACCGTCAGCGTAGATCAAAACGCGGCTGCCAGAATCGGCGGCGCGCAGACCGCAGGCTTCCCCAGAAAAGCCGCCGAAGACAACAGAATGGATGACGCCGAGGCGCGCACAGGCCAGCATAGTGATGGGCAACTCGGGAATCATGGGCATGTGAATGGTGACGCGATCGCCTTTTTGCAGGCCGGCAAAATCGCGGAGGAGAGCTGCGAGTTCGTTGACGCGGCGATAGAGCTCCTGGAAGGTGATGACGACATGAGACTCGTCTTCGGGTTCGGGAACGAAGATGAAGGCGGCCTTGTTCTTCCACTTTGCGAGATGGCGGTCGACACAGTTGTAGGAAGCGTTCAGGCGGCCACCGACAAACCATTTCCAGAAGGGAGGATGTTCGGTGTCCAGCGTGGTGTGCCAATACTGATCCCAGTGGAGGAGTTCCGCATATTCGCGAAAACATTCGGGGAAGTTCTTTTCACTGAAGCGTTCGACGATGCGGGGATCGTTGAGATTGGCCTGGGCAATGAAACGAGCGGGAGGGCGAACGTACTCCTCTTCCTTCCAGTGAACGGCAATCTGGGCCTCGTTTAGACCTTCCTTCTTGGTCGGGCGTGGCTTCCGTTCAGGCTGCTTTTTCTCGAGGGATCTCGGCACGGCACTCTCTCCAATGAAGATTGAGGACGTCGTCAAGCCCAGCACATTGCGCGGGGAGTGGCGCTTGTTCGGTAACGGACAAGACGCCGGGGGACCAGCGCCGGTCCAAGGCCAGAGTGAGAATCATCCTATGGCGAGAGATGTGGCGTCAATTGGGGCGGGGAGGATGCGAGCTTTGCGGTTGAGCGGTGGTGAGGCTCAGGTTGAGATCCTTCGTCGCGGAAGGCGTTCCCTGGGATGACAATTTGATTTAGTGGTAGCGATTCAGAAAAGCAGCAGGGCTCGCGGACTCGCCCTGCGCTACAGGTCGCGGATCCAGACGGTTTTGGCGTTGGTGAATTCGCGGATGCCGTAGGGGCCGAGTTCGCGGCCGTGGCCGGAGGCTTTCACGCCGCCGAAAGGAAGGCGCGGATCGGAGGCGACCATGGAGTTGATGAAGACCAGGCCGGATTCGAGTTCGTTGATGAAGCGGTCGCGCTCGGCGGGATCGTTGGTCCAGGCGCTGGCGCCGAGGCCGAAGCGGCTGTCATTGGCGATAGCCAAAGCTTCGTCGATATTTTTCACGCGGAAAATGCTGGCGACAGGGCCAAAGAATTCCTCGCGATAGGCGGGGGAATCTTTAGGAATGGAAGTGAGGACGGTGGGCTCGTAGAAATTGCCGGGGCCTGCTACGGGCTTTCCACCGGTGAGAAGTTTTGCGCCGGCCTGAATGGTTTTGCGGACGTCGGTGTCGATATCCTTAACCGCGTCGGGAGTGGCCAGAGGGCCGACATCGGTTTTGGCGTCGAAGGGATCACCGAGTTTAAGGGATTGCATCTGGCGGACGAATTCCTTTTCGAAGGCATCGGCGATTTGTTCGTGAACGATAAAGCGTTTGGCGGCGATGCAGGATTGGCCATTGTTGATGACGCGCGCTTTCACAGCGGTGGTGGTGGCCTCCTGAAGCTTTGCGCTGGGCATGACGATGAAGGGATCGCTGCCGCCGAGTTCCAGGACTACTTTTTTGATGCGCTTCGCGGCGGAGATGCCAACCTGAATGCCGGCCTGCTCGCTTCCGGTCAGAGTAGCAGCGGCGACGCGCGGATCATTGAGGATGCGATCGACCTGCGCCGCGCCAATGAGAAGAGTTTGGAATACGCCTTCGGGGAAACCGGCGCGGAGGAGAATGTCTTCAATTTTTAGTGCGCATTGAGGGACGTTGGAGGAGTGTTTCAGCAGGCCGACGTTGCCGGCCATCAGGCCCGGAGCGATGAAGCGGAAGACCTGCCAGAAAGGGAAGTTCCAAGGCATGACGGCGAGAACGATGCCGAGCGGTTGGTAACGGATAAAGCTTTTGGAAGCGGCGGTCGGAATGACTTCGTCGGCAATAAATTTTGCGGCGTGCTCGGCGTAATAGCGGCAGCCCAGGGCGCACTTTTCGGCTTCGGCGATGGCGGAACCGAGAGTTTTGCCCATTTCCAAGGTCATGAGACGCCCGATTGGTTCTTTTTCAGCTTCGAGAATCTCCGCCGCTTTGGACATCCAGCGGGCGCGATCGGCGAGCGGGGCGTTGCGGAAACTTTGGAAGGTCTTGGCGGCTTTGGCGATCTTTTCGTCGACCTGCGCATCGGTGAGCGCGTCAAATTTCTTGATGACTTCGCCGGTGGCGGGATTGATGGTGGCAATGGCCATGAAGGATGCTCCGTCCGAGAACTCGCTTGCTTCACGGTGAACTCGGGGAGGTAGTTTATCGCAAACCTTACTTATTTACAGTAGAGATATTCCGTTGTTGGGGGCATATCATTCCGCGCTGTGGAGGGGCACCTGGTGGGATATTTTCTGCCGTATGAAGGGACGAACGATGTTGCCTGGGGATTAATTGCATTCGAAACGCTGGCGGCCTACGAGGCGTACAGGGCGAGATTGCGGTCCGACACAGAAGCTCAGGAAAATTTTGCGATGGCGGTGAATAAGCGACTGATCCTTCGCGAAGAGAGAAATTTCGTGGAGGTTGTAGACGGAACGTTTGGGCTGCCAGCAAAATAGTCTCGGAGGCGACTCGATGCATATGAAAACGCAGAAGGAAAAAGGGGAAGCATTTCGCGCTCTGCATGCCCGCAGCGGAGCTTTTGTTATTCCGAATCCGTGGGACCTGGGAACGGCGCGGATGCTGGAACGGTTGGGCTTTGAGGCCTTGGCTACGACCAGCGCGGGCTATGCGATCTCCGTGGGGAAACAAGATAACACTCCGGATCGTATAGCAGTGATGCAGCATTTGGCGGAGATTTCGGCGGCCACGGATTTGCCGGTGAGCGCGGACTTGGGGAATGGATTTGGAGATGGGCCTGAGATTGCCGCGGCAGCGATCCGCCTGGCTGCGGACGCAGGAGTAGTGGGAGGGTCGATTGAAGACGCTACGGGGCAAGCGGACCATGCGATTTACGGACATACGCAGGCCGGCGAACGAGTCGAAGCCGCGGCAGAGGCGGCACGGAGCCTGCCCTTCCCGTTCACATTGACGGCGCGGGCGGAAAACTATTTAAACGGTCGGCCGGACCTGAAGGACACGATCAGGCGTTTGCAACTTTACCAGGAGGCGGGGGCGGATGTTCTTTATGCTCCCAGACTGACGAGCAGGGACGATATCCGCGCGGTGGTGAAGTCGGTGGATCGGCCCGTGAATGTGTTGATGGGATTGCGCGGAATGAATCTGACCGTTGAGGAGCTTTCCGAACTTGGGGTGCGGCGTGTGAGCGTCGGCAGTGGGCTTTACCGGGCGGCGCTTGGCGCATTTCTGCGAGCAGCGAAGGAAATGAAGGAACGTGGCGCATTCACGTTTGCGGAGCAGGCGGCTAGTTCGCAGGAAATCAGCGCGCTGCTGACGGGTTGAGACGCCGAAAAAGGCGTTGGGTCTGGAAGATTGCCCGGCGAAAGAGTATTATCCAACTGCATTGGCTGAATCCAACGACCTACCATTTCGCTAATGGACCGCCCAACGGACGTATGGAAAAAATCTGAGGATGAACTATGAAAAAAACACTGATTGGTTTTAGCTTGGCTTTCGCATTGGCTCTTCCCTTGTTCGCACAGGACAAGGAATCGGACCGCGTGGAGAACGCAGGGAAGGTGATGCAAGAAATTTTGAATGCGCCGGACGGCATACCGCAGAGCGTGTTGGATAAAGCGGATTGCGTGGTGATTCTGCCTTCGGTGCTGAAGTTCGCTATCGGCTTTGGCGGAAGCTACGGCCGGGGGGTGATGACTTGCCGTGGTGGGAAAAACTTCCACGGCGCGTGGGGAGCGCCGACGATGATGGCGCTTGAAGGAGGCAGCGCGGGATTGCAGCTTGGCGGAAATGCCACGGACTTTATTTTGCTACTGATGTCGCCACGTTCTGCGCAGAACATCCTGAAGAGCAAGGTGAAGCTCGGTGCGGATGCATCGGCTGCGGCTGGGCCGGTGGGCCGGACGGCTTCCGCCGAAACCGACGCCACGCTGCGAGCAGAGATCCTGTCTTATTCGCGCGCGCGGGGATTGTTCGCAGGCGTTTCATTGGAAGGATCGACACTGCGTCCGGATAACGGAGCGAACAAGAATCTGTATGGCAAAGAGGTGAGCGCGTCGGCGATCGTGTTCGACAAGGCTGTGCCGGTGCCGGACAGCGCGAAGACGTTGCTGGCCACGCTGCAGAAGGCTTCACCGGTGAACAAGAGCAAGTAATTTACTTGGAGACAAATCGAGTTGGAGAGGGCCGGTCCTTAGGGGACCGGCCTTTTCTTGTTGAGGACGCACATTGGTTGAACTGCTCGCCTCAGAAGGCGGCCGCTACAACTTCGGAGAGAAGGCAAGAACCCACATGCAACATCGGCGTGTGGGGGCACCCGCTCGAGGATACGGAGGTGGACGTCGTGATATTGGGTGCATGGGCTTTAGCTGTGAAAGCGGCGGCAAGCCGCCGCCGTCCAAGAAAAAGCCCGCCACTGAAGGCAGGCCTTGCAGGAGTTAGAAATTGAATTTGGCGGTGAGTTGCATTACGCGGCCGGGGGCGGAGCTGACAACGTGGCCGAAGGTGGTGGCGAGGTCGCTGATATTTCCATCGACGGAAGATGGACCGTAGAATTGCGCGTGGTTGAAGGTGTTGAAGGTTTCGATGCGGAACAAAAGGGATTTTGATTCCGTGAGAGGTAGGGTTTTAGCTAGGGCCATATCGTAATTGTCGATGCCGGGGCCGTGAAAGAAGCGGCGGCTGGCATTTCCGGGAGTGCCGAGGGCGTTGAGGCTGAATAAAGAGGTATTGAAATAGAGCTGGTCATTTTTGCGCGGGTTGCCGCTGAGACCGAGAGGACCTGGAGCGTAGTCCGGCAGATCGATGCCGAAATTATTGATTCCGTTCGGTTCGGCTCCGAGAAGAGAATTATCGCCCAGGCTGAATAAAGTGACCGGAAATCCGGTGCTGAAACGGGAGATGCCGGACAAGGACCAGCCTCTGGTCCAGCGATTGGAAGGGAGCAGTTTGTCCACGGGAAGCTGATATTCATAGCTGACGACGAAGTTGTGAGTGAGATCAAAGGCGGACAAGGCTTTGCTTAGGGAAGGATTGAAAGGATTCACTTCTTCGCCGAGATTGGAAGCATTGTCGAGGGATTTGCTGTAGGTGTAAGCGGCGAAAACTTCCAGGGATTTGGAGTTGTGCCGCAAGCTGAGCTGCAGGGCGTTGTAGTTGGAATTGCCGATAGTGGCCTGATAGGTGTTGCTGCCAAAGTTTGGACCGAGCGGTCCGCGCGTGCCATTGATGATTTGGCCGGAGGCGCTGGTGAAGACATTGCTTTCGCCGAAGGGGCCGCAGGTCGCAGAGCCGGGGGCAACCTGGCTTGGCTGGCTTAGGCTGAGGCACAACGCGGGATCACCGGGATTCGCTTCCTGAAGGACAAGGAGATGATGCGCTTGCGTGCCGATGTAGCTGGCGCTGACCAGAGTGCTAGAGCCGAACTGGCGCTCGATGGAGAGGGTGTACTCTTCGGCGTAGGGAATACGGTTCGTGGTGGAATATCCCGGGACGCCGGTGATGGGAAGAAATTGCGACCAGTCGACATTCGAATCAGGATTCTGCGCAGATACTTTCTGGTTCACCAGGGAAGCGGGAAATGGCTGGCCGACAAACTGTCCGTTCGATGCGGTGATAAATGGCGTGGCAAAGAGCGGCGGAGCGGGGCTTGAATACGTGGTTCCAAAGGGAGGGTTGGCGGCGAGGATGCCGATCGTGAGAGCTTCGATCGCTGTGTAGTAGGTGCCGAAGCCGGCGCGAACGCTGGTCCTGCCGGAAACGCCAATGATATTGCTGAGGAGTCCGTCGCCGCTCGCGGAGGGAGACCAGGCAAGTCCGATACGCGGCGAAAAATCGTGATTGCCCGGCGGCGCGATTGTGTCCGACACGCCGGGATCTCCCGGAAACAAAATGCCTTCGGGCGCGCCGGGGAACACGACAGACTGCCTTCCAGGAATGAAGGTGGAAATTCCATTGTTCTTTTCATACCAAGGCTCAATGCGATCCCAACGAAGGCCGTAGGTCAGGGTTAGATCCCGGCGAATGCGCCAGGTGTCTTGCGCGAAGATGCCGATGTATTTGTTCCGGCCGTAAAACGGGTTGAGCTGGCTTTGATTGTATTGACTGGGAATGCCGAGGAGAAAATCGGCAAAATCCGAACCGGTTTCGCTGCCGGTGAAAAGGAAATTGCCGTTGAACTGCGCGATGGGGTTGGTGTTGATTTCGTCGTAATGGAACTCAGCGCCGAACCGCAGCGTGTGATCCCGCAGGATTTTTGAGAAGTTGTCGAGCACTTGATAGGTGTTATTGACCTGCTTTAGTTCGTTGGCATTTGTGCCGATGGAGAACGCGTTGAAGACAATGTTTTCCACGCCCTCTCCCGATGGATTGAGCGGAACGATCCCGGGAGTGCCTGTTCCGGTGACAAATCCCTGGGAAGCGAGAGAGATGCCCTTACCGCCCTCGGGCTGGCCCAGATCATTGTTCGCGCGCATAAAGCTGGCGTGAAATTCGTTGACCATCGAAGAGCCCAGCGTTTTGGTGTCTCCGAGGCTGAACAACTGGGCGCGACCGGTGTTGAGCGCGTTGAAACCGGGCACGCTGGCGCCGCTCTGAGCCACGGGATAAGGATTGTTCAAGGAGTATTGATCGAGGAAATAGTAGAGGGAGAGCAGGCCCCACTGGCTTTGATAATCGATGCGCGAGGCGCCCTTGTCGTCTCCCAGAATTTCATTTTCCGAGGAAGTGGAAAAAGTGTTCGCGCCTGCGTTTGGTTGCGGAATGTATTGCAGAAGATTTTTGGCCGGCGCTGACCATGCGGTGGTAGGAATGACAGCGTTGGGAAAGACGCACTGCGCAGAACTGGTGCAACCCGCGGTGTAATACGACTCGCCGGGCGTGACGGCGTAGCCGAGTTTTTGCGACAACAGAGAGGCCCAGTATTGGCCGTTGACCACCCCGGTTAAGGAACTGGCGAGATCGGAAAGATTGCCGGAATGGTCTTGCGTCGATGGCACCGCGATCAAGCCGGTATCGACGCCTTGCTTCATGCGCGTTCCCTGGTAATCCACGAAGAAAAACAATTTCTTGCGAACGATTGGTCCCCCGAACGTGCCGCCGAACTGATTCTGTTGAAAGATTCCGCGCGTCGGAGAAAAGAAATTCCTGGCGTCCAGATCCGTGTTTCTGAGGAATTCGAAAACGTTGCCGTGAAATTCATTGGTGCCGGATTTGGTGACTACATTGATTTGGCCCCCGCTATATTCGCCGGACTCGGCATTGACGTTGCCGGTGAGGATGCGGAACTCGGCGATAGAGTCCAGATTGGGGATGATCGCGGTGCCGGAGTTGACGTCTTCTTCGGTGTCGCTTCCGTTCACGATGAAAGCGTTGGCAAATTCGCGCTGGCCATTGATGGAAATGGTTCCGGGGTTCAAGCCGCCCGAGGGAGACAGGGCGCTCACGCCTACGTCTTGCTGCGTGTCCGAGGTCAGGGAAGTGACCGGGGCGACGCCTGGCTGGAGGGAGAGCAAGTCGGTATAACTCCGGCCGTTGAGCGGAACAGCGGTCATTTTCGTGCCGGTGATTACGTCGCCGAGTTGCGTGTCCGAAGTTTCCACGTGAATCGCGCCCTCTTCGACGGCTACGGCTTCGGTTTCTTTGCCGAGTTGCAACTTGGCGTCGATCAGGAAAGCGCTGTCAACATATAGGGTCACACCCGTGCGGAGGTAGGGGCGGAAGCCGGGGTTCTCGATGGAAATGTCATAGCGGCCCACCGGTAGATCGGTGAAGGCGTAAATGCCGCTGGCGTCTGTGATGGAGGTGCGAACAGCGCCTGTGTCGCTGCGGGTGACCGTCACGCGCGCGCCAACGATCACAGCGCCGGTGGAGTCCCGGACGGTGCCTGAAATGCGCCCTCCCTCCCCTGCCCGAAGTGGATAGGCGAGGAGCAAAGCAAGGACCGCGAGGAGCACGAGCGCCAGACAACGCGCGCTGGTGGGAGACATGGAGTGGCGATTACTGGATGAGGACTTGAGAAATGGACAGGGAATCAACGGCACCGAAAACTCCTCCCGACTTTTTGGAATCATGGCTAGGCACAGGAGCGACCCGGGAAATGAAGCCAAGCCATGGGGAACACACGCCGCAAGGAATGCAAAGTCGACGGCACTGTTGCAAATCACTTGCATCTACAAATTAGGACATAATTGGTCGTATATCAACCATGTCCCAGCGAATGGCCGGGTTTTCAGGCTCAGAGGGGGTTTAGGACGGTTGAGCGGGCGAAATCACAGATTGTTCGGTCCATTCCAGGTAGTCTGACGGTCGTGGCCCGGTTATCTGAGTTTGGTTCGGGGCGCTGCGGAGGACCACGTTTCTGTGCGTTTTATGCACGTGTAACGACATTGAGCGTGACAAGGCATCACTGGAAAGTAGATTGACAGGAAAGCAAAAAGAAAGTAAAAGAAACAAAACGAAGGTAGGGGGTACGGTTCTCGTCCCGTACGGTTGTCAGTCCTAGGGGGGTGAAATGCAAGTTTCCACGTGCAGGTGTCTGAGATTCCTTTGTGTCCTTTGCGAAGTGCTGTGCTTGAGCTTACTGGTGGGCTCGGCGGGCTATGCGCAGTCGACGTATACAGCGCAGTTGACCGGAACGGTTACGGACGCGAGTGGTGCGGTGATTCCCGGGGCGAAGGTCACCCTGACGGATGAAGCTACGGACGTGGGCTCAACAACGACCACGGATCCCCGAGGCGTTTACGTGTTTACCGGAGTGCGGCCGAGCACGTACACGATTCGGGTGGAAGCGCCGAATCTGGCGTCGCAGGAGCGCAAAGGAGTGACGCTGGCGGTGAGCCAGCAAGCCACGCTGGACTTTACGCTGAAGACCGGTACGGTCGCGGAGACTATTACGGTGACCGAGCAGGCGCCGTTGCTGGACACGGGCAACGCGGCGTTGGGTACGGACGTAACCAACGAATACGTGCGCGATATTCCATTGATCAACCGCAGTATGTTCGGCCTGGTGTTCCTTGCCGGCGGCGTTACGGAAACGACGGGATCGGGCACACAGGACTCTTATCCTTCGGGAACGAACTTCGTTTCGAATGGACAGCGCAATGCGACCGCGGAAGTGCGGCTGGACGGAGCACTGACGAGCGCGCCGGAACAGGGAGAAGGCGGCACCACGAACGTGTATTACCAGCCTTCGGTTGAAATCGTGCAGGAGTTTAAGGTCGAGAACAACAGCTTTTCCGCGGAGTACGGAAACAACGGCGGGACCGTGGTAAACATGGTTCTAAAGCAGGGCGGGAATGATTTTCACGGGAGCGGTTGGTGGTTTGGACAGCGCTCGGCACTGGATGCGAACGATTTCTTTAATAATGCGGACGGGATTCCGCGGCCGGACCACGTGCGAGACCAATATGGATTTTCCCTTGGCGGGCCCATCCGCAAACAAAAAACGTTCTTCTTTGTTGACGCGGAATTTACGCGGGAGCACGACCCGGTAAACATTACAGGGACGGTGCCGACGGACGCGCAGCGAAACGGCGATTTCTCTCAGACGCTGACCGCGGACGCGAACGGGAATCCGGTTTTGCAGGCGATTTATAACCCGCTGCAATGCACGCCGCAAAACGGGACCTGCGTGAGGCCGCAATTCCAAGGAAATGTCATTCCGCAGCAGGACATCAATCCGATCGGCCAGGCACTTCTGAATCTGTATCCCGAACCTAACGTTTCCGGAGATCAGTTCGGGCTGGATAATTACCGGACGTCGATCCTGACGAACGCGCCCTCGCACCAGTTTGACGTGAAGGTGGACCACATTTTCAATGACAAACAACGGGTGGCGATCCGGTACAGCCAAAGCTATGGGGAATACAACGTGCCGTTTGTGCTGGCGAATGCGAATTTCAACGATGGTTTTACGTCCTCGACGACGGTGCACAACATAGGCCTGGAATATAACTGGACGTTGACGCCCACGACCGTATGGACAAACCGGTTCGCGGTGGACCGTGTGTCCGCGCCGGTGAATTCGGCGTTCCCGAACCTGCAGAGCGTGGGCTTCCCGTCGAGCCTGGCGGCCAATGGACTGGATCGCATGCCCAGCATTCAGCTGGATGGCACGAACGATTGGCTTTCAATGTTCACCCAGTGCTGCACGGACACGAGTTTTGCACACACGTTGTACAGCTACTCTTCCGCGATAACCTGGGTGAAACACGAGCACACGATCAAGGTCGGATTCGAACAGCGTCAGTTCTTCAATAACTTTTGGCAGCCGAACTATCCGACCGGCAATTTCTACTTTCCGCAAAGCATAACGGCCTCGACGCCAATCACTACGGATACGACACAAGGCAACTCCTTCGCGAGCCTCCTTCTCGGGTATGGCGCAAACTCCGGTGCGCAAGGATCGAGTTTCATCAATGTGCAGCCATCGGTGGCGGATAAATCATGGGAAACCGCGTTTTACGTGCAAGACGACTGGAAGGTCACAGCAAAACTGACCATTAACCTCGGATTGCGTTACGAATGGAGCTCTCCGTACACGGAAAGATTCAACCGGCAGCAGTACAGTGATTTCAGCGGCAATAGTGGGGTCTCTGTCTTTTTGCCAAATGTATCAAACCCACAGCTTGGAGTGGCGCCGCCGAACCTAGGCTCTGCAACGGAGTTGCTGGGTACTACGCTGTTTCCAGAACAAGGCGGCTTGGGCCGAAGCGTTCCGACCGACCGCAATAACGTTGCGCCGCGTGTGGGCTTCGCCTGGTCCTTCATGCCGAATAGTGTGCTGCGCGGCGGCGCCGGCGTTTATTACGGCCTTAGCCCCGCGACTAACTACCAATATCCGGGAACAGCTTTCAGCACGTCGGATCCCGTCCTGTTTTCGACAAACAACTATGTGACGCAGAACGCCACGCTGGAAAATCCATTTCCTACGGGGATCTCCGCACCGCAGGGCCAGAAATATGGACAGTTGGCGATGTGGGGATACGACAATGAAAACAACCTGGGGACTGAAGAGGCGCGCAACGCGGACATTTATCAGTGGAACTTGGGGATAGAGCACCTCTTCCCTGGTGAAATCACTATCGGCGTGGACTATTCGGCGAATCGCAGCACGCACCTACCTTGGGGCGGCTATTCGAGCACACGAAATCGTAACTTCATTCCTTCGAGCGAGTTGGCGCAAATCTCATCGTCGTTACATGCTCAGGATCCGAACTGCGATGTGGACAGTTGCGTGAGCAATTATCTTCAGCAGTTGGTTCCCAACCCGTTTGCGTCGCTCTTTATCGGACCGGGTGCAATATTCAACGAGCCTGCGTCGGCGTATAGCCAGGTCGATCAGAACGGCAATCCTCTTCCAATCCCGCTGAATTATCTGTTGCGGCCGTATCCGCAGTTCGCCGGGACGTTTCAGGGACTGCCGAATTTTGGCGCGAATTCCTGGTACAACTCGCTGCAAGTGCGTTTTCAGAAGCGGATGAATCACTATGTTAGCTTTGAAGGGAACTACACGCGCGCCAAATCGGAGGATGATTCCTCGATCGGGTTTAACGCGTTCGTGGGAAATCTGAATACGGTGTACGGATACACAGTGGGAAATCCGCAACAGCTCGACCGTTTGAAGAACGAGTGGGCCATCAGCGCCAACGACGTGCCAAACCGGTTTGTTCTTGCAGCGATTGTCGAGCTTCCTTTGGGACGAGGCCGGTGGATTGGGCGAGACATGAATCGCATTGCGGATGGAGTGATTGGAGGTTGGCAGATTGCAGCCATTATCACGCTGCAAAGTGGCCAGCCGCTTCCCATCGCCATGGCCGTGCCACGATTGCAGGATGGTAACCAACGGCCGAACGTGCTTTGTAACCAATTGTCCAGTGGACTGAGCTACCATCAAGCGGCTGCCAACGCGCTTAATGGACTTTCCAACGCGTCCCTGTTCAACGCTTCCTGTTTTGGCGATCCCGGCGACCAGGTCCCGGGAAATGCTCCGCGGTATTTTTCGAACCTGAGGGGCGACGGCATCCGAAATATCGATCTTTCGTTCACCAAGGAATTCGCAGTAAAGGAGCGGGTGACGCTACAGCTGCGCGGCGAGTTCTTTAACTTCACAAACACGGAACGATTCGGATTTCCAGATGTCGGAGTAGGCAGCGCCACATTCGGAGAAGTAACTTCGTCCGCCCCGGGCTTTACACCACGCGTTATGCAATTTGGCTTGCGCTGCCAGTTCTAAACAGAAAGGCGGACCATTGTGCTACGCCGCACATTCATGAAGACAGGTGTGTGGGGCGCCGCTGCGGCGTACGTCCCTGCGCACAATTTCGACAAATACGATTTCGGCAGCGGCCCAGCTATAAAGGACCGGTTGAATCAAGGGCCCTTTCCCGCTGATCTGTATCCAAGTTGGACGGTGGTGATGGCGCTGACGCCGTCTGCGGAAGTGGTGCGCAACCCTGGGATGGGATTGGTGACCTACCTTTGCGATGAGGTGGGTTTGCTGCGGCCAAACGGAATGAGCCTGGAGACGGCGCTTGAGGACCTTGCGCGATTCCCGCTGGGGAACAATTTATATATTCGGGTGAACTGGAAGGACATTCAGCAGAGGCCGGGACGCCTGGATCCTAGCGAAATCTGGAAGACTTCGTTCGCTCTTGCGAAACAGTACGGGAAGAGTATCGGGTTCAGGGTGATGATCAGTAACCCGGACATTGAAGGCTACGCTCTACCCGATTTTATTCGGGAAAAGGTGCCGATGGTGAAGCTGGGCACATGGCAGAAGCGGGAGAGAGAAGAGCCGCGGTGCGACGATCCTTACTTTCAGGCGGCATTCCAGGAACTTATCGGGTTATTGGCGGCGGAATATGACGGACACACTGACGTCGAGTATGTGGACACGTGCATGTACGGATTCTGGGGCGAAGGCCACACCTGGCCATTTGAAAAAAATCCGTATCCGGATTACAGCACGGCCGAGAATACGTTTGTGAAGATGTTCCAAGTACAGACGGATCACTGGAAGAAAACGCCGCTGGTGACCAACACGCAGCCGGACTTCAGCAAGGTGGGGAATTCGGAGTTAGTGGATCGGACGATACGAGCCGGAGAGTGGCTCCGGACCGATACGATTTTCATCGAAAACGAGCAGATTGAAGCGCTGAGCAACCGGCCGCCGTGGACTGCGGCGTCCATTGAAGTGGGAATTTCCGATGGCAATCCGGCAACCCTGCGTGTCGATGAAGGTGTGACTTACTCCGACAACGCGATTACGCACGTGAAAGATGTGGGCGCGTCTTATTTTTCGTTATGGAATTGGCACCACATTTCCGCGGCGGGATTGCAGCGTTATTACCAGGCGTATCCCGATGCCTTGAATGATCTGGCGCGAAGGATCGGTTATCGTGTGCGGCCATCCTGGGTTTGGGCGTATGAGGAGCGAGGCGAGCCGGGACTGATCGTAGGGTTTGTGAATGATGGGATTGCGGGCGTGCCGGGAGCGTTGCGAATCAGCGTGCTGTCGACCGGCGGGCAAGAACTCTGCGCCGGTTATCTCGACCCCGGTTATCCTTTGCCCGGCCATGTACGCCAGGCACTTTTACCGTTACCCAAAGGAACTTCCTGGCGTGGGCTGCGGCTAAAAGCAGAGATTGAAGTGAAAGGGCAGCGGCAAGCGGTCCGGTGGGCTTGCCATCAAAAGCTGAATGAGGACGGCAGTTTGACGGTGCGTCCCACCGCAGGGCTGGATGTTTCCAACGCGCCAGGAGGAACAGGCCGATGAAACGAATCATCGTTGTAAGTGCGGCATTGCTGACGATCGCGATATTCATCAGCGTAGCGGAGGAAGAACTGAAGCAGAACTGGACGCATTATGTGCGCATCGCCGCGTACGGGTTGGAACCGGGGCATGCGGAAGCGATTGTGCGTGATGCGCAAATGGCTCATGTCTACGGCATCGAAGTGGACAACGACATCGAGGGACGATATGAGAGCTTCATCGATCCGACAGAAAAGCTAAAGGCGATTCATGCGGTTGCGGATGCCGCGCACAAGGCAGGGAATAAGGCTTTCGTGTACATCGCAGGAACGGAATGCATCACGGCGAATGCCGATAAAGCCGCGCACTCCGTGATGAAGGATCATCCGGAGTGGGTGCAGCGAAAGATTACGGGAGAGCCGGCGTCGTTCAATTCAGGGGCAGCGTTCTGGATTCACGCCGGGGATGAAGATGTGTGGATCAGTCCGTATGCAAACCCCTGGCGCAAGATTTATATGGAACACGTGCGGCAGATTGCCGGAACAGGGATTGACGGAATTTATGTGGACATTCCTTATTGGATGACGCATTTCGAAGGCTGGGAGGATACCTGGGCGAGCTTTGACGATGCAACAGTGAATGCGTTTCGCGAAAAGACGGGACTGAACGCGAAAACAGATCTGAAATTGGGCGATTTCCAGGATGCGAACTTCCGGAAATGGGTGGATTTTCGCATTGCCACGCTGACGGATTTCATGCGAGAGATTCGAGACAACGCGCGGAGCGCGAACCCGCAGATCATGGTGATTCCCGAGATTTACCCGGGCATTGAAGAGGAAGCAACGCGCGTGGGCGCGGACGTTTACGAAATGTATGCGGTAGTGGACGCGATCGCGCACGAATACGAATTTGGGAATGGCGAACATATGGCCGCCTCGCGCACGCAGGCGGACTGGTTTCTTTATCAGGCAGGGATGCTTTCGTTCCGGGCGTTCGCCGAGGGCAAGGCCACCTGGATTTTGAACTATTCCTGGGACGGCAATAAGGGCGTTGAGAAGAGCGACGCGATGAAGAATCTGGCGATGTCTATCACCATGGCGGGCGCGAATTTCTGGGATGCGCAGGGGCACGAAATGGCGCGATCCAACGATCCCGCCACGCGCAAACAGATCTTCGAATGGATCGAAAAGAACGAGAAAACGCTTTACCTGCCGCGGACGCCGATGCGTCCTGTGGGCGTATATTTTTCGCCGAAGAGCCGGGATTATGCGGCGAAAAGTTTTCTCCCATCGTACCGTGGCACGTTGGTATCGCTGCTGCAAGCGCATCGGGAACTTCGGGTGGTCACGCCGCGAACATTAGCGGAGTTTCGCGGGCCAGTGTTAGTGCTGCCGAACGTCAGCGTGCTGGACGATACCGAAAAAATGCACGTGAAGAGCTTCGTGGAACATGGCGGGCGCCTAGTAGTTCTGGGAGTTGACGCGACTGGTTTGCCTGCATCGCCAAATGTGTCCGTACTTTCTTCTGATCCCGCGGCCGCATTTTACAATGGGATAATGCGTGACTTTGCAGCGGCTTCGGCGAATCCACCGGCCGAGTTTCTGAAGGCTGCAGATGCAAACGCTGACATCGAACTCAGCGCCCCGGCTACTGTGGCTGCGAACTTCGGAATCGTGGATGGCGCGGCGCACATTTTTATTGCGAATTTTGGCGGGTTGGTGCCCAACAAGGTTGCCGTACAGGAACCAGCGCGTGGAATTGTGGTAAAAATGCCGGCAGCCATGGGAGATACCCTGACGTTTCTACCTTTTCTGGGGGAAGCGCAAGTAGTGAAAGGCGAGAAGAAAGGCGGCCAAGTGGAATTTGTGTTGCCGCCTGTCGAGCGTGGCGCGGTGGTTTGGGCCGCGGGAAGCAAGTAAACGTGCTGGCGAATTGCGGATTCGGATAGAACGAAAGAGCGATGTGAACACTTATGCTGAGTGAAGAACGGCGTCGCGCCATAGTGGAGATGCTGCAAGACGACGGTCGAGTGCTGGTTGGCGATCTTGCAAAGCACTTCCGCACCTCTCTGATCACCATCCGCAAGGACCTGGAGTTTCTGCATCATCAGGGCCAGTTGGAACGCACGCATGGCGGGGCGCTTCCGGTAAAGACCGGCGCGGTGATGGATCATTCGCTGCAAGAAAAAGAGCGGCAACACCGGCAAGAAAAGATTCAGATCGCGGCTGCCGCTGCGCGCATGATCGGCAAGGACCAGGTGGTAATCCTGGATTCGGGGACGACCACAATGGCGATCGCCAGAGCCTGCCGGCAGATAAAAAACCTGACGATCATCACGAACGCCACGAATATCGCGATGGAGCTCGCGGACTCTCCGGTGGAGGTGATCCTGACGGGAGGCGTGCTGCGAAGAAATTCGTATTCGCTCGTGGGCCCGTTAGCGGAAGAGTCGCTGCGAAAGTTAAGCGCCGACCTGCTGTTTTTGGCGGTGGACGGATTCGACGTGCGCTATGGGTTGACTACTCCCAATTTGCTCGAGGCGCGGGTGAATCGAGCCATGGCTGAGTCCGCACGCCGGACGGTAGTGGTGTGCGATTCCAGTAAGTTTGGCCGGCGCAGCCTTTCGCTGATTTTGCCGACTTCCGCGGTCCACGAAACCATTACCGACAAAAATATTCCCAAGCAGGATTTGAAGGCGCTGCGCGACGCGAAAGTGGAAGTCACTCTCGTTTAGAACAGAAATAAAAGTAGACCGGAGTGCGAAGCCGCCCGTGTTTTACTGGGCGGGGGCGGCTTCCAGGAGCAAATTGTTTGTGAAATCCACGTTCAGTTTCGCGGTGGGTCCTGTGATCGTCCCAAGATCCTTGTGGTGGACATAATCCGTCACGTGATAAGTCTTGCCTGCAAGGCCCCGCAGTTCGACCTCGCCTGTCCAATGTGAGGACGAGGCAGCTTTGTCTGGAGTGCCGGTCGGCGTGGGGGCGTAAAACGCGTAATACATATGGCCGTCTTTCTCAATGGCGTATGCTTCCGGCACGTCGAATCCGTAGACGTACAAGTTCTGGAAATTCCCCTTCGAGAGCGTTTTCTCGTTGTACAGGCTGATCCATTCCTTCCAGTGAGCTTCTTTGTCTGGTGAAAGATAAACGTTCTTGAACTTTGGACCGTAATCCGGCCACGTGAATTTCGTCCCCAAGACGCCACCGGTGCCGAGCGTGGAGGCAAAGTCGCTTCCCACGTCCTGCTCGTCGTTGCTGTCAGCGTTTCTGATGCGCGTCAATTCCACGTGATCGCCGTAGATCGCCGCGCGTGGGCCGAGTAGCGCCTTATACATTTTGACGCGGCGGCGCACTTGAACCGAACCCACGGGATCGGCGGTGACAGCCTGATCCATATAACGGAACCACGCCAAATTCGGAGGCGTGCCGCAGGGGCAGCTTTGCGTAACGCTGTCCGGTTTGATCGCCCGCGTGGTTTCGAAGATGGTCTTGTACACGTCGGCCATGGCGTAGACGGAATCGTAGGGAGACTTGTGATGGTGCTTCGGGTTGTAGCAGAGGGGAGGAGCGTAAATGTTGTCGAGCTTACTGCCGTCGAATCCCCAATCACGGATGAAACGTTCGGTTAGTTGTTTGTAGTAGGCCTGTACTTCCGGAAGCGCCGGGCACAAAGTGGCCAGATTGCGCGCCATTCGCGCTGGATGACCTTGTTCGTCAAGGACCAGCCAGTCCGGATGTTGCTTTACTATATCGGACACTTCAAATTTCCTGCCTCCGTAGCCGTTCTTGCCATCCTCCACGGCGAGTGGCAACCACCAGAGCTGGACTTTGATTCCCTGATCGTGAAAGCTCTTGACCATGTCCTGGATAGCGGTGCCGGCAAAAGCAGGTTGCCGCGGCTGCCAGTCACCGTAGTTGTTGAACCAACCGTCATCCAGTGTGGCCCAGTGGATTCCCAGTTCCTTTAGTTTGGGAACTGTATCCAGCATTTGTTTCGGCGTAACGGCAAACTCATAGCCCCATCCGCACCAGGCGACAGCGTAATTCTCTTCGTTATTTTCTGGCTTGGTCAATCCTTCTTTGGCGACTGCATCGGACCACATCTTCAGAGGTTCATAGAAATCGCCGGAATATACGGACAGAAATGTGCGCGGGGTGGAATAGACATCACCAGGTTTGAGAACAGTTTTGGCGGGGATGCTCACGCCTGCTTCCACTCGCCCGTCTTTCGTTGTTTGCACCGGGACGGAAATCACGAGAGGAAGCGTTTCGATGTGCCCGATGGCTTCGCCGACATCACGGGACCAAAAAGCAACGACCGGGATTCCGCCGCCAACATGGCCAAGATCGTCCTTGACGGCTACTGGCGCGCCGAACGGATTTTCCTGCGAGAACTTTGCGGGTACGGGGAAGATTTCGTCTTTGCCCCATTTCAAACTTGAACCTTCGAATGTCCACAGTGGAGCTTCTCCCGCGGGGGCATCGGAAGCGAAGCTGTGGCGCTGGAGAACCACGCTATCGAGTGAGATGTCTTTCTGGCCAGAGTTGCGCAGCCGAAGCGAGAGCAGCGCGAGATTGGGGAAGCTGTCGTATACCTCCAGCGTGACGGTTTCTTCCAGATCGTTTCCGGGAACTTTTCCGTTGACCACGATTTGCTTCCCGAGACTGCCGAGTTTCCCCGTGGCTTCGCCCACGCTGGCGTTGGCGGTGTCCAGAAGCACGCCGGGATAATCCTTTTTTGCCAAGGTCACAATTTGAGTAGCGCCGATCGATTTGGCGTCCAGCGTCGGGGAAGCGCCATCTTTCTGAAGTGAAGATGCAAGAGCCCCGGCTGCAGTGAGTGTGAACTTCGCTTTCGGGGTGAGAACTTCGATCGCGTCGGCAGAAGTTTTGACCTGCACCGCGGATACAGCGACGGGGGGAGGAGCCGATGACGGCGATGCTTCTTTATTGCGACAAGCCACGAGCGCCAGTGCGATGACAGCGGCAATGCAAAAACTGATTGAGAGAAACGCTTCGCCTTTCCAGTTCTTCGCTGGCTGGGAAGGTTCTTCTGCAGGACTGCGGCGGAGATTGATCATGTCAGTGGATACCCCGGGGACGAAACGAGTGTACCCAAACGAAAGGAAAAGAAACAATAGGAAAATAATCGGAGCTTGGGACAATGTTTTATTTAGTCCCGAAAACGCTTGTCGGACTTGTAGGGCGACAAGCGTACCTGGTCAAGCCGCCGTTACTGGAATTAGACCATCAGAATCGGGTGATAATCACGAATTTCAAGGTTCGACCGGCTGGAACTTACGTTCGGAAAAGGAACTGCGTCAGCGGATTCTTGTTAACCGTGACGAAATCATCCTGAATCTGCTAGGCGGCTGGTAATCCAAGCGCTTGAGTCGCAGTGCGGCTACGTCTCTAGAATAGAAGTCCGGCTTGCAAGTGTCGCAACTTTCATCTTGCGCATCGCGGAAATACGAAGGCAGCCGGAGATCACTACTCGGGAGGGTTTCTATCGACCCTTCTGGGGAAATTATCCCTCTGGGGAGGTTTCACTTTGCCGCTAGTGGACGAGAAGGGTGTACCATGTTGTTGTTTTCGAAGGTCAAAGAATCTCCCGCGTATCATCTGGTTGTTCTCGCGTCCATCCGTCTGGACACTATCACTTTGAGGTTTCCAATGGCGTTTCGTTTCACATCCAGGAAAACATTCAGTCTTGCGCTGGCATTCTGTTTTGCGCTTGCTCCCGCGGTTTCTCGCGCCCAACAATCGCAAGCGCCTCATTGGAGTTACGAAGGCAAGGAGGATCCAAAGCATTGGGGTGCCATCGATCCTGCGTTCTCCGCTTGCAAGATGGGTCACAATCAGTCGCCCATCGACATCAGTCACGCACAAATCGCCGATCTTCCTGAGCTCAAATTCGCTTACGAACCCGTCCCACTCAGTATCGTCAACAACGGCCATACAATCATGATCAATTACGCGCCGGGCAGCACTCTTACAGTCGGTGACAAGACGTATGCTCTGAAACAATTCCATTTCCACCATCCCAGCGAGGAGCACATCAATGGAAAGGGCTTCGACATGGTGGCGCACCTCGTCCACTCAGACTCAGACGGTCACCTTGCCGTGGTGGCGATTCTTTTCAAGACGGGCGCTCCCAATCCGCTCCTGGAGACTCTTTGGAAGAATATTCCACCAGAGCGGGACAAAACCGTTGAGATTTCCACGGTGTCGGTGAATGTAAAAGAACTCCTGCCGTCCCAGCACGGTTACTACACCTATAGCGGCTCGCTGACCACTCCGCCTTGCACAGAGGGAGTGACCTGGTACGTTCTGAAGTCCACATCTACCCTCTCTGACGAACAATTAGCCGCCATCATGAAGCTCTATCCACACGATAATCGCCCCATCCAAAAGTTGAACCATCGCAATGTGCTCGAATCCAAATAAGCACCTCTCGGATAACGGAAGCTAGCTGCCGGTAGGTTTGAATGGATAGGTTGAAGGAGAAGAGCTTGGTGTAGAAAAGCTGGACTCAGTGGAACGCTGATTCAGCGCGCTTACTGTAGGTCGTCGAAAGAGCTTCCACCTCTTTGCACTCCGCAGCATGGTTTTGGCTGGATAAAAGCGCTCCAGCCAATAGCAAAATGCAACTGGTGGCCGTCGTCGTTACCTCGCAAAGCTCTCGTTCGTCATGTTGCAGGCCAAAATCTGAGTCAAGCAACCAGTGGCCGAGTTGGATGATTCCTGAACGATTGGATTTATACAGGGGAGTACCACAGCGATTCTTCATATCTTCAAAGAAGGCATTCGCGTTGTACGCAATGTCGACCGCTTTAATGATCTCCGGTAAATTCACTGGGAACTGATCTTCTGTTTTAATGCGTTGTATCTGCACAGGAGTGGCGCAAGTATTTATCCAGAGTCCGATGTACATGCCATCAACGATGTCGCGTATTAAGGCGACCGCTGAACGCGCCGCTCCCGAACTGAGCAAAAGCAATACACTTCGGTGATATTGAATGATCGTGGCCAGCAGTCCAATGACCATGACTGTTCGCGAATCGTCAGCGTATTTGTGCAACGCAAGGATGCGATCTACTTCAGTTACTGCGACTCTAATCCTATTCAGGTGCTCAGCTAAGTCCAACTTCACAAGAACCCCCTATCTACCTCTACGCCGCCGCGGGTAAATGCGCTAACTGCAGAACAGATGGGATGACCACCGGCGACCGCACAATTGGTGATTCAGACGGAGACCGCTCAACCTCCGAGATCGGCAATGTCACGTCCGATTCGGAAATTTATGGCGTTCGCCACTCCGCTACTACTAGGGATTCCCCCAGTTGCGTGTGGACATGATTCAGGTCTAAAAAAAGTGTGAAAGAATTTGCGATATGCGATCCACTGGACGAGTGAATCGTTAGGGCGAGAATCGCAAAGAGATGGCTCCTTCCAAAAGGGAGGAGCCATTCTTGTGTTAGGGCAGCCAATCTAACTTCGATTTGCCCAGAGAATCACCACAGACCTAGGCCCTGCCCGATAGGTTCGGCCCGGAACGACCGGTGCCTTCTGCCAATCAACAATGTCTTGCGGAGAATCTAAAGATGTGTCGATCCATCGGCGCCACGAATGCTGATCGCAGTTTTCCGCCAGTTCGAGCTCGAAATCAAGTGGTTCCCAATAGCTGTTAAAGATGAAGTAGATACGCAGGTGTTGCATGGGCAACTCGGCGCTGAGCGCTATGCTGTGCGAATGTTTGGCCCAGTCAGGCTCGTTGAGTTTTACCCCATGCCAGCCAACAATTCCTTCGCTAATCAATTGAGTCAAGGTCATCCGCACGCGCTCAGCTTCGGTGCCTCGCAATAAGCGCCTTGCGGTGAGTAATCGCACAAATCGAAGCACGTCCGCATGCTTGGTGAGGAGGGACCAATCGAACCAATTGGCCTCGTTATCATGACAGTAAAAATTGTTGTTGCCGTGTTGTGTCCTACGCACTTCATCACCCATCAACAGCATCGGCAGACCTAGAGAAAGCAGCGTGACAGTTAGAAAATTCTTCACCTGACGATTTCGGAGTTTTTCAATAGCTGGATCGTCGGTTGGGCCTTCGATACCACAGTTCCAGCTTCTATTGTCGTCAGCGCCGTCGCGATTGTCTTCGCGATTAGCCTCATTGTGCTTGTGATTGTAAGAGACCAGATCGTTGAGCGTGAATCCATCGTGACATGTTACGAAGTTCACGCTTTGCTCTGCCTCGCGTTCCTTGTGCCGGTAGATTTGGTGGCTGCCGACAAAGCGATCCGCGAATTTCGCCAAGGAGCCCTCTTCCCCGCGGAAGAAACTCCTTGTATCGTCACGAAAGCGTCCGTTCCATTCCTTCCAAATGTCTCCAATAAAACTACCGACCTGGTACAATCCAGCCGCATCCCAAGCTTCCGCAATTATTTTTGTCCCAGCTAGAATCGGATCGGTCTCTATATCCCACAGAACCGGGGGATTGGACATCAAGTGGCCGCTGGAATCGCGAGCAAGGATCGAAGCGAGGTCAAAGCGGAATCCATCCACATGCATCTCCTCTACCCAATAGCGGAGACTGCCCAAGATCAACCGGCGCACGATCGGATGATTAGCGTTGAGCGTGTTTCCAGTACCACTATAGTTGGCATAGCGCGAGCGGTCTTGATCAAGAACGTAGTAGGTGGGGTTGTCTATTCCGCGAAAGCAGACGGTGGGACCATCCTGGTCCCCTTCGGCCGTGTGGTTGAAGACCACGTCGAGAATAACTTCGATACCTGCCCCGTGAAACGCTTTGACCATGTCACGAAACTCATCAACCGGCCCGAGACCGTCTTGGCGTGAGCTATACGCGCAGTGGGGTGCAAAGAATGAAACTGGTGCGTACCCCCAATAGTTGACAAGGCCTCGCGGGCAATCCTGTGCGTCAAATTGAAAAACAGGCAATAGTTCCACTGCGGTGATTCCGAGTTGTTGGAGATATGAAATCTTATCGATCAGGCCGCGATACGTTCCTCGGGTCTTCTCAGCCACGCCGGAGCTCGGATGACGCGTAAAGCCGCGGACGTGCATCTCGTATACGATTGTCCGTGATGACGGCAGTCTTAAGGGTCTGTCCTGCTCCCAGTCGTACGTAGTTAAATCTGTTACGACACTTTTCATTGCGGCGGCGGTATTGTCTCCCGCTCTCGATGCATCGTTACGACTATAGTTCTTCGGAACAACGATTCCGCGTCCATACGGGTCTAGCAAAGTTTTTTCATGATCAAAGCGCAACCCATTTCCTGGATCGAACGGCCCGAGGACTCTGTACGCGTAAATTTGTCCCGACTGGACGCCCGGCACAAACGCGTGCCAATAGAAGTACGTGCGGTTCAATGAGGGATCCATGCTGATCACGCGCGCAGGCTGGGCATCGTCTTCTCGATCGAAAAACAGCAGTTCCACACCCAAAGCTTCACGCGAGAAAAGGCTGAAATTTACACCTCGATGACAGATTGTGGAACCTAGAGGAGCGGCTTGCCCTAAATTGCCAGCGGGATTGATGTCCTGGCCATTACGCGTTCGGGACATCATTCTGTACGCCACCCATGAAAGCGATCGCGTCGGTCCACTTAACCGGGACCTCTGCGCTACCGAGTTTCCGCTGATCTTCTCTTTCCTCGCTGATGTCGCTGAAGATACAGCTTTCCTCGACTTCGGAACCACTAGGACTTTCCCTAGTTGTAGCCAATAAACGTGTGATTTAAGTTCCGCCCAGGAACGTCTATCCAAGCCTGGTTATCACCCTGTTCAAGGGTTCTAACGTCGGGGGAGACCAATTTGCCTAATCCGACAAGATCCGAGAGAGGCGGGAATTCCTATGCAAAGAGGATTTCTGCGGCTCCTTGTACATCGCCCCGTATCTCCTGTCTAATTGCGGCGCTTCTAGCCATTTTGATACTTCCTTCGGCTCATTCCGAAGACAAAAAGAATGCCGCACAGCAGGCCAAGTCCTCCGATCAGGCCAAAATATACGTTGCGCCTACCGATCCAGGACTCTACGTAGGCTCTGACACGTGCAGCACCTGCCACGAAGAAATCTTTACACATTTTGCTACCACGGCGCACTTCGTTACTACGATAGATTCCAAGCTCGACGCACACAAAGGGCCGGAATGGCACGGCTGCGAGGCTTGCCATGGTCCCGGCAAAGAACACGTCGACGGTGGCGGCGACAAATCAAAGATCTTCACGTTTAAGGACGCTACCCCGCAGCAGACAAGCGCTCGCTGTCTCCGCTGCCACCAGTACACCGAAGAACAAGGGAATTACGGTCGGTCAATGCACTTGGCTAACGGCGTGGCTTGCATTGATTGCCACTCTCCTCATCATGCCAAAGAGAGCCAATATTTAATGACGATGAAGTCGCCGGAGCTTTGTTACACATGCCACATGGATGTACGTGCGCAATTCGCGCGGCCCTTTCACCACCGCGTGAACGAAGGCCTTATACAGTGCAACGACTGCCACAGTCCGCATGGCACGTTCCGCCCCAAGCAGTTACGTACAAACGCTTCAGGCGACGAGGTTTGTTACAAGTGCCACACAGAGAAGCAAGGACCATTCGTTTACCAGCACGAAGCCAAAATTGAAGGATGTACGATCTGCCATTCGCCACATGGTTCGACGAATCAGCGAATGCTCAACATGAACCAGGTTAATCTCCTGTGCCTCAGTTGCCACTCACAGGCCGCAAACGCAGGACCGCCGGGAACGCCAAGTTTCCACGATCAATCGACAAAGTATCAGTCCTGTACGTTGTGCCACGTTGCGATACACGGATCGAATACCAGCAGCGTGTTCTTCACGCCCTGAGGAGAATTCGATGGGGAACACTTGCGATAAAGCATTTCTGCATCTCTCCTGGTTTTTCCTTCTGGCGCTATTGTCGACGCCAAAGTTATATGCGCAACAGTTCGACGAGCAGAATGGCATCAATCAGGACAATTACAACATAAAGCAGGCTGTAGAGTTCGGCGTGCGCATCACAAGCATTTCGGGAGACCTCCAGACCTACGACACGATGGTGAACTTGCAGCAAGGGCCGCGGTTGCTCAACTTCACAACGGAAATGCGCTCACTCGATCACCACGGCACCTTCTTCGACCGGTTCTTTTTCAGCAACTTTGGATATGGTGGCGACCCCAATGTGGTTACCAGTTTGCGGGTCAGCAAGAATAAGTGGTACGCGTTCGACGGTTTATTCCGGCATGACGAGAATTTCTTTGACTACTCATTGCTGGCAAATCCGTTTAACCCAGCGCCTCCGCCGGCCAATGCCCCCGCGGGGTTCAATCCAGTCGTGAATGCGCCGCCCAACGTCCTAAACACGCAGGTTGTGGCCATGTCTCCCCATTACTTCAATACTCGAAGAAACATGCAGAATTATGGATTAACCATTCTGCCCGACGCGAAAATTCGGTTCCGGATAGGGTACAACTACAGTACCAATACAGGCCCTTCCTATTCGACACTTCATGAGGGCACGGAACAGTTTCTATTCCAGAATCTTTCTTCGGGAATGAGCCAGTACCGGCTTGGAGTGGACTTCCGCTTTTTGCCGAAGACCACCATCAGTTACGACCAGATTTGGAGTTATTACAAGACCGATCCCGGCGCGATCGATCAGAACCAACAATTTAACCTTGGAGCAGGATTTTCTCCTGTGGATCTCGGCGTCTCCTGGAACGGGCCACCGTGCAACCCAGCCTTCCAACCGGGTGGCCTCGTCAATCCCGCCTGCAACGCATTCTATAGTTACCAGTCACACTTGCGCTCGCGGATAAATGCGCCGACCGAGCAGATCAGTCTGCAATCGAATTTCATTCCCGCACTGCAAGTTGCCGGCAAGTTCAGCTACACGGGTAGTGACTTCAATGTGAACGATTACCAGCAGGCCTTCACTGGACGCGTATCGCGATCGGCGCTGGCAAACTATGCGGAATTCGGGCCCATGCAGGGCCGCCACGTAGCCTCCTACGGGGATTTGGGAGCGACATGGCAAATCACGCACGACTTCAGCCTGGTGGATTCCTTCCATTACGGAAACTGGAACGAACCGGCGCAGTATGCATCCACGCAATGCTCATTGTTCTCCGGCAGTTTGATCGTTTCGCCGGTTATGTTCGCGCCGACGGCACCGCTGCCGAGTAACTCTTGCCCCACTCCAGCGGGTCTCTCGACTGGTACGCCGGCTCACAGCAGCAGTTCTGGCCCGGACATCCTGGTAAATCTCGACAGTAACTTCCTGAAGCAGCAGATCACCTCGAATCTGCTCGAAGGACAGGTGCAGATGTCGGCGAAGGCCGGGGCATATTTTGGGTACCAATTCACGCATCGAGTGATCGCAGACAATTTCTACAACACACAGAATGCAATTTATTTTCCTAGTTTCGCAGAGAGGGGCAACTGCGCTCTCTCCAATGGCGTTCTACCGAACGGATGCACATTAAATGCAGACGGGTCGGTTTCCTTCGCGACCCCAAATCCAACCTACGGCCCCCCGGGCGTGACCGATATCAATTACAACTCAGCGGTGCTTGGATTGTGGTTTAAGCCCACGCAAAACTTACGCATCAACCTGGATGCGGACCTGGGAAGTGCTAATAATACGTTTACGCCGCTGGGAGCGAGGGATTACCAAGAGCTTCGCGCTCGATTGCAATACCGGGCGGCATCATGGCTGAATTTGAGCTTGTACTTCCAGACCATGGACGGGCAGAACCCCACGATTAATGTAAGCGGTTCGGAGCACAATCGGAACGCCGGGATCTCCTTGTCACTGACTCCGTCAGAAAAGTTCTCCGCGCAGTTGGGCTACAACTACAACAGCATCTATTCACAAATATTGATCTGCTATACGAGCGATTTTGAGCAGCCGGGGTTGCCCCCATGTCCGGGCGTGTCTGGCCTTGTGCAGCAGTCTTCGCCGTATTCCAGCAACGTGAACACGGGATTCCTGGACGTGTTGTGGATGCCTGTAAAACGGTTGTCGCTGGAAGTGGGAGCGAACCTGTCTGGCGTGACCGGGAGCGAGTTGAATCTGAATCCGCTGAGCCCTATCGCTACCCTGCCCGCGGGGTCCCTGAATTCGGAGTGGTATCAGCCCTACGGGTCCGTGGCGTACCACTTTGCAAAAAGTTGGACCGGACGGGCTCGCTGGGATTACTACGGGTATCACGAGGATTCGAACGGCTCGTATCAGGATTTGTACGCGCCGCGCAATTTTCGAGGCAACCTGATTACTCTTTCAATTCGATTCGCTTTTTAGGACGCGAAGGGGTCGCGGGTGAGGCCCGCAGCCGAAAGTTGATAGGGAGACTGCGCGAGAGAGATGGTCGTCATCAGGCCCACCCAAACGCCGCGGTCGGATTCTGGCACGGAGCGTGAGATTCCCAAACGGTTCGTGCGAGGGAACAAACAAAGGAGAAAATGATGAACAAGGGTCTATCAGTAATCGCAATCGCCGCAATGTTGTGTCTCGCTGCGTCCGTTTCGCGTGCTCAGGATGCCGCGAACGGGGAAAAGATTTTCAAGGCAAAGTGCGTCGGCTGCCATGGCGCGAACGGGGAAGGCAAGCCGGCAATGAAGACGCCCTCGATCAAGGGCAAGAGTGCCGACGAAATCACGAAGGCGTTCTCCACCTCGCCGAAACACTCCAGTGTAAAAAGCTTAACGGCGGAACAAGTGAAGGATGTCGCGGCTTATCTGGCAACCCTGAAATAGCGGTAATGGATTCGCAAGTGGGCCGGGATCGAAGGCACACATCCCGTTGTGCAAGCGGTTCTCTCTGCGTACTTGTGTGCACGAACACGACCTGAGTTGAAAAACGAGGCAAATCGCCAATGAGCTCGCAAAAACTTGTCCGGGATTGGGCAAGGCTGCTTTATTACTTAGGTCAGAACTGGTTGAGCCTGACCGGTGTGGTTCTGACGACGAGCAGCGCTATCACGCTTATCGCTTTCTGGATTTATGATTTCATGCTGCCCGGACCTCCTCATCCCTATGTCGGAATCCTCCTCTTCCTGCTGCTGCCCGGAATATTCGTCCTTGGCCTGGTGCTGATCCCCGCCGGAATATTCTTGCGCTGGAGAAAACTGCGCGAAGCCGGCGAATTGCCCACGATTTATCCGGCCATCGACCTCAAGACCTCGATGGTTCGCAGCAGTTTCTTGTTCGTCGCTTGCGCCACTGTACTAAACGTATTGATCTTCGGCTTTGCTTCCTATCGCGGTGTGTCGTATATGGACTCGACAACTTTCTGCGGTCAGACCTGCCACACAGTAATGGCGCCGGAATTCTCGGCTTATCAGAATTCGTCTCACGCTCGTGTCGAGTGCGTCGAATGTCACATAGGACCAGGAGCGGGTTGGTTCGTGCGCTCCAAACTTTCCGGCCTTCGTCAGGTGGTTGCGGTCACCTTTCATACCTATTCCCGGCCTATTCCTTCCCCCGTGAAGTATCTGCGCCCAGCGCGGGAAACCTGCGAACATTGCCATTGGCCCCAACGTTTCTCAGGCGACAAATTCATCGTTAAGACTAGCTACAAGGACGACGAGAAAAACACCATGATGACCACGGCACTGCTGATGAAAATCGGCGGCCGGGTCTCGTCAGGTTCTGTGGGCATCCACGGGAGGCATTTGGACGAAGGCTCTCGAATTCAGTACATTTCTACGGACGAACGTCGCCAGGTGATTCCCGTGGTCTTTTACACAGACGACAAAGGCAAAACCGTGGAATACGTTTCCACGGACTTAAAGGTTAGCAAGCAGGAACTCGAAAAGAGCGATAAGCGCAGCATGGACTGCATTGACTGCCATAACCGCCCAACTCACGTGTTCGAGTTACCCGAAAACGCTGTTGATCTGCGGATGTCCCGCGGTCTGATCAGCGCAGAGCTTCCCTACATCCGCAAAAAAGCCGTGGAATTGCTAAAAGTTGATTATCCGGATCGCGATAGCGCACAAAAGCAGATCGTCGAAGGGATCAACAATTACTACCGCGCGACGTATCCCGAGGTCTTTAACGGCAAACGCGCGCTGGTCGAGCAATCGGCCGACAATGTTGCGAAGATTTTTCTCCGCAACGTTTTTCCGGACATGAACGTAATTTGGGGTACGTATCCTACCAATCTTGGTCACAATGATTCTCCTGGCTGCTTCCGTTGCCACGACGGGTCGCACACTAGCTCGGACGGCCGGACGATTTCCAACGATTGCACCACCTGCCATAACCTGCTGGCGACACAGGAGGAAAATCCCAAAATACTCGTTGATCTTGGTTTGCAGTGATTGAAAGAAACAGAACCGCTTGCCATCCCTGATAACAATAAGCAAGCAAATCTGTTCCTACCCCACAGCTAGGGATTCCCCCAGTTGTTGAAAAATCTAACCGAACATAGGTTGTATTGGGACTGCTTCTACGACAGGGCGGCAAGTTGCACACTGTAGATCGTTAAGGAGAATCATGTGAACAACAAGGCGGCAATGGTGCTGATGTTGGCGGGGGGTTGTTACCTGGCTGGCGCTCACGTTACTGCGCGGACAGCGACCGGGCAGGAAACGGCGGCGTCAACCAAGAGCGGGCAGGCGGCGAGCGATCAAGATATAGAACTATTACGGAAGGACATCCGGTCGCAGAAAAAGCAGCTCATTGCTGCGAATCTAAGTTTGACTGCAACGGAGGCAACAAAATTCTGGCCGATTTATGATCAATACGAGGCTGAGTACGCGAAAATCGGCGATGCAAAGTTGGCGCTGATTAAGGAGTACGCTCAGAACCTGGATACGGCCACGGACGAGCAGGCGCTGGATTATTTGAAAAGGGCCGAGGAAATTAGCGAGTCCGTGATTCAACTGCGGCAGAGATATGTGCCGGTCATGAACCAAGTGTTACCGGGAATAAAGACGGCGGCGTTCTTCCAACTGGAACGCCGGATCGAAATGTTGCTGGATGTAGAGGTGGCATCGCTGCTTCCACCGCTGCGGAGCCAAGGTCAGTAGGCGTGAGGCTGACAAACGCACGGCTCAAAAAAAGCAGACTTCACTTCAAACACTTTGGCGGGATTACCCTTGGCTGGTATTCCTGCGCGACTCGATAGACCGCCTGTGAGCACTATGAGCAGCGGGAGTCGGGACCCTGCGGTGGATTCGCAAAAGGAGCTTTCCTATGGAACCCCCTATTCCTCCGCTACTTTTTGCTCTGGTTCTTCTGATTGGCATGCTCCTGCTTGTGGAAATCGGGCGCCGTTTTGGCGTCCGGCGCCGACTGAAGGAGTCGGAAGGCGAGCGCGCTGGTCTTGGCACAGTCGAGGGCGCGGTTTTCGCCCTGTTTGGCTTGATGATAGCGTTTACTTTTTCGGGAGCGGCATCCCGGTTTAACGAGAAACGGATGTTGATCGCCGAGGAAGTCAATTGCGTAGAAACAGCTTATCTGCGTCTACAGTTGCTGTCCCATCAAGCACAGCCTGCACTTCAGGAATTGTTTCGCCGCTATGTGGACTCACGGCTAGAGACTTATCGCAAGCTTCCGAATATGGCCGAGGCCGAAATGGAGATGGTCAAATCCAAGCAGATCCAGGAAGAGATCTGGACTGAGGCGGTAGCAGCTACCCGGCTTCCCGATTCTCATCCTTCCTCCGGTATATTGCTCCTTCCCGCCATAAACAACATGATCGACATCGCAACCACCCGAGCCATGGCACTGCAACTTCACCCTCCGAGGATCATCTAATGCACTTCTTTTGGGCCTCGGTCTTATTTGTTCGCTACTGGCCGGTTTTCGGATGTCGACTGGCCAACATCGGAGTTGGGTCCACATCCTCGGCTTCACAGTCCTCACGGTCATCATCGTCTACGTCATGCTGGACGTTGAGTATCCGCGCGCGGGCTTGATTCGTCTCGAATCCGCCGACCAGTTGTTTGTCGATCTGCGCGCGCATATGAAGTGACGGTACATGACAACCTGGGCGATTCGCTTTCTTACGGAGTGGGACGTCGTAGGACTACTCGGATGCCAGGGAGGTTAAAAGATGCAAGGGGATGAGTTTGTGCAACTTATTTGCACAGGCAGTGTTCTTGCATAATGAGGCGATAAAGGGACATTATATTGTGTCCCAAAGACAGGGCAACCTTGTCGTCACTCCGAATTCTCATAACTGATGATTATGCAGATTGGCGACGCCAAGTCCATTTGGTGCTTCAGGCGCGACCAGAATGGCAAGTCATTTCCGAGGCGTCGGATGGATTAGAAGCTGTTCAAAAAGCCCAAGCCCTCAAACCCGATATAATTCTTCTGGACATAGGTCTCCCCAAGTTGAATGGAATCGAAGCCGCCCGGCAGATACGACAAGTCTCCCCCACTTCCAAGATCGTCTTCCTGAGTCAGAACAACGACCTCGACATCGTCCGGGCAGCTTTGAGCACCGGAGTCGACGGTTACGTTCGCAAGACAGATGCCAAACGGGAATTATTGCCTGCCATGGATGCGGTTCTTCGGGGTAAGCAATTCGTCAGCAGCAGCGTGAAAGGCCTCGAGTTTACCGACACTTCAGTGGAGAAAGCCACTCACCGCCATGAGGTTCAATTCTATTCGGACGACGAGTTTCTTCTAGACACATTTGCTCGCTTTATCGCTGTCGCCCTCAAGTCCGGACGTGCGGCCATCGCTATCATTACCGCTTCGCACCGGGACGGTCTTGCTTCGAGATTAAAGGCACAAGGCATCGATGTTGATGACGCCACCCAACAGGGAACTTACATTCAGTTGGATGTTAACAAAACGTTCTCCTTATTTATGGTCAATGATGTACCTGACTCGACTCGATTTTTCCCCGTCGTGCGTGGACTCATTCAGGCAGCAGCCAAAACGGCGACACAAAAGCATCATGGCGTTGTTGTGTGTGGAGAAGGTACATCTGTCTTGTGGGCTGAAGGTAAGGCCGACGCCGCGATTCGTGTCGAACAACTCTGGGACGAGATAGGCAAGACCTTCGGAGTGGATATCCTCTGTGGGTTTGCTTCGAGTAGTTTTCAACGCGAGGAAGACAAGCACGTTTTCCAGAGCATCTGTGCGGAACACTCGGCCGTGTATTCTCAGTGAGAAGTAAGACTCAATTCTAGGTTAACCTGCCGAGACCGGTCCCCCTTTGCGATTTGCTGCAGTTCGGCTTTCCGAACAATAAAATTTCAGGCCCTACCTTGCGGGTGACTCTTGCGCTTCGCTCCCCTTCACCTCCACGAGGTTGGGGCATCCTTTAATATTGCGTCGCCCATAATACCCACCGGACAAGCTTCCTTCGCCGAGCTGGAAATCCCGGTACCTAGGGATTCTCCCAGTGGAGCAGCTGCTGTCCCACCCCTATGCTCTAACGCAAATCGACTGGGCAGGAGCGCGCTAGGGAGGAAAGTCGGCGACCGCTCACAACCAGGTTTTGTTCTGAAGATTGAAGGAGGTAACCAAATTATGCGAGGCGCGCGAATAACGAAACTCATAGCCCTTTCTTTACTGGCATGCACAACAGCATTCGGAGCAACTGGCGATAAGACCGAAGTCAAAGGGGTGATCATTACCCGGGCCGGAGACGCGTTCATCATGAGCGGACCAAAGGCGAACGTCACGGTAATCCTCACCGATGAAACAAAAACAAAAGATAACAAGGGGCTTTTTGGCCTAAGGAAGGAGTACATGGCCAACACCGTGCTAATTCCGGGGCTCAAGGTGCAGGTTGAAGGAGTGTCCGATGACCAGGGTCGAGTCGTCGCAACCACGATCACCGTCGATGGCGATGATCTGGAAACAGCAGAGATGATTCAATCAGGCCTGCATCCCACCGCTGAGCAGGTAGGCACGAATACTGAGGACATTCAGCAACTCACGGATCGCTTCTCACAGCTAAGTGATTATGACGTGAAGGCCGAAGCAACCGTAAAATTCGCGGTTGGTAGCACAAGCATTTCGCCGGAGGACCTGGAAGAACTCAAGAAGTTGGCGCAAACGGCGATCGGCCTCACTGGATACATCATTGAGGTCAAGGGCTTTGCCGACGCGAGCGGCAACGCCGATATGAACGAAAAACTAAGCAGGGAGCGCGCTGAAGCCGTGATCGGTTATCTGATCCAGCAGTGCAATGTGCCGGTTCGGCATGTCGTGGCACCGGGCGCGATGGGCGAATCTCAACCAGCGGCTTCGAATGAAAGCAAGGAAGGGCGGGCGGAGAATCGTCGTGTTGAGGTAAAAGTTCTACTAAATAAAGGTATTTCTGGCACATAAGGGGCAGTTACTGCAGCTGCCTGGATTCCGCCCGCTTTTGAGCAGAATCAACAGAATTACAACGTGCGACCCGCCACAGATGGTTCCTGCACTCCTGCCTTCATGGACGCTTCGAGGAGGCTCACGATGAAGCTAAATACCCGCGCATGCTTGCTTGTTTTTACCATAGTCGTGGCGGCGAACTTGGTAATAGGCCAAACACAGTCCGACCCGAAGAAAAAGGCCACCAAACCAGCGAAGGACGGAAACAGCAGCCAAGAGATCGGGAAATCCTACTCGAAATTGCTGCCTGAGCAAAAACGTCTGGTCGACGACTACATCATGCATTACAACCAGGCCACCGGAAGTAAGGTTGTACCGCAAGAAGCGTATGATAACGCGCGATTGTCGGTTCGAACGACGTTTGACGCAGTGACTCACGCACTATTAAAAGCGAAGTTGACGGACGCCAATAGCAAGAATCTTGGTTGTGCGATTGACCTTGTGGACGCCGTTGACGAAGTGATGGGAGAGGAATCCTCGGTAGGAGGTGACCGTCAATTTCGCGTCTACGTTTACCTGAAGCCCAACGCGATTGACATTCTCATGAAGAGCCAGGAGTTCTATCGCGATCGCGACAACACGATCTATCACAAAGGTTTTCCAATCTCCTACCGCCTGAAGAATGGGCCGCCGTCGATTCAATTTTCCATCTCTCGCGACGACAAAATGGCCGATGTTGACGTAGATTACCGCTCTTCAGGGTTTCCGAAGAGCCTGGTCAACGGGCATCTGACAGCTTCGAACTCCGATGTGCGTGCGGGAAACAATTTAGACAAACATGACCAAAGATGGGCCGGGTTGAATGGTTGGTGGCGCGAGGTGTTTGGACTTTTAGGAAGCGGTGGGAAACAGCCAAAAGAAGAGGCCACGGAACGCATGGGCCACATACCGGTAAATCCCGCCGTCAAAGGGAATCAGGGGATTGACAAGAGCGCGCACGATTTTCTAAAGAGTTGGGTGGTAGACAAACAGCCGAATCTATCAGTCGCGTATTTTTCACGCCGTAGCTACCCATGTTTGGAGGTCATCACGAAAAAGAACCGGAAGCCGCCGGCGCCGGGCATGATGAGACTGGCCGTAGTATCGGCAATGAATAAATTCAATACGACCACGGCTACCGTGAGTTCTGTTGAGGACGTCTTCGAGCCTGCCGCGCAATGGTTGCCGGAATTAAAAGAGGCCAAAAACGCGTACGCTTCAGAGTTTCGTTTGGTCAGCATCCCATCGGATGTAGGGGCGGATGTAGAGTGTGTGGCCGTGCCCGATGATGAGGAAGGAAAACATCCGCAAGAAAAGTACTATGGCACGGCAGTCAGGGAGAAGCAGGAAGGCAGCGGCCACAGAATAATGTCGCTACTTTGGGCGCAGGAAGGAGGCTACTGGAAGATCATAGCCATCCGCATCGAAGACGGCAGCGATGCGGGAATTCTACCAAAGCAGGCCGCAGTCACCGTACCCGCAGACGAAGAGCCGAAGCCCATTTCCGGCGATCCGGACGCGGTGAAAGACATTAGCCAGTTCTATCAGACCTGGGTTGTGAAACGGGATAGTGCGCGGGCATCCAAGTTTGTCTCGCAGCGGTCGTACCCGTGTTTAGATATCTCTTTTGCGGCAGAGCAGAGTCTAGCGCCGGCGACGCGGATAAGGCTAGCCCTGGACCGCGTTCTGCAGAGAGTTGCGACAGGGAATAATCTCTCCAACCTGATGTCGAGTGTCCAGCCGGTGAATGAATTGCTACGACCAGTAGAGCAGAAAGACTCACAGGCATTCGCGATTATGGCCGTACCGGATCAGAAGGCGGAAAGCTTCTTTTGCCAGAACCGAGGTCTGCCAGAAAAATCGCAGGAGTTGAAGCCGGAGGAAGCGAAGTACGGCGCATACTATTTGTCCGCGAGCCGACTTCATTTCGGTGAGGAGCAATCGCCAGCGCTTCTCTTGTTGTGGGCCAAAGAGCAACCGGGATGGAGAGTAATCGCGTGGGCGGTCGAGGTTCCGTAGATTAATCTGGCCTGTGAATTCGGCTGGCCAGTGTGGCTTCTCTTGGAAGGTTGAGAAGTTTCAGTTGTCGACCTGAGTCTTGGACTTGCCGCGAGCGAACATCGCTACGACCAAAATAATAATCAGCAGCAATCCCAAGCCGAGAAGCGGAAGGTAGCCTCCTGCTATCGGGCTTGTTTTTGCCGGCGGCGCTGGCGTTTCCGTCGCCTCCGGCGGCGCTGCCGAGGGAGCTCCCTCGGCGATCAGCAGAGGAGCGTCCGCTTGCACAGGAGTCAGCGTTTGGGATGCAGCCGCCGCTGCTGGAGTCTCCGAAGCGGCTGGGGGTGTCGGCATTGTGCCAGTCACGCTTCTCTCCTGCGATACAACTGACATCGGAACCTCCACGATTTTTGTCGCCGTGAGGACCATTCCTTTCCTCAGGCTAAACGCGTCAACCATTTGCCCATCCACGTTGAACTTCTGATCCTGGGGGATCTTGAATGACTGATTCGTTCCGTTTTCCAGCGTCAGTATCACCGTGTTCGGTGCCGCGATATACCAAACCTTTCCTTTCACTGTTTCGATGGTGGTGACGACCTGCGGTGTAGTTGTCGTGGTAATCGTGCGCTGCAGTTTCATGCCTGGCTTCAAGTCGTGAATTCCTAGTTGTTTGCCATCAACTGTAATCTTTGCGCTCTCCGGAATATTCTCGAAATGTCGAATAGAGCCATCTTCCATTTTCACAATCAGATCATTTCCTTCCACGGCGATAACCTCACCGCGGTCTACTCGGATTACTTCCTTACTTTGGCCGGATTGTATGCTTGTTGTTGTCTGTACTTGAGCTCCGGCGTTCTGCGGCAAAACAACACAGAATGTTCCGAGAGCCAACAGCAGTCCGCTCTTCATCCAATTGTTGATTAGCTTCATGTTTTCTTCTCCTTCGCTGTCTTTAGCCCGGGTTTTACCGCTTGATTGCATCGCAAACGTCTCCCCGCCCCTTCTTATTGCGAAGATTCGATTGAGCCTTGAGGTGATCGTGCGAAACTAAAAACAAAAGCCGTAGTGCAGCCTGTCGCAATCAGTGCACCGATATGGTCGGACGCCTAGAACGAGACTCAACTTTGAGAGTCCCTTCCGCTTTTCTCTATACACTTCACCATGACAGTAAGGACATCTCCTGTGTTGGTGAGTCGTTAAAGTTGCCAGCAACCAAGGCGCCGTGCGCCCTCTGACAAAAATGGACGGCTCTTTAACTTCCGCATTGCGCTGCATTGCTGTCACCTGGTACACAGCTACGTCCGGTCATCGCCGTGGTGGGGCCCCCTTCATCATCCACATCTACTTTTTGTTAAGGTCGTCGTCCTTGTAGTACTTCGTGCCCTGCAGGGTCAACTGAAGTGCGAGGCCATTCTTGGTGATCTGGTAGACCCATACTCCAGGGGCAACTTCAGCCGCTCCAGAGTAAGCTCCACCCTTCTCGCCCGCTTTGGCCGCGGCGTCCGCTTGCCCTGAACCAGACCAACCGGAATCCAGAAACTCCGCCAAGGCCTTATCGTTCTCGAAGACGAACACCACGACATAGTCCTTCACTCCCATGCCCACACCGACACCGGCCGAACCCATCTTCATAAAGGTTTCTTGCTTGGTCTTATTGTTGACGGCCAGTCCCGAACCACGCGCCGTGCTCAACAGCAGTACGTTCACCCCCATGTTGTCGAAAACGGCGTATCCGGCTGCTTTCTGGATAGCTGTCTGGGCAGACGGTTCCAGCTTGTACAAATCCTGCAGGGCCTCGGCTGCCATCTTGCGGGTTTTCTGCCTTTTTTCTTCGTTGTCATCTGCGGCCATGCACATAACTGCGGACAGCATCGTCATGGCGAGAATCGAGGCGATCATCATCTTGGTTTTCATCAGACTTCTCCCTTCCCGAACTTCAGTGAACCGAGGTGCTAGTAATTTTGGTCCTCTCAGGACAAGAACCGTCCTGCTGGCGATTCAACGTACTCCGCAGCTTCGCTTGTAGGCTGATTCGGCGTCGCGAACAACTAGGGGAAACCCTAGAGGCTCCGAAGTGGAGAACTCAGCTCAGAAATTGCATGGGACGAGACAGTTAACGTGATTCGTTTCCTGGCTTCGAATACAAACTAACCAATCGTGCGACCAGAACTGCGAGGAAGAGTTGACCACCGACCCCTTCGACGATTGCGACACTGCGCGCCACCTCCGCTCGCGGCACGATGTCGCCATAACCGAGCGTTGCCAATGTCACGAAGCTGAAATAGATTGCGCTGGATTGGGAAAATTCACCTGTGAAGGAAAACATGCCGGGCTTCAGCTGTTCGAGGACCCAATACAAGAGCCCGAGGTATATGCCTGCAAGCAAATAAGCGCTGAGGGCGGCGTATAGATGCTCCGCGTCAACCTGCGTCGCGCCGATTGCGAAGCGTAAAGCCGCCGCCGCAGCGAGCAGCCCGATAAGCGTCCAAATTCCCAGGCTCATCTGTGACAGCGCGCGATGATCAAGCCCAGTTGTCACCAGACGCGCTAGCCACACCACAACGATGATCACAAATAGATAAGGGCGCTTTCTCACCGCCCCAACTGGCAATGTCGCCACGAGCAGGCAAGCGGCGAGCAATGACTCGATCAGTGTTCCATTGAAATTTAGAGCACTCAGAATCGGTGCCACCAGCATTGTTACAAGGAGCGCATAAAACAACGTCATATATCGATGACGCGAATAGGCGTAAACGAGGCCCGTCAGGTTGCCGCTTGAGCCATCGGTAAGACCGCCCGCTTCCTGCCGCATAATCACACCTGTTCAACAGCGGATGGAGCCTGATCTAGCCAAGCGAGGAAGAGCTTATAGCCTACCGACAGGACGATGGCGCCGACGAACAAGCCAATGAGGCCCAACGCAACGAAACCTCCAATCGCGCCTAGGAACACCACCGCCGTGGGAACCGCGACTCCACGGCCGAGAAGAAGAGGCTTCAGGAAGTTGTCCACCAACGCCACGAAGACACACCAAACGAGGAAAATCACACCTTTGGTAACGCTCGAGATCGCAAACATATAGATCACTGCGGGGATGAGGATGAGCACCCCGACCTGCAGCACCGCAGCGATGAGAAAGGCCACAGCCCATAAGCCGGCGCCTGGCAGCCCGGCTACAAGAAAACCAAGGCCTGCGAGAACCGATTGGATCAAGGCCACGCCAAGGATCCCGCTGGTAACGCTGCGGATTGTGGCGCCGATGAGTTGCTGGAATTCGGGTCCCTCGTCTCCAAACAGACGATTGCTCAAAGAGCAAGTCACTTTATAGGCGCTCTGGGCGTTCGCCAGAAGGACACAAGCCACTACAAAGGACAGAGCGAACTGCACTACAGCGAGGCCGAGCCCGCTAGAAACAGAGAGTATCCCAGGGACGGCCGCTTTGATATGTGGGGCCACGCTTCTGACGGCATCGCTTATATCGCGGGATGCCTGGCTCCACAAACTGTTCAGCCGATCCCCGATGATCGGCCAGTTTTCGATCCCTGCAGGAGGAGGCGGGATGATCCCGGTTCCTTCCTTCAAGTGGGATGCAAGGGTCTGCACACCGTCAATCAGCGTATCCGCGAGCAATACCACGGGAACAATCAGCAAGGACAGAAATAAAACCGCGAAAAGAATGGCGGTCAGCGCTCCTCGCCCACCTAGCGCACGCTGCACCGCTTGGAAGCCAGGGTAAGCAGCAACTGCGATGATGATACCCCAAGCGATCAGAGGAAGGAAGGGAAGCAAAATCAGGAGGCACGCGGCAGTTAGCAGAATCGCCAGTCCGATGTGAATGGAAACTTCGAGCGCGAGCTTTAGTTGGGCCCGGTCGTCTGCAGTTTTCGGAAAGCTCACGGAACCATCTCCTGCTTGTTGAAGCTAACTCTGACAGTTGAGTTTCGAAGGACGCCGCGCCAAGTAACCACAAATCCGATTGAGTTTCGAAAGGCAGCGATGGAAAGTAGACAAGAATTTTCTTTTCGTGTGATGACATCCGAGTCGATTGCTCGAACGATGATGACCGTCGCAGTCCCGGAATCATTCATTTATGTCTTCTCCGCATAGCCCGGGCAAAACAATGAATGCCGGGGCACGCAGGTCTGCAGGAATACACTCAGGCAACGAAATCCGATAGTTCGTGCCTTTCTTTCTCCTCCTCGCATTCAGTGCAATCGGGAGAATCGACTAAAACCTCCGTCTTAACAACTAGGGCTTTCCCTAGTTGCCGACAAGCCAGGTCGGGACGAATATGCATCCCTCGAACACGTCGCGGGCAACCGCAGCAAGGGTCTTGGTTTAGCCGCCAACCTTAGCTTGATTGCCTGGTCATCACACACGGGTCAACGAAGCTGCGACGACCTTTCGCTGACCGCCTGGGGGGGAACACATATGGAAAGCGTATCCGCGCGCCGGACCGGTCCGCGCCTACTAATCGCCGACGACCATGCCATGTTTGCCGAAACCCTGCGCGGCTATCTCGAGAAGACGTTCACCATCGTCGGAGTTGTTATGGATGGTCGTGCCATGGTGGCGGAAGCCATACGGCTCCGACCGGACGTTATTGTTGCAGACGTTGGTATGCCGCTGTTGAATGGGTTGGATGCGGCGCGAAAAATCAAAGAACAAGTCTCCAGCATCAAATTCGTCTTCCTGACGATGCGAGATGATCCAAACCTTGCCGCTGCAGCGCTACAACTCTGCCCCATTGGGTTTGTGCTGAAGCACTCCACCGGACCCGAACTGCTAAAGGCGCTAGACGATGTCCTGCATGGTAAATCCTACGTGACCCCGAAACTGAGAGCGGAAGACTGGGTGGCGACCAAGGCCAGGGCGCGCCAATACTCGAAAGCAATGACCCCCCGACAAACGGAAATTATTCAGTTGCTAGCTGAAGGTCGACCCATGAAAGTAATCGCGCAAATTTTGGCGTTAAGCGAAAAAACTGTTGAGTTTCACAAACACCAGATCCGAGAATCATTCAACCTCCACAGCACAGCCGATCTGGTCTTGTTTGCGGTGAAGCAAGGATTGGTCTCGATCAAGCCCTGAATGTCCAAGCTCGCGGAATGATGCTTACGAGTTGGCGATGGAGGAAAATTCCGGAAAGCATCGTTAGGGATTTCCCCAGTTGCTTGGGATCGTCCATGGCGTCTAAAAAGTACACACAGGTCACACAGGAGCGGCTGGTCCCCCCTGCCGCGCTAACAGGCACAACAGGACTCGGGGCCTGACCGTTCCCCAATACCCCGAGTCCTGCCCCCCATTGGCAAGAATTTTCGTTTTTTTTCTTCGGGAACAAAGGATGAATGTGACTCGCGTCCTGGAGTCAGCAAACTGCGCGGAGTCGCGCAAACTCAAACATTCAATCGATCTGCAACTGGCTCGAGAGGTACCCACGCCTCAATTCTTGTTCCCTTGCCAGGCATTGAATGAATCTCGAATTCTCCGCCCAAGAGGCGCGCGCGTCCTCGCATACTGAGAATGCCAAGCCCAGGCTTTTCCATCGCGTTCGTATCGAATCCCAATCCTTCGTCGCACAAAGAAAGAAATAATCTGTCACCCATATGGCGCAAGTCCAATTCGGCCTTTTTCGCACCGCTGTGTTTCTTCAAATTCTGAAGACCTTCTTGGGCAATGCGAAACAGGCATAAGGCAACTTCCGGCCTAACGCTGCGAGGAATGTCCTCAGACGTGAAAACAACTTCGATATCTTGCTTGGCACTAAACTCTCTGCACAGAGACTTTAATCCGGTAACCAATCCCAAAGTGTCCAATGTGGAGGAATGAAGATGGTGGGATAAGCCATGAAGGTCGTCACCAAGCTCACAAACGGACTGCCTGAACTCGTCGAGGGCCTGTCTTAGCGCATCTGGTGAATCCGGAAATGTTTCCGCAGTATTCTGCAATCCAAAGGCAAGCACCGCCAAGCGCTGACTAAAATCATCGTGGAGTTCTGATGCCAGTCTGCTTCGCTCCTTCTCCTGCGCCTTGATCAGGTGGCCGCTGAGTTGCACCTCTGCGTCTCGCGCCTTCTTTAGTTGCGCTCGGCTGTACTGCAGGTAAATGGCAAGAAGAGACAAGGTGAGGATTATGAGTAGACCACTGATCCAGATCCGTTTGGCGCGTTCCCACACAGACAATTCGCGGAACATCACTATGCTGCCGGGGGGAAGGTCGCTTTCCTTGAATCCCCACCGATGTAGAGCTCTCCAATCGAACATATAGACGTCACTGTTCCTCACTACGGGAATTTGCTGCGGTTTCACCCCGTCGAGAATCCTAACCGCCATCGCAGCAGCGACCTTACCGTCCGCAGCCCAACTCACCACATCGCCACCGACCGTACCTTGGCCTATATCCACGTCATCGGTGACAAAGACGGGTGCATTCGCAGCGTCGACAATCATAGGAACGGATTGTGATGCGTCAATAAAGTGTGCTCCCGCGGCGTCCTCCATAATGGAGGTGTGATAGACGATCGTCTTGCTCGGCAACCGCCTCAGTCGTTCTAGGAGCGCGGGCATGTCCAGGTTTGTGAGATATGTGAACTCGAACTGCGACTCGTACTTACGCAAACTTTTCTTGCTCAGGTCCTCAAGGCTTCGGTCAAACGCTCCGGCACCACCCACGACAACCACATGCTTGGTGTCGGGTTGCAAGTGTAGCGCCGCGATCAGTGTCATTTCTGGCTCTGCCACCCCCCAAACACCGGTAAAGTGAAAGTCGGGTTTCAACTGGTCTAACATCTCCTCTGTAGTGCCGCAGAAGATAACCGGAGTGTTCGGAAATGACTTTTCATGGGATTCCACTATAAACTTCAGTGACTCAGGTCCGACAGTAATGATCAGGTCTGGTTTGCGGTCTTGATACTTGCGGATGCACCATTCGCGGAACCTGTCCTGGGAAGCCTTATCTGGAAACAAAGTCACATCAAGATTCTCGCTATAGAGTTCGATCTGGTATGGAGAAGTCGCTAGACCAGCGGCGATTTCCTGATCGAGAATCGCAACACCCGGCGACGAGATACGACTAAAGTCATTGAAAATCAGGACGCGCCGGACTGCCTTGATTTGCTGAGCTCTAATCGATTGAGGAAAGAGAAAAGCCGCGGCGACGACGAGCGCCAGGACAAACCTCGCCCCTCCTGGCTTTTCCTTAGGATAACGGCCAGAGTCGCACCAACTACGGTGTCTAAATTCACCCGACAAGCTGTACTCCGTTTGGGGCGGACACCGAAAAAACGGCAAGACGATTTTCGAGGAAGCAAGTCTAACACCGCGAACACTAGCGTCATCTGAAAAATATCGTTGCTGATCCGCGGATTTCGGGTATGTCCATCAAACGAAACGGTCTGGTAACCGCCAATTTTAACTCTAGCGGCAACTCCGGGCCCTGGGATAGCATTCGCCTTGTTTGAGTGCCAGTTCCTTGTGCAAGTGGCCAGGCTGGAAATAGTCTTCCCCACTGCTCTCATCTAGGGCCCCATGAGTCAGGGTTCACAAATCTTGCGCCATTGGCTGCGCCGCACTGTGTCAGCAGGCCTGATGGTTCTTGCGATGCTGATTTCTACTTGTTTGCATGGGCAGACAACATCGACGGGTGCACTGGCTGGCGTCGTACTAGACCCATCCGGTGCTGAGTTGCCTGGCGTGATCATAGTCCTAAATGATCGCGGAACGGGCCGCACGGAAACCGCAACCTCTGACGAGCATGGAAGGTTCAGTTTTCTTTTCTTACCCCCCGGAACGTATCAGCTACAGGCAAGCAAAGCCGATTTCGATTCTCTGATTCTTACCGAACTGCACGTCTCTCTGACAGAAACACTCAGGCTTGAAATGCGCCTGCAACTCGCAACACGTTTCGAGCATGCATTAGTCTCCTCCCGGCCGGAAATGGTTCAAACCGACAGTGCAGCTTTAGGAAGAGTGGTAAATGAAACCTCGGTCCGCGAGCTGCCACTTGTAACAAGAAACTTCGCGCAAATAACTGGGCTTTCTCCTGGTGTGGCTGTCGGGGTGTACAACGCCGGAGAGCTCGGGCTCGGCGGGACCGCGCTGTCTCAGATCGCCCAATCCAATGATGGGATCTTCGTACATGGATCCCGTTCTTACGACAACAACTTTCAGATGGACGGGATAAGTGTCAGTGACGTACAGGGGAGTGCCGCGGGGAGCGGAGGAATTCCAATACCTAACCCCGACAGCATAGAGGAATTCAAAGTGCAGACTGGACTCTACGATGCGGGTTATGGGCGTTACGCGGGCGCAAACGTCAGCTTGATCACAAGAACGGGCGGGAATGATTTCCATGGCACAGTCTTTGAGTTCTTTCGCAACGAAGTTCTCAATGCAAACGATTTTTTCCTCAACCAGGCCGAGCAGCCCCGCCCAGCCCTCAAAGAGAACCAGTTTGGGTTTGCGTTTGGCGGGCCTATAAAGAAGGAGAAATTGCTTTTCTTTGCCTCGTATCAAGGAACGCGCCAGATTAATGGCGTTGCGGCTGGCCAATCGAGAATTGCCTGCACCGCCAGCTTGATCGAGCCGCCGCTAACCAACGATAGATCTCCGGAGGCTCTCGGGAAGTTATTTGCCGGCATGTCAGGCGCCTTAGGGGGAGTTGCCGTTGCAGCGGACGGTTCCAATATCAACCCCGTGGCTTTGGCCATGCTAAATCTTAAGCTTCCCAATGGATCCTTCTTGATTCCGACCCCGCAAACGGTGGATACAACAAGACCATTCGCACAGCAGGGTTTTTCCGTTTTTGTGGAACCCTGTCACTTCTACGAAAACCAGTTTGTGACTAACGCTGATTACCTCATAAGTGCTAACAGCAAAATCTCCGCTCGTTTCTTTCTTGCTGATGATGATGAGACGATCACGTTTCCCGGGAACGGGCTCAACCCAGCTGGTAACATACCCGGATTTCCAAGTCCGAGCGATTCTGGCTTTAGAGTCCTCTCCATTGCCCATACCTATACTTTCCACAATGGCTGGCTCAACGAGGCAAAGTTTGGTTATGTGCGGACAAGGACCAGCACGGGAGCCCAAACCCCGTTCAGCTGGTCAGACGTTGGAGTTGCCGAAGGAGAGATGAACTATAACAATGAGCTTCCAAGTTTGAATATAGCCGGCTCCGTCAGCATCGCCTCTGGATTCCCGCGCACCATAACTCAAAACAGTTTTGTCTTTGGGGATGGTCTCAGTTTTGTCCATGGAGCTCACACTCTCCGACTCGGTGGGTCGATAACCAGGTTTCAAGACAACATTGACATAAAAGGACTCGGGTCATTCGTGCGGTTTCTCAGTTGGCCGGATTTTCTGCTGGGCCTGAATGCGGAGAGCAACGGTACGGAATTCAGCAACGTTTTTGCGTCGGATGATGACTTCGGGTTGACATATCGAGCTTACCGGGCGTGGGAAGGAGCAGGATTCGCTCAGGATGACTACAGAGTTCGCAAGTCCTTAACGCTAAATATCGGCTTGCGATATGAACGCATCGGCCAGTTCGGAGACAATCTGGGGAGAAACTCCAGCTTCGATATTAATAAGGCCGATGCAAATCCCCCGCCAGGGGGAAGTCTCGCGGGTTACATAGTCGCTTCCAACTTTTCTGGTACGCTGCCGCCCGGCGTCACTCGGACGAACAATCTGTTTGGAAACTATGGGGAGGGGCAAAATACGATAGCTCCCCGAATCGGGTTTGCCTGGCAGTTATTGCCCAGTTCCAGCGCGTTAGTTCTCAGGGGCGGTTACGGTATTTATTACTCTCAGCCGACCGGTCAAGCATTTTATCAGGGCGTATTCGGTGCTCCGTATTCTGAATTCCGGTTGATCAGCGGGCAGGCAAATGCGGGTGCGACTTTCCAATCGCCTTTCGCGCAGCCGTTTCCCACGCCGGAGTCCTTTCCTATGTTTCCCGCCTACTCACCAACCACCGCTACGACCATTTACAGTGTCGCTCCAGGCTTTCGACCCACGATGGTCCAGCAATATTCATTAAACGTTCAGACTGAGTTCCATCAAGGTTGGTTGCTGGAAGTCGGATATGTAGGAACCCGCGGAATACACCTGGTACGCCAACGTTCTCTAAACCAGGCCTTATCAACCTCTGTCACCAATCCAATCAGGGGGGTGACGACAGATACCATCGCAAATATCTCTATGCGAGTTCCTGTGCTCGGAGTGCCTCCGGACTCTCTTGTTGAAATGGAATCCGAAGGCAGTTCCTGGTACAACGGGCTTGAAGTCAGTCTGACGAAGCGATTAAGTCACGGCCTGCAATTCCTCGCTTCCTACACCTTCTCAAAGACTCTGGACACAGATGGCGCCGATATTAACTCGACGTCGTCAGGAAATGCGCTGACATTAGGCGACCAAAACTCACCGAGCCAGCGGTGGGGAAGGGCGAGCTTTGATCGCACGAATCGATTCGTTTTTAGTGAAACATGGAGTCTCCCCGGGCCATCAGCGGAATTCGAACGGGTAGTTCTTGGTGGTTGGGAGGTCGCCGCGGTAGTTACGATTCAATCTGGCAGTGCCCTCACGATTGCGGATACTAATGCCAATAACGTGTTCGGGATCAGCGAAGACCGAGCGCAGCTGAGCGGAACCTGCTCCACAAAGCAACTCGTTAAAGGAGGGTCCGTGGAGTCGAAATTGGAAGGCTATTTTAATGCCGCCTGTTTTACGAATCCGCCAATCATTGGGGCGGATGGCATCGGAACCGCGTTTGGCAACAGTGGGACTGGTATTGTAGACGGTCCCGGTCAAGCAAACCTGGATCTTTCGCTCTCCAAAACTGTAATCGTCAATTGGCCGATAGAGAAAAGTAGCATTCAATTTCGTGCCGAGTTCTTTAATGCGCTAAATCATCCGCAGTTTGCCAATCCGGATACTAACTTCAGCTCACCGACGTTCGGCGTTATCAGTAGCACGGCTGTCAATCCTCGTGTTATCCAACTGGCTCTAAAGCTTGCGTTCTGACGATTCAACCCATAACGATTGAGAGGGACTTTACGAGGTGGGGTCCCCTGGTCAATGGATTTCCGCCTTCCGCACCGCTGCAGCAACTTCCAGGATTATGCAGCCACCTCGAGACCCTGGGGGAATCCCTAGTAGCAGTGGGGATCGGAACGCTGTAAATACCGCAGTCGGGAGTAACAAACTGTTCGAACAGTCGGGCTGCTGTCGACTCTGGGCGGTGAGATAGCAGCCCCTTCCTCTCCGATGAGAAGCACCGGAAGGAAGGCGGACAAGTTAGTATTTGACTCCGCTTAGAGGTTCCTCGAGGGCCGAGTCTGTCCCCGCCAAGGAAGATCACGCAATGCAAAGCCAAGTCGGCCTATTTCTTAATGCAACCTCCAAGGTGCTTCCGCCAAAGGAATTTCTTGAGGCGCTGGCCTCCGTGCTTGCCATAGCCGCTTTGATGGGACTGGCCCTGCCCATTTTGAGTCTTTTGTTGACGCCGTAGTGCCGCATTATGGTGATCACCAAATTCAGTTCGCAACTTTCTGTCGCTTTGCACCAAGCGACGTTTCATCTTCGGCGAACCCTGAACCCTGCCGCACAAGGCGCAAAGAACGCGACCGAAAAAATACGGGAGTTCCTTGCGGGCTTCCACGACGCAGCGATTGTGGCGAACGCCAAAATCGCCCAATCCGGTTCGCAACTCCTGGTTGCTTTGAAAAAAGCAACGCTACATCTTCGGCTCGCACTGAACCCACTGACGGAACGCGGAAAGGGTGCTTTCCAGAAAATCCCGGAGTTACTGGCGAACACCCTTGGTGCAGCTCTTGCGGTGAACGCCAAAATCACCAAATTCACTTCGCAACTCTTCGTCGCTTTGAAAGAAGCGCCCGGTCACCTTCGGCGGGCACTGAATCCGCTCACCGAAAGTGGAAAGAATGTTGTCGAGAAAACCCGACACCTGCAGGAAGCACGTCGCGCAAGAGAGAATGATTTGCGGGAGTTGCTCGCGAGCTCCACCGACGCCGTTGTTGTGACGAACATTGACCGCCGGTTTATCGCCGCAAATGCGAACGCCTTGCAGTTGTTCGGCGTGTCGGAAGCCAACATAACGCAGTTCACGATTGATGCATTTGTTTTGGAGGGTGAAATTCTGCACCTTGACGGAAATGGCTTGCCTTTCATCAGCCGTGAGCAGGCGCAAGGTGAATGCAAGATCAGGCGACTGACCGGAAATCTGCAAATCGCCGAATATATTTTCGTCGCAAATTTTGTCCCTTTTCGCCATTTATTTATATTCAGCAACATTCGCGAATGGACACTCAGAGCACGCGCAGCTGCCTCCGGATCAATGCGATAACCGGCAAAGTTACGTGCACGGCGCTAGGGGTTTTCCTAGTTGTGAGGTGGGTGGAATGGAACCTAGCATCCTCTTCGGATCTCTTCAGGCAATGAAGGTAACTTTGCGCCCTATGTGGACCAATGCTTTCCAGCTATTGGAGCAGCCCATATGGGCTGGAGGTGCAACATGACGTGGCTACGAACTCGTCGGCTAAATTTATTCCTTCTTCTTTGGCTCCCTGCGGCTTGCTTTGGCCAAACGGCTGGTGCCGATTCAAGTACGGCGTCGAATCCTCTCAACGTGTACGCCCCGCCTTGCATTTCCCAGGTTAAGCAGTATGTCGCCGTGAATTGCCAACTTACTCCGACGGGGGGCGCGCAACCATACAGCTATGCTTTCACAGGTGACTTCCCAACTGGCATATCCATGTCCAGTGGCTTAGGCGGTGGCTTGATCAATGGCACGCCCACTGGGATCACCGGTAAGCAAGCCACCGTGACCGTAACTGATGCCAGAGGTGGGACGGCCTCAACTTCATTCACGATGACGCCGGCAGGCTTAACCGGGTCAGGCCCATGCGGCAGTTCCGTCTGCGTTACAGGATCTGGTTACGCGATCAAAACGGCGGACGGTTATACCATCACAACATTAGCCACGGTGCAGATGGCGGCCACAACCTATTGGAGCGATGGCAGCACACTGGATGTAACCTCCATGGCGACCTGGACCTGCGCTCCGAGTCCGCAGTGCGGTTCGGTATCGGGAAGTGGCCTTTATACGACTGGAAATTCCGTCGGTACCTACCGTGTGGCGGCGACCTTCTCTGGAGTAACGAATAATGGCGGGTCGGGAGTCTCGGTTACTGTAGCCACCATCCAGGCGCACACGAAAGAGGGCGACCGAGTTGCAAATTCAGGCATGGTGATGAGGGAAGTCCTGCAACTGCGCAGCGGCATACCCGCGGCGGTGCTACAGAAGGCAGAATGCGTCATCGTTGTGCCTTCCACCCTCAAGTTCGCTGCGGGCGTTGGTGGGAGCTACGGGCGTGGCGTCATGACTTGCCGCGGAGGCCCCAACTTTCAGGGGCCGTGGAGCGCCCCGTCTATGATCGCGCTCGGTGGAGGCAGTTTCGGCTTGCAGGTTGGTGGGCAGGCCACGGACTTTGTTCTTCTCCTGATGAATGACCGTGCGGCCAGCAGCATATTGACAAGTAAAGTGAAGATCGGCGCTACTGCCTCGGCTGCCGGCGGGCCCGTTGGGCGTGAATCAACTGCCGCCACGGATGTATTCCTACGCGCGGAGATTCTTTCGTACTCACGCGCTCGCGGACTCTTTGCTGGTGTCTCGTTGGAAGGTTCAACGCTGCGGCCCGACAACCGGGCAAACCGAAATCTCTATGGAAAAGATGTCAGCGCTAAAGCAATCGTCCTCCAAGGTGAAGTTTCGCCGCCATCGTCCGCTCTGGAGCTGCTTTCGGTACTGAACAGCAAGTCGCCCACCAACCGATCCAACGGCGGTTCAAGCAAAGGGAGATGAATGCATCACTAGGAATTTCCCTAGGTGCGCCGAGGGTTGAATCAGCGTTATTTTCGGGAGGGCTGAGTCGGGTGCGGTCAGATTAGAAGACTAACCGGCTCGATTGAATTCGTTGCCTAAACCTGACATTCACCGGCCAAAGCATGGCGGCTTTGAAGACTGGTTCAGGCGAGTCAGGTAAAAGGAGAAAAGATTATGAAGAAGTCGATCCTTCTTGCAATTGCTCTGCTGGTGGGCGGCGTCACAGCTACGCTGGCGCAAGATGTTCGCTACGATTACGACAAGGACAAGGATTTCTCGAAATTCAAATCCTATAAGTGGGTGACTATCAAAGGTGCCGACGAGCCGGATGAATTGACTGGCAAACGCATCATGGCCGCCGTGGATGCCGAACTCGCCGCGAAGGGCTTGACCAAGACAGATAGTGACACCGCCGACCTCTACATTGCATATCAGACGGCGGTCGGCACGGAGAAACAGTTCACGTCCTATAACACAGGCTGGGGTTACGGGCCGGGCTGGGGTGGCGGATGGTACGGCGGCACCGGAATGAATTCCACCACTACCTACGGCTCCACATCGACTATTTATGTCGGTCAGTTGGATATCAGTATGTACGACCCTGCCACCAAACAGCTCGTTTGGCGGGGAGTCGCCTCTAAAACCTTGGACCCCAAAGCTAAGCCAGAGAAAAAGGATAAGAACATTGGCAAGGCTGTTCAGAAACTATTGAAGAATTTTCCACCCAAGCAGAAGTGAACTTACGCACAGTGCGAGGCACAGCGAAATCTTCCTTGCCTCACACTGTCTGCGTGTTCACACCGTAATCCGAATCCAGGCACCGTTGGGCTCGGCACCACCGATCACTAAATACGGAACGCGAACCAAGTGATGCGCGCGTGGTACGAATCCATACGGCCTCTCTGCCGCGTCGGTTCTGCGATTAGGACAGGGGAGCAGCACTAGGTAATTTCCTAGGTGTTGAGCGGAAATTCGGTTTGTTAGCATCCGATCCGCGGGGAAAAACTTGTCCACTGAAGCTCAAAGTCACAGCCGCTTCCCAGTTGCCGATTGGCTGTTCAATTATCAGAAAGAGTGGTTGCGCCTCGACGTGATCGCGGGCCTGACAGCGGCTGCCGTGGTCATTCCGAAGGCGATGGCCTATGCAACCATCGCGGGACTGCCCGTTCAAGTCGGCTTGTACACGGCCATAGTGCCCATGGTGATCTACGCCTTGCTGGGCACCTCCCGCCCGTTGAGTGTCAGCACCACCACTACCATCGCCGTTTTAACCGCAGCCGAACTCGGCGAAATCCTGCCCAACGGAGATCCGCCCGCGCTCCTCCGGGCCACCGCAATGTTGACGTTGATGGTGGGAGGCGTTCTCGTTCTTGCTTCCTTGCTGCGCCTCGGTTTCGTCGCTAACTTCATTTCCGAACCGGTATTGGTCGGCTTCAAGGCGGGTATCGGCATTGTAATCATCTTCGATCAGGTTCCCAAGATTCTCGGCGTGCATTTTCCGAGAGGAACGTTCTTTCGTAACGTCCTGGCCATTGCCCGAGGTATTCCAGAGACCTCGCTGCCAACACTGGTCGTCGGGCTCCTAACGATCGCATTGCTGGTAGGTATCGAACGATTTTTTCCCAAAGCACCGGCACCGCTGATCGCTGTTGCTGTCGGGATTCTAGGAGTGCGTTTTTTGGGGTTGCAGGCGCACGGAGTGGAATTGATCGGACGAATTCCCCAAGGTCTTCCGTCCATTACTCGTCCGGAATTCTCTCTTGCAGGAGCTCTGTGGCCCGGGGCATTGGGCATTGCGCTCATGAGTTTTACCGAGAACATTGCGGCCGCGCGCGCGTTTGCCAAGACGGAGGAACCGCCTCTTCGAGCCAATCGCGAGTTGCTCGCGACGGGGCTGGCTAATGCGGCGGGCTCGTTCTTCGGGGCTATGCCTGCCGGTGGCGGCACCACACAGACTGCTGTGAATCGGCTTGCGGGTGCGCGCACACAGTTGGCGGAGATCGTAACAGCCGTGGTCGGCTTAGCCACGATTCTTCTGCTCGCGCCAGTCCTGGCGCTCATGCCGCAAGGCACACTCGCGGCTGTGGTCATCGTCTACTCCATCGGATTGATTCGGCCGGCCGAGTTCTCCGTCATTTTAGGAATTCGACGCACAGAATTTACTTGGGCCGTTGCCGCGCTGATTGGCGTCGTGCTCCTCGGCACACTCAAAGGTATCCTCCTTGCCATCGTGTTGTCGCTTGTAGCTCTGGCGTATCAGGTTGCCGATCCACCGGTTTATGTGTTGGGCCGCAAGCCAGGCACGAATGTCTTTCGTCCTCGTTCCGAGGAACATCCGGAGGACGAAACCTATCCTGGGTTGCTGTTGGTGCGTCTCGAGGGCCGCATATTCTTTGCCAACGCTCAGTCAATCGGACAGAAAATACAGTTCTTCATCAACGAAGCGAAACCCACCGTCGTAGCGCTGGACCTTGGCGCTGTGCCCGATCTCGAATATACCGCCCTTAAAATGTTGACCGAAGGCGAGAAGCGACAACGTGAGCTAGGCGCGTCCCTCTGGCTCGTGGGGCTCAACCCCGGGGTATTGCAAATGCTCCAGCGATCGCCTCTGGGTACGGTCCTCGGACGCGAAAGAATGCAATTCAGTCTCGAATTGGCAGTAGCGAAATACCTGGAGATGTCAGGGAGCCCGATGTTAGTCCACTTGTTATAACCAATCATTTTACGTATATAAACAAGTATTATTTGACTCTTGACGGGCCACTCCGGTAAAGTCCGTCACAGCCAGGAGCGCCTACATCAGCTATGGCAGATTGACTTGAACATTTTTCCGCTTGGCCATATTCATGGATAGACGGGCCGAAATTTGAATACCGGAAGGGATTCACCAAAGATTCTTCGAGCGTGTTATTCCACTTGCCATAGAGAATCCTATGACATATATAGTAAGCGAATCAGTAACTTCGGGGGCTGGGATCGTGCGGTTGACCCACCTTAAGGGTCAGTTGAGGGCCTTTCCCTGGCGGATTTATGGCCCCCGCGTTCGTGTGACGTGTGCATCAGCCCTCCTGATGCTCACACTCCTGAGTTTGCTGTGCTCTCACGCTAACGCCCAAACTCTACTCCGGAAAAACGTTTTGATTCTCAGCGAGGTGGGTTTGTCTCATTCTTTGACAAGCGAGATGACCCAACAGATTGTGAGCGGAGTACTACAGGCGCCAAATCGTAACGTTGAGTTCTATTCAGAGAGTCTCGATCTATCTTCATTTCCGAGCAGACCTTCGAGGGAAGAGGCGCGAGCCTGGATCGATAAGAAGTACGGCTCGTATAAGTTGGACGTAGTAGTAGCGGTAGGTCCGGGCGCGATCGACTTCCTCTCGAAGTACACTCAGTCCCTCTTCTTGGACGTTCCCATCGTTATTTGCGGCGCCAGTCAAGACCAATTGAGTAATTCAAGGCTCGATTCCCGATTTACTGGAACGTGGATGAAACTTGAACCGCAAAAAACCCTCGACTTAGCCTTGCGTCTTTTCCCGGATACGCGCCACGTGTTCGTGGTGGGGGGTAGTTCCCCGTTCGACAAAGTCGTGATGTCCTTGACAAAATCAGCATTCACTTCATTTGACACGAAAACGGAAATTCTTTATTCGACTGATGCGGAGATGGACAAATTGCTGAAACAACTTCAGCAACTGCCAAGTCATTCCCTCGAGCTGTATACCTCTTTCTTCCAGGATTCCGCTGGAAACAAATTTCTCAACGCGACACAGGCGCTCCCGGCAATCGCCGCGGCCTCCGCTGCCCCGGATTTTGGTATGTCCGACACATATATTGGACATGGGATTGTTGGCGGGTACGTGATGCCATTTGAGAAGCAAGGGAAGATCACTGCGCAAATTGTTTCAGAGCTACTGGACGGGAAAAAAGCTGAACAAATTCCTATTCAGACAATCCCTGGCGTGTACATGTTCGACTGGAATGAACTACGCACTTGGCACATCCCGGAAAGCAGGCTCCCTGAAGGAAGTATCATCCGGTTTCGCGAACCCAGCCTTTGGCAGCGCACCAAATGGACATGGGCTACGGTACTAGCAATCATCCTCGGTCTTTCCGCTTTGGCCGGCTATCTGCAACACAGCCGATCGCAACTGAAGGTTGCCAGAAACAGGCAAATGCAGCTTAGCGGCATGCTGATCAACGCGGAGGAGCATGAGCGCAGCAGGGTGGCGTCTGAGCTTCATGATGACTTCAGCCAGCGAGTGGCGATACTGGCCCTGGGTTTAGAAAATGCGCAGGAGGCTACGCCAGCGGCATTCGGTGAAGTTCGTAAGCAGTTGCGTGAGCTTTTGAATTCGACAATACAGCTTGGCGATGATCTCCATACTTTGTCTCACCGGCTGCATTCATCCACTATCGAGAGCTTAGGCTTGGTTCCCGCTCTCAACGCATTGTGCAAGGAGTTCACGGTTCAGCAAGGAATCCGGGTGGACTTTACCTCGGATGAGGTTCCGCGGTCGATTGATCCCGATGCGGCACTTGGAGTCTTTCGAATCGTTCAAGAAGCCTTTCGGAATGTGAAGAAGTACAGCGGAGCGAACGAAGCGGAGGTGGACCTGCAAATGTCCGGCGAAAGATTGGAAATCTCGGTACGCGATCGCGGTCGTGGATTTGATCTGGCGAACCTGCACGGTAACGAAGGCCTTGGCATTCGAAACATGGAAGAGCGTGTGCGTCTACTGGGCGGAAAATTCGAAATTCAGTCGGAGTCTGGAAAAGGGACCACGGTCACCGCGTCCGTGCCGTTCAAGCCTACGGCAAGAAAAGCAACGGCCACATAAAGCGCAGTGGCGAACTTGCGGCGAAAGTTAGGGGAGTGCTAAAAGCGTCATTGCCATCACAGCTTCTTCAAGCGTATATTGCTAACACTGTTTTCTTAGAACAGTCAAATCCGCCCATTCTCGTTAATACTGCCTGGGGCGGTCTCCTTGTTATCGCCCAGAAAGTGTCCCCTCATGGAACGGATCTCTGCGGACAGGTCCCCCGCGAGACTCTTGATCGCCGATGATCATCTGATCTTCGCTGAGACTTTAAAAGCCTACTTGGAAGACAAATATCCGGTGATCGGAGTTGTGGCCGACGGCCGGGCCTTGATTGAGGCGGCCCTTCGGCTAAAGCCCGATGTCATCATTGCGGACGTGGCTATGCCTGTCCTGAACGGACTCGACGCTGTCCGCAGGATCAAAGAGCAGATTCCGAGTATCAGGTTCGTCTTCCTGACCATGCGAGACGACGCGAACCTGGCTGCTGCAGCTCTTGAGCTCGGGCCCGTCGGATTTGTCCTCAAGCAGTCCGCGGGGCCGGAACTGCTCGACGCGATTCATCACGTTTTGCGCGGAGAGTCTTATTTGAGCCGCAAATTGCGGGGTGAGGACTGGGTAGCCACGAAGGCGCGCGTTCAGCAGTTCGGCAAGGAATTGACGCCCCGCCAGAAAGATATCGTTCAATTATTCGGCGAGGGAAGGGCCATTAAACAGATTGCGGACATGCTCAGCCTGAGTGAAAAAACGGTCGAATTCCATAAACGTCACATCATGGAAGCCTTTAACCTCAAGAACAATGCGGAATTGGTTTTGTTTGCGCTGAAACAGGGTTTGATCTCGGTTATCCCCGAATTCCCAGAAGAGAGACGAGCAGCCGGCAATCGGCGATAAATTCCAAACAAAACTCTGGATCATCGGCCTAGGGATTCCCCCAGTAGTCCAGTACCATCGCCGGCGTTATTTTGAGTCCGCAGCGATACAGCTCCGCTAGATCCTGCATCTGAATTGAAAGCCTGACCGGTTTCGACGGAGGCGAACATTGATTCGCCCACGCGTGTTTTTAGCCGATGACCACCCCGATTTCTTGAAACAGGAAACGGCTCTTTTGCAGCCCCATTTCGATCTTGTAGGCACGGCCACCGACGGGGCTTCCGTGGTTTCGGAAGTTCTTCGACTTAAACCAGACGTCGTTGTCGTCGATATCACCATGCCCATAATGACGGGCATTGATGCCGTCCACGAACTAGTTCAGTCTGGGTCAACCGCCAAGTTTGTTTTCCTTACCATCCATTCGAGTGAGGAGTACGTTGAGGCTTGCCTCGAAGAAGGCGCTCGTGGATTCATTACCAAGTCCCGAATGAAAGCCCACTTGATTCCCGCCATCTATGCGGTACTTGATGGTCTGCCTTACTTTGCCTCTTCCACTTCGATGTAATTCGCCGAACTTGTTCACTCGTCCAAGACTCGATTAGGGGTTTCCCTAGTTGTCCCTTCAGCCGAATCAGCTTAAATGAATACCCAGTAGGGGATTTAACCAGCCAAAATCGGGCCAAAGACGTAGAACCCATTTGGCGGAGACGTGACTTGATGGTGCGAATTAGCACACACAGAGCCCTTGGCGGTTTCGAACGTCTTTTGCTCTTCCTCGGAATCCTGTTGCTCTTACTGTTTGCCGCCGCTCGCGTTTATAACACCATGTACTCTCACGCAGCCATACGCGCATTCTGGCGCACGCAATCCACTTCCTCACGCACGCCAACCGACCCGTCCCATCGAAATCTCGCGATTCCTGATTTCCGTTTCTGGTCGCAAAAACGTATCGAAGCTTATCAGGCCAGCCTGATCGCCCCTGTGCAGCGTCCCCTGGGCGTGCTTAGAATTTCCGCGATCAACCTCGAAGTTCCCGTGCTCGAAGGAACAGACGACCTGACCCTCAATCGTGCCGTCGGGCATATCGATGGCACGTCGGCTCCCGGCGAAACCGGCAATGTCGGCATTGCGGGACACCGCGATGGATTCTTTCGCGCTCTCAGGGATGTTCATATTGGCGACACGATTGATCTCTTCACTGAAAAGGGAAACTCTCGTTATGTTGTGGACGAGATTGTTATTGTTCCGCCCGACTACGTGTCTGTCTTGGCGCCGAGATCCAAGCCTGCTCTCACCCTTGTGACTTGTTATCCGTTTTATTTTGTCGGTAGTGCGCCTTTGCGATACATCGTGCGCGCAACGATCGCGGATTCAAACGCTCTTGCGGATTCCAGGCGATCACGCTCTCCGGCTGAGGAGCGTAGCGCTTAGGATTCGCACTGAAGTCGGCTCTCGGCGCGTAAGTAAGAATTCGAGAAATCTCAGCTCAATTTCAATTTGGAGGATTCAAATGAAGTCAGGCAACCGGATAAAAATCGGGACCGTACTGGCAGTCGGGATTATCTGCATCTTTTTTGCCGCGTTTTCTGTCGCTCAGGTTCAGACGCGGCAGAGCACGACGGCCGGACTTTCCACCAAGAACGTAACCGTCGAGCACGGCGAGGTCGTGACCGTCGAAGGCAACGACCTTTTCGTCAAAATGGAAGATGGCACGATTCGTCATTTTCCCAACGTGCCGGAAAGTGCCAAAGTCACCGTAGACGGCAGGCAACTGGGTATTCACGACCTGAAGCCCGGTATGAAACTCCAGCGCACCATCATCACCACCACAACCCCACAGACGGTGACTACCGTCCAGACCGTTACCGGCAAGGTTTGGCATGTCAGCCCGCCAAACTCCGTCATCCTCTCGCTAGAAGATGGCACCAACCAGTCCTTCAAGATTCCCAAGGACCAGAAATTCAATGTCAATGGCGAGATGGTTGATGCCTGGGGTTTGAGAAAAGGGATGATCGTCAACGCCACCAAAATTGTTGAGGTACCTGAGACCGTCGTGTCCCAACAGCGACATGTAACCGGAACTATGCCTCCGCCTCCACCGGCTCCGCCGGCCGACGTGCCAATCCTTGTGGCGATCGCAGAACCGGCTCCTCAGTCAGCCGCGCCGCAAGCTTCCACTTCGGCGCCAGCGACACTCCCCAAGACGGCCAGCGACCTGCCCTTGGTTGGTCTCCTGGGCCTTCTTTGTATTTTCGCGTCGCTCGGAGTCAAGTTCCTTCGCGCAAACCTGGGACTCTAATTTTGTCCCCCGGGGAGGAGTCGCACGCGGTCGATTCCTCCTCACCCCTTCGAGTTCGCGTATGCAGTGATTAGGGGAATTCCAGTCATGATGAAGAAAAGTCCGAGCTATAAACTTCTCAAGGTCTTTGCCAGAAATTCAGTCGCAGTGCTGTGCTCTCTTCTGCTCTTGCAGGTTAACGTGGTTGCTGTGCCTCAGCAGCAAGAGCCGCCTGCCGCTGGCGCTTCGGACCAACAGGAAGCAGCGGCCAAGATTCCTGCCGATCAACTCGATTCGCTTGTCGCGCCCATCGCGTTATACCCGGACCCGATGCTCGCCCAAGTGCTTGCGGCTTCTACGTATCCGTTAGAGATTATCCAACTTCAACAATGGCTTGAAAAAAACACAACACTGAAGGATAAGGCCCTCGCTGATGCCGTTCAGAAGCAGCCTTGGGATCCCAGCGTCCAGGGCTTGGCCGCGATGCCAGACCTGGTGAAGCGCCTGGCAAATGATATTCAGTGGACAACCGATCTTGGGAACGCCTTTCTGGCGCAGCAATCGGACGTGATGGAAGCGGTTCAGCGCATGAGGAAAAAGGCGCAAGACTCTGGCAACTTGAAATCCACGGAGCAGCAGAAAGTGGAAACAAAAGTTGTGGAATCCAAGCAGGTCATTGTCGTTCAGCAGGCCAATCCCGAAGTCGTTTACGTGCCAACCTACAATCCAACCGTCGTATACGGGCCGCCAGTTTATCCCTATCCTCCCATCACCTATCCGCCTCCCGGGTATTACGCCGCAGGTGTGGCGATTTCCTTCGGCATTGGTCTCGCTATGGGGGCGGCATGGGGCGGAGGTTGGGGATATGGCTGCGGTTGGGGCGGGAACAATAACATCACCATCAACAACAATAACAATTTCAACCGCAATTCCAACATCAATGGCGGTAACCGCAACAATATAAATGGCGGCAATCGCGTGTCGACTCAGCCCTCTCGCGGCGGTGCGGGTGGCAACAGCTGGCAACACAACCCGCAGCATCGCGGCGGGACGCCTTACGGAAACAGAGACACTGCCCAGAAATATGGCGGTACAACGCGCGGCGCTTCCGCCTCCGACCGCCAAGCGGCTGCGCGTCAAAATCAGAGACAGTCGGGAAACAGGCCGCAAGCCAGCACACGCGATGTCTCATCGCGTGGACAACAGCCGCGTGCCAGCGATCGCAGTTCCGGAGGCGGGAATCGCGCTTCCTCGGGTGGCGGCGGAGATCGCGTCGGGAATCGAAGTGTAACTAGCTCAGGCTCGCGGTCCGGTGGCAACGCTCTCGGTGGTAGCAGCGGCGGTGCCGCTCGTGCCAGCAGTTCCCGCGGCAGTTCCAGTATGGGCTCTCGCGGTGGCGGCGGACGCCGGAGGTAACTCAACCATGGGGGAAAAACAGATGATCTCGCGATTCACTACGAAACTCCTGGCGATAACTCCGATGTTCTTGCTTTCCTCTGTGTTGGCTCTGCTCATCCCATTCCCGTCGGCTTCAGGGCAACAGAGTAATTCATCGCAAATGACTTTCGCGTCTCCAGAAAAAGCGGCTGCCGCTCTTATTCAGGCCTCCGAAACTTTCGATGTACCGGCTTTAACCAAGATTCTGGGTCCTGAGGGAGAGGATTTAGTTTCTTCGGAGGATCCCGTGCGCGACAAGAGTATTGCAGCCCATTTTGCAGCGGAGGCACACGAACATACTTCGATCAGCGTCGACCCCAATAACGCAAATCGTGCCACGTTGCTGGTCGGCAACGACAATTTCCCGCTGGCGATTCCGATCGTTCACAAGAACGGAAGCTGGTACTTCGATACCAAGGCCGGCAAGCAAGAGATGCTTTACCGGCGTGTCGGTACGAATGAACTCGATGCCATCCAGGTCTGCCGAGGATACGTGGAAGCACAACACGAATACGCCATGACGAAACACGATGGCGCCGAAGTGAATCAGTACGCGCAGCTCATCATCAGCACTCCGGGAACGCACAATGGTTTGGTGTGGCGCAATTCTGATGGGAGTCTTGGCGGACCGATAGCCGAGAATATAGCGGATGCTTTGCAGGAGGGTTACAGCGACAAGGCCAAGCCCTATCACGGATACTTTTTCAAAATCCTGAAAGGTCAGGGCCCCGCTGCACCACTCGGCCAACTGAACTTCGTCGTTGAGGGCGCAATGATTGGAGGTTTTGCCCTTGCCGCTGCTCCTGCGGATTATCGCGTCACGGGCGTGAAAACCTTCATCGTTGGCTACGACGGCGTCGTTTACCAAAAAGATTTAGGTCCGGATACACTCAAGATCTTTCAAGACATGGAGCTGTACAACCCAGACAAATCCTGGAGTCCTACAGAAGATTCTTGGCCGCCGGATGTGTTGGATGCCTCGGTTTCAGCGCAAAACTGAATCGAGGTGTGCGAACGATCGTTACATGACGGACGCGGCAGTCCGGAGGCAAAGCGAATGACCACAGAAATTGTTTTGCATATGCCCGTGCGGCCGAATCGCCGAAGTACCTCTGCCGCGCCACGCCCGCTCTCATGTCATCGAACGATTCACGGTCTGTCACTCGCCGCCGCACAACTCTTCTGTTCATCAGTTCTCGCGTTGATCACAGTCGGTGGATGTTCGTCGAAGGAAGAAAAACCACCCCCACCCCTTCCGATCGTCACGGTGACTCCGGTTGTCCAAAAGCAAGTGCCCATCCACCAGGAATGGGTGGGAACAATGTCGGGCAACGTGGACGCGGAGATCCGCCCGAAAGTGGAAGGATATTTGCTGTCCCGCCTCTACACGGAAGGCTCGTACGTTAACAAGGGGCAGCCCTTATTCCAGCTCGATAAGCGTCAGGCGCAAGCTGCGGTAGAACAAGCCACGGGAAATCTCGAACGTGCACGCGCAGCATTAGCACAGGCTCAGATCGACGTTCGTCGGTACACGCCGTTAGTGGCTCAGCGAGCGGTAAGCCAGGCAGAGCTCGACAAGGCGCAGAGTGCAGAGCGAGCTGCTACCGCTACGGTGGATGCCGACCAAGCCGTCCTCGATAACACCAACCTCAATCTCGCTTGGACGACTGTGATTTCTCCCATCTCTGGGATTGCTGGGGTTGCCAAGGTGGCCATCGGAGATTTAATGACCCCTAGCACGGTGATGACCACGGTTTCGAATGTCGATCCTATATACGTTGACGTTAACATCGCCGAGCAAGATTACTTGCGATTCCAGCGGGAGAGACCGGCTGGCACTCGCAAACAAGAGCTCGAATTGATTCTCGGCGATGCCACTCTGTATCCGCATCGTGGCCAGGTTCTCTTCTTGAACCGCGAAGTGGATTCGCGAACGGGAACCATTCAGGTCCGCGGTGAATTCGCAAATCCTGGAAACGTGCTTCGTCCAGGACAGTATGCTCGCATCCGCGCAATTACCGAACTGCGCAAGGATGCTCTCCTCATTCCGCAGCAGGCGGTTTCCGAGTTGCAGGGCGTCTACCAGGTTGGAGTCGTGGGCGAAGACAACAAGGTCACCATCCAGACGGTAAAGCTGGGTCCTCTCTTCGGCGATATGTGGGTGGTCGAATCCGGCCTTCAACCGGGCGACAAAGTAATCGTCGACGGCCTGCAACGCGTGCGTACCGGCGTCATCGTCGCACCAAAACCTTTTAACGATACGCAGGCCAACTCCGCTGTCGGTGGGAACTAGCTGTGTCTAAATTCTTCATTAATCGTCCAAACGTCGCCATTGTTATTGCCATTCTCACCGTCATTAGCGGACTGGTGGCCATGGCCAAACTGCCAGTCGCTCAACTGCCGGATATTGTCCCTCCCCAAATCAACGTATCGGCGACCTACACGGGCGCCGACGCTCTCACCATCGAACAATCGGTTGCCACGCCACTGGAACAGCAGATGAATGGCGTCGACAACATGATCTACATGATGTCCACCAACGCCAACGATGGAACGATGACTCTCAAGGTTACCTACGACGTCGGCACCAACGTCGACATCGATCAGGTCAACACGCAGAATCGTGTTTCGCAAGCCAGCCCGAATCTACCCACCTCCGTCAATCAGTATGGCGTCACGGTAAAAAAATTGATGGGCCTGCCGCTCCTGGTCCTTTCTCTCTACTCGCCGTCGGGGGCTTACAGCGGCCAATTCCTGGGAAACTACGCCACCATCAATGTTAACGATGCGCTCCTCCGCGTTCCGGGAGTTGGTCAGGTCACTAACTTCGGTGCTGCGGATTATGCGATGCGCGTTTGGGTCAAGCCGGACCAGCTAACGAAGCTCGGCATGACCGTCTCCGATTTGACCACTGCTGTCCAGCAACAGAGTGCGGTGAACCCAGCCGGTCAGATCGGTGCAGAGCCAGCGCCAAAGGGCCAGCAATTCACCTACGCCGTCCGTGCTCCGGGACGACTCATCAACGCCGAAGAATTCGGCAATATCATAGTCCGCCAAAACTCCGACGGTTCCACCGTGAGACTCAAGGATGTCTCCCGCATCGAACTCGGTTCCCTCGTCTATCAGCAGATTGGCCGGTTCAACGCCAAGCCCGCGGTCATTATCTGCGTGTACCAAGCCCCTGGTTCCAACGCCCTGGCCGTTGCAAAACAGGTCAAAGCGCAAATGGAGGATTTGAAATCGCGATTTCCGGATGGCCTGGAATACACCGTCGCGATGGACACTACTTTGCCCATTACGGAAGGCATGAAAGAGATCGTTACCACGCTGCTTGAGGCCATTGTCCTCGTCATCATCGTAGTGTTTCTGTTTCTCCAGAACTGGCGTGCCACTCTCATCCCGCTTCTCGCCGTGCCCGTTTCTCTCATCGGTACTTTTGCCGTCTTTCCGATGCTAGGCTTCTCGATCAATACGCTCTCTCTGTTTGGCCTCATCCTCGCCATCGGTCTTGTGGTGGACGACGCCATCGTTGTCGTCGAAGCCGTTGAACACCATATCGAGCATGGCTTGTCGCCTAAGGACGCCACCTTTAAGGCCATGGAAGAAGTCACCGCTCCGGTCATTGGTATCGCATTGATTCTTTCTTCGGTCTTTGTGCCGATGGCAGCCATGGGTGGTATCAAGGGCTTATTGAATCAACAGTTCGCCGTAACCATCGCGATCTCTGTACTGATCTCAGCGTTCAACGCGTTGACGCTCTCTCCCGCACTCTCCGCTCTTTTGTTGCGCCCTCGTAAAAAAACCAGAGGTCCCCTCGGAAAGTTCTTCGATTGGTTCAACCTCGGGTTCGGAAAAATGACCGGGGGATATGTGAGCTGGAGCGGTGCGCTCATCAGGCGCTGGGGCTTCTCTCTGTTGCTGCTGTTGGGAATTTCGGTCGTGTCCGTCGGCATGGGGAGACAACTCCCAGCCAGTTTTATCCCCGAGGAAGACCAGGGTTATGCCTTCCTTCAAATCCAATTGTCGGATGCTGCTTCACTGCAACGTACCGATGCTGTCATGCGCAAGATTGATGACATGCTGACACATACGCACGGTGTTCAGAGCTTCAGCGGGATTTCTGGCTTTAGCCTTCTATCCAACACCTCGGCTTCCTATACCGGCTTTTATTTCCTTCAGCTGGAGCCTTGGCATGATCGCCTCACGGAAGAACTTTCCGCGCAGGGACTCATGCGCACTCTCAATAAAAGGATGGCAAGCGAAATACCCGAAGCCATCGGTTTCGCCTTCGGCCCCCCGGCCATTCCCGGCCTCGGCACCGCCGGTGGATTCACCTTCATGCTTCAGGATCGCAGCGGTGGTACCGTCACGCAGCTCTCAGAAATGCTCGATAAGTTGGCGCTCGCGGCGCGAAAAAGACCGGAGATTGCTTCGGTCGTAAGCACCTTCCGCCCGTCCGTGCCTCAACTCTATGTAGAGGTGGACCAGGATCGCGTTCTAAAGCAGGGTCTACAGTTCACCGAGGTCTATCAAACTCTCCAGGCGTTCCTTGGCGGCGCCTACGTTAATCAGTTCAATCGATTCGGCCGCCAATGGAAGGTGTATCTCCAGGCGGAACCCGAGTATCGCACCAGCGCGGATAAAATAAATGACTTCTACGTTCGAAACTCCAAGGGCGATATGACACCCTTGGCTTCTCTAGTCACCATTAAACGAGTCTCCGGACCGGAATACACCAACCGCTTCAACCTGTACCGAAGTATCCAGATTAATGGTTCCCCCGCTCCCGGCTTCAGTTCCGGGCAGGCCATGGCCGCCATGGAGCAGGTCTCTAAGGAAGTTCTACCCGCCGGTTTTGGCTACGCCTGGAGCGACATGTCGTATCAGGAGAAAAAAGCCGAAGGTGGGCAAGCCATGGTCTTCGCCATGTCCTTTATCTTTGTGTTTTTGATTCTTGTCGCTCTCTATGAAAGTTGGTCGTTGCCGTTCAGCGTTCTGCTGTCCGTTCCGGTAGCGGTCCTCGGTGCCTACGGCGGACTACTGCTGCGTAAATTCGACAACAACGTTTTCGCGCAGATTGGTCTCATCATGCTGATTGGTCTGACCGCCAAGAACGCTATCTTGATCGTCGAATTCGCGGTATTGGAACACTCCAAAGGAAAACAGCTGGTGGAAGCGGCTCTGGAAGGGGCGCGCCTGCGTTTACGCCCGATCTTGATGACCTCCTTTGCCTTCATCCTGGGATGCGTGCCGCTCTGGACCGCCAAGGGCGCTGGCGCCATCGGCCGAAAAGTGTTGGGCAGTTCCGTAATCACCGGAATGTCCGCGGCCACAATTTTAGGAATCTTCCTGGTGCCTGTTTTGTTCGTCGTGGTTGAACGCGTCGCCAAGAAGAAGCCTCACGTAGAAGTGCCTCATCCGGCCGTCCTCGAAGGAGGCCACGATTGATGCGAAGGGCCAGCACATTTGCGCTTCTGTCGCTTCTCTTGATCGGCTGCACAGTCGGCCCCAAATACAAACGCCCCGCCCTCCAGCCTCCAACCCAGTTTTATGCAGAGCGACAAATAAGCGTGAGTTCCGAGGCCGACCTCGCGTGGTGGGATTTGTTCAAGGATCCCGTGCTACAAGGTCTAATTCGCGATGCCCTTAAGAACAATTATGATTTGCAAGAAGCCTTCGCCCGGGTCGAGCAGCAGCGCGCCCTCGCCGGCGCAACTCGTTCGCTGTATTACCCCCAAGTTGGATACGGCGGTAGCATTTCCGGACAGGAGGCGCCGTTCCCCTTGATTGCGAACCATACCTATTATTCCTATAACTTCAACACGATTTGGGAAATGGACCTCTTCGGGCGCATCCGCAAACTAAACGAAGCACAACGTGCGCAGTATTTTGGGAGCGAGGATGCCAGACGCGACATTCGTCTCCTCGTGCTCTCCGAAGTTGCTCAAGGATATTTTCAATTGCGAGCACTCGATGCGGATGAAGAAATCGCGATTCGGACGGTCAAGAGCTTTCAAGATACTCTGGATGTCTTTCAGCACAGGCTTGAAGGTGGTGACGCTTCGGGCCTGGAGGTTGCTCGGGCACAGGCGGCTCTCAAGAATGTTGCCGCGGTAATCCCGGACATCCGCAGACAGATCGTCGCGCAAGAGGCCGCGTTGAATCTGCTCGTGGGCCGCGACCCGGGGCCGATTGCTCGTGGTAGTGCCTTGGTGGATCAGTTTGATCCGCCCGAGGTCCCTACTGGTTTGCCCTCGCAGTTATTGGAGCGCCGGCCAGATCTTGAGCAGGCTGAAGAGGCTTTGATCGCTGCGAACGCCAACGTCGGCGTCGCCAAAGCCAATTTTTTCCCCACGATTTCTCTCACGGGAGTTTTTGGCGGAGTGAGCCCGCAACTTTCGGAACTCACAGGTGCCGGCAGGGCGTGGAGTCTCGCCGGAAATTTGGCCGGTCCGCTTTTTACCGCTGGCCGCTTGAAGAACGAATATCGCGCCGCTTTGGCGCAACGCGACCAGGCAAAGATTGCTTTTGAGAAAAGCGTTACCAACGCGTTTGGTGAAGTTTCGACGTCCCTCTCGGCCCACCAAGAATTGGCTAAGGCCTATGAAGAGCAGCTTGAGTCTGTGGTCGCCTATCGGGAGTCAGTTCACCTGTCGACCGTTCGCTATGACAGTGGCCTCGCCAACTACCTCGAGATCATCGATGCGGAGATCGAGATGTATCCGGCGGAGCGCGCCGCCATTATCTATGACCTCGGCCGCAAGGTTGCCCTCGTGAATCTTTATCGCGCGCTTGGTGGCGGCTGGAATCTGAATGAGTCGCAGTGGGTGAGCGGGAGTGGCACCTCCGCGCCCGCGCAGTCAGCTACTCCCTAAGAGTCTCGATTGCGAAAGAGGAGCGCCTTTCCATGGCCAAGAATGACGCCGCACCGGAAGAAAAATCCCTGAAGCGCAAGAAATACGAAAAGGAGTTGCGCCGCCTCCAGGGAGAACTCTGCAGACTGCAGGACTGGGTCAAATACAAAGGGCTGCGCATCATTGTGGTCTTCGAGGGTCGTGATGCCGCCGGCAAAGGCGGCACCATCCGGGCCCTCACCGAGCGGGTCAGTCCTCGCGTCTTTCGACTCATTGCACTCCCGGCTCCCTCCGACCGCGAAAAATCTCAAATGTATTTCCAGCGTTACATGCCGCACTTTCCGGCTGCCGGTGAAATTGTCATCTTCGACCGCAGTTGGTACAACCGAGCAGGCGTCGAGCGCGTGATGGGCTTTTGTACCGACGAACAATATCGCCAATTCCTTAAACTCTGCCCCACGGTAGAAAAATATATTACCGACGCCGGCATCATCCTCGTAAAGTACTGGCTGGAAGTCGGTCAGAAGGAGCAGCAGCGCCGCTTCGAAGCACGCCTCAGGGATCCCCTACGCCAGTGGAAACTCAGTCCAATGGATGTGGAATCCTTCCGTCGCTGGCATGATTACTCCCGCGCGCGAGACAACATGCTCGCTGCCACGGACTCTAAACACGCCCCGTGGTATCTTGTCCGCTCCGACGACAAGCGTAGAGCACGTCTGAATTGTATTTCCCATTTGCTCAGTTTGGTTCCGTACAAGAAAGTCCCTCGCGAAAAAGTGAAACTACCGAAACGCGCGGCAAAACACAGCTATAACGATCAAGAATCGATCAAGGGCCGTAGATTTGTTCCTGACAAATATTGAAGCGGCCAGGTTTCATTCCGGCCGGACCGAAAAGGATCGCATGAAATCAGTCTTGGTAGCAGTTGGGAGATCCCGCAAGAGCTCTCCACTCCTGTTGGCGGTGTTGTTCGGTTTGTTTTTCGTCGTACCGTGCGCGGTCGCTAAAATTTCCACGGACTTCGATCCCAATGCCGATTTCTCTCAGCTCAAAACCTTTGCCTTTATTGGTGGTGTCGAACAACTTGTGAGGCTGCAATTAAATCCAAACCAGCTTAACGATCGAATCCATCGCTCTGTAGTCCGCGAGCTCACGGCTAAGGGGCTTCGAGAAGTGCAGCCGGGGGAGAATCCCGACCTCGTGGTCCGCTACTGGGCAAACAGCCAGAAGAGCGCCGACGTGGCCAGTAGCGCCAACTGGGGTGTCTACGGCCCATATTTTGGCTATCACTGGGGCTTCGTCTACTACTCTATGGAGTCTTACACCACCCATCAAGGTATGCTCTCGATTGAACTCATCTCCGCCAAAACCCGTGGCCTCGTCTGGCGCATGATTGCTAGTGTCAAGCTTATCCACACGGACCCCGACAAGATTTGGAAGACGGCTGACAGCAATATTAAAGATGCCTTCAAAAGCTATCCGCCTTCTCCGAAAGCTATCGAAGCTAAAAAGCAGCAGTGGGCCAAGGAAGACTCGGGCAAGAAACCCTCGTAAGCCGTTTGGCAACGCGCACCTCCATCGCAGAACCGATGTTCTCGGTTGTGCGCGACATAGGGATTTCCCTAGTTGCTGCAGCGATCGTTCAGCGGTAATCCGTAGATGAACCGGGCTCCATACAGAAGTGTGCGTACGAGCTTCACAGAGGCTCAATCACCTCATCAACGGCTTAAACCAATGCTTGCGTTGTCCCACAGGTAAAAGGAGTTGGTCATGAAGACCTCGGAGCAGAAATCCGCAATAGCGTCGGCGGCGGCATGCACGGAGCAGAAGCGGCTAAATGACGCACGCGACAAGGGCATTCCGTGGAAAAAATGGGGGCCCTACCTCAGTGAACGCCAGTGGGGCACCGTCCGGGAAGACTATAGCGACGATGGGAATGCGTGGGATTACTTCACCCACGATCAGGCTCGCTCGCGCGCTTATCGTTGGGGAGAAGATGGAATCGCGGGCATCTCCGACGACAAACAGCAACTGTGCTTTGCACTCGCTTTTTGGAACGGGTGCGATCCCATTCTCAAGGAACGCCTCTTCGGATTGACTAACGGTGAAGGGAATCATGGGGAAGACGTAAAAGAGTATTACTTCTACGTGGACAGCACTCCGACACACTCCTACATGAAACATCTCTATAAGTATCCGCAGAGAGCATTCCCCTATCAGGACCTGGTCGAGATCAATCAGCGTCGCTCTCGTGAAGAGTTCGAGTATGAGCTGCTGGATACGGGGATATTCGATGATGATCGCTACTTCGACATTTTCGTCGAGTATGCGAAAAACGAGCCGGAAGACTTGCTGATACGCATTACCGTACACAACCGCGGGCCGGAACCTGCCATCGTGCACCTCCTTCCGACACTTTGGTTTCGCAATACCTGGTCCTGGGGCGAAAATCAGTCCAAGCCTGTGCTGCAGCAAACCGCTGACGATGCCGTCCAAGCCTCGCACCCACAACTTGGTGTTCGTAACCTTTATATTGAGGGCTCGCCGGATCTGCTCTTTACAGAGAACGAAAGCAACTCCGAACGTTTGTGGGGCCAGCCCAATCCTTCCCCCTATGTGAAGGACGCCTTTCATCAGTACGTCGTGAATGGCAAAAAGGAAGCTGTCAATCCGGACCGCACCGGCACCAAAATGGCGGCGCACTATGTTCTGGAAGTGCCCGCCGCGGCTTGCCACGTTGTCCGTCTGCGCTTCAATGCGCAGACTCTTGCCGATCCGTTCGACAAGTTCGACCAAACATTTTCCACTCGTTTGGCCGAAGCTAACGAATTCTACGATAGGATCACTCCGAGCTCTCTCTCCGAAGATCAACGCCGCGTACATCGCCAGGCGCTCGCCGGCATGCTCTGGACCAAGCAGTATTACTACTTCGATTTGGATAAATGGCTCGACGAACACAACGCCCACCCGCTGATAGGATCGGGCCAGCGTAACGTCCGAAATGCCGAATGGTTCCACATGCTCAACAGCGACATAATCTCCATGCCCGACAAATGGGAATATCCATGGTATGCGGCTTGGGACCTCGCCTTTCATACCCTCGCGCTTTCGTTGGTGGATTTCGACTTCGCCAAAGATCAGCTGCTACTTATGTTGAGAAATCTGTACGCACACCCGAACGGCCAGATCCCCGCCTATGAGTGGAATTTTAGCGATGTAAATCCCCCGGTGCATGCCTGGGCCACACTGTTTCTTTTCAACGTCGAAAAGGAATTGGGGCGTGCCGATTTACGCTTCCTGGAACGGTCCTTCCAAGGACTGATGCTGAATTTCAATTGGTGGGTCAACCGCAAGGACCCCGAGGGCCGCAACGTTTTTGCTGGCGGTTTCCTGGGCTTGGACAACATCGGAGTATTCGATCGCAGCGCCCAACTTCCCACGGGTGGCCATTTAGACCAAGCCGACGGTACCGCGTGGATGGCCTTCTATTGCCAGAACATGCTGGAGATTGCGTTGATTCTTACGGAAACAGATCCCATGTACGAAGAGATTGCTTTCCGCTTCTTGGAACATTTCCTCTGGATCACCTACGCCATGGACAGAATCGGCGTCAATCACGACGAAATGTGGGATACCCAAGATGGTTTCTTCTATGATCTCCTGCACTTTCCCAACGGCGACGCTGTTCGCTTGAAAGTCCGCTCGATGGTCGGCTTGCTCCCCTTGTGCGCTTCGACTGTTTTCGAACACGGTGTCGCTGCACGCCATCCCCGTCTTATGGAATTGATCGATTTGTTCCGCCAGCGCCACCCGGAATTGGTGAAACACATCGCTCCCGCCGATGAGTCCTTCGCTGGGTACAAGGGCCGCCGAATTCTCTCGGTCTGCAACAAGGTGAAAATTGAACAAATTCTCGCCTATATGCTAGACGAAAACGAATTCCTTGCACCTTGTGGTATTCGCTCCCTCTCTCGCTATCATCTCGATCATCCGTTTGTCTTCCAGGCCGGACAGGAGCAGTACAAAGTCCAATATTTGCCTGCCGAATCCAACACCGCAATGTTCGGTGGCAACTCCAACTGGCGCGGGCCAGTCTGGATGCCGGTAAATGCATTGCTCATTCGAGGATTGCTCAATCTTTACCAGTTCTATGGCGACGATTTTAAAGTGGAATGTCCCACTGGCTCCGGCAATCGTTTGACTTTGTTCGAAGTGGCCAGTGAGATTGCCCGCAGGCTAGGAACCATTTTTCTACGAGATATCGAGGGCCACCGTCCGGTGTACGGCGGCAACAAAAAGTTCCAGGAAGATCCCCATTGGAAGGACTACATTCTTTTCTACGAATACTTTCATGGTGACAACGGTGCTGGTCTTGGCGCCAGCCATCAAACCGGATGGACGGGTGTCATTGCCCGCACTTTGGATTTGTTCGCGCGTCTCACACCCCAAAAGATGCTCGAGACTTCCAAAGACGAGCTTGTGTCACGCATGACCCGTGAACAAGTGGTAGGCGCCTAGCGCCCGCTCACCCACCACCCTTGCTTCAACCAGCTACAACCGGCGCGGAAGAGACAAGTTGCCCTGCCGGTCACGGCTGTCATTGTCTTTTCAATTTTGCAGATCATGCTTTTTGACGCCTTGAGCCTCAGCGATCACTCAGAGTAAAAGTCCAGTGCCGTATTTGTGAAATTGCCCTTGTTTGTCGCGAGCGACGAGGCGGTCTCGCTCGAGGTTAGGGGTTTCCCTAGTTGTTGGGTTTCTTCACCGCTGCTAACAATGACACAAGTTCAAGTGAAACTGGCGGCGCATCTCTGAATCCCCAGCGTACAGGGCTATTCTCTTGCGCTAGTGCAAGTCGGTGCAGTCGGAGGAATCATGAATACTCCAGCAAAAACCGAAACCCCTCGAGTCGACCAATTCTTTATGGCCGAGGAATCAAGATTCGATCGTTGGCGCAACTTACTACAGGCGTCGCGCCTCTGGGATAGGTCATTCGTTCTACAGGATTCCAACAAGGCGCAACATCAGACCGCCGTGACTAACATCTTCCAGGAATTACGACAGTGGGAAGATTTCTTTGCCTATCCCGGAGAAAAGTTGCTGGCCTCGCTCGAGAATCGCATCTTTTCCGGCGATGCCACCGGTGCCGCCCGCTTAATTCAATCCATCGGCAATGCATTGCTCACTCATTCCTATCGCGCCAACATCGGGGAGTGGGAAAGTGAAGAGGAGACGCCTATCAACCTCGGCGAACGCGTCCCCGTCGCGGGCCAGGATGCCGCTACACACCCACCGTACTTCGAAGTGCTCGTGGTAAGTCCTGCGCGCAGGACAGCATGGCAGCAACTGGCGCAAGACCTGCGCAGACTGCGTAGGCTGCAAGACAAATTCGTCTACGAGCCAGTGTTCGTGTCTTCATTTGAGGACGCTGTACTCGCAACGATTCTGAACGGCAACATTGAAGCCGTGATCGTTTATGAAGGCATTTCGCTCCATTCGTCTCACAACAGCCCCGTTTTGCGTGAGTTTCTCACCAGCCACTTGGCCGTCAGCGGCATATCTCCCGATTCCGCGGATTACAGCATGGCGCTTGCTCAAGGATTAAAGCAGTTGCGGCCTGAGCTCGACATCTATTTTCTCAGTGACCGGAAAGTGGAATCAGTCGCTGGCGATGTCAATGCGAATTTTCTCCGAAGGGTTTTCTACCAGGTCGAAGAACCTTTGGAACTTCATCTCAGCATTCTGGATGGCATTGCCGACCGCTTCGACACCCCCTATTTCGACAACTTGCAGAAATATGCCCAGCGTCCCATTGGAACTTTCCACGCTCTTCCAGTCGCCCGCGGCAAATCCATCTTCAAATCAAACTGGATTAGTGATATGGGCAAGTTCTACGGCATCAACCTCTTTCTCGCTGAATCCTCCGCAACTACCGGCGGACTCGACAGCCTTCTCGAGCCGACGGGCAACATTAAGGTGGCCCAAGACAAGGCCGCTCGCGCTTTTGGCGCGGACCATGTTTTCTTCGTGACCAATGGCACTTCCACCTCTAACAAAATGGTGGAACAGGCTCTCCTGGGTCCAGGCGATATCGTCCTCGTCGACCGCAACTGCCACAAGTCCCACCATTACGGCGCGGTCCTTTCCGGTGCTTATCCCCTCTATGTCGAGGCTTTTCCTCTTACGCAATATTCCATGTATGGAGCGGTTCCTCTTCGAACCATCAAGAAAGCACTGCTTGATCTGAAGGCCGAAGGACGCCTCGATCGCGCCCGATTGTTGGTCCTCACGAACTGCACCTTTGATGGACATATCTACAATCCCGAACGCGTTATGGAGGAATGCCTCGCTATTAAACCCGACCTCATCTTTCTTTGGGATGAAGCGTGGTTTGGGTTTGCGCGATGGAGTCCCTTTTATCGTCGGCGCACCGCCATGGGAGCTGCCGCTATTCTGGAAAAGAAATTCAAGGATCCTGCCTATCGCGCGGCATATCAAGAACAGGAAAAGAAGCTTGGAGCCGATCTTAAGGCCGACGAAAAAACACTCCTCGGCACTCGCCTACTCGCAAACCCTGACAAAGTTCGGCTGCGTGTTTATCAAACCAATTCCACGCACAAATCGATGTCCTGCCTTCGACAGGGCTCTATGGTGCTGGTCAAGGATCAGGATTATCACACCGTTGAAGAGCAATTCCACGAAGCGGTTTTCACTCACGCTTCCACGTCACCCAATCTCCAGATCATCGCCACGCTGGATGTCGCGCGACGCCAGATGGAGTTGGAAGGATATGAGCTCGTGAATCGCGCCATCCAGTTGGCGCTCGATGTTCGCCGTGAGGTTAATTCCCACCCACTCATTTCAAAATACTTCCGCGTACTTGGTGCTGACGAGATGATCCCTGCCGAGTTCCGCAATTCGGGATTCGTGGACTACCTCACCTCGGGTGTCAATTGGGCCAGCGTTGTGAAGGCCCTAAGAGAAGACGAATTTGCGCTGGATGTGACCCGCCTCACGCTAGTTTGCGGCTCGGCCGGATTTGATGGCACGCAATTCAAGAATCTGCTGGCCGCCGATTTCGACATTCAACTGAACAAGACCTCACGCAACAGCGTCTTGCTGCAAACCAACATCAACAACACGCGCAGCGATATCGCGCAACTCATCAAGGTCCTTGTCCAGATTTCCCAAGGAATCGAAAAGAAACTTGTCGAGGGCGGAAAGTCTGCGAAGTCGGCTTTCGACGCGCGTGTCAAATCGTTGATGACGGATGTCCCGGATCTGCCCAACTTCAGCCGTTTCTTCGATCGCTTCCGCGAAAATCCGTCCAGCAAGACGAGTGAAGGCGATATGCGCGCTGCCTTCTTCGCGGCTTACCGCGCGGATCAGTGTGAACATCTGACGCTGTCCAGTCCTGAAATCGATAAGCGTTTGAAGGAAGGCCCGGAGTTGGTTTCTGCCAACTTCGTCATCCCGTATCCACCGGGCTTTCCCATCATGGTTCCGGGCCAGGTCATCAATGCTCAGACCATTGAGTTTATGCGCAAGCTTGACGTTAAGGAGATACACGGATTTAGCGCGGCACTCGGTTTAAAGCTATTGAATCCGGCGTTTCTGCAATCAGTGAATGTGGCTGCCAAGGAACCAATCACAAATGCGACGAGGCACGGAAAGCCAAAAACTGCCCGCGCCGCGTCGGGCGACTAAAGTGCCTGGCGGCTTCTTCTTCGGCGTCGACGTGCGAACGAAATTCGAAGCAGCAGTAATTTCACTTTGTCTGAGGAGGAAAAGCTATGGCCACTCCAGTGGTGCGTCGCCTTTCGGTGACTCTCGAACAGCAAAAACAACTCGAAAAGCTCAGTCCATTTGAGTTGAAAGACAAATTAATCCATCTGGCCAGTGAATCCTCTCGGCACAGTGCAGAGACGATGCTGAATGCCGGCCGCGGCAACCCGAACTGGATTGCCACAACCCCCCGTGATGCGTTCTTCACGCTGGGTACATTTGCAATCCACGAATCGAAAAGGGTCTGGGACGAGCCTGACTTGGGAGGCATGCCTCAAAAGGCCGGGATAGCAAAACGTTTCTCGGACTTCTTGACCGCAAATCCCAATGCACCGGGAGCGGGTCTCCTTCGATCGGCCATCGAATACGCAGTCAGCGAATTCAAGTTCAACGCAGACGCCTTCGTTCATGAGTTGGTCGATAGCATCATCGGCGACCAATACCCGTCCCCGGATCGCATGCTCGTCCATGCGGAGCGAGTCGTCCAGGAATATCTGGCCAAGGAAATGTGCGGCGGCAAAGCGCCCGCCGGAACTTTTGACATCTTCGCCGTTGAGGGTGGCACAGCCGCCATGTGTTACATCTTCGATTCGTTGCTGGTGAACCACCTCTTACATCGTGGTGACAAGGTCGCCCTCGCTCTTCCGATGTTTACCCCGTACATCGAAGTCTGCCATCTCGATCGATTCCATTTCGATATCGTCGAAATCAATGCCAGCGAAGTTTCTGCCGCCGACGGAAGGCACACTTGGCAATACCCCGATGCCGAAATTGACAAGCTCAAAGATCTCTCCATCAAAGCGCTCTTCTTTGTTAACCCCAGCAATCCCCCCTCCGTGGCCATGCGCGAAAAGTCCATGGAGCGGTTGGCGACCCTCATTCAGAAAAACCGTCCGGACCTCATCGTGGTTACCGACGATGTCTATGGCACCTTCGTTCCCGGTTTCCGCTCTTTGATGGCCGAAGTTCCGCACAACACCATCGGTGTCTATTCCTTCTCGAAGTATTTCGGGTGTACCGGATGGCGCCTGGGCGTCGTTGCGATTCATCAGGATAATATTTTCGACAAAGCTATCGCGAAGTTGCCCGAAGCGATCCGCAAAGAACTTAATACTCGCTACGGGCCATTGACCCTTCATCCTGAGCAGATCAAGTTCATCGATCGCATGGTCGCCGATAGCCGTTGTGTGGCGCTCAATCACACTGCCGGTCTGTCCTTGCCTCAGCAGGTCCAGATGACCTTGTTCTCTCTGTTTGCTTTATTGGACAAGGACAACCGCTACAAAAAACTGACGAAGCAAATCGTGCAACGTCGCTTGCAAGCTCTGTGGTCTGGTATGAATCTGCCGCTTCCTCCGGATCCCATGCGCGCGGATTATTACGCGACACTCGACATCATGGTCTGGGCGGAGAAGATGCACGGCCCCAAGTTCGTCGAATTCCTCAAGAAAAATTACCACCCCTTTGACGTGTTATTTGCCCTGGCAGAAAAATTTTCCACCGTTCTCCTCAATGGAAGCGGTTTTGCCGGCCCCGATTGGTCCGTGCGAGTGTCTCTCGCCAATCTGCCCGACGAGGCTTACTCCAAAATCGGCGGACAACTCACCAGTGCGGTGCAAGTCGCAGTAGATGCTTGGAAGGCTCAGGTTCCTGCCTAGGGAGGTTGGACGATGTTCATCTTTACCTGGTTTGCTGCGACCCTCCGGCAGTATCCCGAGATCGCCATCTTCCTCACTCTGGCTCTCGGCTATTACTTCGGCAAATTTACTTTCAAGGGAATTGGCCTTGGGTCGGTCACCGCGACTCTGCTGGCTGGCGTCCTCATCGGACAAATCGGCATAAGCATTTCTCCGCCGCTCAAGGCCACCGTCTTCCTGATGTTCTTGTTCGCGGTAGGTTATGGTGTCGGTCCACAGTTCGTTCGCGGCGTTGCCAAGGATGGCGTGCCGCAAGCGCTCTTCTCCCTGGTCCAATGTCTCTTCTGTCTTGTGATTCCTGTCGCGATTGCTAAATTCGTTGGCTACGATCTCGGCTACGCAGCTGGACTCTATTCCGGTTCCCAGACCATTTCCGCGGCCATGGGCCTCTCCACCGACGCCATCAATCGAGTGGGCCTCGCCGCGGACGAAACCAAAAAATTGCTCGACTCCATGCCAGTCGCCTATGCCGTAACCTACATGTTCGGCACTGTCGGATCGGCTATCGTCATTGCTCTCATCTGCCCCGCGCTCGTTCGCATGGACCTCGTGCGGGCCTGCAAGGACTACGAGGAAAAATTTGGTGGCAAGAAAGAACTCGGCGGGGCTGGCTCCGCATGGCACCGTTGGGAGACCCGCAGCTTCCATGTGCAGCCGGGCGGCAAAGTCGCTGGACTTCGTGCCATTGAAGCGGAAGCGTTGGTCCCCGACGCTCGTGTCTTCATTCAGCGCGTACGCCGCAACGGTACTGTCGAGGATGCCACAGCAGACACCGTGTTGCACGAAGGCGATATCGTCAGCGTCGCCGGCGCACGCGAAGTCCTCGTTAAAGTCACAGGGGAAGGCGCCAGAGAGGTCGACGATCCTGAATTGCTCAACGTCCCGATCGAGGGCGTCGATGCCTACGTCACCAACAAGTCCGTGGACGGCAAGACCCTGCTCGAACTCGCGCAACTCCCCAGTTCCCGCGGTGTTTTCCTCCGAAAGATCACTCGAGGCGCCACCGCCACCTCCATTCCCATCCTGCCGAATACCAAGATCTACCGCGGCGACATTCTCACTATTGTCGGTCGCACACAAGATACTTCGGCGACCGCCAAAATGCTTGGTGTCGCGGATCGCCCGACCGACATTGCCGATGTTGCCTTCATCGGTGCCGGAATTGCCGTCGGCGCCTTGATTGGCGCGCTGGTCTGGAAAGTTCGTGGTGTTCCACTCACCTTATCCACGGCAGGCGGCGCGCTCATCGCCGGATTGGTTCTCGGATGGTTGCGTTCGACACGTCCGTCCTTTGGACGTATCCCTTCCCCGACCGTTTGGTTCATGAACTCGGTTGGTTTGAATATCTTCATCGCTATAGTCGGCATCTCTGCGGGCCCAGGATTCGTCAACGGGCTCCGCACGCAAGGCGTCAGCCTCTTTCTTTGGGGAGCTGTTGCCACAACTTTGCCGCTCATCCTCGGTTTGTATGTCGGCAAGTACATCTTCCGCTTCCACGACGCGATTCTGCTCGGCATTCTTTCCGGAGCGCGCACAACCACCGCTTCTCTCGGCTTGGTCTGTGATCGCGCCCAAAGCCAAATCCCTGCCCTCGGCTACACCGTCACCTACGCCGTCGGCAACACTCTGCTCACCATCTGGGGAATGGTTCTCGTTCTTTTGCTGTCGTGACGGGACTCCTGAATTCATTCAGGCGTCCCTTGTCGGTGATGCCGCGCAAAGGGACCAGGAGGAACCGAATGAAAATCCGAAAACTTTATCTGTTTGCGGCGATTTTTTTGTTGGCGCCGTTGGCCTCGCCAAATGCTATGGCTCAATCTCAAGCACCTTCCGACGAGACCCAAGCACTTCGAAAACTCGTCGATCAGATGCAGGCCCAGATGACTCAGATGCAGGCGGAGATTGATCAGCTCAAAGGAACCAAAACAGAGGCGCCTACCACTCAGGCTCCAACCGCTGCCGCCGCCGCCGTCCCTCGCCAGAACGGCACTATTAAAACCGCGGAACCTCCTCGCGTCGGTGCTACCTCTCCACACGTTGGCGAGGCCACTGCCAGTTACCGGGAGTTTTCTGAGGACACCTTCGCAGCCGCTCGCTTCAATAACGTGCCGCTGGATCCGAAGTACCAAGGATTTTTCCAGTTGCCGGGAACGCAGACAATCCTGAAAATCGGCGGATACTTTAAGACAGATTTTATCTACGACCTGAAACCTGCGGGAAACATCGATGCGTTCATTCCGTCTTCGTTTCCCATACCCCAAATAACTAGCGTAAATAATACGACCATCTCCGTAAGGCCGACACGTTTGAGCCTGGACTTCAGGATTCCCTATACAAAGGTAGGAGAAGTTCGGTTTTATGTAGAAAGCGACTTTTTCGGAACTAATTCAACTACCCCTAGACTCCGCCACGCCTATGCACAGGCGAGAAACTTCCTGATCGGACAGACTTTCACAAACTTTATGGATCCGGATGCTTTCCCGGATGGCCTGGACTTCCAAGGTCCCAATGGCATGGTGAGCCTCCGGAATCCACAATTTCGCTATGGATTCGCACTTAGTCCCCATACGACTTTCTACATTTCCGCGGAAAAGCCCACTTCAGACATTATTTTCACGACCGCACAATTTAACGCGCAGCCGAACGCGCCGACTCCTGACGGCGCAATTCGCTTGCGGCAGGAATTTGAACGCGGTCACTTCCAGGTGGCTGGACTGTTTCGTTCTGTCGCAGCGTTCCTGCCGGACGCGAGGACCGGTTCCGTATTCGGCTGGGGTGTGAATACCTCAGTAGGGTTTCAGACCTTCGGTCGGGACAACCTGATCTTTGCTGTCGCTGCTGGACACGGCATCTCGCGGTATATTCAGGACACCTCGGGACTAGGCATTGATGCTGAGCCAGCTACAGGAGCGCAAACACATTTGGTTGCAACTCCAGCAGTGGGAGTGGAGGCATCCTATCAGCACTATTGGTCCAAGAGGTTGCGCTCCAGTGCAATCTACTCTTACGCGGCGGTGGACAATACCGATTTGGCGCCCCCGGGAACCTACAATCATGCCACCTACACCGGCGCCAACCTGATCTGGAATCCCGGAGGCTCACTCAACGTCGGCGCTGAGTTCTTATACGGCTGGGCGATGGATCAAAATGGGCAATCAGCAAATGCACCGCGCATCCAGTTCAGCGCAAAGTACAGCTTCGTCAAAGTGGATCCAGACGAGAAATAATCGATGGGTATCGAGGGTCGGCGCCCGGTCTAACAATTACGAACAGATCCCACAGGAGCGGTTTGTACAATCTAACCACCCGTGGCAATGTACCATCTCGAGTTCGCCAACATACAGTTACATTCCCTAAGATGGAACGGCATCTCGCTCAGCGCAATTAAAGGAGTCGTGCATGCGACCACTGACCACAGTTCTCTTGGTTTTCTGTTGTTTTTCCTGCGCTGCTTGCAACGTCGGGAGCATCGAAAACCTGCTTGGTTTGGGCGGTGGCAAGAAATCCGTTACCGTCGTCGTCGATCCGAAAACACAAAGCATCGTCGTTGCTACGACCCAGCAATTCACCGCAACGGTTACTGGCTCCTCCAACACCGCCGTTGCATGGAGTGTTGGGGGTACCAATTGTTCCAGCCAGGATTGCGGCTCCATTTCCGCCGCCGGACTCTACACTGCTCCCCAGACCATCCCGAATCCCGCGCTCGTCGCAGTCACTGCCACAGCCAGCGCCAATTCCACAGATTTCGGCGCTGCCGCTGTCACCATCATCGCTGCACCTGACGCTGCCTCCGCCATGCTTCGCGGCGGCTATACCTTTCTTCTCTCCGGCTCCGACGCCGAAGGCCCTCTCTCGATTGGAGGCACTTTCGAAGCCGATGGTTCCGGCCAACTCCTCAACGGCGAGCTTCGTCTTTGCCGCAGTGAATCCCATTGTTCCGATAAAGTCTTCACCGGCGCTACGGCTTCCACCGACGCCAACAACGGAACTTTCGCCGCCGACATTTTCCCCGCCTCCACCTTCACGTTTTCTCCCGCCCCACACAATATCTTCAAACTCGATCTAGCCGGTTCCCACAACCTCCGCGCCTCTGGCATCCTTCGACCTATCTCCACTTCAGCCGGCTACTGACTCCAACACAGCAAGGGGAATGTGGCGATGCAAAAATTGGCATGCCTTGTAGTTTGCGCGCCTCGAGTTTGAGTTTGTCTATTTGAAGATTCAGTTAGTCTGGCCGGCTCAACTCCATCAACCCGACGAACTGCACTGTTGAGAGCACACGGCGCTTCACCATCTCTGCTGTAAAATCGCGCAACAAGACATTCAACTCATTCCACTCGCCGTGCGCCTCCATTTGTTTCTGTGTCTCGCGCACCAAGTCGATCAACTCTGCATCATTCAAGAGCTTGGGATCCACGCCCACCTTGTCCTGCATCACGCCCATCACGGCCACCTGGTTTATCGGCACTCATGTCCTATTGAGGTCTTCGGCCTTGAAGTACCTTCTGTCCTACAACGTGTAGGCCGGTTCCAGATCAAGGACAACTAGGAAAATCCCTAGAAGTTTCGAAGTTGAGTATTGCGGAATTAAAGAGATCTTGCAGCCCCACGCCAGGACTCGGAGAGTTGGGGGGTGGAGGGTCACCGAGTCCTGCTGTGTGGTTCCGCTGCGGCAAGGTTGCACCCGCCGCTCGCGCGTCACAAGTTGCCTTACCTTTTAGTCTTGGCCTCATTACCAAACAACTAGGGGAATCCCTAGTAGCAGCCGAGACGTGAACACTATAAATTCTCGAATCGGACGTGACATTCTGACCGTCCGAACTCGGGCTGCTATCGACTTCTGGGCGGGGAAGGTGGCAGCCCATTTTCTAGAATGTTGCAGCGGCGCAATTCAAAAACAAACCAAAACCCCAAACAGCTTTGAGAAGGAGAAATCGATTATGCCAATTAAAAATCCAAAAGAACTATTTGTGACCATTCTGAGCCAGGTGCGACAAGGTACGGAGCGTTCGGCGGCAATCTACAAGGAACTGGGCGAATTGGCCCAGAATCCGGAGATACAGCAGGCCCTCGAAGCACGAGCTTTCGTGTCTCAACAAAACCTGGCGAAGCTGGACGAAGCGTTCAAAATTATCGGCGAGAAACCGGTGAACCTCCCCGGACGGCTGCATGATGTCTTTGTGGAGGATTTTCGCAAAGAGCTTGCGGAGATCCAGTCGCCGGAGGCAAGGAGGCTCTTTGTGTTGGCAAAGGCGAATCACTTGAGCCACATGCGCACGGCGGAATACGTCACGCTGGTCGCTGCCGCCGATCTGTCCGGTCATTACGGCGTCGGCGTACTGCTCGAGAGCTGCCTCGCCGACCATTTGGCCTTCGTCGAAAGGACGAAACGTTTGATTCGCCACGTCATCGAAGCAAAGCTCGCGGCGAGAGCTGCAAGCTGAGCCGCAAAATTCGCGAATGGCCTGAAGCATAGTGCGCATGGTCCCAGTCTCGTAGAAGAGGCGGGATCATGCGCGCACTTCTGAGGCCTCGACCGTTTTTCGGCTAGGAGCCTACATGAAAAAGTCTCTGATTTTTTGCGCCGCTCTATTTTTGAGTTCAACGGCAGCCGCCCCTGGTCCCAAACCACAGTCGGGCAATATTCTTTCGCACACCTCTGTCGCGTGTGGCTCAAAGAAATCTAAGAAGCAGGATGTCGATCTGTTGTGCCAGCAGTATGTCGTACGCTCTGGCACCACCGACTACACCATCCGTCAGCCGAAGCCCTCCGATCAGAACATCATTCCGCTAAATACGCCGGTCCAGTTCACCCTCGACAAGAATAAAGTAAAGTTCAAGGTCAACGGAAAATCGTTCGAATTCATTGTTGTCGGTCAGGCCGCGGCATCCTCTGCTGCCGCTACACCGACCTAATCGCTAGCCACTCGCGCTGGCAGTCTCATAGCAAGGACACCCGGCAACACGGCAGACAAGAACGAAAACTCGCTGTCATCAACTCTCGGGATCTGGACGCAACAGAGCGCGTAAGGAGCCATGGTCATATCCGAAGGAGAGACGAAAGTTTCTTACGTAGGCTCAATGGTTTCGACCAGACCACGATGGGCCGCGCTCGCTCTGCTTCTGTTTGCGGCCGGATGTAGCCAACCAACGGTTCAGCCGCCGGAGATGCAACCACCAAGCGAGTGGCGCGCCTTCCAAGGCACCTGGTCCGCCTCAGGGACTCGACAGACGCTCAATCTCGAAACAGATCACCACGCTTCGATCTTCGACTTAACCGGATCGCTGCTACTCACAGGAGATCGCGGCATGGGAGTAGGGTTCAGGGCAAAGGCGATAGGCTTTTCCGACAATCGCGTCGGAATGCAGGGCCAGTGTGTGTGGACCGACGAGCACGGCGACAAAGTTTACAGCGAATTGAAAGGTGAATGGGTCGGAACCGGAAATCACATCGTAGGTACTTTCCTGGGCGGGACCGGCCGTTTCACCGGTATCACCGGCGAGTATTCCTTTCAATGGGAGTACGTTGCTGAGTCGGAGGACGGTGCTGTGAGCGGTAGGGCCATCGACCTAAAGGGCCGGGCCCGGTTTGGCTCGACGGCCGCGATGTCTCGCGGAGAACAACGCAAATGAGCACAGCCACGACCGGGCTCCGCCGACAACTTATGCGAGCCCTCCCCTTTGCCCTGGCGCTTGGCATTTGGTTGTGGCCGATACCAGCGGGTCTGACGAAAGAGTCTTGGCATCTCTTTGCGATATTTGCGGCGGCTATCGTTGCTGTCATCTTGAATTCATTTCCTCTTTTGACGTCCTCGCTGTTGGCGGTATCGGCTGCAGTGCTCACCCGGACGGTCGATCCTGTTAAGGCTTTTGCGGGTTTTGCCAATCAAAGCGTGCTCCTGGTTGTAGTGGCATTCCTCGTCGCGAACGCGGTCGTGAAATCGGGGCTCGGACAGCGCATCAGCCTGCTGGTGGTTAGTATATTCGGGCGATCCACGCTTGGGTTGGGATACAGCATCTTTCTCACTGACGCGTTGATCGCACCAGCGTTTCCGAGCAATACAGCACGAGGTGGGGTGCTCTACCCCATCATTCTTTCTTTGGCCAAGAATTCCGGCTCCGTGCCAGACGAGGAAAAGAGCCGCCGAATGGGTGGTTACCTTATGTTTTGCGGGATGGCCAGCCTCAGCGTGTCCTCCGCACTTTGGCTCACAGCAACGTCCGGTAATCCAATCGCCGTGTCGTTGGCGGAGCCTTACGGAGTGAAGATCAACTTCGGCTCATGGATGCTTGCAGCGTCGGTTCCTGTGTTGACAATGATCGCGTTGCTTCCGTTTATCCTTTACAAATTGTTCCCACCTGGCGTGGCGGCGACCCCGGAAGCGCCGAAAGCCGCTAAGAATGCACTGCGCAGCATGGGGCCATTGACGCGGGATGAATGGGTAGTTGCGATAGCCTTTGCCTTTATGGTGACCGGTTGGGTGATGGCGGGGACACTGAAGTTGAGTCTCGCGGCGGTGGCGTTCGCCGGCCTGGGGGCGCTGCTTGCAACCGACGTCCTCACACTGGAGGACATCAACCTACAGGGAGGTACGCTCGTCACCTTTATCTGGCTGGCAGTCCTCTTTGCATTGAGCGGCCAGCTCAACGAGCTCGGCTTTATGGGCTACGTCGGTGCGCGGCTGACGTCGCTGCTTGGAGGAATCACCTGGCCCGTTGCTTATGTCGTTCTCCTTGTGCTGTACGTATTGATGCACTATATGTTCGTCAGCCAGTCGGCGCAGGTCTTGGCTCTCTTCGACGTCTTTTTGGGCGTCGGCGTGAAGACTGGTGTCCCTGCACCCTTAATGGCTTATGCCCTGCTCTTTGCCAGCAGCTACTTTTCCACGATCACCCCGCAAGGAGGAAGCCAAAACGTCATCTTTGTCGGGAGCAACTATCTCACTCAGCCGGAACTCTACCGACTAGGCCTGCTGACCACGCTTTTCTGTCTACTCGTGTTCCTAGCCACCGGAACCCCATGGTTGATTCTCCTCGCGCGGTAACGCGCCACGCAAAAAAAGCAGGCTATGCCTTAGCGATCGGGCTAATGCAGCGAGCTAAGGCTCTGCTCTCAGTAGCCTCGAAAACTAAAACCTGTCCCCGACCAATTTTGATTGGCCGACAATCTTTCCGTCGCGCCGCGTCGAAATCAAGAGTATCGCTTGCCATGCGCACTAAACTTGAATGTGGCGCGGAACAAGCTGGACGGTCATCGAGGTTCCTGACAAGGGAGGAACGATGCTTCGAAGTAGTTTCCGGCAAGGCAGTCTCTTCCAATGAGGCACTCGAAGAAACTTTGGACAGTTCGCTGGTGGGAAGACGTAATGCAAGGGGACGGCACGCTGAGCAGGTTGAGGCAGCGTCGAGAAGCCGATATTTGGACCCAAATTGGACCCAAGTTCAGTTTCCGGTGCGGAAGTTCGTTGAAGTAGCGAATTGAAAATAAAGCAGTAAGTGGTCGGGGCGCCGAGATTTGAACTCGGGACCTCCTGCGCCCAAGGCAGGCGCGCTACCAGGCTGCGCTACGCCCCGACCGTGACTGCTGTAAACATTCTAAGATACTTCGTCACTTTACTCCATGCTCCGGGAAAGTTGGGGAGGTCCACACGGGTATTGCCAAGAACTCATTCGCTGACGCACTAAGGCTTGCTGCGGAGAAAAGCAAACCAGCTATCAGTTTCGTTATTCATCTCCGTCAGTTATACGGGCCATGGGCTTCTTTGGAAGAGTCTAGCCAGAATTATGGGGAACTTAAGGTCCTATTAACGCCGTGCCGACGGCTCGCTCGCCTAGGGCTTCTTGTTTTTTTCGTCCCAGAGCTTTGGTTCCCACAATTCGACTTTGTTTCCATCGGGGTCCATGACCCAAGCAAAACTCCCGTTCTCATGGAATTCGGGACCCTTCAAGATTTCAGTGCCGGCATTCTTTAGTTGAGCGATCATTTCGTCCATATTGTCGATTCGATAGTTGATCATGAAACTCGATTCACTCGGGCCGAACCATTTCGTGCCCGGCTCTGCGACATGCCATGCCGTAACACCCTTATCCTCTGCTTTGTCCTCGGTCCATTCAAGGGCGCAGCCTCCCCAGTCATCAAGCTTGACGCCGAGATGCTTCTGGTACCATTCGCGGAGAGCGCGATCGTCGGTTTTCGCTTTAAAGAATACGCCGCCAATTCCAGTGACTTTAGCCATTGTTTTCTCCCTTTCCTAAATAAATTCCTGTCGGCAATACGAATACAGAGCATCAATTTCAAACTGTTCCAATCGCAGAGACTTCTCTCATTCATGAATGCTTCAAGCGTGACAGCGCGGAGATTAGGAATGCCTCACGCCATCGCGGCAGTCTGCGCCGATTCCGGCCGCGCCTTTTTTCTCAGAACGGCTGCCGAAATCAACGCAATCAGCAGGCCAATTGGGAACGGCTCAATGAACGTCATCATCACATTGTAAAGCGGATTTGCGTACATTACTTTCGTGCGTTGAATCTCATCGATTTTCGCCTGTACCGCTTGCGCACTAGCGCCGGACGCCTGCGCCTTGGAAATCATGGACGCCGAATACGTGTCCATGAAGTCCCGGAAGACCGTATGGTACAGCACTTCCCACGTCGCCACATAAAACACGCACGAAATTAGAGTGATGCAGAGCCCAATACCAAACGCCTTCCCGAAGGTGATATGGCCGTCCGCGACGTTATCGCGATAGGAGCGGATGCCGAAAAACACCAAGAGGAACGAAAGCACAATGGACGTATAGCCAAGGATCAAGGCCTTGTCGAACCCGATCCTGTGGAAAAACGGAATCGAGCAAACCATGAGCAACGACGAAATCACGCCGGAAATCAACCCGAACGTGACGATTGTCTTCTTCACTTTTTTGTCCTCCGATATTTGAAGATCGACGGCTGGCGCAATCTAGCCGCAGCCTGCGGAATTGTCGTCATCCTTTTGGGTGATTTTCGCCGGGAAGGCCAGAAATCATGCTTTGGAGCGAGGTAGCTGCCTTCAAGACTGGTCCTCCGGAACACCGTTCAGGGTATCAAGCCGAATTCCTTGCCCATTTGCACAGCTTGCGTCCGGCGCTTCGCACCAAGTTTATCGAAAAGGCGGCTGGAGTGGGTCTTCACCGTGTTCTCGCTTACAAACAGTGTCTCCGCGATTTCGCGGTTGCTCAAGCCTTTGGCGATCAGCGCCAGAATTTCCAGCTCGCGAGGCGTAATTTCGAGCTCCGCTTGTTTTTTAGAGTTCACGGCAAATGGCTGCCCGGCCGGAACGGGAACGTGCACTTCCTTCAATACAATCTGCTTGCGGGTCAGCCGGAGTCCGAGCCAGATGCCAAACGCCGAAAACGTCGCGGCCGTGAGTCCTCCATAGATCTCAATCGAATGTTCAACCACCAGATAGCGATACTCGGTCCACTTAAGCAGAGTGATGACAATTCCTCCTGCTAGTCCAAACAGAAGAATATGGCGCCACAGTCGCGCCTTTTGGCTCTTGGCCGATCGCTCCGTGTCGGTAGAGTTTACTGGGGGAATCGCGGTCGGTTTCATTACTCAACGCTATACCATATAACAAAAGGATAGTCCTGAGCTGTGTGTGGGCCGATATTGTGGAGCAGGCTTTGGTATCTGAGCGCCAGAAGCTATTATGGTGAAATCGCAAGATCGCGTGTCGGCACACGAGGAGGTAACCGGTGGCTTTGGAAATAACGCAACGTGAGATGAATGGGATCTACCTTTTGGCGCTGCAAGGCCGCTTGGCGCTCGGGCAAGAGAGCAGCGGGCTGGGTACAATGATCGACAACCTCCTGACATCCGGGGCTACGCGGATCGTCATTAATCTTGAGCACGTGGATTATGTCGACAGCGCGGGCCTCGGCGCACTGATCGAAATGCATCGAAAGACGAAAGCCAAAGGCGGACGTCTGATGCTTTGTCATCTCGGCCCGAAGTTGAAGCAAGCGTTGGACATTGCCCGGCTGCTGCCTATTTTTGAAACGTGCCCAACGGAAGCTGCCGCTGTTGCAAGTTTCTGACGATGCCGGATCATGCGAAGCACAACAACAGCAGGAGGCCGTTAGCTCGGCCGAAGAATCGCTGCAGCTATTCACGAACCGCTATAAAGGTGGCGTGGATACGTACCTGCACGTAATCAACGCGCAGACGGTTGCGTTGTCGAACGAACGCAATAATGTGGACATTCTTCGCCGCCGCATGGATGCCAGCGTATTGTCGATCAAAGCCCTCAGAGGGGGCTGGAATGTTTCCGAGTTGCCAAAGGAAGCAAGCCTGCGATAAGAACGACGTGATTACACCGCCTGGCGCCGCACGCTGAGACACGGGCACGCTTTGCCGCGCGGGAAGCGTGTGATAGGGTGCAGAGGTTTGGGAAATGAAGGTGAACCGTGTGTGAGAAGATCCACCAGCCCGGCCATACACATACGCATGACAAACGCGACGCAGCTTCCCGCCGCGCATTTCTCTCCTCACTGGTATCGGCATTCGTATTTTTGCCCTTCGCCTATGGGCAGGAAAAGACTCCAGTCGGCATGGCGGAGCAATTTCGTCGAATGTCCGAAGAGTACGAAAAGGAAGGACTGGCGGCGCCGTTTCGGGGCATCACCACAACCTCCGGCATCGTGCCAGACATATTCCAAATCGGTCCGAGCGGAGTTTCGACGGGGCCGGTGCGAAATGCGGCGAGAAGTTCATTGCGTCGCTGGACAACGTACAGCTGGCGAAGACGATGTTCCCAGTCGACGATGTGCAATGGCGAAAATGGATGAACCAGCATTTTTATCTGCGGCAAGGCATCAGCATGCAGGAGATGACGGAAGCGCAGCGCGAATTGGCGTTCGGGCTGATGCGCACGTCGTTGAGCACGCGAGGTTTCGAGCTGACGCGTAACGTGATGCGATTGAACGAGACACTTGCGGAACTGGCTAACGACCCGATTTTTCTCGGCGAATGGCTGTATTTCATCACGATCATGGGAAGGCCATCGGCGACGGAGCCTTGGGGCTGGCAGTTCAGCGGGCACCACGCGATTATCAATTTTTTCGTGTTGGGCGATCAGGTGGTGATGACGCCGCTGTTTGTAGGTTCGGAGCCGGTGCGGGCCACATCGGGAAAATACAAAGGCGTGGTGATTCTTCAGGAAGAACAAAGGGACGGCTTAGAGCTTGTGAGGGCGTTGCCAGCAGCGCAACAGAAGAAGGCGATTATCGATTTTTCTAAATCCGGGAATAATAATTTGACGGAGGCATTCAAGGATAACGTTGTGCTGGACTATGCTGGTATTCAAGGGAAGGATCTGGAAGGCCCGGTGCGCAAACAGTTGCGGGATCTGGCGGGATTGTATGTGAGCAACATGGACGACGGGCACGCGCGCGTTAAGATGAGCGAAATAGAGAAGCACATTGAGAACACGTGGTTCGCATGGGTTGGCGGCACGCAAGAGGACAGCGTGTTCTATTACCGCATTCAGAGCCCAGTGATTCTGGTGGAATTTGATCACCAGCGTCCTGCAAACCTGGCGAAGTTTGCGAAAGATCCTAAAATGGCGACGCAACAGCACATTCATTGCGTGGTGCGGACGCCGAACGGAAATGATTATGGGAAGGATTTGCTGCGGCAGCACTACCTGACACACCCCCACGAAGCCTGACAGCGGCCCGATAAACGTATACGATGTGCATCAAGGGTGAGCGTGACTGTTTATTCGCATCTCAGAGCGATAACGGGGTCGATGCGAGTGGCGCGGAGTGCGGGAATAAAGCAAGCGGCGAGGGAAACCAAAATCAGTATCAAAGAGACGCCGAGTAGAGTGGATGGATCGGTGGGACTGAGTTCGAAGAGTTGGGATTGCAGCCAACGGCTTACCGCGAACGAGCCCAGCAAGCCCGCGACGATTCCGATCGAGCCGGTGAAGGCGCCTTGGAGCAGGATCATGCCGATGACCTGGCGCTTCGTGGCGCCGAGTGCCATGCGCACACCAATTTCTCGCGTGCGCTGAACGACAAAATAAGAAAACACACCGTAAATGCCGGCCAGAGCCAACAAAAGAGCCGCGAAGGAGAAAATCGTAACCAGAATCACACTGAATTGGCGCGCGCCGACCGAAGCGGAGTAAACCTGCGGGAAAGTGCGAAAGTGGGGAGGAATATTCGGGTCGAGATCATGGAGAATGCCTCGCGCGGCAGCGAAAACCGTGTCTGGCTTATTCGAGGTGCGCATGACAAACGTGAAACTCCAGGTTTTCCTGGGACGCTGACGATAATCGACGTACACGGTTGGAGAGGGAACGGCCTCCAGGCTGTGATCGCGCACATCTCCCACAACTCCAACGATGGTGAGAAGACGAGCATCGCCGTCCATGTTCCCAAACTCGATCGTATGGCCGATGGGATCCTGGTTTGACCACTTTTCATTTGCGAGAGATTGACTGATGAGAGCAACCGGAGTTGAATCCGCCAAGTCGCGCTGGTCAAACAGGCGGCCGCGCAGTAGAGGGATGTCCAGGGTTTTGAAATAGCCGCCGGAGACCACGACGAAGTCCGCGTCTCCGAGACGCGATTTATCGCGGAAGAGTTGGTCGAAGAGGCTGGACAATTCGGCGAACAACGCGGGATCTTTCTCAACGCTGCCAGTCGCGGAACGTTGGAACAAGTCCTGCATGTGCGGAGAAATGTCGCCGGCGTTCATCGGCAAATAGTAACCGTCGGAATAGCCGGAGCCGGCAAGCGGCAAATCACTAGTGCCGCCTACTTGCGTGACGCCGGGGATTTCGCGGAGTTTCGCCAGCAAGTCGTTGAAGAATTCCACGCGGCTGGTCATGTTGGCGTCGTAAGGCAACGCCAAGTCCATCGTAACTATGCCTTCGGTGCGAAAGCCGGAGTTGATCGACAACACGCGCAACAGGCTTCTGCCCAGAAGTGTTGCACCCACTAGAAGAACCAGCGCCATGGCAAGCTGGCCCGCGGCGATCAAGCGGCCCACCCTCTGTTTGCTGAGGTTTCCGGCGCCTGCCCTGATTCCTTCATTCAGAGAGGCGTGAGCGTCCCTGGAAATCGAGCGAAGCGCGGTGAATAAGCCCATGGCAATCGACACCGCGAAAACGAGTCCGATGGAAAACAAAAGCACGGTAGGATTCAAGGAAACATTTTCGAGGGGCGGCAGGTCGACAGGCGCGAGCGCCAGCAGCCCGTTCAATCCCCAGTAGGCGAGCAAGATTCCGAGCGCGCCGCCGAGCAAAGACAGCAGAAAAGATTCGGCGAGGAATTGGCGAATGAGACGGGAACGCTGTGCTCCGAGCGCCGCACGCATGGACAGTTCCTTTTCACGTCCAGCGGCATGGGCGAGCATCAGATTGACGACATTAGCGCAGGCAATCAACAGCAGGAATCCAGAGGCGCTTAGCAGAAGGATAAAAGCCGGGCGCACGTCGCTGGTCATCGCTTCGCGCAGGGGATCGATGGCGACGGCGACCATGGCCGTGTCCTGGCCATATTGCTGCTTTAGTTTCTGCGCGATGGAGGTAAGTTCGGCGCGCGCCTGGGGCAGGCTGATGCCGTCGCGCAGGCGGCCGACCAGTCTGTCGTTGTGGGCAGAACGGCTTGGCAATGGTTCGGAAAGCTCGCTCGATATCCAGATGTCCGAGTTGTCCGGGAAGCGAAATCCCGGGGGCAGAACACCGATGACGGAAGTCGGTTGACCATCTATTTTCAGGCGAATCGGGGAAAGATCCGGATTGCTGCCAAGAGTTTGTTTCCAGTAGGCGTAACTCACCAGGGCAACGGTAGGAGCATTGGGCCGCTGTTCTTCTGGGGCGAAGTCTCGACCAAGGACGGGCTGAACGCCCATGACGGAGAAGAAATCGCGAGACACCGAGGCCATCGCGGTTCGCGTTGGCTCACCGTGGCCTGTAACGGTGGCGATTCCGTTGTGATATACGGCTAATCCACTCAAGGAATGATCTTGGGCACGCACGTCCGCGAAATTGGCATCCGCGAAATTCATGCGGCCGCCGCTTTCGTTCTGCTCCCACAGACGCACGATTTGTTCTGGATTGCGGTATGGCAGCGGACGAAGCAATACGCCGTAAACGACGCTGAAGATGGCCGTGGTTGCGCCGATGCCAAGAGCCAGCGTGAGTATAGCGACGGCGGTGAACCCAGGAGATTTGGCGAGTACGCGCAGGCCAAAGCGAACGTCTTGCAGCAACTGTTCGAGCCAGAGCAAACTCCACACTTCGCGCGTGTCTTCCTTGGCAATGGTTACGTTTCCGAATTTGCGTAGAGCGGCGTAACGAGCTTGTTCGGGGGACATGCCGCGATCGATGTTCTCGCGCGTGGCAATTTCGATGTGCTCGCGAATTTCCTGATCGAGATCCTGTAACATGCGTTTGCGACGGCTCATGATTCGCGCTCTTCGGATGGCCGGAGAATTCGCGCGATGGCGCCCGCCAGTTTGTCCCACTTGCTCGTCTCCAGCGCGAGCTGCTTACGGCCTTTTGTGGTGAGGCGGTAGAATTTGGCGCGACGATTGTTTTCGGAAGTGCCATCTTCCACGGAAATCCATCCGCGCTTGATGAGGCGGTGAAGGGCCGGGTATAGCGAGCCTTGCTCGACCTGCAATACGTCGTCGGATTTGAATTCGATAGCTTTGGCGATAGCGTGGCCATGAGCCGGCCCGAGTAGTAGCGTGCGCAAGATCAGCAAATCCAGTGTGCCTTGCAGCAGTTCGATGCGTTCTCTTTGTTCTTTAGTAGACATTCTTGGTGATGCTATCGGGCTTCCAGTAGAATGTCAAGGGGAGCAGAAGCTGGTAGCTAATCTTGCGCCGGCGATTACTTATTTGTCGTTGGCGGTCCAGGTGGTGCCGCCGTCGTTGGTTTCGAAGCTTTGCTTGTGAGATGGGGTCCAGATCGATGCGCGCTTGGCGTCTTGCGCAAACACTCCTTCGATATCTCCTTTGATGGGGGAAGCGAGTTGTTTCCAATGCTTGCCGCGATCGGTGGTCAGCAGAATTGTGCCGGCCTTGCCCACGATCCAGCAGACTTTACCGGAGGGCGCGGAGCCTCCGGTTAGATCAGCGGTGACGCCGCTTTTCTGCGTCTGCCACGTACGGCTGTTGTCAAAACTGTATTCGATCTTGCCGCCGGGCCAAACGCGCCAGGAATATTCGGCAATCGGAGCGACGATAACCACTCCACCTTCGGGAAGCACGTCCATAGGCGATTGAGAGGCAGGCGCTGTGGTGGGAAATGCCTCAACTGCGTTGTATGTCGTGAACAGTGCTAAAGCGCAAATAAGCGAAATGCGTGCAGCGACTGGGCGCATCCAAGTTCTCCTTTTTGGCTTCGAGAGCAGCATCATTGCACAAGCGTATCGCCGGAATCAAAGGCAGAGGAATTGGAGGCCGGGCGATTTACCGCGCATGTCCTTTAGGATGTGCCGACAATTTCGAGCGGTTGCCCAGCGGCGCAAAGCGGACAATGGGACGGTGCCCACAAATTGTTGGGCATATGGTTCAGAAGTTCGAGAGGAAGATGGTGATTGGCGGCGAACGCGTGGATGGTATCGCCCAATGCGAGAAGCGCGGCAATGGCAACAGTGTTGGCACCAATCGATTGCAAATCTGTAAATGTTCCGATCACCGCCGATCCGGCGTTGATGACGTCGTTCACAATGGCAACGCGTTTGCCTTTGACGACGGATTGCAGCGCTGCCGGGAGATGATATTCGACCGTATATAGACCCTGACGCGTGGTGTTCGGGAAACGCCCGGCATATGCGAAATCGCAGCCTAATTCGAGCGAGACAAGCAGGGCAATGAACGCGCCCTCGACGAGAGGGCCGCATACGACTTCAACTTGATACTGCTTGAGCTTGGCTGCAAGTTGTGCAGCGAACGGCTGAATTTGGCGCGAGTGCTGGCATAAGGTCTCGAGCTGAAACCATAAGTCTCCGTGGTGACCTGACTCGAGCTGGAAATGACCGCGACGTCCGCTTACGAGGGACAGAAGTTGGTCTTCCATTTTCGTGTGCGATCAGTTCCCGCTTGAGCAGACAAAGTTCGCGGCATCGTTGGTATCGCCGCTGCCTTTGTACTTGGCTTCCTGTGGGTAAGGGCAAAGTGGCCGCGTCATCGTGACCTTTGCCGCGGGTCCCATGCCGTCCAATTTTGACGCGATCACGGTGGTTGGAGCGACGCCGGTCTCCACCCATTGTTCCAATGCCATATAAAGGTTGTGCTGTGCATCGTGGATTGGGCTGATTCCGTCTTGGCCGAACACATCGGGTCCGGGACCGCCGCCGCAATGTTGCATGCCTGGCACCATATACAAACGGACGAAAGAGTCGGCTTGCGGCTTGCCCATTTTTTCTACGACGCTGGTGTAATAGTTGATGGAGTTGAGCGGCGATATCGCGGCGTCGCTCCAGCCGTGATAAATGATGAGCTTGCCACCACGGGCCCGGAACGCTTTCATATCCGTTTCTACTGCGTCCAACACGTTGCCGAACTTCTGCTGTGAAGCCTTGACTGCATCCTCGAGATTAGCCTTCTTATAATCCCAATCGGCGTGGCCGTAAACCATATCCGCAAAATATCCGTAGCCGAACACAAACAGCAGGGCTTTTTCGGGCGCTGGACCGGTGATCCATAGCGGCCAGCCGCCGTCGCCATTCTCGCCTCCCGGCATGAATCCGGGAAAAATCTGTTTGCCGTTGGAGTCGCGCGCTCCTTCATATAGCTTTTTCAGCGCCGTTACCTGAGGCTGTGTGAGGCAAGAATCGGAATCGCTGGCTTTGCAGAGTATCGTAGCCGGATCAAAGTGGCATTTGCGTGGATCATTCAAGATGCCATCTTTCACGCCGTCTTTTACATCGCAAGCTGCCAGTACGGTGTTGGCAATCGCGGGAACTTTGCTGCTGGGAATATAGCTGGCTGGGTCCAGCGTAGTGGCCTGCGCGTCCCACAGAGCGCTGGACAAGAGGTGCGTCCAATAATTTGCCGGGGCGCCGGCCAGAATGCCGTTGTAATCGTCGGGAAAACGCTGCGCTTCCATCAACGCCTGGCGACCTCCATTAGAACAATCGGAAAAGTAGGATTGTTTCGGGGCATCGCCGTAGAATGCGGTGGCCGTCGCCTTGCCTACCAAGGTCATCTGGTGAATCGCGCGATATGCGAAATCGACGATTTTCTCCGGATGGCCCAGGGCCCACTGGGCATCGCCGCTCACTCCCGCATGGCCCGTGTCTGTGGCTGCGGTTGCGTAGCCTTGAAGGATCGCCACTCCTAGCGTGCGATAATCAATTTCTCCCGCGAATCCACCGTTGCCCTGTCCGCGAAATTTGCCGTTCCATCCCGCCGCGGGCAGCCACACTTCGATCCTGATGTCCGAATCCGTTGTAGGCTTAGCGACGGCTGTCACATGGCAAAATGCGGGCAGTTGCTTATAAAAGGATGTAGGGGCGGCCATCCACTCCGCTCCCCCCGAAGGTGGCGTAAATGCGCCTGCGTCGACGGTTTGTGCGGAGGTGACCTGTATATTGGGCAGAGCTAGTTGCGCCAGGCGCTCGCAAGGTTGGCTTGGCGCGGCATGGACGCGGGGCACAAATCCAATGCCCAGCAGCAGGCAGGTGACGGCAATAAATTTGTTCGTGGAATTCATGCGCACATTCTAAATGAAATGAAGCCTTTGGCGAAACAAAGCATCAGGCAGCCTGCAAGAATGCTATTTGCACGCATTGGCATATACTCGCTGACAATGCTTCAGGCAATCGGCTGAGTGCCATTGATAAACTCAATGTCGGTCGGGCTCTGCAGATTGAGAGGGTAATTCGATGCATGCTGAAAATTCCGAGAAAAAAACCGTCAAACAGAAAGTCGTCCATGAGTTTCAAGAACTGGCCATTCTCACTTTGTACCTCGCTTTTTTCTTCTGCGCCCTGGCGACGTACAGCATGCTTTTGCTTAATAAGTTCGACATCTCATACTTCAATTATGGCGCCGCCTTGATTAACGCGCTGGTGGTGGCCAAGGTGATTCTGATCGGAGAGGCGGTACACGTCGGTACCGAGTTCGAGGCGAAGGCTTTGGTGTATTCCGCCATCTGGAAGGCGTTCATGTTTGGTTTACTTGTCTTCCTGTTCCATATTCTTGAGGAGGTGATCAAGCGCCTGGTGCATGGGCAGGGTTTTGCCGGAGCGCTTCACGACGTTCGAATCGACGACCTGCTCGCGCGCACAGTAGTCGTTTTTTGCACCTTCATTCCGCTGTTTGCCTTTCGAGAGTTGCGCCGGGTGATCGGCGATGACAAGTTTCGAGCTCTGGTTTTTCACTCTGATCCGGGCGCCAAAGCAAGTCCATCGAGCGGGCTCTGATTCGGATGACTGCCGAGTGGGACAGAATTTAGCGGTAGAGAGTTGGAAATTCGTGTTGGAGGTTTTTTACTTTGGGGAGGTCGAACATCGCGATGTAGGGATTGTCGGGATGCAATATGGCGTAGTCCTGGTGGTAATCCTCGGCGCGGTAGAAGGCCTCAAATGGAGCGATCTGGGTCACGATGGGGCGTGAAAAGAGTTTTGCCTGATTGAGCTGATCGACATAGGCTTGTGCGATGCGTTGCTGATCGGGAGTGGCGAAGAAAATCTCCGAGCGATATTGCGTGCCTTCGTCCGGACCCTGGCGATTCAGCTCCGTGGGATCGTGGGCTACGGAGAAAAATACCTTGAGGAGTTGGCCCAAAGTGATCTTCGAAGGATCGTAAACAATTTCCACCGATTCCGCGTGGCCCGTCCTACCGCCGCTGACTTCTTCGTAGCCGGGATTTTTTACAGTTCCACCTGAGTAACCTGCCGTGACGTGGTCTACGCCCTTTACGTGCTCGAAGACCGCTTGCAGTCCCCAGAAACATCCCCCGGCGAGCACAATTGTCGACTGGCCCGATTTTGCGGCGAGAGTATCGTCCAACTTGGCGTCGGGGATGGCGGCGGCTGGCCCGCTGCTTGCCGCCGTCCACGAGGAATATGCGAGCCAGAACAGGACGACGAGCAACAAAGCCGAAACGATCTTCAAAAGGCGATTCATGGGTGGAACTCCCGTGGCCGGTCGGCCGCCACTCGACCCATTAGAGTCGCGAAGTCGCGAAGAGTGACAGCGGGCCGGTGGCGTGGCGACTCGTGGGTTGCTCGACCGAGTTTGCTTGCACGGCTGCCCTTCGTGTTCCTTCGGGGTTGCGCTACCATGAAGGGAGCAGGTCAGAAGTCCAGCTCCATCCTTCGATCGTGAAAGGAATTTTGATGAACCGGGTATTCTGGGCGGCGCTATCGGCGGGATTGCTGCTCTCGGTGGGTGGCTGCAAAGCCAAGACGGACGAGAAGGCGGCGATTCGTGACGGTGTGATCAAACACATTGCAGGCATGAATGGTTTGAATGTAAACAACATGACGATCACCGTGACGAAAGTCACGATGGATGGAGATAAGGCGCAGGCTGACGTGGATATCCGCGCAAAGAGCGGTGACCCGGCGGCCCCTGCGATGCAGCTGAACTATGAACTGCAGAAACAAGGGAACGAGTGGGTGGTGTTGAAAGGACAGGCGACGGGTGGAATGCAGCATCCCACGGCAGGGGAGATGCCGCCTCCGCAAGGCACTTTGCCGCCTGGCCATCCATCAACGAACGGCGCCAGTGGCCAAATGCCGGCGGATCATCCGGACTTTAATGCCATCATGAACAGCGCCCAGCCTCCCGCGCAGACGCAGCAGCCATCCAGTGGCCAGCAGCCGGCGCAGCAGCCCTCGAGCAACTCCAAACCATAAAGTTGAACCTCGTTGGAAATAGTCTTCCAAAAGTCCTATAGCAAAGTCAGATAGCGGCTCCGACTCTGAAATCAAACGGTTTTGTCTTTGGAGTAGCAGAGCCGCTCGAGGTTGCAGTCGATGCACCTGGGTTTGCGGGCGATGCAGACGCGGCGGCCGTGCCAGATGAGTTGGTGGGAGAAGGTGATCCATTTATTTTGAGGGATCACGTTCATCAGGTCATGCTCGATTTTCTTGGGATCCTGGTGGCGCGTCAGATCCAGGCGCTGCGAAAGCCGCATGACATGCGTGTCAACCACGACGCCGCTGGCGATTCCGAAGGCGGTGCCGAGGACGACGTTGGCGGTTTTGCGGGCAACGCCGGGGAGGGTAAGGATTTCGTCCATAGTGCGCGGGACTTCGCCGCCGAATTTCTCGAGGATGCCTTTGCTGGCGCCGATGATCGATTTAGTTTTATTGCGAAAGAATCCCGTGGGACGAATTTCATTTTCCAGTTCGGCGGGGTTGGCATAAGCGAAATCTTTTGGCGTTTTGTATTTCTTGTAGAGTTCTTGGGTCACTTGATTCACGCGCACGTCGGTGCATTGCGCGGAGAGAATCGTGGAAATGAGCAGTTGGAAGGCGTTTTCGTGTTTCAGTTCGCAGGTAGCGGCCGGATAGGCTTCGTCGAGCTTGGCGAGGATGGCGGCGACGCGCTTGGGGTCGGTGCCTTTGGGGCGTGTAAGCTTTTTGCCTGATTGCTTCTTTGTGGGTTTGGCTTTTTTCTTGGTGGGCATGGGTTCTCCGAGAATGCGAGTTCGGAACGATATGTTACGCGAGTTGGGGGGCGGTAGGCGAACGGTTGTGCGGTGGTTGAAGTGGACGTTGAGATCCTTCGTCGCAGAAAGCGCTCCTGAGGGTGACATCACGTTTTTATAACGTGAAAGCGACGAGTAGCGCGCACGCTGCGCAGCCGTTCGAGCTTGTTCACTTCAAAATTTCCATCAGGCGGCGGAAGGCTTTGCCTCTGTGGCTGTGCTGGTTTTTTTCTTGGGCGTTTAATTCGGCGAAGGATTTTCCGAGCTGAGGGAAATAAAAGACGGGATCATAACCGAAGCCGCCGGAGCCGCGTGGCCGCCGCAAGATTTCGCCATCCACCTTTGCGGAAACCACGGCCAAACATTGGCCCCGTTTTGCGAGAGCAATGACGCAGACGAAATATGCGGCACGCTCCACGCCCGTTTTGCCCTGCAGCTCTGCCAACAATTTCGCGTTGCGTTGTTCACTGCTGGCGCCAGGGCCGGCATAGCGAGCGGAAAGCACGCCCGGCGCTCCACCGAGGGCGGGAACGACCAGGCCGGAATCGTCGGCAAAGACCAAGCCGTCAGAATGTCTCGAATAATAGAGGGTTTTGCCAGCGGCATTTTCGGCAAACGTCGGCGCATCCTCGGGAAAGTCCGGAATAGCCGCTAAACCGGGGAGCAACTCCAGTTCCAGTTCCGGGTGGCCGGCGGCCAGCACCTGATATTCCCGCAACTTGCCAGGATTGCCGGACGCGAGGATGAGTTTTTGCGGGGAGTGAGGCGCGGTCATCGGCCGCCCAGAAATTTTGCGGGCAGTATGGTGCGTTGTTCTTCGGTCAACCGGCGAATGCCGGCCGCAGCGAGCGCCAGCAGGTCATGCATCTCTCCGCCGGTGAAGGGACGGCCCTCGGCAGTGGCTTGAATTTCGACAAAATCGCCGCTGCCGGTCATCACGACGTTCATATCCACTTCGGCCCGCGAATCTTCTTCGTAGCACAGGTCCAGCACAGACACGTCGTCGACAATGCCGACGCTCGTGGCGGCCACCGTGTCAATCAGCGGGGAGGAGCGCAGCATGCCGGCGGCGACCATGCGCTCCATGGCCAATGCGAGGGCAACGAACGCGCCGGTGATGGAAGCGGTGCGGGTGCCGCCATCGGCTTCAATCACGTCGCAATCGATCCAGACTGTTTTTTCGCCCAAGGCTTCCTGGTCGATAATAGCGCGCAAGGAGCGGCCGATGAGGCGCTGAATTTCCAGTGTGCGGCCAGATTGCTTGCCGCGAACTGCTTCGCGTTGCGTGCGAACCTCAGTTGCGCGCGGCAACATGCCGTACTCGCTGGTCACCCAGCCTTTGCCGGTGCCTTTAAGGAAGGAGGGCACGCCGTCGTCCACGGTGGCAGTGCAGATGACGCGCGTTTTGCCGAGTTCGATCAGGACGCTGCCTTCGGCTTGGGAAATAAAATCGGGGGTGATCTTCAGCTGGCGTATTTGGTCTGGGGTGCGGCCGTCGCTTCGCAAAGGGCCTCCTGGCGATGACTGCCTAGGATAGTCCGGAAATGCTTGGGCGGCTATGGGTCTGTGGGTTTCTTATTGCTTCTTGGTGGCGCGCTTCACCTTGTCGATGGCTTTTTGGATGGGGGCGGTCAGAACGG